>NZ_CP159955.1:0-445000 GCF_042466635.1 Mesorhizobium sp. ANAO-SY3R2
AGGCGCTCGAGCGCATCAAGGGCTACGTCGACATTGGCGTCAAGGAAGGTGCGAAGCTCGTGGTCGACGGCCGCGGCTTCAAGATGCAGGGCTACGAGAACGGCTTCTACATGGGCGGCTGCCTGTTCGACAACGTGACCGCCGACATGCGCATCTACAAGGAAGAGATTTTTGGACCGGTCCTGTCGGTGGTGCGTGCGCCCACTTACGAGAACGCCATCAAGCTCGCCAACGACCACGAGATGGGCAACGGCGTCGCCATCTTCACCCGCGACGGCGATGCCGCGCGTGATTTTGCATCCCGCGTCCAGGTCGGCATGGTCGGCGTCAACGTGCCGATCCCGGTGCCGATCGCCTATTACACCTTCGGTGGCTGGAAGGCGTCGTCCTTCGGCGATCTCAACCAGCACGGCCCGGACGCGTTCCGCTTCTATACCAAGACCAAGACGGTCACCTCGCGCTGGCCGAGCGGAATCAAGGACGGCGCCGAGTTCGTCATCCCAACGATGAACTGAGCCGTCCAATCAAGCTTGCAGATCAAGCGGGCGCCTTCGGGTGCCCGCTTTTTTTGTTTCCCTCATGCGGTTGCGGCTGACGACCTGGATTGGCGCGTCGGGCGCATTTCCTGAGCGAACATGAGTAGACCGCACTGGACCGATGTCCGAGCGGCGCGGCCGGTCTCATAGTCAAATAGTCGTATAGCGGGTGTCGGAAACGGCCAATATGTCTGGACAATCTTGAGGAGGGAGATCGACGAAAAGGCGCAAGGAACTGTTGCGGTCGCTTGTTTTGGCGCTACATTCTTCGATGGCCGTGCACGAAATGGCCGGATTCCGCAAAGACATTGCGTTGAGCCAATGATAGGTTTCGCGATGGTCCAGAGCTTGGATCACATAATGAACGAGGCGGTCATGAAGGCTGCCCGACAAGCCGCGACGGGTTCGAAGAATCACGTTGCAATCCAGGCTCGAAACTTTAGGACTAGGGGAAAGATCAAAAGGAATGCGTGCAATGCGCGACATTCCAGGGGAGCCGCATCCATATGCAGTATTTCGTCCAGCAGCTGGTCAATGGGCTGACGCTGGGGTCCATCTATGGCCTCATCGCCATCGGCTACACGATGGTCTATGGCATCATCGGCATGATCAATTTCGCCCATGGCGACATTTTCATGCTCGGTGCCTTCACCGCCCTGATCGTGTTCCTGATCCTTGCCGCCATGTTCACCTCGGTGCCGGTGGTCATCGCCCTTCTGGTCATGATGATCGTGGCGATGCTGCTCACCAGCCTCTACAACTGGACGATCGAAAAGGTCGCCTACCGGCCGCTGCGCGGCTCGTTCCGGCTGGCGCCGCTGATCACCGCCATCGGCATGTCGATTGCCCTGTCCAACTTCGTGCAGGTGACCCAGGGGCCGCGCAACAAGCCGATCCCGCCGATGGTCAGCCAGGTCTACAATGTCGCGGGCATCTCGATCTCGCTGAAGCAGATCATCATCGTCGTCGTCACGGCCTCGTTGCTGGCGATATTCTGGTATCTCGTCAACAAGACCGCGCTGGGGCGCGCCCAGCGCGCCTGTGAGCAGGACCGCAAGATGGCCGCGCTGCTCGGCGTCGACGTCGACCGGACGATCTCCATCACCTTCATCATGGGCGCGGCCCTTGCCGCGGTCGCGGGCACGCTGTTCCTGATGTACTACGGCGTCGTCGCCTTCTCCGACGGCTTCGTTCCCGGCGTCAAGGCTTTCACAGCGGCCGTTCTCGGCGGCATCGGCTCGCTGCCGGGTGCTGTCCTCGGCGGGCTGCTGATCGGCTTCATCGAAAGCATGTGGTCGGCCTATTTCTCGATCGACTACAAGGATGTCGCGGCATTCTCGATCCTCGCCATCGTGCTCATCTTCCTGCCCTCCGGCATCCTGGGCCGGCCTGAAGTCGAGAAGGTCTGAGACAATGGCCAATATCGCGCAAGCTTCCCATGAAGAGTCGGCCAACCCCTTCCAGCGCGGGATTCGAGAGGCGCTCTATGCGGGTGTCATCTCCTTTGGCCTGTTCTTCCTGTTCATCGGCCTCAGGACCGACCAGAACATCCGCAACGAACTGATCCTTGTTCCGCGCTGGGGCCTGCTGGCCATCGTCGTCGGGCTGGTGATGCTCGGGCGTTTCGTGACTGTTGCCTTCATCCGGCCCGAGATCGAGCGCCGCAAGGCCTTGAAGGCCAAGGCGCCGGTCGTCGCCGAAGAGCCCGGCTTCGTGCGCCAGAACTTCAACAAAATCGCGATCGCGGTGATGTTCGTCTATCCGGTGCTGATGGTGGCCCTGTTCGGCTTCCAGGGCTCGCTCAAATGGGTCGACAATTTCGGCATCCAGATCCTGATCTATGTGATGCTGGCCTGGGGCCTCAACATCGTCGTTGGCCTCGCCGGCCTGCTCGACCTCGGCTACGTCGCCTTCTACGCGGTCGGTGCCTATGCCTATGCGTTGCTCGCCACCCATCTCGGCTGGTCGTTCTGGATCCTCTTGCCGGTGGCCGGCTGCATGGCCGCCTTCTGGGGCGTCATGCTCGGCTTCCCGGTCCTGCGCCTGCGCGGCGACTATCTGGCGATCGTCACGCTGGCCTTCGGCGAGATCATTCGCCTGGTGCTGATCAACTGGCGCGAAGTGACCAATGGTGCGGCCGGCATTTCGGGAATCCCGAAAGTCAGCTTCTTCGGCCTGATGTCGTTCAACGTTTCCGACCCGAACTACATCGCCAAGGTGCTCGGCATCGCCCAGTCGGGCGCCTACTACAAGATCTTCCTCTACTACCTGATCCTGCTTTTGGCGCTGCTGACCGCTTTCGTGACGATCCGCTTGCGCCGCATGCCTGTCGGCCGCGCCTGGGAAGCGCTGCGCGAGGACGAGATCGCCTGCCGCTCGCTCGGCATCAACACGACGACGACCAAGCTCACCGCCTTCGCCACCGGCGCGATGTTTGGCGGCTTCGCCGGCTCGTTCTTCGCCGCGCGCCAGGGTTTCGTCTCGCCTGAATCCTTCGTCTTCCTGGAATCGGCGATCATTCTGGCCATCGTGGTGCTCGGCGGCATGGGGTCTTTGACCGGCATCGCGGTCGCGGCGGTGGTCATGATCGGCGGCACCGAGATCCTGCGCGAGATGGAGTTCCTCAAGTTGGTCTTCGGTCCCGACTTCACGCCGGAACTCTACCGGATGCTCTTGTTCGGCATGGCCATGGTGATCGTGATGCTGTGGAAGCCAAGAGGTTTCGTCGGTAGTCGAGAGCCCACCGCCTTCCTGTACAAGCGAAAGGCTGTCTCTGGTGCCTTCACCAAGGAAGGACACGGCTGATGAGCGCGAGCGTTGCCATGACCAAGCCAATCCTCCAGGTCGAGCATCTGTCGATGAAGTTCGGCGGCCTGGTTGCCATCGGTGACCTGTCCTTCGAGGCCAAGCGCGGCGAGATCACCGCGCTGATCGGCCCGAACGGTGCCGGCAAGACCACCGTCTTCAACTGCATCACCGGTTTCTACAAGCCGACCGAGGGCATGATCCGCTTCAACGGCCGCGAGGGCGGGGAATTCCTGCTCGAGCGCATGCCCGACTTCCAGATCACGGCCAAGGCCAAGGTTGCACGTACCTTCCAGAACATCCGGCTGTTCTCGGGCATGACGCTGCTCGAAAATCTGCTGGTGGCGCAGCACAACAAGCTGATGAAGGCCTCGGGCTATACCATCATGGGCCTGCTGGGCCTCGGCGGCTACCGCAAAGCCTCCGCCGAGTCGGTCGAGCTTGCCAAGCACTGGCTGGAGAAGGCCGAACTGATCGACCGCGCCGACGATCCCGCCGGCGATCTGCCTTATGGCGCGCAGCGGCGGCTCGAGATCGCCCGCGCTATGTGCACCGGCCCCGAACTGCTGTGCCTCGACGAGCCGGCCGCCGGTCTCAACCCCAAGGAGTCTCTGGCGCTCAACACGCTGCTCAACGACATCAAGGACAACACCGGCACGTCGATCCTGCTCATCGAGCACGACATGTCGGTTGTCATGCAGATTTCCGACCACGTCGTGGTACTGGAATACGGCCGCAAGATCTCTGATGGCGACCCGACCTCCGTCCGCACCGACCCGAAGGTCATCGCCGCCTATCTCGGCGTCGACGACGAGGAGGTCGCAACCGTCCTGGTCGAGGTCGGCGACGAGCAGGTCATCGAGGAACTGGAGGGCGTGCCCGATCCAGCCCATGGTCCGAGCTCATCGGCCTCGATGATGGCCGGCCCCATCAGCGACACGATCAGTCACCTCGAGGGCGAGATCGTAACCGTTTCCAAGGGGGCCTCAAAGGCGGACCAGGTCGCGGCGAAGGCCAAGGCAGCCGACGAGCCTGCAAGCGAGGCAGTTTCTGCCAAGCCAGCAGCGACGCCAGCCGCCGGGCAGATGGCTGCGCCGCAGGCCAAGGCTCCGGCCGCTACGCCGGCGCCGAAGGCTGCGGCTGCCAAGGTGCCGGCAAAAGCAACACCTGCGCCCAAGGGTGCGACGTTGGCCAAACCGGCAGCCGCTGCCAAACCGGCCAAGGCGCCAGCCGCCAAGATCTTCAATGCGCTTGCTGCGCCGCGCGGCGGCGTTGCAGACCGGCTCACCCAGATCAAGGGCATCGGGCCGGTGAACGAAAGCAAGCTCAACAAGCACGGCATCTTCCACATCGACCAGATAGCCGCATGGAAGAAGGCCGACATTGCTGCGGCGGAGGCCTATCTCGCCTTCGACGGACGTATCGAGCGAGAAGACTGGGTGGGGCAGGCCAAGGCGCTGGCGCGTGAAGCGGCCAAGCCGGCGAAAGCCAAGCGCGGAGGTGGCAAGTGACTGAAAATGCCTTGCTCGAAATCAGGGGCGTCGAGACCTACTACGGCAACATCCGGGCGTTGAACGGCGTCAATGTCTCGGTCAACAAAGGCGAGATTGTAGCACTCATCGGCGCCAACGGCGCCGGCAAGTCGACGCTGATGATGACCATATTCGGCAGCCCGCGGGCGCGCCGCGGCACCATCACCTTTGCCGGCACCGACATTACCGAAATGCCCACGCACGAGATCGCCAGGCTGCGCATCGCGCAGTCGCCCGAGGGCCGGCGTATCTTCCCGCGCATGACGGTGATGGAAAACCTGCAGATGGGCGCCAGCCTCGACAACCTCAAACATTTCGATGAGGACGTCGAAAAGGTCTTCGCCCTGTTCCCGCGCCTCAAGGAGCGCATCAGCCAGCGCGGCGGCACGCTTTCGGGTGGCGAACAGCAGATGCTGTCGATCGGCCGCGCCTTGATGGCCCGGCCAAAGCTGCTGTTGCTCGACGAGCCGTCGCTGGGACTTGCGCCACTCATCGTCAAGCAGATCTTCGACGCCATCCGCGAGCTCAACCGCACCCAGGGGCTGACCGTCTTCCTGGTCGAGCAGAACGCCTTCGGCGCGCTCAAGCTGGCGACGCGCGGCTATGTCATGGTCAACGGTGCGGTCACGATGAGCGGCACCGGCAAGGACCTGCTCGCCGATCCCGAAGTCCGCGCGGCCTATCTCGAAGGCGGCCGCCACTAGGAGGTTCCAACATGCAAGGCATCATCTACGAGGAACCGTCGATCCTGCAGTTCTTTTTCGTCACCTGCCTGCTCGGCGGGTGGGCGGCATGGATGACCGGGCGCGCCTGCGCGCAGACGTGGCGGTCCTACCCGCAACTCGTTGTCTACATACTAGGCCTTGGCGTCGGCGTGCGCTTCATCCACCACGCCTTGTTCAATGGCACCATGTTCAGCCTGCAGTACTATGTCGTCGACACTATAGTCCTGCTCGTTCTCGCTACGCTTGGATATAAATACACAAGAACCAACCAGATGGTGACTCAGTATCATTGGCTATATGAAAAAGCCTCGCCACTTTCCTGGAAATCCAAGTCCTGACGTTAATCAATGGCGCCTATTCGCCAATGAATAGGCGTGACAACTGCCGGAAAATCGGCAAACCTACCTTTCTGCGATATGGGTGGGCATCGCATGAAAGAAAATTCACGCCCACTCAATTAATGGGAGTGTTTCAATGAAAAAGTCACTTTTGTCGGCTGTTGCACTGACCGCGCTTGTGGCGTTCAGCGGCAGCGCATGGGCCGATGTCATCGTCGCTGTCGCGGGCCCGATCACCGGCCCCAACGCCGCCTTCGGCGCGCAGCTCCAGAAGGGCGCTGAGCAGGCCGCGGCGGACATCAACGCGGCCGGCGGCATCAATGGCGAGCAGATCAAGGTCGTGGTCGGCGACGACGTCTCCGATCCGAAGCAGGGCATCTCTGTCGCCAACAAGTTCGTCGCCGACGGCGTCAAGTTCGTGGTCGGTCACTTCAACTCGGGCGTTTCGATCCCGGCCTCGGAAGTCTATGCCGAGAACGGCATCCTCGAAGTCACCCCGGCGGCAACCAACCCGAAGTTCACCGAGCGCGGCCTGTGGAACACCTTCCGCACCTGCGGCCGTGACGACCAGCAGGGCGGCATCGCCGGCGCCTTCCTGGCGGAGAAGTTCAAGGATGCCAAGATCGCCGTCATCCATGACAAGACGCCTTACGGCCAGGGCCTCGCTGACGAAACCAAGAAGGCGATGAACGCCGCCGGCGTCACCGAAGTCATGTACGAAGGCGTCAACGTCGGCGACAAGGACTTCTCGGCCCTTATCGCCAAGATGAAGGAAGCCGGCGTCTCGATCGTCTATTGGGGCGGCTTGCACACCGAAGCCGGCCTGATCATCCGCCAGTCGGCCGACCAGGGCCTCAAGGCGACGCTGGTTTCGGGCGACGGCATCGTCTCCAACGAACTGGCTTCGATCGCTGGCGACGCCGTTGCCGGCACGCTCAACACCTTCGGTCCCGATCCGCGCCTGATCCCCGAGAACAAGGATCTGGTCGAGAAGTTCCGCGCCCAGGGCTTTGAGCCAGAAGCCTATACGCTCTACGCCTACGCTGCGATGCAGGTGATTGCCGACGCCGCCAAGGCGGCCGGCTCGACCGACACGCAGGAAGTGGCCAAGGCCATGAAGGAGAAGGGGCCGTTCAAGACCGCTCTCGGCGAGCTCGCATTTGACGAGAAGGGCGATCCGAAGCTGCCGGGCTACGTCATGTACGAGTGGCAGAAGGGCGCCGACGGCAAGTACACCTACGTGCAGCAGAAGTAATTCTGAACGCACTGTTTTCCAGCAGATGCCCGGCGCTCCGCGCCGGGCATTTTTGTTTGCCGGCATGCAAAAAGGAGTGTTCTGACGCTACGGAAGCTAAATCGATTTAATGCTGTGCGTTTTAGGTTGCACTGCAGCATTTTCCCGATAATCATTCGCCGTCACTGAATTTCCAGTGCCGGGAGAGACTACGTGCCGATCAGCAAGATCCTCGTCGCCAACAGATCCGAAATTGCCATCCGCGTGTTCCGCGCGGCCAACGAGCTGGGGCTCAAAACCGTGGCGATCTGGGCGGAAGAGGACAAATATTCGCTGCATCGCTTCAAGGCCGACGAGAGCTACCAGGTCGGCCGCGGCCCGTGGCTGGCCAAGGACATGGGGCCGATCGAGAGCTACCTGTCGATCGATGAGATCATGCGCGTCGCCAAGCTGTCCGGCGCCGACGCGATCCACCCCGGCTACGGACTTTTGTCGGAAAGCCCTGAGTTTGCCGATGCCTGTGCCGAAAACGGCATCACCTTCATCGGTCCGAAGCCGGAGACGATGCGCCGCCTCGGCAACAAGGTGGCCGCCCGCAACCTCGCTATCGAGGTCGGCGTGCCGGTGGTGCCTGCGACCGATCCGCTGCCCGACGACATGGAAGAGGTGAAGAAGCTCGCCGCCCAGATCGGCTATCCGGTGATGCTCAAGGCGTCGTGGGGCGGCGGCGGTCGCGGCATGCGCGCCATACGCAGCGAGGCCGATCTTGCTCGCGAGGTGATGGAGGGCAAGCGCGAGGCCAAGGCCGCCTTCGGCAAGGACGAGGTCTACCTCGAAATGCTGATCGAGCGCGCCCGCCATGTCGAGGTGCAGGTGCTGGGTGACACGCATGGCAATGCGGTGCACCTGTTCGAGCGCGACTGCTCGATCCAGCGCCGCAATCAGAAGGTCGTCGAGCGGGCGCCCGCGCCTTATTTGGGCGATGCCCAACGCAACGAGCTGTGCGGCCATGCGCTGAAGATCGCGCGGGAGACGAGCTATATCGGTGCCGGCACCGTCGAGTTCCTGCAGGATGCCGACAGCGGCAGGTTCTACTTCATCGAGGTCAACCCGCGCATCCAGGTCGAGCACACCGTCACCGAGCAGGTGACCGGCATCGACATCGTCAAGGCGCAGATCCACATCCTCGACGGCTATGCCATCGGCACGCCGGAATCGGGGGTGCCCGCGCAGGCAGACATCCGGCTGAACGGCCATGCCTTGCAATGCCGCATCACGACGGAGGATCCCGAACACAATTTCATTCCCGACTATGGCCGCATCACCGCCTATCGCGGTGCCACCGGTTTCGGCATCCGCCTCGATGGCGGCACGGCCTATTCGGGCGCGGTCATCACGCGTTTCTACGATCCGCTGCTGGAGAAGGTCACGGCTTGGGCGCCGACCTCGGAGGAGGCCATCGCCCGCATGCACCGGGCGTTGCGCGAGTTCCGCATTCGCGGCGTGGCGACCAACCTGACCTTCCTCGAAGCGATCATCACCCATCCCTCCTTCCACGACAATTCCTACACGACGAAGTTCATTGACTCGACGCCGGAATTGTTCGCACAGGTCAAACGCCAGGACCGTGCCACCAAGCTCCTGAACTATCTCGCCGACGTCACCGTCAACGGCCACCCCGAGACGCGCGGCCGCGCCCTGCCCAATCCGGTGGCGGCGGCCCCTGTCGTGCCGTGGTTCACCGGGCCGATCCCCGACGGCTCCAGGCAGAAGCTCGACCATCTTGGCCCCGAGAAATTCGCGGCCTGGATGCGCGGGCAGAAAGAGGTGCTGGTCACCGACACGACGATGCGCGACGCCCACCAGTCGCTGCTTGCCACGCGCATGCGCACTTTCGACATTGCCCGCATCGCCGGCACCTATGCGCGCGCCCTGCCGCAGTTGCTATCGCTCGAATGCTGGGGCGGGGCGACCTTCGACGTCGCCATGCGCTTCCTCACCGAAGACCCGTGGGAGCGGCTGGACAAGGTGCGCCAGGCCGCGCCCAACATCCTGCTGCAGATGCTTTTGCGCGGTGCCAATGGCGTCGGCTACACCAACTATCCCGACAATGTCGTACAGCACTTCGTGCGCCAGGCGGCATCAGGCGGTGTCGACCTGTTCCGCGTCTTCGATTGCCTGAACTGGGTCGACAACATGCGCGTGGCGATGGATGCGGTCGGTGCTGAGGGCAAAATCTGCGAGGCGGCGATGTGCTATACCGGCGACATCCTCGACCCCACCCGCGCCAAATACGACCTCAAATATTACGTTGGTCTCGCCAAGGAACTTGAAGCCGCAGGGGCGCATATCATCGCTGTCAAGGACATGGCCGGCCTGCTCAAGCCGGCGGCGGCGCGGGTGCTGTTCAAGGCGCTGCGCGAGGCGACCGACCTGCCGCTTCATTTCCACACCCACGACACCTCCGGCTTGTCGGCGGCGACGGTGTTGGCGGCTGTCGAGAGCGGCGTCGACGCCATCGATGCGGCGATGGATGCGTTCTCCGGCAACACCTCGCAGCCCTGTCTCGGCTCGATTGTCGAGGCGCTGCGCGGCTCGGATCGCGATCCTGGACTCGACCCGGCCTGGATCCGCCGCATCTCCTTCTACTGGGAGGCGGTGCGCAACCAGTATGCCGCCTTTGAGAGTGACCTGAAGGGGCCGGCGTCGGAGGTCTATCTGCACGAGATGCCGGGTGGCCAGTTCACCAACCTCAAGGAACAGGCGCGCTCGCTCGGGTTGGAGACCCGTTGGCACGAGGTGGCGCAGGCCTACCACGACGTCAACCTGATGTTCGGCGACATCGTCAAGGTAACCCCGTCGTCGAAGGTCGTCGGCGACATGGCGCTGATGATGGTGAGCCAGGATCTCAGCGTCGCCGATGTCGAGAACCCGGCCAAGGACATCGCCTTCCCGGAGTCGGTCGTGTCGATGCTGCGCGGCGATCTCGGACAGTCGCCTGGCGGCTGGCCGGCAGCGCTGCAGAAGAAGGTGCTGAAGGGAGAAAAGCCGATCACCGTGCGTCCGGGTTCGCTGCTCAAGCCAGCCGACCTCAAGGTAAGCCGCAAGGACATCGAGGCCAAGGTCGGACGCAAGCTCTCCGAAAACGAGTTCGCCTCGTGGCTGATGTACCCCAAGGTGTTTTCGGACTTCGCCCACGCTCAGGAGTCCTACGGGCCGGTCAGTGTGCTGCCGACGCTCACCTATTTCTACGGCATGGAGCCGGAAGACGAGGTGCTCGTCGACATCGAGAAGGGCAAGACGCTGGTCATCCGCTGCCTGGCCGTCGGTGATGTCGACGAAAAGGGCATGGTGACGGTGTTTTTCGAGCTCAACGGCCAGCCGCGCCGCGTCAAGGTGTCTGACAGGGCGCATGGCGCTTCCGCTTCCAGGGCGCGGCGCAAGACCGAGGCCGGCAACGATGCCCATGTCGCAGCACCGATGCCCGGCGTGGTGTCGACGCTTGCCGTCTCAGTCGGCCAGCCGGTCAAGGCCGGCGACGTGCTTTTGTCGATCGAGGCGATGAAGATGGAGACGGCTCTTCACGCCGAGCGCGACGGCACGATTGCCGAAGTGCTGGTGCGCGCCGGCGACCAGATCGACGCCAAGGATCTTCTGGTGGTCTACGGGTGAGGGACCTCAGTAAAGCCCCGGGGCATCGGCGGCTTTCTCCGCCGTGCCGCGGTCGATGAAGCTCTTGTAGATATAACCGCGCTGCCCCTTGTAGACGACCGTGCACCAGCCGCAGTCGGTTTCGGCCTCGATACTCGCATTTTCCGGGACGACCGTCAGAACCTCGGCCTCGTCGGCCGGGGCTTCGCGCAGGTTGACATGTTTGGTCACGGTCGCCGGCTTGAGGTCGGGTTGGCTGACCGGTGCCAGCTTGGTGACGGCGGGGGCTGCTGGTGCCGGTTGCGCTTCACTGTTGGCCTCCGTCTCCTCGGTCATGCCGGTGTCCGCCTCGAGTTTGGCGATTTCCGCCTCGGTTTCGGCCACCTGGACGTCCAGTGGCCCGCGCAAGCCTTCGGCCGGGATCGACGCAGTGTCGGTCGCATCCGGGGCGGTCGAGGCGGGCTGGGAGCTTGTCTGTGCGGCAGCAATCAACTCGCGCTGTTCCGGGCCGGCTACCACCTGCTCGCTCGGCGCATCTGCAGCTTCCGGCGTCGACGAGGTTTCCAGCCGCGCGGTGTCCGATGCCCGTGGAGCCGCCATCTGGGCCGTGGGGCTGCGTGCCTGCTTGGGCGTGCTGGTGCCTTCCGATGGCGGCGGGGCTTCAGCCATGTCGGTTGTTTGCGGCAGCGTCACATGTAGCGGCACGGCGGCGGTTTGAGTCGAGTCAGGTTCAGACAAGCCGACCATCACAAAGCCGGCCACAGTCATGGCGGCTGCGGCGGCACTGACCAGCAGCGCCAGCTTCGATCTGGAGAATTTCGGCGTCGCCAAATGGCCGACGGATCCGGCAGGCCGGAATGGGGCGGTATTCATGGTACAAGACTCCACAATGTACGACGCCGCGATGGCGCAGCGTCGACCCCCAGACCCCGATTGGCATGCAATGCGCGGGACAAACCCCCGGCAGCGGTTGTTGTTGCCTGTCCGCTGCAGTTCTCCGGTTTCTGCCTACAGCCGCTATTGGACGGAAATCGGGCGAGGGCGTGTCAGTAACTCGGCACTGGCCCAACGACTGCGGGTCATTCGGCCTTGACGGCGAGTTCAATCGATTTAAAAAAGCTTCGATCGGATTGCGCAGCCGCCTCGATCGGAGCTGGCATCGGCGCGATGACCTTCAGAATTCGCCCATGGTCACGAGCTGAATTGCATTTCGGTTGTCGGGTTCATGTGCTAGGAGCCGCGCTCGATGGACGTCATGAACGCAACTGCCACCGCCAACCGCGGCCGCTGGGCCGTGGCGAGCGCCTTTTTCATCAACGGTTTCGTCACAGGAAGCTGGGCGCCGCAAATTCCGCTGCTGCTGACCAGGCTCGGCATCAGCGAGTTCGTGCTCGGTTTGTTGATCCTGGTGTTCGGCTTGGGCGCGCTGACGGCGATGCCCATCTCGGGCTATCTGATGTCGCGGCGCGGCTCGCGGCCGGTGGTGATCGGCTTTGCCTGGATCGTCGTCTTTGCGCTGCTGCTGGTTGCTCTGGCGCCCAATGTCTGGCTTGCGGCGATCACCATGTTCATCTTCGGCGGCTCGATCGGCGCCATGGATGTGGCCATGAACGCCAATGCGGTCGCCGTGGAAAAGAAGCTGTCGCGCGCCATCATGTCGTCGTCGCACGGCTTCTGGAGCCTTGGCGGTTTCGCCGGCGGCGCGTTGGGCGGCATCCTGATCCAGAATTTTGGCTATCTCGCCCATGCCGGCTTCGTCACCGTCGCAGCCACCGTCATGACGGCGATCGCGTTGCGTCATCTGGTCGGCGACGACAAGCCGATCGCTCATGAGAACAGGCATTTCCGGCTGCCGCGCCTTCCCACCATCTATCTGGTCGGCATCATGGCGCTGTTTTCCATGGTGCCCGAGGGGGCGGTGCTGGATTGGGCCGCGCTCTACCTCAAGCAGGAACTGGGAGCGGACATCGCCACGGCTGGCTTCGCCTTCGCTGCCTTCTCCGGCATCATGGCGCTGATGCGTTTTCTCGGCGACGGCGTGCGCAACCGCTTCGGCGCGGTCAATACGCTGCGCGTCTCGGCATTGCTCGCGGCAGGCGGCATGCTCGCCGCCGGGCTCGCGCCCAGTCCGTGGGTTGCGATTGCGGCATTCGCCATGTGCGGACTGGGAGTGGCCAACATGGTGCCGATCGCTTTCTCCGCCGCCGGCAACCAGCCGGGCGTGGTGCCGAACATCGGCATGAGCGTAGTCACCACCATGGGCTATTCTGGCATCCTGGTGGCGCCCTCGGCCATCGGTTTCGTCGCAGGGCATACGGGCTTCGCCCCCGTTTTCGTGACCCTGTCGGGGCTTCTGGTCGTGGTCAGCCTGATGGCCGGGCTTGCTCGCCATGCCGACTTCCGGGCCGTGCCTCAGGCGGCTCCCGCCGAATAACGTTTCAGCCCTACGTGCAGGAAATCCGCCGCGCGGTGGAACACCCAGCGCCACCAACCCCGGCGAATGAAAAAGGCCGCCCGGTCATCCCGGGCGGCCTCTTTCGTGCTCGTTGCTGTGGCTATTCCGCAGCCTTGGGGAGCGCTACCTCGCCTGCCTCGGGCGGCGGTGCAACGCCCGTCTCCGTGGAGTGGCGTTCCTTGCCCCAGCGGAACAGCTTGCCGAACCAGCTGCGCTCGCCCTTCTTGCGCTTGTCGCGGGTGAACACCATCAGCATCGCCGGCGTCACCACCAGCGTCAGCACAGTGGCGAAGGACAGGCCGAAGACGATGGCGCTCGACAGCGAGATCCACCACTGCGTCGACGGCGCGTTGATCGTCGTCTCGTGGTGGAAGATCTCGAGCCCCAGGCCAAACGCGATAGGCGCCACGCCGAGGATGGCCGACACGGCGGTCAGCACCACCGGGCGCGCTCGCTCGCGGCAGGTCTGCAGCACCGCATCCATCTTGTTCCAGCCTTCCTCGCGCAGCCGGTCATAGGTGTCGATCAGCACGATGTTGTTGTTCACCACCACGCCTGCCAGCGCGATCACGCCGATGCCGGACATGACGATGCCGAAGGGCTGGCCGGTGAGCAACAGGCCGAGGAAGACGCCGATGGTCGACATGACCACGCAAGACAGCACCAGGAACACGCTGGTGAACTTGTTGAACTGCGCCAGAAGCACCACGAAGATCAGGAAGATCGCCGCGCCGAAAGCCTTGGAGAGGAAGTCGGAGGCGTTCTTGCTCTCCTCGTCCTCGCCGGCGAGTTTCCAGTTGATGCCGGGCATCTCCATCTTCTTCAGCGCGTCCGTCACCTGGGCCTGGGCGACCGAGGTCTGGACGTCGCTCGCAACGTTGGCCTGAACGACGATCGTGCGCGCGCCGTCGATGCGGTTGAGGATGCCGACGGTCGGCTGCGGTTCGCGCACCACGAAGTTGGAGATCGGAACCGAGCCCTGCGCCGTCTCGATGCGAAGCTGGTCGAGGGTGGCGAGCGTGCGACGATCCTCAGGCAGGCGCAGGCGGATATCGACCGGGTCGTCGACGCCTGCAGGGCGGTACTCGGACAGTTTGAGGCCGGTGGTCACCAGTTGCACGGCCGTGCCCACCGAACCCGGCGAGATGCCGTACTGGGCCGCCTTGCCGCGATCGATGTTGAGCGCCCAGTCGACGCCGGGCGGCGGCAGGCCGTTGTCGATGTCGATGACACCAGGAACGGTCGCCAGCATCGCCGCGACGTCGCGGGCGGTCTCGTTCAGGTTGGTCGGGTCGGCGGCCGACAGGCGCACCTGGATGGCCTTGCCGGTCGGTGGTCCGGCATCCGGCACGCGCACTTCGACGTCGACGCCGGGAATGCCGGCCATGACCGCGCGCAGGTCGGTAAGCACCTCATGCGCGGGCTTGCGCTGGCGCCAGTCGACGAACTCGTACTGGATGACGCCGACGACGTCCTCGGCGACTTCCGCGCCGCCGCCACGCGACTTGCCGACGCGGGTGTAGACCGACTTCAGGCCGGGCCAGCCGAGAATGCGCTTTTCCGCGACCCTGGTGGCGGCGTCCATTTCGGCGAGCGAAAGGTTGCCGCGCGCATGGACATAGAGCAGGCCGTAGTCGGGCTCGACATTGGGGAAGAATTCGACCCCGGCGCCCCACTTCGAATAGGACATCTGCACGCCGACCAGCAGGCCGACGGTCAAAAGCAGCGCGGTCTTGGGGAAGCGGACGGCGGTCTTCACCGTCTTCATATAGAGGCCGTCGCGCCTGGAATGCTCGTCCTCCGGATGCGCCTTGCCGATGATCGCGCCGATGGTCGGGGTGAACACCAGCGCATAGAGCATCGACGCCGACAGCGTGACGATCAGCGTGATCGGCAGGTATTTCATGAACTCGCCGACAATGCCGGGCCAGAACAGCAAGGGCGAGAAGGCGGCGATGCGGGTCATGGTTGCGGCGATGACCGGCCCGGCCATGCGCTGCGCCGCAAGCGCGAAGGCCTGCTTCCTATCCATGCCTTCCGACATGCGCCGTTCGGCGAATTCGGTGACGATGATGGCGTCGTCGACCAGCATGCCGACCGCCAGGATCAGGCTGAACAGCACGATCATGTTGATCGTGTAACCCATCATCGCCAGCAGCAGGATGCCGAGCAGGAAGGACGTCGGGATGGCGAGGCCGATCAGGATCGAGGCGCGACCGGACAGCGAGTAGAGGATGACGATGAAGACCAGGATGACGGCGATCATCACGTGGTTCTGGAGATCGCCAAGCATCTGGCGGATCATCGTCGACTTGTCCTGGCTGTAGGTCACCACGGAGCCTTCGGGCATCGTCTTGACGAAGGCGTCGGCGACCACCTTCACCTGGTCGACCGTGTCGACGAGGTTGGCGCCGGTGCGCTTCTTCACCTCGATGGCGATGGCAGGCTTGCCGTCGAGCCTGGTGATCGTCACGGCGTCCTTGTAGGTCGAACGAATGGTGGCGAGGTCTTCGGCGCGCACCACGGCATTGGGCCCGGCGACGATCGGCAGCTTGGCGACATCTTCCGCCGTCTCGATGAGGGCCGGCACCTTGACGGCATATTTGCCCTCCGAGCCCTCGATGTTGCCGGCAGCGACCAGGCTGTTGGAGGCGCCGACGCCTTCCATCAGCTGTTCGAGCCTGAGCCCGTAGGACGACAGCTTCATCGGGTCGATGATGACCTCGACGAGGTCCTCGCGAGCGCCCTGCAGCGGAGCCTCGAGCACGCCGGGCACTTCCTCGATGCGGTCGCGCAGGTTGCGCGCCGCCGCCGTCAGCGCCCGCTCGGGAACGTCGCCCGCGAGCGTCACCACCATGACTGGGAATTCCGAGAGGTTGACCTCGTTGATGGTCGGCTCGTCGGCTCCCTGAGGCAGGTCGCGCTTGGCGTCGGAGACCTTGGCGCGCACGTCCTCGAGCGCGCCCGAAAGGTCGGCGCCGGCGTTGAACTCGATGAGGACGTAGCCGCCGCCCTGATAGGCGGCCGCGCGCATCTCCTTGACGTTGGAGAGGCTCTTCATCCTGGTCTCGACCGGACGCAGCAGCAACCGCTCGGCATCCTCGGGCGAGATGCCCTGGTAGCCGAGGCTGACATAGATGATCGGAATCTGGATGTCTGGCTCGGCTTCCTTGGGAACCGACTGATACGCCAGCGCGCCGGCGATCAGGAAGAACACCATGATGGAGAGCGTGAGCCGGGCATTGCGGATGGCGTAGCCGACGAGACCCATGGATCTGTCCTTATGATTCAAGCTTCTGCGTCGTCTGGAACATGATCCCAGGAAATCGGGACCGGTCTTGGGAAAAGATCATGCTCAAACAGGAAGATTGGCGCCCGTTCCGATACAATCGGACTGGAACAGGCCTTATTGCGTGCTGCCGGTGTCCCCGATCAGCTTCTTGATCGTCTCGGCATCGGCTTCGACGGCTTCCACGATGTCGCCTTCCTTGACCAGTTCCTGGCCGGCGACGATCACCCTGGCCTCGGCGGGGATACCTCCCAGCACCAGGCCGTTGGGCGTGTCGTCGATCAGGTCGATCGGGAAGAACACCACCTTGTTGTCCTTGTCGACGGCTCGGATGCCAAGGTCGCCGCTGTGGCTCAGCGTCACCACCGAGCGCGGCAGGATGACGGCATCGCCGGGGGCTGCGCGCAGGTTGATCTCGGCGGTCATGCCGGCGGGAATGGCGCCGTCTGCGTTGGGGATGGCGATCTCGACCGGGAAGGTGCGCGTCTGGGCGGTGGCGTCGCGGCTGATGTAGCGCAGCTTGCCCTTCACCACCTCGCCATTGACCAGCTTCACATCGGCTTCGTCGCCGATGTTGATGTAGCGCAGGTCGCGCTCGCTGACCTCGCCCTTGCCCAGGATCGGGTCGAGGCTGAGGACGGTGGCGATTTCCGCACCCTGCATCACTGCGCTGCCGAGTTCGACGCTGACGCGGTCGATGACGCCGTCGAACGGCGCCTTGACCTGGTTGCGCGCAAGCTCGGCCTCGGCCGCCTGCACCTGGCCCTGCGCAAGCGTATAGGCCGACCACGCCGCATCTGCCTGGAGCTTCGGCAGGTTGCCGGACTTGACCAGCTTCTGCGCGGCTTCCCACGAACCCTTGCGCTCGTCGAGCAGGGCGCGCGCCGTATCGACGGCGGCGGCCTTTTCCTCGGCGTCGAGCATCAGCACCAGATCGCCCTGCTTGATGTGGCTGCCCTGCTTGACGGGCAGGCTGGCGATGATGCCGGCGGCACGGGTTGCAAGCGTCGCCCGTTTGTCGGCCTCGGTCTTGCCCGATACGCGAATGGCGCGGGCATGGTTGACGCGTTGCGGCACAACCACAGCAACGCGGCGCACCGGCGCTTTGGGCTGTTCGGCCTGGGCCGGCTTTGCTTCGGCATCCGGCTGGGCGCTGCCCACCGAGGAGAACTCGCCCGTGGCCGTCCAGACGGCGAAACCAACGAGCACGGCCAGCGCCGCAAGCTTGTGGAACCTGATCTTCGACATGGTCGTTATCCGTTAAGGACGGTTACGGCCTACCGTCATCTTGCTTAGGTGCAACGTCCCCCTGATGGACGCGCGCAATGCCGCATGCCCTTCGCGCCGGAGCAAGCGGAAGAAGGGCGTCTTCTACCTCAAATGGACGGCGCAAAACAGTCAGAAAAAGTAATCGACAGATCATCCTGACAAAACGTCCAGAATCGTTCGGCGCGCTGCAATGGCCGGCGAATAGAACGAGCGTCGCGCGGCTTAGTTTTGGTTGCCGATGGTTGCCGGCTTGGCCCTTGTTGCCAGGAACTCGCGCACGCGTCGCCCGGGCGAAGGCCCACGCAGCGGCCTCAGGCCGTCATCGAGCTGGTCGGACAGGTCGAGAGTGGCGCGTTTTCCCACGGAATCAAAGTTCTCCTCGAGCCAGTCGCTCGCGGCCGTGCGGCCGAGGTCGCGCAAATATTCGAGGAACGCCCATTCGGCGTTCATCTTGGACGAGGCCGAGAGATCCTTGAAGGCGTCGTCCGCGTTGATGCGATGCATGCGGATGTCGCGAAATTCGCCGTGCGGTATGCGGCCGGCGGCGATCAGTTCGGTGATGAAGGCGATGGCGCGGAATTCGCGCAGCAGGCCAGCATTGAAGGTGATTTCGTCGATCCGGTTCTGGATCTCATATGCAGTGCGGGGCGCTTTCTCGCGGATCACCGGGTTGATCTGGACGAGCAGCACGTCTTCGGTGTCGTTGGCCCGGAAGAACGGATAGATCGCCGGATTGCCGCCATAGCCGCCATCCCAATAGGGAACGCCCTTGATCTCGACCGCCTGGAAGATCTGCGGCAGGCAGGCCGATGCCATCACCGTGTCGAGGTCGATCTCGCCGTCGCTGAAGACGTGAAGCTGGCCGGTCTCGACATTGGTCGCCGAGATGAACAGGTCGATGTCCTTGCAGGCGCGGACATTGTCGAAGTCGATCTCCTCGGCGACCACGTCGCGGAGCGGGTTCACGTTCATCGGGTTGGCGACATAGGGTGAAAGCACCCGCGACATGGTGTCGAACCAGAGGTAGCCGGGCGTGTTCTCGACCGACCAGTTGCCCCACAGCACGTCCCATGGCGTGCGTTGCACCGGACTGAAACGGCCCTTGCGCGCCACCGCCCGCCAGAAGTCGTCCAGCTTCTGGCGTGCACCGTCGCGGCCGCCGCGCACCCAGCCGTCGGCCAGCGCGACGGCGTTCATCGCACCGGCACTCGTTCCCGACACGGCCTTGATGTCGAGCCGGCCGTCCTCCAGCAATTGGTCGAGCACGCCCCAGGAAAAGGCCCCGTGCGAACCTCCACCCTGGAGTGCCACGTTGATCGGTTTGGTCTCCTCCGCCGTGCTGTTTCCAGTCATGGCGTATTTCTTTCCTTTGCGAGTGACTATTGCGCCGTCCAGCCGCCATCCACCGAGATGTGCGTGCCGTTGATCTGCGCTGCCGCCGGCGAGGCCAGGAAGACGGCGGTGGCCGCGATCTGCTCGACACTGACGAATTCCTTGGTCGGTTGGCGCTCGAGCATGACCTCGCGGACGACTGTGTCGCGGTCCATCTTGTGCGCCTTCATTTGGTCGGGGATCTGCGCTTCGACCAAAGGGGTCAGCACGTAGCCCGGGCAGATGGCGTTGCAGGTGATCTTGTCGCGGGCGACCTCGAGAGCCACGGTCTTGGTCAGCCCCATGATGCCGTGCTTGGCCGACACATAGGCCGACTTGTAGGCCGAGGCGACAAGCCCGTGCGCCGAGGCAATGTTGATGATGCGCCCGCCGCCTGCCTTCTTCATCAGTGGGATCGCCGCGGCGATGGTGTGGAACGCCGAGGTCAGGTTGATGGCGATGATCGCATCCCATTTCTCGACCGGAAATTCCTCGACCGGTGCGACATGCTGGATGCCGGCATTGTTGACCAGAACGTCGACGGAACCGAATCTTTCGGCGGCCCTGGCTACCAGCGCCCGGCATTCCGCCGCCTTCGACATATCGGCCTGGGTGTAGGCCGCCGCGACCTTGTGTTCGCTGGCGATGCGGTCGGCGATGGCGCGGTCGGACGGGGTGTCGGAGAAGGAGTTGATGACGACGTTGCAGCCTTCCGCCGCAAATGCCTCTGCAATGGCGAGGCCAATGCCGGAAGTCGAGCCGGTGACGATGGCGGTTCTGGTCGCAGCCATGACGGAAGTCCTTCGGACGGTGGTTTGATTGGATTGCTGCAATGCAACATACAGGTGTCTCGCCGTGCAACAAGGCAATTTGGCGGCGCCTGTGCCATTAACTTTGCACCATGACTCGCAAGGTGGGGCGAAAATGGACCGGCAATTGACAGGCAATGCCGCATCGTTCACCCAAGGCCGGCCTGGCAAAAAGCCCCGACGTCACAGGGTGGCTGCCTCCGCCGCATTTCAGATCCGGAGCCTCGCATGGCCGACGTCAGCTATTCCGATCCGCGTCTCGCAGCCGTCTACGACGCGCTGAACCCCGCAGGCGAGGACACAGCCTTCTATCTCGAAATGGCGGGCCATACCCCCCGGACCATCCTCGACATGGGCTGCGGCACCGGTCAGGTTGCCGTCGAATTGGCGCGACTGGGCCACCGCGTCACTGGTGCTGATCCGGCCGCCGCCATGCTGGCCATTGCGCGGGACCGACCGGGCGGCGAAGCGGTCGACTGGATCGAGAGCGATGCCGCGCGGCTGGCACAGGAGGCGCGTTTTGACCTCATCTTCATGACTGGCCACGTGTTCCAGGTGTTTTTGACGGATGACGAGATCAGTGCGGCCTTGCGCAATCTGCGCCGCCACCTCGCGCCGGAGGGGCGCCTGGTCTTCGAGACGCGCAATCCGTCCTTGCGCCCATGGCAAGGATGGACGCGCGAGCAGACGCGAAGGCACATGAACATTGCCGGTGTCGGCCCGGTCGAGGTTCACTACGATGTGACCTTCGCCGACGACCAACTGGTCCGCTACGAGACGCATTTCCGCTTCGGCGAGGAGGATCCTGTCGTTGCGCCAAGCGCGCTCCGATTCACCACGCAGGACCAACTCGCCTCGGCTCTGGCGCAGGCAGGTTTCCGCGACGTGAGATGGTATGGCAACTGGGACCGCTCGCCCGTCTCGCCCACCAGCCCGGAGATCATTGTCGACGCCGCCCTTGGCTCGCGCGACCACCTGCGATATTGACAACTCGCACCGCGCGCGCCACCTCAAGCGCGGATACCTCGAGCTTGAAGGCCGTTCATGACCGGCTACTTTTCCTCTCCATTTCCGCGCCGCCAGTCGGTTTCCGTCGATGTCGGCGGCGTGATCGTCGGCGGGACCGCGCCGGTCGTCGTGCAGTCGATGACCAACACCGATACGGCCGACATCGACAAGACCGTCGCCCAGGTTGCCGCGCTCCATCGCGCCGGCTCGGAGATCGTGCGCATCACCGTCGACCGCGACGAGAGCGCTGCTGCCGTCCCCCACATCCGCGACCGGCTTGCCCGCGTTGGTATCCATGTGCCGCTGGTCGGCGACTTCCACTATATCGGCCACAAGCTTCTGGCCGACCATCCGGCCTGTGCCGAAGCTTTGGCCAAGTACCGCATCAATCCGGGCAATGTCGGCTTCAAGGACAAGAAGGACAAGCAGTTCGCCGACATCGTCGAGATGGCGATCCGCCACGACAAGCCAGTGCGCATCGGCGTCAACTGGGGTTCGCTCGACCAGGACCTTTTGACCCGGCTGATGGATGAGAACCAGAAGAACGGCTCGCCGCTCACCGCCAACCAGGTGATGCGCGAGGCGATCGTGCAGTCGGCGCTGATCTCGGCCGACCTCGCCGAGGAAATCGGCCTGGCGCGTGACAAGATCATCCTGTCGGCCAAGGTCAGCCAGGTGCAGGACCTGATCGCCGTCTACACCATGCTGGCTTCCCGCTCCGACCACGCGCTGCATCTCGGCCTGACCGAAGCGGGCATGGGCTCGAAGGGCATCGTCGCGTCGTCGGCGGCAATGGGCATCCTTTTGCAGCAGGGTATCGGCGACACCATCCGCATTTCGCTGACGCCCGAGCCCAATGGCGACCGCACCCGCGAGGTGCAGGTTTCGCAGGAATTGCTGCAGACCATGGGCTTCCGCCAGTTCGTGCCGATCGTCGCGGCCTGCCCGGGCTGCGGCCGCACCACCTCGACGGTGTTCCAGGAGCTCGCCCAGAACATTCAGGAAGGCATCCGCAAGAACATGCCGGTGTGGCGCGAGAAATATCCCGGCGTGGAGCAGCTCAAGGTCGCGGTCATGGGCTGCATCGTCAACGGGCCCGGCGAATCCAAGCATGCCGACATCGGCATCTCCTTGCCCGGCACCGGCGAAACGCCGACAGCTCCCGTCTTCATTGACGGCCAGAAGGCAGCGACGCTGCGCGGCCCTTCCATCGCTGACGATTTCGAGAAGATGGTCGCCGACTATATCGAGCAACGCTTCGGGCGCGGCGGCAAGGCCGCAGCCGAATAGCGATGCGCGCGACAACGAGGACAGCGCCAGCTTTCCTCGTTTCGCTGGTTTTGTGCCTGCCCGCACTTGCCGATCCGCCCCGCGCGCGCAAGCAGGATCATGTCGCACGTGTGTGTGACCTCATCGATGTCCACGCCCGACGCCACGGCATTCCAAGCGAGTTCTTTGCCCGCCTGATCTGGAAAGAGAGCCGCTTCGATGCGAATGCGGTCAGCCCCGCAGGCGCGGAAGGCATTGCCCAGTTCATGCCCGGCACGGCGGCGATGCGCGGCCTGGCCGATCCGTTCGACATGGAACAGGCGATACCAGCCTCGGCGCGCTATCTCGGCGAGCTCAAGGCAGATTTCGGCAATCTGGGCCTGGCCGCAGCCGCCTACAATGCCGGCGAGAACCGCGTCGCGCGCTGGCTGTCTTCGGGCGGTTTCCTGCCGCTTGAAACCGAGGCATACGTGCTCGCCATCATGGGCGAGCCGGCCGACAATTTTTCCGACAGGACCCATGCCGGCACCAACCGCCCGCTCGATCCCAAGGTGTCCTTCGCCGAGGCGTGCCGCAAGCTGCCGGTCATCATGTCGGCGACGGTCGCCATGGCGAGCATCCACATCAAGCCCTGGGGTATCCAGGTCGCAGGCAATTTCCGCCGTGCCGCTGCCGTCAGCCAGTGGCTACGGGTGAAGGCGGAGTTTCCCAAGCTTCTCGCCGGACATGATCCGGTTGTCAGCCGCGTCCGGACACCGATAGGCCGCAGCGGCATCTACGCGGTGCGGATCGGCGCCGACGACCGTACTGAGGCAGATGCGATCTGCTCCAACCTGCACAAGGCCGGCGGCTCCTGCGTGGTGCTGAGGAACCGCTGACTGTCGGTATCTTCGCCGGGTCAGGTCTCCGCCAGCTTTGCGTCGATCGCCAGGGTCAGTTTGCGCAGCAGGGCGGCGAGCTCGTTCAGTTCCCCCGCGGGCATGCCGGCCAGCATTTCCAGTTCGCCGGCCATGTCGTCCCGGAAGGCGGCCTCGGTGCGCGCGCGCCCCGCTTCTGTCAGCACCACCGCCATGCTGCGGCCATCCGCAGGGGAGGGTTCGCGCCGGATGAAGCCGGCCTTCTCCAGCCGCCCCAACCGGTGGGTGAGCCCGCCCGACGACACCATCAGCGACCTGTAGAGTTCGGTCGGGGTCAGCCGGTAGGGCGGGCCGGCGCGCCGCAGCGTGCTGATGACGTCGAACTCGCCTCGGTCGAGCCCGAAGCGGGCGAAGGTGGCTTCGATGCCGGGCCGGACGAGGTTGGAGATGCGGTAGATGCGCCCGAGCACGGCCATCGGGGAGGTGTCCAGATCGGGAAGCTCGCGCGACCACTGCCCCCGCAGCCGGTCGACATGGTCGCCATTTTCCGGTGTTCCCGCCATCTTTCATTCCCTGTCTGTGAGCAGATATCTTGACGTGAAGATATCGTTGGATTATCTTTGCGCAAAGATAGTTGCCCGCCACCCTGGGGTCCAGAGGCTTCGCGCGGGCATGTCAGGGAGGCGAATATGTATCAGCTCATCCGTCGCGAAACTCTCAGGATGGGGCAGAGCCGCACGGCCCGCTTCGAGGGGCAGGATCACGGCTCGGGCGTGTCATTCTTCCTCGTCGACAATGAGCCGGGCCAGGGCCCTGGCCAGCACGTCCATCCCTATTCGGAGACCTGGATCGTGCGTGCCGGCAAGGCGGAATTCGACGTCGGCGGCGAGAAACTGGCCGCTTGTGCCGGTGACGTCGTCGTCGTCGGGGCCAATGTTCCGCATGGCTTCAGAAATGTCGGCGAGGACCGGCTGGACATCATCTGCGTGCACGCCTCGGACCGCATCATCCAGGAATGGCTGTAGCGGGCCTCCTTTCCGAAAAGCGGCTTCCATGCGGTGCGGATCGGCGCCGACGATCGTACTGAGGCCGATGCGATCTGCTCCAACCTGCACAAGGCCGGCGGCTCCTGCGTGGTCGTGAAGAACCGCTGAGGCAAATTCATGCCACTGCCGGCCGTGGCTGACTGCAGGCGAGCACCTGGTGAATAGTCACGGCGTCCGCCGCTTGGCGCAGCCGCGCGACCGCATCTGGATCGCGCAGCAGCCGGGCGATCCTGGCTAGCACGTTGAGATGTTCCTGGGGCGAGGCCTCGGGCAACAACAGCAGCACGACGAGATCGACGTCCTGCCCGTCGATGGCCTCGAAGGGGCAGGGCGTGCCGAGCCGGACGAAGGCGCCGAAAGGCCGTTGTAGGGCGCGCATCTTGGCGTGCGGTATGGCTACGCCCATACCGAGGCCGGTTGACCCCAGTCTTTCCCGTGCCGCGAGCACCGAGGTGATTTCGGCCGCTGGGCAGCCGGTGCGCCCGGCTGCATGCACGGCAAGTTCCTTCAGCAGCCGTGTCTTTCCCTCCGGCCTGAGGTCGAGGATCACGTCCTCGACCGCAATCACGTCGCCAATGTTCATGGTCAGGTCGAGAGCATGCTGGCGAGTGCCAGTCCGCCCAGCAAGACGCCGGTGACGAAGAACAGGCGCGTGAACATGAACGGTTCGGTCTGGCCGATAGCGCGCGCGTTGTCGTTCGTGCGCGGCTTGCCTGGACGGGCGGCGGCTTGGGGTTTGTCAGAACCGGCAAGCCGGTGCGGCATCTGAGTGCGCAGCATCGCAGTCTTCCTTGTTGTTCGCACCGGCCTGGCCAAAGGCCTCGGGCCGGCGCGTCAGAAAGCTAGCGGCCGCCGCATCAGGATTCGAGAGAGGCGGGACTGCGAAGAAATAGGAAAGTCATAGGGGCGCGGAAGCACTCAAGCCGAATGGACGAGCTTGGCGCTTTCGCTCAGCCAGGTGCCGATCTTGGCACCCAGCCTGTCAGGCGAGACCGGCTTGGGCAGATAGTCGTCCATACCTGAGTCGATGCATTTCTCGCGGTCGCCCTTCAGCGCATGCGCGGTCACGCCGATGATCGGCGTGCGGCTGCCGCTTCGGGCTTCCTCGGCGCGGATGGCGCGCGTCGCCTCATAGCCATTCATCTCCGGCATCGAGACATCCATCAGGATCAGCTTCGGCTTGAAGGTGCGGTACATCTCGACCGCCGTGCGGCCGTTGCCGGCGATGCGGTGGCTGAGGCCCAGGCCTGAAAGGATCTGGCCAAAGACCAGCTGGTTAACCTCATTGTCTTCGGCCACCAGCACGTCGAGCGTGCCGCCCTGCAGCGGCGCGACCTCCGGGTGGGTGAGCGCAGCCTGCGCCGGGCCGCGGATGACGGTAAGGGCAGGCGGTGCCTGGCGGACCGGCTCGCGCACAAACTCCGTCCGTCCGGCCTGTGAGCGCGCCTTCTGCACCGCGGCGATGACGGTTCCGAGCAGCACCGCCGAACGTGCCGGCTTGGTCAGGTGGGCCGCAATGCCGAATTCGAGGACCAGGCGGCTGAAATCGACCTGGTCGACGGAGGTCAAAAGCACCACCGGGATCGACGAGATGCGGCTGTCGGAGGCAATCGCCTTGGCGACGTCGGCGCCGTTCATGCCCGGCATCTGGTAGTCCAGGATGACGCAGTCGACGCTGGCGCCGAGCTGGGCGGCGCGGTCGAGGAAGGCTAGGCCGATGGCGCCGCTTTCGGCGGCAGCGCAGTCGAAGCCCCAGCTTCTGAGCTGTTCGAGCAGGATGTCGCGGTTGACCGGATTGTCGTCGATGACCAGCACGCGAGCGCCGGTGACGTCCATCGGCACGATCCCGCCGCCCTGGCGCGCCTCATGGACGGCGAGCAGGGCCGTGAACCAGAACACCGATCCCTTGCCGAGTTCGCTCTCGACACCGATCTTGCCGCCCATCAGGTCGACGAGGCGGGCAGCGATGGCCAGGCCCAGGCCGGTGCCCTCGTGGCGGCGGGTCGAGCTGCCGTCGACCTGGGCGAATTTTTCGAACACGCTCTGCAGCTTGTCGGCGGGGATGCCGATTCCGGTATCCTCGACGCGCACCTGCAGGGTCACGTTGCCGTCCACCGGCCTGCCCGACACGTCGACCAGCACATGGCCGCGCTCGGTGAATTTGACCGCATTGCCGACCATGTTGGTGATGATCTGGCGGAAGCGGCCGACATCGCCGACCACATGGGTCGGCAGGCGGGGGTCGATGCGGACGATCAGCTCGAGGTTCTTTTCTGCGACGCGGGCCGAGATCAGGGTTGCGACGTCCTCCACCGCCTCGCCGAGATGGAATGGCGCGGGGTCGAGCGTCAGCTGTCCGGCATTGATCTTCGAGAAGTCGAGCACGTCGTTGATGATGGTCAGAAGCGCGTTGCCCGATTTGACGATGACGTCGGTGAAGGTTCTTTGGCGCGGCGTGAGGTCGGTGCGTGCCAGAAGCTCGGCCATGCCCAGCACGCCGTTCATCGGGGTGCGAATCTCATGGCTCATATTGGCGAGAAATTCCGACTTGGCGCGGTCTGCGGCCTCAGCCCTGGAAAGTGACTCGGCGGTTTCGGCGAAGGCGCGGCGGATGGCGCTTTCCATCGGTCGGAACACCCAGAAGGCGACGGCACCGATCACCAGCATCAGCAGTGCGCTGGCGGTCATCAGCAACCTGTCGCTGCTCAACTCGGCGACACGGCGTTCGTCTTCCATCGCGCCGCGGGCGCGCACCAGCATCGGCTGGGCGAACAGGTCGTTCTGGTTGCGGATCTCGCGATAGCTCCACTCGTCGGGGCTCTGCGCCGTCGCCAGCGCGCCGAGATTGCGCGCCATGTCGCGTGCCGACCAGAACAGGTCGCCATTGACCGATGCGCTGTCGATTTCGCTTAGAGACTTGGCCGCGAGATGCGGGCGGATGGCGTCGATCGCAGCCGTTATCCCTTCGATGCCGGCTTCGAGGCGGGCGGCGTGATTGCGCGCCGCCATGGCGAGCGCCTCTTTCGTGTCCGGCCGCCAGGCGGTGGGCGTTGTCTCGGCGAAGTTGGCAGCGTTGCGCAGGTCGCGAGTGAAGGACAGGAGGTCGCCGGCGATGGCGTCGACGCTGCGGCGATAGGCGTTGCCCTGGCTGAAGGCAATCACGACGGCGGTGGAGGCGAGCCCGAAGATCAGCAGACCCGACAGGTATCTGATCCGAATCGAACGGATGAATGACGAGTGCTCTGGCATGCGCAACCCCAAACACATACGCACAACTTTATGGGGCAGGAATAGACACTATTAATATTAAGAGATTCTCACCCGCGCGAGGTGCTCGCGCAGGCAACACCCTAGGATAGTGCTTGGGATCAGCTGTTGCGGCTGGCGACGAAGCTTGCTGCGGCCTTGAGCATGATTGCCCGTTCGCCGAACGGCTCGAGCAATTCATGCGCTTGCGTCACCAGTCCGTCCAGCTGCGCTCGTGCCCATTCGGGGCCGTGCAGAGACACCAGCGTCGCCTTGCCGGCAGCGTCGTCCTTGCCGGTGGCCTTGCCCATGGTCTTGGCGTCGGCGGTGAGGTCGAGCAGATCGTCGGCGAGCTGGAAGGCGAGCCCGATCGCCGAGCCGAATTCGGCCAGCCTGTCGCGGTCGGCGGCAGGGGCGTCGGCGATGATCGCGCCGGCTTCGCAGGCAAAGCGGATCAGCGCGCCGGTCTTCATCGCCTGCAGCCGGATGATGCCGGCTTCGTCGGGCTTGTTGCGCTCGGCGTCGAGGTCGAGCGCCTGGCCGCCGACCATGCCGCCCGGACCGGCTGCGCGGGCGAGCGCCAGCACCAGGGCGGCCCGGCGTTCGGCCGGCAGCGGCGTCGCTTCGTCGGCGATGAGGTCGAAGGCATAGGTCAGAAGTCCGTCGCCGGCCAGGATTGCCGTTGCCTCGTCGAAGGCCTTGTGAACCGTTGGCTGGCCGCGGCGCATGTCGTCGTCGTCCATCGCCGGCAGGTCGTCATGGATGAGCGAATAGCAGTGCACGCATTCGAGCGCGGTCGCGATACGCAGCGCCGCCTCGCCGTCGCCGTCGAAAAGGGCCGCACTTTCCAGAACCAGGAAGGGCCTGAGCCGCTTGCCGCCGTTGAGCGCGCCATGGCGCATCGCCGCCATCAGATGCGCGGGCCGCACAATCTCGCTGGGCAGGACGCGCTCGTCGAGCAGAAGCCGCAATTGCGCTTCAACCGCGTCAGCGCGCAGCCCGAGTGCGGTTTCGAACATGATATCGCTGTCGATCGTCATGGCGGCGAGCGGTAGCCGACAGTCAGTCATTGCGCAAGAAGCCAAGCGCCTTTATGCCGAATGGCTGACAGGCAAGGGCAGGCGGGTTGGCAGAACCGATCATAGAGCCGGAAACCGAAAGGCTGGAGATGGGAGCAAGGCGCGGGTTCTCCTCGCGTGCGAGCCTGCCTCGCTGGGTGCGGCTGGGGGCGCTTGCCGCCGCACTCATGGCTGCGCTGCCGATCGTGCTCACCATCCTCTACCTGCCGCCCTTCGTCCGCCCGATCTCGACGCTGATGATCAAGGACCTCGTCACGCTGCAGGGCTATGACCGGCAATGGGTGCCGCTCGACGATATCGCGCCCGTGCTGGCCCATTCGGTCATCATGTCGGAGGACGGCCAGTTCTGTTTCCATAGGGGTGTCGATCTCGGCGAGTTGAAGGGCGTCATCAACGACGCGCTCGACGGCGAGTCGACCCGCGGTGCGTCGACCATTCCGATGCAGACGGTGAAGAACCTCTACCTCTGGAACGGCCGCTCCTTCCTCCGCAAGGCCGCCGAGCTGCCGCTGGCGATCTATTTCGATGCGCTGATGTCCAAGCGCCGGATCATGGAGATCTATCTCAACATCGCCGAATGGGGCCCCAACATCTATGGCATCGAGGCCGCCTCGCAGCATTATTTCGGCAAGCCGGCGAGCAAGCTGACCCGGCGCCAGGCCGCACTGCTTGCGGTGACCCTGCCCAATCCGCTCGCGCGCAACCCGGCCAAGCCTGGCCCCGGACTCAAGCGGCTGGCTTCCGTCATCGAGCGCCGTGCGGGCAAGGCCGGCGCCTATGTGCAGTGCCTCGATTAGCCGGGCACGCGCCTTGGCCGAAAAAAGAGTCGGTTCGGGCTGGTCAAGCTCGGTTTCGACGTGTATAGGCTCGCCAACTTATCTTAGTATCCGGCCTTGGAAACGGCCCTTTCACGAGGGCGGACAGGGTCACTTGACCGATTAGTGGAGTGTATCCATGGCTGTTCCAAAACGAAAAACCTCCCCCTCCAAGCGCGGTATGCGCCGTTCGGCCGATGCGCTGAAGGCCCCGACCTACGTCGAGGACAAGAACTCCGGCGAAATGCGCCGTCCGCATCACATCGACCTGAAGACCGGCATGTATCGCGGTCGCCAGGTGCTGACGCCCAAGGAAAGCTGAGACAGCTTTTTTTGGACGGGCCTATTTGGAAAGGACCGGCTTGGCCGGTCCTTTCTTTTTGTGCGTTTGACTATTGTCAGCCAGTAAGGCTGCCGGATCGATCTGGCGTGATCTGATGGGCTTGATCTACGAGCCAGCCCCGGCCGGGGGCCCGCTGCCTCCGGCGGCTCCCCGGCGTTCGCGCCCTTCGAACGGGGCCCGGCCCTTCGCTGTCGCTCCGGGCGTTCGGCACTCAAAAAGCCAAGCAGTTGGCTTTTTGTCGGCCTTAGGCCGACCGTGCCTCACCCCATCGAATCGATCTTGCGCTGCATTGCGGCGATCTGTTCCTTGAGTTCCCTGAGATCGTCCGCCTTCTCGGGCGCGGCTTCCTTCTTCGCCGGTTCGGCGGAAGCGCCGTTGCCATTGGGCATCGGGAAGGGGGTGAACATGCGCATCGCGTTCTGGAACATTTCCATGTTGCGGCGCGTCTGCTCCTCCAGCGCCTTCATCGGCGTGGCGCCCTTCATCATATCCATCGGCGTCTTGCCGAAGGCCGAGTTCATCTGCTCACGGAAGCGTTCCTGCTCCTTGGCGAAGGCAATCATCGACTGCTCGAGGAAGCTCGGCACGACCATCTGCATCTGGTCGCCATAGAAGGAAATCAGCTGCCGCAGGAACGGGATCGGCAGCATGTTCTGCCCGTCCTTGTTCTCCAGCTCGAAAATGATCTGCGTCAGCACGGGATGCGTGATGTCCTCACCCGTCTTGGCGTCCTGGACGGTGAACTCCTCGCCCTTCTTGACCATTTCGGCCAAGTCCTCGAGCGTCACATATGTACTCGTGCCGGTGTTGTAGAGACGCCGGTTGGCATATTTCTTGATCACGACCGGCTCATTCTTTGCAGGCATCAGTATCCTCCCCCGGAAGACCGGAATGCCGTGTAAGCAGCCGGTAACATTGCCCTCGGCAGCAGGATAAGCGCAAAGCAAGCGCAAATCCAAGCGATTTGTGCAGTGCAAGAAGCAATCGCCGCGCAGCGCCGGCAAAAAATGCTGCGCAGCATTGCTGCAGCGCAAGCGCAGCATGAGCCGTCAGCCGATTTTCCGGTTTGACTCGGGTCCTGGAACGGGCAAGAAAAGTGGTGGATACGAACACCCTCGACACAACAAGCCACCTCGTTTCACCACTTCTGGAGAGAAACATGTCCTCCTCTTCCTCCATCGTCGTCGTCAGCGCGGCCCGCACGGCGGTCGGCTCTTTCAACGGCGCCTTCGCCAACACGCCGGCCCACGAACTCGGAGCCGTGGCAATCAAGGAAGCGCTGGCCCGTGCCGGCGTCGATCCCAAGGAGGTCGATGAAGTCATCCTTGGCCAGATCCTGACCGCCGGTCAGGGCCAGAATCCCGCGCGCCAGGCCGCGATGGCTGCCGGCATCCCGCAGGAAGCGACCTCATGGGGCCTCAACCAGCTTTGCGGCTCGGGCCTGCGCACCATCGCCATCGGCATGCAGCAGATCGCCACGGGCGATGCCAGGATCATCGTCGCCGGCGGCCAGGAATCGATGTCGATGGCGCCGCACTGCCAGCATCTGCGCGGTGGCGTGAAGATGGGCGACTTCAAGATGCTCGACACCATGATCAAGGACGGACTGACCGACGCCTTCTACGGCTACCACATGGGCACTACCGCCGAGAACGTCGCCCGCCAGTGGCAGCTCACCCGCGACGAGCAGGACCAGTTCGCGGTCGCCTCGCAGAACAAGGCCGAGGCGGCCCAGAAGGCCGGCAAGTTCAAGGACGAGATCGTCCCCGTCACCATCAAGGGCCGCAAGGGCGACACCATCGTCGACCAGGACGAATATATCCGCCACGGCACGACGCTGGACGCCGTTGCCAAGCTGAAGCCGGCCTTCGACAAGGAAGGCACGGTCACGGCCGGCAACGCATCCGGCATCAATGATGGCGCTGCCGCCGTTGTGCTGATGAGCGAAGCCGAGGCTGTGCGCCGCGGCCTCACCCCGCTCGTCCGCGTCGTTTCCTGGGCAACCGCCGGCGTCGATCCGCAGATCATGGGCACCGGCCCGATCCCGGCTTCGCGCAAGGCGCTCGAAAAGGCCGGCTGGTCGGTCGGCGATCTCGACCTTGTCGAGGCCAACGAGGCCTTCGCTGCCCAGGCTTGCGCGGTCAACAAGGACATGGGCTGGGATCCGTCGATCGTCAACGTCAATGGCGGGGCGATTGCCATCGGCCACCCGGTCGGCGCGTCGGGCGCCCGCATCTTCAACACGCTGGTCTACGAAATGCGGCGACGCAGCGCGAAGAAGGGGCTCGCCACCCTATGCATCGGCGGCGGCATGGGCGTCGCGATGTGTGTCGAAGCGATGTAGAGCAAAAACAACAAAGGGCGGCCAAGGTGCCGCCCTTTTTGTCTTCATAAGCCTGTCACCAGAGCGGGCGAAATACCAAGCAAGAGAAGGGGAAACACATGAGCAAGGTTGCACTCGTCACTGGCGGTTCGCGCGGCATCGGTGCTGCGATTTCGATCGCCCTGAAAAACGCCGGTTACTCCGTTGCTGCCAACTATGCCGGCAACGACGAGGCCGCGCAGAAGTTCAAGGCGGAGACGGGCATCCCCGTCTACAAATGGTCGGTCGCCGACTATGATGCCTGCGAGGCCGGCATCAGGCAGGTTGAGGCGGATCTCGGCCCGGTCTCGGTGCTGGTCAACAATGCCGGCATCACGCGCGATGCGATGTTCCACAAGATGACGCGCGAGCAGTGGCGGGAGGTCATCGACACCAATCTGCACGGCGTCTTCAACATGACCCATCCGCTGTGGAGCGGCATGCGCGACCGCAAGTTCGGCCGCGTCATCACCATCTCCTCGATCAACGGCCAGAAGGGCCAGGCCGGCCAGGCCAACTATTCGGCCTCCAAGGCCGGCGACATCGGCTTCACCAAGGCCCTGGCCCAGGAGGGCGCGCGCGCCGGCATTACCGTCAACGTTATCTGCCCCGGCTATATCGCCACGGACATGGTCATGGCGGTGCCGGAGAAGGTGCGCGAGGGAATCATCGCCCAGATCCCGGTCGGCCGCCTTGGCGAGCCGGAGGAGATCGCGCGCTGCGTGGTGTTCCTGGCGTCCGAGGGGTCGGGCTTCATCACCGGTGCCACGCTCACCGCCAATGGCGGGCAGTATATAGCGGGCTAGCCATCAATGTCGGATCGGTGAACAGGAAGCGGCGCCGCGAGGCGCCGTTTCCTTGTTGCAAATGCGGTTCCTGAATGAACTGCGATCGCCAAAGCGCCCGTTGAGCGAAGTGTGTGCCGGCCTGGCACGTAAAGGTTAACACCTTGGTCTGGCGTCGTGCCGCGCTTCAGGCAGGTCGTGTGCCAAAATCGGTGTCGGTGGGCGCTGGGGCACAATATCTAGCAGTGAACAAAACGGGAAATCTGGCGGATCAGTGATTCGTCGCCGATTCGTTCCGCATTTGGTTCAAGTCTTAATCAAATGCGCCAGGTAGGCGGTCTCGCCATTAATGCGGCGATAGGAAAAATCAACAAATTCATAATTTTGCGCCGAGCTCATTGGTCGGTCGCCGCGGCTGGCCCGCAAAGGTTAACAGCATGGTGCCCGAACGCGCGGCCGGTCACTTTAGTGATTCTGCATGTGGTGCCGCTTGCCACTGGAATGTCCATATGTTGCGGTGAACAAAACCTGAATCACCGGGAGTCAGTGATTCGTCGCTGATTCGTTCCAGACTCGTTCCAACTCTTAATTCGGAACATTCTGCTTTCGCTTTGGCGCACAAGTCCCTATGTGTCCAGTCGGCGCTGCAAGCGCCACAACGCTGGGCTTGTCCTGGCGCTGAGGGCGGTTCCTTGAAATGAATGTGCATCCCAAGCAGAACGACCCGCTGATCCTGACAGGACGCGATGTCACGGCCGTACTGGGGCCGACCAACACAGGCAAGACCCATCTCGCCATCGAGCGCATGATTGCGCATGAAAGCGGCGTCATCGGCCTGCCGCTCCGGCTGCTCGCCCGCGAAGTCTACGGCCGGCTGTGCGAAAAGGTCGGTGCGCACAAGGTGGCGCTCGTCACTGGTGAGGAAAAGATCGTGCCGGCCGGTGCGCGGTATTCGGTCTGTACGGTCGAAGCCATGCCGCGCCAGACCGATGCGGCCTTTGTCGCCATCGACGAGGTCCAGCTCGCAGGCGATCTCGAGCGCGGCCATATCTTCACCGACCGCATTCTCAATCTGCGCGGCCGGCAGGAAACGCTGCTGCTGGGGGCCGCCACCATGCGCGGCATCCTCGAAAAGCTGCTCAAGGGCATCTCGGTCGTCACCCGGCCGCGCTTGTCGCATCTCGCCTATGCCGGTTCCAAGAAGCTGACGCGGCTGCCGCGCCGCTCGGCCATCGTCGCGTTCTCCGCCGACGAGGTCTATGGCATTGCCGAGCTGATCCGGCGCCAGCAGGGCGGTGCTGCCGTGGTGCTGGGGGCACTCAGCCCGCGCACTCGCAATGCCCAGGTGGCGCTCTACCAGTCCGGCGATGTCGACTACCTGATCGCCACCGACGCCATCGGCATGGGCCTGAACCTCGACGTCGATCATGTCGCCTTCGCCCAGAACCGCAAATTCGACGGCTACCAGTATCGCCAGCTCACCGCCGCCGAGCTTGGCCAGATCGCCGGGCGCGCCGGCCGCCATTTGCGTGACGGTACCTTCGGCGTCACCGGCCGGGTCGATCCGCTGGACGAGGAACTGGTCGAACGGATCGAGGCGCATGAATTCGATCCGGTGAAGGTGCTGCAGTGGCGCACCGCCCAGTTCGACTTCGCCAGCATCGATGCGCTCAAGCGCTCCATCGACACGGTGGCACCCGTCGAGGGGCTGACCCGCGCCTTGCCGGCGGTCGATGCCCAGGCGCTCGAGCATCTTTCGCGCGACCCCGAGATCCGCTCGCTCGCCACAAATCGCGAGCGCGTCGCGCTTCTCTGGGAAGCCTGTGCGCTGCCCGACTACCGCAAGATCGCTCCGGCGCAACACGCCGATCTCATCGCCTCGATCTATGACGATCTTGCCCGACGCGGCCATGTCGACGAGAACTATATGGCCGAACAGGTCCGTCGGGCCGATTCCACCGAGGGCGATATCGACACGCTTTCGCATCGGATCGCCCAGATCCGGACCTGGACTTTTGTCTCCAATCGCCCTGGATGGCTGGCCGATCCGGCACACTGGCAGGAAAAAACACGCGACATCGAGGACAGATTGTCAGATGCGCTGCATGAGCGGTTGACGAAACGCTTTGTAGACCGCAGGACTTCCGTCCTCATGCGCCGCCTTAGAGAAAATACTATGCTTGAAGCCGAAATCAGCCCGTCCGGAACCGTCCTCGTCGAGGGCCACCATGTCGGCGAACTGCAAGGGTTCCGTTTTACCGCCGACCAGAGTGCGGGCGGCGAGGACGCCAAGGCAGTGCGCACGGCTGCCCAGAAGGCGCTTGCCACCGAGTTCGACAATCGCGCCGAGCGCTTTTCGGCAGCGCCGAATGGCGACATCGCGCTTGGCTCTGACGGCGTCCTGCGCTGGATCGGCGCGCCGATCGGTACGCTGGTCGAAGGCGAGGATGCGCTCAAGCCGCGCGTCGTGCTGCTGGCCGACGAACAGCTGACCGGACCGGCGCGCGACAAGGTCGCCGCCCGCGCCGACCGTTTCGTCAATTTCCAGATCGAGCTTTTGCTCAAGCCGCTGGTCGATCTCAAGTCGGCCGAGCAGCTTTCGGGCATCGGTCGCGGCATCGCTTTCCAGCTGGTCGAGAATTTCGGCCTGATCAATCGCCGCGACATCGCCGAAGAGGTGAAGTCGCTCGACCAGGAGGGCCGGGCGGCGCTGCGCCGGCTCGGCGTGCGTTTCGGCGCCTACCATGTCTTCGTGCCGGCGCTGATCAAGCCGGCTCCGGCCGGGCTGGTGACGCTGCTGTGGGCGCTCAAGAACGATGGCAAGGACAAGCCGGGCTTTGGCGACGTGGTCCACGCGCTCGCCGCTGGCCGCACCTCGGTGGTCATCGACCAGAGCTTCGACAAGACTTTCTACAAGCTTGCCGGCTTCCGCAATCTCGGCCGGCGCGCCGTGCGTGTCGACATTCTCGAGCGCCTGGCAGACCTGATCCGTCCGGCGCTGTCTTGGAAGCAGGGCACTGGCGCTCGTCCTGACGGTGCCTATGACGGTAGCGCGTTCATCGTCACCCCGCAGATGATGTCGATCCTCGGTGCCACCGGCGACGACATGGAGGAAATCCTCAAGGGGCTCGGCTATCGCGCCGAACCCAAGCCCGCTGCCGAGGTCAAGGAAAAGCTCGAGTCGATCGATGCGGCCGCGCGTGAGGCTGCAGAGCGTGCCGCGGCCGCCAAGGTGGCAGCGACCGAGGCTGTCGCAACCGGCGAAGCCGCCGAGGTTGCGGCGGAGCCTGTCGTCGAAACCAGCGAAACCGTGGAGCAGGCAGTAGCCGACGTTGCCGAGCAGGTGCCTGTTGCCGAGCAGCCGTCTGAGCCCGCTGCCGAGCACGCAGTGGCCATTGCCGAGCCTGCGCCTGAAAGCGTTGTATCTGAGGCCGCGCCGGAGGCAGCTATCGCCGCCGAAGCCCCCGCAGCCGAAGCGGCGCCGGTTGAAGCCGCTGCGGCAGAACAGGCCGAAGAGCCCAAGCCGATCCTGATCTGGCGCCAGGGGCGCTTCGAGCAGCGCCCGCGCCACCGCAACGACAACCGTCCGCGCGGCGGCCAGCGCGACCAGCGCAATGCTCCTGCAGCCCGTCAGGGCGAGGGCAACCGCGGCGAGCGTGAACGCGGCGAGGGCCGGGAGCGCCCGCGCTTCGACCGCAAACCTGGCGGCAAGCCGCAGGGCGAGGGTGGACGTCCCGAGAATCGTGGCCGTGGCGAGCGGCCCGGCGGCGAAAAGCATGGGGGCGACAAGCACGGGAACGACAGGGGCGGCTTCAAGGGCAAGCCGTCGTTCCAGCAGAAGCCGCGCGAGGAACGGCCGGTGCGAATCGATCCGGATTCGCCCTTCGCCAAGCTCGCCGCGCTTCGCGACCAGCTCAAGAAGTAGCTGCCTTGGCGGGCGAGGGAAGACAGCGCATCGACAAGTGGCTGTTCTTCTCGCGCGCGGTCAAATCGCGTTCGCTCGGCGCCAAGCTGGTGCAGAGCGGCGGCGTCAGGCTGAGCGGCCGAAAGCTCGACCAGGCCTCCGATGTCGTCAAGACCGGCGATGTGCTGACGATCACGCTCGACCGGCGCATCCTCGTCTACAAGGTCTTGTTTCCGGGCGAGCGGCGTGGCCCGGCCGAAGAGGCGCGGTTGCTCTACGAGGATCTGTCGCCGGCGCCGACGCCGAAGGGTGAGGCGCCGCCCGATGCCAGGCCGCCGCTGCGCGAAGCGGGCAGCGGGCGTCCGACAAAAAAGGAACGACGCGCCACCGACCGTTTGCGCGGCGACTGAGGCAGCGCCTAAGTTCGATGCCGGAAAGTTGAGAATTGCGTTTCGCCAATGGCGCATTGCGCGGAAAAGCCGCCCTTGCAACAGCCTGGCAAAGGGTCTACCTCACCGACATCGATTGAACTACGGGAAGTCCCGGAGCCTGCCGCATGACCTACGTCGTCACCGACAATTGCATCAAGTGCAAGTACACCGACTGTGTCGAGGTCTGTCCCGTCGACTGCTTCTACGAAGGCGAGAACATGCTCGTCATCCATCCCGACGAATGCATCGATTGCGGTGTTTGCGAGCCCGAATGTCCGGCTGACGCGATCAAGCCCGACACCGAGCCGGGCCTGGACAAATGGCTTCAGATCAACACCGAATACGCGAGCAAGTGGCCGAACCTGACGACCAAGAAACCCGAGTTGCCCGAGGCCAAGGAATTCGACGGCGTCGCGGACAAGTTCGAAAAGTACTTCTCAGAAGCGCCCGGCGAGGGTAACTGAGGGCGGCGCGCCCACGAGCGCCGAATGTCTGGTTTTTACGCTATCGCTGTCCCTTGACGCGGTAGCGGCCGCGCATATGCAGCAAAACCTTGATTCTTCCGACTTTTTGTGTTAGGGCTTAGTCAACATGCCGATGACACAACGTCGATCTATGGCTCGAAGCCTAAATCACTGAAAGGTGACAACCTCAATCTGGACCAGAGCAATCTGGGGCCAGCGGCCGCTGCGTTCGCGGCTTGCAGCTCCAGGCTCTCCGATTGGGGGTCGATTGTCGTGCGGTACAAGGTCGCGATTGCGGCCACCCTCGTTCAGCCGGCCTCGGCGGGCCGGTGTTATTAGAAGGAGTTCAGGGCGTATGGCAACTACCATCCCGCAGAAGAAATCCGCAGCGCGTCATGGTTTCAAGACCGGTGAGTTCATCGTCTATCCGGCGCATGGCGTCGGCCAGATCGTGTCCATCGACGAGCAGGAAGTGGCGGGACACAAGCTCGAGCTGTTCGTGATCGATTTCCAGAAGGACAAGATGCGGCTCAAGGTGCCGGTCGCCAAGGCGACCTCCATCGGCATGCGCAAGCTTTCCGAGACGGACTATGTCGAGCGCGCGCTGAAGGTCGTTCAGGGCCGCGCCCGCGTCAAGCGCACCATGTGGTCGCGCCGCGCGCAGGAATATGATGCAAAGATCAATTCCGGCGATCTGATCTCGATCTCGGAAGTCGTGCGCGATCTCTACCGTGCCGACAACCAGCCGGAGCAGTCCTATTCCGAGCGCCAGCTTTATGAAGCTGCGCTCGATCGCATGGCGCGCGAGTTGGCGGCCGTCAACCGCTTGTCGGAAACCGAGGCCGTGCATCTCATCGAGGCCAACCTCAACAAGGGTCCGAAGCGCGGCGCCAAGGCCGACAACGAGGAAGCGGACGCCGACCAGGAAGAAGCTGCCTGATCGGTCTTCCACCGAGACTGCGAAAAAAAACCCGGCCATTGGCCGGGTTTTTTTTGTGTCCGGCCGCCCGTCGCCGGCCGTGTCGTTTGAGAATCCTGTGTCCGCCCGACGGGGAACATTAACCATCATGCCGCGTTAAAGACCCGCGGGCATGCATTGATTATCGATGGCGGAGACCCCCGCACCAGCTTGGCAATCCACTCGACGAGAGAGCACGTCATGGGCATGGATCGGGCAATACTGGCCGGCGAGCAGATGATGCTGAAGGCCGCGTCGCGGGCACCCTATCTGGAGCGGGGCGAGGAACTCGAACTGGCCATTCGCTGGAAGGAGCACAATGACGAGGATGCCCTCAGCCGCATCGCCACTGCGCATATGAGGCTCGTCATTGCCATGGCGGTCAAGTTTAGGCGCTACGGCCTGCCGCTGGGTGACCTTATCCAGGAAGGCCATGTCGGGCTCCTGGAAGCTGCTGCCCGCTTCGATCCCGGCCGAGAAGTGCGGTTTTCGACATATGCCACGTGGTGGATCAGGGCATCGATGCAGGACTATATCCTGCGCAATTGGTCGATTGTCAGGGGTGGCACCAGTTCGGCACAAAAGTCGCTGTTCTTCAACCTGAGGCGGATGCGGGCGCGTCTCGCGCAGGGCGGCGGGCCGATCGGCGGCACTTCCGCCTATCAGGAAATCTCGGTAGCACTCGGCGTCTCGGAGGCTGATGTCGCGCTGATGGATATGCGTCTGTCCGTGCCCGACACTTCGCTCAACGCACCGCTCAATGACGACGGCGATGCCGGCGAGCGGATGGATCTGCTGGTTTCCGATGCGCCGCTACCCGACGAACTCGTCGGCGACGCAATCGACATCGAGCGGCGTTCATGCTGGCTGCGCGATGCGCTGCGCGTGCTCAATGCGCGCGAACTGCAGATCATCGAGGAGCGCCGGCTGACCGAGGAGGGCGCGACCCTCGAAGAGCTCGGAACCTCGCTCGGCATCTCCAAGGAGCGGGTCCGTCAGATCGAGACCCGGGCGATGGAGAAGCTGAAGTCGGCCCTCGTCAGGCAGAGCGCCGACTTCGTGTCGGCCTGAGCCGCTACCTGTCGGTGACGATCTTGACCTTGTCGCCGGCCGAAAGCGTAGCCCCTGGGCCAAGTGCGTTAAGCACACGGAACAGGTCGAGCTTGCGGTCGACGCCGACCATGCTGGCGGCGAGTGAGCCCATGGTCTGGCCGGGCTGCACGGTGACGACGCGGATGCGCAGCGGCTTGAGCGCCGCCTTTTCCGCCGCCGTCATGACATGGAAGCTCGAGCTCACCGAACGGGCCATGCTGTCAAGGTCCGGACTTGCCGTCGGCGCCGCCGTCAGCAGCCGGTAGACCTGATCGCCGGCGCGGGTCACCATGATGTCGAACTGCCAGCCCTCGGCGCTGGCGCGGGCGAATGCCGTTTCGTTGCCGTTGACCGTTGCCGAACGCACGCTTGCAGGGTCGAGGCCTGCCACCCAGCCGCTGCGGACATAGTCGGGCAGTGACAGTTTGCTGTTGATGCTCACCCCGTCGAAGCGGATGGCTACGTTGTTCGGGCCCGTGGCGGTGACCGCGGCAGCCGTGTTGTCTATGACGAAGCCCTGCGGCACCGAGAACGAGATGCCGAGCTTGGGGTGCAGGAAGGTGGTGCCGCGCACATAGCCTTCATCAGGCGTATCTCCGAACAGCAGCCCGTCGACACCGGCAAGGAAGGAATCGCGATCGCGCTGGCCGATGCCGGGCGCGCCGAAGTTGCGGGCGTGGCGCTGGGCTAGGTCGATGCGCTGCGGCGCGTTCGGGTGGCTTGCCAGGAAGTCGAGGCTGGCGTCGGTAGCGCCGCTGACCGCGCGCAGGTCGCTGTAGGCTGCCATGGACTGCAGGAAGCGCCCGGCCGCGAAGGGGTCGTAGCCGATCTCGCCGCTCATCTTGATGCCGATGCCGTCGGCTTCCAGCTCCTGATTGCGCGAGAACTGGGCGAGCCGCAGCTTGCCGCGGATAAGGGCTGCCTTGGCGGTCGGGCTTTCGCCGAGCACGTCGGTGACGACTTTGGTCGCCAGAACTTCCTCGGCTTCCTTCTGCTGGCGCTGGATGCCGTGGTTGGCGGTGACGTGGCCCATCTCGTGGGCGATGACGGCGGCGAGCTCAGCCGAATCATTGGCGAGCGCCAGAAGCCCGCGCGTCACGTAGAGATAGCCACCCGGCAGCGCGAAGGCGTTGACGTTGGGCGAGTTGAGAATGGTGATGCGGTAGGTCTGGTTCGGATTGCCCGACACGGTCGTTAGGCTGCCGACCACCTTGGCGACCATGCGTTCCAGCTTGGGATCGGAATACTCGCCGCCATAGGTGGCGAGAATGCGTGGATGCTGGCCCTTGGCGATCTCGGCGAGCTTGTCGTAGCGCGAGACGTTGTCGACCGTCACCGGATTGTTGGATGGCTGGAAGCCCGACTCGCGCAGGTCGGTCGGGTTGAGCGCCTGGCAGCCGGCAACCAGCGCCGAAAGCGCAACCGCGATAGCTAGTCGCGTGCGGCGTGGCGTGCTCATTTCGATCTGGCCGTGGCGGCGGGTAGGCAGGACAGCTTCCTTTCAGTCAACCGGGCAGAGGCGAAGCATGACCCGGCGGTGTTGCGTGGACCTAGCCACACTCACCTCGCAGACACAATAAGGCACCCGTCTCCACCCCGGCGATTTGGCTGAAAATTATGTCCGCTTCCGGGCAATCTGGCGTGATTGTGTCAGCGCTTTTCGCCGCCGATGTAGCACCGGAACGCATCCGGTCCGGAATTGTCAAAGAAATCAGCAGTCTTGCCCGAGGCGGCCACGGTGCCTGCTTCGATGAAAACCATGTTTTCGCCCAGCTTTCTCGCGTCTTCGGGCTGGTGTGTCACAAAAAGCACGGTCATGCGCCGTTCTGCGTGGACGTCAGCTACAAGCTCCAGCATGTCCTCGCGCAAGGCTGGTCCAAGCGAGGCAAAAGGTTCATCCAGCAGCAGGACCGGCCGGTCGCGCACCAATACGCGGGCCAGGGCCACGCGTTGGCGCTCGCCGCCCGACAACTCGGCGGGCAGGCGTTTGTCCATGCCGGCAAGGCCGACGCGGGCCAACGCTGCGCCCACGTCATGCCTGTCGCTTGCCGTAAGACGCAGAGCCGGGGAGCGACCGAGCCCGACATTGCTGGTCACGTCGAGATGGGCAAACAGATTGTTCTCCTGGAACACCATGGAGACCGGACGGCGGGCCGGTGGCAAGCCGGTCACGTCCTCGCTGCCGATCAGCACCCGGCCTTCGCGCGGCGTCTCGAAGCCGGCGACGAGGTTGAGCAGCGTTGACTTGCCGGCGCCGCTCGGCCCCATGATCGCGGTGATCTCGCCGGCCGCGAAGGCCACGTCGAAGCGCACCATGGTCTCGCTGTAGCTGAACACCACCTGATCGAGCCTCACGGCTGCATTGGTCGAGGTCATTTCGAAGTCCCCCTGCCGAGACGGTCGGCGAGCATCATCAAGGCAAGGCACAACAACCCCAGCATCAGCGCCAGGCCGGCGGCATCGGCGGTCCGGTAGCTGCCCATGCGCGCGAGCAGAAGATAGGGCAGCGTCTGCACGGCATCGCTGCCGAACAGGGCGATGACGCCGAGGTCGCCGAGCGACAGTGCCATTGCGAAGGCAAAGGCGGTGGCGAGCGGACGCCTGAGAACTGGCCAGTCGATCAGCCGCAGGCGGCCCCAGCCGGAAATGCCGAGCTGGGCGCAGAGCCGTTCGTGGCGCTCGGCAGCGGCATCATGGGCGGGGCGTATGGCGCGGACGGCAAACGGCATCGCCATCACCGCATTGACCGCGACGACCATCACTGGTGCCAGCGCGAAGACATCGACGCTCTGCCGCACGAGAATGAACCAGCCGGCGCCGACGACGATCGGCGGCACGACCAGCACGAAGCCGGCGCCAGTGTCGGTCATCCGTTCCAGCAACGATCTCTTGTCCGCCGGGCGGCCGGTCGCAAGCGCCCTGCGCGCCATGACGAGCGACAGCGAAAGTGCGCAGGCAAGTGTCGCCGAAAGCGAGGCGAGCACGATGCTGGTCAGCGTGGCGCGCCGGACCGATGTTTCGCTGGCCAATCGGCCAAGGTCTGCCTCCAGGCCGGAGACGACCGTCGCCAGCATGGGGCCGAAGACGAACAGCAGTGCGAGGACGATGACGGTGGCGTTGAATAGCTTCTCTCGGCCTTTGGTTTCGATGAAGCTGCGTCGCACGACCGACAGGTTGGCATCGCCCGTCGTGTTGGCGCCGAGCCGCATCAGCGCGAGCACTACGATGGCGGTGAGGCCGATCTGCAGCAGCGTCAGCGCCACGGCGCGGGCGGGGTCAAAGTCGAAGCGCAGTGCCTGGTAGATTGCCACTTCCAGCGTGGTGGCAGCCGGTCCGCCGCCAAGCGTCAAGACGATGGTGAAGGAGGTGATGCACAGCATGAACACTAGCCCGGCGATGCCGGGCAGGGCTGCGCGCATTGCCGGCCATTCGATCAGCCGGAAGCTCGCGCGAGCACCCATGCCGAGCTGGCTCGCCAGCCGCCACTGGTCCGCCGGCACGGTCTGCAGCGCCTCCAGCATCAGCCGTGTCGCCAGCGGCAGGTTGAAGAAGACATGGGCGATCAGAATGCCTGATAGCCCGTAGATGCCGGGCCAGGTGCCCCCGGTCAGCGTGGCCAGCGGCGCGGCGAAGAAGCCGGCGCGGCCGTAAAGCGTCAGGATGCCTAGAGCAGCAACGATCGCCGGCAGGGCGAGCGGCACGGCAAACAGGCGCAGGATCAGCCCACGGCCGGGAAATTGCGGATGCCGCGACAGGGCGCGCGCAACCAGGATCGCCGGTACGACGGACAAGAGCGTCGACAGCAGCGCCTGCCACAGCGTGAAGCGCGCGACGCGGAAGAGATAGCCGTCGAAGGCGGCGACAGCCCCTTCGGGGTTGCGCAGGGCCTCGATGCCGAGCCCGGCAAAGGCGCCGCCGATCAGGATGCCTATGGCGGCGAGCGCGAGCGTGCCGGCGATGACGCGGGGGTCTCGACGGCTTACCCGCATGATCGGCCACCAAGTCGGCTGAGGTTGAGCCTCGTCGCACCCCCCTCTGACCTGCCGGCCATCTCCCCCTCAAGGGGGGAGATCGGCAGCTTCAACACCTGCTCGCTGTCTGCAACGCTTAAGGTTGGCGGCGGCAGCGCCACAGCTAATCTCCCCCCTTGAGGGGGAGATGGCCGGCAAGCCAGAGGGGGGTGTTCAAGCGCAGCCATCGCCAGTTGATGAGCCGCTTACTTGCTCATCACGCCCAGCCATTCGTCGACCCAGGCCTTGCGATTGGCCGCCACCTCGTCGGGGCTGAACAGCAAGGTCTTGCCCGGCTTCACCAGCTTGTCGAAGGCGGGGTTGAGCGGCTTGTCGGTCTTGCCGGCCGGCAGCATCCAGTTGGTTTCTGGGATGACGTCCTGGAACGCCGGGCCGGTCATGAAGGCCATGAACTTTTCCGACAGCGGGTTCTTGGCGCCATTGGTGGTAACGCCGGCGACCTCGATCTGCAGGTAGTGGCCTTCCTCGAAGGATGCGGCCTGGTAGCGCTCGGTGTTGTCGGCGACCATGTGGTAGGCCGGTGAGGTGGTGTAGGACAGCACCATCGGCGCCTCGCCCTTGGTGAACAGGCCATAGGCTTCGCTCCAGCCCGGCGTGACGGTCAGCACGCGGCCCTTGAGCTTGGCCCAGGCCTCCGGCGCCTTGTCGCCATAGACCGACTTGACCCAGAGCAGCAGGCCCAGACCCGGCGTCGAGGTGCGCGGATCCTGGATGGCGATCTTCTGCTCGGGATCGCCCTCAACCAGCTCCTTCAGGCTTTTCGGCGGGTTCTTCAGCTTGTCGGTGTCGTAGACGACGGCGAAATAGCCGTAGTCATAGGGAACGAAGGTATCGTCCTTCCAGTCACCGGGAACCTTGACGTCGTCGCCGATCACGCCGTGCGGGGCAAACAGGCCGGTCGCCTTGGCCTCGGCGGTCAGGTTGGTATCAAGGCCGAGCACGATATCGGCCTTGGTCGCGGCACCCTCGAGCTTGACGCGGTTGAGCAGCGCCACGCCGTCGGCAACCGAAACGAAATCCACTTCGCAGCCGCATTCGGCCTCGAAGGCCTTCCTCACCTGCGGGCCTGGGCCCCATTCGGAGTTGAAGCTGTCATAGGTGTAGATGGTGAGCTTGCCTTCGGCGGCGGCAGCAAAGGCGCTTGCTGCGAGCGCCAGGGCAGAAGTCAGGGACAGGACTAGCGAGCGCATCGGCGCCTCCTCCATTGGTGTTGCAAGGGAATTTGAAGCGCCGGGCGTCCGAAGCATCTAATCCCTCCGCCGGTACAAACCGGATCAGGTTCAGCGGGTTGGCTGGATGTTCCCCATGCCTCTCAGCCAACGCGCAAAAGCGCGACAGGCACCCCGTTAGAGCGGTCCAACACATAGGCCGGCGCGACGGGCCGTGCAAGCGGCTAGTTTGCCCGTCGCGGCAGCGTCTCGGCCTTCCGTTTCCGCCACCGGACTGGTAATGCCCTCGCCATGAGCCGGTTCATCATACTCCTTGGCGGCGAGTTGGTCCGCACGCCGCGCCTCGACCGTCAGGTCGCGGGCGGACGCGTGATTGCGGCCGATTCCGGTATCCGCCACGCCGCACCCCTCGGCCTGATGCCCGAGTTGTGGCTGGGCGACTTCGACTCCTCGCCGGCCGAGCCCGATCCCCGCTTCGCCGGTGTTCCGCGCGAGGTGTTTCCGGCCGACAAGGACAAGACCGACGGCGAACTCGCGGTTGCCGCAGCGCTGGCGCGCGGGGCCACGTCGCTGGTGCTCGTTGGTGCCTTTGGCGGCGCGCGGGCCGATCACGCCTTTTTTCACCTCGCGTTGGCGCTCAGGCTTGCCGAAGCCGGCATCGAAGTACTGCTGACCAGCGGCCTGCAGGAGGCACATCCGTTGCTGCACGGCACCCGCAGCTTCGACTACGAGGACGGCACGCTGTTTTCCGTGCTCGCCTTTTCCGAACTCTCCGGCCTCACCGAAGAGGGGGCGAAATGGCCTCTCAATGGTGTCGAGGTGCCTTTCGGCTCGTCGCTGACGCTTTCCAATGAAGTGCGGGGCAACCTGCGAGTCTCGCTCGGGAGCGGCCGCGCGCTGCTTCTCGCCCATCCCTATCCTGCCTCGGAATTCTGAACATGGCGCCTCCGCTTCTCAATCTCGACGGCATCCGCCTGACTTTCGGCGGCATGCCGTTGCTCGACGGCGCGGCCCTGAACGCCGCTGCTGGCGACAAGATCGCGCTGGTCGGCCGCAATGGTTCGGGCAAGTCGACCCTGCTCAAGATCGCGGCCGGCCTGGTCGAGGCTCAGGATGGCGAGGTGTTCCGCCAACCCTCTGCCACGATCCGCTACCTACCGCAGGCGCCCGACATGGACGGCTTCGCCAATGTCCGCGCCTATGTCGAGGCGGGGCTTGGGCCGGCCGACGATCCGCATCGCGCCACCTATCTGCTCGACCATCTCGGCCTAACCGGCGAAGAAAAGCCGGGCGACCTCTCCGGCGGCGAAGCGCGGCGGGCGGCCCTTGCCCGCGTGATGGCGCCAGAGCCTGACATCATGCTGCTCGACGAGCCCACCAACCATCTCGATCTTTCGGTGATCGAGTGGCTGGAAGAGGAGCTTATCCGCACGTCGTCGGCGCTGATCCTGATTTCCCACGACCGCCGTTTCCTCGAACGCGTCAGCCGCAACACGGTCTGGCTCGACCGCGGCCAGACTCGCCGCCTCGACCGCGGCTTCGCCCATTTCGAGGAGTGGCGCGACCAGATCCTCGAGGAAGAAGAACGCGAACAGCACAAGCTCGGCCGCCAGATCGTGCGCGAGGAGCACTGGCTGCGCTATGGCGTGACCGCCCGGCGCAAGCGCAACATGCGCCGGCTCGGCGAGTTGCAGTCGATGCGCCAGCGCTTCCGCGGCCATCGCGGCGCCGAGGGCGTCGCTACCATGGTGGCCAGCGAAGCTGCAGAATCAGGTAAGCTGGTCATCGAGGCCAAGAACATCGACAAGAGCTTTGGCGAACTGACGGTTGTCAAAGGGTTCTCGACACGCATCCAGCGCGGCGACCGGATCGGTCTGGTCGGGCCCAACGGGGCCGGCAAGACGACGCTGCTGAAGATGCTGACCGGCGAGCTTGAGCCCGATGCCGGCAGCATCCGGCTCGGCGTCAATCTGGAGATCGCGACGCTCGACCAGAAGCGTGAAGCCGTCGACCCGAACGAGACGCTGTCGAGCTACCTGACCGACGGCCGCGGCGAAAACCTGGTCATCAATGGCGAGCAGCGCCACGTCGTTTCCTACATGAAGGACTTCCTGTTCAAGCCCGAGCAGGCGCGCACGCCGGTGCGCGAACTCTCGGGTGGCGAACGTGCCCGTCTGATCCTGGCCCGCGTTCTGGCTCGTCCGGCCAATCTTCTGGTGCTCGACGAGCCGACCAACGACCTCGACATGGAAACGCTCGAACTGTTGCAGGAACTCGTCGCCGGCTTTGCCGGGACGGTGATCCTCGTCAGCCACGACCGCGACTTCCTCGATCGCACGGTCACCAGCATCATCGCGCCCGACGGCGAGGGCAAATGGGTCGAATATGCCGGCGGCTATTCCGACATGCTGGCCCAGCGCGGCGGCACCAAGCTCGACGACCGGAAGTCCCGCAAGGCCGGCAACGGCCAGGCGGCGACGGGACGCAGCGACCCCGAGGCGCCGAAGGCTGCCTCCAAGAAACTGTCGTTCAAGCAGAAATTCGCGCTCGACAACCTGCCCAAGAAGATGGAGGCGGTGACCGCTTCGATCGCGCGGCTGGAAAACCAGATCGCCGACCCGGCCTTCTACGAGCGCGACCCGCACGGCTTCCAAAAGACCATCGCCGCGCTCGACAAGGAGCGCGAGACGCTGACCGCGCTCGAGGAGGAATGGCTGGAACTGGAGATGCTGCGCGAGGAACTGGAGGGGTAGCCGGCGATTGCACCTGGCGTCTCATGCGCATATCTTATGCGCATAGGACGGAGGTGACACGATGCTCCAGAAAGCCCCCAAACCGGTTCGCAAGCCGACGAATGTCACGATCGATGCTGCCTTGGTCGAGGAAGCCAAGGCGTTGGGCTTGAACATGTCTCAGCTTGCCGAAGACGCGCTGGCGAAAGCTATCTCGGAGGAGAAGTCGCGGCGGTGGAAGCTTGAGAACCAGGCCGCCCTGGAAGCCTGGAACGACTATATCGACAAGAACGGCCTGCCTCTTGCCAAATATCGGCTGTTTTGATGGCCAGATACGATGTGTTTGCGGGCCCGTATGAAGGCAGCTATCTGCTCGATGTGCAGTCGGACCTGCTCGACCATCTGAAATCAAGAGTCGTGGTGCCGCTGCTGCCCGCCGAAGACGTTCCTCCAGCAGTCCGCAAGCTCAACCCGATCTTTGACGTCAGCGGTCGGAGGCTGGTCATGGCCACCCACCTCATCGGTGCGGTCGCAGTTGCTGAATTGCGCAAGACGCACGTCAATCTGGCCGAGCACCACGATGCGGTTGTCGCGGCCCTGGACATGCTGTTCCAGGGCTTCTAACGCGGGTTACCGCCCGCGTCATTTGCCGGGCAGATCTTACCCCGCCGACTTGGCCTGCCAGGCCTTCATCGCTTCTTCGAAGACCTTGTCGCCGGGGATGCCCTTTTCCATGGTGAAGAGGGCGCGGCGGCCGGATTTGTAGACCACCGGCACGTCGATCCAGCTCTGACGCCGCAGCAGGCTCAGGTTGGCGTCGACCTCGGCCTTGGTGTCGTTGAGCGCGACCAGGAAGAAGCCGTCGGCGATCTTGGCGGGAATGCCGATCAACGGATTGCCGGCGTCTTGTTCGGAACTCTTCAGCGCCACGCGCAGGATGTTCTCGATGCCGCCGCCTTCGAAGCCTTCCGGCGTCAGGAAGATCATTTCCAGGATGTGGCTGGCTGGCAGGGTCTTGTCCGCGTTGCGGCGGATCGTCATGCGCAGCTGGATATCCTTGCCCGGGATCGTTGCCTCGGCGCGGATCGCGGGTTCGGGCGGCAGGTCGCCGCCGGGCGATTCCTGCACCACCGACCAGACCACGGAACCGGGTACCGCCGAGCCCTGGGCAACGCTGGTGCGCTCTTCATAGAAGATCGCCTTTTGTCCAACGGCCATGGGCGCGTTCTCGCTGGCGGCAGGCGGTGTTGCGGCGCCAGGTGCCGGCGTGGCCGGTGCCGGCGTCGCGGGCGCGGCCGGAGCGGGTTCGGGCGTGGCCGCCGGTGCTGTTGCCGGCGCCTGGGTCAGGGCGGCCACCGAGGTGCCTTCGCCGACGCCATTGGCGCCGCTCGCGGGCCCTGGATCCACTTCCTTGCCTTCGGGCGTCATGCGCTGGGTGAACTTGCCTTGTTCGCCGTTCGCCGGGGCTTGCGCGGTCTGCGTGCCATTTGCGGGCGGTGTTGCGGCAGCTTCATTGGCCGGTGCCGCTGGCTTGGCCGGCGTTTCGGAGCCCGAGCCGACAAAGGCGCCGCGGTTCGACCACAGTGCATAACCGCCGGTGCCGAGCACCACGATGCCGATCGCAGCGGCGATCAGCCCGCCGCTGATGCGCTTGCGCGGCTTCTGGCGCGTCTTCTGGAACGGGTCGATTTCCCTGGCCGGCGCTGCGCCGAACTGTTCGTCCTCGTCGTCGTCCGGCAGGGGAGGCAAGGCCGGTGCGTCGTCGTCGTCCTGGTCGTCCGCGAAATCATGCAACGGGTCGCGTGCGGGGGGCGCGTAGGCCGGGGGTGGCGGCGGTGCGTAGGCCGGTGCTGCCGGCGGCGTGGCCCGGGGCGCTACGGGTGCTGCCAGGCGCGGCAACTGGGGTTCCGGTGCACGCGGCGTGAACACCTGTTGGTTCTTGTTGCGATCGATGGAGGAGAAGACGCTTTCGAGCTCGGCCAGCGGATCGTCGCCCGCCGGCTTGCTTGTGAAATCCGCCTCGACCGTGGCGATGGCGTCCTCGAGGATCTTCTTCTGCCGCTCGGCAACGCTTGCCGGTGGCGGCGGGTTGATGGCGGCAAGCTTGGCTGAGATCGTGGCGCGGGCCTTGTCATAGACGCGCGCGCGCATCGCCGGCGTGGTTTCACCCATGCCATCAAGCGTTTTCCTCAGAACCGCTACGAAGTCTGCCATTCTCTCGTCGACCTATGTGTCATCCTGGGCCGCATCTCCGCCTGATGGTGCGGCCCAATGGAAATGTGTCTAGTCTTCAAACGGATCCGTCACAAGTATCGTGTCGTCCCGCTCGGGGCTGGTGGAGAGCAGGGCCACCGGCGCGCCGATCAGTTCCTCGATGTAGCGCACATACTTCACCGCCTGCGCAGGCAGGTCGTTCCAGCTGCGTGCGCCGGCCGTCGTGGCCTTCCAGCCTTCGAGCGTCTCGTAGACCGGCTCGACGCGCGCCTGCGCGCCCTGGCTTGCCGGCAGGTAGTCGATCAGCTCGCCGTCGAGTTTGTAGCCGGTGCAGACCTTGATCTCGTCGAGTCCGTCGAGCACGTCGAGCTTGGTCAGCGCGATGCCGGTGATGCCGTTGACGGCGACCGCCTGGCGCACCAGCACGGCGTCGAACCAGCCGCAGCGGCGCTTGCGTCCCGTGACCACGCCGAATTCATGGCCGCGGGTGCCCAGGAACTCGCCGATCTCGTTCGTCTGCTCGGTCGGGAAGGGGCCTTCGCCGACGCGAGTGGTGTAGGCCTTGGTGATGCCGAGCACATAGTGGATCGCACCGGGTCCCATGCCGGAACCGGCGGCCGCCTGGCCGGCAACGGTGTTCGACGAGGTGACGAAGGGATAGGTGCCGTGGTCGATGTCGAGCAGAGTGCCCTGCGCGCCTTCGAACAGGATGCGCTCGCCGGCGCGGCGCTTGTCGTCCAGCACCTTCCAGACACGGTCCATGTAGGGCAGGATCTGGTCGGCGACCGAGGTCAGCTCGGTCATGATCGCCTCATGCGTCACCTCGGCGTGGCCGAGGCCACGGCGCAGCGCATTGTGGTGGGTCAGCAGCCGTTCGACCTTCTGGGGAAGCGTATCCAAATCCGCCAAGTCCATCACCCGCACCGCACGGCGGCCCACCTTGTCCTCGTAGGCGGGGCCGATGCCGCGGCGGGTCGTGCCAATCTTAGTTCCCGAATTGGAGGCGGCGTCCTCACGGAAACCATCCAGCTCGCGGTGCAGCGACAGGATAAGCGCGGTGTTTTCGGCGATTTTCAGGCGTTCGGGACCGATCTCGACGCCCTGGGCGCGGATCTTCTCAAGTTCCGCCACGAAGGCATGCGGGTCGAAGACGACGCCATTGCCGATGATCGACAGCTTGCCTTCGCGCACGACGCCGGATGGCAGCAGCGACAGCTTGTAGACCACGCCGTCGACCACCAGCGTGTGACCGGCATTGTGGCCGCCCTGGAAGCGCACCACCACGTCGGCGCGTTCCGACAGCCAGTCGACGATCTTGCCCTTGCCTTCGTCGCCCCACTGGGAACCGACGACCACCACATTGGCCATGATTTTATCCTTCCGGTCTCGCGGTGCAGGCCGCGAACAGTTCAAAATGACAGGCCTCTATAACGCCAAGGAATTGGAAGCGCGACCTTTCTTTGCCGCGCCAGGCACAACAAATTCCGCCTTTCGGTGCATTTACTTGCCCACATCGGCCACTTAGGTGGGTTGTGCCCCCCTTTGTAAGCAAGAGCCCGCCGAATGTACCGAAACGCCTACGTCCTGCTGTTGCTGACCACACTGTTCTGGGGTGGCAATGCAGTGGCGGGCAAGCTGGCAGTCGGGCATGTGTCGCCCATGCTGCTCACCCTGATGCGCTGGGGCTTCGCCGCAGTGATGCTTAGCGCTATCGGCTGGCCGCGCCTGCGGGCCGACTGGCCGATCGTTCGCAAGCACATCTGGCTGCTTTTCTGCCTGGGCATGCTTGGCTTTACGCTTTTCAACGCAGCACTCTACACAGCGCTCAACTTCACGACGGCAATCAACACCAGCATCGAGCAGGCCGGCATCCCGATGTTCATCTTTGCGGCCAATTTCCTGCTCTTCCGCACGCGTGTGACGTTCGGCCAGGTCGCCGGTTTCGCGCTCTCGCTGCTGGGGATCGCGCTGACGGCGAGCCATGGCGACCTGTCGACGCTTCTGGCGCTCGACATGAATTTCGGCGACGGGCTGATGCTCGTCGCGGTGCTGGTCTACAGCGCCTATACCGTGGCACTGCGCTTCAAGCCGGATATCCACTGGCAGAGCCTGATGATCGTGCTGACCGCCTCGGCCTTCGTTTCATCGATCCCCTTCGCGGTGTGGGAGATCGGCACCGGGCGCGCCATTGCGCCCGACCCCGTCGGCTGGGCGCTCACCGCCTATATCGTGCTGTTCCCCTCGATCCTTGCGCAGATCTTCTACATCAGGGGTGTCGAACTGATCGGCGCCAACCGCGCCGGCTTGTTCATCAACATGGTGCCGATCTTCGGCACGCTGCTGTCGGTGCTGATCCTCGGCGAGGCCTTCCTGCCGCATCACGCAGTGGCCATCGTGCTGGTGTTCGGTGGCATCTGGCTTGCCGAGCACAGCGGGCGCAAGATGGCGATGCAATAGCCGGAACGCCAGACCCGCGCCCGGCGTTGAAGAGGTCGTCAAAGCCTGTTGTCTGGTGTTGGGTTCGGTCGAAGGCGAGGCTCGCATGCGAGGTGATGCCGGATCGCGCAAGGGGCCGCCGCTCACCAGGCAACGCCTGCTATTTGCCGCGCTGCAAGGCTGGAGCCGCAGGGATCTCGGCGGCGACGCCGCTGCCGGCCTGACGCTGGCTGCCATTGCCATTCCCGAGCAGATGGCAACCGCCCGGCTTGGCGATTTCTCGCCCGAGATCGGCTTTTTCGCCTTCATTGCGGGTTCCGTGGCGTTCGCCGTCTTTGGGGCAAGCCGCTACCTTTCAGCCGGAGCCGATTCGACCATCACCCCAATCTTCGCCGGCGGATTGGCGCTCGTTGCGACTTCCGGTTCGCCGCAATATGCCGCGCTCGCCGCCATGCTGGCATTGATGGTCGGGGCCATTGTCCTTGTGGGCGGCCTGCTGCGGCTGGGCTGGATCGCCGACCTGTTGTCCGTGCCGGTCACATCAGGCTTTCTCGCCGGCATTTCGATCCATATCGTCATTTCGCAGTTGCCCGACCTGCTTGGCCTGCCGCCGGGCAGCGGCGATGTCTTTTCCCGGCTGGCGGCGATCTACAGCGATTTCAGCCAGATCAACCTGCTGAGCATGGCGCTGGGGGTAGGCGTGTTTCTCGCAGTGCTGGCCGGCGAGCGCCTAAGTCCTCGCGCACCGGCCGCATTGATCGCGTTGGCGGCGGCAACGGCGGCCGTGACGCTGTTCGGTCTGACGCAACAAGGCGTTGCGGTTCTGGGCGCGCTTCCCAGCGCATTGCCCAGGCTTTCCGTGCCGGCCGTGGCGCTTCAGGATATGCGCACGCTGGTGCCGATGGCGCTGCTGATTTCGCTGGTTATCATGGTGCAGACGGCGGCAACGACACGCTCCTTTGCCGACCCGGACGTCAACCGGGACGATGTGAATCGTGATTTTGTCGGCATCGGCGCGGGCAGCCTCGCGTCGGGACTGTTCGGCGCCTTTCCCGTCGACGCCAGCCCGCCGCGCACGGCGATCGTTGCCGCAACCGGCGGGCGCTCGCAGCTGACAAGCCTGTTCGCCGCGGCAATCGTCCTGCTGCTGGTGCTCTTCGGCACGACCTTGCTGCACAACGTGCCGCAGGCAGCACTTGCCGGCATCCTGATGTTCATCGCGCTGCGCATCCTGCGCTGGCCGATCTTCGTTTCGACCTTCCGCCAGGCCCCGGTCGAGTTCGCGCTGATCGTCGTAACCGCTGTTGCCATCGTGGCGCTGCCGATCGAGATAGGGGTCGCGACCGGCATCGTGCTGTCGCTGCTGCACGGCCTGTGGGGCATGACCCAGGCGCAGGCGATCGAGTTCGAAAGGGTGCCCGGCACGTCCATCTGGTGGCCGCCGGGCAATGGCCCGAAGGGCGAGCGCATCGACGGCATTCTGGTCGTCGCCTTCCAGGCACCGCTCTCCTTCGTCAACGCCGAACGCTTCAAGTCCGACATCGAAGCGATGGTGGCCGCCCGTGCCCCGACACTCGAGCATGTCATCTTCGAGGCCGGCAGCGTCATCGACATTGATTTCACTGCCGCCCGCGCGTTGGCCGACGTGATCGCCTATTGCCGCGACGCCGGGGTGACCTTTTCTATTGCCCGGCTGGAATCGGTACGGGCGCAAACCGCGCTTGTTCGCTTCGGTATTGCGACAGCACTGGGCCCGGATCGCATCTTCCATAGCGTCGACAACGCGATCGCCGGGCTCGCGGCAGAGGTACGGCCGGGCGGAAGGGAGAACTGAGCCATGGACAACGAAATGATGCCGACAGTCCAGCCGGTGAAGATCGCGGATCTGCGTCCGACCCAGATGACGGTCGGCTTCCGCGAGGTGGCGCTGAAACGGCGCCAATTGCGGGCGAAGCGCCCGGACAAGGCCGGCACCTTCATTGCGCATCACTTCATTCCCACTGTGCTCGGACCGAAAGGCCGCTGCCACATCGTCGACCATCATCACCTGGCGCGGGCCATGCACGAAGAGGGGCTCGAGGATGTCTTCGTCACGGTCATCTGCGACCTGTCCGGCCTCGACAAGGAGGCTTTCCTCGTCGTGCTCGACAACCGGTCCTGGATGCATCCATTCGACGCCTCGGGCACCCGCCGCAGCTATGCCGACATTCCCAAGTCGATCGGCAAGCTCGAAGATGACCCCTATCGTAGCCTTGCCGGCGAGGTCAGGCGGCTGGGCGGCTACGCCAAGGACACCACGCCGTTCGCCGAGTTCCTGTGGGCCGACTTCTTTCGCAGGAGGGTCCCCCGCGAAGTTGTCGATGACGATTTCGACCGTGCAAGTCGCCATGCTTTCCAGTTGGCGCGCCTGGCCGGGGCAAATTACCTGCCGGGCTGGAGCGGGCCAGATACCTGACAAGCATTGCCGCAAAAGAAAAAGGCGCAGGGGGCAGCCCGCGCCTTTTCCACGCCTTGGGAGGCATTCCAATAGCCTCACAATAAGGTCGAGCCCCGTTCCGATGCAATCGGAACGGAACAGGTTCTAGAACCCGTTGACGTCGAACTGCAGCCGCCGGGCCGAGTCGATCGACTTGTGGTTCCGTACCTTGGCGAGCACGTCCTCGGGGAACGGTGCGTCGAGATAGAGCAGTGCTATGGCATCTCCGCCCGGTCGGTCGCGGCCGAGCGAGAAATTGGCGATGTTGACGCCGTTTTCGCCGCACACGGTGCCGAGCAGGCCGATGATGCCGGGCGCATCGGCATTGGTGGTGTAGAGCATGTGCTGGCCCACCTCGGCATCGAGATTGATGCCCTTGATCTGGATGAAGCGCGGCTTGCCGTCGGAGAAGCAGGTGCCGGCGATCGAGCGCGTCATGTGCTCGGTCTTCACCGTCAGCTTGATGTAGCCGTCGAACACGCCCGACTTGTCGCGCTTGACCTCGGCAACGATGATGCCGCGCTCCTTCACCATGATCGGCGCCGACACCATGTTGACGTCGGAGACCTGCGGCCGGATCAGGCCGGCAAGCGCTGCACTGATCAGCGCCTTGGTGTTCATCTGCGCTGTCGAGCCGTCGAACAGGATCTCGACCTCGGTGATCGGATCGTCGGTGACCTGGCCGACAAAGGCGCCCAGCACCTCGGCGAGCTTGACGAACGGCTTCAGCCGCGGCGCTTCCTCAGCCGTGATGGAGGGCATGTTGATGGCGTTGGTGACAGCACCCTTGATCAGGTAGTCGGCCATCTGCTCGGCGACCTGGAGCGCGACATTCTCCTGCGCTTCCGAAGTCGACGCGCCGAGGTGCGGCGTGCAGACCACGTTCTCCATGTTGAACAGTTCGTTTTGTTCGGCCGGCTCGACCTCGAACACGTCGATGCCGGCGCCTGCCACCTTGCCGCTTTTCAGGCCTTCGATGAGGTCCTTCTCGACGATGAGACCGCCACGCGCGCAGTTGATGATGCGCACGCCCTTCTTCATCTTGGCGATGGAGTCGGCGTTGATGATGTTGCGCGTCTTGTCGGTCAGCGGCGTGTGCAGCGTGATGAAATCCGCGCGGGCCAACAATTCGTCGAGCTCGACCTTTTCGACGCCCAGTTCCTCGGCGCGATGTTCGGAGAGGAACGGATCGAAGGCCACGACATGCATCTTGAGGCCGACGCCGCGGGTGGCGACGATCGAACCGATGTTGCCGCAACCGATGACGCCGAGCGTCTTGCTGGTGATCTCGACGCCCATGAAGCGGTTCTTCTCCCACTTGCCGGCATGGGTCGAAGCGTTGGCTTCAGGCAACTGGCGGGCAACCGCGAACATCATTGCAATTGCGTGCTCGGCGGTGGTGATCGAGTTGCCGAACGGCGTGTTCATGACGATGATGCCGCGCCGCGAGGCGGCCGGGATATCGACATTGTCGACGCCGATTCCGGCGCGGCCGATGACCTTGAGATTGGTCGCGGCCGCGATCAGCTTTTCGGTGACCTTGGTTGCCGAGCGGATGGCGAGGCCGTCATACTGGCCGATGACTTCGAGCAGCTTTTCCTTGTCCTTGCCGAGATCGGGCAGGTAGTCGACCTCGACGCCACGATCCTTGAAGATCTGGACGGCGGTGGTGGAGAGCTTGTCGGAAACGAGAACGCGGGGCATGGGCAAATCCTCTTGCGATTGGCCTACCTCCCCCTTGTGGGGAGGTCGGTCGCGTAGCGACCGGGTGGAGTAAATTTGGTTGAGCGCAGGGGCGGGGGCCGAGTCTGATGGTGACCCCCCACCCCGATCCGCTTTGCGGATCGACCCTCCCCACAAGGGGGAGGGTAAAGGGCGTCAGGCCGCAGCCTTGAGCGCGGCTTTCTGATTGGCAAAAGCCCAGTCGAGCCACGGCATCAGGGCGACGAGGTCGGAAGTCTCGACGGTCGCGCCGGCCCAGATGCGCAGGCCGGGAGGGGCGTCGCGATAGGCGCCGATGTCGAAGGCGACGCCTTCCTTTTCGAGCGCTGAGACGATGCCCTTGGCGAAAGCCGCCTGGCCGTCCTTGTCGAGGGCGGCCACTTCCGGATCGACGATCGACAGGCACACCGAGGTGTTCGAACGCGTTGCCGGATCGACCGCCAGATGGCCGAGCCAGGCCGACTTTTCGACGAAGGCGTCGATTGCCGCAAAGTTGGCGTCCGCGCGGGCGACGAGCGCATCGAGCCCGCCCAGGCCCTTGGCCCAGTTCAGCGCGTCGAGATAGTCCTCGACGCACAGCATCGACGGCGTGTTGATGGTCTCGCCCTTGAAGATGCCTTCGATCAGCTTGCCAGCAGAGGTCAGGCGGAAGATTTTTGGCAGCGGCCAGGCCGGCTTGTAGGTTTCGAGCCGTTCGACGGCGCGCGGGCTGAGAATCAGCATGCCGTGCGCGCCTTCGCCGCCGAGCACCTTCTGCCAGGAGAAGGTGACGACATCGAGTTTGTCGAAATCGAGGTTCTGGGCAAATGCTGCCGAAGTGGCGTCGCAGATGGTCAGACCCTTGCGATCATCAGGGATGAAGTCGCCATTGGCGACACGTACGCCCGAGGTGGTGCCGTTCCAGGTGAAGACCACGTCGCGGTCGAAATCTACCTTTGCCAGGTCGGGCAGTTCGCCGTAGGGCGCTTCGAACTTGCGCACGTCCTCGAGCTTGAGCTGCTTGACCACGTCGGTGATCCAGCCGGCGCCGAAAGATTCCCAGGCAACCATGTCGACGCCGCGTTCGCCGAGCAGCGACCACATCGCCATCTCGACGGCGCCCGTGTCGGAGGCCGGAACGATGCCGATGCGGTAGTCGGCGGGAACTTTCAGGACCTCGCGCGTCAGCTCGATGGCCTGCTCGAGCTTGGTCTTGCCGATCTTGGCGCGATGCGAGCGGCCGAGCGGCGCGTCGGCGAGCGCTGCAAGCGACCAGCCGGGACGTTTTGCGCAGGGACCTGAGGAGAAATTGGGGTTCGCCGGACGGAGTCCGGGCTTGGCGACGATCGTCATCGTGGTTCTATCCTTCCAGATAGTTGGCCCCTCGTTGGGGAGGGGTAGCCCACGGGCGGAAATATAGAAACGTCGGAAAAACCGCAAGGGCAAAAGGACGGTGCGACGATCTTGCCGGTTCGCGGGGGTGGTGCGGGGATACTGCTACCAAAGGCAGCTCATCGCTGAGATGAATTATTCTAAAGTTGCGGCGTAGTTTTCATTCTTGCAGAGAGTGCTAAAATGAATTTATAATTAATCTTAAAGATAGAATAAGTAAGTACAATGATCGAATCGCCTACGGCCGGTTCAGATTGTAGCTGGGGGGCGTACATATGGCATCGACGAAGAAGTCTGGCGGGTTGACCGCTGTCACCAAAGACACATTTCCGTACAACTCTTCAGTAGCATCTTTGCCTAAGGTCCTGGCAACGGGAGCGCTTGTGATGGCGCTGGCGACTGTGCCGGCAGTTGCGGGCGGCGGTAATGGTGGCGCGGGCGGGGTCAACGGCATTGACGCGCCGGGAGGCTTGGGGGGGGCTGGTGTCGGCGTTGCTGGGGGAACGGGTTCAAACAGTTCCACGGGCGATGGCGCTGGCGGCGGCGGCGGTGGTCGCGGTGCCAATGGCGGCGCCGGAGGAAACGGGTTCAACAGTTCGCCCGGAGCCGGAGGCGCGGGAGGCGTAAGTCCCGGAGCGAGCGGGGCCAATGGCTCTGCCGGCCAAAAAAGTCCGGACAGTGGCGGCGGTGGCGGCGGTGGCGGCGGTGGTGCCGACGGCTACACCGGATCGGCAGCGGCTTTGTCCGATACATTCGGAGGTAACGGCGGGCAAGGTGGCAATGGCGGTGGGCCTGTCGGGTCTGATGGCAGCAGATATTGGGGCGGCGGCGGCGGCGGCGGCGCGGGCGGATACGGCGCGCTGTTTCAGGGCAATGCACTGCTGCTGAATGGTTCATTGCGCGGAGGCAGCGGCGGCGCCGGTGGTATCGGCGGCAGCGCAAAGACCAGCGCAAATAGCGGCGGCGGAGGCGACGGAGGCGACGGCGGTGGCGGCCTCGTCGCAAATTCAAATCTAGTTCTCGGGGTCTCGTACGGCATAGTCATCCAGGGTGGTGATGGCGGAAATGGTGGCGCCGGCGGCATATCGACCGATCCTGGATTTAATTTTGGCGGTTACGGTGGTGACGGTGGTGTTGGCGGCGTTGGCGCGGAACTCGGTAGCGGGGGACGTATTGTCAATCAGGGCACCATCGCAGGCGGCCGTGGCGGTACTGCCGGTCAAGGCGGATCGGGTCTCAATCCCGGACAGCAGGGGGCTGACGGCACTGCCGGCCTCGGAGGCGCAGGCATCGTTGGCTCTGACTTGATCGTCATCAACGATGGCACGATCTCGGGCGGGCTGTCGGGTGATGGTGTCACCCGCGCCAAGGCAATCGCCTTCACCGGCGGGACAAATCGCCTGGAGGTTCGGGCGGGGTCGGCGATCAATGGCAAGGTCTCAGCCTTCAGTGCCGCCGACACCTTTGCGCTTGGCGGAGCGGCGAACGGCACGTTCGATCTTTCGCAACTGGGCGCAGTGGGTTCGGGTTCCGAGTATCAGGGCTTCGGCATTTTGGAAAAGTCCGGCAGCGGCACCTGGACTATCTCCGGCACACCGGGCGCGACCATGGCCTTTTCGGTCACCGGCGGCGTTCTCGATCTTGGTGGCAATAGCCAGACCGCGAGCGTGTTTTCGCTCACCGGCGGGGAATTGCGCAACGGTACGCTGAGCAGCAACGGAGTTTTCGATCTGCAGGCCGGCACCGTCTCGATGGTGCTGGCGGGGAACGGGGCACTGCGCAAGAGCGGCGCAGGCGTGGTGACGCTTACCGGGGATAATTCCGGCTTCACCGGCACCTCCACGGTATCGGGCGGCAAGTTGCTCGTCGGCGCCGGTGGAACGGGCGCGCTCGGAGGGTCCATGACGGTTCAGTCCGGCGGCATTCTCGGCGGGTCGGGCACCGTCGGTGAAACAGTTATCCAGTCCGGCGGCATTCTCGCGCCGGGCAATTCGATCGGCACGCTGCACACTGGAGTGCTGACTTATGAGGCCGGTGCCATCCATGAGGTCGAACTCGCCGATGGCGGCAACGCGGCTGGAACCCACAACGACCTGACTGTTGCGAGCGGGCTGGTGACCATCGATGCTGGGGCCGTTCTGCGGGTCAGGCCGGTAAACGGCACCGATACCGGTGAATTCTACGACCCCGGCCTCAAATACACGATCATCACTTCGACCGACCGGATTGACGGCAGTTTCGGCACGCTGCTCGACGATTACCTGTTTCTCGATTTCGTCGACAGCTACGACGGAAAGAACGTCTATCTGACTAGCCGGCTCACCGATGTTTCGTTCTGCCTAGCCGGCTCGACGGCCAACCAGTGCGCCGCGTCACAGGCGGTGCAGTCCTCGGCGCCGAGCGCGCTCTTCAGCGCCATCGTCAACCTGACCGACGCGGAGGTGGCCCGCGCCGCCTTCGACCAGCTTTCGGGGGACATGCACGCCTCGACCACGGGCATGCTGCTGCAGGACAGCGGCTTTGTCCGCGATGCCGCCAACGACCGGCTCCGTTCGGCGTTTGGCCAACCGACAGCGACGTCCCTGCCTGTCCTCGCCTATGGCGAAGGCGGGGCCGAACTGGTCGGCGCCGACACCGACCGTTTCGCCGTCTGGGGCAATGCCTTCGGCTCCTGGGGCAACAACGATGGCAACGGCAACACTGCTGCCTTCGACCGCTCGATCGGCGGAGTTCTGATGGGCGGCGATACACTTGTTGGTGATGCCTGGCGCGTCGGCCTGATGACCGGCCTCAGCCACTCGTCCTTCGATGTCGACGACCGCAATGCGTCCGGCGACGCCACCAGCTACTACCTCGGTGCCTATGGCGGCGGCCAATGGGGTGCCGCGTCGCTGCGCACGGGTGCTGCCTACAGCTGGAACAGCATCGACACCCGCCGCGCGGTCAGCTTCCCCGGCCTGTCCGAGGTGCTGTCGGCCGACTACGATGCCGGCACGGCGCAGATCTTCGGCGAGGCAGCCTACCGCATAGACACGGCAGCGGCGTCCTTCGAGCCCTTCGCAAATCTCGCCTATGTCAATGTGCACACCGACGCGTTCACCGAGACGGGCGGGACGGCGGCACTGTCGCAGGCCAGTTCCAACACCGATGCGACCTTCACCACACTCGGCATCCGCGCCTCGGGCGACTTCGCGCTCGGCACCGTCAACGCCACCGCGCGCGGCATGGTCGGCTGGCGTCATGCCTTCGGCGACGTCACGCCGTTCTCGACCCTGGCCTTTGCCAACGGCGACGCCTTCACCGTCGCGGGCGCACCGATCGCCAGGGATGCGGCTGTGCTCGAGGCCGGCCTCGACTTCGACATCGCGCCCAAGGCGAAACTCGGCGTTTCCTACACCGGCCAGTTCGGCTCCGGTGTGTCCGACAACGGCGCGAAGCTCGATCTCAGCATCAGGTTCTGAGGGCGGGCAGATATGCCGGCGTCGTTGCCTGTTCGCGGGATGCCGGCCCAGCCTTGGACGCGCAGGCCTGCTCACCTGGCTGTTGATGGCCGGCGAAATGCCCGGCAGCCGCGCTGCCGGTTCGCAGCAAGAAGAGCTCTCCAAATGCTAAAACGGCGGGCCGAGGCCCGCCGCTGTCAGATGTCGTGGGTGATCGCGCTCACCAGATTTCGTAGCGCAGGCCGACCCTGATCTCGTGCTGCGACAGGCCGCCATCCTTGCCCTGGATGCCGGTGGCGCCGGCAGCGGCTTGGGAGGAGTTCCATTTGAACATGTCGCCGCCGTCGATGTGGCGATATTTGTAGCCGAGATCGACCTTCAGATTGTCGGTCAGGTCGTAGGCGAGGCCGGCCATCAGCGCATAGGTGAAGCGCCAGTCGCTGACGCCGCCATGCGAGTCGGTGCCGACAAGGCCGACTGTGCAGGTGTTGACGTCGTCGACGCAGAAGAAGCGGTTGTTGAGGTTCGACCAGCTGACATAGGACCAGCCGACGCCGCCGCCCACATAGGGCGTCAGGCCGATATAGGTGCCGAGATCGAGATAGCCGTTGGCCATGACGCTGATCGCCGACATCTCGGCGCCGCCCTCGGTGCGGCAGGAGGTGCCGACGTCAGCCGGATCGCACGGGGCTACGCTGGCGGTCGTGCCCGAGAAATCGGTGCGGAAGCCGTCGACGGTCGCGTCGGCGCGCAGGTAGTCGGTGAAGCGATAGCCGACGCCGCCGCCCCAGGTGAAGTTGTTGTCGATGTCCTGCGAGGTGAAATTATCCTGGCCATAGACGATCGGGGGGCCGTCGTCGAAGGTGCGGAAGCTTGCCGTTCCGGTGCTGGTCGACAGGGCGTAGCCGACATCGCCGCGCAGGTACCAGCCGGAGCCGACCTCGACGGGGACATATTCCGGCGCCTCTTCGATGACGACAGGCGGTTCGTAGTCGGCGGCCTGTGCCGCCAGCGGCCAGAGCATGGTCGCGGCCAGCGCCAGTGCTGCGCGAGATTTGAGAATCATGATCGCATTCTCCCGAAATGGCGCCGGGTGTTGCCCGAGAATCCAGCAGCCGTTCGGAGCATTGTTAACCATGCTGGTTAAGGTGCGGTTAAGGCTAATGTTTTGTTAGCGGCGGCCGGCGTGCGTCTTGGCCGATGGCAAAAAACCGCCCGGCGGTGGCACCGGGCGGCTTCTTTCGACTTCATGGGGCCACGCCCTTGCGGCGCGTCGTCTTGCCTAGTTCAGCGAGTAGCGGACGCCGAGCTTGAGGTCGTGCGAGGTGATGTCCTTGAACGTGATGCCCGATAGTGGGGCTAGCGCCGGGTCGAAGTTGTAGAGGGTACCGGTCGCCGCGTCGCCGAGGTTGACGTAGCTGTAGCCCAGGTCGACGGTCATGCGCTCGGTGGCCTGGATGCCGACGCCGGCGTGCAGGGCCCAGGCAAAGTTCCACTTCGACGTCGTGTTGGCGTAGCCGCCGCCACCGTTGATTTGGTTGGCGTCGCGGAAATTCGAGATCGTGTTGCGCGAAGCGCCGATGCCGGCGCCGAGATAGGGCGTCACACCATAGAAGGTGCCTACGTCTGCGTAGGCGTTGGCCAGCAGCAGCCACTCCGACTTTTTGCCGCTGTAGTCGTTGGTGTAGGTGTTGGCGGGGCCGCCAGGCTGCCACGTCACCCGGTCAAGCGCATTGAAATCGGCCGCGCCGCGATACTCCACGCCGATGTCGCCGCGCAGGTAGTCGTTGAACTTGTAGCCGACTCCCACCCCCATGATCGGGGCCGACGAGAAGTTGCCCTTGTCGAGCCAGACATGCTCCATGATGCCGGGATCCTGGAAGGCCGCGGATTGCAGCCGGTCGAGCCGCTGGTTGCTCATGCCGAGATGGCCGCGCAGATACCAGCCGCCATTGACGGGCACGGCCACCTCCTCGATCACCGGCTCGGGCATATCAGCCGCATATGCTGGTGCGCTCGCGCCGACGAGGAGCGTGGCGATGAATGCATTCCTTCCAAAATTGCGCATCATGAAAACCCCATACCAACGGACCCGTAATGGGCCCGACCATGACTAATCGACGTGGATAATGCTTGGTATAGGTTAAGGTGCACTTAACCCTGCCGATTAACCATGAATTCTTTGGCGCGACGGCTTCGACCAAGATGAAGCGCGTTGCTGGAACGCAAAAAAAAGCCCGTTTTAAGCGGGCTTTCTTCGGTCTGGCAAATTGATTGGCGCTCAGGCGGCCGTGCGGCTTTCGGCAATGACGCCGACGATGTCGTTGACCACGGCTTCGACCAGTTGCGGGTCGTCGCCCTCGGCCATGACCCGGATCAGCGGCTCGGTGCCGGAGGGGCGGATGACCAGGCGGCCGGTCTTGCCGAGACGGTTGCGGCCTTCCTCGATTGCTGCCTTGACCGGGGCTTCCTCGAGCGGCTTGCCGCCGGAGAAGCGCACGTTCTTGAGCAGTTGCGGCACCGGCTCGAAGGTGCGGCTGAGTTCGCTCATCGGCTTGTTGGAGCGCTTGATGCAGGCCAGCACCTGGAGTGCTGCCACCAGGCCGTCGCCGGTGGTGGAGAAGTCGGACAAAACGATGTGGCCCGACTGCTCGCCGCCGATATTGAGGCCATGCGCGCGCATGTGCTCGACAACGTAGCGGTCGCCGACCTTGGTGCGGTGCAGTTCGAGCTTGAGATCGCCGAGGAAGCGCTCGAGGCCGAGATTGGACATAACTGTCGCCACCACGCCGCCACCGGCCAGGCGGCCGTTCTGCTGCCACGACTGGGCGATGAGGCCCATGATCTGGTCGCCGTCGACGATGGTGCCGTTCTCGTCGACGATGACGACGCGGTCGGCGTCGCCGTCGAGGGCGATGCCGATGTCGGCGCGGACTTCGTGGATCTTCTTCTGCAGGCCAGCCGGATGGGTCGAGCCGCATTCGGCATTGATGTTGAAGCCGTTGGGCTCGACATTGATCGCAATCACCTCGGCGCCGAGCTCCCACAGCACCGCGGGGGCCACCTTGTAGGCCGCACCGTTGGCGCAGTCGACGACGATGCGCAGGCCCGACAGCGACATCGAGCGGGGCAGGGTGCGCTTGGCGAATTCGATGTAGCGGTCATGCACGCCGTCGACGCGCTTGGCGCGGCCGAGCCCGTCGGAATCGGCGAGCATGGCGGTGACGTCCTCGTCGAGCATCGCCTCGATGTTCTGCTCGATCTCGTCGGAAAGCTTGTAGCTGTCGGGGCCGAACAGCTTGATGCCGTTGTCGTGGTAGGGGTTGTGCGAGGCCGAGATCATCACGCCGATGTCGGCGCGCAGCGAGCGCACCAGCATGGCGACCGCAGGGGTGGGGATCGGGCCGAGCAGGAACACGTCCATGCCGGCAGCACACAGGCCAGCGACTAGCGCGTTCTCGATCATGTAGCCCGACAGCCTGGTGTCCTTGCCGACCACGACGCGATGGCGGTGGTTGCCGCGCTGGAACGACAAGCCGGCGGCCATGCCGACCTTCATGGCGACTTCCGCCGTCATCGGAAATTTGTTGGCCCGTCCGCGAATGCCGTCAGTGCCGAAATAGCGTCCAGCCATGTTTGTTCAGTCCCCGTGGTGTCCACCCGCGATTGCTTTGCCACAACCCAGGGCGATCAACGCATCACATTTGGTGATTTTATGTCACAAAACCTTAGAAAAGGGTTGGGGGATTGGGGTGCCCAGCTTCGCATATTTGAGTATAGGAATATTGTCCTATATCGTAGGTACTTGGATATAGGAGGCAAGATTGGATGTTAGATGTTCAGCTATCAGATGGAGATTTGAGCAGGCTAATCGGAGGCATTCATCTGCTTCGAACTGAAGCTCTGCTCCTTCGACTACATTTGATGCTGAAGGCAGGATTTCGTCCCGATCAGCCGCGTGTACCTGCGGGCAACGCTGACGGCGGGCAGTGGACTGATGGCGGCAGCACAGTATCTCGTGTGTCCAGTCGGGGCCGGGCTGGCAGCGGTGGCAATCGAGTTGGTGCCCGCTGGCCGAACGCCTCCTTGGGGCAGTTGACACGGCTTGAGGTCAGTCATTCCCAAATGCAGGCTGCTCTTCAGCAAGTCGGCCGCCTCGATCCCGGGTGGCGGCCAAGCCCTCAGGCCTATGAGACCATCGAAGGGCACATTTCAGCAAATTTGGTGACGATGCGCGAAGCGCAAGCTCGTCTCGACAGATTGCGTGATGTTGGAATTGGCGTAGGCCGATACGCTGCGGAAAGTTTGCCAGCAAGAGATTCCAGCCGTAACTTTACGAAGTGGGAGAGAATGGAGATCAATAGGATCGGGCGCGCAACAGGCTGCCATACATGCGGCACTAGGAATGCAGGAGGGCCAACGGGCAATTTCGTTCCCGACCACCAATCGCCTACGGCTCTGAACAGGTCAGCGGCTAGGCAAAGCCTTTACCCCCATTGTCTGAATTGTAGCTACATCCAAGGTGGATGGGCGCGCCAACTCAAGTATCGAAGGCAGCAATGAGGCAGATAGCAAAAATTGCGTCGGTCAATTCGTTGGTGTTCATCTCTGACACGAGCGGCGGCGAGGCTCCCACTCCGGTTCGGGGTGCTCAAATCCTGGCTACTGCCTCATGTGTCTCCATCGCTTGTTATCCCGAGATCGACGGCAAGACCGAGATTGTCCTTGGTCGAGCGGATGAGGTGGATCCCGGAGTACCTGCAGCCTTTGATCAGATTATGGACACTTCCTGTAGGGACCTTGTCATTTCGACTGTAGACGGAGAGTCGATTCTGGAAACCAAAGTACCGACGACTGCCACGCGGGTCAGAATCTGGCGGAGCGAGCCGGAATGGCCGCGGAAGATACTTGTCGGTTGGGGATAGATGATCGGCAGAGCGGCCGGGGCAGGCACGAGGAAGCCATGGACGAAGTTCGCCGCAGCGTGCCTGTTCTCAACTCGCTCGTTTTCATCCTGGATTTCAAGCGGTTCGACTGCCCGGATGTAGACGGTATTGGGGCTTACTGGAAAACCGACAGCTGCGTCGCAGTCGGGTGCCTACCTGATTGTGACGGCGAGACCGAAATTGTCCTGACCAGCGGCGGCCTACCGCCAGGGGATCTGAAGTTTCTTGCCACGGTACGGCTCGAAACCCCTAGTCGGCGGCTCGCGATCGAACTCGTGCCTCGTCGAAGGATCGCTGAACTGGATGTTCCAACTGTGTCGACGACATTGGAGATTTGGACCGATGGTTATCGCGATACCGCGATCATCTACGCGATAGTTCGCTGACAAGTCATATCGTTCCACTATGAAAAACGCCGCGGAGTTTCCCCCGCGGCGCCTTCATTCCATCCGGCCAAAACCCTCAGTTCGACGGCTGGGGCTCCATGCCGCCTTCGGGCTCGGAGCCCTTCTTCTTGCCGCGGGTGGAACCTGCCTTGGGCACGGCCGAGCCGCGCGAGGTCGGCGTGTCGTCGCCCATGTCGCGCGAGGGCTTGTTGCCGGCGATCAGCTGCTTGATCTCCTCGCCCGACAGCGTCTCGTATTCGAGCAGGCCTTCGGCGAGCGCGATCCAGTCCTTCTTCTTCTTGGTCAGGATGGTGCGTGCCGTGGTGTAGGCATCGTCGATCAGGCGGCGCACTTCGGCGTCGATGATCTGCGCGGTCTCTTCCGAGACGTTCTGGGTGCGCGCCACCGAATGGCCGAGGAACACCTCTTCCTGGTTCTCGCCATAGGCGACCTGGCCGAGCTTGTCGGAGAAGCCCCAGCGGGTGACCATGGCGCGGGCGAGCTTGGTCGCCTGCTCGATGTCGGAGGAGGCGCCCGAGGTGATGTTTTCCTTGCCGAACTTGATCTCCTCGGCGACGCGGCCGCCCATCATGATGGCGAGGCGCGAGACCATGTACTTGTAGCTCATCGAGTAGCGGTCGCCTTCCGGCAGCTGCATGACCATGCCGAGCGCGCGGCCGCGCGGGATGATGGTCGCCTTGTGCAGCGGGTCGGCCGCCGGCACGTTGAGCGCCAGGATGGCATGGCCGGACTCGTGATAGGCGGTCAGCTCCTTCTCGGCCTGGGTCATGGCCGAGGAGCGGCGCTCGGCGCCCATCATGATCTTGTCCTTGGCGTCCTCGAACTCCTGCATGGTGACGAGACGCTTGTTGCGGCGCGCCGCCATCAGGGCAGCCTCGTTGACGAGGTTCATCAGGTCGGCGCCGGAGAAGCCGGGGGTGCCGCGCGCGACCGTCTTGAGGTCGACATTGGGCGCCAGCGGCACGTTGCGGACATGGACCTTGAGGATCTTCTCGCGGCCGACGATGTCGGGGTTCGGCACCACGACCTGACGGTCGAAGCGGCCCGGACGCAGCAGCGCGGGGTCGAGAACGTCGGGACGGTTGGTCGCGGCGATCAGGATGATGCTTTCATTGGCCTCGAAGCCGTCCATCTCGACCAGCAGCTGGTTCAGCGTCTGTTCGCGCTCGTCATTGCCGCCGCCGAGGCCGGCGCCGCGATGACGGCCGACCGCATCGATTTCGTCGATGAAGATGATGCAGGGCGCGTTCTTCTTGGCCTGCTCGAACATGTCACGGACACGCGAAGCACCCACGCCGACGAACATTTCGACGAAGTCAGAACCGGAGATGGTGAAGAAGGGCACGTTGGCTTCGCCTGCCACCGAGCGGGCCAGCAGCGTCTTGCCGGTGCCGGGAGGGCCAACGAGCAGCACGCCGCGCGGAATCTTGCCGCCGAGGCGCTGGAACTTCTGCGGATCACGCAGGAACTCGACGATCTCCTCGAGGTCTTCCTTGGCTTCGTCGACGCCGGCGACGTCGCCGAAGGTGACGCGGCCATGCGCCTCGGTCAAAAGCTTGGCCTTGGACTTGCCGAAGCCCATGGCGCGGCCGGAGCCCGACTGCATCTGGCGCATGAAGAAGATCCACACGCCGAGGATCAGGATCATCGGCAGCCAGGAGATCAGCACGGAGAAGATCGAGCCGGAGCCGTCGTTTTCGGGACGTGCGTTGATGGTGACGTTCTTCTGCTCAAGCCGCGACACCAGCGTCGAGTCGCCCGGCGAGTAGGTCTGGAAGCCGTTCGGAGTGTCGATGTAGTTGCCGCTGATGCGGTCACCGGCAATCGTCACCGACTTGATGCGGCCGGAGTTCAGGTCCTGGAGGAACTGCGAATAGGCCACTTCGCTCGACGCGCCGCGAGTCTGCGGGGTCTGGAACAGGTTGAACAGGGCAATGAGCAGAACGGCTATGATCGCCCACAGCGCGAAGTTGCGATAGTTCGGATTCATCGAGTATCCCGTTGGCGCTCAATGGGAACGCGCATGGTGAGAGTTGGCTTGTCCCTAACATAGGGACGCCTCCCTACATTGCCAAGCACGTCCCTAAGTCTCGGTTAAGCTCCGACGCCAATGTGGCTACGGCATGGCGAGGCGGGAATTGCCTGTGCGCCGATCAGTCCGGCCACTGCGCGGGCCGGAGCGAGGTCGAAGGCGGGCAGGAAGCGCGCCCATGGTGCGGCCAAGGGCAACGCATCCGGCGCGGACAGAGCGCCGACCAAAGTTTCGCCCCGCCACAAGGCTGGTTCCGCCGCAAGGGCAGTATGCCCAAGACTTTCCGGGACATTTGCTTGGGTATGCAGCATCTTTGCTGCGCCGAAACCCAGCGCTGCTACGGCCAATTCTGGCGCATCTTGCTTCATGCGCAATCTGTATCGGCCATCCCAGATGGAGTGGCGAACTGGCGCAGGCGCCGGCAGGCCGCGGCTTTCGCGCAGCAGGAAGATGCCGCTGCGGCGTGCGTCGACCAATGTGCGCGACAATGTGGCGCGGATCGGCCTTTTCGCGGTCGGGGCGCCGGCGAGGTGCTGCAGCAGCTCGCGGGCGCGCGTCTCGTCGGGCAGATGTGCTGCGCCGCCGGCAACCGCGATCAGGATGCGCAGCGCATAGCATGCAGCGTCCGTGTCCGGCGCGTTGGCCAATGCCGGGTCGAGGCGCATCAGGCCAGGTGCTGGCCGGTTTGCATGGGCATCGATCAGCCTGGCGGCGCGTTCGCCCAGCGCGGTGCGCGCCTGCGCCGCCTGCCGCGCATCGGCGAGCGTTTCTGCGATGCGTGCCTCGCCATCGCCGCGTAGCGCCAGCCTCAGGCGCGGCCGCTCATAGTCCTGGTTGACGTTGGTGGGGTCTTCCAGCCAGCCAACGCAGCGCCCCCGCAGCGCGTCGCGGAGCCATTCGCGCCGCACGTCGAGCAGGGGGCGGATGATCCAGATGTCGCCGTCGAACAAGGTCGCCGGCGCCATGCCGGCGCTGCCGCGCCCGGTGCCACGCGCATTGCGCATCAAGACCGTCTCGACCTGATCGTCGGCGGTGTGGCCGGTGACGACGATGGTCGCGCCCGCGTCGCGCGCAGCATGGGCTAAAAGGTCGTAGCGCGCGTCGCGCGCCGCAGCCGGCACGCCTGACGAGGGCTTGTCGCCGCTCCAGCGCATGGTGCGATGGGCGATGCCGTGGAGCGCGCAAAGCTCCGCGACCTGGTCGGCCTCCGCGCCCGAACCGGGTCTGAGCCCGTGGTCGACGGTGACGGCGAGCAGGCGCGTCGAAGGCGCGTGCCGGTCGAGATGGGATTTGAGAAGAACAAGAAGGGCGGTTGAATCGCTGCCGCCGGAAACCGCGGCGACGATGGTCTGTTGCGAAGCGAGGTCGAACTCGCAGAAGCTCGTGACAAGGTGGGCGTCGATCGGCTGCGTCAGCACGCGGCGAGAGCCCGTTCCTGCTTGACCCGCTCCTTGAGCGCGCCGGAAATGTCTGGGTAGCGCTTACCGATTTCGCCGAAGGTGGCGCAGGCGACTTCGCGCTGCTTGAGGTTGACCAGCGAGACGCCGAGCTTCAGCATCATTTCGGGCGCCTTCTTGGACTTCGGATATTCCTTGGAGGAGGAGAGGAAGATTTCGGCGGCGTCGCGAAATCTCTTTTGCCCAAGCAGCGACTCGCCGAGCCAGAAGCGTGCGTCCGCCGTCTTGGGGTCGGCCGGGAAGCGGGCGATGTGGTCGCGGAAGCCCTGTTCGGCGGTGGTGTAGTCGCCCGAAAGCACGAACTGGTAGGAATTGCGGTAGAGTTCGTCGGGATCGTCGGTCGAGGGCAGCGAGGCGACGACGGCGCCATTCGAGCCGCTTGCAGCGGGTGCCGCAGGCTGAGCCGTCTGATCGCTCGAGGCGTGTTCGTCGGTGGTGGTGGAAATCACATTGCCGTTGGCATCGACGGTGATGGTTCCAAAGGTCGTGGGCGGTGTACCCGTGCCGTCAGGCGCCGCCTGGCCGGGCTCGCCAGTGCCCGATTCGACGATCACTTCCTCGACGCTCTGGCCGCCGCCGGCGGGCGCGGAGGTACCTGTCGCGGCAGTCTGGTGGGTGGTGTCAGGTTGAGGCGCCGCTGGCGCCTCAACGATGGAGCTGTTGGAATTGCCCGAGGCGTCGGACTTTTTCTGTGTGCCGCCTTCAAGTTCCTGGAAGCGGAACTCGTTGTCTTCCTGCATTTTCCGCATCTGCTCCTGCATCTGCAGGATCTGGAAGTTCAGCTCCTCGATGCTGCCGTTGAGCTTGCGGATCTGCTCTTCGAGGGCCGTGACGCGCGGATCGCCCGCCTGGGCGAGCTGGATCATGCCGTCGCTGCTATCGGAATTGCCCTTGCTGCCGAACACGCCCGGCAGGCCGACCTTTGGGAAGGGGATGTCGAGCCCGACGCTGTCGCGCGCGTGCGCTGCGGCCCCGGACAGAAGGAAGATGGCAAGCGTGCCACTCAGGATTGATCGAAGATGCATTAGCCTCTCGCCGTAAAACGGAATTGGTTGCTTTGCGCCGATGCGCTGTTGTCATTTATCAGGACGCGCGACTTCGGCCAAATTTTGTTTGGGCCATGCAGATAGACAAAAGGCGGCCCGAGGACCGCCTTTTGAAATTCAGTGTTGCAGTTTTGCCGATCAGCTACCGGCGCCCGACAGCGTCGTGACGGCGCGGCGGTTCTGCGACCAGCAGGAAATGTCGTCGCAGACGGCGACCGGGCGTTCCTTGCCGTAGGAAATGGTCTTGAGGCGGTTGGCGGCGACGCCCTGCGAGATCAGATAGTCGCGGGCGGCGGCAGCGCGGCGAGCGCCGAGCGCCAGGTTGTATTCGCGGGTGCCGCGCTCGTCGGCATGGCCTTCGACAACGACGCCGTACTGGCGGTACTTGTTCAGCCACTGTGCCTGGCGGGAGAGGATTCCCTGCGCGTCGGCGCGGATCGACGAGGAGTCGGTGTCGAAGAAGATGCGGTCGCCGACATTGACGGTGAAGTCCTGGGCCGAGCCGGGGGTCGCCGCACCGGCGCCAGAGCCAAGGCCGAGATCGGCCGCGCTGTTGGGGCCCTTCTTCGAGGCACAGCCGGCGATCGCCAGCGAGGCGACCAGCGCTACCACAACAGGATTAGTTGCAAATTTTGCGATACGGCGCATGCCGCCTCTCCTTCGCATTCGAGTGATTTCGTTGATCATCCAGTAACCACGTCGCGGTTAACCGGCGTTCAAGAAACATGGTTAAAACTTAGTTGCCGCTCGCCATGCGTCCCTGCAATGCGGCGCCCGTCCACTTTCGATTTCGCTGCGCACCCTAGGCGGAAATACGGCGGAAAGGCGGCATCATTGGGCAAATGATGCTGCCTGGTTCGATTGGTCGCGCCTGACGCTCCGGCATGTTGGGTAGGCCCGAACATGCAAGCGCCGCGCGTCCGGTCGGACGCGCGGCGCTCCAATTGCACATGGGCGATTTGCTAGTCGAGCAGCGGCGACCAGGCCGGATCGGAGGCAAAGCCCGTGGTCGGGATCGCCTGTTCGTTGCGGCCGGTCAGGTCGATCGAATAGAGCTTGGGGCCGCCGCCGCCGGGGGCGTCGCGGAAGAACATCAGCACGCGGCCGTTCGGCGCCCAAGTCGGGCCTTCCTGCTGGAAGCCGGTCGACAGGATGCGCTCGCCCGAGCCGTCGGTCTTCATCACGCCGATCTGGAACTGGCCTCCGGACTGCTTGGTGAAGGCGATAAGATCGCCGCGCGGCGACCAGACCGGGGTCGAGTAGCTGCCACCGCCGAAGGAGATGCGGGTCTGGCCCGAACCGTCGGCGCCCATGACGTAGATCTGCGGCTGGCCGCCACGGTCCGAGGTGAAGACGACTTTCGAGCCATCGGGCGAATAGGACGGCGAGGTGTCGATGGCGCTGGAATTGGTCAGGCGCGTGGTGGTGCGGCTGCGCAGGTCCAGCGAGAAGATGTTCGAGTTGCCGTCGTCGCGCATCAGGCTCATGATCACCTTCTGGCCATCAGGCGAGAAGCGCGGCGCAAAGGTCATGCCGGGGAAGTTGCCGACGAGTTCGCGCTGACCGGTTTCGATCTGCAGCAGGTAGACCTGCGGCTGGCCGCTCTCATAGGACATGTAGGTGATTTCCTGACGCGTCGGCGAGAAGCGCGGCGTCATGGCAATCGACCGGCCGTCGGAGAGGTAGCGCACATTGGCGCCGTCCTGGTCCATGATGGCGAGCCGCTTCTTGCGGTCGGTCTTGGCGCCGGTCTCGTCGATGAACACCACGCGGGTGTCGAAGTAGCCCTTTTCGCCGGTCAAGCGCTCATAGATGGCATCGGCAATGATGTGGGCGATGCGGCGCGAATTGGCCTTGTTGGCGAAGAACTGCTCGCCGGCAAGCTGCTGGCCGGCAAAGGTGTCCCACAGCCGGAACTCGGCCTTCAGCCTGCCGTCGGCCTCCTTGCTGACGCGGCCGGTGACCAGTGCCTGGGCGTTGATCACCTTCCAGTCCTCGAAGCGCGGTGCAACGTCGGGATTGGAAATCTTCTCGATGAAGGCGCCCTTGTCGATCGGCGCGAACAGGCCGGAGCGCTTGAGGTCGGCGGCAACGATGCCGGCGATCTCGGCGCCAATGCCGTCAGCCGACAGGAAGTCGGTGATGGCGATCGGCAGCGGCTCGACATTGCCCTTGTTGACGTTGATCTCGACCAGCGCGCGTGCCGGCAAGGTGGCAAAGGCGGTCATTCCGCTCGCCATGGCGCCAATCAATAAGATCGCTTTGACTAAATGCTTCATTACAGGCCTCTTTGTTCCGGGTGAGCGGCGGGCGCTCAGAACATCTCGCTCGGGTCGAAATTGACGATGACATCCGCCCAGGCTTCGTATTTGTCGGCGGGCAGGTTGTAGGGGGCGCATTGCATGACGGCGCGGCGGGCCGATTCAGCTGCCGCACGCTCGATGCCGGCCGAGCCACCGCCGGAGATGATCTCCGGCCGGCCCTCGATCTCGCCGGTCTGGGTCAGCTTGAACTGGACGGAAACCTTGAGGCTGCCGCCGTCCATGGCGCCGGCCGGAATGTTCCAGCAGCGCTGGATCTGGCCGCGCAAGGCATCCATCTCGCTCTGGCTGAGTTTCGAGCCGCCGGTGTCCTTCTTGCCGCCGAGCGAGGCCTGTTCGGTCGAGCGTTTGGCGCCGCCGCCCGAAGGCTTCTGCTTGTTGAGAAGGGCCGCCACCTCGTCGGCATTGAATTCCTTCTCTTCGGACTTCGGCTTGGACGAGGCTTGCTGGGATTGCTTGTCGTCCTGCTTGCGCTCGGGCGTCTTGGCCGTCTGAGCCTGCGGCGGCTGCGGCTTGGCGTCGGGCGCGGGCGCGTTTTCGGGTAGCTTGACGGCTTCCGCCTCGGCCTGGTCGGAGACGATCGTCTCGGCCACCGGGTCGGGCTTGACCTCCTGCTTGGGCTGCGGCTGCGGCGTCACCTCGGTCGCCGGAACGGGCGTCGGCTTCTGCTCGGCCGGCTTTGCCGGCTCTGGCTTGGGCTGCTCCACGGGGGTCGGTTTCGGCTCGGGCTTGGGCGAGGGGGGCGGGGCTGCTGCCACGTCCACCTGCTTCTCCGTCGGCTCGGGCGTCGGCGGCTTGTCGCTGTCGATCTTGCTGTCGCCGACATTCTGCGCGTCGGGCACGATGTCGGGGCGCGTCGTGGGCGTCGGCGCCGGCTTTTCCTTGGCCGGGGCCTTCTTGTCGCCCTTCTGGATCTGGGTGATCGATTCCACCGGCACGATGTCGACCGGCATCGCTTCGACGTCGGTGACTTCGAAGGCGCGCGGCGCCGACAGCGAAAACAGGCCGAAACCCAGCATCGCCGCATGCAAGACCACAGATGTCGTGAGGCCGGCTTTCATGTCGTGGACTACTGATCCTGTTCCTGCAGTGTGACGAGGCCGATGTTGCGGAAGCCGGCGGCAGAAATGCGCGCCATGACCTGCATCACCGTGCCATAGTCGGCGGTCTTGTCGCCGCGCACATAGATGCGCTCCTCATAGCCGGTCTTGGCTATGGCCTCGAGCTTGGCGACGACCTCCTCGATCGGGATCTCGGTTTCCTGCAGGAAGATCTGGCCGCCCTGGTTGACCGAGACGGTGATCGGCTGGGTATCGGAATTGAGCGCCTTGGCCTGCGTTTCCGGCAGGTCGATCGGCACGCCGACGGTCATCATCGGGGCCGCCACCATGAAGATGATGAGCAGCACCAGCATGACGTCGACGAGCGGCGTGACGTTGATTTCGGAAACGAGCGTGTTGCGGCGTCCCCGCCGCCCGCGTCCGCCGCGGCCCCCGCCGCCTGCGCCAACTGACATTCCCATGGTTAGCTCCCCTCAAGCCGCCCGCTGCTGCGCGACTTTTTCATCGATTTGGCGCGACAGTATGGCGGAGAACTCGTCGGCGAAGCCCTCCATCCGGCCCGCCAGCTTGCCGGCGTCGGACGACAGCTTGTTGTAGGCGATGACGGCCGGGATAGCGGCGAGCAGGCCGATGGCCGTCGCCAGCAGCGCTTCCGCGATGCCGGGGGCCACGACTGCGAGGTTGGTCGACTTCGAGCCCGCGATCGCCTGGAACGAGGTCATGATGCCGACGACCGTGCCGAACAGGCCGATGAAGGGAGCAGCCGAGCCGATGGTGGCGAGGAAGCCGAGCCGGCCCTCGAGCCGTTCCATTTCACGGGTCAGCGCAAGATCCATCGCCTTGTCGATGCGGGTCTGCAGACCAAGCGGCGACTTCGCACCCTTCTCGAAGCTCTTCTTCCATTCGCGCATGGCGGCGACGAAGATCGCGCTCATGCCAGTCGTCTTGCGGTCGGACAGGTTGCGATAGAGTTCTTCCAGCGACTGGCCCGACCAGAAGATCTGTTCGAAGCGGTTCAGGGCCGAACGCATGCGGTTGTAGGCGATCACCTTGTCGACGACGATGGCCCAGGTCCAGACCGAGGCGCCGATCAGGCCCAGCATCACCAGCTTGACGACCCAGCCGGCCTGCCAGAACAGCGCCCAGATCGACAATTCTGCGCCGGCATGGGCGAGAGGTAGATTTTCCATCTTGAAACAGTCCTTAGATTTCCGGGCCTGGCTACGGAGCCTGCTTTGAACTTCGGATAGGGCCGTGCGGCGGCCGGTCTCGGTCTTCGCTATCCCAAGTTCAAAACAGGCTCATGGCTAGCCCATGCGCATCATCCCATGTGGTCCGTTCGCGCTAAGCTTCCGGAAGTGCCCCAAAAATGCGCCTTTCTCGGCCTTTTCGGGGTGAAATTTGGTGAAAGGAAGGCCGTTCGCAAACCTCACGACTTTCACTCGGCCCTTAATGGACCGTTATGGTTAAGGATGGGTTAGGATGTGGGGTGTGGCGGTTGACTCTCGGTCAACTCCCGCGGCAGCGTTTCGATTCGGCTTCAGCCACGCGGGATGAAGGCTTCGATCCACTCCTTCGGGAAACGCCGGGGGCGGCCGTTCTCGCCGATGATCGCAGCCTCGACGCGCGCTTCGACCAACACTTCGCCGCCGCGCTTCAACTGCTGGGCCATGGTGATCCGCGCCCCGGAAATGTTCTCGGTGCGGGTGTCTATGGTGAGGATGTCGTCGATCTTGGCGGGGCTGCGGAAATCGATCTCCATGCGTCGGACGATCCAGACGATCTTCTCGCCATGCTTGCCGTCGGCCAGTTCGGTATGGTGGACGCCGGCGAGGCGCAGGAAATCCGAGCGGCCGCGTTCGAAGAACTCGAGATAGCGGGCATGGTAGACGACGCCGGAGAAGTCGGTATCGGCATAGTAGACCCGCGCCATCAGCCGATGTCCGAACGAGGTCAGCGCGCCCGACAGCCCAGTGGCAAGTGCGTCCGTTTCAGCTTGATCGGCCATGGCGCTTTCTTCGTTCCGGTCTCGTGGCTCGGCCCAAACCGATGGCAGCAATGGCGGCGATGATCAAGAGCCGTGTGAAAGCACGCTGGGAATCTCGGGGCGGGCACCAAACCGTACCGGAAGGATGCTGAAACCCAGCCTGTCCGAGACGATCAGGTTGCGCGCGTCCTCGACCACGTGGCCGTAGGCGTAGCGGTTGCCGAAGCGCGACGGAACGACGGGCGAACAGCCGCACAGGGGGGCAGCCCATGACGCTTGACCCGGTCAGCAGCCCCGGTCCGATGCCGATGGCATAGGTGCCGAATGCAGCGGCTGCCACGATCGAGCCGCCGAGAAACCGGGGCGGGTGATCAGGCTCTGGCACCCCGGCTGTGGCGCTCGAAGCGCTGTTCGCGTACGCCGCCCGACCACTGGTCGCGTTCATTCTCGGCCACCAGTGCGAAGCCGAAGGATTCATAGAGATGACGGGCGGGGCTCAGCCCGGCGAAGGTCGTGAGATAGGCGCCCGGGAAGCTGCTCGCATCAACGTGAGCGATTGTCACGTTCATCAGCGAGCGCCCGAGCCCTGTGCCCCGCGCGTGATCGCTGGTGATGAACCAGCGTAGATGCGCCAGCGGCTCGGCCTCCGTCGGCGCTTCTAGGCTAATCGTGCCGAGCAATGCGCCATGGTCGTCATACTCGGCCGCGAAGAAATCGAGCCCAGGCCGGAAGGCGCGCAGGAAGGCTGCAAGCTCTGCGGCAACCTTGGCCTCGAAGGGAAGCCCGAAGCCCCAGTCGCGTGCGTAGTATTCGGCGTGCAGCTTGACGATGTCGGCTATCAGTCCGGGGCGATAGCCGATCATCTGTCAGTCTTCCTCTTGGAACAGGTTGATCTGTTGCTGGGCGACTTCACGAGGTGCTTCCAGGCCCAGATGCTTCCAGGCGTTGGCCGTCAGCATGCGGCCGCGCGGCGTGCGCTGGATAAAGCCTTGCTGGATCAGATAGGGCTCGATGATGTCCTCGATGGCGTCGCGCGGTTCGGAGAGGCCTGCAGCGATGGTCTCGATGCCGACCGGGCCGCCGCCGAAATTCATCGCGATCATCGACAAATAACGCCGGTCGAGCTGGTCGAGGCCGAGTGAATCGACCTCCAGCCGCGACAGCGCCTCGTCGGCGATACGACGATTTACCGGACCGGAATCGGCGACGGAGGCAAAGTCGCGCACGCGCCGGAGCAGGCGGCCGGCGATGCGTGGCGTGCCACGGGCGCGGCGCGCGATCTCGATGGCGCCGTCGTCGGCGAGCGGCATGCCGAGGATGCGCGCGCCGCGGCGCACGATCAGTTCCAGTTCCTCTACGGTATAGAAGTTCAGCCGCGTCGGAATGCCGAAGCGGTCGCGCAGCGGATTGGTCAGAAGCCCAAGCCGGGTGGTGGCGGCGACCAGCGTGAATTTCGCCAGGTCGATCTTGACCGAGCGGGCGGCCGGACCTTCGCCGATGATCAGGTCGAGCTGGTAGTCCTCCATCGCCGGATAGAGGATTTCCTCGACCGCCGGGCTCAACCGGTGGATCTCGTCGATGAACAGCACGTCGCGCTCTTCGAGATTGGTCAGCAGCGCTGCGAGGTCGCCGGCCTTGGCGATGACCGGGCCCGATGTCGAGCGGAAATTGACGCCGAGCTCGCGCGCCATGATCTGGGCCAACGTCGTCTTGCCCAAGCCGGGGGGGCCGACGAACAGCACATGGTCGAGCGCTTCGCCGCGCTGCTTGGCGGCCTCGATGAAGATCTTCAGGTTGGCGCGTGCCGCCGCCTGGCCGACGAAATCGTCGAGCGTCTGCGGCCGCAGGCTGGCATCGGCGTCCTCGCCGCGCTTGTCGGGGGAAATGAGGCGATTGGGCGTGGTCATGCGCCCGTCCTCGCACGGACATTCGCGCCAGGCAAGGCAATCACCGCGCCAGCTCCTTCAGGCCGAAGCGGATCAACTTCGAGGAGTCCGCGTCCTCGCCGGCGCTCTTCATCGCAGCCGCCACGGCATTGGCGGCGATATCGCGCGAGTAGCCGAGGTTGACCAGCGCCGACACCGCGTCGGCAATTGGGGCAGGGGCCACGCCCTCGCCGAGTTCCTGCTTCAGCCCGATGGTACCCGAGGCTTCGCCGGCAAAGGCCGGGGCCTTGTTCTTGAGCTCGGTGACGATGCGCTCGGCAACCTTCTTGCCGACGCCGGGCGCTCTGGAGACCATGGCGATATCGCGCAGCGCGATCGCATTGGCGAGATCGGCGGGGGCGAGCGTGGAAAGCACTGCGAGCGCGACCTTGGCGCCGACGCCCTGGACATTGTTCTGCAGCAGCTTGAACCACTCGCGCTCGAGCTCCGACTTGAAGCCATAGAGCCGGATCATGTCCTCGCGCACATAGGTCTCGATGAACAGCACCGCTGCCTCACCTGTACCGGGCAGGGCAGCTAGCGTGCGCGCCGAGCAATAGGCGACGTAGCCGACGCCATGGACGTCGAGGATGCAGAAATCGTCGCCGATTTCGTCGACGGTGCCCTTCAACTTGCCGATCATTCTTTGAGCCTCGTCATGGATGGGTGTCGGGAGCGATGATTTCGAGTTCGGGAAAATAGGTGCGGAAGCGCCTGGGATCCCGGGTGATGAGTTTGTGCCCGGCGATGGAAGCATGCGCGCCGATCAGGAAGTCCGGCAAGGTCTGCTCACGTCTGCCGCCGCGCAGCCGGTACTCGCGGTGGGCCCATCCGGCCACCAGCGCGGCATCGAAAGGGATGTCTTCGAAGGTCCAAAGCGCTGAGACAAACACCGAATTGTAGCGTTCCGCCGTGACAAATTCGTGTGCCACTTCGCTGGCGATAACGACATTGAAAACAAGCTCGCCGTGACGGCGCGCCTCGCGAATTTGCTGCTTGGACCAGGCGGCCCAATCGGAGCCAGGTTCGACGATGTCGATGATGACGTTGGAGTCAATGATTGTCGCGGACATCACGATCCCGGGTCATGGCCATGATGTCGTCGGCGGTCAAATCGCTGTCGCCGGTCCCTTCGACCAGCCGGAACCAATCATCCAGGCTGCGGTCGAGCGCCTTCTCCCTCATGTCGGTCTCGGTTCCGCGAACCAGTTCCACCGCGCCGTCCGCCCTTTCGACGAAATCCACCTCCGAGCCGGCTTCGATGCCAAGCTTGTCGCGGATCTCCTTCGGGATGGTCACCTGACCCTTTGTGGTTACGCGCATGGTATTACCTCTGAGGTATTACCTATCGCTCCAAGGAGAACAAGTCAAGAACATGGCATTGCCCAGCGACGCGGCCGACGCCACCGCTTCGGATCTCAGCCCGTCCCAAGCGGCGCTTACCGGTCCCTGGCCGGCGCCGCCTGTTCGTCGGGGCTGATCACATGGTCCGCCGCACCTTCCAGGCGGTCCAGTATCGCCAGGAATCGATCCAGCCGGTCGCGGTCGGCGATCCGGCCAATCTCGTCCTTGGGCACGATGGTGATCTTGCCGCCTTCGATGCCGAAGATCACTTCGGTGTTCGCGGCGATCCCGAAGGTCTCGCGCAGGTCACGCGGAATCGTCACTTGGCCCTTGCTGGTCACGCGCATGGAATCATCCTTGTGTTGCCCGATCTTGCCGGCAAGGAATGGTTCAGGGGTGAGAACAAGTCAAGAACATCAGGCCTGGGCGGCGGCCAATTGGGCCAGCCGATAGGCCGGGCTCTGCCGGTGATGGGCGTGGCAGATTGCGATGGCGAGCGCGTCGGCAGAATCAGCGGTGTCGAAGCTGGCCTTGGGCATCAGCACCTTGACCATCATGGCGATCTGCTTCTTGTCGCCGTGGCCGACGCCGATGACGGCCTTCTTCACCGCGTTGGGCGAATATTCGGCGACCACCAGGCCGGCGCGCGCCGGAACCAGCATGGCGATGCCGCGCGCCTGGCCGAGTTTCAGCGTCGCCGATGCATCCTTGTTGACGAAGGTCGCCTCGACCGCGGCCTCATGCGGCATCTCGCGATGAAGCACATCGGCGAGACCGTCATGCAATTGGCAAAGGCGCGTGGCGAGTGGGGCCTTGTCGTCGGAGCGCACGGTGCCCGCGGCGACGAAGCGCAGTGAGTTGCCGAGGCTCTCGATGACCCCCCAGCCGGTGCGCCGAAGCCCCGGATCGATACCCACAATGCGAATCGCGTCTTTCATCCACCAACCTTACCGTTGCGGATGCAGGACGCCAGAGAAATGTGAACAAACCAGAAACGAAATCCGGCGTGCGATCAGTTGCGGGCGAAGGCCGTGTTGAGAAGGCTGATCTGGTCGAACACGGGATTGCTGCGGCGCATCGATTGCACCGGCAGCACGGTCGCGCCCGAGCCGTAGATTTCCTCGTCCATGCGACGCACCAGTGCCTGAAGCCTGAGCGAGCGGCGAACGAGGTCGACGAACTCGGCGGGAAGTTCATTCCAGCCGGCGGCGTCGTCATGGGCGGAGGCGGTATCGAGCCTGACCTTGGCCTTTTCCGAGGCGACCTGGTCGCGGGTCATCTCGCCGGAATTGGCGGCCCGCTGCAACAGCAGCCAGGAAGCGATCTGCATCAGGCGTGTGGTGAGCCGCATCGATTCGGCCGCATAAAGCGTCGCGGCCAGGCGCGACAGCTTCTTGGCTTCCGCGCGGCCAGCACCGTCGAGATACTCGGCCGCCTGTTCGACGAGCCCCATGCCCTCATTGTAGAGCGGCTTGAAGGACGGCGAAAACACCCGCCTTTCGGCGAGCTTGATCGTGTTCGCGCTTTCCCTCGAAGGCTCGTTCATCATCGGTACCCTGCACATCCCTGACCTGCGTCGTGCCCGTCTTGCCGACGGATTCTCAACGCGCCCGCTCCTATACGCTAAGCCCCGCGAAAATGCGCTTCCAGATGGCTGAACGCAAGCGCATGTTTAACAAAGGGTTAACGTGCCGCATTGGGACGCTTTTCAAAAGGCAGTCCCGAATTGGCGCGAAAAAAAAGAGCCGCGGAAAATGCGCGGCTCTCAGGAGTTTAACAGGGAGGCGTCAAACAAAGTGGCTCCAACCACTCGGTAAGAATCCAGATCACTGGATACCCCCAATAAACACCGAAAATGCTTAATGAAGGATTAAGCCGTCGTCGGATCGTCATTTGACTGTATCGACTCGGCACAGTGGCACGGCGATGCCGCCATGCTTTGGCTTAGTGACGCTTCCAGACCACCGGCAGCGCGATGAAGATGAACAGGAACATCGCGGCGTAGAAGCCCATCGAGGAGATCGCCACGACCGGCTCGACCGCGGGGTTGCCGCCGAGCAGGAAGAACAGCCCGGCGAGCAGGCCGATGCCGCTGATGGCCGTCAGCCAGAAATGAACCGTGGCCAGCGTCCGTTCCCGGGCGATCGGGAACAGGTGATAGAAGAACGCGAACACCGCCGACATCAGCCAGCCCGCCACCATGGTGTGGGCATGAACAGGCGTCTGGAGGTGGTTCTGGCTGATCGACATGTGCAGGCCGAGCGCCATGCCGGCTAGCGCATAGATGATGGCGAGTGTGAAGAAATTCCGTGCTACCCCTTGCATATCCTTGCTCCGATTGCTTTCCCCCCGCAGGGAATTGGTTGTTGACTGAGGACTGGGCAGGCCGAGGAAAGCGGCCGATGGCGATGCGTTAGCACCGGCATTGTTTCCGCCGCATGCCGCACGATTGGGCGCCATGCTTCCGGAATTGTTACAGTGAACGATCGACCATCTGGCAGCTTGTCTCCCCCCGACCAGCCTGCGATGCGCGCCATCACCTCCATGGCGCGACCGACGATACCACGTTTTCAACCTGCTGTTAGGGTCGTCGGATGGTCACCACCATTGCCTGTGGCCGGAATTTCCAGAGTTTTCCGGGCGACTGTGGTCGCTTTCCGGTCGCCGCCATGCGGGGCCGATGGTGGCCCTGTGAGGGGGCGTCTATGCCTGACGTCACCGTCCGGCACCGTCGCCGAACTTCAAGACTATCTGAAACATCCCCCCAAATTCACCGGCACAATGCGGATACGAAGCGGGTTCTATTTGCCGCCACTGAAAGCAAGCGATGACCGAAACTCTCGCCGTTTCGGGAAACCTGATGTGAAAGGTTCGGAAAATGGACTTCTATTCTCTCGTCAAGTTCCTGCACATCGTCGCCTCGGTGCTCTGGGCCGGTGGCGGTTTTGTGCTCATGCTGCTTGCCGTTCGCGCCGAGCGCGCAGGCAACATCGACGGCATGCTGCAGGCTTTGCGTTCGATCGGCGAACTCGGCAACAGGCTGTTTGCGCCGATGTCGCTGGTCACGCTCGTGCTCGGCCTCATCATGTGCTGGTTCTGGGTTGGGTTCCGCGATCTCTGGATCATGATCGGACTGGCCGGCTATGCGACGACCTTCCTGATCGGCGTGCGCATCTTCCAGCCTACCGGCGATCGCATGGCCGAAATGATCGCCCGCGACGGTGTCACGCCCGCAGCCCTCGAGCAGGGCCGCCGCATCCTCAAGGTGGCGCGCTTCGACTATGCCGTCATGCTGGTCATCATTGCCGACATGGTGTTCAAGCCGACATTGTCGGACGTGTCGGTGCTGGCGGCGATGGCCGTGGTGATTGCGGCCGGAGCCTGGGCCGCCTTCGGCAACCAGCGCCAGGCGGTAGCGTCGGCAGCCTGATGCAAGAGGCGGCGCTCCCACGGGAGCGCCGCCTTGTTGACCCTATGATTTCGCCTGATCGCGCAGCCTGAACTTCTGGATCTTGCCGGTCGAGGTCTTGGGGATTTCGGAAAAGACGATTGCCTTGGGCACCTTGAAGCGGGCGAGCAACGAGCGGCAATGCTCGATGATCTCGGCTTCGGTCGCGGCCTTGCCCGGCTTCAGTTCGACATAGGCGACCGGCACCTCACCCCATTTGTCGTCCGGCCTGGCCACCACCGCGCAGGAAGCCACCGCCGGGTGCTTGAATAGCGCATCCTCGACCTCGATGGACGAAATGTTCTCGCCGCCCGAAATGATGATGTCCTTGGAGCGGTCCTTGAGCTGGATGTAGCCGTCGGGATGCATCACGCCGAGGTCGCCCGAATGGAACCAGCCGCCGGCGAAGACCTCGTCGGTCGCGGCCTTGTTCTTGAGATAGCCCTTCATGACGATATTGCCGCGGAACATCACCTCGCCGATGGTCGTGCCGTCGGCCGGTGTCTTCTGCAACGTCTCGGGATCCATCACCGTCAGGTCCTCGAGTGCTGCGTAGCGCACGCCTTGCCGCGCCTTCCTTGCGGTGCGGGCATCCTTGTCGAGGCCGTCCCATTCGCCATGCCATTCGTTGACCACGGCAGGGCCGTAGGTCTCGGTCAGGCCATAGAGATGGGTGACAGCGAAGCCGGCATCGGCCATACCCGACAGCACCGCTTCCGGCGGCGGGGCGGCGGCGGTGTTGAAGGTCACGACTTGCGGAAACTCGCGCTTGTCGTCGTCGGCTGCATTGATCAGCAGCGACATGACGATCGGCGCGCCGCACAGATGGGTTACGCCATGATCGGCGATGGCGTCGTAGACAGGCTTGGCGCGCACCCAGCGCAGGCACACATGGGTGCCCGCCTGCATGGCCAGCGTCCATGGGAAGCACCAGCCGTTGCAATGGAACATCGGCAGCGTCCACAAATAGACGGCGTGTTTGCCCATGCCGGCGTGGATGGTGTTGTTGTAGGCCATCAGCGCAGCACCGCGATGGTGGTAGACCACGCCCTTCGGGTTGCCGGTGGTGCCCGAGGTGTAGTTGAGCGAGATCGCGTCCCATTCGTCGTCGGGCATCGACCAGGCAAAGGCCTCGTCGCCGGATGCCACGAAATCCTCGTAGTCGAGCGTGCCGATGCGCTCGCCCTTGGGATGGGGGGCGTCGTCGGCGTATTCGAGGTCGTCATAGTCGATGACGAGCGGCTTCACCTTGGCGAGCGCCAGCGCTTGCCCGACCACGCCGGAGAACTCGCGGTCGACGATCAGCACTTTCGTCTCGGCATGGTCGAGCTGGAAGGCGATGATCGCGGCGTCCAGCCTGGTGTTCAGCGAATGCAGCACGGCCTTGGTCATCGGCACGCCGAAATGCGCTTCCAGCATCGGCGGCGTGTTGGACAGCATCACCGTCACCGTGTCGCCCTTGCCGATGCCCTTGTCCGCCAGCGCCGAGGCCAGCTTCAGCGAGCGCTGCCACAGCTCGCGATAGGTCAGGCGCTGATCGCCGTGGATGACCGCGACGTGGTAGGGAAAGGTCTTGGCCGCGCGTTCGAGGAAGCTCAGCGGCGTCAGCGGCTGGTGGTTGGCGGGGTTCCTGTCGAGGTTTTCCTCGTATTTGCCCATGGCATTTCTCCCTTGTCGCGGCGAACCTAATTCAGCGGAGCTGCGTGGTCATCTTCACATAAAGTCGCGTGCCCCATCGTAAAGCAGCTTCATCGCAACCAGCGCCACGGTGGCGTAGGTGAAGGGGTAGAAGATTTCCGGCCGCATCCGCCTGACCAGCCAGGCGCCGGCCAGCGTCGCCAGCGGCGCGATCGGCATCAGCACCAGCGAGGCCGTCAGGTTGGCGGCGTCGAACTGGCCGAGCGCGAAATAGGGGATGAGCTTGATGGCGTTGGTGACGGCAAAGAAGATGGCGCTCGTGCCGGTCAGCAGCTTGGGGTCCAGCCTGAGCGGCAGCGTATAGATCTGGAATGGCGGGCCGCCGACATGGGCGACGAAGCTGGTGAAGCCTGCGACCGAGCCCCAGAAAGCGGCGGCGATGCGGTTTGGCTTGGCGGCATGCTTGGCGCCGTGGCGCAGGCTCGTATAGATCCAGCGGGCCACGAACGCGAAGGCGATGGCGCCGACGATGAAGCGCACCATGTCGACCGTCACCAGCGACGCCGTCAGCCAGCCGACGCCGATGCCGAGGACCGACCCCGGCAGCATCTGCCACAGGATCGAGCGGTCGTAGACGCCGCGCCAGGTCCACAGCGACACGACGTCCATGAGGATGAGGATCGGCAGCAGGATGGCGGCCGCCTGCACCGGCGAGATCACCAGCGCCATCAGCGGTACGCCGACGAAGCCGACGGCCCCGCCGAAGCCGCCTTTCGACAGGCCGACGAGAATCACCGCCGGAATTGCCACCGCATAGAACCACGGGTCGAGAAGAAGCGCTGTCATGGAGAGCCCCGCCTTTCGCCATGGCATAGCTGGGCGGCGGTGTGTTGGCGATAGCCGTGCCAGTCTTTTCATGTGGTTGCGCTTGATTGCGCGTCCTGTTCAACGGCGGCACTTTGTTCTATGCCCCAATGCAAACATGATCGCCCTGCATAGGCGACTAGCACCCGGATCGAGGAAGATGACCGCAAACACGCCGCCCAATCGCTGCCGTATCGTGCTGATCGCGCCACCCTCGGTCGAGCCGAGCAAGGTCGAGGCCGCACTCGCAGGCGGCGACGTCGCCTCGCTCATCCTGCCCGCCGAAGGCACCGACGAGACCTCCTTCCAGGTCTTTGCCGAAAAGGTCGCGTCGGCGGCCCGCGCAGCCGGGGTGGCGGTGGTCGTCGCCGGCGACACCCGCGTCGCCGGTCGCATCCATGCCGACGGAATCCACATCGAGGGCAACAAGGCCGAACTCGGCGAAGCTGTCGAGCGCTACCAGGAACGCATGATGGTGGGCGTCGGTGGTGCCAAGACGCGCGACGATGCGCTCGAACTAGGCGAGGAGCGGCCCGACTACATCTTCTTCGGCCGCTTCGGCTACGACAACAAGCCGGAGCCGCATTCGCGCAATCTGTCGCTCGGCCAATGGTGGGCCGAAATGATCGAAATCCCCTGCATCGTCATGGCCGGTTCCGACATCGCTTCCGTCGAGGCGGTCGGTGCGACCGGTGCCGAGTTCGTCGCCCTGTCGGCTGCGGTGTTCGGTGAGGGCGTCGACCCGCGCGAGGCGGTGGCCCGCGCCAATGCCCTGCTCGACGAGACCGCGCCACGCTTCGAGGACTAGTCATGGATCGTTCGCGCCTTCTTGCCGGATTGCTGTGCCTGGGCTTCGGCATCGAGCCCGCGCTTGCCGTAGAGAAGGCGCCTGCTGGCGCTGGTGCCGTGCCTTCGCTCGGCAAGCCGGCTGACACCGTCGATCCGAGCCGTTTCGGCCCGATGTCGGCGCCGCTTGACAAGGCGTCCGCGACAGAAGCGGCACCTGCGAAAGAGCCGGCCGCTGCACCTGCCGGTTCGCCGGACCTGGGTGCAAATCCGGCGGCGAAGGCGCCCGACGGCATCGATCCCAACCGTTTCGGCGGCAAGCCATCAGATGAAGCCTACGGTGCCTTCCAGCGCGGCCTCTACATGACGGCCTACAACCTGGCGCTGCCCAGGGCCGAGGCCGGTGATGCGGCGGCGCAGACGCTGGTGGCCGAAATCCTTTCGCGAGGGCTGGGCGTTGCGCGCAATGATGCCGAGGCTGCCAAATGGTACCAGCGCGCCGCCGAACAGGGCGTGGCCGAGGCGCAGTTCCAATATGCCCTGTTGCTGCTCGATGGCCGCTATGTCACCCGCGACCAGCAGGCCGCCTTCGCCTTGATGCAGGCGGCCGCAGAGGCTGGCAACCGGCTTGCCCAGTTCAACTACGCGCAGATGCTGGTGCAGCGCGAACCGGGCCACAAGGGTCTTGAAAAGGCGGTGCCCTATTATGAGCGTGCCGCCGCCACGGGAGTTGCCGACGCCCAGTACGCCATGGCCCAGATTTATGCCAACGGCATCGGCGGAAAACTGCGCGACGACCGCAAGGCGCGCCTGCTGCTCGTCCAGGCGGCGCGGCAGAACTATGATACTGCACAATTCGACCTGTCGCTGTGGATGGTTGACGGGCGTGGCGGCGACCGTGACATCAAGTCGGCCTTCGGCTGGATGAAGCTCGCCGCCGATGGCGGTAACGTCGCTGCGCAGAACCGGCTCGCCAAGTTCTACATGGGCGGCATCGGCGTCGATCCCGACCCCATCCTTGCCGGCGCCTGGTACATCAATGCCCGCCGCGCCGGGCTCCACGATCCGGAGATGGACGACTTCCTGCGCGGCCTGACGGAGGAGGAGATGAAGAAGGCGCTGGAGCGGGCCAATCGTATCCGCTGATATCGACGGAAATCGCTGCTCTCTTGCCTAAAAAGGCATTTTGTGGTCTTGGGAGCGCCGATGGCGCCCATTCCGGCGCAAACCTCTCTTCCGGAATCCAAACATGGCCAAGATCAACGGCAACGAAATCCGTCCAGGCAATGTCATCGAGCATGACGGCGGCCTCTGGGTGGCGGTCCGAACCAATCACGTCAAGCCCGGCAAGGGCGGCGCCTACAACCAGGTCGAACTCAAGAACCTCATCAACGGCACCAAGCTCAACGAACGTTTCCGTTCGGCCGAGACTGTCGAGAAGGTCCGCCTCGAGCAGAAGGACTTCTCGTTCCTCTACGAGCAGGGCGACGCACTGGTGTTCATGGATACCGCGAGCTACGAGCAGCTCGAACTTCTCAAGGATTTCGTCGGCGATCGCGCCGCGTTCCTGCAGGATGGCATGATGGTCACCGTCGAGCTCTATGACGAGCGTCCGATTGGCATCGCGCTTCCCGACCAGGTCACGCTGACGATCACCGAAGCCGACCCGGTGGTGAAGGGTCAGACGGCTGCTTCGTCCTACAAGCCGGCGGTGCTGGAAAATGGCGTCCGCGTGCTGGTGCCGCCGTTCATCTCGTCCGGAGAGCGCATCATCGTCGACACCAACGAGATCACTTACGTCCGCCGCGCGGATTGATAGTTGCGGGTCGGCCGTTCAGGTCCCCTCATCGGCCCCTCGGGCCACCCTCCCTCAAGGGGAGAGGTGGCGCGCGTAGCGAGGCTGAGAGGGGGCGTCAGCTCAGGACGGCCGATCCGGATTGCGATTGTTCTCGCAGACAGGTTTGAAAGGCTAACAAAATGGCGCGTTCAGCGATCATCAATGTCATGGTGCAGACCGCCATGAAGGCCGGCCGGTCGCTGGCACGCGACTTCGGCGAGGTGCAGAATCTGCAAGTCTCGCTGAAGGGCCCCGGCGACTATGTCAGCCAGGCCGACCGCAAGGCCGAGGACATCATCTTCGCCGAACTGTCGAAGGCGCGTCCCGGCTACGGCTTCCTGATGGAAGAGCGCGGCGCGGTCGAGGGTGAAGACAACCAGCATCGCTGGATCGTCGATCCGCTCGACGGCACCACCAACTTCCTCCACGGCATTCCGATCTTTTCGATCTCGATCGCGCTGGAACGGCAGGGCCAGATCGTCGCGGCAGTCATCTACAACCCCGCGATGGACGAACTCTATACTGCCGAACGCGGCGGCGGCGCCTTCCTGAATGATCGCCGTCTGCGCGTTTCCGGCCGCACCAAGCTTTCGGATGCGGTCATCGGCTGCGGCGTGCCGCATCTCGGCCGCGGCCACCACGGCCACTTCCTGCTCGAGCTGCGCAATGTCATGGGCGAAGTCGCCGGCGTCCGCCGTCTCGGCTCTGCCGCACTCGACCTCGCCTATGTCGCCGCCGGCCGCATGGACGGGTTCTGGGAGACCGCGCTGTCGCCTTGGGATGTCGCTGCCGGCATCCTGATGGTGCGCGAGGCCGGCGGTTTCATCTCCGACGGCAAGGGCGGCCAGGACATGCTCGAAGGCGGCTCGATCGTCGTCGGCAACGAGACCATCCACCGCGCGCTGCTCAAGACGCTGCAGAAACCCGTAACTCCGCGCTGATCGGCTGCGTAGTTCGCACTTGCTTCGTCCCCGCGCCCGCCCATATTTGGAACGGCGCAGGGACGAACGATGACGGACGATACCCGCAAGCGTGAGATATCCGTGCCCTATGTCGGGCGCTACAGCCATTCGCGCGCCGAACTGATCGCCGACGGCGTGGTCCATGCCATCGGCATCCTGCTCGCCGTGACCGCAGGCTCCGCTCTGCTTTCAATCTCTGCCTCCCGTACCGCCAGCGGCGAATACCTTGCCGCCGTGGTCTTCGTGGTGGCGCTGCTTACCGTGCTGTCGGTGTCGCTCGCTTACAATCTCTGGCCGATCTCGCCGGCCAAATGGGTGCTGCGCCGCTTCGACCATGCCGGCATCTACCTCCTGATTGCCGCGACCTACACGCCGTTCCTGGCCCAGATCGAGGATCGCTCGACCGCTGCCTGGATGGCCGGCATCGTCTGGTCGGCGGCAATCGCCGGGATGACGATCAAGCTCTTGCTGCCCGGTCGTCTCGACCGGCTGGCGGTGGCCTTCTATCTCGCCATGGGTTGGAGCGGCGTCGTCATCCTGCGCCCGCTGATCGCCACGCTGCCATCGGCGACGCTGTGGCTGTTGTTTTCAGGCGGCGTTGTCTACTCCTGCGGCGTCGTCTTCCATGTCTGGCACCGGCTGCGTTTCCAGAGTGCGCTGTGGCACGGCTTCGTCGTCACCGGCGCCGGCCTTCATGTGGCCGCGATGATCGACCTTATGGTCGTGGCCCGCCTCTAGCATTGCTCTGGCAGGGCCGCCCCAGAGCGGGCGATGTGCAAGCGCCTTTCATTTTCGTCACATTTCCGCTTACAGTCGTGGATGACAATCATGCGGAATTTGAAACCGGGGCATCGATGGCATTGTTGAAATCACTTGGGGTGGGCCGGGGCTCGGATGTCCTCAGCTACGACCCGCATCGCCTGTCCTCTCCGCAGGTTTTCTTGCTGACGATGATCATCTTTTTGGCGATCGTCGCCTTTATCGCGGCGATCCTGACCAGGCAGATCAGCCACGCCTTCGGCACCAACCCCGGGCTCAACGGGTTGATCCTGGGCGTGCTGGTGGTCGGCATCGGTCTGGCCTTTGTCCAGGTCGGGCGGCTGTTCCGTGAGGTGCGCTGGGTCAATTCCTTCCGTGCCGGCTCCGAGGTCACCCAGCCGGTGCTGCTCGCGCCGATGAAGGCGATGCTAAGTCGTTCGTCTTCCATGGCGTTTTCGACCAGTTCGATGCGCACCATGCTCGATTCCATCGCCACCCGCCTCGACGAAAGCCGCGACACGTCGCGCTATCTGGTCGGCCTGCTCGTCTTCCTCGGCCTGCTCGGCACCTTTTGGGGCCTGCTGCAGACCATCGGCTCGATTGGCGACACCATCCAGTCGCTCGACCCGGGTTCCGGCGACGCCGCAGCCGTGCTCGAGGCGCTGAAGGCAGGGCTTGCCGCGCCGCTGCAGGGCATGGGCACGGCGTTCTCCTCGTCGCTGTTCGGCCTGGCCGGCTCGCTCGTGCTCGGCTTCCTCGACCTCCAGGCGGGGCGCGCGCAGACGCGCTTTTACACCGAGCTGGAAAACTGGCTCTCCTCGGTCACCGACCTGTCGTCCGACATCGTCGGCGCAGATGCCAAGAACGGCTCGTCCGACGAGGTCCGCGCGCTCAGCGAGCGTTTGCGCAATCTGCAGGAGCAGGGTGGCTCCAACCCGCGTGTCGCCGCCTCCATGGCCAATCTCGCCGACGGTATTTCCGGCCTCGTCAAGAACATGCGCGCCGAACAGCAGATCATGCGCGACTGGGTCGAGGCGCAGTCCGACGAACAGAAGGCGATGCGCAACACGCTCGAAAAGCTCGCCGACGCCCTGAAGAAGGAAGGGGTGCACTAAGGTGGCATTGGCGCGGGGGCGGCGGAGCGACCGCCGTATCGACTATTGGCCGGGTTTCGTCGACGCCCTGTCGACGCTGCTGCTTGCCATCATGTTCCTGCTCTCCGTCTTCGTGCTGGCGCAATTCCTGCTCAGCCGCGAGATCTCCGGCAAGGACGAGGTGCTCACCCGGCTGAACTCGCAGATCAACGAGCTGACGCAGCTATTGGCGCTCGAACGCTCCAACACCCAGGACGTCGAGGATTCGCTTGCCAATCTGCAGGCGTCGCTGTCTGTCGCCGAAGCGGAGAAGAGCCGGCTCGAACAGCTTCTGTCGCAGGGAACGGGCGCAGGAGCGGCGGCCACCGCCCGCATCGGTGCGCTGTCCGGCGAGCTCGACAATGAGCGCCAGGTCAGCCAGCGTGCGCTCAGCCAGGTCGAACTGCTCAACCAGCAAATCGCCGCGCTGCGCAAGCAGATCGGCGCTCTCGAGGAGGCACTCAACGCCTCGGAGGCGCGCGACCGTGAATCCAACACCAAGATCGCCGACCTCGGCCGGCGGCTGAACGTGGCGCTCGCCCAGCGCGTCCAGGAGCTCAACCGTTATCGCTCTGACTTCTTTGGCCGCTTGCGCGAGATACTTTCCGACCGCGAAAACATCCGCATTGTCGGCGACCGCTTCGTCTTCCAGTCGGAAGTGCTGTTTCCGATCGGATCGGAACAGATCAACGACGCCGGCAAGGTCGAGATGAAGAAACTCGCCGGCGCCATAATCGAATTGCAGAAGGAAATCCCGCCGGAGATCAATTGGGTGCTGCGCGTCGATGGCCACACCGACAACATTCCGCTGTCGGGCACCGGCCGTTATCGCGACAACTGGGAGCTTTCTTCGGCCCGCGCGACTTCGGTGGTGAAATTCCTGATCGAGAACGGCGTCCCGGCCAACCGGCTGGTCGCTGCAGGTTTCGGCGAGTTCCAGCCTCTCGACGAAAGCGGCACGGAAGAGGCTCGCTCCAAGAACAGGCGTATCGAACTCAAGCTCACCGAACGCTAACTAAATAATTCGAGCTATTTGGCCGGACTATGTAGGGCGCATGGGCAACGTTTCCAGCGCCAACGCGGCTCGTATGGCGCGAGCCAACATTATTTTTTCTTAATTATGCTTCCCGTGTCGCAAGCCGTAGATTCCAGGTGCAGTCCGGGAAACGCCGGCGATGGCCTCCCACCGCGACGCGACGTGTCTTGACGGACGGCAAGTGCCGGGGGCGGTTCGCCGGCCGGCAGTTTTCGGGAGACGCAATCATGCGCTCTATGGCACTGACGGCCGCGCTTGCGGCCATAGTTGTTTCACTTCCGCTATCGATGGCATCCGCTGGTGGCCGCGACCGCGACCGTGGCAACGATCATGGTGGCGGAGGCCATCATGACAGTGACCGTGGCAAGGATCATGGCGGCAAGGACCATGGCCATCATGACCGTGACCGTGACCGCGGCCCGGACCATATCCAGGGCCGTGTCAACAAGAACGCCTTGGCTATTGCCGGCTCGAAGGGGTTCACTGACGGCGATATCACGGGTTCCGAGGCGCTGACCTATGGAAAGACCCCGCCGACCTGCTCGCCCTACAGGACGACCTGGACCTGCATACCGCCGCAGGGATACGCTGGTTATCGTTGATCCGCTCGGCACTACATACGGTCGCCCTCAGCAAGGCTGGAGGCGACCGTCTCCATTTTGGATCGGACTTTCTGTCCAGTGCTGGTGACCCCCCGGTTACGCCAACGCCATGAAACCCCATCGTCCCATCAGTCCAATTCGATAACCTCCCTGGCCTTGCGATCGGCTGCGGATTGGTATCCTCTCGCCCTGATTCAGACCTGAGGAGAAACCATGTCCTTCGCAAAGCTCGACCAACTCGGCCGCAAGCTCGAGGCGCTCGAACATGCGCTCGCCATTCTGGGCGCTGACGAGGCGACCCACATGGCCGTGGGCGGCGGCGCCAAGCGTGCCGAGGCGATGTCGGCACTCGCCGGCATGCACCATCGCCAGGCCACCGCGCCCGAGATCGGCGACTGGATCGGCGCTGCCGAGCAAGAAGCGCTGAACGCGGAACAAGTCGCTGCGCTGCATGAGTTCCGCCGGCAATACACCAACATGACTTGCCTGCCGTCCGAATTCGTCGAGCGGCAGACTGCGGCGCGGATGCGCTGCGAGCAGCTCTGGCGCGACCTGCGCGCCAAGAATGACTGGACCGGCTTCGAGCCGGCGCTGGAAGGCATCGTCGCGCTCGTCCGCGAGGAAGCCGCGCTCAGATCCGAAGCGCTTGGGCTCGACCCCTACGACGCGCTGATGGAGCAATACGATCCCGGCAATCGCGCCGCCGACATCACGCCCGTCTTCGCCGACCTCAAGGCCTTCCTGAAGGGCTTCGTGCCCGAGGCACTGGCCGTGCAGGAGGAGCGCAGGGCAAAAAATCCGCTGCGTCCGCTGTCGGGCGTCTACGCCATCGAGCGCCAGCGCGAGCTTGGGCTCGCCATGATGGGCGCGGTCGGCTTCGACCTCACCCGGGGCAGCTTGTCGGTGTCGCACCATCCGTTCTGCGGCGGGGTTCCGACCGATGTGCGCATCACCACGCGCTACAAGACCGGCGATTTCCTCTCGGCGCTGATGGGTGTGCTGCACGAGACCGGTCATGCGCTCTACGAGCAGAACCTGCCCGAGGCATGGTCGCATTGGCCGCTCGGCAAGGCGCGCGGCATGGCCGTGCATGAGAGCCAGAGCCTGTTTGTCGAAAAGCAACTCGGCCGCAATCCGGCCTTCTGGCGCTGGGCGCTGGCGCAGATCGACCAGCATCTCGGCGAGCGCTGGTCGATCGACGAGATCCTGCCGTATGTCCATCATGTCGAGCGCGGCCTGATCCGCGTCGCCGCCGACGAGGTCACTTATCCGCTGCATGTCATCCTGCGCTACGAACTCGAGCAGGAACTCGTATCTGGCCGCCTGTCGGTGTCGGACCTGCCCGAGGCGTGGGACGCCAAGATGCGCGACTATCTCGGCCTGTCGACCATCGACAACCCCGCCGACGGGCCGATGCAGGACGTGCATTGGCCGAGCGGTGCCTTCGGTTATTTCCCGTCCTATACGCTGGGCGCGATGATGGCGGCGCAGCAATGGGCGGCACTTTCCAAGGCGCACCCTTCCGTGGACGACGAAATCGCGCGCGGCCGTTTCGACACGGTCAACGACTGGCGGCGTGAAAGGATCTGGTCGCAGGGCTCCCGCTGGTCCACGCCGGACCTGCTCGAACGCGCCACCGGCGAAAAGCTGAATGCGCAGTATTTCACCAACCATCTGAAGAAGCGCTACGGGGCGTAGTTCTTCCCTCGTCCGGCTGCCGCTTCACCCTTTCAACAAGCTCAGGACCACCTCTTCCTGTATCGCAGGGAGGGGGCGGCTCGGCGCTTCCTCGATTCCGCCAACGGCTAGCCGATTGCGGTCCGCCTCAACGTCCTGACCTGGAACACGCCTGCGACCTGCACTGCAAGGCGATGTCTTGCCCCATTGGTGGTGGGGTCGAGCGCGAGTGTCGCGGACGATTACAACTATTGCGCGTATCATATTGAGTATGCATGCAATATATTGGTGTATAGGTGCCTGCGGTGGCATCTCAGGCTGTCGTCATTTCCGATCTACCCAAAATTGGACCGCTTATTTCGAAAGTTTTAATTTGAAGTTGATGGCGCAATTGTATTAGCGAATGACTTACGATTGCACGCAGGCAGATTTTTGATCACTTGCGCATACTCGCCCGTAGTGGGCGTCCGGAAGATAGGCAGGGACATGGTGCATACATTTGGCCGTAAGGTTGCGATGAAAACTCGCGTTGAATCGTCACGAGCGGCCGAAGTACCACCCAGTCCTTTTCTGGGTCTCGTCGACCGCGTCGGCATCTTGCGGGCCGGCATGGCGCTGGTGACGCTCGCGGCCGTGGCGGTTGTGCTGGGCGCGGCAACGCCTGCACTCGCGGCGGATCAGTATTGGGATGGCAACAACGCATCAGGCGCAGTCGATGGTGGTGCCGGCACCTGGGATGGCACTCTCACAAATTGGACCGATATGGCGGGAGCGGGCAGTGCCGCTTGGGTCAGCGGCGGCACGGCGGTATTCGGTGGCACCGCAGGTGAGGTCGGCGTCAGAGGAAATCAGCACTTCGATACGCTACGCTTCATGACCAGCGGTTACAGACTTACGGGTGCCCCCACCGACACGCTCGTCCTGTCACCCACGGGCGGCGGGACAGCCGCAACGATAGTAGTGGGCAATAGCGTCACTACCGAGATCGGAACGATCGTGGAAGGCTCGGCCGGGCTCACTGTCACTGGCGACGGCGTGCTCCAGTTCAAAGATTGGGCGAATACCTATACCGGCGCAACCACCATCGGCACTGGAGCCACTCTCCAGTTGATCGGCAGCAATAGCACGATCAGTGCGTCGAGTGGCCTGACCGTTGATGGCACGCTCGACATTTCGCGCGCAGGCGCTGGCAGCATCAAGGCGTTGACGGGCAGTGGCTTAGTCAAGCTCGCCGACAAGCCTCTTACCATCACGGCTGCCAGCGGTACCTTCTCTGGCGTTATCTCCGGTAGCGCCGGCATCAGCATCGCTGCTGGGACACAGATTTTCACCGGCAATAACACCTTCACCGGAAGTGCCAGCGTCTTCAGCGGCGCGACGTTGCAGTTGGGAGATGGTGGCACGACAGGTTCTATTGCTGGTGCGATAGGCAATTTTGGCACAGTCATCTTCAATCGCTCCGACGATCTTACCTTTACTGGCCAAATCAATAGTGCTGGATCATTCCAGCACATCGGTGGCGGCAAGTTGACCCTTACGGGCGTTGGCAACAGCGCCAGCGGCACGGGCAGCGTGCTGATCTCCAACAACAGTACGCTTCAGTTCGGCGATGGCGGGGCGAGCGGTTGGCTGGGTGGGACCGATGGCAAGATCACCATCGACGCTGGCAGCAAGCTGATTTCCAATATGTCCAATGGCCTGGGTTACCTGCCGCAGAACGTTAAGCTCGCCGGTGCGGGGCAGTTCTTCAAGCAGGGATCGGGCACAATCACTCTGAGAGGTGACAGTTCCGCATTCGCCGGCAAAACCTTCGTGAACGCCGGCATGCTCAATGTCGGTTACAAGGGCATCGGCACGCTGGCTGGGCCCATCTCCGTTGACTCCGGCGCTCGGTTCGGCGGCAGCGGCACGGTGATCGGCAACGTGACAATTGCTGCTGGCGCGACGCATCGCGTTGGCGACACCGTGCCGGTTACCCCTGTGGCGGGCCTTGTCCAAACCCAGACGATCACTGGCAATTACGTCAACCACGGCATCTTCGAGGTCGAGGCGTCACCGACATCCGCCGACAAGCTGACGGTCAATGGCACAGTGGACATCACGGGCGCAACGCTCAACCTGCTGCTGACACCGATCAATTCCGGCCCCTGGCTGCCGCAGAACGGTCCGTTCACGATCATCGACAACGACGGCACCGATGCCGTCATCGGCACCTTCGCTTCGGTCGGCAATCTCAACAATCTCGTCTTCCTTGACCATCTCATCAACTACGCCGGCGGCGTCGACGGCAACGACGTGACCCTGACGCTAAGCCGCAACAATGTCGGGCTGATTGATATCGCCCGAGCGCCAAATCAGTCCGCAATAGCCGGTGCGGTCGCAGCCCTTCCGACGTCCAATCCCGTTGCGGCTGCGCTTTTGATGTCGAGCGGCGAAGACCAGGCCCGCGATGCGCTCGACCAGCTCTCCGGCGACGTCCATGCATCGGCGAGCGGCGCTTCGACCCAGACGAGTTCGTTCCTGGGCGAGTTCGCAACCGACCGCGTCCGCTCGGCCTTCGGCGACGTGGCTGCGCCTGCGCTGCCTGTCATGGCCTATGGCGACGACGGCATCGAGCTGGTCGCGGCCGATACCGATCGTTTCGTCGTCTGGGGTCAGGCGCTCGGCAATTGGGGCTCCGCGGATGGCGACGGCAACGTCGATGGTTTTGACTATTCGAGCGGCGGCCTGGTTGCCGGTGGCGACACCATCGTCGGCGACGGCTGGCGGCTCGGCCTGCTGGCCGGCTACAGCCGCACCAGCTTTGACACCGACGATGGTGCCTCGTCCGGCGACAGCGATAACTTCCACTTGGGCGTCTATGGCGGACGCCACTTCGGTGCGGTCGCCCTGCGCGCCGGTGCCGCCTACACCAGGCATGCCATCGACACGACGCGCACAGTGTCGTTCCCTGGCCTGAACCAGATGCTGAAGGCCGACTACGCCGCCAACACCGCCCAGGCCTTCGTCGAGACGGGCTACCGGACAGAAATGGGCCGGGTTGCTTTCGAGCCGTTCGCAGGCCTCGCTTACGTCAGCACCTCGACCGACGCCTTCACCGAGACCGGCGGTGCAGCAGCGCTTTCGAGCAAGGCTTCCACCTTCGACAGCACGACCACGACGCTCGGCCTGCGCGCCGCTACCGACTTCAGCCTCGGTCAGGCTCAGGCCACGGCGCGCGGTGGGTTGGGCTGGCGCCATGCCTTCGGCGACGTCGCGCCGACTTCCACGGTTGCCTTTATCGGTGGCGACGACTTCACCGTCTATGGCAGCCCGATCGCCCGCGATGCCTTGCTCGTCGAAGCCGGGCTCGATTTTGCGATCTCGCCCAAGGCCAATTTCGGCCTGGGCTACACCGGGCAGGTCGCAAGCGGCGCCCGCGACCATGGCGTCAAGGCAAGCTTCGGCGTGATGTTCTAAGCCGGCTGGCCGATCCGTCGATACCCAAAGCGCGCCCCGCGTCCTTGCCGACGCGGGGCGTTTGCATTTGTCTGCGAAGTGCATCGTCCCGACGATTGACGCTATGCGAGATTTTGCTGAGTATCGGCGGCCGATCTCGTCCGTAACACTCGACGTGAGTTCCTCGATGAATATCCCCGTTGCCCAGCAGTACCGCACCGTTCCGCTGCCCGACTACCAGGAGATCCCGGTGGAAGAAATGCGTGCTGGCGCGCAGTCATTCTACGACGAGATCCGCACGCGCCACACGGTGCGCGATTTCTCGAGCCGGCCTGTGCCGCGCGATATCATCGAGACCTGCATCATGGCGGCCGGCACAGCACCCAACGGCGCCAATCACCAGCCCTGGCATTTCGCCGTCATCGGCGATGCCGAGATCAAGCGCCAGATCCGCGAGGCGGCAGAGATCGAGGAGCGCGCCTTCTACGAGGGCCGCGCCGGCGAGGAGTGGCTGAAGGCCTTGGCGCCGCTCGGCACCGATGCCTCCAAGCCGTTCCTGGAGGAAGCGCCGTGGCTGATCTGCATCTTCGGCGAGCGCAAGAGCCGCTCGGCCGACGGTGTGTCGCGCAAGAACTACTACGTGCCCGAATCGGTCAGCATCGCCACCGGTTTTTTGATCGCCGCACTGCATCGCGCAGGTCTCGCGACGCTCACCCATACGCCCAACCCGATGAGCTTCCTCAACCAGATCTGCGGCCGCGACCCGCACGACAAGCCCTACATCCTGATGGTGGTGGGCTATCCCAAGGAGGGCGCGACGATCCCGGTGCATGCCATGGAAAAGCGGCCGCTGTCGGAGATCGCGACGTTTCTGTGAGGCGCTACCCCGCCGCGCCCTGGAAGGCGCCGGCGCCGGTGTCGAACTGCAGCTTTGCCAGCCCGGCATAGACGCCGCCCTTGGCGACCAGGCTTTGGTGCGTGCCTTCCTCGACGATGCGCCCGCCATCCATCACCAGGATACGGTCGGCCTTCAGCACGGTTGCCAGGCGGTGGGCGATGACGATGGTCGTGCGGCCCTGCATCAGATGCTCGAGCGCTGTCTGGACCTGCTTTTCGCTTTCGGCGTCGAGTGCGGAGGTCGCCTCGTCGAGCAGCAGGATCGGCGCGTCGCGCAGGATGGCACGCGCGATGGCGATACGCTGGCGCTGGCCACCGGAGAGCGTCACGCCGCGTTCGCCGACCTGTGTCGCATAGCCATCCTGCAGCTTGCCGATGAAGCCGTTGGCAAGGGCCGCCTTGGCCGCCTGCTCGATCTCGCCCTGCGATGCGCCGGGCCGGCCAAAGCCGATGTTTTCGGCCGCGGTGCTGGCGAAGATGGTCACGTCCTGTGGCACGATGGCGATACGCGCACGCACGTCTTCGGGATCGGCCTTCTGCAGGTCGACGCCGTCGATGATGACAGCGCCCTTTTCGGGGTCATAGAAGCGCAGCAGCAGCGAAAAGACGGTGCTCTTGCCCGCGCCTGACGGCCCGACAATAGCCACGGTCTCGCCGGGCTTCACCTTGAAGCTCAGCCCGTGGACGGCGGCGCGATCCGGGCGGACTGGGTAGGAAAAGGTCACGTCGCGGAACTCGATCGCGCCGCTGCTCTTGGCGGGCAGCGCGACGGGCGAGGCGGGTGCCGCGACGGTCGGCTTTTCGGCCAGGATCTCGGTGATGCGCTCGGCGGCACCGGCGGCAGCACTCAGTTCGCCCCACACTTCCGACAGGGCGCCCAGCGCGCCGGCGGCAAACACCGAATAGAGCAGGAACTGGCCGAGCGTTCCCGGCGAGATCGTGCCCTCCAGAACGTCGCGCGACCCGAACCACAGCACCGCCACGACGGAGGCGAAGATGGTGAAGATGGCAAAGAACGTCAGCACCGCGCGCGCCAGCACCGAGGCGCGGGCAGCGTTGAAGGCGGTCTCGACCGCAGCGGCGAATCGCTTCGTCACCAGCCCTTCGTTGGTGAAAGCCTGAAGCGTGCGGATGGCACCGATCTGCTCGCTGGCGAATGCGGTGGCGTCGGCCAGCGTGTCCTGTGCCAGGCGCGATTTGCGGCGAACCGAGCGGCCGAAGGCGACCAGGGGCAGCACGATCAGCGGAATGGCGCCGATTACCAGGCCCGACAGTTTCGGGCTGGTGATCACCATCATCGTCAGTGCGCCGAGGCCCAGGATGACGTTGCGCAGCGCCACGGATGCGGTGGCGCCGACGGCCGACTTGATCTGGGTGGTGTCGGCGGTCAGCCGCGAGACGATCTCGCCCGACATCGCCGTGTCGAAGAAGGCCGGCGACAGGCTGGTGACGTGGCTGAAGACATCGCGGCGGATGTCGGAAACGACGCGCTCGCCGAGGGTGATGACGAAGTAGTAGCGGCACGCCGAGGCGAGCGCGAGCAGGCCGGCGATCGCCACCAGCATGGCGAAATATTTGGCGATGAAGGTCGAATCGGCAGAGGAAAAGCCGTGGTCGATCATGCGGCGCACGGCGATCGGCAGGGTCAGCGTGGTGATGGCTGCGGCGACCAGTGAAATGATGGCGCCGACCACCAGTGTGGGGTAGCGATAGAGATAGGGAGAAAGCCGACGCAACGGGCGCAGCGAACGCCGACGCTCTTCTTTAGCGTCCAAGGTCGTGTTCGCCATGCTATTTCCCTCTCAGCCGCCTGTGTTGCCGGGGATTGTAGTTCATTTGCCCGGCAGCGCGGCCTTGTGATTCAATTTCGGCTGTTGTATAGGCACGCCGACCGTTTCTGAAGCCGTGGTCTATCTAGACGTGGCTTCGAATTTTCGAAAGAGGCGCATCGCCGCAGGATACCTGCGCCAGCCGCGCCGCGACAGCAGGAACAGAGCGATGAAAGCCGATATCCATCCCGACTACCACGCCATCAAGATCGTCATGACCAATGGCACCGAATACATGACCCGCTCCACCTGGGGTAAGGAAGGCGATACGATGAACCTCGATATCGACCCGACCACGCACCCGGCCTGGACCGGTGGTCAGCACAACCTGCTCGACCGCGGCGGCCGTCTGTCGAAGTTCAAGAAGCGCTACGAAGGCCTCGGCATCTAAGCCGTCCTGTTCCGCAGAATACGAAAAACCCGCCTTCGTGGCGGGTTTTTTTTGTTCACGGGGCTTTTTGCCATTTAGGCAGGGGGGGCTCGCCGGCCCGCGGCGCGACCCTACCCGGCCTGTCGCTGTTGGCGCGCCACCGCATGCTCGATCAGCCGGCCGACCAGGTCGGGATAGGCGACGCCCGAGGCGGCCATGGTCTTCGGATACATGCTGATATTGGTGAAGCCGGGGATGGTGTTGACCTCGTTGACGAGGGCTGAACCGTCGGCGCGGACAAAGAAGTCGACGCGCGCCATAGCCTCGCAACCGAGCGACAGGAAGGCCTTGCTGGCGATTTCCTGCAGCGTTTTGGTCGCCTGTTCCGGCAACTCCGCCGGGATGCGCAGCGCGGCTCCGTCGGCGTCGATATATTTGGCCTCGTAGGTGTAGAAGCCGTGGCTCGCGGCGGGTGCGATCTCACCCGGGACCGACACGAACAGCGTGCCGTCGGGCTGTTCGAGCACGGCGAATTCGACCTCGCGCCCGGCGACGAACTCTTCGATCAGCACTTTGCGGTCGTGCCGGAACGCCCCGGCAAGCGCCGTCTCCAGCTGTTCGGCGGTCTCGGCCTTGCTCACGCCCACAGAAGAGCCCTGGCGCGCCGGCTTAACGAAGACGGGCAGGCCGAGCGCGGCCTCGACTGCCGCAAAGGAGGGCCGCTCGCCGGCATGCACTGTGACGGCGCGGGCAACCGGCAGCCCGGCTTCCTTCATCAGCCGCTTGGCGACATCCTTGTCCATGGCGTTGGCCGAGCCGAGCACGCCGCAACCGACGTAAGGAACATCAGCCACCTCTGCCAGGCCCTGCACCGTGCCGTCCTCGCCGAACGGCCCGTGCAGCACCGGAAACAGCACGTCGATTCGGGGCAGCTCATGTGGCACACCGTCTTCGGGAAGGGCAACCAGCCGGCCCTTGCCGCCGGGCAGCAGGCTCACTTCGCTGCCGCGCTCTGGAACGCCAGCAGGCAGGGCGCCCTCAGGCCCGAGTTCGGCGAGCAGCCAGCGGCCGTCGCGGGCGATGCCGATCGGCACGATTTCATATTTCGCAGGGTCGATCGCCTTGACGACGTTGCTTGCGGACATGATGGAAACGTCGTGCTCGGCGGAGCGCCCGCCGAAAAGAACTGCGATGCGTAGCTTGCTTGCCATGATCCCGTCCGCCTTGTCCCTCTGCGACCGCGCCAGTTCCAGGTGCGATTCGACGTCCTGATTGCGCAGCAAATCGATCATATCTGTGGCGGCTGCGACAAGTTCTGTCGCGAGCCCCGCCTCAGGTCTTGTCTTTGGCCTTGTGGCCCTTGTGGCCCTTGTGGTCGGAGTGGCCGAGATCGCGGCCCGGATCAATCACGTCGCGCACCAGCTGCTTGAGCTGGGCGGCATCGGGAAAGCCGCCATCGCGCTTGCGGTCCCAGATCAGCTCATCGTTGCAGGTGATGGTGAAGACGCCCCCGGTGCTTGGCACCAGCGTGACTTCGCCGAGTTCGGTACCGAATGTGGAAAGCAGTTCCTGCGCCATCCAGCCGGCACGCAGCAGCCACATGCACTGGGTGCAATAGGTGATGCGGATCTGGGGGAGGGGCGTGGCGGTCAAGGGCTGCTCTAGTGGGAGTTGTGGGTCCTTCAAGGCTCGCCCTACGGGCTCGCACCTCAGGATGAGGGAGGTTGGCGCTGAAAGTCCTCATCCTGAGGTGCCCGCGAAGCGGGCCTCGAAGGACCCACCAAAAGAAAACGCCCCGGACTTGCCGGGGCGATTGCTTACTCTGCGCTGAGCTTGGCCAGCGTCGCTTCGTCGACCTCGAAATTGGCGTAGACGTTCTGCACGTCGTCGTCGTCTTCGAGCGTGCCGACCAGCTTCATCAGCGACTGGGCGCGTTCCTCGTCGACCGGAACGTTGTTCTGCGGCTTCCAGACGATCTTCACCGACTCGGCTTCGCCGAGCGCGCTTTCCAGCGCCTTGGAGACATCGCTGAGGCTTTCGAAGGCGCAGGTGATGGTGTGGCCGTCCTCGTCCGACTGCACATCGTCGGCGCCGGCCTCTATGGCCGCATCCATCACCTTGTCGGCGCTGCCGGCCTTGGCAGCATAGAGGATTTCGCCGACGCGATCCCACATGAACGACACCGAGCCGGTTTCGCCCATCGCACCGCCTGATTTGGTGAAGGCGGCGCGCACGTTGGAAGCGGTACGGTTGCGGTTGTCGGTGAGCGCTTCGACGATCAGCGCGATGCCACCGGGGCCGTAGCCTTCGTAGCGCACTTCCTCGTAGTTCTCGGCGTCGCCCATCGAGGCCTTGGAAATGGCGCGCGCGATGTTGTCCTTGGGCATCGACACCGCCTTGGCGTTCTGCACGGCCAGGCGCAGGCGCGGATTCATCGAGGGGTCGGGCACGCCGGTCTTTGCCGCAACGGTGATTTCGCGCGCTAGTTTTGAGAACATCTTGGACCGCACCGCGTCCTGGCGGCCCTTGCGGTGCATGATGTTCTTGAACTGTGAATGGCCGGCCATGGGACCCCTGTCTCTGTCGCTTTGGCAATATTGGAATGGTCGGCCTTATAGATAAATCGGCTCAATTCGTCCAGACTGCTGGGCTTCCAGCAGTGAGCTAGGACATGCCGCGACCGCGCATGCCATCATGGGTGCTGCGCTGCTGTCTTAGGCGGCGTCCTGAAGCTGCTGGGCACCGATGCGCACGGTATTGCGGCCTGCGGCCTTGGCCTCGTAGAGCGCCCTGTCTGCGGCCAGCAGCAGGTCGTCGAAATGTGCGACCTTGGCCGCCGCCTGTGCTGCCACCCCGATGCTGACGGTGAGGCGCAGCCGCTCGCCGGAAGCCACGGTGATCCTGGCGGTCTCGACGGCAAGGCGTATCCGCTCGGCGATGGCTGCTGCCTCGATCGGATCCGTCCTTGGCAGCAGTGCCGCGAATTCCTCGCCACCGGTCCGACCGAACAAATCGTCTTCGCGCAGCACCGACGACACGACGCGGAAGAATTCCTGCAATGCCTTGTCGCCGGCGGCATGCCCCAGGCGGTCGTTGATGCGCTTGAAATGGTCGATGTCGAGCATCAGCAGCGCCGCGTTGCGAGACGTGCGCGATAACTGCCTGAGCTTGGCCTCTCCGCGTCGCATGAAAGCGCCGCGCGACAGCGCGCCGGTGAGCGAATCGTGGTTTGCCTGGTGGGACAGCTTGTCGATCAGTTCCTTGCGCGCGGTGTTCGTGCTCGCCACCGTCAGCGGCCCGAGCGCCATCAGGGCCACGCCGAGCCGGATCGAGTCGAGCAGCCGGATTGGATTCGGCAGGTAGGACAAGGGGATCATTTGCGCCGGCAGCGAGATCAGCAGCCAGGTGGACAGCGCCATGGTCAGTACGGTGGTGGTGAACAGGCTGTAGGTCAGCGCGCACCATAACAGGGCGGGGATCGGAAATGCGAGTACGCCGGGACCGCCGACGACGATGCCGACGCCGACCGAGGCCAGAAGCGCCAAAGCGGGCGCAAGATGCAACATACCGGCCAGTCCGACGCCGGCCTGCACCTTGCCTTGCCGCAGCAGCGCCTTCACTCCGGGAAAGGTCAACACCATGGGCAGCACGATCAGGTGGTTGACCAGTTCGCTGACGGACCAGAAGGCAAGGCCATCGAAGAAGTCCTTGCCGAACAGCAGGTGCGATGCGGCTCTGCCGACGACTGCTGAGGCCATCGATGCGCCGCAAGCGGCAGCGAAGAGATAAAGCACCGAAACCGGACGGCGCAACCGGCGGTCTTGTTCGGGCATGAGCCTGAACAGCACATAGCCCGTCGCAGCGCCTGCGATGTTGGCGGCTGTCAGCCAGATGGTCGTGGGCATGTCGCTACCCGTCACGAAGTCGGCGACAAAAAAGCCGGCAAAGGCGCCCAGCCAGCCCAAGGTCGTGGCGTAGGCCGGATTGCGCACCATCAAGCCCAGCAGGACGGCATTTGCCGGCCATACGGCCGCCAGGAAGCCTATCGGCCTGGTCAGGATGCCGAGCAGCGAGGCGGCGAATACCGCGCCTGCGACGATCAGTGCGAAAACTAGCTTTCGGGCAAGACTGACTTGGTCGGGATAACGTTCAATGGCGCTGCGCACTTTCTTCCTTCTGGTCCCGTCAAGCCCCCCTTGAGCCGGACCATCGGTCAAAACAGTTCACCCCACCTTAATGGGGCAGCGCCGATTGGAGTTTTCCGCATGATGTGCTGCGGTTCAACGCCGCAGTTTTCGGCTTGCCGCCGAAACGGGTCCGGCGGCGGGGTGCTGCCCCGCCGCCGGCCTTGTTCGGGGTCAGTGCCCGTTCGAGCCTTCACGCTTGGCATGCCGCTTCCGCTGCAGCATGTTGAGGCTTTCGACCAGCGCCGAGAAGCCCATGGCGGCATAGATGTAGCCCTTGGGCACATGGAAGCCGAAGCCGTCGGCAATCAGCGTCATGCCGATCATCAACAGGAAGCCCAGCGCCAGCATGACGATGGTCGGGTTCTTCTCGATGAAGTTGGCAAGCGGCGTCGCCGCCAGCAGCATCACCGAAACCGCCACGATCACGGCGATGTACATGATGCCGATCTCGTCGGTCATGCCGACGGCAGTGATGATCGAGTCGACCGAAAACACCAGGTCGAGCAGCAGGATCTGGAAGATCGCGCCGCCGAGCGACAGCTGCAGCGTGCGCGATACGATCTCGTCCTTGTGGTCTTCGGGATCGACCGAATGGTGGATTTCCTTGGTCGCCTTCCAGACCAGGAACAGGCCGCCGGCGATCAGGATCAGGTCACGCCAGGAGAAGCCGTGGCCGAAGGCCGAAAAGATCGGTTCCTTGAGCGCGACGATGAAGGAGATGGTGGCAAGCAGCAGCAGGCGCATGATCAGTGCTGCGCCGATGCCCAGCCTGCGAGCCGGGACCTGCTGCTCCTTCGGCAGCTTGTTGGTCAGGATCGAGATGAAGATCAGGTTGTCGATGCCGAGCACGACCTCGAGCGCGATCAGCGTCAGCAGGGCGATCCACGCCGCTGGATCGTTGATGAAGCTAAGATACGGCGTCAGGAATTCGATGATCGGCATGTCCCCTTTGTCCTTCTAAATGGCAATCGAGCGGCCGGTGGGCCGCTCTAACAATTGCTGACGTGTCGCGGGCAAGTAGGTATCCACTGGCCCCTCGTCAATGTCAGGACCAGAAGGAAGGGAAAGTTTCTTCGAGCCGGGGGCCGCGACGCAATGGCGCGATGCGTTCGGCGAGGCCGGTGCGGTCGGAGATGTCGACGCCGACGCCGCAGATCGTTGCCGGCCCGTTGGCCGCCTCGAAGCGGCCCTTCGGCACCTTCGACAGGAAGCGGTTGAGCGGTTCCTCCTTGTCCATGCCGAGCGAGGAATCATAGTCGCCGCACATGCCGGCGTCGGTCAGGTAGGCCGTGCCACCATTGAGGATCTGGTGGTCGGCGGTCGGCTGGTGCGTATGCGTGCCGACGACCAGGCTGGCGCGGCCATCGACGAAATGCGCAAAGCACATCTTTTCGCTCGTCGCCTCGGCGTGGAAGTCAATCACCACAGCATCCGCCTGTTCGCCGAGCGGGCAGGCGGCCAACTCGCGCTCGCCGGCCTGGAACGGATCGTCCAGTTCGGGATGCATGAACACCCGGCCCATGATGTTGGACACCAGCACGCGTGCGCCGTTTTTCGCGATGTAAAGGCCGGAGCCGCGGCCGGGCGTACCTTTCGGGAAATTTGCCGGCCTGAGGAAACGGTCCTCGCGTGGGGCGAAGGCCAGCGCCTCGCGCTGATCCCAGACGTGGTTGCCGGTGGTCACCACGTCAGCACCCGCATTGAGCGTCTCGCGAAAAATCTCTTCGGTGATGCCGAAACCGCCGGCGGCGTTCTCGCCATTGACGATGACGAAATCGAGCCGGAAATCCGAAATCAGGCCGGGCAGTTGGTTCCACACCGCAGTGCGTCCGGCCTTGCCCACCATGTCGCCAAGAAAAAGTAATCTCATGAATTCATCTACAATTCGGGAGCGAAGCGGCGCAACCCGCTTTCGGTCAGTATTTCGGGGATGATGACGTCGTGGTTCTCGTCGGGCACGCGCTCGACCTCCTGGCAGTCGAAGGCGATGCCGATCAGCTTGGGATGCTTGCCGGCGTCGTGCAATCTGGCGATCGCTCGGTCGTAGTAACCGGCGCCGTAGCCGATACGGTGGCCGCGCCCGTCGAATGCGGCCAGCGGCACCAGCATGACATCGGGGTCGAGCACCTCGGCTTCCTCATGCGGGCCGACCGTGCCGAATCCCATGTCGACAAGTGGTGCGCCGCGCACCAGTTCGCGGAAGACGATGGTGTGCTTGTCGAGGATCGCCGGCAGGCAGAGCCGCGCGCCGTGTTCGCGCAGGGCAAACATCATCGGCCGCACGTCGACCTCCGAGCGCATCGGCCAGAAGCCGGAGACGATCATGCCGGGTTCGACGGAAATGTTGTCGCGCGCGGTCTCGGCCATCTCCAGCGACGCCTCGATGCGCCAGAACTGGTCGAGCGCGTCGCGGCGCCCCAGCGCTTCCTTGCGCAAGTGCTTCTTGATCTCGCGGTGGGAGGTCATGCGGACAGCAGCCGGTTCGTTTCGTTGCCCGTGTTTCGCATATTGGCGACAGCGGCGGCAAGCGCGGCGGTTCCGGTCCGGAGGGAAAGCGACGATCCACGCAACCGGTGAAGAAGTCGATCCCGGAGACCTACAAAGTAGGTGGGCGCCGTATGGAAAAACCCACGGGTCTTCCCAGGGACAGCTCCCTAAGGATCGTTAAGGCCCCGGGGAAAATGCTCTCCTGCCGCGAGGCGCAGACCGTCATGACCAATATAGGCGCTTGAGACGCAATGCGCCATGGCGATAGTGCCGTCGCGCCACGATATTTGTGGGGCGCGGCAGGCAGCACAGGGGCCTTTCCACAGGGCAAGAAAAAATGGCCCGCGCTTGCCCCATAGCCCGCACCTCCCTACTGTCGCCTGCGACGAGAATTTGGAGTTTCGCATGCGTTTTGAAGGTACGTCGGCATATGTCGCCGACAAGGATCTGATGGTGGCGGTCAATGCGGCAATCGCGCTGGAGCGGCCGCTGCTGGTCAAGGGCGAGCCCGGCACCGGCAAGACCGAGCTTGCCCGCCAGGTCGCCGCCGGCCTCGGCCTCGAGATGATCGAGTGGAACGTCAAGTCCACCACCAAGGCGCAGCAGGGCCTCTATGAGTATGACGCCGTCTCGCGCCTGCGCGACAGCCAACTCGGTGACGAGCGCTTCAACGACATCAAGAACTACATCAAGCGCGGCAAGCTGTGGGAAGCCTTCGCCGCCGGCAGGAAGGTGGTTCTGCTGATCGACGAGATCGACAAGGCCGACATCGAGTTCCCCAATGACCTGTTGCAGGAACTCGATCGCATGGAGTTCTTCGTCTACGAGACCGGCGAGACGATCCGCGCCGACGTGCGCCCCATCGTCATCATCACCTCGAACAACGAAAAGGAACTGCCCGACGCCTTCCTGCGCCGCTGCTTCTTCCACTACATCCGCTTCCCCGACGTCGACACGCTGCACAAGATCGTCGAGGTCCACTATCCCGGCATCAAGCAGAACCTTGTCCGCGCGGCGCTGACCCAGTTCTACGAGATCCGGGAGGTTCCCGGCCTCAAGAAGAAGCCGTCGACTTCAGAAGCGCTCGACTGGATCCGCCTGTTGGTCGCCGACGACGTGTCGCCCGAAGACCTGCGCGCCGACCCCAAGAACGCCCTGCCCAAGCTGCATGGCGCGCTGCTCAAGAACGAGCAGGACGTGCATTTGTTCGAGCGGCTGGCTTTCATCGCCAGAAGGCAGGGGTGAGGAGCGGTCCGCGCAGCGGACGAAAAGCCAACGATTTGGCTTTTCGAGCGACGAACGCCCGGAGCCATGGCGGAGGGCAGGGCCTTGCCCCCACATCCGGCCCTTCGGGCCCTCTTCTCCGCGTCGGGGAGAAGAGGGCGGTAGCGTTTCAAACCTCCTCTCCCCAACGGGGAGAGGTCTGCCGAGCGTAGCGGAGGCAGGGTGAGGGGGGCGACAACCCCGGCCAGCGCTTTCCCCGCTGTGGACCGTTGGCTGCGGGGCACCGTTCGGGCAGTTTCCCGCTCAATCGACGCAATCACGGAAACAAAAGCCGATGACCGCCATCACCATCCGACCGCTGCAACTCGCCGACCATGACGACTGGCGCCGTCTCTGGACCGCCTATCTTGAGTTCTACGAAACCGTCCTGCCGGAGGAGACCTACCAGCTCACCTGGAAGCGTCTGTTCATCGAAGGCGAGTTCGAGCCCAAGGGCTTCATAGCCATCCTTGACGGCAAGGCGGTCGGCCTGACGCACTACCTCTACCACCGCTCGGGCTGGTCCGAGGCCAACAACTGCTACCTGCAGGATTTGTTCGCCGACCCGGCCGTGCGCGGCAAGGGCGTTGGCGCAGCGCTCATCAAGGCGGTCAAGGAGCAGGCGACCAGCGCCGGCGTCAAGAACGTCTACTGGATGACCCACGAGACCAACGCCACTGCGCGCAAGCTCTACGACCGCGTGGCACGCCGCACCGGCTTCATCGAATACGATCTGCTGTAGGGCTCGTGTACATGAGCGGGTGGTCGCTGGCCTGCGACCGCCCAGTTCTCAGCCCGAAGTCTTGGCCACCCATTGATGCCACTGGGCCTCGCTGCCGCGGAAGGCGTTGAGGTCGATCTTGCCGTCGACGCCGTGCGACAGGCCCGAACCCGAATACTGCCAGAACACCCAGTTGCGGCCCGGATAGACCTTGGACGGCGGCTCGGCCACGGCGCGCAGCCAGAACGGATAGTCCTGGAAATGGCCGCGGAGGTTGTCGCGGTAGAAATCGGGCGCGGTGTAGATGACCGGACGCTGGCCGTAATGGCGCTCCAGCTTGTCCATGAAGACCTGCATCTTTTCGCGGATCTTCTCGGGGCTGTGGCGCCGCTTGCAGCTCGATTCGCCATTGTATTCGACGTCAATGACCGGCGGCAGCGCGCCGGGCACCTTGGGCACGTTGCGGATGAACCAGTCGGCCTGTTCGCCTGCGGTGCGGCACCAGTAGAAGAAGTGATAGGCGCCGCGCTTCAGGCCGGCCGCGTCCGCCGCGCGCCAGTTCTTCCGGAACATCGGGTCGAGATGGTCGCCGCCGTCGGTGGCCTTGATGTAGGCGAAGTTGGCGCCCTGCGTGCGCAGCTTCGGCCAGTCGATTTCGCCTTGCCAGCGCGACACGTCCACGCCGTGGACGGCAAAGTTCTTGGGCGACATGGTGCGGCCGAAATTGATCGGCTTGGCGTCACCGAAGCGGCGGCCGTAGACCTTGCCGGGGGCGAAGGGGGTGGCGCGCATCGGGTTGGACGGCGCCACCAGCGCGATCGGCTTGGCGTCAGGCGTGGGAATGCTGCCGAGATCGGCCATCGGCGCGGCCATCGCCAACTGCACCGGCTCTTCGGTAACGATCGCCGCTGGCACGGGCGGTGGTGCGACCAGTACGTTGGGCTGCGGCATGGGCGCGGCCATGGCGGCCTGCACGGGCACGACGGGCGTTGCAGCGGTAATCTCAGCCTGCGGAACAGGACTTGCCGGACGCACGACCGAGGCGGTCGTCTCCCTCGACGTCATCGAAGGCATGAGGTCGCTGAGGCCCATGCTGGAGCTGCAGCCGGTCAGAGCCATGCTGATGAGAATGATCGCTGAAGCTGCTGAAAAACGCATAGGTACCCGTACGCAAAACAACTCGGACCGACGGCAACACAGGCTGCCGAATCCAACTGACGGGAAATGCTAACGGGAAATTACCAAAAAAGACTGAATCCGAATTTTAACTCTGGTGTGGCAGCAAAGCAGCTGTGATCTGCCGACGGCGGGCTTGCCTGCCGGCACGAGCCGAAGCAAAGTGCCGCCATGTTCATACCCTTCTTTCTCGAACTCAAGGCGGCCAAGGTTCCGGTGTCGCTCAGGGAATATCTGGCGCTGCTCGAGGCGCTGGATGCCGACCTTGTCACCTATGACGTCGAGGGTTTTTACTACCTCGCCCGCGCGGCCCTGGTGAAGGACGAGCGCCACATCGACCGTTTCGATCAGGTTTTTTCGCACTACTTCAAGGGCGTCGAGGCGATTGCCGGCGAGGGTGCGGTCGATGTCGCCAATATTCCCGAGGAATGGCTGCGCCGGCTCGCCGAAAAGACCCTCAGCGAGGAAGAGAAAAAACTGGTCGAGGCGCTCGGCGGCTTCGAAAAGCTGATGGAGACGCTGAAGCAGCGGCTTGAGGAGCAGAAGGGCCGCCACCAGGGTGGCTCGAAATGGATCGGCACCGCGGGAACCTCGCCCTTTGGCGCCTATGGCTACAATCCCGAGGGCGTGCGCATCGGTCAGCACGAGAGTCGCCACCGCCGCGCGGTAAAAGTCTGGGACAAGCGCGAGTTCAAAAATTTCGACGATTCGGTCGAGCTCGGCACCCGCAACATCAAGGTGGCGCTCAAGCGCCTCCGCCGCTGGGTGCGCGAGGGGGCGGACGAGGAGCTCGACCTGCCCGGCACCATCCACGCCACCGCCGATCACGGCTATCTCGACGTCAAGACGCGGCCCGAGCGGCGCAACGCGGTGAAGCTGCTGATGTTCTTCGACGTCGGCGGCTCGATGGACGATCACATCAAAGTCGTGGAGGAACTGTTTTCGGCGGCGCGCGTCGAGTTCCGCCAGCTCGAATATTTCTACTTCCACAACTGCCTCTACGAGGGCGTCTGGAAGGACAACCGCCGCCGCCATTCGGAGGTCATTCCGACGCTCGACGTGCTCCACAAGTACGGCCACGACTACAAGGTCATCTTCGTCGGCGACGCCGCGATGAGCCCCTACGAAATCGCCTATGCCGGCGGCTCGGTCGAGCACTGGAACCCGGAACCGGGGGCCGTGTGGCTGCGCCGCGTGCTCGAGCAATGGCCCAATGCCGTCTGGCTCAACCCGACGCAGGAAAAGCATTGGGGCTATACGAGCTCGATCAAGATGGTCAGTGAGATATTCTCCAACCGCATGTACCCGCTGACGCTCGCCGGCCTCGAGGCTGCAACAAAGCAATTGTCGCGCAAGCACTGACGGATCGGCGGCTACACCAATAAGTGATGCACTGTCAGGCCGGGCCGCCCGTAACTATCTGTGCGAAGAAAAGACCAAGCCTGGGAGACCATGAACATGGACACCAAGACCTATCCCGTCACCCGTACCGACGCCGAATGGCGCGCCCTTTTGACGCCCGAGCAGTACCAGGTGATGCGCCAGCACGGCACCGAACGACCGGGCAGCTGCGCGCTGCTGCATGAAAAGCGCGCCGGCACCTTCGCTTGTGCCGGCTGCGACCAACCCTTGTTCGAAGCGAAGCTCAAGTTTGAGAGCGGCACCGGCTGGCCGAGCTTCAACGATCCCGTCGAGGGGGCGGTCGAAACGACCGTCGATCGCACCTATGGCATGGTCCGCACCGAGGTGCATTGCGCCAATTGCGGCAGCCATCTCGGCCACGTCTTTCCCGACGGCCCGCCGCCAACCGGCCTGCGCTACTGTATCAACGGTGTCGCGCTGAACTTCGAGCCGGCGAGCTGAATCTGCCTCTCAGAGCAGGCTGGCGAGGATGATCCAGGCCGTCGCGCCGAGTTTGAACGTGCTGGCATTGTAGGTCTCGGTCATGTCGGTCGTGCGTAGCACGCTGCCATACAGGAAGAGGTTGTAGGGCAGCGGGATCACGTGCACGGCGACCGCCAGCGGTGCGGGCAGTTTCGCCGCGAGGATCAGCAGCGCAAGCACGGTGGTGACGACGTTGATCACGCTGCCTATGGCGATCATGTCGCGCCAGAACAGCTGGTTGAGCGGCACCTCGCCGTTCCAGCGCCGCGAGAAGAACGCGGCGAGGCGGCCTTGTCCACCCCCAGTGCCGGCGTTGCTCGAAGGATGAAGTCGCCCGGTCTCCGTCATCGTTCCTGACCTCGCGCCATTGTTGGGATTGTGAGAACCTGTCGTCCAGATAGGGCATCACCAGTGCCGCATTGGCAATCTCGCCACAAGTAGCGTCCTCGGACAAGGCGAACGGTCGTTGGGGCGCTTCGGTTCCGACACCGGCTCAAATTCCTGCCGCGTCGATCTCCTGCATCAATCGCTGCGAGGCCACCAGGCAGCGGCGGGCGCGTTCCTCTGATGGCACCGTCTCGGCCAGACGGGCCATCGGGATCTCGATGCTGAGCGGTCTGTCCTTGGGCAGGGCACCAAGATAGGTGCTGAGCGGCAGCGCGCCTTCGCCTGGCAGATCGCGGTCGAAGGCTGAGTGGCGGATCATCGTCTCCATGTCCTGCGGCGCCGATGGTGCATCGCAAAGGTGGATGTTGTGGAGCAGCGAGCGGTCGATTTTGGCAAGCCTGTCCGCTGCAATGCCCATGCGGTCGATGTGCAGCATATCGAGGATCAGCCCCGCGCCATGCGCAGCGCCTGCCGCAACCACCGCAAGCGCCTCGTCGAGCGTGCCCGCCGCGCGGTGGGCTATGGGCTCGAAGTCGACGCCCAGCCCGAAGCCTGCCGCCATCTCCGCGAACCGAGCGAAGCGCTCTTCGATTTCCGCTTGTTCGATCGCGCCCCGGAGGTCGGCAACGGCGATCAGCCTGGGCGTCCCCAGGCTTGCTGCGGCCTCCATCGCCAGGGCACTGTGCGACAGGTCGAAATCCCGGCGGATCATCCAGCTTTCGACCTCGGTCACGCTCAGCCCGGTGTCGTCGAGCATCTTCCTGCAATCGGCGAGCAGTGCCTTGTTGCCAAACAGCGGTGACGGGGCGTCCGCGGCGGCTGTCGGGTGAATCCTGAGACCGAGATGATCGTAGCCGACATCAGCAGCGATCCGGATCGATTCCAGAGGCGAAGCGACCGGAGCGGTCAGATACGACATCGAGAAGCGTCTCATTTGGGCATTCCTGTCTGCGGTGACGCGGGTCGGATCGTCGGGTGCGGCGCGCTCGGCGGCAAGTCCACGGCGGCTTCGCGCCTAGGTCCCCCCATGCTTCACCTCAGTCGGCTCAGATCCGCCGCGCGATTGTCGATGATGGCTTCCATGGAGAAGAAGCCGGTCACCGTCGCCAGATCGAAGTTGGTGATCAGCTTCTGATAGAAGGCGTCGTAGCCCGACATGCGCCGGGTCACCACCTTGATCAGATAGTCCCAGTCGCCGCCGATGCGGTAGAAGTCGATCACCTCGGGCAGGCGCTCGACATGCTTGCGGAAACTGTCCGCCCATTCCTTGGAGTGGTGGCGGGTGCGGATCATGACAAACACCGTGAGGTCGTAGCCAAGCGCCGACAGATCGATGTCGGCATGCGTGCCGCGGATCAGCCCGCTGGTTTTCAGCCGCTGCAGGCGGCGCCAGCAGGCGTTCTGCGACAGCCCGACCCGCTCGGCCAGGTCGCGTTGCGAAATTGCGCCGTCCTTTTGCAGGCATGACAGGATCTTGAGGTCAAATTCGTCGATCTTTTCCATATCAACGATCATATGACCCAAACTGGCCGCAAAGTCGCGTGAAAATGATTAAGTTTTTGGGCTTCTGGCCAATTAGAGTCGCCATCGATCCATTCCCTGGAGAGATTCGATGGAAATTGAGCGCTCGGACAAGTCGAGTTCCGCTGGCCTGTTGCAGCAGTTCAGGCACGAGCTTGCTGTAGGCGACGTGGTCTCGGCGTTGCAGGCGGGGCTGGTCGGCAAGAGCGCCAAAGTCGAAGGGCCGTTCGGCACCAGGGATCTCGTCTATGCCGATTATGTCGCCTCGGGCCGGGCGCTGATGCAGGTGGAGCGCTTCGTCCTGGAAGAGGTGCTGCCCTACTACGCCAACAGCCACACCGAGGCTTCGTTCTGCGGCGGCTTCATGACCCGCCTGCGCCGCGAGGCGCGCGCGGCGATCGCCGATTGCTGCGGGGCGGGCCCGGAGTACGCCGTCATCTTCGCCGGTTCGGGCGCGACCGCCGGCATCAATCGCCTGGTCAAGCTCCTCGGCGTCACCGAAGCCGTTGCCTCAGGCAGGCGGGTCCGCATCCTCATCGGTCCCTACGAGCATCATTCCAACATCCTGCCGTGGCGCGAGAGCGGGGCCGAGGTGGTCGAGATATCAGAGGATGCCTGCGGCGGGCCGGATCTTGCGGCACTCGACGCCGCCCTTCAGGACACGGCCGATCTCACCGTTTGTGCCTTCTCGGCAGCCTCCAACGTCACCGGCATCGTCACCGATGTCGCTGCCGTCACCCGCAAGGTGAAGGCGGCAGGCGCGAAAATGGTCTGGGACTATGCCGGCGCAGGTCCCTACCTGCCGATCGCCATGTCGCCTGAAGCTGGCGCCGAGATCGATGCCTTGGTTGTCTCGCCGCACAAGTTCCTCGGTGGCCCCGGCGCCTCCGGCGTGCTGATCGTGCGCCGCGATGCGGTGGTTGCGACCAAGCCTTCCTGGCCCGGCGGAGGCACCGTCAGGTTCGTCTCGCCGACCGGCCATGACTACAGCCAGAGCCTGGAAGCGCGGGAAGAGGCGGGTACGCCGAACGTCGTCGGCGACATCCGCGCGGCCCTTGCCTTCCTGGTCAAGGATGCGCTTGGAGCAGAGGCGATGCAGGCGCGGAACGCTGAGCTGACGCGACGCGCAATCGCTGCCTGGCAGGGTATCGAGCGCCTGGAACTGTTGGGTGCGTGCGAGCCGCAGCGGCTACCGATCTTTTCGTTCCGCGTGAGAAACGGCAAGGGCGGGCATGTCCACCAGCAGCTCGTCACCCGCATGCTGAGTGACCGCTTCGGCATCCAGGCGCGCGGCGGCTGTGCCTGTGCCGGGCCCTATGTCCACCGGTTGCTTGCCATCGACGCAGAGCAGTCGCAGCGCATGCGCGAGGCCATCCTGAGCGGGCATGAAATGGAAAAGCCCGGCTTCACGCGGCTCAATTTCAGCGTGCTTTTGCCCGACGAGAAGGTGCAGTTCATTCTCGAGGCGGTCGCGACACTTGCCGGCGATGCCGTCGAACACGAACGGCACTACGATTTCGACGCTAGCCGGGCGATCTTCTTTCCGCGCAACGTCCAGGCCGCGTAGGCCTGGGCTTGCAGCGCACCTAGCCACCTGTTGCCATGTCTGTCGTCGCCGTCAGGCGGCGGCAATTTTGGCCGCTTGGGCTCTTGTCTGGCGGCCTGATTTTTGACCGACGTCAATGCGCTTTCTCACCCTTTCAGGCAGCCTGAATGGCCGCCCGAGCCGTTTTGGCGCGGCTCCAACTAAGCAGTTTGCGACACAAGTTTCATGAATTCCCCGCGGCCGCCAAGCGCGTGCCCGCTGGCCCGCCCACGGCGTCCAACAGGGAGGTGAATGATCATGCGCATGTCGGCAAACTTTTGGATCGGCCTTGCGACCCTGATGGTCTCGACAGCGGCTTTGGACGCGCCGGCCACCGCCCAACAGCAGCCTCCCAACATCGTCATCATCTGGGGCGACGACATCGGGCAGTCGAATGTCAGCGCATACTCGCGCGGCCTGATGGGTTACCAGACGCCCAACATCGACCGGCTCGCCAGTGAAGGTGTGATGTTCACCGACTATTATGGCGAACAGAGTTGCACTGCCGGTCGGGCTTCGTTCATCACCGGCCAGTCGGGCCTGCGCACTGGGCTGACCAAGGTTGGCCTGCCGGGCGCAACGCTCGGGCTGCAGAAGGAAGATCCCACCATCGCCGAGCTGGTCAAGCCGCTCGGCTATGCAACCGGCCAGTTCGGCAAGAACCATCTTGGCGACCGCAACGAGTTCCTGCCAACCGTGCATGGTTTCGACGAGTTCTACGGCAACCTTTATCATCTGAACGCCGAGGAAGAGCCGCAGCTGCCGGACTATCCCAAGGATCCGGCGTTCCGGGCCAAGTATGGGCCGCGCGGCGTGCTGGACTGCAAGGCCTCCGACAAGGATGACGAGACGGTCGATCCGCGCTTCGGCAGGGTCGGCAAGCAGGTCTGCAAGGATACTGGCCCGCTCACCAAGGAGCGCATGGTCACGATCGACGACGACATCGCCAGCCGGGCGGTGGATTTCATCCCGCGCCAGAAGAGCGCCGACAAGCCGTTCTTCGTCTGGGTGAATTTCACCCACATGCATGCTCGCACTCACACCAAACCGGAGAGCATCGGCCAGGCGGGGCGGTGGCAGAGCCCCTACCACGACACCATGATTGATCATGACAGGAATGTCGGCACGATCCTCAAGGCGCTGGACGATGCCGGCATCGCCAATAACACCTTCGTCATGTACTCGACCGACAACGGCCCGCACATGAACACCTGGCCGGATGGTGCGATGACGCCGTTCCGCAACGAAAAAAACTCGAATTGGGAAGGCGCTTACCGGGTGCCGGCCATGCTCCGCTGGCCGGGCCAGATCAAGCCGGGCCAGGTGAGCAACGAGGTTGTCTCGCATCTGGACTTGCTGCCGACCATTGTCGCGATTGCCGGCAACTCCGAGGTCAAGGACCAGTTGCTCAAGGGCTTCAAGGCCGGCGACATGACCTACAAGGTCCATCTCGATGGCGACAACCTCGTGCCTTATCTGAGCGGGCAAGCCAAGAAGAGCCCACGGGAATCCTTTTTCTACATCAACGACGACCAGCAGTTGACCGGCCTACGCTACGACAACTGGAAACTGGTGTTCATGGAGCAGCGTGCGCCGGGGACCCTGCGCATCTGGTCGGAGCCGTTCACCAACCTGCGGCTCCCGAAGATCTTCAACCTCAGAACCGATCCCTACGAACGCGCCGACATCACCTCGAACACCTATTACGATTGGCTGTTCGATCACGCTTTCCTGGTCGTTCCCGCGCAAGACTATGTCGGCCAGTTCCTGACGACGTTCGGCGAGTATCCGCCTCGCCAGAAGGCGGCCAGCTTCAATCTCGATGAGGTCTTTGGGAAGTTGCAGGAATCGACTGGCAAGTAGCAGCGAGCTCTACGTCAGGCACGCCGGAGCAAAAGTCGCGTCAACATCAGCTGCACGACCGGGCGGTCGCAACCGGCATCGGGCTGCGACCGTGGTTTTCGTCAAAATCGGCTGGTGCGCCGCCTCAGACCATGCCGAGGGCGGCCTTGTACAGGTCGAGGATCGCTTCGGCTTCGTCGCGCTCGGCCTGGTCCTGCTTGCGCAGGCGGATCAGCGTGCGGACCGCCTTGGTGTCGAAACCGGTGCCCTTGGCCTCGGCATAGACGTCCTTGATGTCGTCGGAGATCGTCTTCTTTTCTTCCTCGAGACGCTCGATGCGCTCGATGAAGGCGCGCAACTGGCCGGCGGCAACGGTCTGGCTGGTCTCGGTGATATCGTCGGCCATATGGCACTCCGCAATTGTGACTGGGGAAAGCGCGACTCGCGCGCCGAGGGAATTTCGGTCGGTTCGATGCCCGATGACGCGGGGAGGGTCAAGGGGACGCAGCCGCGCAGCTGATACTGCGCGGCGGAAGCGCGTTCAATGATCCTTGGGTCGGTTGGTCTCGAAGGCCGCCTTCTGGGCCTCGGTCGCCTCGCGCTGGTGCTTGGCCTGCCACTCGGCATAGGGCATGCCGTAGACGATCTCGCGCGACGCTTCCTTGGAGAGTTCGACGCCGGCTTCGCCGGCCGCGTCGCGGTACCAGTTCGACAGGCAGTTGCGGCAGAAACCGGCGAGGTTCATCAGGTCGATGTTCTGCACGTCGCTACGCTCGCGCAGGTGCTCGAGCAGCCGGCGGAAGGCGGCGGCCTCGAGATCGCGCTTCTGGTCCTCGCTGAGTTCGGCCATCTTTCCCTCCATCACAGCGGCCCGGTGCGCGAGCCGAATTGTTTGACTTCGTGTATATCGGGTCGCCGGTTGATGGCGTCAACGATCGGTGCCAGCCGTTCGGCCCAGGCCGCAGCCCCCGCTTCGTCGCCGATCAGGTCCTGGCGGATTTCGATCAGCGCATGGGCGAAGCCGTTGACGATGGCGTGGCGGTACATGGTGTCGCCGCGCAGCGCGCCGTCATAGGGCTCGTTGTCGCCGACCACCAGTGCCGGATCCTCGGCCAGCATCTCGATCAGCGGCCAGGCGGCGCGGTGGTCCATGTCCCACAGCACGCCCGCATGCCAGGGCCGGGCGCGGCCCTGCATCACCGGCGTGAAGGAGTGCACCGACAGGATGAACGGGGCGCTGCCTGTCATTTTGTGAACCGAGGCGACCACCGATCCGACCGCGTCATGATAGGGCCGGTAGAAGCCATCGAGTCGGCGCTCGCGCTCTTCCTCCGACATCGGGTAGTTGCCCGAGATCACCGAGCCGTCATAAAGTTGGCGGATCAGCGTCGGGTCGTCCTCGCCGCGGTTAGGGTCGATCAGCAGGCGCGAAAAATTCGCCAGAACCGCCGGCGCGCCCAGGAGCGCGGCGAGCTTGCGCGTCACCTGCTCGGCGCCAATGTCATAGGCGATGTGGCGCTCGAACTCCTCTTTGGGCAGGCCGAGGTCGCCGTATTCCTCGGGCAGGTCGCGGCGGGCATGGTCGCACAGCAGCACCATGCCGCTCCGGCGGTCGCCTTCGATGACCTCGAAAGGGGCAAAAAGGGCGGTTCGCGTCATCGGCACGATTTGTCCATTGTCGGTTCTAGGAGGTTTCCGAAACCGTTCCTGAAGTGGGGATATGTGCTAACGTCGTTGTTTTGCCAACCTTTTTTCGAATATGCCAGATGGGGCAGCAAATCACCGCGGTCATGCGCATCTAAATCGATTGGATAAGCGCATTGCCGCGCGTTGACATGCGCACGGACATTGCCGAAAAGGGGCACCTGAGAATGCAGAACACGTCAAAGAGGGGCATTGGAATGGGACTCGTCGGGGGGCCGCGCCTGCGCTTAGCCTTCGCAACGCTGCTGCTCATCCTGTCCGCTCCGTTGCTCACCACCGTCACGGCAACGTCTGCGCGGGCCGATTTCCGCGTCTGCAACGCGACCCAGAGCCTGGTCGGCGTCGGCATCGGCTACCGCGCCAAGGCGGGCTGGATCACTGAAGGCTGGTGGCACATCGAGGGCTCGACCTGCAAGACGCTGATCGAGGGGCCGCTGTCATCGAGGTTTTATTATCTCTATGCAGAAGACGCCGAGCGTGGCGGTCGCTGGGACGGCCCGGTCACCATGTGCGTGGCTGAAAAAGAGTTCAAGATTGCCGGCGTCACCGACTGCGTCGCGCGCGGGTTCCAGCGCGCCGGCTTCCAGGAATACGATACGGGCGAACAGGCGAACTGGATGGTCCAGCTCACCGATGAGCCCGCAACGGGCGGCGGCGCTGCTGCCGCCTCGGGAACGAATGGTCAATGAGACGTAGCCGTAAGGTCAAGATACTCGCAACACTTGGTCCCGCCTCTTCCGACGAGGCGATGATCCGCAAGCTCTTCGAGGCGGGGGCCGACGTCTTCCGCATCAACATGAGCCATACCGACCACGAATCGATGCGGGCGCTGGTCGGCCGCATCCGCAAGGTTGAAGAGGCGGTCGGCCGCCCGATCGGCATCCTTGCCGACCTGCAGGGGCCCAAGCTCCGCGTCGGCAAGTTCGCCAACGGCAAGGAAGAGCTGACCGTCGGCCAGACCTTCACGCTCGACGACAATCCCGAACTCGGCACGTCGAGCCGGGTCCACTTGCCGCATCCCGAAATCCTCAAGTCGGTCCAGGAAGGCCATCGCCTGCTGATCGACGACGGCAAGCTCGAGCTCAAGGCGGTCAAGACCGACGGTAAGTCGATCGTCTGCACGGTTGTCGCCGGCAACAAGATCTCCGACAAGAAGGGCGTCAGCCTGCCCGACACCGACCTGCCGGTCGGCGCGCTGACCGAGAAGGACCGCCGCGACCTCGACGCCGTGCTCGAAACCGGCGTCGACTGGGTGGCGCTGTCCTTCATCCAGCGTCCCGAGGACCTCGCCGAGGCGCGCAAGATCGCGCAGGGCCGCGCCCTGCTTCTGTCCAAGATTGAGAAGCCGCAGGCGGTCGCCCGCCTCGCCGAGATCATCGAGCTTTCCGACGCGCTGATGGTCGCCCGTGGCGATCTCGGCGTCGAGATGCCGATAGAGGCAGTTCCCGGCATCCAGAAGCAGATCACCCGTGCCGCGCGCCGTGCCGGCAAGCCGGTGGTCGTCGCCACCCAGATGCTCGAATCGATGATCACCGCACCGGTGCCGACCCGCGCCGAAGTGTCCGACGTCGCGACCGCGGTGTTCGAGGGTGCCGACGCCATCATGCTGTCGGCCGAATCGGCTGCCGGCCAGTATCCGGTCGAGTCGGTGGCGACGATGGACCGCATCGCGATGCGTGTCGAAAAGGATCCGACCTATCCCGGCATCATCAACGCCCAGCGCTCCGAGCCCGAGGCGACTGGTGCTGATGCCATTTCGCTTGCGGCGCGTGAGATTGCCGAGACGCTCAAGCTGGCGGCCATCGTCACCTACACCGCGTCTGGCGCCACCGGACTGCGCGCCGCACGCGAGCGGCCGCGGGTGCCGATCATCGCGCTGTCGCCGATCCTGGACACGGCCCGCCGCCTGTCGCTGCTGTGGGGCACCCATTGCGTGGTTTCGCCCGATGCCGCCAATCTCGACGACATGGTCGAGCGCGCCTGCCGCGTCGCCTTCAATGAGGGTTTTGCCGCCGAGGGCGACCGCGTCATCATCACGGCCGGCGTGCCGCTGAGGACGCCCGGTTCGACCAACATGCTGCGCATCGCTTATGTCGGGCCCGAGGGCAAGGGCGGCAGGTAAGAAGAGGGAATAGTGAGTAGTGAATAGCGAATAGGGAATAGGGAATAGGGAATAGGGAATAGTTGCATTTGCTGTCCCGGCAGGCCTTCGAACTACTCGCTACTCGCTACTCGCTACTCGCTACTCGCTACTCGCTACTCGCTACTCGCTACTCGCTACTCGCTACTCGCTACCTTAGCGCCGTCTCCGGCAATCCGGGCTTCTATCTTCGCAGCGACCGCCGCCAGGTCGCTGTCCTTGCCGGCAAGCCTGTCGACCGCCGCTGCCACCAGCTCGGGCGCCACCCAGTCCGGCTTGTGGCCGAGATTCTTCACCCACACCATTTCCGCGCCTGCGATGTCGCGCACCAGCCCGACCGAGTGGACCTCTTCCAGTACGACGCTATCGCTGTCGCCGGAGATCACCACCGTTGGCGTGGTGATGCTGCCATAGCTTGGGGCTTTGGCCAGGACGTGGCGGTAAAGCCCTTCGACGTCGATCGCATTGGCGCGGAAGGCCTGTGGCCTCAGCACCAGCGCGATGGAAGCCCTCCCGACATAGTCGTCCGGCACCTTGTTGGGCGAGAACACGCTGGCTGCGACCGCGCCGATGCGGAGCAGTCCTGCGGGGTTGGATATCGTGCCGGCAAAGAGCGAGCCGAGCACCGGCAGGGCCGTGACACGATAGTACCAGGACGTGTCTCCGCCCGGCCATGGATGGGTGGCGGCCGACAGGAACAGCAGTCCTCGCGTGCGTTCCGGGTGCTCTATGGCCAATGTTGCTGCAATCGCCCCGCCGAAGGAGTGTCCGATGATGATCGCTTCGCCGATGCCCAGGCGCTCCATCAGCGCTGCGATGGTCGCGGCCTGGTCGGTTGGGCTGGCGTTGGAGCCGCGTGTCGACCAGCCATGGCCGGGCCGGTCGAAGAACAGCATTTCGGCGCGCCCCTCGAACATCCGCCTGAGCGGCAGCATCTGGTCCTTGAGATTGGCGCTTGCGCCGTGGATGAAGATCAGCGGCGGCAGTTCGGGCGCGGCGGGCGGCGGCACATGCACATGGTGGATGCGAGCGCCCTCGATGTCAGCGAAGCTGCCCACGGGCGGGTTCCGCCATTCGATAAGCCATGACGCCACACGCGTGACGCCGAAAAGCGCCAGCAGCATTGCAAGCAGGATGACGGCGGCGGCGGTCATGAGGTGCATTCAGGGTGTTCGCGGTGCGGTCCGAGAATAGCTAGTGCATGACCCCAAAAATCGGAACCGATTTTCGGAAAGGATCATGCCCAAATTCAAAGTGCTACAGCGTCCAGAGCGTGTCCAAGAGAACGCGCGGCGCTGTAGATCAAATGGCTTCGCCGGCGAGTTCTTCGGACAGTCGCGATACCTCGCCCTGGGCGGTGCGCAGCATCGGATAGACGTCGAGCACGCGCTGCCAGGCCCTGAGCGCCATCTCCTTGCGGCCGCTGGCTGCCATGATCTGGGCCATGCCGGAGAGCGCGCCGAAATGGCGTGGTTCGATTTCCAGCGTGTGTTCGATGTCCGACATCGACTTGCGATAGTTCCGCATCATGAAATGAACGGTGGCGCGCTGATTCCAGCCCTCGGCGTATTTAGGCTGCAGCGTGATGATCTGGTCGAGGAAGTCGAGCGCGACGTCGTATTTCTTGGCCTCGATCGCCTGCTGTGCCCACAGCATCAACAGGTCCACCGACGAACTGCCGGACTTGACCCATTCCTCCCGGATCCGGGTGGCGATTCGTTCGGCCGCCTTTTCGTTGCGCTCACGCTTGAGGTCAGCGAAAAGCGTGTCGAGTTGGCCTGCGTCCTTGGCGGTGGCCGTATTGCCCGACGTTTCCGCGCCCGCCGTCTGTGGCTGGCACGTCAGGGCAATGGCGAGGGCGAAAAAGGCAAAAACGTTCCGCATGCGGAAAATCTAGGCCTCCGCATGGGAACGTCAAACTGAATTTGCTGTGATGCGCCGGCCACGCACAGCCGGCAACGCATCAGCCCTGGCGGGCCTTGTAGCGCGGAGCGGTCTTGTTGATGATGTAGATGCGGCCCTTGCGACGGACCAGCTGGCAATCACGGTGGCGAGCCTTGAGCGCCTTGAGCGAATTCTTGATCTTCATTTTACTGACCCGTCGGATGGGGCCCATCACCGGGCCGACATTAAAAACGCGCCAGAAAGCGCGCCAATTTGTGTGACAGCCTCTTAGACGAGGAGTCTCTGCCAGTCAACCGCGGGGGCGGCATTCCCGTGCGGTTTCGTGCGGCATGACGCAAGCCGCGGGCCATGGGCCGACTGGTGATCAGCCGCGCCGTGCGATGCGCGTGAAATGGCCCATCTTGCGGCCCGGGCGCGCCTCCGCCTTGCCGTAGAGATGGACGGCGACATCGGGCTCGGCGAGCAACGCCGGCACCCTTGCGATGTCATCGCCGATCAGGTTTTCCATCACGCAGTCCGAGTGCCGGTTGGCATCGCCCAGCGACAGGCCGGCAACGGCGCGGATATGCTGTTCGAATTGCGAGACTACGCAGGCCGCCTCGGTCCAATGGCCGGAATTGTGGACGCGCGGCGCCATCTCGTTGGCGATCAGGGCGCCGTCGGGCAGGACGAAGAACTCGATGCCGATCACGCCGACATAGTCGAGCGCCGACAGGATCTTGCGTGCAGCCTTGCGGGCGGCATCGGCAGTCAACGCGCTGATTGCGGCCGGCACGGTCGAGCTGTGCAGGATGCCGCTGCGATGGACGTTCTCGGCGGGATCGTAGACGGCGAGGCTGCCGTCGGTCCCGCGTGCCGCAATGACCGACATCTCGCGCTCGAATTCGACGAAGGATTCGAGAATCAGCGGCACATTGCCCAGCGAGGCGCAGGCACCGTCGAAACCGCCTGATGCGACGTTGCGAAAGACCCGCTGGCCTTTGCCGTCATAACCCATCCGCCGGGTTTTCAGGATGCCGCTGCCGCCGAAGGCCTGGAGGCCCGCAGCGAGTTCGCTGTCGTTTTCGATCGGCAGAAACTGGGCCGTCGCAATGCCGATGTCGTTGAGGAAGCTCTTTTCGGCGAGGCGATCCTGGGCCACCTCGAGCGCCCGCGCCGGCGGGTAAACTGCCACGCTTTGGGCGAGGTGTCCGGCGGCAGCCACGGGCACGTTCTCGAATTCGTAGGTGACGACGGCGCAGGAGCGGGCCAGTTCGTCGAGTGCGGCCGGGTCGTCATAGGCGGCGACGATCTGGCGATTGGCAACCTGCGCTGCCGGGCAATCTGCTTGTGGCTCCAGCACCACCGTCTGGTAGCCGAGGCGGGCCGCGGCCATGGCCAACATCCGGCCAAGCTGGCCGCCGCCGATGATGCCGATGGTCGAGCCGAGGGGGAGGGGGGCGGTCACGCGTCGTCCGTCGGTTGTTCGGCGACCTTTGCGGTCTGGGCCGCGCGCCAGTCTTCCAGGCGGGTCGCGAGTGCTTCATCGTAAAGCGCAAGCACCGCAGCTGCGAGCAGGGCGGCGTTCGCCGCACCAGCCTTGCCGATGGCTAGCGTTCCGACGGGAATGCCTGCCGGCATCTGGACGATGGAAAGCAGCGAATCCTGGCCCGACAGCGCCTTTGATTCGACCGGTACGCCGAACACCGGAAGCGAGGTCATCGCCGCGGTCATGCCGGGAAGGTGGGCCGCGCCGCCTGCGCCTGCGATGATGACACGGAAGCCCGCGGCTTTCGCGCCCTTGGCGAAGTCGTAGAGGCGGTCGGGCGTGCGGTGGGCGGAAACGATGCGCGCCTCATGCGAAATGCCGAGCACTTCGAGTAGCTCGGCGGCGTGGCGCATCGTGGCCCAGTCCGACTGGCTGCCCATGATGATGGCGACGTCGACTTTGTCTTTGCTCACGCGCGGCATCCCTGCTTGCAAGGCCTGCGCTTAGCGGAAATGCGCGCGTATCGCAACGAACTATGCGCTTCACAGGCCGCTGATGCCTTGCAGCGACAACCGGCCGCATCTGGGGGCTTGGCGCCAGGCTCAGGCGATGATGTCGGGTATGATCCGGTCTTCGATCTGCGCGATCTTGTCCTTGAGGACCAGCTTCTTCTTCTTCATCCGCTGGATCTGCAAGGGATCACAGCCAGTCGCGATCATCGCGTTTATCGCGGCGTCGAAATCTGCGTGTTCCTGTTTCAAGCGTGCAAACTCGAGACGAATCTCGGCCTGTTCCTGTTCCGACATGTCTACCGTCTGCAAACTCGCTGGCGCACCCAAAGCGCGGCCGGCAACTGTTGTCCCCGGCGCGAAGCCCTTATCACATTTCACGCCGTCAGGAAATGCTACCACGGTATATTCGACATCCGCGGAGGCGGGTGGCAGACTGTCATCGTTCCGTCACAGGCGCTGTCTGCGGTGGGCATGTCTGGTGTGCGGAGCAATCGAGGAAACCATGAAAGGGAGAACCAATCATGTCTCTTGCTTCCCATCTTGAAGAGCTTCAGCGGAAACATAGCGACCTGGCACGCGAACTCGACGAAGCGATGAACCATCCTTCCGTCGACGACATGCAGATCGTCATGCTGAAGCGTCGCAAGCTGGCGCTCAAGGACGAGATTGAGAAACTGAAAGCGAGGCCGACTCAACATTAAGGTCGCGAAGAACGTCTCCTCATAGGGTCCGCATGAACGTAATGGGGACCTGTCTGCCGGCGGCGGTGCGTGCTGCCGCCGGAATCGGTTTTTGGTTGCCGCCAATACTCAAGGTACGGAGCGTTGGGCGTACTGGAAATTCGCGCCATCGCACCGCACGCCGCAGAGCGCCCGGGCGGTCAGGCGTCCCAGAACTGATCCAGCCAGATGTTGAGCTTCATGAAGCCGGTTGAACTGACCGCATAGATGCGGCGTGTTCCTTCGGCGCGGGCATTTACCAGGCCGGCGTCGAGCAGAACCTTGAGATGCTGCGATACCGCCGGCCGCGAGACCGGAAGTCCGGCCGCGAGCTCGCCGACGGTCTTGGGGCCGCGGCGCAATTCCTCCAGCAGATGGCGCCGATTCGCGTCGGCGATGGCCAGGAACGAGTCTTCGATCGTCATGGCATCTTTGTGCCGCAACGGGCACGAAAGCTCAACTGTGAGTCGCAGTCGCCCTCAGTGCGGCCCCGACCGTCGCCGACCGCACTCGCGTCAATCCTCGTCGGCCTTCTGGCGCGGATCGAGCCGCAGCGATTCGGGGGTGGCGGCGCGGTCGGCGGGCAGCGTCATGAAGGCCTCGCGCTCGTCGATGGGGACCGCTGCGCGGCGGCGGATGCGCAGTGCCGTGTAGCCGGCGAGGGCGAAATGGGCGCCGGCCGTGGCGAGGAACAGCGCCTCCGGCCGCATCACGTCCATCAGTGCCGCGCCCAGCAGCGGCCCGACCATGGTGCCGAAGCCGTAGAGCAGAAGCAGGCCTCCCGAAACCTTGACGAAGTCCTCGGGTTTGGCGTGGTCGTTGGCGTGCGCCACCGCCAGCGAATAGAGCGTATAGGCGAACGCGCCGTAGCAGGCCGCCATGAAGAGCACGAGGGCGCCCGAGCGGGGAGCCACGAGGAAGATCAGCACCGCGGCCACGGCGGACGCAAGCGATGCGCCGATCAGCACGTAGCGCCGGTCCATTTTGTCGGAGATCCGGCCGACGGGGATCTGAGATGCCGCGCCAGCCACCACCACCAGGCTCATCATCAGCGCGATCTCGGGCGTGGAAATGCCGATGCGCGCGCCATAGACGGCTCCCAGCGTGCCCCAGTCGCCATTGGCGACGCCGATCAGGAAACAGGCGACCGAGGCGACCGGCGAATTGGCGTAGAGCCCCTTGATGTCGAGCGAGACGTCCTGCAGCGGCTTCGGGTGGGCGGCACTCGAGACAGCGGTCGGGATCAGCGACAGGCAGAACAGGATGCCGGTGACCATGAACAGCGAGTCGCTTTTGACGTCGCCGCCGGCGACCATCATCTGGCCGGCCATGATCGAGGCATAGGTGACCATCATGTAGAGGCCGAAGACGGTGCCGCGGTTCTCGTTGGTGGCGCGTTCGTTGAGCCAGCTTTCGATGACCATGAAGGCACCGGCCATGACGAAGCCGGTGAAAGCGCGCAGCACGATCCAGACATAGGCGTCGACGATCAGGCCGGTGAGCAGCGCGATGATGGCGGCGGACGCGGCGAAGGTGCCGAAGGCGCGGACGTGGCCGGCGCGGCGGACGACGCGCGGGGCAAAGAAGCAGCCGGCGACGAAGCCGCCCGCCCAGGCCGAGCCCATCAGGCCGAGCGCTGCGGTGGAAAAGCCTTCCTCCTGGCCGCGCAAGGGGAGCAACAGACCGTGCAGGCCCGAGGCGGCAAGCAGGAAGGCTGTGCCGCGAAGCAGCGAAAGAATGGGCCGGTAGGCTGCAAGCATGGATCTGTCCCGCCGCGAATCAATGAAGCGCTCAGCCGTGATGATAGCCGCATTCGGGCTTTTCGGCGGCAGGCGGACGGGAGATAATCAGTCGCGCTTGAACAGTGCTTCGGCGGCCGATTTGGTGGCGCTCTTGGCAACGACCTCGGCCTCGAGCCGGACGATCTCGGCGCGCAGGGCGGCGATGCGTTCGCTCAGTTCGGCGACCGACAGCAGCGACAGGTCCTGGCCGATCTCGTGGATGGTTTTCTTCTTCTTCGGCTCGTCGTCGAACAGCGCCATGTCAATATCTCCGTCACAGACAGGCGTTTGCCTGATTTGCCAATCAGAATACATAGTGCAGCCAGCGGGACGCAATTGCCGGTGAAAGCCGGCCGCAACGGAGAACAAAAAGACATGGCCAACGCAGCCCAACTTCCCGAAAAGATGCTCGCCGTGGCGATCACGCAGCCGGGCGGCCCGCGCACCCTCAAGGCGGAAAAGCGCGACCTGCCGGTGCCCGGTGCCGGCGAGATCCTGATCAGGGTGCATGCGGCGGGCGTCAACCGGCCCGACGTGCAGCAGCGCAAGGGGGCCTATCCCGCGCCACCAGGTGCCTCCGACCTGCCTGGGCTCGAAGTGTCAGGCGAGGTGGCGGCACTCGGCGAAGGGGTGACGCGCTGGCGCGTCGGCGATGCCGTCTGCGCGCTGACGCCAGGCGGCGGCTATGCCGAATACGCCAGGGTACACGAGTCCAACGCGCTGCCGATCCCGGCCGGCTTCACCTTCACGGAAGCCGCCGCATTGCCGGAGACCTTCTTCACCGTCTGGCACAACGTGTTCGAGCGTGGCGCGCTGAAGAGCGGCGAAACGCTTCTGGTGCATGGCGGCTCGTCGGGCATCGGCACCACCGCGATCCAGCTCGCCTCGGCTTTTGGGGCCTATGTGATCGCCACCGCAGGCTCGGAGGAAAAGTGTGCCGCCTGCCTGAAGCTCGGGGCCGACCGCGCCATCAACTACAAGTCGGAAGATTTCGTCGCCGCGGTGAAGGAAGCCACTGACGGCAAGGGCGCTAATGTCATCCTCGACATGGTCGGCGGCGACTATGTCGGCCGCAATTACAGCGCTGCCGCCGTCGACGGCCGCATCGTCCAGATCGCGACCCAGGCGGGCGCGGTGGCGAGTGCCGATTTTTCCAAGCTGATGGTCAAGCGGCTGACCCATACCGGCTCGACGCTGAGGCCGCGTACCACCGAGTTCAAGGGCCAGATCGCGGCCGCACTCGAAGCCCAGGTGTGGCCGCTGCTCGCCGTGCGCCGCATCGCCCCCGTGATGGACATGATCTTCCCGCTCAAGGAAGCCTGGCGCGCGCATGAGCGCATGGAAGAGGGCGAACATATCGGCAAGATCGTGCTCGACGTCGGGTGATTTCTTTCATTGGAGGGCGTGCCTGAAGGCACCCCTCCGACTCTCTCCCCAAAGGCGGCCGAGGAACCCACGCGTCACCACCGTCGAGGCCGGCCGGTTCGCGCTACGCGCTGGATTTCCGTGGGGATCGGTGGCAAATTGATACCCATACTAGTGCGCACCACCACCTTGTTACGGCGGAGATCGAACTCCGCAACCAATGCGATGAGCCGGCGATGCCAACCTGGCTCGGACCTGAGATTACTGGGAACCCCTTGTATTCGAATCCGGCTCCAGCATGAGGCGGCACTCCGTCATCCAAGGCAAGGAACCTACTGCCCTCGGCGGCCGCAAGCTTCGCACTTGGTTGCTGGAGAGGTGCAGTCAATCTCACCCAGAAGTGGAGCGAGGACATGTCAGACAAGACCGATCCAGATGCACCGCCTGTCAGCGCCAAGGAATTGCGAGTGCTGCTTCTCGAGCAGCAACTGCAAGAAATGGAGAAGGAGCGTAAACTTCAAGATCTGAAAAAACAGGAGCTGATGAAGTTTACCGACGAGTTCATACACAAGCACGTGACCCCCGAGGAAATCGCGATGGTCCGCAACCTTGTCGAGAACGCGGTGCGCAATGGCAAGTACGAGGCGATGGTCTACAGCTTTCCATCGGACTTGTGTACGGATAGTGGCCGGGCAATCAACAGCGGCGACAAGGACTGGCCGCAGACCCTTCAAGGAAAGGCGAAAGAGTTCTTCGAGCGCTATCAGCGTTTCGGCAAGCCGCAAGGATACAAGCTGAAGGCGATGATCATCAATTTCCCCGGCGGTGTCCCTGGCGACGTTGGACTGTTCCTGAACTGGGCACCCTCCGACATGGAGTGAAGGAATCGGCGCGAACTCGACGCGGCCAGCGCGCTGTGTGAGCGGCGGCGGCGTCAGGCGCGTCTGCGATACCGGCGAAGTCATCGAGCCGAATCCGAGGCGGCCGCTGCCAAGCAAGCCCATCGGAGGTTTCAGACAGAAATTCGCCATGGAGCACGGTCGTGCTCCGCGCGGCGCGTGGCGGTCAATGCCCTGTCAACACCAGCGTCTGCACCGGCAGCAGGATCGCTTGCAGCCGCAAGATCATGGCGTGCACCAACCCGACAGTGTCTATCATATGCAGGTAGAACCAGCGCAACGTACTGAGATTGCCTTGCGCCAGCTCGTCGTGATTGCTCGTGTAGGCATTGGCGATGCAACTGCTGCCGGGGGGGATTCCGTCAAGTTGCCCTTTATAGAGGGGCTCAAGATAAGTGGTCAGGGTTCCCGTCCGAGCTATTTGCTCCACTTCGACGAGTTGATCCGTCGGGCGAACCTGGCCTGAGGCAATCACGTTCTGTACCTCTGTCACGACCATCGGGATAATGGTGAACGGTTTGCCGATGCAGGTCGCTTCGGCAATCATCCCTTTCCTGAGGACCTGGGCCTCGATCTGGCCGAAGCCTGCCACCAGCGCGACACGACGATCGTCGGGTATCAGAACGCCGGCAGAGCGGATCAGCGGATTGACGATGTCCCCGGGCCTGAGCCCGAACTGCTGGACCGTTCCGGCAGTGCCTGCCCGAACCAGGGTCTTGTCCAGATCCACCTGGGCTTCGGTGAGAGCCGCCTCGGCACTCGCTTTCTGCGCCGGCAGCAGCGAGGCGATTTTCGTCTGCAAGGTCTGCTTGTTCGAAACGGCGGCGGCCAATCCGCCCTCCTTGGCTTGCATTGCCACCTGGCGCCGCTCGACTTCACGCTTTGACACCGCATTCGAGTTGCGCCGCATGAGCTCGGCTTGCGTTTCGTATTCGTCTATGGCCTGCTGGTAGGCGCCCTGGGCCTGGGTGATCAAACCATCGGCCTCCGCCAGTTGGGTTTGCGTCACCTCTGTCTCTGCGTCGACCTCAGCGACGCGCCGGCGGGCCGTTTCGAGTGCGGCCCTCTCCTCCTTGTCGTCCAGCTTAAACAGCGGCGCGCCAGCGGCCACCTTTTGATTGAGGCCGACATAGACCTCGGCCACGCGCCCGTTCGTTTCCGGCAGGATCGTGACGGAGCGGAACACCGCCGAGGCGTTGTCGGCGGAAGGGTGGAAGTAGAAGATCAGCGTGATCAAGGAGAGCGTGAGCATCACGCAGGCTGTGATGCCCCAGCGCAGTTCGTACCACATCGAATAGAGATTGATCTCACGGCCGATCCTCTTGCCCTGGCCATAACGGCGGAACAGATAGTCCGGAAAGATCGTCAGCATCGAGCAGATCATGAATTCCAGCATGGCTCATGCCCTCCTCTCCGAAAGGTCGATTTCGCGCGCAGGGGTCGACTCGACCGGGGTCGAATCCGGTTCGGCCTGGACCGGATGGGGTTTTGGCGGTGGCTCCTGGGATTCCACTGGTGCAGCCTCGGCCGGCCCTTCAGCCCCGCCGGCCATTCGGCGTAGCGAATGCGCGATCGAATTCATCGGGCTGGCGAAATCCGGAAACTGAACCAGTGCCAGCAACAGGGCTGCAATCCAGAACAGGTGATTGTGCGTGAACAGCGCGATCAGCGCCAGCACCCCCACCAATTGCAACTGGGTCTTGCTGGCCCCGTGCGCCAAGTGTTCGGGAAGGGCGTGCAGCCTGAGGTAAAGCAGGCCGATCAGGAAGATCATCAGGATGAGGAACGCGACCATCACGACGAAGAGAACATCCGTCTGCCCCGGGGGGGTGATGAATATCGGCAGATGATCGGTTGCCGCAGGATGCACTGCCGCTGCCATGCTCTTTTCTCCACCAGAAACGGGCAAGCACCTGATCAGGGAACGCCTGACGTGCCATGCTTCTTCCAGAAGCTGCAAGCAACAACTAGGGCGACGGGGCCGCGGAACAAGGAACCGCCGCGTCGGCGCAGGCGTGCCGATCTTTTCAATTTCCTGGTGGTCTCGATCCCGCGCCCGCGTGGGGAAGGCGGTGCCGGAAGCACCCTTTGTCCCTCCCCACAAGGGGGAGGGAATTGCCCCCTCATCCGGCCGCTGCGCGGCCACCTTCTCCCCGTGGGGGAGAAGAAAAACCGCCACCGTCACCGCCAGCCATTGGCGAGCTGCAGGGCAAACAGCATCATACCCTTGACGCGGGGCGCGGCCTCGGGGCCGAGCGGCACCTGGCAGTAGCTGGCGCGGCCCGTGGTCGGCGAGGCGCGGCAGCGCCCGAAATTGCGGCAGTCGCGCCGCTGGCAGCGATGATGCGCGCCCTCCATGGTGGCGGCGATGCTGACGCCGAGCACCAGCGCGTTGTGGAACGAGAGCGGCAGCTGGCCGTAGCCGGTGAGCTCGATCTCCTCGAGCGGTTTTTGTTCGTCGCGTTTGCTTTTCCTGCTCATGCAAAAGTCCTTTGCCGGTCGACGTGAAGGGGAAAAAACGCCAAGCGAAATCGCGCCCGCGCCTGAAAGGGCCGGGTTTTGTCGGGGGGAAGCGGACGCATGGCCTTGCGTCTGTCTGATGTGAGTGCGTGACGCGCAGCCATGCGTCCGCCAGCGCTCTTGCCCCGCTCAGTCGCCTCGGCATTTCCGCCGCCAGCCGCCGCAAGGCCCGGGCTTGGGGGCTCATCACCCAGCAGGGGCACCGTCTCCCCCGCCAGCCCGGACGCCGTCGCCCTCCCCAGGCATCCGGTTCATGACCCGGGTTCCCTGAGGGCGATGGGGGGATTATCGCTCAGGGTGGAAGGGGTGTGGAAAAAGAAATTTTTGCAGCGCGGGCGGAGAGGTCGCGGGCTTTTCGGAAAAGGCAGCGTTTTCAGATGGATGCGGCGAAGATGCGTGTTTAAAGGTGGGGCTCTTTCAGCTCGATCTGGAAGAATCTATCCACGCTGGGTCTTGCAGCATATGCAACAATCGAACTTTTTTATGAAAAATGTCCGAGAGAATTACTTGGATAGATGCATAATGAAATGAATTTCCGAGACCGACGCAAGTTCTCTGCGCTTGATGCAAATACAATTCCTAAGTAATTGTTAGAGGGGCGCCCTATGCGCTGTCATGTAGATCGCGCGCTCTGGCGAGCCGTTCGGCTTTCTCAACACAATCGATCCATAGGAGACGTTGAAGCTGGCCTGTTGAGGGCAGCTTCCCGCCAATTTATCCGGAAAACCGGACGCCAGCCCGTCCGCGCATCCAATCCTTGAATGCGCGGTAGGTCTTGCCCGCCTCGACTTGGCCGAGCGAGCTACGTGGTGCCTTGCCCCGATTCACATAAAGGCTCGAAGTGCTGATGTTATCAACGTAGGGATAGAGACCAAGGAACTCTTGCCCCTTGAACGTTTCGTCGGCCGTTCGGGCGATGGGAAATACAGCAATCGTGCCCTTAATCCCGTCGAAGTAGCCGAGCTCCCAAGGCATCCACTTCGAATCGGGCGAGTTGTTCGAATGCGCGTAGATAAGTGACTTCGACTGTTTCATGCGCGTTCGAAGTCGCTCAGCTGTCTCTGGCGTGACGTTCTCCCGATCCAGATGCGGGTCCTCAATCCAGTCAACGTAAACCGAAAGACCTTGCCCCTCCAAAATGACCTTGACGCCGAGGATGACCTCCGAGTCCTTGCTTGAATGGGATAGGAACACATCGAAGTTCTGAGTCGTCGAGGCGTTCGAGACGTCCTCCTTCAGGATCGCCCCGGCGCTTCTTGCGCGGGCGGTCATCCTTGAGCGTGCGACATTGCGCAACTCCGTCTCAGTGAAGAGCCCCATGGTCAATCCTTCAGAACAAGCTGGTACATCTTGCGCCGGTAGCGGATCAGTGCCTGGTTGACCCGCTCCATGTCTTCCTTCAGTTCCACATACTGCGGAAAGTTTGACTGTATCTGCTGCGGATCGAAGACAATGCTGCCTTCGTCCCCATCGTACTTCTTTAGCTCGCGCTCATGCCAATAACGAAAGCGAGCCTGCCACCGCGTCAGGTGCGGTCGCAGGCCCTCGTTCAGCACTTCGATCGAGAGCCTAATAATCGCCTGCGTGCTTGTGCGCTTAACTTGGTTGACTGGGACACCTTTCACGAGATCCCGCGTGACCGAGAAGAACGTGAACCACGAGTCATAGATCTCGGCGATCACGTCGTGCTCGAAGTCGATCGGCAATCCGATCTTCCTCGTGCTGAGTTCGACCCAAATCGCGTAGGCTATTTGCTTGTCGGTAAGGTTCGGTTTGAAACGGAATTTGTTGTTTCCGACACCGATCTCTGCCTGATCAATTTCGAAGCTTCGGAACGTGAATCCTCCCGACCACCATTTCCAAAACAAGAAGGTGACCGCGACCAGCATCAGCCCCAGGATCAGCCAGATACTGACCGTTAGCGTAAACGTCCACGCTGCTTGGTCCCAGGCTAACGTGAGGAGGGGGCTGGGCACAGACGGCGGAGTTGGTGGTAGCTCGGCCGTGTTCATTCAGAGGCACTGTTGATTGTAGCCGAAGCGTTCGCGTGGGTTTCGGATGTACTGCCGATGCGTATTCCGTTGAGCAAACGCCCACTCAATCGCGGACTCGAGCTGATTCAGTGTTTGCGGGTAGTCGATCCATCCCGCATAACTGCCGGCCTGACTAGGTTGCTCTAAATTTCTCTCGAACCGCTCTGGAAACTTGGTGAAAGTCGGCAGCTTGATGCCGAGCAGCCCGTTCGGAGTGATGGTCTCGCCAGACCTTAAGGATGCCTGGATTTCCCAATCGACATACCTGCGTGCCCAAGTGCACTGGCCAGCCATTACAATCGTGACAGTAGAGTCGCGTATGTAGTTCTCTCGGATGCAGGACATTACGTAGTCGGTGTTGCTGCTATTGATGATATCGTCTGGCATTTCGCCCAATCGCCGCACGATGAACACGTCATGAGCGTGATCGAAGGTGTCTACGAAATTTCTGACCGCGTGATCGTCGGCATGATGATAAGAAATGAAGCACTTGTGTCTTGGCATTTCCGTCCTGCGTCATCGAGATATGGCTGAACTTATGGGGAATCATACAAATAACCAAGCTATAATATACATGATCACAATCGTCGGCTTGAACAGGGAGGCTATCACTATAATGGTGTTGTCAACAACATTATCTAACGCGCAAGTGTCTTGATTTCCTGAAAGACACGGCCGCGCTTCTTCAGCAGGTAGGCCGCTATCGGCCCAGAGCAGTCGCTTCTCAGTGCACGCTTGGATGACCGCCCCTGCGGATTGTGCTTGCATTGAGCGTGGGGTACGTCGATCTCGGAAACTCAATTCAGTCCGTGTCGGGCTAAGTAACGCTAGCGGACTTTTCAATGAAGCCGGCGCTTGGTCGTCATCTGGCGGCGCTGCCTAGCGCCCGCGCCGCCTTGCACTCCACCCCGCGCCCCCAAACCCCCTCCGCCACCCGTCTTTCGCCGCTTCCCAAGATCATTGCGGTGGCCTGAAAATGCGTTTATATACGGGCCGAATTTCCCATTTTTGGTGGTCTTGATCCACCGCCCGCGTGAGGGACGCGGGCGAGCGAAGAGGATATATCGCATGGCCAATACGCTGCTTATGCCCAAGGCGACCGCCGTCTGGCTGGTCGACAATACCGCTCTGTCGTTCGACCAGATCGCGCAGTTCTGCTCGCTGCATCCGCTCGAGGTCAAGGCCATCGCCGACGGCGAATCGGCCCAGGGCATCAAGGGCATGGACCCGATCATGACCGGCCAGCTGACGCGCGCCGAGATCGCCAAGGGCGAGGCCGACATCAACCACCGCCTCAAGCTGTCGGACCCCAAGGTTCGCGTGCCCGAGACCAAGCGCAAGGGCCCGCGCTACACGCCGCTGTCCAAGCGCCAGGATCGCCCCAACGCCATCTACTGGCTGGTCAAGAACCATCCCGAGCTCAAGGACGCGCAGATCTCGCGCCTCGTCGGCACCACCAAGGCGACGATCGAGCAGATCCGCGAGCGCAAGCACTGGAACATGGCGACCTTGACGCCGCTCGACCCGGTGGCGCTTGGCCTGTGCTCGCAGATCGACCTCGACATCGAAGTGCAGCGCGCCTCGCGCGGCCGCGAAGCCCCGGCTCCGACCGGCGATACGCTGCTGCCGGCCGCGCTGACCGAGCGGCTGACACCTGTGGTGGAGAAGGACGAGGACAAGGAACTCGACGCCAACGCGGTGTTTGCCAAGCTGACCGCGCTGCGCGCCAAGAAGGAAGACCTGGACGAAGACGAGGAATAGTTTTTTCCCCGGCTCGTCGGAGAGACGAAACGAAAAAACCCGGCTTCTGGCCGGGTTTTTTGTTGGCATAGTTATGGGGTTATTCGCTCGCGACGAACTTCAGTATGCCGGCGATGCGCGGGCCACCGGGGTGGTCGGAAGGGTGGTTGACGCCGTCCATGACCGGGATCTCGGTGAAGTCGAAGGGGCTGACACCTTCGAGGATGGCGGCGTTGACGCCGTACTGGTTCTGGTTGGAGCGGCGCTGGTGGTGGGTGTAGATGCCGCATTTCGAGCAGAAATAGTGTTTCGCCGCCATGGTGTTGAACTGGTAGGTGGTGAGCGCCTCAGTGCCCGAGACGACATCGATGCCGCCGAGATCGGCCGACAGCGCGACCGCGCCCTTCATGCGGCAGTAGGAGCAGGTGCAGCGGCGCGCCGAGCGCAGGCCCTCGGAAAGCCTGACGCGCAGGCGCACCGTGCCGCAATGGCAGGCGCCATCGATTTCCTTGATATCCATGTTCATGCGTGCTGGTCCTTGCCGGCTGTCGTTGGGAAGCTCGGAGTAGCTGAGCCAGAGTCGGCGGCCTCCGGCAAGGTTTTGCCGACGACTGCTGCTTGTGCCAGGGACGGGGGAAAAAAGATCAGCCGCGCGAGGAGAGGTCGGGGGCGCTGAAATTTTCGCCGCGCTCGACGGAGCGGTAGTAGTCGACGAGAAGCTTGCCGCGTTCGGGCTTGAAGCTGCGGCCGGCCGCGGTGACGGAAGCGATGCGGTCGATGCGGAAGGCGCGGAAATCGTTGCGCATCTCGCACCAGGCGATCAGCGTCCAGACCTTGCCCCAGAACCACAGGCCGAGCGGGCGCACGTCGCGTGCCGAGCCGCGGCCGGCCTCGTCATTGTAGTCGAGGCTGAGCACCTGGCGTTTCTCTGTGGCGCGCTCGATCAGGTCGATCGCCTCGCGGTCGGCGTCGGAGACCACCCACATCGGCGTGTGGATCTCGGTGCGGGCGATGCGCTCCCGTTCCTGCTCGGGCAGCACTGCGCCGATCTTGACCAGCGCCTCGTCGGCGGCGCGCGCCATGGCCGCCCCGCCGAAGGCGCGGACCATGCGGGCGCCGGCGACGAGGGCAACGATTTCATCGCGTGTGAACATCAGCGGCGGAAGGTCGAAACCCTCCCTCATCAGATAGCCCACCCCGGCCTCGCCATCGATCGGCACACCCGTCGACTGCAGGTCGGCGATGTCGCGGTAGATCGTGCGTTCGGACACCTCGAGCCAGGCACTGAGCTTCTGCGCGGTGACCAGGCGGCCGCCGCGAAGATGCTGCACGATCTGGAACAGCCTGTCGGCTCGTCTCATAGGTAACCCTCGATGCTTCCTCCGGCGCGCTGCCCGCCCTGCAGCGTCCCGGTCATCATACCATCGCACGGGGCTCCTGACAGCATCCTGTCAGGAGTGGTCGCCATGCTCGCGCGCGAACATGGCGGGCAGGCGTGTCAGTTGCCGCCGGCGCGGCGGCCGATGAAGCGGTCGGGCCAGCCGATGTCCTTGCGGATGTCAGTCGGCAGTGAGTCCATGAAGCGGATGGTGCGGACCTCGTTGTGCATGGTCCTGACCTTGCCGGCATAGTGCCGGATGGCGCGAAAGATGCCGGGCCGGAACGTGGTCATGGTGAATCCTCCAGATCTTTTGTCGGGAGGACTATCGCACAGCCCTGCTGACAGCCCTCTGTCAGGAGTGGGTGCATTGTTTGCGTCAGGGCTTGACCGGCACCGTGTGATTGAGCGCAAGGCGCCCGCCATCGGCGAAAATGGTCTGGCCGGTGATGTAGCTGGCGTCGTCGGAGGCGAGGAAGGTGGCGATCGCGGCGATCTCCTCCGGCCGGCCGAGGCGGCCGAGCGGGGTGCGCGACAGGATCCGGTTTTTCGCTGCCGGATCGGCATTGACGCGCGACAGCCTGTCGGTGGTGATCGAGCCCGGACCGATGGCGTTGACGCGGATGCCAAAGGGCGCGAGCGCCAGCGCCATGACTGTGGTCAGTTGGGCGACACCGCCTTTCGAGACCGAATAGGGCACCTGGTCGGCAATCGCGACCACCGCATTGACCGACGACATGTTGACGATGGCGCCGGGGGCGCCGCCGGCCTTGACCCGCTCGACCATGAAGCGCGCCACAGCCTGACTGGTTAGAAACGCGCCCTTGAGATTGACACCAAGGACCCGGTCGAAATCGTCCTCGGCGAGATCGAGGAAATCGGCCTTGTGGTCGATGCCGGCGTTGTTGACCAGGATATCGACTTCGCCGAAGCTTTCGATGGCGGCGGCGACGAGATTGTGCACGTCGAGGCGCCCGGCGACATTGGTGCGCACGAAGCGCACCTCGCCGAGCTTGGCAAGTTCGGCTTCTGCGACAATGCCCTGTTCCTGATTGATGTCGGCGATGGCGACGCGAGCGCCCTCGCGGACAAAGCGCTCGGCGATGGCGTAGCCGATGCCGGTGGCGCCGCCCGTGACGATCGCCGTCCTGCCGTCGAGCTTCATGTTCCGCTCCCGTGATGGGTGCATGGACGAGTCTCGTCTGAAGAGTGGGCGCGAGGGGCGGCGCGGTCAACGGGCTGCGGAGGGGTGGGGGTATGAGGCCAGCCAAACCACTCGAAACAATGGCCTGCCCGAAAGGGAAAGTGATGGCGAGCACGCTGCGCCCTTGCCGGCGATCACACCGATGTATAGAATACCCCCCTATCCTATGTGAGGCCGCCATGTCCCATACCGTCAAGGAAAAGTCGAAGCTGCTGGCCCGCGTGCGGCGGATCAAGGGCCAGGTCGAGGCGATCGAGCGGGCGCTGGAGGCCGAGCTCGGCTGTGCCGACGTGCTGCAGCTGGTGGCGTCGGTGCGCGGGGCAGTTGGCGGACTGACGGCGGAATTGATGGAAGACCATGTCCGCAACCACGTGCTCGACCCGCTCGACCCGGCGGACCGCCGGCGCGGCGGCGAGGAACTGCTCGACGTCATCAGGACCTATCTGAAATGACCCACACCCATATGCATCCCCATTCCCACGGTCATGACCACCATCATGACCATCCGCAAGAACCCGTCGCGGCCGCGCACGGCCACGTCTTCCTCGGCGAGGGCCATGACCGCAACGCCCGGCGGACGATGTTCGTGATCGCGCTGACTGCGGCGATGATGGTGGTGGAGATCGTTGCCGGCACGATCTATGGCTCGATGGCGCTGGTGGCCGATGGCTGGCACATGTCGACCCATGCGACGGCGATGGCAATCGCAGCGAGCGCCTATGTGTTCGCGCGGCGTCAGGCGCACAATCCGCGCTTCACCTTCGGCACCGGCAAGGTCGGCGACCTCGCCGCCTTCGCCAGCGCCGTGATCCTGGCGATCGTGGCCGTTTTCATCGGCTGGGAGAGCTTTGGCCGGCTCTTGAGCCCGGTGCATATCAATTTCCCGGAGGCGATCATCATCGCGGTGGCGGGCCTTGCGGTGAACCTCGCCAGCGCCTGGCTGCTGCGCGACGGCGGCGACGGCCATGACCACGGACACGCGCACGGCCACCATCACGGCCATGGCGGGCACGACAACAATCTGCGCGCCGCCTATACGCATGTGCTGGCCGACGCGCTGACGTCAGTGCTTGCCATCTCGGCGCTGTTCATGGGTGCGGTCTATGGCTGGCTGTGGCTCGACCCAGTGATGGGCATCGTCGGCGCGGTGGTGATCGCGCGCTGGTCATGGACGCTGATCCGCGACGCCGGCCGGGTGCTGGTCGACTATGTGCCTGTGGGCGAGGACCTTCCGGCGGAAATCCGCGAGGCGGTGGAGACCGACAGGGACGTCATCACCGACCTGCATGTCTGGCAGGTGGGCCCGGGCCACCACGCGGCGATCGTGGCGCTGAAGTCGAGCGCACCGGCGACGCCCGAGGCCTACAAGTCGAAGCTCGCCCATCTCCACGACTTGTCGCATGTGACCATCGAGGTGCAGCCGGCGTAGGGTTTTGCCGATTTGGCTGATGGCGTCTGCTTTCGACCATTGCTGCCAGCTATGGTGAGCCTGGCAGCTGGATCGGAAAGAGGCTGCCGCATGCGGCAGCCTCCGGTCTCGCGAACAGGATTGTCAGCCCGTCCATCCGTAGCGCCGATCCAGCTTGGAAAGCTGGCTCGTGAAGCCCGCCTTCTGCATCTCCGTGGTCTGGGCATCATGCATCGGGCTCAGCGTGACGATCATGCGGACATTTCCATCGCCGGCAGGAATGAAATCCACCACCATCCTGCTGTCATAGGGTTTCACGCCCGGCAGGAAGTCGATCGCCTGTGTCAGGACGAACCGCTCATGGGGGCGAAATTCCGAAAAGCTGCCCCTGCATTCCGTGGATGTGGGTTGGCCCATTTGCTTCATCCTGGCCACCATCTCCGGAGTGTCGGCGACCATGGCATAATGCAGCGCTCCACCAAGACGGGCCTCGATCCTGACTACATCGGCCCGGAACCCTACCGGCCCCCACCAGGATTCGAAGCCATCCTTGGTCGTCCATAGTTCCCAGAGTTCCCGCGGATCAGCCCTGTACTTGCGTTCGATCACGATGCTCGACTGAATCTGATCCATCATTCTTCCTCACTCCTCTTTTCATTGCGTTGTTTCTGTCGGGCCTCCAGGGCTTCGCCGAAGCGATCGAGCCGCTCCTCCCAAAGTCCGCGATATTGGGTGAGCCATTCGTCAAGCTCCCGAAAAGGGGTCGGTACCAGGGAATACAGGCGTCGCTGGCCGTCGGGCCGCATCGTCACAAAGCCGGCCTCGTGCAGGATACGAAGATGTCGGGACACGCCCGACTGATGAATTCCCACCTCCTCGACAAGATCGTTCACCTGCCGCTCGCCGCGCCTCAGCGCATCGAGCACCCGGCGACGGGTCGGATCAGCAAGAGTCTGGAACGTGTCTATATGCATGATAGTGTATATGCATGTAGGTGCACCTAATGTCAAGAGCCGCAGGGGGGGGGCGACAGGCGCCCGAGGCCTGCAAGTCGAAGCTCGCCCACATCCACGACCTGTTGCATGTGACCATCGAGGTGCGGCCGGCGCAGGATTTTGCGCTGGTGGCCGGAGGCGCGGGGCAGTTGCTTTCCAACATGGACGGCCGTGCGCTCCATGTTGGCTGTTCGCACGGGGCTTCTGCGCGTCTGGCCCGGCGATCGCCAGCACCCGGCAATGCCGGCCAGTTAAAGCCGGCTTGACGCGAAATTTCCAGAGCTGTTAGAGGTTAATAGATAGTTGCCGTTTAGTAATACTTTGATTCGTTTGAGATAAAGCGCCTGCGCAATACTCCCGGGGGAAATAGATGAAGACGAAGCGGTTCGCGGCTCTGCCGACGATCGTGGCCATTGCCGTGGCTGCACATCCGAACATGGCGCAGGCGATCGATCGCACCGTTGCGGACGGGCAGACCGAAACCGCGACGCAAACTCTGACGGGATTCGGTGACACGCTGTCCATCGAGGCCGGGGGCGCGGTTTCCACAAATGGCGGCGCGGTGGTGATGGATGCGGCCAATCAGACGCTCACCAACCGCGGCACGATCGATACCGATGGCACATCCGCCTATGGGGTGCATTCAACCGCAATCAACGCCGAAGTGGCCAATTTCAGTGGCATCATCACCTATGCCGATTGCGCTTACGGCATCTATTCCGTGGCCGACTATTTCGCCATTATCAACAATGGCACCATTTCGACCCGTGGCAATGCGGGGTCGTATGGCATTTATGTCGAATATGCCGACCATGCGGCCATCACCAACAACGGCCTGATAGACACCATTGGCGATACGGCCAACGGCATTACGCTCTGGGGCTCGCACGCGCGCATCACCAATAACGGCACGCTGACGACAAGTGGCGCGAACGCGATCGGCATCTACGCCTGGCACGACTTCGCCGAAAACAGCCAGAACGTACTAACCAATACCGGGACGATCCGCACGACCGGAACAGGCTCGCAGGCGATCTATGCCAATGCCACCGGCATGACCGTGATCAATAGCGGCAGGGTGGCAAGCCGGCACGCTGAAGCCTTTTACATGGGGCAAGCGGACCAGATGCTGACGCTGTTGGCGGGCTCTGTCATCGAAGGGGGCATTCGGTTCGATCAAGCCGGATCGGCGACGCTCAACATCGGCCGGGGGCTGGACGCAAGGCTCACTCTCGACGGAATTCCTGATACCATCGACACCAATGGGCAAGCCTATGTGCTCGATGGCAATGTCCTGACGGTGGTCTCGTCCGAGGCGAACCGCGCAGGCGGTACGGCTGCCGCGGTAACGAGCGATGCAGTTGCCAGTGCGCTTCGCAGCCATATCAGCCGGAGCCGCCAGGGCCAGTCTGGCGGCGGCGCCGCGCCCCTCGGCTATGCTCCGACACCCGCCGCACCGGATTTCCCTGAATTTGCACCGAGCGACGATTTCAGCATGTGGACCAGCGCCTATGGCGCGGTTTCCTCCCCCAGGGGAGGCAAGGCCGGCGTGCGGACAGGTCAGGGCGGCGGGCTTTTCGGCTTCGATGCACGCCTTTCCGAAGAGCGGCTGGTGGGGCTGTTTGGCGGCCTTGGCCATGGCGTCGTGCGCGCGGACAATGGCTCCAAAGTCGAGACCACGACGCTCGTCGGCGGCGGCTACGGCTCGTTCGGTTTCGGACCGGGCTTCGTGGACGTCAATGCCGCCATTGGCGCCACGTTCAACAAGAGCAACCGCAAGATCGTCAACAACGTTGTGGCCGGTGGCCTGGAGACGGCAGATGGCGATTACGGCGGGATCTTCATCAGCCCGTCCGTGACCGTCGGTCTCGATCATGATCTGGGAACTGCCCGACTGACGCCAAGCATATCGCTTCTTTATGCGGGCATTTATCAGAACGGTTACACCGAGACCGGCTCGACCGCCAATCTGACGCTCGAATCCCAGACCACGCATGTGTTCACTGCGCGTGGCGAAATCGAACTCGGCACGCTCAAGCTTGACGAAATGGCCGGTGGCTGGAGTGGTAGTGTCAGGCTGGGCGCGGAAGGCACGCTCACCGATGGCAGTGCAACGAGCGCATCGCTGCTCGGCAGCGCGCTGAACCTCGCCGGTTCCACATCCACGGAAGCGCGCGGTTTTGTCGGCATGGATTTTGGCTTTACCCGAGGCGGATATGACTTCTCCACCAAGGGCGAAGTCGGCTACAGCACGGCAGGCGTCCTTTCCGCCAGCATCCAGGGCGGCATTGGCATGCGCTTCTAGATTTTTCGGCAGGCGCCAACGCGGCGCCGGCCGTTCGTCAAGGGCCCAGGCGACGGGCAAGGAAGACGTCAGCGCTGCTCTTTACGGCAGGGTCACATTCCGCCTCCGGCTGGCAGAAGCGGGCTGACCGGAGACCACCCATTGCCGCCATTCCTCATCCATTTTGAAGCCGCGCCCGGCAGCTACCTGTTCATGTCGGCCAGGGCGTCGCGCATGGCGGTGCTGGTGATGCCGAACACGCCGCCGTAGGGCGTGTCGAGGTCGACGATGGCGAACATCACGCTGGAGATGGCGACGACCCCGATGCCCAAGACAATGGCGCCCAGCAGGCGCTGCTGGATCTGAAGCCCGAAGCTGAAGAAGACGAGCACCAGCCAAAAGCTTAAAATTCCGCTGAACCAGCCAGGCGAGCTTCCGATTGCGTCCTCGATGACCGCCCAGCGGCTTTCCTGCACCAGGGCATAATCGGCTCGGCATCTTGCAGCGATGTTCGCATGCGATGCATCGCTCGGCGCTGCGGTGTCGATCATCAGGCCGACATCATTCATCAGTGCGCCCAACGTGGCGTCTTCGCCGCGGAGCGCCATGTTGCTGGTATCGGGCATGCCGGCGACTTCAGGCAAAGGCTCGCGCGGCCATGTGCTGGCGATCACGGCGGCCGTGTATTGCCGCAGCCTGCTGCGTGCCGGCTCCATCGCCGGGCCAAAGTCTCGCAGGCACTGGTCGAGACGCGCCAGCTTGGCGGCATAGACCGAGCGATCCTTGTCGGCTGCGTCGAAGCCGGCCCTTGCCGTAGACAATTGCAGCCCGAGGACCAGGGCGGCAAAGGTGACGAGAAGTCCCGTCACGAGCCCAACCGCCTCCATGTTCTCTTTCGAAAGATGGTCCTCATGGAGATGGGTGCGCAGGATCGTTCCGCCGATCGCGCTCAAGCTAAACAGCGTTAAAAACCCCAGCCCGTACAGGAATTCCATGGTGCAATCTGGCCAAAGAACTGCTTGAGTCCGGAAGTCGCAGACTATCATCGCCCTAGCGCGGCGACGCTCGCGGGCAAGTGTGGCCGAAATCACAGGTGCAGTCCACCAGGGGACAAGACTTCGGGCCGCCGGTTGCGGTCGTTCATCTATCCGCGCCTGCGAAATGCGGGGGGCATGTCCGAGACGGACCGGTTCACATCCTCACGCCGGGCAAGGCGCTGGCCTGCTCGACCCAACAGGAGAATTGCCGCTCGTCTAGTGGATGATCCTCGAAGATGTCGAGATAGCGCACCTCCGCCTGCTTCGAGGTGCCTGGCGGGAGCGGGGACAGCGACGCGCCGCGAAAGAACGCGACCTTGACGTATCTGGTGAGGCAATGGAACCCAAGGAACCAGGTTCCCTCCTGGAGGCCGTACAGCGGCGAGTTCCACTTCACGGCCTTGGCCACATCAGGCACCGCTTCGGAGACGAGAGCGTCGATGCGGCGTCCGACGCCAGATTTCCAGCCCGGCATGGCGTCGATATAGGCCTGCACGACGGCATCGCCATAGCCCTTGGCGATCTGCGGGTTGCCGCCGGCCAGGAGTTTGGGCGCCGCAAGATCCTTGGGGGCCATTATACGTGGCCCTTTGGGGCCGTCGCTCCGACCCGCTGCCCGCGCAGATAGGGCAGGAAGAACATGTAGATCCCGGTCGGCAAAAGCACGGCGAGCGGAGGCAGGGGCAGATAGTAGAACCATTCGGGCAGGGTGGTGATGGCCATGCCGGCAAAGATCGAGGCAACGGCCAGGCTGAAGGCGAGGGACGTCCAGCGGTGGATGGTCCGGATCAACGAGGTCATTCCAACACTCCGTTATTCGATCGATGGCCGCGGGCGACCTGGCGTCAGTCCAGTCTCGAGGCGACTTCGCCCAGCTGGGCGATGAAGCGCGGCCAGCCGACGGTTGCGCCCTGGAAATAGGACTTCTGCTCCGTGGTAAAACCGCGCTGCTCCATGCGCAGGCTGGTGCCGGTAGCGGTGGGGGCGAGCGTCCAGGTGACGATGCTGCGCAAGTCCTTGGTGTCCCAGCGGTAGGAGAGCGAGCGGTTGGTCTCGACCGTTTGAACCTCGCAATCGACCTTTCCCCAATCGGCGGAAAGGGTGAACCGGTGGCCGGCCTCCGGGCTGAAGTTGTTGCTCATCAGCCATTCGGCAATCAGATGCGGTTGGGTGAGCGCGCGCCAGATCTTGCTTGGCGGATAGGGAAAATCGCGCTCGACCACGACGGCGCGTGTTGCTTCAGTCGTTTCGGTCATTGGTCCATCCTCTTGAGCAGATTGTCGAGATCGTCGAAGCGGTCGTGCCAGAAACCGGTCATCTGGCTTGTCCAGTCGATCAGCGGCGCAAGGGCTTCGCGCTCAGCGCTGTAGTAGGTGTAGCGGCCTTCGTGCCGGTCGCGCACAAGCCCCGCGGCCTTCAGGATCTTGAGATGTTTGGAGACCACCGGCTGCGAGACGCCGGCCTCGGCCAACAAGCCCACGACTGATGTATCCCCCTTCCGGCAGAGGCGCTCGAAGAGCCCTCGGCGCGTGGGGTCGGAAAGTGCCCTGAAAACTGCGTCCTGAAGATCAGACATAACTCATACCCATTTGACTATGTAATGACACATAGCCAATTGGGTATTGAATTGTCAATGCGAAGAGGTGCGCGACTGATGGCGCCTGCTCTCGACCCAGCCCTGACGCCGCTGTAACCTTTCAGGCATTGCTGGCGGAACGTCAGGTGGTGCAAGCGCATTCCATGATCGCACCACCGAGCCGCCTTCGAGTGCGACGAAAACCGGGACGGAATGGGTTTTGAACGCGAGAGGACAAGCGATGACAACCGCCAAGAACACGATCTGCCTATGGTACGACAAGGACGCCGAGGCTGCGGCCCGCTTCTACGCCGAGACTTTTCCTGATAGCACCGTGAGTGCGGTCCATCGTGCTCCCGGCGACTACCCGTCCGGCAAGGCGGGCGACGTGCTGACGGTCGAATTCACCGTTGCCGGCATCCCCTGTCTCGGCCTCAATGGCGGGCCGATGTTCAAGCATTCCGAGGCCTTTTCGTTCCAGATCGCCACTGACGACCAGCAAGAGACCGACCGCTACTGGGACGCCATCGTCCGCAATGGCGGCCAGGAAAGCGCCTGCGGCTGGTGCAAAGACAAATGGGGCATCTCCTGGCAGATCACGCCGCGCGTGCTGACCGAGGCGCTGGCCGCCGGCGGCGATGAAGCGAAACGCGCGTTCGAGGCAATGATGGATATGAAGAAAATCGACGTCGCCGCGATCGAGGCGGCCCGGCGCGGCTGACGGCCCCACGGACTTGTGGCCCCCAGGCGGATATCGCATGGGGGCGGGCGGCACGAGCCCGCGGTAGCTCACGCAGGACTGGAAGTAGTGTATAGTTGGTCGGTCTTACGCTGCCTCCGCATGTTGCCGGGCAGGAGTTGAACCAATGGCCGATGCCAGATCGAAGCTTCGACGGGACAGCATGCCGCCGCTGCCAGTCGATGGGCCTTCAGGCTCGGCAGCATCATATTCTCCGGCTGCAGGCTACTTGGCCGCGTTTGCATTGGTGGCCGTTGCAACGGCCCTTGCCGTCAGCGTCGACTTCGGGGTGAAGGTTCCAAACCTCTCGCTGATGTTTGTGGTGCCAGTGGTCATTGCCGGCGTTGCCTTCGGCCTGGGTCCTTCGCTCTGCGCGGCCGTACTTGGCGCCTTGGCCTACAATTTCTTCCTGACCGAGCCTCGCTACTCGCTCGAGGTCAAGGATCCGGCAAACATCTGGGCGATCGGGCTGCTTTTCCTGGTGGGCCTTATCACGAGCGGCGTTGCCTATACATCCGGGCGGCGGGCGGCCGAGGCGGCGCTGCTGAGACGGCAGGCGATGGTGCTGCAAGACTACAGCCGCGACGTCGTGGCGGCCGACGACACGGAGACGGTCGTCTCGCTTACCTCCAAAGCTCTGGCTGCGCTCTTTCATGTTCCTGCGGTGGTGTTGCTCGTTGCGGAGGGGAAACTGGTTTCGGTCAGGAAGACAGCCATCGGAGCAGAACTGCAGCAGGCTGAGATCGAGGCGGCGCTGTCGTCATTGGCGGCGGGGACTGTCGTGCGTGCCGGAATATATCCGGCCGTGGCCTCGCGCTTCGACTTTTGGCCGGCGGCGACGGCGACGGGTCCGTCTGCCGTCATTGGACTGGCGTTCGATCCCGACGAACGCCCTTCGACGCCTGACATGTCGGTCGATGTCGTCAGGAGTGTTTTGGGGCTGGCGCTCGAGCGCCGGTTGGTTGAGCGCTGAACGCGAGAGCGCGATCCTCAAGCCATTGGTAGCCGCTCTTGCGAGATGCCGTGTCCCTGTTGCAGAACAGGGCATGTCCAAGACCACGCCCGCCACGCTCGCCCTTTCCCGAAGCGGAGTCCCGTTTGCGCTCGCGACCTACGACTACGATGCCGGTGCCGAGCGGGTCGGGCTGCAGGCGGCGGAGGCGATGGGGGTTTCGCCTGATATCGTGCTCAAGACGCTGATGGTCGAGGTCGACGGCAAGCCGGCCTGCGTGGTGGTGCCCTCCGACCAGCAGGTCAACATGAAGAAGGTCGCGGCTGCCTTCGGCGCCAAGTCGGCGCAGATGATGAAGCCCGCCGACGCAGAGCGGCTAACCGGCTACAAGGTCGGCGGCATCAGTCCCTTTGGCCAGCGCAAGCAGGTGCCGACCGCTGTCGAGGAAATGGCGACGCTGGAGGACGAGGTCTACCTCAACGGCGGCCAGAGGGGCCTGCAGATCCGCATGCGCCCGGACGATCTCGTCCGGGCACTTGGCGCCAGGGCCGCCGACCTTATCCGCTAGTGCATGATCCTTTCCGAAGATCGGAAACGATTTTCGGAAAGGATCATGCACAAAGTCAAAATGTTACAGCGTCCTTTGTGCGTCCGAAGGGACGCGCGGCGCTGTAACAGTCCTGCCTGTCACTTGACGTCCTCGCTGGCCTTTCGCGCGTCGATGAAATGCTGCTTGAGCCGCGCCACATTCTCGGGCGTCCAGCCCTGGATGTCGGCCACCTGCATCCACGCGTCGATGTAATGCTCGGCGGCATAGACGTGGCCGTAGCCCATCGGCGAGGTGGTGGCCATGGCGAGGTCGAGACCGAGCTGCAGGAAGGTGACGACCGGATACCAGCGCAACTCGGGCGACACGTCTGGCCCGCGCGGCGTCTTCATCCAGGCCGGCTCGCGATACAGCGCTGCGGTTTCGTAGAAGGTGATCGGGTCGCTGGCATATTGCAGGTAGACGACCCTGAGCGGGCCCCACTGTGCGCCCGGGATGTCGAGCGCGTTCTTCTGGGCGGTGAAGCGGACATAGGAGCCGTCGCGGAACTGCGGCAGCCATTCGGGCGAGCCGGGATTGCGATCGTCGGTGATCGACCGCCAGATGCGGCTGGCGAAGGGCGGGCCGCTCAGCAGCGCACCCTGATAGGGATCGCCGAGCACCTCGAACAGCTCGTTGGAGAGTTCGGCGCTGAGCGAGCCGAGGCTGAGACCGAAGAGATAGAGTTTCGGCCGCTTGTCCTTGGGCAGCGTGCGCCAGTAGCCATAGACCTCGGTGAACAGGGCGCGCGACTGCTCTGCGCCATAGCCCGGCTCGACCAGCAGCGACAGCCAGCTGGCGAGATAGGAATATTGGGCAGCGACACTGGCGACATCGCCATTGTGCAGGAACTCGATCGGGTCGATGGCCTGCTCGTCGACCCAGCCGGTGCCGGTCGGCGTGATGATGACGAGCGCGGAACGGTCGAAGCCGCCGGCGCGCTTGAGCTCCTCGAGGGCAAGCCGCGCGCGCTGCTGCGGCGAGGGGTCGGACTGCAGCCCGACATAGACGCGGATAGGCTCGAGCGCCGGCTTGCCGGTAAAAGTGCCGATGTCGGTGCTGGTCGGGCCGGTGGCGATGTAGGAGCGGCCCATGCGGCCCAGTTCCTGCCAGTTGACCAGTGAGGCGGCGCTGCCGGTCTTGGCCGGATCGGTGGGCTGTTTGGTGTCGGCCGGCATCAGCGCGTCGAGCCGCTGGAACGAACTGTCCATCACGCGCAGGCCATAGCGGAAGATGATGCCGTCGGCGGCCGACCAGAACAGCAGAATCGCGATGGTGCTGCCGATGACATAGGAAACGCGCTTGGGCACATAGCGGCTGAGCCAGCCGGAGACGGCGTAAAGCGTCAGCTTGAACAGCCGGGCGAGCCCAATGAGCACGACGAAGGTGATCAGTGCGATTACGCCGACCTCGAGCGGGTGGGCGGTGTCCACCGGCGGCATCTTCATCAGTTCGCGAATGGAGTTCTGCCATTCGGCGGCGCGCCAGAGGAAAGTGATGCCGACGATGCCGCAGACGATGGCCGCGACCAGCTTGGTGACGCGCAGCGCGCGGCTCTGCAGGTCGGGCAGTTCGAGATACTCCCAGAGCCATCGCAGGCAGAAGCCGACGCCATAGCCGGCAGCTGCCGAAAAGCCCGACAGCACGCCCTGGGTGAGGTAGTTGCGCGGGATCAGCGTCGGCGTCAGCGATGCCGCAAAGAACAGCGTCCCGATCAAAAGGCCTGTCACGGAAAAGGAGTACCAGAACCTGACGATAGAGTTGCGAAGCATAAGATAGTTCCCCGGCATGCGCATTCCAGGACAAGTTGCACTTTGCATTGCGCAGCGCAATACCGGGGCGGTCTATCCCAGACTTATATGCCGATGCCTCTCAGTTTAAGCGCCTCCAATATCTCGTCGAGTATGGTCGGGTCATCGATGGTGGCGGGCATTTTCCAGTCTTCGCGGTCGGCGATCTTCTGCATGGTGCCGCGCAGGATCTTGCCCGAGCGCGTCTTGGGCAGCCGCTTGATGGTGACCACCATCTTGAAGGCGGCAACCGGGCCGATGCGGTCGCGGACCAGGGCGACGACTTCCTGCTCGATGGCTCCGGTGTCGCGGACAACGCCGGAGTTCAAGACGATGAAGCCGCAAGGGATCTGGCCCTTCATGGCATCCGCGATGCCGATGACGGCGCATTCGGCGACGTCGGGGTGCTCGGCCACCACCTCCTCCATGCCCCCCGTCGACAGGCGGTGGCCGGCGACGTTGATGATGTCGTCGGTGCGCGCCATGATGAACAGGTAGCCGTCGCCGTCGATGTAGCCGGCATCAGCCGTCTTGTAGTAGCCGGGGAACTCGGCGAGATAGGCGTTGAAGAAGCGCTCATCGGCGTTCCACAGGGTCGGCAGGCAGCCGGGCGGCAGGGGCAGCTTGACCACGACATTGCCGAGCGTGCCGGCTTCCACCTCATGGCCGGCATCGTCGAGCACGCGCACGTCGAAGCCCGGCATCGGCACGCAGGGCGAGCCGTATTTGACCGGCAGAAGCCCGAGCCCGACCGGGTTGTGGCTGATCGGATGGCCGGTCTCAGTCTGCCACCAGTGGTCGATGACAGGCACCTTCAGCCTCTGCTCGGCCCATTTGATCGTCTCGGGATCGGCGCGCTCGCCGGCGAGGAACAGGGTGCGGAACGTGCTGAGATCATATTGCGGGACAAAAAGCCCCTGCGGGTCTTCCTTCTTGATGGCGCGGAAGGCGGTGGGGGCGGTGAAGAGGGCAACGACGCCATGCTCCGAAATGACGCGCCAGAAGGTGCCGGCATCGGGCGTGCCGACCGGCTTGCCCTCGAACAGGATGGTGGTGCAGCCGGCCAGCAGCGGTGCGTAGACGATGTAGGAATGGCCGACCACCCAGCCGACGTCGGAAGCTGCCCAGAACACCTCGCCGGGGCTGACGCCGAACTCGTTTTCCATCGACCAGTGCAACGCCACCATGTGGCCGCCATTGTCGCGGACGACGCCCTTGGGCTGGCCGGTGGTGCCGGAGGTGTAGAGCACATAGAGCGGGTCGGTAGCCAGCACCGGCACGCACGCGACCGTGCGCCCGGCGGCCTTGGCCGCGCCCACCGTTGCGGCGTAGTCGAGGTCGCGGCCGGCAATCAAGTCGCATTCGAGCTGCGGCCGCTGCAGGATGATGCAACGTTCGGGCTTGTGGGCGGAGAGCTCGATCGCCTGGTCGAGCAGCGGCTTGTAGGCAATGAGGCGGCCCGGTTCGAGGCCGCAGGAGGCGGAGATGATCAGCTTCGGCGCGGCATCGTCGATGCGGGTGGCGAGTTCCTTGGCAGCAAAGCCGCCGAACACCACCGAATGGATGGCGCCGAGCCTTGCGCAGGCGAGCATGGCAAACGCCGCTTCCGCCACCATCGGCATGTAGATGATGACGCGGTCGCCTTTTTCGACGCCCTGGTCGGCGAGCACGCTGGCCAGCGCGTTCACCTCCGCCAGCATCTCGGCATAGGTGAATTTCCTGACCGTGCCGGTGATGGCGCTGTCGTGGATCAGTGCTGCCTGATCGGCGCGGCCCGACGCGACATGGCGGTCGAGCGCGTTCCAGCAGGTATTGCACTCGGCGCCCGCAAACCATTGGCCGTAGACGCCGGCCTCGGCGTCGAACACCTTGTCCCAGGGCTTGAACCAGTCGATGGCGCCCGCAGCCTCCGCCCAGAACCCCAGGGGGTCGCGAGACCAGCCCTCATAAACCTCACGATAGCGAGATGGCATGGCGTTTCCTTCCCTGCGGACTTGTTATCCGCCCCTGCGGGCGTCCCTGTCGACTTTCCTTTTAGCGGCTTGGCCGAGGCGGCGTCCATTTGACCTTGGTTCAAGGCTCTTCAGCAAGGCCGAATATGTCCGATATTTTGCACGGTTTTCCGCACGGCCGCTGTTCATCGACTGTAGCGCCCTTTGCATCGTTCGGCAGTGCTTTGACAGGTGGGCGGGAAGTTGATCAAACACGGTCATGTCGAAGGCACTGTCGCTCATCATCATCGCCATCATGGCGATCCAGATCATCAAGCCGTTGGGCCTGCCGGGTCTGCGGAAGAGACGCGACTTCTGGAAGCTGGCGCTTCTGGCGCTGGCGGCAATCTCGGTGACGGCCCTGCTCGGGCACGGATAGCTGCCGCGCTTGGTACCAAGATAGTGCTGAGCCGCGTTGCGGTCGCGCCCGCCGGAGCAAAACCCCTGCCCACCTCGGCGAGCCGACCCCTGATTTGCGGCAATCAGGACCGGCTGACGCCGGTAGCCGGTGCCAAGCACGGCGCGTGCCAGGATTTGCTGTGCCGGAAGGAGACGCGCCTTGAGCGGCATTCCAGGCGTCCGCTGCTGCGCTCGTCAGGCTTTGCCTTCACGTTTTCGGCTGCGGCCACATCTTTGGCCACGACTTGTTGTGTTCCGCTTCGGATCGACCTAGGCAGACATGAACCAGAAAGGGACGATCCATGCCCAAGCCAATCAACTACAGCCAGGAACGCCGGGACCGCGATCGCGCCAAGGCGATGAAGAAGGCCGACAAGCTGGCCGCCAAGGCCGAGGCCAGGGAACGCGGCAAATCGGCCGACGAGGCCGAAACGGCCCCGGAAGCGGAAACGGAGTAGCTCACAGTGCGCCCGCTTGGACGCACAAAGGACGCTCCAGACTTTTGAAATTGTGCATCGTGTTCCCGAAATCGATTGCGATCTTCGGGCCGATGCGCCGGGGAGATTTCAGTCCTCGTCCTTGACGAAGATATTGGCCTCGCGCGCCGCCACGACGAAAGCCCGCCGGGCGGCCATCGCCGGCTTGTCGCCCGAGATGGCGTCGGAGCATGCCTGCAAGGCTGCGCGATGCTTGGGGCTGCGCTTGCCGGGCCAGTTGTTGAGCAGAAATGCCGAGGCTTCCTTGGCGGTGTAGATCGGCATGGTGCCGGCCGGATCGACCTTCACGATGACGGGCGTTTCAAACCTGATATTTTCCATGGCTGCTCATACGCCATACCAGCCAGGGAAGCGAGCAACATAACGTCTTGGTTGCGTATCGTGAGGATGTTGGCCGGCAGCCGGGGTAGGCGGCGGTCGGCTCGGTCGATTGCAAGCAGCCATCAACGTTTCATTATCCGGGATGCAAGGTGGCGGCGGTTTGTATTTGCTGTCGTCTTGCGGGCGTCCAGTCTTACGTGACAGAAGGCAGAGCTTGGCAAATAGGCCAGGGGCATGGCGGACCATGAAGGGCCGTCGGATATTGGGGAACATCGATGTTGCATAAAATCAGGCTCGGCCTGGCAGTCGCTGCCGTGGTCGGCCTACAGGCCACTGCTGCGCTCGCATTCGGGGCTATTGCGGTCAATGACGGGCAGGGCGTTGCCGCCGAAGAGGCCGGTTACGGCGTGGGCTGGGGCTCGACGCAGAAAGAAGCCGAGAAGAACGCCTTGAAGACGTGCAAGGCGGCAGGCAACGACAGCTGCGAAGTCGCGGTCTGGTTCGAGCAGTGCGGCGCCTATGCCGGCGACAGGGTCAACTACGGCATCGGCTTTGGCGAGACCAAGAAGGTCGCCGAGAGCAAGGCGCTCGAAGACTGCCCTAACTGCAAGATCATCGTTTCGGACTGCCAATAAGCTGAACTTGCGGCCGCGCGGACAGCGTGCGGCCGCTGCTGCCGTTGGCGATTGGTACAAGAGGGAAGAATGAAACAGATCTTGGCTACCGTTTTCGCCCTGCTGGTCGCCAGTGGTGCACCGGCATTCGCCGAGGGCGACACCTACACCGCCTACAGCAACACCGCAGTCAGCATCACCGGTGACATTTCGATGGATGATTTCGGCATCACCTTTGCGAATGGTGAGTCTTTGTCTTTCTCGGCCCTTGTGGGCGATCACTTCATCGTCGATGGGCGGCGGGTGAATGCCTCGGTCTACAGCGTCGAAAACCCATCCGATCCCGAACTGGAGAACGGCAACCGGTTGTGCGGCTCAGGCGATGTTTCCTACCTTGCCAACTGGGCCGGCAGCGACGGCCTGACGATCGTTGCGGTGTTCACCGGCGATGAGCCGCCTGAAAGCAGCGACGACATGTGCGCGTCTTATACTTACGGGGATTGAGGCCTTTGGCGATGCTGGCTGCGCCTGTTTGGGCGGCGCTCGACAGGCGGCGCCCGTGATGCTTTTGGTGGCCTGCAGCAGGCTATCGAGGGTTCGGCCTTTGGTTGAAGCGATGGTCGGCAATCAACTAAACCATGTGCTTATTATGTAACAATCATAAATTTTGAATACCACACAGCACCACGCTGGGTTGCAAATTTGAGCTGTATCGTCGAGGAATTCGGCAGGCAGCTCATGGGGGCAACTACTGTGAAATCTCATATCATTGCGTCGGCGTTTTTTCTCGCGACCCTTGGCGGTGCGCACGCCGCCGACGTCGTCGTGCAGGAAGGTGCCGCAGCTTACAACTGGTCTGGCGTCTATGTTGGCATCCAGGCTGGCTATGCTTGGGGTCGGTCGGACTACGTCGAGCCTTTCAATACCGACTATCAAATGGAGTACGACCCCAAGGGTGGGTTTGGTGGCGTCTTCGTAGGTTACAATTGGCAACTCGCAAACAACTTTGTTCTTGGTGCTGAAGCCGACGTTTACGGCGGCAACATCAAAGGCACCAGCCTTTACTACTACAACGATGCCCAAGCGGATGATGGGTTCGGGACAGCGAAGCTAAATTGGGCGGGTAGCGTTCGAGCAAGAGTTGGCTACTCTGCTGATCGCTTTCTTCCCTATGTTGCGGGCGGTTTGGCGTTCGGACAGTACAAGTATGGAGGAGAGGTCCCAGATTGGGATAGTAGGTTCTCAGCTTCCAGAACTTACACCGGCTGGACCCTCGGCGCAGGTCTTGAATATGCTGTAACGGACAATCTGATTGCCCGCTTCGAGTATCGCTATACCGACTTTGGGAACAAGACCATTACCGATCCGGACGGTTGGTGGACAAACAAGGTCGATCTGAAGACGAACGATGTTCGCTTCGGCATCTCCTACAAATTCTGATCGGCGAACCAGCTCAAGCCCCGGCCTCGTGCCGGGGTTTTGCTTTGGTCGAAATGTAAGAGGCCCCGCGCGAGGCGGGGCTTTCGTGAGTGGGTGCGAGGCGGTGCAGCTTGCGCTCCCCTGTCGGGCCAAGTGCGGCGAGCCAGTTCAGGCGCGCGGCTGTTCTGTGGCGCCGAGCATTCAACTATATTTAACAGGCACGCAGTACCCATCTACGCCATGACGAACGCGGCTCGACACCAGTCAGTCGATTTCGGTGCAAGTGGGTGGAAGTTGGGCGATGATTTCCGATGAGGTTCTTGGCGCGGCCTTGAGAGACCTGTTCGAGTTGTCTCCGGTGCCGTTTTCGATTTCCACGACCGACCACAACTCCCGCTACATCAAGGTGAACCCGGCCTATCTGCGCCTGATCGGACGCACTTGGGCCGAGATCGAGGGGCAATCTATCGGGGTCGATCTGCCCTATTCGATGGACGATCCCGCACGCTGCGAGAGGATGAGGCTGCTCGAAACGCAGGGCTTCTACGAACTCGCTGAAGTGGATATGCAGCACGCCAGTGGGCGCATCATACCGACGCTCATAAGTGCGCAGCGACGACGAATCGCCGGCGAGAGTTTCGATATCGAGATCCTTCTCGACAACTCCGAGCGCAAGGCGTTCGAGCGGGCGATCTTGCAGGCCGCCCAGGTCGATGTGATGACCGGCATCCAGAACCGATCATCTTTCGAAACCCATCTGCGCGGTGCGTTGGCCAGGCTGACGCCGGATACCCGGCTGTTCCTCGCTTACATCGACCTCAACCGCTTCAAGCGCATCAATGACAAGTTCGGGCATTCGATGGGCGACCGGCTGCTCCAGGTCGTCGCCAAGAGGCTTGTCGAGTGGGGGGACAGGCGGGACTTCGTGGCCCGCCTTGGCGGCGACGAGTTCGGGGTCATCTCCTTGTACCAGGCTGGCGATGCATTTTCGCTGGCCCGCTTCTTCGACCTGGCAAAGGCGGTCGCGGAACTCGTCGTCATCGACGACAATCTGCTGCAGGTCGGCGCTGCGATCGGATTGGCCGAAGCATCAGCCGGCGTGTCGTTCGATGCACTCATGGACCAGGCCGACTGGCTGATGTACGCAGCAAAATCCAGCGGCAATCTCATTGATGTGCGCTCAAAATTGATCGGGCATCATCTGTCGAGCGCCGATGAGACCATAGCCTCTCGCCGCAACGGATCCGCGTAGTCCTGATTCGAAGTCTGGCCATGTGGGGCCGGAGCAACTCGCTTTGTCGTGCAATTCAGGGCCTGGTGGTCTCGCGCCGACGGGCAACTGGTTGCGGCCGGATTGCCGGGACTGCGCGCACTTCAAAAAGCAAAAAAAGCCCCGCGCGACGCGGGGCTTTGTGAGTTCGTGCGAAGCGGCTTGGCTTACGCGGCCTTTTCGAGATCCGCTTTCCACTGACCGAGAGCGGCCAGGTAATTCATGTGGGCGCGGTGGGTGAAGGCGGCCTGGCCGGCAGCCAGGTTCTCGACCTTGCCTGACCATGCTTTCTGCGGTGCTGCCTGCAGCGCGCGGCCATAGGAGAAGGTCAGCTTCCACGGATGCGGGCCGATGGCGTTGATGGCGTTGAGGTTGGCAGTGGCCTCCTCGTCGGACTGGCCGCCCGACAGGAAGGCGATGCCCGGAACCGCTGCCGGAACCGTCTCGCGGAACAGCTTGATGGTCTTTTCGGCGATCTCTTCGGGCGAGTTCTTCTTGCCCGACTTCTTGCCGGCGATGACCATGTTTGGCTTCAGGATCGTGCCTTCAAGGGTAACGCGCGCGGCGTAGAGCTCGTCATAGAGCTTGACCAGCGTCGCCTTGGTGACGTCGTAGCAGGTGTCGATGTCGTGGGCGCCGTCCATCAGCACTTCGGGCTCGACGATCGGAACGATGCCGGCTTCCTGGCAAAGCGCCGCGTAGCGGGCCAGCGCGTGGGTGTTGGCCGAGAGCGTGTAGTTCGAAGGCACGTTCTTCGTGGTGTCGATGTCGATCACGCCGCGCCATTTGGCGAAGCGGGCACCGAGCTTGTAGTACTCGGCAAGGCGCTCGCGCAGGCCGTCGAGGCCTTCGGTGATGGTGTCGCCGGGGAAGTTGACGATCGCCTTGGCGCCGGCGTCGACCTTGATGCCGGGAATGGCGCCCGAAGCCTTGATGAGGTCGACCAGCGGCGTGCCGTCGGCGGCCTTCTGGCGGATGGTCTCGTCATAGAGGATGACGCCGGAGATGTACTTCGTCATTGCTTCGGTGGTGCGGAACATCATCTCGCGATAGTCGCGGCGGCTGTCGGCCGTCGACTCGACGCCGATGACGTCGAAACGCTTCTTGATGGTGCCGGAGCTTTCATCCGCAGCCAGAATGCCCTTGCCGTTGGCGACCATCGCCGCGGCGATGTCTTCGAGACGTTCGCTCATCAAAAAATCTCCTGTGCTGATGCCGGGCGCATAGCAGAAGCACTACCGGAACGGAATGGTGGGTCAAAGCCTATAACCGATTGAATTTATTTCAATCGTTTTAGCTTCAGGTGAGGCCGGCCTGCAAATGGCGAGTGTCTGCGCTTCCTGTGCTCACGTAGTGCACGACCCCGAAAATCGGATTCGATTTTCGGAAAGGATCGTGCACCGTTTCAAAGTGTTACAGCGTCCTTTGCGCGCCCGAAAGGGCGCGCGGCGCTGTAAAAGTACGCTCCGCTCCGGTTCTCGACTCTCACCATTTTCGACTCGGCCTGACCTGAATCTCAGCGCGTGGCCGCGCTGGGACCAGGAAAGAATTGCTGTGGCTCAGGCCTTGAGCACTTCGACGCCGGGCAGTTCCTTGCCTTCCATCCATTCGAGGAAAGCGCCGCCGGCGGTCGAGACATAGGTAAAATCGTCGGCGACGCCGGCATGGTTGAGGGCTGCGACCGTGTCGCCGCCGCCGGCGACCGAGACGAGCTTGCCGGCCTTGGTGCGGGCAGCCGCGTGCTTGGCGGCGGCGACCGTCGCCTTGTCGAAGGGCTCAATCTCGAAGGCGCCGAGCGGGCCGTTCCAGACGAGCGTCGCCGCGCGGTCGATCCAGTCATTGATGGTAGCCACCGTCTTGTCGCCGACGTCGAGGATCATTGCGTCCTCGGGCACGGCGTCGATGGCGACCGTCTCGTTGGCCGCGCCCGCCTTGAACTCGCGGGCGACAACGCCGTCGGTGGGCAGCACGATGGCGCAGCCGGCCTCGACGGCCTCGGTCATGATCTGGCGGGCGGTCTGGGCAAGATCGTGCTCGCACAGCGATTTGCCGACCTTGGTGCCGCGCGCGGCGAGGAAGGTGTTGGCCATGCCGCCGCCGATGACCAGCGCGTCGACCTTGCGGACGAGGTTCATCAAGAGGTCGAGCTTGGTCGAGATCTTGGCGCCGCCGACGATGGCGACGACCGGCTTGACCGGGTTGCCGAGACCCTTCTCCAGTGCCTCGAGCTCGGCCTGCATGGTGCGGCCGGCATGGGCGGGGAGCTTGCGGGCGAGGCCCTCGGTCGAGGCATGCGCCCGGTGGGCGGCCGAAAACGCGTCGTTGACGAAGATGTCGCCATTGGCGGCGAGCTGTTCGGTGAAGGCAGCGTCGTTCTTCTCCTCGGCCTTGTAGAAGCGGGTGTTTTCGAGGAGCAGGATGTCGCCGTCGTTCATGGCGGCGACGGCCGCTGCAGCCTTGTCGCCGATGCAGTCGGCAGCGAAGCCGACCGGGCGGCCGATGACCTCGGCGGTGGCGGCAGCGATCGGCGCCAGCGACAGGGCCGGATCAGGGCCATCCTTCGGGCGGCCGAAATGGGCGAGCAGGATGACCTTGGCGCCCTTGTCGGAAAGTTCGGTGATGGTGGGGGCGACGCGCTCGATGCGGGTGGCGTCCGAAACCTTGCCGTCGGCCATGGGCACGTTGAGGTCGACGCGGACCAGCACCCGCTTGCCGCTGACGTTGCCGATGGTGTCGAGAGTCCTGAAGCCGGCCATGGGGGTTCCCTTTCGCTTGGAGAGATCGCGCGGACCATAGCCAGCGCAGGCGTGGATGCAAGGTTTGCGCGGGGTGCGCGGTCGGAAAATCTGGCAAAAAGTTAGTGTCCTACTGGCAGATGCGCATGGTCATCATTCAAATCGTAGAACTCATAACGGGTATGAAACAGATGCTAGTGTGAACTGAGTTAGCCTTAGCGATCAGGTATCCGTCTCTGGTTCGGCGCGTTCCCGTGATGGTTACAGCGTCGGTGAAATGCGTGATATGAAGCCTCAATTACCGGGGGATCAGTAGAATGGAAGATCGGGTTGTACGGCGCGTCGCGATTGGCGCTTTTGTCTTGTGGTTAGTCTGGTTCTTTCACCCGTCGCTAGGCAAGCGCATGCAGCTATCTTGGGACCCGGAGGTCGCGGGTCAGTGGGGAGATACTTTCGGGGCCTTGAATGCCCTGATGTCTACGCTAGCGTTTGCGGCCGTCTTTTTCACGCTGCGTCTTCAACAACGACAAATCGACGAAGCGCAACGGGACCAGCACATACAACGGTTCGAGGGCACCTACTTTGAGGTGCTGCGGCTGTTTCGAGAGGCTCGCGATGCGGTCCAGTTCAAGTATGGCGAAGGTTACGCTGACGCCCATCATATCAACTCGATACGCAACATCTTGGCAGGCGGCCTCGAAGCGATTCGCCGTGCGAATTTTGAGATGCTTTGGAGGCTGAATAGTCTTTCACCGGAAAAGATCGAGCCAGCGTTCGTTGGGAGAGTTTATGAGAAGGCAGTGATCGATCGATACGAAAGCACGACCGGCCCCTACTTTCGGCTGCTCTATACAATCCTGTTCCGCATAAAGGACGACAAACACCTTACAGCAGCGGAAAAGCGTCGCTATGCAAACCTGTTTCGCAGCCAACTCTCTTCACACGAGGTCGCACTGGCTGGCTTCAATGGTCTCAACCCTGTGTCGAAGGATTTGGCTGATCTCATCACCGAGTTTCGGCTTCTGAAGTATCTTCCGGAAGAATTCGGGCGTGAATACTTGGCCAAATGTTATCCCCCGCAAGCGTTTGAAGATCGACCTGACTAGGCCTTCTTGACCTGTTTTGTCATGACAGCCTTCCCTCTCCGGCCTGTCCCTGTGAGGGGATCCCAGTGCTTGGAAACAGATCGTACGACAACCACTAGCCTCACGCGTCTTCGGCCACGCTTTCGGCGCTGGTGGCGGGCTTGTCCGGCTTGGCGGGGGCCTTGGGCGACTTGCGGGCGAAGAAGCGCCGGATGCGGTCGCCGATCTCGCTGCCGCTTAGGAACAGCGGCACCGTCGGCGGCGGCGGGGCGGGTTCGATCGACAGGCCGACCGCGACGATGCGGCCCTTTTCGTCGACGTCGCGGACGATCAGGTCGATCGGCCCGAGGGCTACGCGGTCGGCATATTCGACGCGGCCACCGAGGCGCTGCTTGATCAGGTCGCCGATGGTGAGCTTCTTCTCCTCGTCCTTCAGCGTCGCGCCATAGATGGCGGCGAGCTGGGCGGCCGGATGGCTCTGGTCGACGGTGAAGGCGCCGAAGAAATCCTCGTCCTCGTCCTCGACCTCGACGCGGCTGGCAAACAGCCGGTCGAGCAGGCGGGGATAGCGGTCGGGCACGAAGATGTAGACGTGGTCGCCGGCGGTGAGCCGGCCCATGTCCTGAAAGCGCATCGAGCGGCCGTCGCGCACGACCAGCGACGGACGGGCCCAGCGCGGGACGCGCTGTCCCTTCGCCACCGGGCTGCCCGGCACGACGCGATAGGCGAGCAGTTCGTGGGTGGCCGAACCCGGCAGCTCGAGCTCGACCTTGTCGAGCGGGCCGTAGCGCTGTGGCACGATCAGGCCGAGGCGGCGGGCCAGCGGGCCGACCGTCCAACCCTGGACCACCAGCGAGGCGAGCACGATGATGAAGGCGATGTTGAAGATGGCGCGGCCATTTTCCAGCCCGCCGAGCAGAGGGGTGATGGCGAGCAGGATGGAGACCGCGCCGCGCAGGCCGACCCAGGAGATGAAGGCGGTTTCCTGGCGCGGCAGCTTGAACGGGATCAGGCACAGCCAGACCGCGATGGGGCGGGCGACGAACATCAGGAACAGGCCGAGCAGCAGCGCTGACGCCAGGATGGCGGGGAACTGCGAGGGCGTGGCGAACAGACCGAGCACCAGGAACATGATGATCTGGGCGAGCCAGGACATGCCTTCCTGGAAGCGCTTCAGCGTCGAGACGGCGCGGATGTCGGAATTGCCGGCGACGAGGCCGGCAAGATAGACGGCGAGGAAGCCCGACCCGCCGATGGCGCCAGCGGTGGCGAACACCATCAGCGACAGGGTCAGCACGAAGATCGGTAGCAGGCCGCGGTCGAGGTTGAACCGCTCGACCAGCTTGACGATCAGGAAGCCGCCGAGCAGGCCGATAGCGGCGCCCAGGATCATCTGGACGAAGAAGCCGAGAACGAGATCGACGAGCAAAAGGTCGGCCTCGGGCTTGGCGCCGATGGCGATGATCTCGACCAGCGTGATGGTGAGGAAGATGGCGATCGGATCGTTGGTGCCGGACTCGATTTCAAGCGTCGAGCGGACGCGTTCGCGCAAATTGATGTTGCCGGCGCGCAAGAGGAAGAACACGGCGGCAGCGTCTGTTGAGGCGACGGCAGCCCCCAGCAGGAAGGATTCGAGCCAGGTAAAGCCGGTGAGATAGTAGGCGGCGACGCCGAAGATCACCGTCGTGATCGCCACGCCAATCGTTGCCAGCGTCAGCGCCGGCATGCCGGCCTGGCGCAGGACGCCGAGCGAGGTGCTGAAGCCGGAATCGAAGAGAATCAGCGCCAGCGCCAGTGAGCCGACGAAATAGGCGAGGTGGGCGTTGTCGAAGACGATGCCGAGGCCATCGACGCCGCTGGCGAGGCCGATGCCGAGGAACAAAAGCAGCAGGGGCGCGCCGAAGCGGAAGGCGACGAGGCTCGAAAACGCCGCGGCGACCACCAGAGCGGTGCTCACCAGCGTGACCAGATAAATCGCCTGTTCCATAAAGACTCGCCCGCGAAGCAGTTCATTGCTGCGTCGTGCGAGAGTGCGGCGAAGAAATGGCCATGCGCAAGCGAGAATGGTTTTTTGACCGCCTGTCTTTGTGCATGACCCGAAAAATCGTCCCGATTTCTCGGAAGGGATCATGCACGAATTCAAGCTGTTACGGCGTCCCTTGGACGCCCTGGCCGACATGCGCGGCTCTGAAAAGATTTTTTTGCACTGCGACAAAAAATGAAAACGCCCGGCCTAAGCCGGGCGTCGTCAGCAGGCCCAAGCGGCCCGAATTGCGTGCCTGATCAGGCGATGGTCTTGGCCATGGCGACGGCGGTGTCGGCCATGCGGTTGGAGAAACCCCACTCGTTGTCGTACCAGGACATGATGCGCACGAGGTTGCCCTCGATGACCTTGGTCTGGTCGAGCGCGAAGGTCGACGACGCCGGGTTGTGGTTCATGTCGATGGAGACCAGCGGCTCATCGGTAAAGGCGAGGATGCCCTTGAGCGGGCCGTTGGCAGCAGCGACGAGCGCAGCATTGACCTCTTCGACGGTGACCGGCTTCTTCGACACGAACTTGAAGTCGATGACCGAGACGTTCGGGGTCGGCACGCGGATCGACACGCCGTCGAGCTTGCCCTTCAGTTCCGGCAGCACCAGGCCGACAGCCTTGGCAGCACCGGTCGAGGTCGGGATCATCGACATTGCCGCAGCACGGGCGCGGTAGAGGTCCTTGTGCATGGTGTCGAGCGTCGGCTGGTCACCGGTGTAGGCGTGGATGGTGGTCATGAAGCCCTTTTCGATGCCGAAGGCGTCGTTGAGGACCTTGGCGACCGGTGCCAGGCAGTTGGTGGTGCAGGACGCATTCGAAATGACGATGTGGTCCTTGGTGATCTTGTCGTGGTTGACGCCATAGACCACGGTCAGGTCCGCACCGTCGGCCGGAGCCGAGACGATGACCCGCTTGGCGCCGGCAACGAGATGCGCCGAGGCCTTGTCCTTCGAGGTGAAGATGCCGGTGCATTCGAGCGCGATGTCGACGCCGAGGTCTTTCCACGGCAGCTGCGACGGATCCTTGACCGCGGTGACCTTGATCTTGTCGCCGCCGATCACGATGCTGTCGCCGTCGACCTTGACCTCGAGCGGGAAGCGGCCGTGCACGCTGTCGTAGCGCAGCAGGTGGGCGTTGGTTTCGACCGGGCCGAGGTCGTTGACGGCAACGACCTGGATGTCCTTGCGGCCCGATTCATAGATGGCACGCAGGATGTTGCGGCCGATGCGGCCGAAACCATTGATGGCAACTCTAACGGTCATGGTTGGTTCTCCTGGGAACGTCTTAAGCCTGAAGCCGGGCCTTGGCTGCGTCGGCGGCAGCCTCGGCGGTGATGCCGAAATGCTTGTACAGATCCTCGATCGGGGCGCTGGCGCCGAAGCCGTGCATGCCGATGAAGATGCCGTCGGTGCCGATGAAGCTGTCCCAGCCCATGCGGATGCCGGCCTCGATGGCGACCTTGACCTTGGCGTTGCCGATCAGCGCCTTGCGGTATTCCGCGCTCTGCTTGTCGAACAGCTCGAAGGCCGGGACCGAGACGACGCGGGTCGGATGGCCGGCGGCCTGCAGCAGCTTGCGGGCGTTGAGCGCGATCTCGACCTCCGAGCCGGTGGCGAAGATGGTGACCTGGGCCTCGCCATCGGCGGTAGCCAGTTCGTAGGCGCCGTAGCCGCAGAGGTTTTCCTCGACGAATTCGGTGCGCACGGCGGGCAGGTTCTGGCGGGTGAGTGCCAGCGTCGACGGCGTCTTGCGGTTTTCCAGCGTCAGCTGCCAGCATTCGGCGGCTTCCATCGCGTCCGCCGGGCGGAAGACGATGTGGTTGGGAATGGCGCGGAGCGCTGCGAGGTGCTCGACCGGCTGGTGGGTGGGGCCGTCTTCGCCGAGACCGATGGAATCATGGGTCATGACGAAGCCGACGCGGATGCCCATCAGCGAGGCCAGGCGCATCGCCGGCCGCGCATAGTCGGAGAAGCACAGGAAGGTGCCGGAATAGGGGATGACACCGCCATGCAGCGCCATGCCGTTCATCGCCGCCGCCATGCCGAGTTCGCGGATGCCGTAATGGACGAAGCGGTGGCCGTAGTCGCCGGGGGCGATGTTGCTGGTCTGGCTGGTCTTGGTGTTGTTGGAGCCGGTCAGGTCGGCCGAGCCGCCGATGGTCTCGGGCACGATGCCGTTGATGACCTCGAGCGCCATCTCCGACGACTTGCGGGTAGCGACCTTCGGCTTGTCGGCGGCGAGCTTCTTCTTGTACTCGGCGATCACGGCGTCGAAATTGGCCGGCAGGTCGCCGCGCATGCGGCGTTCGAACTCGGCGCGGACCTCGGTGCCGGTCTCGGCGAGACGCTTTTCCCAGTCGACGCGCTTCTTGGCTGCGTTCAGGCCGGCCAGGCGCCAGGCGTCGAGGATGTCGGACGGGATCTCGAAGGGCGGGTATTCCCAGCCGAGCGCCTTGCGCGTCGCCTCGATCTCGGCGGCACCCAGCGGTGACCCGTGGACCTTGTTGGTGCCGGCCTTGGCCGGCGAGCCGAAGCCGATGGTGGTCTTGGCGGCGATCATGGTCGGACGGTCGGAGCGCTTGGCGGCTTCGATGGCGCCGGCAATCGCCTCGGGGTCATGGCCGTCGATGGCAAGCGTGTTCCAGCCCGACGCTGCAAAGCGGGCGCGCTGGTCGGTCGAGTCGGCGAGCGAGATCGGGCCGTCGATGGAGATGTTGTTGTCGTCCCAGAAGACGATCAGCTTGTTGAGCTTGAGGTGGCCGGCAAGCGAAAGCGCCTCCTGCGAGATGCCTTCCATGAGGCAGCCGTCGCCGGCGAGAACGTAGGTGTAGTGGTCGACGAGGCCGTCACCGAACTGGGCGTTCAGGATGCGCTCGGCGAGCGCCATGCCCACCGCGTTGGCGAGACCCTGGCCTAGCGGGCCGGTGGTCGTCTCGATGCCGGTGGCGTGGCCGTATTCGGGATGGCCGGCGGTCTTCGAACCGAGCTGGCGGAAATTCTTGATCTCCTCGATGGTCATGTCCTCGTAGCCCGAGAGGTAGAGCACCGAGTAGAGCAGCATCGAGCCGTGGCCGGCCGACAGCACGAAGCGGTCGCGGTCGTGCCAGTGCGGATTGGCCGGATCGTACTTCAGGAAGCGGGTGTAGAGGACGGTCGCGATGTCGGCCGCGCCCATCGGCAGGCCGGGGTGGCCCGAATTTGCCTTTTCGACGGCGTCCATGGACAGAAAGCGGATCGCGTTGGCCATCCGGTCGTGTTTTTCGCGCGAGGACATCGTCCCTCCCATAACCCTTGGAAAGTGGGGCGACGGGAGCCCCGGAAAAGTGCGCGACACATAGCAGGCGCAGGGCTTGAGTCAACAAATCGGTGCGTTTTCACCCCTTCTTTGCGGCATCGGGCCACGGCTGGGATGCCTTATCGGGGGAAAGCCGAAACAGCTTTGTTGACGCCTCCTTCAACCGGTGCCTAATGTTTCAGGCATAACGCGTTCTGAAATGGGCGCGATTCGGTGATGGGCGAGGGTCCATACGGGAACCATGACCGGGGAAACGACACTCAAGGAAGTTATAGCCCGGCTCGGCAGGGCGATCGACACGCTGGAAGGCGCCGTCGCCGCGCGCCTCGAACACGAGCAAGATTATGGCGAGGCCGAGGCCGAGGTCCAGCGCATGAACGCCGACCGCGCCCGCCTGGCGCAGGAGCTCGACAATTCGGAAGCCCGGGCGGAACGGCTCGAAGAAGCCAACAAGGAAGTCTCGCGGCGGCTCGTGACCGCCATGGAGACGATCCGCGCCGTGCTGGACAGGTAGGGTGGAGATGGCGCAGGTCACGGTCACCATCGACGGCAAGCAATACCGCATGGCCTGCGACGAAGGGCAGGAAGATCACCTGATCGACCTCGCCAGCCGCTTCGACCGCTATGTCATGCATCTCAAGGATTCGTTCGGCGAGATCGGCGACCAGCGCCTGACCGTCATGGCCGGCATCATGGTGATGGACGAACTCAGCGAATTGCAGAAGCGCGTCAAGGGCATGGAAAGCGAGGTCCAGACGCTGCGCAAGACGCGCGACGACGCGCTCACCAAGGCCGACAAGAACGATGCGGCGCTGACCGGCGCGCTCGAGGCACTGGCCGAGCGCATGGAGCAGATGGCGCTGAGCCTGACGCGGAAGGGATAGGGCGGGCGAGCCCGATCTGTCGAGCGGATCGCCGCCGCTCACGATGGCCAGCGTCGCCCGGTCCGGGCAGGGGGGCTGGTCAATGTTCTTGAAACTCCCACACTTTCAGTCTTTATATGCGTTGCTATGACGAGTGTGCGCGTCGTTCCTGCCATGCTTCCCGATTAGCTCAGGCGCGCCTGGAACCGCGATCCGCATCGTCCCCTCATGCCCTCCGAAGCGTTCGCTCTCTACGAGAGGCACTGGCGTTTTGTCGATCGAGAGCAGCTTCCTCTGCGCCAGCTACAGCATCAAAGGCTGGATCCGCATCATTCTTCGATGCTTGCGCCAATGCTGTTTTGGTTCGATTGCGGCCGGCAAGCTTGGCGTCGTAAAGCAGCCCGTCGGCTTGTTCGTAAAGCTCTGCGAACTGCTCTTCAGCATTTGGCGACGCATCCGTCATACCCATGCTGGCCGTTACGGGTCGCCCGAGGCCTGGAACGGCATTGGCAACGGCGGCGGGGATCGCCTGGCGCCGGCGCTCCGCCCGCGCCTGGGCATCGTCGCCGCGCACAAGCAGCACGAATTCCTCTCCGCCGAGGCGGAACGCATGAACCTGCGGGTCCGCCTGGAGCGCTTGGGCCACGGCCTTCAGCACGGCGTCGCCGACCACGTGGCCGTGGACATCATTGATTGCCTTGAAGTGGTCCAGGTCGAGCACGGCAAGTGCGCGGTAGCCCTCGGCACGGAACTTCTCGAAATTCTGCTCGATTGCCCGCCGGTTGAGCAATCCCGTCAGTGCGTCGCGTTCGGACACGCGCTCAAGCATGTCAGCTTCGAAGCGTGCGCTGTCTCGCTGGCGCTTGATCGTCATGAAGCGGTCTGCCACGCCGAGTGTGGTGAACAAGACTTCCCATACGCAACCCACATAGAAAAGGAGCATGGCATCATGGCTCTGCAGCCAGGGAGCCACGCCCGTGACCAGGCGCACCAAGCCGGCCATGATCACAGGCACATAGCCGATCGCCTGGAACTTGGCAGCCCGACTTCCGCGCCGCAGTGCGTCGGCAACTGACAATATGAAAATGACGATCACCGGAGCAAAAGCCGCCGTGTACAGCGTCGACTGAATCGAGCGCCCCACGAACGGGAACGCCGCATGAGACGTGCTCAGAAACATCGCCCATGCGGCGCACCAGAGCAGCGCCCGCCGCAGGAACGGATGCATGCGGTCGGGTTCGATGAAGCTGTGAGTGAACATCGCCCCGGAAGCGACCGTAAGGCCGAAGATCACTGTCGTCATCCAGCTTAACGTCATTGCTGGCGGATCGAAGAGAACGACTGCAAGACCCGAAGAGACCAGGATAGTCAGCAGCAAGGAGATCGTGAGCATGGAATGCCAAAGCAAGAATGGCTCGCGCAGGATCCGGTAGAAGGCCGCGTTGAAGATGAGCGGCATGGAGAGCATTCCGGCAAGCATAGCCAGGAAAAGCAGGGACCGCACAAGGTCTGGGCCCAGAGCGACGTCAGACGGTGACAGATAGGCCCTCTCCAGCGTCATCTGGTGGCTCGGCAAATCGAACGCGACAATGACCTCCAGCGTGTCGCGGGTTACATCAGGCAGAGAGGCCTTGAAATACCCGCCACGCAGAGCGCTAGGCAGCTCATTCGCCGACAAGGAGGTCTGGCGCATTGCGCCATCCCGGTCGATCGCCAGCAGATGCACGGCCGCAAGCGCACTTCGCCTCGAAAAGAAATATTGGGGAAGGACATCGTGTGGACCGATTCCAAACCGCAGCAGCGTCCGCTCGCCCTCGAGCGAATAGGTCCGGTCTCCGCAGGTCCAGCGCCCGGGCGATTGGACGACAGTGACCAAGTCGTCGGACAGGCTGCTTGATGTCCAGCAGGAGCTGCGAATGTCCCCAGATTCAGCCGCGCCAAGAGGGGCGGCGTACAGAGACGCAAGCATCACGAAGCTCAGCACCGTCGTCACGAGCGCTTTTCGGAGGTCATTCCAGAACATGGACTGACGCTACACGCCCAACATTGAGATGCGGTTACCGACCGCCAAATGAACCCAATGTCGGCCGTCGAGGCATGTGACAAACGCGAGCGCCGTGCGTCACGGATGACACACGGCGCTGTAGGGGTACTTCAGATCGCGTTTTTCGTTTACAGATGCGTTCAGACACGCAGTCCGCGGGCGAAAATCTCAGGCGTCGATGGTGCGCAGCGCCTGGGCCTGCTTCTTGGCTGCGGCCTTGACCGCATCCTGTACCTTCTCGAAGGCCCTGACCTCGATCTGGCGGACGCGCTCGCGGCTGATGTCGAACTCGGCTGAGAGCTCTTCGAGCGTCAGAGGATCCTCTGCGAGGCGACGGGCTTCGAAGATGCGCTTTTCGCGGTCGTTGAGCACCGACATGGCGCTGGCCAGCATACCGCGGCGGTTCTCGAGCTCGTCCTGCTCGATCAGCGTCTCTTCCTGGCTGTCGTGGTCGTCGACAAGCCAATCCTGCCACTCGCCGGACTCGCCTTCGGTAGCGCGGATTGGCGCGTTGAGCGAGGCGTCGCCCGACAGGCGGCGGTTCATCGACACGACCTCGGCCTCGGAGACGTTGAGGCGGGTGGCAATCTCGGCGATCTGGTCGGGCTTGAGGTCGCCGTCGTCGAGCGCCTGGATCTTGCCCTTGACCTTGCGCAGGTTGAAGAACAGGCGCTTCTGGTTGGCGGTGGTGCCCATCTTGACCAGGCTCCACGAGCGCAGGATGTATTCCTGGATCGAGGCCTTGATCCACCACATGGCATAGGTGGCAAGCCGGAAGCCGCGCTCCGGCTCGAATTTCTTCACGGCCTGCATGAGGCCGACATTGCCTTCCGAGATGACCTCGCCGATGGGCAGGCCATAGCCGCGATAGCCCATGGCGATCTTGGCCACGAGACGCAGGTGGCTGGTGACCAGCTTGTGGGCTGCGCCCGTGTCCTCATGCTCCTGGTACCGCTTGGCGAGCATGTACTCTTCCTGCGGCTGGAGCATCGGAAAGCGGCGGATTTCTTCCAGGTAGCGGCTAAGGCCGCCTTCGCCGGAAACGATACTGGGTAGTGACTGGGCCATAAAGCACCCTCCCTCTCTACGAGACTTGCTCCCTGATCCAGGCGAGCATGTGGCGCGGTTGCTGACTGCACTGTCGCGCCATGCGTTCTATAGCGGAACATAACGGGAAAAGACACCGTTTGTTCGACGCGAAACAGAGTGTCACGCCTAAGTGAACAATACGAGTCAGGTTTTCTGATCGATGCTTCAGAGATTGCGAAAGCCTTCGACCAACTCTCCCATGTCGCGAGGCAGGGGTGCCTCGAACCGCATCAATAGATGGGAAGCCGGGTGGCGGAATGCAAGGAGCCGAGCGTGCAAGGCCTGGCGCGGGAAGGCCTGGACGGCCGATTTCAGCGGTTCGGGCAGGCGGTTCGACTTGGTGCGAAAGGCCTGGGCGTAGTCGGGATCGCCGACAACCGGGTGGTCGATATGGGCCATGTGGACGCGGATCTGGTGGGTGCGGCCGGTCTCGAGCCGGCACTCGACCAGGCTGGCGGTGGCGAACTGGTCCTGGCCCTCGCCAAAGCGCTCCTGAACGGCGTAGTGGGTGATGGCGTGGCGCGCGTCTTCGCGATGCTCCGGTACCACGGCGCGGCGGATGCGGTCGGCATGGCGGCCGAGCGCTGCATCGATGGTGCCGGTGAGGCGCTGCGGGATGCCCCAGACCAGCGCGTCATAGGCGCGCTCGAGGTCGCCGGTGCGGCCGTGGTCGGCAAAGGCTTCGGACAGGGACTTGTGGGCACGGTCGGTCTTGGCGACGACCATGACGCCAGAAGTTTCCTTGTCGAGGCGGTGGACGATGCCCGGCCGCTTGACGCCGCCGATGCCCGAAAGGCTTTTGCCGCAATGGTGGATGAGCGCGTTGACCAGCGTGCCGGTCCAGTTGCCGGCGGCGGGATGGACAACGATGCCGGCGGGCTTGTTGATGACGATCAGTTCGTCGTCCTCGTAGAGAATGTCGAGCGGGATGTCTTCGCCCTGCGGCGTGGCGGGTTCCGGCTCGGGCATGTCGACGGAGACCTTGTCGCCTGTCGCGAGCTTGCGTTTGGCCTCGTCGACGACCTTGGTGCCGACGCGGACGGCGCCCTGTTTGATCAGCGCCTGGACGCGGCTGCGCGACAGACCAGGCGCGAGGCGGGCGGCCAGCCACTGGTCGAGCCGCTGGCCTGCGGCATCGGAGTCGGCCTCCAGCACTATCAAAGTGCGTCCCTCTTCGCTATCTGATGCGCTCATTGTAATCGTTCCGGAAGTCTCGCCCATGACAGGCCCTCACGTCGACGAAGAAGAGGACAAACCACTCGATCCAGCGGTGGAGCGTGTGCGCAGGAAACTCGTCCGCTTTGTCGCCATCAATCTGGGGCTGCTTTTCCTGGCTCTTATGGCGGTCGTCGGCGCGCTTGTCTACAAAGCGCGCACCACGGCGGTCACGCCGCCGCAGATCGGCAGCGACATTCCCGCGCCATCGGGCGGGCCGCTTTACGGCGACATCGTGCTGCCGGCCGGCGCCAGGATCATGTCGCAGGCGCTCTCCGGCAACCGCATCTCGATCGACGCCGAACTCGCCGACGGCAGCCGGACCATCTTCGTTTACGACATGGCCGAGGGGCGGCTGGTCGGCCAGTTCGCGGTCAAGGCGCAGTGAGCGGCTTTCCCGCCTCCGGCCGTCGCGTCACCACCGTTGCGGTACTGGTGGCCTGTTATGACGAGGCGGCGGCCTGGTATGTCGACAAGCTCGGTTTCACCGTCTCCGAGGATGTCGCGCTCGGCGATGGTAAGCGTTGGCTCGTCGTCGAACCCGGTGGCGGGCAGGGCGCGCGGTTGCTGCTTGCCAGGGCGGATGGCGAGAGGCAGGCGGCGAGCGTCGGCAACCAGACCGGCGGGCGCGTGCTCCTGTTCCTCGAGACCGACGATTTTGCCCGCGACCATCAGCTGATGCTGGAACGGGGCGTCGCATTCCAGGAGGCGCCGCGCCATGAGCCCTATGGAACGGTTGCGGTGTTTGCCGATCTCTACGGCAATCTGTGGGATCTGATCGAGCCGAAGCGTTAAAATAGCAAAGGCTGTAAATAACATTCGAGGGGCTGTTGCTTTTTCAAAAACGCCCGCCTATATCGCGGTTCTCGGCTGCGCCCATCGTCTAGCGGTTAGGACGGCGCCCTCTCACGGCGCAAACAGGGGTTCGATTCCCCTTGGGCGTACCAACAAAATCAAGCACTTACTCAAAAGCTGTCCGAGACCGTCGAATAACGGTCGAATAAGCTATCTGTGCGGCCTCAAATTCGGCCATTCGAGCATGGCCGAAATCATCACGTCGAATCAGCGGCCACTTGCCCACCTCGCTCATTGCGGCGCATGATGTGCGCGTGCGCGTAGAGCACTGGAGGGCGCAAGATGGCTTGGGGGCGGGGGTTCTTCCGGTTGTGGGTGATGCTGTCGGCCTTGTGGGTCGCGTTCTCTGTCCTGATGTACTGGGAGCGCATCACGGACCCTGCTCCGATTGAATTCGCGTTCACCTTTAGGGAAAACAGCCCAGTCGCAATTGAGGCCGGCTCTCCCGAGCACGCCACTTTGTTGGCTCAGCGGAAGGCCGGGGGCTATACGTCAATGCCTCTCGCCAGCGGTGATAGGGCCTTCATCTCCACGAAGGAAGAACTCAACGTTAGAGTTCATCAGCTGATGGCCATTCAGGATGCCCACGGCGGCATCCGGACGAAGCTCTCTGCGCAGACGTTTAGGCGCAACCTGGGCGAAGCACTGCAGATGGCCGCCTTTGTTCCCGGCATGTTGCTCGCACTTGGTTTCGGCATCGGTTGGATTGCGAGCGGCTTCCGGCGACAGGACATGGCCGCCGACTAAAAGGGGGCTTCCTGTTGCACTCCTGTATTTTACAGGCTTCGGCACTGGGCGTTATATGGACCATATGGGGCATGTGAGGTGATGGCCGTGCAGAAGTTTCTGATTGCCGCCGCCGTGGCGCTGTTGCCATCGGGCGCCATTGCTGAGGATTGTATGTGGTATGTCCGCGAGGGTGGCAAAGACACATGGATTACAGACAGGGGTGAAACGCTCGTGGAGCGCTCCCCATCCTTGGGGAACATTGCCCTGGTCTACGATGTCCTCCCGGTGGAGGGGCGACCGAACGTCAAGAAGGCGCGCTTTGTGAACTCGGCCGGTACCGAGACTTCGTTCCTATTCCGGTTCATCGAGTGGAACGGGGAGCGCATCCTGATCGCTGACATGGATATGTATTTCCAAACGTGCGAGGACCCCCAGGCTCAGAAGCCCCCGGCCTGAACCACCCCAAGGTTGCCGCAAGGTGCCCTCGACCTGTTCAGCGCGTTCCAAAGCCGTCATGGCTCGCTGCGATATCGCTCCCTCGAGAAGGCAACAGGTCCAATGAAAAAGGGCGGCCCGAAGACCGCCCCTTAAGCCCATTCCCACGCGGCTAAACTATTATTCGGCGCGAAACGGCGACGAAGTGCGTGATGTGGTCGATATGAATATCCCACAACCCGCCATGCATAGACGCCAGCTTTTGGCGCAAGTCCTCGGCCGACGCCTCAACCTGCTCGTGAATGCTTGCGGCCGCTTCAGCCACTGCAGGCGCTGAGACAGTGACTGCGGCTCCAGCACAGGCCGCCTGGCGGAGAAATATTCGTCTGGTAATGCTCATGATTGTTCCTCCGCGATAGCCTTGAGATCCGCCACCAGACTTTGCAGGGTGGCTATCTCGCTCCTTTCGTCATCGGCGTTCCAACAGTCGCGTACCCGCACCTTTGCCAGAAGACCGGAAAGCGTGGTGGCGCGGGTGTTTATAATCCGATGAAAGAGCAGGGAGACCGAAGTGGCGGCCTGCTCCTCGTCGGCTTCCGCCTTGCGAAGGCGAGCCTTGGTCCGATCAACCAGGTCGCTGGCTCTGGCCGTCTTGCCTGTTGCCTGGTCCCAGATGTCGCTGGCGGCATTGAATTCCGCCTCAAGCCGCAAGAGAGCCGCCTCGGTCATGCCGATGCCCCCTTCGTCACATTGAGAATGTCGCCTGTTAAGCGCCACGCCCACCCGAGGGGACCTATGTTTGCTCGCATGTTGAACCCTGCGTTCTTGCCCCATATTTCGGCCGCTTCAGCCTTGATGGCCAGGCATGCCAACGACGAGGCCGGCAGATCCATGATTTCCGTGCTCAGGCGGCCGATTTCATGATCTGCAGCCTTGATGCGCGCGTTTGCCAAGCGAATGCCAGAGGCGTCCTTGATGCGCTCGACCTCTCTGTAATACGCCTCCCCGAGGTGGAGGGCGCGCTTGTCTTTGGCCGCCCTCGCCAAACGGGCGGCGCGGGACTTGTCGTTTCTGGCCTTTCCGACGAATGCAGCCGTGCGTTCGGCGGACCAAGCCAGGTCTTCAAGGCTATAGAGGCGTCGGGCGTGTTTCTCTCCTGGCCTTACGAGTGGCCTGCCTGCCAAATCCACCTCGTCATTGATGACCCACGCGACCCCAGGAAGAGTGATTTCATCCGGCGCCGGCGGCCACCTGTGCCGCCATTCGTCTATGATCCACTCCCTGGCGTCTTTCGCAGCAGTCTTTTCGGCCACGGCTTTCTTGAGGTCGCTAAAGAGCGAAACGAACTCGGGATTCGCTTGCGGCGCGGCAAGCTGGGTCGTCTCGCCGGTTTTGGCCGGCGCGGCTGCCTGTGCGGCTTGCGCCACCGTAGCAGTGGCTGCAGCGGTGGAAGCAGCGGCAAGGCCAACCAGGAGGCGGCGGCGGTCGATTTGAGGCAAGCCGGTAACGGCTGCCGGAACGATGGTGTTCGGCATTATCATAGCTCCGTAGGTTTTATGGTGGTGGGTTGGGGACTATGCGGACAACGCCGCGAGCTGGGTTTCGAGGGCTCGACGCATTGATACAGTGTCATAGCGGAAGGATTTGAACTGCAGCGCATCGATCTCGGCACGGACAGTCGCGGCGCGCTTGGCCTTCTGTGTCTGCTCCTGGGAAAGTGTTCCGGCCTGTTCCTTTGCCTCAAACCAGGCCTCCTTGAGGGCCTTTGCGAAGGCAGCGCGGCTGAAAAGGAATTTGCCGTTGAACGTGCGGGCGGCGCGGCACTTGCGCCAGGCGGCTTTCATGATTTCGGAGCGGCAGAACATGTTAGGAACACCCCTTGTAACTTGCGTATTTAGGCGCTAACTTTCCTTTTAAGTAACCTACTTGGCTTTCGATTTCAAGCCCATAGTTTCTAAAAAGGAAAGTTATGATATCCCCTGAGCAATGCCGCGCCGCCCGCGCCCTTTTGAATTGGACGCAGGCTGACTTGGGTGAGCGCGTTTCGATCAGCGTCGTTTCGATCCGTGCATTCGAAAAGGGGGGGGAAATGAGAGACGCCAACAGAAAATTGCTGGCACTGACATTCGAGCAGGCTGGCGTGGTGCTCATCCCCGAAAACGGTGGGGGCGCTGGTGTCCGGCTCAGGGATCGCAAAGGCGAATAGCGTGCGTCTGGCTCTCATCGTATGCGCTATGCTCGCCGGCACGCCGGCAGCGGCAAAGGACCCGGTGACAGGCCGCGCCTCCGTCATCGACGCCGACACAATCGAGATCCACGGCATCGACGCGCCTGAGAGCTGGCAAGTTTGCCATGATCGATCTGGGGCCGCATATCGCTGCGGGAAGGCCGCCGCCGACGCACTGGACGGCTTTCTGGCGGCCTCACGCCCTACCAGGTGCGAATATGTCGAGCGGGATCGCTACGGCCGCTTTGTGGGGAAATGCTACAGGGCAGACGGGCAGAGTGTCGCCCGATGGATGGTCCGCAATGGGCACGCCCTGGACTGGCCGCGATACAGCAAGGGTGTCTACGCTGGCGAGCAGGCAAAGGCCAAGGCAGGCCGGCGTGGTGTATGGCAAGGCAATTTTATCGAGCCATGGAAAGCTAGGCTAAGGCGAGTCAATCAGTCGGGATAGCGTCCCTAAGCACCAGGCCATCATCGACGATGAGCCACTTGTCGCCCTTGATATCGTCCGGGTAGCGATATCCATCAAGCGATATATAACTGTCGCGGCCTGACAAAATAAGCCAGACCTCGTTTTCTGCGAAGTCGATCTGACCTTTGAAGTCTAGAACCTTTCCGGACGCAATAGCACGCCTTCGAGAGGCGTCAACAAAACTCTCTTCAATGGGCTTTCTCTTCAGAACGACCAGAAGATCAATATCGCCATAGTCGGCATTGCTTTTATTGAGCAGGCTTCCATACAGGTAGACCTTCTCTATGGCGTATAATAATTCTGCGTTATCATTGACTGCAGATACGCGACCTAGGAAGGCCCTGAGTTTGTCGAGCGCTTGCGCTCTGGTCAGGCGTTTTATGAACTTCGCACGACACAAGGCCCTTCCAGCGTCACTGATTTGGAACTCCTCGTGGCTTTCATTAAAGGGTTCGATGAAGCCCCGTTCTGCAAGCTCCCGCAACAAGGCGTCTGCATGTTTGACTGCCCGCTTGCGTTCGATCGGTGACCACGTAATTCGATCCCAATCCTTCTTTGAATGCATGAATTTAGCCAAGAGCGCAGCGTCGAACGAACCCCAGCCTGCACGACGGAGTGCGTCTCGAACTCTTTTTGCGCTCGAGCCAGCGATGCTGGCGTTCTTATCAAAAGTTCCTGCACTCAAAATTGATCATGCCTCCCTTTCGAGCCGCCCGCCGACGCTTGGCACGTAGCCATCTGGCCCCAGACGGAGGATAGCGCGGCGAAACTCGCAACAATAGCGAATGGCTATCGCAGAGGCGGCAACGTAACAAATGTCGGTGTCTCATCCAACACGGCTAAGCCCGGCACAGTCACAGGGTAGGCGGGATTGTAATCGATCTTGGTCGGCCTCCCAGAGTTTTGCCGTCCGAACATGCGTTTCAGTTCGGTCGGCAAGCTCTCTCTGCGTCCGCCCTGCGGCCGCCCGCCGTGCCTTCAGATCAGCACCAGAGAGCGCTTCGGCGCTCGTTGCAACCTTAACATTTTTCAACATGCGGGGGTGCCACCAAGCGGATAATCGCGATGCTGTCGCGGGCGATGTCAAAGCCTTCCTCGGCCAACTGGCGTTCAGCTTCTGCCTCCTCCCAGTCGTCAGCCACGATGCGGGCAAGGAAGGGGGCCGAACTCTGCGGCGCAGCATTCCGTTCGATCTTGTTCAGGCGTTGAAGCAGGTTAGCCATGCAACACCCGTTCGCTGTCGGGTGAGCGAGTAGGCGCAGCTACCAGGAGCCGAACAATCGCCAGATCGCCCCGCCCCGCGTCGTAGCCCGCCGCGATGAGCTTGCATTCTGCCTCGCTAGGATCGGAAACGATAACCCGAACCACATGGCGCGGGGCCGCCTTCGGGGTCACCTTTACGGCCAGCCTGTCAATTCGAGCGCGCAGGTTAGACATGGGCAAGGACCCCCTTCTTGACCGCCAGGACGAACGCGGTTGCTGTCCGCCAGTCGACCCCTTCAGGCAATTCCTGGGCCTCAATCTGCCGTTCCAGGGCAGTCGCATACTCACCTTCTGGCATGCCCACCACAGCCTCTATCTGTTGGCGAACGGCAATGATTGCCGCCTCCAATTCTTCATCCGTCAGATCCGCGAACGGATCGCCCATGTTCTGGCGCTCAAGTCGTTCCAGCCGCGCAGCCAATGCCATCACGCCAACCCCTTCAGCCCTTCTTCATGCGACTTCAGTTCCCCAGCCAGGACGAACCTTTGCCCATCCATCGAAACAGACACCTCAAGGCGGCCAGGACCTGAACTGAACAGCAGGGCCTCCAGTTGCGCGTTCAGGTCGGCCTCATCGTCCGCAACGATTGATGTCCGCTGAACCAAAGCGCCTGCCTGCGCCTCGATGCGCCCTACCCGTGCCAGCAGGTTCATTTCCCGCCCATCCTCTCCTCGAGGGCGGCCAGACGCGCAGCAAGCTCGCTCGTCTCAATGGCCTTTCGCTGCGTCTCTAGCAGCCCGACGATCAAGGCAGCTTCATCGGGCGAGATGTCGCCTTCGGCTACCTGCCTGTTGACCGCTGCGACGGCTCCAGGGAGGTCATCCGCCTTCGCCACCTCGGGAAGTTCGAACTGCACCCGTGCACCCTTGCGAGCGGGCCAAACGCGATCAAGGATTGCCCGAGCGGCGATGGCATCGCCTTTCTTGGCATTCTGGATCATCACCCGCGCGATTTCTTCGGCCTCGCCCTCGGCAAGCTCCTCGAGCAGCAGGGCCATCTTTGAACGTGAGCCCTTGGGACGGCCGTTCGGGTTGCCCGACTGCCCCGGCTTGAACTGGCCGCTATTGCCCGTTTCCGCGCTGGTGTTCTCTGTCTCGCTCAATGCTTGGTCGCTCCCTCGCCTTCCTTGATGGTGGCAGCCGCAGCGGCCCCAAATGCAAAGGTCTCAATGCCTCCTGCCGCATGGCTGAGGAACAGTTGCCCCATGCTGTGGAGTTCCCCCGCCCATTTGTATTCGTTCATGGCGCGGGCCTTCGCTGCCGCAGCATGTAGGCCATGGGCCACACCCACAAACTGCAGGATTGAATCCAACGTGGCGAAGTGCTCGGGGTTGCTCGCTTCAGCGCCCCACGCGGCCATCTTTTCGCCGAGCTCGGGCGAAAAGCCTCCCACGGTGCCCTGCTCAAAGTCGCGGGCCAGGTCGTCGAGCCATTCAAATACCGTTTCTGCCATCTGCCTGCCTTTCGAGGTCTAGTAGAGACCACCTTGACCTTTGCTGATCGCGTCCGCCGCCCTTGGGCTGATGTCGCGCATTTCCGTGTAAGAACGGTTGGATTCGCGCCCGCCCAGGGCTCCGCGAACGCCGCTAGGGGCAGTCGGGAACTGCAGCCCGTTTACTGGTCGATAGAACTGCGTCGTAGGCCCGAAGGTCATGCCCATCATTGAGGGGATATTGGCCGTGTTGACGGTCTTCAGGCCCGCCGCCCATTCCCCTAGACGGCCACCGCCAGGCTTGGAAAGCTCCGCGCCAATGGCCGCACCGATCAGGCTGCCAACAGGTCCGCCAAGGCTGCCCACGGCAGATCCCGCCATACTGCCGCCAAGGGTGCGCGCCGTGTTCCCGAACTTGCTGCGGCCTCCTAGCTGGGGGTCGGCATCGAATATGCTTCCTATGCCGCTCCCTTGCCCGCCTAGAGGCCCAGAAATGCCCTTGGAGGCCTTGCCAGATCCAGGAGCACCATGGACCGCCATTTGTCGGCCGTTCGGGTCTATTGCCGTTGTCTTGCCGTAGGCGTTGGTGACGTAGGTGTTTTGGCTGTTGCTGAACCTCGAAACGGTGTTGCCACCGGTGGCCCGAGCCGAACCAGTCGCCCCGCCGTAGATGTCCGATGCGACCATTTGCGGAGGCGCAGGCGGCGCAGGCGGAAACTGTCCCGCCGCCGAGCGCACCGCCTGGCGAACCGGGGCAGGTATCGTCGGCCGAGGGGCCGCGATCGATGACACGAAAGTAGGCATCGGACCTTGAGAAACGAATGACTGCGCCATGGTGGGCATAGGCGACAGCATCGCGTTCATAGCTGGCGTTGCGGGTGGCACCTTGCCTGCGCCATAGCTGGCATACTGAGCCGCAAGCGACATGCCAGCATTGGGAGCGGGGAGCGTGGACGGTGCCGAAATCGTCGGGCTGGGCGGCGCGAATGACTGCGCTGGGGCACTCACGGCAGGGGCTGTCATCCTGGCAGAGGCAAAGGACGGCGCAACCATATCGCCCTGACCGAGCGTCGCAGGCGTCAGTGACGGAGCAGGACCATTGGACCTTGGCGCGGCCTTTGCCGCTCCCCCGTCCCACCATGACGAATAGGCAGGCCCAGAGGCCATTGCGGGGGCCAACGAGGCTCGTTGGGCCTCTCCTGTGGGGGATGCCGCCACGGTGTCCAAACGAGGCGCTGCGGGGCCAAGGGCGGCCCGCTCTACCTTGCCCGCAGGAGCGGCGGCAAGCCCCAGAACCGTAGCCGCGTCCGTCCCTTTGGCGACAGGCGTAGCCGCCTGTGGATCTGGCCGTGGGCTGGGCGTTGGAACCGTTGTCTGTGAAAGGCCATTCTGAAACCAGTCAGGAGCCTGCGCCATGTTGCGCACCGACTTGTCGAACATCGGATGCACATCCACGGCATAGCCCGAGGTCGGCGCGAAGCCCTCCACAAAATCGACGTGAATGCTGTTGTTACCAGAGTATGCGCCGACACGGGTTGCACCCGACATGCGGGCCATTTCAACCGTCTTCGCCCTCTCTGCGTCGGTCATTCCAGTCAGATCGATATCGTAGGCGTTCCCGTGAAGGTGCTGACTGCCTCGGCCAGATCCGGCCGCTGCATTCTGTACTGGCGTGCGCAGGGCGCTGGTGACCGTGACAGGGCTGCGGCTGTTCGCCTCCATCATCTGGAGGGAGCGCCTGGCCTCATCGGTTAGCCCGTTCATCACGTCGCCGCGTGTGCTGCCGTGGGTATAGTTCAACCCGCTTCGCGCCACCCCGTCCATCTGGGCAGGTGGTGCACCCGTGCTCACCGAAACAGGGTCAAACTCAGCCACCCGCATGGCGCTATTGGCGCTGGCGAGCGTCGGAGAAAGGGTTTGCGCAGCGGTCGGAGCCACCTGCGCAACAGGCGCTGCCGCAGGCTGCACATAGCCCGCTGCCGTCTGGATGGTGCGGCCGTGCGGGTCCTCAAAGAAAACATGTCCTGCGGTCTTAGTGACCTGCGCGAGTCCGCTGGGAAGGTTGCCGACTGCCTTCGGCGTGGAATAGAACATACCCCGATGCGTGGGGCCATTGTTCATCACGTAGTCCCATGCTGCCTTAGCCGCCGCCCTGTGGCGCTCGGCCCCAGCGGGGAGCGGCTTGCCATAGGCGGAAAACTGCCCTGGCGCGCTGACTACCGAGTGGACGGGCTGCCCGAGCCTGTCCATGCGATTTTTGACGGCCGAGGCAATGGCAATCATGTCTGCAAAGCGCTGAGAGCGAGAGCCGCTAACGGCCTCGCCCAGTAGAACATCCTCAATGCTGCGTGCGCCAAGCATTCGGGCTATCTCCTGTCATGGGTGACAAGGGGGGCGGCGCGCAAGGCGGTCTCCAGGGGCGCTACGGCAGATGGCCCATAATTCGCCCCGTTGAGGGCCCCATTACTTCGGATCATGGCTGCAGCGCGTTCGGCTGCATTGATGCTGGCCCGACCGCGAGCATTCTGCGCGAAGCGCTCCAGCCCTTTGCCCACCATACCAGTTGCCGCGAAACCGAAGCCTGCACCCACCGGGCCGCCGCCAAGGGCGAAGCCAGCAGCGCCACCAACGCCAGATCCGCCCATGCTCTGCATGAAGCGCCCGAGGATGGCAGGGAAATTGCGGGCGTCCACTTTCTTGGCAACGTTCTCGATTGCCCTGCGTTCGGCCTTGGTGAAGCCGCGAAGGCCATTCTTGCGAAGGGCCAGAGACTTGAATTCTCGCTGTAGCGCCATGGCGAACTCGGGGCCGGTGTTAACCCCGGATTTGATCTCGGCCCTGCGGAACAGTTCCTCGATGGTTTCGGATTTCCGCATAGTGTGCCAGGTGGCTCGCGCCTTGGTCAGCGCCTCAAGGCCGTCGCTGGCGCTCTTGGCTCCCGCACCTGGTGCCGCGAGAGAGTTGCCCCTACCAAGGGCAAAGTTCGTGGCATCGTCCACCAGATCATCGATCTTCTCGATAATGATGCGAGCCGCAGTGGCATCGGATGCGTTCTGCCCCTTGGTGGCGTTCTGGGCGACCCTGCGCAGGATGTCGAGCTCCTGCAGGTCGATGGGGCGGCCTCGGGCTTCTGCAAGCCTGCGTAGCACTGCGGTAGAGCCAGGATGCAAGTCGGCATCGAACCCGAAGGAGCGGAGTTCAGAGGCCATTTTCATGATTGCGCCGTCGAATGCCTTCGGCTTCAGGCTGACACCTGCGTCGAAAGCCTCACGATAGAGCTGCGAACCCGTGTCCCGCAGCGACTCGACCGTAGGGGCCGCGGCGCGCGCTGCGCCTGACCCTCTTTGGCTCAATGCGCGACCGATGGCAGGCAGGGCCATACCGACGCCACCCGCAAACAGGGCGCTCTTGCCTGCATCCTCGATGCTGCCACCTCGGGCCAGTGTATCGGCCCCAGCAATGCCAGCGCTGGAAAGCCCAGCGGCCGCCGTGCGAGCCCCGAAGGACGGGCCTGTGATGCCCAGCACCCGGGCACCAGCTGCCGTTGAGGCGATGGGGGCCATGGACACAATGCCGCCAGCCACGTTGCCTCCCAGATGGGCAATCGGGTGCTCTTTGCGGCCCTTGTCGCGCATCTCCTGCATTTCGTCGCGGACACCAGCGAATGAACCCCCGGTCATCATCGAACCGAGGCCTGCCGAGATGTTCAGCGCCGCCTTGTCGAGCGCACCGCCAATGATGGGGACCCCTTCCGCACCTGCGGTCATGAAGGTGCCAAGAGCACCTTGCCCCTTCTGTTCGACCAGGCCTGTTTCGGGATTGTAGCCCTCGACCCCCGGAGGGATGTATGCGGGCACGTTGCTATGCCCCCGGTTCACCATCCCGATTTTCGATTTGAACTCCTCGACGGGCATATCCGAGTAGAATTTGCTGTGCAGCGCGTCTGCCAGTTGCTGGTCGCTCAGGTCGTCATACTGCGGGTACTGCGCGCGGATCTCGGCAATCGTGGTCATTTGCGAATCCCCAGCGGATCGGCCGCGCCGCCTGCTTGGTTGGCAAGGCGAACGCCACCAACGCCATCCTCTGCCAGAAGCGGGTTCTGGCGGATGTAGTCGGCCCACTGCTGCTCAAAGCCGTCCAGCGTGCCATACTGCTGCCGCCACTTTTCGGCCTCGGCCGTGCGCTGGATCTGCCGATCGGCAACCGCATCGAGGATGTCGAGCATGGCCGCGTTGCCCTGTGGGGTGTTCTGCATGCCAGGAGCGGCGGCCATGAACAGCTGCATTTCCGCGTTGGAAATCGATCCCTTGGTTTTCTGGACCTGGGCCAGCGCGACATCGAGGCCGCCTGAGCGCATCGTGGCGCGGGCTCCAGCGTTGCCAGGTATGTAATCGCCCATGCCGAACTGCTCGGCCGCATCGTCGATGCCGCCAATGAGCCCAGCCCCCGGCCCAGAATAGCCCGTGTTCTGGTTTGCCTTGCGAAGCATGCCGACCGTCTGCTTGAGGGATGCCGCAGTCTTGGAGGCTTCCTGTTCGTCATTGATCCTGTTGGCGACGTTCTTGCGATCCTGATTACCAAAAGCGCCCTGGCGAACTGTCGTCCCGTCAGGCAGGGAGACCTCAAAGCCTTCATCCCCCTTAGCGCCGCCAACCTGCACCCAATCGCGTTTCTGAGGGTCCCACTGCGCTTTGTAGGAACGGCCCTGCTCATCATAGAAAGTTTCGACCTGGGGCGGCTTGCCCATGCCGCTGAGCTGGGCCTTTTCCTTCTCAAGGAGCAGACCAAACGCGTCTTTCGGCTCAAGGCCCATCTGGACCAGCTCCGCAAGCTGCGGGTCTTTCTTGGCGATGTAATCCATCGTCTGGTTGCGCTTGAGACTCTGCCCCATCGCGCCAAAGGCGTTGGCGAAATTGGCCGCATTGCCGCCCTGGCCCATTAGCGTCGCCGCTGTGGGGAAAGCCACATCAGGGTCGAGAAGGTTGCCGAACAGCCCCCGCGACGGCGTTGGAGCCTGCGCACGGGCATCTGGAACGGGCGGCTGGTTCATGCCCGTTGCGGGACCGTTGCCTGCTGTCTGCGCGAACTGCCCAGTATTCTGCGGACCAGTCAGCAATCGCGAGAGAAAGCCCCCGATGCCAGGCGACTGGGGGAGGGGTGCGGCCGGATATGGCTGCGCGTTGACCCCCATCAGCATTTCCATGAAGCCGTTGCCCGAGGTCATTGCCTTACCCTTTGCGCATGGCGGCCAGCGCCGCAGTTTCGTCAACCACTTCGAACCCGAACCCACTGGAGAGGGGTCGCACACCAGCAAGCTTGTTCGCGCGTGCATCCGCCACGATGCAGCCGACCGGCCGGCACTGGCCCTTGTGACGGCTCCAGAAACTCATCAATGTCTGTGAGGGAGCCGCTATCATCATGCGGCAAGCCGTTTGGCCGCCTCAGTGAGGCTGATCCTCACCAAGTCACTAAGCGTGACGCCGCGTTCGCGGGCCAATTCTGCGAAGCGGCGCTTTTCCTCGGGCGAGACCCGGAGGCGGATGTTTTCGATCATCGCTGCGCTGAGGCGCATGGCGCTGTTTCCTGTGTTCGCAACAGGAAATCTATCAGGCTCGCCTATTGCTGGCCTTCCGCATCATCGGCAATGTGCCATATCATCCGCAGCCCGACTGATCGTCGGCATTCTCGGTTTGCTTGCTGGCGTGGCGCTCGGGAATTAGTGCAGAAAATCTTTGCGTATTCTGCCCGCCGCCTGGCTGGCTATTTTCCAAAAACCGGAAACTTGATCCCGGCATGCAACGTCGTGCGCTAGGCCCCGTCGCCGAAAGGTGGCGGGGCCTCATATCTTTTGGCTCTCAGAAACTGCGGTGCTGTCTACTCGGGTATGCTCGCGATCTGGATCTGTAAAAGCTCGTCCAGAAACGCCTTCATTGGAGCCAGGTCTGGAATATGCGGGGCCGCTTTGAAGCTCTCATCTGCCTTTAGGAGTGCGTCTTCGTACCTGGGGCGGTTGGCCATGATCTGATCAATGACCGTCGTGGTCCCGGGAAGGATAGCGCCGATTTTCAACGACAGGCATGCATAGGAAAACGCACGTGCAGTGCGGCCATTGCCGTTCCTGAATGGGTGCACCCAGTTTATACCCCAAAGGGTGTAAGCAGCCACATCGAGCGCGTCTCCGGAGGCCCACAATGATGACAGGTGCCTGAAGAACAGTTGCATTTGGCCCGGAATAAACTGCCAAGGGGGTGGCTTATGGCGAACATTTCCCTCCGCGTCGCCGACGTGCACTTCGTGGTTTCGGTATTCACCCGGGCTCGCCAGGAGGAACATCGTGCCTGAGCGATGAAGCTGCTTCAATGATGCCTCGTCCGGCATTGCCGCTACGCCATCTGCGGTCGGACCGCGATGGACAAGCAGGAACGTAACCAGTCCCTCGAGCACATTGATCTGGTTCGTTGCGTTAAGGACCTCGATCCGGTGCGCAACCGGTCCGTTGACCGTCTCCCAATTGTCGTCCAGCATCCCCCACCTTAAGCAAAAGGCGGGCCCCCAATGCCCGCCTTCTTTAGTTTTAGGTCTCTACCTGTGGTTGGTGGCGGCCCCGTCGTGCCCTTCAATCTCGCCCATCAGAGAGGAAATCTCCTCCCTGGTGAGGGCGGACTTGTATGGCTGCAGGCCGACTGCCAAACTGACGCGCTGGGCCCGTTTTTCGGCCGGCGTAATCACGTGGGACCGAACCTTCTCTTCGATTTGCTTCAATGTCATCGCAGCCATAATCGTCGCTCCCTTAAGACCCCTATCTGTTCAACTACCAACCCTTGGCACGCAAAAGCGTTCCGGACCGACATTGAATCGCCGCTATCAAGTCATTGGGAAGAACCCGAATATGCATCTTCGCCATTAATTTTCAAGACAACGTAAACGAGCAATCTTGTCTCAGGCTTAATCCAGCATTGAAATTTCTTTGATGGCTCGCCTCGAGCGTAGGCACGTCGGCAGTGTCTAGGCGATCGATGCTGAACGCCGGAATGTACTTTCCGGCGGATACGGTGTGTTTCATCGGTGCCGTGCCTGCGGGGTGCGCTCTTTAAGCGATAGGCGCATGGCTTCAGCGAACGCTAAATTGACCTTTTCGGAAAGTTGCTCGTCGCCGAATTCCTCAGCCTTTGCCGCGGCCTTCGCGAGCAACTGCGCAATTTCGTCAAGGAACTGTTCGCCGAAGGTCATGGGGCGGCCTGCCTTTCAACGATGCTGAGCCGGTCGTCGATAAGGGGGCGCTGCAGGACTTTTGCCTCGTCCCATGGTGCGGCCAGCCAGGTGTCGACCTCACCGGGCTCGGTGAGGATCACCGGCATGGCCTTCTGGTGGATCGGTTCGACGATAGAGTTGGGCGCCGTAGTCAGGAAGCCGTAGAGCTCGAAATCGCGCTCGCCGTCGCGAACCTTCTTCACGCCCCTCCATGGAGTCCAGATCCCGGCAAAAAAGGCGAGCGGTCGGTCGGCCGATGTTGCGAACCATGCGTTCGGTGTCCTGCCACCCTCTGCCTTGCGCGCCGGGTCTGGTTCCGCGAAGGCGGTGAATGGCACGACACAGCGGCTTGTTCGCCCCAGCCAACGGCGCCAGTGGGGAGAGGCGGTGTTGCGGATATTGGTGACGCCGGGATCGTAGTTCTTTACGTAGGCCGGCGGCGAGGGCATCCCCCAGGTGGCGGCGACTACCTCACGCTGGCCGTCATCGCCGATGCGCAGGATTGGCGCCAGCGTGCCCGGATACACGTCACGCGACGGCTCGTTGAAACCGGTCGTGTCGCGCATGGCGCGCGTCCACTGGATAATGGCGTCACGGGTGGTGGTGATGTTGTAGAGGTTGCACATGGGGCGCGAGCCTGCCTTGGGTTGCGGTCGGCGTCAATGCAAACGAAAACCCCGGCGCACGGCCGGGGCTTGTGATGTTCAGGCGGGCTTCCGATCAGAATTTGTAGGCGACGCCAAGGCGAATGTCACTGGACCTCAAATCGTAGGCCGCCCGATCGTTCGGAAATGAAGGGAATGCACTCGGCTTGGCTGTGCCATTTCCATAGTCGGAGTAACGGTATTCTGCCCTAACGACTAGCTTGTCGTTAGCGGCATATTCTACGCCAGCGCCCAAAGTCCAACCAGCCAGAGTGTCCTTAACTATCGCGTCTTGGACCACCATGTCATAGCTGATTTCCGCCCTGGAAATTGCCAAGCCGCCCGAGACATAGGGAAGCCATCGGTCACTCGCATAGCCTATGCGCGCTCGTAGAGCGGCCGTGTAAGCAACGTCCACTGCCGCGCGAGTGAAAATGTTGAAGGGTTGGAAACCGGACTTTGCCTCCGTCCACGCGATATCGGCATCAACGCCCAAAACTACATTGTTCGTAAACTGATGATTGTAGCCGGCGTATACGCCTCCCACAAAACCGTCAGGATCAGGAGACGAAAATAGCGATACGCCAGGGTAGACGTAGCTTACGCCTGCGTCGCCCCATGCATGGCCGGCTTGCAGACCAATATACCCGCCAGTCCATACGAATGTTGGCGGGGTGGTTGCTATCGCGTCCGCCGCAACTGCTTGGCCAGCAGAAATTCCGAGCAGGGTGCTCGCAAACAGAATCGCCTTCATCGCCGAAATCCCCTAAAAAAGTCGGGCGACACTAGCGGCAACTTGAACAATTTCAATCAACTAATGTGTGCCAGTCAGCGTGTTGCGCTTGTGCCATTGGGCCGTTTCGCCTCAGGTGACATACCGCTCGCCCTCGGCCCTGTGCTCGCAGCAGAACCAGTGGGGGGCGCAACGGCCTTTGCCGCGCTGCGATGTGAATTGACTCCGCAAGGCATATGTTCCTATTTCGTTCTCCATGCCGCAGCCATACAAGACCAAACCTTACCCACTCTCAAACCTGAACGATGCCCGGCAGCTCGTGCGTGTGAGGTGCGCCTATTGCAAGCGGGCGCACCACTATTACCCATCCGACCTCATTGAGATATTCGGCGACGTGGACGTGGATTCGCTAGTGCATCGCATGAAGTGCGAGGCTGGCGACCATGGCACGATGCGGGTCGAAGCGATCTATCCGACCGGCAAAGAAGCCATTGGGCTGAAGATACGGCGGCTCGTGGCCATCAAGATCCGGCGTGTTCCGGTCTGGCGGGAGGAGTAGCCCTGGCAGAAGCAAAGTGTCGCCATGCGTTTGGCGCAAACAGAAACCCCGCCACGAGGCGGGGCTTGAGGGGACACGAACCGCCAGGCTTTTCTGGCAGAATGCCACCCTTCATGGGTATGGCCATTCCTACCCCGCTGCCCGGCAACTTGTCAGCGCATTCTGCCTGTGCTGGTGCGCCGCGAGGGCCCGCGCGTCGCCGGACATGACGATGGCAAGCCCTTCTGGATCGACCCGCCATGGCGCTTTGGGGTGTAGCTGCTTTCCGATGCCATACCGTTTGCACCACCGGGCTATGGTGTCCGGGGATACGCCTGCTATGCCCGCTGCCTGCTGAAGGGTGAGAGGCTTGTTGCTATTCATGGCCGCCTCCGTGAATTGCGCCACCGTTTCGGGGTTCGCTCCCTTTCCTCCTAAGCCCAATGGCGCTGACGAAGGACACTCCGCTGCCGTTTCCGGAGAGCGCTTCTCCAAATTCGCTGCTGACGGTCTCAAGGTCTTTTTTTTTGTTTTTGTCTTGGTCTCTTCTCGGTCTAGGTCTTCGTCTGTGTCTCAGGTCTCTGTCTCTATATATCGATAGGGTCTCGATACCGTATGGAGAGGGTTTCATAGTGATGCCCTCCCGCGCACGAGCCGGCTATTTGCCAAGGATGGATGATTAAACGTCTGCCCGAGCGGGTTCATTTTCAGAATGCGGGCATCATCAGCAGCCTGGAATTCGGCTTCCACCTTCTCCCTGACATCGCCGCTTTCGATGCCCTCGATGATCCGCCGCGTGCCCGTTGCATGCTTGTCGTTCATCGGCGGATTGTGCCGAAACCAGCGGTCTACATAGATTTCCGCAGTGGAGACATCGAAGGTGATGAGCTCGGCCTTCACAAGCTTGCTGCGCGCATCGACGTATTTCGAGGTGTCCCATCCTAGGTCCGAGCAGGCATAGCCATCAGGAAGTCGGAAGCAGCCGGCGCTGTTCTGATGCTCGCAGGTGAGGAAGTAGAGATACAGCACCTGGGCGGTGCTGCACTCTAATCCGGTGAATCTCCCCGACCGCCACACGGCCGGGGAAACCTTTGAGAATTCGCGCTTGCTCATGATGATCTACCCCGCAATCCAGCCGGGCAGATCTGGGTTGATGACGCGCATCAGCTTTGCGAACCGCTTATAGCTGGGACGGGTATCCCGCCAGTCGGCAAACCAGGTCGACCTGAGCGAAGCCAACCACTCGACGCCCACCTTCGACCACTCCGAATAGTGGAGCGTCAACGCATACATGGCCGCTGCTTCGAGACAATCGATTTCGGTCTCTACCAAGTGCTCAAGGGATGCCGTGAGCATCTGCGACAGCGCCAAAGCATGGAGCTCCAGCGGCAGGTCCCAAGTTGCTGAATGGTCCAAGTTGCTGGCAATGATTTCGAGCATCACATCAGCGCGCTTGTCCCACCTGGAACAGTCCATGGCCAGCGTCACCCAGTTCTCAATCGGGATGTCGATGTCCATATCATGAGGGAGGCGCGGATAGACTGGCGCTACTGGATTCTCCAAGAGCAAATAGAGCGCCTTGCGCCCGCCGTGCTTCAAGAAGATTCCGAAGTCGATGCCGCCGCGACCCATGTTGGCCCTGATTTCGGCCGCGCAGCGGCCGCGGTTCTCGGTGCCATGAACACCCGCCAGCGTCATGCAGCCGTCAATGTCGTGGAAGTAGCAATCGTCTTCGACAGGGCTCCTGTCCCGGTCAAAGTAGACCGGGACAGAGACGCCATAGGGGGTAGGGAGTTGGCCGATAGACTTCATTACGCCGCCCTCCCGATTTCCTGACGGATCGTCACGACGGAATGCAGGACATAACGCGCGTGGGTTCCGGCAAAGGGGCCGCCGTGGTCCTCGTGGACGGTTTCTATGACGAGCCCCATTCCGCGAAGCTTCCAAACGTAGTGGCTCCAGCGCGGGCCGGGATGGTCGATCGGGGTGCAGCCCCGCTTGCCGGCGCCGATCAGGTTCTTCAGCGCCCATGCGTCACGACCGACCACTTCAAGGGTGCTGCCATCAGGTTCAATCTTGGCGATAACGCGCAGTTTCTCGCTCATGCTCGACCTCCTATGCCGGAAAGTTCGCAAACGGTACGGGAGAGCGCGAGGCTCAAGCCGAACCGTTTCGCCAGCCTCGCGGCGGCGATTTCCGTTGCACTGATGCTGGGGGTGAGGTAGTTCTGAGCCGCTACAGCTTTAGAGACTACCGGCCCGCCGTTCCCGAAGATTGAGCCCTTCGGGGCGGCGGTTTCGTTATGGAGATGCATTGGCTACACCTCCGACACGGGCGGCAGGCCCTCGATGTGCTTGCGCAGGCTGTCGGCCATGATGAGCGTGCGCCGGCCCTCCTTGCGGGCCTCAATCTTCCTTTCCTTGATAAGCTGGTAGAGCTTCGTTGGCCCGAGGCCGCTGGCCGCCGAGGCGTCTTTGATAGTCAGCGAAATCGCTGTCATGCGCCGTTCTCCTTTCACCATCGTTCACCAGTGGGTGCGGTGAACGTGAGTGAAGGTGGACGCGAAGGGCTGGATGGTCACTTTGCATCTAGGGCATGCCCAAAATGCCCAATATGCCCAAAATGCCCAGCCTCTAGCGGCGCTATTTGCGCCGACCGCAGGCTCTAAGGATGCTTTCGCGACTGGGATATGGCGAGCCCTTAGGGAAGGAGTCTTGTACTATCTTGACCACCTCTCCATCAGAATACTGCCCAAGCGGTGGTTGACCGTCCGGAGGAAATAGCTCCAAAAGTGCCCTCCTCGCCTTTTCTTGCTGTGGACTGCGCTTTGACTGCCTACTGGTTGGGCTCTCTCCTTCCAATGCAGACTCGGGAGCGGTATTTGCCGGCCAATGCGCGAAGACAAAAGCTGTCGGCAACCTCACCCCGTCCCACCGCAGGTCGCCCACATATACGCTTCCGCCGTCCTCGCGTTCCTCGCCGTCATCGACGGGTGAGAAAGCTGGGTCATTGGTGCCCCCCCTATTCATCCTGGCCCAAATGCCAGATGGCAGGCTTTCATAAATGCACGGGCCGTTGGCAGGATAGCCCTGCACATCTTGGGCAGTAGCATCGAGGCAGTCGAATAGTTCCCGTTCATCCGCGTCCCACTTGGCCGCCAAGTCCGCGTCCTCAATTGGTTCGCCCCGCGCCCCGATCCACTCAATGGCCTGCCCGAGAAACAGGAATGGGAGCCCCCGAATATCTTCAATGTGTACATGGTAGATGCTCGGTGCCGAGTCCGACGCAGCGTTACTTTCCGGCCCGGAATAGCTTGCTGGTGGCGTAGCCAAAGCTTCCAATTCGGCACGCCCCACGAAAAGCCACCACTCCGGTATATCGGCGAGAGGATGCCATCGCCGTGGGATGACATTCGCTGGAGCGCGAAAGAAATTACTGAACCATCCCTGATAAGCGTGGGTATTCCACGCTTCAGCCGGCATGGCCTCAAAACGCCCGTCACTATGCTGCAAATAGGCTACCAGCCTGCCAAACGCACAGTGCTCGCGGATCTGCGCCGCGACCCCGTCAAAATGGGGGGATGCTCGAATGTCTTTGGCTTCCGCAGGCCAATCTGCTTGTCCGCGTCCTAGCAGATCAACAGCGCGGGCCATAAAAACATGCCTGGGCGCATCAAACGGCCATTTCTCCGGGGTCGACCAGAGCTTTTGAAGCTCTATCCGCTGTCGGTCTTGGGACCAAGAATATGCCAACGCTGCACCTCGCGCGATGCACCCAAATGGGCCCGCTGGGAAACCGGGAGGTGCTGCCCCGGCTTATCGGATGGCCGTCCTATCCCAGCGAGTTCGATTATGCCCCTCGCAGCTTCACAACCTTCCCGCGTTCGGCGTCTACAAGGGGTACCACGGCGGCGGCGGTCAGGTCGTCCAGCGCATTGACGATGGCCGACGCATAGTGCCGCTCAATCATCTTGTCGGAAGTGTCGTGAAGCTGCGCCACCAGCCGCACAGGAAGCGCAGCCCGCAAGCCCCGAACAATAGACGAATGGCGCAGCGCATAAGGCACGGTATCCGTGGGCAGGCCAGCGCGCTCGACGATGGCCGCCCAGGGCCGTGTAAGTTCGGCAGATGATTTCCAAGCGGCGCGGCTATCGGGAACCCATGTCGCTGGCTCTCCTCGCCCCTGACTTTCCTGTCGATGACGCCAGCGCTCAAGCAGCGGATCGGCAGGCCGCCGCCCCGCAATGGCTGGCCTCAGAGCTTCGATGACATCCGCCCCAACCCGCATACCGATATGCGTTGCGCGCTTCTGGCCGCGCCCCTTTCGGGAAGTGGGGACCATAAGGCGCGATTGCTCGGGCTGCACGTCCCCAACCTGGAGTCTGCGAACCTGAGAGAAGCGCGCGCCAGTCGCGGCGAGCACGACCACCAGGCGGAACAAGTCGCCTGACCATTCCTCGGTATCGTCAATCGCCCTCGCGGCATCGATGATGCGGCGAACATCGGCGTCCGGGAGCGCAGCACCGTCTCGGGCAGCTGTCGGTTCCGCATCCCCGGCTTTGAGGCCAAGCTTGACCGTTGTCAGATAGGTGGCCGGCAAGCGCTTCAAGACCTTGGCCGGAATCCCATTGAGCGCAGCCCTCAAGTCATTCACGATCCGCCGCACGGTGGAGGTGGCGAGCTTACCCGGCAACCCCTCGCGCCAATCGCTCAAGTCCTCGTCAGAGAGAACGTCAAGCCGGCGGTCCGCTATCGCGTGCGAAAGAACATGAAGGGCGAGCCTGCCTTGCGCGTCATCGGGGCGCCCGCCATCCTGCTTTTCCGCCCTGGCTTTCCGGATGGCAGCGTATGTCTCGATCGCTTGCCGAACGGTTGGGATAGGCTCTTTGCCGGCGTCGCGCTGCTTCTGGCGTTCCTGCTCGACGTGGCGCGCAGCCTTAGTCTTCGCCTGCTCGAAATTGAGTGTCTCGACACCATCGGCTGAAATTCCGTCATCCGCAGCCCCAAGACCATCCTGTTTGTATCGCCCATCGGGAAGCCGCCAGCGGACAAGCCAGCGGCCGGCGCGCTTGCCCCTGCGATATCCCAAATGCACGTCAGCACTGACGCCACGCCAATGGACGCCCTCGGGTAATCCCTTGCGGGCGTTGGGCGTGGTCAATGGTGCCTCGCGCAGCGTCTTGGACATTGCCTTAGACCTATATCGTCAAATATGCGTCAATTATACAGCCGCGCGCATTGGCGAACAATGGTGACGAGCGCTAACCCAACAAGAGAATTAACAGAGAACATACGAAAAACAAAGGCGGGCAATGGCGACGACATAGCATGGTGGTTGATATATTGGCTTCGCCCTCTCACGGCGCAAACAGGGGTTCGATTCCCCTTGGGCGTACCAAGCTTTTTCTTCTACGTTGCTGGATTTTTGCTAAGCGTCTAGAGCGCAGCAATCGCTTCGTCCGGCTAGCTTGGCCTGCCCGACACCCGACGGTTGAAGCCGTCGGGTTGGAGTGCGACAAGGGGGCAGAGAGGGACGGGCCCATTCAACATCAGGTCGCAGATATCCAGGTTTCGAAAGCTTGCGGTCGCGAGGCAATGCTGCCGCGTCTGGTGGCGTTCGTCCTGGCATGCGCGCTGCTGCTCCTGCCTCTGGCTGGGATTGCGGAGCATCTCGATACCGGTGACTGGCAAGGCCAGAAAACGGGTATCGACGCGGCTAGCCCCGTCCTTGTCCTGTCGAATCACGACACCGCGCAAGTTGCCCTGCGCAACGCCGAGGCCAAGCACTCCGGCAAGACGGCGGGCGGTGCAGGCAAGGCGACGTTCGGGTTCTTGGCGCGGCTGCCCGAGCCGCAACTCGGCCGCCTGGTTTCCCGAATTCCGCACGACGCGGGTTTACCGCAGCAGAGTTTCCTCGCCTTTTCGGCGCGCGCCCCGCCGCGGCAGGTCTAGCGCAACTTCCATCAACGCCGCGCATATGCGCCTGACGACCGGTGATGGCCACCGGCAGCGCCTTTGCGTCGCAGCTAGACTTCTTGCCCGAAGAGGGAAAATCCAATGAACGAAAAACAGACGACGCCCCCCAAGGGAGCCGAATTCGCTGGAAGCAAGGAAGCGGCGAAGGGCTGGATTCTGATCCTGCTCATGATCGGCGCAGTCCTCGCAGCAGGGTATTTCTATACTCATTGATGCAGCTCAATTGCGCCTGAACCCGTTGCCTGGCGGCGGGTTCAGGTCGCGTCAAGCTGGTGCCGATGCACCAGGCCCCAGACTTCCTCATCTAGGGAGCTTTCCGGCCGGGAGTGACCGGGAGAACTCCACGCCGTCGACGACGAGTAACTGCGGCGCGGGTGCTGCGGCGATACGTTTGATACCGTCGTTGCAGACAAAGAGCGGCCAGCCCGCATCGAGACAGTCAATCTCCGCAAACCAGTTGCCAAGACGGTCGGTCAGGCTGAGGTGCAGACGGCCGTTTTGCAGGCGGCGCGCATGCGAGCCGTTGGCCGCCGTCCAGGTCCATGGTCCGCCGAGTGGCGGCCTGTCGAACATGACAAAGGGATAGAGCCGGGGCGGCAGACGTTCGATCTCGACCGCCGTGCGGTAGCGCATCATAGCGGTGACGTAGTCAGCGGCGATCGCCGGCCATCGGGCGTAGAGCGTGGTGAGGCCATGCTGGCGGGCGTCGACAAGCAAGGAGCGGCCGGAGGTACTTGCGCCCGCCATGATCGGCGAGGCGGCAAGCGCCACAAGGCTGATGGCAAGCGCCTGGGCAAGCCGTCCCATTTCCCTGCTCCCCCTGAATTGATGCACGCGGACGGCCACCATGCCTCTTGGCCGCATTGTGCATCTGCCGATCAGGACCATAGCACTAGACAAGCGGCGGGTCGTTTCAGCCCTCAAGTCCGTGCCATGATCGTTTCGGCTTTGAGTTCCTTGTCGTCATTCACCAGGCGAAGCGATGCCTCCATCAATGGTCAGGCGGCGGCGTTCTTTGCCCGGAACCGGGGCACGCTTGCCAGCAGCAGCTGTTCGTCACGCACGCCGGAGCGGTAAAGGGCAATGAGGGTCCTCGCAATCTCGCTCGCCCATACCGAACTCGGGTCCTCGCCGCGCTCGACGCAGATCTGGTCGAAGACGCGCTGGAGCAGGGCGAGATCCCTGGGGTAAATCGGAGAGTTGGGCTGGGTGAAAAGCAAGTGCTCCATAGTCTTCTCCCATGGCGTGACTCTGCTAGTGACCAGTCACAATTCGCAAAGATGGATGCCGCACGCGTAGCAGCCAAGCATGCCAAACTTCCAGTCAAAGTCCGATTGGGGATACCTCTCGCCGGGCAGAGCACGGGCCAAGTTTTGACCAGCCGGACAAATCGCCGAATGCTGCCACGTCTTGCATAAGAACCCGCGCCCGCATGAACTTGTCTTTCGGGTTGAAAGGGCCTCTGTCACAACAAAAACGAGGCCACCCTACCGTTGCCTCGGCAAAGCTTGCTCCACAACCTTGGCTGTGTCGAGTCACTCTGGGTTGCATCGGGATTGCGGGCAACCCGACCAAGGGCAGAGCGAGGCTTGCCGTATGGGCGCGGTGGAGGCGGTGTATGTCCTGTGCCGGAGGACGCGATTGATGCCGGTGGCGAGGGCTGAATCTGACACCGCCAAGCTTTACGAATTTTTCACGATAGGGCCGCAGCATTCGTATGCGCAATGTATCGAGTGCGCGTCTTCGGCAACGCCCGGCGGGCCATTTCCGCCCGCCGGTGCGCCACCGGCGCTGCCGGCGCCCTTTCCAATCGCCCCGCCTTGACTTAGCGTAGCTGCAGGTTCGAAGGTCGTGTCGAGGCAGCCTGCGGCATGGCTCCAGGCCTGAGTGGAGGGCTTATCGCGTGTCTGAAATGACCATCATCGTCGAGTTCGAAACGCTGGACGGCGCCGAGCCGCAATTCCTCGAGCTGATTTCGGAACATGCGCGGGCCACGCTGCAAGAGGAGCCGGGCTGCCTGCGTTTCGAGGTGGTGAAGCCGGTCGAGCCCGATGGTACGCCGATCCCCAACAAGGTGATGGTCAACGAACTCTATGCAGATTTGTCGGCGGTGGCCGCACATGAGCGCAGTCCGCGCATGCCGGACGTTCAGGCGGCGATTTCACCGCTGCTCAAATCGCGCCGGCTGATCCTCGCCGCATCGCTTGCCCTGAAGGTCCCCAATGGCGGCATGCGGCCAGAGGAACTCAACGCCACCAACGACGATTGAGCTCCTGAAGCGCAACCGCGCATTAAGGTTAGTGGGTCGTTAATGCTTCTCCTGCATGCTTCGTTGCGGCGGGCTGCGGAGGGACGGCCTGCCCATTGACGCAGGGCTGGACGGGATGCGGAAATATCTGGGGCCGGATGCCAACGATCCGGTCAGGGGCGTGGCCGATGGCCGCCGGCATGTCGCCGAAAGGGCTGCGTCATCGCTTGGCGCCGAGGCCAACCTTACCTGTGCCGATCTCGAACGCACCATTGACTCCATGAACATGGGGGTCGTGCTGGTCGATGCCGACCTCACGGTGCTGTTCGTCAACAAGGCCTATTGCGCGACGTGGAATGATATCAAGGCCGACCAGATTTCGGCTGGCTGCAGCTTTCGGGACATGATGGAACTGCAGCGCGCGAATGGCGCGTACGCCATCTCTGACGCGGAATGGGCTGGCTACGTCGCCTCGCGCGAGGCGGAAATCCTTGGCGGAGACGTGGCGCCGCGCGAATTCGGCCGCGTCAAGGGCCACACCTTGATCTACTCGGTGACCGCACTTTCGGGCGGCAAGCGGCTGGTCAGCTATTGCGACATCTCGGAGATGAAGCGCCGCGAGGACGAGGCAGCCGAAGCGCTGGAGCGGTCCAGGCTGGCGGAAACCGTCATCGACGGCGTCCGCGACCCGATGTTCATCAAGGACGACCAGCTGCGCTACGTCATCGTCAACGAGGCCTTCGCCCAGATCTTGGGAACGCGGCCCGAATTCATGGTCGGAAAACGCGCTGAGGATTTTCATCCCGCAGGTGACGCCCGGCAGTTCGAGCAGTCCGAGCGGCATGTGCTGCGCACCGGCGAACGCTACGAGGTCGAGGAGGATTTCGAGGTCGCCGGCATCGGGCGCTGGCGGATCATTCGCAAGCACCGGGTTTCGACCGACAGCGGCAAGCACTACGTCGCCGGCTTCATCTTCGACGTGACCGAACTGAAGCGCCGCGAGGCCGAAGCCGTCGATGCCCGCCGAAGGCTGGCCGCCGTGCTGGAGGCGTTGCCGGCGGGCGTCATCATCTATGACCGCGACGACAGCTTCGTGTTCGCCAACGACAAGCTCAGGGGGGCGCTGCCAGCACTTGCGCCGGTCCTGGCCCAAGGCGGTTCGCTCCGGGACAGCCTCGTTCTGGCCCAGCGGTCCGGCTACTATCGGGATACCGGAGACGCCGATCTCGATGCGCTCTACGACGCCGACCCAGAAGCCTGGATCGAAGGCATGACTGCCCGCTACCATGCTACGCAGGCCTTGCGCGAGCGGCGCAATCCCGACGGTCGCTGGTATCAGGTCTATGACCAACGGCTGGCCGACGGAACCTATGTCGGCGTGCGGGTCGATATCACCGAGCTCAAGCAGCGCGAGCGCGCATTGCAGGAAAGCATGCGCGAGAACGAAGTGTTCCGCAGTCTGATCGACAACGTGCCGGTGTCGATCTACGCCAAGCGCGAAGACCTGAAGCTGATGTATGTGAACCAGGGGTGGTGTGAGCTAACCGGCTATTCCAAGCATGACGCCATCGGCAAGACCGACGCCGAGGTCTTCGGCCCCGAAGGCGAAGCTTTCATGGAGACCGACCGCGAGGTCATGCGCAGTGGCGCCACCATCGAGGTCGAGGAAACCGCAACGGAAGCCGACGGTTCGACACGCCACCAGTTTGCCCGCAAGGGCGCGATGGTGGCCTCCGACGGCTCGTATTATCTGATCGGCTCGACCACCGACATCACCGAACTCAAGCAGCGCGAGAAGGAACTGGGAGAGGCGCAGCGCCGGGCCGTGCTTGCCGACCGCGCCAAGTCCGAGTTCCTGGCCAACATGAGCCACGAGATCCGGACGCCGATGAACGGCGTGCTCGGCATGGCGGAACTGCTGGCCAAGTCGGATCTGAACCCGAAGCAGAAGACCTTCACCGACATCATCGTCAAATCCGGGAACGCGCTGTTGACGATCATCAACGACATCCTCGATTTTTCGAAGATCGACGCTGGCCAGCTGGTACTCGATCCCAGCCCGTTCAAGCTGTCGGAGGCGATCGAGGACGTCGCCACGCTGATGTCGACCAGGGCCAAGGAGAAGGACCTCGAACTGATCGTGAGGGTGCAGGCCGATCTGCGCCATCTCTATGTCGGCGATGTCGGGCGGATCAGGCAGATCATCACCAACCTGCTCGGCAATGCGGTCAAGTTCACCGATGCCGGCCATGTGCTGATCGACGTGGCCGGCGAGGCCGAAGGCGATGTGACGAAGCTGCGCTTCGAGGTCACCGATACCGGCATCGGCATCCCCGAAGGCAAGCTCAAGCTGGTGTTCGAGAAGTTCAGCCAGGTCGACGCGTCCTCGACCCGCCGCCACGAGGGAACCGGCCTCGGCCTCGCCATCACCTCGCGCCTCGTCGAGTTGATGGGCGGCACGATCGGCGTCGAGAGCACCGAGGGCGTGGGGTCGACCTTCTGGGTGACGTTGACGCTGCCTAATGCGGGAAGGCTGGAGACGCGGCCGGCAGCTCTCGTCGATGTCAGCGGCGCGCGCGTGCTGATCGTCGACGACAACGCCGTCAACCGCACGATCCTGACCGAGCAGATGACGTCGTGGGGCTTCGATTCCTGTGCGGCGTGCAGCGGCACGGAGGGGCTTGAGGTGCTCAAGGCCGCGGACGCGCTCGGCGTCAAGGTCGATTGCGTCATCCTCGACTACCAGATGCCGGGAATGACCGGGGCCGAGATGGCGCGTATCCTCAGGCGCACTCCAGGTATCGCCGACACCCCTGTTGTCATGCTGACCTCGGTGGACCAGTCGCTTTCGGGGCCGTCGCACGGCGACCTTGCCCTTGACGCTCAGCTGATCAAGCCGGCGCGTTCGTCGGCGTTGCTCGAGGCGCTGGTGGCTACGATTCAGAAGCGGCGTGCGCCAAAGCTCACCGCGGCGCAGGCGGCGGAGGCGGAAATGCCGGCTAGCCCTGTTGTAAAGGATGCCGGCAACGTCACACGCCTGCACAATGGGCAGCGTCCAGCGGGCGAGGGGGGGCTGGACATACTGGTCGCCGAGGACAATGAGGTGAACCAGATGGTGTTCAGCCAGATCCTCGCCGAGACCGACCTGTCCTTCGAGATCGTTGCCAACGGCCGCAAGGCGGTCGCCGCCTATGGCGAGCGCCAGCCGCGGATGATCCTGATGGATGTCTCGATGCCTGACATGAACGGGCTCGAGGCGACCAGCGAAATCCGCAAAGCCGAGCGCGGCACCGGCACCCGCGTGCCGATCATCGGGGTTACGGCACACGCGCTGAAGGGCGACAAGGAACGTTGTCTCGAAGCGGGCATGGACGACTATCTGCCCAAGCCGATCAGCCCGCGTGCCCTGCTGGAAAAGATCGAGCGCTGGTCGTGGACTGGCGAGGCACGTCGCGGCGCGGGCTAACCCGAATCCTTCCAATACTGTGGAAATGTGACAGACAGCCGTGCGAAACTATGGTTGCCCGCTAGGCGGGCGGCTTGCTTTCGCGGGCCTTCTGTTGTTTGCCTCGCGCCGGAAAGCAGCGGCCTCGCAGACCCTTTGCGGCTATGCACAGCGACCGTTACCGGGGTGACATGAAACTGTCATCCAACTGTAATAGAGGGGGGCTATTGGCTCACCGGGCGCCGAAGAAAGGCGTCATACGAGATACTCCAAAAGGAGCAGGCCCCAATGAAAAAAGCTCTTCTCACCGCGTCGGCCGCGGCCTTCGCGATTGCCGCCTCGGTAGGCTACGCCTCGGCTCGTGATCAGGTCCAGGTCGCAGGTTCTTCGACCGTTCTGCCTTATGCCAAGATCGTCGCCGAACATTTTGGCGAGACCTTCTCGAACTTCAAGACCCCGGTCGTCGAGTCGGGCGGTTCGGGCGCCGGCATCAAGGAATTCTGCAAGGGCGTCGGCGAAAACACCATCGACATCGCCAACTCCTCGCGCGCCATGAAGAAGGACGAGCTCAAGTCCTGCGTCGACGCCGGCGTCAAGGACATCCAGGAAGTCAAGATCGGCTATGACGGCATCGTCTTCGCCACCGACATCAATGGTCCGGACTGGGCGCTGACGCCGGAAGACGTCTACAAGGCGCTGGCCGCCAAGATCGTCGTCGACGGCAAGCTGGTCGACAACCCGAACACCAAGTGGAACCAGGTCAATTCGAGCCTGCCCGACTGGGACATCGCCTCCTACATTCCGGGCGAGAAGCATGGCACCCGTGAGGTCTTCGAAGAGAAGCTGCTGATCGCCGGCTGCAAGTCGCTTGGTGGCGTCGAAGCCGGCAAGGCGTCGGGCCTCGACGACAAGGCCGCCGAAGCCGCCTGCAAGGCGGTGCGCAAGGACGGCAAGGCTGTCGACATCGACGGCGACTATTCCGAGACGCTGGCCCGCATCGACAGCAACAAGACCGGCGTCGGCGTGTTCGGCCTGGCCTTCTACGAAAACAACGCCGACAAGCTGAAGGTCGCCACCGTGGGCGGCGTGACGCCTTCGGTCGAGACCATCGCCAAGGGCGAGTATCCGGTTTCGCGTCCGCTGTTCTTCTACGTCAAGAAGGCGCATCTCGGCGTGATCCCCGGCCTCAAGGAATATGTCGAGTTCTTCCTCGACGACCAGATGGTTGGTCCGGAAGGCCCGCTCGCCGACTACGGCCTGGTTGCTGCTCCCGATGCTGAGCGCGCAGCGCAGCGCGACGCCTTCGAAACCGGCAAGACCATGTAACTACCGAACTGCCGTGGGGCGCCGGAAAGGCCGGCGCCCCACGGAACCCTGCCTGGCATCCTGCCGGGCATTCGACCTGAACCCACCGAGGCCGGCCCATGTCATTCCTGCTCGTCTTCGCAATCGTTCTCGCAATCGGCCTCGCAGCCTTCGTGCTCGGCCGGCAGAGGGCGCGCGCGCAGGACGATGGCACGGTCAAGCCGCACTCGCGGGCGCACTACCATGGCTGGTGGGCGTTCCTGACGGCCGTCATTCCGGCCGTGCTGTTCCTCGCCGCCTGGGATACGGGCGCGAGCGCCTATCTCAACCGCCATATCCATTCGGCCCTGCCTGCCGATGTCGCCGACGGCACCGTCGCGCATGAAGATCTGGCGGCGGGCCTGGTCAAGAGCCTCGCCGGCGGCATGCGCCGTCTCGACGCCAAGGACCTCGCCGCACTGCCTTCGAGCTTCGCCGAATTGCAGCCGAAGCTCGCCGCCAAGGGCGTGGCTCTTGCGCCCGATACGAAGGACTACATGATCCCGATCGCGGCGGAAGCAAACCGCGTCTCCGACCGACTCGATCTGATCGCCGCAATCGTGTCGATCGGCCTTGCCCTGGTGGGCGCCGTCTATGGGCTCAGCCGCATCAGCCCGCGCTCTCGCGCCCGCAACAATGTCGAGAAGGTGATGCTGTGGGGGCTGCTGGGCGCCTCGACCATCGCCATCCTGACGACGATCGGCATCGTGCTGTCGATGCTGTTCCAGACCATCGCCTTCTTCGAGAAGGTGCCGATGACGAGCTTCTTCTTCGGCACGGTGTGGGATCCGCGGTTCGCAGCCGCCGGCTCTGGCGGCGCGGAGGGCCAGTTCGGCCTGATCCCGCTGCTCGCCGGCACGCTCTACATTGCCTTCGTCGCTCTTTTGGTCGCCGTGCCCGTCGGCCTGATGTCGGCGGTTTACATGTCCGAGTACGCCGCGCCCAAGGTGCGGGCGGTGGTCAAGCCGGCGCTGGAACTGCTCGCCGGCATCCCGACCATCGTCTACGGTATCTTCGCGCTCGTCACGCTGGGGCCATTCCTGCGCGACATCAGTGCTGCCCTTGCTGGCGGAACGCCCTTCATCCAGGCGCAGTCGATCCTGACCGCCGGCCTGGTGATGGGCGTGATGCTGATCCCGGTCGTTTCGTCGCTCTCCGACGACATCATCACCGCCGTGCCGCGCGCCATGCGCGACGGCTCGCTCGGCCTGGGGGCCACGCGCTCCGAGACGATCAAGCGCGTCATCCTGCCCGCCGCCTTGCCTGGCATTGTCGGCGCCATCCTGCTCACCGCCTCGCGCGCCATCGGCGAGACGATGATCGTGGTTCTGGCGGCCGGCGTCGCGGCCAATCTGACGCTCAACCCATTCGAGGCGATGACGACCATCACCGTCAAGATCGTCAACCAGCTGACCGGTGACCTCGAGTTCAACACGCCGCAGACGCTCGTCGCTTTCGCGCTCGGCATCACGCTTTTCGCGCTGACCTTGGTGATGAACATCGTCGCGCTCTACATCGTCCGCAAGTACCGGGAGCAGTACGAATGAACGAACTTGCGATCGACACGCTGACCACGGCGCAGGCGCGACCGCGCCGCGACATCGGCCTCAAGAAGCGCTACGCAGCCGAGCGGCGGTTCCGTCTCTACGGCGTGCTCGCCATCGCGATCGGCCTGACGTTCCTCGCCATCATGCTGACCTCGATCATCTCCAAGGGCTATACCGCCTTCTGGCAGACGACGGTGACGCTGCAGGTCGACTTCGACGAAAAGATCATCGACCCGAACAACAAGCGGGCGACCGATCCGAATGTGCTGGTCACGGCGAACTATCCCAAGCTCGCCGAGACCGCGCTGATCCAAAAGCTTGGCATCGACCCGAACGACAAGGCCATGGTGCGCAAGCTCAAGGGTTTCCTGTCCGACGGCTCGCGCGTGCAGCTCAGGGCGATCGTCATGGCCGATCCCTCGGTCATCGGCACCGTACAGGAAGTCGACATCCTGGCGGCCGCCAATCTCGACTCCGCCTACAAGGGCCAGATCGACCTCTCGGTGCCCGAAAGCCGCCGCAAGGTCTCCGACCAGCAGGTCGAGTGGATGAACAAGCTCAAGGCCGAAGGCGCCATGAGCGAGCACTTCAACACCGGCCTGTTCAGCTTCGGCGCCTCCAGCCGGCCGGAAACCTCGGGCGTCGGCGTCGCTCTCATCGGTTCGTTCTACATGATGGGGATCGTGCTGTTGCTGGCGCTGCCGATCGGCGTCGCCGCTTCGATCTATCTCGAGGAGTTCGCCAAGAAGAGCCGCTTCACCGACCTGATCGAGGTCAATATCAATAACCTCGCCGCCGTGCCGTCGATCGTCTTCGGCCTGCTCGGACTGGCCGTCTTCATCAACTTCCTCGGCCTGCCGCGCTCGGCTTCCGTCGTCGGCGGCCTGGTGCTGACGCTGATGACCTTGCCGACCATCATCATCGCGACGCGTGCGGCCCTTGCCGCGGTGCCGCCGTCGATCCGCTCGGCAGCGCTGGGTCTCGGTGCGTCCAAGATGCAGATGGTGTTCCAGCACATCCTGCCGCTCGCCGCCCCCGGCATCCTGACCGGCACGATCATCGGCCTGGCGCGCGCGCTCGGCGAGACGGCACCCTTGCTTCTGATCGGCATGGTCGCCTTCGTCGCGGACTATCCCAAGACGCCGTTTGATCCGGCAACCGCGCTGCCTGTACAGATCTACATGTGGGCCAACGAGGCCGAGCGCGCCTTCGTCGAGCGCATGTCGGGCGCAATTATCATCCTGCTGGTCTTCCTGATGGCCATGAACATCGTCGCCATCGTCCTCAGGCGGCGTTTCGAGCGGCGCTGGTAGGCGTGGACAAGGGGCACATAGCTATGAACATCATGACCGACAAAACCCTCGAGGACGCGGTGAACGCCGAGATGAACAGACCGAACGATATCATCAAGATGCGCGGCGAAAAGGTGACCGTGCACTATGGCGAGAAGCAGGCGCTGTTCGGGGTCGATCTCCAGGTGCGGCAGAACCAGGTGACGGCGCTGATCGGCCCGTCGGGCTGCGGCAAGTCGACCTTCCTGCGCTGCCTCAACCGCATGAACGACACGATCGATGGCGCCCGCGTCGGCGGCATGATCACGCTCGACGATGAAGACATCTACGATCCCAGGATCGACGTGGTGGAACTGCGCGCCCGCGTCGGCATGGTGTTCCAGAAGCCGAACCCGTTCCCCAAGTCGATCTACGAGAACGTCGCCTACGGTCCGCGTATCCACGGGCTGGCCAAGAACAAGGCCGAGCTCGACGAGATCGTCGAGAAAAGCCTGCAGAAGGCGGCGCTGTGGAACGAGGCCAAGGACCGCCTCAACGAGCCGGGCACCGGCCTGTCGGGCGGCCAGCAGCAGCGCCTGTGCATCGCCCGCGCCATTGCCGTTTCGCCCGAGGTGATCCTGATGGACGAGCCATGCTCGGCGCTGGACCCCATCGCCACCGCCAAGGTGGAGGAGCTGATCGACGAGTTGCGCGAGAACTACACCATCGTCATCGTCACCCATTCGATGCAGCAGGCGGCGCGCGTGTCGCAGCGCACGGCGATGTTCCACCTCGGCTATCTCGTCGAGGAGGGCCCGACCGACAAGATGTTCACCAACCCGGACGACAAGCGGACGCAGGACTACATCACCGGCCGCTTCGGCTGAGTGATCGCCGCCAGACACAGCAGCAGACGAGGATACGATCATGGGCGAGCACACAGTCCGGTCCTTCGACGAAGAATTGAAACACGTCGACCAGGTCATCCGCGACATGGGCGACCTGGCCGGCGCGATGGTTGAGGGCTCGATCCGGGCGCTACTTTCGTCCGACCAGGCGCTGGCGCAGAACGTCGTCGCCGACGACACGATCATGGACGCCAAGCAGCGCGAGCTCGACAACAGCGCGATCACGCTGATCGCTAAGCGCCAGCCGATGGCGCAGGACCTGCGCACCGTGGTCAGCGCCATCCGTATGGCCGGCGATCTCGAACGGATCGGCGACCTTGCCAAGAACATCGCCAAGCGCGTCGGCGCCGTCGGCCAGTCGCCGCTGCCGCGGACATTCTCGCACTCCATCGACGCGATGGCGCAACTGGTGATGGCGCAGGTGCGCGGCGTCGTCGAACTCTATGTCGCGCGCCAGGCCGAGGGCCTGAAGGAACTGCGCGCCGACGACCAGAAGATCGACATCCAATATACGGCCGTGTTCCGCGAGCTCCTGACCTACATGATGGAGGATCCGCGCAACATCACTCCCTGCACGCATCTGCTGTTCTGCGCCAAGAACCTCGAGCGCATCGGCGACCATGTCACCAACATCGCCGAGAACGCCTATTTCGTGGTGACGGGCACGCAGTTGCCGTTGAACCGCCCGAAGGTCGACGAAACCACTTCAATGGTTCCGAACGCTTGAATTCGGCAGCGCCGCGCGTCCGCCTGGACGTGCAATGGACGCTGCAGCACGTTGAAGCTGCGCATGGCTCCGGGTCATGTGCCAAGAAAGAGGACAGCCGATGATCGCCCCCAAGGTCATGGTCGTCGAGGATGAAGAGCCGCTGGGCGTGCTGCTTCGCTACAATCTCGAGTCCGAAGGTTACCAGGTCGAAGTCGTCACCCGTGGCGACGAGGCCGAAATCCGGCTTCAGGAGAACGTGCCGGACCTGCTCGTACTCGACTGGATGGTGCCGGCGATATCAGGCATCGAGCTCTGCCGCCGGCTCCGGATGCGGCCCGAGACGGAACGTCTGCCGATCATCATGCTGACGGCGCGCGGCGAAGAGAGCGATAGGGTGCGCGGGCTGTCGACCGGCGCCGACGACTATCTGGTCAAGCCCTTCTCGACGCCGGAGTTCATGGCGCGGGTCAAGGCGCTGCTGCGCCGGGCCAAGCCTGAGGTGCTGTCGTCGGTGCTCAAGGTCGGCGACATCGTACTCGACCGTGAATCGCACCGGGTCTACCGCAAGAAGAGTGAAATCAAGCTCGGGCCGACCGAATTCCGCCTGCTCGAATTCATGATGCGGCATCCGGGCCGGGTGTTCTCGCGCGGCCAATTGCTCGACAATGTCTGGGGCGAGACGATCTATATCGACGAGCGCACCGTGGACGTGCATGTCGGGCGGTTGCGCAAGGCGGTCAACACCGGCCGCATGCCCGACGTCATCCGCACCATCCGCGGCGCCGGCTACGCCATCCGCGAGGATTAGGCTTCGGCGACGTCGGTGCGGCGCGGAGCCGCTGCGGGCGCGAAGATCTCCTGGTCGACATAGAGCAGGGCGCGCTTGGTGCAACCTTCCTTGATGAGCGGGACCTCGTCCGGCTCGGTGTCGAAGGAGATCGCCTTGGAATGCACGCCGCCGGCCGTCTTGGCCAGCGCCGCGCGCAGATGCGGTTCCATCAGGTCGAAGGCGGTCGCGCCGACGCCGACGAAGGCGAGCGGTGCCGGATCGAACAGGGCGAACATCGAGCCGAGGCCGAAGCCGATGGCCTCGCCGGCCTTGCGGAAGGCCTGGCGCTCGGGCCCGTCATGGTCGCGCGCGGCGTCGGCGAGGGCCTTGATGTCCGCATCGGAGAGGTCGGCGAGGGGCTCGGCATTCTCGTCGCCCAGCCTGGCATTGCGCCAGATGGCGTAGTTGCCGGCATAGGCCTCGATGCAGCCGCGCCGGCCGCAGCGGCACAGCGCGCCATCGGGACGGTGGATCATGTGGCCGAACTCGCCGCCCGACGACAGCGTGCCGGTGAACAGTTCGCCCTTGATAACGAGCCCCATGCCGATGCCGTGCGACAGCAGGATGGCGATGAAGTCGTCGCGATAGCGTTCGGGATTCCGCCAGCGCAGCGCCTCGGCGATCATGTTGCAGTCGTTCTCGACCGTCACAGGCACGCCGAACTCCTCTTCCAGCCTGTCGGCGAAGGGGATGTCGTCATGCGGCGTGATCGGCGACCACAGGAGCTTGCGTGAGCCGGAATCGGTGATGCCCTGGACGGCCAGCCCGATGCGCAGGACCCGCCCCTCCGCCGGATCGACGCGGCGCACCAGCCGGCGCACCATGCCGACGCACTCCTCGACCAGCGCCTCGGCCGACATTTTCTGGGTCGAAAGCTTGGCGCTGTCCTCGACGATGGTGTTGCCGGCATAGTCGATGACGGCTGCGGAGAGATGGTTCAGCGACAGCACGACGGCGACGATGGCCGCGGCCTTCGGGTCGAGCGCCAGCGCCACCTGCGGTCGACCCCGCTTCATCGATGCCGGCTCGCCGCTCTTGGCCTCGGCGAGGATGCCCTCGGCGATGAGGTCGGAGGAGATGGTCGAAATCGTGGAATGGCTGAGGCCGGTGGCGGCGGCGATCTCGGTGCGCGACGGCTGGCTCGCGCGGCGGACCGCCGAGATGACCATGGCGCGGTTGCGCCGCCTCAGATCGTCATGGCGTATGCCGACCGACATGTGTTCTTCTTCCTCCCGGCGCAGCGCAGCCATATCCTGCGGCAGGCTCTTGCGCCTTCTACAGCGCCAGCCTCCCGGACCAGCAGAGGCACTGTAGAATATTAGTTGTGTGCATGATCCTTGCCAAAAATCGACCTATTTTCGGGCTCATGCACGGTTAATTGTGCCAGAGACGCCGAACCTTGTCTCCATTTATTTCGACTCCCGAAAAAACGAAAACGGGCTGACGAAAGCGTGTTGACAGCGGCTGGACGTTGAGTCACTATTTTTTCGAGGCTCGAAAAAATGGGCTTCTCCAAGGGCTACCGCAGAAGCAGTGCGCCCAAGGGGCGCAGGGAGGAAATCATGAAGAAGTTTACCACCGCCATTCTGGCGGGCGTCGCCATGACTCTGTCGCTTGCGGCAGTGGCCGAGGCGAAGGACAAGGTCGTTGGCGTGTCCTGGTCCAATTTCCAGGAAGAACGTTGGAAGACCGACGAGGCCGCCATGAAGGCCGCCATCGAGGCCGCCGGCGACAAGTACATCTCGGCTGACGCGCAGTCGTCTCCGGCCAAGCAGCTCACCGACGTCGAGAGCCTGATCTCGCAGGGCGCCAATGCGCTGATCATCCTGGCGCAGGATGCGTCGGCCATCGGCCCGGCCGTCGACAAGGCGGTCTCGGAAGGCATTCCGGTCGTCGGCTACGACCGTCTGATCGAGAACAAGGATGCCTTCTACCTCACCTTCGACAACAAGGAAGTCGGCCGCATGCAGGCCCGCGGCGTCCTTGCTGCCAAGCCGGAAGGCAACTACGTCTTCATCAAGGGCAATGGCGCCGACCCGAATGCCGACTTCCTGTTCGCCGGCCAGATGGAAGTGCTGAAAGGCGCCATCGACGCCGGCAAGATCAAGAATGTCGGCGAGGCCTATACCGATGGCTGGCTGCCGGCCAACGCCCAGAAGAACATGGAGCAGTTCCTGACCGCCAACGACAACAAGGTCGATGCGGTGGTGGCATCCAACGACGGCACCGCTGGCGGTGCCATCGCTGCTCTCCAGGCGCAGGGTCTTGCCGGCTCGGTGCCGGTGTCGGGCCAGGACGGCGACCATGCCGCGCTGAACCGCATCGCGCTCGGCACCCAGACCGTGTCGGTGTGGAAGGATGCGCGCGAACTCGGCAAGAACGCAGCCGAAATCGCCTCGCAGCTGGCCGACGGCAAGAAGATGGAAGAGATCGCCAACGTCACCAAGTTCAAGACGCCTGGTGGCCTCGAATTGAATTCCGTCTTCCTCACCCCGGTTCCGATCACCAAGGACAACCTCAACGTCGTCATCGACGCCGGCTGGGTTGGCAAGGACGTGGTCTGCCAGGGCGTTGCGGCGGGTTCCGTCGCTGCCTGCAACTAGGACTTTCGGTCCCGACCGATTCAACGCCGCGGCCCTTTGAGGGCCGCGGCGTTGTCGGAAAAAGCGCCCGCTTCATGACTGAGCGGATTGCTCCTATCATGCGCGCACCGGTTGCTGCCAAGACGGCCAGCCGGTCGGGAGGTAACGATGACAGACACGACTTCCAACGCGCCCGCTGACCGTGCGCGAACGACTGAGCTCAATCTCGTCGGACGCTTCCTCAGGGACACGGAAATCGACACCCGCATGCTCGGCATGATCGGTGCGCTGCTGCTGATCTGGGTCGGGCTGCACATCCTCTCCGGCGGCCTGTTCCTGACGCCGCGCAACCTTTGGAACCTGTCGGTCCAGTCGGCCTCCGTGGCCATCATGGCGACGGGCATGGTGCTGGTGATCGTCACCCGCAATATCGACCTGTCGGTCGGTTCGGTGCAGGGCTTCATCGGCATGGTGATGGGCGTCACCCAGGCAGAGTTCCTGCCGCGCGTCATCGGCATGCCGCTCGGCGATCCCTGGATTTGGGTCATTGCGCTGGCGGTCGGCCTCGCGATCGGCCTCGTCATCGGCGCCCTCCAGGGTTTTCTCATTGCCTATCTCGCCATCCCGGCCTTCATCGTCACGCTGGGCGGACTGCTTGTCTGGCGCGGTGCTGCCTGGTGGGTGACCTCGGGGCGCACGGTCGCGCCGCTCGACCCGACCTTCCAGCTGATGGGCGGTGGCCCGGCCGGCTCGATAGGTGCGACCTGGAGCTGGATCATTGCCGCGGTCGCCTGCATTGCGGTCGTGCTGATGCTCATGAATGGCCGCCGACAGCGCAAGCGCTTCAAGTTTCCGCTGCGCCCGGTCTGGGCCGAGGTGTTCCTCGGCGTCGTCACCTGCGGCGCGATCATCGGCGCGGTCTGGATCGCCAATTCTTACCCCTGGCCGATCGGCATCGTGCGCAAATATGCCGAGGCCAACGGAATCGCTCTCCCTGAAGGCGGCCTGTTCATCGCCCACGGTATCGCCATACCGGTGCTGATGGCGGTCGCCATCGGCGTGATCATGACCTTCGTCACCACCCGCACCCGTTTCGGCCGCTACGTCTTCGCCATCGGCGGCAACCCGGAGGCGGCTGAACTCGCCGGCATCAACACCCGCTGGGTGACAATGAAGATTTTCATGATCATGGGGCTGCTCACTGCCGTCAGCGCGGCGATTTCGTCGGCACGCCAGAACGCCTCGACCAACGTCATGGGCACGCTGGATGAACTGCTGGTGATCGCGGCCGCCGTCATCGGCGGCACGTCGCTGGCCGGCGGCTCGGGCACGGTGGCGGGTGCGATGCTGGGCGCGCTTTTGATGCAGTCGCTGCAATCGGGCATGGTGCTGCTCGGCCTCGATACGCCGCTGCAAAACATCGTCGTCGGCATGGTGCTGGTCGTGGCCGTCTGGCTCGACACGCTCTATCGCAAGCGCGTTTAACGATTTCGGGAGCCAGGATCATGGAAAAACCCCGCATTCCCCTTGTCGACCTCCAGAATATCTCGATCGCCTTCGGCGGCATCCGTGCGGTCGACGATGCATCGATCGACCTTTTCCCGGGCGAAGTCGTTGCCCTGCTCGGCCACAACGGTGCCGGCAAGTCGACGCTGATCAAGATCCTGTCGGGCGCCTACAAGCGCGACAGTGGCACCATTTTCGTCAATGGCGAGGAGGCGCAGATCGCCAATCCGCGCGACGCCAAGAAATACGGCATCGAGACGATCTACCAGACGCTTGCGCTGGCCGACAATGTCGACGCCGCGGCCAATCTCTTCCTCGGCCGCGAGATCATGACGGCCTATGGCACGCTCGACGACGTCGCCATGGAGGCGGAGGCGCGCAAGGTGATGGGCCGGCTCAATCCGCGCTTCCAGCGGTTCAAGGATCCGGTCAGCAAGCTGTCCGGTGGCCAGCGCCAGTCGGTGGCGATCGCCCGCGCCATCCTGTTCAACGCGCGCATCCTGATCATGGATGAGCCGACCGCCGCGCTTGGGCCGCAGGAGACGGCGCAGGTCGGCGAACTGGTCAAGCAACTCAAGGCCGAAGGCATCGGCATCTTCCTGATCAGCCACGACATCCATGACGTGTTCGACCTTGCCGACCGTGTCTGCGTGATGAAAAACGGCCAGGTAGTCGGCACCGCGCGGACCCAGGACGTGACCAAGGACGAGGTGCTTGGCATGATCATCCTCGGCAAGTGTCCACTTGGCGCAGCGCCGGGGCCGGGGGCGATGCAGAATGCCGCCTGAAGTCCCGGCAACACCGGATGGATCTCGCGCAAGGCGATGACTTGCGTATGTCGCCGCTAAAAGCGGTTTCTACTTTTCGGGATCGTGCTTTAATGGCCCAGAGGGAGACAAGAGCCGGTCAGTTTGAGAAAACACATCCCAAGCCTGATATTCGCGGCGGTAACGCTGGTCAGCCTGACTATGGCTGGGCTCGTCTATCTCGCGACTATTGAAGCCGCGCGCATCAAGTTCCAGTCGGTCGCCGATGACGCGCTTGGGCGGATCGAGAACGGGATCGAGTTCGACCTGGCCTTGATGCGGGCGACCCAGGCCATGTTCACGGCCCAGCAGGGCCAGGTCTCGCGCGAGCAGTTTGGCAACTTCTTCAACTCGCTCGGCGTGACCAAGAATTTTCCGGGGCTGAGCAGCATCGGCTTTCTCAGATTCGTCGGCAGCGACAACGAAGACGGGATCGCTCGCGAGCTGAAGGACGGCTACGGCATCGACCGGAAGCCATTTCCCGATACGCAAAATCACTGGCGTGCCCCGCTCGTGCTGGTCGAGCCGATGAGCCAGACGGGGCTCGACGCCCTCGGCTTCGACATGGCGACCGATCCACCTCGGCGCGTCGCCATCGAGCAGGCGATGGCGGCAAAAGGCGAGCCGCGGGCAACCGGCCGCCTGTTGCTTGGGCCGGCCGCCGAGGGCCAGGCACCGCAGCCGGGCGTGCTGGTCTTTTCGCGAGTTGACCATCGGCCTGGACAAGGTTCGGCCCCGGCGGGCTTTCTCTATTTTGCTTTCCGCACGGCTGAATTGTTCCAGGCCGCGCTCGGCAAGGCACCGCTGCTGCCGGTTTCAGTCGAAGTGTTTGACGGTACGAGAGGTGACGACACCTTGCTGTTCCGCTCGGAAGCTCCGCCTGCTCCCCGATTTGGCGAGGATTTTTCCGTCACGCGCGAGACCATTGTCGCGGGGCGAAAGTGGACGGTCAACTTTCGCCCGAGCACCGCCTTCGTGCCGCCGTCGCCGCAGGCAGCGCCGCTGCTGCTGGGCCTGTTCGGCCTTGTGCTGGCCGGCGCCATTGCGCTCGTGGCGCGCTACCAGCAGCGCGCCTACGAGGCGGTGGCCAAACTTCACGAATCGACTGCAAAGAGCCTGCTGGAAAAGGACCTGATGCTTCAGGAGATGAAGCATCGCATCAAGAATTCGATCGCCCGTGTTCTCGCCATTGCACGGCAGACGGCGGCGCGGTCAAAGGACGTCGACGAGTTCTCGTCATCCTTTGCGGCTCGGCTCCAGGCGATGGCCGCCTCCCAGGACATGCTGACGCGCTCGCGCTGGCAAAAGGCCGACCTCAGCGAGTTGTTGCGCATAGAATTGGCACAGGTTTTCGGCAAGGAACTGCCGGAAGGCATGATGAAAGGCCCAGCGGTCGAGCTCGATGAAACGACGACACAGGCGCTTGGCCTGACCTTTCATGAATTGGCGACTAATGCGCTGAAATATGGCGAGGCGGCCAACTCCGTGCATGTGCTGAAGGTCGATTGGGCGCTGAAGCGGCAAGGCAGGGAGACACGGCTGCTGCTCAACTGGGCCGAGCGCAACGGCAGGGCCGTCTCCGCCCCTAAGGACATAGGATTTGGCACCAGGCTGATCGACATGAACATCAAGCGCGAGCTCGGAGGCCGGATCGAACGGCATTTCGGCTACAACGGGCTGCGGGTCGAGATCGACATACCCTATCGCAGCTGAAGGCTATGGGCAGAGAAGAACCCGGCGCCGATTATCGCGCGCCGGGTTCCGATAGCCGGGCCTTAGCGGCAGCGAGCGGTATAGAGCTGGCCGCGGCTGTTGCGATACTCGCAGTAACCGTTGCGCAGGTTGCGCACCAGCAGGCCGGATGCAGCGCCCACAGCCGTGCCGATGACCGCGCCCCTGCCGCCGCCTACGATGGCGCCCGCGACCGCGCCAACGCCAGCACCTGTCGCCACGTCGCGCTCAGTGGTTGTGCAGCCGGAAATCGCAAGGACGGCTGCGACAGCCAGGATGACTTTCTTCATGTGATAGATCCTCTCACTTCAATATCGTCCCCGCGCCGACACATAACGCATCGGCTCGAATTCCGGAATCAAATTTCGTCGCGCTCCATTTCCGTTGTGAGCCTACTTCATTGCCGCCGGATCGATGGCAAGTCTGCGTTCGTCGGTGGCGGTGCCGGATGCAGTCATGACGTTGGAGACTGAAAGTTTCGCCTCGAGTGTACCATTGGGCAGGACATGCCAGGTCAATTGGTCATAGTCGTCCTCCAGGGCGGGGTCCACTTCCAGGCATTTGGCAAACAGGTGTGGATGCTGCGGCGAGAGGCTGCGCAAGGCCTCCGGCATTGCCGACTGGCAACCCTCGAATACCTCGAAGAGCGCCGTTGGCGGGGCAACTTCGCGGCAGTCGGACAGGTTTTGGGTGCAGGAAACGACCAGCAGAAGGGCAGCAATGTGTTCCATGGCGGACACCTCCGCCCCGCAACGATGTCGCGCGCACAAGGTTCCCTTCGCAGTGACGGCTGGCGATCAAAAAAGATGTCGACGCGAAGGACTTCGTTGATGCGGATTGATTGGTCCTGACCCTAACCCTGCTGGAAGTTGGCTCTCGGCATAACCAGGCGATATTGCAGCATGTCGTCTCCGATGTTGAGTTCGGCGCTGCCATCAAGCGCGGCAGGCACGACGCGTTCAAGCGCCACGCTGCCGAACCGCTTCTTGCGGATCGCCTTGTCATTGACCGGTGAAATGGTCTCGGTCCAGCACAAGGTCATGTGCGCCGCGTCTGCCGGTCCGCCAGCCTGCAAGGTGACATCGACATGGCCCTCGGGGCGCGAAAGCGCGCCGTAGCTTATGGAGTTGACGGCAAGCTCATGCATGGCGAGGCCGACATGCAGCGCCGCGTTGGGATTGAGATAGGCATCCTCGCCCGAGAAGCGGATCGCATGCACGCTGTCCAATGTGTAGCGGCCAACCTGGTTGATCACCAGTTCGCGGAAATCCGCGCCGCGCCAGTCCGACGAGGTGATCAGGTCCTGCGAGGCGGCGATGGACTGCAGCCGTCCGCGAAAGCTCACCAGGAAGCCGTCGATCGATCCCGAATAATGCCCGGTCTGGCTGGCGATGCTCTGGATGATGGCAAGCAGGTTCTTGGAACGGTGGCTCACCTCGCGCAGGAGCGCCTTCAGCGTCTGCTCGCGGCGCCTTTGCTCGGTGGTTTCGATGACCGTGACGACGACGCCCTGGACCTCGCCCTGTTCGGACGTATCGGCGTCGATCCAAACTTCGAACCAGCGCATCCCGTGGGGGCCGTCGGCAATGCTGATTTCAAGGCCGCCGGAGATGCCGGTGGCAATGACATTCTTCTTGGCTGCCGCGAGACGGTCGGCCTGCTGCGGCGGCAGCACCTTGCTGTTGCCGGTCTTGGTGTCGACATGATCGGCCCAGGGAGGTTGGAGGTTGTGCGACCAGATCGTGCGCAGCTTGCGATCCTGGTAAAGCACGGCAATGCCGGCGTTGCGCGATGCATGGAAGAGTGCAGCGTCCACCCGCGAACTTTGTCCCATGGGGGAGGGGTGAGGGTGGACCATTTGTCGTGAGCCTGCCTTCGCTCCATTCACTGTTCAGCGGCCGGGAGCCGTTGCGTCTAGCTTCAATGCGACCGGACAGCGACCGCGGGCGCCTTCCGATATGGGACCGCCGGGCAACGCCCGATCAGAGAGCGCTACCCGGCGGCGCTGGATTCCGACTGAGGGGGCCGGCTTCCAGTCTCGGGTTCATTCTTCATGTTGCCGGCGTCATGACGCGCGCCTGAACAGGCCCGCGACGAGCGAGATGACGAGGAACGCCAGGAAGATGAAGAACAGGATCTGCGCGATGCCGGCGGAGGTTCCGGCGATGCCGCCGAAGCCCAACGCACCTGCAATGATTGCAACTACGAGAAATACGAGCGCCCAGTAGAGCATGGTCTATCTCCTTCAAATGACGAATGAAAAACGTGGCGCCCCGCGGTTGGTTCCGTGAGGCGGCTTCGATAGGCACCTATGCCGCGGCTTTCGCCTGCCTGTCAAAGAACAAGGCCTGACTTATCAGCGCCTTGACCATGTCGGGGTTGAACGGCTTGGTGACGAGGAATGCCGGCTCGGGGCGTTCGCCCGTCAGCAGGCGCTCGGGGAAGGCGGTGATGAAGATGACCGGCAGTGGCGCCGACGACAGCATTTCGTTGACGGCGTCGATGCCGGAGCTTCCATCGGCCAACTGGATGTCCGCCAAAATCATCTTGGGCTTCGTCTTCTGGAACAGGGCGGTGGCCTCGGCGCGCGTGCGCGCAGTGCCGACGACCCGGTGGCCGAGGCTCTCGACCATCTCCTCGATGTCCATGGCAATCAACGGTTCGTCCTCGATGATGAGGATGTCGGTCGCCACCTGGCGCGAAATTTCGTTGCTCGCTTCCTGCAGCAGTTCGGCGAATTCCGCGTCGCTGGCATCGAGGATTTCGGCGGCCTGCTGGTCGCTGAATCCTTCGACCGCGACAAGCAGGAAGGCCTGGCGCGCCCTTGGCGCCACAGCCGACAGGTTGGCCGCAGCACGCTTTTCCCAGGCCAGCGCCGACGCTTCCTGGGGCACGCGGATCGAAACCGAGGTGAACAGCCGTGCAAATACCTTGTAGAGGGCGATGCGGTCGCTCGAGGCCTTGGGGAATACATCGATGTTTTCAATGAGCGCCTCAAGCATCGCAGCCACCAACGCGTCGCCGCTTGCCTGAGAACCCGAGACTGCGCGCGAGAAACGGCGCAGATAAGGCAGGTGCGGGGCGATTCTGGTGGAAATAGTCATGATTTGACGTCTCCCTCTTCCGATATTTCAAGAATTTGAAGCGGCACGCACTACTTGCAGAACCCTCATAACGCTTGGCGGGTGCAAAAGTTCCTTTTCGATGGAACCTATCCGCTTCTGGCGAGTTTTGTGCAAAATTCGGGAGACCGAATGAGGCAGTTGCGCGCCGTCGTCTTGAGGGCAGCACGCCGGAGACGGGGAAAAGGGCATACAAGCATATGACAAGGCAGAGAACTGGCGCCGTCAGCGCCAAGCAGAGCCGCCTCAACGACGGCGAGCCTCTGGGGGCAAATTCTGAAATCGGCCGCAAACTGAAGCAATACTATGATGAGCTGGTGTCCGACGAGGTGCCGGATCGCTTCGCCCAGTTGCTTAGCAGGCTGGAAGAAGCCGAACCTGTACAGCAGAAGGACTGAACACGCATGGCAGCCTCCACTGGCTTCAAGGGCGACCTGCTCGCGGCCATTCCCGGGCTGCGCGCATTTGCCATGTCGCTGTCGCAAAATGCCGACAGGGCCGACGATCTGGTGCAGGAAACGCTGGTCAAGGCCTGGGACAAGCAGGCGAGCTTTCAGCCCGGCACCAACCTGAAGGCGTGGCTGTTCACCATCCTGCGCAACGAGTTCTATTCGCAGATGCGCAAGCGCGGGCGCGAGGTGCAGGACAGCGACGGCGTCATGACCGCGCGGCTGGCCGTGCATCCGAGCCAGCCTGGCCGACTTGACCTGGAAGACTTCCGCCGGGCATTGGAACAACTGCCCGAGGATCAGCGCGAGGCGATCATCCTGATCGGCGCTTCCGGCTTCTCCTATGAGGAGGCGGCGGAAATCTGCTGCTGCGCGGTGGGCACGATCAAAAGCCGCGTGAGCCGTGCCCGCAACCGGCTGCAGGAAATCCTGGACATTGCCGGAGAGGCCGACTACGGGCCCGATGCGATCGCTGCGCAGGTGATGGGATCAAACATCACCTGATAGCGCGCCTTTGCCAAGGCTTGCGGCGACAGCATCGACCAGATCAGGTCCCGCATAGGGCTTCCTGACGATGGCAACTTCCGGAAATGCCGCCGACATCGCGCTCACGTCGTCGTATCCCGAGGCGAACACGAACGGGATTTGCCGCGTGGCAAGGGCGCGGGCGAAATCGAGGGTTGGTTCGCCTCCGACCATCACATCGAGGATGGCCGCGTCATATGCGGCGGGGATGCTTCCAACCTCGCTGAGGCTGCTGGCGACGACGACGTCTTCGGCACCATTGTCCCGGCAAAGCTGCTCGACATCGAGCGCGATCAGCGCCTCGTCTTCGAGCAGCAATATTCGTACTCCGGAAAGCGGTGCAGGCACGTCTCGAAACTCCATTACAAGCGAGGCGAACATGCGGTCGACGCGGGGAGTGAGGCTGCACATCGAGGGCAGCCACAATTGACATCTTAACACCATCTCGTCCGACTGGTACGCCCTCGCGAAAACAATCGTTTTCAGCCCTGGACAAGCAAGCATCTCGCTTGCCTGGTCACCAAGCCTGCAGATTTCCAGGCAGGCGGGCTGGCAAAACGCCTGATGGTCGGCGATGGTTGTTGTATCGAAGGAACCGAGTGGACAATGGGGCGTTGTCACCTCTCAATCGACAAGGAGTATCGAGATGGCGGCAACCGCGGTAGGAAAGACCGGCAACGGCAGCAAGACAGCCACTGACCTTGAGGCCGACATCAAGCAGCTGAAATCGGACCTGGAAAAGCTTACGGCGCAGCTGGCGACGACTGGCCAGCACGGCTACGGCACCGCGCGGCGGGCGGCGGCCCAGGGCGCCGATCAATTGAAGATCCAGGGCGAAGCCGCCATCGAGGCGATGCGCGCCAATGCCAAAGATATGGAAGAACAACTGCTGGCAACCGTCAGGGAAAAGCCGGTCACCTCGCTTGCCATCGCCGCTGGCGTGGGCTTCTTCGCTGCGCTGCTGCTGCGCCGGTAACTGACATACGCCAGGGGACCCCATGCTCGCATCACTGTTTGCCTCCATCGCCACCAGCGAGGCGGGACTCGCCGTTCGGCGAACCCGGCGGGCTGCAACCGCCTATCTGGCTGCCACGATCTTCGGGATTTGCGGGATTGGGTTCCTCGTCGGTGCTGCCTATGTGTGGGCGGCGCGGAAATTCGGTCATGTCGAGGCCGCACTGAGCTTCGGCGGCGGCTTCCTTGTCGTTGCGGGACTGATCCTGCTGGTCCACAAGCTGGCCGGACGGGCGCGGGCGCGCGAGGAGAAACGGCAGCGCAAGGCCGATCTGGCAACGCTCGGCACGGCTGCGGCCATGGCTGCGGTGCCGGCTTTGCTTCGCAGCAAGGGTGGCATCGGCGCCTTGCTCGGGCCGGTGATCGCACTTGTCGCGTATCAGATCTATCGTGAAAATCGCAGGCCGGATGATCCGGATGATGGCGACGACGGCGTCTCCGGCGAGTAGCCGCTACGGGTTGTGATCAGGCGCCCCTTCCAAGGGCATCGAGATCTCGGCGCGCACGCCAGCAGGCAGATATTCGTGTCTGACCTCGCTCGAGATGACCTTGGCGAGGCTGCGGCGGATGAGGATCGAGCCAAAACCGTGATGCTCGGGCGGCGAGACCTTGGGGCCGCCGCTTTCCGCCCACTTCAGCACGAGCCGCTTCTCGCCCTTGCCGCTTCGGATGCTCCAGGACAGGGAGACCTTTCCCTGCGGCACGGAGAGCGCGCCATATTTGAGTGCGTTGCTGGCGAGTTCGTGCAGGACGAGCGCCAGGCCGAGCGCCTGGTCGGGGGTGAGCCGTACATCCGGGCCGGTGATCGAGATGCGGGGCGCGTCAGTCTCGTCGAACGGCGTCAGTTCCTGCCGCGCGAGCTCACGGATGCCGATGCCGCGCCACTCATGTTCGGACAAAAGTCCGTGGGCAACGCCAAGCGCCCTGAGCCGCTGGCTGAACGCATCGAGGAACTGGTGGGGGTCGCTTGCATGCCGCACCGTCTGGGAGGCCAGCGCCTGAACGGTGGCAAGCGTATTCTTGACGCGGTGATTGAGCTCGCGCAGGAGGAAGCGCTGGCTCTCTTCAGCGGTGCGGCGCTCGGTGATGTCGTAGTTGACGCCGAAAACCAGTGTCGGCCTGCCCGCCGCATCGCGTTCGACGACGCGTCCACGTGCGGCGAGCCAGCGCGGCGGTTCGGAACCGCGGACCCTGTATTCGCCCGAATAGTCGTCGCTTCCGTGTAGCGCTTCCTGAAAAAGCCTGCGTGTCCTGCCGATGTCGCGTCGGTCGATCGCCGCGGCGATGTCGCGCGCCCTCACCCTGGTTGCCGGGGGGAGATTGAACAACTGAGGCAGGAAGGCATCGCACTCGATGACGCCGCTGCGCGGGTTCCAGACCCAGCTCGCCAGCGCAGCCGCCTCAAGTGCCAGGGCGCGGCGCGTTTCGGCATGCACAAGGGCGGCTTCGGCGCGGGCGCCGGCCTGCGAGCGGTCGCGCAAGGCCAGCACGGTCGCCGCGAGTGCGGCGACGTCTTCCAGCCGCGCGATCCGTTCCGGGGCTGGCGCAGGAGCTTCGCTGGGGTAGAGCACGGAGAGCGTTCCGAGCGTCTGGCCATGCACGGCGATGTTCACATCAGCGCGGACGGCAAGCGCGGCCAGTCCCTTGCCGGAAAGTGCAGCGGCTGCTTGCGCGGCATCGATGCCGAATTGTGCCTGGACGCTCCATCGCCCTCTTGCGTCGATCATTGCGAGGATTGCTGCCGGCGCGTCCGTCGCCGCAGCGGCGAGACGCACGAGACGGTCGAAATCAGGGTCCACCTGGCCGCTGGACGTGGGCGCCCTCAAGACAGGCGTGACGTCACCTCTGGCGATCCCTGCATCGCCAACCATATCCGTCCTGTTCGCTTCGCGTTCGCGCACTTGCGGCCCCTAGGGCAAGACTAGCCTCGCTGCGCCAAGTTGAAAAGCCGCCATGGCGTAGTCCTTTCGCTAGCCCGAGCAAACGAGCGTTTGCCATGGCGGAGGCCCCGGCCTGCCTGTCCGGGTGTGTGCCCTCATGTTGGCTCCCGCAGAGGGGTAGGCGGGAGCCTGGTTCCACGTCGAGATGACGGGTCTGGTTCACAGCCAAGCGCTTGCCGTTTGGCAGCAAGTATTTGAACAATATGGAAAGTTCGATTTGACGCAGGCAGTAGTGAAATCTCTTCGAGGGCGGAAAGCAGGCAAGCAAAGGATCAGAAAGATCGGAACCATGACCGGATTACGACGTTGTGACCCCGTGGAAGGCCGCACCGGACCTTTCCTGAAGACGACCGGTCCGGGCGCGGCATGCATGAAAACACGCATGAGGAGAGTTGATCATGACCCGTAATCTCTTGGCTACGACCGCCGTTGCTGCGCTGCTGATGACGGCCACCGCTTACGCCCAGAACACGACCGCTCCCGCGCCGGCTGCTTCGCCAGCCGAAGTCACGCCGGTCGCACCCGAGGTCATCCCCCATGCCGATGGATTCCTCGCCACCAGCATCATCGGCAAGAAAGTCTACAACGGCACGGCGGATGACGCCGAGAATATCGGCATCGTCAACGACATCGTGCTTGCCTCCGACGGCACCGTAGATCAGCTGGTCATCGGGCTCGGCGGCTTCCTTGGTATCGGCGAGAAGAACGTCGCGCTGCCCTACGAGGATCTGGACCTGGCCGAGAAGAACGGTGACCGCTGGCTGGTGATGGCGATGACCAAGGAGCAATTGCAGGCGTTGCCCGAATTCGACCGCCGTGCCTACGATCCAGCGCCCGCTACGACTGCAGCAACCAAGGCGTTGACGCCATCGTCTGATCAGACGGCGCAAGCTCCGGCGACACCCGACAGCATGACCACCGACAAGACCACGACCGGGGCAATCGACAAATCAACGCTCAAGGCGCTGCCGGGCGCCGAACTGCGCGCTGAGGACATGATTGGCACCAAGGTCTATGGCGCCGACGATTCCGATATCGGCAAGATTGGCGACATTCTCCTGACTGCCGACGGTAAGGTCGACGCCTATGTGGTCGACGTCGGCGGCTTCCTCGGCATGGGCGTGAAAAAGGTGGCTGTCGGCGGCGACAATCTTGCTTTCATGATCGACGCCGAGGGCAACAGGTATCTCTACACCAATTTCACCAAGGAACAGCTCAAGGAGCAGCCGGCCTATGACGCAGGCAGCTGGGGCGCAAAGCGCGATGAACAGCGGCTTATCATCGTCCGCTAGATTTGGCAGCTTGCCACATTGAAGGGCCCGCGACGACCGTGGGCCCTTTTCGTTTATGGCAGGCGGGCGAAATGGCCGGCAGCGCCGCCGTCGCCCAGTTCGGACAGGGCGAGCGACTGGTCGAGATGCCGGGCGCGCCAGGCGAGAAGCCGCTCAGCAAACTCGAGCCTGACCGGCAACCAAGCGGGATCGTTGGCCAGGTTGCGTGTCTCGCCGGGGTCGTTGACGAGGTCGTAAAGCAGCGGCGGCAGGCCGCCGCCGAAATGGACATATTTGACCGTCTCGGTGCGGACGACCGAGAGGTTCAAGGATCGAGAGTCGAGGCCAAAATGATGCTCGGCTTCGCCCTCCGTCACCGAGCGGAAGTCGTATTCCCAATGCGCGGCGTCTCGCCAGCCACGGGGTTCGTTGCCATCGAGGAACGGCTTCAGCGACTGCCCGTCGAGATGCGGCTGCGGCGCTGCGCCAATGAGGTCGATGAGCGTCGGCATGATGTCTACGGCCTGGGTGAAATGCTCGACGGTGCGGCCGGCCGTGCCCTCGTTGCCGGGGGCCTTGATGACGAGCGGGATGTGGTAGCTGCCGTCGAACCAGCCGCCCTTGCCGAGCATGAAATGGTCGCCCATCATTTCCGCGTGGTCGGAGGTGAGGATGACGATGGTGTCGTCCCACGCACCGGCATCCCTGATGCCTTGCCAGATGCGGCCCAGCTGGGAATCGACCTCGGAGATCATGCCGTAATAAAGCGCGCGGATGCGGCGGAACTCGTCCTCGCTCCAGTCGCCCACCTTGCCAGCAGCACCCGGGATGAAGCTCGATTTCTTCTGGTGGTGGGCGAGATGGTAAGCGAGGAAGGGATGGCTTGCCGCCTCGGCGTCCCAGCTTTCCGCACGCGCATAGGCCGGGCCTTCCGCCGGGTCGTACATCGTGTTGAACGGCTCCGGCACGATGAAGGGCGGGTGCGGGCTCAGGAACGAGACATGGGCGAACCAGGGCTCGTCCTTGTCCTGCTCGCCGAGCCAGCGCAGGAATTCGCCGGTGAGGAAGGCGGCCGGTGACTCGTCCTTGGAATAGACAGGCACGGCCGGGCTCACCTCTGGAGCATCGGCATCGGCGGGGCGGTGGATGTCGGGGAAGCCCGCGCTGGAATCGACGCCGCGTTGGGCGAGCCACGACAGCCACGCCTTCTGGTGCTCGGGCAGGAGTTGGCGGGTGGTGAAGCCCGGCAGCACGCCCTCATAGCTTCGCAGGAACGGATCGCCTGGTGCGCGGTGGCGCGGATCGGGCGACACGTCGGTATAGCCGAACAGCGTCGGGTCGTAGCCGACACGCCGCGCGGCGCGGGCGATGTTGTCGTGGCGATCGTCGAGCGGCGTGCCGTTGCGGCAGACGCGGTTGTTCATCTGGTGCAGGCCCGTGTACAGGCACGCCCGCGCCGGCGAGCACGGGGCTGCCCCGGCATAGTGGCGGGCAAACAGCACGCCCTCGTGGGCGAGCGCGTCGGTGTTCGGCGTCTTCACCGCCGGATGGCCGACGGCCGACAGGCTGTCGCCGCGCCACTGGTCGCAGGTGATGAGCAGGATGTTTGGTCGTCCGCCGTTCTTCGCCACGCTTGCCCCCAATTCGTGATTTCCGGCAGGGAAGCCAGATTCGGAGGGCGGTGCAAGCGCCTTTGCCGAAATGCCGACCATGCCAGAAAGTGTGAACATCGTCGCATTCATTGTTCACTAAATGAGAACTGACCATTCTGCGACCGGCCCCTATGCCCGGACAATCGATGCGCCCATATTCACCCCAACAGAGCGGCAGGGGCCGCGGCGACAGAAGGGAGCAAGATCATGCTCGATCAGATCAAGGGCCTGCATCACGTCACGTCGATGGCTGGGGATGCGGCTGAGAACAACAGGTTCTTCACCCACAAGCTCGGCCTGCGCCGGGTCAAGAAGACGGTCAATTTCGACGCGCCTGACGTTTATCACCTCTACTACGCTGACGAAGTGGGCACGCCAGGCTCGGTGATGACCTATTTCCCGTTCCCCAATATCGGCAAGGGCCGTCCGGGCGTCGGCGAGGTTGGCACCACGGTGTTTTCGGTGCCTGAGGGCACGCTGGCCTTCTGGGAAAAGCGCTTCGCCGACCAAGGCGTGAGCGGGCTCGCCCGTGACGAGAAGTTCGGCGAGAAGCGGCTTTCCTTCGCCGGTCCCGACGCCGATGGCTTTGCGCTGGTCGAGGCCAAGGGTGACACGCGTGCGCCCTGGGTCAAGGGCGGCGTTGCCGCCGACGAGGCGATCCGCGGCTTTCATTCGGCCTCGCTCCGGCTGCGTGACGGCGGGGCGACCGAGGAATTGCTGAAGTTCATGGGCTATGAGGAAGTCGACACGTCGGGCAACGTCAAGCGGCTGGCGGTGAAGGATGGCAACGGCGCCGACTACATCGACATCGAGACGCTGCCGGGCGCATCCTTTGCCGGACTCGGCGCCGGGTCGGTGCATCACATCGCCTTTGCGGTGGAGAACCGGGCCAAGCAGTTGGAGGTGCGCAAGGCGCTGATGGACACGGGCTATCAGGTGACACCGGTCATCGATCGCGACTATTTCTGGGCGATCTATTTCCGCACGCCGGGGGGCGTGCTGTTCGAGGTGGCGACCAACGAACCCGGCTTCGACCGCGACGAGGATACCGCCCATCTCGGTGAGGCGCTGAAGCTGCCGAAACAGCACGCGCATCTGCGTGGCTATCTCGAACAGAACCTGCAGCCGCTGGGCGACTGAGGAGGACCAATGAGCAAGGACGCCTACATTCATAAGCTGCTGCCCGGGGAGCCGGGCAGCCCGCTGGTCTTTGCCCTGCACGGCACCGGCGGCGACGAAAACCAGCTGCTGGGCTTCGCCCGCGACCTGGTGCCTGGGGCGACGATCATTGCGCCGCGCGGCGACGTTTCCGAAATGGGTTCCGCACGCTTCTTTCGCCGTACCGGCGAGGGCGTCTACGACATGGACGACCTGGCCCGGGCGACTGCCAAGATGGCGGGCTTCGTCAAGGCACAGGTCGAGGCGGCAAATCCGTCCGAGGTGTTTGCGCTCGGCTACTCGAATGGCGCCAACATTTTGGCCTCGGTGCTGTTTGCTGCGCCGGACCTGTTCGATGCGGTGGCGCTGATGCACCCGCTGATCCCGTTCGCGCCCGACATCAAGGGCAGCCTCGAAGGGCGGCGCGTGCTGATCACGGCGGGCCGGCGCGATCCGATCTGCCCGCCTGACATGACGAGCCGGCTCGACGCCTATTTGCGTGATGCCGGCGCCAACGTCAGGCTGGAATGGCATGAGGGCGGCCACGAGGTGCGGCCGCAGGAAATCGAGGCGATGAAGCGTTTCTTCGCCGGCACGGAGCAGGGAAAATGACCGAAGAACTGGCAGCAATCGAGATCGAGGACCACGGCTCCAAGGGGCGCTACGTGATCCGCGGACCCGGCGGGGCCGAAGCCGAGATGACTTACAGCAATGTCAGCGAGAAGCTGTTCATCATCGACCACACCGAGGTGCCTGACGCTTTTCGCGGCCAGGGCGCGGGGCTGAGGCTGGTGACCCGCGCGGTTGAGGATGCACGCGCGGCGGGCAAGAAGATCATCCCGCTGTGCCCTTTTGCAGCAGCCCAGTTTCGCCGTCATCCCGAATGGGCTGATGTGCTGAAGGCCTGAGCGTCCAAGCGCTACTTAGGCATGAATCGCGGAAGGGCCGATGCTGGACGCCGCATCGGCACTTTCGTTTTTTTCGTTTTCTGCGCAAGGCGTGCTGGGAGACTTACCGTTACGAGAGCTGATCGCTGGTAACTCCTGTTCCGGCGCACCTTGCCGTTTGGATGGCCGAAAATACGTATTTTGTGACAGAGTCGTCTAGTTTGGTGACCGTTTATGTTGATATCGGTTTGTTTCATTAGGCTGCGCTGATCAACATCGGATGGTTACAAAGCGCGGATAGGTTCGTATTAACAGAATAACGAACTATTTCGAAAAAGGCGCAACCGATGTCCGGCTCCAAGCAGGTCACTGAATTCGAAAGCCAGTTCCAGCCGCGTCCGCGCGTCTATCGCCGCCCGCGCCTCGCAATCCGCCAGCGCGCGAACGAGCACCCGATGGCGATGTTCAGTGTGCTCGTGTTCGTCTCGCTTGCCTCGATGGCACTGGTGCCGACCAGCGGCCCGGCCTTCGCCTCCATGGGCACGCCGCTGCGCACGGCCGAAGGCGCCCGCGCCACCGAAAAGACCGACCGCTTGTCGGAAACCGACATCGCCTGCCAGGGCCAGGCCTGGGGCGCCGAGAACGAAGCCTGCCTATTGGCCATCGCCAAGGAAAGCGGCATGCGCGGCGCCAAGGTGCGGCTGATCGCCAGCGCCGAGCCGCTGCACACCACCCCGAACATCTTCTAGGCATCACGCCGACGGTTCCCTGCCGCGCACCGAATTCCTCCAGCGCGCAATTCGCCCCGCGGCTTCGGCTGCGGGGATTTTTTTGTCTGAAGTCCAGCTTCACGGATAGTCCCTTGGGACGATGCCCCTGCGGCATTTCGGGCGCGACCTTGTGCTGCTAGCCAAGGAGAATTCAGCATGGGCCGCGTCGCAGGAAAAATCGCCATCGTCACCGGAGCAGCGTCGGGCATGGGCGAGGCCACTGCGCGGCTGCTTGCCCGCGAGGGCGCCGCCGTCGTCGTCAGCGATCTCCAGGTTGAAAAGGGGCAGGCCGTGGCGGACGCGATTGCGGCGGCGGGCGGCCGCAGTCTGTTCGTCAGGCACGACGTGGCCTCCGAAGACGGCTGGAAGAGCGTCATGGCCGAGACCGTGGAAACATTCGGCGGGCTGCACATCGTGGTCAACAATGCCGGCGTCGGTGCGCCCTTCGGCAGCGTCGAGGATCTCAGCCTCGACGACTGGCGCAAGGTGATGGCCGTCAACATGGAGGGCGTGTTTCTCGGCACCAAGTATGGCATCGAGGCAATTCGCAAGACGGGCAAGGGCGGCTCGATCGTCAACTTCTCCTCGACCATGGGCCTGGTCGGCAGCCCCTCGACGGCGGCCTATGTCGCAAGCAAGGGCGGGGTGAAGCTGTTCACCAAGTCGGCGGCGCTGCATTGCGCCAAGGAGCGCTACGGCATTCGCGTCAATTCGGTTTGCCCCGGCTGGATCCGCACGCCGATGTCTTCGGGCGCGCTCGACAAGCTGGCGGCCAGCGGTCAGGGCAACAAGGCGATCGAACTGACGCCGCTCGGCCGCGTCGGCGAGCCCGACGACATCGCCTATGGCGTACTCTACCTGGCCTCGGACGAGTCGAGCTTCGTCACCGGCAGCGAACTGGTTATCGACGGCGGCTATACGGCGCAGTAGGTGCCACCCTCGGGAGGGGGAGTTGAGGGGGAGGGGAAGAGATGACTTCGCAATCGGCGATCGAACCGTTCCGCGTAGACGTGGACGAAGCGGTACTGAAGGACCTGCGGGCGCGGCTAGCGAATACGAGGTGGCCGGATCAGCTGCCCGATGCCGGTTGGGAATACGGCACCGAGTCGGGCTACCTCAGGGAGCTGTGCGAATACTGGCGCAGTGAATTCGACTGGCGAAAGGCGGAGGCGCGGCTCAATGCCTTCCCACAATACATGACTGAAATCGACGGTCAGAGGCTCCACTTCTACCACATACGCTCACCCGAGCCGGATGCGACGCCTCTGTTGATCTCGCATGGCTGGCCCGGATCTGTGGCCGAGTTCCTTGATGTGCTGGGGCCGCTCTCCGACCCGCGCAGCCACGGCGGAAATCCCAAGGACGCATTCCATGTGATCGCACCATCGCTGCCTGGATACGGCTTCTCGGGGCCGACACAACGCAAGGGTTTCGGGCCGCAGGAGATGGCGGCGACCTTTGCGAAACTCATGGAGCGGCTGGAATACGAGCGCTATGCGGCTCAGGGGGGCGATTGGGGCGCGGTGATTACAACGTTCCTGGGGTCGCAAGCTGCCGACAAGCTGATCGGTATCCATCTCAACCTGATGATGGGCACGTTGATGACGTCGCCTCCCGACCCGACGGACATCATGAAAGGTCTGACGCCGGCCGAGCAAGACGACGTCAGCGCGAGCCTGCGCTTCAGGACCTCGGAATCTGGCTACCAAGCTATACAAGCCAGCAAACCGCAGACGGCCGCCTATGGGCTCAACGACTCGCCCGCCGGGCTGGCGGGGTGGATCGTCGAAAAGTTCCGCACCTGGTCCGACTGCGAGGGCGATGTCGAGCGCAGCTACACCAAGGATCAGTTGCTGACCAACATCACCATTTACTGGGTGACCCAGACCATCAATTCGTCGATGCGCCTCTACTACGAATTCACCGGCTTCGGGCGGCCGGTGCGGCCGCTCGGCCCCGATGGAACTCCAGCCCCGGTTGTCCATGTGCCCACCGCTCACGCCCGCTATCCGAAGGAAGTGGTGCGTCCCCCGCGGTCTTGGACCACCAGGCAATACCCCAACATGATCAGGTGGACGGAGATGCCGCAAGGCGGGCACTTTGCTGCCATGGAGCACCCCGGGCCGTTCGTCGAAGACGTGCGGAGCTTCTTCCGCGAACTGAAAGGCACGCGATGATGCGACGCTGGGCGGCCTGAGCCTCAATCTTCGCCGGCCACCCGCTCGCTGACGGCGCTTAGTGCGCTGCGCACATCGAAGGTGCTGAACGGCTTTTCGAGGATATGCGGCTTGAGATTGCGCGGCAGCTGCTCGATCTCGGCCTTGGCGCCGATCAGGTCGCCGGTGACGAGCACGAAGCGTTCCGCCATGTCGGGGTGCTCGGCAACGATATCGCGAAAGATGGTGATGCCGCTGCGGTCGGGCATTCGCAGGTCCGAGAAGACGATGTCGACGGGCTGCTTGCCGAGCGAAGCGGCAGCAGAGGTCCAGTTGGAGACGACGCGCGCCTTCACCCCCATCAATTCGAGGATGTCCGACAGCGAGCCGGCGACATCGGGTTCGTCGTCGATGATGAGGGCGTGGCGCAGCCCATTTGATTTCGGCGCGGCTTCGGTCGCCGATTCCCGGCGATCGTTCATGGGCGGCAGCTCGACATTGAAGCGCGCGCCGCGCGGCTCGACGGCTTCGAACCAGATCCTGCCGCCATGGCGGTCGACGATGGACTTCGAGATGGACAGTCCGATGCCGGTGCCGACGCCAATCGGCTTGGTGGTGAAATAGGATTCGAAGATGCGGTGGCGGACGTTGTCGGCGATGCCGTGGCCGCTGTCCTCCACCGAGAAGCCGCTGCTGCCGTCGGCATTGCGGTAGGTCCTGACCTTGATCAGCCGCTCGCCGCTGACGCTCGCCAGCGCGTGCTGGCTGTTGACCAGGAAGTTGGCTACCACCTGGGTCAGATGGTCGGCGTCGGCCATGACCATCAGCCGCTCGGCGGCGAAGTCGGTGTCGATGCTGATACCCGTCGATCGCGCGCCATAGGCGGTGACTTCGAGCGCTGCGCGGACGACGTGGTTGAGGTCTGTCTCGGACCGCATCGTGGGGTGGAGGCGGACCATGCCGAGGAAACTCTTGACGATACGGCCGCAGCGTTCGGCCGCCGCCCGCACCTTTTCGGCGCGGAGCTTGGTCTGGGGGTCTGGCGCGAATTCATGCAGCAGCGTCGACTGGGCGACGACGACGGCGAGCGGATTGTTGAGTTCGTGCGACACGCCGGCCAGCAGCGAGCCCATCGCCGCCATCTTCTCGTTCTGGTGCAGCTTCTCGCGCTGGCGGTTGATCTCTTCTTCGGCGCGATGCTTTTCGCGCAGGTCGCGGATCGAGCCGAGGAAGAGCCGCCGGTCGGCCAGCCGCATCTCGTTGGCGGTTAGTTCGATCGGAATGATTTCGCCGGTCGAATTCTGGGTCACCGTCTCCAGCCGGTGGCCGATCATCGGCGAACCACGTCCGGCCATGTATTCGGCGCCGTTGGAATAGCCCTTGCGGTAGTAGGTCGGGATCACCGTATCGAGCATGTCCTTGCCGAGGATATCCTCGCGCGACCAGCCGAACATCTTTTCGGCGGCAGGATTGAACTCGATGATCGAGCCGGTCTCGTCGACCACCAGAATGGCGTCCAGCGACGCCTGCAGCATGGTGCGGCGGATGACTTCGCTGACATGGTGTTCCGCCAGCGACCGCTCGATGGCGTCGCCCAGCGCCGAGGCGATGATTTCGAGTGCTGCGATCTCGTCGTCGGTCCAGTTGCGTTCGTTGATGCAGTCGTTGACGGCGAGCGTGCCCCAGAGATGGCCGTGCGCCGAGATGGCAACCGACAGGAACGACTTGATGTGCTGACGCTCGAAATCGGCGCGCAGATAGCCGCTGAGGTCGCGCGTGCGGCCAACGAAAATCTTGCCCTGCCGGCCTTCCTCGGCGAGGCGTCCGAGCAGCGGATCGGAATCGACGATCGCCTGGTTGATCGTCGTCGGCGGTGCGGCGATCTCGTCGATCCTGGGATCCACCCAATAGGCGGAGATCGATTGCGCAAAACCCTGGCCGGGGACGTCACGCAGCCTGAAAAGGACGGTGCGATGACCGGCGAACGCACGGGCAAAGGATTCCAGGATCTCGTCGATGTCCTGCTGCCAATGCTCGGAATGGCGCAGGCGACGCACTATCTGCCCCGCCACGACGGTGGGACTGTGCGTGGCCGACGCAGTGTCGGTGCGCGGGTCGGTCAACAAAGCCATCGCGGTTCCTGAAGGGCTGGAGCGTCGCTACAGCGCCGCGCGTCGTTCAGGACGCGCAAAGGACGCTGTAGCACTTTGAATTTGTGCATGATCCTTTCCGATTGCCGGGGTCAGGCCCTAGCCTTCGCTGCCTGGCAGGGAGAAGATATAGCCTTCTCCGCGCACGGTGCGCAAAAATTTAGGGTTCGCCGGGTCGTCCTCGATCTTCTTCCGCAGTCGCATGATGCGGATGTCGACGGCGCGCGAGGATTCGGGTTCTTCGGAAAAGCCGATCGCCTCCGAAATGATGGCGCGGCTGAGCAGGCGGTTGGGCCGGGTCAGGAAAACCTCGAGCATGTCGAATTCGCTCTTGGCCATGTCGACGACGGCGCCGCCCCTGGTGACGAGGCGGCCGTCGAGGTCGGCCTGGAAGGCACCGAAGGCGATGGTGCGGCGCTGCGGCTGCCCGGCGACCGGGGATTGCTTCAGGTTCCCCGGCTGCGGAACGCGCCGGATGACGCTGCGCACGCGCGCCAGAAGCTCGCGCAGTTCGTAGGGCTTGACCATGTAGTCGTCGGCGCCGATCTCGAGCCCGACAATACGGTCGAGAGCGGTGCCGGCTGCCGTGGCGTAGATGATGCCGATCGGCATCCTGGAGCGCAGCCAGCGACCGAGCGACAGGCCGTCTTCGCCGGGCATGGCGATGTCCAGGATTGCAAGATGGAACTGTTCGGTCTCGATCAGGGCACGAAGCGCGGCGGCGCTCTCGAGTGCAGTCACGTCGAAGCCGTTCGCGCCGAGATACTCGGCGACGGCATCCCTTAAATCGGGCTCATCTTCGACAATGACTATCCGAGCGCGCAGTTTGGTCTCGCCTCCGCTATCGGCGGAAAGTAGATTGGGTATAAACATGATGTCCAGTGATCATTTTGCATGGGCAGTTGCTAATGGCACAGCACCTTGTCAGGGGCGGCGGCTAGAGGCTTTGGGAGCGCGGACTGGGGACCCATCCCCGGCCAAGCGCATCTCGCGGCATCTTCTTGCCCCTGTAGGCGCCGACCAGGCCGCCCCGGCAGGCGATGATCGCGTTGTTTTCGAACCTGCGGATAGAAAAATGGCTGCAAGATCGGTCGTAGCGCTCGTTGCCATAGCGGAGGTGGTTGCCTCCGACCTTGCCGATCATCTCGACCGGCGCGGCCATGACTTGCGCATGGCGCACCGGCCGTGGGAGGCCGGGCCGCTGCTTTCGGCTGGGGGTATCGACGTCGTGGTGGTCGGCGACGGATTGACGCCGGCCCAGGGACGCGAATTGTTGCGCAGCTTCGGCGGCGATGCTGGGCCGGACTTCATCCTGATCTGCCGGCCGACGGAGCTGGTCGACAAGGTGCTGGCGCTCGAATTGGGTGCCGCCGATGTCGTGGAGAGCCCTCTCAATGTGAGGGAGCTCGCCGCGCGCATCGGCGGCCTCCTGATGCGCCGGGGACGCGGCGCGCAGGAACTTGTGGTGCTGGAGAATTCGACCGTCGACCTGCGCTCGGCGCTGGTGATGCATGCCTCGGGCGACGAAGAGCAGCTTTCGCCCGGGCAGATCGCATTGCTCAAACTGTTCTTGTCGCAGCCAAGGAAAGTGCTGACGCGCGATGACATCATGGCGGCGGCGCCGGCCGAAAGTGCCGATGCCTTCGACCGCTCCATCGACTCGCGCATCGTGCGCCTGCGCCGCAAGCTCGACACCGAGAGCATCATCACGATTCGAGGCTCCGGCTATCGGTTCGACCCGCCGGCGATGGCATCGGGAAACGGCGCTTCCGCCAATCCCAGCGACAAAGGCTAGTGACGGCGCGCGCGCGGGCAAGACGTCAACGCGCCGGCGCCTGGGTGGCGGCAGCCGCCGCCGAGACGACGACCCTGTCGGCGGCGTGCGCCCTGTCCTTGAGCAGAACGCTGATCACGCCCGCAAACCCGAGCAGCCCTTGCGCATAAAGCAGTGCCGAAAGCACTGAAGCTGCAAATTTGGTTTTCATCGTCGTCCCCGTTCCTTCCGGGAGTTCAGTCGAGCCTGCCAAAACCTGCCGAGACACCCGCGCCGCCTGACCTGCCCGTAGGCGGCGCGGGTACCTGGTCCTCGCCACGGTTGCCGCGCGAGGTTCCGTGCACCGCTACCCGGCACAAGACCGGGCGCCCACGCCCATGGACCCGGCGGAAGCACAGAGTTGCGACGAACGATGCAGCCGCAAGGAGCAGGATGATGCGCGTCGCCGGAGCCATGCCCGACTCGGGCGACAGTTCAGCCGCCATGGCATCGTGCGAGCCAGCCAGAATGCCGACCCCTGTCAGAATCGCCGTAGCGACGCCCACCCGCAGGAGCCAACTCAAGGCCAGTCGTCCGTTACCCATCCAATCTTCGCAACGTTCGTTTCGTCGGGGCCCAAGCTGAAGCTCGGTTGTTTCGAAAGGATGCCGCCCGGTGACGCTTGATGAATCCGAATGTTTCAGCGTCGTTGCCATGCCGGGCCCGACATTTTTCACCCTGGAGATCATCGACTTTCTCTTGAAGCGCCGGCTGGGAAGGGCTGGGTCTTGCGTCGCATCCGGGTCGGGCTGATTGGAAACAATTGCGAAACCAAATGAACGATCAAACGAAATCATAACGAAACAATGCGGCGGCAGATAGCCCGCCTTGATCAACATATTTTTAGCTGGCCGTGTTGGCTTGAGGGGATGACGATGTACCTGGAATTCGAGAGGAAGCTCATCAACATCGCGGCCGTTGCCATGTCGGGGGCGGCGCTCTTGCTCGCGCCCGGCCACGGGACGGCGCAAGCGGCCAGCAAGATCGTTGCCCGGGTCTCTATCGGCGAGCAGCGCATGCATGTGCTGGTCGATGGCCGCACGACCTTCGTGTGGAAGGTCTCGACGGGCGGACGTGGCTATGTGACGCCGAAAGGGGCGTTCAAGCCGACGCGCATGCACGAGATGTGGTACTCGAAGAAATACGACAACGCGCCGATGCCGCATTCGGTGTTTTTCAACGGCGGCTATGCCGTGCATGCCACCAATCAGATCAGCCGGCTCGGCCGGCCCGCCTCGCATGGTTGCGTGCGCCTGCACCCGGACAATGCCGCCGATTTCTATCAGCTGGTCCAGATCTTCGGCCCTGCGAACACCAGCATCGTCATCGTCCAGTGAGGCTGGGCGGTACTTCTGGTGCTGCCCTATCGTCTCATGGACGAGGGCTGACCCGGTTCGATGGCGCTGGGTTTTGCTGTGCCTGCGCGAAGGCTTGACCTCGAATTGCACGGCAGTGCACAATTTTTGCGGTATTGCCACCATTTGAATGGCAGGATGCGCGCAGAGAAGCCAAAACCACAGCATTTCAAACAATTGGCCTTCTTTTGCACGGCTGTGCAAAAAATTACCGAATTCGGATTGACATGATTGTGCCGCGGGTGGAATGAATATGCCATCAGGTGCAGCGATGTGCCGACTTGCCCGGAGGAGGGTGGTCGCGCCGGAAAGTCAGAATGGTGAGGAGCGTCTTCGGCGGCAGTGAGTGCTGCGGATGCTGTTCTGGACGACGGCGTTTTTGGGAGGAGGACTCATGTTCATGCCATCGCATGAAGGCCGTGCTGCGCGCCCGCATATCGGCCTCACCTGCCTTAGGGCAGTGTGCCTTTGCCGCGCCGGATTTCTGGTGTGCGGAGGCAATGGCTCGTGACGAGTTCTTCGCAAGCATCGGTCAAGTCGAACGCTGTGGGGGAAGGGGTCGATGGACTGGCGGCGATAGCTGCGCCGACGCGCGGCCAGCGCTTGCGCTACCGGCTCAAGGTCGCCTTGAGGGAGCCGACGACGACCATCGGCGTCCTGGCCGCCGTGCTCTTCACCTATCTGATCGTCGTGCCGATCATTTCGATGCTGTCGGATGCGGCACGGGTCCAGTTCGGTGACGAGCGCCGCATCAAGCAGGATGTCGGCGAGCTGACCTGGTACTATGTCGAGCGGGTGTTCATGTCGCGCGTTTCACGCGACCTGTTCTGGGAGCCGCTGGTCAACACGCTGAGCGTCGCGGTAGGCGCCATCGTGCTGTCGATGCTGGTTGGCGGCACGCTTGCCTGGCTGCTCAGTCGGACCGACATGTTCGGCCGGCGCTGGTTTTCGACCGCGTTGATCGTGCCCTATATGCTCCCGGCCTGGACCTTTGCGTTGGCCTGGACGACGCTGTTCAAGAACCGCACCGTCGGCGGCCAGCCCGGCTGGCTGGAATCCCTTGGGTTTTCGCCGCCCGACTGGCTGTCCTATGGCCAGCTGCCGGTGACCATCATCCTGGCGTTGCACTACTCACCCTTCGTCATCTTGTTGTTCGGCAACGCCTTGCGCCGCTTCGACTCGCAACTGGAAGACTCCGCTCGCATCCTCGGTGCCAACAGGCTGACCGTTGCCCGCAAGATCATCATGCCCTTGATGCGGCCCTCGCTGATCTCGGCGATGGTGCTGATCTTTGCCAAGTGCCTCGGCGAATTTGGCGTCCCGTACGTGCTTGGCCTGCCGGTCAATTTCGACGTGCTGGCAACCTCGCTTTATCAGAACATCGCCTCGCGCCAGGTCGGCGTCGGTGCCGTGCTTGCCGGCTCGATCATGCTGATCGGCATCATCACCATCACCATCGACGCAAAGCTGATGAAGGAAGCACGCCGCTTCGTCACCATCGGCTCCAAAGGCTCGATGAACCGGCTGAGCCCGCTTGGCATCATGCGGCTACCAGCGACCGGATTTGCCGTGCTGATGTTCCTGCTCAGCGTCGGCCTGCCGATCGCCACGCTGTTTCTGTCGACCATCATGCGGGTGCCGGCGCAGTTCAATCTCGACAACTTCACGCTCGACTACTGGATCGGCTCCAACCTCAACACGGTAGCACTCCAGACCGGCATCCTGCTCAGTCCGGACCTGTGGAATGCTGCATGGAACAGCCTGCGCATCGTCGGCCTTGCTTCGATCACGTCGGGCGTGCTCGGCCTGCTGGTCGGCTATGTCGTGGTGCGGACGCCGGTCAAGCCGCTGGGCACCTTCCTGCGGCAGGTGACATTCCTGCCCTATCTGGTGCCGGGCATCGCTTTTGCCGCGGCCTATCTTTCGCTGTTTGCCGTGCCGCGCGGGCCGATCCCCGCACTCTACGGTACGACGCTGATCCTGATGCTGGCGCTGATCGCCGACCAGATGCCTTATGCCTCGCGCGCCGGCATCGCCGCCATGATGCAACTCGGCAAGGACCCTGAGGAGGCTGCACAGATCGCCGGCGCGGGCTGGTTCCGCCGCATGATGTCGATCGTCATCCCGATCCAGAAGGGGTCGCTGGCAACCGGCATCCTGTTGCCGTTCATCTCTGGCATCAAGGGGCTCAGCCTGTTCGTGGTGCTGGCCGTGCCGAGTACCGACGTGCTGACCACGTTCTCGCTGCGCCTGGTCGACTACCACTACACGCAGGCCGCCAACGCCGTCGTGCTGATCATCGCGGGCCTTGCCTATTTCGGCGCGCTGCTCGGCCAGAAGCTGACCAAGACCAATCTCGCCCAAGGACTGGGGAACTGACATGCCGAAAATCAATCTGCGCGGCGTCGAGAAGAACTATGGGGCCAATGCCGCCAATGCGGTGGCCGATCTCGACCTCGAAATCGGCGACGGCGAGTTCATGTGCCTGCTCGGACCATCCGGCTGCGGCAAGACCACGACGCTACGCATGATCGCCGGGCTGGAGCATCTGACCGCCGGCGAGATCAGGGTCGGGCCGCGCGTCGTCGACTCGGTCACCGAAGGCGTGTTCATCCCGCCGGAAAAGCGCGAGATGGGCCTTGTGTTCCAGAGCTATGCGCTGTGGCCGCATCTGACCATCGAGCGCAACACCGACTTCGGGCTCAGGCTGCGCAAGATGCCCAAGGCCGAGCGCGAGGAACGCGTCGAGCGGGTGATGAAGACGCTCGGCATCGAGAAGTACCGAGACCGCTATCCCTCGCAGCTGTCGGGCGGACAGCAGCAGCGCGTGGCGCTTGCCCGCATGCTGGCGGTCAATCCAGAGGTGCTGCTGCTAGATGAGCCGCTGTCCAACCTCGACGCGGCACTCAGGCTCGAAATGCGCGCCGAACTCAAGCGCCTGCACGCCGAGTTCAAGACGACGATCGTGTTCGTCACCCACGACCAGTGGGAGGCGATGACGCTTGCCACCACCATCGCTGTCATGAGCGAGGGCCAGCTGCAGCAGGTCGGCACGCCCAACGACATCTACGACCGGCCAGCCAACCGCTTTGTGGCGCAGTTCGTCGGTAACCCGCCGATCAACATTCTGGAACTGGGCAATGCGAAGTCGGAGCTTTCGGCCAGCGCCAGACGCTTCCTCGGCGAACGCTATGCCGAATTGGTAGGTGCCGGCTCGGTTGGCATCCGGCCGGAAGCGATACGTCTTGCGGACGCCGAACGTGGCGTGGCGGAAGGGGCGCTGTCGGGCCATGCGGAAGTGACCGGCATTCTGCCCACCGGCGGCAGCTGGATCATCGAGCTGACGGCATCAGGCGAGAAGCTGTTTTTGACCACGCACCAGTCGCCGGAAATCGAGGTGGGCGGGGCCGTGACCTGGTGGACCAATCCCAAGGCGCTGCACGTCTTCGACGCGAATGGCGACCGGCTTGAGGCGGCCGACAAGCTGCTTCGGCCGGCAAAAGTACACTGAGGAGGAGATGGTGCGCGGTTGGAGGAACCGATGACGCGCCGGGAATGTAGCAAAACCACGGGAAAACACGGGCCTTGGATTGCAACGCGGCCCGACACAAAGGGAGGAAATGCATGACCAGATTTTTCGACACCGGGATAACAAGGCTTCTGTCGGCGTCCGCGCTGGCGCTTGCGGCGGGCCTGCTCGCCACGGCCGCCCAGGCAGAGGAAAAATTCGACCTCAATGCCTTGATCGAAGCGGCGAAGAAGGAGCCGCCGCTCAGCGTCTATTCGAGCACCGGCAAGATCGTGAAGCAGGCCGAAGCCTTCACCAAGAAGTACGGCGTGCAGGCGACCGGCACCAAGGCCAATGCCGCAGCGCAGCTCGAAATGGTGATCCGGGAAGGCCAGGCCAAGAATGTGCAGGGCGACGTGATCCAGATCAGCGACGTGCCGGCCGGCGTGGCGCAGCTCGTGCCCCAGGGCTTCGTCGACAGCTGGCTTCCGCCTGATCTCGCCGACAAGATCCCGGCCAAGTTCCAGAACCCGCTGACCGTCTCGCAAGAGGCCAATGTCTTTGCCTACAACACCCAGCTCAACGAAAGCTGCCCGATCAAGAACATCTGGGAGCTGACGGAGGAAAAGTGGAAGGGCAAGCTCGCCATGCAGGACCCCCTCAACAAGGCGTCCTATGTCGATTGGTTCAACCAGCTTGCCACCCATGGCGATGACAAGGTTGCCGCCGCCTACAAGGCGCATTTCGGCAAGGACTTGGTGACTGACGAGGCCGGTGCGACTGCCGCCTGGGTCAAGGCGCTCGCCGCCAATGGCCCGCTGCTCACCGATGCCGACGAGGGCGCGGCCCAGGCAGCGGGTGCGCCGGACCAGAAGGAGCAATTCATCGGCCTGATGAGCTCGGCCAAGTTCCGGAACAACAAGGATGTTGGCACCAAGCTCGGCCTGTGCAAGGACCTGCAGCCTTTCGCAGGCTGGATGTATCCAAGCCTCGGCTTCATCGCCAAGGGCACCGACAGCCCCAACGCCGCGAAGCTTTTCATCCATTATCTGATGACCGAGGAGGGGATCGCCCCGCAGGCGGACGACGGCAAGATGTCGACCAACACCGATGCCAAGCTGCCTGACGACGAGCCTTCGGGCATCGGCAAGGTGCTCGACCAGATTTTCCCATACGATTCAGCGACCGCCCAGAGCGATTGGGATGCGCGTCAGGATTGGCAGGACCTCTGGCGCGTCAATTACAAGAAATAGACGCCTTGCAAGCGCAGCGCCCGGCCTGAGCCGGGCGCTGGCAGTCTGATTTTTGAACGGGAGGAAGCAATGACATCCACGTTTGGAATGAGCAGAAAGACAAGCAGAGCATTGGCGTCGACCGCACTCGCGGGAATGCTGGCGGCAGTGATGTTTGGCGCGGCCCTGGCGCGTGCCGAGACCTTCGACATCAACGCGTTGGTCGAGGCAGCGAAGAAGGAAGCGCCGATCAACATCTATGACAGCACCGGCAAGATCGTCGAGATGGCCGAAAACTTCACCGCGAAGTACGGGGTGAAGGCGACTGGCATCAAGGTGTCGGCAAGCGCCCAGCTCGAGATGATCGTGCGCGAAGGGCAGGCCAAGAACGTCAAGGGAGACGTGGTGCTGATCACCGACGCGCCGGCAGGGCTGGCGCAGCTTTTGCCGCAGAAGTTCGTCGAGAGCTACCTGCCGCCTGATATGGCCGACAAGATCCCGGTCAAATTCCAGGACCCACTGGCGATCACCACCAACGCGGCTATCTGGGCCTACAACACCGAGGCCTATGATTCCTGCCCGGTGAAGAACATCTGGGAGCTGACCGATCCGAAATGGAAGGGCAAGGTCGCCTTCTACGATCCGCTGTCGAAGGGCACTTACCCAGACTGGTTCAACCAGACCGCGACGCATGACGACGACAAGATGAAGGCTGCCTACAAGGCGCATTTCGGCAAGGACATCGACGCTGGCGAAGACAGCGCCACGGCTGCCTGGGTCAAGGCTTTTGCCGGCAACTCGCCATTGCTGGCCGACGCCGACGATGCGATCTCGGAAGCGGTCGGCGCTCCGGGTCAGAAGGAGCCGTTCTTCGGCCTGATGAGCTCGGCCAAGTTCCGTGACAACGCCGACAAGGGCTTCAAGCTCGGGCTGTGTGAAGGGCTCGAGCCATGGCCAGGCTGGACCTATGTCAAGCTTGGCCTCATCGCGACGGGAACCAAAAGCCCGAACGCCGCCAAGCTGTTCATTCACTACATCCTGACCGACGAGGGTATCGCGCCGCAGGTCAAGGACGGCAAGCTGCCGACCAATCCCGACATCGGCCTGCCGGCCGACGAACCATCGGGCATCGGCAAGGTGCTGGACAGACTGCAGCAATACGACGCTTCGACCGCGCTCAAGGATTGGGATGCGCGCCAGGATTGGCAGGACCTCTGGCGCGTCGCCTACAAGAAATAGCTTCCCGGTGGACTGGGACGGGGCCCTTCTCCTTCGGCTCCGTCCCGCCTTTTTCCTGGAATTGCAATGGAGACCAATTGATGTCCAAAACCTCGGGGCGAACGCTCGCAGCACCCAAGGCACTGCTGCTCGATTTTGGCGGCGTCATCGTGTCGACGACGCATCTGCCGGGCTGGCAGGCGAGGTTGGCTAGCCACGTGCGCGGCCTGCTCGACGCGGCTGGTGTGGCGGCGCCCGAGCTTTCGGTCGAGCAGATTACCGACGATATCAAGGCTGCCGGCATCGCCGACTCGCATTGGAAGGATGCGATGTCGCGGCCGTTTGCGCCGCGTGAATTGCGCCATGAGGAGTTCTGGGGCGACTTCGTTGCCGGCGACTGGGTCAAGCCCGCGAATGACGTGGTGGTGGCTGAGGCTTACGACCTGTGTCGCAAGATGGGCAACTGGAAGAGCGCTCGCGCCTTGCGCACCGGCATGCTCGACCTGCTGGCTGCGGCCGACGCTGCCGACGTGCCGGTCGGCATCGTCAGCAATGCGCTGTGCGGCCAGGTCCATATCGACTTCCTCGACGCGCTTGGGCTGACCGACCGCTTTGCCGTGGTGATCCATAGCGACGAGGTGAAGGTCAGGAAGCCAAATCCCGAGATGATTTTCCAGGCAACGCGCGCGCTTGGTGTCGACCCTGCCGAGGCCTGGTATGTCGGCGACAATTTCGATCGCGACGTGCTGTGCGGCAAGCGTGCCGGCATCGGCGGCAATATCCTGATGGAAGACAAGGGGACCTATGATCTTCCCTATAAGTTGAACCTCAAGCCCGATGCCATCGTCGCCGATCCGGCCGGGCTGCTTGCCCTGTTCACTCAGGCAATGCGTGGAATCGCGGCATGACCGGCATCGAAGAATCCAGAAATCTGCGCGCCGTTGCCGAACAGGCGTCGAAGCTGATGCGCGAACAATTGCTGGCGGCATTCCGTTCGACCATGTCGGTCGATTACAAGGTCGACCTGCACGACGTGGTGACCAAGCATGACAAAGAGTCGGAAGTTGCGATCCGCGCCTTCATCCTGCGCGAAGTGCCCGATTCATATGTACTCGGCGAAGAAGAGGGGGCGAGTGGCGAGGGCCGGGTGCAATGGTATGTCGACCCGATCGACGGCACGGCGAATTTCGCCCGTGGTCTCGCCTTCTGGTGCGTTTCCATTGGCGCGGTGATCGACGGCGAGATCGTTGCCGGCGCCGTCTACGATCCCGTCGGCGACATGATGTTCTCAGCCGATCTGTCTGGCGCCTGGCTGAACGGTGCGCCGCTCAAGTCGCAGGCCCAGGCCGACGAACAGCGCGCGACGCTGATCACCGGTTATCCGGTGGCGCGTGATCTCAGACTCGACGGACGCGAACGTGCACTCGAGAACTTCGGCGAGCTGGTGGAAACATTCTCGGCGCTCAGGCGGCCGGGAAGTGCGGCCCTCAGCCTATGTCATGTCGCTGCCGGCTGGGTCGATGCTGCCGCCGGCTTCGGCGTCAACGCGTGGGATGTTGCCGCCGCGATTCTGATCCTCAGGCAGGCAGGCGGCACCTATGAGGCACTCACGCTGGGCAAGGTCGACAAGGGCGGGCGCGACTTCATGTGCCCGGGCTATGTCGCGCTTGGTGACGGGGCCGATTACCCGACGCTGATGCGCGTGGCGCGCGGCATCTCCGACAGCCGCGACGCGGTGCGTGCGAGAGATGCGGCATGAGGGGGTGCAAGGCGCAGCGCAATGCGCTCTCCGGACCCGATGGGGCGCGCGTGCAATTGTATGAAATGCGCCGGCGCACGCAACTGCGCGGGATGGAAAAACATTGTTCAACCTATGGCGTTGACCAAATTGCACGCGTGTGCAATCTGGCGCCAGCAACGACCCACGGGCGGCATTGAAATGACAGTACACGCAACGGCCACCGAAGCGACAATCGAAACCGGTCTCGACCAGCGCGAGGTGTTCTGCCGTCAGATCGCACGCTCGGCCGGGACGGTGGCACTCGACGGTTTCACCAACCGCGCGGCGGGTTTCGGGATGAAAGGTCCGCAGGATTTTCTGACCGAGACGGATGCCGCAGTGGAGCGGCATCTGAAGGCGCGCATCGCTGAAGCGTTCCCGGAAGACGGCTTCCTTGGCGAGGAAACCGGAGGCGTCATCAAGTCTGACATCTGGGTGGTCGATCCGATCGACGGCACCGCCAATTTCGCCCGCGACATTCCGCATTTCTGCATCGCCATCGCCTTCGTCAGCAATGGCGAGATCGAACTGGGCGCCATCTACAATCCGGTGCTGGATGAACTCTATTTCGCTCGGCGCGGGCAGGGCGCAACGCGCAATGGCAAAAAATTGTCGGTTGCCGGGACTGGCAATTTCGACGCCGCCTGCGTTGAGTTCGGTTGGTCGAACCGCAAGTCGAACGCGCGCTATCTCGAGGTGCTTTCCAACATCCTCGAGCGTGGCGCCAATGTCCGGCGCGGCGCTTCGGGCGCGCTCGGTCTCGCTTATGTCGCAGACGGCCGATCCGATGCCTATGCCGAGTTGCACATGCATCCGTGGGACTGTCTGGCTGGCCTGCTGATGGTCAAGGAAGCCGGCGGTGTCGTCGCCCCTTTCCTGGCACTGGACGGGCTGACGCAGGGCGGCGCGGTTTTGGCCGCGGCCCCCGGTGTGGCGATCGGCATGAGCGAGGCGACCGGCATCGCGCTTGAGGCGGCACGCTGAGCGCACCTTCACCATAGGCATGAAAATTACGGAAAACAGAACGCCGATGACACTCGACAGCCCACGATATGAGCGTCCGGCGCTCAGCCTGATTGAACGAAACATCACTGGCTATGGTGTCGACATCTATGTCGGCGGCATGGATGGCGCCGGCGACCTGGCGCTGCTCAAGCAAAACAACATCACGACGGTGGTCAACTGCGCCGTCAATCTCGACTTCAACTATGCGACCGAGCCGTTCAACGAGGGCGAGGACGCAGACGCCATCTACGGTGTCGGCGCCGTCCGCTACTACAAGCTCGGCCTGATCGACGGGCATGGCAATCCCGAGACGATGATGCTGTCGGGCTTTTATCTGCTGCGTGGGGCGTTCTCCCAGGAGCTGCCCGAGCGCAGCACCTATCGCCGGCGCGAGAAGGGCAATGTGCTGGTCAATTGCCGCGGCGGCCGCAGCCGTTCGGTGACGCTGGTCGCGCTGTTTTTGCATGTCGAGATGCCCGACAGGTTTCCGACGCTCGAGGATGCGCTGCAGCATGTCCGTGTCCAGCGCCAACTTCGGCCCGACGAATGGTTCGAGGCGCCGAAGCCGATGCTGATCGCTGCCGCAAGCAAGGCGCGGCAGTGGATCGCCATGATCGACAAGGGACTGCCGGCCCTCCCAGGCGGCCATGGTGCAGTCGGGGCGCTCGCCGCAGTCGACTGACGGCAGAGGCAATCAACGAGTGAGAAAAAGATGAAGATTGCCGTTATCGCCGACCCGCATTTCCACGACATCACCAACCGCCAGGGCGGATGGTCGGGCGAGGGGGCGGCGATCCGCACGCTGGCCGACACCGCGGCGTCGACGCGGGTGTTCAACGAGAGCTTTCACGCAACCCGTGCTCTGCTCGACGACATCGTGCGCAAGGGCATTTCGCTGGTGGTGGTTGCCGGTGATCTGACCGACGATGGCCAGGCTTCGACCATGGCGGCGGCGACGGCGCTGCTGGACGACTATTCCAGGCGTTTCGGCCTGCGTTTTGTCGCGACGCCGGGCAACCACGACCTCTATGCCATCCATGGGCGTCATCACAGCAAGCGCTTTCTCAACGCCGACGGCTCACACACGCTGGTGACCAGCGACGCGAGCGTTGGGCAGGACGACTCCATCGAGCGGATCGTCAGCGCCGAGATGTACTGCGGCGGCTACGACACGGCCATCGCCGCGATGGGTGCCTACGGCTTCTACAGGCGCGAAGGCGACCTGCATTGGGAGTGTCCGTTCGGAAGCGACGATGCGCTGGCGTCACGAATGTTCGAGATTGCTTCGGCCGACGGACTGACCAAACGGCAGATCATCGATGCCTCCTTCCTCGTCGAACCGGTCGAGGGGCTGTGGCTGCTGTCGATCGATGCCAATGTGTTCGAGCCGCGCAATGGCGATCTCGATCCGACGCTGGAGCAGAGCTATCTCGACAGCACCGACGCCGGCTGGAACTCGATGCTCCGCAACAAGCCGTTCGTTTTTGCCTGGATGAAGGATGTCGCCTTGCGAGCCGAGGCGGCCGGCAAGCGGCTGATCGCGTTCTCGCACTATCCGATCATCGATCCGCTCAACGGGACCTCCGCCGACGAGGCCAAGCTTTTGAACGACACCAGCTTCCTCAGGCGCACGCCGAGGGCTGAGGTCGCACGCGCCGCGGCGGCAACCGGCATCAAGGTGCATTTCAGCGGGCATCTGCACATCAACGACACGGCAGTCTTCCGTGACGGCGAGGATTTCCTCGTCAACCTCGCCGTGCCTTCGATGGTCGGTTTCCCACCGGCCTACAAGATCGTGGAGATGGACGGCGACAGGCTCGACGTCGAGACGGTGACGGTTGCCGAGGTGCCGGGACATGACGTGGCATTTCCATATTATCGGATCGAGGCAGTGCGGAACGGTGTCTCGGCAGCCGTGACCGAGGCCACGAGCCATGCGGATTTCCTAAGCCGCCATCTCGCCGAGATGGTGCGCCACCGCTACCTTCCCAAGGAATGGCCGCAGGATCTGGCTGGCCTCGTCACTCAACTCGACCTCGGCGATCTCGACAGGTTGGCGGGCATCGGTACGCCGATTGCGCCCAAGGATGCTCTGGCTATGTTGCGGGACAGCGCAGCAGGGGCGCGCGCGAGCGCGCTTTCGTTCTTCGAGATGGTCGTCGACTGGTACCGGCTGCGCAAAGGCCGCGAAATCGCGCTCGATTTCATCGAGCCCGAACGCATCGCTGTCTATCGTCGGCTGGCGCAGCGCTTTGCCTTGGGCGCATGGCCGGAAGGCTGCCTGCAGGACCGGTTTGCCTCGTTCATGCGCATGATGATGGATTGGCTCGACAGTGCGCCTTCGCGCGATTTTTCTGTCGACCTCGCCACAGGCACGGTCGAGCGTGCCGATTATTTGGGCCGCACAGTGCGTCGCCAGACCGGGGCGGCGTGAAAACACACCCGGCCGCCGACGGCGCCGGGATCGTCGCTTTCCAGCAACGTGGAAATGTGGTCGGCGATGAGATCGATCGGCTGGCGGAAAGTGGTCAACTGGTAGGAGGCCCAGCCGGCCTGCTCGATATCGTCGAAGCCGACCACGCAAAGGTCTGCCGGCACATCCATGCCGAACTCGACGCGCGCCGCGTCCATGAAGCCGCAGGCAAGCAGGTCGGTGACGCAGAAGGCGGCTTCCGGCCGGCCCGAGCCGGACAGCAGTTGACGCCCCGCCTCGAAGCCGGCGGCATAGCCGGTAGGCCCGGCGCGCGCTATGGCCACGCCAAGCCCGGCTTCGCGCGCGGCTTGCTCGAAGGCGCGCTCGCGGGCCATCAGGCTGGGCGTGCCGGCCTGCGAGGAGACGACCGCGATTCTGCGGCAGCCGGCGCGATGGAGCATGTGGAAGGCTTCGCGCGCAGCCGCAGCGTTGTCTACGCTGATGTGTTCAGGGCCCACGAGCTGGTCGTCGCGGTTGATCAGGATGACGTGCTGGCCGCTGTTGACGCAGGTGTTGATGAGCGAGGCCGGGGGGGCGCCCGACAAGACGACCGTGGCGTTGGCGCGATAATTCAGCGTCTGGCGCAGCGCGGCTTCGACGCTGTCGCTGTCGCCCGAAGTATTGATGACCATGGCGATGCGGTTGATCGCCTGCAGGCGGCGGGTGATCGCGTCGAGCAGTCGCGAGTGGTAGGGCGCGTTGATGTCGGCGCCGATCAGGCACACGATGCCGCTGTTTTCATGGATCAGGCTGCGGGCGAGGTGATTGACGTGGTAGCCGAGCCGTTCCGCCGCCTCGAGCACCTTGTTGCGCGTCGTCTGCGAAACGCTCGCCCCGTCGGTGAAAGTGCGCGAAACCGCCGAGCGCGACACGCCGGCCAGCTCGGCGACCTGCTGAGCACTGACGAACGACCTGCCCGGCTTCAGTTCGGACATTGCACATTTCCAGTTTGGACCATCAGGCGAACCGTATTCCCAGCGTTGCACAAATGTGCAGCCGCAGCATTCTGATACAATTGGATTTCACGCTCTGCAATCAAGAAGCTGCATGCCGTGGCGGTCGTTGCCCGGCGGGAGTCATTGCGCCGCCGTTCAGGTAAGCGCTTCTTCCGGCTGGTCGAACGCGGCGACGGTCAGGTTGCGCACGAGCGTCGACAGTTCCGGCTCATCGATGAGCATTGCCGCATCCGCCGGGCTCAGCCAGGCGCGCTGGCGGGCGCCAGCCTCCTGCCATGCGGCGAGTTCTTCAGCGACCTCGATCAGGTAGGCCGTGACTTCGACGTTGATGAAGCCCGTCGACAGACGTTTCCAGTAGCAGTAGGTGCCTGCGGGCTTTTTCAACGCCTTACCGAGCACTCCGGCCTCTTCGCGCGCCTCGATCAGGGCAGCATGGCGCGCACTCTTACCCTTCATCGGCCAGCCCTTGGGGACGATGAAGCGCCGCGTACCACGCGAGGTGACCAGCATCACTTCAAGCTCGCCAGTCTCATTCAGCCTGAACGGGATGGCCGCGACCTGGGTGATGCGCTCGCCCTTTTCCGCCTTGCGGAGGGCCTTCTTTTTCTTTGGCATTTCGCCCAGTCATTCCGTTTCGATATGGCCGCGTGGCCTGTTCTCATCTCAACTGATGCTATGCAAGTTCAGCTTCATTGCACCTAAAATAGTGTCATGAACACGATTGCAAAATGCGTAAAAACAACTCACTCTGCAACAGGCCAAGACGACAGAAGATCGTTAGACGGCGAAAAATAAGTGGAGGGAATTTGAATATGAGGACTGCCTATTTGCGTTCGGCCGCGGTGGCCGCACTTGTCATCGCTGGCGGCGCGGCGCAAGCCGAAAGCCTGACGCTCTATTGTAGCGCCGACGAGGCCTGGTGCCAGCAGATCAAGACCGGCTTCGAGGAAAAGACCGGCATCACCGTCGACATGACGCGCAAGAGCTCGGGCGAGACCTACGCCCAGGTGCGCGCCGAGGCGAGCAACCCGAAGGGCGACGTGTGGTGGGGCGGCACAGGTGACCCTCATCTGCAGGCGGCAGAGGAAGGCCTGACCGAGGAATATATTTCGCCGATGCGCGGCGAGTTGCACGACTGGGCGATCAAGCAGGCCGAAGCGGCCGGCAACAAGACGATCGGCGTCTATTCCGGCGCGCTCGGCTTCGGCTACAACAAGGATCTCCTGGCCAAGAACAACCTGCCCGAGCCGAAATGCTGGGAAGACCTGACCAAGGCCGAATTCAAGGGCCAGATCCAGATCGCCAATCCGAATTCGTCCGGCACCGCCTACACGACGCTGGCGACGATGGTGCAGCTGATGGGTGAGGACAAGGGCTTCGAGTACATGAAGGCCCTGCACAAGAACATCAACCAGTACACCAAGTCGGGTTCGGCGCCGATCAAGGCTGCGGGCCTCGGCGAGACCACCGTCGGCATCGTCTTCATGCATGACGCGGTGTCGCAGACGGCTGCCGGCTTCCCGATCGTGACGGTGGCGCCTTGCGAAGGCACCGGCTACGAGATCGGCTCGATGTCGCTGATCAAGGGGTCGCGCAATCCCGAGGCGGCAAAGAAGTTCTATGACTGGGCACTGTCGGCCGAGATGCAGGGCAAGGCCAAGGATGTGAAGTCGTTCCAGCTGCCGTCGAACAAGTCGGCTGCGGTGTCGGAACTGACGCCTGATCTGTCGACCATCAAGCTGATCGACTACGACTTCAAGAAGTATGGCTCGAGCGAAGAGCGCAAGCGGCTGCTGTCAAAGTGGGACACGGAGGTGTCGACACTGCCGCAGTAAATCATGCGCTCCCGCGACTTCAGCGGCGGCCTGCATCCGACCGTCATTCTTTGGATGGCGGTCGGATGGTTCGGCTTTGCCGTACTCCCATGGTTCGGCGTCGAGGACGGGTTCTTCGGCTTTTCCTGGCTGTTTGAGGGCTATCCGCTCGACAGCGAGTTCGCGCCCGCGCTGATCCTCAACCTCAAGGGTGAGAAGCTCTGGCTGGCGCCGCTCGGCCTGCTTCTTGCCGCGCCGCTGCTCTTGTGGGGGCGGAAGAAATCCGATCCGCTGTTCGGCAAACTGCTCGTCGCCATTGGCGCCGTAGGCTTCGCCTGGCTACTGTTCCAGGGTTTTGCCATCGGCCTTCGCGGCTGGCAGTTCGGCTGGCTGCAGGCCTTGTTCGGCGATCTCGGCGACCGCCAGTTCGGCATGGGCTATGGCGCATTGCTCGTCGGCCTGGCCTTCCTGTTCCTGTTCTCGCTTGGCCTTGCCGCGCGAGGTGCTGTCGGCGGCGACGTCTTCGTGGTCTCGACCATCGCCTTTGTGGTGGCGGCGGTCGGGCTGTTCATCTTCATGCCGATCCTGCAGATGCTGGCCAATGCCTTGCAAATGGCTGACGGCAGCTATTCCCTCGGTGCTTTCCTGGGCAAACTGTTCAGCACGCGGCTGTGGGGTCTCGACTGCCTCTTCGGCGGCAGCCGCTGCGGCGTCGCCTGGAATTCACTGTTCCTGGCCGTTCTCGTGGGCGTGCTGACCACGCTGCTCGGACTGGTCTTTGCGCTGGTGGTGACCCGCACCGGCTTCCGGCACGGCAAGCTTTTGCGGGCGTTGACGGTGCTGCCGATCATCACCCCGCCATTCGTCATCGGCCTCGCCATCATCTTGCTGTTCGGCCTGTCGGGCGCGGTCACGCAGACATTTTCGGAGCTGTTCGGCATCCAGCCGACGCGTTGGATCTATGGCTTGCCGGGCCTGCTGATCGCCCAGCTGCTGGCCTTCACGCCGATCGCCTTTCTGGTACTGATCGGCGTCGTCGAAGGCGTCAGCCCGTCGATGGAGGAGGCGGCGCAGACCCTGCGCGCCAATCGCTGGCAGACCTTCTGGACGGTCTCGCTGCCGCTGATGCGGCCGGGCCTCGCCAACGCCTTCCTGCTCGGCTTCATCGAAAGCATGGCCGATTTCGGCAACCCGCTGGTGCTCGGCGGCAATTTCGACGTGCTGTCGACCGAGATCTTCTTCGCCATCGTCGGCGCGCAGAATGACGAGGCGCAGGCCGCGATCCTGGCGCTGGTGCTGCTCGCCTTCACGCTGGTCGCCTTCTATGCGCAGCGCTTCTGGCTCGGCAAGAAGTCCTACACGACGCTGTCGGGCAAGGGCGATGCGGGTGTGCATCCGCAACTGCCCGTCGGGCTCAGGCGCGCCGTCTACGGCATCGCCGGCTTCTGGGTCGCCTTCACCATCTTCGTCTATGCCACCATCTTCTATGGCAGCTTCGTCAAGCTCTGGGGCGTCGACCACAGCCTGACCGTCGCCCACTACGTAAAGGCCTTTGCGGTCGGCTGGAACGAGTTCGGCATCCACTGGAAGGGCTCGGCCTGGAGTTCATTCTGGACGACGCTGAAGATCGCGCTGATTTCCTCGCCGCTGACGGCGGCGATCGGGCTACTCACCGCGTATCTCTTGGTGCGGCAGAGTTTTGCCGGCAAGAACGCCTTCGAGTTCGGCACGATGCTGTCGTTTGCCATTCCCGGCACGGTGATCGGCGTGAGCTATGTCATCGCCTTCAACGTGCCGCCGATCGAGCTGACCGGCACCGGCATCATCCTCGTTCTGTCCTTCATCTTCCGCAACATGCCGGTGGGGGTGCGGGCAGGGGTGGCCTCGATGTCGCAGATCGACAGGAGCCTGGACGAGTCGTCGCTGACGCTCGGCGCCAATTCCTGGCAGACCTTTCGCAGGGTGGTGCTGCCGCTGCTCCGGCCGGCGATCGTGGCAGCACTGGTCTATTCCTTCGTGCGTGCCATGACCGCGATCAGCGCGATCATCTTCCTGGTCAGCGCTCGCTACGACATGTCGACCAGCTACATCGTCGGCCGCGTCGAGAACAACGAATACGGCATCGCGATCGCTTATTCGACGGTGCTGATCGGCGTCATGCTGGCGGTGGTCGGGCTGATGCAGTTCCTGGTCGGCCGGCGCAACATCGGCCGGCGCGGACTGACACAGTCGCGCACGAATGTGAGCCAGTCGGCATTTTCGGGAGGTGGCTGATGGCCGAGATCAAGAGTAACGCTGCTTCGGTGGAGTTCAAGGACGTCACCAAGATCTACGGCAAGAGCCCGGTGCCGGCGGTCAACAACGTCTCGCTATCAGTCGAGGCGGGCAAGCTGGTGACGCTGCTCGGGCCCTCCGGCTGCGGCAAGACCACGACGCTGCGCATGATCGCCGGGCTGGAAATGGCGACGCGTGGAAGAATCCTGATCGGCGGGGCGGATGTCACGCACCTGCCGGCGACGGATCGCGACGTGTCGATGGTGTTCCAGTCCTATGCACTGTTTCCGCATATGACGGTCAACGAAAACGTCGAGTACGGCCTGAAATTCTCCGGTTTCGCCAAGAAAGAGATCGGTGAGCGTGCCCGCGCCGGGCTGGAGCTGGTCGGGCTCTCCGGCTACGGCAATCGCTTGCCGAGCGAGCTTTCCGGCGGCCAGCAGCAGCGCGTGGCCGTGGCGCGCGCGCTGGTGCTCGAGCCGCAGGTGCTGTTGTTCGACGAGCCGCTGTCCAACCTCGACGCCAAGCTGAGGCGGCGTGTGCGCGAGGAAATTCGCGACATCCAGACCAAGCTCGGCCTGACCGTCGTCTATGTCACTCACGATCAGGAAGAGGCACTTGCCGTCTCCGACCGCATCATCGTCATGAACAATGCGGTGATCGCGCAGGACGGCACGCCGCGCGAGCTTTACGATGCGCCGGCCGATGCTTTCGTCGCCGACTTCATCGGCGAAGCCAACATTTTTGACTGCGAGATTTCGTCGGTGGCGGGCGGCATGGCCAATGTGCGGCTAGGCGGTTTCGAGACACAGCTCGACGCGCGCGGCATGAAGCCGGGGGCGGCGAAGCTGGCGGTGCGGCCGAGCCGAATCCAGATCCGTCCGGCAGGCGCACCGAGCACCATTCCCGGCCGGCTCGACAAGGTGACCTATGTCGGGTCCGACCTCGAATTCATGGTCGGCACCGAATTCGGCGAGGTGTTTGCCGTCTCACCCGATGTTGATGCGCCGTTCGTGCCTGGGCAGGAGGTTGGCATCGGTTTTGCCGCGCGCGGGCCGGTGCTGATCAGGGGGTAGGGGCGCGGCGCTCGCGCTGCTTATCATCCGGTTGCCGCCATCGGGGGCGGGGCGCTGCTGAGGTGAGGTTGCTTGGTCGTGCGTCCTTCGACAAGCTCAGGATGAGGGGCGTGGGCGTCCGCACGGTTGGCGTTCACATCGCGAGTTTCGAAGAGATAGCGATTGCGCTTACGGTCCTCATCCTGAGCTTGTCGAAGGACGCACGACCGCATTCTCGCCCTATGAAACGAAACTCTGTGCTGCCGCCGCAACGGCCAGGTAGCGTACCAGCTTGGCCGAGCCGACGAGTGCCAAAAAGCTCCACAGCGGCTCCTTCAGCGTGCCGGCGATCAGCGTCAGCGGGTCGCCGATGATCGGCACCCAGGACAGCAGCAGCGACCAGCGGCCGTAGCGCCGGTACCAGTTTTCGGCGCGCTCAAGCGCGGCCGGGTTGGCGGGAAACCAGCGGCGGTCCTTGAAGCGCTCGACCTGGCGGCCGAGCAGCCAGTTGACCCACGATCCCAACACGTTGCCGACGGTGGCGACAAGGATGAGGATTGCCAGTGAATAGCCGCCGTTGAGGATCAGCCCGGCGAGCAGCGCTTCCGACTGCGCTGGCAAAAGCGTCGCGGCCGCGAATGCCGCGACGAAGAGACCGCCATAGGCGGCAAGGCTGGTCATCAGGGAACTGCTTACTGCTGCAATTTACCAGCGAGCCCGTCGATGATCGGGCAGTCGGGCCGGGTGTCGCCATGGCAGTTATGGACCAGGTGGCGCAGCGTGTTGCGCAGTTCGGTAAGCTCAGCGAGCTTGCGGTCGATCTCGACCAGCTTGGTCTCGGCGATCGCCTTGACGTCGGCGCTCTCGCGCGCCTTGTCGCCATAGAGCGACAGCAGTTGCCGGCATTCCTCGACCGAGAAGCCGAGGCTGCGCGAGCGCTGCAGAAAGCGCAGGCGGTGCACGTCGGACATCGAATAGTCGCGATAGCCATTGCCGGCGCGGTCGGGGCTCAGCAGGCCGATGTCTTCGTAATAACGTATCGTCTTGGCTGGCAGGCCCGATTTTTCCGATGCGGTTCCAATGTTCATCAGTCACTCCTCGGCATCTTCGATTCGCCTGCGTGCATCCATTCGGCGCGCGGCGCTCAAGAGCGAACTTCTCCCCATATAAAGCTTCCAGTTACTGGAAGTTCAAGGGCGCTAGTGAAAATCGTGATCGCCGGGACGGCTGGTGCCGTCCCGGCCTTGATCTGATCACGCCTCGTAGGCCATCGACGTCATCATGCCGCCGGCCATGTGGTAGAGGTGGTGGCAGTGCAGCGCCCACTTGCCGGCATTGTCAGCGTCGAAGGCGATGGTCACCATGCCCATGTTGGCCGGTACCACCACCGTGTCGCGCATGGCCCCGGCAAAGCGCCGGCCGTTGATCGCGACGACCTGGAAGTGGTGGCCGTGCAGATGCATGGGGTGCGACATGGTGGTGTGGTTCATGAAGGTCAGCTCGAAGCGGTCGCCGCTCTTCACCGCCAGCGGCGTGTCGGAGCCGTGAACAGAGTCGTCGAGCGTCCAGGCGTAGTTTGGACCTTCGCCCAGCATCATGGTGTGCTGGCGCGTGGCCTGTCTGTCGGCGAGCGGCTTTTCCGCCCGCAGCCTTCGCTCCAGATCGAAACCGACGGCGGGAAAATCCTCGTCGGCCATATCGGCGAACTTGCCGACATTCGCGCCCTTGGCGGCAAGCACCACGCCGGTGCGCATGCGTCCGCCTTCCTGCACGGCGAAGACGGGCCAGGCGGAGGCTTCTTTTGGCAGGTCGAGCATAATGTCCAGGCGCTGGGCCGCGGCGAACTCGAAGCGCGAGCCTTGGACCGGCTCGACCGGCATGCCGTCGACGGCAATGAGCTGGCCCGAGAGCTGGCCAAGATCGACCCACATGTTGGTGCTGGCCGCACCATTGATCAGACGCAGGCGGACGCGCCCGCCCGGCTCGACGGCGAAGACCTCAGGGTCGTCGAGCGTGCGGTCGTTGGCGAGCAGGGCGTCGTATTGCACGTCCTGCAGGTGGGCCATTGCACCCATTTGGCCGCCCATGTTCATTGAGCCATGGCCCATGCTGCCGTGGTCCATCTGGCCACCCGCCATGCCGGACATGTCATGGCCTGCGTGACCGGAGGCCGGCATCTGCATTGCACTCATGTCGTGACCGCCGCCCTTGAGCTCGGCGAGGATTTCCTGCGGGTCGCGGAAGGTGAAGTCGTGGAACAGCACCACCACCTCCTGCACGTCCTGGCCGGCCTCGGCCGGGTCGCGCACGATCAGCGGGGCGGCGAGCATCAGCTGCTCCTGCAGGCCGAAATGCGAGTGCATCCAGAAGGTGCCCGGCCGTGTGACCGGGAAGTCGTAGTCGTGGCTGCCGCCGTCGGGGATCGGGTCCTGCGAGATGCCGTCAACACCATCCTGCTGCCATGGCGGGGTGAGGCCGTGCCAGTGGATGACGGTCGGTTCGCCGATGAGGTTTTTCAGCCTGACGCGGAAGTTCTCGCCGGCATTCATGACGAGACCCGACGTGCCGTCGGCCTGGGTCAGGCCGAAGACATTGGCGGCCTTGCCCTTGACCTCGATGACGCGCTTGCCGGCCGCAATGACCTTATGGCTGTCGGCGCGCGCGGGGCGAGGAATTAGCAAGGAAGGAGCGGCTGCGAGCGAAAGCGTGGCCGCGGATGCCGCAATGAAGCGGCGGCGTGAAAGAGTTTTCATCACAATGGTCTCCAAAACTGAAAAGGGTCCGGCCAGCGAGCCGGATCGGGCGCCAAACGGCGCTTGTCAGTTCAGGAGATCGACGGTGGTCGGGGATGTGGCGCTGCGATCGCTCCATGCAGCACGGCGTATTTGTGTGGTGAAGGATGGCTGTCCGTCTTGACCGGAAGGGCCGCCGACAGCGGCAGAGGCGCGCAATAGCCGCAAGCAGCGAGGCATTGGGCAAGACAGGCCCTGTCGGCTTCGTCCTGGCCCATGTCGCCGCAGCAGGCGATGTCGGCATTGCCATGGTGCGGGACTGTTTCGTTTGCGTGCGCCTGGCTGGCATGAGACTGATGCTGGCCACCAGCGGGATGAGCCGAAGCGGCCTGACCGAATGCGATGAAAAACATCAAAAGCGCCGGCATCAGCAGGCGCAGGGCTGCACGCGAAAAGGAAAGCGGCGAGCAAAGCACCGCCACGGCACGCCGCATGCCCAATGGCAATGCCGCGCCAGCGCGTGGGAAGAATCGATGCTTCGACTGCATGGCCATCTTATGCTGCTTCCACCCGCTGGAAGGTCAAGCCGGTTTGTGGGGAACGGCCCGCCTGAAACGGCGGGCCGAAAATGTTACTCGGCCGGGGCCAGCGACGGCGCAACGGTGGCTGCCGTCGCCCGGGCTGGTGCCTGGAAACGCTTGAGCCGCATCGCGTTGCCGAGCACGAAGACGCTAGACAGCGACATGGCACCGGCGGCCAGCATCGGCGACAGCAACGTCCCGTTGAACGGGTAGAGCACGCCGGCCGCGACCGGGATGAGGGCCGCATTGTAGGCAAACGCCCAGAACAGGTTCTGCCTGATGTTGGCGATCGTCGCCTTCGACAGCGCGATTGCATTGGTTACGCCGAGAAGGTCGCCCGACATCAGCACCACATCGGCACTTTCGATGGCAACGTCGGTGCCGGTGCCGATGGCCACCCCGACATCGGCCTCGGCGAGCGCGGGCGCATCGTTGATGCCGTCGCCGACGAAGGTCACCGCGCGGCCACCGGCGCGCAGCCGCTTGATCGCCTCGACCTTGCCGTCGGGCAGGACTTCGGCCACCACCTCGTCGATGCCGAGCCGGGCGGCGATCGCCTCTGCCGTGCGGCGGTTGTCGCCGGTGATCATGGCGACCTTCAGCCCCATGTCGTGCAGGGCGCGGATCGCCTGCGGCGTCGTCGGCTTGACCGGGTCGGATACGGCAATCGCTGCGGCGAGCTTTCCGTCGATGGCGGCATAGAGCGGAGTCTTGGCTTCGCGCCCCATGCTACCTGCCGTCTCGGCGAAGGCCTGCACGGAGATGCCGAGCTTTTCCATGTAGCGGTCGGCGCCGACGGCGATGCGGTGCTGGCCGACGCTGGCGCTGACGCCGAAGCCTGGCACGGCCTCGAAGGCACCGGCTTCATTGACGGCGAGCCCTTCCTCCTTCGCGGCAGCAACGATGGCCGCGGCGACGGGATGCTCGGACTGGGCCTCGACAGCCGCGACGAGGGTGAGAACCGTGGCGCGGTCGAAGCCCTCTGCGACTTCAAGGTCGGTCAGCACCGGCTTGCCCTGGGTCAGCGTGCCGGTCTTGTCCAGCGCCACGACCTCGATTGCCTTCAGCGACTGCAGTGCTTCGCCATTGCGGAACAGCACGCCGAGTTCGGCGGCGCGCCCGGTGCCGACCATGATCGAGGTCGGCGTGGCGAGGCCCATGGCGCAGGGGCAGGCGATAATCAGCACGGCGACCGCATTGACCAGCGCGAAGGTGACGGCCGGCTCGGGGCCGAAGAACAGCCAGACCGCGAAGGTCAGCGCGGCGGCGGCCATGACGGCGGGCACGAACCATGACGTGACCTTGTCGACCAGCGCCTGGATCGGCAGTTTCGAGCCTTGTGCGTTCTCGACCATGCGGATGATCTGGGCCAGCAGCGTATCAGCACCGACCTTGGTGGCGCGGTAGGTGAAGCTGCCTGTCTTGTTGATGGTGCCGCCGACGACCTCCGCACCTTCGCCCTTGCTGACCGGGATGGGTTCGCCCGAAATCATGGATTCGTCGACGAAGGAGGAACCGGAAAGCACTGTGCCGTCGACCGGCACCTTGTCGCCGGGGCGCACCTGTATCACTTCGCCGGCGACGACCTCTTCAAGGGCGACGTCGACAAACTGCCCGTTGCGTTCGACGCGGGCGGACTTGGCCTGCAGGCCCATCAGCCGCTTGATCGCCTCGCTGGTACGGCCCTTGGCCTTGGCCTCGAGCATGCGGCCGAGCAGGATCAGCGTGATGATGACTGCGGACGCCTCGTAATAGACGTTGGCGGTGCCGTCAGGCAGAACGCCGGGGGCGAAGGTGGCGACGACCGAATAGGCCCAGGCGGCGCTCGAACCGAGCACGACCAGCGAGTTCATGTCGGGGGCGAACCGCAGCAAGGCCGGCACACCCTTCTTGTAGAAGCGCAGGCCGGGGCCGAACTGGACAATGGTCGCCAGTACGAAGAAGGCGATGTAGAGCGGCTGCTGGCCGATGTTCATGTGCAGCCAGTGGTGCAGGGACGGGAACGCATGCGAGCCCATTTCGAGCACGAAGATCGGCAGGGTCAGCGTTGCGGCGATGGCGAGGTCGCGCTTGAGATTGGCGAACTCGCGGTTGCGGGCCTCCTCGCGGCTGTCGGCAGCGCCCGTGGCTGCTGCCTCGCTGCGGCGCGGCTCGTAGCCGGCCTTGCGGATGGCGGCGTCGATCGCGGTGCGCGGCGTGCCGGCAAGGGTTTCGACGGTGGCGCGTTCGGTGGCGAGGTTGACGGAGGCCGCCTTGACGCCGGGCACCTTGCCGATGGCAAGCTCGACGCGACGGACACAGGAGGCGCAGGTCATGCCCTCGATCTCGATCTCCATCCTTTCGACTGATACCTCGTAGCCGGCCCTATTGATGGCGGCGATGACCGCGCCGGCATCGGCGGTACCGGCGAAGGCGACATCGGCGCTTTCGGTGGCAAGGTTGACGGCGGCGGATTTCACGCCCGGCACGGCGGTGATGGCTTTTTCGACCCGGCGCACGCAGGAAGCGCAGGTCATGCCTTCGATCGGGAAGCTTTGCCGGATGGCGCCGGCCGCCATGGGCGGGGTCACGGGAGCGTTCATGGTCATGGACCTCTATTCCATCATTCTTTGGATCGAGGTCTAAGGCTTCCAGCTTCTGGAAGGTCAACAGGATTTTTGCGATTTTTCGATCTTGCGGTCAACCATCTGAAAAGATTGCGAAAAGTCCAGATATCCGGCCTCTCGCGCACTTGATGGGCTGGGCAAAATCGCGGTAACATATCCGTGATCGGAAAATGTTTGACCTTCCAGTTGCTGGAAACACCACATTGCGGGAACGGTGAAATGCCGACCGGAAAAGAGGATCTGAAATGCTGAAACTGAATGTTCCCGATATGACCTGTGGCCATTGCGCCGGTGTGGTGACCAAGGCGGTGCAGAGCGTCGACGCCGGCGCGCGTGTCGACATCGACCTCAAGTCGCAGACCGTCTCGATCGAGACCACGGCCGATGCCGCCAAGGTGGCCCAGGCGCTCGACACGGCAGGCTATCCCGCGCAGGCTGTCTGAGCCGCAGGCCAACACCTACCCTATGGGCGATGCGACGGGCCCCGGCTCGCCGCATCGCCCATTGCATTCGGGCCTAAGAAGATTGCCGCGACCGCCAAGTGTTGCGCGCGGGCCTGATCGGCCTCGCAAAAGTGACGCAGCGTCACCTTTGCCGTTCCACTAGTATTTCGCCGGCATTTCAAGCTATGATGCACCCGGCTTCGCGGGGCAACGTACCCGGAATGCCGGAGGGACGGAGGATGGCGTTAGCGCTCGTGCTCGTTCTGATCGTCGTCGGCTCGGTGCTGTTTCATGTGCTGAGCCCCTGGTGGTGGACGCCGATAGCTTCCAACTGGAGCTATATCGACAATACCCTTGTCATCACATTCTGGATCACCGGCGCGGTCTTCACCGCCGTTATCCTGTTCATGGCATATTGCGTCTATCGCTTCCGCCACAAGGAAGGGGCAAGGGCTGCCTATGAACCCGAGAACCGCAGGCTCGAATCCTGGCTGACCGTGGTGACGGCGCTGGGCGTGACGGCGATGCTGGCGCCGGGGCTTTTCGTCTGGAGCCGTTTTATCACCGTTCCAAACGACGCGACCGAGGTCGAAGTCGTCGCCCAACAATGGCAGTGGAGCTACCGCCTGCCTGGCGCCGACGGCAAGCTCGGCACCTCGAACGCCCGGCTGGTCAGTACCGACAATCCCTTGGGCATTAATCCCGACGACCCCAACAGCAAGGACGACGTCGTGGTCGAGGCGGCCGACCTGCACCTGCCGGTTGGCAAGCCGGTCAAGATGCTGCTGCGCTCGATCGACGTGCTGCATGATTTCTACGTCCCCGAATTCCGTGCCCGGATGGACATGGTGCCCGGCATGGTCACCTATTTCTGGTTCACGCCGACGCGGACCGGGGACTTCGAGGTGTTGTGCGCCGAACTTTGTGGCGTCGGCCACGCCTTCATGCGTGGCGTGGTCAAGGTCGATGACGAGCAGAACTATACGGCCTGGCTGCAGCAGCAGCGGACCTTCGCCCAACTGACGGCGCCCGCGACACTCGGGGCGCTTGTCGAACCGGCGAGTGCGGCGCCGAGATAGAAAGATGCCAGCGGCCGGGCTTGGCAAACGACTGGCGCCGACCGCAAAGAACAAAAGCAGCAAGGGGTGGATGGATGACCGATATCACGCCTCAGGGAGCAGAGCTCATTCCGCCGGCCGAAGTGGCGGAGGCCGAGCTATACCACCCGCACAGCTGGTGGACGAAATATGTCTTCTCGCAGGACGCCAAGGTCATCGCCATCCAATATGCCGGCACGGCTATGGCGATCGGGCTGGTGGCGCTGGTGCTGTCCTGGCTGATGCGGCTGAAGCTCGGCTTTCCCGACACCTTCTCCTTCATCACACCCGACGCCTATTACCAGTTCATGACCATGCACGGCATGATAATGGTCATCTACCTGCTCACCGCGCTGTTCCTCGGCGGCTTCGGCAACTACCTGATCCCGCTGATGGTCGGCGCGCGCGACATGGTGTTCCCCTATGTCAACATGCTGAGCTACTGGATCTATCTGCTCGCCGTGCTGGTGCTGGTGGCCGGCTTCTTCGCGCCCGGCGGTCCGACCGGCGCGGGCTGGACGCTCTATCCGCCGCAGGCCATCACCTCGGGCACGCCGGGCGGGCAGGACTGGGGCATCATCGTGATGCTGGTTTCACTGATTCTGTTTATCATCGGTTTTACCATGGGCGGGCTCAACTATGTCGTCACCGTGCTGCAGGGCCGCACGCGCGGCATGACGCTGATGCGCCTGCCGCTGACCGTGTGGGGCATCTTCACCGCCACGGTGATGGCGCTGTTTGCTTTCCCGGCACTTTTCGTCGCCTGCGTGATGATGCTGTTCGACCGGTTGATCGGCTCGAGCTTCTTCATGCCGGCGATCGTCGAGATGGGCACGCAACTGCCCCATGACGGCGGCAGCCCGATCATGTTCCAGCACCTGTTCTGGTTCTTCGGCCACCCCGAGGTCTACATCGTGGCGCTGCCGGCCTTCGGTATCGTCTCCGACCTGATCAGCACGCATGCGCGCAAGAACATCTTCGGCTACCGAATGATGGTGTGGGCGATCGTCATCATCGGCGCGCTGTCTTTCCTGGTCTGGGCGCACCACATGTATGTCTCCGGCATGCATCCTTATTTCGGCTTCTTCTTTGCCACCACCACGCTGATCATCGCCGTTCCCACCGCAATCAAGGTCTACAACTGGATCCTGACGCTGTGGCGCGGCGACATCCACCTGACCGTTCCGATGCTGTTTGCGCTCGCCTTCATCGTCACCTTCGTCAATGGCGGGCTGACCGGCCTGTTCCTCGGCAATGTGGTGGTCGACGTGCCGCTGTCGGACACGATGTTCGTGGTCGCCCATTTCCATATGGTGATGGGGGTTGCACCCATTCTCGTCATCTTCGGCGCGATCTACCACTGGTATCCCAAGATCACCGGCCGGATGCTCAACGAGACGATGGGGCGGCTGCATTTCTGGGTCACCTTCGTCGGCACCTACCTGATCTTCTTCCCGATGCACTATGTCGGGCTGGTCGGCGTGCCCAGGCGCTATCCCGAACTCGGCGAGACCGCCTTCATCCCGCCATCGGTGCACACGCTGAACGAGTTCATCACCATTGCGGCACTGGTCGTGGGGGCCGCGCAGATGGTGTTCCTGTTCAATCTGATCTGGAGCATCCGGCACGGCAGGGAAGCCGGCGACAATCCATGGCGGGCCACCACGCTCGAATGGCAGACGGCGGGGACGCCGCCGCCGCACGGCAATTTCGGCAAGGAACTGCCGGTGGTCTATCGCTGGGCCTATGACTATTCGGTGCCGGGCGCGCCGCAGGACTTCATCCCGCAGAACGACCCGTACCCGATAACGCGAGGCGGGCCGGCATGAGCGCGATCCTGATCTTTCTCGTTGCGATCATGGCCGCCGGCGGCTGGTGGCTGGCGCGCCAGCGGCTGATGTCCAAGCCATGGCTGGAGGTGGGGCCGGTCACCGCCTTTCCCCATACGGAATCGCCTGTCACCGATCCGGCTAAGATCGGGCTCGGCGTCTTCCTCGCGGTGATCGGTGCGCTCTTTGCGCTGCTCATCAGCGCCTATTTCATGCGCATGGCCTACGCCGACTGGCAGCCCGCACCCATGCCGCGGCTGCTCTGGCTCAATACCGGCATGCTGGTGCTGGCGAGCACCGCACTGCAATGCGCCGTGGTTGCGGCCCACAAGGGGCAACTGGACAATCTCCGCCTGGCGCTGCTTGCCGGGACATTGACGTCGGTCGCCTTCCTGGGCGGACAATTGCTGGCTTGGCGGGATTTCGCCGCGACGGGCTATTTCGCCACCGAAAACCCGGCCGCCAGTTTCTTCTATCTGCTCACCGCGCTGCACGGGCTGCACATTGTTGGCGGGCTGGTGGCGCTCGGCCGAACCAATGTTCGTGCATGGCGCGGCGCCAGGCCGGACAAGCTCGTGCTGTCGAGCGAGCTCTGCGCGATGTACTGGCATGGCCTGCTCGCAGTCTGGCTGGTGCTGTTTGCCGTGCTCATGGGCTGGGCGGCCGATTTCATCGACATCTGCCGGAGGCTGTTGACCTAGGAGGGAAAGCGCATGGCTGAGACCACCCTGGCACATTCCGACCAGGCCGCACCGCGGCCTTCGGGCCTGCGCGGCTTCATCGCCGACTGGTCATCGGACCAGCGAGCCTTCAAGAACGTGTCCTGGGGCAAGGCCATGATGTGGATCTTCCTGCTCAGCGACACCTTCATCTTCGGTTGCTTCCTGCTCGCCTACATGACCGCGCGCATGTCGACGACCGTTCCGTGGCCGAACCCGGCCGAGGTGTTTGCATTGCATATCGGCGGCCAGGATGTCCCGCTGCTGCTCATCGCCATCATGACCTTCGTGCTGATCTCGTCGAGCGGCACGATGGCGATGGCCGTCAATTTCGGCTACCGCCGCGATCGCAAGAAGACGGCGGCGCTGATGCTTGCGACGGCGCTGCTGGGCGCGACCTTCGTCGGCATGCAGGCGTTCGAATGGACCAAGCTGATCAGCGAAGGCGTGCGCCCCTGGGGCAACCCATGGGGGGCGGCGCAGTTCGGCTCGGCCTTCTTCATGATCACCGGATTTCACGGCACCCATGTGACGATCGGCGTGATCTTCCTGCTGATCACCGCGCGCAAGGTTCTGCGCGGCGATTATGACACTGGGGCCCCCGGCTTCTTCACCAGCCGGCGCGGCCGCTACGAGAGCGTCGAGATCATGGGGCTCTACTGGCACTTCGTCGACCTGGTGTGGGTGTTCATCTTCGCGTTCTTCTATCTCTGGTAAGGTGCAACGATGGCACAGGCAGATACCCACGATCCCGCCCTGCATGGCACTGCGGCCGCCGCGCAGCCCGTTGCCCATGGCGAGGGACAGCAGCATCCGATCAGACTCTACCTCGTGGTCTGGGGCTGGCTGTTCATCCTCAGTGCCTGCTCCTACGCGGTCGACTATTTCGGCCTTCAGGGGCTGCTCAGATGGAGCCTGATCGTCACCTTCATGCTGCTCAAGGCGGGGCTGATCGTCGCCATCTTCATGCACATGGCCTGGGAACGGCTGACGCTCGTCTATGCGATCATCGTGCCGCCTCTGGTGCTGCTGGTCTTCGTGGCGATCATGGTGGTCGAGTCGCGCTATACCGAACTCACGCGGCTGCTTTCGTTCGGTACCGGACAGTAGGCGGCGTTCTTCGTTGACAGGGAAAATGATGGGAGGAGAATGAGGCTTCTCGTTCTCCGACGCGTCAGCGCCTCCAACAGAAGGATGCCCGAGATGACGATCGCAAGAAAACTCCAAGACTACATGGCCGGCAGGGGCATCCACTACGACACCGTTGCCCATCACCGGACTTCGACCAGCAGCCAGACGGCACAGGCAGCGCATATCCCCGGCAGAAGGCTCGCCAAATCGGTGCTGCTGCACCATGAGATGGGCTATGCCCTTGCCGTTGTCCCGAGCAGTCACCGGCTCGAACTCAACACGCTGCAGGACGTGGTCGACAAGCGCCTCGGCCTCGCCACTGAAGATGAGGTCGGGCAACTGTTCAACGACTGCGACATCGGCGCGGTGCCGCCTGTGGGTGCTGCCTATGACGTTCCCGTCATTCTCGACGAGAGCTTCGGCGCCGACGGCGACGTCTATTTCGAGGCCGGCGACCACAAGACGCTGGTCCATGTCACAGGCGGCGATTTCCGCAACCTGTTGCAGGGCGCGCAAGTCGCCCGCTTCAGCCACCCGGCATAGCTGGCCCGTATCCCGCCCCTCCGTGGGGCGGGAAACATCACCGCTTGCGGTCGACGCCGGCAGCTCTGAGCCGCCGGTTCGGACATATCAGGCGCGTTTGCGCGGCGTTCTGGATTTGGCCGTGGCAGGGGCCTTGGCAGCTGTTCTGGCCTTGGCGGGAGCTTTGGCTGGTGCTGGGGCGACTACCACGAGGGGAGCCGGCTCGACCAGCTTGCGGTAGAGATGCCAGGTCGAGTGACCGAGCACAGGCAGGACCACCGCCAGCCCGACGAGCAGCGGCAGCGCGCCGACGAGCAAGCAAACCGCAACGATCAGGCCCCACAGCAGCATCGGAACGGGGTTGAGCATCATTGCCCTGGCCGACGTCTCCACCGCGGCATAGACACCGACGTCGCGGTCGAGCAGCAGTGGGAAGGCAATGACGGTGGTGCTGAGTGCCGTCAGCGCGAACAGCAGCCCGATCAGATTGCCGAGGATCATCAGGGTCCAGCCGCGTTGGGTGGTCAAGACGTCGTTGACGAAGCCAGCGAACGATGCCGGCACCGCATCGCCGTAGAGCCGGGTATAGAGTTCATGCGCGGTCATCAGCCAGACCACGAATAGCGCCATCAGCATGATGCCGAGGACGACGATTGCCGGCATGGCGGGCGAGTGCCTAACGTCGAGGGCATGCCACCAGGACGTATCCATGTTCTGTTCGCGCCTTCGGCTTATTTCGTAGAGGCCGATCGCAGCGACGGGACCCAGAAGCGCAAAGCCGGTCAACAGCGGATAGATGAACTGCAGCGCGTTGCCGCCGGAGGTCCAGGTGATCAGGAACACACCGACGATGGGATAGATGAGGCCCAAAAACACATAGTGGGACGGCTTTTCCCAGAAATCCTCAAATCCCAGCCGAAGCGCGTCGAAGACATCGGCTACGCCTATGCGGCGTATACTGGGATGTTCGACGCCGCTGCCGGTGCCTGCTGCGTAGACATGGAAATTTGCCATGACCTGTCCTCCGAGATCGGGTTCGGTTCGGTCGCGGCTCGCGGTGCTGCCGTCCAGCATGACTGGTCACGCCAAACCGCGACCTGCACCAGCTCAAATCATACTATTCATCCATAGGTTTGTCGCCCCGCGGTACATTGGCTCCTTAAGTTGCAATCGAATGGCATATGGCGCGTCGCTGCTCGCAGCGGTAGTATCGTCTGCGTCGACGGTTTGCGCCGACCTCTTGGAGGAGAATGCCATGAGATTGACGGCCTTGGCCGCATCGGCCCTTCTTGCAACCTCTTTTCTTGTATCCGGCGCGGCCCATGCTGCGGGCGACGCGGATGCCGGGAAGAAGGTCTTCACCAAATGCATGGCCTGCCACGAAGCTGCGACCGACAAGAACAAGGTCGGACCTTCACTGCACGGGGTGATCGGCCGCACGGCAGGCACGCATTCGGACTTCAAGTATTCCGACGCCATGAAAAAGGCCGGGGCCGATGGGCTGGTCTGGGACGAGGCCAATATCGCCGCCTACGTCAAGGCGCCGAAGGAAAAGGTGCCGGGTAACAAGATGGCATTCGCCGGCCTCAAGGACGACACCGACATTGCCAATGTCATCGCCTATCTGGAGGCCGCGGCCAAGCAGTAGCGAAACGGGACGGGATTTCGCCGCGCCCTTCAGACTACCCGCCAAGCACCGCTGTTGATGCGGGCCGTGCATGCGACAATTGTAGGCGGCCGTGCCAGCCGCAGCGCAATTCTCTGGATCGCGAGGCCAGTAGTCCGTTTGAGGTATGTGGTGTGGTCGCCGGACGTGTCGAATGCTGCTGGTAAGCCATATGTCTGGTCTCGCAGGGGGATGCGGGGGCCGGATTGTCATCGTTGTAAATGGCTGACGGCGAATATTTTATCGAACCGATACTGTCATCCGAACTGCAGACGACGGTTTTAACTCATCTAGCGATTGTTGCCTCCTGGCGGGGAAATTGCGGCTTGCCGGGGGGAACCCTGGCAGCCGCCTCATTTCACCCGGCATTGCCGCAGTGCCGGCACCATTGACCGATGCAAGGTTGCGGGCCGTGCATCTCGCCGCTATGCCGGACCGAGAGTGTTCGGCGAGAAGGCAAAGCAGATGAAAGTCGTTTCCACGTCCAAGTCGCATGGCGGTGTCCAGGGTGTCTATTCGCACGCGTCCGAGGCCTGCGCTTGCGACATGACCTTCGCCGTGTTCGTGCCGCCGCAGGCCAAGGACGGACCGCTGCCGGTGCTGTGGTATCTGTCGGGGCTGACCTGCACCCACGCCAATGTCATGGACAAGGGTGAGTACCGGCGCATGGCGGCCGAACTCGGGCTGATCGTCGTCTGTCCCGACACCAGTCCGCGCGGCGAGACCGTTCCTGACGAAAAGGACAACTGGCAGTTCGGCTCGGGCGCCGGTTTCTATGTCGATGCCACCCAGGAGCCGTTCGCCAGGAATTACCGCATGTATTCCTATCTCACCGAGGAACTGCCGGCATTGATTGCCGCAAATTTCCCGGCCGACATGTCGCGCCAAGCGATCTTTGGCCACTCGATGGGCGGCCACGGCGCGCTGACCATCGCGCTCAGGAACCCCGACCGTTTCAAGAGCTGCTCGGCCTTCGCACCGATTGCCCAGCCGACGACGGCGGGCTGGTCGAAGCCGGCGCTCGAAAAATATCTCGGCGCCGACGAGCAGTCCTGGCGCGCCTATGACGCCACGCTGCTGATCGAAGACGGCCACCGCTTCTCCGGATTCCTCGTCGACCAGGGCACCTCAGACGGCTTCCTCCAGGACGGCCTGCGGCCGTGGCTTCTGGAAGAGGCCTGCAAGAAGGTCGGCATTCCGCTCACCCTGCGCATGCAGGATGGTTACGACCATTCCTACAACTTCATCTCGACCTTCATGGACGATCATTTGAGATGGCACGCCGAGCGTCTCGGCTGAGCCGAAGACGGCAACGCCTGCGGCAGGATCCTAGCGCTCCAGCCTTGGCGGTGCCGAGGCTCGGAGCCGCTCGAGGACGTAGTGCTTGGCGTCGCGAACGCTGGATTCCAGCGTTTCGCCACACGCCAGATGGGCTGATATGGCGCTGGCCAGCATGCAGCCGGTGCCGCGCATCGTGGCTGCGATGCGTGGTGCTTCGAACCTCATGGGCGCCCGGTCCGGTCGCAGCAGGATGTCGGCCGAGTTTTCGCCCGTCGCATGGCCGCCCTTGACCAGCACAGCAGTGGCGCCGGCGTCGATCAGCGCCTGTCCCTGACGGATGATCTCGACTTCATCGAGCGCAGGCGGCGAAGCGCTGAGCAGTGCGAGTTCGTGCAGATTCGGGGTGACGAGGCTGCAAAGCGGGATCAACTGCCGCTTGAGTGCGTCGATTGCGTCGCTGTCCATAAGCGCTCGGCCCGAAGTCGAGGCAAGAACCGGGTCGAGCACCAAGGGAACCTGTGGGTAGCTGGCCAGAACGGAGGCCACTGCCTCCACGGCCGCCGTCGTACCCAGCATACCGATCTTGATCGCGGCTACCGGGCTGGCGGCGAGCGCTGCCCGCATCTGGGCGGCGATCAGGTCGGGCGGCATCTGTTCGATCCGCTCGACGGCCTCGTCGGTCTGCACCGTGACTGCCGTCACGGCGACGCTGGTCCGCAGGCCGAAAGCGGCGATGGTCTCGACGTCGCGCGAAAGGCCAGCGCCGCCGCTCGAGTCGGTGCCGGCGACAACAAGCACATGCGGTGTCATCGCCATTGCGCCGTCGCCGCCAGCCATTGGCGCGTTCGGCCCTCCGGATCGGCATGCCGGGTGATGTCGGTGACGACGGCGGCGCTGTCGGCGCCGTGCGCGAACACGCCGTCGATGCGCGTGACATTGAGCCCCCCGATGGCGACGAGCGGCAGGCTGCCGATCCTGCGCTTCCACTCGGCGAGGCGGTCGAGCCCCTGCGGCGCCCATTTCATCGCTTTCAGGATGGTCGGATAAACAGGGCCAAGCGCGACATAGTCGGGGGAGGCGGCGAGCGCTGCTTCGAGTTCGGCGTGGTCGTGGGTGCTGACGCCGAGCTTCATGCCGGCCCGGCGGATGGCCGGAACATCGGCATCAGCAAGGTCCTCCTGGCCGAGATGGACGAAATCACAAGCCTCCTCGATGGCTAGCTGCCAATAATCGTTGACGATGAGCTGGCAGCCGTGACGTGCGCAGGTGGCTTTTGCGGCGCGGATTTCGCGGCGCAAGGCCGGCTCGTCCAGATCCTTGATGCGTAGCTGCACCAGCCTGACGCCCGATGGCACCAGCCGCTCGATCCAGGCGGCGGTATCCAGAATGAGATAGAACGGGTCGAGCTTCATGAGAAAGTTGCCAGTCCGATGACGGGGGTGGAGGGGACGGCCATGTCACGCGGTTCGAGCATGCCGGCGATGAATGCCTCGCGGCCGGCTTGGACCGCCTTGGCGAAGGCGCCAGCCATCGCGGCCGGATCGCCTGATTTGGCGACGGCGGTGTTGAGCAGCACGGCGTCGTAGCCGAGTTCCATGACGGTTGCGGCATGCGACGGACGGCCGATGCCGGCATCGACGATCAAGGGCACCTCTGGGAAACGACCGCGCAGGCTACGCAGGGCATCGAGGTTCTGGGGACCCCGCGCGGAGCCGATCGGCGCGCACCACGGCATCAGCACCCTGCAGCCGGCATCGAGCAGCCGCTCGGCCACGACAAGGTCGTCGGTGGTGTAGGGAAAGACCTCGAAACCGTCGACGGCGAGGATACGGGCGGCCTCGACCAGCCCGAAGACGTCGGGCTGTAGCGTGTCGTGGTTGCCGATGACCTCAAGCTTGATCCAGTTGGTGGAAAAGACCTCGCGCGCCATCTTCGCCGTCGTCACCGCCTCCCTGGCCGAATGGCAGCCGGCAGTATTGGGCAGGACCCGCACGCCGAGCGAGCGGATCAGTTCCCAGAATTTTTCGCCCGTCCTGCCGCCTGACGACTCGCGGCGGAGCGAGACGGTGACGATGTCTGCTCCAGAGGCGCTGATGGCATCGGCCATGATGGCCGGCGAGGGGTAGAGCGCGGTGCCGAGCAGCAGGCGGGAGGAGACTTGTTGGCCGTAGAGTTCGAGCATGGGGTCACCTCCTCGATGTCGGTTTGGAGGTAGAGGCCGACGTACCCCCACCCCTAACCCCTCCCCACAAGGGGGAGGGGGACTTGAGCCGCGTCCGGCCTGCTGGAGTGCTCGTCAGTTCCAGATGACGAGGGGCGTGGGGATCAGGATTCCCCTCCCCCTTGTGGGGAGGGGTTAGGGGTGGGGGTAGGTTCGACATGGCCTCACCCTCCCTTCATCGGCGACAGGATTTCGATGCGGTCGCCTTCGGCAAGCGGGCAAGCATCGCGTTCCCCGGCCGGCACGACCTCGCCGTTGAGCGCGGTGGCCAGCCAACTGCCTCCGTAGTCGAGTTCGGCGAGCAGGCCGGCAAGCGTGGCGGCCGCGACTTCGTAGCGTTCGCCATTGACGATGAGATTCATGGACGAGTTCCCTCTCCAGTCGGATTTCCCAGGATCATGTCGGCCGCCTGCCGCGCCATGGCGGGTGCAAGCAGGAAGCCGTGGCGGTAGAGGCCATTGACGCGGATGTGTTGGCCGTCGCGCTCGACGCGCGGCAGGTTGTCGGCAAAGGCTGGGCGCACGCCGGTGCCGGTCTCGATGATCTCGGCGCCGCCGAAGGCCGGATGCAGTGCATAGGCGGCGTTGAGCAGCTCCATCGTCGAGCGCGCGCTGATCGGGCCAGCGGCATCGCTTTCGATCATCGTGGCGCCGAACATGAACAGGTTGTCCGCGCGCGGCACGACATAGATCGGGATGCGCGGGTGAAGCAGCCGCACCGGCCGCGACAGCGAGATTTCGGGCGTGCGCAAAAGCAGCATCTCGCCGCGCACCCCGCGCAATTCGGCGTGCGCCTCGGCGATGCCCGTGCAGTCGGCCTCGAAGTCCGCTGCGCCCTCCATCCGCACCGCGCCGTAGCCGAACTCGAAGCGCACGCCTAACCCGAGCAGCTTTTGCTGTAGGCCGATCAGCGCTCTGCGCGGGTCGAGGTGCGCTTCTTCGGCGAAGAACAGCCCGCGCCCGAACCGTCCGGCAAGGTCCGGTTCGCGCGCGGCGATCGCCTCGGCGTCGATCTGCCGAAAGCCGGAGGTGCGGCGGCCGAAGCGGTCGAGCTCGCCGGCATCACGCGCAGGTGCGAGCACCAGCGTGCCGTTGCGGACGACATGGCCGGGCAGGGCGGTGTCCCACCAGTCGGCCGCGCCTTTGCCCAGAGTGAGCACCGCTTCTTCCGCACTCTCGCGCTCGCACCATGGCGCGAGCATCCCGCCGGCCTGCCAGGAGGCATTGCCGGCTATTTGCCTGCGCCTCTCGGCCACGGTGACGTCGGCGCCGCGTGTCACCAGCTCATGCGCGAGCGTCAATCCGGCGACGCCCGCGCCGCGGATCAGCACCTTCATGGCTGTTTCGCCGCCTCCGTGTCGCTCACGGGCATGTAGAGGTCGCCGCCGTCCCGGTACTTCGCCGCCATGGCCGCGAGCCCTTCTTTCTGCGCCTCGGCTCGGATGTCGTGGGAAATCCGCATCGAGCAGAATTTCGGGCCGCACATGGAGCAGAAATGAGCCACCTTGTGCGCCTCCTTGGGCAGGGTCTCGTCGTGGAAGGCACGCGCCGTCTCGGGATCGAGCGAGAGGTTGAACTGGTCCTCCCAGCGGAACTCGAAGCGCGCCCGCGACAGTGCGTCGTCCCTGACCTTGGATGCTGGATGACCCTTGGCGAGGTCGGCGGCATGCGCCGCGATTTTATAGGTGATGACGCCCACCTTGACGTCGTCGCGGTCGGGCAGGCCGAGATGCTCCTTCGGCGTGACGTAGCAGAGCATGGCCGTGCCGAACCAACCGATCATCGCCGCGCCGATGCCCGAGGTGATGTGATCGTACCCGGGGGCGATGTCGGTGGTCAAAGGCCCGAGCGTGTAGAAGGGCGCCTCGCCGCAGACGGCGAGCTGCTTGTCCATGTTCTCCTTGATCTTGTGCATCGGCACATGGCCGGGGCCCTCGATCATCACCTGGCAGTCCTTGGCCCAGGCGATCTGGGTGAGTTCCCCAAGCGTCTCCAACTCGGCGAACTGGGCGGCGTCATTGGCGTCGGCAATCGAGCCGGGGCGCAGGCCGTCGCCGAGCGAGAAGGCGACGTCATAGGTCCGGCAGATGTCGCAGATCTCCTCGAAATGCTCGTAGAGGAAGCTCTCCTTGTGGTGATGCAGGCACCACTTGGCCATGATCGAGCCGCCGCGCGAGACGATGCCGGTGACACGGTCGACGGTCAGGTGGATGTAGGCCAGGCGCACGCCGGCATGGATGGTGAAGTAGTCGACGCCCTGTTCGGCCTGCTCGATGAGGGTGTCGCGGAATACCTCCCAGGTCAGGTTTTCGGCGATGCCGCCGACCTTTTCGAGCGCCTGGTAGAGTGGCACCGTTCCGATCGGCACAGGCGAGTTGCGGACGATCCAGTCGCGAATGTTGTGGATGTTGCGTCCCGTGGACAGGTCCATCACCGTGTCCGCACCCCAGCGGGTCGCCCACACCATCTTCTCGACTTCCTCGGCCATGGACGAGGTGACGGCCGAATTGCCGATATTGGCGTTGATCTTGACCAGGAAATTGCGGCCGATGATCATCGGCTCGCTCTCGGGATGGTTGATGTTGGAAGGGATGATGGCGCGGCCGCGCGCCACCTCGTCGCGGATGAATTCGGGCGTAACGAAGTCGGGAATGGCGGCGCCAAAACTCTCGCCGTCGCGGGCGAGCTTCGCCCTGAGTTGCTCGCGACCGAGGTTTTCGCGGATGGCGACGAATTCCATCTCCGGCGTCACGATGCCGGCGCGGGCATAGGCGAGCTGGGTGACGGCGCGACCGCCGGTGGCACGCAGCGGGGCGTTGCGGACCGGGAATTCCGGCGTTAGCCGCTCAGCCGAAACAAAGCCGTTGTCCTCGTCCTTGATGGCGCGGCCTGCGTAGCGTTCGACGTCGCCGCGTGCCAGGATCCATTGCTCGCGCAGGCGCGGCAGCCCGCCCTCGATATCGATCTTCACATTGGCGTCGGTGTAGGGCCCGGAGGAATCGTAGACGGTGACGGGTGGCTCGCCAGCGCTCGGATGGACCGAGATCTCGCGCATCGGCACGCGGATGCCGGGGTGAAGCTGGCCGGGCTTGTGGACCTTCTTTGAGGCGGGCAGTTCGCCTGTTGTGACGGTCGGGGTCAGGGCATTCATAGTGAGCCTCCATGCTCGTTTGCAACGGAGACCCAGTTCGTGCGGAAAGGAGGAGGTGAGTCTTTGCCTGGGGGATTTCGGGCTTTTGCCCGATTCCCGAAGTCGGATAGGTCCGACCCGCGAAGCCTCGCACCGTCCCTACGCCAGTGTGAACTGGATCAGGTTCAACGGGTCACTGCGCTGCGCGAGCCAGCAGTATCTCAGCCCCTTGTCGGGACCCCCCTGGTGAGCCCTTAGGATGAGCGCGGAACATGCGTGCTGTCAACGGCCTTTCACAGAGGCCGAGAGAATGCCAAAGTCGTCGCGGCGGGACCCCATTGCGGTTCCGGCCGCGATCGGATAATAGGTCAGTGTTGCTGACATAAATTGTCTGACGCATGCGGTCCCCGGGGAGGAGCATCCGGCCTGCATGCGAGCAAGGAGGAGCATCCGTGACGGACCATGCCTCGCCGCTGAAATTCCATGTGCCCGAGCCGGAAGTGCGCCCCGGCGGAACGCCCGACTTCTCCAACGTGCCGATCCCCCGGGCGGGCTCGGTCGACCGGCCGGAGGTCGATGTCGATCCGCGCGCCATCCGCGATCTCGCCTATTCGATCATCCGGGTGCTGAACCGCGAGGGCGAGGCGGTCGGGCCGTGGGCAGGTACGCTGACCGACGCGGAGCAACTCGAGGGCCTGCGCCACATGATGACGCTGCGCGCCTTCGACGCGCGCATGCTGATGGCCCAGCGTCAGGGCAAGACCTCGTTCTACATGCAGCATATGGGCGAGGAGGCGGTCAGCTGTGCCTTCCGCAAGGCGCTGAGCCCCGGCGACATGAATTTCCCGACCTATCGCCAGGCCGGCCTGCTGATCGCAGGCGGCTACCCGATGGTCGACATGATGAACCAGATCTTCTCCAACGAGCGCGATCCGCTGAAGGGCCGGCAGCTGCCGGTCATGTATGCCTCGAAGGAACACGGCTTCTTCTCGATCTCCGGCAACCTGACGACGCAATACATCCAGGCCGTCGGCTGGGCGATGGCCTCGGCGATCAAGGGCGATACCAGGATCGCCGTCGGCTGGGTCGGCGATGGCGCCACCGCCGAAAGCGACTTCCACGCAGCACTGGTGTTCGCCTCGACCTACAAGGCGCCCGTCGTGCTCAACATCGTCAACAACCAGTGGGCGATCTCGACCTTCCAGGGCATTGCGCGCGGCGGTTCCGGCACATTTGCCGCGCGCGGCCTCGGCTTCGGCATCCCCGCACTTCGCGTCGACGGCAACGACTATCTTGCCGTCCATGCGGTTGCCAAATGGGCGATCGAGCGGGCGAGGTCCAATCTCGGGCCGACCCTGGTCGAATACGTCACCTACCGCGTCGGCGCGCATTCGACCTCGGACGATCCGTCGGCCTACCGGCCCAAGACGGAGTCCGACGCCTGGCCGCTCGGCGACCCGGTGATCCGGCTGAAGAACCACCTGATCAAGCGCGGTCTGTGGTCGGACGAGCGCCACAAGCAGGCGGAGGCCGAAATCCTCGAGACGGTGATATCAGCGCAAAAGGAGGCCGAAAGCCACGGCACATTGCATGCCGGCGGCAAGCCGTCGACGCGCGACATGTTTGAGGGCGTCTATGCCGAGATGCCGCCGCATCTCAGGCGCCAGCGCCAGAAGGCGGGGGTATAGCCGATGCCGCGCATGACCATGATCGAAGCCATCCGCAGCGCCATGGACGTCGCCATGGGGCGCGACGACGATGTCGTCGTCTTCGGCGAGGACGTCGGCTATTTCGGCGGCGTCTTCCGCTGCACGCAAGGGCTGCAGCAGAAATACGGCCGCTCGCGCTGCTTCGACGCGCCGATCAGCGAGCTTGGCATCGTCGGCGCTGCCATCGGCATGGCCGCCTATGGGCTCAAGCCCTGCGTCGAAGTGCAGTTCGCCGACTATGTCTACCCGGCCTACGACCAGATCGTTTCGGAGGCGGCACGATTGCGCTACCGCTCGAACGGCGAGTTCACCTGCCCGATCGTCATCCGCATGCCGACGGGCGGCGGCATCTTCGGCGGCCAGACCCACAGCCAGAGCCCCGAGGCGCTGTTCACCCATGTGTCCGGCCTCAAGGTCGTCGTGCCGTCCAATCCGCGCGACGCCAAGGGTCTGCTGATCGCCGCGATCGAGGACCCCGATCCGGTGATCTTCCTGGAGCCGAAACGATTGTACAACGGCCCCTTCGACGGCCACCATGAACGACCGGTGACGGCCTGGTCGAAGCACGAGCTGGGCGAGGTGCTGGAGGGCCATTATACCGTCCCGCTCGGCAGGGCCGAGATTCGCCGGCCCGGCGCGGCGCTGACCGTGCTTGCCTATGGCACCATGGTCTATGTCGCGCAGGCGGCAGCCGAGGAGACCGGCATCGACGCCGAGGTGATCGACCTGCGCTCGCTCTTGCCGCTCGATCTCGACGCAATCACAGCCTCGGTCAACAAGACCGGGCGCTGCGTTATCGTGCATGAGGCGACGCTTACATCGGGCTTCGGCGCCGAACTTGCGGCTCTCGTACAGGAGCATTGCTTCTACCGGCTCGAAGCGCCGATTGCGCGCGTCACCGGCTGGGACACGCCTTATCCGCATGCACAGGAGTGGGACTACTTCCCCGGCCCCAAGCGGGTCGGCGAAGCGCTGATCGAAACGATGGGGGCGTGAGCATGGGCGAGCATGTCATCAAGTTGCCCGATGTCGGCGAAGGCGTGGCCGAGGCCGAACTCGTCGAATGGCACGTCAAGGTCGGCGATCTCGTGCGCGAGGACGCAGTACTTGCCGCCGTCATGACCGACAAGGCGACCGTCGAGATTCCGTCTCCGGTCGATGGCGAGGTCAGCTGGCTGGGCGCCGAGATCGGCGAGGTGGTGGCTGTCGGGTCGCCCATCGTGCGGATAACGGTTGCGGGCGAGGGGGGCGTGGCGGCGGGGGCGGCGGCCGAAAAGCCTTCCGCACGGGTCGTGCAGGCTACCCCCACCCCTAGCCCCTCCCCACAAGGGGGAGGGGGACAACAGGCGATCTCTGCGGCGACAACCGAAGCGCACAAAGCCGATGCAGCCGATGGAACAGCGCAAACCGGGTCCCCCTCCCCCTTGTGGGGAGGGGCTAGGGGTGGGGGTGCCGCACGTCCCGCGACCGTCAGCCTGCCGCGCCCCGAAGGCGAGCGTCCGCTCGCCTCGCCCGCAGTCCGCCTGCGCGCCCGGGAAGCCGGCATCGACCTGCGCCAGGTGCCCGGCACCGGACCCGCCGGCCGCATCACCCATGAGGACCTCGACGCATTTTCGGTGCGGGGTGCCGCCGTTCCGGTCGCCGGCTTGCAGCAAAGGACCGGCGTCGAGGAGATCAAGGTCGTCGGCCTGCGCCGTCGCATCGCCGAGAAGATGGCGCTGGCCAGGCAGCACATCGCGCACATCACCTATGTCGAGGAGATCGACGTCACCGCCCTCGAGGACCTGCGGGCCAAGCTCAATGCCGAAAGGCGCGCTGACCGGCCGAAGCTGACGTTGCTGCCCTTCCTGATGCGCGCCATGGTCAAGGCGGTTTCCGAGCAGCCGCAGATCAATGCGCTCTATGACGACGAAGCCGGCGTCATCCACCGCCACGCCGGCGCCCATATCGGTATCGCGGCGCAGACGCCTGCTGGCCTGATGGTTCCGGTGGTCAGGCATGCCGAGGCGCGTGACCTCTGGGATTGCGCGGCCGAGGTCAACCGCCTTGCCGATGCCGCCAAGGCGGGCACGGCGACGCGCGAGGAACTGGCCGGCTCGACCATCACCATCACTTCGCTGGGGGCGATGGGTGGCGTCGTCACCACGCCCGTCATCAACTACCCCGAAGTCGCGATCGTCGGCGTCAACAAGATCATGGTCCGGCCAATGTGGGACGGCAGTCAGTTCGTCCCGCGCAAGATGATGAACCTATCTTCCAGCTTCGACCATCGCGTCATCGACGGCTGGGACGCGGCGGTGTTCGTCCAGCGGCTCAAGACGCTGCTCGAAACGCCGGCGTTGATCTTTGTCGAGGGGTGAGGCGATGATCTCTCGGCTTGGTCTCCACTCTTTCGCACCCCCCTCTGGCCTGCCGGCCATCTCCCCCCTTGAGGGGGAGATGGCCGGCAGGCCAGAGGGGGGTGGCAAGAAACGCGGCTTTGCCGATTGTCTGGCGGGACAAAATCAATGAAAGAAATCTCCTGCAAGCTGCTCGTCATGGGCGCCGGGCCTGGCGGCTATGTCTGCGCCATCCGCGCCGGCCAGCTCGGCATCGATACGGTCATCGTCGAAGCGGTCAAGGCCGGCGGCACCTGCCTCAATGTCGGCTGCATTCCCTCCAAGGCGATGATCCATGCGGCCGACGAGTATTCCAAGGCGACCGAGATGGCCTCCGGCAGGAGCCCGTTCGGCATTACCGTCTCAACGCCTGCCATCGACCTAGCCAAGACGGTCGCGTGGAAGGATCGCATCGTTGGCCGCCTGAACGCCGGTGTCACCGGCCTGCTGAAGAAGGCCGGGGTCAAGGCCGTGGTCGGCTGGGCGAGGTTTCGCGACGGCAAGACCGTCGAGGTCGACACAGAGACCGGCCTGCAGGTGATCCGCGCCGAGACGATCGTCATCGCCACCGGCTCGGCGCCGGTCGAGCTGCCGTTCTTGCCCTTTGGCGGGCCGGTCATTTCCTCCACCGAAGCGCTCGCTCTCAAGCAGTTGCCCCCGGAACTGGTCGTCGTTGGCGGTGGCTATATCGGGCTGGAGCTTGGCACTGCATTCGCCAAGCTCGGTTCCAAGGTTGCGGTTGTCGAGGCCCTGTCGCGTATTCTGCCGCAATATGATGCCGAGTTGACCCGGCCGGTCGCCAAGCGGCTCGACGCGCTTGGCGTCAAGGTTTTGACGGGCGCCAAGGCCAGGGGACTTTCCGGCAAGGGCGATGCGCTGCTGCTCGAGGCCGCCGATGGCACCGAGCAGAAAATCGCCGCCGATAAGGTGCTGGTGACCGTCGGCCGCAAGCCGCAGGTCGAGAGCTGGGGGCTGGAGGAGATCGATCTAGACCGCGACGGCCCCTTCATCCGCATCGACGACCAGTGCCGCACCTCGATGCGCGGTATTTATGCCATCGGCGACGTCACCGGCGAGCCGATGTTGGCGCACCGCGCTATGGCGCAGGGCGAAATGGTGGCCGAGATCGTTGCCGGCCACAAGCGAGCCTGGGACAAGCGGTCGATCCCCGCAGTCTGCTTCACCGATCCCGAGATCGTTACTGTTGGGCTGTCGCCCGATGAGGCCAAGGCTGCCGGTATCGAGATCAAGTCGGCGCAGTTTCCGTTCTCGGCCAACGGTCGCGCCATGACCTTGTCGGGTGAGGACGGTTTTGTCCGGGTGGTGGCACGCGCCGACAACCATCTGGTTCTCGGCATCCAGGCAGTTGGTACCGGCGCGTCGGAGCTTTCGGCTGCCTTCAGCCTGGCGATCGAGATGGGCGCGCAGCTGGAGGACATTGCCGGCACCATCCATGCCCATCCAACGCAGGGCGAGGCTTTCCTCGAGGCGGCACTGCGGACGCTCGGCCACGCGCTCCACATCTGAGGCGCGGCGTCAACGCTTGTTTCAAAAGTGGTGATCCCGACAGGAATCGAACCTGTGACCTACAGATTAGGAAGCTTCCTGAGAACCTTGCAGTGCAAGGGTTGCTATGACCTATGTCGCGTTCATGTCGCGTCAGTCATGTCGCCGGAAAAAAGATAGTTGCCGAAGCGCGGTCTGCCCTTCGCCACGATAAAGCCTGGCATCGTATTTGCTGTGCCGCTCAGCCAAGCCATCACCTCAGTGTGGTTCGCATCAGCCGGACAAAATTTCCACCTCTCCGAAAAATGCCAATATCCCCGTCCTACAATGCAAATGACTTTCAGCGCCGGGGCAGAGTCCGCTTTGTCGTCATACTTTCGGTATCGCTGGAGCTCGCTTTCTGGATCGGGCTTCAGGTCTGACCCGAACGCAAATAGGGAGTTGATAGCGAGCGGCGTGGGTACGACCTTTGATTCTATGATACGTTCATCGAAGGTCGGGTAAGAGTGCACTGTCCCGATATGCGGTAGTGCACGTATCGCCTTGGCTGCTGATATCGATTTCCTAATCTCCTCTGCATCAATGCGGCTTTTGACCTCGATGGCATAAAGCGCTGACTCGATTGGGAAATAGCCGTTGGTATTGTCGAATAGGGCAGGTGGCATTATGGCTGGCGAGTAGAGGATGACATCGACCTCGCCGGACAAGGAACCGTCGACGGTGAGTTGGCCGCTACCAAAGTTTTATCTCGGGCGGCATCACCGGCCGAAGGATATCGTGAACGAGCAACTCCCGGAGTCTGCCCCGAACTCCAGCATGCCCCTCGGTTCCGAGCGCATTCGCGCGCGCAATAGCCGCGCTTACCTTCTGTCGATGGTCTCGCCGAAAGATGCTTTCGTTCATCCCAATAGCGCCTTTTCTGCTGCGGATAGCTCGTCGGCGTCATCGTTACGCGGGAACAGGTGCGAATAGGTGTCCATGGTGAGCGCAATGGTCGAATGGCCGAGCCGTTCCTGCACCGTCTTCGGCGGCAACCCGAGCCCGCCGTCTTCCTTGCGATTGATCAGCCAGCTTGCATAGAAGTGCCGAAGCGAGTGGATGCCGGTGTACTTGGCGGCCATGATCGGCCGGCCCTTCTTGTCCTTGTCACCGGTATCGACAGACACGCCGGCCTTAACCTGGACCGGCAGGAAACCGCGTTGCATGATGTTCGACAGGCTCTCGACCTTCCCCTGGCCATTAGGGAAGACAAGCTGCTCCGGCCGCATCTCCTCGACTAGCGGATTGCCGTCGGCGTCCTGCTCGCCGGTGCGTGGCCGCGGGCAAGCCAGGCGCCATTCCTTCAGGGCGTTTATGACGATGGGGGGCGTCGGAACGGTACGCTCGCCAGCTTCAGACTTCGGCTTGCCGATGTCGTTGAAGCGGTCGGCCCGCTGATGGACGTGGATCTCGCGTTTCTCAAGTTCGACGTCTTTCCACCGGAGGCCTCGCAGTTCTGACGCACGCAGGCCGGTGAAGATCGCCGTAAGCAGCAACGGCCGCCAACGGCCTTCCAGGGCGCCGACAATGGCCTTGACCTCATCTCTGGTCGGAATGTCTGTCCCGACCTTCAGCTTGCCCTTCTGGCGCTTCTCCTGGCGTCTATCGCGGCCCTTCTGCCTGGCGCGAGATTTCTCCCTGACCGCATTGCGGATCACAAGCCCGCGTTCCTGCGCGTCTGCCAACAGCGAGCCGAGGCTGACCACCACCTTGCGCACCATGGCCGGCGAGCGGCCCTCGTCGACCAGCTTATCCTCGAAGTCGCGGACAGCCGGAACCGTGAGCCGCGAAAGCAGCGTGGTTCCAAGGAACGGGGCGATATGGAGATCGAGGTGCTGCTGATACTGGACGAGCGTACCGCGCTCAACCCTGCGCCCCGCGGCCTTGATCCAGAGTTCGCCGGCTTCCTTAACTGTGGCGCTGGCGCTGTCGGCAACGTGAGTTCCGTCTCGCACCTCTATCTTGGCTGTTGCTGCAAAGGTGTCGGCGTTCTTCTTGAGGCGGAATGTCTTCAGCCGGCGCTTCCCCTGGATGTCGGTATAGTCGCAAATCCAGGCGGTCTTTTCCACGCCCTTGGCCGTTGTCCAGGTGCGCCGGCGGATGCTCAAGTGTCGGCCTCATCTGGTGATTTGTCGGCAACGACAATCGGGCGCTCTACGACCCCAAGCCGCTTCAAGGCCATGGAAATCGCCTGCCGAGTGGCTTCTTCGTAAGCGCGGCTGACGTCATCAAGAGTGACCCCTTCGGGCATTTCCCAATGGCTCGCACGAGGACGGTCTGATGTGGCCCCCATCGCAAACGACGCTTCCAGCCGTGCAATGATTTCCGCTGTCATGCTGCGGTGATTTTCCGAGGCTGCAACCGCAATGCGCTGTTTCAAATCCTCGGGAATTCGAAGTCGGAAATGTAGATCTTCTCTGGACATGACACACCAGTGACACACAATCTGTTTGACATCCATGCCACACGTATGACACACATTTTCATGCCGCACCAATGACGCACATTGGGCAACTCACAGTTACCAGGAGTTTTGAAATGCTGCATACGGAGGCAACAATTGACCTTGTTTGGGAGGTCGCTGAGATTGCGAAGCTCATAGGGAGGACACCCCGACAGACGTTCCACATGCTTAAGACAGGCCAGTTGCCGGCAAAGAAGGTTGGAGGCCGCTGGGTCGCCGAGCGCGGAAAACTGCTGAGCTTCTTTCTGGAAACCGCGGCATGACTGCCGTTCCTAGTACGGTTAACGCCGCCGCCGCCTGGCTCGCGGAGACGCCGCGCGCCGAGCGCGGCGGGGCAGCAGTGCCAGCTCTTGTCAAGCGGTTTGGCCTAACCCGCGAACAGGCGATCGAAGCCATTCGTGAGAACAATCTGCGGCAGGCGAGGGCGACATGACCGCGGCGGTGCACAATCGGATAGTCAAGCAGCTCATGGATCCGTCCTATCTCTGGACGACACCGCAAGATTCCTTCGACGCGGTGCGCAAGGCTGAGCCAGGCGCAAATGAGCTTGAGATCGCTCGGGCCGGTATCGAAGCGCTCGAGCTCATGCTCGAGCGCCCGGTGGAACTCGCGACCGCCTTCCGGCCGAAGGGTTCAAAAGATCCGGCATTCGATCCTCGGACTGGCGACCTGCGCGCCAAGCTCGCCGGCATTTGGCTTGGCTTCGAGCCCGATGCACCTCCTCAGGTCCTTCGGGAACGCTTCGGGTTAAACGAGCAGCAAGTGAACGAGGCATTCGACGTCGCCAATCGCATGCTGAGCGTCCCCAGATGAAGCCCTCGGTTGGAACTGTATGCCTCCTGCGCAGCGTCATCGTCACCGATCGGGTATGGCTTGACCGCGAAGCATTGAAAATTGTGGCGATGGTCGGCAAGGCCAGCAAGAAGCATGTTCGGGACTACATTTTCCTGAGGCATGTGGGCGCAGGGCTACCGGCCGACGTGGCATCGCGCGATGCAGATCTTGCTGTCGAATACATCGACGCCCGGATTGTTCAGCTAGAGGGACTGAGAAAAACTCTTCCGCCGCAATTCCTGTTGAAGGGGGAGGCGCGCGCATGAGTATAAAGTTGACCCTCAATATGCGCGTTGCCGATCCGGCGCCTGGATCTGCAAGGCCCAAAGGAACAAAGCTCAGCCATGCCGGCGTTCGTCTAACACATCTACGTACAGCTATTGCGCGAGGCTTTATCCATGGCGATAGCCTGGACGATATTGTCGACATAGCTGCTGTGTGCTTCCGGCACGAAAAGGCAGGTTTCGACGATCTGGTCGGCTGGGTTTCGATCTCAGGGCTTCCATTTTCCGACAGCGAATTGGAAGACGTGTGGTCGGATGCAGAAGGTCGACCGCTGCATAGTTTGGATGAGATCGGGCGCATGCTCTCGGTTACGCCCGCTCAGCGCGAGCGTTGTCGTCTCTGGACACTAGGGGCTCGGGGCGAGGGGCTGAGCGAACGCCTTGCAGCCATCGAGCGCCGCGCAAAGGAGCGGCGCGATCGGGATCGGATCCGAAAGATGATCCAGCGCCGCAATGCAGGTTGCGTCCCCCGTGCCAGGCAGATGGAGAACGTCATCCAGGCGCTGGCGACAAAATTCTGCAAGACCAAACGGACGATCTATCGGTGGATCGCCGACGGCACGATCGACATTCGTGTCAGTCGAATGTCCGAGGGCAATAAAGACTATCTATATATATCCCCGGAAACTCAGCTGACAAAAAGTGTCGCATGTGTTGCACGCGCGATTGGGCGCAGCCGCTCCACGGTACATCGCTGGCTGAAGGACGGATGGACGCTTGCAGATATTGCTGCAGCCGACGGCCAGCGGCCTGCAGGGCCGCTGGCGCTCGCCTTAACTCCTGCCCCAGCCGACCACCCGGCATCGGAAACAGACGGCCTTCGATCTGCGGCCCCGAAACGGAAACGCCGCCCTTCTCGCGAAAGGGCGGCGTCCGAAGTCAGGAAAATCATCGCAAGCCCGGTCAATGTAGCTGGCCCGAAGACAAACCCCGAAAAGGGAAGAAACATGTCCGCACTAGAAGACGAACGCGAGCGCATCCGAGCGATTACCGGCACCGACGTGGCGAAACGTCTGCCCGCTCTTGCCAACACTCTCGCCGTCGAAACGAATTTCTCGGCCGAGCAGGCGCTCGCGATCCTGGCAGTTGCCTCGGATGAGATCGACGCCCGCGGCGAAAACCCAGGTCGCCGCGCCGGTGCCAATGCCCAAGCCTGCCAGACCTGGTGTTGGTCTCGGCATACCGGAAACGCGTGATCGACCCGATGCGTCGGCGGGGTGGCGCAAGGCCGTCCAGCAACCAACCGACATGCGTCCCCTGCTGCTGTGGGCGGCGAAGCTCCTGTCCAGGGGCGGGCGCGGGCTGTCCACTCCGCCAACCGTCGCGTCGCCTGACCGGTCACCGTGAGAGGGCCGGCCCGACTGGCCGGCCCCGTTCCCCTCGTTCGTGAGAAACCACATGAAAAATCCTTTCGCAAAGAACCCGGTCGGCAGGTTGAAAGATCAGATCGGGAAATTCGAGACTGGCCTCGAGCAGTTGAAGAGACGCGAGATCGTTGTCGCCGATCTGCTTGAAAAGGGGCGCGAGAAGCGCCGGGCTTTCATCCGAGACAATCCAGGAGTCGAAGTGCCGTCCGAGATCCGTCATGCGATTGGTGCCGCCGAAAGCGACGCCAGCTCAACCGCGGAAGAGATCTCGGAATATCAAGAGCAGCTCAAGGATCTCCGCGCCGCGCTTGAACTCGAGGAAGCCACGGCGGCGAAGGAGGTCGCCGCCAAGATTGATGAAGACATGGCGGACGCCATCGATCGTCAAGTTGCCCCCGAGTTCAAAAAGGCGATGGCTGTCCTCCGCACGGCTGTGGAGGCGTTTTACGCGATTGTTCCGGAGGGGCTGGAACTCGTAGAATCCCGAACTTGGTCACGTGTCCCCAACCACGCTCGCCGGCATGCAGATCACTTCAGCCGCGACGAGCTGCTACGCGCCATCGTTGCCGAGCATATCTACGAAGCTGCACCGAAGATGTTTGACAGCGGCCGGAGCTACGACAGCGAGCATTCGCTTTCGCGCGTGTTCAATCTGACAGCAGAGGTCCCGACCATGAGGCTGGACGGTTCCCCGCCGGCCGCGGTGCCAAACGCTCATCGTCCTTTGATTTCCGACAGGCTACGGGCACGCGCGGCGGCCATTCGGAGCGGCCAGGTCGAACGGCCGGCTGTCGCCGGTGCGAAAGCTGCCGTAAAGCTTGGGACCGCCCTCGGTACTGAGCAAGGCGCGTAACATCCCCGGGGTGCGCCCTTTGGGCCGCGTCCCTTGCTCGAGAATTGATGCGGTTTTCATACCGCTTGCGAAGTCTAGCTCAGGGTGCATGTCTTCCCACGAGGCAAGATGGTGCGCACGAAAGAGCTTGATCCTGATCGTCATTTGATCGTGCGTCGTGGGATCTACCACTACCGGCGGAGGGTGCCGGCGGTAGTGGCAGATCTCGATCCGCGCGTTCCCCATGTGCGCGTGTCTTTGAAAACCTCCGATATCGAGGTGGCGCGAGCCAAGCGCGACGCCCTCGACAATGAGAATCACGCGTACTGGGCAAGCCTGCTACTGCAAGACGCAGATGCGACTGCTGAGACCCTGTTCGAAATGGCCGTCGCTCAAGCCGCCGCTTGCGGTTTCAAATACCTGACAGCGAATGAACTAGTCTCGCAGCAAGATCTGCATGAGGTTCTCCGACGTGTACAGTGGCTCAAAACGCATCGTCATACGCCTCGTATTGCCCAGGCGATATTGGGCTTTTTCGAACGCCCCGGCGTGTCAGTAACTGCCGCATTCAAGATCTACATCGACGAGATTGTCCACGATGAGCTTAGAGGGAAGAGCAACACCCAACGCCAATCATGGAAGAAGGTGAAGCAGCGTGCCGTTGACAATTTTGTCGCCCTGGCCGGCGACAAGGCCCTGTTGGAGGTGACCCGAGACGACGCGCAGAAGCTTTACCGTTTCTGGCTGGACCGCATCGCCCCGAAGTCGGGCGCACCGACGCACCAGGCGACGTCCGGTAATCGTGACCTCGGGAACATGCGCGTGCTGTTCGACGAGTATTTCAAGCACATGGGTATAGAGCTGGCACAGAACCCATTCGAAGGGCTGAGCTTCAGCGAAAAGAAGAAGCGCTCGCGCCCGCCAATCCCGGTCGACTGGATCGAGGACAAGCTGATGCGCGTCGGGGCGCTGGCCGGCCTGAATGCTCAGGCGCGGGGCGTGGTTCTTGCCATGATCGACACCGGCGCCAGGCCGAGTGAGCTGTGCAATCTGACGAGGGGTTCGATCTTCCTCGATGTCGAGGTGCCGTACATTCGGATCGAGCCGAGGGAAGATGCCGGCAATCCTCGCGAGATCAAGACCGATTCTTCGGTCCGCTCGATACCGTTGGTCGGCATCGCGCTTGCGGTGTTCAAGAAGCACCCCAACGGGTTCCCGCGCTACTTGGACAAGGAAAACAGCCTGACGACGGCGATCAACAAGTACCTGCGCGGGAACAAGCTCCTGCCCAGCACTAAGCACACGTTCTACAGCCTACGGCATTCGTTCGAGGATCGGATGAAGGAGGGCGGCTTAGACGAGGAGTTGCGCCGCGGCCTGATGGGCCACACCATTCAACGGCCGAAGTACGGGAGTGGCGGCGCGCTTGCTTGGCAGCGCGATGAGCTCGTCAAGATCGCCCTGCCTTTCGATCCAGCGATCGTTTAGCCCGGGCGCGCACCCGAGACATCGCATCGGTGAACGCGCGCCTTTCCTGCAGCTCCCGCTCAAGCCACTGGTACAGCGGCAGGCCAGCCTGCCCGCGGTCGCCGGCCTGGACCATGACCTCGGCGATGCAATCTAGGCATCTTTCAAGCGCCTTCTCGGTGATCGATGCAGTTGCCATCAAAGCGTGCTGCCGCCGTGAGCGATTGAAGCATCCGCGTTAGATGTCATCCCAATTCTCCTTTCCACGAGCGGTTTTCGTACCGGCTGGGGCAGGTGAGGCTATTCCGGCCCTCTTGTCGAAGAATAGGTCGACCAACCTGCTATCCGTCTTGCCGATCAGCCCGTCCTTTTTCGGGAAATTGTGGAGACCTCGCAGCCGGTAGAGCGCTCTCTCGGAGAGCCCGAAATGTTCTCGAAGCTGTTCGTCGGTCATGAAGCGAGGCATGCGACTATGCTCGGCCGATAGCCAGAGTACTGCAAGCGGTTAGAAGACCGCACCTGCTTTAGGTGCTTGGCGCTTTGGACACTGTCAACCTGACGCCGGCGCCCCCCGCAAGCTGCTCGCCGTCGGCCAAGAAAATAACGCCTGCCTGTTCAAGCGCCAATCTCAGAGCCTCTAGCGTAGCCGCACGGGGCTGGCGCGCGCCACGCTCGAAATCCACTATCGTACGGTGAGCTGTCTTAGACAGATCGGCCAAGTCTTCTCTCGAGAGGTCGACCAGCGCACGGGCTGCTCGGCATTGCTCTGGTGTGATCATGTCGTTCCTCAAAGTTGCAAAAATCATGTTGACATGCGTCGAGCTAAATTGCAAAAAACATGCATACTTATCGTTAACGCCGACATGGAGAAAATCAATGCCGAACACGCGTGTTCGGGCAGCCGCCGAAGGTATGCCTGTCATCTCCCGCCGAAATCTGATGCGAGCTTCCGCTGGCGCGGTTGCGGCTGTGATCGCTGCGCCAAGTGCGGCAGTAGCAGCAGTCCCGTCACCAATTGACGAGCTTGGAGCCACCCTTCGGGCGGCAAGGGCCGCTCATCGTATGCTCGAGGCTCGCTTCGTTGCACTAGTCGCCGATGATGCCGATTTTGATATGCCGGAGATCGATAGCGTCAGCGATGCCGAATGGTACGCGTTTCATGCCGTCCTGGACTATCGCCCGCGAGACCTCGAAGAAGTCCACAAGAAGTTGGGACTTCTGGTCGACTATGCGGGTGATGGTTATGGTCGCGAGCGCATTGAAGAATGCGCAGTTGAAATTCTGCGCTCGCTGGCCCTAGGTGGCGACGGCCGGCCGTGAGCCGCGTCGTCGCCGGTGACCACTATGGGGAAACTCCATAGTCCGAGTAAGATCGGCGAAGTTCCTTGTCGACGCCTGTCGCAGTCGAAGCGGCGGCGGCGCCCGCGTTGCGCAGCACCGAAAGCAACTGCTGAGCCTTGGCAATTGCGGCGTCGATCGAGTTCAGGTCGATAGTCGGAGTGGCCGTCACCGACAAGGCGCCCTTGATCTTTTCTCCGGCATTCTCAGCATCAACGACGTAGCCGCCCAAATAGGCGTCGAGGCTCGCGGCACGGCCAGCGTCATCCGCCAACCCGCGGAGACTCCTGTCGCGGCCGCGCTCCTCAATGCCTGCCTTGCTGGCGGCGATGCGCTGGTTGGCGAGGAACGTTGCCGACCGCGGGTCGTCGCGCCATGTGCCACCACCAGGCGTGTCGCCGGACAGGAAGAGCGTCGACAAAAGCGGCGCGCGACTACCGGCCCAAGCCAGCCAGCCGGCAAACCCGGCACCCGGCTTCTTGCCTTTGCCGCCGCCAACATTGTCCAGCACGCCAGCGCCTCCCTGAGCCACTGCGGCCGCCTGCAGCGCGGCCGCCGCGATGTTGAGGTTCGTGCCGGCAGTGATCAGCCCCCAGATGGCCGAGGCCACTTTCCACGCGCCAAAACCAGCGGCGCCGACGCCGGCGACAGCGAGCCCGGTGCCAACCTTCGGATCACCATCGCGAACCGCCTGCTGGAACCGATTGATCGTATCGGCAAAGACATTCAGGCCGGAGCTGATTTGCTCCATGGGCATAAGTGCATCGGATAGGTTCTTGAGGCTGTCCCTGAAACCCTGCCAGGCTGCGAACGGGTTATCGCCCTGGACCTGCCCAGCCGCGTCGAGGCCGGCGGCATTCGGCATGCGATCTTCGACCAGACGGCGATACTGGTCGTAGGAGAAGACGATGCGACTCAGCAAGTCCGACGACAGGCGGTTGTTGGTGATCTCGCCGAGCACCTTGGCGACGGCCGTCTCGTCCGTCATGTCCAGCCCGGATTTCTCGAGTTGGGGCAGCAAATGCTCCTTCACCCACTTGATAGGGTTGCTGGTGAAGGCCTTGTCCCCGCCAATCAGCTGCCCGTCGGCGCCGCGTATGCCATATTGCTCCTGGGCATCGACCGCCTTCTTCGATGCACGGCCGACGATGAACTGGTCGAAAGCGGCGCGGATCTGCGTACCGGCGTCTGAGCCGCCCGTTTCGGCGATGAGGAACGGCAGCCACTTCGACATGAAGTCGTCGCCATAGACCTTGCCTGAGGAGCGAGCGTATTTGATCGCCTGCGCGTAGGCGGTCGGGTCGATGTCCCGGCCGGCGACCTGCTGTGCCTTCATGAAGTTCTCGAGGTAGGTCGTATATTCCTTCGGCGTGACCTTCTCGATGTTGTCCATCGCCTTGTTGAACTGCTGTAAGCCGGCGATCGCCGACTCGCCGTCGCTCATGTTGGCCAGCACCAGGAATGCGCGCGCCATATCCTCCGAGACCGCGAGGGCGGCGTCTGTCGATGGCATCGACAGCGAGGCTTCCTTCATCACCTCGTAGATCTGCGACTTCGACAGGCGGTACTTGCCGGAGAGGTAATCCGACTGGCTGTTGATCCGGCCGCGTTCGCCTTCCGACAGCCCCGAGTATTTCGCCTCGGCCTGTACGCGGCGTCCTTCCGACGCCGCGATGAGCGCCTCCCGGCCGGCCATACTACCAACATAGGTGCCCGTGTAGCCGCCCAGCAGCATATAGGCCGGCTTTATGGCAGCTTGGATCCCGCGCGACATTCGCTTGGCCTCCGCCTCGGTCTCACGCATGCCGGCGCGCAAGCCTGCGAAATGTCCGAGGGTCGCCGTCTTCCAGGCGGCGATCTCGCTTTTCTGGAGTGCCTTCGATAGCCCACGGGACGACATATCCCGCTCGAGCCGTTCCCACGACCTGCGAACGTCATCGATCGTTTTGGCACCGATGCCGACCTTCTCGAGCTGGCGTTGAAAGCTGACGCCCCATGATGTCGATGACAGCCGCTTGCTGGCCGCTTCGATATCTCGGATGGAGTTGCCGACCTTCTTCGCTTCGCCTAGGCCCATCGCTTCGACGACGAGCTGAAGGCGGCCGACTAGCGTGCGTGCCATTCGATTTCCCCTTAAGGATCATTCAATGAATATCAGAAGAATTTATTGAAAATGGTGAATCTAATCTGAAAATATTATCGACGGAGCCCGACATGGCCGCAATGAATGACGCGCGGACCGAACAGCCTAGTGTAGCACGCGCCAAATGCACGAAAGTGAACCGGAGACCGTCGGAACGCTTCCGCGCCCCTCAGCTGTTCGCGGAAAAGTGGACCAACGCCAAAGCTGGCCTGTCGGCTTCATGACAGGGCAGGGGCGTACATCGACGGACATTGTCGAGCATCTGAATGATGGCACGGATTCAGCAACGGTGCGCGCCCTTTGGAAGAAGTGGGGTCTGCCGATTGACAAGACCGGCGGCCGTCGGCGCGGCAATGTTCCCGTGTCATTGACCATCCATCAGCGCAAGATCCTGGCAAAACGCGCTAAGCAGGTCGGAGTTACGCCTGAGGAGTATCTACGCAGGATTGCTTCCTGTGCGATTGAAGATGACCTTTATGCCGCTGTGACAGACGGCAAATTTGATCACAAAGCTCCCGCTACCAGGATGGATTAGTCCAGCTGTTGGCCAGTCACAGGTTGACGGTCGCAGAATAAGACGCGCATGGTGAATGGTTCAGCTGGCTGAATGCGACTGCATGCAGATAGATGTGCGTGCTCGGGAGTCGATCACTGCGAGCTCAGGAATTCTACCTGGCTCGATACTCGTCACGTCAGAACTTGAACTTTTATCATATGAGATATAGCTGTTCACAACCTTCCGGCGGACGCTCGGCTAGAAGGTCTGGGGGGCGAATTTCTATGTTGATGCTGCATATCTCCGACATTCATTTCAGGTCGCCGGAATGCCTCGATCCTTGGATGGACCCGCATGCCCCCATCCGCACCCGAATGATGAGGGATCTCGGTGAGCAGGTGAAGGCACTCGGCGAGGTCGGCGCCATCCTCATCGGCGGTGACGTCGCCTTCAAGGCGGCGCCTGACGAGTACGAGGCCGCGCGGGTGTGGATCCAGCAGCTTTCGCAGATTTCTGGCTGCCCGAAGGAGCGCATCTTCGTGGTGCCGGGGAACCACGACGTCGATCGCGGAATGATCGCCAGCAACGTATCTATCCAGAACGTTCAGCACGCCATCGTGACAACCGAGAGGACGTGGCGCGACAACCGGTTCCGGGCGCAGCTTGCAGACGCTGTAAGTGGGCAGAGCCTGTTCCGGCCGCACGCGGCGTACAATGACTTCGCCGCTCCGTTCGGCTGTCAGATTTGGCCGGCTAAGCCGTTTTGGCACCAAGATATCCCGCTGGGGGATAACATAAACCTCCGCATCTACGGGCTGACCTCGACGTTGTTCTCGGGGCAGAACGGGAAGAACGACAAGCCCGGCGACCTGTTCCTCAGTGCGATGCAGACGGTTCTCGATCCGGCGCCCAACACAGCGAACCTGGTGCTCGTCCACCACCCGATAGATTGGCTTAGCGACGGCGACGAGGTCGACGATGCCCTTTCGACACGCGCGGCGATCCACCTCTTCGGTCACAAGCACAAGCAGCGTGCGGTTCTCGAGGCGAACTACGTCCGCCTAGGTGCCGGCGCCGTTAATCCCTCTCGCGAAGAGAAGCCCTACGATCCAGGCTACAACCTAATCAGGCTCGAAGTCGCAGGGAAGGGTGCTGACCGCGTGCTCAAGGTGGAGCTGCATCAGCGCAAGCTTCAGGCCAATCCTGAGCTCTTCGTGCCGATCAAGACGGCGAAGAACGAGGACATCTTCCGGACGTCTATCTCTATTCCCGAGGAGGCGGCGATCCCCGCTGCCGCGGTCGGCGGTATCGTCGAACCCGCAGTCGTGGCCCCAGTCGTCGAGGAGGGCCGTATCGTAGTGCAGGATGCGGAGGCTGCGATGGGCGAAGTGGATACACGTGACCTACTCTACCGTTTTTGGAACCTGTCAAGCAGCCAGCGACGGGAGATCATCCAGCGGCTCGGCCTGCTCGAGGCCGGCGAGATGAAATTACCCGAGCCGGAGCGCTACGGCAGAGCCCTTATCCGAGCCGGGGAACGCAATCTCATGAATGAAGTTGCGGCCGCTGTCGCCAAGCTGGAGAACTGACCATGGCCAATGCGCCAGAGATGAGCACCGATTTCGCCCGTTGGTACGCCGACACCTTCATGGACGAAGGTGCAACACGCGCGATGCGCTGGAAAGGCGTAGTCGACGTTGCGGGCAAGACTGGATGCGAAATGGTCGAGGTCCTCGTGCGCCTAGCCTTCCCTTCGGGTGTTCCGGCTTCCGGAACGAAGAATGAAGGTTTGGGCGAAACCTACCGCACCGTGGTGGCCACGATCTCGGGTGGCGACTCTGCTTTTGATCCCGTTCGCTCCGCTCGCGAGCTTCAGGTGCTGGCTGCCGCCGCGCTGGTTCAGCTATTTTCGAGGTCTTCGGATGCCGCAATCGCAGTCACCACGGCGTCCTTTGGGGGATCGCGAAAGCCCGACCTACCGATGAATCTGGCCGGCATGGCGGAAAAGGCGCTCGTCGCCCTGTCCGGTCGCAAACACGCGCGAATCGAAGCGAAGGCGCTGCAGTCGACTGCGCCCAAGGTCGGCTTCACCGTCTCGCCCGAAGCCATGCAGTCGATGGATCCCGCGCTCTGGAAGGGGGAGCTTGAGCGGCTGCGCGAAGCGGCGGCCGCAGCAATCAACACCGTTGTTACGGGGCAGAACCGCGTCATCAGCTTACTCCATCGGCAGATCACGCTCGACGAGGAGGAGTTGCAGATGCTCTGGTGGCTCATTGGCGGGTGCAACAGGCCGTCTGGGAGAGCGTTCGCGGACATCACACTGCCGTTGCGGCCACTAATCCTGGGCCAAGAACTCGGCGAAATGACGATGATCTCGCCGGGACCAGCCTCGATCGGGGCGATGTTTCTTCGCGCCGGAATCACTACGGATGAGGTGACAGTGCAGGCTGCCGTAAATTCAGTGGACATCGCTTGGGCACAGGAGGCGTCGGATTCGAAGCAGGTGTCGCCGGTGACGACGCCGCTTCATTTCGCTCTCGAGAAGAGAGCCGAACTCGGATCAACTGACACTTGGCAGGCGGGGTGGACCGGACTGACAGGACTTGCCGCTGACCTACCGATGCCGGCCGTACGGCTCGCCGAGCTGTTCTACCGTGAATTCCTCTACCTCTATGTAGGCGAGTGACGCCATGGCGTCCCAGGTGAGGAGCTGCTCGAACACGGAATGCCGCTTCGCAACGGATGGCAAGTGCGTTGAGGGGTATCCCCTCGAAGAATGCCCACACCTCAATCCGATCTCGGTCGAAGACATAGACGAGGTCGAAGAGGCCCCCATCGTCCAGGAGGGGGATAGGGTTATGGCTCTCGCCTCAGGCGAGGCGCTTGATCGCGCCCAAGCTTCGGTACTGCAACGTCGCCGCACCTCGCGCGCTATCGCGATCATCGGTCCGAACGACGCGGGCAAGACCAGCTTGATCGCGAGCGTGTACGACCGTCTGCAGGACGGCCCGGTCGCTGGAGCCGGATTCGCCGGCTCGTCGACTCTTATCGGTTTTGAGAAGGTCTGCCACGACGCGCGCGCAGCCTCGCGGCGCGGTGTTCCCCACACAGAGCGGACCAGCGTCGGCGCCGATGCGACCTTCTTCCATCTTGACCTTCGGCCATCGGGTGATGAACTCGTCTCGCTTTTTATCGGCGATCGATCTGGGGAGGACTATCTTAGCGTGACCGACGAGATCGCGCGCGCAAGCGAATTCTTCGAGCTTAAGCGCGCCGACACAGTGACGTTGCTAGTTAACGGTGAACATCTTGCGAGTTCAGAGCATCGTCATGAGGTTAAGGCGATTACGCCGCAGCTAGTCGAAGCGCTCGTCGAGGGTGGAGCGATCCGCCGAGGGTCCCGGCTGGCCGTTGTGTTGACAAAGCAGGACGCGGTGCTGACGTCCGCCAATTCCGACCGTGTCCAGCGTGAGTTCGACGAGATGGTCACCGCCATAGCTGAGCGTCATCGCAATCATGTGGCGGAGGTCGAGCCCTTCATTGTGGCCGCCTCACCAAAAGACACGGCGAAAGTGTGTAGGGGAGAGGGAGTGGACAAGCTTCTTCTATACTGGCTGCGTGCGGCAGCCCCGTCAGCACCTGAATTGGCGACCAATCCGGGCGTTGCTACGCGCATGATCGACTTGCTCGCTGGCGATCGGGAGAGGCGCGCGTGACCGCCAAAGACATGCACATCTCAATCATCGGGCTACCCGCGTCTGGCAAAACTACGCTCCTGGCCAGTCTATGGCACATGGTCCGAGAGCCGGGCGCGGTCACCAAGCTGAAGTTGGCCAGCCTTAGCCAAGGAAACTACGAACACCTTAATGCCCTCGCAAAGCGCTGGCGCGCCGGCAAGATCCAATCGCGTACACAGACCAGCGGGATGAAGATGGTCGTTATGCGGTTGAAGGACAACCACGGCCAGACGGTGGAGGTGTCCTTCCCAGATGTGCCCGGCGAAGACTTCAGCCGAATGTGGGAGAGGCGCGAGCTTGATCAAGGCATGCGGGAGACCTTGACTGCACCCGCTATTGTGCTGATCATCAATGGCGACACGATTAAGCTGCCGGCATGGATCGTCGAGCGGAACGCCGTCAGAAAGCAGGCTGGGTTGCCGGCCAATCCGGCCGAAGTTGTGGACTGGAGCGCGGCCCTCGCGCCGACGCAGGTAAGGATCGTCGAGCTCCTTCAGATGCTTATGATTGGGGATATCGATATCGGCCCAAGGCGGCTCGCAATCCTGCTCTCCGCCTGGGATAAGGTCGAAGGCGAGGAACTGCAGCCGGAGGAACTTCTCGCGAGCAAGCTGCCGCTGCTCGACCAATATTTGCGCAACCAGCGCGATCCTTGGACTTGGCGGGTCTGGGGCGTAAGTGCGCAAGGGGGGCTCTACGAGGATCCCGAAAAGGAGGAGCATTTTCGCGAGACCGACGCGCTACGTGAACTCGATCGTCCGTCGGACCGGATTAAGGTGGTGGACGGCCAAACCGCAAGCACCGATATCACCCAGCCGCTGGAATGGCTGATCAGCTCATGTCGCTGACCGTACAGCAGGCGTTGCACGGCTACAGCGACGGTCATAGGCTAATCTCGTGTTCGCTGCCGCTAACGAGCACGGACGCACGGATCATGCTGGTGATGAGCGACCTGTCTGGGACTGGCGTAAAACCGGGGCAATCCGGCTACCTCACGGGCTATCCGCTAGAAGGTACGGGCCAATACGTTCTGGCGCGCACCTGGGCCGCACCCGAGATGCCGCGTCCAGGATGCGTGTGGACGCATTCTCTCATCATAGACAACGCCGACCTCGCTGCGCTTGCTTCGGCGGATGCCCTGATCGAGGCGTTTCAACGGCCGTTGGGGCCGTCGCTCAGGCCGGGATATGGCAGCCCGCTCAAGGTACTCGAATCGTCCTCCAAGAGTTTCCGGGGTTTCGCTAGCCGGAACCGCATGATTCTCAATGCCATCTACGCGGCACCCGATCAGACCATCCTGGTCGAGGCCGGCGAGCCAGACGAAGACGAGCGACTAGTGACGGCCATTTGGATGCAGCAATGGCCGCGGCTGCGGCGGTCGTTCGGCTTCTGCACGTTGTCGGGGATGGACCGTTCGGGCAAGGGTGTGCCGCTCGACCTCCAGATGGTGCGCACCACTGACCGGCAGACTCGTTCGAAGTTTTCCAATGCGGCGATGCCCATCGAAACCAAGCCGGAGCCGGTACTCGAAACGCTGTACGCGGACCTTGAGGGCCTCGACGATACACGAATCCGTGATTTTCTACGACGGGCTGGCGGCGATGTGGGTGGCGGCCGAAAAGCGATGATACCCCTTTGTCGGCTACATTCAGCCCTCATCGAGGTTTCGCCCCCCGATCTAACTGGAGCGGTCAAGGCACTTACCGCCCTTGATGGGCTGGCGCCGCGTCAGGCGCGGTCGGTCCGGATGCTGGTCGCCCGGCGAGCGGTCGAGGAGCTAGAGCGAGTAGACGATGGGGTCTTCGACTTCCTCTTGGATTCGTTTGGGCAGGGCGGCCCCTACGAGCAACTCCTTTTTGGACCTCGCTTCGGAACCGCATTTTGGCGTCGATCGCCAGCGCGCTTCGTCGAGGCGATCGCCAAAGATGGTGTAGTAGGTCAAGCCTGTGCGGACACGCTTGCAAGAATGTCCATGGCAGAGATCATTGCTGGGCTCGATCGTAACGCCCACCTAGCACGCTCGATCGTCAGGCTCAGACCTGATGTTCTCGAATCAGCGGACTTCTGGCGGATACCCGACATTCAGGATGATCTGGCCCACGGCTTTGCGGACGGTGCCGCATCGCGGGTCGCATGGGCGCTGGCCGCCGCGGGAAGAACTGGGCCCGCGCCATTCATCGTCGAGCGTGCAGATTCGGGTGACCTCGTGGCCGCGCTGGAGTCCGCCAATGCGGACGCCTCCGCTTTGCCTGCTTGGTTGCAAGCATTGGCCCGCCACCCAAACAGAACTGCCGCGGCGCTCGCCTCCGGCAGGGTCAAGCTGCTTTGGACGGTGGTCACCCTCGCGCGTGCCGGGGAGCCGGACGACGTGCCGAACGACTATGGCGAGGATCCTTGGATCATCGCAGTGCGGCACGCCTCGGGGCCTGTCGCTGAGGCGGATCAAGACTATCTGGCTGCATTCCTCATGTCGCGCGCCCTCGGCCGCAGGTCACGCTCGCAAGCGGAATTGACCCAGTTCGCATATGAGCAACTGTACCGCGCGTTGGAGCAGTCCCGTCTTCCGACAGATGTCGAACGGTTCGTCACCTCGCGTTTGGATTGGAGCAACTGGTTTGATTGGGATAATTGCTGGCGGCTACGAGACACGGTGACGCGCAGGTTTGTCGACTATCATCTCGATCCAGAGACGTTCGGTAGACTTGTGGAGGATGGCGTGCTGGCTACGTCGCTGATCGACGAGGCTGCGCGAAGCGGACGTGGGCGTCGCTATCTCGCGGAGGTGCGCCAGCAACTGAAGAACGCCGACGAGAAGGCGATCAGGGCCAGGGCCGACTATATCGCCAAGAAGCTGAAGTGATTTTCCGGCAGGGGATCCATATTGCAGAGGATATGCAGGCCCAAATTGAGGGAAGCACCATCTACAGGGTATTAGACGCAGTCCGGATCGAGTTTGTGCGGACGGTGGTCTAGCGCGAGGTTGCGCGAGGCTCACGTCAGTAGCGTCAAAATGAACTCCGCCGCCAGCGGTTCGGCAGGCACCCATCCAGCCACTTTTCGCAGTTTCGCAATGGCATTGATGGACTAGATAAGTGCTTCAGATAAGGCCGACGCTGTCTTACTTGGACGACCGCATTCGGGATCACGGCCGGCAATGGCCGCTTTCCCTTGGTCCCTCAGGACGAGCTGCAAGACGTCGAAACTCGTCTGTCAGCTTCGCCGGGCAAGGCGCCGTCGGCGCTGCCCTTCCGCAGTTTCTGGACGCAGCAAGCTTATGTGAGCCTATAGCCTTCGAGGCCAAGTGCGCAGGCGGCAATCTTCCTTCGCAAATACGCGACTTCGGGATCCTCGGCCGTGCCGGCCGAGAGTTTCTGAATGTCGTCAGTCGCGGCTTTCAGGATCCTGGTCGCATCGCTGGCGGATACCGTCGTCTGGTCACGCAGATGCTCATGCAAGGCTGGCAGCGCTGAGCGCTCCTCGATAGCCGAGAAGCCGCGGTACCTTTCTCGGATTGATGCGACCGCCTGTTCCCCGGCATGGGGGTAGGAGCTGCAACGCCAACGGATCCGGCCGCCGTCGGAGTCGACGGTGCGTGCGCTGCGAGAGCTGTTGGTGTCAACGCCGATTGCGTCGGAGCTGAGGAACGCATCGACTGCGAAGTCTTCATGCGTCGCCCGCGGGTGGACAGCTTCGCGAGCGCCGCTTCGAATTGGCCGACCTCGTCGGCCATCCCGAGGGCGACCGCATTCGCACCAATTTCGAGGCCGCCTGCTCCAAATTTTTGGAGGACATATTTCGCGGTCACGCCGCGGTGCTTGGCCACCGCGTTGACGAACACGGCTCCGAGGTCGTCAACCAGCTTCTGGATCTTGGCCTTGCCAGCGTCGGTCGCGTGATCCGGCCGTTTGTCTGGAGACTGCGACGAAACGAACTCGGTCCGCGTGACCCCGATGCGTTCGTCTGCCTTCCGTCGGTCGGTGACGCCCAAAACGACGCCGATTGAGCCGACGGCGGCGACGTCGCTGACGGTGATCTTGTCCGTGGCCGAGGCGAGCCAGTAGGCGGCCGAGCAACCCTGTCCGCTTATGTATGCCGCGATTGGTTTCCGTTTGCGGGCCTCGTAAATGGCCGTCGCAAGCTCATCACACGCGCTTACCTCACCGCCCGGGCTATCAACCCGCAGCATGATCGCATGGACGTTCTTGTCGTCGAGCGCCAGCTGCAGGTCGCGGCGCAGAACCTCGTAGGATGTCGCGCCCGAGAACGCCGTCATCAAATTGGCGCGCTTAAACATCGGCCCCTTGGCATCGAGGATCCCGACGTTGCCGCGGATGCTCAAGCGCTCGCCACTGTCCGCACGGGCCGCCCGATAGGCCTCCAGAGCTTCCGGCGTTGGGTCGTTCTCCCGCGCCGCCACCTCGAGCACCTGCTCGACCGCCTCCGGCAGCATCGCCCAGGAGGCGGCCATGGCTGCGTCATACGCTCTCATTTTTGATCCCGTTCTGTGTTGCCGATAATGGGCGTCAGGTCAGCCAAGTTTGTGCCGATTCTGCACAGGGTTGCGTAATCAAACATTAACGTCCGTGGCGCCGCGAACTGGCTTTCGATGAGCAACCAGCCTCTTTCTATTAAGGCTTCATACGAAGGACTGGACGTCTCCCGTAGGGCGCGGCCCGCTGCCGCGGCCCGCCTCCTGGCTCTGCCTTATCAGGATGTAGCGCTATAGGAGGGAGGTCGCGAAAACATGCCTTTTCGGCACCGTTTTCGTCACCTCACAGATTGTAACAATCTGTGTCGATTTTCGACCGTTCGCCAAATGTCGCCTCTGGTCCGGCTCCTGTCCGGCTGCTGTCCGAAATCCCGATCACGAAATTTCTTTCCCCAGTTCCTCTACCGGCCCGATTTTGCTTGACGGATTTCGCCCCAGGGGAAGAACCGCCCTTAGAAGAATAAGGTCAGCTTTTATCCGCGGTGCTGCGCCCCGCGGGCCTCGCCTCCTCGATACGGTCCCTAAAGCCTTTGTGGCGGTGGCAGGCAGGCGCGCCAGAGGGCACGAGCACCACGCGACGAGCACGGAGGCCAGCAGCAGGGGGCGCGCGCTGTCGGTCATCTATGGCGGTGCGCATCGTCGGGCGGCTGGCACGCGGGGCCAGGTCTCGACGAGCTGGGCAGCATCGGGCACGGCAGGCAGCTCACACCAGCACAGGGCAAGGCCAGTGCCAGCACACCCGAAGCACGCGACGGCATGGCCATGGCGTTGGCATCGAGTGCAGGGCGTGCCGTGCCGCACGTGAGGCGCGGGCCAGCTCACCCCGACCGATTTGCCGAAAGGCGCAAGCCCGACGAGCTGGTCAACCGGCACCGCGCCGGGGTGGGGGATAATCCCCAGGGTGGACGCCAGCATGCTGAAGTCGGGTTGCGCCACGCATACTTGATCAAGGTGCCCTGGGCGCACTAGCCTAGGCGGCCTGATATCGAGGAGCTTGGATCATGGGCGAACTTGTCACCAAATCTGACCTGAAAGCCGCTCTTGAAATACAGACGCTCAGGGTTGCCCTTTTGCTCGACAGCGCCTCCCTTGCTCTGGTTGTCGCCCTTACAGCGTTCATCAAGCTGACCTGATCACCTGTGCAGGCACAAGGAGTCGACGGTCTAATCGCGACCGTAGGCAATAGGCCTAACGCTCTGTATTTAAAGCTATAAATCGTCCGTTTTCATTGCGAAAAGCGACATTTTGTGGCACTCTTTCTTGAGCAAATACTGCTCAGTTGGAGAGGGGGGGAGCTGCATGTTCGCGATCTCGATAGGACAGACTGCCAAAGGCGCTTCCGTCGCACTTCCATTGCGAGTGGCAAATCGGCACGGCCTCGTGACGGGCGCGACCGGCACCGGCAAGACGGTCACTCTGCAGCGCCTCGCCGAGGAATTCAGCGCCGCCGGCATCCCAGTCTTTGCGGCCGACGTGAAGGGCGATCTTTCCGGAATTGCAGCGGCCGGAGACGCCAACGGCAAGGCGGCCGAGCGCGCCGCGGCGCTGGGGCGCCAGTGGGCTGCGACCAGCTATCCGGTGGCGCTCTGGGATATTTTCGGCAAGGCCGGCCTGCCGGTGCGCACCAGCGTGCAGGAGATGGGCGCGCAACTGCTTTCGCGCATGCTCGGGCTCAACCCGACGCAGGAAGGCGCGATGGAAATCGCCTTCCGCAAGTCCGAGGACGAGCGTTCATTCATGCTCACGCTGGAAGACCTGCGCTGGACGCTCGTCGACATGCTCGACAACCGCGAGGAGGTCAGCCAGCAGTACGGCAACGTCACCGCCTCCTCGATCACGGCAATTCAGCGCAACATCCTCGCGCTCGAGGCGCAGGGCGGAAGCCACCTGTTCGGCGAGCCGCCGTTCGAGATCACGGATTTCATGGCCGTGGCCGCCGACGGTCGCGGCGTCGTTAACCTGCTGCACGCCGATCAGCTCATGGAGGCGCCTAAGCTCTACGCCACCTTCCTGCTGTGGCTCCTGAGCGAATTGTTTCGCCGCCTGCCGGAGGCCGGCGACCTGGACAAGCCGAAGCTCGTCTTCTTCTTCGACGAGGCGCACCTCCTATTCAACGACGCGCCCAAACCACTGGCCCAGCAAATCGAGCGGCTGGTGCGCCTGGTGCGATCGAAGGGAGTGGGCGTGTTTTTCGTCACGCAATCGCCGCAGGATGTGCCCGACACCGTGCTGGCGCAGCTCGGTACCAGGATCCAGCATGCGTTGCGCGCCTACACGCCGGCGGCGCAGCGCATGGTAAAAGCCGCTGCCGACGCCTTCCGCCCGAACCGGGCAGTCGACGTGCGCGCAGAGATCACCACCATGGGAATCGGCGAAGCGCTGATTTCAGTCATGGAGAACGACAACGTTCCGACGCTGGTCGAGAAGGTGCGGATCATTCCGCCCTCCGGCCAGATCGGCCCGATCTCCGACATGGAGCGCCAGGCAATCCTGGAAGCGTCACCTCTCTACCCCAAGTACCGTTCCGGCCTGAGCCAGCAGGAGGCAGGGTATGCGTTCGACCGCCGCATGAAGGCCAGTCGGGGCATCGCGCTGGAACCGGAGATCAAGCCAGATCCCTACGTGCCCGGGCTCTATAAGAAATACCTGCCGGTCGAGGAAGGTGCGGTGTCGTCACGCCCGGTTTGGCGGCAGTTGGTCTTGGTCTCGATCGCCATCTGGGGCGGCGTGGCGTGGGCCGGATTCACAATCGCCGGCGCAATTTAGGCTCACGCTGCCGGTAGTGAAGTGACGAAAATCTAAAACTAAGTCACCCAGCCGCGCGTTTTCCGAGATGAAGATCCGCGTACCGAATGCCCTTTTCTGCGGTGCGCGCCCATTCGGAGGTGCGGTCGAGTTCGAGATAGGCCGACCACCAGCAGCGTGCGGCGATGAGATCGCCCGCCTGGTATTCGAGATTGGCCAGGTTGTAGATTGCATCGGCATAGGACGGGTCGCGCGTCACTGCCGTTTGCAAGTACTGGCGCGCGCTGGCGATCTTGCCTTGCCCGGCGCAGAGCCCACCGAGATTGAACCAGGCCTCGACGAGGGTGGGGTCCAGCTTGATTGCCTGCATGTAGGCCCCGGTCGCTTCGCCAATCTGCCCGGCGGCACGCAGGCAATTCGCCCGGTTGAAGGCGGCGATGCCGTCGCCGGGGTCGGCTGCCAGACAGCGCTGGTAGAGGTGCGCGGCCTCGATATGGCGGCCTTGCTCCTCGGCCTCTTCGGCGAGGGCGAAAAGGACATCGGGCTCGGCATCGTCGATCTTGTCGAGGGGCAAGAGCCCTTGCCCGTCCAGTTCGGTCAGCCCGGAGCCCGAGCGGGCATAGATCGCCTCGCCATCCTCGGTATGCAGCGTCAGCGCGGTCAGCGAGGTGATCGGACCAGAATTGCGGACGGACCTGGCGATACGGCCCCAGGTCGCCCCACCGGCCAGCAACCCGGCATATTTTCGCGCCAGGATCAGATCGCGGAAGGAATAAAGCACGGCTTGATGTTCGAAGGCGTCGAACAGGCTGAGCAGGGCGAATGTCCCGGGCTCGATCCCCGACTGGTCGATGATGGACCGCCTCGAGAGTGTGGCAGCTTGGGGCGCCACCATCAGGCCGAGCATGCGCAGGAAACCGTTTTCGCTGAGGACGGTGAGGGGACGTTTGGTGACAGCCGCGAGCCGGCCCTCGATGTGGGTGTCGCTTTCCCGGGCAAGCAGGCCGCGCCCGAACACGACATGCGTCGTCCGGCGGGTCACGCCATGCTGGAGATCACCGCCCAGGCGTCTGACCTCACGCGCGGCAAGACGGCGCGGAAAGGCTTCGAGCGCGCCAACGAGGCCGAATGTCATCCCGGTGAGGTCGGTCACTTCTTGCCCTTGCTCGCGGATTTGCCGGCGGCGGCCGCGAGCTTCTCCGCCGGCTTGGCGGCCGTCTCCGTCTTGGTCTTGCTCCTGGCCGGGGGCTTGGCCTGCCCGAGGCTCGCCTTTAGTGCGTCCATGAGGTTGATTACATTGCCCCGTTCGGGTGCTGCCGCGATGATCGGCTTGTGCCCCTTCAGCTTCTCCTTGATCATCGTCATCAGGGCGATTTCGTAGCGATCCTCGTACTTCTTCGGATCAAAGCTCGTCAGCTTCTGCTTGATCAGCGCCTTTGCGAGGTCGAGCATTTCAGGGTCGGGATTGCCGGCCGGAATGGTGCCGAAATACTCCGCCGTGCCGCGGACTTCGTTGGGACTCCTGAGCGTGCAGACGAACATGCCCGTCTCGCGGGCGCCGATGGTCACGACGCGCTCGCGGCTCGAAAGCACCAACCGCGCGATGGCGAGCGTGCCCGACTGGCGCAGCGCCTCCCTGAGCACGACGAAGGTTTCCTCGGCCATCGCCCCGTCCGGCGCCAGGTAATAGGGCGCATCCTGGTAGATCACGTCGACCGAGCCTTCCTCGACAAATGCCTCGATGTTCAGCGTGTGGTTGGATTCGATCCGGACGCTGTCGAGGTCGGCCTCGTCGATGATGACGTATTTCTTGTCCTCGTATTCGTAGCCCTTCACCAGGTCCGAGCGCTCGACGAGCCCAAGCTCGGGATCGACCGGCTTGATGTTGATCCGGTTGTGGGTGTCCTTGTGCAACTGGTGGAAGCTGATGCGCTCGCTGGTGCTCGTCGCCGGATACAGCCTCACCGGGCAGCTGACCAGACTGAGCTTGAGATAGCCCTTCCAAGATGCCCTGGGTGCCATGCTTGTCTCCTGCGCCGCGACGCGGCCCTGCATTTGCTAGGACTTGCCCCCGTTTACGTATTCCGCCGGCAGATCGCGGGCGTGGTCTTCTATGTCCGTCCATGGATCGCCCGACTTGGCCAGAAGGCCGGGAAGCGAAGAATAGTTCAAATCCTCCGGAGCGTCGATGGATTCGAGGTCGCTCCATGCCAGCGGCGTCGAAGCCGGCATGTGGGGTCGTGCGCGAAGCGAGTAGGGGGCGGCTGCGGTAGCACTTCGCGCGTTGCGATGATAATCGATGAAGATGCGCTGCTTGCGGTTCTCCTTGCCCATCACGGTCGTGAACGTCCCAGGGGCAGATGCGGCGATCCGCGCGGAGATCGCGCCGCTTGCCTGGTGAACCTGCTTCCAGCCAAGCCTCCTCTTCATCGGCACCACCACATGGATGCCACGACCGCCGGAAGTCTTCACGAACGGGACGAGGCCCATGCCTTCGAGTTCGCCGCGGACGTGGACCGCGGCTTCGACCACCTCGCGCCAGCCTATGCCTTCGCCTGGATCGAGGTCGAACACGACTCGGTCGGGTTTCTCCAGCTGCTTGCGGAGCGCGCCCCAGACATGGAACTCGACGACCCCGAACTGCGCCAGCGCCAGATAGCCCCTGGCGTCCTCGACGGCGATGTAGGTCTTGGTCTCGTCATCCGAATTCTTGGTCTCGAAGGAGGCGATGGAGGCGGGCATGCCGCTGAAGGCGTGGCGCTGGAAGAAGCAATCCTGCAGCCGGCTCGACGGGCAGCGGAACAGGGAGACCGGGCGTCCCAGCAGGTGCGGCAGCATGAAGTCGCCGACTGCCGCATAGTAGACGGCGATGTCGAGCTTGGTCGGCCCCGCCTTGCCGAGCAGCCTGCGCGTCGGATTGGTGATCGAGATGCCGGCCAGGTCCGCGTCCGAGATCAGCCGCTTACGCTCGATTGCCGGTCCGTTGGCGCTCAACTCGGCCTCGCGCAGGCCCTTGAACACGGCATGCCGCAGGGCATTGTCGGCTGTCTTGTTGGCATAGTGGACACGTGCCGTCAGCACTGGGCGCACCGGAATCACCTCCTTGGGGGCTCGCTCCAGCCGAGTCGCATCGTCTCTCAATGCCTCGAGCCGGTGCAGCAGGGTATCCAACGTTGCGGCGTCAAAGCCGGTTCCCACCTTGCCGCGATATTCGAGCTCGCCGTCGGCCCACTCGCCAAGCGCCAGGGAGCCCAGGCCGCCAGTGGCCTTGGAGGTGGTGTAGCCGGTGATGACGAAGTCGCCGCGCTGGAGCGCCTTGGTCTTGGTCCAGCTGCGCGTGCGCCCGGACACATAGGGCGCGGCTGCCAGCTTGGAGACGATGCCCTCGAGCCCCATCTCGCTGACGCGATCGTAGAACTGCTTGCCGTTTCCGATGACATGGTCGCTGTACTGGATGGGGCTGCGGGCATCGACATGGCCGGCGAGCAGCTTTTCCAGCAGCGCCTTGCGCTGCACCAGCGGGGCCTTGGTCAAATCCCAGCCATTGAGAAAGAGCAGGTCGAAGGCATAGAAGACGAGTTGCCGGTCGTGGCCGCTGGCCAGCGCTTCCTGCAGCGCGGAAAAGCGGCTTATGCCCTTGTCGTCGACCACCACGATCTCGCCGTCGACGATCGCCTCGGTGCAGGGCAGGCTGCGGAAGGCCAACGGCAGCGCGCCGTAGCGCCTGGTCCAGTCGAGCCCGCTGCGGGTGATCAACCGGGTCGCGCCACCGGCCACATGCGCCATCGTGCGGTAGCCGTCGAACTTGATCTCGTGCAGCCATTCCTGACCGGTTTGAATGCTCTCGACGGCCGTTGCCAGTTGCGGCGCGATCCGAGCCGGCATGGCCGAGCGGACGGCTCCGGCAAGCGTTCCAGGCCTGAGGTCTTCCGGTTTCGCGGGCGGCTTTCGCGCTGGCACGAGATCCTCGATCGGCCTGCCTGACTTCACGCTTTCCGACCTCGCGGCGAGGATGTCGACCTGGTCGTTTTCAGCCAGGTCGTACTCCTTGATCAGGAGCCAGTTGCGCTTGTCCTCGCCACGCCGGGGCTCCAGCCGCGTCAGCATCCAGCCGCCCCGGAGCTTTTCGCCCCAGAGCCGGAACTTGAAGGCCCCCTTGCCGAGGGCGGCATGGGCGTCGTTCATCGGCGCCCAGACTCCAGTGTCCCAGACGATCATCGGTCCGGCCCCATACTGGCCTTCGGGGATGACGCCCTCGAAGTCGATATACTCGAGCGGATGGTCTTCGGTCTCCACCGCCAGACGCCTATCCGCAGGATTGAGCGAGGGTCCGCGCGGCACCGCCCAGCATTTGAGCACGCCGTCGAGCTCGAGGCGCAGGTCGTAGTGGTTGGCCGTAGCGTGGTGCTTGTGGACGACGAAGCGATCGCCGCCGCCGTCCTGTCCGCTGCCGCGGGGCTCGCCCGTCCTGGTGAAGTCGCGCTTGGCGCGGTAGGTGCGGAGCTTTTCGGCTGCCATACGCGGCCTAGATCGGGCTGGCGTCGTCGGGCGCCGGCTCAAGCTCCAGTTCGAGCGGCGTAGCCCCGTTGAGAAGCTGCTGGAGCAGCCTGTCGCCGACATCATAGTAGCGGCCGGAGACCAGCACGCGCGTGATGGGCTGCCCGTCGCCCCGGAAGCGCCGCGAGGCGACGAAAACCTTGTGCCGCCCTAGCGCCTTGGCGACGGCCTTTCGCTTGGTGATCTGGTTTGATACCGGTGTTCGCATGGCTCGCGGCTCCCAGCGGATCGTTCCCAGTATCGTTGAACCTCGATCGCCAATCAATGATGCGAAGGCTGCACGACGCTCCCAACGGCTCTTTCGTCGTGTGGCAACCATGGCCATACCTTCAGAGGCATATGTGTCATGCACATACCTTTCGGAAGCCGCCGCCTGCTGGCGTTTCGATTCGACTTTCTGATCTGGGTAGGGCTTCAGTTTCATCGGGCGCAATCGTAGTGGGCCGGTCCGCAGTTTGCGTGGTGTCCTCGCCAAGTAGGTCAAGCGACCGTTTGTGACGATCCATCTTCGGGCTCGGATCGGTGAGTCCTGCCCCTAGTCAACAAACCTCTCTGAGCACCCCTGGCCAAGCATCTTGCGGGATGATGGCGATCACATTGGCCGCGCCCCGGTTCCCCGGCACAAGATGCGCAGGCGGGCAAGATCGCCGAGCGCGTCCGTGCGGTTGTAATACGCGCCGGCTTCAGCCTCATCGACGACCTCTGCCAGCGCGATCACGGCCTTGTTGAGCCGATCGATGGCATCGGCAAGCTCCGGCGTGACCGTGGAATGTGAGGTGGCGCGCAGGCCGTTTGACCAGCACGACCGGGAAGGGCTTGCCTGCCTCTTGGATCAGCCGAGCAAGTTCATCGAACGGTTCTTTACCTCCGGTCACTGGCAGCCTTACATAAACACGAACATCAAGATGGTCGCCGTAGTGGCGATGAACATCGCGAAGTACATCCAATCTGATAAGGTCATGGTGTCCTCGTGGCGCTTTAGCCACGCGTCCTATTGGTCGGGTATAACAACGCCAAACTCGAAGACATGATCCACGCTCCGCGACGATACCTAGATCACAACCCACATACTCATCGCGACCAGCCCGATCACGACGGTCCAATAGAACGAGTCCTGCCATGGGCAGTGCCTGCCGGCGTTCGCTTTAATCAATGCGGGGCAGCCCGGCGGCACAAGTTGCGCAGGCGGCTAAGATCGTCGAGCGCGTCTTGGCGCCAGTAGATCGGGTCTACTCCAGATAGACTGATTCAATCCGGGCCAGGAGACGAGTGTCTCGGTTCATTTCCCGAGAGGTGGGTTAGTCGCCAAACACACCCGACAGTGACATGGAGTCAACCGCCGCACCCATCGCTCGCAGGCAGCGGGACATTGGCGGGCTCCCTGGAAAGACAGAATGAACGAATTCTCTTAACTTGAAGCGATATGTGGAACGCCAGGACTGGCCAGCGCCCGATAATCGAAGGCTCGATGGTGGCGATCCATCGAGCCTTCAGCGAGCGCACGGTAAGAAACTGACCGCGCTCGTTCCTCCGTGTTTTAAACGCACGCACCTCACCGAAGTTCCGAAGCTCGGATAGGGATATGAGCCGCGCTGACCCGCGGCGACCGGAGACGGCAAGGGGGGTAGCCAAGTGTCGGGTCAGTGCACCCGGCGGCAGATAATGCGCAATCTGGCCAGGGCGTCTTGCGCGTCCTGGCGCTTTGGCTGGGTGTCTGCCCCATCAAGCGCAACGACCTCTTCCAGTATAGCGATGGTGATGTGAAGCCGCCCAATGGCCGTGGCAAGATCCGATGTGACCTTGGTGTGCGTGGTGGCGCGAAACAGCAGCTGGCGAACCAGCATGACGGGGAACGGACTGTTAGCGGTGTCGATCAATTGGCCGATTTTGTCGAATGGATCAGGTTCCAATCTGCGCCTCCGCTATGCCCGGCTGAGTGGGTGGCACATCGAACAAGAGGCGCAGGTGCCCACGGGGGCGGGAGACGGCTAGGGTGAATCCATCCGGGCGCTTGCGGCGGGCCCCACCTGCAGGCGAACGGTCGCATACAGCAGGCTACCCAGCAATTCCGCAAATCGGAGATGGTGAAACGTTGTGACAGGTCCAGCGCCCGCTTTTGTACTAACCTTGGGCCACGATTCAGTGCTTGACGGCTTGGCGGCACAGGATGCGCAGTCCTGGCGAGATCGGCAGGCTGATCGATCCGAATAACGGTGACCGACTGGCGGGGCTGAGGCGGCCCCGCCTATTTCTGTGGGGCCGTATTCAGGCGGCGCCAGGGACGTTCGACACTTCCTCGAATATGCCGTCTGGAAGACCAAGCACCCGAGCGATGCGGTCCCTATATCCCTTCTCGAAGCGGTGCCCGGATTCGATCTTGTCGACTTCCTCGGCAGTCAGGCCGCTTGTCACCGCGATGTCATTAATCGAATAGCCCAAGTATTGCCGGTATGCCTGAATGGCAGGCGTTCCATTTGCGATTTCAGTCAGTACTGCTTCTGGCAGCGCGAAAGGTGTTGCAATAGTCATTTATGCCTCCAAATCAGAGGTCAGCCTAAGCGAATGACTCGGTACATGCGTCAGCTGATGTTGAGGTGGTGCCGGAGTGGAATCCCCAACTTGGGCGGCACCCAGAATGCTGTCACTCTCGAAACAGTGAGAGGCGCATTTGCAATATGGTAGCTAGCCACAGTTTGATCAAGAACCCGTGGGCTGCCATCAGAACCCGGCCTGCGCGCCACCGGAGGTAAGCAGGTGCAGGTGCCCGCGAGGAACGGGAGACGGAAAGGGTGAAACCATCTGGGCATCTGCCCCACCTGCCGCCGTACGATCACATGCAATCGCGCTACCCAGCAATTCCGCCAATCGGGGATGGAAATAGGCCTCAGACTATTCCGAATGGCTGCCAGGAACCTAGACCTTGGTCACCGTGACATGGCGAAGCTTGTCTTCGCCGCGCACGTGTCTGGCTCTGATACGCAGATAGGGCCGGACAGAGACCGCACCATTGTCGTCGTTAGAGGGCCGAACTCAAGGAGGTCGCCGAGCAATTTGGCATTGCCCCACCCCCAAGTCGGCCATATTGCCAAGAGGCGGTCCTGGGCTTGGTTGTAGACGACCGGAGCCGCGCAAAATGAGGATCTTGCTCGCGCCAAGGGGCTGGATGCCGCGGGACCCGGAAACCGTCACCTATCGCACGCCCATCAGTAGCCCGGAATACTTCGAGACGGTCCTGACGAGAACCACGAGCTTGAGATTCTGATTGATGCCCGTCGGGCGAAGGAGGCGAGGGCGCGACGTCAATGGCTGGAGGGCCGGACCTAGCCCGCCCGCTCCGTCTTCATGACTCGCGCCCCGTTGTGGATCCCGGTGTTCGGGCAAAGCGCGGCCTTGAAGGCGGAGTTACAAGGATTCCGCAAAGGATAGCGACTTCACGTCTCATCACTAAACGATGAGCGAAGGAAACATCGTTGCTACTAAAGCGTTTATATACGTGGTCCGAGAGTGGCCCAACCCCTACGATCATCGCAGGCCTTGAGCTCCACGGACATTTCCCCCTGGAGAAGACAAATGAGACGCTATCTCTCCATACTCGCATGCTCGGGGTTGCTGAGCCTTGGAGCGCTCTACGGTGCGCCTGCTTTTGCCGGCAGCATTCCTAGGTCCATTTCCGACATTGCCCCGACGGTCGGAAGCGCATGGAATGGTGATCTTGGCGGCGGGGTGCAATTCGTCCGCGGCGGCGGCGGCAGCCACGGCGGAGGCCACGGCGGCATGGGCGGCGGTCACGGTGGCATGATATTTCCGCAGCGCGGTGGCTTCCATCATGGCTTCCATGGTCAACACTTTGATCATGGCCGTCACTTCCACAACGATCATTTCAACCGCTTCCGCAACGATAACTTCTTCTTTAACGACGGAGGGGACTCCGGGATTGGGTGGTATTCTTACTGTGATCCCTATTATTCGAGCTACTACGGCTCCTGCTATCCCGGATACTAGTCGCGTCGGTTAAATTCGACGCGTCACACTCAAGCCAATCATTCGCCCCGCTGCCGAAGGGTGGCGGGGCCTTCTTGAGTTTTTACATGTGAGTGTGTCTCAGAACCTTATGCTAAGGTCGAGCTTGGCGCCGTTGTCTGACACGCCCGAACCGAACTGCCCCGTATAGGAAACGCCGAGTGTCGCCTTCGGTGCGATGTGGAAGTCGAGGCCGGCCTCGATCACCGCCGCATCCCTGGCGATCGGTGCGCCAGCGACGGCGAAGGCGTCGCTGCCGGCAAAGGCCAAAGTCGAGAGTGGGGTGACGTCGCCGAAGGCATGGCGCCAGCCGATCATGCCGCGCGCGGTGGCACTAACGGTGCCGAGTACGAACTCGCCCGAGGCACGGACGCCGAGCGTGGTGAAGGTTGCATCGGTATTGGAACTGGCCTGCGACAGTGCCGCCACCCCGCCCTCCTCGGTGAACGCGTCAGTGCGGACATTGACATAAGCGAGATTGGCGAAGGGCTCGAAGGAAGCCGCTGCCGTGTCGATGCGGTATCCCGCCTCGCCGAATATCTGCGCCGTGCCGGCGTCATAGTCGGCCGACAGGGGCTCGGACAGGCCGGGGAAGGTCACCGCGCGGCGGGTGTCGAGGCTATTCCAGCTGTAGGCCGCCCCCGTGCGCAGCGACAGTGCCCCCCATTGGCCGCCGCCATAGACACCTAGATAGTAGCTGGTGGCATCGCCGGACGAATTGCGGTCGTCGACATCGAAGGACGAGCGGCTGAAGCCGGTCATCAGGCCCACGCGCCAGGCATCGCCGACAAGGGCGTCACCGCCCATCAACAGGCCGCCGATCGAGCGGTCGAAGGCTGCGGCATTGCCGTCGCCATCGTTGTTCCCCCATGAGCCAAACGCATTGCCCCAGACGGCGAAGCGCTCGGTATCGGCGGCGACGAGTTCGGCCCCGCCTTCGCCATAGGCGAGGATCGGCAGAGCTGCCGCCGAAGGCGCGCCGAAGGCCGAGCGGAGGCGATCGTTTACTGCATCGCGGACAAAACGGCTGTCGTCGAGCAACATGCCCTTGGCCGAGGCGTGCATCTCGCCCGAAAGCTGGTCAAAGGCGGCGCGCGCCACGTCTTCGTCGGTCAGGTTGACGATGGCGCTGAAGAGCGCGCTCGGCGCCGAGGACTGCACCGCCTTTGACGCCGCGCACTGATTGGCTGTCGATCCGGCAAGGCAGAACGAAACGTCGGCAAGCTGGCTGGTGAGATAGACGTTCTTTGCATCGTAGCTGTCGGTGAAATCGAGGAAGAGATAGTTATCGACCAGCGAGCCGAACTGTCCGGTAACGCCGACGGTCGAGGTGATGATCGTGTAGGTGAGGCCGGGTGTGTAGGTTTGACCGGTATCGGTGCCGTTCTCCGGCCTGACATGCAAGACGGCCCCGGAATCGATGGTCACCAGCCCGCTCGCCAAGGTGAGGTCGTTGTGAGTGCCGGCAGTGTTGCCCCCTTGGACGAGTTCGACGTCGTGGATGGCATTGGCCTTGTAAGTCAACGCCCCCGTGTTGAGCGTGCCGATCGAATTGCCCGGCGCCAGAATGCCGCCGGACTGGATGACCGTTTCGCCGACCGTGCCCGAGCCGCCGAGAGTGGCGCCGTCAAACACCGAGACGATGCCCGTCCCCGTGCCGCTGCCGGAGGTGTTGTTGCTCAGTAGCGTCCCCTCGCTCACCGTCGTTCCCCCGGCATAGGAGTTCGCGCCGGAAAGGGTAATGGTGCCCGTGCCGGTCTTCGCGACCGAGCCGGTGCCGGTAATGGCGCTGTCAACGACAGTATCGACGCCCGACTGGTCGAATGTCAGCGTTCCGCCGCCATTGACGCCGATGTTGCCGGTAAGGCCCGACGTACTGGTGCCGAAGGTCAGCGTGTTGGCACCGCCGGTGAAGGTGATGGCATCGGCCCGTACTACGCCGTTGCCGCTCATCCCGCCGGAAACCAGGCCACTGATAATGATCGCAAGGTCCGAGCCGCTGATTCCAGCGCCACCAAGCCCGTAGTTCGGGTTGCCGGTCAGGTCGTTGGGGTCGCGGTCGCCGCCATTTCCGCCACTGACGGTAACGCCCGACAAGACCTCAATGGTCGCATTGCTTGCGCTGACACTGGCGCCGCCCGCGCCGCCCTTGGACTTTCTGTCAGACGAGGTTGTTGCCAAGCCCGCATTGCCGCCGGCACCGCCCCGCATGTCGGCGCCGATCGTGATCGACTTGGCGCCGGGGGCACTCAGGCGCAGGCCGACTCCGCCGCTCCCCCCATTGCCAGCATATGCACCGACTTGTGGCCCCGCATTGCCGCCTGTGCCACCATTCCCACCGTTCAGCGTTTGGTCAAGTTGGCCAAGATTGCCTGTGCCGGTGACGACCGCGCCATAGCCACCCGCGCCGCCGCCGCCTCCGTCATAGGAGGGACTGCTCCCACCATTTCCACCGTTGCCGCCAGTCGTGTCCGATGTGGGAAGCGTTGCGTCGACAAAACCGTGGGCGCCGCCACCTCCGCCTCCACCGCCGCCACTACCTACGTCATCCGCACCGGACAGACCGGACCCGCCGGGGTCATCGCCGCCCGCTCCGCCTGCCGCACCGGCTCCGCCGGCACCACCCGATCCTCCGTCCGCGCCAGCACCGCCTCCGCCGCCGGCCCAACCTGCGGGATCTCCCTTCGTCCCATTGGCACCGGTCCCGGTATCACTGTCGTCTCCTCCTGCAAATCCGCCCGCGCTGCCGCCGCCTCCGGCGGCGATGGCAGAAGGTGCTCCACCCAGGAGCAGCGTTCCCAGCGCCAACGGTGGCAGGGCGACCACCGAGAAAGCAACGCCGACCCATGCCGTCGTCGACCTGAGCGCCCGCAAGGAACGCACAAGTGCCACCCGCTCCTCCGGCGCATCGGAATGTGATGAATTGCCCATCCGCCCCCCCCGGTCGCCATCGCCGCAACTATTCAAAAGCCGGTTCGCGCTGCGTTGCGCCGTCGATCGTCCCAACATGCCGCGTCCCCCTCGTCCCCGGCGCGCATTGAGGAGGTCTGCAACAAACGCAGGCTCCGTTTTGCCGTCCGAGGCAGCCATAACAAAACATTCTCGCACCAGTATTTGACCGAGGTGTTTTCATGTCGTTTTCTGTGATTTATTTTCTTCTAAATTTCAGGAGATTTTATTCCTGCGACATACGTGATGAATATTATTTGATATACTTTAGAGTTGAACTGACCGCCGATTGTCACAGAACCGGAGGAACCGGCGCCACGCCAGGATCTGCTCCGCCAACCCACCGGGAGAGCCATGCAATTCGTGCGCTATGCCGATCTGATGTTTCAGCCCGACATGCTCTTCGCGACGAGAGACGACGGAACGGTCCTGCGGCTGACCCGGCAGGAGCGGGCCCTGATCCTGCAATTGAGCCGCCAGCCACACAAACTGGTTACCCGGCCGCAATTGCTGGAGGGCCTGGGCGACCTCGCTGGAGAGCTCGGCGAACGCAATATCGACTATCTGATCAACCGCCTGCGCAAGCGGCTGGGAGACCATGCCCGCGCTCCTCGTTTCATCGCCACCCAGTATGGCGAGGGCTATCTGTGGGTCGCCGATGCGGTCGCGGCCGAAGCCGTCTCGGCCTTCCTGCTGATCGGTCCTGTTTATGGTCTCGCACAGGACACGGGCCCGCTCCGGCTGATCGTCGAGAGCCTCGCAAAGCATCTTGGATCTGCGCTTGGGGCGGAGCGTAAGGTCCTATGCATGCCGCAGTGGCGTTTCGAGCAAGACGCGGCAGGCACCGTTGTCCATAGTCTGGAAGTGAGCCTGCTGTCCGACGGCGGGCACGTTCATATGGCGCTGGTTCTCAGGGATGGCCGAAACAACATGTTGATTGCGCCCTTCCGGATCACCTTGCCAGGTCCGTCGCAAAGTGCGGATCTGGAAGCCTTCTCTCAATCACTGGTCCAGTCGATCTGGACCCATGCGGCCTTGCCCGACGGCGAGCGCCCGGAGCCGACCGATCGGCCATTGCATTTGCGTTTGCACGACGCGGCCCGACTGGTCTCGCCCGGTTCCGAAAGCTGGCACCAGAATGCGCCGAGGCTTGAAGCGGCCCACGCAGCCAATCCCGATGATCCCACCATTGCCGTTCTACGCGCGCTCAATCGCTATGCACAATTGGTCTTGGCGCCGCTCGTGCCGGGGACACCACCCCTAACGGATGCCGAATGGCTGTCCATCGAGGATGAGATCGAACGGCTGGCGCTGGGGGCGCTGCCGAAAGCCGAGGGCAAGCCCATGCTGCTCATGGGAATCGCAAAAGTGCTGCGCTTCCTCGACCGAGGCCATCTGCAACTGGCCTGCCGGCTCACCGACGAAGCCTTCCTGACAAGCACTGCCTTTGCTGCGGCCTTTGCCATGAAGGGGCAAATCCACGCCAGCCAGGGCGATATCGAACGCGCGATCGAGCTCTATGACAGGGCGATCGAGCTCTGCAAGCCCGGATCGCAGTTCCATATCTATCTTCTGGTCATCAAGGGGACTGCCTTGCTTGCCGTACATCGTCGCGGCGATATCGCCCAACTGACTGCCGAGCTTCATACGCTTGACCCGGCCAGCCGGCTCAGGGTCGGCCTGTTCTTCCTCTCACCCAAAGCCCGCCTTGTCCCGGCGGTGCTCAAGCCGGTTCTGGCTGCTGTGACGATGGCCCAGGGGCAACGCATGCTCATGTACCTGTACAGGGTCTCTGCACGCCAGTTTGAGCGCCGGCACCACCAGAAGAACGTGTTGCTGGGACTGTCTGTTCATCTCGTCAACATGCATGGCGAGGGTGTAATCCCGCCAGAACTGAAAAGTCGTTTCCCGGATCTGGCTGTCAGACAAGGCAAAGCAGCAGCATTTGATTGAGGTGACCTAAATGCAATCTGGGTCCACTCGGTTGAATAAGCGAGATGCATCGCCAACGCCACTAGATGTAACCTCGACCGTCAACTTCGCGACCGGCGATGTCTGCTACGGGGAAACGGCAAAGCCGCTCTCGACGTCGGACTTGGGTGCAGAGCTGTAGGTCATGTTGGCTGACCGAAAGTCCGCTTTCTTGCATGCCCGCCCGAATGCGGTCATTCCGCTTTCTACCCGTTGCGGACTTCCACACCGACAATCAGCCTAGGTATTTTTTCGCCCTCGGATCTGTGCTCGTAGCAGAACCAATGCGGCTCTCGCTTACCAAGGGCAAAGCCCCAGCCGCCATCTTTCTTGCATCAAGGGTGCTCGCAAGCGGATGCCTGCGCCGCAACCTGGCCTGCCTATAAGGCCGATGCAAATGCAAAGGGCGCGGGCGAGTGGACCGTCATACCCCGCAAGGATGGAAGCAAGATGTGGGCCTATGACAAGAAACCGGTCTATACGTCTGCCAAGGACAAGAAAGCCGGCGACATGAAGGGCGATGGCATTGGCGGCCTTTGGCATGCGGCCAAAGTCGATTGATCAATGTTCGGGAACCGTTTCATATCACCCTGCTGCCGAAAGGTGGCGGGGCTTTTTGCTTCCTGATACGTGTCCCTCTAGGGCCGTCAGGATATGGCCATAGCTCTCCCCCCCTCCTTGGACTCAGATCATGGGGGGGAGGGAAGGAACCCTCCCTCTCGCAACCTTTAGAACCTGAGAGCATTCTGAGAATACGAGCGATCAGCAGAAACGTTTGCTAGATGTAGGTGCTATAGGTATTTCGCAGTCAGTGATCTGCCGCGTGTTAAGCTCGACGGGCGCTGTGACGTCCAACAAGACCAAGGACGGAATCGTACGCGGGACGAGACGTACGTGTCGACAGCAATTGCGATCCTCGGCGGCGTCGGGCTGTTCCTGCTCGGCATGACCGTCATGACCGACGGCCTGAAGGCGCTGGCCGGATCCGCCCTGCGCACCGTCCTCGCCAAGGCGGCCGCCACCCCGCTTTCAGGCGCCTTCTGGGGCGCGATCGTCACGCTGCTCGTGCAGTCGTCGAGCGCGGTGACCATGACGACGATCGGTCTCGTCAGCGCCGGCCTTCTGACCTTTCCGCAGGGGCTCGGCCTCGTATTCGGCGCCAATATCGGCACGACGGGTACGGGCTGGCTCGTGGCGTTGATCGGCGTGCGCGTCTCGCTTTCGAGCTACGCGCTGCCGATGATCTTCGCTGGCGCGCTGGCCAAGTTGCTGGCGGGTGGGCGAATTGCTGCAACGGGCAGCGCGCTCGCCGGCTTCGCGCTGGTGCTCTACGGGCTGACGACACTCCAGCAGGGCATGGGTGGCCTCGCCGAGAGCCTGCATCCGTCTGACCTCCCCGCGGTGCTCGGCACGCCGGGGGTTGGCTGGATCGAAGGACTGGTCGGCCTGCTGACCCTGATCGTCGTCGGCCTGGTGATGACCGCGGTCATGCAGTCCTCGACGGCCGCCATCGCCGTCACCCTTTCGGCTTTCTACGCCGGGGCAGTGAGCCTGGAGCAGGGCGCGGCGCTGATCATCGGCCAGAATATCGGGACGGCGACGAGCTCGGCATTGGCAGCCATCGGTGCCAGCGCAACGGCCAAGCGCCTTGCCCTCGCCTATGTGCTGTTCAAGGTCATAGCCGCGCTCATCGCGATCCTGGCCTTTCCGCTCACTGCGGCACTGATGAAAGCCCTAGCCGAGTCGGTCGACGGAATGACGCTCCTTGCAGCCTACCACACGGCCTACAACGTTGTTGGGGTCGCGGTGCTCCTTCCGGCAACGCAGTGGTTCACCCGTATAGTGGAGCGGCTTGTGCCCTCCAAGCAGACGGCGCTTCAGCGTGCGCTCGATCCTAGCACGCTTGCCAGCCCGGTGATCGCGGTCGAGACCGCCCGGCGTGTCGTGGCGGATGTCCTGGCTAAAACCGCAGCCTCGGTGTCGGCGGTGCTTTCGGGTTCCGGCCCTGCTGCACGGGACGCCGCATCGGCCGCCGCCGCGCTCGAGGCGGTGCGGGATTTTCTGTCCGAATTGAAGCAGCCGCCGGAGACGGAGGCCGAGCAGTTTCGCTTGACGAGCACGCTGCACGCGCTCGATCACGCCTCGCGCCTCGTGGACCTTTTGGCGCGAGACGGGTTCCCAGAGCTGGCGGCCGAAGCCCCCGATGACCTTCGCGCCACCGAGCTGTGCACACAGGCCATTCGCGCGGCACGGGTCGTTTGTGGCTCGATCACCTCGGAGTCCGCCCTCAGCGCGCAGGCCGCCGCCATCGGCTGGAGCGTTTCATCCGAGGTCGCGGCGGCGCTCGCCAAGGTGGAACTGTCAGCGAGGGAACTCGACGCCCTGCTACAAGACCATCGCGCTGCGACCCTCGCGTTGGCCGCGCAGGGGAAGCTCACCGCCTCGGAAGCCTTCGCGCGGATAGACGACGCCCGACGGCTCGGCCGGATCGCGCACCATGCCTGGCGCGCGGCGGCGCATCTCGTCGGCCGCGGCGCATGACGATCAGGGCCCGTGGGCCTGTGGCCGCTTTTGGCGCTAAGTCGTCGTTCCCACGGCTGTTACGAGCTTCCGCTTGCCACCCTGCAGCAGACTTCACCGCAGCGAACCGCGCTCGGGGCGGTTTTTCGGGGCTGTTGTAGACACGTAGCTCTTGTTCCGGTGAAGCGCGATGTGAATCGACGGGCCGAGGCGTTGGAGGAAGACTTCCGCCTCTACTGCTTTGCAACGCGCGCCGATGCTGAGACCTTCGCAGCCTATTTCGAGGGTCTGCATTTCGATCCGGACAAGGACCGGGAACGAGGCTTAGTTAACCGGGCTTGGCTGAGAACAGATGAGTGGAAGCCAATCGAGCGCAGCGGGCCGCTGGAATTGCCACGCTTCTTCCGCGAATATGGGCGCTGATCAGTTGCCCTTCAGGCGCCTGGCTTCCCAAGGCTCAAGGAAGTCGCCTTGCCACATGCCGCGGCGATCCGCCTTGGCCTTTGCCTGCTCGCTGCCAAAGGGGCCCTTGCTGTAGCGCGGCCAGTCCAGGGCGTGCCCATTGCGGACCAGCCAGCGGGCGACACTCTGCCCGTCCGCCCGGTAGCAGTCCCCCACGAAACGCCTGTAGCGGTCTCGCTCGACATATTCGCACGAACGCGACCGGAAGAAGTCAACTCACGATATCGGCAGTGGAGCGTAACCACACCGATTAGGCGCTCTTGGCGGGGTGTGAGCCCGAGCGGGTCGCCAAGGCGGATCACCTGACGCGAAGCTGATTGAGCTTATGCTTGCGCCGAACTCGATAGGGAGATGAACGGCCAGCACGAACAGTCGATGATTGCCGAGTTTATTGCCGAACTGCCTGGGATGGTTTGGTCTGTAGCCTAATGCCGAGAGTGAATCGCCTAGCCGCCGCGACATAGGATGCGCAAGCGGGCGAGGGCACAGAGCGCGTCATGGCGCGCGTAGACCGGGTCGGTGCGGATCGTGTCTATGACTTCGGCCAGAGCGAGAATGGCCCTGTTCAGCCGGTCGACGGCGTCGGCAAGCTCTGATGTGACCGGGGCACGCGAGGCGGCACGCAGGATCTGTCGCCGGGCAAGCGTCACCGGGAATGGCCGGTTGGCGGTTTCGATCAGTCTACCGACTTCATCGAACGGATCTGGCTTCAACTCTGCGTGTCCCCAGTCCTATCGGGGCTTCCAAGGCAAAATGAGCCCCTCCTCAGTTGCAAAAACATCCATTCGGAACGGCAGCGTCCTAAACCACGTACCACATAATCAGCGTGATCGTGCCGATCATGACAGCCCAATAGAACCAGTCCTGCCAGAAAAATGGGACTCCTAGACGCATCACCGCCTAGCCTCCTAAATCGAATTTTACCTCGATAGCAGGGATGCGAAAAGAGCCAAACATTGCGAGCAGATCAAAGGCATGGAACACGAGGCTCTTATTATCCCAGCGGATCGCCCTGGCCAGCATGGAAGTCGCTGCGGCCCGCCTCGTCTTGAACAGCCGTCCCGCCATCGAACGCAGCATCGTAAGTAGCTCTTACAAATGCCGTCTTACCTGAACTCGACCGGCATGCCCGGCTTGACGAGGCTGGCAAGGTCGATCGCGTCCCAATTGGTGAGCCGAACACAGCCGTGGCTCTGCGTCTTGCCAATCAGGGCAGGATCCGGCGTTCCATGGATGCCGTAGGTCGGCTTGGACAGATCGATCCAGACTAGCCCCACTGGATTCTTGGGGCCGGGCGGCAATTCCAGCGGCTTTGTGTTATGCCCCTGCTGAAAATTCTTCTTTGGATTGTAGCTGTAGTGTGGCTTCTTGGCCACGCCTTTGACCTTGTAGGTTCCGGAGGGCGTGGGGGTCTCGGTGCTGCCTATGGTGGCAGGGTAGGCGGCCACGAGTTCGCCACCTTCGTCATATGCCAGCACCCGCGCGGCCGCGCGTTCGACCACGATCCGGGCGACCTTTGTTTCGGGGGACCGTTCGACCGCCGCAACGACAATTCTCGTCCCCGGTCTGGTGAAGTCCGCCCGAGGGTTGAGCCTGGCGAGGAGATGTTCGTCCATGTGGAAGCGCTCCGCGAGCATCTCGCGGGGCCCGCTGTATCCAAGCCACTTCATCCTGGCCATTTTCCCGAAGTCCTTCGGGATTTTACGGACGTAGCGCTGGTTCTGATCGGTCCCGGTGATCGTATAGGTCGTTAGCACGGGAGCCGTGTCGCGTTGAAGGGCGGTCCAGAACCTCCCATCGATCTGACCCTCCGCTTGCATGCCATTCAGTTCTTCGAAGGTGCCCACTGCCTCCTTCAAGTTGTCGCCGACGATGCCATCGATTATTCCCGGCGAGAATCGGGCCCGGTCGAGCAGCACCTGTACGCGGATGACGAAGGGGTCGGGTCCAGCCCAGCTGTGATCCCACTCCGAGAAGGTTGCAGTATTTACCGTCTGGGGCGTCAAGTCGGCCCCGCACGCGTCCGAACACATCAGGGTGACGGCGGAGAAGGCGATTGCGAGCTGCCACATCCATGGCCTCCAAAGTCGTACCGGCCACAAGCAGGCTGCTGTGTCAACGATGCTCATCGACACCGGTTCCAGTCACGCGTGCCTGGATTCCGAAGCGCGCCGTCATCTCCGACCCTGCCTCAGATGACGGACCGCTGGCGCTCAGTCCACGCTGGGGCCACCGATGACGTCATGCGAGGGGGCTTTTGGCTTCATCTGGCGCTTCTAGATCTCATAGGTAAGCCAGCGGCAGAACATGCCAAGATGGAGGATGCAGCTCCGCCAAGCAGACAGACCGTCATGGCTACACTTTCGCTGGCGTGCGGCCAGCTCACGATCGCCAGCAGGAGAACGCTTGCAGTTGAAACGAGATATCCGGTGCCCTTCAACTTGAGTAGCGCAGAGTCTGTCATCAACGCCTCCGATCATCGATGCCATCTCGTTCCATATTGGGTGTCTAGCCGGAGGAAACAGTGTCGCCTCACGCGATCTTTCCGCTTTAGGGGGGCGTAGCTAGTGGCCGGCGCAGTGATCACTCAATTGCGATAACGATTTCGAGTGTCTCAGCGTCAACGATAGCAGTTCGCCCATCGGCCAACACGAAATAGTCATCGCCGCGGTACTCCCAATTCTCAATGGTAAGCGCCTGCTTGCAACGCAAGTCGTGTCCGGTCGTTATGGCATTGGCCAACCGGCGAGCAAAAAGGTCCATGAGCTTTTCTTTTCGGCAAGGACGGCATCAGCGCGGCGCGGTAATGGCACTTGCGACGTCGGCAATCCTTTGTGCGACCGTAGCCTGGCCCGCCGATCCCAAAGTCGGCGGCTCGGGCGACGTCATCTTCATAGCCCAACTGATCTGCCTGCTATTGGCCGGGCGCGGGCTTGGCGAGCTTTTCGAGCGCTTGGGTCAGCCTGCGATCATGGGCCAGCTGATCGCCGGCATCCTGCTCGGTCCCTCGCTATTCGGCTGGATTTCGCCCCTCGTGCAGCACGCACTTTTTCCGGCCGACCCAACCCAGCAGAGCAAGATCGATGCGGTGTCCCAGCTCGGAATTCTGCTCCTTCTATTGCTGACCGGCATGGAAACCGAACTCAAGCTTGCGCGCAAAATAGGCGCTGCCTGCCTTTCGATCTCCGCATCCGGCGTGCTGCTGCCCTTCGTGCTAGGCTATGTTATGGCGCAGTTCCTGCCTGAGACGCTCCTGCCCTCGCAAGGACAGCGCGTGGTGGCGGGGCTATTCTTAGGCACAACGCTGTCGATCTCGTCGGTCAAGATCGTGGCTATGGTGGTGCGCGAAATGGGCTTCATGCGCCGCAACCTCGGGCAGATGATCGTCTCCTCGGCGATCATTGAGGACACGATCGGCTGGGTCATCATCGCCATCACTCTGGGAATCGCCAAAGAGGGGCGGCTGGAGATGGCGCGTCTAGCCGGAATCGTGCTGGGGGTCGCCGCCTTCATGGTGTTCAGCCTGACGCTCGGCCGGCGCATCGTGTTCACGCTGATCCGCTGGACGAACGACACCTTTCGCAGCGAGTTCGCCGTCATCACAGTCATCCTCGTGGTGATGGGCGTGATGGCGTTGATCACCGACCTCATCGGTGTGCACACTGTGCTGGGCGCCTTCGTGGCCGGCATATTGGTTGGGGAATCTCCCATCTTGTCGGGCCATATAGAAGGCCAGTTGCGAGGCATTATCACGGCGTTGTTCATGCCGGTCTTTTTCGGCATGGCGGGTCTGTCGGCCGACCTTACCGTGCTGACCGATCCAACCCTGGCGCTGCTCACACTCGGGCTCGTCCTCATCGCCAGCTTGGGCAAGTTCGGCGGGGCCTTCTTCGGCGGCAGGTTGGCCGGCCTGTCGCAACGCGAGGCGGTCGCCATTGGCTGCGCCATGAATGCGCGCGGCTCCACCGAAGTGATCGTCGCCACCATCGGCCTTTCCATGGGCGTGCTTTCGCAAACGCTCTACACGATGATCGTAACCATGGCTGTCATCACCACGCTGGCGATGCCGCCGACCCTACGCTGGGCGCTCGGCCGTCTGCCGATGAGTAGCGCGGAAAAGGAGCGTCTGGAGCGTGAGGAGATTGACCAGCGCGGTTTCGTAGCGAGGCTGCAGCGGTTGCTAGTGGTAGTTGACGACAGCGCTACTGGGAAATTCGCCTCCTACCTGGCGGGCCTGATCGGCGGTGGCATGCCGATCACGGTGATGCATGCCGGCGATGGGCACAAGGGGCAAAAGAATGGCGGCACCGGGCGGCATCTGGACGAGGTCGAGCGCGGCGCCAAGGCCAGCGCCGAGGCGGTGGAGGAGAAGGAGGGTGCGCGGGCCGAGCGAGTGCACCTCACCGCGCGCCAGGAGGTTGCGGCTTCAGGAACGGCAGTCGCGGCAGAAGCCCGCAAGGGGTACGACCTTCTCATCCTTGGACTGGCGCACTCGCTCACGTCCCAGACAAGGTTCACCAAAAGGCTCAGCGATATCGCGACCGGCTTCGACGGCCCGCTCTGCCTCGTGGTCAAGGCCGCGCGCTGCGGCACTCCCAAGTTGGGGCCTAACTCAGTCATCCTGGTGCCGGTTAATGGCACAGAGGTCGCCCGCCGGGGGGCGGAGCTGGCACTGGTCATTGCCCGGACCGAGCGCGTGCGGGTGAAGGTGCTGTACGTGTCGCGCACTGCCAAAAGGGACCGCGCCGAGACAATCTCGCACCGTCGCGAGGAGGCGCTGCTGAAGGACATCGTGCAGCTTGCGGAGCGTTACGGTGCGGCGATCGAAACATCCGTGCGGGCCCGGCGTGCGCCGGCCGAGGCGATCATCCAGGAGGCCGCGCGCGACGTGTCGATGATTGTCATGGGCGTGGCGCGGCGATCGGGCGACGAATTGATGTTCGGCGAAACGGCGTCTAGCGTGCTCGCGAAGTCTAGCGCTCCGGTCATCTTGTTGTCGGATGAGCTCATCCACCGTAGCGAAGCCGAGCAGGAAGCGAGGCGCTCCGGCGAGGTCGGCGGACCTACCGATGTTGCACGAAACGGCGACTAGTGTGCTGGCGAAGGCTAGCGGCAGGCGCTGAGAACGGCGTCGGCCATCCTTCGCTAGTTTGGGCGGCAAATTCCTCGCAACGCAAGAGGCGCGGCCGCGTTGCTGGGCGACGGCGCTTGCTACGGGCCTCGAGGAGGGGCTGTCTCTGTTCTCAATCGCCGGCAATAACAGGCGCTGACCCTCTTTCCGCGCCAGGTGGTTCCCCTAGTTATCCGAGCATCACCGCGAGCCAGTTGGCTGCCGACGTTGGACAAAACTCCAACCAATCCAAGCTTCAGCCCGGCGAAGGAGTCACGAGGATGGATCCGATTTTCGCTCAAGCCGGTGGAGTCCATCCGAGCGCGAAGAGAGGTCAGTTAGGCGCAAGCTCCAGCCCGGCGATGGAAGCAGAGCCGCACGCCAGATCCATCGAACTGCTTTGCATCAATACCATTCGCACCTTGTCCATGGATGCCGTGCAGAAGGCCAACTCCGGTCACCCTGGTACGCCCATGGCCCTGGCACCGCTGGTTTACACGCTGTGGCAGCGCTTCCTGCGCTTCGATCCGCTGGATCCGATCTGGCCTAACCGCGACCGCTTCGTGCTCTCCAACGGGCATGCCTCGATGCTGCTCTACTCCATGCTGTTCCTTACCGGCGTCAAGGCCGTGGATGCGGAATATGAACAGCTCGGCCGGCCCTCTGTTTCGCTCGAGGACATCCAGCGGTTTCGCGAGATCGGCAGCAAGTGCCCCGGCCATCCCGAGTATCATCTGACCACGGGCGTCGAGACCACGACGGGCCCGCTGGGACAGGGCTGCGCCAATAGTGTGGGCATGGCAATCGCTGGCAACTGGCTGGCAAAGCGTTTCAACCGGCCCGACTTCACCATCTTCGACTACAACGTCTACACGGTCTGCGGTGATGGCGACATGATGGAGGGGGTCTCCAGTGAGGCCGCTTCGCTGGCCGGGCACCTGATGCTCGGAAACCTGTGTTGGATCTATGACAGTAACCGGGTGACGATCGAAGGTCACACCGACCTCGCCTTCACCGAAGACGTGGCGGCGCGTTTTCTCGCTTATGGTTGGAACGTGCGCCGGGTGGGCGATGCCAACGACACAGAGCGCATCGCCCAAGCGATCGAAGCATTTCGTCAGACGAACGACGTTCCCACCCTGATCATCCTGGAAAGCCATATCGGCTATGGTTCCCCGCACAAGCAGGACACCGCCGCGGCCCATGGCGAACCCCTAGGCGTGGAGGAGATACGCCTCGCCAAACGAGCCTATGGCTGGCCGGAGGATACCCACTTCCTTGTGCCCGACGGCGTGCGCGAGCATTTTCGTGCTGGCATCGGCAGGCGGGGCCGGGAGCTCCGCAAGGCCTGGCAGAAGAGATTCAAGGCGTATCGCGAACAGTATCCGCAGCTTGCCGACGAGCTCGACCGGATGCAGACGCGCAAGCTTCCAGATGGCTGGGACGCCGAACCTCCCATCTTTCCGGCCGATGCCAAGGGTCTCGCTACCCGCGACTCTTCGGGCAAGGCGCTGAATGCGATCGCGCCGCGTTATCCCTGGCTGATTGGCGGCTCGGCCGACCTTGCGCCGTCGACGAAGACGCTGCTCGGATTTGAGGAGGCGGGAGATTTTCAGGCACACGAATGTGATGGCCGCAACTTCCACTTCGGTATTCGCGAGCATGTCATGGGCGCAGTGCTCAACGGACTGGCACAGTGCAAGCTGCGTCCCTACGGTTCGACGTTCCTGATCTTTTCCGATTACATGAAGCCGCCCATCCGCCTCAGCGCGCTCATGCAGTTGCCGGTGATCTTTATCTTCACCCATGACTCGATCGGAGTCGGCCAGGACGGGCCGACTCATCAGCCGATCGAGCAGCTCCTCGCATTGCGCAGCATTCCCGGCCTGATCACGCTGCGGCCGGCCGATGCCAACGAGGTCGTGGAAGCGTGGCGCGTCATCATCGGCCAGAGGCATCGGCCCGCCAGCCTCGTGCTGACCCGTCAGCCGGTGCCGACATTCGACCGTACCCGCTACGCCTCGGCCAAGGGCGTGGCGCGCGGCGCCTATGTCATGGCCGACGCCGAGAAGGGCAAGCTGGAGGTGATCCTCATGGGCACGGGCAGCGAGGTCGCGCTGTGTGTCCAGGCCTTTGAAACATTGAGGCAGGAGGGCGTTGCGGCGCGCGTCGTTAGCATGCCGTCATGGGAGCTGTTCGAGCAGCAGGATCAGGCCTACCGCGACAGCGTGCTGCCGCCCGATGTCAAGGCGCGCGTGTCGGTCGAGGCGGGCTCGAAGATCGGCTGGGACCGCTATGTCGGTGAAACGGGGACCAAGATTGGCATGCACACCTTTGGTTCGTCGGCGCCGCTGAAGGACTTGCTCAAGAAATTCGGCTTCACGCCCGACGAGGTGCTTGCCGCCGCCAGGGAGCAGATGGAGGACCGAGGAGACAGACGCCATGAATAACCCGCTCATCCAACTCGAAGCCTACGGCCAGTCGGTTTGGCTGGACTGTCTGAGGCGCAGCCTGATCGACAAGGGCAAGCTGCGGTTCCTCATTGAGAAGGACGGACTAAAGGGCGTTACCTCGACCCCCAGCATCTTCGAGAAGGCGATCGGCGAAACCGAGGAATATGCCTACTCGCTGAAGCGGTTCCCGGCCAATTCCGACCACAGCGTTTCCGCGATCTACGAGCATCTGGCGGTTGCCGACATACGCGCTGGCGCAGATGTCCTGCGCCCCGTCTACGACCAGACCCGGGGCAGGGACGGCTACATCGGCGTGGTGAAGGCAACACAGGCGCGCGGTGACCTGGAGGCGATGGTGGAGCGCGGCCGCCGCGCGTTACGCGTTCATCTCAAGGATGTCGCTGCGGAGCTAGCGGAGCTGGAGCACGCCATGGAAGCGGCGCTCAAATAGATGACGGTTCTGCGAGGAGCCAAACGGATGCAGATCGGCATAGTGGGACTTGGCCGCATGGGCGGCAACATTGCGCGTCGCCTTATGCGTGCTGGGCACCGCTGCGTGGTGTTCGATACCAACGACCAGCCGCGCCAAGCGCTGGCGAGGGAAGGGGCGACAGCCGCCGGTTCGCTGGTGGAAATGGTAAGCGCGCTGCAGGAAAGACCGCGCGCGGTCTGGCTCATGCTGCCAGCCGGCCAGATCACGGAGGACGCGGTGATTTCGCTGGGCGGTCTGCTTGGGGCCGGCGACATTGTCATCGACGGCGGCAATTCCTTCTACAAGGACGACATCCGGCGCGCCAAGAAGCTGGCGAGCAAGCACATCCAGTATATCGACTGCGGCACGTCCGGCGGCATCTGGGGCGTGGAGCGCGGCTATTGCATGATGATCGGCGGCTCGAAGGCAGCCGTGGACCATCTCGACCCGATCTTCTCTGCACTGGCGCCGGGCCTGGGCGACATCCCGCGCACACCGGGACGTGGCGCGCACGATTCCCGCGCCGAGCACGGCTATATCCACGCCGGGCCATGCGGTGCCGGGCATTTCGTCAAGATGGTGCACAACGGCATCGAGTACGGGCTGATGCAGGCTTATGCTGAAGGCTTCGACATATTGCGCGGTAAGGATTCACCCGACTTGCCGGAAGACGAACGCTACGAGCTGAATGTGGCCGATATCGCGGAAGTCTGGCGGCGCGGCAGCGTGGTATCATCGTGGCTGCTGGATCTCGGCGCGGCCGCACTGGCGAGGGACGCGCAGCTCGCCCAGTTCTCCGGTTATGTCCAAGATTCGGGCGAGGGGCGCTGGACCGTGGATGCAGCCATGGAGGAGGCAGTGCCGGTGAGTGTGCTCAGCGCCGCGCTCTTCGCCCGGTTCCGCTCGCGGGAAAAGCATACCTTCGGAGAGAAGCTGCTTTCGGCCATGCGCTCCGGCTTCGGCGGGCATGTCGAGGGCGCCGAGCCCATCGACCCCGAACCCAGCGCGGCGGAGTAGGGAGTGGTCAATCACCGGCCGGCGCTTCAATCATCGCCCATGCGCTGCCCAACCGAGGCTGATCTTTCGGGCAGCCGATGGTGCCGCCCACGTATTTATGTAGAAACATGCCGGGCCAAGGCTGGTTTTGCTATAATGCGAAGCCAAGCCGGACAAGCGGCGAACTGACATGCCCTCCGCGCGCTCGAACGCATTCGTCCTTTTCGGCATCACCGGTGATCTGGCCTACAAACAGGTGTTCCCGGCTTTACAGGCGCTGGCGCGAGATGGTCTGCTCGACATGCCTGTCATTGGCGTGAGCAAATCGGACTGGAGCGTTGACCACCTCATTGCCCGCGCCCGTGACAGCATTGAAAGGCACGGCAGCTATAATGCGCAGGCCTTCGCGCAACTGGCAGCGCGGCTCCAGTATATAAGCGGCGACTATCGCGACGACTCGACATACACGCGACTCCGCACAGCGCTGGGCAAGGCTGTGCGTCCCTTGCATTATCTTGCCATTCCGCCCGAGATGTTCGGAACCGTGGTCAATGGCCTCTCCAGTTCGGGTTGCGCCGAGAACGCGCGCGTCATCGTTGAAAAGCCGTTCGGGCGCGACCTGTCTTCTGCCCAGATACTCAACCGTACGCTGCTGAAGTTCTTTCCGGAGGCGGACGTTCTTCGCATCGACCATTACCTGGGCAAGGAGCCGGTTCAGAATTTGCTCTACTTTCGATTCGCGAATACGTTTCTCGAGCCGATCTGGAACCGCACCTATATCGATAGCGTCCAGATCACGATGGCCGAAACTTTCGGCGTGGAGGGGCGCGGAAGCTTCTACGAGGGTATCGGAGCCATCCGCGATGTTGTGCAGAACCATTTGCTTCAGGTGGTTTCGCTGCTGGCGATGGACGCTCCGGCCGATCATCGATCCGATGCACTGCGCGTCGCGAAACACAAGCTATTCAAGGCTATGCGTCCAATTTTTCCAGGCGACACCGTGCGAGGCCAATTCAAGGGCTACCGCGACGAGCCAGGCGTGAATGCCGCCTCCGAGGTCGAGACCTTCGTTGCATTGCGGCTTTATATCGACAACGATCGTTGGGCGGGCGTGCCCTTTTATATTCGCGCCGGCAAGCGAATGACCGTTACAGCCACAGAAATCACAGTGAGGTTGAAAACGCTGTCCCATGCGGTGTTCGATACTTCCCCGTTCGCTACAGCGAGCTACTTCCGTTTTAGGATCAGCCCCGATGTCGTGATCTCCATGGGCGCACAGGTAAAGATCCCCGGTCATGCCATGATTGGCGAAACCGTGGAACTTGTCGCCCAACGCCATGAGAGTGCCGAAGAAACACCCTATGAACGCCTGCTGGGCGACGCCCTTGAAGGAGACGCTTCGCTGTTTGCCCGCTATGACAACATCGAAGCCGCCTGGCGTACTGTGGCGTTGATTCTTGGCGATACCGTTCCGATCCGGCCATACGAACCGCAAAGCTGGGGGCCGGAGGAAGCTGCGGCCCTCGCAGAAGCCGATGGTGGCTGGCGCAATCCATCGCCGGGAAAGCCATCAGTGGAGACGACCGATGGCGGCTCCCGTTGAGGTACGTACACTGCTCGCAGCGATCGCCTGCAAGCCGACCTGAAGCTTCTCGTCCAGGAATTCAGCATTGAAAACAGTAGGGCCACTCGCGAAAAATTGCCTATCTGCGCAGTTACAGCCAAGCTCCCCTGAAGCCTGCTTTGCGCAACCCGCGCTGGATGTGGGGGCAAGCGCGGGTAAGCCCCCAAAGGAAATCGGATCGGTAGTTTTCGATCATCAGCACGATCGGTCCTTGATTTAGCCCGAGATGGTCGGGGGCCACCCACCCGGCGGGGTTGCCGCCAGCTGTTGCCAATGTCGGATTGAAGCTGGCCTTGAAGCCGTAGGGATTGTCGAGATTGAGGTCGATGTCGTGGAAATGACACAGCGCGGGCAGCACGATTTCCGGTGCAAAGGGCAATGATGCTGCTGTCGCCCAGGGCGACAGTGTGCCGTCGTCGGGGCCGTAAGGCACACCGCGGGCCAGATAGCCAAAAAATTTCCGCTCGACACCGCCGATGATCCGCGTCTGGTCGCCTGGTCCGTCGCTTGCTGTAATGCCCCAACTGCTTTCATGATAGCCGGCGAAATCCAGCGGGTTGCGGATGGCGTATTCCCGCTGCACGTAGGTCGCTTGGCGGCTGTTCTCGAAATAGTCGCTACCATGGTCCTGCATGAAAGCGTCCTTGATGCCGCGAAAATCAAGCCACACATGCGAAAGCTGGTGGATGAACAGCGGCCCGGCATAGAGGAATTCGCGGCCATAGATCTTCTTCCATTGGTAGGTCGAAAGCCAGGCCGTGTAGCTTTCTGGCGACAGGGCGTGCGTCGGCGAACCGAGGCCCAGAACGTAGAGGATAATAGCTTCGTCGTAGCCCCCCCATCGGTAGCCGATGAAGCCGTTCTCGCTGCTCCAGCCGTGGGTGACGGTGGCGCCACCGTTGCGTGCCCAATCCCACTCCACGCGACGGTACAGCGCTTCCGACAATGTCCGGATCTCTTCTTCGTCTTCGCAATCTTCGCAGAAATAGCCGCCGACCGTCAAAACACCGGCCATGAGAAGCGCTGTATCGATCGTGGACAATTCACATCGCCACACCCGTCTTCCCGTGTGCATGTCCAAGAAATGATAATAGAACCCTTTGTAGCCGGTGGCATCGGGCTCAGGCCCCTGTTTGCAGTTCCAAAAGAAGCGCAGCGTGGCGAGCGTTCTCGCGCATGCTTGTTCGCGACTTATGAAACCGCGCGCGACCCCGACGGGATAAGCCGTGAGCCCCAGACCAACCGCCGCGATGCTCGCAGGGGAGTTTCTTCTCGACCGGTCGGCAACAAGGCCGTTGGCGGGATTGGCTTCTTGCAGGAAATAATCGAATGTCATGCGCTGAAGTACAGCAAGGAGAGCGTCACTTGAGGGGGGCTTTTTTGTCCGTTGTTTCATTCGGTTCGCCTGTGTGCAACGTCCTTGGTGTGCGGCGATCGATTGCAGCCATACGAGGCCAATCCCCGCTATCACGTCATCTTGTGGCTGAGGCACACGCGGGCCACTGACGACTTCATCGACAGCCGAAACTGCTAGCCGCGACACAGGATGCGCAGGCGTGCGTGAGCGTCGAGCGCACTCCGGCGCTCGTTATACGCGCCGCCCCCGATCTCATCGGTGACTTCGGAAAGGGTCTTGATGCTCGCGTTCAGCCGGTCGACAGCATCGGTAAGCTCGGGCGTGACCGTGACGTGTGAGGCGGCACGCCGTACCAACCGCCTGACAAGGGCAACCGGAAACGGCTTCCTTGCCTCTTGAATCAGGCTGGCGATTTCATCGAACGGATCATTGCCGCCGGTCACTGGCAGCCTCATAGAAACACGAACGTCAAGATGGTCGCCGTAGTGGCGATGAACATCGCGTAGTAGATCCAATCTGACAAAGTCATGGCGTCCTCGTGGCTTTGGCCACGCGTCCTATTGGTCGGGTACCACAACGCCGAACTCGGTGAAATGATCCACGCTCTGCGGCGAGGTCGAGATCACAAACCGCATGACCACCCCAATCGCCCTGATCACTACGACGGCCAAACAGTACCTAGTGCACCCAATACCAGCCCAAGAAGCAGCCAGGTTGACGCCCTCCGCAGTGTGGGGCGGACGACCGCTTGACCAAAGTTGTGCTAAAGGCGCCAGCGGCGCGGCCCCATGTGCGGGTCCACGCACGACCAAGCTCGTCTGTCCGGCTGTAAAAAGCGACGGGGCTTGTTATTGGAGGCGATCACCCCCGACAGGAGACGCAGACTCTCAGGGCAACTGGAACGTCAGCGTTCGCCATGCGTTTATATATCTGCGTATGTGTGCGCCCTCGCGCAGTCCTTGCTGTGCGGACGCCGCTCCCGTGGAGGATGCAATGACGACGGACGTCTCTGTTGTTGCGCGCTCGGGGCTACTTGTTCTCTGCGCGCTGAGCGGCACCTCGCTGCCGGCAATCGCTGGTCCGGTCTCGGTGCCAAATCCAACTATTGCCAATGCAGTTGGCGAGGTGCGTGGTTCTCTTCAGCCGCAAAAATCTGTGCTCGTGTACCCGGAAGTTGGCGGGTTTGATGGCATGGTGCAACTCGTTGGTCATGGCAGGTGGCGCATGCATGGCGGTCACGGCTGGCATGGCGGCCATGGCTGGGGCGGTCATGGTGGGTGGCATATGCATGGTGGCCACGGCTGGGGTGGCCACGGCTGGCATAGTGGCTGGCACGGCGGTCATGGCTGGCGCGGCTGCTGGAATTGCGGCCATTGGCATGGCGGTCACGGTTGGCACAATGGATGGTATGGCAACGACTTCGCATGGGGCTTTGGTTTGGGGCTCGCCGCAGGTGTGGCGGTGCCAATCTACCCCCGCTACTACTACTATTACCCCTACTATGGATACGGTCCCTACTATGGGTATGGCCCCTACTAGCACGAGCGTACATAGGTGGAGTTGGCTTGGTGTCGATCGGGCGCGAGTAGTCGGTATTACCCCACACCAAAGACGCTTGTTATCGGGCAATTGTTGGGACGCTCCGATCTGGGCGACCTAGAAGACAGCCAGATATTTCAACAGCGATATGATGCCGATCAGGATGACTATGATCTGAATGATCTGCCGTATCCGGCCCTCGATCGGAAGGCGTTGGACGAGATACAGCACAAGGATCACGACGAGAAACGTGATCAGAATGCTGATGATTACCGATAAGCCCATGACCGTGTCTCCATGGTCGGCGTCCCAGCGCCATCGCAATAACGCGCGTCACGCCAATGGGTTGCTCGCACTCCCTGCCGCAAGTTGATGCTCAAACGCCTGGCCCAGTCCCATGCTACGACGCTGATCAGTGGCATGGCGACAATCCCACGAAAACTGGGACACATTGGAACGAATTGGGAGCGCCAGAGTTTGCCGTTCTGGGCAACAGATAAGGAAAACCGCCATGCGTCGGGCTCTCATCGCACTCGCAACCACTGCCGTCTTTTTGGGGGCAGCTCATGCACAGACGGCTGAGACCACAACGACTCAAGAATTTGTGACTGCCCAGCCAACCGACGTGCTGAGCTACAATCTCGTCGGACTGGACATCAAAAACAGCGCAGACGAAACCGTGGGCGAGATCAAAGACCTTGTTCTCTCCAACGATACCCTTGCAGGCTACATTGTCTCGGTGGGTGGTTTCCTCGGCATGGACGAGCACTATGTTATTGTCAGTCCCAAGGCAGTGAAAATTACTTACGTTGAGAACGACAAGAAGTGGACGGCGACCATGGACGCCACCAAAGAGCAGCTAAAGGCCGCTCCGGGATTTAAGTATGAAGGCCGCTGGGATCGAAAGTAGTTTGTCACACGCCAGACTTGGCTCGTCGCTTCTCAAAGGTGGCGGGCCTTTGGCGGTTTAGCGGCTCGCTCCAGAGGGAATGGGGGAACCATTACTTCCGCCACTCACGAATTGGTCCATGTCCAAAAAAGCGCTCGCCGGAAAAATGGCAAATAGGTCCCATTCAGGCGATCCGCCAACCCGGCCAGGTTTGTTGAGGATCCTCGGCCCTGGCCTGATAACAGGCGCTTCCGATGATGACCCCAGCGGAATAGCCACCTATTCCCAGACGGGCGCACAGTTCGGATACGTTCCCACGTGGACACTCCTGTTCTCATATCCGCTTATGGTCGCCATTCAAATTATCAGCGCCCGCCTCGGGCGTACGACAGGCCGCGGTATCGCCGGCAATCTCCGGAAGTTCTATCCGAATACAATCGTCTATGTCTGCGTATCACTGCTTTTGGTCGCGAATATCATCAATTTAGGGGCTGACATCGGAGCTATGGCTGATGCGGTGCGCATACTGATTGGCGGTCCGCAGATCGTCTATGTCCTGTTGTTCGGCACCATCTGCGTCTTGATGCAGGTCTTTCTCTCGTACAAGCGCTACGTTGGCGCCTTGAAGTGGCTGACGTTTGCGCTGTTCGCCTACATCGCAACGCTGTTTTTCGTCAAAATAGACTGGTCCGCATTGGCACAGAGCTTCCTTGTGCCACATCTGTCACTCGACAAAGACTACCTGACTGCCATCGTCGCCATCCTCGGCACTACAATCAGCCCTTACCTCTTTTTCTGGCAATCTTCGCAAGAAGTGGAGGATATCAAAGCTGTTCCTGAACGGAAGGCGTTGAAAACTGCGCCGAAACAGGCGGAGGATGCCGAAGCTCGGATCCGTCTGGACACCTTCGTCGGCATGGGCTTTTCCAACATCGTTGCCTTGGCGATCATGGTGACGGCCGCAGCGACGCTTCATGCCAACGGCATCACAGATATCGAAAGCTCTGCCCAAGCAGCACAAGCGCTCAAGCCCGTGGCCGGTATCATGGCCGAGACCATTTTTGCGCTTGGCGTCGTTGGTACCGGACTGTTGGCGGTGCCAGTCCTCGCCGGCTCGGCGGCATATGCCGTTGGAGAGACCCTGCGTTGGCCGACGGGACTAAATCGGAAGCCAAAGCACGCAAAGGCCTTCTATGCGACGATTGCGATTGCGACGCTGATCGGCGTGGGGCTTAATTTCACTCCGATCAATCCAATCAGAGCCTTGTATTGGAGTGCTGTCATCAACGGCGTCGTTGCCGTTCCGATCATGGCCATGATGATGTTGATGTCGACGCAACCCCGCATCATGGGCAAGGAGACAATCGGGCGCTTGCTTGGAACGTTCGGCTGGCTCTCCACAGGGGTGATGGCGCTCACGGCTGCCGCTATGATCCTGACTGGTTTTCTTTAGGCGAGCAGTGCACGTCCGTGGCGTTCCTGGAACCAATCCATCGGGCGAAAGTTTGATTGGTCACCTGACAACTGGAGAAGATTTGGCGTCACCTATGGCAGGCTCTCACATCAAGGAGATGATCCCGTAACGCTAAGCCCACAGGAGGTAGCAATGGGACGAGGAATTTTGCTTTGGCTACTCGGGGTGCCTATCCCGATCATCCTGCTGATCCTGCTGTTTTGGCATTAGGACGCGACCATGCAAAACCTAGAAGCGGCTTCTAGCGCCTCCCCTGTTGAGGAATCATCTTCACCGGCTATAAGATGGGGACCAATTTTCGGTGGGGCCGTCGCAGCGTCAGCAGCCAGCATTTTTCTGGTGTTGCTTGGCTCGGGACTGGGGCTGAGCGTCATTTCTCCTTGGCCGTCGCAGAGTGTGTCACTGACAACCTTTGCAGCTTCAGCTGCTGTTTGGCTCGTCGTTGTGCAATGGCTCTCATCGGCGATCGGTGGTTATCTGGCGGGGCGCCTCAGGACTAAGTGGGTCGGCGTTCATACCGACGAAGTGTTCTTTCGTGACACCGCGCACGGCTTTTTGTCTTGGGCGTTGGCGACCGTATTTGTCATCGGGATATTGGTCTCTGCCATCGGTTCGGCGGTTGGAACCGGCGTGAAAGCCACGGCCAGCGCTGCGTCAGGTGCTTCGGCTGGAGTTGCAGCCGGTGCTGCAAAAGAGGTGTCCGGCGATGGCGGCTATTTCATCGACACGCTGTTTCGTCCGGGAAATGGCGCGAGTGTTCCAAGCGATTTAAACGGCTCGGAGGCGGTTGCTGCGCAAGCGGCTCGCATACTGGCGAATGCCGCGTTAGTGGGTGAGATGCCTGCCGAAGATAAGGCTTATCTGGCAAGACTTGTCGCGGCAAAGACCGGACTAGCGGAAACCGATGCACAGGCCAGAGTCGATGCGGTTCTGAGGCGGGTTGCCGCTGCGAAGGCGGATGCAGAAAAGACCGCTGACACGGCAAGGAAAACAGGCTTAACGGTCGCCTTGGTTGGCGCACTATCGCTGCTAATCGGAGCATTTGTTGCCAGTGCGGCAGCCGCGTATGGCGGCATGTTGCGCGACGATGAAGAGATGAGGCTGACTGAGCAAAGCCCGCAAGGGCTCTAAGGTGTCGAACTTCAACAGCGCGTGTCACCCAATGGGTCACGCCGCCTACACCTACCGTCGCGACGCTGGGAAAACGTCCTCGGTTCTGGAACTATCGGGCGCCCGGGGCATTGTGGGATATCCCCCACAATCAGGAGAAGTGCAATGGCACACGAGAAACTGAGCGATCTGTTCCACGACACGCTGAAAGACATCTACTACGCCGAGGGTAAGATCCTAAAGGCCCTCCCAAAGATGGCTAAGGGCGCACAGTCACCGGAACTCAAGGCTGCCTTTGAAAAGCATCGCGAAGAGACCGAAGGTCATGTTGAGCGCCTCAAGCAGGTGTTCGGTATCATTGGCAAGCCGGCCCAGGGCAAGACCTGCGAGGCTATCGAGGGGATTCTGGGGGAAGGCAACGAAATCCTTGCCGAGTTTAAGGGAACGGCGGCATTGGACGCTGGGCTGGTTTCTGCAGCTCAGGCGGTTGAGCACTACGAGATTGCTCGCTACGGCACGCTGAAACAATGGGCCAAGGATCTCGGGCTGAAGGATGCGGTCAAGCTCTTGGACCAGACTCTCACTGAAGAGTCCAAGACCGATGAAGCATTGACACGCTTGGCTGAGGGTGGCGTCAATCACAAAGCAATGGCCGCTTGAGCTTCTGTTTCACTGCAGCCGTCCCGAGGCCAGTAATGCTTCCTTTTCGTCCTGCTCGTTGCCGCCCAAAAGCGCGGCAACCGATGCGATTAAGGCGCCTATCAGAATGAGCGATATGGTCAGCCCGGCCTTGCGGGCGGTATTGGCGGCATGTTTGGCTCCGGCCTTGGCATCGTCGATCCGACCAACCCGTGATATCGTCGAGGAGCCCCCGTATTTGGTGACAGGCTGACCTATCCCCACAGAAGAATGAGTGGGGAAGCCACGAACAGAATGCAGGCCAGAATCCAACGACCCTTTCCGTAAGTCGGCATGTCGGAAAGCGGCAGCAGCCAGCGAACCAGCGCATAACCGAGGGCAATAATCACGCTGTAGATCAAGGCCCAGATGAAAATTTGCCAGCTGCCGCCGAAAAGGCCGATAGCTAGGCCGAAGCCTGTAAGCGCTCCAAGGACCCCATAGCCGACGTCGAACATCAACGTTGTGGTCGTGGATAGTGGCCGCCAAATGCTTGGAAAGGCGATCGCAACAGCAGCGGTGAGAAGCCAGATACTGACGATCGCCTGAAGTGTGGATGACTCTGCCACTGAGGTTGCGACAATTGTCAGTCTATCAGGTGTCGAAAGATGCACGAGTTGAGCAAGACCATTTATCAGCGTGGCCCAAATCCAGAGCACGAACGCACAGATGGCAAAAATAGCGAAGTTGCCGCCTGACCGCTTTACGAGCTCATCCAGAAACATTGCCGAACTCCCGTTTGCTAAAGAGGTTAGCATTGATGCGAACCTATCGGAATTCGGTGCTCAAGCGCTTGCCTCCCCGCGAGGGGTTCGAGCAGCTTGTCTCAAGCTGTGAGCCATTGCTGCGCGTCGCTTTCATCACAAGCCCGCTGTTGAAAGGTGGGGGGCAGCCGCGCCTTTCTCCGCTATCCTTCGAGAAAGTGCCCCAGCGCTTTTAGCGGCTGCAGCCGATCGGAGACAATTTTCAGCATGGCCAGTATGGGGACGGCCAAAATAGCGCCAGGGGCCCCCCACATCCAAAACCAGAATATCAGTGACAGGACCACGAGGACCGGGTTCAACGTAAAGCGACGCGCAAGTAGCATCGGCGTTAGCGTTTCACCCTCTATCATGTGGATGCCGAGGTAGAGGGCTGGCGGCAGCAATGCCCACCACAAGCTGTCGAAGGTCAGCATCCCCACGAGGAGGAAGATGCCGATCCCAAACAGCGGCCCCAGGAACGGAATGTAGTTGAGCAAGAAGGCTGCGGCGCCCCACAATAAGGGATCGGATACGCCACATAGATACATCATGGCAGCCGTTGCCGCGCCGACTACGGCATTCATGGCAGTAATCGTCACCAGATAGGCAGATATATCCCCCTCGATCTGTTGGGATATCTCGACGGCTTGCCGCTTGTCGCTGAACTTCGGCAGGATTTCGACGAGTCGACGAAGGAATTTATCGCCCGACATCAGGAGGAAATACAGCACCAAGATTGTCGTAAATAACCCGTCCAGGATGGATCGGACGCCGGAGATCAGCGCGCCTGCGAGGCCGTGATCACCGCCGAGCGTAACGGTGGAGCCTTTCTGTTCTGAGGCGTTGACGATCTGCTCGGCCTGCTGGATGGCGGATCGCAGCACTTCGATCGTACTGTTCAAGGGCATCAAGTGAGCCTCAAGCCGAGGTATCCCTTGCGGTAGCTTCTGCGCCCAGTTCTCTGCCGGTCCCGACAAGGCCACTATGAAGCCAGCCAGCGTTCCAATTACTAGTATGATCGACAACAGCGCTCCGATTGCCCTGGGTATATGCAGGCGCTCCAGGATGCGAACTGTAGGCTGCAGGAGGAGCTTGAGCACGAAAGCGAGTACAACGGGCAAGACGATAGAGCTTGCAATGTAGGTCGCAGCCAGAACCGCAAGTACAAACAGACCTCCGAGAAAGAAAGTTGCCGGATTGGACGGCAACCTCATCTCCGTCCCGGGTGCAGGCTCAATCAAAGCGGTATCCAGAGATGTCTGATCTCCATCGCGGGGCACCGACAATGTGAGGTCCGATTCTGGATCTGGGGCTGAAATCATCATAACTTCATCCCGGTCCTGAGGAGTACCTCATTTCCGGGGTGAGCATAGCCGATATCATTGTTCTCCGCAGCATGGGAAATCGGAAAGACCGAAGCATCTGGTTATTGCGCTGCTTGGAGGCTTTAGCGGCCTCGGAGGCAGGCGGCATTGTGGGACAGATACTAAGGCGGCGGCGGTCTTGGACTGCTGCTGCTCGTCTCGATTGTCCTAGTTCTACTAGGGTGCTGTGGTTCGCAATTTGCGAGCCGGCAGTCAGTAACGACGTCTCGAGTGCAGCAGTCGCGCAGCAAGTGCTCCGGCGGTCAAAGACGCCGCTATCAACGATATCAACGTGATATCCCGCAAATAGATGCCGGGCCCGATTTGACGTCTCGAGCCGGATGTCACTTCGACTGCATGTGCCTCAGCTACCGGATCGGGGGGCGACCTGCTGCCATGTCGAATGGAGTAGGTATGGGCCAGCTCCGCGCCGAAAAGAAATATCTGCGAAGAGTAATAGACCCAGAGCAGCACAACCAGCAGCCCGCCCGCGGCACCATAAGAGGATGCTATTGCGCTGGATCCGATGTACCAGCCGACCAGTGATTTGCCGCCGGTGAAAAGCGCTGCTGTAACCACAGCGCCTGTGATCACATCGCGCCATGTAAGACTGCGATCGGGCAAAATCTTGTAGATCGCCGCGAACATCACGCTCACGAGCGCAAAGGAAACAACGGAATTAGTCGTGCTGAGGATGATCGTTCCGAACGGCAGGCGGACGTTGATGATCTCGCTCATCGCGGAGATCGCCGCACTCGCGACAAGCGACACAAGCAGCAGGAATCCAAGGGCTGCGACCAGGCCGAGGCTTGCAGCGCGCGTCCGCATCAGGCGCGATACAGAGGTGGCCTGCGGTTCGACCTTCCATATGATGTTCAGTGCAGACTGCATTTCGCCAAACACACCCGATGCCGTCACAATCAGGGCAATGAGGCCTGCGATCGTCGCCCAGGTCCCTGTAGTTTTTGAAGAGGCACTTTCGAGCGTCACTTGAAGCAGATCGGCGCTTTGGTTGCCCATGAGACCCGAGACTTGCGCCGATAATGCGAGCTGCGCAGCCTCTTGGCCGAACGCGACTCCGGCGATCGCGACAACGATGAGAAGGATTGGCGCCAACGATGTCGCCGCATAAAACGCCATTGCAGCTCCATGGCTCAGGGCGTTGTCATCGATGAAAGCGAATGCACTTTCTTTTGCAAGATTCCAGGCGTCCGTGATTCCATTGCGCATCACACGACCCCTTTTCTCCTTTCGCACATGAGATAGGGCCCGCTTAGCTGCAATCGAGGGGTGAGCTTGCCATGGAAAAACTGACGACGGCATAGCCATATCGTTGGTTCATGCCTGACCGGAACTAGATCACGTGCGTTGCGAAGGTGGAGGAAGAGGCATGCGAGCGCGAATGTACTCAATGCGTGCTCGCCAGATGCTCGATGGATCGCGCACCGCGCCTTCGTTTATCGGTCGCTGCCAGTCAGATTGGGGCGGCACTAGATTCTTAGGGATGCGCCCAATAACCATTACACGCGACGAGATCCACTCAGTGCTCGGACCAGTAGACGATATCGTGGTTGCATAAATCCTGCTCCAAGGGGCGACCTTGGACGAACTCAGGGAAGCCTGGGCCTGGATCTGCGAAGAAGATGCCTTGATTAATGATGGCCGACCTCTTCCGGGGGTGCAAGTCGCTACCCTCATCGAACTGCTTCAGCCCGAAGAAGAAGAAGAAGACAAGCCGAGAACACAACGATAGCAAATGCAGCACGGCACCACATTGTAGCGGGTGCAGCTATCCGTGAAAATGTGATTCCGACGTTTAGCCGTCATCTGTCCGTGGTGTGGTAGTCGCGAGGAAGTTTCAAGTCTGCCTCCATCGACGGGTCACTGCCGGTGGAGTCTACAGTTCCGGCGCCGGCGCGCCGTGACAGGGATCAAAGGTGGGCTGGGTTGATCGATGCGCGATCCTTTGGCCGAACATGGCCTGCGGTTTTGACACCCTTATTATCGCGGCAGCCTCAGTCGTGCTGATGCCGTACTTATCGGCAAATTCAACGACTTCATAGCACTCCACTTCCTCATAGGCGTCGCGCCGGATCCATCACGACTCCCTTGAAGGCTCCGCGCCTAAGGCCCAAACTCGTCCCACTCTCTTGCCAGGCTCTCCGGCCGGGACGCCGGTGCTCTATCCGATGGATGTGAAACGACAAGCGAACTGGCGCAATGCAACCAAGATCGATTCAGCGGGAGTCGAGGCGGTTTAGGTCCAGTAACCGCGTCGAACCGCGCTGCCCGAAGCCATGCCAACGGCAACGCCTATGATGAAGCCAAATAAGGCAGCCGCGCTGAGTGCTGTGGCGGTCGTTCCAGGGTTCTCGCGCGCGATCTCAGACACGGTGTGCGCCTCTGCTCCAAGCTTTTTAGCGGCGCGCGATGCTCGAGCCGACGCAGTCTCTATGGCCTCACTGGCCAGCCTGGCACTGCGTTCGGCGATGGAATCGCTGATTTTGGTTATGTCTTTTCGCAACTCCAAAATCTGCTTCTCGAACGCCTTACGCATATTTTGGACATCGGTGGCATCAGTTTTGGGTGTGTCGGCCATGGGCGTGTCCTTCAAGTTCACTTTCATAAAAACGGGGTCGGCAGGAGAACGTTCCGACTTGCGCCACCGAGATCGCTGAGGCCTCACATGCGCAAACGCCTCACACCTCGCGAACAGTTCGAGCAACCATTGGCGTGGGAACCGTCAGCCAACCTCAGCGTTTTGTACTTTGGGACGAGGCGTGGTCTTAACCTTTCAGCCACGCTCAATTGAGGCCTGTCAGCAGCGGCGCGACTGGCCTCTTTTTCCTTCGTATTTCGTCAATATCGCGCTCCTGCCGCGAGTGGACGTAATCGAGGAGAACGAACATGAGAACGCTCATATCGCCTTGGGGACCCTTACTCTCTTGGCTGGCGCGTCATGGGCCGCAACCGTCAACGGTATCGTGAAGGAATTCAAGCAAGACACGCGAGTGATCACGCTAGCGGGCGGCAAGAGTTACACCGTACCCGCCGATGTGGCTCTCCCGGCCGACTTGTCAGCAGGCACACAGATCACATTTACGACCGATGACAGTGATGCTCCCAAGGTCACGGCTGTGACCGTCGCGATGTAACATCACCCTGAAAGGTCCGCTGCTATCCAACGGGGCCTCTGAGTCTGCGCCGGCAACATCGTCAACAAGGAGAATAGCACTGCTGGCGGGCTGCTGTTTGGCTGGAAGGTGTTATCCGCAGCCCGGTATAACCGATAGCGGTTGTAGCACCACCGCACAGCGGATTACTTCCTCGGCAAATCGGTGGAACCAGTCTCGCGCTGTGGCAGTTATGCTTCCAGCTACTAGTCAGCCAGGCCACACGGGAGGAACCCATGGCCAAATGCAACCAGTGCGGCAACGACTACGACAAAACGTTTCAGGTCAGTAGAGACGGGCAAACATGGACCTTCGATAGCTTCGAATGTGCGATCCAAATGCTTGCTCCGATATGCGCCCATTGCAGTTGCCGGGTCATCGGGCATGGCGTGGAGGGGAGCGGCAAGATCTACTGCTGTGCCCACTGCGCCGAGGAAAAGGGCGTCCAAGGCCTTGAGGATCGCGTCTGACCAACGTCAGCTACAATGGGCCCCGCTGCCAAAGGTAGCGGGCTTTTGGTCATGCCCAGCGGCTTCTTTGCGCCTCTTTACCCGCTCTTAGGCGGTGGCGGGGTTTTTGTCGTTTGTGTTCACCTAGCACATTCTGCGCTGGATCGGTCTGTCTTCAACTACCTCGTGCCGCGCCAGGGCATCGGTTGAACACCGACTGCTTAGCGCAACGGGGTGTTGACCGAAAAGACTGCATCCTGCCCTGGCGTCCACGACGTAACGACGATTTCCACTTCCCTTCCGTGACGCAAAGTGAGTGTCACGTTGCTCGCTCTAAAGGCCTCGTCGTCGAGAGCCTCTAAATCCGCCCACAGCCGCCCATCGGCGCGGTCGCTCCGACGTGTATTTTGTATTCGCAATGCCCGAACTCAGTACCGGCGACTTTCAAGACGCCTTCGCCATTGATCCAATAAGCCATGATCCCCTCCCATTTCCGGCAGAGTGCGCATAATCACGCAGGGGTCAATCCATGTCGCGTTCATGTCGCGTGGATTGGCCGTGAACCAGTTGAAACCCTTGGAAATCAAGGGAACTCAGTTGCAACACGATGCAACATGCCACCAGCCAAAATCGGAACCTAAGTGTTTGATTTAGTTGGTGATCCCGACAGGAATCGAACCTGTGACCTACAGATTAGGAATCTGCCGCTCTATCCTACTGAGCTACGGGACCACTCGGCTGCACACATAGCGGCTTCAGGCGGTTTCGCCAACGGTTTTTGGACAATTTTCCAACGATGTCTGCCGGGCTTTGGACTGGCGCGCTGCTGGTGCGGGCAAGGCATTTGCGCGAGGCGGGCAATCACTTTTGGCCTGCGGCCGGAACGGAAGCCCCGACCGTGCGTTGAGCGCTGCCTGTCGTCGACAGCCAAAATGGAGATCAAGATGCTAAGGACAGCAATCATTGGGCTGACGGCCCTCTGTATCTCTGCGCCCACATTGACCTATGCCCAGACCGCCGCTCCCAAGGCGGCGAAGGAGGCCCAGGAATCCATCAACTGGAAGGCACTGACCGAAGCACGAATCGACGTGGTCAAGGCCGCGCTGCAACTGACACCCGAACAGGAAAAACTCTGGCCGCCCGTCGAGGCGGCGATCAAGGCCAGGGCCGAAGCTCGCCAGGCTCGTATTGCGACCTTGAAAAAGATGCAGGAACAGGAGCCGGACTTCTTCGACCTCATGCGCGACCGCGCCGACAACATGACCCAGCGCGCCGCCGGATTGAAGCAACTCGCCGATGCCTGGCAACCTCTCTACCAGTCGCTCGACGACAAGCAGAAGGCGCGGTTGATGGTCCTGGCGAAGGTTGTGATGCATGAAGCGAGGGGCGCCGTCGAAAGGCATCGCATGCAATATGACGATGATGGAGACGGCGGCGACGAGTAGCACCATCCGTAGAAGTTAGCTGGTGTCTCGGTCGGATACCTCACCAGGAAATCTGAAAAAAGCCCGTCCCGGCGAAGCGAGGCGGGCTTCTCGTCGGTGATGGCAGAACTGTCCCGACCATCGGTGTCCTGGCAGGCGTTGCATCGTCAGCCTTCGGGCGAGTTGGGTGCGATGCCTGACCGGCAAGCGGGCTCGCGATCGACGCTCCGGAGGCAACAGGCGGTGCCTATACCGCCAACGCGGTCTCCGCCAGCCGCACCCAGTAGCTCACGCCGTGTGGAATGACCTCGTCGTTGAAGTCGTAGGCAGGATGGTGCAGGCCAGCGCTGTCGCCATTGCCGATGAAGATGAAGGCGCCGGGGCGAGCCTCCAGCATGTAGGAAAAATCCTCGCCGCCCATCAGCGGCTGGATCGCCCTATGCACCTGCGGCTCGCCGGCGATGGCCGCCGCGACATCGCCGGCAAACACCGTCTCTTCAGGGTGGTTGAAGGTGACCGGGTAGTTGGCATCGTAGTCGAGTTCGATCTCGGTGCCGGTGGCATCGGCCACGCCGCGGCAGATGGCGCGCATGCGCGCCTCGGCCATCTTGGCCACGTCTTTCTTTAGCGTGCGCACCGTGCCGGCCAGCACCGCAATCTCGGGGATGACATTGTAGGCCGAGCCGGCATTGAACTTGGTCACCGAGACGACGATCGCCTCGGCCGGATCGGTTGAGCGCGATGCGATGGTCTGAAGTGCCGCCACCACCTGGCTGCCGGCGACGATCGGGTCGATCGCACGGTGCGGGATCGCCGCATGGCCACCCTTGCCCTTGACGGTAATGGTGAATTCGGCGGTCGCAGCCATGATCGCGCCGGGCCGGATGGCGAACTCGCCGACCGGCAGGCTCGGCATGTTGTGCATGCCGAAAACCTTCTTGATCGCAAAGCGGTCCATCATCCCGTCCTTGACCATTTCGTTGCCACCGCCGCCGCCCTCTTCGGCGGGCTGGAAGATGACGGCGACGGAGCCGGCGAAATTGCGCGTCTCGGCGAGATATTTCGCCGCTCCCAAAAGCATAGCGGTATGGCCGTCGTGGCCGCAGGCATGCATCTTGCCGGGCACGGTCGAGGCATAGGGCTTGCCGGTGATTTCCTCGATCGGCAGCGCGTCCATGTCGGCACGCAGGCCGATTGCTGCTCCAGCGCCGAGCCGGCCCTTGATAATGCCGACCACGCCGGTCTTGCCGATGCCGGTCGCGACCTCGTCGCAGCCGAACTCCCTGAGCTTGGCGGTAACAAAATCGGCGGTCTCGAAGACGTCGAAGTTGAGTTCCGGCTTCTGGTGCAGGTGGCGGCGCCAGCCGGCGATCTCTTGCTGCATTTCTGCGGCTCGGTTCAGGATCGGCATGTTCTGTCTCGGCTTCCCGTTTGGCTGGACCAGAGGTCCCGATTCGCAAATGTGATCGCGTTTGCTCTGCCATCTTCGCGTCACATAGGCTATTTAGCAGCGGCGGCGACGCGGGGCCATGAGTCCTTGACCATCCCACCCGTCTCCACCCCGGTTTATGGAAATCTTATGGACGGCCGGCTATGATCGGCAAGAGGCGATTTCGGATTTCATGATGCAGATGCAGTACGTCAAAAGCATGCTCCTTGGTCTTGCCGCCGCAACAGCGCTCGGTGCTGCGCCGGCCGCGGCCAATCCGACCTTGCTGTTCGACGTCAACAGCGGTGCCATCATCGAGCACCAGGACGCCTTCCAGCGCTGGCATCCTGCGTCGCTGACCAAGCTGATGACGGCCTACACCGCGTTTCGCGCGGTACAGGCGGGCGAACTCGCGCTCAATTCGCCGATCAAGATTTCCAAGAAGGCGGCATCTTTTCCGCCGGCCAAGATGGGCTACCAGCCCGGCTCGGTGCTGACGCTCGACAACGCCATCAAGATCATCATGGTCAAGTCGGCCAATGACGTGGCCGCTGCCATCGGCGAGAATGTTGGCGGCTCCACCGAGGCCTTTGCTGTGCGTATGAACGCCGAGGCGCAGCGCCTGGGCATGACAGGCAGCCACTGGGTCAACGCCAACGGGCTGCATGAACCCGAGCAGTATACAACGGCCCGCGACCTCGCGATCCTGGTCAGGGCGATCCGCCTCGAGTTCCCGCAATATGCCTCCTACTTCAACATCGAGGGCATCATCGCCGGCAAGGCGAAGCTCAAGAATTTCAACCCGCTGGTCGGCCGCTTCCCCGGCACGGACGGCATGAAGACGGGCTTCGTCTGCGAATCGGGCTTCAACCTGATCGCTTCGGCGACCCGCGACGGCAAGACGCTGGCGGCGATCGTGCTGGGCGCTCCGTCGCCCAACGAGCGCGCCGAGGACGCCGCCAAGATGCTGCAGAGCGGCTTCATCCGCGCCGGCGTGAGCCCCGTGACGGTGGCGACGCTGGCGCCCTATGGCGACAATCGCGACCAGGAAACCAACATGCGCGGCGAGGTCTGCTCCAAGAAGGCCAAGCACGCCGCTTCCGACGGTCCGGCCCCGAGCGAGGCAGGCGCCGGTCCCGACAAGGTGTCGATCATTCCCGAGATGACGCGCCAGCGCACCTGGGTCACGGTCAGCCTCGGCGGTGCGACCGGGCCGGTGCCGAAGGCGATGGTCGGCCGCGACGTCATCGAATATGCCGACGTGCCGCTGCCGACCTGGCGTCCCGACATGCCCGCGCCAGTCGGTGCCGAACCGCTCGCCCAGGGCGCAGCCAAGGCCCGCTCGTGAACCCGCAGGCCTCATTCCCGATCCCGGTGTCGGTGCTGACCGGCTTTCTCGGCGCCGGCAAGACGACGCTGCTCAACCGGCTGCTCAAGGATCCCGAACTCACCGACACGGCCGTCATCATCAACGAATTCGGTGACGTCGCCATCGACCATCTGCTGGTCGAGAAGGCGTCGGACGGCATCATCGAGCTTTCCGACGGCTGCCTGTGCTGCACCGTGCGCGGCGAGCTTGTCGACACGCTCGCCGATCTCGTCGACCGGCTCCAGACCGGCCGTATCCAGCGCCTGGCGCGGGTGGTGATCGAGACCACCGGCCTTGCCGATCCGGTGCCGGTGCTGCAGTCGATTATGGGCCACCCGGCGCTGCTGCATGCCTTCCGGCTCGACGGGGTCATCACCGTGGTCGACGCCGTCAATGGCGCCGCCACGCTCGACGCGCATGTCGAGGCGGTTAAGCAGGCCGCGGTCGCCGACCGCATCGTGCTGACCAAAGCCGATCTGGTCGACGATGCCGAATGGCTCGACGCGCTCAGGGAACGCCTCGGTCGCATCAATCCCGGGGCCGAAATCCGCGCGGTGGAAAGTGCTGCGGCAGCACAGCTTCTGCAATGCGGCCTCTACGATCCGGCGACCAAGACCGCCGACGTCCGCCGCTGGCTGGGCGAGGCGTCCGAACAGGCGCATCACCATCACGGCCATGATCATCATGAGCACGATCGCGCGCATCATCACCATGATACCCGCGTTGGTTCGTTCACGCTTGTGCATGATGGCGCGCTGCCGTTCACGACGGTCGAGATGTTCCTCGACCTGCTGCTTTCGACGCAGGGCGACAAGCTTCTGCGCATCAAGGGCATCGTTGAGCTGAAAGAAGATCCGGCGCGGCCGCTGGTCATCCATGGCGTGCAACGGATGCTGCATCCGCCGGCGCGCCTGCCGTCATGGCCCGACGCTGTTCGCGGCACCCGCTTGGTGCTGATCGGCATCGACCTGCCGCGGGACTATGTGGAACGGCTATTCGCGGCTTTCGTCAACAAGCCAACCATCGACACGCCTGACCGCGAGGCGATGGAAAACAACCCGCTGGCAATCGCCGGGCGGTAGGTTCTGATGTGCCTCCTTCGAGGCTCGCTACGCTCGCACCTCAGGATGAGGACCGCTTGCGCTCCCTGCTTGCGAGTTGAGTATCCAAGTTTTCTTGAGCTATCGATCACCGTGCTTTGAACATTGCAGCCCTGCCTCGGTACCTTGGCACGGGGCGCCGGTCACAACGGTCCTCATCCTGAGGTGCGAGCGCAGCGAGCCTCGAAGGACGCAGTGGCTCACACCCCCTTAGCCGCCGCGTTCGACGAGGAACCGGTGGCCGCCTTCGACTGGCTGGGTCTCGACCAGCCTGTGGCCGGCTTCCTGGCAGAAGGCGGGAATGTCGATCACTGCCAGAGGATCCGTGGTTTCCAGCCACAGCAGGCTGCCGGGCGCCATGTCGGCGAGGCGGCGCTTGGCCTTGAGCACGGGCAGGGGGCAGTTCAGTCCCCTGAGGTCGTAGGTCTCAGCGATCTCGTTCACCAGATCAGCTGCCGAACAGGCCGAGCAGCCGCTTCTTGAGTGCGGAGCCGGCGGCCACCTGCTCGGCGGGCGCGGCCTCTGCCGCCTGGGTCTCGGCGGCGGTCGGCGAGGGAGTGGGCACGGCAGCGGTGGTCACCACCGGCAGCTGGGCGGCAGCCTTTGCGGCCTTGGCTGCGGCAACGGCGGCAGCCTTTTCTTCGGCGGCCTTTTTCTTCGCTGCCTGCTCGGCCTCGAGCGCTGCCATGCGGCGACCTTCAGGCGAATCGATGCGGCCCATGCGCTCGGTGACGGTCACCGTGCCATCATGGTTCAGGGACGGCGGCTCGATAGGCACGCGCTCGCCGCGAGCGCGCTTCTTGGTCCACTCCGAGACGATGGCCGCTTCCTTGATGCCGGCAAACGTCGGCTTCGGTGCTTCGGCGCTGCTCTTCGAGGCGCTGGCGAAGGCTGCCTCGTACTTGGTCTGGTAGGCCTGGTAGGCGCTCTGGAGGCCCTCCGGCTGCGTGAAGGCAGGGCAGGCACCGGTCGCGTTGAACGCCGCTGTTCCCTCGGGAATGCGGTTGAACACATAGCGCTTCTCGCAGACATCGACCTTCGGCGGCACCTTGGTGATCTCGAAGTGGTCGTAGCCTTCCTTCAGCATCGCCCAGAACTGGTAGTTCGGGTCGTTGCGATAGCGCGCCATGTTGGCGGCGGTCATGCGGAAGGGGAAAGCCTGGATCTGGAATTCGGTCTGGCCACCCTGGAAGGCGTCGCGGCCGAAGGCATAGATTTCTTCGATCTGCGCGTCGGTCATCGAATAGCAGCCCGAAGACGAGCAGGCGCCATGCACCATCAGGTTCGAGCCGGTGCGACCATTGGCGCGGTCATAGGTGTTGGGATAGCCGATGTTGAACGACAGGTGGTAGCTGGAGTTCGGGTTCATCTGCGAGGGCCGGACCGAATAGAAGCCTTCCGGCGCCTGGCGGTCGCCCTCGACAAATTTCGGACCCAGCTTGCCCGACCATTTGCAGATGTCGTAAGCGGCGATGATGTCGTAGCGGCCGTTGGTCTTCTGTTTCCAGATCTCGACCTTGCCTTCTTCCTTGAAGACGCGCGCCATGATTGGCGACGCGCGCGTCATGCCCTTCGCCTTCATCTCGGTCAGTATCTTCTCTGGCAGGCCCTTGTTCTTGGGCGAGAAGTCATTGATGGAAGATTCCGAGCAGCCGGCCACCGCAAGAGCGGCGATAAGCAATCCGGCGCGTGCGATATTGGCGATCATTGGTACTAATGTCGTCTCATTTGCAGCCGCGGCGCGTTCACGCCGACGGCTGGCCCGTCCTGATAGTGCTTCGACCTTAAGGTCGTTAACCTTGATAAATCCTTACCGCAGTCCTCGGCCCGTCCCACACGCGCAAAAATTACGGCAAGTTCATTGAACCCGCGGAGGCGGCATTTTTGTGGCGAAAAAGTGTCGTGGGCGAATTTGGCCACGAACTGCAATCACAGGCTGCGGCCGATGGCCAGATATTTGTCACGCCGCTGCTCGCGGAAGTCGCCATTGGACTGGCCGAACTCCCTGAGTGTCTTGGCAATCAGGTCGCCGGTGGCCGAAATCACCGCCTCGGGATTGCGGTGCGCGCCGCCGAGCGGCTCGGCGATGATCTGGTCGATGATCTTGAGGTCGAGCAGGTCCTGCGCGGTGATCTTCATGTTGGTGGCGGCATCCTTGGAGCGCGTGGTGTCGCGCCACAGGATGGAGGCAGCACCCTCCGGAGAAATCACCGAATAGATGGCATGTTCAAGCATGAACACGCGGTTGGCGGTAGCGATGGCGATGGCGCCGCCCGAACCGCCTTCGCCGATGACCACGGCTATCGACGGCACCTTGAGGCCGAGGCAGGTCGAGGTCGAGCGGGCGATGGCCTCGGCCTGGCCGCGCTCTTCGGCGCCGACGCCGGGATAGGCGCCGGCCGTGTCGACCAGCATCACCACCGGAATGTTGAAGCGGTCGGCCATCTCCATCAGGCGCACCGCCTTGCGGTAGCCTTCGGGGCGCACCGAACCGAAATTGTGCTTGAGGCGGCTCTTGGTGTCGGAGCCCTTCTCCTGGCCCAGAACCAGCACTGGCTCGCCGCGGAAGCGGGCGAAGCCGCCGACCATGGCGGCGTCCTCGCCGAAGTTGCGGTCGCCGGCAAGCGTGGTGAAATCGGTGAACAGCGCCCTGACGTAGTCGAGGCAGTGGGGGCGGTCGGGATGGCGCGCCACCTGCACCTTCTGCCATGGCGTCAGCGCCTTGTAGGCGTCGCGGAGCGCATCGCGCGAGCGCTTTTCCAGCCGCTTGATCTCGTCTCCGACGTCGACCGCTTCGCCATTCTCGGCGAGCTTCTTGAGCTCGAGGATCTTGCCTTCGAGGTCGGCAACGGGTTTTTCGAAATCGAGGTAATTGTACATTGGCGAGCGGATTACCACACTGAAATGGAAGGCACCGGTGGCACGAAAAATGCGGCCCCGCGCCAGTCGAACTTGGCACTCACATAGCGATATGGGCTCTAATCGGCAAGCGGATGATGCTCGTTGACCAGTTTCATCAGCCTTTCTTCGAGCACATGGGTGTAGATTTGGGTGGTCGAAATGTCGGAATGGCCTAGCAATTGCTGGACTGCGCGCAGGTCGGCGCCGTTCTGCAAGAGGTGGCTGGCAAAGGCGTGGCGCAGCACGTGCGGCGAGATTTTCGCCGAGGCGATGCCAGCGCGTGCGGCCAGTCCCTTCAGATCGCGGGCGAAAACCTGGCGGGGCAGATGGCCGCTTTCCGATGCCGCCGGAAACAGGAACGGGCTCTCGACCAGCCTGGCGTCGCGGTTGCGCTCGGCGAGCCAGACGCGCATCGCCTCGCGCGCCTTGGCCGACAGCGGCACCATGCGCTCCTTGTCGCCCTTGCCACGCACGATGAAGAAGCGCTCGTCGCGCAGCGCCACCGTCAGCGGCAGGCTGACAAGTTCGGAGACGCGCAGGCCGGTGGCGTAGAGCACTTCGACGAGCGCATGCATCCGCGCTGCAGCCAACCTGTCGCCGTCGACAGGGGCGGCGGCCTCGGCGGCCGCGCGGTCGAGCAGGCTCCCGGTTTCGGCCTCGCTCATTGTCTTGGGCAGCGGCCGGTCTTTCCTCGGACTGTCGAGAATGCCGGTCGGGTCGTCGCCGCGCATGCCTTCGGCATAGAGGAATCGGAAGAACTGGCGCAGCGCCGAGAGCTTGCGCGCCTGCGTGGTGGCGGCAAAGCCGCGGCTGGCGATATCGTCGAGATAGCCGCGTATGCCTTCCGCGTCGGCGCCGGCAAGGCGGCCGCCTAGATGTTCCGAGGCATCCTCGAGGTCGCGGCGATAGCTTGAAAGCGTATTGTCAGCCGCGCCGCGCTCGGCGCTCATCATTTCGAGAAAGGCCTCGATGCGCGCGGCGCTGCTCATTTCTTCGGCGCGAGTTTTTCCGGCGGGACCCGGACGGTGATCTCCGCCTTCTTCGGCTCGACGAACATCACCAGCGCGAACATGGCGCCGTAGGCGATGCCCGCCAGGACTGCGAGCGTGACAAGGAACCGGAAAAGCGTCGGCATCGATTTGTTCGCCCGTCTGCCCCTGGATCGCGATATCAGTGAGTCGTGTGCCCTTATGGGATGCGGTTTGCGCCATTTCAAGGGCGGGAGCGCCCCATGCGCTTGACGCAACGGGGCTTTTCATGTCGATACGCCGACAAAAGGCAAGCCATGACACCCATCCTGCAGAACCCTTCTCCCGAAGCTTCCGGCGCGGCGCTGCTCGAACGGCTCGGCACGCGCTCGATCGTGTTCGTCGGACTGATGGGCGCGGGCAAGACGGCGATCGGCCGCAAAGTCGCCCAGGCGCTCGGCCTCGGCTTCATCGACAGCGACCACGAGATCGAAAGCGTGTCGCGCATGACCATCCCCGAACTGTTCGAGCGCTACGGCGAGGCCGAGTTCCGAGCCTTGGAACAGCGCGTCATCGGGCGCGTGCTGGAGAGCGGTCCGCAGGTGCTGTCGACGGGCGGCGGCGCTTTCATGAACGAGCAGACGCGCGCGGCGATTGCAGCACACGGCATCTCGATCTGGCTCAAGGCCGATCTCGACCTGTTGATGGATCGGGTCGCCAAGAAACAGAACCGGCCGTTGCTGCAGAATGCCGACCCGCGCGGCGTCCTGGCCAAGCTGATGGACGAGCGCTACCCGGTCTACGCTCTTGCTGACCTCACGGTGCAAACCCGCGATGACCGCAAGGAAGCGATTGCCGGCGAAGTCATCGAAGCACTGTGCAGTCACTTCGGGTTGCCCTGCAAGATACGCGTCTCGGAGGATCACGAATGAACGAAAGCGCACATGTAACGGTCGAGGTCGGGCTCGGCGACCGCGCCTATGACATCCTGATCGGTCCGGGGCTGATCGCGCGCGGTGCGGAACTGATCCGCCGACGCCTGCCCAAGGCGCGTGCGGCGATCGTCACCGACGAGAATGTCGCGCAAGCCCATCTCGAACCGCTGGTGGAAAGCCTGAAAGCCGCGGGCGATGATCCCGCGGTGATCAAGTTGCCGGCCGGCGAAAAGACGAAAAGCTTCGATTCGCTGCAGACGGTGGTCGATGAAATCCTTGCAGCCCGACTCGAACGCGGCGATGCGGTGATCGCGCTCGGCGGCGGCGTCATCGGCGACCTGACCGGCTTTGCCGCCGGCATCGTGCGTCGTGGCATGAACTTCGTGCAGATGCCGACCTCGCTGCTCGCCCAGGTCGATTCCTCGGTCGGCGGCAAGACCGGCATCAACAGCCCGCGCGGCAAGAACCTGATCGGTGTGTTCCATCAGCCGAAGCTGGTGCTGGCCGATACCGCAGCACTCGACACGCTTTCCGTGCGCGAGTTCCGGGCAGGTTATGCCGAGGTCGCCAAATACGGCCTGATCGACCGGCCGGAGTTCTTCGCATGGCTGGAGAAGAACTGGCGCGAGGTTTTCGAAGGGGGACCGGCGCGCACCGAGGCGATCGCGCAATCCTGCCGCGCCAAGGCCGACGTGGTCGCCCGCGACGAGTTCGAGACCGGCGACCGGGCATTGCTCAATCTCGGCCATACCTTCGGTCACGCGCTCGAAGCGGCAACCGCCTATGACGGATCACGGCTGGTGCATGGCGAGGGCGTCGCCATCGGCATGGCGCTGGCGCATCGCTTCTCGGCCCGGCTGAACCTCGCGAGCCCTGACGATGCGGCTCGTGTCGAGGCGCATCTGCGCGATGTCGGCTTGCCTTGGCGCATGGCCGACATTCCCGGCAGCCTGCCCGACGCCGAAGCGCTGTTGGGCTACATCGCCCAGGACAAGAAGGTGTCGCGCGGTGCGCTGACTTTCATCCTGACGCGCGGCATCGGCCAGTCCTTCATCGCCAAGGACGTGCCTGCATCGGAAGTGCTCACCTTCCTCAAGGAGAATCACCCGGGATGATGGCGGCCGGCTGGATCGTTGCCGGGGTTTTGGCGGGGCTTGTCCTGCTGCTGCTGGCGTTCCGCGACCGCCTGCTCGCTGTCCTCGGCTATGAACTGATCGCCTTGACGCCGCAGCGCTCCGCTCATGACGAGCTGCGCGGCGCGGTCGACGAGCTGCACCGCGACGGTCAGGTGGTCAAACAGGACCGCGACCAGGTCGGCGGCCTGCTCGACCTGCACGAGCTCGAAGTCTCCGACGTCATGGTCCATCGCACCAACATGCGGCTGTTCAATGCCGATATCGCGCCCGAAGCGCTGGTGCGCGAATTGCTGCAGAGCCCCTATACGCGCATGCCGCTGTGGCGCGGGTCGATCGACAACATCGTCGGCGTCATCCATGCCAAGGACCTGCTGCGCGCGCTCAACGACGTCGAGGGCGACTACTCGAAGATCGACGTGGTCAAGGTCGCCTCGAAGCCCTGGTTCGTGCCCGACACGACGACGCTGCAGGATCAGCTCAACGCCTTCCTGCGCCGCAAGGCACATTTCGCCATCGTCGTCGACGAATATGGCGAGGTCGAAGGGCTGGTGACGCTCGAAGATATCATCGAGGAGATCGTCGGCGAGATCGCCGACGAGCACGACGTCGATATCCAGGGCGTCAAGCAGGAAGCGGATGGCTCGGTGGTTGTCGACGGCTCGGTACCGATCCGTGACCTCAATCGTGCCCTCGACTGGCACCTGCCCGACGAGGAGGCGACGACCATTGCCGGCCTAGTCATCCACGAGGCGCAGTCGATCCCCGAGGAAAAGCAGGCGTTTACCTTCCACGGCAAGCGCTTCATCGTCATGAAACGCGACAAGAACCGCCTGGCGCGGATCAGGATCCGGCCGGCAGGGGTGGAGCCGCAGCCGGGGCTAACATCGTCGAAATAATGATGTGCAGATTCCGCAGATAGAGGGTGTCGCCCTACCTACCAGCGCGTCGCTTCGCCCGGTGCCGCCGGCTCGATGGCCAGCGCGTGCAGCCCTGCCTTCAGTTCGGCGGCGAGCGCGTCGTTGACGGCGCGGTGGCGGTCGATGCGGCTCATGCCGGCAAAAGCGGGTGAAACGATGCGGATGCGAAAATGCGTCTCGCCGGTACCGTCGAATGTCACATGGTGGCCAGACTCGACATGATGATGGCCGGCATGCAGGTGGCTCTCGTTGATGACGAGCAGCCGCTCTGGCGAAAATGCCTGGTTCAGCTTCGTTTCGATCGTCGCATGTATGGACATCGCTTCTGCCTTTCACCACATGTGTCTTCGCCGCAACCAATCATCGCCCTTGGGCGCAATTGGGCCGCAAATCAGGCGTTAGGGCGAACATCCCGGAAATGTCAATTCTTGTTTCGCCGCGCCATCAGGCGGTAAATGTAATCAGATGAAGCCGAACTCGAAATATTTCGACAAGATCCGCGTCCGTCCCGATCCGGAGGCGGAGGTCAAGTCGCGCGCGCCGATCTGCCAATGGGACGGCTGCAAGGAACCCGGCACGCACCGTGCGCCGGTCGGGCGCATGCGCGAGGGCGAATATTTCCGGTTCTGCTTCGACCACGTGCGCGAGTACAACAAGGGCTTCAACTATTTTTCCGGTCTCGCCGACGGCGATATCGCCCGCTTCCAGAAGGAAGCGCTGACCGGACATCGGCCGACCTGGACCATCGGGACCAATGGCGCGGCCCGCTCGGCGCCCGATTTCGCCCAGCAGCGCTCGGGCCGTGCCGGCTACTACAACCGCATGCGCGATCCCCACAGCATGTTCGGCGATCATGGCACACCGCGCCAGCGCAAGGCCAAGCCGCTGGAGGCCAAAGCGCTGGAGACGCTCGGGCTCGATACGAAGGCCAGCGGAGCCGACATCAAGGCCCGCTACAAGGAACTGGTGAAACGCCACCACCCCGACGCCAATGGCGGCGATCGCGGCTCGGAAGAGCGCTTCAGGGACGTGCTTCAGGCCTATCGCGTGCTCAAGCAGGCGGGATTGTGTTGAGCCAGCCGCGGCCGCGGCCCATTTCCAACTTTCTTCTTGCTGGAAAAGGCTTTAAGACCGCCCCCGAAGAAATTTTCGATTGCCGGCGTAGCTGAGGCTTCGCGCGTGGAGACGTCATGAACAAGGTCGATCGCGACATTGCCAACCTGCCTGACACGACGGTGTCGGTGAAAGACACTTTCGGTTTCGACTCGAAGATGGTCGTGCCGGCCTATTCGGTCGCCAGCGAGCATGTGCCTGACATCGATCCCGACTATCTGTTCGACAAGGCCACCACGATGGCGATCCTTGCCGGCTTCGCCTACAACCGCCGCGTCATGGTGTCGGGCTATCACGGCACCGGCAAGTCGACCCATATCGAGCAGGTCGCCGCCCGCCTCAACTGGCCGATGGTCCGCGTCAACCTCGACAGCCATGTCAGCCGTATCGACCTCGTCGGCAAGGACGCGATCGTCGTCAAGGAAGGCATGCAGGTCACCGAATTCCGCGACGGTATCCTCCCCTGGGCCTATCAGCACAATGTCGCGCTGTGCTTCGACGAATACGATGCCGGCCGTCCGGACGTGATGTTCGTGATCCAGCGCGTGCTCGAATCGTCGGGCCGCCTGACATTGCTCGACCAGAGCCGCGTCATCCGTCCACACCCGGCTTTCCGCCTGTTCGCCACCGCCAACACTGTCGGCCTCGGCGACACCACCGGCCTCTATCACGGCACCCAGCAGATCAACCAGGCACAGATGGACCGCTGGTCGATCGTGACGACGCTGAACTACCTGCCGCACGACAACGAGGTGGCGATCGTCATTGCCAAGGCCAAGCACTATCGCGACGCCAAGGGCAAGGAGATCGTCAACAAGATGGTCCGCGTTGCCGACATGACGCGTTCGGCCTTCATCAATGGCGACCTATCGACGGTGATGAGCCCGCGCACGGTCATCACCTGGGCCGAAAACGCCGAGATCTTCAACGATGTCGGCATGGCCTTCAGGCTGACTTTCCTCAACAAGTGCGACGAACTCGAGCGCTCGGTGGTAGCTGAATTCTATCAGCGCGCCTTTGGCGAGGACCTGCCCGAATCGGCCGCAAACGTCGTTCTAGGATAAGAACAGGCTCAGATGGCGGGGCCAGGCGACAACACGCGCAACAAATCCAAGACGGGCTCGGAAGCCGACAGCTTCAAGCGCGCGATGACCGTCTGCATGCGCGCCATTTCCGGCGACAACGAGTTAGAGGTGGCCTTCGCCAAGGAGCGGCCGGCGCTCGCCGGCAACCGCGCCCGCTTGCCGGAACTGCCCAAGAAGGCCTCGGCCGGCGATATCGCTGTTACCCGCGGTCTCGGCGATTCGATGGCGCTCAAGCGCGCCCTCCACGACAACCGTACCCATGCCAAATTGGCGCCCGAGGGCAAGCAGGCGCGCGCCGTTTATGACGCCGTCGAGCAAGCTCGCGTCGAGGCGATCGGCAGCCGCGCCATGACAGGCGTGGCCGACAACATTTCCTCGATGCTCGAGGACAAATACGCCAAGGCCAATCTAGCCGAAGTCACCGAACAGTCGGAAGCTCCACTCGAGGAAGCGCTGGCGCTGATCGTGCGCGAAAAGCTGACCGGCCGCCCCGTGCCGAAGAGCGGCCAGCGCATGGTCGAGCTGTGGCGCAAGTGGGTGGAGGACAAGGCCGGCGCCGATCTCTCGCATCTGGCGCAGAATCTCGGCGACCAGCAGGCCTTTGCCCGCGTCGTGCGCGAAATGCTGGCCTCGCTGGAAATGGCCGAAGAACTCGGGGACGACAAGGAAACCGAGGACGAAGAGAACCAGGACGACGACCAACCCGAGGGCGAGGAGCAGAGCGAAGAGGGCGGCGACGACGATTCCGGCAGTGAGGATTCGCAATCCGACGATGCCGAATCTTCCGCCGAAGAGGAGCCGAGCGGCGAGATGGAGGCGTCCGACGCCACCTCCGACGACATGTCCGACGACGACGATGTCGATTCGGAAACGCCTGGAGAGGCGCGCCGCCAGGACAATCCCTTCGCCAACCTGCCCAGGGAAATCGACTACAAGGTCTTCACCGCCGCCTTCGACGAGACGGTGGGGGCAGAGGATTTGTGCGACGAGGACGAGCTTGATCGCCTGCGCGCCTTCCTCGACAAGCAGCTTTCCAATCTCCAGGGCGTGGTCGGCCGTCTCGCCAATCGCCTGCAGCGCCGCCTGATGGCGCAGCAGAACCGTTCCTGGGACTTCGACCTGGAAGAGGGCTATCTCGATCCCGCTCGCCTCGTGCGCGTCGTCATCGACCCGATGCAGCCGCTGTCGTTCAAGCAGGAGCGCGACACCAAGTTCCGCGATACCGTGGTCACGTTGGTGCTCGACAATTCCGGCTCGATGCGCGGCCGGCCGATCACGGTTGCCGCCACCTGCGCCGACATTCTGGCGCGCACGCTCGAGCGTTGCGGCGTCTCGGTCGAGATTCTCGGCTTCACCACCCGCGCCTGGAAGGGCGGACAGTCGCGCGAGAAGTGGCTCAAGGACGGCAAGCCTGCCAATCCCGGCCGCCTCAACGACCTGCGCCACATCATCTACAAGAGCGCCGACGCGCCGTGGCGGCGTGCGCGCCGCAATCTCGGCCTGATGATGCGCGAGGGCCTGCTCAAGGAAAACATCGACGGCGAGGCGTTGCTGTGGGCGCACCAGCGCCTGATCGCTCGGCCCGAGCAGCGCAAGATCCTGATGATGATCTCCGACGGCGCGCCCGTTGACGACTCGACGCTGTCGGTGAACCCCGGCAACTATCTGGAGCGTCACCTTCGTGCCGTCATCGACCTGATCGAGACGCGCTCGCCGGTCGAACTGCTTGCCATCGGCATCGGCCATGACGTCACCCGCTACTACCGCCGGGCCGTCACCATCGTCGATGCCGAAGAACTGGCCGGTGCGATGACCGAGCAGCTTGCTTCGCTGTTTGGCGAGGAAAGCGCGCGTGAGACGCGCCGCGGCGGCTTCCGGCGCGCCGGATGACTTCTGTCGCTGCCCGATTGCGGCATGTTGCCAGCGCGGCTTTGGCGGCGCTGGTGCTGTCTTCACTGACCGGTGCTTCCATTGCCGAAGTTCCTGCCGTCGAAGCGATGGAAATCTCGGCCCGGCCGATCACCGAGTTCCAGATCGGACGCGCAGAGAAGATGTTCGGCCCGCTCGAATTCGTTGGCGGACTTGAACTCACCTCGTCGTCGCGCAATCTCGGTGGCCTGTCGGCCTTCCGTTTCCTCGAGCCGGGCAGCGATTTCATCGGCGTCGCCGACACCGGCTACTGGTTCTTTGGCAGCATCGTCCGCGATGGCGAACTGCGGCCTGCGGGCATCGAGAATTTCCGCATGGTGCAGATGGTCGACGCCTCGGGCCATGCCATCGACAAGAAGTGGCTGGCTGACGCCGAGGGCCTCGCTGTCAAGGACGGCATCGCAACCGTCGGCTTCGAGCGAGACCATCGCGTCTCCCAGTTCCGCATCGACCCGAGCAACATGAAAGCGGCCTTCCGCGAACTCGACTTTCTGGTGCCGCGCAACGAGCTGCGCCAGAACCGCGGTTTCGAGACCGTCGCCTATTCGGCGCAGAAGCAAAGCCTGGTGGTGGTTTCCGAAAAGAGCCTCGATCCGGCCGGCAACATCCTTGCCGCCATCATCGAGGGGCCGGGCAAGGGCATCTTCACCGTCGTGCGCGACGGCGCGTTCGACATCACCGATGGCGCCTTCCTGCCCGATGGCGACCTGCTGCTGCTGGAGCGCAGCTTCTCGATAGCTTCAGGGGTGAAGATGCGGCTGCGTCGCATCGAGGGCGAGAGCATCGCCAAGGGCAAGGTCGCCGATGGCTCGATCCTGTTCGAAGCCAACATGAGCTACCAGATCGACAACATGGAAGGCCTCGACGTCTGGCAGCGCCAGGACGGCGCGCTGATGGTGTCGCTGATCTCCGACGACAACCATTCGATCCTGCAGCGCAATCTCTACCTGGAATTCATCCTGCACGACGACTGAACCGCGGGTTCCCGTACCCTTTCAGGGACAGGCTATCGCATGGCGATGCCTTCAGGAGCTTCACCGACCTTGCACCCCCACCCCTGGCTCCTCCCGCTCGCGGGGTAGGGGCTCCAGATGCGATTGCCCTGCCCACGAGGGGGCTGGCGACGCGTCGGCACCAGCAACTCTCCGCACAACGCAAAAAAAGCGAGGGGTCCTTCAACCCCTCGCTGCCCGTAACTTGTGACCTTCGGGGTGTCCTCCCCCTTGTGTCGAATGCGATCAGGCTGCCAGCGTCGTTGCGCCAGCCTGCGTGTAGTTGCGGCCGAAGCGGTTGGAGAGGAAGGCGTCGAGCGCGATGTCTTCCTGGCGTACGAAGCCCTTCTGCGGCAGCGCGCCGGTGGCCAGCATGTCGAGCACCGAGCAGATGCCGGACGCCGTGGTGATCTGGATGGCGCTGCGGACCGTCGAGCCCATCTGGCGGCTGTAGATCTTGTTGGCGTAGCTTTCCTGCAGCAGCCGGCCGTCCTTGCGGCCGCTGACGGTGACGAAGATCACCACCACGTCCTGCATCGTCGCCGGCAGGGCGTTCTCCAGGATGTCCTTCAGCACCTCGCGGCGATGGCGCAGGCCGAGGTCGTTGAGCAGCGCCTTCATGATCGAGGCGTGGCCGGGGTAGCGGATGGTGCGATAGTTCAGCGTGCGCACCTTGCCCTTGTAGGTTTCGCAGAGCGTGCCGAGGCCGCCAGAGGTGTTGAAGGCCTCATAGGTGATGCCGTCGAGCGAAAACTCCTCGCGCTCTTCCAGCGGCGGCACCTCGATCAGCTGGCCTTCGACGATTGCTTCGCAGGGCTCGCAATACTCGTTGATGACGCCGTCGGTGCTCCAGGTCAGGTTGTAGTTGAGCGCATTCGACGGATACTGCGGCAGCGCGCCGACGCGCATGCGCACGCTTTCCAGCGTGTCGAATCGCTTGGCAAGATCGTTGGCGACAATCGAGATGAAGCCCGGCGCCAGTCCGCACTGCGGGATGAAGGTGCTGTTGGCCTTGGCTGCCAGTTCCTTGACGACTCGGGTCGAGGCGACGTCCTCGGTCAGGTCGAGATAGTGCACGCCGGTCTTGGCGGCAGCTTCGGCGATGCGCGTGGTGAGATGGAAGGGGGCGGCCGACAGCACGGCAAACTTGCCGGCAAGAACCGTGTCCAGCGCGCCGGCCTCGCCGATCTCGACCCTCTTCGTCTCGACATTGCCGGCAACGTCGATCGCGTCGAGCTGGGCCTGCGCGCGGTCGACTACGGTCACCTTGTAGTCGCCGGTCTCGGCCAGCATGCCGGAGATGGTCGAGCCGATCTTGCCTGCGCCTACGACGATGATTTCCTTCATGGCCTGTCCCCTTGAAATGCAATGATGGCATTTTGTACTTCTACGTCTCGTCGAAAGGCAGTATCGATATTGCCGAAAAGACGAGCCGTTTTTGGCGAAACGACGAATGGATGCGTCATAATGACGAACGATCCCGACCGGGCCCTGCTCGCCCTGCTGCGCGAGAACGCGCGGGCCTCGGCCGCCGAGCTGGCGCGCCGACTCGGCGTGTCCAGAACGACCGTGCAAAGCCGCATCGAGCGGCTGGAACAGCGGGGGGTGATATCAGGCTACAGCGTCAGGCTGTCGCGGGATTACGAGAAGAATCTGGTCAGGGCGCACATTCTGGTGACGGCGCAGCCCAAGGTGTCGGCTGCGGTTGAAGCCGTCCTGCGTCGCATCCCCGAGGTCAGGACGCTGCATTCGGTCAGCGGCAATTTCGACATGATCGTTGTCGTCGAAGCACCTTCGGTGCAAGACCTCGACCAGTTGATCGACCGCATCGGTGCGCTCGACGGCGTCGAACGCACGCTGTCGTCGATTATCCTGTCGACGCGTATCGACAGGTAGGCAAGAGGCCTGTCAGTTCGTAGCCAGGGCCGGCTGCGACCAACGGGCAGCGATCAGCCGGTAGGGGATCAGCGCGAAGACGGCGATCAAAAGCTTCATCGTCATGTCGCCGAGCGCCCAAGACACCCAGCGTGCGGCTTCCGTGGGCAGCATGCCGAACAGGGGGGCTGCTTCGAGCGCGAAGGCGTCGTCGGGGCCCAGCAGGGCGAAGGTGGCCGAGAACGCGATGCCGAAGAAAATCATCGTGTCGAACACCGAGCCGACCAGCGTGCCGAAGATCGGCGCGCGCCACCAGCTTTGCCGGCGCAGCCAGTTGAAGACGGTAACGTCGAGCAGCTGCGCGGTCAGGAAGGCGGCGCCAGAGGCGACGGCGATGCGGGCGAGGCGCGATGCTGCCGTGTCGAAGGGAATCAGGCCGTAGCTGAACAGCAGCGGCGGAATGACGATGGAGCAGACGACCGCGGTCATGAAGCCGACGAAGACGATTCGCCGTGCCATCTTCGGGCCATGCAGGCGGTTGGCGAGGTCTGTGACCAGGAAGGCGAAGGGGTAGGTGAAGGCGCCCCAGGTGAGGATGTCGGCAAGTGCCAGAGATCCGACCTGCCCCTGCACGGGGAACTGGACGAGGATATTGGAGGCGACGACGACAAGCGCCATGGCCGCCACGAAAGGCAGATAACGAGAACCGGAGTTCATTTTTTTATCCTGGGTGATGGAACCAGCTTTACGGGCAGTGCCCGGGCTTTTGGGCGGAGCCTCTGTCGTCCTTGCGGTCGCTAGAGGCTCCAGGCGGTCGTCCCCCGCCCTGATTCGCAGATTAGGCGGCAGCCTGCTCAACGGTCTTCTTGGCGATCTGCTTCTTGAGCAGACGGGCGCGCTGCGACAGTTCCTCAGCGTCGGCCTTGGCCAGGAAGGCGTCGAGGCCGCCGCGATGCTCGACCGAACGGAGCGCTGCAGCGGAAATGCGCAGGCGAACGTTCTGGTTCAGCACTTCCGAGATCAGCGTGACGTTGACCAGGTTCGGCAGGAAGCGACGACGGGTCTTGTTGTTGGCGTGGCTCACATTGTTGCCGGTCATGACGGCTTTGCCGGTGAGTTCGCAAGCGCGGGACATGTTACTTACCTTCAGTTCTGGCGGACCAAGCGGCTGTTTACGCACCGATTAAGGATGGCGCGCAGTCTCAGTCAGGCGGCCTCATGGAAAAAGTTGGCGTTCCATAGGTGTATTTCGCAGACGCGTCAAGCGCCACCGTGGTTTGAGAGCGTTGTCCCCAGTTCCACAGAACGGCCCGATTTGCTTCTATAACCGCTGTCGAGGGACGCGACCAGCCTGAAACCCGGTTTCTCTGCTGCATTGGAGGTATTGCAACGAATGCGTCGCCATATGCCTGTCCTGCTCGCCTTCACCCTCGCCGTCTTGCCTGCGCCGGCACCGGCGGCTGAAGGAACTTTCCGCGCCGACTATTCGCTGTCCTTCCTCGGCATCCCGGTCGCCACTGCGACATTCGACAGCAGCTACGACGGGCAATCCTATTCGGTGAACGGCAAGGTAGCGAGCGCTGGACTTGCCGCCTTCTTTGACGACACCAAGGGGACGATCTCTTCGCGCGGCAGTTTTGCCGACGGGCGCACCCGCCCGGAGGCCTTCCGCGCCGACTATGTCTCGGGCAAGAAGGCCTCGCTCGTCGACGTCCGATTCTCTGGCGACCGGGTAACCCATACCGAGGTCGTGCCGAAGCCCAAGAAGCGCGGAAAGACCTGGATACCGCTCGGCCCCGACGACCTCCGCGCCGTGGCCGATCCCATCGCCGCGACGATCATCCGCGCGCCCAGCCTCGACAAGGTCTGCGGTCGGACGATCAAGATGTATGATGGCGAGTTGCGCGCCAACCTCAAGCTCACCCCAGTGTCTACCGGCGAGATGTCGGTCAAGGGCTTCAAGGGCCAGACGGTCACCTGCCGGATGGGTTTCCAGCCGGTGTCGGGCTATCGCAGCAACAAGAAGGCGCTCACCTTCCTCAGGGATCGCAGTCGAATCATGGTGACGTTTGCGCCAATCGGCGAAACCGGAGTATATGCGCCCATCTATGCCACCGTCGGCACGGAGATCGGCCCGATCACCCTCAAGGCGCGGCGTTTCGAAGCGACCAATTGAGGCGCCAGCGCGCCGGGAGAGTGAAGTGGGGCGCGCAACACTGATCGGCTTTTCGGCGGTCGCCATGTGGGCGACGCTGGCATTGCTCACCGATGCATCGGGTTCGGTGCCGCCGTTCCTCATGTCGGCCATCACCTTTGCCATTGGCACTTGCGTCGGTCTCGTCGCCAGGCTGTTCATGCCAGCGGCCGAAAAGCCGGCGAAGATCCCGCCGCAGGTCTGGGTCATCGGCATCGCCGGCCTGTTTGGCTATCATTTCTTTTACTTCACCGCACTGCGCAACGCGCCGGCCGTCGAGGCCAGCCTGATCGCCTATCTCTGGCCGCTGTTCATCGTGCTCGGATCGGCGCTGATGCCGGGCGAACGGCTGCGCTGGAACCACATTGCGGGTGCGCTGATGGGGCTCGCCGGCACGTTCCTGATCGTCACCAAGGGCGGGGGGCTTGCCTTCGACGCCCGCTACAGCTTCGGCTATGCCATGGCCTTCGTCTGCGCCTTCCTGTGGTCGGGCTATTCGCTTTTGTCGCGGCGCTTCCCATCGGTGCCGACGTCAATCGTCACCTGGTTCTGCCTGGCGACTTCGATTCTCTCCCTTGTCTGCCACCTGGCGCTTGAGGAGACGATCCTGCCGGCCAATTCTGGCCAGTGGCTCGCCGTGCTCGGCCTCGGCCTGATGCCGGTGGGTGCGGCCTTCTATGCCTGGGACATCGGCGTCAAGCGCGGCAACATCCAGGTGCTGGGGGCGGCGAGCTATGCCGCGCCGCTACTGTCGACATTGGTACTCATCGCGGCCGGTTTCGCCGAGCCGTCCTTGCGCATCCTTGCCGCCTGCGTGCTCATCACCGGTGGCGCGGTGCTTGCGGCCAAGTCGCTGATCTTCGCCAAGCGTTCATCGCCCGCGACCAACGGGGCAGGAGCCTAACCCGGCTCCCAGCCGGGCACCGCCAATTCGAACTGCGAGAATTCAAAGCCGGGCGACACCGTGCAGCCGACCAGCGTCCAGTCGCCCAGGCTGCGCGCGGTCTGCCACCAGCCAGCCGGTACGACCACCTGCGGCCGCTCGCCGGCGGCGAGGTCGATGCCGAGCAGTTGCGAGACGATGCCGCCGCCCGGTTCATGTAATTTGAGTTCGATCGGCGCGCCGGCATGGAAATGCCAGATCTCGGCAGCGTCCCTGACGCGGTGCCAGGCCGAGACATCGCCATGCTCGAGCAGGAAGTAGATCGCCGTCGAATGGCCACGCTCGCCAAAGGCGCCGCCTTCGGGGTTGTCGCGGAAGGTCTCGGCATACCATCCCCCCTCGGGGTGGCGAATCATGCCAAGCGTAGCGATGATTTCCGCGGCCAGCATGTTCAGAAATTGTCCTTGCGCCTGCGAATCTCGGCGAAGACCTCGACATCGGATGCTTTTTCCATGCCGAGATGCTTCCTGATGGCCGGATCGGCCCAGCGCAGGAACGGGTTGGTGGCTAGCTCCTCGCCAATCGTCGTCGGCAGCGTCGGCTTGCCCTCGGCGCGCAGGGCCTCGACCTTTGCTGCACGTGCCTGCAAGGCAGCGTTGTCCGGATCGACGGTCAGCGCGAAACGGGCGTTGGAGAGCGTGTATTCGTGACCGCAATAGATCGCCGTGTCGGCGGGCAGGGCGGCAAGCTTCTTCAGCGATTCGAACATCACCGGCGCCGGGCGCTCGAACAGTCGCCCGCAGCCCATGGCAAACAGCGTATCTGCGGTGAAGGCCGCCTTGGCCTTCGGCAGATGGTAGCAGACATGGCCGGCGGTATGGCCGGGGGTGGAGATCACTTCGATGCGTTCCTCGCCAAAGGGAATGACCGAGCCTTCCTCGACGGTGTCGTCGATGCCGGGAATCTTGTCTCGCTCGGCCTCCGGGCCGATGATGCGCAGCTTGTAGCGTCGTTTGAGCGCCAGATTGGCCTCGACATGGTCGCCATGGTGGTGCGTGATCAGGAGCATCGATGGCGTCCAGCCGCTATGGGTGATCGCATCGATGATCGGCGCCTCCTCGGGCGCATCGATGATCGCGGTCTCGCCGCTGTCGCGGTCGTGCAGCAGCGCGCCGAAATTGTCGGTGCGGCACATGAAAAGCTTGATCTCGACAGGCATCGCAAAATCTCCGTTCCCTGAAAGACGATAGGGCGGGCACGCCCCCCTGTCACGCCATTTGGGTCACGCTGGTAGGGGATGTGCGCATGGTCGTTGAAGTCTCTGCCGGCGAGCGCTACCGTTCGAGCCATGAATTCCGATATCGTCGACCTTCGCTCCTTCTACTCGACACCGCTGGGGCGTCTCGCCGAGCACTCCATTGCCATGGCGCTGTCGTCCGTGTGGGGCAGCGTGCCCAACGAACGGCTGGTTGGCCTGGGTTACACCCTGCCGTGGCTGGACCGTTTCGGTGTCGATGCCGAGAGAGTCTTTGCCTTCATGCCGGCTACTCAGGGTGCCGTTGCCTGGCCGAGCGAGGGGCCGTCCTCCACTGCTTTGGTGTTCGACGAGGAACTGCCGCTGGTCGATTCTTCCATCGACCGGATGCTGCTCGTCCACTCGCTCGAACATGCCGAAAACCCGCGCGAGACGCTGAAGGAGATCTGGCGCGTGCTTTCGCCCGCCGGGCGCATCGTCATCGTCGTGCCCAACCGGCGCGGCGTCTGGGCGCGGTTCGAGCACACGCCCTTCGGCACTGGCCGGCCATTTTCGAGCGGTCAGCTCAACGAGCTGCTGCGCGAGGCCAATTTCACCGTGGCGTCTTGGTCGGATGCCCTGCATTTCCCGCCGTCGCGGCGCAAATGGATGATGCGTTTCGACCATCTGTTCGAACGCGCCGGCCGCCGGTTCTGGCCGATCTTCTCCGGCGTGATCGTGGTCGAGGCACAGAAGCGCGTCTATCAGGGTGTTCCGGTGACACAGCGCGCCTCGCGTCGCGTCTTCGTACCTGTCCTGTCGCCGTCTGGCGCAACGCGCGGTTTCCCGGCGCTGCGCCGGTCTCCTGACGATATGGGCGAGACAGGGACGCCTTCGACGCCATGATCCTGCCCGGGGCCTTCAAATGCCCTCTTTCAATTCCTAAATGGGCTAGGCGGAGGCCGACCCGCCGGCAACGGCGACAATCTTGGGAATCATCCAGCTGACCGACGTCATCATCCACGAAAGGCGCACCGCGCAGCGGTCGAAGGACAAGCGCGCGATGCTGATCGTCAATCCGCGCGCGCGCCGCGGTACCGGCTCGATCGTCGCTGCCAGGCGGGTGCTGGAAGATGCCGGCCTTGTCATCGAGGAAATGGCAACCAGCAAGGACGAAAACGCCTCCGAGCTGATTGCGCGCCATGCTGACCATTTCGATATGGCAATCGTCGGCGGCGGCGACGGCACGCTCAACAATGCTGCCGCTGGCCTTGCCTATTCCGGCTTGACCCTTGGCGTGCTGCCACTGGGTACGGCCAACGACTTTGCCCGCACGATGGGCATCCCGGCCGATCCTGTGCAGGCGGCTGAGATCATCGCCGCTGGCCACCAGAAGACCGTCGACCTCGGCGAGGTCAACGGCCACCTCTTCTTCAACGTTGCCAGCATCGGTTTCAGCGCGGAACTGGCGGCAGAACTGACGGAGCACGCCAAGAAACGCTGGGGCACACTGGGCTATGCCATCGTTGCCGCGCGTCTGCTGATGCGCTCGCGCCTGTTCACCGCCCATGTCGACCACGACGGCACCACCGAGGAGATCCACACCATGCAGGTGTCGGTCGGCAATGGTCGCCACTATGGCGGCGGCATGACGGTGGAGGAAACGGCCACCGCCGATGATGGCTGGCTCGATCTCTACAGCCTCGAGGTTGACCACTGGTGGCGCCTGCTCAGGCTGTTGCCCAGCTTGAGACGGGGCACGCAGGGGCAGTGGGATGACGTCCGCGCCTTCAAGACCACGGAGGTGACGATCCGCACCAAGCGGCCACGGCCGGTCAACACCGATGGCGAACTGGTCACCTGGACACCGGCGCATTTCCGCATCCGGCCGAAGTCGGTGCGCGTGTTCGCACCGAAAGGCTGATCGCGCCACCCCGTGCGGGGCCCCGTTCACGACCTTGTTTGGGTTCCCTGCGATACGTGGCAGTTCGATGGTGGCACAATGTTCCCCCACTCGGGCAAAGTGGGAGTGCATGAAGCGGAAAACCGGTATCGATTTTCGACAGTGAACATGCGCAGATTGAGAGCCCCGGATGCCGTGAGAATGGCAGGAGGCCCAGCCACCCGGCCAGAGGAACGCATTCATGCGCAGCCAATCGTACAAGCAGAGCAATCGTGAACCGATGGCGTCCGACTTCGACGGCGGCGGTTTCGCTGGCCACCTGAAGATGGCGCAGCAGGCGCTGGCTACGTCTCCGGTGCGAAACATGTTGATCTGGCTTGGTATTTCGGTCTTCGCCGTTATCGTCGCCACGGCCCTGGGTCAGGTCTTGCTCAATCGCTGGAACAAGCCGTTCTTTGATGCGCTGGCGCGGCGTGACCTTCCCGAATTCCTGCACCAGCTGATGGTTTTTGCCGCCATTGCCAGCGGCCTGCTGGTGCTCAATGTTTCCCAGCAGTGGCTCAACCAGATGATCAGGCTCAAGCTGCGCGAGGGTCTGACACTCGACCTGATCAATGAGTGGCTGCGCCCGGGCCGTGCCTTCCGGCTGGCCAACGCAGGCGACGTAGGCGTCAATCCCGACCAGCGCATGCAGCAGGATGCCGGCCATCTCGCCGATCTCACCACCGACCTCGGCATTGGTCTGCTTCAAGCGTCGATCCTGCTTGCCTCCTTTGTCGGGGTGCTGTGGGGCCTTTCGGCCGGCTTCGTCTTCCACATCGGCGGTCATACATTCAGCATTCCCGGCTACATGGTCTGGGCGGTGATCCTCTATGCGGGTTCGGGGTCGTTGCTGAGTTGGCTCGTCGGGCGTCCGTTGATTGTACAAAACGCCGAACGCTATGCGCGCGAGGCCGAACTGCGCTTCTCGATGGTGCGCATCAACCAGAACATCGACGCGATCTCTTTGTCGCGCGGCGAAGCCGATGAAAAGCGCAGGCTCGAAACGGATCTCGCCGGTGTGTTGAATGCGCTGCGCCGGATCTTTGCCACGCAGATCAACCTTGGCTGGGTGACGAGCGGCTATGGCTGGCTCACCGTGGTAGCGCCCATCCTGGTGGCATCACCTGTCTATTTTGCCGGTGACATCAGCTTCGGCGGGCTGATGATGGCCGTCGGTGCCTTCAATCAGGTTCACGCCTCGCTGCGCTGGTTCATTGACAATGTCGGAGCGATTGCCGACTGGCGGGCGACCTTGATGCGGGTGACGGTCATCCGCAGCGTTCTGGTTTCGGCCGATGTGCTGCACCGGAAGGAGGGGCGCATCGAAGTCGCTGAAAGCCCCGATGGCAGCCTGGCCTTCGATCGGCTCGAGCTTGTCTCGCCGAGTGGCTGTACCAGGCTTTCGGAGGCGCAAATCCGGGTCAAGCCGGGCGAACGCGTGCTGATCGTCGGCGAGCCGGGCGCCGGCAAGACCTTGCTCTTCCGCGCGCTGGCGGGGCTGTGGCCCTGGGGGCGCGGCCGCATCGAGATTCCGGCCGGCAAGGAGATCGTCTTCCTGCCACGGCAGTCCTACGTGCCGCCCGGTACATTGCGCGAAGCGCTGGCCTATCCCACCGGCGATCGGCCGTTCAGCGACGCGGACTTTGCTGCGGCACTGCGCGCCGTGGGGCTTGAACGGCTGGTGTCGGCGCTCGACGGCACCGTGTCCTGGGCCGACGAACTCAGCAGCGATGATCTGTTGCTGGTGGCATTTGCCCGCCTCAGGCTGCACCGACCCGACTGGGTGATCATCGACGAGGCGTTCGACACGCTGGACAGTTCAGCGCACGGGATGGTTCGGGCGATGTTCGAGAGCGAACTGGCCAAGACGGGCGTCATCTACTTCAGCCCGGCGCGGCGTGATGGCGTGCTGTTCGACCGCACGGTGCAGCTTACCAAGGACAAGCGCGGGCCAACGCTCAGGCCTCCGCGCATCAAGGATCTGGCCAAGGCGCCCGGGGCGCACGACATGGCGACCTGAACCCGGCGGGTCTCAGGCGCCGTGCGAGCCTCGATCGGCTACTACTTCTTGCCGATGTTCTCCAGGTCGTAAGCCGTGGTCTGGTAGACCTGATTGATCCAGTTGCCGAAAAGCAGGTGTGCGTGCGAGCGCCAGCGGTTGAGCGGCCGGCGTTGCGGATCATCGTCAGGGTAGTATTCGTGGGGCACCGCAATCGGCACGCCGGCAGCCACATCGCGGTCGTACTCTTCCTTCAGCGAGGTCGAGTCGTATTCAATGTGGTTGAACATGTAGAGCCGGTTGCCGGCCTGCTCCGCGAGCAGGCTGGGGCCGGTTTCCTCCGATTCCATCAGCAGTTCCAGGCCGGACCCCTCCGGGATGTCGGCGGCGCGAACCTCGGTCCAGCGTGACACCGGGATGGCGAAGTCGTCCGAGAAGCCGGCGAGATAGGGGGACGCTGGCGCGTTGTTGTTGTGGCGGAATACGCCGAACGCCTTTTGATCGAGGGTGTGCTTGGGTACGCGATGGAAATGCCATGCGGCCGCCATCGCCCCCCAGCAGATGAAGAACGGCGAATGGACGTTGGTCGTCGTCCAGTCGAAGATCTGCTTGAGCTCGTCCCAATAGGTCACGTCTTCGAAGGGCAGCAGTTCCACCGGCGCACCAGTGATGATGAAGCCGTCGAATTTGCGGTCCTTTACCTCATCCCAGGTCTGGTAGAAGGAGATCAGATGGTCTTCGGACGTGTTCTTGGCCTTGTGCGTACCGATACGCACCAATGTCAGTTCCACCTGCAGCGGGCTGGCGCCGATCAGGCGAGCGATCTGGGTCTCTGTCCGCACCTTGTTGGGCATGAGGTTGAGCAGGCCGATCTGCAGCGGGCGGATATCCTGACGCAGGGCGGTCTGCTCGTCCATGACGGAGACGCCTTCTTTGACCAGCACTTCGCGGGCGGGAAGCTGATCGGGGATCTTGATCGGCACTGTGCGAACTCCAAAAACTAAAAAACCGGCATTGCAGTCGCAAAGCCGGTTTACGGATCGCAAACGGCCCTTTAGCGACTTGTTTAACGTGGCTGCAAGCCGACCGGCCAAATCACCACGGGTCTATGCCTAGCTCATACGCCTGGCAGCGGATTGCGTCAACAGCGACCCAAATACCCGGCCAGAGGGCCCGAATTTCGGGTTTTTCTCGACATTGCACGCCCTGGGCGGTATTCCCGCAGCGGCCTCCATTCCGAGGCGCCAATCCAGGATTTTCGACATGACCAAGGCACCTGAGCAGATTCGTCCCGAACCCCGCGCCGGCATCATGGACATCGCCGCCTATGTCCCCGGCAAGAGCGCAGCCCCTGCAGGCGTCGCCAAGGTCCATAAGCTGTCGTCGAACGAGAATCCGCTGGGCGCCTCGCCCCATGCCATCGAGGCGGTGAAGAAGCTTGCCGAGAAGATGGAGTATTATCCCGACGGGTCGGCGTTACGCCTGAGACAGGCGATTGCGGCGACCCATGGGCTCAACCCGGCCAATATCCTGTGCTTCAACGGTTCCGACGAGGTTCTAGGGCTGCTTTCGCAGAGCTACCTGTCGCCGGGCGACGAGGCCGTCTACACCGAGCACGGCTTCATGGTCTACAAGATCTACATCCAGGCTGCCGGTGCGACACCGGTCGTGGCCAAGGAGACCGCCGAGAAGGCCGATGTCGACAACATCATCGCCGCGCTGACGCCGAAGACCAAGATCGTCTTCCTCGCCAACCCCAACAACCCGACCGGCACCTATCTGCCGTTCGAGGAGGTGCGCCGGCTTCATGCGGCGCTGCCCAAGAACGTTCTTCTGGTGCTCGATGCGGCCTATGCCGAATATGTCCGCCGCAACGACTACGAGTCGGGTGTCGAACTGGTCGCGGCCAATGCGAACGTGGTGATGACCCGGACCTTCTCCAAGATCCACGGTCTTGGCGGCATGCGCATCGGCTGGGTCTACGCGCCGGCGCACGTCATCGAGGTGCTCGACCGCATGCGCGGCCCCTTCAACGTCAACGCGGCCGCCATCGAGGCCGGCGTCGCGGCGATGGAGGACCGCGCCCATGTCGAACGCACCGTGACGCATAATGCGCAGTGGGCGGAATGGCTGGTCAAGGAGTTCGAGGCGCTTGGCCTGCGTGTCACGCCGAGTGTCGGCAACTTCCTGCTCGTCCACTTCCCCGAAGATGGCAAACACACTGCTGCCGCAGCTGACGATTACCTTTCGGCGCGTGGTTATATCCTGCGCAGGGTGGCCGGCTACGGCTTCCCCAATGCGCTGCGCATGACCATCGGCACCGAAGAGGCCAATCGCGGCGTCGCCGCCGCTCTCACAGAATTCCTGAAAAGTTGAACCATGTCTGAACCGCTTTTTGACAAGATCGCCCTGATCGGCATCGGCCTGATCGGCTCATCGATCGCGCGGGTCATCCGCCGCGAGGGGCTGGCTCGCCACATCGCCATTTCGACGCGCAGCGCAGCCACGCTCGCCCGCGCCGAGGAACTTGGCCTCGGCGATAGCTACTCCACCGACGCCAAGGTTGCGGTGAAGGACGCCGACCTGGTCATCGTCTCGGTGCCGGTCGGCTCGTCTGGCGCGGTCGCCGAAGAGATAGCGTCGGCGCTCAAGCCTGGCGCCATCCTGACCGATGTCGGCTCGACCAAGGCCTCCGTCATTGCCCAGATGGCGCCGCATGTGCCCGAAGGCATCCACTTCATCCCCGGCCACCCGCTCGCGGGCACCGAAAAGTCGGGCCCCGACGCGGGCTTCGCCGATCTGTTCGAAAACCGCTGGTGCATCTTCACGCCGCTGCCGGGCACCGATCCGGCCGCGCTCGAGAAGTTGTCGGAGTTCTGGCGCCGCTGCGGCTCCAACATCGACACGATGGATCCGGAGCATCACGACATGACGCTCGCCATCGTTTCGCACCTGCCGCACATCATCGCCTACAACATCGTCGGCACCGCCGACGATCTAGAGGCGGTGACCAAGTCGGAAGTCATTAAATATTCGGCTTCCGGCTTCCGCGACTTCACCCGTCTCGCCGCCTCGGACCCGACCATGTGGCGCGACGTGTGTCTGCACAACAAGGACGCGATCCTCGAAATGCTGGCGCGCTTCTCCGAAGACCTCGCTTCACTGCAGCGGGCGATCCGCTGGGGCGACGGCGACAAGCTGTTCGAGATGTTCACACGCACCCGCGCCATCAGGCGCTCGATCATCGATGCGGGCCAGGAAGTCGATGCGCCGAACTTCGGTCGCCAGGCCGTCGAGCATCCGGTGAAAAGCTAGCGAGCAGGGAATAGCGAATAGGGAGTAGGGAGTAGGAAATAATGGCTTGTGTCCGCAGCTTAGGCTGGCATAGCCGCTATTCGCTATTCGCTATTCGCTATTCGCTATTCGCTATTCGCTATTCGCTATTCGCTATTCGCTATTCGCTATTCGCTATTCGCTATTCGCTATTCGCTCATCTTACCGCCGGCACCATGCCGAGCGGGATGAAGCCAAGCGTGGCCCGGCCCTTGACGATGCGCAGCGGCAGGCTAGGGGCGTTGCCGAGAATGGCGAGGCCAGACATGGCCGTCTCGATCTGCCTGCGCTGCTCTGGCATGGCTTCAGACAGGATCCGCGACAGTTCGCGCGGGTTCTGGACCGTCACCCTGAGATTGGCGTCCATCAGCCCGTCCTGGTCAATTGACCATGGGCCGCTGAGGGCAGCACCCGTGTTGCCGCCGGTCGTGAGCGTCAGCGAACGGATCGTGCCCGACTGGCCGCGCAGGCTGCGCTCTCCGCCTTTGACCACGCTCACGCCGTCCTTCAGCGATGCATCGGCGCTGCCGTCGAGCGGCGGCAACTTGCGGCCGCCAAGCGCCTGCTGGTCGATGACGAGCCCGGTGAAGGTGCCGGCGACGTCGATGTCCTGGCCGTTCGGGCGGAGATGCAATTGCGTCTCCTCGGCGGTGAAGAGGGGAACCGGCGAACGGTCGCTGAAGGAGGCTTCGCCGGTCAGCTTGCGGGTTTCCGCCGAAATCCGCTCGGGCAGCGGATTGGCGAGGCGCGCGCTGGCATGCAGGAGGTCCCAGTTGAACCGGATAGGCGGCAGATCCGGTGCCGTGACGGTGAGCGGCCCGTCGAGTTCGAGCACTGTGCGCATCGGCTGGTAGACTTGGGCCGCAGTGCGCAGGTTGCCGGCGCTGGCCGAAATGCGCATGTTGGAATTCTCATATTCCACCCGGTCGCAGAACAGGCCGATGCGGAAGGGGAAGCCGCGCACTGTCGGGTTGACGCAATCGGCCGCAACGCCGTTCTGGTTCAGCTTCGCGATCCTCTGCTGGACCTCCTGCTCGGCCCGACCGGCAAACCAGAACCAGCCGGCGCTGTAGCCACCGAACAGCAATACGATGAACAGCGCCAGCCACAGGAAGCGGCGGCGGGAGTAGGGTTGTGGCGCTTGGCTCGACGTCATGCTCAGACTCCCTTTACAGCGCCGTGTGTCAGATTTGACATGCTCGTTGGCGGCACCACGCATCATACTTCCGGAAAAACGATTCCGCTCTTCGGGCCGATGTTGTAACGCCAAAGACCCGCAAACCACCAACAGGCTTGGCGATATGGGCGATTTTTGGGTTTTTGGCTATGGCTCATTGATGTGGCGACCCGGCTTTGCCCATGTCGAGACGCGCCGCGCGCGGCTGATGGGCTTTCGCCGTTCGCTCTGCATCCGCTCCTGGGTCCATCGCGGTACCGAGCAGCGGCCCGGGCTGGTGCTCGGCCTCGACCGCGGCGGCTCCTGCGTCGGCCTCGCCTTCCGCGTTCCCGGCGACCTGCGCGACGAGGTCTTGGCCTATCTGCGCGAGCGCGAACTGGTCACGAACGTCTATCTCGAGCGGGCGCTGCGGATCAGGCTCGATGATGGCAATGTCGCCGAGGCGATCTGCTACATCGCCGACCGCAACCACCGCCAATATGCCGGCAATCTCGATGCCGCTCACGCAGCCGAGATCGTTTCAGGTGCAGCCGGCCAATCGGGCCGCAACGAGGACTATGTCGCCAGCACCGTCGAGCATTTGCGGGCGCTGGGTATCCGCGACCACTGGCTGGAGGAGGTGAGGCGGCTGGTCAGCTCGTCGGCTCTACGCCCAGTTCCCTGAGCCGCTTCACCGCCGTGGGGGGCATCGGCGGCGGGTTTTCGGACCGTGCGACCTCGATCAGGAATTCGTCGCAGGCTGCCTCGGTCTCGGCCACCAGGCGCTTCATGAACTCTTCCTTGTCGAGCCCGGCCGGGATCGGCTTGAGGAAGCGCGCCTTGATCGTGCCGGGATGGCGCAGGAACTTGCGGCGCGGCCAGTACAGGCCGGCGACATGGGCGACCGGCACCACCGGCAGGTTGAGCGCCGAATAGAGCTCGGCGATGCCCCATTTGTAGGCCGGCTCGTCGCCGGGCGCGCGGCGCGTGCCTTCCGGGTAGATGATCAGCTGGCGGTCGTTCTGCATTTCCTTGCGCGTCGCCACCACCACCGCCTTCAGCGCCACCGAGCGCTTGCCGCGATTGACCGGGATCATCTTCATCTTGGCGATGTACCAGCCAAAGACCGGGATCCACATCAGCTCGCGCTTGAGGATGTACAGCGGGTCGCGCAGGTAGGGGAAGAAGGCGATCGCATCCCAGAACGACTGGTGCTTCGGCGCCAGGATGAACGAACCTTCCGGCAGGTTCTCCATGCCGCTGATTTCGCTTTTCGTGCCGGCGATCTTTTCCTGAAGCCACAGGCTCGAGCGCGCCCAGAATTTCGGCACGAACCAGGCCCGGTGGCGCGGAGACAGGAAGTAATAGGGCGTCCAGAAGATCATCTGCACGACTAGGCTGACATAGAAGACGAAGTTGAACGTCAGCGACCGGATATAGAGCATCGTTTGTGGGGTGCCTGATGATGGAAGTTGCCGTTGGTTACACCAAGCGAGCGAAAAAGGAAAACGCCATGGCGAGCGACGCCCATTCGGATGTGTGCCGCGCTGTTGCGCTGCTTGGAGGCAAGCCTTACTCGGCTGCCTGCGCCTGAACCACCAGGTCGCCATCCGCTGTCGGCTTGACCGGCACGATGCCACGGGCAAGCGCCAGAAGATATTTGTTGTACTCGATGAACAGTACCCGCAGAGCCTTCGGCTTCGTCAGCCAGCCGCCATCGTCAAGCTTGGAATTGACGACCGGATAGGGCTCCAGGCTGGCGTGGCGCAACAGCCGCCCCATTTCCAGCAGGCTGCGCGGCATGTGATAGTTGTTGGTGACCAGGATTACGCGCTCATAGTCGTGGCTCTCGACCCATTTGGCGCTTTCTTCGGCGTTGCCGATCGTGTCGAGCGCGGCGCGGTCGATGTCGACACAGCAATCGAACAGTGTCGTGTCGCCCCGAGTGGCGAGCTGAAGCTGGCGTCGCGTTGCGGAGGGGTGGACGCCGCTGATCAGCAGGCGCTTGCCCTTGCCGGCCTTGAGCAGGTTGAGCGCTGCGTCGAGCCGCGACTGGCCCCCGGTCAGCACGATGATCGCGTCGGCCCTGGAGGGATTGGCGGGTGTGCTCAGGCCGCTGACATGCACCGCAAAGAGCGCGAACCCGCCGGCGAACACGAAGGCCGATATGAAAAGCACAAACAAAGTGCGGCGCAAGAAAACAAGTCTCCGGCGCGAGCGATGCCCGGCTGGGTAGTATCTTGGATCAGAAACCGTCCCCGATGCGGCGAGCGCGTTTTGTCCCATCACATCACTATGGTTAGGCATGAATTACGGCTTTTGCATTGCCGGATTATGCATATTAGATGACGTTTGGATACCATCCTTGATCAGATCCCGTCCGGTTGATGCGGATCGAGGTCATCGAGATAGGCGACAACGGTGAAATGCGAGGTCGCAGCCGTCAGCGCGCCGATCACCAGCACGATGATGGCAACGCCGAGATAGCCGCTTGCACCGATCGCGAAATTGCCGAAAAGCGCGGTCGCCTGGTCGGCCTGGGGCGTGGCAAGGTTGCGCGACGACCACCATGAAAAGGCGATGAAGACGATCACCGCGGCCAAACCGCCGGCGGCCGCGCCTTTCATTCCCGTCAGCAGGAAGTGGCGGCGGAATTCGCGGGCGATGAAGCGCGCTTCGGCGCCGACATAGTGCAGGACCTCGATGATATGGCCGTTGCCGGCCATCGCACCGCGTGTGGCGAAAATCACCGAAAGCACGGTCGCCGCCAGTATCAGCACCAGAACGCCCATGCCGATGGTGACGGTGGTGTGGGCCATTGCCACCAGCCGGTCGACCCAGGTGCGGTGGTCGTCGAGGCTCGCTGTCGGCACCTTGGGTGTGATGGCGGCGCGCATCGCCTCGAAATCGGGCGGACTGTTCTCGTCGATGGTGACGATCACCAGTCTCGGCACCGGCAGCTCATCGATGTTCAGGCCCGCACCCAGCCACGGCTCGAGCAGGCGGGTGGTGGCCTCGCGGTCTACGATCTTGGTACCGCGCACGCCAGCAAACTCGCTGGCGATGCGCGAGGCCGTCGCCAGTGCCGCCTCCATGTCGAGGCCATCGGCCGGCTTGACCTGGATCGTTGCCTCACGCGAGATCTGGTTCTCCCAGACCGAGGCGGTGTCGCGCACCAGCGTGACCGCGCCGAGCGTCAGGCAGGACAGGAAGGTCATGATCGCGATGACCAGCACCAGCGCCCGCCCGGCGACGTTCTGCGGCGGCACGATCGGCGTGACCTTGCGCCGCGCGCGCGGTGCCTGCTCCATGGCGGCATCGTCGAAACCGTCGTCGGGGGTGTGGCTGTCGGCAGGTTCGTCAGTCATAGATGTCGAGCCTCCCGCCCGCCAGGATCATGCGCCGGGCGTCGACCTGGTCCATCAGGGCAAGGTCGTGGGTGGCGATGACGACAGCGGTGCCAAGCCGGTTGAGCTCGATGAACAAGCGCAGCAGGCGGCGCGCCAGCGGTGGGTCGACATTGCCGGTCGGCTCGTCCGCGAGCAGGATCTCGGGCTGTTCGATCAGCGCGCGGGCAATTGCGGCGCGCTGTTTTTCGCCGCCTGATAGCACCGGTGGCAGCACATGCATGCGTTCGCCCAGGCCGACCCATTTGAGCAGTTCGATCACGTCGGTGCGGTAGCTCGCCTCCTCGCGCCCGCGCACGCGCAAGGGCAGCGCCACGTTCTCGTAGGTGGTCATGTGGTCGAGCAGGCGGAAGTCCTGGAACACGACACCGATCCGCCGCCGCAGCATTGGCAGTTCTGCGCGGGAGATGCGCGAGCGGTCCTTGCCGAAGACGCTGATCAGCCCGCGGGTCGGCTTGAGCGAGAGGAACAGCAGGCGAAGAAGGGTGGTCTTGCCGGCGCCCGACGGCCCGGTCAGAAACTGGAACGAACGCTCGGGGATCTGGAAGGAGATGTCACGCAGGATCTCCGGTCCCATTCCGTATCTGAGGCCGACATTTTCGAAACGGATCACGTGCTGCAGACCTTGGGTTTCAGATCCTGGAGATTTACCCGGACCCGGGTCGCCCGTCTCTACGAAACGACCATGGGTCCGCATGGTTAACAGTCAGTTAAGCTGCCAGCCAAATCCAGGCACAGAAACGCCCTACAGCATCGGTCCGAAAATCGGAATCGATTTTCGGAAAGCGCAGGCCCCGGTGGCGAAGCATTAACCATTTCCGTTTACCCCCTGTCGGCAAAATGTCTAAGGGGTCCGATGGCTGACGCTCGGAAAGCACGCCCGGTTTCCGGCGAAATCATGGCGGGGCCGGGCCGCGACACATCCGCCCAGTCATTGCGGCCGGATCCGGCCGACGTCATCGATGCCGATTTCGAGGTCGTGGCGCTATCGCGGCCGCGCGGCGAATCAACCGATGGACACAACCTACATTCCCGCCACAAGCCCACGGCCGGCGGCATGGACATGCTGCGCGCAATTACCCCGCAGCGCCCCTCGGTTGCCATGCGCGGCGGGCCGATCTTCTGGTTCGCCGGCATCTCCTTGGCGGCAATGGTCTTTTGGACTTCGGGCGGCCATGCCATCGTGCGCGCGGCAGCCTTTCCACGGGCCTGGCAGGCGTCTTCACTGCGCCTCGCCGACATCACTTCGCGCGTCGATGCCTCAGGCCACAGGTCCGTGCTGATCGTCGATGGAGCCGCGGTCAATGACGGTGACGTAGCGGCAGAGTTGCGTCCAATCGACATCTTCGTCGCCTCCGACGATGGCAAGACCATGCGCTACAGGCTGGGGACAGCGACGAGCCAAGTCGCGCCCGGTGCAAGATGGGCCTTTTCGAGCCGGCTCGAGGTGCCTATGAACGGGATAAAGACCGTCAAGGTCGTCTTCTCGGAATAGGATAATGCCATGCCAGTTGTGCGCGACAAGGAAATCGAGGTGCTGTTCTCCGCTTCGGCGATCGCGCGGCGCAATCTCGAACTCGCCAAGGACATCGCGGCGCATGATTACACCGACCTTCTGGTCATCTCCGTGCTCAAGGGCTCGTTCATCTTCGCCGCAGATCTGATCCGCGCCATGCACGATGTCGGCCTGTCGCCGGAAGTCGAGTTCATCTTCATCTCGAGCTACGGCGCCGGCACCACCAGCGGCGAGGTCCGCGTGCTGCGCGACATCGACAACGAGGTCAAGGGCCGCGACGTGTTGCTGATCGACGACATCCTCGAATCGGGCAAGACGCTGAAGTTCGCCAGCGAACTGATGATGTCGCGGGGCGCCAAGAGCTGCTCGATCGCCGTGCTGCTCGACAAGCGCATGCGCCGCCAGACCGACCTCAATGCCGACTATGTCGGCTTCGACTGCCCCGACTCCTTCGTCGTCGGCTACGGCATGGACGTCGCGCACGCCTTCCGCGAACTGCCCTTCGTCGGCGTGGTCAAGGGCGAGGCCTGATATTTTTTTGATGGCGGCCGGGCTCTGCTTTCAGGAATCGTCAACCAGTCGCGGCAAATATCGCCGCCATGGCAAAGCTTCTGATCGTTGAGGACGACGAGTCCGTCCGTACCCTTGCAGCCCGCGCGCTCGAGCGCGCCGGCCATACAGTCGATGTCGCCTGCGACGGCGCGGAGGGCTTGGAGGTCATCCATGCCGAAAGCGGCATCTACGACCTGATCGTCTCCGACATCCGCATGCCGGAGATGGACGGCATCGAGATGGCGCAGCATGCCGCGCGTGCCTATCCGGGACTGCCGATCCTCTTGATGACTGGTTATGCCGACCAGCGCGAACGCGCCGAGGAACTCGACGCGATCATCATCGATGTCGTGCAGAAGCCGTTCACGCTGGCCGACATACGCGACCGGGTTTCGCTGGCGCTGGCTCGCTCCGTTCAGTCGACCGAGGCTTTCGCCGGCACAGCTTGAAGCCTGCGCCCGCCGGCATTCAGGGCGAAGATACCTGCCCCGACGATCAGCAGCGCGCCAAGCAGCGTGCCGCTGTCAGGAACCTCGGCGAAGAACAGGAAGCCCCAAAGCGGGGCCCATAGCAGCCCCGTATATTCGAATGTGGCGGCCTTGTTGGCGGGCGCCAGCCGATACGCCTGGCCGAGCAGGACCATGCCGGCGGCGGCGATGACGCCGCAAGCGCCCATCATCAGGAAGTCGCGCAGGCTAGGCCACACCCAGGGCCGCGTCAGGAAATCGAGGCTGGGATGGCCGGCATGATGGAAGTCGGCCGCTGAAAGCAGGGCGGTGACCGCGACCGCGCCGACCAGATAGGCGGCGTTCTGGTAGAACGCCATGGTCGTCGCACTTTCGGATACGCCTATCTTGCGCGCCATCAACTGGGAAAAGCTGTAGAGCCAGGCCGAACCCAGCGCCAGCAACGCGGCCCATTCGAAGATCCCGGCGCTGGGATTGACCATGACGATCACCCCCACCAGCCCGACCGAGCCGGCGGCGAGGCTCTGCCACGGCACCCTTTCGCCGAGATAGGGTCCGGCCATGGTCAGGATGATCAGCGGCGCCATGAAGAACAGCGCGGCTACGTCGGCGATCGGCAGGGCCGGGATCGCCAGGTAGTAGGCGCAATAGGAAACGAACAGGATCGCCGAACGGGCGACCAGGAAGCGCCAGTTGGTAGAGACGAGCGCGCGCAGGCCGACATCACGATGGACAAGCACAAGCAGGATCGGCAGGGACACGACGGCGCGGATCAACAGGGCCTGGCTCACCGGGTAGGTGCCGGCGACAGCTTTGATCAATGCGTCCTGGAGCGAAAACACTGCGATGCCCAGGCACAGGCAAAGGATGCCGCTTAAAGTTCTGTTCTGTGTGATTTGCATGGCCGTCTGATTGGTTCGGGTACTGACTGTACCGATCTGCAATACCGGACCGGAAACGGACAGCGCCTGGTTTCTGGTCCTGCTAGGCCAGCGTTAGTGCATGACCCCGAAAATCGGAATCGATTTTCAGAAAGGATCATGCACAAATTCAAAGTGCTACAGCGTCCTTTGCGCGTCCAAAGGGACGCGCGGCGCTGCAGCCCCAAAAAAAAGCCCGCCGTGAATTCGCGGCGGGTGAAGAAAGGACGGTAATTACCAGTCCGTAGCCGCATCAAGCGACCACCTTCCAATGGGTGACCGGACTATCGGTTGGAGTTTGACACGAAGCAAACGAATAGGAATGATGACAGGCATCAGAATTTCTGATGCCCTACGGGGAAGGCCATGACCGTCCGTCTCGACAGCGACCTTTTGCGAACCTTCCTGGCGGTGGCCGAAAGCGGCAATGTCACCCGCGCGGCCCAGCGGGTGGGGCGCACACAGTCGGCAATCAGCATGCAGATCAGGCGCCTTGAGGACATGGTCGGCGAGGCGCTCTTCGAGCGCTGCCCGCGCGGCGTGAAGCTGACGCGGCGTGGCGGTGACCTTGTCGAAAACGCGCGACAGATCATCGATCTGCTCGATGAAACGGCCTTTTCGATGCGCGGGCCGCAGCTAGGCGGGCCGGTGCGGATCGGTCTGCCGGAGGAGTATGGGCAGCCCGTCCTGTCGCGCGCGCTCGGGGCCTTCGCCAAGCGCCATTCCCAGGTCGAAGTGACCGTCAGGTTCGGCTACTCGGTGTCGCAGCTTACAGCGCTTGCCGCGGGAGAGCTTGATATGGCTGTGGTTTTCGAATGGCAGCAGCCATCCGGCGCCGAAGTGTTGACGCACGAACCCACGGTCTGGGTCACTTCCACGCAACACAGGCTGCATGACGAACGGCCGCTGCCGATCGCGATCTATGGACGCGATGGCTGGTGTCGCGACTATGTGCTGGCTTCGCTCGAACGGCGGGGCATCGACTACCGTTTCGCCTACACGAGCGAAAGCACCAACGGCCTCATCCTGGCCGTCAACGCCGGACTTGCCGTAGCACCCATCGCGCGCTCCAACATCCCCGCCGATTGCCGAGAACTCACCGAGGCGGACGGCTTTGGACTGATCGATTCGACGCGGGTCGTCCTGCACCGCAATCCGCGTTCCACCAGCGAGGCGGTCGACGTCATGGCCGATGCGATCCGCGAGGCTTTCCATCAGCGGCGCTGATTGCTGGACCAATTGATTTCCATGCGATTGATCCTGACAAAGGGCTGTCAGGAGCCGCGTGATAGCTTTCAAGGACGGCCAAACGGAGAGGAAATATGATCACCTTCTACCATGCGCCCTGGTCGCGCTCGTCGACGATTCTATGGCTTCTGGAAGAACTCGGCGCGCCCTACCGGATCGAGCATGTCGACATTCGCGCGGCCGGTGGCGTGCCGGAGGACTATCGCTCGATCCAGCCCAACAAGAAGGTGCCGGCAATCGACCATGACGGCGTGGTGGTGACGGAACGGGCGGCGATCTGTTCCTATCTCTGCGACGCTTTTCCTGAGGCTGGCCTCGCCCCCGCCATCGGCTCGCCGATGCGCGCGCCATATCTGACCTGGCTGGTCTATGCCGATTCGATCTTCGATCCGGTGCTCGCCGCCAAGGCCCACGGCCACGAGTTCATGGGCGGCGGCTATTCCTACGGTTCATTCTCGGAGATGATCGCCAATCTCGAGCGCACCCTGTCGTCGCGGCCCTACATCGCGGGTGATCGCTTCACGGCGGCCGACACGCAGATCGGCGGAGGCATGAACTATGCGGCCAAGGTGCTGCGCATTCTTCCCGACAAGCCGGTGTTTGCGGAATACCTCGAGCGGCTCGCCGCCCGGCCCGCCTTCAAGCGCTCCGCCGAGAAGGATTTCGAGTTGGCCCGACAGGCCGGGATGGTCAAACCTGCCTGAGGCAGCCCCAACGGGTCGCCTCCGCATAGTAGACGCTACAACTATTGCTGCTTCAGCAGCCGCTCCAGGTACTGGCGCTCGAGATCCGGGCTGAGTGCATTGCCGAGCCGCTTGCGGATCGCATCAAGGATCTGGCGCGCGCGCTGGACGTCGATCTCGTCGGGAACCTTGACGGAATCGCCGAAGTCGGGGCCGGTCGTGGCGCGCGGCCGGCCGAGCGGGTCGCGGTCGGCGCTCTGGCTGCGGCCGCCCTGGCCGCTGCCGCCCTCTTCGCCCTGCATGGCCTGCAACTGCTGCATCATGTCCTGGGCGCCGTTGCGCAGCGCTTCGAGCGCGCGGCCCTGGTGGCCGACGGCGCGGTCGCCTTCGCCCTTGCCCAGCGCCCCTTCGGCCTGTTTCATCGATTTGCCGGCCTGGCCAAAACCTTCGCCCGGCTTGATGCCGAGCCCCTCGAGCCCCTTCATCAGCCCTTCGAGGTCCTTTTCAAGCTTCCCCTGGCCCTGCTGCAATTGCTTCAGCGCGTCGGCGAATTCCTCGGGCGTCATCGGCTTGCCCTGCTGGCCCTGTGGTTGCTGCTGCTGGCCCTGTTGGCCATCCTCACCGAACGGGTCGGTCTGGCCCTGCTGCCCCCCACGCTGCATCTGGTCCATGCGGAAGGTCTCGTTCATCATCTCCTGCTGGCGCCGCATGATCTCGCCGAGCTTGTCCATCTGCTGGCGCAGTTCGGAATTCTGCTGGCCTTGCTGGCCCTGCTGCTGCCGGCCGGCCTGCAGATTGTTCATCATCTCCTGCAACTGCGACAGCATCTCGCGCGCCTGGTCGCGGTTGCCCGATTTCGCCAGGTTCTCGATCTGGTCGAGCATGCGTTGCAGGTCGCTCTGGCGCAACTCCTGGCCAGGGGAAGGCATCTGCGCGTTCTGCTGGTTTTGCTGGCGCTGGGCGAACTCGCGCAGGAAGTTGTCCATCGCGGCGCGCAACTCGCTCATCAGCTTGTCGATTTCCTGGTCGCTCGCCCCGCGTTCCAGCGCGTCCTGCAACGCCTGCTGGGCCTGGCGCAGGCGTTTCTCCGCCACCGACAGGTTGCCGTCCTCGATGCCGAGCGCCACCTGCCAGAGATAGGAGACGACCTCGCGCAACTGGTCGTCGGAGCGGGCCATCTGGAGGCGTGTGCGCGCGCTCATCAGCGCCAGATAGTTCGAGAGGTTGTCGATCGTGTCCTCGGGTCGGAGCGTGATCGCATCCATCAGGTCGAGCACGCGACGCTTGGCGTTGGCGTCGAGGCCGAGCAGCCGGCGCTGCTCGATCACCGCCCGCGCGAGCGGATTGGTGAACGGCCGTTCGGGCAGGATGAAGGTCTTGGTCTCGCTCTTGGCTGCCTGCCCAGCGTCGTCTGTCGCATGCAGGGTGAGCTCAACGGGGGCGCCGGCCCAGACATGCTCGGTCAGGTCACGATTTGTCTTGACCGGCTTGTCGGCCGCCGCCCGGCGCGGCAACGCCAGCGGCATCTCCGGAGCGGCATAGAGCGGGCGGGCATCAGGTGGTTGCTGATCGGCAAGGGCGAATTCGGACTTGGCGGAGGCCGCGCCATAGTCGTCCTCGATCTGGTAGCTCAGCTCCAGGGTGCCGTTGGCCGCGCGCTTGGGCTCGCCTACGAAGCGGATCGTCGGAGGGTTGTCGGGAACGATGGCGAAAGCCCAACTGCCCAGATCGTCCGCGCCTGACTTCAAGGTCAGCGTGCCTGGGGTAGTCAGCTTGTCGGCAAACTGCCGCACGGCCACTGCAGGGCTGGTTGAAACGGGCTTGACTGCGCCGGCGCTGTTCGGCTCAATGTCGCGCGCTTCGCCCTCGGCGCCCGCAAAAGCGAGCGTTTCCTCGCCGGTGCCGCCGGTCACGCGCAGCGACAATTCGCTGCCCTCGGGCACGGTGATGACGGGTGCTTCGCGGCTGGCATCGGCGGTCAGGAAGATCGGTGCCTTGCCGGTATAGGTCGGAGGTGTCACCCAGGCGTCGATGCGCGGCGGGATGGCGTCCTTGGCAGCATGAGCCCGAAAGGCATCGCCGATCCGTCCGCCCATCGGTCCGAAGGAGAAGGTGAAGGCGCAGACGAATAGCAGGGCCACGGCGGCGCGTAGCGCCCACGGATCGCGCTCCGGCACGCCCGTGCGCGGAAGGTCGCCGCCGAGCGCCCCAAGGCTCGCGGCCATGCGCTTCTGGTGCTCGCGCCACAGCGCGTCGGCGAAATTGTCTGGTTTGCCCGAGGGGCGGTCGGTCTGCGCCTGCACCGGTGTATGCTCGAGCGCGTTGGCCTGCTCGAGGCGGCTGTCGATCTCGGACCATGTCGGCAGGCGGAAGAAACGCAGCGGATAGAGCGAAGCCAACCCGGCCAGCCCGAAGGCGATGGCAAGTACCAGCCGTGCCATATCGGGCAGAAGCCGGAACAGGCCAAGCCACGACAGGCTCAGGAACAGGCCGGCAACGACGAGGATCGGCAGCACCAGCGGCCAGCCGCGCTCGATCACCATGGCCGTGCCGATGGCGAGCCGCGTCCTGCCCAGATGGGCGTTGACGTCGCGAGGCAGCGCTGTTCGGGTGCGTTCCGTCATCGGCCCTTCCGCTGGGCGGCGCGGGATGCGGCCACCTGCCTTTGGCAGAATACCATCAATCACGGCGAAGGCGAGGCGATCCACACAATCGTGAAGCCTTCAGCGCTTGTCGCACGGTCGTAACCTTACTCGCGCTGGGGTCAGGCGAGCCAGTCGGGCACCGAATCCAGCCCGATCAGTTCCTCATAGGTCTGGCGCTGGCGCACGACGTGGAAGCGGTCGCCGTCGACCAGAACTTCCGGCACCAACGGCCGCGTGTTGTAGGTTCCGGCCTGAACGGCGCCATAGGCGCCTGCGGTGCTGACGGCGATCAGGTCGCCCGCTTTAAGGCGCGGCAGGTCGCGGTCGAGGCCGAGATAGTCGCCGGTCTCGCAGACCGGGCCGACGATGTCGACCGTCATGCGCGGGGCGTTGGCAGGCGCCTGCACCACCGGGCGGATGTCGTGGAAGGCGTCGTAGAGCGTCGGGCGGATCAGGTCGTTCATCGCCGCATCGACGATGAGGAAGTTCTTGGCGTCGCCTTCTTTCACGAAGATCACTTCGGAAACGAGGATGCCGGCATTGCCGACGATCAGCCGGCCCGGCTCGAACATCACCTTGAGGCCGAGCTTGCCGACATGCTTGTGCACGATCTGGGCATAGGCGTCAGGCAGGGGCGGCGGCGAATTGTCGGTCTTGTAGGGAATGCCGAGCCCGCCACCGAGATCGACATGCTCGATGGCATGACCGTCGGCCTTGAGCGTGGCGACCAGTTCGACCAGCAGCGCAAAAGCGTCGTCGAAGGGCTGCAGTTCGGTGATCTGGCTGCCGATATGCATGTCGATGCCAGCGACCTTGAGCCCGGGCAGCGCAGCTGCACGGGCATAGACCTCGCGCGCCCGCTTGAGCGGAATGCCGAACTTGTTTTCGGCGAGGCCGGTCGAGATCTTCTTGTGCGTCTTGGCATCGACATCGGGATTGATGCGCAGCGACACGGGTGCTGTCTTGCCATTGGCCACCGCGCGCGCTGACAGAAGTTCGAGCTCAGGCTCGGATTCGACGTTGAAGCACAAAATACCGGCCTGCAGCGCGAAATCCATCTCGCGGGCGGTCTTGCCGACGCCGGAGAATACGATCTTCTTCGCCGGGATGCCGGCGGCGAGCGCGCGTCGCATCTCGCCTTCCGAGACCACGTCGGCGCCGGCGCCGAGCCGGGCCAGCGTGCGCAGCACCGCCTGGTTGGAATTGGCCTTGAGCGCGTAGCAGACGAGCGCGTCGAGATCGGCGAAGGCCTTGGCAAAGACCTCGAAGTGGCGCGTCAGCGTCGCCGTTGAGTAGCAGTAGAACGGCGTGCCGACTGCAGCGGCGATGTCGGTCAGCGCCACGTCTTCGGCGTGGAGGACGCCGTTACGGTAGTCGAAATGGTTCACGGCAGTTAGCTTTCGAAAGGCGGGGTGCAGCTCAGATCAGCGGATCGAGGACGAAGGGCTTGTCCGCAACCGGTTTCTGCGGCTCCGGCCCGACAGGCTGGCCGGCCTTCTGCGCGTCCTTGTGCGCCTGCACGGCGGCATCATAGGGCGTATCGAGGTCGCCCTTGCGCCCACAGGCCGAAACCGCGCCAACCGCCGCGATCAGCCCGAGCGTCACCAAAATCCTGCCAGCGGTCATGAGCCATCCGTCCGAGAAAATTTCCCCGCCGCTTGTAGCGGAGTTTTGTCGCCTTTGCACCCCGGATCGATCAAGCTTTCGTAAGACGCTTCTTCCAGTAACGGATCTGCTTCTTCACCTCGGCAGGTGCGGTGCCGCCGAACGAGGTGCGGCTCTTCACCGAATTCTGTACCGACAGCACCGAGAAGATGTCTGAGGTGATGCCGGGATGGATCGTCTGCAGGTCCTCGAGCGCCAGCTTTTCCAGCCCGAGCTTCTTGCTCTCGGCCAGCGCCACGGCGCGGCCGGTGACGTGGTGTGCCTCTCGGAAGGGCAGGCCGAGTTCGCGCACCAGCCAGTCGGCAAGGTCGGTCGCCGTCGAATAGCCCGAGCCGGCTGCCTTCTTCATCGCCTGGTCATTGATGGTCATGTCGCCGACCATTCCGGTCATGGCGGCGAGCATCAGGTCGAGCGTTTCGGCGGCGTCGAACACTGCTTCCTTGTCTTCCTGCATGTCCTTGGAATAGGTCAGCGGCAGGCCCTTCATGACGGTCAAGAGGCCGATCAGGTGGCCGTTGACGCGGCCGGTCTTGGCGCGCACCAGTTCGGCGGCGTCGGGGTTCTTCTTCTGCGGCATGATCGACGAGCCCGTCGAATAGCTGTCGGACAGGCGCACGAAGCCGAATTGCGGCGTCGACCAGATGACGATCTCTTCGGCCAGGCGCGACATATGGGTGGCGCAGATCGCCGCCACCGACAGGAACTCGAGCGCGTAGTCGCGGTCCGACACGCTGTCGAGCGAGTTGCGGGTCGGTTCGCGGAAGCCGAGCGCTGCGGCGGTCTGGAAACGGTCGATGGGGAATCCGGTGCCGGCGAGTGCTGCAGCCCCGAGCGGGCTTTCGTCCATGCGCTCGATGGCGTCGCGGACGCGGCTGAGGTCGCGGGCGAACATCTCGACATAGGCCATGCAATGGTGGCCGAAGGTCACCGGCTGGGCCGTCTGGAGATGGGTGAAGCCCGGCATGACGGTCGAAGCGTGCTCTTCAGCGCGTTCGAGGAAGGCCGCGATCAGGCCCTTCAGCGCTTCGGCGACGCGATGGAACTCGTCCTTGACCCAGAGCCGGAAGTCCACCGCCACCTGGTCGTTGCGCGAGCGCGCGGTGTGCAGGCGTCCCGCCGCCGGGCCGATCAGTTCGGCGAGGCGCGCCTCGACATTCATGTGGATGTCTTCGAGGCGGGTCGAGAAGGTGAACTTGCCATCCTCGATTTCTCGCAGGATCGTGTTCAGCCCGTCAGCAATTTTTTGTTGATCGTCGGCGGAAATAATGCCGGTTTGCGCCAGCATTTCGGAATGGGCGACGGAACCGCGGATGTCCTGGGCGTAAAGCTTCTTGTCGAAGCCGATCGAGGCGTTGATCGCCTCCATGATCGCGGCCGGTCCCGAGGCAAAACGTCCGCCCCACATCTGGTTGCTGGCCTTCTTGTCGCTCATCGTGATAACCGGGCTCCGGAGAAAATTGGTTAGATGGACCGCAGAAAAATGTTTCCCGCCCCACGCCATATCCTGCTTGCCGCCGTTGCGGGCGTGATCGCCGGCGCGGTCGCGGTATATGTCAGCAACACCCGTTCTGGCAACAATGCGCCGGCGCCTGCAAGCGTTGCGACCAACACGGGCGCAGACGCCAGCGCCGACGACAAGCTCTGCGCTGCCAAGGCCGACCGCGCCAAGGCCGTCGGCGCGGCCGCCACCGGTCATGTCGCGGCGATGCTGCCGGCCGACCCGCCGCGCTCGCTCAAAAGCCTCGCCTTCAACGGGCCTGATGGCAAGCCGATGACGGTGGCCGACCATTCCGGCCGCACGCTGCTCATCAATCTCTGGGCGACATGGTGCGCGCCGTGCCGGGCCGAAATGCCGGCGCTCGACGCGCTCGAACGCGAGATGGGCGGCGAGAATTTCGAGGTCGTGGCCGTCAATGTCGACACCGGCGACGACACCAAGCCGAAGAAGTTCCTGGAGGAGACTGGCGTCGCGTCGCTCGGCTTCTATCGCGAGAACACGCTTGCCCTGTTCAACGATCTCAAGAAGCAGGGGCTGGCGCTTGGCCTGCCGGTGACGCTGCTGATCGACGGCGACGGCTGCCTGCTTGCCAACATGAACGGCCCAGCCGAATGGGCCAGCCCCGACGCCAAGAAGCTGATCGAAGCCGCGCTGGCCCAATAGTTGGCACGACGCTGCCGCTGTGGTGCGGCGGCGCCCTTGGGTTGCTGCGCTTGCTCGAAGCCTTTCGCGGGGTCTCCAGGCGAAAGGCTCTTTCTTGTGTGCCGCATGCTACCGAAGACTGTCGTTGTCAGGCATTGCCGATAGTTGCGCCCAATCTAAAATTTAACTCGAAGCTTTCGCTTTCAAATGAAGCGAAAGCAATTCTGTCGGCTCAACAATAAGCTGAGACAGGCGTGTGTTCTGTGGGCTTCATCGGAACGATACAAAACTGTTGTAGGGCTGTCATATCCAGACAATACTGCTCCCCGCGAAATTAAACCTTTCGCCAACCAGAACGGGAGCGAGACATGAAGACCCTAGGCATAGCGGCCGGTGTTGCCGCCACGATGACGCTGTTGTCCAGCACCTCCGCCTTTGCCGTCACCGAGATTTCCTGGTGGCACGCCATGACCGGCGCGAACAACGAGGTCGTCGAAAAGCTTTCGAAGGAATTCAACGAGAGCCAGTCCGAGTACAAGATCGTACCGGTTTTCAAGGGCACCTATCCGGAAACGCTGAATGCCGGCATCGCCGCCTTCCGCGCCAAGCAGCCGCCGGCGATCATGCAGGTCTTCGACGCCGGCACCGGCACGATGATGGGTGCCGAGGGCGCCATCAAGCCGGTCGCCGAAATCCTGTCGATGGGCGGTCAGGCCTTCGACAAGAGCCAGTATCTGCCGGGCATCGTCTCGTACTATTCGAAGCCCGACGGCACGATGCTGTCGTTCCCCTACAACTCGTCCTCGCCGATCCTCTACTACAACAAGGACATCTTCCAGAAGGCCGGCCTCGACGTCGACAATCCGCCCAAGACCTGGGCCGAAGTCTGGGATGCGGCCAAGAAGATCAAGTCGAGCGGTGCCGCCCCTTGCGGCTTCACCTCGACATGGTTGACCTGGATCCATACCGAGAATTTCGCCGCCTGGAACAACGTTTCCTACGGCAGCAATGAAAACGGCATCGGCGGCGTCGACGTCGAGCTCAAGATCAACGCCCCGGCCTTCGTCAAGCACTTCCAGGAGCTCGCCGACCTCGCCAAGGACGGCACCTTCAAATATGGCGGCCGCACTTCCGAGGCCAAGCAGATCTTCCTCGCCGGCGAATGCGGCATCTTCACTGAATCCTCGGGCGGCCTCGGCGACATCGTCAAGTCGGGCATGAACTACGGCACCGGTCAGCTGCCTTACGAGGCGGATGCCGCTGGTGCGCCGCAGAACACCATCCCTGGCGGCGCTTCGCTGTGGGTCTTTGCCGGCTTGCCGGACGAGCAGTACAAGGGCGTTGCGGCTTTCTTCAACTTCCTGTCGCAGACCCCGATCCAGGCCCGCCTGCATCAGGTCTCGGGCTACCTGCCGGTTACGCTCGCTGCTTACGAGGAGACCAAGAATTCGGGCTTCTATGAAAAGAACCCGGCCCGCGAGATTCCGATCCAGCAGATGATGGGCAAGGCGCCGACCGAAAACTCGAAGGGCGTGCGCCTCGTCAACCTGCCGCAGGTCCGCGACATCCAGAACGAAGAGTTCGAAAAGATGCTCGCCGGCCAGCAGACCGCCCAGCAGGCGCTCGACAACGCCGTCGAGCGTGGCAACAAGGCGATCCAGGAAGCGATCGGCAACTGACGCAAGTCTGGCTCGGGAGCGTGATCCATTTCACCCCCCTCTGGCCTGCCAGCCATCTCCCTCTCGCGGGGGGAGATCGGCTGGCATCGTCTCTTTCGCTAATCGCATCTGCTGCAAGAAATGCACAGTCGCTGAAATCGCTGATCTCCCCCCTTGAGGGGGAGTTGGCTGGCAGGCCAGAGGGGGGCGTCTCAGGGCGCTTGCCTCAGTCATTGCCGCCCATTGGAACGGCCATATGACCCCACGCGTCGTCTTTCCCAACAAGCTCTTGCCCTACCTGCTGGTCGCACCGCAGCTGGCGATCACGCTGATCTTCTTCTACTGGCCGGCTAGCCAGGCGCTGCGCCAGTCGATGCTGCGGGAGGATCCCTTCGGCCTGTCGTCGAAGTTCGTCTGGTTCGCAAATTTCAAGAAGGTGCTGTCGGACCCGAACTATCTCAACTCGGTCCAGGTCACGATCGTCTTTTCGGTTGCCACCGCAGCCGTCGCGATGGGCACGGCCCTGCTGCTCGCCGTCATGGCGGACCGCGTCATCCGCGGCCGCAACATCTACCGCACGCTGCTGATCTGGCCCTATGCGGTGGCGCCAGCGATTGCCGGCATGCTGTGGCTGTTCCTGTTCAACCCGTCCATCGGCTCCCTCGCCTATGGCCTGCGCGCCCTCGGCATCAACTGGGATCCGTTGCTCGACGGCTCGCAGGCGATGGTGCTGGTCGTCGCGGCCGCCGCCTGGAAGCAGATCAGCTACAATTTCCTGTTCTTCGTCGCCGGCCTGCAGGCGATCCCCAAGACGCTGATCGAGGCCGCCGCCATCGACGGTGCCAGGCCGACAAAGCGCTTTTGGACGATCGTCTTTCCGCTGCTCGCGCCGACGACCTTCTTCCTGCTCGTCGTCAACACCGTCTACGCCTTCTTCGACACCTTCGGCATCATCCACGCCGTTACCGGTGGCGGCCCCGGCAAGGCCACCGAGACGCTGGTCTACAAGGTCTACAACGACGGCTTCGTCAACCTTATCCTCGGCGATTCGGCAGCGCAGTCTGTGATCCTGATGGTCATCGTGATTGCGCTCACCGCGGTCCAGTTCCGCTATGTCGAGAAGAAGGTGCATTATGGCTGAGATATCTGCCGCAGCGCCGTCGAACGCTTCCACCGCCGCCGTCCTGGGGCGGCGCGAGGAGGGAGCCATGCTCGGCGCAAGCCGCACGTCGCGCTACGTCGCGCATGCGATCCTGATCCTCGGCATCCTGATCGTGGCGTTCCCGATCTACTACACCTTCGTCGCCTCGACCCATTCGCTGCAGACGATCCTGCGCCCGCCGCTGCCGCTGTTGCCCGGCGACCGCTTCGTCGAGAACTATTCGGAGGCGCTGTTCGGCGGCGTCGGCCGCATCGGCGGGGTCAGCGTGGCGACGCTGCTGTTCAACACCACGGTGGTGGCGCTCGGCATCGCGGTGGGAAAGATCATCATTTCGATCCTGTCGGCCTATGCCATCGTCTTCTTCCGCTTTCCCGGACGCATGACCTTCTTCTGGCTGATCTTCATCACCCTGATGCTGCCGGTCGAGGTGCGCATCCTGCCGACCTACAAGGTGATGGTCGATTTCGGCCTGATCGACACATATGCCGGCCTGATCATCCCGCTGATCGCCTCGGCCACCGCGACGCTGCTGTTCCGCCAGTTTTTCCTGACCATCCCGGGCGAACTGGTCGAGGCCGCCCGCGTCGACGGTGCCGGGCCATGGCGCTTCTTCAAGGACATCCTGCTGCCGCTGTCGCGCACCAACATCGCGGCACTGTTCGTCATCCTCTTCATCTATGGCTGGACGCAATATCTGTGGCCGCTGCTGGTCACCAACCGCAACGACATGAACACCATCGTCATCGCGCTGAGGAAAATGATTTCCTTCGCCGATGCCGACACCCAATGGCACCTGGTGATGGTCACCTCGATGCTCGCCATCGTGCCGCCCATCCTGGTCGTGGTGCTGATGCAGCGCTGGTTCGTTCGCGGCCTCGTCGATACGGAGAAATAATGGCAACCGTCGATCTCAAGGACGTCAGGAAGGTCTATCCTGGCGGTGTCGAAGCCGTGAAGGGCGTATCCATCGCCATACCCGACAAGGCGCTGTGCGTGCTGGTCGGCCCGTCCGGCTGCGGCAAGTCGACCCTTCTGCGCATGATCGCCGGGCTGGAGACGATTTCGGCCGGCAATTGTTCGATCGACGGCAAGGTGGTCAACGCCATTGGCCCGACCGAACGCGACATCGCCATGGTGTTCCAGAACTATGCGCTCTACCCGCATATGAAGGTCTACGACAACATGGCCTACGGCTTGCGCAATCGCGGCACGCCGAAGGACGAGGTCGATAGGCGCGTTCGCTCGACAGCCAGGACGCTGGAGCTCGAGCACCTGCTGGAACGCCGCCCGCGCGAACTCTCCGGTGGCCAGCGCCAGCGCGTGGCCATGGGCCGGGCCATCGTCCGCAACCCGAAGGTCTTCCTGTTTGACGAGCCGCTGTCCAACCTCGATGCCAAGCTGCGCGGCCAGATGCGGGTCGAGATCAAGAACCTGCAGCGCAGTCTCGGCGTCACCTCGGTCTATGTCACCCACGACCAGCTGGAGGCGATGACGCTGGCCGATGTGCTGGTGGTGATGAATGCCGGGCAGGTCGAACAACTCGGCGCGCCGCTCGACATCTACGAGAAGCCTGCCTCGACCTTTGTCGCCTCCTTTATCGGCGCGCCGCCGATGAACCTCGTGCCGCTTGGCAGCGGACAGCTGGAGGGCGCGTTCAGGCAGCCCCCAATTCCGACCAACGCCGCGATGCTGGGCTTCCGGCCCGAGGATTGCGAGGTGCGGGCCGGCGACGCCGCGGACGGCGCGCTGCAGCTCCTGGCGCATGTCGAGGGCGTCGAGCCGGTCGGGGCGGAGAGTTTTCTACACTGCCAGGCAGCCGGCGGGCGCATTGTCGTGCGGGTGCCTGGCCGGGCCGACGCCCTGCAGGGTGACCAGTTGCCGGTGTTTGTCCGGCGCGAAAAGCTGCATTTCTTCGGCAGCGACGGAAAGCGAGTTTAGGTCTGCGCTGGCTGCCGGCGTTGGTGGCCCGGACGTGCGTCCTTCGACAGGCACAGGATGAGGGGCGTTGGTGCTGGCGCTCTCTGTGGGATGTCCGCATTGTATTCGAGGTATTCGAGGTATTCGAGGTATTCGAGGTATTCGAGGTATTCGAGGTATTCGAGGTATTCGGGCCTGAGGCCAGTACTGCCTCAAGCGAAGCCGACAGGTCTATCCAGCGTCAGCGCGAACAGCCCTCATCCTGAGCCTGTCGAAGGACGCACCACATCGAAGCTGCCAGGACGCGGCAGCTTCCTCATCGAGCATGTGAAGCGTCAGCGCGTCGGTACCGGGTGCTCGCCGCGATAATCGTAGAAGCCGCGGCCGGTCTTGCGGCCGAGCCATCCGGCCTCGACATATTTCACAAGCAGCGGGCAGGGGCGGTATTTCGAGTCCGACAGACCATCGTGCAGCACCTGCATGATCGACAGGCAGGTGTCGAGCCCGATGAAGTCGGCGAGCTGCAGCGGGCCCATCGGATGGTTGGCGCCGAGCCTCATGGCGGTGTCGATGGCGTCCACCGTGCCGACGCCCTCATAGAGCGTGTAGATCGCCTCATTGATCATCGGCAGCAGGATGCGGTTGACGATGAAGGCCGGGAAATCCTCCGACACGGTCGCCGTCTTGTCGAGATGGTGGACGTAGTCCTTGGCCAGTTCGAAGGTCTTGTCTTCGGTGGCGATGCCGCGCACCAGCTCGACCAGCTTCATCACCGGAACGGGGTTCATGAAATGTATGCCGATGAAGCGCTCCGGACGGTCGGTCTGGGCGGCGAGGCGCGTGATCGAGATCGACGAAGTGTTGGTGGCGAGGATCGCCTCGGGGTTCAGCTGGGGGCAGAGCTGCGCATAGATCTTGCGCTTGATCGTCTCGTCTTCGGTCGCTGCCTCGATCACCAGGTCCGAGCCGGCGAGGTCGGCCATTGCAGGGGCGGGCGAGATGCGGGCCATGGCGTCCTTGCGGGCCTGATCCTCGAGCTTGCCCGATGCCACCTGGCGCGCCAGGTTGCCATTGATGGTGGCGATGCCCTTTTCGATGCGCTCGGGCGACACGTCATAGAGCAGGACGCTGTAGCCGGCGAGTGCGGAGACATGGGCGATGCCGCCGCCCATCTGACCCGCGCCGACAATGCCGATCGTTTCGATCTTACCCATCATCACACCTATCCCGTCAAGGCTTTTTATAGATTTTGTGCAATGCAAACTAAATGGCCGGGGTAGTATCGTCTACCCCGGCCATCACAATTTAATCTTTGACCCGTTGAGGCGTCAAAGCGCCTTTTCGAGTTCCGGCAGGATCTGGAACAGGTCGCCGACGATGCCGTAGTCAGCGACTTGGAAGATCGGCGCTTCCTCGTCCTTGTTGATGGCGACGATGACCTTGGAGTCCTTCATGCCGGCGAGGTGCTGGATCGCACCCGAGATGCCGCAGGCGATGTAGAGGTCGGGCGCCACAACCTTGCCGGTCTGGCCGACCTGCCAGTCGTTGGGGGCGTAGCCGGCGTCGACGGCAGCGCGGGACGCGCCGACCGCAGCGCCGAGCTTGTCGGCGACCGGCAGGATGACTTCCTGGAACTTCTCCGACGAACCGAGCGCGCGGCCGCCCGAGATGATGATCTTGGCCGAGGTCAGTTCCGGACGGTCGCTTTCCGACAGCTTGTTTTCGACGAAGGTCGACAGGCCGGGATTGGCGGCTGCCGCAATCGTCTCGACAGCGGCCGCACCACCTTCGGGCGCAGCCTGGAACGAGGCGGTGCGTACAGTGATGACCTTCTTGGCGTCGGTCGCCTGCACCGTCTGGATGGCGTTGCCGGCATAGATCGGGCGCTTGAAGGTGTCGGCCGAGATCACTTCGATGATCTCCGAGACCTGGGCGACGTCGAGCAGGGCAGCGACGCGCGGGGCGACGTTCTTGCCGGCCGAGGTCGCAGGCGCAACGATCGTGTCGTAGTTGCCGGCGAGGCCGACGACGGTTGCCGCAAGCGGCTCGGCCAGGCGCTCGGCCAGTTCGGCGCTTTCGGCCAGCAGCACCTTGCGCACGCCCTTGAGCTTGCTTGCTGCGTCGGCGGCAGCCTTGGCGCCCGAGCCCGCGACCAGCACGTCGACGTCGGAGCCGATCTTGAGGGCTGCCGACAGGGCCTTGGCGGTCTGGTCGGAGAGCGAGGCGTTGTCGTGTTCGGCGATGAGGAGAATTGCCATGTTTTTGATCCCTTTCCGCTTCGCTTACAGCACGCCGGCTTCGTTCTTGAGTTTATCGACGAGTTCGGCGACGGTCTTGACCTTGACGCCCGCCTTGCGGCCACCCGGCTCTTCGGTCTTGAGCACCTTCAGGCGCGGGGCAATGTCGGCGCCGAAATCCGCAGCCGACTTTTCGTCGAGCGGCTTCTTCTTGGCCTTCATGATGTTGGGCAGCGAGGCATAGCGCGGCTGGTTGAGGCGCAGGTCGACCGTCACGATCGCCGGCATCTTCAGCGCCACCGTCTGCAGGCCGCCATCGACTTCGCGCGTCACATTGGCCGTGTCGCCGGCGAGCTCGATCTTCGAGGCAAAGGTGCCCTGGGCCCAGCCGAGCAGGGCGGCCAGCATCTGGCCGGTCTGGTTGGAATCGTCGTCGATCGCCTGCTTGCCGAGCAGCACCAGGCCGGGCTGTTCAGCCTCGACCACGCCCTTCAGCACCTTGGCGACACCGAGTGGCTCAACCTGATCGTCGGTCTTGACCAGGATCGCGCGGTCAGCACCCATGGCGAGCGCGGTGCGCAGCGTCTCCTGCGCCTGGGCAGGTCCGATCGAGACGACGACGATCTCCTCGACCTTGCCGGCTTCCTTGAGCCGGATCGCCTCTTCGACCGCGATCTCGTCGAACGGATTCATCGCCATCTTGACGTTGGCAAGCTCGACGCCTGAGCCGTCGCCCTTGACCCGCACCTTCACGTTCGCATCGACAACCCGCTTCACCGGGACGAGAACTTTCATCGGATTGCTACCTCTCTGAACAGCGTTATTGAGCGCGCTATAGCAGCGCTTGACCCGACGCAACTGCCGAATGCCGACATGTTGGACGGAAAAACAGACTTGATCTCGTGCTTTCGGTGGCGGGAGGGCTGCCGTTAGCGCGCCGGACCGTAGTTGCGGGCGAACGTAGCGTCAATATCCGGCCGGACCTCAAATCGGTTGAAAACAGTGCAGTGCAACATGGCTATCGCGGCCCCCATGGCGAGGCGGGCTCGTTGTGTGGTGCCTGCGTCGCCACAGGCTCGGGGGTGGGCGGTGGGCCGGCTGCGTCCGCTGGTGGCGATGGGGGCTCTTCCGCCGGTGCCAGCAGTGGCACGTCGCGCCGGTGCAGCAGCACGACCAGCACGGCGCCGGCGATGATGCCGCCGACATGGGCGGCCCAGCTTACTTCGCTTTCACCGCCAATGGCGATCATCGTGAACTGGAAGCCGACCCACAGCAGCAAGGGGATCCAGGCGGGGATGCGCAGCGGGATGCGACCAAACGCCAGCACCCACACTTTCACCCGAGGGTAGAGGATCAGGTAGGCGACGACGATGCCTGCAATCGCCCCTGACGCGCCGATCAGCGGTTCCTCGGAATCGGGGATGATCAGTCCGTGAAGGAAGGCCCCGGCCGCGGCGCACAGAAGGTAGAAAGCGAGGAAGCGGAAGTGGCCGAGCGCATCCTCGACATTGTCGCCGAACACCCACAGGAACAGCATGTTGCCGGCAAGGTGCAGGATATCGCCGTGCAGGAACGAATAGGTAAAGTAGCTCAGATTTGCCGGAATGATGATCAGGTCGGGCGAAAGCTCGGCCAGATCATGGACGACCGATGGAATGTAGCCCAGGCCGAGCACGGTCGCGGTCATGAACTCCTCGCTGCCGAGCGAGGTCACGAAATAAGTGACCACGTTCACGGCAATCAGCGCAAAGGTCACATATTGCAGCCGGATGTGGCGCAAATGGTTTGAATCATAAAGCGGAATGAACATCCGTCTGGCGTCCGCCCTGTGCCTTGGAGCGCCATGCGCTCTAAACTACTGAATCTGCGTATAGTGCTTTCCGAAAATCGCTTCCTGTATGGATGCGCGGCGCTCCGCTCAGCGGTTCTTGCCCGGCACCCATAGCACATCGCTTTTTCCGTTGTCATTGACGACGCGGGCGGCGACGAAGAGCAGGTCCGAGACCCGGTTGATGTAACGGATGCCTTCGCCATTGATGCGTTCGGCCGGGTCCTGCGCCAGCGCCACCATGATGCGCTCGGCTCGGCGGGCGACGGTGCGGGCGAGGTGGAGGGCCGCCGCCGCCGGCGAACCGCCGTTGAGGACGAAGGAGCGCAGCGGTTCGAGATTGGCGTTGAGCCGATCGATGTCGGTCTCGATGCGGGCGGTCTGGCTGGCTACGATGCGCAATGGTTCGTAGCCAAGGTCCTTGCCGGTATCGGGGGTTGAGAGGTCCGCGCCGAGGTCGAACATGTCGTTCTGGATGCGCGCCAGCATGGTGTCGATCTCGGGATGGTCGCGGCCGGTATGGACACGGGCCATGCCAATGCAGGCATTGGCCTCATCGACGGCGCCATAGGCTTCGACGCGCAGGTCGGACTTCAGCCGCCGCTCGCCGTTGCCGAGCCCGGTGGTCCCGTCGTCGCCGGTGCGGGTGTAGATCTTGTTGAGCTTGACCATGCCCCCCTCCCGTCAGCCGCCGCGGGTGAAGTAGAGCGTCAGCAGGATGAAGACCAGCGCCACCGCCTGCAGCATCACGCGCGCCTGCATCAGCTTGTTCGACGTGTTGCCGGAACCGCCCCTCAGCATGTTGATCAGGCCGCGGATCAGGACGATCACGACGGCGACCATGAAGAGCACGGCGATGATGTGGAACACGGTTGCCATTTCAGTTTCCAGTTCAGTTGGTCGAAGCTCGGGTCAGGCTTGCCGAGCCAGAATTCGATACAGCAGCGAGGCCGGCAGGAGCCTCTTGAGAACGACGCCGATTCTCGCCGGGATCGTCACAACATAATGTGGCCGCGGGCTCGGCGACAGCAGGGCGTGTCGCAATACCGCATGCACCGCTTCCGGCCCTGCCTTCAGTCGCGACTTTGAACCACCGCTCGACAGCCGCTCGAGTTGGGCGCGATAGGCTTCGTGATGGGGCGAGTTTTCGCGGTCGATATAGCGCAGGAACCAGGGCAGGCCGTTGGTGGCGATCTTCGACTTCACCGGCCCCGGCTCGATCATCGAGACATGGATGCCGGAACCGGCCAGTTCCTGGCGCATGCACAGCATCAGCCCTTCCAGTGCGTGTTTCGACGCCGCGTAGGCACCACGGAAGCGTACCGGCGTCAGTCCCAGGATCGACGAACAGTTGACGATGCGGCCGTGGCCCTGGGCCCGCATCACCGGGACGATGCGCCGCGTCAGATCGTGCCATCCGAAAAAATTCGCCTCGAACTGGTCGCGCAAGGCGGCCATCGGCAGGTCTTCCACCGCGCCCGCCTGGGCGTATGCGCCGTTGTTGAACAGCGCATCGAGCCTACCGCCGGTGCGTTCCAGCACGGTCGTCACAAGTGCTGCGATCGACTGCGGTTCGGTATAGTCGAGATAGAGCGCCTCGATTCCGTCGGCTTCGAGGGCGGCGATGTCCTCGGGCCTGCGGGCGGTGGCAAAGACGCGCCACCCCTCGGCTTTCAGCGCGCGGGCACAGTGGGCGCCGATGCCGGACGACGCGCCGGTCACGATTATCGTGCGTAACTCCTTGATCGGGCTCACTTCGCTACCGCCGATACTTGCAAACTGGGGCAAACCCTTCCCATATTCGCGCACACGAAACAATCGGACGGAGCGGTAAACTGGAGCTGATGCGCAAGATCGTCGCCATCAAGCGCGTGCTCTTCGACGCAGTCGGCCATTTTCATGACGACGACGGCTGGGCCATGGCCAGTCATCTCGCAATATCCTCGCTCATGGCGCTGTTTCCGTTCCTGATCTTTGCCACCACGCTGGCCAGCTTTCTTGGCGCCGACGCGTTCGCCGAAACCGCCGTCCATCTCGTCTTCGATACCTGGCCCGAACAGATCGCCCAGCCCATCGCGGACGAGGTGGTCAACGTGCTGACCGTGCAGCGCACCGATCTTCTGACCTATGGCGTTCTGCTAGCCGGGTTTTTCGCCTCAAACGGCGTCGAGGCGTTGCGCACTTCGCTCAACCGCGCCTACCGCGTTACCGAAACGCGCACGATCTGGTTTCGCCGCACCCAGAGCCTGATCTTCGTGCTCATCGCCACGATCAGTTTCGTTGCCATCAGCGTGCTTCTGGTCTTCGCGCCGATCATCGCGCGCCTGCTCGAAGCCAAGTTCGAATGGATCCAGCCCTATATGGGCACCATCACCGTCTGGCGCTTCACCGTTGCGTCGGCCGTCATCGTGTTCGGCCTGTTTGCGGTGCACAAGTGGTTGCCTGCCGGCCGCCGCGGCTTCCTCAGCATCGTGCCCGGCATCATCTTCACGCTGATCGCCTGGCTCATCGGCTCGACGGTGTTCGCGGCCTATCTCGACACCTTCGCCTCCTACGTGACGACCTATGCCGGGCTTGCCTCGATCATGATCGCGGTGGTGTTCCTCTACATCATCTCGGCGATCTTCATCCTCGGCGGCGAGCTCAATGCCGCCATCAGCCGCTATCTGGAAGCCCGTTCCCGCGTGCCGCGCTGAGCCGTAGCCAGGCCGACCCCCAGGGTGGCGATGGCCATGCCGACCAGTTGCACCGGCGTTAGTTCCTCGCCGAACAGTGCCCAGGCGATGACCGCCGTCACCGCCGGCACCAGGTAGAACAGCGAGGCGACTTTCGACATCGCGCCGTCGCGGATCATCACCATCAAAAGGAAGATCGCGCCGATCGACAGTACCAGCACCAGCCAGGCCAGCGCGAAGATCAACTCGCCGTTGACCGTGATCTGCCGCGTCTCGAACAGCAGCGAAGCAAGCGTCATCAGCAAGGTGGCGCCGACATATTGCCAGAAGGTGCCGGTGACCAGGTCGCCGCCGGCGCCGGTGCGCTTTTGCCAGATCGTCCCGGCGCTGATGCCGGCCATGGCAATGACTGACGCGGTCAGCGTCTGCCAGGTCACCCCGCCGCCGGCCGCGCCAAGCTTGGGCCAAAGGACGATGACCACGCCGATGAAGCCTATGGCTAGGCCTATCCAGTGGCGCGGGCGGATCTCCTCGTGGAGCAGCGCCCCGGCAAGCACTGCGGTCAACAGTGGCTGAAGCCCGGCGATCAGCGCCGACAGTCCTGCCGGCAGGCCCTGGTGGATCGCCCAGAACACGCCGCCGAGATAGACGCCGTGCAGCAGCATGCCAATCAGCACCGCATGCATCGCCATGCGCGGTGGCAGCCGTCGGGCGCCCAGCACGAGCATCAGTGCGCCGAGGATGGCGAAGGCCAGGCAGAACCGGATGGCGAGGAAGGTGAACGGCTCTGCCCATGGCATGGCATAGCGCGCGCCAATGAAGCCGGTCGCCCACAAAAGTACGAATGTGGCCGGGATCAGCCGCTTGGCAGGAGACATTGTGGGCACCGAGTCTGGCCGGACGCCGCGTCCGGTGATGGAGTTTTGCTTAATCGCTCTAATGCCGAACATTCCTGCAAGCAAAATGAAACGATTGATCCATAGATTCGTCGCACCTGTTCCGGTGACCCGATCCGGATGGCGCTTGCCCGGGTGGCGGCCCGGGAGAAACTGCACAGTCGGCCTCTGAAAGGACCGAAGATGTTGTGGAATCTCGAGCCGGGCTGGATGATGATGGCGGTCGCCCTCGTCACCGTGTTGTCGTTCTTCTTTGGCGCGGCCCTCGACGCCATCATGAAGGAGGACGGCTTCGGCCCGATCGGAAACATGCTGCTGTTCACAGCCGGCTTCTTTGCCGCGGTGCTGGTCGCCAACAGTTTTGGAATTGCGTTGCGCGACCTGAGGCTCGCCGTTGCCTGGGGGCTCGGTGGCGCATTCGTTCTCATTAGCGTGCTTGCTCTGGTCAAGGCCAGCCTCGCGAGGCTCTGACTGCGGTTGGCCGGTCGTGCGTCCTTCGACAAGCTCAGGATGAGGGACCAAGCTCAGGATTTGGGACCTTGGCGTTGACCTCCCGCCGTGCCTCTGGTGAAAATTTTCGGGCCGGCATCCTCCCCCGTTGCAGGAAGGGTCACGTTTGGCGCTGGCGTCCCTTTCCGCGATCCCTAAGCTCGAGATTTGCCGCCAGCACCAAAGGTCCTCATCCTGAGCTTGTCGAAGGACGCACGACCGGCCAACTGCAACGATCAAGCTCCTGCTCTAGAACCCCAGTTGCCGCCGGATGTCCTCCGCCGTCGCGCCGGCCTCGCGCAATGCGGCGAGGCCGGTGTCGCGCAGGCTCTTCGACAGTTTTCGTCCGTCCGGGCCGAGCACCAGGCGATGGTGGAAATAGGTCGGCGCCGGCAACCCCAGGATTTCCTGTAGCAGCCGCTGCATCGAGGTCGCGAAATAGAGGTCGCGTCCGCGCACGACATGGCTCACGCCCTGCAGCGCGTCGTCCACCACCACCGAGAGATGGTAGCTGGTCGGAATCTCGCGCCGGGCGATGACGACATCGCCCCAGTCTAGCGGGCTTGCCGCGATCTCACTCGACCCGCTCATCGTCTCGTCCCCCCATTCGCGCCAGGTGAGCCGTCCGTTGAGCCGCGCCATTGCAGCCGCTGTGTCGAGCCGCCAGGCGAATGGCGCACCCGCATCGATCAGCCGCCGGCGCTCGGCCAACGTCAGGCTCTTGTCTGTGCCGGGGTAGCGCGGCGCGCCGTCGGGATCGCGCGGCCAGCTGCGGCCAGTCGCCTCGTGCTCGACGATCGCCTTGCGGATCTCGCCGCGGCTCAGGAAGGCGGGATAGACCAGTTCCTCGCGGCGCAGCCGCTCCAGTGCTGCTTCGTAGTCGCCAAAATGCTCGGATTGGCGCCGCACCGGCTCCTCCCAGCCAATGCCAAGCCATGCGAGGTCGCGGAAAATGCCGGCCTCGAACTCAGGCGTGCAGCGGGTGAGGTCAATGTCTTCGATGCGCAGCAGCAATCTTCCCCCGCAGTTTGCCGCCATGCGCAGGTTGGTCAGCGCCGACAGCGCATGGCCGAGATGGAGTTCGCCATTGGGACTGGGTGCGAAGCGGAAGACAGGAGTGGCCATGGCGTATGCGGTTTCGGATTGAACGGTTGCTCAACCGATTGCTACGTTGCCGGCCGCAACCTAACAAGAGACGCCATGCGCCGGATCTCCAATCTCGATGACGTCAATTTCGGCCTCGACGCGCTTTGCGCGATCGATCCACGGCTCGAGGTCGTGCGTGGCATGGCCGGCGAGGTGCCGCTCAGGCTGTCGGAGCCGGGCTTTGCCAGCCTCGCCTCGATCATCGTCTCCCAGCAAGTGTCCACCGCGAGCGCGCGCGCGATCTTCGGCAGGCTGACCGGCCTTCTTGATCCGCTGACACCGGAGTCGCTGCTTGGCGCCGGCGAAGAAGTGTTTCGCGAGGCGGGGTTGTCGCGGCCCAAGCAGCGCGCCTTGCTGGCGGTAGCCCAGGCCGCCGCCGAGGGCCTCGATCTGCACGACCTCTGCCGGCTCGAGGCGCATGAGGCGATTGCCGCGATGGTTGCAATTCCCGGCATCGGGCCGTGGACTGCCGAGGTCTATCTGCTGTTTGCGGCCGGCCACCCCGACATCTTCCCCGCCCGCGACGTGGCGCTGCAAAGTGCCGTTGGCCATGCGCTGGGCATCGATCCGCGCCCCGGCGAAAAGGCACTGATTCGGCTGGCCGAGGCGTGGGCGCCATGGAGAGGAGTCGCTTCTCGGCTGTTCTGGGCGTATTATCGGCAAACCCGGGGTCGCGATGGCGCGCCGCCGGCCGGAAATCCCGTTTGAAGTCGTAAAAACGCGCTCCTTTTACGGGTTTTGTGACCGACAAGACGCTTCACATTCCTGTCACCTCGGGCTTACAGTATTCGTACCGTTAGGTTCGAAGACCAAGGAGGTAAGCGAAGTGACGGTTGCCGTGTCTCCGGATGGGCTCCCAGCACTAGTGCTGAATGCGGATTATCGTCCGCTCAGCTACTACCCCTTGTCGCTGTGGTCCTGGCAGGATGCAATCAAGGCGGTGTTCCTCGACCGCGTCAACATCGTCGCCGAATACGATCAGGCCGTGTCCTCGGCGAATTTCTCGATGAAGCTGCCGAGCGTCGTCAGCCTGAAGAACTACGTGAAGCCGTCGCGCTATCCGGCCTTCACCCGCTTCAACGTTTTCCTGCGCGACCGCTTCCAGTGCCAATATTGCGGCACGCCCGAGGATCTCACCTTCGACCACGTCGTTCCGCGCCACAGCGGCGGGGCGACGACCTGGGAAAACGTCGTTGCCGCCTGTTCACCCTGCAATTTGAGAAAAGGCGGTCTGATGCCGGCACAGGCCAAGATGTGGCCGCTGCAGAAGCCCTTTCAGCCGACGGTGCACGACCTGCACAACAACGGCCGGCTGTTTCCGCCCAACCATCTGCACGAAAGCTGGATGGATTATCTCTATTGGGATGTTGAACTCGAGCCTTGATGAAGGCTGATCTCCCCCCTTGCGGGGGAGATGTCCGGCCGACAAGCTCAGGACAGAGGGGGGCAAGCAGCCCGCCTGGGACTGTCACCCCTTCCTGAACGCCCCACGGAACGCCACCGCGGCCAGGATCGCGCTGGCGATCACGTTCCAGCCGGCGAAGGACAGGCCGAGCACGCGCAGGGCCGCATCCTCGCAGCGCGGCGGCACGACGTCGTTGAGGATATCAAGCAGGCCCTTGCCGCCGGTGTCGACCACGCCGCTGACTGCAGCGCAATCGGTCGGACCCGGCCACCAACGCCATTCGACGCCGGCGTGGTAGATGCCGAGATAAAGCCCATAGAGCATCAGCAAACCGCCGAGGGCCAGAAGAAGGCGCGTCAGCCAGGCCGGCCAGTGCATGAGCGAGGAGAGTGCTGCCACCGCCATCAGCGGTGCGCCGATGTAGTAGGGCGTGCGCTGTTCGAGGCAGAGCTTGCAGGGCATGTAGCCGCCAATGTGCTGGAAGCCGAGTGCGGTGCCGACGACCGCGGCCATGGCAATGGCAAGGAAAAGCGCCGTCAGCGTCTGGCTGCGGCCGGTTCCTGTGGTGAACGAAGTCATGTCTTTGGGTCCGAACTGGTCTTGGGGGCGCTTGGCGAGTCAGTGCAAATATCTGACGAAAACATACATCAAAATCAGGACTCCGGCGGCAAGGCCGGCCAGCAGTCCGAGGCGCTCTTCGATAAACAGCCGGATCGGCTCGCCATAGGTCTTGAGCAGCCAGGCAAGCACCAGGAAGCGCGCACCGCGTGCGACGATTGCCGAGAGGATGAACCAGCCGAGTGGGAAGCCGACGACGCCGGCGAGGATCGTGACCACCTTGATCGGCGGCAGATGCGCCAGTCCCGAGGTCACCAGCATCAACAGGATGATGCCGGTTCCGGAAGCGATCTTCAGCTCTTCGAAGGCGTCGTACTTGCCGTAGAACTCCAGCACCGGCCGGGCGATCGCCTCGAAGGCGTAGTGGCCGAGGAACCAGCCGGCGATGCCGCCCAGCACCGAGGCCACCGTCGCTACGATGGCATAGCGATAGGCCCGGTCCGGCCGCGACAGCGCCATCGGCAGGTAGAGCACGTCGGCCGGCACGAGGAAGATCGAGCTTTCGATGAAAGCGATGAAAGCCAGCCACCATTCGGCGGATTTCCTTGCCGCGAGCGACAGGGTCCAGTCGTAGATTCGGCGAAGCATCAGGCCCCCTTGGCGCACCGCGCGCCCCGAGGATCGCAATCGATCCCGGCAAGCGCTCCACGCAGATTCAAACTGTCAAAGCGTCTTTTGCATGTCCGAATGGACGCCAGGCGCCAAGAAATATTCGTCGCCTGTGTAGGAAGAATTGCACCGCCGCACAATGCTTGGGCCCTTCGCGAATTGGCAAGGCAGGCACGCGGCACAATCTGTCGCACAACCTGATGCCATGGCGGTCGCTGCGCCGTCGTTCGGCGGTGGTCGCGGCATTTCCTCTGCCCTTTCGGCCACATAGCTGCATCAAGTTGAACAAAGACGCGTTCGACCAGTTGACGAGGGGCCAGCCAACCGTATAGTCCGCGACCGTTCTGTCCGTTTCGGACAGGCCCCTATGGCGGAATTGGTAGACGCGCTCGACTCAAAATCGAGTTCCGCAAGGAGTGCTGGTTCGATCCCGGCTAGGGGCACCATTTCCCACCCGAAAAACCGGCGAACGCGGTCAATCGGACTTCGGCACGGTTTGCTCCCGAGATGGCTACTGCACCGTCATCGGCTGGCCGGGGGGTGTGGCGGAGTCTGCGCCAGTATCGAAGTTCGGGCATTGTCGCAGGTGGTGGTGGCGGCTTTCCCATCCTTGCAAAGTGGACTGTCGTGGTGGCCGTTTCCGATAATCTTGTTTGCAGTAATCGTCCCGGTCAGGCCGAGGGCTACCGCTAGCGCGGCATGCGACAAGGTCTTCGACTTCATGGCATTCCCCTTTTCAAAGAGCCGGAGGGGCTTTTGTACTCTATCATGAAAGCACATCGGGGTCTGTCTGCATTGTGCGGCTCCAACGGACGCAGCCGCTGACCCGCTCGAGAGCGGCCGCCGTCGCTCACGCGGCGCATGCCAGCCGTCCACGGCGTAAGCTCGGATTGCCGCGCGGGATGCCCGCCGACGGGCTGTCCCTCCACCTGCCTGTGATGTTTCGCGAACTCATCGCTGCAGGGTCTGGATGTAGCTGGTCAAGTTGTGGATGCGCTCCGTGGTCACGACCTCGCCGCCGCTCGGGCCGTAGCGCTTGGCGTCCTCTTCGAGGAACTGCCGGCCCCATACCGGCATGTCGCGTTCGCCGTGACCCGGCATCAGATATCGCCCGTCAATCGTCGCAAAGACCCGTGAATAGGGAAATTTTCCGCCATTCCTTTGCGAAAGATGAGTCAGATCGGCCGGTTTCTTGACCAGCAGATCGCGCAAGGGTCCGTCCCCTTTTCCCTCGGTGCCGTGGCAGACCGCGCAGGAGTTGAGGTATTCCGCCTGCCCATAGCTCATTTGCTGCGCCGAAGCCGTAGTGCAGGTCATGCTTGCCAAGGCCGCTGCGATCAGGAGTTTCAAGCGTGCCTCCATCTTCGGATAACTGTCGGTGGAGTCTACTGTTTTGGCGCCGGCGCGCCTTGACAAGGATCAAAGGCGGGCCGGGCATGGACGGGGCCGCAAAAAAGCCTGGCCCATGCTGGGGCTGACCCGAACCGTCTTGACGCGCTCAGCCGCCAGGGCTACGCGACAGACTGGTTCAATGCGACCGGCGGCTTCGTGCCCGGCGCAATGGTTCACTTGCGGAGGAGCGGAGACGACCGTCCATGCTGGAGCGGCGCGACACTTACCACGCCCTTTACCGCGATTTCCGTTGGAATATCCCGCAAAGGTTCAACATAGGCACGGCCGTTTCCGACCGTTGGGCGGCCGTCGATCCCGATCGCATCGCATTGCTTGGCTATCGTGCCGAGGGGGACGCCGAAGAACTGACTTTCGCTGAGCTGTCCGGGCGCTCCAACGCCTTTGCCAATGCCTTGCGTGCCAAGGGCGTGCGGCGCGGCGACCGCGTGGCGCTGCTCCTGCCGCAGTGTTTCGAGACGGCCATCGCCCATGTCGCGATCTACAAGCTCGGCGCCATCGCCGTACCGCTGGCGCTGCTGTTCGGCATCGAGGCGCTCGAATACCGGCTGCAGACGGCAGGGGTCAGGGCGATCGTTACCAACGCGGCCGGGCTCGCCAAGGTGAACGTGATCGAGGGCCGCCTGCCGGAGCTCGAGGTCGTCATCGTGGTCGATGGCGGCGGGCCCGACGATTTCCATCGGCTCCAGGCCTCGCATTCGCCGGCCTTCGAGGCCGAGGCGACTCATCCCGACGATCCCGCGATGATGATTTTCACCTCCGGCACCACCGGACCACCGAAGGGCGCGCTGCATGGCCATCGCGTCTTGCTCGGCCATCTGCCGGGGATCCAGATGGCGCATGAATTCCTGCCGCAGCCCGGTGACCAGATGTGGACGCCGGCCGACTGGGCCTGGGCCGGCGGCCTGCTCAACCTTTTGCTGCCCGGCCTCTATTGCGGTCTTCCCGTAGTCGCCGCCCGGTTCGACAAGTTCGACCCCGAGGCGGCTCTCGGCCTGGTCGAAAAGATGGGCGTGCGCAATGCCTTCATCCCGCCCACGGCACTGCGCATGCTCAAGGCCGTGCCCGACATCGCCAAGCGCTTCCGGCTCGACCTGCGCAGCATCGGTTCGGCCGGCGAGGCGCTGGGCCGCGAGACTTACGACTGGGCGGCCACTGAGCTCGGGCTCACGGTCAACGAGTTCTACGGCCAGACCGAATGCAACGCCGTGCTCGCCTCTTGCGCGGGCATCGGCGTCACCAGGGGCGGGGCGATCGGCAAGGCCGTTCCCGGCCATCGTGTCGCCATCATCGACCGCGAGGGCCGCCGCCTGCCACCGGGCGAACCGGGCCAGATTGCCATTGCCCGACCCAACCCGGTGATGTTCCTCGAATATTGGCAGAACCCCGAGGCGACGGCGAAGAAGTTCGTCGGCGAGTGGATGACGACAGGCGACCAGGGCATCGAGGACAAGGACGGCTATGTCCACTTCTTCGGCCGCGACGACGATGTCATCACGTCCGCCGGCTTCCGTATCGGTCCGGGCGAGATCGAGGATTGTCTGACCGGCCATCCGGCTGTGGCGCTTGCAGCGGCCGTCGGCAAGCCCGATCCGCTGCGCACCGAGATCGTCAAGGCCTATGTCGTGCTCAAGGACGGCGTGGCGGGCGACGTAGCGCTTGCCGAGGAGATCCGGCTGTGGGTGCGCGAACGGCTATCGGCGCATGAGTACCCACGCGAGGTCGAGTTCGTCGATTCGATGCCGCTGACCACGACCGGCAAGGTCATCCGCCGCATTTTCCGCGAACGGGCGAAGCGTGAAGACAGCGCATCGGCCCGAAAATCGGAATCGATTTTCGGAAAGCACGATGCGCAGACTCAATAATTTGGAGCGTCCTTTGTGCGCCCATTCGGACGCATGGCGCTCCAAGGCGCTTAACCCCGCTTAAGCAGGCCGCGCATCCTGTCGCGCAGCTTGACGGCGAGCTTGCGCGTCTGGCGATGAAGATGCAGTTGTGATGCCGCCTGCCGGGTGGCGCGGTCGGCATCTGGCGTCAGTCCGACAATGATGGTTCCCATCGTTTTTTTTTCGCTCCACATGCGTCCGAGCATCGGGTGGTCCGGAATGGCGCAGGAGTCCGTTGCCATGATGTTGGGATCTTCGAGGTGCTGAGCGGTTACCGCCATCATCAACTGGACGCCCGGGGAGAAGGCCGACAGGGTTTCGTCATAGGCGATCTTCCAGGTGTAGGCGATGCCGGCTTCGATGAAGACGACGAGGCTTGCAATGGCGCGCCCGTCGAGCGTCAGCGAGTGGATGCGGCACAAGTCGCGCTCAGCGAGGCGATGCACCGCTTCGCGTGCGAAGGCGGCGCGGTAGCGGTCGATCACCATGGCGGTGCGCCTGCGGCCCTTCCAGCCCGAGGCTTCCAGTGTCAGGAACTGCTCGAGCGCGTGGCGGACATCCTCCTGGCTGCGGGCGATCCTGTGCTCGACCACGCCCTGTTCGGCGAGCCTGCGGCCAAGTCGGCGGAACTCGCGATAGTGGCGGTTGCCGAGCGAACCCTTGAGGTAGTCCCCGCCTTCAAGTTGGCTTTCGAGAAACGGCCGCTCGAAACGGGCTGTGACGAGCAGTGGCAGTCCGCGCGTGTCGGCGGCAACACTCAGCATGCGCGCCACCGCACCGTCGAGGCGCATGTCCGGCAGTACCAAAACCTTCGGCAGCTTGAGGTGCGGCCGCGCCAGCATTTCGAAGAAATCGGCGATCACGCCTTCGGGGTCGTCGCGGTCGAGCAGCGGCGTGCCGAGCGGCCCGAACGGGTTCGACCATGTTCGCATCACGGAAACGGCGAGCGGTATCGCCGGCTTTTCGACCGAGAACGGCACCAGCAGCCTGAGCCGGCTGCGATGTTCGTCTCCGTCGCGGATCACGGCGAGGCGCACCTCGCGGTCTTCCAGCCGCGGCATGGCCGGTGCAAGGAAGCGGGGGTTGAAGAAGACATTGGGTTCGATGGTGCGCGCCCATAGATGGTCGAGTTCTTCGACCAGGTCGAAGCCGGCCGATGCCGGATAGACGGCAAGCCGCCGCAATGGGCGCTCAGTGCAGATCAGTTCGAGCTCGGCCGCTTCTGCAGCGCTTTCGGCAATGCCGGCGATACCGGCAATCATCGCGCCGCTGGGGCCTCCGCTGGATTCCTCGATAATGGGCTTGGCGGCCATCACGCTGTCCCCGTCTTCGAACTGGGCGGGATGAACACCACCATGACGATGCCGAGCTTGCGCCAGACGGTGAAGGACAATGCGCTGGCCTCGAAGACCATCGCTGCCGACGTGGCGATTGCAGCGCCCCAAAGGCCAAGCGTCGGAAGCAGTATGACATTGAGGGCGACGTTCAGCGCCAGCGTCGCCGCATAGACCGCGGCGCAGATGTTCTGGTTGCCGCTCATGGTCAGAAGGCTTTCGCAGGGGCCAACGGCCGAGCGCGCCAGCACGGCCGCCGAGAGAAGGAACAGCAGCGGATAGCCGGCGTCGAATTCGGGGCCGAACAGCATCAGCAGCGGCTTGCCGAGCGCCAGCACCAACAGACCCATCGCCAGCGACGGCCAGAAGGTCCAGGACACGGTCTCGCGGGCGAAGCTGGCCAGCTTTTCGGGGTCGCCATGGCTGAGCTGCGCGTAGCGCGGGGCAACACCTGCCTTGACGGCGAAATAGACGAAATGCACCAGCGCCAGCGTCTTGACTGTGGCGAAATAGACCGCCACCTGGTCCGGCTCCAGGTAGAAGCCGACCATCAGCACGTCGGCATTGGTGAGCAGGAAAAAGAAGCTCTCGACCAGGAAGATAGGCAGCGAGATCTTCAGCCAGTAGCCGAGCCGCACGGTGCTTGGCCCCGCCGGGAAACGCTTTTTCAGCCGTGTGGTGACGCTGACCAAATGGCCGATCGTGGTTATGTAGCATGCCATGATCGAAGCGATCAACGCGGTCTCGGCTGTTGGCGCGTAACCCAGCGCATACGCGATCGCCATGAAAGCCAGGATGAGAACCGGGCGCGTAATGTAAGCCGGAACGAGGGCAGGGAAGGCCCAGGAATTGGCGCGTGACAGCCCCTGCAGCACGTCCGTCAGGGCAATCATCGGCAGGCAGAACATGCCGAGGAAGAACGGCACGATGTAGTAGCTCTCGATTCTGTCGGCAAACAGCCAGACGCCAGCCGCTCCGCTGGCCGCGATAACAGTCGAAGCGATGAGCACGAACAATCGGCTGGCAATCAGCAGTCCGCGCAGTTCGGCGAGCTGGCCCTTTTCGCGGTATTCGGGGATGAAGCGGATGACGGAGGTGTGGACGCCGAAACAGGACAGGCTTCCGACGATCACCATCGTTACCCAAACCAGCACGTAAATTCCGTATTCGAAGCTGCCCATCCAGCGGGCGAGCAGCACCTGGCTGACGAAGGCGATAGCGGCGCTGACGATGCGGACGGCGAAGGCAAAGAGCGACACGCGGCCGGCCTCGCTGCGTTCGTCGGCGCTGAACAACAACGTGTCGATCCGGTGCAGCAATGGCATGACGCGCAGGGCAAGCCGCCCTGGCAACAGGCGCTCGGCGGTCATCGCAGCGGAAAAACGCACTCAATACACTCCATCTTCCGCAATTCTTGCTGACAGGGTCTAGTCGAGAGCGATTAAGAAACGGTTGGATGAACTTCCACCGGCGAGGGGAGGGCGACATGATCTCGGATGAAGAACGCCAGGCGATGCTGCGAGCCCATTCGATTGGCCCGGCGATGATCCGTTATCTCGAGGAAATCGGCATCGAGAAGCTCTCCGATCTGCGCGGCGCCAACGCGGAAGAGATTGCCATGCGGATGAACATCGCGTTGGGACGCAGGCACATCAACCGCCTCGGCGTGGCGGCTTTGTGCAACCTGATCGAGCTGGCGAATGGCGGGCCGGCGTGAAACGAAGAATATCGGAGCCGCCTCGCTGGATGGCGTCAAAGCCGAACTCGGCACCTGCAGGCATATCTAGAAACGAAAACGGCGGCCCCGTCGGGCCGCCGTTTCGCATTCAGTTTTCAGCTGCCGGAGCCTGTCAGGCGAAGGTGCCGTGGCAGTGCTTGTATTTCTTGCCCGAACCGCAGGGGCATGCCTCGTTGCGGCCGACCCGACCCCAGGTCGCGGGGTCGTTGGGGTCGCGGTCTTCGGCGGCGACGACGCGCGCATCCTCCAGGACCGCCACCGAACCATCGCCGAAATCGTCTTCGCCGGTCGTCCCGTCGATGTGGTGACCGAACATCTCAGGCGCTTCCGGCGGCGGGGCGTCGGCCGCCTGGCGGACGAGTTCGACGCGCATCAGTTGCGACGTCACTGCCTGGCGCAGATTGCCGAGCATCGCCTGGAACAGCTCGAAGGCCTCGCCCTTGTATTCGTTCAGCGGGTCGCGCTGGGCATAGCCGCGGAAGCCGACGACCGAACGCAGGTGGTCGAGGTTGACCAGGTGCTCGCGCCACAGATGGTCGAGCGTCTGCAGAACGACCGAGCGTTCGACATAGGTCATCACGTCGGGGCCGAAGCGTTCGGCGCGATCGGCGGCTGCCTTGTCGGCCTCGGCCGTGATGCGCTCGCGCACCTCCTCCTCGGCGATGCCTTCTTCCTTGGCCCACTCGTCGACCGGCAGGTCGAGATTGAGGCTCTGCAGCACGCCTTCCTTGAGACCCGCGACATCCCACTGTTCGGCATAGGCGTTTTCCGGGATGTGCTTGGAGACGAGATCGTCGATCACGTCGTTGCGCATCTCGGCGACCGTCTCGGACAGGCTCTCGGCATCCATCAGCTCGATACGCTGTTCGAACACCACCTTGCGCTGGTCGTTCTGGACGTCGTCATATTTGAGAAGGTTCTTGCGGATGTCGAAGTTGCGCGCCTCGACCTTCTTCTGCGCCTTTTCCAGCGCCTTGTTGATCCAGGGATGGATGATGGCCTCGTCTTCCTTGAGGCCGAGCTTCTGCAGCATGCCGTCCATGCGCTCGGAGCCGAAGATGCGCATCAGGTCGTCCTGCAGCGACAGGAAGAACTTCGACCGGCCCGGATCGCCCTGGCGACCCGAACGGCCGCGCAGCTGGTTGTCGATGCGGCGGCTTTCGTGGCGTTCGGTGGCAAGCACGTAGAGGCCGCCGGCGGCGAGCGCCTTTTCCTTGAGGCGGGCGACGTCCTCGCGGATCGCCTTTTCCTTGGCGTCGCGCTCGGGCCCCGCCGGCATGTCGGCCAGTTCCTCGGCAATGCGCATGTCGGCGTTGCCGCCGAGCTGGATGTCGGTACCGCGGCCGGCCATGTTGGTGGCAATCGTGATGGCGCCCGGCTTGCCGGCCTGGGCCACGATCGAGGCTTCACGCTCGTGGTGACGCGCGTTCAGCACTTCGAAGTCCTTGAAGCCATCTTGGCGCAGGCGCGCGGCGAGTTGCTCCGACTTTTCGATCGAGGTGGTGCCGACGAGCGTGGGTTGGCCCTTGGCGTTGGCCTCGCGGATCTCGCGGACGATCGCCTTGTATTTTTCCTCGACGGTCCGATAGACCTCGTCGTCCTCGTCGATGCGGCTGACCGGCAGGTTGGTCGGAACCTCAGTCACGTCGAGATTGTAGATGTTGGCGAACTCTTCCGCTTCCGTCAGCGCCGTGCCGGTCATGCCGGCGAGCTTTTCGTACATGCGGAAATAGTTCTGGAAGGTGACAGAAGCCAGCGTCTGGTTCTCCGGCTGGATCGCCACGTGCTCTTTGGCTTCCAGCGCCTGGTGCAGACCCTCGGAGAAGCGGCGGCCCGGCATCATACGGCCGGTGAATTCGTCGATGATGACGATCTCGCCGTCCTTGACGATGTAGTCCTTGTCCTTCTGGAACAGGCGATGGGCCTTCAGCGCGTTGTTGACGTGATGGACCATGGCGACGTTTTCGATGTCGTAGAGCGACTCGCCCTTGAGCAGGCCCGCCGCGCGCAGCATGTTCTCCATCTTCTCCGTACCTTCCTCGGTGAAGATGGCTGTCTTCTGCTTTTCGTCGACCTCGTAGTCGGACGGCACCAGGTTCTGCATGAAGGCGTCGACGGTGTTGTACATCTCCGAGCGGTCCTCGAGCGGACCGGAAATGATCAGCGGCGTACGCGCTTCGTCGACCAGGATCGAGTCGACCTCGTCGACGATGGCGAAGAAGTGGCCGCGCTGCACCATCTGGGCGCGCTCATACTTCATGTTGTCGCGCAGATAGTCGAAGCCGAGTTCGTTGTTGGTGGCGTAGGTGATGTCGCAGGCATAGGCCTCGCGGCGCTCCTCGTCGGACATGCCGTGCACGATGATGCCGACGCTCAGTCCCAGGAACTTGTAGAGACGCCCCATCCATTCGGCGTCGCGCTTGGCGAGGTAGTCGTTGACGGTAACGACATGCACGCCCTTGCCGGTCAGCGCGTTGAGGTAGACGGGCAGGGTGGCGACCAGCGTCTTGCCCTCGCCGGTGCGCATTTCGGCGATGCCGCGGCCATGCAGCACCATGCCGCCGATCAACTGCACGTCGAACGGCCTCAGGCCGAGTGCGCGCCGTGCGCCCTCGCGCACGGTAGCGAATGCCGGGATCAGCAGGTCGTCGAGCGTCGCCCCGTTGGCGAGGTCCTGACGGAACTGCTCGGTCCGTGCACGAAGCTGTTCGTCGGAAAGCGCCTGGAGCTCATTTTCCAGGGCATTGATCGCTTCCACCCGAGGTCGGGTCGCCTTGACGCGGCGGTCGTTGGAGGAACCGAAAATCTTACGGGCGATACCGCCGAGACTGACCATCAAGTGGTCCTTTCAATTCGAATGATACCGACTGTCTGCCGGCTGAACCTGCCGGGGTGAGACGGTTGCAGATTCAACGCTCCAAGCGCCACGGATAAAACGCTTCTGGACGCGAAGACGATGGACAGATAAGAGGGGGCACAACTTATGTCAACGTTGCAGAGAAGCTGCCGGAGACGCCAAATTCCGCCACATTCAGGTTGATTTGGAACCACGGTCATCATCCCACCGGAGAGTTTAGATGTCTATTTCGTTCCGTAGCGCTTCGCTTGCCCGCTTCGGGCTTGCCGCAGGCCTCGTGGCGCTGTCGTCGCTGCCGCTCTTGGCACAGGACGCCGCGCCGGCCCAGCCTGCGGCCCCCGCAGCTGCGCCCGTCGACCCCAACGCGGTCGTGGCTACCGTCAACGGCCAGCCTGTCACCGAGGCCGACATCGCCCTCGCCGAAAAGGAACTCGGCGCCCAGTTCGGCCGCCTGCCGCCCGAACAACGCCGCGCGGCGGCGCTGTCGTCCATCATCGAGATCAGGCTGATGGCCGCTCAGGCCGTCGAGAAGGGCCTCGACAAGGATCCTGAATTCCTGCGCCAGATGGCTTTCCTCAACCAGCGCGCGCTGCACGGTGAACTGGTCGACAAGGAAGTGGCCGGCAAGATCACCGACGACGAGATCCGCGCCCGCTACGACAAGGAAATCGCAGCCCAGACGCCGGTCAACGAGGTTCACGCCCGCCACATCCTGGTCAAGAGCAAGGAAGAGGCCGACGCCATCATCAAGAAGCTCGACGGCGGCGAGGACTTCCAGAAGCTCGCCAACGAAAACACCACCGATCCGAGCGGCAAGACCAGCGGCGGCGATCTCGGCTTCTTCGGCCCTGGCCAGATGGTGCCGGAGTTCGAGAAGGCGGCGATGGCGCTCGAAGTTGGCGCCTACACCAAGGAGCCGGTGCAGACACAGTTCGGCTGGCACATCATCAAGCTCGAGGACAAGCGCGCCCAGCAGCCGCCGGCATTCGACGCCGTCAAGGATCAGGTTAAGTCGCTCCTCATCCGCGAGAAGTACATCGAGCTGGTCAAGCAGATCCGTGACCAGGGCAAGGTCGACGTCACCGATCCGGAGCTCAAGAAGGCCATCGACGCGATCGACGCCCAGAAATAATTCGTTCCGACATTTTTATTCAGGAAGGGCGGTGTCATTCGGCGCCGCCCTTTTTTGTTTGCCGAAGCGCCATCGCTGGCCATTCGGACTGGCGGAGTTGGTGTTGCGCCGTGCTCATCCCGAGTCACCTTCGCCGCCTGCTCGATCCGGCGGTGCATAGACGGCCTGGACCACGGTTTCGTGAGGCAAAACGCCTTGCGAAGCCTCGCGCTATCGGGCAAACGGGGCCAGCTTCAACCGTTTCCCGAGCCCGCAGAGGTTCTACATGTCGACTGCCGTTTCCCCGCTTGCACCGAAGAAATATCCCAAGATGCCCGCGATCGAAGGCGTGCGCATCGCCACCGCCGAAGCGGGCATCAAGTACAAGGGCCGCACCGACGTGCTGGCCATGGTGTTCGACGAAGGGACTGTGGCCGCCGGCGTGTTCACCCGTTCCAAGTGCCCGTCTGCGCCGGTCGATTTCTGCCGGCAGAACCTTGCCGGCGGCAAGGCGCGCATCCTGGTGGTCAATTCCGGCAACGCCAATGCCTTCACCGGCAAGAAGGGCCGCGAAACCACCACGCTGACCGGCGAGGCCGCGGCCAAGGCCGCCGGCTGCACCTCGGGTGACGTCTTCCTGGCTTCCACCGGTGTCATCGGTGAGCCGCTCGATGCGGGGAAATTCAGCCACCTGCTTTCGGGCATGGTCAAAGATGCGAAGCCCGACCAGTGGACCGAGGCCGCCAAGGCCATCATGACCACCGACACCTATCCCAAGGTGGTCACTGCAACGGTCAAGCTCGGCGACGCCGACGTCACCATCAACGGCATCGCCAAGGGGGCGGGTATGATCGCGCCCGACATGGCGACGATGCTGTCTTTCGTTGCCACCGACGCGCCGATCTCGGCTGAGGTGCTGCAGGACATGCTGTCGCGCGGCACTGCCAAGACGTTCAACGCCGTCACCGTCGACAGCGACACCTCGACTTCCGATACGCTGATGCTGTTTGCCACCGGTGCCGCCGCAAAGCGCGGCGCGCCCGCGATAACCGACGCCAATGATGCGCGTCTCGGCGCCTTCCGCCGTGCGCTCAACAAGATGCTGAAGACGCTCGCCATCCAGGTCGTTCGCGACGGCGAGGGCGCGCGCAAGCAGATCGAAGTCACCGTCACCGGTGCCAAGTCGGCCCGTTCGGCCAAGCGCATCGCGCTTTCCATCGCCAACTCGCCGCTGGTCAAGACGGCGGTCGCCGGCGAGGACGCCAACTGGGGCCGCGTCGTCATGGCCGTCGGCAAGGCCGGCGAGCCGGCCGACCGCGACCTGCTGTCGATCTGGTTCGGCGATAACCGCCTCGCCCACAATGGCGAGCGCGACCCCACCTATTCCGAAGAGGCGACGTCGGCCTATATGAAGGGCGACAGCATCGTCATCCGCGCCGACATCGGCATCGGTCGCGGGAAGGCCACGGTTTGGACCTGCGACCTGACCAAGGAATATGTCGCCATCAACGGCGACTACCGGAGCTGATAGCCCACGTGAACCAGAACCGCCCGTCGCATGAACTCGCGATCGTCCGCCGCTACGAGGCGGCGGGCTTTCGCGCCTGGCCGGCGGCGGCTGTCCACTATGACGGCACCTGGCTGGTCCGGCTGACGGCGGGCCATCCGGCCAAGCGGCTCAATTCCGTCAATCCGCTCGATCCTGCCGACATTCGCAACATCGAAGACCGCATCGCCCGCGCCGCGCGTCGCTTCGAGGCCTATGGCCGGCCGCTGACCTTCCGCATGTCGCCGCTGTCGGGATCGGCGGTCGCCGCCTATCTCGACCGCGAGCGCTGGAGCATCTTTTCGGAATCGCTGGTGATGCGGCTATCGCTCGACGACGGCCTCGTCGATGGCGCCATGGACCAGATCCCGCTCAAGGACATCGGCCGCTTCGTCGGCGCCTCCATGGCGGTGCATGGGTTCGATCCTTCGCTCAGGGCAGGACTGTCCGAGATCATCGGCGCCATCCAGCCGGAGGCCGGACTGTTCATTCTCCAGCAGGACGAAAAGCCGGTGGCGACGGCGATCTGCGTCCACGACAACGACCTTGCTGGCCTGTTCGAGATCGCCACCAGCCAGGCCGAGCGTGGCAAGGGCTTCGGTCGCCGGTTGATCCTGTCGTCGCTGAAATGGGCCCGTCTGCGCGGCGCGCGTCAGGCCTGGCTTCAGGTCGAGGCCGACAACCACGACGCCATCCGCCTGTACAGCAAGATGGGCTTCAAGGAAGTCTATCGCTACCACTATCGCCGCCCGCCGGAGGATTGACGTGACCGAACAGCCCAAACGTCTGCTGCTGGTCGCGGCTTGCGCCCTTGTCGATGCCGACGGCCGCGTCCTTCTCGCCCAGCGCCCGGAGGGCAAGCAGCTTGCCGGGCTGTGGGAGTTTCCCGGCGGCAAGGTCGAGCACGGCGAAACGCCGGAGCAGACGATCGTGCGCGAGCTGCACGAGGAGCTCGGCATCGAGACCAAGATCGCCTGTCTTGCGCCGCTGACGTTTGCCAGCCACACCTATGATGATTTCCACTTGCTGATGCCGCTCTATATCTGCCGGCGTTTCTGGGGTACGCCCGAGCCGAGGGAAGGCCAGGCGCTCAAATGGGTCCGGCCCAAGCAAATGCGCGACTATCCCATGCCGCCCGCCGACGAACCGCTGATCCCGTTCTTGATCGATCTGCTCTGACAAGCCGGCCCCGCACCAGAAGCGGCAGCCGCGCCTGCGCCGATCAGCGTTAAGGCAAAGTTTATCCAATCGTGAAATGTTTAGCTGTCGCCGATTGCCTTCCTCGGCGCGCGATACGGTCTTTCGCGAGGGAAATTGCCGATGCAAGCTGATGAGGAGTGGAACCTGATCCGCCCCGAACGCCAGTCCCCAACCGCCAGGGCCGGCGCGGGAATTCTGCGGGTCACCTTGCTGTTCGGCGGCGTGGCCGTCGCCTTGGCGCTGGTTGCGACGTCATTCCTCGACCGGGACAGCCGGCTTCAGCTCGGCCAGATGAGGTTCGACGGACTCGACTTCACCACCACAGGCTCGATCGGCCGAAACAACAACTACACTTTGCGCCGCAGCGTGCTGCAGGAAACGCCACAGTCCATTTGCGTCATCCAGGCCAATGGTACGCGCAGCGGTCAATGCTGAGGACGCTCTAAGCCTCCTATCCCGTGCATTCTGCCAGATGGTTTCCCCTGGTGGCAAAATGTTCCGGCATCGCTTCATGGCCCGTTAAGGCTGTGTCGTTAACCTTTCTTAATCTGTAGCGGCTATGGTTTACGCAACGAGACAGGTGGATGCGACCGATGATCTTGCGATTTCTGAAAGACGAAAACGGAGCCACGGCCATCGAGTATGGCCTGATTGCTGCCCTGATTGCTCTCGCCATGATTGGCGGCTTCTCGCAACTGGCCAACCAGCTCCAGATCCTTTGGGGTGACAACAATGGCGAAATCCAGAAGGGTCTGAACCCTTAGGATAGCACTGCGCGTCCGAATGGACGCGCTGCACTCCAAAAGGGCAAGCGCTACTTCTTGCCGTCCTCGCCGAGCACCTTGGCGAGCGATACCTGCGCCGAACCCGGCTTGAGCGGCTTCTGCTGCGAGGGGGCTGGCGCCCATCCCGACAGCCAAACGAAGCAAAAACTCGCCCGCACTCGGCCGTCCGGGTCGGAAAAGCGCTCGGCATAGATTTCGGCCGCGCGCTGGAACAGCCGCCGCGTTGCCGGCATACGCGAGCGATCGGTCAGGCTGTTGGTCACGCCCATTGCGCGCAGGTCCGCCATCAGCGCGAACATCGTGTCGTAGCGCACGGTCACCGTTTCCGCATCGGCAACTGGCAAGGCAAAGCCTGCCCGCTGCAGCAGCGCTCCGGCATCGCGCACGTCGGTGAAGGGGAACACCCGCGGGCTCGCGCCGCCGGTCAGTTCGGTTTCCGCCGCGAGCAGGCTTTCGCGCAGTTCGGCCAGCGTGCCCGCACCGGCCATGACGCCGAGGAACAGCCCGTCCGGCCGCAGCGCCCGCCTGATCTGGATCAATTGGCCGGGAACGTCGTTGGCCTCCTGCAGGGCTAGCAGCGACAACGCGAGATCGATGCTCTCGGGTTCGAGCGCGATCGTTTCCGGATCGGAGACGATGCCGGGCCCGCCGCCGAGGAAATCCCGATCAGCCTCGATGCGGACCACGTCCTGGACCTTGCCGCTGGCCGCCAGCACCGCCGTTGCCGCCGGGCTGACACCGAAAATCGCAGCACCTCGCTCGAATTTGCGCTCCACGACGGCCAATCTATCCGCGAGGTCTTCGGCGGCGCGGGCCACCAGGAAATCCGCGCCCGCGACGGCTTGCGAAAGGGCCCGGCGGCGGCGCGCGATCACGAGGCTGGCGTCGAAAATGGCTTGCACTGGCAGATGTCCTTGTTTGCCGGGTTTCTGATATGGTCGCCCGACCCTAACCTGTCGTGGCCGATCTGATGCCGGAGATCAAGAGCCTCGCCATTGCTGCGGCTGCCTGGCCGGCGCGGATGCTGTTTCCGCCGGTCTGTCCCGGCTGCCGCAGGCTGGTCACGCAGCCCGGTGCGCTCTGCGGTGCGTGCTGGCCCAGGTTGCGCTTCTTGGAGAAGCCTTGGTGCGAGGTGATGGGCACGCCCTTTGCCCATGATTTCGGTGCCGGCTTCCTGTCCGCCGAGGCGATCGCCAACCCGCCACCCTTCGCGCGTGCCCGCGCCGCCGTCGCTTATTCCGGCGTCGCCCGCCAGATGGTCCAGGGCCTCAAGTTCCGCGACCGCACCGATCTCGCCCCCTGGATGGCGCGCTGGATGCTGAGGGCAGGCGCCGAACTTGTCGCTGACGCCGAGGTCGTCGTGCCGGTGCCGCTGCACTGGCGCCGCTTCTTCTGGCGCCAGTTCAACCAGTCGGCGGAACTGGCGCGCACCATTGCAGCACTTGCCGAGCTGCCCTTTGCGCCGACTGCCGTCCGCCGCGTCAAGCGCACGCGCCAGCAGGTCGGGCTCGGCCAGCGCGAACGCGAGGACAACGTGCGCGCAGCCTTCGCCGTCCCGCCGGAAGCCGAGATCGAGATCCGTGGCCGCCGCGTACTCGTCGTCGACGACGTCTACACGACCGGCGCCACTGTCGCTGCGGTCACGCGCGCGCTGAAGAAAAGCGGGGCGAGCGCGGTCGACGTACTGACCTTCGCCCGCGTGCTGCCGGGGGACTTCCGGCCCGACGAGGCAGCCACTATATAGTCGGCCAAGAATAACGGGTTTCTGCCATGATCGACGTCACGATCTATACACGCATGATGTGCGGCTACTGCACGGCGGCAAAACGCCTGCTCGAGCGCAAGGGCGTTGCTTTCACCGAGCATGACGCTAGCTTCTCGCCTGAACTTCGGCAGGAAATGATTACGCGTGCCAGCGGCCGCGCGACTTTCCCGCAGATTTTCGTCGGCAACGTGCATGTCGGTGGCTGCGATGATCTCCATGAGCTCGAAGAGCAGGGCAGGCTCGACGGTCTGCTGGCATCCGGTTCGCTTGGTTGAGGGTATAGGTGATGGCAATTTTCAAGGCGGCAGCGGTGCAGATGCGTTCCGGCAAGGAGCCTGAGCGCAACGCGCGTGATTTCGAGGCGCTGGTGCGCGAGGCCGCCGGCCAGGGCGCGGCCTATGTGCAGACGCCCGAGATGACCGGCGCCATCGTCGGCGACAGGGATGCGCGGGCCGCTGCGTTTACGTCCGAGGAGCGCGACCCGATCGTCGCCGCCGGCCGCCGGCTCGCCGCCGAACTCGGCATCCACCTGCATGTCGGCTCGACGGCGATCGTGCGCCCCGACGGCAAGCTCGCCAACCGCGCCTTCCTGTTCGGACCGGACGGGTCGACGCTCGCCACCTACGACAAGATCCACATGTTCGACGTCGACCTCGACAATGGCGAAAGCTGGCGCGAATCCTCGGCCTACGAGCCGGGCAAGGAGGCCATCGTGGCCGACACCGCGCTTGGCAAGTTCGGCTTCGCCATCTGCTACGACCTGCGCTTTCCGCAACTGTTCCGCGCCGTGGCGCTTGCCGGCGCCGAATTGCTGACCGTTCCCGCCGCCTTCACCCGCCAGACCGGCCTTGCCCACTGGCACATGCTGTTGCGCGCCCGCGCCATCGAGAACGGCGCCTTCGTCGTCGCCGCCGCGCAGGGTGGCAAGCATGAGGACGGTCGCGAGACCTTCGGGCATTCGCTGATCATCGATCCGTGGGGCCGCATCCTCGCCGAAGCCGGCCACGACGAGCCCGGTGTCATCGTGGCCGAGATCGACACCCGTCACTCCGCCGATGCGCGCAAGAAGATCCCCAACCTCAAGAACGCGCGCGACTTCGGTGTTTCGCTCCGTCAAGCAGGCGAGGGGGCCTTGAAAGGCGCAGCATCTTGATCCGCTTTTCCCTCCACTGCGACCACGCACACGAATTCGAGGCCTGGTTCCGCAGCAATGACGACTACGAGACGCAGCGCAAGCGCTGCTTCGTCTCGTGCCCCGAATGCGGCTCGCAAAAGGTCGAAAAGGCGCTGATGGCGCCTGCCGTCTCGACCTCGCGCAAGCAGGACAAGATCGCGCTCGCCATGGGCGAGGAACAGCGCAAGGTCATGGCCGCGCTCAAGGAAATGTCCGAGAACGTGCGCAAGAACGCCGAGAATGTCGGCGACAAGTTCGCCGAGGAAGCGCGTAAGATCCATTTCGGCGAAGCCGAGGCGCGCGGCATCTATGGCGCCGCGACCCTCGACGAGGCCAAGGGGCTGGCCGAAGACGGCGTCGATTTCATGCCGCTGCCCGTTTTTCCTGATGATCGCAACTGAGCGCCCTTTTGCGACTTCATCGGTCTTGTACGCCGGCTTTGTCGCACGACTCGGTTGAGGCATGGATTCCCGACACTCTCCGCTCCCTGTGGTCGCTCACGAGGTCGGGAATGACGGATTGCGTCTGCGGCCTCCTCTCGTCACCAATGCCAATGATTGGTACAGATCATTGGTGCAGGCGTAGATGAAGCTCGTCATTCCCGGCCTCGTGAGCGAGTGAAACGAGCGGAGAGTGTCGGGAATCCATGCCGTAACTTGGCCACAACCAACCCGGCTCGGAACAAAGCTCTTCGCCTGGCCCAATCGACCCCCGGTTCTCTGGCGCCGTGTTGTCTGGCATCGATTGCTGTGCTGGGAAGTGCGCATCGGGGCCTGAATGAACATCGTGTGGAATTCGGCCATTGGCCTGCTCGTCGTCACCGGAGCGCTGCTCGGGCTGACGCTGCCCTTCGGCAAGCTCGCCGTCGAGGCCGGCGTTCCTCCGCTGCTGTGGTCCCTCGTCATCTCCTTCGGCGCGGGCAGCGTGCTGCTGTTGACGCTGCTCGGCAAGGGCAAGCGCGTGGCGCTCGACGCGCACCGCTTGCGCTACTTCTTCATCGCGGCGGCGATTTCCTACGCCATACCCAATCTTTTGATGTTCACCGCCATGCCGCATCTCGGCGCCGGCTATACGGGGCTGATGTTCACGCTGTCGCCTGTTGTCACGCTGGTCATGTCGATCGTCTTGCGCGTCAGCCAGCCGAACCGGCTGGGTGTCCTGGGCATCGCCATCGGCTTCGTCGGCGCGCTCATTGTCGCCTCGACGCGCGGCCAGGCCGACCGGCCGGCCGAGTTGCTGTGGATCGGCGTCGGCCTGCTGATCCCGGTTTTCCTTGCGGCGGGCAACATCTACCGCACCTTCGACTGGCCGCAGAAATCCGGGCCGATCGAGCTTGCCGCCGGCAGCCACCTCGCCTCGGCGCTGATCCTGATTGCGCTGTCCATGGCCACTGGGCAGGTCTCGTCCGCGCATCTGTTGCCCGACATGCCGTTGCTGGTGCTCGCCCAGGTCGCGGCATCCTCGGCGATGTTTGCCTTCTTCTTCCGGCTGCAGGCCGTCGGCGGGCCGGTCTATCTCAGCCAGATCGGCTATGTCGCGGCCGCCGTCGGCCTGATTGCGGGCACGCTGTTTCTGGGCGAGAGCTATGGTCCACTGACCTGGGCCGGCGGCTTGATCATCCTCGTCGGCGTCACGCTCACCACAATGGCGCAGAGGTGACGCCCTGTGTGACAGGGCGTTCTCCTGCCGTCCGCTCAGACCGGCTTGCTCCTGCCGGCTGAGGATAGGTCGAATGCCTTGCAAAGCGTGGCCGGGGCGGTGTTTCGCCACGCCATGGCAAGGGCGCTTCTCAGTGTAGGCTCGTCCGCGGCAGCAAGGGATATCCGGGTCCAGCCCTGCCGACCCCAGCCGCCGTTCACCGGTTGAAAGATCGCCGGCTCGCTGCTTGCAAGCAATTCCTGCTGGTCTGGCGTCAGCTTGACCACGGCATCGGCGCTTTCCGGTAGTGTCGCGTAGACGCGGTTGCGAACCCGAAAGTCCGCCTTGCCAAAATGCGACTTTTCGATTGTCTCGGGCAGTGCCAATGCAAAACGGCGGGCGTCGTCGGCGTTCATCGCACTATCTCCCCACGCCAGCCTTGCTCAAAGGGCAGGCGGGCGGGAGGGATTATGCCGAAGAAGGGCGCGAAAATCTTGAAGAAATACTGCTCAGGCGGCCTCAAGCCGCCTTTTCCGCCAGCACCATGTAGTTGACGTCCATGTCGCGGGATTTCTGCCAGCGGTCCGTCAGCGGATTGTAGGTCACGCCGGTGCGGTCGATGGTGACGAGGCCCGCGCCGGCAATCGCCTTTTCGAGCTCCTCGGGGCGGACCAGCTTGCCATATTGATGGGTGCCGCGCGGCAGCCAGCGCAGCACGTATTCGGCCCCTACGATCGCCAGGCCCAGTGCCTTGAAGGTGCGGTTGATGGTGGCGACGAACATGATGCCGCCCGGCTTCACCATCTCGCCGCACTTCTTGACGAACAAATCGACGTCGGCGACGTGCTCGACCACTTCCATGTTGAGGATGATGTCGAACTTTTCGCCCGCATCGGCCAGGTCTTCCGCCGTTGTGGCGCGATAGTCGACGTCGACGCCGGCTTCCGCCGCATGGATCTTGGCGACCTCGATGTTGGTCGCGGAGGCGTCGGCACCTACCACTTCGGCGCCCAGCCGGGCCATCGGCTCGCACAGCAGGCCGCCGCCGCAGCCGATGTCGAGAATGCGCAGGCCCTCGAAGGGGCGAGCTGCATGGGTGTCGCGGCCGAAGCGCTGGGCCACCTGGTCGCGGATATAGCCGAGGCGCACGGGGTTGAACTTGTGCAGCGGGCGGAACTTGCCGTTCGGGTTCCACCATTCGGCTGAGAGCGCCGAGAACCGCTCGACTTCTCCGGCATCGATGGTCGATGGGCGGGGATCTGGCATTGTTGTGGTCTCCTTCGAGCAAAAGGAAGTCGGGGTTGGCGCGTTGATTGTCAAGGCAGCAATTTCAGCGCCTTGCGGAACCTGTCCGTTTTGGATATGCAGGCCGCGCATTCGGCACCGCACTAAAAGCTCGGTGTTTCCATTCATTTTCCGGCCTCTTTCCAGGCCGGCGCATTAGGCAAGGGCAACTCGCTTCAATGGCGCGCATCGTGATGAAATTCGGCGGGACGTCCGTCGCCGATCTCGCCCGAATTCGCAATGTGGCGCGGCATGTCAAACGTGAGGTTGATGCCGGCCACGAGGTTGCGGTGGTGGTTTCGGCCATGGCCGGCAAGACCAACGAACTGGTCGCCTGGACCCGCGAAGCCTCGCCTATGCACGACGCGCGCGAATACGACGCCGTGGTTGCCTCGGGCGAGCAGGTGACCGCCGGCCTCCTGGCGCTCGCCCTGCAGAATATCGGCGTCAACGCCCGCTCCTGGCAGGGCTGGCAGATCCCGATCAAGACCGACAACGCCCATGGCGCTGCGCGCATTCTCGACATCGACGGCTCGTTCCTGATCAAGCGCTTCCAGGAAGGCCAGGTCGCCGTTATCGCCGGGTTCCAGGGCATTGGCCCGGACAACCGCATCGCCACGCTCGGCCGCGGCGGTTCCGACACCAGTGCTGTGGCCATCGCCGCAGCGGTCAAGGCTGACCGCTGCGACATCTACACCGATGTCGACGGCGTCTACACGACCGATCCGCGCATGGAGCCCAAGGCGCGCCGCCTGTCGCGCATCTCGTTCGAGGAAATGCTCGAAATGGCTTCCCTCGGCGCCAAGGTGCTGCAGGTCCGCTCGGTCGAGCTGGCCATGGTGCATCGGGTGCGCACCTTCGTGCGCTCTTCTTTCGAAGAGCCGGATGCGCCGGGAATGGGCGATTTTCTCAATCCGCCTGGAACTCTCATTTGTGACGAGGATGAAATCGTGGAACAGCAGGTCGTCACCGGAATCGCCTACGCCAAGGACGAAGCCCAGATCTCGTTGCGTCGGGTCGCCGACCGGCCGGGTGTTGCGGGCGGCATCTTCGGGCCGCTGGCCGAGGCCAACATCAATGTCGACATGATCGTCCAGAACATTTCCGAGGACGGCAAGTTCACCGACATGACCTTCACCGTGCCGTCGGGCGACGTGAACAAGGCGCTTGCCGTGCTCGAACGCATCCGCCCCGACATTGGCTATGACGCGGTCCAGCACGACGAGGGCATGTCCAAGGTCTCGGTCATCGGCATCGGAATGCGCAGCCACGCCGGTGTTGCCGCCACTGCCTTCCGGGCGCTGGCCGAGAAGGGCATCAATATCCGCGCGATTACCACTTCCGAGATCAAGATCTCGATCCTGATCGACGGTCCGTACACCGAACTTGCAGTTCGGACTTTGCATTCCGTCTACGGTCTCGATAAGCAGTAGTATAAGGAATCGAGCGTCACCGCGTTGCCGGCGTGCAGCATGTGCCGCGCCGGTTCCAAAGCATTGGAGACGGTGAATGATGCGTGACATGGCCGCAGGGCCTCGCGTACTTCTGAAACGGCTCCGCGAGTTGATGGCGGAGCCCCTCGAGCCGCAGGAGCGGCTCGACAGGATCGTGCGCGATATCGCCGCCAATATGGTGGCCGAGGTCTGCTCGCTCTATGTGCTGCGCGCCGACGCGGTGCTCGAGCTCTATGCCACCGTCGGTCTGAACCCCAATGCCGTCCATCTCGCCCAGCTCAGGCTCGGCCAGGGTCTGGTCGGCACGATCGCGGCGAGCGCGCGCGCGCTCAACCTGTCCAACGCCCAGGAACATCCGGCCTTTGCCTACCTGCCGGAAACCGGAGAGGAGATCTACCACTCCTTCCTTGGCGTGCCTGTGCTCAGGGCAGGGCGTACTCTCGGCGTTCTGGTCGTCCAGAACAAGACCATGCGCCACTACCGCGACGACGAGGTCGAGGCGCTCGAAACCACTGCCATGGTCATCGCCGAAATGATCGCCTCTGGCGACATCGGCCGTCTCAGCCGTCCCGGCCTCGAGCTTGACCTGACCAGGCCCGCCAGTTTCACCGGAAGTTCTTTCAACGAAGGCGTTGGCCTCGGCCATGTCGTGCTGCACGAGCCGCGTATCGTCGTCACCAACCTGTTCAACGAAGATAGCGACGAGGAACTGCGCCGGCTCGAAGATTCGCTCGGTTCGCTGCGCCTGTCGATCGACGACATGCTGTCGCGTCGCGACGTCGCCTTCGAGGGCGAGCATCGCGAGGTGCTCGAAGCCTACCGCATGTTCGCCAATGATCGTGGCTGGGTGCGCCGCCTCGAAGAGGCGATCCGCAACGGCCTGACGGCGGAGGCGGCGGTCGAAAAGGTGCAGAGCGACATGCGCGCGCGCATGCTGCACATGTCCGATCCCTATCTGCGCGAGCGGATGAGCGATTTCGACGATCTTGCCAACCGCCTGCTGCGCCAGCTCATGGGGCGCGGCCCCGAGGCTATCGCCGAATCGTTGCCCAAGGATGCCATCATCGTTGCCCGCTCGATGGGGGCGGCCGAGCTGCTCGACTATCCGCGCGACAGGCTGCGCGGGCTGGTGCTGGAGGAAGGCGCGCCGACAAGCCACGTCGTCATCGTGGCGCGTGCCATGGGCATTCCCGTCGCCGGGCAGATGAAGGGCGCCGTTTCCATGTCGGAAAACGGCGATCCGATCATCGTCGACGGCGATGAAGGCATCATGCACCTGCGCCCGCAGGCCGACCTCGAGGCTGCCTATGCCGAGAAGGTGCGTTTCCGCGCGCGCCGGCAGGAGCTCTATCGCGAACTGCGCAAGAAGCCTTCGCAGACCAAGGACGGCATCCATGTCGATCTCTTGATGAATGCCGGCCTTGCCGTCGACCTGCCGCAGCTCGCCGAAGCGGGCGCCGCCGGCATCGGTCTGTTTCGCACCGAACTTCAGTTCATGGTGGCCTCGACCTTCCCCCGCGCCGAGGCGCAGGAAAAGCTCTATCGTGACGTGCTCGACACCGCCAAGGGGCGGCCGGTCACCTTCCGCACCATCGACATCGGCGGCGACAAGGTGCTGCCCTATTTCAAGGGCTCGGCGCAGGAGGAGGAAAACCCTGCTCTTGGCTGGCGCGCCATCCGCCTGACGCTTGACCGTCCCGGCCTGCTGCGCACCCAGATCCGCGCGCTGCTCAAGGCTGCCGGCGGCCGTGAGCTCAAGGTCATGCTGCCGATGGTCACCGAGCTCAGCGAGATCACCCAGGCGCGCGAGATCATCGACCGCGAGGTCCGTCACCTGTCGCGCTTCGCCCATCACCTGCCGACCAGCCTCAAGGTCGGCGCGATGATCGAGGTTCCGGCCCTTCTGTGGCAGCTCGACGAGCTGATGCAGGCGGTCGACTTCGTCTCCGTCGGTTCCAACGACCTGTTCCAGTTCGTCATGGCCGCCGATCGGGGCAACACCCAGCTCGCCGACCGCTTCGATCCGCTGTCGGTGCCGTTCATGCGCGTGCTCAAGCAGATTGCCGATGCGGGCCTGCGCAACCATACGCCCGTGACCTTGTGCGGCGAGCTTGCCGGCAAGCCGATCTCGGCCATGGCCCTGCTTGGTCTCGGCTACCGTTCGATCTCCATGTCCCCGGCCTCCATCGGCCCGGTCAAGGCGATGCTCACCGAACTCCCGCTTGGGGAACTCAAGTCGTTCCTCGACGACAACCTTTCCGGACCTGCCGCCAGCGTGCCGATGCGTGCGCTGCTGCAGGCCTTTGCGGACGACCGTTCCATACCCCTATGATCAGCCTGCCTAATGACCGAATGGACCAAGTCGTCAAGCGCTTCGACATGCTCGAAGCGCAGATGTCGGCTGGGCCAGCCCCCGACGTCTATGTGAAACTGGCGTCCGAATATTCCGACCTGCAGGAGCTGGTCGCCAAGATCAGGGAACTGCGCGGCGCCGAACAGGAACTGGCCGATCTTGAGGCGATGCTGTCCGACAAGGGCACCGACGCCGAAATGCGCGCGCTCGCCGAGATGGACAAACCCGAGGTCGAGGATCGCATCGAGGCGTTGCAGCGGGAAATCCAGATCCTGCTTCTGCCCAAGGACGCGGCCGACGAACGCAACGCCATCCTCGAAATCCGCGCCGGCACCGGCGGCGACGAGGCAGCACTCTTTGCCGGCGACCTCTACCGCATGTACGAGCGCTACGCCGCTTCGCGCGGCTGGCGTTTCGAGGTGGCGTCGGCCAGCGACGGCGACGCCGGCGGCTTCAAGGAAATCATCGCAACCGTCTCGGGCAAGGGCGTGTTTGCCCATCTCAAATTCGAATCCGGCGTCCACCGCGTCCAGCGCGTGCCGGCGACCGAGGGCAGCGGCCGCATCCACACTTCCGCCGCCACGGTTGCCGTGTTGCCGGAGGCCGAGGAGGTCGACATCGAGATTCGCGCCGAGGACATCCGCATCGACACCATGCGCGCTTCCGGTTCCGGCGGTCAGCACGTCAACACCACCGACTCGGCGGTGCGCATCACCCACCTGCCGACCGGCATCATGGTGGTGCAGGCGGAAAAATCGCAGCACCAGAACAGGGCCCGCGCCATGCAGATCCTGCGCGCCCGCCTCTACGACATGGAGCGCAGCCGGGCCGACGAGGAACGTTCCTCGTCGCGCAAGTCGCAGGTCGGCTCGGGCGACCGCTCCGAGCGCATCCGTACATACAATTTCCCGCAAGGCCGCCTCACCGACCACCGCATCAACCTGACGCTCTACAAGCTCGACCGGGTGATGATGGGCGAGCTCGACGAGGTCGTCGACGCGCTCATCTCCGATCACCAGACCAAGCTGCTTGCCGACATGGGCTCGGATGGCTGAGGCCGTAGGCAGGCCGCTAGGCGAACTCCTGCGCCATGCGCGCGCGCGCCTTGCCGGAGCCGGCATAGCGGACGCCGCGCTCGATGCGCGGCTGATCGTCGAGCATTTTTCCGGAACGTCCCGCACCGACGCCATTTCCACTCCCGACAGGATTGTCACCCAGCTGTCGGAGATCGAGCAGGCGCTCGACCGGCGTATTGCCGGCGAGCCGGTCCATCGCATTCTCGGCTTCCGCGATTTCTACGGGATGCGGCTCGCTCTGTCGGCCGAAACGCTCGAACCCCGCCCCGACACCGAGACGCTGGTCGACGCCGTTCTACCCTTCGTGCGCGAGACGGCGGCGCGCGAGGGCACCTGCCGGATACTCGACCTCGGCACCGGCACAGGCGCGATTGCGCTCGCCCTCGTCACCCAGGAGCCGCGGGCGATTGCCGTCGGCGTCGACGTTTCCGACGATGCGCTGGCGACCGCAGCGGCCAATGCCGCGCAATTGGGCGTCGCGGCGCGCTTTTCGACAAAAAAATCGAGCTGGTTTGACGAGATTGATGGCCGCTACCATTTAATCGTCTCGAATCCTCCCTATATACCGTCCAAAGTGATCGAGGATTTGCAGGAAGAGGTCCGCAGCTTCGATCCTCGCCGAGCGTTGGACGGCGGCCCGGACGGTCTTGAGCCATACAGGAAAATCGCCTCGGGTGCTGCGCACCATCTTGAAGAAGGTGGCTGGGTCGGTCTTGAAATAGGCCATGACCAAAGGCGCGACGTGAGCGGCATATTCGAGCAGGCCGGCTACCAACTGATCGCCCATCACAAGGATTTGGGCGGCAATGACCGGGTGCTCGTATTCGGGCTCTGAAAAAGGCCTTTGCAGCAGCGCAAAAAACCGCTTGGCAAGGAAAGTGAATGCCGCTAGTTTCCGGGCGACCGGATGAGACGAAGCAGGCAGTAACTGTAAACGTTCGGTTTCCCCTAGGAAACTTGCTGCCTTCTTGCGTAGACGACGCTCTAGCTTCGTGCGGGGATCGTTCGGCAGACAAGTAACCGACAAAGGACGACATGTGGCGCCAGCGCAACCATTGCGGGCGAACATCGGCAGAAGAACTCGAACCGGCTCGCCTATGAGGGGCAGCCGTTCGGAGCAAGATTTCAACACGAAGAGAATCTGATGAGGCCACAACAGCAGAATAGGCGCATGCGCGGTCGCAATAACAACAACAATAATAATAACAACAATAACAACAGCAACCGCAAGGGACCCAACCCGCTCACGCGCAACTACGAAAGCAACGGACCCGACGTGAAGATCCGTGGCTCCGCGCAGCAGATTGCCGAAAAATACGCGACGCTGGCGCGTGACGCCCAAAGCTCGGGCGACCGCGTGATGGCCGAGAACTACCTGCAGCACGCCGAGCACTACAATCGCATCATTGCCGCCGCCATGGCGCAGATGCCGATCCAGCAGCAGCAGCAGAGCCGCGACGACTTCGACGCCGACATGGACGATGAGCGCGATGACGACGGCAATGGCAACATCGCTGCCGAGTCGTCGGTCCAGCAGGGTCATCATGCTCAGCAGAGCCACGCCCCGCAGTCGCAGGTCCAGCCGCAGCCGGCCGTTAATGGCACGGGCCCGCAGCCTGACATCGAAGGCATGCCCGCCGAGGTAGCCCTCAACCCTGAAGCAGCCGGTGAAGGCCAGCCGCGTGAAGGCCGCCGCGAGCGTCGCCCGCGCCATGAGGGCCGTCGTCCGGAACGTCGCCAGCCCGATCAGGCCGTGGTCCAGCAGGCCGAAGCGCCTCAGGCTGAAGCGCCTCAGGCTGAAGCGCCTCAGGCCGAAGCGGCCCCTGTCGAAGCGGCCCCCGTCGAGGTTGCTGAAGGCGAGGTTGTCGCCGCACCGCGTCGTGGCCGTCGTCCGCGCCGTGTCGCCGCGCCGGAAGCCGAAGCGGATGCGCCAGCATCCGATGCTGGCCTGGCCGTCGCCGAGAGCTGATCGGTCGTTGCGCCGGTCAGGCGCAACAAACAGCCGGTAGATCAAGAATTGGAAAACGGCGGAGTGCTGCAAAGCCTCCGCCGTTTTTTTGTTTGTTGACTTCGATCAATGCTTCTTGAGGGACATCGTCTTACTCACCATATCACGCCCAGTTGGGTCCGGCCCGTTTGGGCGGACCCGTCACCTTGAACCAGACCGGTGCCGCAAAGCGGGCCGGGTACGGAGTGGAGACACTTGATGAACGTCGAAAAGTACTCAGAGCGCGTCCGCGGCTTCATCCAGGCTGCCCAGACGATGGCGCTATCGCGCAACCACCAGCAATTCACGCCCGAGCACATCCTGAAGGTGCTCATCGACGACGAGGAAGGCCTTGCCGCGTCCCTGGTCGAGCGTGCCGGCGGCCGTGCCCGCGACGTCAGACTGGGTGTCGAGGCAGCACTCGATGCGATGCCGAAGGTCGAGGGCGGCAATGGCCAGCTCTACATGTCGCAACCGCTTGCCAAGGTGTTTTCCACCGCCGAGGAGCTGGCCAAGAAGGCCGGCGACAGTTTTGTTACAGTCGAGCGCCTGCTCACGGCACTTGCCGTCGAGAAGTCGGCCAAGACCGCCGACATTCTCGCCAAGGCCGGCGTTACGCCGCAGGCGCTGAATGCGGCGATCAACGAGCTCCGCAAGGGCCGTACGGCAGATTCGGCAACGGCCGAGCAGGGGTATGACGCCTTGAAGAAATATGCCCGCGATCTCACCGCCGATGCACGCGCGGGCAAGCTCGATCCGGTCATCGGCCGCGACGACGAGATTCGGCGCACCATCCAGGTGCTGTCGCGCCGCACCAAGAACAACCCGGTACTGATCGGCGAACCCGGCGTCGGCAAGACGGCCATCGCCGAGGGCTTGGCGCTACGCATCGTCAATGGCGACGTGCCGGAATCGCTCAAGGACAAGCAGTTGATGGCGCTCGACATGGGCGCTTTGATTGCCGGTGCGAAGTATCGCGGCGAGTTCGAGGAGCGGCTGAAGGCCGTGCTTTCGGAAGTCACTGCGGCTGCCGGCGGCATCATCCTGTTCATCGACGAGATGCACACGCTCGTCGGTGCCGGCAAGGCCGATGGCGCCATGGACGCGTCGAACCTGCTCAAGCCGGCACTCGCCCGCGGCGAGCTGCACTGTGTCGGCGCCACCACGCTCGACGAGTATCGCAAGCATGTCGAGAAGGACGCAGCCCTTGCCCGCCGCTTCCAGCCGGTCTTCATCGAGGAGCCGACGGTCGAGGACACCATCTCGATCCTGCGTGGTCTCAAGGAGAAGTACGAGCAGCACCACAAGGTGCGCATCTCGGACTCCGCACTGGTCTCGGCGGCGACCTTGTCCAACCGCTACATCACCGACCGCTTCCTGCCCGACAAGGCGATCGACCTGGTCGACGAGGCCGGTTCGCGGCTGCGTATGCAGATCGATTCCAAGCCGGAAGCGCTCGACGAGATCGACCGCCGCATCATGCAGCTCAAGATCGAGCGCGAGGCGCTGAAGCTCGAGACGGACGACGCTTCGCGCGACCGGCTCGAAAGGCTCGAAAAAGAGCTGGCAGGGCTCGAGGAGGAGTCCGACCGGGTAACCGCCCAGTGGATGGCCGAAAAGGAAAAGCTAGGCCTCGCCGCAGACCTCAAGGGCAAGCTCGAAGAGGCGCGCAACGAACTGGCTATCGCCCAGCGCAAGGGCGAGTTCCAGAAGGCGGGCGAACTGGCCTATGGCCGCATCCCCGAGCTCGAAAAGAAGCTCGCGGAGGCCGAGGCTCTGGAAAGCCGTGGCACGATGGTCGAAGAGACCGTGACGCCCGACCATATCGCCCATGTCGTCTCGCGCTGGACCGGCATCCCGGTCGACAAGATGCTGGAAGGCGAGCGCGAGAAGCTTTTGCGTATGGAAGACGAGCTCGGCGTTCGCGTCGTCGGCCAGGGCGAGGCGGTGCAGGCGGTGTCCAAGGCGGTACGGCGCGCCCGTGCCGGGCTGCAGGATCCGAACCGGCCGATCGGCTCGTTCATGTTCCTCGGGCCCACCGGCGTCGGCAAGACCGAGCTCACTAAGGCGCTCGCCGACTACCTGTTCGACGACGAGCATGCGATGGTCCGCATCGACATGTCCGAATACATGGAGAAGCACTCGGTCGCCCGGCTGATCGGCGCGCCTCCCGGCTATGTCGGCTATGAGGAGGGTGGCTCGCTCACTGAGGCCGTCCGGCGCAGGCCCTATCAGGTCATCCTGTTCGACGAGATCGAGAAGGCCCATCCTGACGTCTTCAACGTGCTGCTGCAGGTTCTCGACGACGGCCGACTGACCGATGGCCAGGGCCGCACCGTCGATTTCCGCAACACGCTGATCATCATGACGTCGAACCTCGGCTCCGAATATCTGGTGGCGCTGGGCGAGAACGAGGATGTCGACAGCGTTCGCGGCCAGGTCATGGACGAGGTCAGGTCACGGTTCCGGCCCGAGTTCCTCAACCGCATCGACGAGGTCATCCTGTTCCATCGCCTGCGCAAGCAGGACATGGGCAGGATCGTCGAGATCCAGCTGAAGCGGCTCGAAAAGCTGCTTGCCGATCGCAAGATCAGGCTCGACCTCGCCCCCGACGCGATCGAGTGGCTGGCGCACAAGGGCTACGACCCGGCTTATGGCGCGCGCCCGCTCAAGCGCGTCATGCAGAAGGAGTTGCAGGACCCGCTCGCCGAAAAGATCCTTGGCGGCGAGATCCTCGACGGCTCGACCGTCAAGGTCACGGCGGGCTCGGACCGGCTCAACTTCCGCTCCAGGCCGAGCACCGTGACGGAAGAAGCGGCGTAAGGCGCGATCTTTACCCTCCCCCTTGCGGGGAGGGTCGACGAAGGAAATTTGCAAAGCAAATTGATTGAGGCGGGGTGGGGGTGTCTGAAATGCTGTTCGAAAAGTCGACTCCCACCCGACCGGCTGTGCCGTCCGACCCTCCCCACAAGGGGGAGGGTGAACAATGACGCTCGATGACTATAACGCCTTCTGCGCTTCTCTGCCGCACGCGACCCATGTCGTGCAGTGGGGCGGGGCGCATGTCTGGAAGGTCGGCGGCAAGGTTTTTGCCATTGGCGGCTGGAACGAGGGCACGGGGCTTTTCGTCTCGTTCAAGGTTTCCGAAATGGCCTTCGACATCCTCAAGGAACAGCCGGGACTTCGCCCGGCGCCCTATCTCGCCTCGCGCGGCATGAAATGGATCCAGCGCACTTCGGGCGAAAGCATGGACGACCAGGGATTGCGCGACTACATCGGCGAAAGCCATCGGCTGATCGCAGCCAAGCTTACCAAGGCAACGCGTGCGCAACTGGGGCTGCCCGCATAGGGTGCAGCCATTTTCATGCCCTGTTCATGTTGGAAGGGTTAGCAGTTAGTTGATTTTAAAGGGCAGAAGGCTGACTCTGCCCGGATCGCGCTAGTGGCGATCGAGCTGGAGAAAATAGGCGACCATGTTGCGCAAGACCATTGTGCTCTCGGCCCTGGCCACGGGCATGTTCACCTTGCAGGCCGCGGCCGCGGTTATGCCGCAAGAGGGCGGCAGCCAGCCGCGGGTTCCCGCGCAACAGCTCATCCAGCTCGCCCAGAACACCGAAGTCGAGATCTTCTACGACGGCCGCGGCAACCGCGTGCTGGTCGATCCCTATACCGGCAAGGTGATTGCCGTGCAGCCGCCGGAGACGCGCTACAACCGCCAGGCCCTGCGCCGCGAACTGCGTCGGCAGCAGCTGCAGCGGGATTATCGCCAGGGCGGCTATGTCGAGGGTCCCGCCGACGGCGACTACTATTCCGACGATACGCTCGCCGAACCGTCCGACCCCTACTCCAGCGACCAATACAGCGATCCCTATGTCTATCCCGAAGGGGAGGGGCCGCGCGTCATCACGCGCGGCTCGCTGCCTGAGCCGCAATACGGCGACCAGGCGGCGATCGATAGCGGGCCAACGATCGTCGAAAGGCCGCTGGAGCCGTCCATCGCCGTCAAGGGCCGCGAAAATGTCGCCGCCCTGCAGATCCTGCTCGACCGTGCGGGTGCGTCGCCCGGCGTCATCGACGGCCGCTTCGGCTCCAATGTCGACAAGGCGCTCGCTGCCTATCGCGAGATCACCGGCACGAATCTCAGATCCACCGATGCAGAAGGCATCGCCAAGGCCCTGGCCGAGAGCGGTGGCGATGCGTTTGCCAGCTATGTCATCACGCCCGAAGACGCCGCCGGCCCCTTCGTCGCCTCGGTTCCCGCCGACTACAGCGAAAAGGCCCAACTCGAGCACATGAGCTTCACTTCGGTCACCGAAATGCTGGCCGAGCGTTTCCACATGGACGAGGCCTATCTCAAGGCGCTCAATCCCGAGGCCAATTTCAATCGTCCGGGCACCATCGTCAGGGTCGCCAATTTTGGCCAGCAGGTGACGACGCCTGTCGCCCGCATCGTTGCCGACAAGTTCCAGAAGCAGGTTCGCGCCTATGACGAGTCCGGCCGGCTGGTCGTCGCCTATCCGGCGACCATCGGCTCGAGCGATACGCCGTCGCCGACCGGCATCCATGCGGTGTCGCGCATCGCGCTCGACCCCAATTACACCTACAACCCCAAGATCAATTTCAAGCAGGGCGAAAACGACAAGGTCCTGACCATCCCGCCGGGCCCGAACGGCCCGGTCGGCTCGGTGTGGATCGCGCTCGACAAGCCGACCTACGGTATCCACGGCACACCCGATCCCTCCAAGATCGGCAAGACCGAAAGCCATGGCTGCGTGCGCCTGACCAACTGGGACGCGCGCGAACTTGCCAAGATCGTCAAGTCGGGCGTGCCGGTCGAGTTTCTCGAATAGGCAGAGGCTGGGCAGCCAACAAGACATCGCAACTGTCGTTGCGCTGCCCGGCCGACGGCCGCCCGCGATTTATTTGACCGGTATATTTTACGCGAAATTAGCGCCTGCCGTGCTGTGACCGCATTTGGGGAGAGCACATGGACAATTCCTATCTACTGCTGGCAACTCTTCCTCTCGTATCGGCGATACTGGGAGTGACGTTTTTATTTCTTTGGCGCCGCCATAGGCAAAGCGTTCATCTGCTGAACTGGTCGCTGATGTATGCCTGCGCCGTGCTCGGCTCCTCGATCGGTGTCGCGCGCTTGTTCCTGGAGAACTCGGCGCCCTTCTCGTTCACCGCGAATGCACTTTTGGTCGGCGTCGCCTTCTTTGCCGTCCGCGGCGCCACCCTCCGCCATGCGGGCCGGTCCGGCGACGCCATCATGGTTCCGATCTATCTCGCCACGATCGTAGGCGGCGTGTGGTTCGGCTTCGTCGAGCCGAGCGTGATCGGGCGCGGCACGGTCTCGAGCGTGGGGGCGGCGGCGATGTTCCTGATCGCTGCAGGCACGGTGTGGAAGGCACGAGACCTCGACCGGGTCGACCAGCTGGTGGTGCTGACCTTCGTGCTGACGGCCGCGACGCTGATCGGTCGCCTCGTTGTGTCATATCTGCATGAAGGACCGATCCAGAGCGAGGCTGAGGTGATGGGCTCCTTCTGGTCCGTGAGCCTGAGGGTCTTCTCGACGCTGAGCTGGTTCGCGATGGCGGTTCTTTTCCTGCTCCAGGCGACAAAGGACCTGATGAAGGACCTCGCGGCCCAGTCACTCACCGATCCCCTGACGGGCGTCTACAACCGGCGCGGTTTCTTCGCCGTGGCCGAGAGATTGATGCGGGATACCACTCCGGCCGCGCCGGCCGCCCTGCTCATCTGCGACATCGATCACTTCAAGGGCGTGAACGATACCTTCGGCCACAGGGTCGGCGACACGGTGATCCAGGGGCTCGCCGAGGTGATGCAGGAGGCGGCCAAGGATCTGGATTGCACCATTGGGCGCCTTGGTGGCGAGGAATTCGTGGCCTTCCTGCCGGCGACGAATTTCGGGCAGGGACGTGCCATCGCCGAGGACATTTGCAAATCGTTCACCATGCGGCTGCATGTGGGCATTCCGCCGCCGCATATCATTACCGTCAGCATAGGCGTTACCGGCACATCGGGTGACGAAAGCCTCGATGCCGTGATCGAACGGGCGGACCGCGCGCTCTACCGGGCCAAGGGCGAGGGCCGGAACCGCGTCGCGGGCGCGGCATTGCCTTTCCCGGCTGACGACTTGCCCCGCGCAGCCACGACGCGCCGGCAACCAACCGACTCGAAGATAGCCGGCAGGCGATGATAGCTGCCTGGCTGGCCCGAAGCCGCTTCACGAGGCAGAGTTGAAGCTGCTATCGACCCATCACGAATCTGCCGGTCGCTTGCGCGGTGCGGGATTTGCGGCGCGTCGCCTCGACGCTGGCCGACCCTTGAAGCGGACCGAACCCTGCCCATCTCCTGACAGAATGCTGGCAGCAGGCCTGCTTTATTCGGCTGAAATCGTATGGAATGTGAGTGAAGGCGATGGATGATCTGTTTGAGCGGCTGTGGTCCGGCGAGGCTGCGATGGAGGAATGGACGTCATCGGTGTCCGGGGGCGTAAGCCGTCAGATCGATGGCGATGTCATCGTCGTCTCCACCGGCTACCTCTTCGGCAACGTCACGGCGATCCGCACCGCCGGCGGCCTGGTGTTGGTAGACAGCGGCAGTCGAGAAACGGCGAGTGAGACGCTCCAGGCGATCCGCCGCTGGGATCCCAGCCCGGTTCACACCGTCATCTATACCCACGGCCATATCGATCACACATGGGGCGCCAGGCTCCTCGACCAGGAGGCGGATGCGAAGGGGCATGCGCGTCCACGCATCATCGCCCACCGCAATGTCCTGCAGCGTTTCCAGCGCTACGACGCGACAAAGGAGTTGAACAGCCTGGTGATGGGCCGCCAGTTCAACCAACCCGGCTACACCTTCCCGGGCGACCATCGACGGCCGGACGAGGTCTACGACGATGCACTCAGCCTGACGGTCGGCGGTCTGCGCCTCGAGCTCTTCCATGGCCGCGGCGAGACGGATGACGCCACCTTCGTCTGGCTGCCGGAAAAGCGGATCCTGGTCAGCGGCGACTTCGTGATCTGGGTGTTTCCCAACGCCGGCAATCCGCGCAAGGTTCAGCGCTATGCGCCCGATTGGGCGGCAGTGCTCCGTCACATGCAGGGCCTCGAACCCGAGGTGCTCGTTCCCGGTCACGGTCCGGTCGTCATCGGTGCCGCACGTGCTGCCCAGGTACTGAATGACGGTGCGGAGGTGCTGGAAAGCCTGACGACGCAAACCGTCGAGTTGATGAACAAGGGGCACTCGCTGAACGACATCCTGCACGCCGTGAGGGTTCCGGATGGCCTTCTGGAGAAGCCCTATCTGCGGCCCAGATATGATGATCCGGAGTTTGTCGTCCGCAACATCTGGCACCTCTATGCGGGATGGTTCGATGGCGATCCCGCTCACCTCAAACCTGCCCCGACGGCTGAACTGGCGGCTGAAGTCGCTGCTCTGGCCGGCGGGGCCGACATGCTCGCGCAGCGCGCGGCGGTGCTTGCCGATGCGGGGCAAACCCGGCTTGCCGCACATTTGATCGAGTGGGCCGGCGCGGCCTCGCCGCAGGATCGGCAGATCCAGGCTGCGCGTGCGAATGTCTATGCGCGGTGCATGGAGGCCGAAACCTCGTTGATCGGAAAGGCGATCTTTGCGGTCTATCAACGTGAAGCGCAGGCGCGGTCGATCCCATGAGGCATTGCCGGTAGCCTGTTCTCATTTCCGGGCTTGCAGGTTGCACTCACCTTGGTAAGCAGACTTCGGCCATTGGCCCGGCAACGATTTGGCGGGGGATTTCGCGTGAAGACAGTTGTTCGACCTTGGCTGCTCGCGGCCTGCTTCATCGCGGCGGCCATCCCCGCGCGGGCCGAGTGGCAGGCGGTCGAGAAGGTCGAGACCTATGCCATATCCGGCAAGACCGGGCCTGAGCTCTACGCTTCGATCGGCGAGCGCGGCCCCAAGGTCGGCGGCGGCGTGCGCGCCATCGCCCACACCGATTTCAAGCTGACCTGGCAGCGCGACTACCAGCCCAAGGGCGATGCCTGCACGCTGGTTTCGGCGCGGCCCAAGCTGATCATCACTTACAAGCTGCCGAAGCCATCAGGAAAGCTGCCCACGGCCGTCCAGAAGAATTGGGACGCTTTCTCCGCCGGCGTGCACAAGCACGAGCAGGTTCATGGCGACCACATCAAGGACATGGTTAAGGCGATCGAGGCCGCGAGCGTCGGCCTCACGGTTCCCAACGATCTCGGCTGTGCCAAGATCAGGACGGAGCTTACGAAACGCCTGTCGGAACTGTCGCTCGCCCAGCGCCAGCGTAGCCGCGACTTCGACCGCGTCGAACTCAGCGACGGCGGCAATGTCCACCAACTCATCCTCAGCCTGGTAAGCGGAGGCTAGGGGAAGCTCGCCGGCTCTAATGCAGGCTGACGGCATCCCTTGTGACGATCTCGACCAGCCTGTCGAAGCCGTCTTCGGTGCCGGCGATGCGCTGGCGCATCGCGTCCGGTTCGCCGAGGAAGGCCAACTGCTCGGTGAATTTCATCCGCGTCTGCTTGCCGGCGGGTATCAATTCGATCGTCGCCAGTGACGCCGAGACTTTCTGCCCCCGGAAGCTCATGTCGAAGCCGTAGATGATCCGCTGCTCGGGCACGATGTCGAAATACAGCGCCCTGAAGGTCTGCTCGCTGCCGTCGGCCAATCGCCAGCGCTTGGCCTCGATGCCTCCCACCCGAAAATCGAAGCTGTCTTCGACCACTTTCCAGTCCGGATGGCAGTCGTTCCAGCGCTGCTTGAGAGCGGCTTCCGACCAGAAGCGGTAGGCGTGCCTTGGGCTCGCCGGCAGTTCGCGCTCGATCACGAAGGTGGAATGGGCGACAGGCGATGGGGTCATGGTTGTGTTTCCTCCTCCGGGGTCTCGTTCATGGCCAGGATGAGCCGGTCGAACGCGGCATTCATCGCGGTTTTCCTGTGGCGCAGCCAGTCGTCGATCGCGCCGAAGGCGTCGGGCTGCATGCTGTAGGTTCGCGTGCGTCCGGCCTTGTGCGAAACGACGATGCCGCCGTCCTCGAGCACCTTGAGGTGCTTGAGGGCGGAGGGCAGCCGCATGTTCACCGGTTCGGCCAGTTGCTTGACGGTTGCCGGGCCTTTGCTCAGCCGTTCGACCATGCGCCGCCGCCCGGCATCGGACAGGGCGGTGAAAATTCGGTCCAGTTGCTGTGCCTGCATCATGCATCGATCCGCTAGTCACGAGACCCCATCATACAAGAATCTATCCGGCATGGCTTCGCGGTAGGGAAACATCGAAAAATATGGCCTTGCCTCGCTGAGCGTTCGCGCAATCGACGGCCGGTCGAGCAGCCGTTCGAAATAGCTAGCCAGATTGGCTTGCCCGCCATCGAATGGATGCACGATCGAGGCGAAGAACAGGCCGGGGGCTGCGGCACAGTCGGCGATGGTGAAGTGATCGCCGGTTGCCCAGCGTTTGCCGGCCAATTGCGTGTCGATCATCGCATAGGCTGTATCGAGCGTTCGTCGCGCATCGGCCACGCCGAACGGGTCGTTGCCGCCTTCGGGTCTGATGCGGTCGGTCACGATCTTCTGCATCGGTACGCTGACGTGAAGGTCGAAGACGCGATCCCACAGGCGCGCCTCCAGCCGCGCGTCTTGATCCTCCGGCAACAGTGGAACCGGGCCGGAATAGTGCTGCTGCAGATATTCGATGATGACGCTGGTTTCGGGCACGACGCGTTCGCGGTCGCCGTCATGCAGGACGGGGATCTTGCCGACAGGCCATTTCGCCAGCAACGCCGCCGTCGACCCCGGGTCGCCGAGGTCGATGGTCTCGGGCCGAAACGTTACCTCGTTCTCATAGAGTGCGATCAGCACCTTGTGGCAGAAGGAGGCAAGGGGGTGCATGTACAGCGTCAGCGACATTGCGGGGATATCTCCAACAGTTTCCGAGAGAGGAAACTATAGAGTGAATTTGATGTTGGCAAGAAAAAGTTTCCGAGTGCGGAAACTGTTCGCGCCAGGCACCCCGGCAGGACCTCGCCGTCCGGCCGAGCGCGGCTTTTCCGGTGACCGGTCGCGTTCTCCCACTGTCCATGGTGAAGTAGGGTGCTGAAATTTTCTCCGTCAATGCGGGGAATGAGTTTCCACAATCGCCGGACTTTTCGTCGGCGCCATCACGACGGTGCTGCCCCGCCATTGCGACGACGATCGCCGCTGCGTGCAATTTCCCGTGTCCGGCACCGCAGCGCCAGTTTCGCCATCACGGCATGGATCCCCGGGATCTCCGCTGCTCGCTTCGCTCGCTCTCCGACCCGAGGATGACGGCTGGCATGGATGCCGTCGCCAACCTGTGGGCTCTGAAGGATGCGCCAACTTTGGCGATTTGCCGTGACCGCCCATGACCTCGTCATCCTCGGGCGTCGCAGGCGCGCGAGCGGCGTCCCGGGGATCCATGCCGTGACGGCGGAATTGCCGCTTCGGTCCAGAACCAGCTCTCGAGACTGTCAGCATCTGTCACCAACCCGCGTGGAAATCCCGCCCCGTTTTTCCACGCCCCCAAAACCTCCCGTATCATTGGCCTCGCGATCTTCCACGGGACCCCGGCTGCGCACCGGGCATCGGGGGGAAGCGCCGGTGCCGGGCTGGTGGGAGGTCGGTTCTCCCACTGGGTGTTTCACCCCCAAGCCCGGGCCTTGCGGCGGCTGGCGGCGGAAATGCCGAAGCGACTGAGCGGGGCAAGCAACCGGGCGGGACGCGAACGCCGCGCCACACAAAAGACTATCGGAAGGCACGGCCTCGCGCCCCGCTTCCCGAACCTTTCTCACCACAATAGCCAGACCGGAAACGGGGCGTGGCGTTGGAGAAGCTTATGTCTTCATCGGCATCAGGCCAAACGCAGCCGACGTCGGGTTCATCTCACACACATGCGGCGCGCGTCAGGCTGGACGCGCGCCGCAGGGTGGGTACGACCCCGTGTTCAGGCCGGTGCCTTGGCCATGCTTTCGAAATCACTGCGCAGCGCATCGATCGGTTTTTGCAGGATGGGTGCCACGCCGGGTATCGCCAGCACCTTATCCAGTTGCTTGTTGATCGTCGGCATGCTGGCGGTGACGAGGGTGGCGAGCGCGCTGCGCCCACCCGTTGGCAGTTGTGCGGCCATGCCGTTGACCTTGTCGAACTTGGTCAGTGCATCCTGGATCTTGGGAAGCGCTGTCTGGGCCGTCGCCTGATCGGTGATGCCCTTCAAGGAGGCGCTCAGCGTGTCCATCGCCGATGCGGTCTCGTTTGCAACCTCGGTGCCGCCGGGCACGGCCCTGAGAGCGGTCAGCGCCTGGGCGGCACGAGCCGTCAAATTGTCAGCTGGAATCGATGCCGTCGTATCGGGCGCCACATCCTGGCTCTCCGTCCTGGCCTGCTCGGTGGTCGGCGGCCTCGTCCTGTGTCCGAGCATCCACCATCCGGCAGCCAGGACCACGGCAAGTGGGATCGCCCAATAGGCCCAGTTCATCTGGGACGATGTCGCCGTCGTTCCGCGGCTCGTCTGCATGGGGGGCATGCTGGCGGTCGCCGCTGTCGCGGCCTTGGCAGGCTGGCCGGCAATGTCGCCCAACAGGCCCGAGCCTCTCAGGAGTTCGCCAAAGCCCGACGGAAGTGCCGCCTGTATGTTGGCCTTCTGCGAACCGAGCAATTGGGACAGGCCTGTTGCGTCGAGATTGCCCGCAGTGGCCTGCTTGGCCAGCATCCCTGTCACCAGCGGCGCGAGCAGCCCCAGCATGGACGAACTCGCGCCCGGGCTCACGCCGGCAAAGCGCGAGATCGTGGAGGCAAGCGTCTGTGTCATCGAGCCGCCGAAGAGCGACGAAACGATGTTCAGCCCGTTCTCTTCCAGGGTCTTCTGGCTCGAGCCGCCGATAGCGCCGGCGATGCTGTCGAGCATGCCGGGCGGTTGTTTCGTCACCGTGTCGTAGAGCTTGCGGGCGCCCTCCGGCGTGGCGGCCACCTTGGCAAATCCTCCAAGCAGCGCCGGCACGGCGGCTGCGGCGAACTTCTCCGCAACACCACGGTCGATGCCGAACCCAGAAGCGATCCTGCTGATCAAGTCGGGTGTCAGGTATTGCATTGCGAGCGAGATGAGATTCGTGGGCACGACATCCTCCTCTCTTGGGAGTGTAGGACCTCGGCGATCGTGTCTCGGAGAATATCGCCCAGGCCGGCGCTTCGGGACAAATCAGTCCAATTTTTGCCCGTCCAGCGCTTGCTTGGCCGGGACGTGTTCGAGCTACAGCTAAGTTATAGGTCTCGATCGAGCCGGATCAAGACTTTCGCCATTCCGGTGGCCTCACGTTCGCGCGGCAAATTCATGGGTTGGATGACAGCCGCGTTCGCCAAGGTTGCGCCGCTCGGCCCAGGGGACAGGCCGCCGCTTGGCTCGCAGATTTCGCTTGGCTGGTCGCTTTTGGTCAGCTTGCGGCGCACATAGTCTCACGTCATGGATATGCCCGACGCCCAGCACCCGACAATCAATGGCAACCACGTCTTCTGCCCGCCGGAGGCAAGGCGTTATGTGCTCGTCTCGGCCATCCTGGCTTCGAGCATGGGCTTCATCGACGGTTCGGTGGTTTCGCTGGCCATGCCGGTCATCCGTGAGGATCTCGGTGCCACGCTGGTCGACGCCCAGTGGATCAGCAATGCCTACATGCTGTTTTTGTCGGCACTCGTGCTGCTCGGCGGTGCTGCCGGCGACGTCTTTGGCGTGCGCAACATCTTCGCCGCCGGCATTGCACTGTTCATGGTCACCTCGGCAGCGTGCGCGCTTGCCGTCGATGCCGAAATGCTGATCGTCATGCGCGCAGCCCAAGGCATCGGTGCGGCGCTGATGGTGCCGGGCAGTCTCGCCATCATCGCCAAGTCCTATCCAAGCGAAACGCGCGGCCAGGCCATCGGCCGGTGGGCGGCGTTCTCGTCGCTGACCACCGCGATGGGACCTTTCGTCGGAGGCATGGTGCTGTCCTTCGGCGCCGAATGGATGTGGCGGCTGATCTTCGCCATCAATGTGCCGATCGGGTTGGTCGCCCTCGGCATGATCTTTGCCAAGGTGCCGCGCGACCGGCCGTCGTCGAAGCGCCGGCTCGACATCGCGGGCGCGGTGCTCGCGACAGTGGGCCTCGGCCTGATGGCCTGGGGCCTGACCGCGTTCGGCCTGCCGGTCGAGATGCGAAGCGTCTCGCCTTGGGCTTGGATCGCCTTGGGCGCCCTGATCTTTGCTGGCTTCATCCTGTGGGAAGGGCAAGCGCGAGCGCCGATGGTCAAGCTCGGGCTATTTGCCTCGCGCGCCTTCACCGGGGCCAATCTCTACACGCTGATCCTGTTCTTCGCCTTCAACGCGGTGCTGTTCTTCCTGCCGATGACCGTCATTTCGGGCTGGGGCACGACGGCATGGGAAGCGAGCCTGCTGTTTTTGCCGCTGTCGCTGTTCATCGCCGCCCTGTCGAGCTTTTCGGGCAGATTGGCGGACGCGATCGGGCCGCGTTGGCCGCTGACGATAGGGGCCGTGCTGGTCGGCATATCCTATGCCGGGCTGGCGCTTACCATGCCGCTGATGATGCTGTGGGAGGTGACGTTCCCGATCCTGTTGCTCAAGGGGCTCGGCATGGCGATCGTCGTCTCGCCGGTCTCCGCCGCGGTGATGCGGGCAACGCCCGAGGAAGATACCGGGCTCGCGTCCGGCATCAACAACGCGCTCGCCCGCGCCGCCGGCCTGATGGCGGTCGCCTCGCTCGGTGCGGTTGCCGGCGTGGTCTTTGCAGATGTGTTGGGAACTGCGGCACCAGGCGCGGAATTCGGGGCGTACACCAGTGCGCCGCTCGACGGCGCCGCCGAAGCGCTGCGGGTCGCTGCGACCAACCGGGCCTTCGAGGCGATCGCCGCGATCTCTGCTGCGATGTGCTTCGTTGCGGCCCTGGTCGCCTGGCTCACCCAGCCGTCATGGCAGAGGCAGGGGCGGGGAGAAAAAAGCTAGCCGCTGACCTTGGTGGTGCTCGCCACCTTCAGCGCGTCCTTGTTTTCGTCCTTGAGCAAGGCGTCGATACGCTCGCGCTCGCGCTTGAACGCAACCAGCTCATCGCCCTTCAGAATGCGTCCGGTGGGCAGTCGCACGCGCATCGGGTCGACCTTGGTGCCGTTGACCATCAGTTCGTAGTGCAGATGCGCACCGGTCGACAGGCCGGTGGTGCCGACATAGCCGATGACCTGGCCCTGGCGGACCCGAGCGCCGGGAACGATGCCAGGCGCGATGCGGCTCTGGTGGTTGTAGGACGTCTCGTAGCCATTGGTATGCTTGACGATCGTCTGCTTGCCATAGCCGCCGGCCCAGCCGGCCTTTTCGATGACGCCGTTGCCCGATGCGATGATCGGCGTGCCGGTAGGGGCAGACCAGTCGACGCCTGTGTGCATGCGGACATAGCCGAGGATCGGATGCTTGCGGCCGCCGAAGCCCGAGCGGAATTTGCCGTTCGGCAGCGGGTTGCGCAGCAGGAACTGGCGCGCGCTACGGCCTTCTGCGTCGAAATAGTCGACCGCGCCGTCCTCCATCTGGAAGCGGTAGAAGTTTCTCGTGTTGCCGCCGAAATTCGCCGAGACGTAGAGCAGTTCGGAATCTGCCGACGCCTTGTCGTCGCCGTCGGGCTGCGAGAAGAACACCTCGATGCGGTCGGAAGGGTTGAGCCGCGACTGGAAGTCGACGTCGGAACTGAGCAGCCTGACCAGGCGCTTGGTCATATCAGGCGACATGCCGTAGGAATAGGCGGCCCGGTAGATGCCGTCATAGACGGTTGGCAGCGCGCCGCGCGAGGTGGGCACCGTTACGGTGTCGTCGAAGGCGGTGGCAATTTCCGGATTGGGTTCCGGCTCGTCGCCCGGCACGAATTGCTGATGGTCGTTGAGCGCGATGGTCAAAATGTGCTGGCTGCGGTCGTAGACGCTGGTGCGCACGATCTTGCCGGCGTCACCGCGCACCTCGATGCCGACGCGCAGCACCGTGCCCGCTTTCAGCGCCGGCGCATTGAGCAGCCGCGAGATGGCGCTGGCCATGCCCTTGGCATCGTCGCCCTCGTAGCCCGCGCCCGTCAGCGCGTCGACGATGTTGCGGTCCTTGTCGAAGGCAATGATATCCTCGGCATAGGACAAGGTCTCCGGGTCGACGTCGGCGCGTGCGGCGACCGAAACATTCTCCGGCACGATCTTGATGCCGTAGGATCCGGCAAGCGCCTGGTCGGCGAAGGCGTCGCCGAAGCGCTGCGGATCGATATAGTGCAGCGAGGCGACCTGGACGTCGCCTTCGGTCAGGGTGCCGCCGGTGTCGCGGACGACCTTTTCAACTTCGGCGGCCGAGAGCGCGCTCGATTCGTCGAAGGCGGCCGTCTCGATGGGGAAGTCGAGCGTCTTCAGGCTCATCTCGCTTTCGACCTTGACGCCATAGATCTGGCCGGCCGGAACCGCCGATGCCGGCTGTGCGGGGCCGTCTTCGGCAAACACCTGCAGCGGATCGAAGGCGGGATAGTTGCGTGCCGTCGGATGGTTGGCGGCCAGCGCCATCTTGATCTGCACGAAAGGCATGGTGCGGATGACGTCGCGGTCGCCCTCCTTGGTCACCATCGACACTTCCATGCGCCGCCGGTCCTTGGCCTTGGCGATCTGGCGCAGCGGGGCGAGCCGTGTCGTCTTGGCTTGCTGGCCGCCGGCGCCACCGGCGGCGAGCGAGGCGAGTTCGGCGATTTCCGGCGGGGTGGCGAGCTGCTCGCGGCCGTCGAGGGCGGCGAACAGTGCGACGCCCATCAGCACGCTCGAGGTCACGCCGGTCAGAAAGGTGCCGGACAGCCAGCGCGCAGAGACTTCGCGGCGGTCCGGGGGACCGGCGCGACCGTCCGCGATAAGCGGAGGCTCATTGCCGAGCTCGGCTATGGTCTGGTCCGTATCCTGCATCCAGTACGGTACTAATCCCCGACGCTTGGCGCCCGCTTGTTTTTATAGGTGCCAAGACATTTGCCTGTCATGGCGCTGCAAGTCAACGAAGCCGCAGAAATGGCCGCGTCCAGATCGTCCCAACCC
>NZ_CP159955.1:450000-3805000 GCF_042466635.1 Mesorhizobium sp. ANAO-SY3R2
CTGGAAGGTTAAGAGGAGAGGTGCAAGCTTTGAATCGAAGCCCCAGTAAACGGCGGCCGTAACTATAACGGTCCTAAGGTAGCGAAATTCCTTGTCGGGTAAGTTCCGACCTGCACGAATGGCGTAACGACTTCCCCGCTGTCTCCAGCATAGACTCAGTGAAATTGAATTCCCCGTGAAGATGCGGGGTTCCTGCGGTTAGACGGAAAGACCCCGTGCACCTTTACTATAGCTTTACATTGGCATTCGTAGTGGCATGTGTAGGATAGGTGGTAGGCTTTGAAGCCAGGGCGCCAGCCTTGGTGGAGCCACCCTTGAAATACCACCCTTATCTCTATGGATGTCTAACCGCGGCCCGTTATCCGGGTCCGGGACAATGTATGGTGGGTAGTTTGACTGGGGCGGTCGCCTCCTAAAGAGTAACGGAGGCGCGCGATGGTGGGCTCAGAACGGTCGGAAATCGTTCGCTGAGTGCAATGGCATAAGCCTGCCTGACTGCGAGACTGACAAGTCGAGCAGAGACGAAAGTCGGTCATAGTGATCCGGTGGTCCCGTGTGGAAGGGCCATCGCTCAACGGATAAAAGGTACGCCGGGGATAACAGGCTGATGACCCCCAAGAGTCCATATCGACGGGGTTGTTTGGCACCTCGATGTCGACTCATCGCATCCTGGGGCTGGAGCAGGTCCCAAGGGTATGGCTGTTCGCCATTTAAAGCGGTACGTGAGTTGGGTTCAGAACGTCGTGAGACAGTTCGGTCCCTATCTGCCGTGGGTGTAGGAATATTGAAAGGATCTGTCCCTAGTACGAGAGGACCGGGATGGACGGATCTCTGGTGGACCTGTTGTGGCGCCAGCCGCATAGCAGGGTAGCTATATCCGGACGGGATAACCGCTGAAGGCATCTAAGCGGGAAACCCACCTTAAAACGAGTATTCCCTGAGAACCGTGGAAGACGACCACGTTGATAGGCCGGGTGTGGAAGCGCAGCAATGTGTGAAGCTTACCGGTACTAATAGTTCGATAGGCTTGATCGTTCTCATTCCTAATGTTCATCGCAGCGCGATCCGCAAGGATCGTCGCAAGTGAACGGCACAGACAAAGACCAGCGAATGGCCCGAGAGGCCCCGAATAGATCCCTATTCGCTACTCTCTATTCCCTATTCGCTCAAGAAAGCTTCTCGAAACAACGTGCGTTTTGCCGACCTGGTGGTTATGGCGGAGCGGCTGCACCCGATCCCATTCCGAACTCGGCCGTGAAACGCTCCAGCGCTGATGGTACTTCGTCTCAAGACGCGGGAGAGTAAGTCGCTGCCAGGTCTGCCAAGCGCACGTTGAAAATCTTCTCGGAACGAAACAAGGCCCGCCAGCGGGTTTGTGGGCCGCCAGTCTCGTCAAAGATTGGGCGGCTCTTTCAATTGGCGAAAACCTCGCAATCATGTGGGCAAATGCCTACATCAAAGCAGGCGAAAGCCGGCAGACTTCGCAGGCCAAAACCTGCACATCGGTGGCGCGGGGTGGAGCAGCCCGGTAGCTCGTCAGGCTCATAACCTGAAGGTCACAGGTTCAAATCCTGTCCCCGCAACCAAATCAACAAAAGGCCCGCAGCAAGCGGGCCTTTTGCGTTTCCGCCGACCGCTCACCGCCCGATCTGAACCGCAGCTGCCGCACCCAACCAGGCCAAAGCCGACAAAGCGGAACAAACGCCAGATCCTATCCAGCAACCAACTTTCCTCACAACAGCCCGTCAGCAGAAATGCAGACGGGCTGCTTGATTCTGGGCACACGGGCAACTGGGGACCATTCATCGGATCGTTCGCATGACGGCGACGAGCGAAGCCAACACCACGTACCGCTCGGCAAGACCCTGGGGCAGGGCCGGCGCTACGGCGAAACCTTCGCCGCGGCAGGCACCTCGAAAAACACCTGGCATCTTTGGCGGGCCGGAATCTTGTCGTCCAGCTTGGCACCTTCGAAGCGAACCTCGAAGGCGCCACTGGCGGCGTAGAAGACGTGGTTGACCACCGTCACCATAGCTGGCGCGGCGTCTTGTCCGGCCGCGCTCCCCGCCAGTGTTTGAGGCGCCGCAACCCGGTGGTTACCCGCATGCGCAGGTCAACCTTCAGCAACAAAGGCAAGTACACCTCAACTGACTTGGGAATGCCGCATCGCCAAAACTGCAATGGCAGCAGGAGCACCCGGTCAATTTCGATGCTTGGTTGTTTCAAGTAAAAGCGGCAACATTCTCTCAACGAGATCGTGCTTGTTGAATTCATTGCTCGGCATGGAAATGCTCAGCGCATAGTCGATCTTGTCGAAGGTCCCCAACCTTATGGCAATCGCGCAGTAGCCTAGCGCCAGTTCCTCCTCGATCGTGGCGTAGCCGTCGCTCCGTGCTTGGGTGACAATATTGGCGATGCGGGCGGGATCGGTTTCCGTCAGAGGTGTAAGCCTGACGATGTTTTCGGGCTTGATGGCCTCGGCCGCTGCTTCCGGCGCGTTGGCGAGCAGAATTCTGCCCAAGGCGCTGCAGTGGGCCGGCAGGCGGCTGCCTACATAGAGCTGCATCGTGACGAAGCGTCGCCGTTCAGCCGGCGCAACATTGCGTGCAACGATGATGACATCGGTCCCATCAAGCACGCCGAGATGCGCGGAGCCGCCCGACACGACTGCAAGTCGTTCGATCTCGCTCTCCATCTGGCGCGGCACGCCGAGGCTGCCGAGGGCGGCCATTCCGAGATCGACGACGCGCGGTCTGAGCGAGTACCGCTTCGTAGCGGTGTCGAGGGCGACATAGCCTTCGTCGATCAGTGTCTGCAGGTAACGCAGTGCCGTCGGTTTCGGGATGTCCGCGGCTGCGGACAATTGCGCCAGCGACGGGCGTGAATGCTGATTGAAGGTGCGGAGGATCCGCAACCCGCGGGATAGGGATTTGTTCGCGTCGCTCATAATTGGAATCTTCTTTCGATATTCGGAACTTGCGTATGCTGCGGCGACGATTTGGTCAAGGCAGCAGGCGTGGGGAGAACATGGTCCCCGAACACGGTTCCGGCGTCTGGCCGTATCGTCCGGACCGTCGGCGGCAGGGCTATTGCTGCCAGCGCGAATTGCGGCCAATCCCCGCGATGCAACTGGGAGATCGGCGCCGTGGGCCGGAGCTGGGCGAGAATCCGTGCGGATGAAGACTGCATTCGACTGGACATCCCGATTGGCTGCAACTAGCTTTGTTTCGTTAATTGAAAGAATGTTCCGAAAATCGGAACTTCTTTATGCGGTTCGCGCCGCGTGGATTGGCTATTTGGGAGGATACTGCCATGGTTCTATTGCGGAAAGTTGTTGCGGCCTGCGTTGCTCTGCCCCTGCTCGGCGGATTGGCCAGCGCGGAAGAGAAGACCCTTACCGTCTGGATGACGGATTCGCGGACGCAGTACAAAACGTGGCTGGAGGACGCAGCCGCCGAATACAAAAAACAGAATCCTGATATTTCGATCAAAGTCGTTCAGATGGCGCCGAACGATGCGTATGTGAAATGGCCGTCGTCCGTCGCCGCCGGCAACACGCCCGACATCACATGGATGTTCTTCGCTTATGCCGGATGGCTGCACGACCTTCCCGGCGGCGGTTTTGCCCCGATGGACGATGTGGTCGCCGAGCTCGGCAAGGACAAGTTCGAGGAAGCCAGTCTTGCGGCCTGGAACTACAAGGATAGCTATATCGGCGTCCCATACACGAAGCAGCCCTTCTACCTGTTCTGGCGCAAGGACCTGTTTGAAGCGGCGGGCCTGTCGGCGCCCAAGACGTGGACCGATGTGGTCAATGCCGCCAAGGTCCTGAACAAGCCCGATCAGGGCCAGTTCGGCATCACGATCGGCGGCAAGAACGACTGGACGGTGCGGCAGAATTTCGAGGTGGTGCTCTACTCCAATGGCGGGCATCTTTTGTCGAAAACCGGGGAGCCGGCCTTTGCCGGGCCCGAAGCCATGGATGCGCTGCGCATCTATTCGGAGCTGTTCAAGAACACCCCGCCCGGCGGGCTCGCCGCGGGCTACACGGAAGTCAATCGCACTTTTGCCCAAGGGGCTGCTGCGATGGCGATTTCGCTGCCTGTGGCGCTGAGCCAGTTCTACGAAGCCAACCCCGACAAGGCCGGGCAGGTCGGCGCGGTCATCCCCTCCGATGAGGGCCTCGCGCTGACGATGCAGAACAACAAGGGTTGGGCCGTCTTCAAGAATTCGCCCAATGTCGACGAAGCCAAGGACTTCATCAAGTTCCTCTATACTTCCGATCAGTACGCCGGTGCGCTCGCATCGGCCGCGTTCGGATGGATGCCGCTCTACAAGGACCCTGCGGCGATCGAACGGTTCTTCACTGCCAGCGACGTGACCAAGGCGTTTCCCGATGCTGTCGACGCGCTGCTGGCGCCGGCAAGTGGTTACTATGCCGGCATCGACTGGTTCGGGCAGAACCCGAATGGAGGCGAGGTAGGGTCGAGCGGCCTGGTCGAGCACAATCTGAACAGCTTCCTGGCTGGCCAGATTTCGGCCGAAGCGACCGCCGAAAACATCCAGAACGGACTAGGGAAGATTTTCCGCAAGTAGCTGATTTTGCGGCTGGACATCACCGCAGAGTCTCGTTATCAATTTTATAAAGTGAAACGACATTCCGAAAATCGGAACGATTGTTGAAGGGCCAGCCCGCCGGGCTGGCCGCCTTGGAGGAGGTAGCTTTGAGTCTATTGCGAACCATTTCGGCGGCGTGTCTTGCTTTGCCCTTGCTGACCGGCATTGCGGCTAGCCAAGAACAAAAGACCCTTACCTTGTGGATGACGGATTCCCGCTCGTCCTACAAGGAATGGTTGGAGAAGTATGCTGCCGAGTTCAAGAAGCAGCGACCCGATGTAGAGATCAACATCGTCCAGATGGCGCCGGCCGACGCCTATCTGAAGTGGCCGGCAGCCGTGGCGGCAGGCAATGCGCCGGACATCACCTGGATGTTCGTCGCTTTCGCCCCCTGGCTGCATGAAATGCCGGGCGGCGGTTTTGTTCCCATGAACGACGTCATGGAGGACCTCGGCGTCGACAAATTCACCGACACGTCCAAGGCTGCCTGGCGGTTGGGTGACCAATATCTTTGCGCACCTGTGTCGCGGCAGACGTCCTATCTGTTCTGGCGCAAGGATCTGTTCAAGGCAGCGGGTCTCGAGCCACCGCGCACCTGGGACGACGTCGTCGCGGCGGCAAAGACACTGACTGTCCCCGAAAAGGGAGAGTTCGGCATTGCCATGGCCGGCAAGTCGGATTTCCAGATACGGCAGATCTGGGAAACCATCCTCTACTCCAACGGCGGCGATCTGATCGACAGCACCGGCAAGGTGGTGGCCGACTCGCCCGAGAGCGTTCGCGCCACAGAGATCTATCGCGAACTGTTTGGGTCGAGCCCTCCGGGATCGCTGGCCAACGCCTATGTCGAGATCAACCGGATCTTCGGCCAGGGCGCGACCGCCATGGTCGTCTCGCTGCCGGTTGTCCTGACGCAGCTCCTGCAGGGCGACCCGAGCCTGGCCGGGCAGGTTGGGGCAGTCATTCCGTCGGACAATGGCGGGACCGATACCATGCAGAACTACCGCGGCTGGTGCGTGTTCAAGACCAGCAAGCATCCGGAGATCGCCAAGGACTTCGTCAAGATGCTGTTCTCGACGGATGCCTACGCGGATCATCTCGAAGCGGCTCAGCTGAGCTCCATGCCGGTCTACGACGACAAGGTCGCGATCGAACGCTTCTTCACCACCAACAAGACGGCGCAGGCTTTCCCGGAAGCGCTTCGCTACGTCCTCGACCACGATAGCGGCTACTACTCGGGCATCAATCGGCTCGGGCCCAATCCGAAGGCCGGCCAGTTGAACAACGAGGGCGTCATCGAGCGTCACCTCAATCGTTTCCTCGTCGAGAAGGGGGATGCCGCGGCCACGGTCAAGGCGATTGCATCGGACATCGAACGAGTAATGGGCAAATGACGACTGAAAATCTGAACGGGGGGCTCCAGCGCTTTGTCGAGCGCTGGAACAGATCAGGCTCGAAAGTCCTGTCGCGACGTCTGGAAGGAGCGCTCGACCGCGACTTCCTGTGCGAGGGACCTGGCGAAAGCTACGTGCTTCGCCTCACCAGGGGCGAGGCGAAGGTGATGCCGCACGGCGTCGGCATGGCACCCCATGCGACGATCGTGATGAACGGCGACGACTGGAGCAACGTGCTCACAGGGCGCTGGTCCGTGATGAGCATCGTGCTCGCGGGCCGTGCGCCGTTCCCCAAACATCAGCGCCGTTTCCTGATGCAATTCTCGATGCTGATGCAGACCGTCCTGCTCCTGGAGTCCTGATCATGGCCCTTGCAAACAAGACGACCCGCGATGCGGCGCCGTTCTCACCGCCGCCAGCGACTGCCGGCTTCGCGGACTTCGCCCATGACATCGCCTTCGACGCCATCCCGGCCGACGTTGTCGATATCGCCAGGGAACAGGCCGTCGCCACCATCGGCTCGTGCCTTGCCGGCGTGAACATGCCCGGTGCCAAGGCCATGGCCAGGGGGCTTGGCATCCTCGGCTCCGGTTCCGATGCGGCACTCTTCGGGCTGCCGGGCCGCGTCCCTGCGCCGACGGCCGCGCTCTTCAACGCCGCCATGGGCCAGATCATTGAATGGGACGATTGGGTCCTCATCAGCCATACCGGCGCCGCCGTCGTGCCGACGGCATTCGCCGCCGGCGAATACGCCAAGGCATCGGGCCGCGAGGTCCTGGCGGCGATCGTGATCGGCAACGAGATCAACGGGCGCACGTCACGCGCCATTCAGCGCGGTGCCTATGTCGGCAACGGCCTTCCAAATCACCAGGTCGAGACGCCGCTCGTGGCCGGCCGCCTGTTCGGCCTTGACGCCCGGGCGCTGCGCCGCTCCGTCGGTCTCTCCGCTTACATGGCGATGGAGAACTGCTTCCTCGGTTGGACCTCGGACGCCAAGCTTCTCATCAACGGCCTGCCCGCCATGTGGGGCGTCGTCTCGGCGGCTTTCGCCAAGGAAGGCATGATCGCCAACGAGGATATGGTCGAACATCCCGCCGGCTACCTGTCCACCGTCTCGGAGGAAGTCGACTATGACGAACTCCTCAAGGGGCTGGGTTCCGAGTGGCAGACGCGCACGCTCAATACCAAGCGCTGGCCTGCCTGCGCCTACAACCTGTCGCCGATCGAATGCGCGATAGCGCTTCATCACGGAACGCCCAAGTTCGATCCGGCACGGATCCGGCGCATCCGCATCTTCTGTCCCGGCGTCACCACTTACGTCGGCACGCGCTACCAGGCCATGCAGCCCGATGTCTACGAGATGATCCGGCAGGACCGCATGACCCACATGCCGCTGGCCTTCGACTGCGGCTATGACGTCATCGCGTCGCTGGTCGACGGCGAACTCACCTGGCGGCAGTACACCAAGGAGCGGATATTCGCCGACGAGATCCAGCGGCTGCGGCCCCTCGTCGAGTTCGTGACCGATGCCGAGATGCAGGCCGTCTACTACAGCGACTATCAATACGGCGCCCGGGTCGAGCTGACGCTCGACAGCGGCGAGGTCGTGTCCGAGGCACGCAACCAGTTGCTCGGCGCCCGTGACCGGCCTTTCGACCATGCCGAAAAATTCCTCGAAGGCGCCCGTGGGGTGCTGGACGAGGCGCGCGCCAAGGAAGCGTTGGCGATGCTGCGCAACCTCGAGGACGTCAAGGACGTCTCGACGATCACTCACCTGCTTCAACCGCATAAGGGATAATTCGATGCAATTTCAGATGACTTGGCCCCCGATGAGCGTCATGCGCGCCGGGGCCCTGGAGGAACTTGGCCCGCGGGCGAAGGCGCTTGGCACGACCAAGGCGCTGATCGTGACCGATGCTGGCCTGGTTGCTTGCGGCATTGCTGACCGCGTCGCCGCCCAGCTCGGCAAGTCCGGTATCGCCGCCGAAATTTTCGCCGAAGTCCAGCCGAACCCGACGATGAAGGAAGTCCGCAACGGCGTTTCCCTTTGGAAGTCGGGCGGTTTCGATCTGCTCGTCGGCCTCGGCGGGGGCAGCTCCATGGATGCGGCCAAGGTTATCGCTGCCATCCTGCTGACTGGCCGTCCGCTGATCGACCTGGTCAAGCAGGGCGTCGATGACGTCGAAGGCAAGCCCGTGCCGTTCATTGTGCTGCCGACCACCAGTGGCACCGGCAGCGAAGCGACGTCGGCGGCGATGATCAAGGACGACGACGGCCGCAAATATCTCGTGCGTAGCCTGAAATGCCGCCCGACCGTCGCGTTCCTCGATCCGGAGCTGACACTGACCGTGCCGCCGCGCATGACCGCGGCAACCGGCATCGACGCCTTCATCCACGCCCTGGGCGCCTACACCAACACCAGCGCCAACGCGGTCGCCGACGTGGCTGCGCTCGAAGCCATGCGCCTGGTCTTCAAGCATCTCGTCCGCACCGTGGAAACGGGTTCCGACCTCGAGGCCCGCACCGGCATGATGCTTGCCAGCTATCTCGCCGGCATCGCGATCTCGGCGAAGGGCAACGACGCCATCCACGGTCTGTCGACCGCCGTCGAATCGCTGGTGGACGTGACCCATGGCGAGAGCCTGTCGGCCATCATGCCGTATGTCCTTCGCTTCAACGTGGTCACCGAAGCGCCGCGCTACGCCAATGTCGCAAGGGCCGTCGGCCTGGATGTGACGGGCTTGTCGGATGCGCAGGCGGCTGAGAAGGCGGTGACCGCCATCACGGAACTGCGCGACAGGCTGAAGGTTGCCCGCACGCTCGCCGAACTCGGTGTCCAGGGCGGCATGATCCCGCGGCTGACCGAGCTGGCTGCCGAAAGCCGCTCCACGCAGATCAATTGCCGCAAGCTCGAACGAGCCGATATCCAGGCTCTCTACGAAGCGATGGTGTAGACGGACATGGCGGCGCTGACAAAATCTGGACCAATTCAGGGCAAGCCCGGGCAGGACGGCATCCTGCCGTATCTTCTGCTGGCTCCCGCCTTGCTCCTGCTCGGCTTGCTGACGTTGGCGCCGCTCGTCTACTCGATCCTGATGTCGCTGTTCGAGGCCAAGCTTGGCCATGGCATGGGCAGCTTCGTCGGTCTCGGTAACTTTTTCGCCGTCCTGGCGGAAGCCCGCTTCTGGAATGCGGCGCTCAACACCCTGGTGTGGGTCGCAGCGTCCGTCGCGGCCGAGCTCTTTTTGGGCGTACTCCTCGCGGTCCTGCTCAACAACCTCTTGTTCGGAAAGGTCTTCTTCCGTGCGGCCCTGTTCTTCCCGTGGGTGATGCCCGTCGCGGTGATCGCGTTTCTATGGCGGTGGATCTACAACCCGCAGAACGGCATCCTGAACGTCACGCTGCGCAGTTTCGGCATCGGGCTGAGCGAGCCGCCGATGTGGCTGGCCGATGCCGACACTGCGATGCTCTCGGCGCTGATCGTCAACGCGTGGCGCGGCACCCCCTTTGTCCTGGTCATGTTGCTTGCCGCGCTACAGGGCATCCCGCGGGATGAATATGAGGCGGCGCGTGTTTCCGGCGCCGGTCCATTGCGCGAGTTCTGGTACGTCACCCTGCCCAACCTGCGCACCATCATCCTGATCCTGGTCGTCCTCAGGACGATGCAGATCGCCAACAACTTCTCGCTGATGTGGCTGCTCACCGGCGGCGGTCCAGCCGAGGCAACGGAGACGCTGCCCATCCTGATCTACCTCAAGGGGTTTGGCGCGCATGATTTCGGCCAGGCGTCCGCCGTGGCGGTGGTGCTGCTGCTGTCCTTGCTGGGGCTGGCGTTCGCCTACCTTCGTCTTCTGCAGGAGCGTGAGTGATGACCATCCAGGCAAGGCTCGGGCGCATCGCCCTCTATGCATTCCTCGTCGTCGTTACCGCGATGGTTCTTTTCCCGATCCTGTGGATGGTGCTGACCTCGGTCAAACCCGACAAGGAAATCTATTCCTTCGTTCCGAAATGGCTGCCGACCAAACTCGACTGGTCGCACTACAAGGTCGTCTGGTTCGAGAAGAATTTCTGGCTCTATTTCATCAACAGCATCATCGTGGCCAGCGTGACGGCGATCGTCAGCACGGTCGTGGCCGTGCTCGGCGGATATGCGCTGGCCCGGTTCTCGTTTCGTGGTCGCAACGTGCTCAGCGCCATCGTGCTGATGATCTACCTGGTCCCGATCATCCTGCTTGCGCTGCCCTTCTACCTGGGTTTGAGCGCCATCGGCCTGTTCGACACGCGGCTCGGCCTGATCCTGGCGGTGTCGACCTATGCTGTGCCTTTCGCGGTCTGGGTGCTGCGTGGTTTCTTCGCCCAGATCCCGCCTGAAATCGAAGAAGCGGCGATGGTCGACGGCGCCAGCCGGCTCGGTGCGCTCTACTGGGTCGTCCTGCCGGTCGCTGTCCCCGGCATCCTGGCGACGGCGCTCTTCGCCTTCATCCTGGCATGGGACGACTACCTCTTTGCGCTCATCGTCATCGATTCCGACGAACTGCGCACGCTGCCGCTGGCGATCGGCCTCCTGGCCGGCGACTACCTCGTCAACGACGGCCAGATGATGGCCATGGGTTCGATCACGACCCTTCCGATCGCGATCGTCTACCTCATCTTCCAACGCTACTTCATCAGTGGCCTCACCTCCGGATCCGTAAAGGGATAATTGAATGCCGTTCGAACTCGACACCATCCTGCGCAAAGAACCATATCCGCTGCTGATCGACGGCAAGGAAGTGGCGAGCCGCGAAGGCCGCACGTTCGAGACGCTGAACCCGGCTACCGGACGCGTGATCGCCTCGGTCTATGAGGCGGACGAGGGCGACGTGAACGCGGCGGTCGCTGCCGCGCGGCGCGCCTATGAAGGCCCGTGGAGCAAGTTCACGCCCAAGGAACGCAGCAAGGCGCTGCTGCGCCTGGCGACCAAGCTCGCCGAGCATTCGGAACTGATGGCGCAACTGGAAGTACTGGATGTCGGCAAGCCGATCGCTCAGTCCCGCGCATCGATCGTCGGCACTCCGGCGACGTTGGAATATTATGCGAGTGTGCTGCTTACGCTGGCTGGCGAAACCATCAACGTCTCCGACAACTCGTTGATCGATTTTACCCTGCGCGAGTCACTCGGCGTCTGCGGCTTGATCCTTCCGTGGAACTACCCGGTCAGCCTGGCGATACTCAAGCTTGCCCCAGCACTCGCCGCCGGCAACACCGTCGTGATCAAGCCGTCCGAAGTGACGCCGCTGTCGTCGGTCGAGATGGGCCGCGCGATCCTGGAGGCGGGGTTCCCCGCCGGCGTCGTCAACATCGTCAACGGTCCCGGCGCCACGACCGGCATGGCCCTGGTCCGGCATCCCGACGTCGCCAAGATTTCCTTCACCGGCGGAACCGTGACCGGCCAGGCGATCTCCCGCGAGGCGGCCACTACCGTCAAGCGGCTGACCCTCGAGCTCGGCGGCAAGTCGCCGCTCGTGGTGTTCGAAGATGGCGACATCGCCAAGGCAGTCGGCGTGGCTTATGCCGACATCACCCGCAACACCGGCCAGGTTTGCGCGGCATGCACCAGGCTGGTGCTGCACGAGAAGGTGGCCGATGAATTCCTCGAGGCGTTGACCGCCAAGCTGGTGAAGGTGAAGGTCGGCGATCCGCAGGACGAGGGAACCGAGATGGGCCCGATCGTCAACCAGCGGCAGATGCAGCGCATCAGCGACTATCTCGCCATCGGCGCCGAAGAAGGCGCCCGCCCGCAATCATATCTCGACTTCTCGGGCCGCAAGGAGCTCGAAGGCGGCTATTTCGTTCCGCCGATCCTCTTCCACGATGCCGAGAGCGGCATGCGGGTTGCCCGCGAGGAGATCTTCGGGCCGGTGCAGACCGTGCTCCGCTTCAAGACCGAGGAGGATGCGGTGCGCATCGCCAACGACAGTCCATACGGCTTGGCCGCCGTCGCCATGACACGGGACGCGGCGCGTGCGATGCGCATGGCGCGCAGCGTCCAGGCCGGCAGCGTGTGCATCAACCATGGCGCCAAGGCGGCCGTCGATGCGCCGTTTGGTGGCTACAAGCAGAGCGGCATCGGGAAAGAGCGGGGGATAGCGGCAATGCTCGACGATACGCAGATAAAGAACGTCCGCTTTTCCGTCGCGTGACCGAGATGCCGGATATCGTCAAGCTGAAGAATGTGACCAAGCGTTTCGGCACGGTCACCGTCCTGAACGAGTTCGATCTTGCGATCGAGGACGGCGAGTTCGTCGTCCTCCTGGGGCCGTCCGGCTGCGGCAAGAGCACCTTGCTGCGGCTGATTGCTGGGCTCGAACCAGCCAGCTCTGGCGAGATCTGGATCAACAACCGGCGCGTCGACCAGTTGCCGCCGCGCCTGCGCAATATCGCGATGGTGTTCCAGAGCTACGCCCTCTATGCCCATCTCGATGTCGCCCGCAACATCGCCTTTCCGCTCAAGATGCGGAACTGGCGGTGGTGGTACGAGATCCCGCTGCTCGGCAGGCTTTTCCCGCGCCGCCGGTCGCTCGACAAGTCGTTCCAGCACAAGGCGGTCGAAGCGGCCAAGGTGGTCGGGCTGGAACAACTGCTCGACCGCAAGCCGCGCCAGCTGTCCGGTGGGCAGCGCCAGCGCGTTGCAGTGGCGCGGGCGATCGTCAGTGATCCAGCCGTGTTCCTGATGGACGAGCCGCTCTCCAATCTGGATGCGCAGCTGCGGTCGCAGACCCGTGCCGAGATCATGCAGCTTTACCGGCGTCTTGGGCGGACGTTCCTTTATGTCACGCACGATCAGGTCGAGGCGATGACGATGGGCAGTCGCGTCATCCTGCTCGACCGCGGCGTCATCCAGCAGGACGGCGCCCCGCAGGAGCTGTTTGAGCGTCCTGCAAACGTGTTCGTGGCACGGTTCCTCGGCTCGCCGCCGATGAACATCGCCGAGGCAAGGGTGACTCCGCAGGGCTTTGCCCTGGGCGATGCCCTGGTCGGATCTGTCGATGCCGCCAAGGAGTTCCGCAGCCTCGGTGTCGAGCGCGTGTCGCTGGGCATTCGGCCCGAGCACATCGGCATATCCGATACGGGCGTTCCGGCAACGATCGACCTCGTCGAGCGGCTGGGCACGGAGCAGATCCTGTCTGTCACCATGGCTGGTCACCGCTGGCAAATCCGATTGTCGATGGACGTTGCCTACGAGGTCGGCCAGGTCGTCAAACTCGCGATGGATCCGGCCCGCCTGCATTTCTTCGACTACAAGACGGGCCAACGCCTATGAACGGGACCTTTCATGAGACGGCCAGGGATATCCCGGTCATGGCGCGGCCGGACGTGCTGGTCGTCGGCGGCGGTGCTGCGGGAACGGCAGCGGCCATGGCGGCCGCGCGCGAAGGTGCGGAGGTTCTGCTCGTCGAGCGCTATGGCTTCCTGGGCGGCACGCTGACCGCCGTCACGCTCGGCGGGTTCTGCGGAGCTTACACCGTCGACGGCGACAGCATCGCCAGGACTGTCGGTGGCATCTATGTCGAGATGGAAGAACGGATGCGCAGCCGCGACGCCGTTCTTCCGCCCCGCCATGTCGGCCGCATCGCGTCGGTGCCATACGACCCGCCTTCGTTGCGCCTGGTCTCGGACGAAATGGTTGCCGAGGCCGGCGTTTCGGTCTTGTTCCATGCCTTCGCTTCCGCCGTGTACAGCGAGGACGGCAAGGTTCGCACAGTCGTTCTAGAGACCAAGGGCGGGCGCAAGGCGGTCATGCCGAAGGTCGTGATCGACTGCACCGGCGATGGCGACGTGGCGGCGCTGGCCGGTTGCCCCTACGAACTGGGCGATGGCGGCATTACCCAGTTCGGATCGAGCATGTTCCGCCTGGCCGGTGTCGATGTGGCGGCATGCCGCGAGATTTCGCGCGACGGGCTGAGGGATATCCTGCAGCAGGCCTCCGACAAGGGCTACGACCTGCCACGCACCGCCGCGGCGATGTATGTCCATCCGATCGAGGGTACTGTCCATCTCAACACCACGCGCGTCGCGCGCCCTGATGGCCAGCCGTTCAACCTCGTCGATCCGCTCGAGCTTAGCGCCGCCGAGATCGAAGGGCGTCGGCAGGCCTATCTGTACGAGGAAGTTTTCCGCCGGTTCGTTCCGGGTTTCGAGCGGGCCCGCATCGTCGACCTCGGGGCGCAGATAGGCATCCGCGAAAGCAGGCTCATCCGCTGCGACCAGGTGCTGACCAAGGATCATATCTACGCCTGCGCCAAGCCGATGGACCGTATCGCCTGCAACAGCTGGCCGATCGAGGTCCATGCCCAGGGAACGCGGACGGTCTGGGAGTACATGCCGGATGGCGAGTATTACGGCATTCCGTATGGCTGCCTTACGCCTGTGGGCGTCGACAATCTGTGGGTCGCCGGACGCAACATTTCGGCAACCCACGAAGCGCAGGCGTCAGCGCGGGTTTCCAGCCCGTGCTACGCGCTGGGGCAGGCGGCAGGCACGGCAGCAGCGCTTTCGCTGGACCACGGCTGCGACAGCCGGGCGGTGTCGGTTCCCGCTCTTCAGCGCAAACTGAAGGATGCCGGCGCCATCCTCAGCCTGTAGCCGGTGAGCACCAACCTTTTCCACCAAACGATAAGAGGCAAAAGATGCGATCCTTCGCTGTGAAGATGTTTTGCGAGCCTGTCGAGCCTATGGACACGCCCGACCTCCGGCCCAAAGGATCTGAGGTCGTCATCGAGGTCACGCATTGCGGCGTCTGCCACAGTGACCTGCACTTGCAGGACGGCGTCTACAATCTCGGACGCGGCAAGACGCTTAGCCTGGCCGACAGGGGCGTAAAGCTCCCGCTTGTCCCGGGGCATGAAATCGTCGGGCGTCTTGTCGCGATCGGGCCGGATGCGCCCATCGGCGCAGACCAGATCGGCAGGTATTTTGGGGTCTATCCTTGGCTCGGATGCGGCGAATGCGAAGTATGCCGCCGTGGCGATGAAAACCTTTGTACCGCACCGGCGGCGATCGGAATTCACCGGGCCGGCGGCTACGCCGAGCAATGCCTGGTAACGCATCCCCGCTACCTGATCGACGTCGACGGCCTCGATCATCCGGTCGCGGCGATCTACGCCTGCTCGGGCCTGACTGCATACAGCGCGCTGCGGAAGGCTCCGATAGACAGGGACAAGGATTGGCTGCTCATCATCGGGGCAGGCGGCGTTGGCCAGAACGCCATCCACATTGCCAAGGCGCTGGGCCAGCGCAACATTGCGGTCGTCGACATCGATCCGGCCAAGCGCGAAGCCGCCCGGCAATCCGGGGCCGGCATAGTCCTTGATTCAGGCGACGCAACGGCTGCGGCAACTCTCAAGGACCTTCCTGGCGGTGTCGCTGCCACGGTCGACTTTGTTGGCAGTTCAGAGACTGCCAGCTTCGGCATCGATGTGCTGCGAAAATCGGGCCTTTATGTCGCCGTCGGGCTTTACGGCGGCGAGGTCAGCCTGCCCCTGCCGCTTCTCGTACTGCGCAGCATCGGCATCAAAGGCTCCTATGTCGGCAATCTGGCGGAGCTGAAGGAACTTTTCGAACTCGCGAAAGGCGGTAGTCTGGGCGCTATTCCAATCGAGACGGTGCCAATGGCATCGGCGAACGCAGCACTCGATCGCTTGCGCGGCGGACAGGCCGAAGGGCGCCTGGTCCTGACCCGGGACTAGAGTCTAAAGGACAGCGAAGCGAGCGAAAGGGGACGCCATGGAACCGCAACCCAAGGAATTTGGCCAGTTCGACTACATCATCGTCGGTGGCGGTTCGGCTGGCTGCGTTCTCGCAAACCGCCTGTCGGCCAAGGGCGACCGGCGCGTGCTGCTTCTGGAGGCCGGAGGCTCCGACAACTGGATCTGGTTCCACGTGCCGGTCGGCTACCTTTTCGCGATCGGCAATCCGCGTGCGGACTGGATGTTCCAGACTGCCCCCGAAGCCGGCCTTGGCGGCCGTCGCCTTACCTATCCGCGCGGCAAGGTCATCGGCGGAAGCTCGGCGATCAACGCGATGATATACATGCGGGGACAGGCTGCGGATTATGACGGCTGGCGCGGCCGGGGCCTTGCCGGTTGGGGCTGGGACGACGTGCTTCCGTACTTCCTCAAGATGGAAGACCATGTTCGGCCGCCCGATGCGTTCCATCGTTCCGGTGGCGAATGGCATGTCGATTATCCGCGTGTCAGGTGGGAACTGCTCGATCGCATCCAGGACGCGGCCGAAAGCATCGGCATTCCCAAGGTCGACGACTTCAATACCGGCGACAATAGTGGGAGTGGCTATTTTCAGGTGAACCAGAAACGCGGGCGCCGCTGGAGCGCGGCGCGTGGCTTTCTGAAGCCGGCGCTCCGGCGCGCCAATCTGCACCTGGAAAAAGATGCGCATGTCGAACGCATCGTGACTGACGGTGACCATCGGGCGACCGGCGTCGTGTTCTCGAAGGGGCAGGAGCGATTTTTCGCGCGCGCCAACGCCGAGGTGATCCTGGCGGCCGGTGCTGTGGGTTCGCCACAGATCCTGGAACTGTCCGGTATCGGGCAGCCCGATCGTTTGCATGAACTGGGAATTGCGGTTGTCCACGCCGCCGCCGGCGTCGGCGAAAATCTCCAGGATCACCTGCAGTTGCGTCCCATCTTCAAGGTCGCCGGCGTCCGCACCTTAAACGAGGACTACCATCGGGTCTGGAAACGCTGCCTCATGGCCATGCAGTATGCGTTGCGCCGAACCGGCCCTCTGACCATGGCGCCGTCGCAACTCGGTATCTTCGCGCACTCGTCTTCCGACTACGCGACGCCCAATCTGCAGTTTCACATCCAGCCACTGTCGTTGGACAAGTTTGGCGAGGCGCCGCACCGCTTTCCGGCCTTCACCATGAGCGTGTGCAATCTGAGGCCCGCCAGCCGCGGGTCGATCCATGCCAGTTCCACCGATCCGCATGCGAAGCCCGATATTCGGCCGAACTATCTTTCAGCGGACGAGGACATGCGCGTTGCCGTCGATTCGATACGGCTGGCGCGCAAGCTGGCTGACGCATCTCCGCTGGCCCGGTTTAGCCCGGAGGAGTTCAAGCCTGGCGCGCATTTGACCTCGGATGACGAGCTGGTGGCCGCAGCAGGCGATATCGGCACCACGATCTTTCATCCCGTCGGCACCGCGAAGATGGGCGTCGACGGTGACCCGATGGCTGTTCTGGACCACCGCCTCCGGGTGCGCGGTATCGAGCGCCTGAGGGTCGTCGACGCGTCCGCCATGCCTGCGATTACCTCGGGCAATACCAATTCACCCACCATGATGATTGCCGAGAAAGCGGCGGAGATGATCGTGGCAGATCAAAAGTGATCGAATTGGAGGCCTCGGCCGCGCCCTACGGCGGCCCCGCCTGATATGATCAATGGCGTCCGCGCTTCGTCGACAAGAACGTTGTCGGCTTCGTCTACGATGGCGAAATGCAGCCTGCGTAGGCGCAGTTGCGTGGCGCGGGGCTCGCTTCGGCGAGGCTGCGCACTGTGCCGGGAACGACAGGCATGCCGCGATGGATGGAGGCGATGGCAGCGAAGGTCAGCGCCAGGCTGTGAAGATTGGCGCGCGCGCCGTTGAGCGGCTCACGATTGTCCTCGATCGCCGACAGAAGCTCGCCCATGGTGCCGGCAAAGCCGTCGTTGAACCATGTCCCTGAAAGCGCTGGTGTCGCCGTGCCAGCAGCGGTGGTAAGTGCGACGCTTTGCTGGCCGAGGTCAGGGCCGATGCTGCTGAGGCTGCCTTTGGTGCCGGCGACATAAGTGCGGTCCTGCGGGCCGAAAGGCACCGCACCGCCGAAGACCAGCGATGCCTGGCCGCCATCGAATTCGACCAGAGCCTGGGCCAACAGCGGCGGTTTCGCCTCCTGGCCGGCGGCGCGGGCGCGCGTGGCATAGACTGATTTCGCGCGGTCGCCGATCAGGCTTCCCAGGAAATCGAACCAGTGGACACCGAAATCGTAGAGCACGAGGTCGTCGATCTCCTCGAACGGCGTGCCCTTGATCCAGCCGTGGTTCCAGTGGATCGCGATGTGGCACGAGATCATCTCTCCGATCAGGCCTGCGCGCACCCCCTCGCGCATCCAGGCAAGATGCGGCGCCCAGCGGCCGTTCTGGTTGACGGCGAGCTTGACGCCTTGCTGCGCTGCGAGATCGGCCAGCCGCTCGCCGGTGTCGAGGTCGAGCACATAGGGTTTTTGAGACAGCACGTGCTTGCCGGCGCGTAGCGCCTTTTCGATCATCGCCTCGCGCTCGGCCGGATGGGTGGTGATGTCGAGCACCTCGATGTCGTCTCGGGCCAGCACGACGTCGAGATCGCAGGCGATTTCGGCTGCCGGAAAGAACTCGTCGCGCCGGGCGGTAGCCTTTTCCAGCGTGCGGTTGCAGATGACTGCGACGTCGAAGCCGGCACGGCGATAGGCATCGAGATGGGCGAACGAGATGCCGCCGGCGCCGACCAGCGCGATGCGCGGGCTGTAGCTCCTCGGCCTCGGCGGCTGGTAGGCGAGTTCGGGCGCGTCGATGTATTCAGTCGCGGCTGCCTTCAGTGCATAGGCGTCTTCGCTCGGCGCCCCGCTCATGGCAGCAGCTCGAGCGTGCGCTTGAGTTGGGCGGAAAGAGCAGCACTGTCTGATATCTGCTGGCCGATGCGCGACATCTCGGGGGAGAGCGGACCTGCTATGGGTTCATCCTTAGCCAGGCAATCGAGCACATATTCGATCGGCGCGCGCCGCCCGACAGGCAGGACGTCGACCGGGATCTGGTGGGCTTCGGGGCGCGCGCGGGTCTGGACGGTGACATGCGGCTCGTAGTCGTAGCTTGAGATCGTGCCGTCGGTGCCGACTATGACGAAGCCGCATTTTGGCTGCGGCTGCAGCGCCCACGGATCGGTGAAAGTACCCCAGCGCGTTTCGAACTTGGACAGGCCGCGCGCATAGCGGCAAACGGTAACCGAGTGCTGGTCGACCTCGATGCCTGGTGTCTCGTCGACGACCGAGGTGACTTCGATCGGCTTTTCGCCATCGCGGAACCACGTGGCGAGGGTGACACCATAGCCGAGATAGTCGCGCAGGCTGCCGCCGCCGGACGCCTTCTTGTACCACCAGGACGAGGGTTTGGCGGCTTCCACTTCCTCCGGCGTCACTTCGACCTTGTCGGCGAGGTGGAATAGCGGGCCGCGGTTGCCGTCGTAGTAGTGGACTTCAATGACCTCGCCGATGACGCCTTCGTCGATCAGGCGCTTGGCGGTGTTGTGGCAGGGATACCAGGCGAGCGGCCAGTTGACGGCCATCTGCCGCCCGGTGGGCTTCATCGCGGCGATCATGCGGTCGGCATCGGCGAGTGAGGCGGCGAATGGTTTTTCGACCAGCACATGCACCTTGTGGCGGGCGACGGCTTCAACGTGGTCGGCGTGTTCGGCTGTGGCCGCGCAGATGATGGCGAGGTCGGGTCTGGTGGCTTCGAGGCAGGCGTCGAGATTGGTGAAGACGCGCTCGGCCGGGATGCCGAAACTGGCGACCGCTGCAGCCATGCGCTCGGGCTGCTTGTCATAGATGCCGACGATCTCTGCGTCGGGATGCTGATGCACCTCGCGCAACAGATCGCCCATGTGCATATGGTCGAAATTGATGCCCGCTACGCGCCATCTGGCCATTTTTCTCTCTCCCCGTTTGCGCGGCCTCTCCCTGGGCCTACGCGCCGCTCAGACCAGCGGTGTCTTTTCCAGCTCGGCCATGACGCGATCCTGTTCCGCCTGGTCCATGCGCACAAGATGTGCCGCTTGCGGATAGGCGCCGGTGGCGACATCGGCGGCGTATTCACGGAAGGCGGCGATGCGTTCTTGTTGCAGCCGCTGATACTGCGCATGGAAGTCGCGATAGACCTTGGAATGACGCGGATAGTGGCCGTCATGTTCGCCGAGTACGTCGGTGGCGAACAGATACTGCGCATCGCAGCCCGCACCCGCTCCCATCGAGATCATCAGCAGGCTGGTGCGCTTCGAGATCGCCTCGGCGATCGCTGGTGGCACCACCTCGATCTCGGCGGCGAAGGCGCCGGCTTCTTCCAGCGCCTTGGTCTGCTGCCACACCATCATCGCCGAATCGAAGGTCTTGCCCACTGCCTTGAATCCGCCGGTCCAGGTGCGGCGCGAGGGGATCAGCCCGACATGGCCGACGACGGGGATGCCCTCGTCGCGCAGGCGCCTGATGATGCCGAGGCTCGCGCCGCAATAGACGGCATTGGCGCCTAGCTTGAGCAGGCGGAAGGCGACGCGCAGATAGTCTTCCTCGGTGATGTAGGCGCCGGGCTCGAGGCCACCGACGACGAAGGGATTGGGGCAGACCGCGCGGAAGCCGTCGAGGGCGAGCACCTCCGGCGGCACCGACAGCATGTCGATGTTTGCCGCATTGGCGGCGGCCGCCTCGTTGAGGGATTCGACCCTAAGCTTGGTCAACTGGCGCTTGCCCTTGAGGGCGAGGATGTCGGCAACGGTGGGCTGGGGAGATTTCATTGTCTTCTCGCGGCTGGCGTTGGGCCGATTTCCTGGACCGCTCAGTCGAGCTTGATCATCACCCGGCCGCCTTCGACCCTGACCGGGTAGGTTGCGAGGTCGACGCAAACAGGAGCGCCCTTGGCCTTGCCGGAGGTGAAGTCGAAGCGGCCATTGTGCTTGGGGCATTCGATGATCGTGCCCATGACCAGCCCGCCCGAGAGGTGGACTTTCTCATGCGTGCATAGCCCGTCGGTGGCGAAGAAGCGGTCGTCCTCGGTGCGGTAGAGCGCGAAGGTCCGTCCGTCGTAATCGAAACGGATCACGTCGTCGGGGTCTATCTCCTCGGCGTCGCAGGCATCGATCCAGCCTTCAGACATGCTTCTCTCCTATTCGGCCTGATTGATGATGGCGCCGTGGTTGTAGGGTGCCGGCGTCTTGCCGTCGGGCAATCGCCTGACGATGTGGAAGGCCGGTTCGCGGACCTGGCGCAGGATGGTTGGAATGATTTCGCGATAGGCGGCGATCGAGCTCGGGTAGGGTGTGGGGCAATCGTCCTTGATCGCCTGATGCAGCCTAGGCAGCGCGTGATAGGGCACCATCGGGAACATGTGGTGCTCCACATGGTAGTTCATGTTCCAGTAGAGAAAGCGGAACAGCGGGTTCATGTAGACGGTGCGGGTGTTGAGCCTGTGGTCGAGCACGTCCTCGGCCAGGCCAGCATGCTGGGTGAGCCCGAAATAAATGGTCATGAAGCCACCGTAGAGGCTCGGCAGGCCGACCAGCATGGCTGGCAGGATGCTGCCCATCCACAGACATGCAAAGAGAACGGCGGCGAAGATCGCCAGATAGATGCGTGCGACGAGATAGACCTTCCAGCGCTCCATTTCGGGGATGAAGGTCTCCTCGTCGGGCTTGAGGCGGCCTGCAGCGTGGACGAACAGGCCCTTGAGCGTGAGCAGGCTGCTCTTCAACGCGAAGATGTTGAGCAGTAGGCCGACGACATCGGGCGGACGGGGGACTGCGATTTCAGGATCGCGGCCGACGATGATGGTGTCGGTATGGTGGCGCGTGTGGCTCCATCTCCAGACGGTGGGCTCGCGCAGGATCATGAAGCTGGCTAAATAATAGAGAGCATCATTCATCCAGCGCGTCTTGAATGCCGTGCCGTGGCCCGCCTCATGCCAGCGGCTGTCGCTGGAGGAGCCGTAGAGTACGCCATAGACGAGGAAGAAGGGTGCTGCCCACCAACTGCCCCAGAAAGCGATGGCGCCGGCGGCCGAAAGCATGAGTGCCGCGAGCCAGATCGCCGTGTCGCGCAGCGCCGGCCCATCGCTGCGCCGCATCAGTTCCTTGAGTTCTTTGCGCGGGATCGGACAGGAATACCATTCGGCAGCAGCCCAGCCATTGGCCTCTGCGAGCGCGGCGTCGCGGCCGATCAAGCTGTAGTCCCTTGGTGTCGGCGTCATTTTGGATCCAAAGCCCGCTGCGCGTCCGGAGGGTATCATCTGACATCATAATGATGTGTCATTTTGATGCTATCGACAATATACTTGGAGCGTCAAGGCTGTATGCGGCTGCGTGAGCCGCAGTCTGTGAGGTTTTCAGGTCCGGGGAACGCAGTTTGTCTGTAACGCATCAGAAAAGCATCATTTTGATGTCAAGCTGACGTTGACCGGCCGGCGCCCCGGCCATAGTTTGTGCCGGATTTCACGACGAGGGCGACAATTGGCCAATCCGCGACCGAAAATGGATGATATCGCGCGGCTGGCTGGCGTCTCGAAGGCGACGGTCGACCGCGTCATCAACAATCGGGCCGGCGTGCAGGAGCATACGCGCAAGCATGTGCTTGCTGTCGCCGCCAGCCTCGCCGGCGAGCACGCGGTGTCCGCATCGAATGCGGTTCATCTCGATTTTGTCCTGCCCGGCGGCGGCAACGAGTTCATGGCCGACCTGATCCATCAGATCGAGCAGCGCGCGCTATCGCGCGGCGATGTCGATGTGGTCATCCACAGGGTCGAAGGCGTCGATCCGCAGCAGACGGCTGCCGCACTGGGCAGCCTCCGTGCCGATTGCCAGGGCGTTGGCCTGATCGGACTGGACAGTCCGGCGGTGCGCGAGGCGGTGCGCCGGTTGATCGGCTCCGGCATTCCCGTGCTGACGCTGGTCTCCGACATCAGCCATGTCGGGCGCATGAACTATGTCGGCATCGACAACCGGGCGGCCGGACGGCTCGCCGGCTATCTCATCGGCCGCTTCCTGCCGGGGGCGTCGGGCAAGGTGGCGCTGCTGGCCGGGGCGCTTGCCTATCGCGGCCATGAAGAGCGCGAGATGGGCTTCCGCCATGTGCTGTCGGAGAGTTTTGCGAATCTCGACGTCGTTGCGGTGCGCGAGGTGCATGAGGATTCTGTTCGGGCATATGAAGAAGTGTGCGCCTTGTTGAAGGAGCACGACGACCTGCTCGCGATCTACTGCATCGGCGCCGGGCAGGAAGGCGTGGCGCGGGCGCTGACGGAAATGGGTCGCGACAAAACGGTGATTTTCATCGGTCATGACCTGACGGATCGCACCAGGGAATATCTGATCAATGGAGTGATGGATGCGGCCATCGACCAGAACGCCCAGGTCGAGGCGCGCGAGGCGATCGACCGCCTGGTGCGGGCGGTGCGCAACGAACCCAATATTCCTACGACGACCATCCGCATTCAGTCAGTGTTTCGCGAGAACATTCCGAGCGAGTTCTGACGGCTCCATAGTGCGTGGCTGTCTGTCGGCAGATTTCCCCCATGGGCAGTCTGCCGGGGGACATAGAAATGCACGTCAAAGATGAGTGTTGCCATGGGCGATACAACCCACTAAACAGGGGCCCCTTGGGGGGCGTCTTGGAGGGGGGCGTCGCACCCATTGCATTCGAGGCGTCCGGGCCAGGACTTGGCCGCGATGGGGGCACTATGGAACACTCGGCAATCTACGCAGTTGCGGGCAGCGATATCGTATACGAGTCTTTCGACGGCGACGCGGTCGTACTCGACCTCGCCAGCGGACGTTATTTCGGCTTTTCGGACAGCGGCAGTTGCATATGGGAGGCGCTCGTCGCGCACGTGTCGCCGTCAAGCCTGATCGGCCTGTCCTGTGGTCAAGGCGTGGTTCAGAAGGACGATCTGGCTGCATTCGTTGCCAGGCTGCTGGAGTTCGGTCTGGTCGTCGAGGCTGTCGGAAATCCGGTGTCGTCCTTGGCGGCACCGTTGGTCGAACGCCTCGCGGGCGCAAAGGACCCTCTCAAGATCGAGATGCACGACGAACTCGCGGACCTGGTCATGGTCGACCCAATTCACGATGTCGATGAACCCGTCGGCTGGCCCGTGGTGAAGCAGTAGCGTCGCTACCGATCCTTCATGACAATCGTCCATTTCTCCACGCCTTGATTTCAGGTTGCAGATGCAACGGATAACCCTCGACGGTGTTGCTGACTATGCGCGCGAGTTGATCGCCGCGTGTGCTTCAACTGCCGATGCATTCCCGGTACGGCAGTGCGTCGACCTGGCGGGTCTTTCGATCGATGTGTTTTCCGATCACGGCGCCTTGGCGCAGGCCATGGCTTATGGCATGGCCACCACTGCGCCGGCTTCGGGTTCGCCGGCGTCGATCTTCCTGGCCCATCCGGCTATCGGAGCGATGCAGCCATCCGCGCGATGGGGGGAGGAACTGTTCTCCCAGCAGGCCTTCTCGGCAAGGCTGGAAGCCAACGGGCTGCGCGGCAGCTATTTCCACGATCTCCGCTACTGGCAGTTCTACGATGTCGAAAAGAGATCGGGCGTGCAGTTGATGTTGTCGGCCGATGGCTGTCCGCCATGGGAGTTCGGCGCGCCGCTGCGCTGCTTCCTGCACTGGGAATACGCCGCGCGCGGTCAACGCCTGACGCACGCCGGCACGTTGGGTATCGGCGGTAAGGGAGTTCTGCTTGCCGGCGGGGGCGGCGCCGGAAAATCGGGGACCGTCGTTGCCGGATTGCTCGCCGGACTGGACAGCGTCGGCGATGACTACGTGCTCATGGACCTGTCGGATGGCCGTGCCACGGCCAGACCATTGTTCACCACGCTCAAGCAGGATCCTGCCGGTTTTGAACGCCTCGGCCTTGCCGCGCGCCTTCCTGAGCCCGGCGAGCTCAATTGGCAGGGAAAATACCAGTTCAGGGTGCAGGACATTGCACCGCGCGGCGTGGCCAATCGGCTCGAAATCGCGGCGCTGCTGGTGCCCCGCATTTCCGGCGGCAACAAGAGCATCATCGAGCCACTCTCGCGCAAGGATGCACTCATGGCGCTGGCGCCATCGGGTATCGCGCAGATGCCCGGCGAACGCGAGAGCGGGTTCCGCTTCTTCGGCGAGTTGACGCGCCAGCTTCCGTGCTTTCGCTTGTCACTGGGCACGCGCGGTGACGAAATCGCGGAAACGATCGCTGCCTTTCTGGAGAGCGGGCGGCCATGAAGCTGAGCATCATCGTGCCGGTCTACAACCGCGAAAGGTATGTCGGTTCGACCTTGCGGTCGATTCTGCGCCAGCGCGACGACGCCGACCTGGACATTATCGTCATCGATGATGGCTCGAGTGATGGCAGCGCGGACATCGTGCGCGCCTTCATCAACGAAGGTGCTCCGATCAGGCTTTATTCGCAGCCCAATGCCGGCGTGACCAAGGCGCGCAATACGGGTCTGAGGCGACTGCCTGCCGATGCCGAATTCGTCAGTTTTGTCGATTCCGACGACATTTCGCCGGTAGGCCGCTTCGCCGCCGACCTTGCCTTCTTCAAGGCCGATCCATCGCTCGAACTGACCTATTCCTTCATGCGAATGGTGGATCAAATTGATGATGACAGCCTGGAGCCGGTAGCCGGGTGCGACGACCGGATTTTCCGAGGCGTGCATCTGTCGGCGGGGATCTATCGGCGGAGTCTGGTCGACCGTATCGGTGAATTCGACGAGGATCTGGCCCAGGCCGAGGATACCGACTTCCTGTTCCGGGTATTCGAGCAGCGGGCTCGATATGTGTTTCCCGACACCATAGCCATTTACTATCGCCGCCATGACCATAGCCTGACCAAGAACATTGCCGAGGCACGCAAGGAGTTTCTCAAGGCGATGCAGAAATCGATGAAGCGACGAAAGGCTGATCCGACACTCGGCGACCTCAGGGGCTTCATCCAGATAACCCATCCGTCCGCCAACACTGCGCCGTCCAGCCCATGACCTATGCTGTCGTCATCCCTGCATATAATTCGGCCCGGACAATTGCCGAGACGTTGCGGTCGGTCGCCGCACAGACATTGGCACCGGCCGAGATCATCGTGGTCGACGATGGTTCTACCGACGACACGGCAGCCGCTGCCATTCAGTCGGGCGTTCCCATTCAATATGTTCGGCAGGACAATACCGGTCCCGGGGCGGCAACGACGAGAGGTTTTGCACTGGCATCCACGCCATTCATCGCCACTGTCGATGCCGATGACCTGTGGCTCGCCGACAAGATCGAGCGCCAGTTCCGGCGGCTTGACGGCGAGCCGGACCTCGCTGCGGCCTTCACACACTGGCGCACGTTCAGGCACGGAGAACCGGACACCGGGCTTGGCCACGCAGGCCCTGGCTGGTCTCGGACGACGATGCTGGTTCGTCGCGATGTCGCGCTGGCTGTCGGGCCGGTGATCGATCCCCCGGGCAACCGCGGGGAGATGATCGACTGGCTGGGGCGGGCGCGCGCGGCGGGGCACAAAATGGCCATGATCGATGAGGTGCTGGCGCTCAGGCGTATCCTGCCCGGCAGCCTGTCATATGGCCGCGACCCTGCACGCGACCGCGGTTATCTCGAAGTGGCGCGGATGGCCATGATGCGACGCAAGCTGCAGAAGGACGGCCAGGGTTGATGGGAGCGGCATTGCGCAGAATAAGTCGTCGTTTTCCGGACTATGGCTGGGCCTGGCCCACGCGCGGGCTTGATCAGTTGCTGAAGGCGGTGCTGCTGCCGGACCAACAGGTGGCACACGCCGAGGCCGCGTCCTGGCTCGACTCCAATGACATCGACCTCGTGGAATTTCGCGAGCATCGCCTGCTTGCCGCAATCGCGGATCGTTTCGGCAAGGCGCTGTCGTCGCATCCCGCCTATCCCCGGCTCGCCGGCCTGCAAAAGATGCTGTGGACCAAGTCGCGGCTTGCCATGCGCGAGGCAGAGCCGGCGTTGCTGGCGATGGTCGACGCCGGCGTGTCGGTGATGTTGCTCAAGGGGGCCAGCCGTATCGCTACCGACCCGGCGGCCCAGCGCGGCCGGGTCGCGCACGACATCGACATACTGGTGGCGCCGGATCAGATGGCCACTGCCTTCGACGTGCTGCGGAAGCAAGACTGGAAAGTCTCGAACGGGGTGACGCCGCAATATCTGCGGCCGCGCTTGGCGTCCTTGCGATCGATGAATTTCTTCAAGGGCAGCTACGGCGACATCGACTTGCATCAGCTTGCCTATGACTGGTCGCAGGTCGACGCCACTGACGACGAGGCCATCTGGCGCCGGGCGCAGCCGGCACGATTTTCGAACATGGATGTCTTCGTGCCGTCGCAAGCCGACAGGGTGGCGCTTGCGATTGGCCACGGTGGTCTCGACGCCCATACCCATAGCGACTGGCTTGTAGACAGTGCCATGGCCATCCGTGCAGGCGACGTCGACTGGGACGTGTTCTGCGATGTCGCCGAGCGGCGCAAGATCGCCGTGCCGTCCGCGGTGGCCCTAACCTATCTGGAAGCGGAGATGTCGACGCCGGTTCCGCTGGAAACGCTGTCGCGGATCGTCGCGATGGCTGACCGCTCCACGGCCTCACGCATCGTATCCTTGCTTCAGGCCAAGCCGCGCATCGACCTCAAGGGCCTGACGTGGTTGTCACGCGGGATGGCGAAACAGCTGAGGATGTACAGGAAATCGGCGGCGCGCGAACATGCCGCGCCAAGCATCGAATGGCGCGGCCGCCGTTTGTCGCGGCTGGCTGAAGGCGCTGCGAACGGATCTGCGCTGCTGCAGCCAATCACGCTGCCGCAGTCGCTGCCAGCCGGCGGCGAAGTCGTAATCGACCTTGTCGTCAAGCTGGACCTGCCGCCCGTGCGCCGCCGCATCGAGATGGAACTCAACGGCGGCGAGCATCATTTTGCCCGGCTGCGGTATCGCAAGCTCGGCAAGGGCGGTGGCGAAATGATGCTGCGGTTTAGCGGCGCGATCCGCCCCGAGGATGCCGATGGCGCACTCGCGCTGGTGGCGCGTCCGTCGCGCCAGTTCCGGGAGTGGGAGCATGCGCAGACTGTGGCCACCTATGGGGCACTGCCATTTCAGCTCGTGTCGGTGAAGGTGTCGCCCAGGCGGTGACACGGTGCCTCCCGCTGCGGGGCCGATGCGCCGGAGCCCGTTCAAATCCAATTGCTTCGGTTCGAGGTCCTTCTCAAGGAGCCGCTATTTCTACTCGGCTGCAAGTATCGCGCTTGCGTCGGCAGGTTCGAACGGGTGGATGGACGTGCCCTCCCGCGTCATGACGACGAAGCTGGACGGCGGCACTGCCTGCCAGATTCCGCCTTCGCGGTCGAACGGTTCGGAGACGATGCAGCGGCCGGTCGGCCCATCGCGCGTGTAGAGCGTCGGCGCGTGCACGTCGGTGGCATAACGTACCGCAAACAGGGTCCGGCCGTCGCTGAACGCAGCGGTCAGCTTGAAAGCAGGCTCGATGCCGGCACTTTGCGCAGCCTGCACGACACGGCCGGCGGCACGTGCGACCGCACCTTGCGGGTCGGTGTCCAGCCCTTCCTCCAGCATCAACAGGAAGAACAGTTCGGAATCGGTGGTGCCTTGCCGTTGATCGTAGAGCTCGTCGGCGATGGCAGCTTCCAGCCGGCGGCGGATGCGCTCGAAACCCGATATCTGGCCATTGTGCATGAAGCTCCAGCGGCCCGATACGAAGGGATGGCAATTGGCTCGGCTGGTCGCACCCCCGGTCGCGGCGCGCACATGGGCCAGGAACAAGCCGGACCTGATCTGCCGGCACAGGCTTTTCAGGTTGGGATCCGACCACGCCGGTAAAATGTCGCGATAAAGCCCCGGCTCCGGCCGGTCGCCGTACCAGGCGAGCCCGAAGCCATCACCATTGGTCGCCGACTTGGCCTCCTGGGCGCAATGGCTCTGGGCGATCAGCGAATGGCAGGGCGCGGTCACGATGTCTTCGAGGAAGACCTCTTCACCGAAATAAGCGGCCCAGCGGCACATGGCTCATCGCCCCCACTTCTTTGCATGCGTGATGCGGAAAACGCCGCCCAGACTGGAACGGTATGGATAACAAATGGTAAACGCGGTCCCAGGCAGTCGGCGACATCCTTCGACAATGTGGTGGAGTATGGATGAGAATTTCACGGCAGGCATGGCCAAAAACACACAGTGCTGGCGCTGGAAACACGCAGGGCGGTTCACGGGATTGACCTTCCCGACCGACCGCTCCATAGGATCGCCGCCATGAAATCCGCCATTGAAATGTCTTCCGCCCCCGTCGTCGGGATCGTTCGTTTGCCGCATGCCGGCGACTTGGCACTGCCGTCCTACGAGACCGCGGGCGCCGCCGGCATGGACCTGCGTGCCGCGGTGCCTGCCGACCGGCCGCTGCTCATCCTGCCGGGCCGCCGCGCGCTGGTGCCGACCGGTCTCGTGTTCGAGATCCCCGAAGGTTTCGAGGGCCAGATCCGCCCGCGTTCTGGCCTTGCCTTCAAGCACGGCATCACCTGCCTCAACACGCCCGGCACGATCGACAGCGACTATCGCGGTGAGGTCAAGGTGCTGCTGATCAACCACGGCGACGAGGAATTCTACGTCGAGCGCGGCATGCGCATCGCCCAGATGGTGATCGCGGCCGGAGCACGCGCAACCATCGCGGAACGCGACCTCGCAGGCGGAACCGAGCGCGGTGCCAACGGCTTCGGCTCGACGGGCACGGCATGAGAGCGCCAAAGCTCGTCATATTCGACTGCGACGGCGTGCTCGTCGACACCGAACCGCTGGCCAACCGGCGCTTGTCGGCCTGGCTGACCGAAGCCGGTTTTCCGGTGAGCTACGAGGACTGCCGCCGCCAGTTCGTCGGGCGCAGCCTTACCTCGGTGCAAAAGGAAGTCGAGGCGACGGGCGTCAGCCTTGGTAGTGATTTCGTCGAGCGCTGGTATCGCGAACTGCCTGACCTGTTTGGCAGCGGCGTTGAGGCCATACCCCACATCGAAACCTTCATCGGCGCGGTGCAGGATCCTGGTATCGCCTATTGCGTGGCGTCGTCGGCGCGCGTCGACAAGATGCACATGACGCTCGGCCAGGCCGGGCTTTTGCCGCATTTCCACGACGTGCTGTTTTCCGCCACCATGGTCAAGCGCGGCAAGCCGTTTCCCGATCTTTTCCTCCATGCTGCGACGACAATGGGTTTCGATCCGGCCGACTGCATCGTCATCGAGGACAGCGTCGCCGGCGCCCGCGCCGGGGCGGCCGCCGGCATGCGGGTGTTTGCCTATGGTGGCGACCTGCACGCCGACCGTGACGGACTGGCGGCAGCGGGCGGGGTCCTGTTCGACGACATGCGACATCTGGCAGGACTGATCCCCATCGTCTGAAATCAGTTTGTGAGGTTTCGAAAGCCAGTCTAGTATCGCCTTGCAGTTCGGAGTGAGGGCAGGGCGATGGACAAGGGCGCAATCTTCCGGAAACTTCACCAGGGGGCGAGCGCCTTCATCATTCCCAATCCCTGGGACATAGGCACCGCCAAGCTTTTGGCCTCCTTCGGCTTCGAGGCACTGGCGACGACGAGCGCGGGCTTTGCCTTTTCGCGCGGCCTGCCCGATGGCGGCGTCGGTTTCGAGACGATGATCCACCATTGCCGCGAGATGGCTCATGCCACCGCGCTGCCGGTCTCGGCCGATCTCGAGAAGGGCAAGGGCGACAGCGCCGAAAGTGCCGCCGAGACGATCTTCGCCGCCGAGGCCGCAGGACTGGCCGGCTGCTCGCTCGAGGACCACACCGGCGAGGCCGACAAGCCGATCTACGAATTCTCGCACGCGGTCGAACGTGTCGCGGCCGCGGCCGAAGCGGCGCGAGCGTTGAAGCACGATTTCGTCTTCACCGCCCGCGCGGAAAACTTCCTCTGGAACCGGCCCGATCTCGACGACACGATCAGGCGGCTGCAGGCCTTCGAGAAAGTCGGGGCCGACGTTCTCTACGCGCCTGGGATCACCGATATCGGCATGATCCGCACACTGTGCAGCGCGGTCACCAAGCCGGTCAACGTGCTGGCGGTGCCGGGCTTTTCGGTCGCCGCACTGAGCGAGGCTGGCGCCAAGCGTATCTCGCTCGGCTCAAAGCTGACGACTTACGCCTTTGGCATGATGGAGCGGGCTTCGCGTGAAATGCTGGGCCAGGGCACCTTCGAATTCGCCCGCGACGGCATGCCCTTCGCCAGGCTGCAGGCGATGTTCTCGCCCGATGAGCGCTAGGCTCATTTTCGTTCGGGCGACAACCGGTTCCATTTTTCGCTAGCCGGCCCCTTTGTCCGGGCTAAAAATACGGTCGGATTCGTGGCGCGCAGCGGCGTCGCCTTGGTCTAGAAATTGGTCAACACAGGAGCCTGCCATGCTGCGCAAGATGGATTTCTTCATCGACGGAAAATGGGTCGCGCCAGTCGTGGCCAGGGAACTCGAGGTGATCAATCCGGCCGACGAGCAGGCTTTCGCGGTGATCTCGCTGGGCTCGGCCGCCGATGTCGACAAGGCGGTGGCGGCGGCGCGGCGGGCTTTTCCGTCATGGAGCGCGACGAGCCACCAGCAGCGTCTGGCGCTACTCGAAAAGCTGCTCACCGCCTACAAGCGGCGTATGCGCGACATGGCCGAAGCGATCTCCTCGGAAATGGGGGCGCCGATCAAGCTGGCGCTCGAATCCCAGGCCGCCTGCGGTGCCGGCCACATCAGGAGCTTCATCAAGGTGCTCCGCGAATTCAGGTTCGAGGAGGCGCTGGATGCCGAGAACCCTGGGGAGCGCATCGTGCGCGAGCCGATCGGCGTCTGCGGGCTGATCACGCCCTGGAACTGGCCGATGAACCAGGTGACGCTGAAGGTGGTGCCCGCGCTCGCCGCCGGCTGCACGGTGGTGCTGAAGCCATCCGAGATCGCGCCGATGTCGTCGATCGTCTTTGCCGAGATGATGGAGGAGGCTGGTTTCCCGGCCGGCGTGTTCAACATGGTCAATGGCGACGGTCCGACGGTGGGCGAGGCGATGTCGCGCCATCCCGGCATCGACATGATGTCGTTCACCGGCTCGACGCGCGCCGGAGTGGCGGTGACGAAGGCTGCGGCCGAGACGGTCAAGCGCGTGGCGCTCGAACTCGGCGGCAAGTCGCCGAACATCGTCTTTGCCGACGCCGACCTTGCCGATGCGGTGACGCGCGGGCTGGCGCATTGCTTCGAAAACACCGGCCAGTCCTGCAACGCGCCGACGCGCATGCTGGTGCAGCGCCCGGTCTACGACAAGGCCGTCGACATCGCGGCGAAATACGCTGCCGAGGTCAAGGTCGGCAACCCGGCAGAGGACGGCGACCATATCGGCCCGCTTTCGTCGGCCGTGCAGTTCGACAAGGTGCAGGGGCTGATCGACGTCGCCATCAAGGAAGGCGCGCGCGTCGTTGCCGGCGGGCTCGGCCGTCCCGAGGGCTTCAGCCGCGGTTACTATGTGCGGCCTACCGTCTTTGCCGACGTCAGCAACGACATGCGCATCGCCCGCGAGGAGGTGTTCGGGCCGGTGCTGGCGATGATCCCGTTCGAGACCGAGGAAGAGGCGATTGCGATAGCCAACGACACGCCCTACGGCCTGTCGGCCTATGTGCAGTCGGGCGACCGGGCGAGGGCGCAACGCGTGGCGCGCAAGCTGCGCGCCGGCATGGTGCAGATCAACGGCGCCGATCGGCCCTATGGCAGCCCCTTCGGCGGCTACAAACAGTCGGGCCTTGGCCGCGAGGGCGGCAAGTGGGGGCTCGAGGACTTTCTGGAGGTCAAGGCGATCAGCGGCTTTGAGGAAGGGCTGGGCTGAACGGCGGCGGTTCCTAGCCGCCTTCGTGTAGATTCCCCCTCTCCGTCACGGCTTCGCCGTGCCACCTCTCCCCCGCTTGGCGGGGGAGAGGAACCCAGGTCCTGCAAGGTTGCACTCGGCCGTTTGGACCAGCCAGCTTGGCTGATGCCTGCGCGATTGGCGTTTCCTCCCCCCACGGAGTGGGGGGGGAGGTGGCACGGCGAAGCCGTGACGGAGAGGGGCTCTACTGCGCGCAAGGCGCGGCTCGCGGCCTACCCTTCGTTCCGTCTCAAATAGTCTCCAGCGATCTCGCGCATCCTCGGCCCGTCCATGCTCTCGGCATGACCGCCATGAACTACGCTGACCGGCAGGTCGAGCAACCGGCGCATCGTGGCGCAATAGGCGGTTCGGTCGGAATCGGGCATGTCGTCGACCAGCAGGCCGGCATGGATGGCGTCGCCGCTGAAGAAGGTTCCGTCCATTTCGTCGAACAGCCCGATCGAGCCGGGCGAATGGCCGGGCAGGTGCAGCACGCGGAAGCTGCGGTCGCCGAGGTCGATCCTGTCGCCGTCGTCGAGTAGCCGTTGCAGCGGCGCGGGCTCGATGCGGTAGTCCGCCACGTTCCAGCCGGGACGAGGAAGCTCCGAGACCGGCGAAGGCAGGTCGCGGAACATGTTCGCGTAGGTCGCCGTCTCCGGCATGGTCGCAAACGCGTCCGCCTCGATGCGCGGGCCGGCGCGGTACGAAAATTCGTGCAACGACCCGACATGGTCGAGGTGGACATGCGTCGCCACGACCAGCAGCGGCTTGCCGACGGGCGTGTCGATTTCCGGCGCGAGCGGGCAGATGCCCATGCCGGTATCGACCAGCAGGTCCACGTCCCGCCCCCTGACCAGCCACATGTTGGCGCGGCAGTAGTTGCTGACGAAAGGCTCGGTCAGCATCGTTGTCCGATGGTCAATGGTGGTGCTTGCGAACCAGCCCTGCTGCACGGTCAAACGAAGGGCTTGCCGATCTTGAAGCGGCCGGGGACAAGGCGGCGGAGATACTCCATGCCTTTCTCCGACAGGTGGTTGGCATCGGGCAGCATGAAATCGTCGGGCATGTGGCGCGTCTTGCCGGCGACATTGGCGAGCGGCACCAGCCGCATCACCGTCTTGCCGCCTTCATATTTCAGCGCGACTGAGCCGCCACCCTTTTCGGCGACGTGGACGGCAAAGACGCCGGCGTCGAAGGCTTCCTGGGCGTCGACGGCATTGATCGCGCCGATATAGCCGCGCGGCAGGTAGCCAAGCGCGTCGACGCGGGCGCGCTTGCCGGGCAGGCCCTCGGCGAGCATGCCCTCGAAGGCACGGCTCAGGTCGCTGCCGGAAAGCTTGACGTTGCCGTGGGCGTCACGTTCGAGCTTATCCGCCGGCACCAGGCTTTCGACCAGCGCGCGGCCGTCCTCGGTCGTCACACCCTCGGATACGGCCACCACGCAGCGGCGATGGCGGGCGAGCGAAGCCTTCACGTCATCGATGAAGCGCGGTGCGGAGAAGGCGCGTTCGGGCACGTAGATGAGATGCGGGCCGTCGGACTCGTCATCGCGCCAGGCGGCGGCGGCGGCGGTCAGGAAGCCGGCGTGGCGGCCCATGACGATGCCGACATAGATGCCGGGCAGGGCGCGGAAGTCGAGATCGACGCTGAGGAAGGCGCCAGCAACGAACTCGGCCGCCGAGATGAAGCCCGGCACATGGTCGTTCTCTTCGAGGTCGTTGTCGATGGTCTTGGGCGCATGAACGAAGGCGATGCTGCCCTGGGCCGCGTCGCTCAGGATCTGCTGGGTGCCGGAAGTGTCGTTGCCGCCGATATAGATGAAAGCCTGCGCGTCGACCTTCCTCAGGCCTTCAAGGATCAGGTCGCAATAGGCTGCGTCGGGCTTGTCGCGCGTGCTGCCAAGGGCCGCGCTCGGCGTCGCTGCGATGCGCAGAAGCTGTTCTTCGGCAATGTCGGTCAAATCGACATAGTCGCCGTCGCGGATGCCGCGCACGCCGTGGCGCGAGCCGAGGATGCGGGCGCTCGGATGGCGGCGACGGATTTCGAGCACCGCGCCAGCCATGGTCTGGTTGATCACGGCAGTGGGCCCGCCGCCTTGGGCGATCACGAATGTCGAGGCCATGGTGGTCGTCCTCCAAATTGTGCCGGTATCAGGCACATTCGTCCTTCTGATGAGCGGACGCAATGGGAGATTCGATCACCTTGTGCAAGCTGTCCCAGCGGCAGTGCCGGGAAGCACTCAGCCGACGACGATCGGCGTCTTGCCGTTGACGCGGCTGTAGAGGTCGACGACGTCCTGGTTGATCATGCGTACGCAGCCCGACGACATCGCCTGGCCGATGGTCCACCATTCAGGCGAGCCATGGACGCGATAGCCGGTGTCCTTGCCGTCCTTGAAGATGTAGAGCGCGCGTGCGCCGAGCGGGTTGTCGAGCCCGCCGGGCTGGCCGCCGCGCCATTTTTCCAGTTCGGGCTTGCGCACGATCATCTCGGGCGGCGGTGTCCAGGTCGGCCATTTCTTGCCGTACTGGATGTTGGCGCGGCCGTTCCACAAAAAGCCGTCGCGGCCGATGCCGACGCCGTAGCGGATGGCATCGCCGCCCGGCTGGACGAGATAGAGATAGCGTTCCTGCAGCCGCACGACGATGGTGCCGGGAGCTTCCCCGGTCGGGTCGACGACGATCTGTCGGCGGAACTTCGGGTCGACCTTGGCGAACGGGATTTCGGGCAGCACGTTGCCTTCGTCGGTGAAGGAAGCGTACATCAACTCGGGTCGGGTGACCTGTTTGTCGACGCTGATCTGCGGCCGGATCGAGCCGGTGGCGTAGTTGTCGAGGCCCATGGCGGGCATCTCGAAATCCAGGCTGCGACTGCAGCCGGCAAGCAGGCCGGTGGCGCCGAGGCCAAGCAGCAGGCTGCGGCGCGAGGCCGATTTCGGGGTGTGGTCGTCAGGCAGGCGGGAGTTCGGCGAAAGGGGCGATTTCGACACGGCACGATCCACTGGTTACGCGGGAGCCGGACGCCAAGCGAGCTCCGGCCGGATAGAGCGCATTTTCCGCTTTCATGGTTGAAAAAGGATGAATGCCGCGTGCGTTCCGCGGGGGCTTTACAACCGCGCGGCGCAGGCGCTTGATCGCGCAAAAGAGGAGAAACAGATGTCGTTCGAAAGCTGGGCGGCCTTTGCCGCTGCCTCCGCGGTGATGCTCGTCATTCCCGGACCGACCATCCTCCTGGTCGTGTCTTACGCGCTCGGGCAGGGCTGGCGAACCGCGCTGCCCATGGCGGTGGGCGTGGCGCTCGGCGATTTCACTGCCATGACGCTGTCGATGCTCGGCATCGGCGCGCTGCTTGCAGCGTCCGCCACCATCTTCACCCTGCTCAAGTGGATCGGTGCGGCCTATCTCGTCTATCTCGGCGTCAAGCTATTCCGCGCCGGTGGCTCGCTCGATGCCAAGCCGCGCACCGATGCGACATCGGCGGTCAAGATGATGGCGCATGCCTGGATCGTGACTGCGCTCAACCCCAAGAGCATCACCTTCTTCGTCGCCTTCCTGCCGCAGTTCCTCGACCGCAACGGCAATTTCTGGACCCAGATGCTGATCTTCGAGCTGACCTTCCTGACGCTCGCTTTCGCCAATGCCTTTGGCTACGCGCTGGTTGCGGCGCGCGCCCGCAGCGTCGTTGCCAACCCGCGCGCCATCCGCATCTTCAACCGCACCGGCGGCACGCTGCTGGTCGGTGCCGGCATCGCCGCGGTGGCGGTGCGCTCCGGCAGCTGAGGCCGGAGGCTAGCGCAAAGGGTCGGCCCAACCATCCGGGTTCGCCATTTCCTGCGCGGTGCGCGGCCTGCCTCGGCGCGCCGGTCGGGGTGTCGCCGCACTGAAATGATATTTTTTGCGAGATTCGAAAAAAATATCGGCACTGCCACTTTCAGACCACGGAATTTTTGCTAAGAAACGCTGTCCGTCGGAGGAACGGGCAGGCGGCCTGGCCGTTTCCGGCTTGGCGCCGATGGTTTGATGGGCTGCAGGCGCGCAGCAATTGCGCGCCAAACTTGCCCGTTCGGGAGGAGCGATCATGTATCTCGGGCTGGATCTCGGCACGTCGGGCGTCAAGGCGCTGTTGATCGATGCCGACCAGAAGGTGATTGGTTCCGGCCATGGCGCCCTCGACGCCAAGCGGCCGCATCCGGGCTGGTCGGAGCAGGATCCCGCCGACTGGATCCGAGCCACCGAACAGGCGATTGTTGAGCTCAAGGCGACCCATCCCAGGGAACTCGCGGCGGTCAGCGGCATCGGTCTGTCGGGGCAGATGCATGGCGCGACCCTGCTCGACGCCAGCGGCAACGTGCTGCGCCCCTGCATCCTGTGGAACGACACGCGCAGCCATATCGAGGCAGCTACGCTTGACGCCGATCCGCGCTTCCGGCGGATCACCGGCAACATCGTCTTTCCGGGCTTCACCGCGCCCAAGCTCGCCTGGGTCAAGGCCAATGAGCCGGCGGTCTTCGCCAGGGTCGCCAAGGTGCTGCTGCCCAAGGACTATCTGCGGCTCTGGCTGACGGGCGAATATATCTCCGAAATGTCGGATGCCGCTGGCACCGCCTGGCTCGATGTCGCCGGCCGGCGTTGGGCGAGCGAACTACTTGCAGCGACCGATCTCGATGAAAGGCACATGCCTCAACTGGTCGAGGGCACCGAACGCGCCGGCCAACTGCGCGGCGAACTGGCAGCGAAATGGGGCATGGAGCAGGGGATCGTTATCGCCGGAGGCGCGGGCGACAATGCCGCTTCGGCCGCTGGCATGGGCACGGTGCGGCCCGGTGCGGCCTTCGTCTCACTCGGCACCTCGGGCGTGCTGTTTGCCGCCAACGGTGCCTATCTGCCCAATCCCGAAAGTGCGGTTCACACGTTCTGCCACGCGCTGCCGAACACCTGGCACCAGATGGGCGTCATCCTGTCGGCGACGGATTCGCTGAACTGGCTGAGCAACATCACCGGCAGGGACGCTGCCCTTTTGACCGGCGAACTCGGCGACGAATTGCGCGCGCCGTCGAGCGTCAGCTTTCAGCCCTATCTCTCCGGCGAGCGCACGCCCCACAACGATGCCGCCATTCGCGGCTCCTTCACCGGGCTTGGCCACGAGGCCGGCCGCGTCGAACTCACACAGGCGGTGCTCGAAGGCGTCGCCTTCGCATTCCGTGACAGCCTCGAAGCGCTTGCCAAGGCCGGCACCAGGCTGGAGCGGGTGACGGCGATCGGCGGCGGCTCGCGCTCGCGCTACTGGCTGAAGGCTATCGCCACGGCACTCTGCGTGCCGGTCGATATTCCCGCCGCCGGCGATTTCGGCGCCGCCTTCGGCGCGGCCCGCCTCGGGCTGATCGCGGCGGAAGGAGCCGATCCCTTCGCCATCTGCACGCCGCCGTCGACGGCCGACACCGTCGAGCCGGTCGCTGACCTCGCCGCCGCCTATTCGCAAGCCTATGCGCGCCATTGCGCGCTCTATCCCGCCATCGAAGGAGTCTCGTCATGAGCACCGGTTATTTCGGCGACATCAAGCCCGTTCGCTTTGAGGGGCCCGACAGCACCAACCCGCTGGCTTACCGCTTCTACAATCCCGACGAGGTGGTGCTGGGCAAACGTCTCGAAGACCACCTGCGCTTCGCCGTCGCCTACTGGCACAGCTTCGCTTGGCCGGGCGGCGACCCGTTCGGTGGCCAGACGTTCGAGCGACCCTGGTTTGGTGAAACGATGGACGACGCCAGGCTGAAGGCCGACGTCGCCTTCGAGATGTTCTCGCTGCTCGGCGTTCCCTATTTCTGCTTCCACGATGCCGACGTGCGCCCCGAAGGTGCTACCTTCTCCGAGAGTGCCGTGCGTCTCGAGGAGATCGCGGCCTATTTCGAAGGCAAGATGGCCAAGACCGGCGTCAAGCTGTTGTGGGGCACGGCCAACCTGTTCTCCAATCGCCGTTTCATGGCGGGGGCCGCCACCAATCCCGACCCTGATGTCTTCGCCTATGCGGCGGCGACGGTGAAGCACTGCATCGACGTCACCAAGCAGCTCAAGGGCGAGAACTACGTGCTGTGGGGCGGCCGCGAGGGCTACGAGACGCTGCTTAACACCGACATGGGCCGCGAGCTCGACCAGATGGGCCGCTTCCTCAACCTGGTCGTCGACTACAAGCACAAGATCGGCTTCACCGGCACGATCCTGATCGAGCCCAAGCCGCAGGAGCCGACCAAGCACCAGTACGACTACGACGTCGCGACGGTCTACGGCTTCCTGAAAAAATACGGGCTGGAGAAGGAGGTGAAGGTCAATATCGAGCAGGGCCACGCGATCCTCGCCGGCCACTCCTTCGAGCATGAACTTGCGACCGCCAATGCGCTCGGCATCTTCGGCTCCATCGACATGAACCGCAATGACTACCAGTCCGGCTGGGACACCGACCAGTTCCCCAACAACGTGCCCGAGATGGCGCTGGCCTACTATCAGGTCCTGCTAGGTGGCGGCTTCAAGACCGGCGGCACCAATTTCGACGCCAAGCTGCGGCGCCAGTCGCTCGACCCCGAGGACCTGCTGATCGCCCATATCGGCGGCATGGACGCCTGCGCCCGCGGCCTCAAGGCGGCGGCGAAGATGATCGAGGACAAGGCCCTGTCCGGTCCGCTCGAGGCACGCTATGCCGCCTGGAACGCGGCCGAGGCCAAGGCGATGCTCGCCGGGGAGAGGAGCCTCGAACAGATCGCCGCGCGGGTGGTCAAGGACAGGATCGAGCCGCAGCCGAGATCGGGCAAGCAGGAACATCTGGAAAACGTCGTCAACCGCTACGTCTGACGGCAACCGGACGGCGAGGGGGAGGACACACTTCCCCCTTGCCCAGCAATTGCCTCTTTCTCGCCCACAAGACGCCCGTCGAATCAGTGACTTACGCCGCCATGAGACGGGAACAAAAGACTTTCACCGAAATCCACGAGCCTGAGATCGACGCCCTGCTTGGTCAAACCGATACCGCCTCGTTTGTCGATCGATTGATGGCGCTGCCGCCTCCGCCGCTGGAGCCGGAGCTTTCCGACGAATGGAGCCGGGCGGTTGTAAGCCGGCTCGAGGCCGTGCTTGCGCAGAGTATGCGCGCACGCATTGACGGCGACGATCGCGATGCCGCCTGAACCCCGCAACTGAGGTTTGACGAACGGAGGATGGTCCGCCATCCTTCGGCGATGATACGCGCGGTGCTCCTGGACCTGTCGGGCGTCGTCTATGACGGCGACACGCCGGTTCCCGGTGCGGTGGCGGCCATCGGTCGCCTGCGCGAGGCCGGCTTGCCCGTCCGCTTCGTCAGCAACACGACCCGTTCGCCGCATGCCGCGATCCTCCGGCGGCTCGACAGCTTAGGCGTGTCCGCCGGCCACGACGACCTCTTCACGCCGGCGCGTGCTGCGGTCGAATGGCTGAGCCGTGAAAATTGCGTCCCGCATCTTCTCGTTCACCCTGACCTCGTTCCCGAATTCGCGGGAAACGAGTTCGGAGACAGGAAGGCGGTCGTGGTGGGTGACGCGGCGGACGCCTTTACCTACGGCACGATGAATGCAGCCTTCCGGCAACTCGTCGACGGCGCCGAGTTCTTGGCGCTCGCCACCAACCGCACCTTCAAGGACGCCGACGGCAGGCTCAGCCTCGATGCGGGCGCCTTCGTGGCAGCACTGGAATTCGCGGCCGGCAAGCAGGCGACAGTGCTGGGCAAACCCGCGCGCGACTTCTTCCGCTCGGCATTCGCCGGGTTGGGGTGCACGCCGGGGCAGGCGGTCATGGTGGGCGACGATGCGGAAAGCGACGTGGCCGGCGCGCTGAAGGCAGGGATCGGAGCGGGGCTACTGGTGCGCACCGGAAAATACCGCGCCGGCGACGAAAGCCGCTTCGCGCCGCACCCGACGGCTGTCGTCGAGGATCTTGCCGCGGCGGTCGACTGGGTTCTGGCGCACCGGGGCTAACCTCGCCGCAACTTCACCGGCGCGGTGCCGAAGGCGCGGGAAAAGCTGCGCGAAAAGACGGCTGCCGAGGAAAAGCCGGTCCGCTCGGCGATTTCCGTCATGCCGATGCGGGTGTCGACCACCAGCCGGCGAGCAGCACTCAGCCGCAGGCGCAGGTAATACGCACCCGGGGTCTCGCCGATCGAGCCGCGAAAGATGTTCTCCAGCGTGCGCGCGGTCGCGCCGGTGCGCCTGGCGATGGCGGCAATCGTCAGCGGCCTGTCGATATGGGCCTCCATCAGGCGGATGGCCTGCGCCAGTCGGGGATCGTAGCCGTCGAGCCGCCCGAGCGAAACCAGCGGCTGGGCGTCGGTGGCCGCGCGCGACTGGTCGTAGATGAACACGCTGGCCACATCGAGCGCGGTCGCCATGCCCAAGCGCGCGCGCACCAGATGCAGCATCAGGTCGAAGGCCGGCGAGGCGCCGCCGCAGGTGAAGACCGGCCCGTCGATGACATAGCGGTCGGGCCGCACGTCGATGTCGGGGAAGGCCGTGACAAAATCCTCCATGTCTTCCCAGTGGGTGGTGGCAGCGCGTCCGTCGAGCAGGCCGGCGCGGGCGACGAGCCATGTCCCGGCCTCGACGCCGCCGACGGCGCGGGCCTTGCGCGCGGCGCGCCGGAGCCCGCCAAGCAGCTTCGACGTGGCATAGCCTTGCGTGCCGAAGCCGGCAATGACCACCAGCATATCGGTCGCCGCGTCGGGGTCGAAGGCGTCTGACACCGCCACCGGCAGGCCGCAGGTGGTGATGGCGGGTGCGCCGGTCACCGAGACCAGGCGGAAGTCGAACAGGGTCTCGCCGCTCACCCGGTTGGCGGCGCGCAGCGGGTCGATGGCCGAGGCAACGCACATGATGGACGAGCCGGAGAACACCAGCATCGTCACCCTGAGCGGTGCCCGCTCACTCCGAAAGATGGTCGGCATTTCGCCTTCTGCCATTTCGAATTCGTAAAATGCAAAACAGGCTTCGGCAAGCGCGGCGATGATCGTTAGACATCGTCTGGGAGCACGCCGATGCCGCTGCAAATGAACCGCGAGGTTTTTGTTACCTGTGCGATCACGGGTTCAGGCGGCACGCAGGATCGCAGCCCGCTGGTGCCGCGGTCGCCCCGGCAGATCGCCGAGGCCGCCATCGATGCGGCCAAGGCGGGCGCGGCCATCGTTCATTGCCACGTCCGCGACCCCGACACCGGCAAGCCGCGCCGCGACGTCCACCTCTACCGCGAGGTGACCGAACGCATCCGCGCGGCAGACGTCGACGTCGTGCTGAACCTCACTGCCGGCATGGGCGGCGACATCGTGCTCGGCCCGCCCGAGCAGCCGCTGCCGATCAGGCCGGAAGGCACCGACATGGGTGGCGCTGCCGACCGCATGGAGCATGTGCGCCAATGCCTGCCGGAAATCTGCACGCTCGATTGCGGCACGATGAACTTCGCCGAAGCCGACTATGTCATGGTCAACACGCCGGGCATGCTGCGCGCCATGGGCGGAATGATGGCGGCGCTGGGCGTGAAGCCCGAGATCGAGGCGTTCGACACCGGTCATCTGTGGTTCGCCAGGCAATTGGTGGAGGAGGGCGTGCTCAAGCCCGATGCGCTGGTGCAGCTGTGCATGGGCGTGCCGTGGGGCGCGCCCGACGACCTCAACACCTTCATGGCGATGGTCAACAACGTGCCGAGGGACTGGACCTTTTCCGCCTTTTCGCTCGGCCGCAACCAGATGGCCTATGTCGCAGCCGCAGTGCTTGCCGGCGGCCATGTGCGCGTTGGCCTCGAGGACAATCTCTGGCTCGACAAGGGCGTGCTGGCGACCAACGCGCAGTTGGTCGAGCGCGCGGTGACCATCGTCGAGAGCATGGGTGCGCGGGTGATCGGGCCGGAAGAGGTGCGGCGGAAGCTGAATCTCGTCAAGCGCGCGCCGCTGGTAGGGTGACATGGAAACGCGAAGCACCCCCCTCTGGCCTGCCGGCCATCTCCCCCTCAAGGGGGGAGATCAGCTGTCCCTACCGCCCACGCCAATCGGAAACCGCGAAAGATGGGCACCGTGGCCGAAGCTGCCAATCTCCCCCCTTGTGGGGGAGATGGCCGGCAGGCCAGAGGGGGGCAACGTAGAGTGCTACGCCCGCCGTGAGAGGGAGTTCACATCATGACAATCGCCAAGGCAGCGGCCATCGGTGGCGGGGTCATCGGCGCCGGCTGGGTGGCGCGGCTGGCGCTGAACGGCATCGACGTTTCGATCTACGATCCCGACCCGGAGGCCGCCCGCAAGGTCGGCGAGGTGATCAAGGGCGCCCGCCGCGCCTACCGGCGGATGGCTCCAAATGGGCTGCCGAAGGAAGGCAGGCTGACCTTCGCCAAGACCATCGCCGAGGCGGTGGCCGATGCCGACCTCGTCCAGGAAAGCGTGCCGGAAAGGCTCGACCTCAAGCACAAGGTGCTGGCCGAGATCGACAGCCACGCGCCGGCCAACGCCATCGTCGGTTCGTCGACCTCCGGCATCAAGCCGAGCGACATGCAGGTGGCGATGAAGAAGCATCCCGAGCGGCTGGTGGTCGGCCACCCGTTCAACCCGGTCTATCTCTTGCCGCTCGTCGAGATCGTCGGCGGCGAGCAGACCTTTCCCGAGGCGATCGAGGTCGCCAGGGAGATCTATTCCTCCATCGGCATGAAGCCGGTGGTCATCCGCAAGGAGATCGAGGCCTTCGTCGGTGACCGGCTGCTGGAAGCGGCCTGGCGCGAGGCGCTGTGGCTGGTCAAGGACGGCATCTGCACGGTCGAGGAGCTCGACGACATCATGCGCTACGGCTTCGGCCTGCGCTGGGCGCAGATGGGCATGTTCCAGGTCTATCGCATCGCCGGCGGTGAGGCCGGCATGCGCCATTTCATGGCCCAGTTCGGGCCATGCCTGAAATGGCCATGGACCAAGCTGACGGACGTGCCGGAGTTCAACGACGAACTGGTCGACCTCATCGCCAGCCAGTCCGACGACCAGTCGGGCAAATGGTCGATCCGAGAGCTGGAAAAAATCCGCGACGACAATCTCGTGGCGATCATGGAGGCGCTGTCGAAGCAGAACAGGGGCAAGGGCTGGGGCGCTGGTGCGCTGTACAAGGATTACACCCGGCAGCTGGCGGCCCAGGCGAAGCCCAAGGTGTCCAAGGCGGCCGAAAAGGCCAAAGCAAGCAAGCCGGTGAAGAAGGCCGCAGCCAGGAAGAAGGGCTGAGACGATGCAGGTGCGTCCTTCGAGGCTCGCTCCGCTCGCACCTCAGGATGAGGGAGGTCGCGCGAGGCGCCTCCAGATTGAGGGTATGGCGTAAGCGGTCCTCATCCTGAGGTGCGAGCGGAGCGAGCCTCGAAGGACGCACGGCATATTCGGGAGGTGAAGTCATGCATTTCGGTCTGTCCGGGGAACAGCAGCTCATCGTCGACACGACGCGCACCTTCGTCGAGAACGAGCTCTATCCGCATGAGCGCGAGGTGGAGCGATCAGGGCACCTCCGGCGCGAGTTGATCGAGGAGATCAAGGCCAAGGCCATAGCCGCCGGGCTCTATGCGGCCAATATGCCGGCCGATGTCGGCGGTGCCGGGCTCGATACACTGACCTGGCTGCTCTACGAGAAGGAGCTCGGCCGGGCCAACTACGCCTTGCACTGGACCTGCGTGGCCAGGCCTTCCAACATCCTGCTCGCCGGCACGCCCGAGCAGCGCGAAAAGTATCTCTTTCCATGCATTCGCGGCGAGAAATGGGACTGCCTCGCCATGACCGAGCCTGGCGCGGGTTCCGACTTGCGCGGCATGAAGGCAAGCGCTGTCGAGAAGGGCGGCGATTGGGTGCTCAACGGCACCAAGCATTTTATCAGCCACGCCGACCTCGCCGATTTCGCCATCGTGTTCATGGCATCCGGCGAAGAAGATACGCCGCGCGGAAAACGCAAGAAGATCACTGCCTACTTCGTTGACAAGGGCACGCCGGGCTTCACCGTCCGCCACGGCTACCGCAATGTCTCGCATCGCGGCTACACCAATTCGATCCTGGAATTCGACGACTGCCGCGTGCCCGCGAGCCAGGTGCTCGGCGAGGTGCACAAGGGCTTCGAAGTCGCCAACAGCTGGCTCGGTGCCACGCGCCTGCAAGTAGGCGCCACCTGCCTCGGCCGTGCCGAGCGGGCGCTCGGCCACGCCGTTGCATATGCCGCTCAGCGCGAACAATTCGGCCAGCAGATCGGAAAATTCCAGGGCGTGTCGTTCAAGCTCGCCGACATGGCGATGGAGCTCAAGGCGGCCGAGCTGATGGTGCTGGAGGCCGGCTGGAAATACGACCAGGGCACGGTCACCGACCAGGACATGGCAATGGCCAAGCTCAAGGCCACGGAAATGCTGGCCTTCGTCGCCGACGAGGCGATCCAGATCCATGGCGGCATGGGCTTGATGGACGACCTGCCGCTGGAGCGCATCTGGCGCGACGCCCGCGTCGAACGCATCTGGGAAGGCACGTCGGAAATCCAGCGGCACATCATTTCGCGGGCGTTGCTGAGGGCGGTGGGGGGATGATGGGCTTGCTCGGACAGCCAGTGCTTACGCTGACTATGCTCTATGGCGCTCCCCTCTGTCCTGCCGGACATCTCCCCCTCAAGGGGGGAGATCAGGATGCAATTCGTCCTCAGCTGGTCGCTCCCCTCGAACGGTGGGTGACGAGGTCGCAACTGCCAATCTCCCTCCTTGAGGGGGAGATGGCCGGCAGGCCAGAGGGGGGTGTTCATGCATAGCCTCGAGCGTCTCCTGCGCCCGCGCTCGATCGCCGTGTTCGGCGGCGCGCAGGCCGCCGCCGTCGTCAGGCAGTGCCTGAAAATGGGCTTTCCGGGCGACATCTGGCCGGTGCACCCGACCAGAGTCGAGGTCGAAGGCATCAGGACCTTTCGCTCGGTGGCCGAGTTGCCCGCAGCACCCGACGCCGCCTTTGTCGGGGTCAACCGGTTCCTGACCGTCGAGGTGATCGCAGCACTTTCGGCGCGCGGCGCGGGCGGGGCGATCTGCTTTGCCTCGGGCTTCCGCGAGGTTGGCTACGACGACGCCGACGGCGAGCGGCTGCAGGCCGAACTGGTTGAGGCTGCTGGGGCGATGCCGGTCATCGGACCCAATTGCTACGGCCTGATCAACTATGCCGACGGAGCGTTGCTATGGCCCGACCAGCACGGTGGCCAGCGGCTGGCAGCGGGTGCGCGCGGGGCAGCGATCATCACCCAGTCGTCCAACATCGCCTGCAACCTGACCATGCAGAAGCGCGGCCTGCCCGTCGCCTTCCTGATGACGGCGGGCAATCAGGCGCAGACCGGGCTGTCGGAGATGGCGCTCGGCCTGATCGAGGACGAGCGTGTCTCCTGCCTCGGTCTGCATATCGAAGGTTTTGATTCCGTCGCAGGCTTCGAGCGGCTGTCGGTGCGGGCGCGCGAGCTGAACAAGCCGATCGTGGCGATGAAGGTTGGCCGCTCCGAGCAGGCGCGCAGGGCGACGATCTCGCACACCGCCTCGCTTGCCGGCTCGGATGCCGCCTCCGACGCCTTCCTCAAGCGCTTGGGTATCGCGCGGGTCGATACCATCCCGTCGCTGCTCGAGACGCTGAAGCTGTTGCACGGAGCGGGCCCGCTGCCCGGCTTCACGCTGTCGTCGATGAGCTGCTCCGGTGGCGAAGCATCGGTCATGGCCGACAGCGTCGAGGGCCGGCGGCTCCGTTTCCCGGCGCTGACGCCGGAGCACTATGCCAGGATAAAAACAACGCTCGGCGCCTTCGTCGCGGTCGCCAATCCGCTCGACTACCACACCTTCATCTGGAACGACGAACCGGCGATGACCAGAACCTTCACGGCGATGGCATCAGGTGGCTTCGACCTCAACATGCTGGTGCTTGATTTTCCGCGCAACGACCGCTGCTCTGACGCCGACTGGTGGCCGACGGTGCGCGCCTTCGAGGCGGCGCTGAAGGCCAACGACGCACGCGGCGCGGTGGTGGGGTCGATGGCGGAGAACCTGACCGAGGACCATGCCGCCGATCTCTTTGTGCGCGGCATCGTGCCGTTGCAGGGAATATCAGAGGCGATGGATGCCGCGGAAGCCGCGGCGACGATTGGCGAGGCGTGGGCGCGGCCGGTTGCCGAGCGGGTGGGCGATAGTGCCTATGCACCCCCCTCTGGCCTGCCGGCCATCTCCCCCTTCAGGGGGGAGATCATCCTCGCTCCGACGCCTCCGCCCATCGCTGCCGTTGGAGGAGAGGGCACTGCGCCGCCACTGCCAATCTCCCCCCTTGAGGGGGAGATGGCCGGCAGGCCAGAGGGGGGTATATCCTCCAAGCTCGACGAAGCCGCCGCCAAATCCCATCTCCACGACGCCGGTCTTGCGGTGCCTGCCGGCCGCCGTGCGGCAAGCGTCGCGGAAGCCATCGAGGCGGCGGAAGCGCTGGGCTATCCCGTCGCCCTCAAGGCGCTCGGCGTCGCCCACAAGAGCGAGCTTGGTGCCGTACGGCTCAATCTCATGAACGGCGAGCAGGTGGGAGCGGCGGCTGCCGACCTGCTGTCGCTTGGCGCCGGCTTCTATGTCGAGAAGATGGTGGCCGGCGGCGTGGCCGAGTTGATCGTGGGTGTGACGCGTGATCCGCTGTTCGGGCCGGTGATGGCCATCGGCACTGGCGGCGTGCTGGTCGAACTGCTGAAGGACAGCGCGACATTGCTGTTGCCTGCCTCGCGTTGCGAGATCGAGGCGGCGCTGCGCGGCCTCAAGATGTTCCCGCTGCTCGATGGCTATCGCGGCAGACCAAAGGCCGATTTCGATGCCGCGGTCGATGCCATGGTCGCCATTGCCGCCTTTGTCCTGGCCAATGCGGATGTGATCGAGGAACTCGACATCAATCCGTTGATCGTCTGCGGCGAGGGGCAGGGCGCCTGGATCGCCGATGCGTTGCTGGTTCTTTCCTCCCCCCTTGAGGGGGAGGTGGCCGCGAAGCGGCCGGAGGGGGTAACCTCAGAAGGCACCGTTTCCAGGTCGCGCTCGGCCGCAACGACCCCACCCGTCCGGACTGCGTCCGGACACCCTCCCCTCAAGGGGGAGGGGACCGCCAGCGCAGGAGAGTGAAAATGCCCGACGTCATAACGACCCGCCGCGAAGGTGCTGTCCTCGAGGTCACGCTCGACAGGCCCAAGGCCAATGCGATTGACCTCAAGACATCGCGGGAAATGGGCGAGACTTTCAGGTCCTTCCGCGACGATCCCGAGCTGCGTGTCGCGATCGTCAGGACGGCCGGCGATAAGTTCTTCAGCGCTGGCTGGGACCTCAAGGCGGCGGCCAGCGGCGATGCGGTCGATGGCGACTATGGCGTCGGCGGCTTCGGCGGGCTGCAGGAACTGCGCGACATGAACAAGCCGGTGATTGCCTGCGTCAACGGCATGGCGGTGGGCGGAGGCTTCGAGCTGGCACTGGCTTGCGACCTGATCTACGCCTCCGAGCATTCGAGCTTCGCGCTGCCCGAGATCCGCGCTGGCACGCTGGCCGACGCCGCCACCATCAAGCTGCCCAAGCGCATCCCTTATCACGTGGCGATGGACCTACTGCTCACTGGCCGCTGGATGGACGTGGCCGAAGCGCATCGCTGGGGTCTGGTCAACGAAGTGCTGCCGGCTGACAAGCTCGAGACCCGCGTCTGGGAGATCGCCCGGCTGCTCGCCAGCGGGCCGCCGCTGGTCTTCGCCGCCATCAAGGAAGTGGCGCGCGAGGCCGAGGGGCGCGGGTTCCAGGACACCATGAATCGCATCACCAAGCGGCAGTTGCGCACGGTCGACGAACTTTATGCGTCCGAGGACAACCTCGAGGGCTTTCGCGCGTTTTCTGAGAAACGCGATCCGGTGTGGAAGGGGAGATAGCCGCTTACGGAAATCACGGTACTTCTCCACGCGCCGCCCTGTCCTTCCGAACGGTCGCTCCAATGACCGACTACTCAAAACTCATCGACGCCGAGACCTGGGCCTTCATCGAGCGGACGAACTCGTTCTATCTGCCCGAAGCGGTCGACGTCACCATCGCGCGGCAGCGCGAGGTCTATGACTGCATGTGCCGAGCGTTCTTCGCCGGCTATCCCAGGGGCGTGTTGTCCGAGACGACTGATATCGCCACGGCAACGCGCAAAATCCCCATTCGCATCTATCGCCAGGCTGGCAGGACACCGACAGCGGTCGTGCTCTATTTCCACGGCGGCGGCTTCATCTTCGGCGGGCTCGACAGTCATGGCGACGTTTGCGCAGAACTGTGCGCCCGTACCGGCTTCGAGCTGGTTTCCGTTGGCTACCGGCTGGCGCCCGAACACCTTCACCCGGCCGCCTTCGATGATGCCGTCTCTGCCTTTGAATGGGCCATCGCCAGCTACCAACTGCCGGTCGTGCTTGCCGGCGACAGCGCCGGCGGCAATCTCGCCGCTGCCGTCAGCCACGCGACGCGCGGCCACAGGCGCCATCCCGCCGGGCAGGTACTGATCTATCCCGGGCTTGGCGGCGACCAGTCGCGCGGCTCTTATGTCAGGCATGCCGATGCGCCGCTGCTGACGCTGCGCGATGTCCATTTCTGCAACGACATCCGGACCGGCGGCGAAGATCGCACCGGCGACATCACCATGTCGCCGCTGGCCGACGGCAACTTCGCCTATCTGCCGCCGACCTTCATCTTCACCGCTGAATGCGACCCGTTGTCGTCGGACGGCGAGGCCTATGGCGAGCGCGTCGTTGCCGCCGGCGGCCGGGCCTACTGGTATGAGGAGCCGGGGCTGGTGCACGGTTTTCTCCGTGCCCGCCACACGGTTGGCCGCGCCCGCGCCAGTTTTACGCGCATCGCCGATGCCATGGCCGTGCTGGGGCGCGGCGAGTGGGTGTGGTGATGGCGTGCGTCCTTCGAGGCTCGTTGCGCTCGCACCTCAGGATGAGGGAGGTCGTGCGAGGCCCTCGCGAAAGTGCCTGTGTAGACGGCCCTCATCCTGAGGTGCGAGCCTGAAAGGCGAGCCTCGAAGGACGCACTGGACAGGTCCCGCGCTCGGCGCCCGTCAGATGTGTCCGCGCGGGATGGTCTCGTCGAAATCGCGCTCGAAGATTAGCGCATCGCCCTCAAAGGCCTCGATGCGGCCGGTGAGGTGGAAGTTTTTCGCATCCGAGCGCATGGCGGTAAAAGCCTCGGTACGGATCGACCAGTCGCCGCGCGACAGGGTTTGCGTCCAGTGGGCTTCGCCTTGGGCCGACAGCGGGTCGGCGGGGTCGATGGTCCACAACTCGCGGGCGATCTCGCCGACGGCCAGGCCGTGCCCGGCATCGCGCATCTCGCCGAAATCGTCGATGATGCGCAGCGCGACCTTGCCGGTGGCCGCATCGCGCTCGACCGTGCGGCTGTTGCTGTCCGGGCGCAGCGTCTCGACCACCCAGGGGGAGGCCGCCTCCGGCTCTTCGAAGGTCCATTCGTCGCCCTCGCCGGAGGGGCGCACCGGCAGTTCGATCGCCCCCTCATGCAGCGTCAGCGTCACCTCTTCCGGCGATGGCCAGACCAGTGGCCAGTAGGTTGAGGAAATGGCGACGCGCAGCCGGTTGCCCGGCAGCACCCGATAAGCGATGTCATCGAGCCGGAAGGCGATCTCCATCGTCTCGCCTGGCACGACGTTCTCGGGGAACTCGTGGCCGTTGCGATGGCAGAGATTGAGCACGCCATAGGTGATGCGCGTCGAGGCGCCGTCGGGCTGGACGTCGCACAGGCGCACCGCGACCATGGCGCGCCGGCGGTCGGCCGCGAGTTTTAGCCGGATGACCGGGCCGCCGACGACGTCGAGCGGGGCATCGAGCGGCGCACTGTCGAAGCAGGCCGATTTCTGGTCGTCGACGCGCTGGTCGCCCGGCAGTTCCGGCCCGAGCCAGATGGCGCAATATTCGCCCCCGTCCATGCCGCAGTCCTGCGGCGAGTTTATTTCAACCGGCGCATCGAGGGCCGCTGCCTCTGCTAAATGGCCTTGTCCGCCCAGCGCCAGCCGGGTGGTTGTGATATTCGGCGACGGCCATTGCTGCTCGGCGATCCAGCGGCCCTGCCGTTCGAGATACCAGTCGCGCGGCGGCTCGGAATCCATCACATAGATCCGCATCGCCGGGTCGTGCTCGACGCCGGTGTCGATGCCCTTCAGCCAGCGGTCCCACCAGCGCAGCGCCTCCTGCAGGAAGCCGATGGCGGGATTCGGTACGGCGAAATGCGGATATTTGTGCACCCAGGGACCGACGATGCCCTTGACCGGCGCGTCGAGGTTCTCGACCAGCCGCGCAACCGTATTCTTGTAGGCGTCGCCCCAGCCGCCGACGGCCAGCACCGCTGCCTTGATAGCGGAGTAATTCTCGCAGACCGAGCCGCGCTTCCAGTAGGCGTCGCGGCTTTGGTGCCTCAGCCAGACAGCCGGCAGGAAAGGTTCGTTTTCGAGCCGGTCGAGCCACTGCTCGCGCCACTTGTCGCCGACGAGTGCCGGGTCTCCCGGTCGGGACGAGTAGGACAGCATGGTTCCGCCCCAGCCCATGTTCTCGTTGAGCAGCAGGCCGCCCTTGTAGTGGATGTCGTCGGCATAGCGGTCGTCGGTCGAGCACAGCGTTATCACCGCCTTCAACGCCGGCGGCTGGAGAGCCGCCACCTGCAGCCCGTTGAATCCGCCCCAGGAAATGCCGATCATGCCGGCATTGCCGTTGCACCAGGGCTGTGCCGCCGCCCAGGCGATCGCGTCGCAGGCGTCCTGCCATTCCTGGTCGGTGTATTCGTCCTCCATCAGCCCTTCGGAATCACCGTTGCCGCGCATGTCCAGGCGGATGCAGGCATAGCCGTGGCCGGCGAAGTAGGCGTGGGTGAGGTTGTCGCGCCCCGTCGTGCCGTCGCGCTTGCGATAGGGCAGGTGCTCGAGGATGACAGGCACCGGGTTCTGCTCGGCGTCCCTGGGCATCCACACCCGCGCCGACAGCCGGCAGCCGTCGGGCATGACGATGCCCATGTCGGCAAACTCGATGATCTCGCGGGGGAATTTGGTGATGGTCTTCATGGGCATTCCAGTCTTTCGTTCCGCCACTTGTGCACCGCAACGCCGCTCCTGGCCAGCGCGGAAACGCCATCGGAGGGCGCAAGGCACAGCAGATTGAAATGACCTATTAATGGTACTATTTTGAGCTCTCGAAACGGATCTCCTGATATGCCCCATACCGTTCTTGCCGAAGTCACGGCCAGCGTCTCGGAGCTGAAGAAAAACCCGATGGGCACGGTGGCCGCCGGCGAGGGTTTCCCCGTCGCCATTCTCAACCGCAACGAGCCCGCCTTCTACTGCGTTCCGGCCAAGGCATTCGAAGCCATGATGGAGCGCCTCGAGGACATCGAACTCAACGCGATTGCAGACGCCCGCAAGGGCGAGAAGCGCGTGCGGGTCGATCTCGATGCCATATGAGGTCGAGTTCCTCGAAACCGCACTCAAGGAATGGAAGGCGCTCGACGCGAATGTGCGTGAACAGTTCCGCAAGAAGCTGAAGGAGCGCTGCGCGAACCCGCGTGTCCCGTCAGCCAAACTGCATGGCGCCAAGGACCGCTACAAGATCAAGCTCCGAAGTGCCGGATACCGTCTGGTCTATGAGGTAGAGGACGACAGGCTGGTTGTGCTCGTCATCGCGGTGGGCCGGCGCGACCGACTCGAGGTTTATGCCAAGGCGGCCAGGCGCTGAGTCAGTTCAGCGGAATGTCATTGTCTTCCTTGCTGGCCTGGTAGGCTTCCGAAAGCTTATCATAGCGCGCCGAGATCTTGGCAATGCGTTCTTCGAGGCGCTTGCGGTCGGCTTCGGGCAGTTCGCGCACCAGCTTGCGCAGCGAAAAGCTCTTCCAATAGGCGTTCTCGGCGTTGTAGCCGCCGGGCTCCAGCGTGAAGACCTCCCTGAGGATCTTCAGGTCGTGCGGAATGGCGAAGCTGTCGCGCGAATCTTCGTGGCTGAACAGATAGTAGAAATTGTCGAAGCCGGCCCAGGTGATCGCTGACAGGCACAGCGAGCAGGGCTCGTGGGTCGACAGGAAGATCAGGTCCTTGGTGTCGGCGCGGCTGGCCTTCGGCAATTCGTAGAAGCGCTTGAGGCAGTGCATCTCGCCGTGCCAGAGCGGGTTTTCCAGCTCGTTGTTGGTCTCGGCCAGCACCAGAGAGCGATCATGCTTGGCGAGCAGGGCGGCCCCAAAAACCTTGTTGCCCTTGGCCACGCCCTCGGCCGTCTTCGGCACGATGTCGTTTTCGATGACGTCGAACAGTCGTTCGATCAGCGAGAGTTCGGCCATTTGCTCAAAAACCTTCCGGCAGGACGATTTCGTAAGGATGCGAGAAGTGGAATTCTTCGAGATTGGAGCCCGCGCCGCCGCGGTCGACGACGACGAAGTCCTGGTTCTCGCCGATCGGCGTCAGCACCCCATGCCACAGATTGCGCGGATAGTTGACCCCCTGTCCGGGTGACGTGACGAAAGCATGCGGCTCGCCGGGGCCGTCGCCGATGTCGTGGCAGACGACGACGAGATAGGGCCGCGGCGACAGCGGAATGAAGGCCTGGCTACCATAGGGGTGGCGCTCGACCATCGAGAGCTTCAATGGGAACGCATAGGGCGTACCCTTGAATATGTTGATGATGACGTGCCCCTCGGGCCCTGTGGCCTCGGCGCGGGCGAGCGCGTGGTAGCGCTCGCACTTGCCAGCATTGATCGGATAGTGGGTGTCGCAATTGGTGTCGATCACCTCGCCGAATTCGGCGAAGTTTTCCCGCGTCAGCGGCTTTGCGACGATCCGGTTCATGACACTCACCATCCGGCAGCCCTCAGGAGCGGCGCGGCGCAGCGGTCGCGCCGAGCTTCATGTGGCGGTTGACGTCCTTGTAGAGCAGGTAGCGGAATTTTCCCGGCCCGCCGGCATAGCAGGCCTGCGGGCAGAAGGCGCGCAGCCACATGAAGTCGCCGGCCTCGACCTCGACCCAATCATTGTTCAGCCGATACACGGCCTTGCCTTCAAGCACATAGAGGCCGTGCTCCATGACGTGGGTTTCCGGGAAAGGAATGATGCCACCCGGCTCGAAGGTGACGACGGTCACATGCATGTCGTGGCGCAGGTCGTTGGGGTCGACGAAGCGGGTCGTCGCCCATGCGCCGTTGGTGTCCGGCATCGGGCTCGGTTGGATGTCGTTGTCGTTCAGGAACAGCGGATCGGGCACGTCGAGACCGTCGACGTATTCATAGGCCTTGCGGATCCAGTGGAAGCGCGCGGTTTCCGCGCCGGCATTGCGGACCGTCCAGCCGCTCGCCGGCGGCAGATAGGCGTAGCCGCCCGGCGTCAGCACATGGCTCTTGCCGGCAATCGTCACGGTCACTTCGCCTTCAACGACGAAGAACACACCCTCGGCGCCCGCTTCCGGCTCCGGCCGGTCACTGCCGCCGCCGGGCTGAACTTCCATGATGTATTGCGAGAAGGTCTCGGCAAATCCCGACAGCGGACGCGCGATCACCCACAGCCGTGTTGCGTCCCAGTGCGGCAGGAAGCTGGTGACGATGTCCGAGAATTCACGCTTCGGGATCACCGCATAGGCTTCGGTGAAGACGGCGCGGTCGGTGATCAGGTCGGTCTGGGGCGGCAGGCCGCCTTTCGGCGCGTAGTAGGAGCGTTTTGTCATCGTGCTCAGCTTGGAAGGAGGTCGTGGAGGCGATACCAGGCGATGCGTTCCACCTGCTTGCAGGCGGTGCCGAATTCCTGGTCGCGGCTGTTGGCGATGCGGGTCTCGAAGGCCCTGAGGATGCTTGCCTTGTCATTGTCGCGCACGGCGATGATGAAGGGGAAGCCGAACTTCTGGACGTAGGCGGTATTGAGCTCTGTGAATTTTTGGCGCTCGGCGTCGGTCAGCGCGTCGAGACCGGCGGAGGCCTGTTCCTTGGTGGATTCCTCGGTCAGCCGCTTGGCCTGCGCCAGCTTGCCGGCGAGGTTGGGGTGGGCGGTCAGCACGCCGAGCCGCTCGGCTTCGGTGCCTGAACGGAAGGCGCGGCACAGCGCATTGTGCAGGCCGCCGGCGCTGTCATGTGCGGGTCCGAGCTCGAATTCGAAGGCGCGTTCGGCAACCCAGGGCGAATGCTCGAAAATACCACCGAAGCGCTGAACGAACTCGTCGCGGCCCATGCGTGACGGACGCAGCGCCTGCGGCTGGTAGGGGTGGGTTTCGCGCCAGTGCTGGGCGATGTCCTGGCGCCGCGCGATCCAGACCTTGTCGTGGCTTTGGACGTATTCGACGAAGCGGCGCAGCGCCTCGGCGCGGCCGGGGCGGCCGACGAGGCGGCAGTGCAGGCCGATGCTCATCATGCGTGGTCGGCCGACAGCACCTTCACGATAAAGCGTGTCGAAGCTGTCCTTCAGGTAGGCAAAGAACTGGTCGCCCGAGTTGAAGCCCTGCGCGGTAGCAAAGCGCATGTCGTTGGCGTCGAGCGTGTAGGGGATGACCAGTTGCGGCGGAATGGCGTTGCCATGGCCGTCATGGTCGAGCCAGTAGGGCAACTCGTCGTCATAAGTGTCGGAAATCCAGTCGAAGCCGCCTTCGGCAGCGGCGAGGCGCACCGAATAGACCGAGGTGCGACCGAGATAGAGACCCTTCGGACGTTCGCCGACCACTTCGGTGTGCAGGCGAACCGCCTCCAGCAGGTCGGCGCGCTCAACGGCTTCCTCGTGGTCGCGATAGTCAATCCATTTCAGGCCGTGCGAGGCGATTTCCCAATCGGCCTGCTGCATTGCCGCCAACTGGTCGGGCGAGCGGGCAAGGGCAGTAGCCACGCCATAGACGGTCACCGGCACGTTGGCCTCGGTGAACATGCGGTGCAGCCGCCAGAAGCCGGCGCGGGCGCCGTATTCGTAGATCGATTCCATGTTCCAGTGGCGCTTGCCCGGCCAGGGGGCAGCGCCCACGACTTCGGACAGGAACGCCTCGGAGGCGGCGTCGCCGTGCAGGATGTTGTTTTCGCCGCCCTCTTCGTAGTTGACCACGAACTGCACGCAGACATTGGCCCCGCCGGGCCATTGGGGATCTGGTGGGTTGGCGCCGTAGCCCCGCATGTCTCTTACGTAACGCATGGTTCCTCGAAAACGGTCTTTTCTGCCACTCGAGCAGGATAGCGAAAGGCGCGGCAGGCATTCCCTCGAAAAATTTTGAAAGTCTTTTTGTGGTGCTCCGCTCGACCACACCTTATGCAATAGCCTTAAATGGCGCAAAATCTGTGATGACTGCATGCAGCGCCTGAGGGAGGGCGAATGACAATGGCCGAAGGCGGACGCCTCACCACCCATGTCCTTGATACGGCAACCGGCAAGCCTGCCGCGGGGCTGTCGATCTCGCTGTTCCGCATCGAAGGCGAGGCGCGTTTGCTGCTCAAGCGGGTTTCGACCAATGCCGACGGGCGCTGCGATGCGCCGCTTCTGTCGGGTGACGAATTCGTCACCGGCGAATACGAGCTGGTCTTCGCCGCCGGTGACTATTTGCGTCGCTTGGGCACCGAGTTGCCGCAGCCGGCATTTCTCGACATCGTGCCGATCCGCTTTGGCATGGCCGAGCGCACGCACTATCATGTGCCCTTGCTGATATCTCCTTACGGCTATTCCACCTACAGGGGCAGCTGAGCCATGGCGACGGTCAAGACACGCAACCAGATCCGCTTCATCCTCAATGGCGAGGATGTGGTGCTCGGCGCGGTCGCGCCAGACGCAACGCTGCTCGACTATCTCAGGCTCCAGCGCTCGCTGCGCGGCACCAAGGAAGGCTGCGCCGAAGGCGACTGCGGCGCCTGTACCGTGCTGGTCGGCCGGTTGGCCTCCGGCAAGCTGGTCTATGAAAGCGTCAACGCCTGCATCCGTTTCATGGGCTCGCTCGACGGCTGCCACGTCGTCACCATCGAGCATCTCAAGGGCGAGGGCGGCAGGTTGCATCCGGTGCAGCAGGCGATGGTCGACTTCCACGGCTCGCAATGCGGTTTCTGCACCCCCGGCTTCGTCATGTCGCTCTACGGCCTGTGGATGAAGTCGCCCGAGCCGTCCGACGCCGAGATCGAGAAGTCGCTGCAGGGCAATCTCTGCCGCTGTACCGGCTATGAGGCGATCATGCGCGCCGCGCGTGCCATCTCCGACTACGGCAAGGTGGCCCGCGACCCGCTGCTCGCGGAGCGCGAGGCGATCACCTCGCGGCTCCGGGCATTGAAGGACGGCACCCGCGTCGAGATCGGCGAAGGCAAGTCGCGGCTAGTCATCCCGGCCGATGTCGACGACCTCGCCACGATCCTCGAGCAGGAACCAACCGCCACCGTCGTCGCCGGCTCGACCGATGTCGGCCTGTGGGTGACCAAGCAGATGCGCGACATCGCGCCTGCGGTGTTCATCGCCAATCTCGATGGCCTGCATTCGATCTCGGTGGAAAACGGCGTCATATCGATTGGCGCCGGCGTGACCTATACCGAGGCCTTCGAGACGCTGGCGAAGCACATTCCCGCACTCGGGCCGCTGGTTGACCGCATCGGCGGCGAGCAGGTGCGCAACATGGGCACCATCGGCGGCAATATCGCCAACGGCTCGCCGATCGGCGACACGCCGCCGCCGCTGATCGCGCTCGGCGCAGCGCTGACCCTGCGCAAGGGCGCGTCGCGGCGGACCATTCCGCTGCAGGATTTCTTCGTCGCCTATGGCAAGCAGGACCGTGCGCCCGGCGAGTTCGTCGAGGCGGTGCACGTGCCGGTGCCGGCGACGGGCGAAAAATTCGCCGTCTACAAGGTCACCAAGCGCCGCGACGAGGACATCACGGCAACGCTTGGCGCGTTCTGGCTGACGCTTGCCGAGGACGGCACGGTGGCGAAAGTGCGCATCGCCTATGGCGGCATGGCGGCGACGCCGAAGCGCGCCTCGGCGGTCGAGGCGGCACTACTGGGCAAGCCCTGGACCGAAGCGACGGTCGAAGCGGCGATGGCCAGATATGCTGAGGATTTCACGCCGCTGACCGACATGCGCGCCACCGCCGAATACCGCGCGCTCGCCGCAAAAAACCTGCTGTTGCGCTTCTACATGGAAACGACCGGCGCCAGCGCCCCCTTGCGGGTGTCCAGACACGAGGCTGCGTGAGATGACTGAGCATACTCCGAACCTCAAGGCGACGACGATCTCGGGCGGCGTCCACACCGACGCGCGTCATGATTCCGCGCACAAGCACGTCGCCGGTACCGCCGTCTATATCGACGACATGGCCGAGCCGGCCGGCACGCTGCATGCTGGCCTCGGCCTGTCGAACGTGGCGCATGGCCTGCTGAAGAAGGTCGATCTTTCTGCCGTGCGGACGGCACCCGGCGTCGTCGATGTGCTGACTTATGCCGACGTGCCCGGCGAGAACGACGTGTCGCCGAGCGGCATGCATGACGACCCGATCTTCGCCGAAGGCAAGGTGCAGTTCCACGGCCAGCCGATCTTTTGCGTCCTCGCCGAGACGCGCGAGCAGGCCCGCCAAGCCGCCCGCCTGGCGAAGATCGAATATGAAGAACTCCCCGGCGTCTTCGGCATCTGGGATCTCGATCCGGAGACGGACAAGCAGGTCACGACCCCGCTGACCCTGAAGCGCGGCGATGCCGCTGCGGCCATTGCCGCGGCCCCCCGTCGCGTAAAAGGGCGCATGCGGCTTGGCGGCCAGGACCATTTCTATCTCGAGGGGCAGATTTCGCTGGCCGTTCCCGGCGAGGACGACGAGGTCGTCGTCTATTGCTCGACGCAGGGGCCGAGCGAGACGCAGCACCTGGTCGCTCACGCGCTTGGCGTGCCGAGCAACGCTGTCACGGTGGAAGTGCGCCGCATGGGCGGCGGCTTCGGCGGCAAGGAAACCCAGGCTAACCAGTGTGCGGCGATCGCCGCCATCGCGGCGAAGAAGCACGGCCGCGCCGTCAAGATCCGGCTCGACCGCGACGAGGACATGACCGCCACCGGCAAGCGGCACGACTTTGCCATCGACTATGAGGTCGGCTTCGACGACGAGGGCAACATCCTCGGCGTCGATTACATGTTCGCGCTCAATGCCGGTTTCTCGGCCGACCTGTCGGGTCCGGTCGGCGACCGGGCGCTGTTTCACTGCGACAACGCCTATTTCTATCCGAACGTCCACGCCAAGTCGGCGCCGCTCTATACCAACACGGTGTCCAACACCGCCTTCCGCGGCTTCGGCGGCCCGCAGGGCATGGTGGGTGCCGAGCGCGTCATCGACGAGGTGGCGTTCGCCGTCGGCAAGGATCCGCTCGAGATCCGCAAGCTCAATTTCTACGACCCGATGGGTTCCGTGGGCGAGCGCAACCTCACGCCCTATCACCAGAAGGTCGAGGACAACATCATCCAGCGCATTGTCGCTGAACTCGAGGCGAGTGCCGACTATGCCGGCCGCCGCCGCGCTATCGCGGAGTTCAACGCCAACAGCCGCTTCATCAAGCGAGGCCTGGCGCTGACGCCGGTCAAGTTCGGCATCTCGTTCACCAAGACCGAGTCCAACCAGGCCGGCGCGCTGGTGCATGTCTATGCCGATGGTTCGGTGCACATGAACCATGGCGGCACCGAGATGGGCCAGGGCCTGCACCTCAAGGTGGCGCAGGTGGTCGCGGAAGAATTCCAGATCGACCTCGACCGGGTGAAAATCACGGCCACCACCACCGCCAAGGTACCGAACACGGCGCCGACGGCAGCTTCGTCGGGTGCAGACCTGAACGGCATGGCGGCGCAGAACGCAGCGCGGCAGATCCGCAAGCGGCTGACCGACTTCGCCGCCGAAAAATATCAGGTTCCGGCCGATCAGGTCGTGTTCCTGCCCAACCGGGTCCGTGTCGGCAACCAGGAGATCAGCTTCAACGACCTGGTCAAGCAGGCCTTCATCAACCGTATCCAGCTGTCGGCGGCGGGTTTCTACAAGACGCCGAAGATTCACTGGGACCGCAGCAAGGGGCGCGGCCACGCTTTCTACTACTACGCTTATGGCGCAGCCTGCTCGGAAGTGTCGGTCGACATGCTGACCGGTGAATATGTGGTCGAGCGCACCGACATCCTGCACGATGTCGGCCGTTCGCTGAACCGCGCCATCGACATCGGCCAGGTCGAGGGCGGCTTCGTCCAGGGCATGGGCTGGCTGACGACGGAAGAACTCTGGTGGGACGGCAAGGGCCGCCTGCGTACGCATGCGCCGTCGACCTACAAGATCCCGCTCGCTTCCGATCGGCCGAAGGTCTTCAACGTGGCGCTGACCGACTGGTCGGAGGCTCATGAGCCGACCATCCATCGTTCGAAGGCCGTTGGCGAGCCACCCTTGCCGCTCGGCATGTCGGTGCTGCATGCGCTGTCGGATGCGGTGGCGAGTGTCGCCGACCACAAGATCTGCCCGCGCCTCGATGCGCCGGCGACGCCGGAGCGGGTGCTGATGGCGATCGAACGCCTCCGGGCCGAGGCGGCCCAGGCAAAGTGAGCAGGACGGCCAAGAGCCTCAGGGCCTTCCTCGACGCCGCACCTTCCGTGGCGCTGGTCGAGGTGGCCGAGGCCAAAGGCTCGACGCCACGCGAAAAGGGCGCCTGGATGCTGGTGTCGCCGGAGCGCATCTTCGGCACGATCGGCGGCGGCCAGCTCGAATTCATGGCGATCGATGCGGCGCGGGCGATGCTTGCCGGAGCCGTCTCCCTCCTTGAGGGGGAGATGCCCGCAAAGCGGGCAGAGGGGGTAGCCTCAGAAAAAGGCGCCGAAGGGGCGTTGAGCCCTGCCGCACCGACCCCACCCGGCGGCTGCGCCGCCACCCTCCCCTCGAGGGGGAGTGGTACGCTGACGCTCGACATCCCCCTCGGGCCGGAGATCGGGCAGTGCTGCGGTGGGCTTGTCGGGGTTTCGATCAGGCACGTCGATGCAACGCGTGCCGCCGATCTCGTCGCCACGGCCGAAAAGGCGGATGCAGCGCGACCGCATGTCTATGTCTTCGGCGGCGGCCATGTCGGCCATGCGCTCGCCTCCGCCTTCGCGCTGCTGCCTTTGAACATCGTGGTAGTGGAGACGCGCGCCGACGCGCTTGACGGCATGCCTGATACCATCGAGACAAGGCTCACGCCGGTGCCGGAGGAAATGGTGCGCGATGCCCCAAAGGGCTCGGCCTATGTCATCCTCACCCACGACCACGCGCTCGATTTCCTGATCGTCGCAGAGGCGCTCAAGCGCGAGGACGCCGCCTATGTCGGCATGATCGGCTCGAAGACCAAGAAGGCGACCTTCAAGAGTTGGTATCTCAAGACCGCCGGCGGCAGCGAAGAAGCCTTTGCGCGGCTTGTCTGCCCGATCGGCGGCAATGCGGTGAAGGACAAGCGCCCCGCCGTGATCGCAGCCCTTGCGGCAGCCGAGATCATGACCGCGCTGGCGGGCTGCGCCGGCTGACCTGCGGCGACGGCAGGTTTGCCGACGGCGTCAAGAAGCGGCGTTGCGGGCTACCACTTCGAGATAGGCTGCCTGCAGTTCCTCGCGCACCGGTTGCCTGCGCGTTGCCGCCTCCGAAAGCGGCTCTCCCAGATGGTCGGCGCGCAACTCTTCCATGAAGCGGTTCCACATCACCGGCCCGCCCTTTTCCAGCAGTTCGGCGCGGATGCTGAGCTCTTCGCTCACCGGTAGCCATTTGCGACCCCAGGCGGCGATGTGGGCAAGGACCGGCAGCAGCTCGATCGCCATTTCGGTCAGGCTGTAGATCGCCTTCTGCTTGTGGCTGGGGTCGTCGGCCCTGGTGATCAGCCCGTCCCCGACCAGCCGCTTCAGTCGGTCGGCGAGAATGTTGGAGGCGATGCCCTCCTCGGAATGGGTGAGAAGCTCGCGAAAATGCCGGCGATTGCCGAACATCATGTCGCGAAGCACGATCAGGCTCCATTTGTCGCCGACCACCTCGAGTGTGAGGTTGACCGGGCAGCCCGACCGGTGATGCTGGTTCATGCATGGACTCCAAAACTGCTTGCATAGTAAAATCAGTCATCGTAGCTTACAACTGGTTAGTATATGCAATCGGTTCGAACTCCCGCGAAGCGCAACCATCTTTTGGAGGACGCATTGACCGAGCTTTCGACAGTTCATTCCCACTTCACCGGTGCCTGACGGATTGGCGCAATCGAGGAGGCCGGGATGCGTATTTCCATGGGACTGGATCGCCGTAGCCTGATGAAGGGCGCAGCAGTGTCGGCGGCGCTGCTCACGCAGGCAGAAGCCGGGCGTGCGGCGCCAGATCGGGCCGCGGCCCCTTCGCCGCAGGCAGGGAGCAAGCCAATGAGCACAGGACATTTCGCAGCCGACCGCCTTGGGAGAATGCGCTCGGTCATGGCTGGACATGTCGAGCGCGGCGACGTGCCGGGCCTGGTCTGGGCGGTCAGCCGCGGCGGCGAAACCCATGTCGAGGCCGTGGGCACGCTAGCACTCGGCGGCACGGCTCCGATGCGGCGCGACAGCATCTTCCGCATTGCGTCCTTGACCAAGCCGGTCACCGCTGCTGCCGTCATGATCCTTGTCGAGGAATGCCGACTCAGGCTGGACGACCCGGTCGACAAATGGCTTCCGGAACTCGCCGACCGCAAGGTGCTTCGGGCCGTCGATGGCCCGCTTGCCGACACCGTGCCTGCCGACCGGCCGATCAGCTTGCGCGACTTGCTGACCCTGCGTTTCGGGTTAGGCGCCATCATGGAATATCCGATCCGCTATCCCATACAGCATGCCATGGAGGAGGCCGGGATTGCGCCCAGTGCCGACGTCTTCCGGGGGGCGCCCGACGACTACATGAAGCGCCTCGGTGGTCTACCGCTTGCCCATCAGCCCGGCGACGGCTGGCTCTATCACACTGGCCTCGACGTCGCCGGCGTGCTGGTTTCGCGTGCTGCCGGCCGGCCGCTGTCTGCATTCATGCAGGAGCGCATCTTCGCTCCGCTTGGCATGAAGGACACCGGCTTCTTCGTCCCCACCGAAAAGGTCTATCGGTTCGCCACCGCCTACAGCCGCGATGTCCAGACTGGCAAGTTCACCGTCTATGACGAGGCCGCAGGCGGGCTGTTTACGCGCTCGCCCGCCTTCGAGTCTGGCGGCGGTGGGCTAGTCTCGACTGCCGACGACTATCTCGCCTTCCAGAAGATGCTGCTCGGCAAGGGCAAGCTTGGCAGCACGCGCATCCTGTCGCGTGCCTCGGTGGAACTGATTACATCGGACCATCTGACACCGGAGCAGAAGGACAGCGCACAGATGTTCTTCAACGGAAATTCGGGCTGGGGCTTCGGCATGGCTGTGGCGTTGAAGCGCGACAACCTTTGGATGACGCCGGGGCGGTTCGGTTGGGATGGCGGCTATGGCACCTCGGCTTATGCCGATCCGACCGAGGATATCGCCGGCGTATTGCTTACCCAGCGGATGATGGATTCGCCTGAAGCGCCGAAGCACTATGTCGACTTCTGGACCTCGGCCTATCAGGCGCTTGCCTGATGGCAGGGCTTACTTGCCGGCCAGGATATCGTTGATCAGCCGCTGGCAGCGGTCGGCCATGAAGTCGAGCAGCAGGCGGACCTTGGGGTCCTGCAGCTTCTTGTGCGGATATACGGCGGCGAACTGCACCGGGATCGGCGGCGTCGCGGGCAGGATGACCTTCAGGCGGTTGTCACGGATGAAGGGTTCGACCTCGAAGCGCGGTTTGTTGATGATGCCGCGCCCGGCCAGCGCCCATTCGGTCAGCACGTCGCCGTCATCCGAATCGAACGGGCCGTGAACCTCGAATTTGGTCGGTCCCTTGGATGTCTCCAGCGTCCAGAAATGTTCGCGGTTGCCGGGATAGCGCAGCATCAGGCAGTCGTGCTTTCGCCCCAGCAGTTCGTTCGGGCTTTGCGGCTCGCCGCGCCGTTCGAGATATTTGGGCGCGGCCACCAGCACGCGCTCGCATTCCATGATGCCGCGCATCCTGAGGCTCGAATCCTCGATCAGGCCGAGCCGGAACGCCACGTCGATGCCCTCCTTGAGGATGTCGACATTGTGGTCCGAGAGCCGGAGGCGAACCTCGATGTCAGGGTATCTGTCGTGGAACTCGGGAATGCCCGAGGCGACAAGCCGGCGTCCGAGGCCGAGCGGGGCGGTGACGCGGATGGTGCCGCGCGGCTGGCCGGAAAGTGCCGAAACCGCGGCTTCCGCTTCGGTGATGGAATCAAGCACCTGCTTGGCGCCTGCGTAAAACACGTTGCCGTGCTCGGTCGGCATCAGCTGCCGGGTGGTGCGGTTGAACAGCCTGACGCCGAGGTGCTTTTCCAGTTCCTTGATTCTGTTTGAAGCGACGGCGGGCGAAATGCGCATGTCGCGGCCCGCCGCTGAAAGATTGCCGAGTTCCACGACCCGGACGAAAACGGCGATGTTGTCGAGATAAGCCATGCGATGCTGATAGTTCCATGCCGGCTCATGCGCCGCTGCGAGAGCCTAGTATTTTCCAGATTTTTTTGAAAGTCATCGCGGATCCTTTCACTTCCCCAATGCATCGGGCATCGTAAGATTGCGGCTTCTGCGCAAAAGGGACGGTGGATGTACGACTTGGCATTCTTCATGGATTGGGCGAGCTTCGCCGTGCGATGGCTGCATGTCATCACCGCGATGGCATGGATCGGCTCATCCTTCTATTTCATCGCCCTCGACCTCGGCCTGCGCAAGCACGCTGGACTGCCGGCCGGAGCCCATGGCGAGGAGTGGCAGGTCCATGGCGGCGGCTTCTACCATATCCAGAAGTATCTGGTGGCGCCGGCGCAGATGCCGGAGCACCTGACCTGGTTCAAGTGGGAATCCTACAGCACCTGGCTGTCGGGCTTCGCGCTGCTCTGCCTGGTCTATTACGGCGGCGCCGAACTGTTCCTGATCGACCGCAACGTGCTCGACGTGTCGGCGCCGGTAGCGATCGGCATCTCGCTCGCCTCGATCGCGCTTGGCTGGGTGATCTATGATCTGCTCTGCAAGTCGAAGCTCGGCGACCACGACACGCTCTTGATGATCGTGCTCTATGCCATCGTGGTGTTCATGAGCTGGGGCTATGCGCAGCTCTTTACCGGCCGCGCCGCCTTCCTGCACCTCGGCGCCTTCACCGCTACGATCATGTCGGCCAACGTCTTCATGATCATCATCCCGAACCAGAAGATCGTCGTCGCCGACCTGATTGCCGGCCGCAAGCCCGACCCGAAATATGGCAAGATCGCCAAGACGCGCTCGACGCACAACAACTACCTGACCCTGCCGGTCGTGTTCCTGATGCTGTCGAACCATTATCCGCTGGCGTTCGGCACCGAGTTCAACTGGGTCATCGCCTCGCTGATCTTCATCATCGGCGTGCTGATCCGCCACTACTTCAACACCCTCCACAAGCGTGAGGGCAACCCGCACTGGACATGGTTCGCGGCGACCTTGTTGTTCATCGTCATCATGTGGCTGTCGACCGTGCCCAAGGTGCTGACCGGCGAGGACAAGAACGCCGCGGTCACCACCCAGCCCTTCGTCGCCGCGGCGCAGTTCCCGGCGGTGCGTGACACCGTGCTTGGCCGCTGCGCCATGTGCCACGCTGCCGAACCGTCCTATGAGGGCATCTACCATGCGCCCAAGGGCGTGATCCTGGAGACGGACGGGGCGATTGCCGAACATGCCCGCGAAATCTATTTGCAGGCCGGCCGCAGCCATGCCATGCCGCCCGGCAATGTCACCCAGATCACGCCTCAGGAGCGGGCGCTGCTGGTCGCCTGGTACGAGCAGGCGCGGAAGAACTGATCGGCCCGAACGTCGGCCGACGATTGGAAAGCACGACTGCCATGAGCAAACTCCTTCTCCGGGGCCGGACGCTTTCCTTCCTGCGCTGGCCCGACAGTGCCGACGACCGCGCTTCCTATGCCTATGAGGAAGACGGTGCCGTGCTGATGGCAGACGGCAGGATCGCCGCCGTAGGCAGCTATGCCGAGGTCGCGACCAAGGCCGGCGAGGGCGTCAAGGTCGTCGATCACCGCCCGCATCTCATCCTGCCCGGTTTCATCGACGCCCATGTCCACGTCCCGCAGATGCAGGTCATCGCATCCTACGGCGCCGAGCTGCTCGACTGGCTCAACAACTACACCTTTCCGGAAGAGACCAAGTTCATCGACGCCCAGCATGGCCGCCGCATCGCGCGGCTGTTCCTGGACGAGATGGTGCGCCACGGCACGACGACCGTTGCCGCCTATTGCTCGGTGCACAGGCAGTCGGCCGAAGCCTTCTTCGCTGAGGCGCATGACCGTAACATGATGACCATCGCCGGCAAGGTGATGATGGACCGAAACGCGCCTTCGGGCGTGCTCGACACGCCGCAGGGGAGCTACGACGACACCAAGGCGCTGATATCGGACTGGCACGGCAAGGGTCGCCAGCGCTATGCGATCACGCCGCGCTTCGCCATCACGTCGACGCCCGAGCAGATGGAAATGGCCGGTGCCTTGGCGCGCGAGCACCCCGACCTGCACATCCAGACGCATCTGTCGGAAAACCATGCCGAGATCGCCTTTACCCAGGAGCTGTATCCCTGGTCGCGCGATTACACTGACATCTACGAGCACTACGGCCTCCTCGGCAGCCGCACGCTGCTCGGCCACTGCATCCATCTTTCCGAGCGCGAAGCCGATGCGCTGGCGGAAAGCGGCGCCATTGCCGTGTTCTGCCCGACCTCCAACCTGTTCCTCGGCTCGGGCCTGTTCGACTACCACCGCTACCGCCGCCGCGAAAAGCCGCTGCGCATCGCCACCGCCACCGATGTCGGCGGCGGTACCAACTATTCGATGCTGCGTACCATGGACGAGGCCTACAAGGTCATCGCGCTCAATGGCGAAAAGCTCAATCCGCTGGCGTCTTACTGGCAGCTGACCCGCGGCAACGCCGAGGCGCTGTCGATTTCAGACAGGGTCGGTACACTGGAGCCGGGTACGGATGCCGACATCGTCGTGCTGAATGCCCGCGCAACGCCCGGCATGAACCTCAGGATGGAGCGCATCGAAACTCTGGCAGAGGAGCTGTTCCTGCTCCAGACGCTGGGTGACGATCGCGCTGTGGTCGAGGTCTATGTCGCGGGACGGCCGGCCAAGTCGACCATGGATCCCGCTGCCTGACTTGCGCCTTGACGCAGCGTCTGCCATGTCAACCTTGGTTGCAGGGGAGAAGCAGGCAATGGCAAGTGCAGACGATGTGAGGAAGATCGCCGAGCAGGAGGCGCGGCTGGTCTTCGAGGGTTTTGATGAGGCTGCCGCATTCGAGATTGGCTCGGCCATCCGCGCGCGTGGGCTTGCCGAAAAATTCCCCATCGTCGTCGATATCCGCCTGTGGGACCGGACGCTGTTTTATTGCGCGCTGCCGGGCTCCACGGTTGGCAATTCCGAGTGGACGCGCCGCAAGATCAACGTCGTCAAGGTATTTCACCGCAGCAGCTACCGCATGGTGCTTTCCAAGGGGCGCGAGGATCGTACCTTTGCCGTCGGCGAGGCGCTGCCGATCGAGGACTACGTGCTTGCCGGCGGTGGTTTTCCGATCCGGGTGAAGGGCGTGGGCGTGATAGGTGCGGTGGCCGTGTCCGGCCTACCCGAGCGGCAGGACCACGAGGTCGTCGTCGCCGCCCTTTGCGACCATCTCGGCATCGACCGGCAGGAACTGGCGCTGCCGCCCGTTTCGAACAACTGATCTGGCGTTCCCGATGGCCACGACCGACCCGAAGCAGTTTCTGACAAGGATCTTCGAGGCTGCGGTCGCCGGCTCCGATCCGGAACTGACCATCCGCCGTCACCTGCCAAAGAAGCCCAAGGGCCGCACCATCGTCATCGGCGCCGGCAAGGGCTCGGCCCAGATGGCAGCGGCCTTTGAGAAGGCGTGGGACGGACCGCTCGAAGGCGTGGTCGTCACGCGCTACGGTTTTTCGGCACCTTGCGAGCGCATCAGGATCATCGAGGCCTCGCATCCGGTGCCCGACGTCAATGGCCTTGAAGCCGCGAAGCTGCTGCTCGAAGCGGTCTCGGGCCTCACCGAGGACGACCTGGTCGTGGCGCTGGTCTCGGGCGGCGGCTCGGCGCTCTTGCCGTCGCCGGCGGGCCCACTGACGCTTGCCGACGAGATCGCCGTCAACGAGGCGCTGCTTGCCTCGGGCGCGCCGATCTCGGCGATGAACACCATCCGCAAGCATATTTCAAACATCAAGGGCGGCAGGCTTGCCGTCGCCGCCCATCCGGCGCGCGTAGTGTCGCTGGTCGTCTCCGACATTCCCGGCGACAATCCGGCCCTCGTCGCATCGGGCCCGACCGTGCCGGACGAGGCGTCGCGCCAGGACGCGCTGCGGCTGATCGAGACCTACCGGATCGCGCTGCCGGAAGCCGTCATGTCTCATCTTGCGACGGACGCCGCCGATGCGCCGCAGCCGGACAATCCGCGCTTTGCCCGCAACGAGGTGCACGTCATCGCCTCCGCCGCCGTTTCGCTCGATGCGGCCGCCGCGGAAGCAAGGCGGCTCGGCGTCGAGGCGGTCATCCTGTCCGACGCGGTCGAGGGTGAGGCGCGCGAGGTCGGCGGCGTTCATGCGGCGATTGCTCGCGAGGTGGCCCTGCGCAACCGGCCGTTCAACAAGCCGGTGCTGATCCTGTCCGGCGGCGAGACCACCGTCACCTTGCGTGCGAGGGGCAAAGGCGGGCGCAACAGCGAATTCCTGCTCGCCTTCGCTATCGGCATCGACGGCCTTTCCGGCATCCACGCGCTTGCCGCCGACACCGACGGCATCGACGGTTCGGAAGACAATGCCGGCGCCTTTGCCGACGGTTCGACGGTGGCGCGCATGAGGGCAGCCGGCGTCGACGCCAAGGCGATGCTCGCCGGCAACAATGCCTGGACGGCGTTCAACGCGGTCGGCGACCTGTTCGTTCCCGGACCGACCGGCACGAATGTGAATGATCTGAGGGCCATTTTGGTGAGGTGAGGGGAAAGCGATGAAAGCTCAGTATATGGGTCATCGTCTACTTGAGGTGGACGGCAGCCGGCACGATTTCGATGACAATCTTGCCAATCTCACGCTGAACGATCCGGAATACTTTGTTCTGGATATCGACTTTTATGCAGGGTTAGAGAGCGGGGACGCACTGGGCGCGTTCACTCTTCGGGTGTGCTCGCCGAAGTGGTTTGTGCACAATTGCCGGGGAGTTCAGCCAGGCAAACATATGCTGTTCATGCCACGTTTTGATGCCGCATCCCTGGAGCAGTTCATCGAGAGCTACTGCGCCGATACCGAAGGTGAAACCTGGGAGGCAGTGGCACTGAAGCTACACTGCCTCGGTTCTTGGGAATTCGTCTATCGGACGTGATTTTGTTGGCTGTCAGTTCCCGCCTCTCACACCTCGTGCAGATAGAGGTGGTAGTCGAGCTCGCTCACCGTGCGGGCGACGCGCAGATATTCGGCATGCTTGATTTCAGTGAAGGTGCGGTGCAGGTCCTCTCCCAACGCCTCGCGCAGGAACTGTGACGCCTTGGCCGCCTCGATCGCCGTGCGCCAGTCGGCCGGCATGGTGCTTTCCGCGCCCTCCGCCTGCTCGTAGCCATTGCCTGTCGTTTCGGGACCCGGGTCGAGCTGCTCGTCCAGTCCCTTCAGAATGCCGGCGAGGATGGTCGCCGCCACCAGATAGGGATTGGCGTCGACGCCCGACGGGCGGTGCTCGATGCGGCGGTTCTTGGCGTCGCCGGCTGGCACGCGCAGCGCCACCGAGCGGTTGTTGACGCCCCAGGTCGGGGCCACCGGCGCGTAGGACTGCGAGACGAAGCGGCGCCAGGAATTGGCGTGCGGCGCAAACACCAACATCGATTCCGCCATGGTCGCGGCGAGCCCGCCGAGCGCGTGGAGAAGCGTCGGCTGCCATTCGCCTTCCCTGGCCTCGGTGAAGACGTTCTTGCCCGCGTCGTCGAGCAGCGAGACGTGAAAATGCATGCCCGAGCCGGCATACTTCTCGATCGGCTTGGCCATGAAGCAGGCGGTGACGCCGTGGCGGCGGGCCTGGGCGCGGACGATGCGCTTGAGCATGATCAGGTCGTCGGCGGCTTGCATCACGTCCTTGCGGTAACGCAGCGTCAACTCGTACTGGCCCGGCGCATATTCCGAGATCACCGTCTCGGCCGGAATGCCCTGCGCCCTGGCGGCGGCATAGATGTCGGAAAACAGAGGCTCCATGCCGTGCAGGTGGTCGACCGAATAGACCTCGGTCTTGCCAGAGGCCCGGCCGTCGAGTACGGCGCGCGCCGGCTGCACCTTGCCGTCGCCGTCGCGCTCGTTGGAAAGCAGGAAGAACTCCAGCTCGAAGGCGCCGGCCGGATGCAGGCCGCGCTCGGCCAGCCTGTCGACCTGCCGCTGCAATACCAGGCGCGGGTCCGAAGTCATCGGCGCGCCGTCGAGATGGTACATCGACATCAGCAACTGGCCGCGCGCCGGGCTGGTGCCATAGAGCGGCTTCAGCGTGCCCGGGATCGGCCAGGCGCGCAGGTCGCCGTCGCCCGAATCCCAGATCAGGCCGGTCTCGTGGACGTCCTCGCCAGTGATGTCGAGGCCGAGGATCGAGATCGGCAGGTGCCGCCCGCCTTCATAGAGCCCCATCAGTTCGTGGCGGCGGATGATCTTGCCGCGGCCGACGCCGTTGGGATCGGTCAGCACGATGTCGAAGGCTTCGATCTCTGGGTGGGCGTCGAGGAAGGCTCTGGCCTCGTCGATGGTCGAGCCGGAAGGTGAAGTCATGATGTCACTCAATTGTCCTGATGCCTTGTCTCATGCCGCAAGCGCAGCGGCAATATCGCCGAAAGCCGCAACCAGCTTGTCGACCTGCCGCGCGGTGGTCACCGGCGACACCAGCATCATGTTGTGGAAGGGTGCGATCAGCACGCCGCGGTTGACCAGCGCCACATGCACGGCCGCCTCGAGCCGCGAGGCATGTGCGAGTTCAGCCTCGCCGCCATTGCGCAGCGGCCCGGGCGCGCAGATGAATTCGACACGGGCGCCGACGCGCATCACGTGCCAGGGCAGGCGGTGGCGGCGGATCGCCTTGTCGAGCCCGCTCGCCAGTCGGTTGGCCAGTCTCTCCATGTGGGCGTAATTGTCTTCGGTCATCACCTCTTCGAGCGCGGCGCGCATCGCGGCGAACTGCAGCGGATTGGCCGACAGCGTGGTGCCCATGCCGGAATAGCCGGGCTCCTTGCTGCTGTTGTAGGCGGCGTAGCGGGCTGCGACCTCCTCGCTCATGCCCCAGACGCTCGCCGGAACGCCGCCGGCGACGGGCTTGCCGAGCACGAACAGATCGGGGGCGAGACCGTGCTTCCTAGTGTAGCCGCCGGGCCCGGTCGAGATCGTATGCGTTTCGTCGATCAAAAGCAGCGTGCCAGCTTGCCGTGTGAGCGCGCGCACGCCTTCCAGGAAGCCCGGTTCGGGCAGAACCATGCACGAGTTGGTCAGCACTGGCTCGGTGATGACACAGGCGACATCGCCATGGCTCAGCGCCTTCTCGAGGGCTGGCAGGTCGTTGAACTCGACGATGCGGGTGCGGGCGGTAAGATCGCGGAACTCGCCGGCCAGCCCCGGCCGGTTGACCGACTTGCCGTTGGCCAACCGCACCATCGTCTCGTCGACCGCGCCATGGTAGCAGCCGTTGAACACCAGGATCTTGTCGCGTCCGGTGACTGCACGGGCGACGCGCAGGGCAAAACGATTGGCGTCGGTGGCCGTCGTCGCGATCTGCCAGTGCGGCAGGCCGAAGCGCTCGGCCAGCAGCAGCCCGAGTGTGAGTGAATCCTCCGACGGCAGCATGTAGGTCAGGCCGCGACCGGCCTGGCGGCGGATCGCCCGAGCGACGGGGGCAGGGGAGTGCCCGAACATCGAACCGGTGTCGCCGAGGCAGAAGTCGGCAAGCTGGTTGCCGTCGACATCGGTGATGGTGGCGCCGCTCGCCTTGTCGACGAGGATCGGGAAGGGCGTCGGCCAATCCTTCATCCAGTGCATCGGCACGCCGCCGAAGAACCCTGCCACGCCATTGCCGAGAGCGGCTTGCGATTTCGGACGCGCCCGGCGGAAGATTTCCGCCTCCGTCGTTGCGAGTTCGGCAATCCGTGATAGCGGCACGCCGCCTTCAGTGGCTTCCGGTCGTTCGATGCGGTTCATCATGGCTCCCATTTGACAGTCGGCGCCACTCTAGCCAGCCGGCCCCGCAAGGCAACTGGCCGCAGGGCGGCTGTCGATTGGCTCAGCGCCTTTCATCCGCCGCGATCGCTGCCGATCAAGATCGTGTGAATTGGGAGAGTATATCGTTGCGTGCTAATGTTGCGGTCATGTCGATCCTGCTAGCGACAGGCCCGGCCGTTGCCTCCGGCGGGCTCTCTTGTGGCGCCAGGGATGGGGCGGTAAAGTTTACCATCGAGAGTGGCATCACTCGCGGTATGGGCAGCCCGGTTTTTGATTTGCACGGCCAGATCGAGATATTCGACAAGGCTGTCGCCGAAGACTTGCGCAGGGTGAGCTTCGACAGTGCACACCTTGCCCAGTACTGGCTCGACGGCGAGGAGCTGCGCATGATCGTCTATCGCGAACGCGATGCCGACAAGCCGCACGGCTATGTCGAAGTGATCGTCAAGACCAAGTCGGGCGAGGACGGCGACTATATCGGCCAGTATTCCGTCACAGTCTTCGACATGGCGGGTGCTGCCGGCGGCGAGGGCAAGACCTTCAACTATTCGGGCCGCGCCACCTGCCTGGTGGAATAGGCTTTTATCTTTTCCGCGATCAGTCGTCGTGCATGGCGGCGATGGCGCGCCGCATCAGCTTGAGGAATGTTTGCCGTTCGTCTTCGCTGAAGTCGGCGAGTGCGGTCTCATTTTGCGCACGCGCTGCCTCGGTTGCCGGTCCACGTAGCGCCACGGCTTTCGGGGTCAGGTGAACGGATTGCGAGCGGCCGTCGTCGGGCCGGGTGCGCCGCTCGATGAGCCCGTCGCGTTCCATCCTGGTCAACGTGTTGGCCATGGTCGCCTGCTCGACGTCGAGCCTGCGTACCAGTTCGCTCTGCGTCAGCCCGTCCTCGTCCCACAAGGCCAGCAAGGTCATGAATTGTGCGGGCGCCAGCCCAAGGGAGCGGATGCGCTGTTGCAGGCCCTTGGCGAAGAGGCGCGCCATCTGATTGGCGAGATAGCCGGCCGAGCGGTCTTTCTGGAAGGTCATCGCCGAGAGATAGCTGTTGAATAGCATGCTATGCAATGATATATAGCATGCTATTCAAACTGAGAGGTCATGACGATGAAGACCACGATCCATGCTGCGGCTGGTGCCACGGCCTTGCTTGTTGTCGGATGCTTCTGGCTAGCGACGGTGGCCACGGAGCTGTCCGGCGATGTCGAAACCATTGCTGTGGTGAAGGCAGGCATACTCGCCGGCATGGCGGTGTTGATCCCGCTCATGATCGTGGCCGGCGCTTCCGGCTTCTCGCTCGCGAAGGGGTGGAAGAGCCCGGCCGTACAGCGCAAGAAGCGCCGCATGCGCGTAGTTGCCGCCAACGGCCTTCTGGTGCTGTTGCCGTCGGCCTATGTGCTGGCTGGCTGGGCCGGGGAGGGCCGCTTCGATGCGGCCTTCTTCGCGGTGCAGGCGCTGGAGCTTGTCGCCGGAGCTGTCAACATCGCGCTGCTGTCGCTCAACATGCGCGACGGCTTGGCGTTGCGCCGCAAGCCGTCGCGGGCTGTTCGGGCTAGTTGACTTTAGACTGTTCGCAATTCCGTACGGAAAACCGCTTCACACTTTTCCTGGAATTGCGCTAGCCCGCGATGTCGATGACACCGCAGTCGCCCGCGGCACTGCCGAAGGCGATGCGGCGCTCTTCCTTGTCCCAGCCCATCGAGGTGATGGCGCCCTTGCCCGGGCGGCGCAACAGCACCTCCTTGGAGTCGGCGAAGCGCACGGCGAGCACCATCCCGTCGTCGTAACCGACGGCGACAATATCCTCGCTCGGATGACAGGCAACGCATGTCACCATCGAATTTCCGCGGGTGCCGAGCTCCAGCGGCGCCTTGCCCATCGGGCCGTCCTTGCCGGAAAACGGCCAGACGATCGCCGCCGGCGCGCCCGAGCTTGCCAGCCACTTGCCCTTGGCGCTCCACGACAGGCTTTTGACCTTGGCCGGATAGCCGGTCATGCGCATGTGCTTGCCGTCGACAAGCTTCCAGCCGTGCAGGGCATTTTCCTGCATGGTGGTCACCACATAGGCGCCGTCGGGCGAAAACGTGATGCCAGTGTGTGCGCCGGCCCATTCCAATTCAACCGGCTTGCCCTCGGCGGCGGGGAAATGCAGCGTCGCGCCATTGTAGCGGGCGATGCCGATGCGCATGCCCTTGGGCGAGAAGGCAACGCCTTCGACCGAGCGCGGGTGGGAAAATTCCTTGGTCTTTCCGTCGGCGAAACGTACCCAGACGTTACGGCCGCTGGCATAGGCCACCGCACCCTGCGGGCCCGAGGCCACTGCGGTGACCCATTTGCGGCCGCAGCTCGCCAGCTCTTCCGCTGTGCCCGACGAGGCGAGCGACATCACCTTGCCGTCCTCGCCGCCCGTGATCATCCGGTCGTTGCCGGCAGTCGTGGTCGCCGCCAGCAGTCCGTCATGCAGTTTCAGCGATCTCTGGCCATGGTCGAGCCAGTTGACCATGCCGTCGGCGAGCGCGAAGAACGGGATGTCGTCAAGGAATGTGGCGGTGACGCAATGGCCGTCGAGATCAAGCGGGGCGACTGTGGGCATGGTTCTTGAACGTCCGGTCGGAGGTTTGGTACCGAGAAGTGCCCGGCAGGCACTGCCTCACCGGCGCGCTATGGCCGGTGAGGGGGCCTTACTCGACCTTGTATGGCCTAGCAAGGATTGAGGGCGTCGGAGGCCTCGACCTCAGTCGGCCTGGCAGGCGTCGAAGCTGCGCTGGAGGCGTTCGGCGTCGAGGTTGCGGCCGATGAACACCAGCCTGGTCTCGTGCTTCTCGTCGTCCTTCCAGGCGCGCTGGTGGTCGCCCTCGATGATCATGTGCACGCCCTGGATGACGTAGCGGTCGGGATCGTCCTTGATGGCGATGATGCCCTTGAGGCGCAGGATGTTGGGGCCTTCCATCTGGGTGATCTTCTCGATCCAGGGGAAGAACTTCTTGGAGTCCATCTCGCCGCCGCGGAGCGATACCGACTGCACCGTTACGTCATGGATCGGCGATACCGCGCCATGGTCATGATCGTGGTGATGGTGGTCGTGATCATGATCGTGGTGATGATGATGGTCGTGGCCGCAATCGGGCCCGCATTCATGATCGTGGTCGTGATCATGGGCGTCGAGGAAGTGCGGATCGTCGGTCAGCACGCGCTTGAGGTCGAAGGCACCGCGGTCGAGCACCTCGTCGAGCGCCACGCCGGCGCGGGTGGTGCGGTGGATGCGCGCCGCTGGGTTGATGGCGCGGACCGCAGCCTCGACGTCGCGCAGTTCGTCTGCATTGACCAGGTCGGTCTTGTTGAGCACGACGACGTCGGCAAAGGCGATCTGGTCCTCGGCCTCGCGCGAATCCTTGAGGCGCAGCGGCAGGTGCTTGGCGTCGACCAGTGCCACGACCGCGTCGAGCTTGGTCTTGGAGCGCACGTCGTCGTCCATGAAGAAGGTCTGCGCCACCGGCACCGGGTCGGCGAGGCCGGTGGTCTCGACGATGATGGCATCGAAGCGGCCGGGACGGCGCATCAGGCCTTCGACGACGCGGATCAGGTCGCCGCGCACAGTGCAGCAGACGCAGCCGTTGTTCATCTCGTAGATTTCCTCGTCGGACTCCACGATCAGGTCGTTGTCGATGCCGATCTCGCCGAATTCGTTGACGATGACCGCATAGCGCTTGCCGTGGTTTTCCGACAGGATGCGGTTGAGCAGCGTCGTCTTGCCTGAACCGAGATAGCCGGTCAGCACGGTCACGGGAATTTGGGTCTGGGCTTCGCTCATGGTCGTCCTCGGGATCGAATAGAGGCTCCATATAGGATGCCGACGGCGCTTTTGCACGTGTCAAACGACAGGGCGGACATGTGTGCGGGACAATGCCGGAATTTCATTGGGCAGGCAGCCAGGCGATGGCTGGAACGGATTTCGGGAGGCTGCCGAACGGGCGGGCAGGGCCTGCGTGCATAAAATTTGCCGGCGAACTGTGACCGTCATCGAACTGTAACATCCGTCTGGCAAGAGCGGTTTGCGCGGGTGGTCGGTTGCCGGCAAAGCGACATGGCGACAATCTCCCGCAACGAATGGTTGCCAAGGGCCACGCGACAGCTATTCTCGGCCATTGCGGACCGGGGGCGTGGCGCAGGAGATGCGGATGTCCAAGTCGAACAAAGGCGCGGCGATGAGCCGGCTTCATCAGGTGGCCCGACTGGCGCGCACGTCGCTCGCCGCGCGTCTGCTTGCGCACGGCTTCTATGCTGGGCAGGACCAGATCATGCTGTCGCTGCACGACGACGACGGCCAGACGCCCGGTCAGCTCGCCTCGCGGCTCGGCGTGCGTCCGCCGACGATCACTAAGACCATCAATCGGCTCCAGGCGCAGGGCTTTCTCGAAAAGCGCGCCTCCGAAACCGATGCCAGGCAGGCCCATATCTACCTGACCGAAGCCGGCCGCGATGCCATCCGTGCCGTCGAGAAGTCGGTGAAGAAAACCGAGAAGCAGGCGCTCAAGGGCTTCGACAAGAAGGACCTGAAGCAACTGTCCAAGCTTCTGGCGCGCATCGAGGCCAATCTGTCGGATCTGACCATCATCGAAGACGAGGCTACGTCGGAGGCGGAGGCCACGCCGGAGGCCGAAGCTGAAGCCGATGCCGACACCGAGGTCGAGGCTGAGGCGGCGGAATAGGCGTTTCTTTGCGCCATCGAGAGTTAGGTCTTGCGGGGCGGCAGTGATTGGCGCATTAGCCGCTCCATCTCCTTCTTTTTCCGGCCCGCCAGCGTGATTCCCCCAAAGCCAGCAGAAACAGCAACGCCGTCCTCGGCGATCCTGCTGATATTTGCCTCAGGCCTCGTCTTTTCCTTCCTCGACACCAGCGCCAAGCATCTGGTCATGTCGGGCATGGCCGCGCCCTTCGTCACCTGGGTGCGCTTCGCCGTCCATGCCGTGCTGGTGCTTGTCCTGTTCAAGGCGTGGCAGCGGCCCGAGCGGCTGGTGCCGCAGAGCCTCTGGATGCAGATCCTGCGCGCCGTCTTCATGTTCGGCTCGACGATCTTCAATTTCATGGCTCTGCAGACGTTGCAGCTTGCCGAGACGGTATCGATCAATTTCGCCAGCCCGATGGTGATCACCGCACTTGCCGGTCCGCTGCTCGGCGAATGGGCCGGCTGGCGGCGCTGGCTGGCGGTCGGCGTCGGCTTCATCGGCGTCATCGTCATCACCCGGCCGGGCTTCGGCGGCTTCGGCATCGGCCACGTCCTGTCGATCTGCGCGATGCTGAGTTCGTCGCTCTACACCATCATGACGCGCAAGATGGGCGGCAGCGAAACGGCCGAGAGCCTGATCCTCTATTCGGCTGTCGTGCCGGCGATCTTCATGCTGCCTGCTCTGCCGCTGGCGGGATCGCTGCCCACCCATTTCTACGACTGGTTCGTCTTGTTTGGTCTCGGCGTGTTCGGCGGCTTCGGCCACTGGCTGCTGATCAAGGCCTACCAGCGCGCTAGCGCCACCGCCCTTGCGCCCTATCCCTATCTGCAGATGGTGTGGATGATCATCCTGGGCTGGCTGGTCTTCGACCAGTTGCCCGACCGCTGGACGCTGGCGGGGGCCGCCATCATCGTTTCCAGCGGCCTCTACATCATCCATCGTGAGCACAAGCTCAGGGTCAAGAACCGAGCCGCGCCCAATGCCGAGGCCGAGGAACTGGCAAAAAAGCTTTGATTTGCCGTTGAACAATGGCATAGGGCTTTAAACGGTTTAAAAGACCGTCCGTTAACCTTGGCGGATGGAGGGCGCTCTGGCGCAGAAGATCAAGCTTTCGACGATCGCCGACGCGCTCGGCGTTTCGACCGCAACAGTATCGCTTGCGCTGCGCGACAGCCCGCTCGTCGCCGACGTCACCCGTGACCGCATCAAGCAGCATGCCCGCGAGATCGGCTATATCTACAACCGCCGTGCGGCCAGCCTGCGCACCTCGCGGTCCGGCATTGTCGGCGTCGTCGTCCACGACATCATGAACCCGTTTTATGCCGAGATCCTGCGCTCCATCGAGAGCGAGCTCGATCGCAGCGGCCAGACCTTCATCCTTTCCAACCATTACGACCAGCTGGAAAAGCAGCGCACCTTCGTCGATACGCTGTTGCAGCTCGGCGCTGACGGGGTGATCATGTCGCCGGCCATCGGCACGCCGGCAGAGGACATCGTCATGGCCGAGGAAAACGGCCTGCCGGCGGTGCTGATCGCGCGTTCGGTCGAAGGCGCCGAGGTTCCGGTCTTCCGCGGCGACGATGCCTATGGCACGGCACTCGCCACCAACCATCTCATCTCGCTCGGCCACAAGCGCATCGCCATGATCGGCGGCACCGACCAGACCTCGACCGGCCGCCACCGCTACCAGGGCTATCTCAACGCCATGGAGGCTGCGGGGCTGGAAGTCTTGCCGTCGTGGCGTATCGCCGGCCCACGCACCAAGCAGGGCGGCTTCGAGGCGGCCGCACAGTTCCTGGCGCTCAAGGACAAGCCGACGGCAGCCTGCTGCTGGAACGACCTCGTCGCCATCGGCCTGATGAACGGCATCGCGCGCGCCGGCCTGGTGCCCGGCATCGACGTCTCGGTCACTGGCTATGACGATCTCGAGGAAGCCCAGATCGCCACCCCGGCGCTGACCACTGTGTGGAACGGCCAGCGTGAGGTCGGCCGTCGGGCGGCAAGCGCGCTGCTCGACAAGCTCAACGGCCAGCAGGTTCGGCCGTCCCAGGAGTTGATCAAGCCGGAGCTGCATGTCCGCCAGTCGACGGGCAAGCCGAAGGAACGGGCTTAGTTCCGATCCGCCACGCAGGAAGCCTCAGTAGCCCTCATGGTGAGCCTGTCGAACCACGAGGGCGCTGGGCGTTGACGCCGTTCAAGCGAGTGCAGGCTTACTCCGCCGCGGCCCTTGCCGCAGACCGCGCCGCCGAATGGGCACGGACCGCATCGCCGAATGCCTTGAAGATGCGCTGCGAGACGTCGTCTGACTTGACCCAGTATTCCGGATGCCACTGCACGCCGACGGCGAACGCGCGTGAATCGCGCACTGACACCGCCTCGACCGTGCCATCTGGGGCGACTGCCTCGACCTGCAGCCTGGAGCCGAGCCGGTCGACCGCCTGGCGGTGGACCGAGTTGACCAGGATGTCACCCGCGCCGAACACGCCGGCAAGGCAGCTGCCCGGTTTGATCGTTACGGGCTGGTGGATGGCGAAGCGTTCGTCCTGGTTGTCGCTGACACGGGCACGATGGTCCATGGTGCCCTCGCGATCCTGGATCTCGGTGGCGAGGCTGCCGCCCAGCGCCACGTTCATTTCCTGGATGCCGCGGCAGATGGCAAGCAGCGGCACGCCGCGCTCGATCGCCTTGCGGATCAGCGGCATGGTGGTCGCGTCGCGGGCGAAATCGTATGGACCATTGGCTTCAGTCGCCTCCTCGCCATAGAGGCGCGGATCGACGTTCGACTTGGAGCCCGTCAGCATCACGCCATCGACCGAGGACAGCAGCACGTCGAGGTCAAGGCGGTCGCCGAAGGACGGCACCAGCACCGGCAGCACGCCAGCGCCCGAAATCGCGGCCTCCAGATACTGCTGGGGCGCCGCATGCCAAGTGTAGTTCTCGAACTGGCGGACGTCTGACGACACGGCGACGAGCGGCTGGTGCATGATGGAATCCAAATCCTTGTGGGAAGCAGGCTGTTTCCTTGCCCGCAAAATAGGCGATCCCGAGGCGCTTTTCCAACACAAGTTTGCATATCTCCCCTGCGTGGCCAACTGGGGATTAGACTATAGTTTTAAATGCTTGCGCGACCCCCGTATTTTCCGCTGTCACGCATTCCCGACCAGGTCCAGTGCGCTTTACTCGCCTCCTTCGCCGTGTATTGATGCCCGCGGCGTTAGTCGTGGGAGGACAATATTTTCCCTAACGTCATATATGTTCTTTCGGTCCAGCATGGGAGGATATTGATGGATCGCCGTTCATTTATCAGGAAGGCCGGCACCACCGGCGTTGGTGCGGCTGCGGCCGCCGCTACGCTTGCCGCGCCGGCCATTGCCCAGGCCAACCCCAAGGTTACCTGGCGCCTGGCCTCGTCTTTTCCGAAGTCGCTCGACACGATCTATGGCGGCGCCGAGACAATGGCGAAATATCTGTCGGAAGCCACCGACGGCAACTTCACCATCCAGCCCTTCGCGGCCGGTGAAATCGTTCCGGGCCTGCAGGCGGCCGACGCGGCCGCTGCCGGTACTGTCGAAGCCTGCCACACGGTGGCATATTACTACTGGGGCAAGGATCCCACGTGGGCCCTGGGCGCTGCGGTTCCGTTCTCGCTCAACGCGCGCGGCATGAACGCCTGGCACTACCATGGCGGCGGCATCGACGTCTTCAACGAGTTCCTGGGCACCCAGGGCCTCTACGGCTTGCCCGGCGGCAATACCGGCGTGCAGATGGGCGGATGGTTCCGCAAGGAGATCAATACGGTCGAGGACCTCAAGGGTCTCAAGTTCCGCGTCGGCGGCTTCGCCGGCAAGGTGCTGGAGAAGCTCGGCGTCGTGCCGCAGCAGCTCGCCGGCGGCGACATCTATCCGGCGCTCGAGAAGGGCACCATCGACGCCGCCGAGTGGGTCGGTCCCTATGACGACGAGAAGCTTGGCTTCCACAAGGTCGCGCCCTACTACTACTATCCCGGCTGGTGGGAAGGTGGCCCGACCGTCCACTTCATGTTCAACAAGGCCAAGTTCGAGGAACTGACGCCGGCCTACAAGTCGCTGTTGCGCACCGCAGCCCAGGCGGCCGACGCGAACATGCTGCAGAAATACGACTATCTGAACCCGACCGCGATCAAGAGCCTGGTCGCCAACGGCGCGCAACTGCGTCCGTTCAGCCAGGAAGTCCTCGCCGCCTGCTTCGAGAAGTCGAACGAGGTCTATGCCGAGATGGAAGCCAGCAATCCGGGCTTCAAAAAGGTCTGGGACTCGATCAAGGCGTTCCGCAAGGACCACTATCTGTGGGCCCAGATCGCCGAGTACAACTACGACACCTTCATGATGATCCAGCAGCGCAACGGCAAGCTCTGATCGGATCGCAAACGTTGGAAGAAAACCCCCGGAGCCTCCGCTCCGGGGGTTTTCTTGTCTGTAGGGCTGATCTGAAATGAAAAGGGGCGCCGCGCGGCGCCCCTTTTGCGTGTCGAGTTGGTCAGTTGAAGCTCGGCGGTTTCGTCAGATCGTTTGCCGGTGCCGCCGGCTGAGCCGGTGCCGCCCCGCCGATCGACGGAGCGCCGAGCGGTGGCAGGCCGAGGCCGCCGCCGCCCAATGCGCCACCCAGCCCGGGCATGTCGGGCATCTTGATCTCGACGGTCGAGGGATCGACCACCTTGCCCTTGTAGTGCATGACCATCTGCGGGAAGGCGATGGTCAGTCCGATCATGATGACCTGGATGCACACGAACGGCACCGCGCCCCAGTAGATCTGCCCCGTCGTCACCGGCTGGATGTTCTTGCCGGTGATGCGGTCGAGATAGGGCACGCGTGCCGCCACCGAGCGCAGGTAGAACAGGGCGAAGCCGAAGGGCGGGTGCATGAAGCTGGTCTGCATGTTGACGCCCAAAAGCACGCCGAACCAGATCAGGTCGATGCCGAGTTTGTCGGCGGCGGGCGCCAAGAGCGGCACGATGATGAAGGCCAGCTCGAAGAAATCGAGGAAGAAGGCGAGCAGGAACACCAGGACGTTGACGGCGATCAGGAAGCCGACCTCGCCGCCGGGCAGCGATACCAAAAGGTGCTCGACCCAGAGGTGGCCGTTGACGCCGTAGAAGGTCAGCGAGAAGACGCGTGCGCCGATCAGGATGAAGATGACGAAGGATGACAGCTTCGTCGTCGAGGCCAGCGCCTGGCGGATGACGTCGAATGTCAGCTTGCCCTTCATGCCGGCCATGACCAGTGCGCCCACCGCGCCCATCGCGCCGCCTTCGGTCGGCGTGGCGATGCCGAGGAAGATGGTGCCGAGCACGAGGAAGATCAGCGCCAGCGGCGGGATCAGCACGATGATGACCTGCTGGGCCAGCCGCGACATCAGCTTGAGATTGAAGCCCCGGTCGGCGATTGCCGCGATGTAGATGACGATGATGCCGACGCAGGCGCCGAGGATGTCGGCGTTGGCGCCATGGGTCGGCGATAGATAGACATGGGCGCCATAGGCGATCACGGTGGCTGCCAGCAGCGCCACAAAAAGCGAGGTCACGCCGTGGCCGAGGGTGCGCGCCTCGAGCGGCAGCGCCGGCATCGACTTCGGCCGGATGATGGACATCAGCAGGATGTAGCTCATGTACAGCCCGGTCAGCACCAGGCCGGGGATCAGCGCGCCCTTGTACATGTCGCCGACCGAGCGGCCGAGCTGGTCGGCCAGCACGATGAGCACCAGCGAGGGCGGGATGATCTGGGCGAGCGTGCCGGAAGCGGCGATGACGCCGGTCGCCACGCGCCGGTCATAGCCGTAGCGCAGCATGATCGGCAGCGAGATCAGGCCCATGGCGATGACCGAGGCGGCCACCACGCCGGTGGTGGCGGCGAGCAGGGCGCCGACGAAGATGACGGCATAAGCGAGGCCGCCGCGGATCGGTCCGAACAGCTGGCCGATCGTGTCGAGCAGGTCTTCGGCCATGCCCGAGCGTTCGAGCACGATGCCCATGAAGGTGAAGAACGGGATCGCCAGCAGCGTCTCGTTCGACATCACGCCCCAGAAACGATCGGGCAGGGCGTAGAGCAGCGGCCAGTCGAGCGTGATGGTGTTGTTGGAATAAGGCGCGAGCTCGACGCCGATGAAGAAGAACAACAGGCCGTTGGCGGCCAGCGAGAAGGCAACCGGATAGCCCAGCAGCATGAAGACGATGAGCGAAAAGAACATGATCGGCGCCATGTTCTGGGCGATGAACTCGATCATGAGCGGGCCTCGTCGGCGAGAGCCTTGCCTTCGAGTTCGGCCGCTTCATGGGCCGAGATGAATGGGTTGGGATCCTCCATGTCGCCGCGCATGATGGCGATCTTCTTGATGATTTCGGAAACGCCCTGGAAGCTGAGCTGAAGGAAGCCGACCAGAAGCAGCGCCTTGGCCGGCCACAGGATCAGGCCGCCGGCACTGGAGGAAACCTCACCCGAGCGGAACGACAGTCCGACATAGGGGATGAAGTAGAAGATCATCAGGACGACGAAGGGCATCAGGAAGAAGATGTGCCCGAAAAGGTCGATCCAGTGCTGTTTCCGGCGCGAGAACATGCCGTAGACGATGTCGATGCGGATGTGCTCGTTCTGCTTGAGCGTGTAGGCGCTGGCCAGCATGAAAGCGGCGCCGAACAGGTACCACTGCAGCTCGAGCCAGGCGTTCGACGACATGTTGAACGTCTTGCGGATCACCGCATTGCCGGCGCTGACGAGAATGGCGACCAGGATCGCCCAGGCTACCGTCTTGCCGATTGCCTCGTTGATACGGTCAATGAGTCTGGATAGAGCGAGAAGCCCTGCCATGCGTTCCTCCCTGAACTGATGGATTGCCGTGTTCCCCGATGTTGTTTTGCGGCATCCCCCCGGACGTCATGGGTATTCTGGCAACCGGTGCCCCGTCAACATGACTGCGCAAGGGGATAGACGTCGCAAAGCCTGCAAATCCAAGGAAAATGCCGCCGGACGCCGGGGCATTCAACCAAAGTAGAAAGCGGATTTTCAGCTGTTCAGGCTGCTTGGGGCGCGTCTTTGCGGTCGCCTGACAGCACCAGCATGGCGGCGAGTAGCCCGTACATCCAGGCATCGCGCCATTCGATCGGGAAGTAGCCTGCCCACAGCGACTCCGCCAGGCCGAATGCCGCGGCCCCCAGCGCTGCACGTCCAGGCGCGTAGTAGCCGCCGACGGCGGTGACGAACAGGATCTTCAGGCCGTAGACGAGGCCTGCGCCGAAGCCGAGATTGCCGTAGTAGAGTGCTGCTAGCACGCCGGCGAGACCTGCGCAGAGCCCGCCGGCAAGCAGCGCTGCATGGAAGATGTTTTCCGTGTCGAGACCGCAGAGTTTTGCCGCGAATGGATCGTCGGCCACTGCGCGCCAATGCCTGCCGAAGCGCGAGCGCGACAGGAAAATTGTGCCGGCGAGCACCACGCTCATGACGAGCGCGACATTGATCAGCTGGATCACGGTCAAGGTCGCCGCGAAGCTGCTGGTGGACGCGAAGACGACTGGCGTCGCCAGCATCGGCGGCAGCCAGTAATCGTGGGTGTCTGCCGACAGGCGGCTGAGTTCCATCAGTGCAATCAGCACGCCGAGCGTTGCGGCAACAATGGTGTTGGGCGACCGACCGGCTAGGGGCGCGAAAACCGAGCGCGACAGGATGCGGCTGATGAGGGCGGCATAGCCGAGCGCCACAAGGATGCCGAACGCTACCGTCGCCGGCAGCGTCAGCCATAGCACCTGCCAGCCATAGACCGCGGCGAGGATCATGGTCTGGCCGCAGAAGGCGAAGATTCCGCCATAGGCCAGGTTGGTTCGCTGCAGAAGGCCGTTGCCGAGCGCGTAGCCGAAGGCGAGCAGGCCGTAGATCGCCGCCGAATGCACGCCGTTGAGAAGCTGCTGGAGGAAAAAGAGCATGTGCAACCCGCGCGGGTGTCTCCCGCAAGCTTGAAACTGCGCTTCGCGATCTAACTTGTCAAATCGTGTTTACCAGTTAGATTTGGGCCATGACGGTTTCCTGGACAGCCCATCGTTTCTCCGGCGGCGTGCTTGCACTCGATACGGCCAACACGGTCGTGCTGCGCGGCGACGCCGAGCGCAGCTTCGACCGCTTTGCCGATCCCCTGGAGATTGCGCGCTTTGCGGTAGCGGCCACGACCTTCCGCGTCGACGAGCTCGAGGGCAGGGCGCTTGCCGCACCCGCGCCGCATGCCATCGCGGACAAGGTGCTCGCCATCCGCGAGGCTACCGACCGGCTGTTCAGGCGCGGCGTCGCCACAGGGGCATTGGCAGCAAGCGACATGGCGGAATTGCTCAAGGCCTGCGCCGATGGGCTCGCCGGTTCCGGCGAGACGTTCGGTCCGGATGCGCCATTCGGCAGGTCCGAGCGGCCAATCGCCTTCGAAGCGGCGCTTGCGGTCTCGGCCCTGTCGCTGATGGCGGCCGATAGTCTCGGTCGCATGCGGATATGCCCGAACTGCCGCTGGCTGTTCATCGACCGCAGCCGCAACGGCAGCCGGCTGTGGTGCGACATGGCCGTCTGCGGCAACCGCCAGAAGGCCAAACGACACTACAACAGGCGCAAGGAGGAGGTGCTCGATGCGTAAGCGCAGGTTTGCCACCATCGTATTCGGCTTTGCGGCGCTTGCCGCGCTTGTTCTCGCCGGCTGTCGCGAAAGCGGCGGCGAGGGCGAGTATTTCGAGCTTTCCGGCCGGCTGTTCGTCTTCAACTACCGCGTCGCCACCGTGCGCTACCTGGTGACGCTGAAGCCGCTGAAGCCGGTCGGCGAGGGCGAGGTCGCGGTGGCGAGCTTCGAGAACCCGGCAGGTGGCGAAGCGATCGTCGTGCACCAGAAGATCTGGCCGATGAGCGACAAGGTGACCATCGAAAGTCCGCCGCTGGAATGTGTGGTCAAGGACCGCCCCTACAAGGTGTCGATCCGCATCGAGGGGCCGAAGGGCGAGACCATGCAGGCGTTCGAGACGACCATGGCCTCGTCGCAGGACCAGTCCATGCTGCCCGACAGGGCGCTGACAGTCGGCCCATTCTACGATCCGAATCCCGAGCTGGAAGGCCATCCGGACGGCCGCCTGCCGGGCGGCCGCGGCGTGACCTGCCCGCCTGCCGCCTGAGCCCTGCCGACGCAGGCAATGTATCTTTGATTGTTCTTTGTCTGGTGCAAAGAAATTCGTTTGACGCGACAGACGTGCGCGGAAAAGCTATTCCTAAGCTACCCAAGGTCAGCTGCCCGACTCGTGGGTGGTGCGGACACAGGAAATGCGGATGACGCTTCACGACGTCGCTCTCGATGACAAGTTCGATCTCGGCAAGGAGCGCGTCTTCCTCTCCGGTGCGCAGGCCGTCATCCGCATGCTTTTGATGCAGCGCGAGCGCGACCGGCTCGCCGGGCTCGACACCGCCGGTTTCGTCTCCGGCTATCGCGGCTCGCCGCTCGGCGGCCTCGACATCCAGCTGTGGAAGGCCAAGAGCCAGCTCGCGCAATCCGGCATCGTCTTCCAGCCCGGCCTCAACGAGGAGCTTGCCGCCACCGCGTGCTGGGGCTCACAGCAGGCCGAACTGATGGGCGAGGGCAAGCACGACGGCGTCTTTTCGCTCTGGTACGGCAAGGGTCCCGGCGTCGACCGCTCGGGCGACGTGTTCCGCCATGCCAACCTCGCTGGTTCCTCCAGGCATGGCGGTGCGCTGGCGCTGATGGGCGACGACCACACCGCCGAATCCTCGACCAATGCGCACGCGACGGAATTCCTGTTCGTCGACACGATGATCCCGATCCTCAATCCGGGCGGGGTGCAGGAACTGATCGACTACGGCCTCTATGGTTTTGCCCTGTCGCGCTTCGCCGGTACCTGGGCGGCGATCAAATGCGTCAAGGACAACATCGAATCGACCGCTTCCGTCGACGCTTCGCTCGACCGGCTCAACATCGTCATTCCCGAATTCGACATGCCGCCTGGTGGCCTCAACATCCGTCTGGAGCTCGACCAGCTCGGCCAGGAAGCGCGGCTGCACGAATACAAGCGCGCGGCGGCTTCCGCCTTCATCCGCGCCAACGCCATCAACCGCATCGTCTATTCCGGCGGCCGCAAGGCCAAGGTCGGCATCATCACCGTCGGCAAGAGTTTCCTCGACGTGCGTCAGGCACTCGACGACCTTGGCATTGACGAAAAACGCGCCAACCAGCTCGGCATCCGCCTGTTCAAAGTGGGGTGCCCGTGGCCGCTCGACCTCGAGCACATCAGGGATTTCGCCCGCGGGCTCGAAACGATCATCGTCGTCGAGGAAAAGCGCTCGCTGCTCGAGATCCAGGTGCGCGAGGAGCTCTACGGCACCTCGATGCAGCCGAAGGTGATCGGTAAGCGGGACGAGCGTGGCGACTGGCTTTTCCCGGCAAAGGGCGCGCTCGATCCCAACGACATCGCCATCGCCATCGGCGAGCGGGTGCTCAAGGTCATCGGCCCGTCGGAAGAGATCTCAGCCCGCGTCAGCCGCCTGCGCCAGTATCAGGCGATGCTGGCCGACACCAAGGACGTGGCTTCGCGCACGCCGTTCTTTTGCTCGGGCTGCCCGCACAATTCCTCGACCAAGGTACCCGAGGGCTCGATCGCCGGCGCCGGCATCGGCTGCCACTTCATGTCCTTGTGGATGGACCGCTCGACGGTCGGCTTCACCGCCATGGGCGGGGAGGGCGCGCAGTGGATAGGCCAGGCGCCGTTCTCCAAGCGCGAGCACATCTTCCAGAATCTCGGCGACGGCACCTACAATCACTCGGGCACGCTGGCGATCCGCTTCGCCATCGCCTCCGATGCCAACATCACCTACAAGATCCTCTACAACGATGCGGTGGCGATGACCGGCGGGCAGCCGCATGAGGGCAGCCTGACCGTCGACATGATCGCCCGCCAAGTGCGCGCCGAAGGCGTCGAGCGCATCGCGGTCGTCACCGACGAACCGGACAAATATGGTGGCCGCAGCCAGTTCCCCGCCGGCACGACCTTCCACCACCGCGACGACCTCGACCTCGTCCAGCGCGAACTGCGCGACATCAAGGGCGTGACCGTCCTGCTCTACGACCAGACCTGCGCCGCCGAAAAGCGCCGTCGACGCAAGCGCGGCACATTCCCTGACCCCGACAAGCGCGTGTTCGTCAACGAACTCGTCTGCGAAGGCTGCGGCGACTGCGGTGTGGCGTCGAACTGCGTATCGATCCAGCCGGTGGAAACGGAGTTCGGCCGCAAGCGCCGCATCGACCAGTCGAGCTGCAACAAGGACTTTTCCTGCGTCAACGGCTTCTGCCCGTCCTTCGTGACTGTCCATGGCGCCAGGATACGCAAGGCCGAAGGTATCACTGGTGCGAGCGAGCCGCTTGCAGGCGTGCCCGAGCCCAAGCCGTTCCCGCTCGGCCGCGAGGGCTGGGCCGCGATCATCGACGGTGTCGGCGGCACCGGCGTGGTCACCGTCGGGGCAGTGCTCGGCATGGCGGCGCATCTCGAAGGCAAGGGCTGTGGCATGATCGACATGGCCGGGCTCGCACAGAAGGGCGGATCGGTGTTCACTCATGTCCGCATCGCGCGTTCGCCCGAGGATATCAACGCGATCCGCGTCTCGGCCGGCAAGGCCGATCTCATCCTGGGCTGCGACCTCGTCGTCTCGGGCGCCCAGAAGGTGCTGGCCGCGGTGCGCGAGAACCACACGATTTTCGTCGCCAACACGGCGGAGGTAATGCCCGGCGAGTTCACCCGTTCGGCCGATTTCTCGCTGCCGACCGAGCGGTTGAAGAAATCCATCCTTGCTGCAGCGGGCGAAGCCAAGACGCATTTTTTCGATGCCACGCGCACGGCGGCGGCCCTGTTTGGCAATTCGCTCGGCGCCAACATGTTCATGCTTGGCTTTGCCTTCCAGCATGGCGGCCTGCCGCTGTCGGCCGAGGCGGTGGAGAAGGCGATCGGCCTCAACGGCGAGGCGGTGGCGATGAATGTCGCTGCGTTTCGCTGGGGGCGCCGCGCCGCGCACGAGCCGGAGTTCGTCCGTGCGATGGTCGCCCGCCCGGACCGCCAGGAGGAGCGCGCGGTGGCGCAGTCGCTCGACGAGGTCATTGCCCGCCGCGTCGAATTCCTGAGCGGTTACCAGAATGCTGCCTACGCAAAGCGCTATGCCGGCCGCATCGCTGCGGTCAGGGCGGCCGAGGACAAGGCCAATTCCGGCTCGACCGTGGTCACCGAGGCCGCCGCGCGCAGCCTGTTCAAGCTGATGGCGATCAAGGATGAATACGAGGTGGCCCGGCTCTACACCGACGGCTCGTTCCAGCGCGAGCTGTCAAGGCAGTTCGAGGGCTATGGCCGGCTCGAGTTCCATCTCGCGCCGCCGATCTTCGGCCGCAAGGGTGCGGACGGCAAGCCGCGCAAGTCGGCATTCGGGCCATGGATGATAACGGGCTTCAAGCTGCTTGCGGCAATGAAGGGCTTGCGTGGCACCGCCTTCGACGTCTTTGGCTACAGTGCCGAACGCCAGATGGAACGCGCCCTGCTTACCGGCTACGAGGCCGATCTCGACCTGATCATGGGCGCGCTTTCTGCAACCAACATCGAAGCGGCGGCGGCGCTTGCGTCGGTGCCGCAACTCGTTCGCGGTTATGGCCACGTCAAGCACGCCAGCGTCGAAAAGGCTGCCGGCGAACGCCAGCGGCTGTTGCAGCGCCTGCAGGCTCAATCCTCGAACCGGACATTGCAGGCTGCCGAATAGCGAACACCAGTTGTTTACCTGAATCGAAAGTACAGCGCGTATCGCGCAACCGGATTGCCGTGAGTTGATCTGGCCGGGCTGGCTCTAAGCCTTTCTTAAGGCGCGTATGGCACCTTTGTGTCTCCTAGGCAGGCCTCGGATGCGCAGAAGAAACAACGAGATACCGGTCGACGTCTACATCCCCTTCGTGGAAACCCTTTTCCGCGACGGTTCGACGCTGGCTGTCGGTATGGTTGCGCAGACCTTGCTGATGGTGGTTGTCTGGTGGAAGACTGAACATCCTCTCTATCTGGTCGTCGCGTTGCTCATGGTGCTGGTCTGCACGCTGCGCCAGCGCAATTTCCGCAAATACAACAGTCTGCCATCGCCCACGACATGGGAAGAAGCGCACAAGCGCGAAAACGACTACATCCTGTACGGCACGTTGCATGGCCTGGTGCTTGGCGCCTTCTGCCTTGCGGGCATCTATTTCGCGCATGACAGTTTTGCCGAGATTGCGGCCGTCTGCGTGACGCTGGCATCGGCGACGTCGATCGCGGGGCGCAATTATGGCTCGCCGCGCATGGTGATGATCTTCACGGTCACCATGACCTGGGCGATCTCCCTCGGTTTCCTCTTGCGTGGCGACTTCTACCACGTTTTCCTGGGGCTGCTGTCGGCGCCGTTCCTCTACGCCATCAGGAAATTCGCCGACACGGTGCGCGATGTGCTGTTCACCGCCATCTCCGAGGAAAAGAAGGCCAATCGCCTCGCCCAGCGCTTCAACCGGGCCCTCAACACGATGTCGCATGGCCTCGTCATGCTCGGGCCCGACGGTCGCATCGCGGTCGCCAATGCCGAAGCCGCGCAGCTGATGTCGGTGAAGTCGCCGGATGCGCTGCTGGGGCGGTCGATACATGGCCTGCTGATGCGCGGCGTCGCTGGCGGCATGCTGGCGCTCAAGGATTGCCGCTACATCGAGGCCCAGCTCACGCGGGCGCTGCGCGAGGGCAGAGACCGCAAGGTGCTGGTTTCGTTGTCCAACGGGCAGTATCTGGAGTTCTCCGCGCGCGAGGGTAGCCAGGAATTGGGCGTCATCACCTTCGAAGACGTGACAGCCCGCGTCGCGGCAGAGGAGAAGATCCGCTTCATGGCGCGCTACGACAACCTGACGGGATTGCCCAACCGCGCCTATTTCCACGAAGTCGTCGCAGAATGTGTCGATGGCGGCGATCGTGAGCGGCTTTGTGCGCTAGCCGTTCTCGATCTCGACGATTTCAAGAGCGTCAACGACACGCTCGGCCACCCGGTCGGCGACGGATTGATCTATGCGGTTGCCGAACGCCTGGCGACCTTCGCCACCGATACCATCAAGGTCAGCCGCTTCGGCGGCGACGAGTTCATGATCTATTTCGACGGGGTCGACGACGAGGCTCACTTGACGGCAATGCTCGACCGCATCTTTGCCTGCTTGCAGGGCGACGTCGACGTGGCCGGCCATGTTCTGCGCATACAGGCAAGCGGTGGCGCGGTGCTGGCACAGGCGGGCGATTCCGATGTCGACGCGATGATCGTCAAGGCCGACCTGGCACTCTACAAGGCCAAGGAACTAGGCAAGAACAACTGGCATCTGTTCGAATCAGTGATGGACGCCGCCTTCCGCAGTCGCCAGCTGATGAAGGCCGACCTTCGCGCAGCCGTCGAGGCGGGCGCCTTGCGCGTCGTCTACCAGCCGATCGTCTCCATGAACACCATGCGCATTGCCAGCTGCGAGGCCCTGTGCCGCTGGGACCATCCGGAACTCGGGCCGGTTTCGCCGGCAACCTTCATCCCGCTTGCGGAAGAGATGGGCATCATCTCGGAGATCAGCACCTTCGTGCTCCAGGCGGCCTGCGCTGAATGCGCCAAATGGCCGGCGCCGATCTGCGTGTCGGTCAACCTGTCGGCCAAGGATTTCCGCAATCGCGACGTGATTGCCAAGGTTCGTGACGCGCTTACGGCATCCGGCCTCGCCCCGCAACGGCTGGAGGTCGAGGTTACCGAAACAGCACTTCTCGACGACAAATCGCAGACCCGCGCTTATGTGGAAGAACTGAAGTCGATGGGCGTGCGCATCGCGCTCGACGATTTCGGCACCGGCTACTCTAGCTTGAGCTATCTGCACAAGCTGCCGCTCGACAAGGTCAAGATCGACCGCAGCTTCCTTGCCGACGTGGCGCAGAATCCGCGTTCGCTGCAACTGTTGAAGGGCGTCGTCGACCTGTCGCGAACGCTTGGTCTCAGAGTGACCATCGAAGGGGTTGAGACCTTCGAACAGCTGAAGATCCTGGCGGTCACCGTGCAGCCGGACCTGGTGCAGGGCTTTTTGTTCGGTTCAGCGCTGTCGTCCTCGGGCATCGAGACGATGTCGAATACCTCCTGGCCGTTCGCGCAGGAAATCAGCCGCGCTCGCAAGTCAGTCCGCGGTTGAAGGCGAGACGGCCCTACATCCGCGGGTCGCAATTGTGAATGATTTCCCGTTAGCCGTTAACCTTAACGAAAGGTAAACGCTAATGTTTCGATTTTTACCTTTACATCATCCTCGCCTCCGTTAACCTTTCGGCCAGGGCGGAAGCACGGGGAAATCTATGACGATTCATCAACCGACGCTGGGCGGCGACGCCGGCGTCCAGAGTATCAGTGCGTCCGATTCGGGCTCGTCCTTCGCGAGCAATGTTTCTGCCCTGCTCGAGCGCGCCGAGTATCGCCGCTGCGACAAGGGCGAGGACCTCGAGGACATCTACCGCCTGCGCTACAAGTCGTATCGGATGACCGACATGGTGCCTGAAAACGCCAGTCACACGATCCATGACGACCTGGATGAGACCGAAAACTGCTACAAGTTCGGCATCTACATCGACGGCCATCTGGTCAGCACGCTGCGCATTCACCATGCAAGCCACCAAACGCCGGCATCCCCGTCGACCACGGTCTTCGGTGACACATTGCGCCCGCAACTGGCTGCCGGCGCCACCTTCATCGATCCCAGCCGTTTCGCCGCGGATTTGGAATGGTCGCGTGTTTATCCGCAGATTCCCTATCTGACGCTACGTCTTGCCGGCATGGCCTGCTTCTATTTCGGCGCGCCATATTGCCTGTCGACCATCCGTCCCGAGCATGCCGGCTTCTATCGCCGCATCTATAAGTCGGAACAGATCGGCGAGTTGCGCGATTATCCCGGGCTCAACTATCAGGTGGTCCTCTACCGCGCCGATGTGGCCAGCATCCGCGAGCGTTCGTTCCAGCGCTTCCCCTTCTTCCGGTCGACGCCGATGGAGCAGAGGCTGATGTTCGGCAAGCCGCCGAAGGGCGAACTCGCGCCGCTGACCATCCTGCCGACCGCGAAATACTATCGCGAAGCAGCCTGAGCCTTGCTATAAGGACGCGTCAGCGGAGACGGGTGCATGACCCCGAAAATCGGAATCGATTTTCGGGGTCATGCACAAATTTAATGTGTTACAGCGTCCTTTGCGCGTCCAAAGGGACGCGCGGCGCTGTAACGAGGATACAGGGACCGGAAGAATGAAGATGCGGACACGCAAGTCTCTTCTTTCGGCCGGCTTGGTGTTGGGGATATTGCTGCCCGCGCCGGCACTTGCCCAAGACGCGCTCACCATCGCCAACATGTCATTCCGCACCGGCCCCTATGCGGCTACCGGCACGCCGCTGGCAAACGGCCAACGCGACTACATCACCATGCTCAACGAGCGGGATGGCGGCGTCAACGGCATCAGGCTGAACTTCAACGAGTGCGAGACCGGCTTCAACACCGATAAAGGTGTCGAGTGCTATGGCAAGATCGGAGCGACTAGCATCATCGCGCTGCCGTGGTCGCCCGGCACAACGACCGATATCCTGCCCAAGGCCGCAGCCGACAAGCGGCCGCTGCTTGTGCCCGGCGCGGGCTTTTCGGCCATGTCCGACGGCAAGACCTTTCCCTTCGCCTTCAATCCGCCCGTCACCTTCTGGGACGGCGCCACGATGATCATGAAGAACATTGCCGGCGGCGATCTCGATACCCTCAGGGGCAAGAAGATCGTGCTGCTGTACCTCGATTCCCCCTATGGCGAGGAACCGATAGCGCTGCTCAAGGAATATGCCGAGACGTTCGACTTCACCCTTTTGCCGATCGCGGTCGGCGTGAAGGAGATGCAGAGCCAGGCCGAGCAATGGGCGCGTATCAAGGACGAGCGTCCGGATTTCGTGCTGTTGTGGGGCTGGGGGGCAATGAATGCCGGCGCGTTCGCCGGGGCGGCAAAGGCCGAATTCCCGATGGACCGGCTGGTCGGCATCTGGTGGTCGGGCAGCGACGAGGATCTGAAGGTGGTAGGCGAGGCAGCCAAGGGCTACAGGGTGCTGTCGTGGAACCTGCCTGCGTCCGATTCTCAGACCCTGCAGGACATCCGCAAATATGTCGTCGCAACCGGCAAGTCGCAGGCCGGGCCGGAGGAGTTGGATGGGCTGCTCTACCAGCGCGGGGCGTTAGTATCGATGTTTGCAGTGGAAGCCGTCAAGGCGGCGCAGGAGCATTTCGAGACCAGGCTGATCAGTGCCGAGCAGATGCGCTGGGGGCTGGAGAACCTGAAACTCGACGCGGACGCGCTCGTCTCGCTCGGCACGGACCAAATGATCGGCCCATTTTCGACATCATGCGGCGATCACGCCGGTCACGCCGCCGCCTGGATGCTGCAATGGGACGGAGCCAGATTCGTCAAGGCCTCGGATTCGCTCGGCGCCGATCCCGAGATGATCGCCCCGCTGGTCGAGACCGAGGCGAAGAAATTCGCCGACTCGCATACGCTTTGGCCTCTCAATGGCGAGTGCAAGATATAAGTCATCCAGCTCGCATCGCGGCTGGAACGGCGGGCCTTCATCGCGAATCGCAATGGCGGCTTTGCTGTTTCGGGAGGGCAGGGCGCCATCTGCCCGTTTCATCGCGCCGATGGATGATCTTGTCGCAGTCTGGGGGCAATCTTCCCATTGCCCTGCCGCGCGCATTTCGGTATGTGCGCTTGAACTAGCTTTCCGGAGGGACTCTCATGGCTGACAACACGCCGACCGGCCCGGTCGAACTTGGCGCCCAGATGGACTACGCCGAGCATGAAGGCACCTACAAACTTTTCATAAAACTTTCCAAATACGGCACGCTCGTTTGCGTGGCGATCATGATTGCGATGGCGTTCGGTTTCTTTGCCCCCGCCGGCTTCTTTGCATCGCTGGTGCTGTTTCTCCTGATTGTTGCGGTGGGTGCCTACCTGCTTCGTGACATCCCGACTCACATCACCTGATATCGCTTTGCGCAGCCGCGATTCGATCGTGGCTGCCATGGTTCCGGTAAGCCGGAACGGCTTTATTTGGCTTCCGATGTAGTCAACGCGGACGAAGCGCGCATGATGGCACTGCCGGTAACCTCGGCGGTGCTTTGTTCTGACTGATCATGGGGACGGGTGCGTCGGGGGACGCCAGCCTTCACCGGTATCCAGGATAAATTCGTTTGTAGGGCGCTGCGCGTCTTTGCGCGTCATGCGCCTTACGTTTGGTAAGGTTCCAGCCGAAAGGACGTAACGGTGGGCCAGACAATATTCATACCCAAAGAAATTGATGCGAACGAGGGGCGCGTAGGCGGATCGCCGGATACGGTGAAACGCCTCGTCGGACTTGGCTTCGACGTGATTGTCGAGACGGGGGCAGGGACCTTGTCGCGCATTCCCGACGCCGATTTTGCGGCTGTCGGCGCGAAAATCGGCAAGGCTGCGGATGCGGCCAAGGCCGATGTCGTGCTCAAGGTGCGGCGGCCGAGCGAGGCCGAGCTCAAGGGCTACAAATCGGGTGCTGCGGTGCTCGCCACCATGGATCCCTACGGTAACGACGCAGCGGTTGCGGCGATGGCCAAGGCCGGCGTGACCGCCTTTGCCATGGAGTTCATGCCGCGCATTACCCGCGCCCAGGTGATGGACGTCCTGTCCTCGCAGGCCAATCTCGCCGGCTACCAAGCGGTGGTCGACGGTGCCTACGAGTACGACCGGGCGCTGCCGATGATGATGACTGCTGCGGGCACCGTGCCGGCGGCGAAAGTGTTCATCATGGGCGTCGGCGTCGCTGGCCTCCAGGCGATCGCTACAGCGCGCCGCATGGGCGCCATCGTGACTGCCACCGACGTGCGTCCGGCGGTCAAGGAACAGGTCGCCTCGCTCGGCGCCAAGTTCGTCGCCGTCGAGGATGACGAGTTCAAGCAGGCCGAGACGGCTGGCGGCTACGCCAAGGAGATGTCCAAGGAGTACCAGGCCAAGCAGGCGGCACTTACCGCCGAGCACATTGCCAAGCAGGACATCGTCATCACCACGGCCCTCATCCCGGGCCGTCCGGCGCCGAAGCTGGTTTCGGCTCAGATGGTCGCCTCGATGAAGCCAGGTTCGGTCCTCATCGACCTCGCGGTCGAACGCGGCGGCAATGTCGAAGGTGCCCAGCCCGGCAAGGTCGTCACCACCGACAACGGGGTGAAGATCGTCGGCCACCTCAACGTGCCGGGCCGCATCGCGGCATCGGCTTCGCTGCTCTACGCCAAGAACCTGTTCGCCTTCCTCGAGACGATGATCGACAAGGCGTCGAAGCAGATCGCCATCAACCGCGACGACGAGTTGGTCAAGGCGACAATGCTGACCGACGGTGGCAAGGTTGTTCACCCGGCCTTCGCCGCTGCAGCAGCAGCGTCGTCCGAACAGACGGCGACCGAAAAGGCCGCGCCTGCGAAAGCCGAAAAGCCGGCGGCAGCCAAGAAGCCCGCGGCCAAGAAGTCTAAGGGAGACGCATGATGGAAGGTCTTCAGAAAGCGCTCGACCAGCTCGACCAGGCGGTTTCCGCCGTCCGGCTCGGCGTGCAGGAACTCGCCACCAGCCAGGGTGCGGCGGAAGCCGCCGGCGGCGTGGCCCATGCCGTCTCCGGCGGGGCGATCGACCCGTTCGTGTTCCGCTTCGCCATCTTCGTGCTGGCGATTTTCGTCGGCTACTACGTCGTCTGGTCGGTGACGCCCGCCCTGCACACGCCGCTGATGGCCGTCACCAATGCTATCTCCTCGGTGATCGTGGTTGGCGCGCTGCTCGCCGTTGGCATCGCCGCATCCGGCCTGGCCATTGGCTTCGGCTTCATCGCCCTGGTGCTGGCCTCGGTCAACATCTTTGGTGGCTTCCTCGTCACACAGCGCATGCTGGCCATGTACAAGAAGAAGGACAAGTGACGTGAACGTGAACCTCGCTTCCTTCCTCTATCTGGTCTCCGGCATCCTGTTCATCCTGGCGCTGCGCGGCCTGTCGCACCCGACCACCAGCCGCAAGGGCAACACCTACGGCATGGTCGGCATGGGCATCGCCATCGCCACCACGCTGGCGGTCGTCGATCTGTCAGCAACCACGCTCGGTCTGATCGTCCTCGGCCTCGCCATTGGCGGCGGCGCCGGTGCGGTCATCGCCCGTCGCATCGCCATGACCTCGATGCCGCAGCTGGTCGCAGCCTTCCACAGCCTCGTCGGCCTTGCGGCCGTCATGGTGGCGGCCGCTGCCGTCTATGCACCTGAAAGCTTCGGCATTGGTACGGTCGGTGCCATCCACGCCCAGGCGCTGATCGAGATGTCGCTTGGTGTCGCCATCGGCGCCATCACCTTTACCGGCTCGGTCATCGCCTTCCTCAAGCTCGACGGCCGCATGTCGGGCAAGCCGATCATGCTGCCTGCTCGCCACTTCATCAACGCGGCACTCGGCATTGCGCTCGCCGTGCTGATCGTGCTGTTGGTCACCACCCAGTCGACCACCATCTTCTGGCTGATCGTGGTGCTGTCGCTGGTGCTGGGCGTGCTCCTGATCGTCCCGATCGGCGGCGCCGACATGCCTGTCGTCGTCTCCATGCTCAACTCCTATTCGGGCTGGGCGGCCGCTGCACTCGGCTTCACGCTGGGCAATCTGGCGCTGATCATCACCGGCGCGCTGGTCGGCTCGTCGGGCGCGATCCTCTCCTACATCATGTGCAAGGGCATGAACCGCTCGTTCATTTCCGTCATCCTCGGCGGCTTCGGCGGCGAGACGGCGGCGGCCGTAGACGACGGCATCCAGCGCACGGTCAAGACCGGTGCTGCCGACGACGCGGCCTACCTGATGATGAACGCCCAGAAGGTCATCATCGTGCCGGGCTATGGCATGGCGGTCGCTCAGGCCCAGCACGCGCTGCGCGAAATGGCCGACAAGCTCAAGGCCAATGGCGTCGAGGTGAAGTATGCGATTCATCCTGTCGCCGGCCGCATGCCCGGCCACATGAACGTGCTGCTCGCCGAGGCCAACGTGCCTTATGACGAGGTGTTCGAGCTCGAGGATATCAACTCCGAGTTCGCCCAGGCCGACGTGGCTTACGTAATCGGCGCCAACGACGTGACCAACCCGTCGGCGCGCGACGACAAGAGCTCGCCGATCTACGGCATGCCGATCCTCGACGTCGACAAGGCCCGCACCTGCCTGTTCGTCAAGCGCTCGCTCGGCTCCGGCTACGCCGGCATCGACAACACGCTGTTCTACAAGGACGGCACCATGATGCTGCTCGGCGATGCCAAGAAGATGACCGAGGAAATCGTCAAGGCGATGGATCACTGACCACAGCGGTCAATCCGAACCAAAAGGAAAAGCCCGGGCAACTCCCGGGCTTTTCTGTTTGCGGGCCGGTTCGCGGGGCTCTGGTGCCCGGGCCCACGCCTATCTGTCCTACTGTCTGATCACGCCGACCAGTGTGAGGCCGCTGACTGCGAGGGCGGCATTGAGGCCAGTCTGGCCCTGGCCGCTGAACGGCTGAAGCGCGATCGTCCGGTTCGAGCCGCCGAGCATGGCATGTGCGCCAACGCCGAGCGCCAATGTGGCCTCGATGCTGGCACCGCCATAATAGCCGGCGAGCACGTCAGGGGCATAGTATTCCCTGGTTGGTGCCATGACGAGCCATTCTAATATCCCGCCACCGGTGACACCCACGTCGAGGCCGTATTTGTTGATCGTGCCTATATAGGTCTGCTTTGGCATCTGGTTGTTAGCTGGATAGAAGTAGCATCGCATGTTCTTGCTCGAACCGATGAGGTAGCCGGTTCCGCTTGCGATGCGGCAGCTGAGAAGTCCGACAAGTGTCCCGTTCTGGGCGTAGGCTGGAAGCGATAGGGGGAGAAAGGCGAGGGCAAGGAAAATGAGTTTTCGCATGGCTGGCTCCTTTCACGCACCATCAACAGGATATGCGTAGAAAGGTTCCGCGCCTTTTCTTGCGGGTTCAAATTAATCGTTGCGGCAGCCGTAAGCGATCTTGCGCAATTGTTGCCGGATGCGTTCGCCGAAGCGCTCGACCCGTTCGCGCTGCGGTTTTTCGGCAGCATAGAAGGACAACATGGCAAAGCCAGCCTTGGGCGCGCAGGCCCCGAATACGCCCCATTTCAGGATGCGGCGGATGGGACGGCGCATGACCAGCCAGTCGACCCACCAAGGGCTGCCGAGCGTGGTGATGGCCACGACATGGCGCAGCCGGTGCAGGAGCGGCCTGATGGGGCCGAAGTCGCTGCCGTGGTCGAAGGCGATGCCGGGGGCGAACAGGCGGTCGATCCAGCCCTTGAGCATTGCCGGCAGGCCGAACCACCAGGTTGGGAAAACCAGCACGATCACCTCGGCCTCGCGCAGGGCCTGCTCATGGGCTCCAAGTGCCGAGGCGTCGAAGCCATCGCCATAGTAGGATCGGCGCTCGGCCAGCGTCAGCCTGGGATCGAACTCCGCCTTATAGAGGTCGAGCAGGGTGACGCTGTGGCCGGCCGCCTCGAGTTCCGCCACGGCTAGATCGGCGAAATGGCGGTTGAGGCTTTTGGCCAGCGGATGCGACAGGATGACGAGGCAGTTCACAGCAGGAACTTGCCCGGCTTGGATCAGGCGCGCGTGCGCGCCAGTCCGTCGACGGCGGGCTTGTAGTTCGGGTCGAGCCGGACTGCCTCGCCAAAGGACTTCGCCGCCTTGGCCTTGTCGCCGCGACGCTCGTAGATCAGCGCCTGGTTGGCCCAGCTCTCGGCGATCTTGCCGTCGAGCTTGATGGCCATGTTGAAGTCGCTGAATGCGTTCTCGTCGTCGTTGGTGGCGAGATAGGACAGGCCGCGGCCGTTGTAGGGCTCGGCTGCGTCGGGCGACAGCGAGATCGCCTTGGAGAAGTCCTCGATGGCGAAGGCGTGCTGGCCCTGCTGCTGGTAGATCAGGCCGCGATTGTGGTAGGCGCGCGGGTCGGTGGTGTCGAGCTCGATCGCCTTCTGGAAGTCGTTGAAGGCGTCCTGGACCCGGGCCGCCTTGCGGTACAGGTTGCCGCGGCCGATGTATGCGGCGTCATAGGAGGCGTTGAGCTGGATCGCCTTGTTGTAGTCGGCCAGGGCTGCGGGCTGGTTGCCCATGAAGCGATGGATCAGCGCGCGGTTGGAATAGGCCTGGTAGTAATTCGGATTGAGCTGCAGCGCCCGGTCAAAATCCTGCAGCGCCTCGCGATACTTGCCGCCGCGGCCATAGGCCGAGCCGCGCACGTTGTAGGCTTCAGGATCGTTCTGGTTTCTGGCGATGACGGCGCTCAGCGAGGAGATGTTCTCGTTCGAGCCCTGCGCCGTGTCGATGCGGGTCAGTTCGCCGACCGGGCCGGCCGACTGGCAGCCGGCGGCGGCGAGCGCCACGAGCATGAGGGCCGTCGCGGCGCTTCCGCGCATGGAAGGCTTGCGGCTGCTCATGGCTGCATACATCGTTCGGTGTCCCTCGCTTGCGCCCCGGGCAGGTGGCGCGGCATCCGGCCGAAATCCGGACCAAAACAAAAAGGTGGTGGCGATTTTTAGTCGCCCCACCTCGTCGTTATCCTTCGAAAAGGACCAAAAATTGGCAGATCAACGAGCCGCCGGACGAGCACCGGCTGCAGCTGCCGGGCGCGGCGTGCTGGGCAGCAGGCCTTCGCGCTGGGCGCGCTTGCGGGCCAGCTTGCGGGCGCGGCGAACGGCTTCGGCCTTTTCGCGGGCGCGCTTCTCGGACGGCTTCTCGTAGTGACCACGCATCTTCATTTCACGGAAAATGCCTTCGCGCTGCATCTTCTTCTTGAGCGCGCGAAGCGCCTGGTCAACATTGTTGTCGCGGACGAGTACCTGCACGTGTGATCCTGTCTTTCGGTTCGAAAACTGAAGCTACTGGCGATAGCCAACTGGCCTCTGCGATGGGCACCACCGCGAATTGTGGGCGGCAAATAGCAGAATCAGCCCTGCTTGTCCACTGCAAAGGCGCATTTCCCGAGGTTGTGGGAAACCCAGTTCCCCAGGACGTGCCTAGTTCCGCCGCATTCATCGCCGACCAAGCGTCTCCCACCCTCCTGCCAGGCATGCAAGGTCTTCATAATGCGTACCATTCTCTTTGCCCTCGCGCTCGCCACCGCGACGCCCGTGGCGCATGCCGCCGATCTGATCGAATTCTGGGATACGCCGCAGCATGGTGGCAACAGCTTCAACCGCCTGCCGCCTGACCAGGCCTATTTCGACGCGCTGAGCGGGTATGGAGCAAGCTGGGTGCGGCTGTCCTATGACAAATGGAAGCCGGCCAAGCGCGACTTTCTGATCGGCGATGCCGACAAATACGAAGGCCTTGTCGCCGCCGACGTCCAAACCCTCAAGGATGTGCTCGACCGCGCCGACAAGGCTGGGCTCAAGGTTGTCATTGCGCCGCTTTCGTTGCCCGGAATGCGCTGGTCGCAAAACAACGGCAGCAAATTCGACGGTCGCATCTGGCAGGATAAGGACTATTGGGAGCAGGCGGCCTCCTTCTGGCGCGATCTCGCCGCCGAACTCAAGGATCATCCCGCAGTCGCTGCCTACAACATCGTCAACGAGCCGGCGCCAGAAAAGGAGGGCGGGCTCGCAGAGCACTCATCGATTGCCAAAATGCGGTCCTGGTATACGGGCATTGCCGGCAGCGCCCGCGACCTTCCGGCTTTCTACGAGACTGTGATCAAGGCGATCCGCGAGGTCGATCCGGCGACGCCTGTCATGGCCGATGCCGGCTGGTATGCGGCTGCCGATGCTTTTTCCTACTGGCCGGCCCAACTGACCGACCACCGCGTGCTTTACTCCTTCCATATGTACGAGCCATATGCCGCCACCAGCGCGCCCAACATGAAGCGTGGGAAGCCCTATAAGTACCCGGGCATGGTGCCTTTTGGCGAAGGCGAGCAGAAGTGGGATGCCGAACGCGTCAAGGCCTATCTGTCGCAGCCCGTTGAGTGGGCCGACAGCCGAGGCATCGCCCGCAACCGCGTGGTCGCCGGCGAGTTCGGTTGCATGCGGCGCCTGCCGTTCTGCATGCAGTATCTGGAGGACGTTCTGACTTCGCTCGATGCCGACGGGCTGCACTGGGCCTTCTACAGCTTCCGTGAGGACGCCTGGGACGGCATGGACTACGAACTCGGCTCGGACAAGGTCAACTGGAAGTACTGGGAGGCCCAGGAGAAGAACGAGCCTGACCCGGTCAAGCGCAAGCCGACGCCGGAATTCGCCCCGATTTCCAAGCGCCTCAAGCCGTAGCGCACCGGCGACGTCCCGATTTAGTGACTGTTCTGGTCCGCTAACCCGCAGGAGTTGCACCATGCGGGCCACGGCCCTAGGGAGTATGGCAGAACCCTTCCAAGGCTGCCAGGAATACGCTGTTGACCGACACTGCCATCCCCGCCCGTCCATCGAGTGCCCACGGAACGGTCTTTGCGATCCTGCTCGCGGTCAGCTTCAGCCATTTCGTCAACGACGTCATGCAGTCGCTGCTGTCGTCGCTCTATCCGATGCTGAAGGCGGACTATCAGCTCGACTTCGTGCAGATCGGGCTTCTGACCATGACCTTCCAGGTCACGGCGTCGCTGCTGCAGCCGGCCATCGGCATGTATGCCGACAAGAAGCCGATGCCCTATTCGCTGCCGGTCGGCATGTGCTCGACCTTGGTTGGTCTTTTGACGCTGGCCTTTGCCCATAGCTACGGCATGCTTCTGGTGGGCGCCGCCTTCATAGGCTTCGGCTCGGCGATCTTCCATCCTGAGTCGTCGCGCGTCGCGCGCATGGCCTCGGGCGGCCGCTTCGGCCTGGCGCAGTCGCTGTTCCAGGTCGGCGGCAATTTCGGCTCGGCGATCGGCCCGCTGCTCGCCGCCCTCATCGTCGTGCCGCAGGGCCAGTCGGGCATCGCATGGTTCTCGCTTGGCGCGATGGTCGGCATCATCGTGCTGTTCCGCGTCTCCGGCTGGTATGCCAGCCAGGTCGCCAGCACCGCCAGGCGCGCAGCCTCGACGCTGTTTCCGCCGCTGCCGCGGCGCACCGTGATGGGCGCGCTGGTGGTGCTCGCCCTGCTCGTCACCACCAAGAACATCTACACGGCGAGCATGTCGAGCTTCTACACCTTCTACGTCATCGAGAAATTTGGCGTGTCGGTGCAGCAGTCGCAATACATGCTGTTCCTGTTTCTCGGCTCGGCCGCGGTCGGCACCTTCCTCGGCGGCCCGATCGGCGACCGCTTCGGCGCCAAGACGGTGATCTGGTTCTCGATCCTGGGCGTGCTGCCGTTCACGCTTCTGCTGCCCTATGCCGACCTGTTTTGGACCAAGGTGCTGACTGTATTGATCGGCCTGATCCTGGCCTCGGCGTTTTCGGCCATCGTCGTCTTCGCGCAGGAGCTGGTGCCCGGCCGCGTCGGCATGATCGCCGGCATCTTCTTCGGCTTCGCATTCGGCGTTGGCGGTCTGGCGGCGGCATTGCTCGGCGTCGTGGCCGACGCGCGCGGCATCGCCTTCGTCTACAAGGTGTGCTCCTTCCTGCCGCTGCTCGGCCTGCTCACCATCTTCCTGCCCAACATGAAGGCCGCGCGCGCCAGGCTGGCATGAGCGACAGCACAAAGCGGCAATCCCCGTCGCAAACAGCGCAAGGCTGGCCGGCGGATTTCGCTAGTGCTACACCTCGCGCGCTCACGCTTGCGGTATCTGCGAGGCCCAGAAAGATGCGGAAATATTCGGTTTTTGCCATAGCCCGGGAGGCGATGCGCGGCCACAAGGGCTGGGAGGAGCAATGGTCCTCGCCCGAGCCGAAAAGCGAATACGACGTCATCATCGTCGGCGCCGGCGGTCATGGCCTTGCCACCGCCTATTATCTCGCCAAGGAACACGGCATCACCAATGTGGCGGTGCTGGAAAAGGGCTGGCTCGGCGGCGGCAATACCGGCCGCAACACCACCATCATCCGCTCCAACTATCTCTACGACGAGTCCGCCGGGATCTACGACCACGCGCTCAAGCTGTGGGACGGGCTGAGCCAGGACCTCAACTACAACGTCATGTATTCGGCGCGCGGCGTCATGATGCTCGCCCACAACGTCCACGACGTGCAGGTGCTCAAGCGTCACGTCCACGCCAACCGGCTGAACGGCATCGACAATGAGTGGCTGACGCCCGAGCAGGCCAAGGAATTCTGTCCGCCGCTCAACATTTCCGCTTCGGCTCGCTATCCGGTGGTGGGTGCTTCGCTGCAGCGCCGTGGCGGCACCGCCCGTCACGACGCGGTCGCCTGGGGTTATGCCCGCGGCGCCTCCGACCGCGGGGTTCACATCATCCAGAACTGCGAAGTCACCGGCGTGCGCCGCACACCAGATGGCCGCGTCTCGGGCGTCGAGACCTCCAGGGGCTTCATCGGTGCCAGGAAGGTCGGCGTCGTTGCCGCCGGCCACACCTCCGTCATCATGGACATGGCCGGCGTGCGCATGCCGCTCGAAAGCTATCCGCTGCAGGCGCTGGTCTCCGAGCCGGTCAAGCCGGTGTTCCCCTGCGTGGTCATGTCCAATACCGTGCATGCCTACATCTCGCAGTCCGACAAGGGCGAGTTGGTCATCGGTGCGGGCACCGACCAGTACATTTCCTATTCGCAGACCGGTGGCCTGCACATCATCAACCACACGCTCGACGCCATCTGCGAGATGTTCCCGATCTTCACGCGCATGAAGATGCTGCGCTCCTGGGGCGGTATCGTCGACGTCACGCCGGATCGTTCGCCGATCCTGGCCAAGACCCCGGTACCCGGTCTCTACGTCAATTGCGGCTGGGGCACGGGCGGCTTCAAGGCGACGCCCGGCTCGGGCAACGTCTTCGCCCACACCATCGCCCGCGACGAGCCGCACCCGATCAACGCGCCATTCACCATCGAGCGCTTCCGTACCGGCCGCCTGATCGACGAGGCGGCAGCCGCCGCCGTGGCGCACTGAGTTTCGCGAGGGAAAGATGCTTCTCATACATTGCCCCTATTGCGAGGAAGAGCGCCCCGAGCTCGAATTCCGCAACGCCGGCGAGGCCCATATCGTCCGCGCGCCCAATCTCGCCGCCGTCAGCGACGAGGACTTCGAAAAATTCTTTTTCATCCGCTCGAACCCGAAGGGCATCGTCTTCGAGCGCTGGCGCCACATGCATGGCTGCGCGCGTTTCTTCAACGCCGCGCGCGACACCGTCACCGACCGGTTCCTGCTGACTTACAAGGCCGGCGAGCCGAAGCCCGACATTTCCGCGCTCTCCAGCGAGGCCGGTCCCGCCGCCTGGGCCAACCGCCCGCCGGACCAGCTCAATGAAAAGCCCAAGGCAAAGCGCCCGGCCAAGGGAGACGCATGATGGCCGGTTCCTATCGCATTTCCGGCCAGGGCCGCCTGACGCCGGCCAAGACCGCGCGCTTCACCTTCGACGGCAAGTCCTTCACCGGCCTTGCCGGCGACACCGTTGCCTCTGCGCTTCTGGCCAATGGTGTGCATCTCGTCGGCCGTTCGTTCAAGTACCACCGCCCGCGCGGCATCCTGTCGGCCGGTGCCGAGGAGCCCAACGCGCTTGTTACTGTCGAGCGCGACGCGGCCCGTAAGACACCCAACGTGCGGGCCACCGTGCAGGAGGTCTATGACGGACTGACGGTCAGCTCGCAGAACCGCTGGCCCTCGCTCTCCTTCGACGTCGGCGCGGTCAACGATCTCGCTTCGCCGTTTTTCTCTGCCGGCTTCTACTACAAGACCTTCATGTGGCCGAAGGCTGCCTGGCACAAGATCTACGAGCCCAACATCCGCGCCGCAGCCGGTCTCGGCGTGGCCCCCGATCAGCCCGATCCTGACCACTATTCGTCGCGTTTCGCCCATTGCGAGGTGCTGGTGCTCGGCGGCGGCGCCGCCGGCATTGCGGCGGCGCTTGCAGCAGCCGAGACCGGTGTGCGTGTCATCCTCTGCGACGAGCAGGCCGAATTCGGCGGCGCGTTGCGCTTTGAGAAGGGTGCGGTCATCGACGGCCAGGACGGCTGGGCCTGGGCGCAGACTGCGGTGGCGACACTCGCCGCGATGGACAATGTCACGGTGCTGCCGCGCACCACTGCCTTCGGCTACTACGCCCAGAATTTCGTCGGCCTGGTCGAGCGCGTCACCGATCACCTCGCAAGCCCCGGCCGCGACGAGCCGCGCGAGCGGCTGTGGCAGGTCCGCGCCAAGCGCGTCGTCATCGCTACCGGCGCCATCGAGCGCCATATGGTCTTCGCCAACAACGATCGGCCAGGCGTCATGCTGGCGTCGGCCGCACGCACCTTCCTCAACCATTATGGCGTCGTCGTCGGCAGGAATGTCGGCGTCTACACCGCCAACGACAGCGCCTATGCGGCCGCCATCGATCTCAAGAAGGCGGGCGTCGGCATCGCCGCGATCGTCGACCTGCGCGACAACCCGGCCGGCCCGCTGATCGACGAGGCGCGCGCGCTGGGCATCGAGATCAATGACGGCCGCGCCGTCATTTCCGCCAATGGCACCAAGCGCATCAAGTCGATGACCGTCCAGCCCAAGGCCGGCGGCCCGGAGCGCACCATTGCCGTCGACGCGCTTTTGATGTCGGCCGGCTGGACGCCTTCCGTCCACATGTTCTCGCAGTCGCGCGGCAAGGTCGCCTTCGACGATGCGACCAAGCGTTTCCTGCCCGGCACCTATGCCCAGGACTGCGTCTCGGTCGGCGCCTGCAACGGCTCCGACTCCCTTGAGGACACCGTCGAGCAGGCGCTTGCTGCTGGTTCGGCTGCGGCCAAGCACGTTGGCGCGAAGCCGTCCAAGGCCGTCTCGATCAAGGTCGAGGGCTCTGAAGGCTGGACCGGCAGCATGCTCGGTGCCGGCCCGGGCGCGGGCGCCGACACCACGGTCAAGGCTTTCGTCGATTTCCAGAACGACGTCACCGCCAAGGACATCCGCCAGGCCGTGCATGAAGGCATGCGCTCGATCGAGCACGTCAAGCGCTTCACCACCAATGGCATGGCCACCGATCAGGGCAAGACGTCCAACATGCACGGCCTCGCCATCGCCGCCGATGCGTTGGGCAAGGACATTCCGCAGGTCGGGCTCACCACTTTCCGTGCGCCCTACACGCCGGTCACCTTCGGCGCTATCGTCAACCATGCCCGCCACGGCCTGTTCGACCCGACGCGCAAGACCGCAACCCACGCCTGGGCCGAGGCCCATGGTGCCGTCTTCGAGGATGTCGGCCAGTGGAAGCGCGCCTGGTATTTTCCGCGCGCCGGCGAGGACATGCATCAGGCGGTCAACCGCGAATGCGCGACCGTGCGCCAGACGGCCGGCCTGTTCGACGCCTCCACCCTCGGCAAGATCGAGGTCGTCGGCCCCGATGCCGCCAGGTTCATGGAACTGCTCTACACCAATCCGTGGGAGAAGCTCGAAGTCGGCCGCTGCCGCTATGGCATCATGCTGCGCGAGGACGGCTTTATCTATGACGATGGCGTGGTCGGGCGCCTGGCGCAGGACCGATTCCACGTGACGACGACCACCGGCGGTGCCGCCCGCGTCATGAACCACATGGAGGACTATCTCCAGACCGAGTTCCCCAATCTCGACGTCTGGCTGACCTCGATCTCCGAGCAGTGGGCTGTCATCGCCGTCCAGGGGCCGAATTCGCGCAAGATCATCGAGCCGTTGGTCGAGGGCATCGACATGTCCGACGAGGCGATGCCGCACATGTCGGTGCGCGAGGGCAAGATCTGCGGCGTGCCGACCCGGCTGTTCCGCATGTCGTTCACCGGCGAGCGCGGCTTCGAGGTCAACGTGCCGGCCGACTACGGCCGCGCCGTCTGGGAAGCGCTATGGGCCGAGGGCCAGAAGCATGGCGCCTGTGCCTACGGCACCGAGGCGATGCACGTGCTGCGCGCCGAGAAGGGCTACATCATCGTTGGCCAGGACACCGACGGCACCGTCACCCCCAACGATGCCGGCCTCGACTGGGCAGTGGGCAAGAAGAAGGCCGATTTCGTCGGCATCCGCGGCATGACGCGCCCCGATCTTGTCGCCAAGGGCCGCAGGCAACTCGTCGGCCTCAAGACGAAAGATCCGCGCACCGTGCTCGAGGAGGGTGCGCAGATCGTCGAGAATCCCAAGCAGGCGATCCCGATGAAGATGATCGGCCACGTCACGTCGAGCTACTGGTCGGCGAATTGCGACCGTTCGATCGCGATGGCGCTGGTCACTGGTGGCCGTGACCGCATGGGTGAGACGCTCTACGTGCCGATGCCCGACGGTGTCATCGAGGTGGAAGTCACCGGCGCCGTGTTCTTCGACGAAAAGGGAGAGCGTCTCCATGGCTAAGGTCGCAACCGCCACCAGAAGCCCGGCACTGGCCGGCAAGAGCTTGGGCGGGCAGGGCGTGTCGCTCAAGGTGCTGGAACCGGCGAACCGCATGTCGCTGCGCGCCCGCCCGGCGGCCATTGCAGCGCTGTCCAAGGCGCTGGGCCTCACTTTGCCGCAGAAGCCCAAGTCTTCCGCCGCCAAGGCCGGCCGCACCGCACTCTGGCTCGGCCCGGACGAATGGCTGGTCATCGACGAGGCGGATAGCGATCCGGTCGCCGACTGCGCCTCGGTCAAGGGCTTGCATTCGGCCGTCGACGTCTCGCACCGCAACGTCGCCATCGCGGTAACGGGACTCAACGCAGCAGCCACCATCAACGCCGGCTGCCCGCAGGATCTGTCGCTTGAGGCCTTTCCGGTGGGCGCTGCCTCGCGCACCGTTCTCGGCAAGGTCGAGATCGTGCTGCTGCGTACCGGCGAGGATGCCTTCCGGGTCGAGTGCTGGCGTTCGTTCTCCGACTACGTCTACGCCTTCCTGTCGGAGGCGGCGCGCGACGCGGGGTGATTTCGGAACCAGGCAGCGGGGCAGGCGTTTCCTCTGCATCTAGATGCGGAAGGACTACTGCAATGCCCGCAATTCCCGGAAGAAGCGATGGCAAGGGCCCGGCCAAGCGCACAAGGCGCGCCCGGCGGAGCGACGACCGGCCCAAGGACCCGCAGGTCCTGCAGGAAGAGCTGGAAGAGGGGTTGGAAGACAGTTTTCCGGCGAGCGATCCGGTATCGGTGACTTCAACCACCATTTCCGGTGGGCCGCGCGAGCCGAAAAAGCCCTGAAACGCTTCAGCCAAAGACACAAAAGCCGCCGTGCCGGCGGCTTTTGTGTTCTTCAGCCACGACCTTCAGGGGTGAAGATCCTGCATGATCCAGAACGGGTCGATGTCGATACCGAGCAACGGCGTGGCATTGGCCGCGACGCATTCCCAGTAGTATCTGCCCGCCTGGTCGCGCCAGCAGTCGACCCGCTGGTCTTGGAGCCGTTGGTCGTAGGCGCCTGGATAGTGGGGTTCCTTCACATGCTGTTCGTGTGCCATGGCAAAGCTGGTCGCGGCGAGCATCACCGCGAACGCAAGTACTATGCGTTTCATCAGGCATCTCCGTCAGAGGAGTCGATCTGCTTGGGCATGGATGCAGGCACCGTATGCACCCGGCTGCGCCGGGCACTACGCTGCGCGAAGCCAAGAATTCTATACCCCGACCGGCCAGACGGGCAAGGCGGGCGCGGATAGCTCATCCGGGCTATAGACTGCCGGTCAGTTCTTGCTTTTGAAAGGCTGGCAAGGGCGTGTGCAGCCCGCCGCGAATTCCAGTTTCAGGCCGTTTCGCGCTTGGGCTCGACGAAGGTCATGGTCAGCCAGCGCGCGGTCAGTGCCGGCTTCTTCTGGTCTTCGATCTCGATCGTCACCTCGTGCGTCGCCTGGATCCAGCCGGAGGGGCGGATCTTCAGGCTTGCCAGCACGAAGCGGGTGCGGATGCGCGAGCCGGTCTTGACCGGGGCGACGAATTTGAGTTCCTCAAAGCCCTGGTTGATGCCCATGCTGCCGCCTTCGACGCCAGGCAGCGTGTCGAAGGTCATCGCCGACAGCAGCGACAGCGTCAGGAAGCCATGCGCGATGGTGCCGCCGAAGGGCGTTTCGGCGGCGGCGCGTTCGGGATCGCAATGGATGAACTGGTGGTCGTCGGTGGCGTCGGCGAACTGGTCGATCATGCGCTGAGTCACTTCGCGCCACGGTGACACGCCGACTTCCTTGCCGACGCTGGCCTGAAGTTCGTCGAGGGTGATCGTTTTCAGGCTCATCGCATCCCGTCCCGCACAAGTAGAATTCGTGCCCGATGCCGTCGCAAAGGCCCGAAGGCGCGATGTGAAGAATCAGGGCTTTGGAGCGTGCTTAGGGTCAAAATGGACCCGCAGCGCTCCAGTTGCGATCGACTGATACAGAAAGCTGTTGCCGATGTCATCGCCTGCGGCGGCAAATCCCGCCGCAGATCGTCCAGCGTGGCTGGCGCCTATTCCGCCGGCTCCGCGCTGCCGGTCCGTGCCGCCTCGGCAAGTTCACGCCTGAGGCGGCCCTCTTCGGCCACCTTGGGCGTGATGAAGCGGCCGAGCAGCAGATAGGCCACCGGTGTCAGGAACAAGGTGGAGATCGTGGCAAGGCCAAGGCCGCCGACGATGACCCAGCCGAGCGCGATGCGTGCCTCAGCACCCGCGCCCGTGGCCAGCACCAGCGGAACGCCGCCGAGCACGGTGCAGATCATCGTCATCATCACCGGGCGCAGGCGGATCGACGCCGCTTCCTCGATTGCCTGGCGCACGCCCATGCCGCGGTCGCGCAGCTGGTTGGCGAATTCGACCACCAGGATGCCGTTCTTGGCCATGACGCCGACCAGCAGCACCAGTCCGATCTGGCTGTAGGCGTTGAGCGAAGTGCCGGTCAGGATCATCGCGAAGATGGCGCAGGCAATGCCCAGCGGCACTGTCGCCATGATGATGATGGCGGAAACGAAGCTCTCGAACTGGGCGGCCAGCACCAGGAGGATGATGACGATGGCAAAGCCGAAGATGGTCAGCATGCTGCCGCTGGTCTCGTTCAGCGTCGCAGCTTCGGCGAGCGGCAGCAACCGGCTGCTGGCAGGCAGTAGGGGGGCTGCGATCTCTTGCACCCGCTGCAATGCCTCGCCAAGGGCGAAGTCGTCGGCCAGCCCGGAGGTGATGGCGACCGAACGCTGCTGCTGTTCGCGCGCCAGCGACGGCGGCACCGCGCGCTCGGACAGGGTTGCGATGGTCGACACCGGCACGAAGCGTCCGTCGCCCGCCTTTACGAAGATGTTCTCGAGGTCGGTCTGGTCGTTGATCGGGTTGGTGGTCGAGACCAGCTTCACGTCGTAGCTGCGGTCCTCGATGAAGACGCTGGTGATCTTGCGGCCGTCGAGCATGGCCTGCAGCGCCGGCGACAGGCCCTTGATGTCGATCCCGAGATCGGAGGCGCGGTCGCGGTCGACGGTGACGAAGAGCTGCGGCTGCGTCGCTTCGGTGGACAGGCGCGGCTGGCGGAAGCGGGGGTCCTTCTCCATCTCCGCCAGCACCTTGGCGGCGGCGTCGCCGAGTTCGGCATAGCTGTTGCCAACGAGGGCGAACTGAAGGCCGTTGCCGGCGCCGCGGATGCCGAGACTGTTGGCCTGGGCGAGGTTGGTGCGCACGCCGGGCACCTGGGCGGTGCGCGCGGTGATGTCGGCGGCGATCTGCTGCTGGGTGCGCTCGCGCTTGTCCCACGGCGCCAGCGACAGCACCATGAAGCCGGTGTTCTTGTTCTGGCCGAAGCCGCCGCTGACGAAGGTGCTTTCGATTTCGCCCGACTTGCGCAGCGGCTCGATCAGCGCCTCGATCTGGCGCATCTGCGAGGTGGTGTAGTCGAGACTCACGCCCTGCGGCGCCGAGATGCGCAGCATGACCATCGACCGGTCTTCGGTTGGCGTCAGTTCCTGACGAACATTGCCGAAGGCGATGTAGGCGGCCCCGGCAAACAGCACCGAAACCAGGATGACGATGACCGGCGCGTTGAGGCACGCACGCAGGCAACGCTTGTAGAGGTCGGCCAGCTTGCCGCCGATTTTGCCGAGGATGCCACTATGTGTATGCTCGATGCTCTTTTCGGTCAGCATGCGCGAGGCAAGCATCGGGCACAGCGTCAGCGCGACCACCGAAGACAGCAGCACCGCGATCGCCAGCACGAAGCCGAATTCGCGGAACAGGCCGCCGGTCTGGCCGGGCAGGAAGGAAATCGGGATGAAGACGGCGGCGAGGGTGGCGGTGGTCGCAACCACGGCGAAGAACACCTCCTGCGTGCCGAGCACAGCGGCGGCGCGCGGTCCCATGCCTTCGTTGCGGCGGCGCACAATGTTTTCCAGCACCACGATGGCGTCGTCGACAACCAGCCCCGTCGCCAGCACCAGCGCCAGCAGGGTCAGGATGTTGATCGAGAAGCCGGCGAGATAGATGCCGGCGATGGTGCCGATCATCGCCACCGGCATGGCGAAGCCGGGAATGAGCGTGGCGCGCCAGTCCTGCAGGAACACGTAGATGACCAGAAGCACGATCGTCACCGACAGGATCAGTGCGATCTCGACCTCGTGGATGGAGCCCTGCACGAAGGTGGCGTCGTCGGAGGTGACGCGGATGTTCATGCCCTCGGGCAGGTTTTCCTGGATCCTTTCGGCCGCCGCCCGCACGCCTTTGGAGATGTCGAGCGTGCTCGACTGCGCCTGGCGCACGATGCCGATGCCGATGCCGGTCTTGCCGTCCGAACGCAGCGAGGTCGAACTCGGATCGCCGCCGAGCGTCACCTTGGCCACGTCGCCGAGACGGGTCCTGCCGTTGATGATGATGCTTTCGAAGGCCTCGGGTGTAGTCACCGCCGCACTGGCGCGCACGATGAGATCCTGGCTCCCGACGGTCAGCGAACCGGCCGGCGCGTCGAAGGAAACGCTGGCCAGGGCATTCGAGATGTCGGCAAGCGTCAGCCCCAGGCTCGCCACCTTGGCCTGGTCGATGTCGACGCGGAAAATCTTGGCGCGGTCGCCATAGGTCTGCACATCGGCGACACCGTCGACGGAGGCCAGCACGTCGACGATCTGGTCCTCGACCAGGATCGTCATGTCCTCGACCGGCATGGTGTCGGAGGTGACGGCCAGGCGCATCACCGCGTCGGCATTGGCGTCGGCCTTGACGATGCGCGGTGCGTCGGCGTCGTCAGGCAAGGAGTTGGTCACGCGGCCGACGGCATCGCGCATGTCGGAGGCAGCCACATTGAGGTCGACGCCGTCATTGAACTCGACCGTCACGCGGCTTGAGCCGTAGGACGAGCTCGAGGAGATCGACTTGACGCCCGTCACGCGGGACACGGCACCCTCGACCACGGCGGTGACTTCGCGGTCGACGATTTCGGCGGCGGCGTCGGAGTAGGTGGTCGATACGGTGATGACCGGTCGGTCGACGTCGGGCAGTTCGCGCACTTCAGCGCCGAAGAAGGCGGCAAGGCCGGCGACGACGATCAGCGTGTTGATGACGAAGGCGAGCACCGGGCGGCGCACGAAGAGTGCGGTGATGCCCTTCTCGGCGTTTTCGTTGTGGCTGGCGCTCATGTGCGGCATCCCTCTCAGGAGCCGCTGCGCTGCGCGGCTTCGCTGCCGGCAATGAGCAAGGGGGCGCCTTCGCGCACGGTGTGGATGCCTTCGGTGACCACCTGGTCGCCGGATACCAGTGCTGCGTCGACAAGTACGCTGTCGGTGTTGCGCTGGATGATGCGCACCGGCACGCGCTTGGCCTTGCCGTCCTCGAGCTTCCAGACGAAGGCGCCGTTGCCACCCCACTGGATCGCCAGCGGATCGACCGATGGGAAAGTGTCGCCGGGGAAGTGCATCGCAACCTGGAACGACATGCCGGCGCGCAGCGCGTCGTTTGCATTGTCGATCCGGGCTTGCACGTGAAGGGTGCGGCTCTGTTCCTCGAGCCTGTTGTCGACGGCGCTGACCACGCCCTCGAAAACCTGGCCGGGACGCGCGACCGAACTGGCCGAAACCGGCGCGCCGACCGTGATCAGGCCGGTGAAGCGTTCGGGCACCCAGAAGTCGACGATCAGGCGGGAGCGATCGTCGATGGTGGCGATTGCCGTCTGGCTGGTGACGTAGTTGCCGGCCTCGACAGGCAGGATGCCGACGATACCTGATATCGGCGAGGTGATGGTGCGGCGGTCGAGCGCCAGCGTCGCGTCGCGCACCGCAAGGCGGGCATTGTCGACGGCGAGTTCGGCCTCGCGCAGTTGCACGGCACTTGCCGTGTTGCTCGCACGCAGCGCCTTGATGCGCTCCAGCGATGCCTCGGCGTCGCCCTGGGCGATGCGGGCGCGTTCGAGCGCGATCTCTTCGGAATCCGAATCGAGCTTGGCGATCACGCCGCCTGCCTCGATCTTGTCGCCGGCAGCGACTGCGACGGTCGTCAGGCGCCCCGCAGCAAAGGGGTTGATGACCACGGATTTCAGCGCGCGGCCCGTACCGATCGCCGAAAGCTGGTCGTTGATGGTGCCTGTCGTCACTGGCTGCGTCACGACAGGCGTCTGCGCCGCAGCACCACCAGGACGATTGCCGCCGCCGCGCCCTTGGGCGGGCGCTGCCTTTTCGGTCGAGGCCTGGGCCCAGTCGATGCCCCAGCGGGCGAGCACCTCGCGCGAACCAGGCACGAATGTCACCCACGCCGCAGCGGCTGCGAGTACAATGACGATTGCCAAGACAATCTGTTTCCAGGCGGCCATCTGCATTCCAGTCTTGCTAAAATCCCTCAGTCCGGAGGTCCGCTCCGGACGACATGCCGCGTGACGCGGTATGCTCACATCTTCTGGCGATGACTTGCGCTAGCCGAAAAGGGCTGGCGAATGCCATCGCATTATAGCCTAGTTCTATGACCGAGGCTTATGGCAATTCGCGGGCTGCCGCACATTAAATCTGTGTAATCTTGGCAGAACCGGCTGCCTGGGCTCAGCGCAGATCCTCGATCTCGCGGATGCGCTTGGCACCTTCCGCTTTGAGCCTTTGCGTCAACGCGCCGACCACGGTTTCGGTGGCGACGAACAGGGAAGCGGTCGAGTCCCAGGCCGAGGGCACCGCCGTGCGGCCGGCGATGACGTGGCGGGCGAAGCGGGCGATGGGCGACAGCCACTGGTCGGTGAACAGGATGATGGTCGCGCCGCGCTGATGCGCCTTCTCGGCGAAGCGGACGAGGCTGTCCTGGTAACGGCGGATGTCGAAGATCAGCACCGTGTCGCGCTTGCCGATGTCGATCAGCCGGTCGCGCCAAAGGCTTTCCTGGCCGACGAGATGGGTGACGTTGGGGCGAATCAGGTGGAGATGGACAGCCATGTAGTGCGCCAGCGGGTCGGTGAACCTGCCGCCGAGCAGATAGATATGGGAGCGGCTGTTGGCGAGCTGGTCGACGATGTCGGAGAGCTGCCGGTCCGAAACATGGCGGAAGGTCTCGCGGATGTTTTCAAGCACGGCCTCGAGGATGGGGACGGTCGAGGCGGGCAGGGGCGATCGCGCGGCCGTGGTGCGCGATGCTGGCGATTGCAGTTGCGCGGCAAGCTCGTCCTGCAGCGCCGACTGGAATTCCGGATAGTTCTGGAAGCCGAGACGCGCGACGAAGCGCAGGATCGTCGGCGACGACACGCCGGCCTGCTGGGAAAATTCGGCGACCGTCTTCAGGCCGATCAGCGGGTAGCTGGCAATCAGCGTCTGGGCCGCGCGGCGTTCGCCGGCGGGCATCGTGTCGATCCTCTCGCTGATCAGTTCGGCAACGCTCGAAGCCATTCCTAACCCTTTCGCTGCCCCGTCCCGGGGCTTTCCACTGCTGGCGCAACGGGGAACCGTTCTGGCCCTCAAATTGAATTTGACAAACTCTTCCGATGTGTATGAAATCATCCACAAGGGCGCAATGAACAAATAAACGTACCATAAGATACGGCCCTGGGGATGAATGAATGGGATTGGGCCAGGTTGCCTTTTGTGCTGAGTCGAATGCTGTCCGCGTGACCAACCGCGACGGGCGCAGCCCTTACGTCATCCTTTGTGATCATGCGTCGAATTACCTGCCGGAAAGCTACGGTACGCTCGGCCTCGGCGCCGGCGACATGCTTCGCCACATCGCCTGGGACCCGGGCGCGTTGCCGGTCGCTGCGCGGATGGCGGAAGCACTCGACGCCACGCTGGTCGAGTCCTGCGTCTCGCGCCTCGCCATCGACTGCAATCGGCCGCTCGGCGCTCACGACCTCATTCCGGAGGTCAGCGAAACCACTGTCATCCCGGGCAATACCGGGCTGGACGCCGCCCAGCGCGAGGCGCGGATCGCGCTGTCCTGGCAGCCGTTCCACGGCGCGATCGAAGGTGTCGTTTCCGAGCGTCTTCGCCAGGGCCGCGACACCAGGCTGGTGTCGGTTCATTCCTTCACCCCCGTCTTCAAGGGCTTTTCGCGTCCATGGCATATCGGCATTATCCATGACGAGGATGAGCGGCTCTCCGCCCCGATGATATCGGCGCTGCGCACCCTTGATGGTGTGACAGTGGGCGTCAACGAACCTTATTCGCCTGAAGACCGTGTCTACTTCACCCTCGAGCACCACGGCCGGTCGCGCGGGCTGCCCTGCGCGATGATCGAGATCCGCAACGACGAGATCGCCGACGAGACCAGCCAGGCCCGATGGGCGCACCTGCTCACCTCGACGCTTGGCGATATCCGCCTGCCGGACGGCGGATCGATGAAGGACCAGCGAACCCACCAATCCCGCTCCAGCTGACAGACAGGATGCACCTTGCCCGACGCAGTTCGCACATTCATTCGCTTCGTTGACGGCCTGAACCGGCGGGTCGGTCGTTTCGCCATGTACCTGTTCTATGTCATGGGGGCGATCCTGCTTGCCTCCACGATTTCGCGCTTGACGGTTGGCGTCCCGTTCAACTGGGCGCTGGAGATGTCCCAGTTCATCCTCTCCGCCTACTACCTGCTGGGCGGCGCCTACGTGATGCAGCTCGGAGGCCATGTGCGCATGGACCTGTTCTACAGCCGCCTCGACGCGCGCAAGCAGGCGATCACCGACGGCTTCACCATCCTCTTCATCATCTTCTATCTGGTGGTGCTGCTCGGCGGCGGCATCTCCAGCACCAACTATGCCATCGTCTACGGCCAGAAGAACTACACCGCCTGGGCGCCCGTGCTGTGGCCGATCAAGGTGGTCATGACGTTCGGCATCTTCCTGATGCTCCTTCAGTGCATCGCCAACTTCTTCAAGGACGTCGCGGCAGCGCGTGGAAAGCCGATCGCATGACCTCGGAATTCATCACCCTCTTCATGTTCGGCACCATGATGGTGCTGCTGTTCACCGGGCAGCGGGTGTTCGGCGTCATCGGATTCGTCGGTGCGGCGGCCGCGCTCTGGCTATGGGGCAAGGGCTCGTTCGAAATGCCCTTCAACGCCACGTTCCAGGTGCTCAACTGGTATCCGCTGATCACCGTGCCGTTCTTCATCTTCATGGGCTACATGCTTTCCGAGTCCGGCATAGCGAGTAACCTCTACCGGCTCTTCCATGTCTGGTTCGGGCCGGTGCGCGGCGGGCTGGCGCTCGGCACGATCGGCCTGATGGTGCTGATCGCGGCGTTGAACGGCCTCTCGGTCGCCGGCATGGCAATCGGTGCCACCATCGCGCTGCCGCAGTTGCTTCGGCACGGCTACGACAAGGTGATGGTGACCGGCGTGATCCAGGCCGGCTCATCGCTCGGCATCCTGATCCCGCCCAGCGTCGTGCTGGTGCTCTATGCCATGATCGCGCGCCAGCCGGTGCTCGATCTCTGGCTGGCGGGCGTGGGCCCGGGCCTGCTCATGGCTGTGATCTTCGCCGCCTATGTCGCGATCCGTTGCTACTTCCAGCCGGAAGTCGGGCCTGCGCTTCCGGCTGAGGAACGGGCGCAGATCACCTGGTCGGAAAAGTTCGCGCTGCTGCGCGCCGGGCTGCTGCCGATCGCCATCTTCGTCGTCATGATGGGCCTTTTCCTCTCCGGCACGACAAGCCTGGTGGAGAGCTCCGCCGTGGGTGCCGCGCTCGCGACGCTGGCCGCCTGGTGGGCCGGAAACCTCAACGGGAAGATCTTCGAGGAGGCGACGCGCAACACGCTTTCGATCAGCTGCATGTTCCTCTGGATCATCCTGGGGGCGCTGTGCTTCAGCTCAGTCTACGACGGGCTGGGCGCTGTCAAGGCGGTGAAGACGCTGATGCTCGACACATGGGACTTCAGCCCCTGGACGATCCTCTTCCTGATGCTGCTGTCCTTCATCGTGATGGGCATGTTCCTCGACGACACCGCCATGCTGGTCATCGTCGCGCCGCTCTACATCCCGCTCGTCATCAGCCTCGGCTTCAATCCGATCTGGTTCGGTGTGCTCTACACGATCACCTGCCAGATTGCCTACATCACGCCGCCCTTCGGCTACAACCTGTTCCTGATGCGCGCGATGGCGCCGCCGGAAATCACGATCGGCGACATCTATCGCTCCATCCTGCCGTTCTTCTGCCTGATGGTGCTGTCGCTGTTGCTGATCATGGCCTTTCCGCAGATTGCGCTCTGGTTGCCGTCAGTGGTTACGGGGCGGTAAGGTCGAGGGCAAAGAAGAGAATAAGAAGAGCACGCCAGAAGACGGCACGAGGGGGCTGGAATTCCGGTGGGTGAACGAAGCAAGCAATGGGAGTAAGTGAGATGGACGACAGAAAGACCCTTAACAAGCGCGATTTTCTGCGGAAATCAGTGCTGGCCACTGCGGGCGCAGTTGGCGCCACGACACTGGCCACGCCCTATGTGAGGGCGCAAAGCCCGATCAAGTGGCGGCTGCAAACCTATGCGGGTCCGGCTCTGGCCGAGCACGTGATCAAGAACTCGATCGACTGGTTCAACAAGGCAGCCAACGGCGAGATGGAGATCGAGCTTTACACGGCCGATCAGCTTGTCCCGCATGGCGAGCTGTTCCGCGCCGTGCAGTCGGGCACGATCGATGCGGCCCAGAGCGATGACGATTCCGCTGCAGCGCCCGTCGACGTGAGGGTGTTCGGTGCCTACTTCCCGCTCGCCTCGCGCTATTCGCTCGACGTGCCGGCGCTGTGGCACTGGCACGGCCTCAAGGAGATCTGGGAGGAGGCCTACGCCGAAATTCCCGATGTGACCTGGCTCAGCACGGGCTCGTGGGATCCATGCAATTTCGGCACTACCAAGCCGATCAAGTCGCTGGCCGACCTCAAGGGGCTCCGGGTCTACACCTTCCCGACCGGCGGCCAGTTCCTGTCGCGCTTCGGCGTGGTGCCCGTGTCGCTGCCCTACGAGGACGTTCAGCCGGCCATCCAGACCGGCGAGCTCGACGGCGTGTGCTGGTGCGGCATCACCGAGATGCACACCGTGGGCTGGGCGGAGGTGCTGAAGTACTACCTGACGAACCCGCTGTCGGGCGCCTGGGCCGGTTCCTACTTCGTCAACACCGAGAGGTGGAAGGCCGTTCCCGCGCACCTGCAGCAGCTTCTGCGCATGGCGATCGACAGCTCGCACTACTATCGCCTCCACTGGTACTGGGCTGGCGAGGCCAACTATCGCAACACCGGCAAGCTCGAACTGACCTCCGTTCCGGACGCCGAATGGAAGCAGGTCGAAGGTGAAGCCCAGAAGTTCTGGGACGAGGTCGCCGGCCAGAGCCCGCGCAGCGCCAAGGTCGTCGAGATCATCAAGAAATACAACGACCAGATGATCAAGGCTGGGCCGCCCTACCGCTACAGTTGATCGGGCGACGGGATTCGATCGATGCAAATACTCCGGCCGCTTTTGCGGCCGGAGCCCCGAGATGAAACACGATGCGCCAAACATGGCGGCGGAGCAGCAAACGAATGGCCGGGAACCTTACTTTCGAACAGTTGAAGCAGGCAGTCGCAGAGGGCGCGATCGACACTGTGCTGGCCTGCGCGGTCGATATGCAGGGCCGGCTCATCGGCAAGCGCTTCCTGGCCAAGTATTTCGTCGAATCCGCCTATGACGAGACGCATGGCTGCAACTATCTGCTGGCCAACGACATCGATATGGAACTGGTGCCCGGCTACAAGGCGGCAAGCTGGTCGAAGGGCTACGGCGACTTCGTCATGAAGCCGGACCTTTCCACCATCCGCAACGTGCCGTGGCTCGAAAAGACTGCACTTCTGCTCTGCGACCTGCAGGGCCACCATACCCATGAGGACCTCGCGCATTCGCCCCGCGGTATCCTGCGCAAGCAGGTCAAGCGGCTGCAGGAGCGCGGCTATCTCGCTTACTTCGCTTCCGAGCTCGAGTTCTACCTGTTCAACGAGACCTATGATTCCGCCCGCGCCAAGCACTGGCAGAACCTCGAAACCGCCTCGCCCTATATCGGCGACTACCTCATCGGCATCACCACCAAGGAAGAGCCCTTCATGCGCAAGCTGCGCAACGACATGGAGGCGGCCGGCATTCCGATCGAGAACTCCAAGGGCGAGTGGGGTCCCGGCCAGGAAGAGATCAACGTCCGCTACGCCGAAGCGCTCGAGATGGCCGACCGTCACGTCATCCTGAAGAACGGCGCCAAGGAAATCGCCGAAGGCATGGGCAAGTCGATCAGCTTCATGTCCAAGTACAATTACGGTCTCGCCGGCAATTCCAGCCACATCCACAATTCGCTGTGGAGTGCGGACGGCAAGACACCGCTGTTCTATGACAAGAATGCCGAGTGGACGCTGTCGAAGCTCGGCCAGCAGTGGGCTGCCGGCCAGCTCAAATACGCCAAGGACTTCACCTGGTTCCTGGCACCCTACATCAATTCCTACAAGCGCTTCCAGGCCGGCACGTTTGCTCCGACCAAGATCATGTGGAGCGAGGACAACCGCACGGCGGGCTTCCGTCTCTGCGGCGAGGGCACCAAGGGCATCCGCATGGAATGCCGCATCGGTGGTGCCGACCTCAACCCGTATCTGGCTTTTGCCGCGCTGATCGCCGCCGGCCTTGCCGGCATCGACGAGCAGCTCGAACTGCAGAAGCCTTTCGTCGGCGACGCCTATCAGGCGGCAAGCCTGCCGGAGATTCCGAAGACCCTGCGCGACGCGACAGTCACGCTCGAGAACTCGACCATGCTCAGGGCAGCGTTCGGCGAGGACGCGGTCGAACACTACGTCCACACGGCGCGCTGGGAACAGTTCGAATACGACCGCCGCATCACCGACTGGGAATTGCACCGCGGCTTCGAACGCTACTAAAGTCACACCACAATTTGCGATCCCCTCCGGCCGTAAGGCGGAGGGGATGAATCTTGGAAGGACACCGACATGACCGAGACGGTCAAACTCAAATCGCCCATCGACGGCTCCATCTATGCCGAGCGGCCCGTGGCCGAGGACAAGGCCGTCAACGCCGCCGTCGAGCGTGCTCGCGCCGCGCAGGCCGCCTGGGCCCAGACCTCGATCGCCGAGCGCGGCAAGTACATGCTCGCCATGCTGGAAAACCTCGTCGCCATGTCCGACGAGATCGTGCCCGAGATCGCCTGGCAGATGGGCCGTCCGGTCCGCTACGGTGGCGAGTTCGGCGGTGTGAAAGAACGCACCAACTACATGGTCGAGATCGCCGAGCAGGCGCTGAAGCCGGTGATGGCCTCCAATCCGAAGGATGGCTTCCGCCGCTATGTGAAGAAGGATCCGCTCGGCGTCGTCATGGTGGTCGCGCCTTGGAACTACCCCTATCTCACTGCCGTCAACACCATCGTGCCGGCGCTGATGGCGGGCTCGACCGTCATCCTCAAGCATGCGGCGCAGACGCTGCTGGTTGGCGAGCGTTTCGCCCAGGCCTTTGAAAAAGCCGGTCTGCCCAAGGGCGTGTTCCAGAACATCGTGCTCAACCATGCCCAGACCGAGAAGCTGCTCGGCTCGGGCAAGATCGACCACGTCAATTTCACCGGCTCGGTCGCCGGCGGCCGCGCCATCGAGAAGGCGGCCGCGGGCACCTTCATGACGCTCGGCCTCGAACTCGGCGGCAAGGATCCGGCCTACGTCTTGCCCGACGCCAAGCTCGACCATGCGGTGGTGAACCTCGTCGAGGGCGCCTTCTTCAATTCCGGCCAGTGCTGCTGCGGCATCGAGCGCGTCTATGTCCACGAGAAGGTCTACGACCAGTTCGTCGAAGGCTTCATCGCCGAGACGAAGAACTACGCCGTCGGCAATCCGCTCGAGCAGGCGACGACCATGGGGCCGATGGCGCAGGCGCGCTTTGCCGACTTCATCCGCGAGCAGAAGGCGGAAGCCCTGCGCAAGGGCGCGGTCGCGCACATGAACACGAAGTATGAGTCCGACAAGGCGGGATCGCCTTATCTTCCGGCCGAGGTGCTGACCAATGTCGACCACCAGATGAGCGTCATGCGCGAGGAGAGTTTCGGGCCCATCGTCGGCATCATGAAGGTGCGCAACGACGAGGAAGCCATCGCGCTGATGAATGACAGCCCCTATGGCCTGACCGCCTCGATCTGGACCTCCGACACCGAGCATGCGGTTGCCATCGGCGACCGCGTCGAGACCGGCACCGTGTTCATGAACCGTTGCGACTATCTCGACCCGGCACTCGTGTGGACCGGCGTCAAGGACACCGGCAAGGGCGCTGCCCTTTCGGCCATCGGCTACGACAACCTGACCCGGCCGAAAAGCTATCACCTGCGCGAGAAGATCTGAGCTGTGACCGAGACAACCGCCGAAGCCCGTGCTCCAGCCGGCCCCGTCGGCCTCGGCGGATGGCTCATTCTACCGATGTTCGGGCTCTTCGCATCGCCGTTGGTCGGCGTGGCGCAAATCCTTACCTATCCCGAGATCGGAGCGGCTTGGCCATACCTTACAGCGGGCCAGGCAGCCTTTGTCGTCACCGAGTTGGTGCTGAACGTCGCCCTCGTCTTTATCGCCCCTGCCGTGTTGCTCTACTTCATGTTCAAGCGGCTACAGATGTTTCCCGGCTGGTACATGATCTGGCTTGCCGTCAGTCCGATTTATCTGATCGCCGATGCGCTCGTCGGATATGCGATATTTCCTCAAGTGTCGGCCGCCGGAGCGAACGAGCTTTTCGACAAGGAGACGACGCGCAGTATCGCACGGTTGATCATCTACGCGGCAATTTGGATTCCCTACACGATGCGGTCCGAACGGGTCGCCAATACATTCACCAGATAGCAAGACAGAAGGCTTCAATGTCTAAACTCGTTTCCAAGTGGAACTACCCCACCACGGTGCGCTTCGGCGCCGGCCGCATTGCCGAGCTGCCCGACACGCTTGCCGCCACCGGCATCAAGCGTCCGCTGTTCGTCACCGATCCGGGCCTGGCGAAGCTGCCGGTGGTCGCCTCGACGCTGAAGATCCTCGACGACGCCAAGATCCCCTATGGCGTCTTCTCCGACGTCAAGCCGAACCCGGTGGAATCGAACCTTGTTGCCGGCATCGAGGTGTTCAAGGCGGGCGGCCATGACGGCGTCATCGCCTTCGGCGGCGGCTCGGCGCTCGACCTCGGCAAGCTGATCGCCTTCCAGGCCGGCCAGACCCGGCCCGTCTGGGACTTCGAGGACATCGGCGACTGGTGGACGCGCGCCAATGCCGACGCCATCGTCCCGATCGTTGCCGTGCCGACCACCGCCGGCACCGGCTCCGAGGTCGGCCGCGCTGGCGTCATCACCCATGAGGCAACGCACACCAAGAAGGTCATCTTCCACCCGAAAATGCTGCCGGCAATCGTCATCGCCGATCCGGAGCTGACCACCGGCATGCCGGCCTTCATCACCGCCGGCACCGGCATGGACGCGCTCGCCCACTGCCTCGAGGCCTATTGCGCGCCGGGCTACCATCCGATGGCCGACGGCATTGCGGTCGAAGGCATCCGGCTGGTGTTCGAGAACCTGCCCAAGGCCTATGCCAACGGCAATGACCTCGTTGCCCGCGCCCACATGATGAGTGCCGCCGCCATGGGTGCCACCGCCTTCCAGAAGGGGCTCGGGGCGATCCATTCGCTGTCGCATCCGATCGGCGCGCTCTACGACACCCACCATGGCATGACCAACGCCGTCTTCATGCCTTACGTGCTCGCGTTCAACCGCGGCGCCATCGAGGAGCGAATTGTCCGTCTCGCCGCCTATTGCGGCATCGACGGCGGTTTTGACGGCTTCGCCAGGGCGATCCTCAAGCTTCGTGAAGAGCTCAACGTGCCGCACACGCTGCCCGGCCTGATCAAGGGGCTGGACATGGACCAGGCGCGCAAGGAGCTCATCGCCGACATGGCTGTGGTCGATCCGACCGCCGGCGGCAACCCGATCGAACTCACCAAGAAGGTTGCGCTCGACTTGCTTGAATGCGCCATCGAGGGGACGGTCTGAGACAAGTGCTTTCAAGCAAAGTGCAATTCTATCAACGCCAGCAACGTGGAGGAGCGGGGCAGGGGGAGCCCTCAATTAATTAGCCGGAAAACAACGGCGACGATTGCGACAACCGATTAAAAGTAGTTAACTTTTTCCACTGCGGGCGGCGGCTTCACGTAACCTTCATGCGACTGTCACATGAAGCCGATACCGCAACGCAGGCGTCTCAAGACGTCAGTTCAACGGAGAGGACAACATGTTCAAGTTTGCAGGGAAGGTACTTTCCCTTAGCGCGGCGTCGCTGATGGTGACGACGGCGATCGTGTCGGCCCAGGATCTCGCCGCGCTCGAAGCCGCCGCGAAGGCTGAAGGCCAGCTGACCACCATCGCCCTGCCGCACTCCTGGTGCGGTTACGGCGACGTCATCGCCGGCTTCAAGAAGAAGTATCCCGAGATCACCGTCAACGAACTGAACCCCGATGCGGGCTCGAGCGACGAAGTCGAGGCGATCAAGGCCAACAAGGACAACAAGGGCCCGCAGGCGCCTGACGTCATCGACGTCGGTCTGTCCTATGGTCCGCAGGCCAAGGCCGACGGCCTGATCCAGGCCTACAAGGTCTCGACCTGGGATTCGATCCCCGACACCGCCAAGGACGCCGACGGCTTCTGGTACGGCGACTATTACGGCGTGCTGGCCTTCGAGGTGAACAAGGACCTCGTTAAGAACGTGCCGACCGACTGGGCCGACCTGCTCAAGCCCGAATACGCCAACAGCGTGGCGCTTGCCGGTGATCCGCGCGCGTCCAACCAGGCGATCCAGGGCGTCTACGCTGCCGGTCTCGCCGCTGGCGCCACCGACGCTGCCAGCGCTGCCGAAAAGGGCCTCGCCTTCTTCAAGGAGCTGAACGCCAAGGGCAACTTCGTGCCGGTCATCGGCAAGTCGGCGACCCTCGCTCAGGGCCAGACCCCGATCCTGATCACCTGGGACTACAACGCCCTTGCGGGCCGCGACGCGCTGAACGGCAACCCGCCGGTCGACGTCGTCGTGCCGACGTCGGGCGTCGTCGCTGGCGTCTATGTCCAGGCCATCAGCGCCTACGCGCCGCACCCGAACGCTGCCAAGCTGTGGATGGAGTATCTCTATTCCGACGAAGGTCAGCTCGGCTGGCTCAAGGGCTACTGCCACCCGATCCGCTTCAACGATCTCGCCAAGAACGGCAAGATCCCGCAGGAGATGCTCGACAAGCTGCCGCCGGCCGCTGCCTATGAAAAGGCCGTGTTCCCGACGCTCGACGACCAGGGCAAGGCGAAGGCAGAGATCACCAAGAATTGGGATTCGGTGGTCGGCGCCAACGTCCAGTAATCACCTTCCACGGCGGGCGGCCGCGAGGCCGCCCGCATTTTCCCTCGAGACGGCGGCCGTATGACCCAAGCCAGTTTATCGACCACCGCAGACGTTGCGCGTTCGGCTCCTCCGGCAGCTGAACGCGGATTCCGCCTGCCCACCCATTGGCTCGGCGTCGCGCCGTTCTTCATCTTCGCGCTGATGTTCCTGATCCTGCCGACGGCCTATCTGGTCATCGGTGCGTTCCAGAACGATCAGGGCCAATTCACCTTCGAGAACATCGCCCAGCTGACGCAGCCCTCGATCCTGTCCGCCTACTGGATCTCGATCAAGATCAGCCTGGCGTCCGGCATCCTGGGCGCTCTGGTCGGGCTTGCCATAGCCATCGCCATCGTCCGCGGCGGACTGCCCAACTGGGTGCGGTCGGCGACGCTGACCTTCTCGGGCGTGGCTTCCAATTTTGCCGGCGTGCCGCTGGCCTTTGCCTTCCTTGCCACGCTCGGCCGGCTCGGCCTGGTGACCGTTATGCTGAACACCTGGTTCGGCATCAACATCTATGCGCTCGGCTTCAACATCCTGTCGTTCTGGGGCCTGACGCTCACCTATCTGTTCTTCCAGATCCCGCTGATGGTGGTCATCATCGTTCCGGCCATCGACGGGCTGAAACGCGAATGGGGCGAGGCCGCTGCCACGCTCGGCGCCACCCAGCTGCAGTATTGGCGCATGGTGGTCATCCCCGTGCTGTGGCCGAGCTTCCTCGGCACGGTCGTCCTTTTGTTCGCCAATGCCTTCGGCGCCATTGCCACCGCCTACGCGCTCACTGGCTCCTCGCTCAACATCGTGCCGATCCTGCTCTATGCGCAGATCCGCGGCGACGTTCTGCACAATCCGCATCTCGGCTATGCGCTGGCCTTCGGCATGATCGTCGTCACCGGCCTTGCCAACATCTTCTACATCTGGTTCAGGACCCGCAGCGAGAGGTGGCTCAAATGAGGAGTTCCCGTTTCTGGGCCTGGGTCACCTTCGGGGTCGGCGCCGCCTATTTCTTCATTCCGCTGATCGCCACATTCGAATTTTCGCTGCGCATGCGGCGCGGCGTGTATTCCTTCGACGCCTATCGCTCTGTCTTCGGCGACGATCGTTTCCAGGAAACCTTTGCCTATTCGGTGACGGTGGCGGTCTTCACCATCGTGCTCGGGGTGGCGCTGGTCGTGCCCACCGCCTACTGGATCAGGCTGCGCATGCCGCACCTGCGTCCCGTGGTCGAGTTCGTGACGCTCTTGCCGCTGATCATCCCGGCGATTGTCATCGTCTTCGGCTATATCCGCATGTACGGCTCCAGTTCGCCGCTGCCGTTCCTGGCCACCACGCGCGGCACCGATGTTCTGCTGATCATCGGCTACGCCACGCTGGCGCTGCCCTACATGTACCGCGCTGTCGACACCGGCCTGCGCACCATCGACGTGCGCACGTTGACCGAGGCGGCCCAGATCCTTGGCGCCGGCTGGACGACGATCATCGCCCGCATCATCCTGCCCAACGTGCTGATCGCCGTGCTCTCAGGCGCGTTCCTGACCTTTGCGATCGTCATCGGCGAGTTCACCATGGCGAGCCTGCTCAACCGTCCTGCCTTCGGCCCCTATCTGCAGAACATCGGCGCCAACCGCGCCTATGAACCGGCGGCCCTTGCGATCATCTCCTTCGCCATCACCTGGGGCTGCATGTCGGTCATCCAGATTCTCTCGCGCTTCGCCCCGAAATCGGCAACCCGCCCGAACTGAAAAAGAGCAGCCAATGGCCGATCCATTCCTCTCCATCCAGAGCGTTAAGAAGTCCTTCGGCTCCGTCGCCGTCGTCAAAGACTTCAACCTCGACGTCGGCGCCGGCGAGTTCGTTTCCTTTCTCGGACCGTCCGGTTGCGGCAAAACCACCATGCTGCGCATCGTGGCTGGCTTCGAGGAGCCCTCGGCCGGCAAGGTCACGATCGGCGGCAAGGACGTCACTGGTCTCAAGCCCAACCAGCGCAATATAGGCATGGTGTTCCAGGCCTATGCACTGTTCCCCAACCTCACCGTTGCCCAGAACATCGGCTTCGGTCTCAAGGTCGCCGGCATGGGCAAGGCCGAGGCGCAGGCGCGCGTCGCCGAAATGCTCAACATCATCAAGCTGCCGGAATTCGGCGACCGCTATCCCTACCAGCTCTCCGGCGGCCAGCAGCAGCGCATCGCGCTTGCCCGCGCGCTCGCACCCAAGCCCAAGCTGCTCCTGCTCGACGAGCCGCTGTCGGCGCTCGACGCCAAGGTGCGCATCTCGCTGCGCGAGGAAATCCGCTCGATCCAGAAGAAACTCGGCATCACCACCATCTTCGTCACCCATGACCAGGAAGAGGCGCTGTCGATGTCGGACCGCATCGTGGTCATGAACGAAGGCCGCGCCGACCAGACCGGCACGCCGTTCGAGATCTACAACCGGCCTGCGACCAAGTTCGTCGCCAATTTTGTCGGCACCCTCAACGTGCTCGAGGGCACCGTCAGCGATGCCTCGTCGGGCAAGGTCAGGGTCAACACCGAGGAAATCGACCTCAAGGGCAAGCTCAACGGTTCCAGGTCCGGCGATACGCTGTCGCTCGCATTGCGTCCCGAAGCCATCTCGCTTGGCCGCCGGCCTGGCGCCGACACCAACCTGTCGGGCCAGATCGCCGATGTGCATTTCCTTGGCTCGGTCATCCGCGTCCGCGTCGGCGTCGGCCAGAACATGGTCTCGCTCGACACCTTCAACAGCCCGAGCAGCCCGCCGCCGGTCGTCGGCGAAAAGACCGAGATCAGCTTCTCCTCCGGCGACGTGCTGGTGCTGCATTAAGCTCAGCTTGGCTCCGGCAATTTGAATTGCCGCAAGGCGGGGAGCTTTCCCCGCCTTTTGCTTGTCTCATTGCTTGTCGCGCCCGTGTGCGCCTGCCATTTTGAAGCGGTGCTTCTTCCCTTACATGGATGCGTCTCACTCTGGCCCATCACGCCGGCTAGGCTGACTGTTGCGCTTGGTGCCATTGCCGGTTACTTCGGCTCGGAATGCTGAGCCGGTTAAGTTTTGTGCCGGCAGGCGTAGCAGGGCGAACGACATCGACATGAGCCTGACCGTATTCCTTGCCGTCCTCGGCGCCGCCGCCATGCACGCGATCTGGAACGCCCAGGTCAAGGTCGAGCTCGACCGCTTCCTGTCGGTCACTGTGCTGACCCTCGGCATGGCCGCGATGGTGCTGCCGCTGGCGCCTTTCGTGGCGTTTCCGAAAGCCGAGGTCTGGCCGTGGATCGCCGCGTCGGTCATGTGCCACATGGGCTACAAGCTGTTTCTCATCCGCGCCTATCAGGCTGGCGACCTCGCCCAGACCTATCCGCTGGCGCGCGGCGCGGCCCCCTTGCTCACCACCATCGGCGGCATCTTCCTGCTTCAGGAATTTCCATCGACGGCAGCCGTCGTCGGCATCGCACTGCTGTCGCTCGGCACCTTCGTCATGTCGTTTCGCGGCGGCGCGGATCTCGGCCGCCTCAACCGGCATGCCGTCGTCTATGCGCTCATCACCTCGCTGTTCATCGCCGGCTACACGCTCACCGACGGCAGCGGCGCGCGGCTTGCCTCCTCGGCGACAAGCTATGCCGTCTGGCTGTTCCTCTGCGATGCGGCCTGGTCGCTGGTGCTGTTTCTAGTGCTGCGCGGCCGCTCGCAACTGCCCCGACTTGCTGCCAACTGGAAGCTCGGGCTGACTACCGGTGTGCTCAGCGGCGCGGCCTACTGGATCGCCATGTGGGCGATGACCAAGGCGCCGATCGCTTCGGTCGCCGCACTGCGTGAATCCTCGATCCTGTTTGCCATGCTGATCTCGGTCTTTGCACTTGGCGAGAAGATGACCGGATGGCGCGCTGCGGCAGCACTCGGCATCATCACCGGCGTCGTGGCCCTCAGACTCGGCTAGTGCATGACCCCGAACCGAAGGTCCGCGTAGCGAAAATCGGATTCGATTTTCGGAAAGGATCATGCACCAACTTACAGTCTTACAGCGTCCTTTGCGCGTCCGAATGGACGCGCGGCGCTGTAGCGGACAGGGCCTTCCCAAATCTCTTGCCAGCCTGTTTAGTCTGGCCATGGCCTTCACCCTTCGCCAACTCCAGTTCTTCGTCGCCGTTGCCGAGCAGGGCACGATTTCGCGGGCAGCGCAGAACCTATCGATCTCGCAATCGTCGGTCACCGAGGCGATCAAGGAACTCGAGGCCGACCTCGGCGTCGAGCTGTTCGAGCGCCATCCGCGCGGCCTCAACATCACCCACAAGGGCCACCAGTTCCTGCGCCACGCCACCAAGATCCTGGCTGACGTGTCGGATGCACGGCGCACCTTCTTCGGCGGCCAGGCGGCAACCACCGGCCAGATGAAGCTCGGCGTTACTTCGTTGGTTGCCGGCTATGTGCTGTCGGACCTTCTGGCGCGCTACCGGCGGGCCCATCCGGCGGTGGAGATTTCGGCCATCGAGGACAATGGCGACTATCTCGAGCACCTGCTCGTCGGCGGCAAGCTCGATGTGGCGGTGATGGTCATTTCCAACTTGCGCGACCGCATGGCGCTGCAGTCGGAAATCCTCGAGGTCTCGGCCTATCGCCTGTGGCTGCCGCTCGGCCATCCGCTCGCCTCGGCCGAGATCATCGGCGTCGAGGACATTGCCAGCGAACCGCTCATCATGCTGTCGGTCGACGAGATCGAGGAGAACACCGGCAAGCTGCTGTCGGCTATCGGCGCAAAGCCGCACGTCGCCTTCCGCACCCGTTCGGTCGAGGCGGTGCGCTCGCTGGTGGCGACCGGGGCAGGGGTCGCGCTCCTGCCCGACCTGGTCTACCGGCCGTGGTCGCTCGAAGGCGACCGCATCGAGTCGCGCGACGTCTCCGGCTCGCTTCCCGTGGTGCAGGTCGGCATGGTGTGGCGGCGCGGCTCGTCGCTGCCTGCGGCGGCGCGCGACTTCATCGGCATCGCCCAGGGGCAGCGCACGGTTCGCCAGAAGCTCTGACCGGATGTGCGGTATCGGGAAAACCGATATCGCCCTTCTGGTAAATGGATTTGCGAAACCGGCACTTTGGCCGCACCTTTCATTTCAGGGCAAAGCCGCCGGTCGAGAGCGGCCCCTGCAAATGGGAGAATGGAGATGAAGGCATTTCTGAAATCCTGCACTGCCATTGCATTGGCATGCAGCTTTTCCGGTCAGGCGGTCGCGCAGGCCAAGGAAGTCGGCAAGGGCGAGGGGCAGGTCAACATCATCGCGTGGCCGGGCTATATCGAGCGCGGCGAGACCGACAAGAATTACGACTGGGTCACCGATTTCGAGAAGGCGACCGGCTGCAAGGTCAACGTCAAGACCGCCGCGACTTCGGACGAAATGGTGGCGCTGATGAACGAGGGCGGCTTCGACCTCGTCACCGCCTCGGGCGATGCCTCGCTCCGCCTCGTCGCGGGAAAACGGGTCCAGCCTGTGAACACCGACCTGGTCAAGAGCTGGTCGAGCGTCGACGAGCGCCTCAAGGACGCACCGTGGTTCACCGTGGACGGTCAGCACTATGGCGTGCCCTACCAGTGGGGCCCGAACGTGTTGATGTACAACACCAACGTCTTCAAGGAAGCGCCCAAGAGCTGGAACGTCGTCTTCGAGGCGATGGAGTTTCCCGACGGCAAGCCCAACAAGGGCCGCGTCCAGGCCTATGACGGCCCAATCCACATTGCCGACGCCGCCAATTACCTGATGGCGCACAAGCCCGAGCTCGGCATCAAGGATCCCTACGAGCTCAACGAGGATCAATACAAGGCGGCCCTCGACCTGCTGCGCGTGCAGCGCACCCTTGCCGGGCGCTACTGGCACGACGCCATGATCCAGGTCGACGACTTCAAGAATGAAGGCGTGGTCGCCTCCGGGTCGTGGCCGTTCCAGGTCAACCTGCTCAAGTCGGAAAAGCAGCCCGTCGCCTCGACCATTCCGGAAGAAGGGGCAACTGGTTGGGCGGACACCACCATGATGCATGTCGACTCCGCCAATCCGAATTGTGCCTACATGTGGCTCGAGCATTCGCTGAACCCGAAGCTCCAAGGCGACCTTGCCTCCTGGTTCGGTTCGAACCCGGCCGTGCCTGCCGCCTGCCAGGGCAATGCGCTGCTCGGCGACGAAGGTTGCAAGACCAACGGCTTCGAGGATTTTGCCAAGATCAAGTTCTGGAAGACGCCGGTTTCGAAATGCGCCAGCCAGAACGACCAGTGCGTGCCCTACTATCGCTGGGTGTCGGACTATATCGGCGTGATCGGCGGGCGCTGAAGCCCATCACCCTCCCCCTTGTGGGGAGGGTCGACGCGCCACGTCGGGGTGGGGGTGCCAACGCACGCCCACTACCCCCACCCGCGCCTTCGGCGCGACCTCCCCACAAGGGGGAAGTAGGCCGCGCCGTCGGACACCCTCATCCTGCTTTGCAAGCAGGTGAGGGCGTGTGATTTCATGTGTCCAATGGTCGAAAATTCAATGACCCCAGCAGTCTCATTCCAGAAAGTCTCCCGCCATTTCGGCGCGGTGCGCGCCGTCGATGCGGTCGACCTCGAGATAAAGCCCGGCGAATTCTTCGCCATGCTGGGGCCGTCTGGCTCGGGCAAGACCACCTGCCTCAGGCTGGTCGCCGGCTTCGATCAGCCGACCTCGGGCAGCATCTCGATCTTCGGCGAGCGCGCGGAGGGCGTGCCGCCCTATCGCCGCAACGTCAATACCGTGTTCCAGGACTACGCGCTGTTTCCGCATCTCAACGTGCTCGACAATGTCGCCTACGGGTTGATGGTCAAGGGCGTGGGCAAGGACGAGCGCCACCGTGCCGCCGAGGAAGCGCTCAAGATGGTGCAGTTGCCGGGCTATGGCAGCCGCAAGCCTGGCCAGCTCTCAGGCGGCCAGCGCCAGCGCGTCGCACTCGCCCGCGCGCTGGTCAACAAGCCGAAAGTGCTTCTGCTCGACGAGCCATTGGGGGCGCTCGACCTCAAGCTGCGCGAGAGCATGCAGGAAGAGCTCAAATTGCTGCAAAAGGCGCTCGGCATCACTTTCGTGTTCGTCACCCACGATCAGGGCGAGGCGCTGTCGATGGCCGACCGGGTGGCGGTGTTCAACGAGGGCCGCATCATGCAGGTCGGCGCGCCCGAAGACATCTACCAGCGGCCGGCGTCGCGCTTTGTTGCAGATTTCGTCGGCTCCTCCAACGTGCTGCCGCCCGACTTCGTCCAGCGCTACGCCGGCCAGCGGCGCTGGGGCAGCCTGCGCCCGGAATCTATCCGCATCGGTCGTGCAACGACAGGCGACGGTGTCGCCGCCCGCATCGTGTCGCGGCACTATCTCGGTGCCGCCACCAAGCTGGCGCTCGATGCCGATGGCCTGCGGCTGCACGCAACCGTGCCCGCAGGCACGTCCCTGCCCAACGACGGCGAGCGGGTCATGCTCACCTTCAACCGCGACCAGCTCCATCTGATGGAGGAGCCGGCGTGAGCGTCCAGGCTGTGACCCGCGCCAACGCCATCTTGCCGAAACGCGGCGGGATCGGTGGCTCGTTGTCCGACCTTTTGTGGCGGCGCCCTGGGCTGCTGCTGCTGTTGATGCTCGCCCCACCGCTGCTCTGGCTCGGCATCGTCTATATCGGCTCGCTGCTTGCGCTGCTGATGCAGAGCTTCTTTTCCATCGACGAGTATTCTGGCCTGATCAGCCGCCATTTCACGCTCAAGACCTATGGCGACCTGTTCCAGGCTGCGAATATCGACATCATCGTGCGCACGGTGACGATGGCTGCACTGGTGACGCTGGCTTCTGCCGTCGTTGCCTTCCCCATCGCCTACTACGCGGCGCGTTATGCCCGCGGCACATGGAAGGCGCTGTTCTATCTCGGCGTCATGCTGCCGCTGTGGTCGAGCTATCTGGTCAAGATCTATGCCTGGAAGCTGATCCTCGCCAAGGAGGGCATCCTCACCTGGCTGCTTGCCAAGCTGCACCTGTCGTGGCTGCTCGACGCCTGGCTGTCGCTGCCCATCGTCGGCGGCAATTCGCTGTCGGTGTCGTTCACTGGCACCTTCATCGTCTTCGTCTATGTCTGGCTGCCGTTCATGATCCTGCCGATCCAGGCATCCCTCGAACGTGTGCCGTCCAATCTACTGGAGGCCTCGTCCGATCTCGGGGCATCGCCGGGACAGACGTTCCGCAATGTGATTTTCCCGCTTGCCCTGCCGGGCATCGTCGCCGGCTCGATCTTCACCTTCTCGCTGACGCTGGGCGACTACATCATCCCGCAGATCATCGGCACATCTAGGCTGTTCATCGGCCAGGCCGTCTACGCACAGCAGGGCACCGCCGGCAACATCCCGCTCGCTGCAGCCTTCACCGTCGTGCCCATCGTCATCATGGGCTTCTATCTCTGGGGCGCCAAACGCATGAGAGCCTTCGATGCGCTCTGACCGTTCGCAATCCGCGCCCACGGGCATCAAGATCGCGGCGGCGGCGGGCCTCGCCTTCCTGCACCTGCCGATCCTTTTGATCTTCGTCTACGCCTTCACCACCGAGGAGAAGAGCTACCAGTGGCCGCCGCCCGGCTTCACTACGCAGTGGTTCGCCGTCACCTGGGGACGCCCAGATGTCTGGCAGGCGCTCGGCCTGTCGCTGCAGGTCGCGGCAATCGCAACTGCTATCGCGCTGGTGCTCGGCACGTTGTGTGCTGCGGCCGTCAGCCAGACGCGATTCTTCGGCCGCGAGGCGATTTCGCTGCTGGTCATTCTGCCGATCGCGCTGCCCGGCATCATCACTGGCATTGCGCTGCGCTCGGCCTTTAGCCTGGCGGAGATCCCGTTCTCGTTCTGGACGATAGTGCTCGGCCACGCCACCTTCTGCGTCGTCGTCGTCTACAACAACGCGGTGGCACGCTTCCGCCGCACCTCGGGCTCGCTGATCGAGGCGTCGATGGATCTCGGCGCCGACGGTTTCCAGACCTTCCGCCATGTCATCCTGCCCAATATCGGCACGGCGCTGCTTGCCGGCGGCATGCTGGCCTTTGCGCTGTCCTTCGACGAGGTCATCGTCACTACTTTCACCGCCGGCCAGCAGCAGACGCTGCCGATCTGGATGCTCGAGGAACTGGTGCGGCCGCGCCAGCGCCCGGTGACCAATGTCGTCGCCATGGTCGTCGTTCTTGCGACGCTGCTGCCCATCCTTGCCGCCTACTACCTGACCCGCGAAGGCGACCAGATCACCGGGGCGGGGAAATGAAAACAGCGAATAGGGAGTAGTGAGTAGCGAATAGTTCGGTCGTTTGTTTCTACTCGCTATTCGCTACTCCCTATTCGCTCTCTTGAGACAGACATCCAGGGAGAGCTTACATGGACACCCAAATGCTGATCGGCTCGAAGTTCGAGCGGGGCACCGACACGGAGGAAGCTATCCTCAACCCACGCACCGGGGAGACGATCCTCAATCTGCCCGAAGCTTCCCACGCGCAGATCGAGGCGGCGGTGCGCGCTGCCGAGAAGGCCTTTGCCACCTGGTCGAAGACCACGCCGGCGCAGCGTTCGGGCTATCTGTTGAAGATCGCCGACCGCATCGAAGCCGAGGCGCAAGAATTCGCCCGGCTCGAGGCGCTCAACTGCGGCAAGCCGATCAATGCGGTGCTCAACGACGAAATTCCGGCGATCGTCGACTGCTACCGCTTCTTCGCCGGTGCGGTGCGCTCGATGCCGGGGCTGGTGGCGGGCGAATACCTGCCCGGTCACACCTCGATGATCAGGCGCGACCCGATCGGTATCGTCGCCTCCATTGCGCCTTGGAACTATCCGCTGATGATGATGGCCTGGAAGCTTGCTCCCGCCATTGCCGGCGGCAACACGGTGGTCTTCAAGCCCTCGGAGCAGACGCCGCTGACGGCGCTGAAGCTGGCGAAGATCCTGGCCGACGTTCTGCCGGAGGGCGTGGTCAATGTCGTGCTCGGGCGCGGCGAGAGCGTCGGCAATGCGCTGATCAACCACGCCAAGATCAACATGATCTCGATCACCGGCGACGTCGCCACCGGCAAGAAGGTGTTGCAGGCAGCCGCCAAGACGGTCAAGCGTACGCATCTCGAGCTCGGCGGCAAGGCGCCGGTCATCGTCTTCGACGATGCCGACCTGGATGCTGTGGTGAACGGCCTGCGCGCCTTCGGCTACTATAATGCCGGCCAGGACTGCACCGCCGCCTGCCGAATCTATGCCGGCAAGAAAATCTACGACAAGCTGGTCGCCGATCTGTCGTCGGCGGTCTCGACCATCCGCTACGCCAAGGCCGACGACACCGAAAACGAGATCGGGCCGCTGATCTCCAAGCGCCAGCGCGACCGCGTCGCCTCCTTCGTCGAGCGTGCCTCGGAACTCAGGCATATCGACATCACCACCGGTGGCAAGCCGGGCGAGGGCGGCGGCTTCTACTACCAGCCGACCGTGGTTGCGGGAGCGCTGCAGGAGGACGAGATCGTCCGCCGCGAGGTGTTCGGGCCGGTCGTTTCAGTTACGCGCTTCTCCGATGTCGACGAGGCGGTCAACTGGGCCAATGACAGCGACTACGGCCTGGCGTCGTCGGTGTGGACCAGGGACATCTCGCGCGGCATGTCGACGGCGGCGCGGCTGCAATATGGCTGCACCTGGATCAACACGCATTTCATGCTGACCAACGAGATGCCGCATGGCGGCCTCAAGCAGTCGGGCTACGGCAAGGATATGTCGGTCTACGCGCTGGAGGACTACACCGCAGTCCGCCATGTGATGGTTGCGCATGGCTAGATTTCCTCTCGCCGATGGCGAGGCGGAGGAACGTCAGGTGAAGCTCATTTCCGATGCCTCCCTTCCCCTCGGGGGAAGGGATAGAGAGTGGGGGTATTGAGGCTGGTTGCGCGGTCGCTAGCGTTCGTCGTGCGAGCTTGAAAAATTCCCTGCACCATTCCCTCCTTAAAAAGTTGGCGTCGGCATCGCCGCCAGCAACATGTCTCCTATGTACGGAGGAAGAAAAACAAAGGAGGTAGAAACATGCATCGCCGCCAGTTTCTCGCATCCTCAGCACTTGCCACTGCACTCCTGGCCACAGCGCCAGCTATTTTGCCCGCCTTTGCGCAGGGCACGCCCCAGGCCGTGATCGAAGCCTATGTCGCCGCCTGGAACGCCCATGACTCTGCCAAGGCGGCCGATCATTTCGCCGAAGAAGTGGTCTATTACGACGCCTCGGTCGGAAAGCCTGCCGAGGGCAAGGAGACCGCCAAGGTCGGCGTGATCGACAACTTCCTGAACGCGGTTCCCGACGCGGTATGGAAGATGAAGGGCAAACCGGTGGTGCAGGATGACAAGGTCGCATTCGAATGGGAATTCTCCGGTACCAACACCGGCGACTGGGCCGACGGCACCAAGTCCACTGGCAAGAAGTTCTCCTTCCCCGGCGTGTCGGTATTCTCGGTCAAGGACGGCAAGATCGTCAGCCAGAGCGATTATTACGACGCGCTCAGCTTCTACAAGCAACTCGGCCTGATGTGACCGGCAGCATGGCGGCTGATCTGCTATGATGCGCCACTTCGTGGCGTGATGGTTTGGGCCGTCACGCCACGGAATTGGCCGCGGAGGATTGCCATGCACATGATGCTTGCAGGCTCAATTCTACTGGCAATGAGCTCGGCAGCGAGCGCCGAGATGCACATGAGTTTCGAATGGGGGCCAACGAAGAAGTGCTTCGATCCCAACTCGCCGCCGATCCAAATATCCGGCGTGCCTGAAGGCACGGTGAAGCTCGACTTTCTCATGACCGATCTGAATGCGCCCCACTTCCATCATGGCGGCGGCACGGTCGCCTACAAGGGCCAGTCGTCGCTGCCCTATGGCGCGTTCAGATACAAGGGGCCGTGCCCGCCATCGGGCAGCCACACCTATGTCATCAGCGTCAAGGCGCTGGACGCTCACGGCAAGATGCTTGCCGCGGCCAAGGCAAGCCGACGCTTTCCGGAGTAACCGAAGCGGTCAGGCGACGCCGTATTGCGTCATCAGCGCTGTCATCCGCGCGACGGCGAGGTCGGGCCGGTCGAGCACATTGGCCCGGTCGGCGAGGCGGAAGACTTCAGCATAGTGGATCAGTCCGCGCGCCGACTGCATGCCTGACGGCATGGTGAAATGGCTCTGGTGGCCATTCAGCCAGGCGAGGAAGACGATGCCGGCCTTGTAGTATTGCGTCGGTGCCTCGAAGATTTTCCGCGACAGCGGCACCGTCGGCTCGATCGTGCCGCGGAAGGTGGCAAGATCGTCGTTGGCTAAAGCAGCAAGCGCCTTCGATGCCTGGGGCGCCACCGCATCGAAGATGCCGAGCAAAGCGTGGCTGTGCCTGAAACCGTCGCCCTCGATCAGATTGGCATAGTTGAAGTCGTCGCCGGTGAAGCAGATCACGCCCTCGGGCAGGCGCCGGCGCAACTCCACCTCATGGGCCTGGTCGAGCAGCGAGATCTTGATGCCGTCCACCTTGTCCTTGTGGTCGGCGATGATGGCGAGCACCGTGTCGAGGGCATCCTCAACCCGCCTGCTGCCCCAGTAGCCCTGGAGTTCGGGGTCGAACATGTCGCCCAGCCAGTGCAGGATGACCTTGTCCCTGGCCTGACCGAGGATGCGGCCATAGACCTTGTGATAATCGCCGGGCGAGGTGGCGACATGGGCGAGCGCGCGGCTCGCCATCATGATCGCGCGGCCGCCGTGCTTCTCGACGAAGCCGAACTGTTCTTCGTAAGCCGCGATCACGTCGTCGAGCGAACGCGCATCGCGCTTGTCGAGTTGGTCAGTGCCGGCACCGCAGGCGAGGTCGGCGCCGGGCACAGTGCGCATCTCTGCGAGCGAGCGGCGGATCAGCTCCTGGGCACCCGCCCAGTCGAGCCCCATGCCGCGCTGCGAGGTGTCCATCGCTTCGGCGATCTTGAAGCCCAGCGACCAGAGATGATGGCGGAAGGCCATCGTCGCATCCCAGTCGATCGCCGGCTTGTCCCACGGCATCGAAACCGCCCACGGGTCGGAGACGACGTGGGCTGCGGCATAGGCGATGCGGCTGAAAACGGGCATGGTGGAGGGGCGCTCCAGCGGCGTGCCGACGAGCCGATACTCCGTCACAGTGCGGTCCGCCTGCGGCAGGTTCACGAGCCTGGTCATGGGTTCCTCCCTTGATCGACGCATCTGGTAATTTAGATCGTTCCAAATTTCAAGGCTATTCGTGCCCGGCATGTGGCGACTGCCGACGATCGCTGGTGATTTGTATCGTCAAGTCGGGAAAACAAAAAAAATCGTTTGAATTAGATCATACCGGGGGCCAGAGCTGCCATATGGCCTTTGTGCTCCACAAGCATCAGGCCTGAAGCAGGCCTTCCCGATGCGCCGATTGCTTGACAATTTGGAACGATCCAATTAATGGATTCGCGAAATGGGCCTCAAGACGCCCGTGCCTGGAGGGTCAGGTTGAAGCAGTCGAAGGTGACGGTCGTCGATGTCGCGCGCGCCGCCGGCGTGTCCAAGTCGACCGTGTCGCTGGTGCTCCAGGGTAGCTCGCTGGTCAACGAGCAGACGCGCGCCAGGGTCGGCGCGGTGATCCGTGAGCTCGGCTATGTCTATAATCGGGGCGCCGCCAACCTGCGCCAAGCGAAATCGAAGATCGTCGGCATCGTCGTCAACGACCTGACCAACAGCTTCTTCGCCGAACTGGCCGTCGGCATGGACATGGTCGTGCAGTCCGCCGGCTACATCCAGTTTATGGCCAATACTTCCGAGAATGCCGACCGGCAGGGCGAGGTGATCGCCTCGATGCGCGAGCACGGCATGGCCGGGCTGATCCTGTCGCCGGCGCGCGGTACCACTGCCGCCGACCTCAAGCCGCTGGTCGACAGCGGCCTGCCCGTGGTGCTCGTGGCGCGCAACGTTCCGGGGCTGAAGGTGTCTTCGGTGGTTTCGGACGGCCAGGCGGGCGCTGCCGCCGCCGTGCGTCATCTCATCTCGCTCGGGCATCGCCGCATCGCCTTCCTCGGCGGCTTCAGCGATACCGCCGTCTTCGACGAGCGCATGCGCGGCTTTCGCGAGGGGCTGCGCGAGACCGGCCTCGAAGCCGCAGATGAGCTTGTCATCAGTTCCGCACCTTCCCGCGCCGGCGGCGTGGCAGCGGTCGAGCGGATGCTGCTGCTCGGAGACCGGCCGACTGCGGCCTTGTGCTTCAACGACGCTGTGGCGTTTGGCGTCTGCGATGGCTTGCGCAGCGCGCGCATCGAGCCGGGCACAGAGTTCGGCGTCATCGGCTTCGACGACGTGATCGAGGCAAAGACTGCAGTGCCGGCGCTGACCACCGTCTCGGTCAACCCGCAGGGCATGGGCCGGCGGGCGGCGCAACTGCTGCTCAAGCAGATCAACGCCGGTCATTTCGACGCCGAGGCGATCGTTGCCTCGGTCCGGCTGGTGGTGCGCGAAAGCTGCGGCGCGCCGCAAGGAACCAGGGAGCAAGGAGTGCATTCGGCATGACGCGCTGGGGGCCGATCAGGGCGAGCATGATCGGCGCGATCCGCGCGAGCAGGCTTGCGGTCGTACAGTTGGCGCGACCTGCAAGGCAGTCGCCATCGAAGCGGGGCTCTGAACTATGGGCAAGCACGTAACACCGGCCGAAGCGGCCAGCCTGATTCCTGATGGTGCCGTGGTCTCGGTGTCGTCGTCGAGCGGGCTGGGTTGCCCCGACCTGATGCTTTGGGCGATCGGCGAACGCTTCGAGGCATCAGGGCATCCGCGCGAGCTGACGACGCTGCACCCGATCGCCGCCGGCGACATGAGCGGCATCAAGGGGGTCGACCATATCGCCAGGAAGGGCCTGTTGAAGAAGGTCATCGCTGGCTCCTATCCTTCCGGTCCGTCGAGCGCCGAGCCGCCGCTGATCTGGCAGATGATCGGCAATGAAGAGGTCGCCGCCTACAACGTGCCCTCGGGCATCATGTTCGATATGCACCGCGAGGCAGCAGCCAAGCGGCCCGGCGTGCTGACCAAGGTCGGGCTCGACACCTTCGTCGACCCGGAGCGCCAGGGCTGCGCCATGAATGAACGCGCCGCTGCAGAACCGCTGGTCAGGAAGATCACCTTCGAGGGCGAGGACTGGCTCTTTTTTCCTATTATCAAGCCGCAGGTGGCCATCATCCGCGCCACCACGGCCGACGAAGGCGGGAACCTGACTTATGAGCATGAAGGGGCCTATCTCGGCGGGCTCGACCAGGCGCTGGCCGCCCGCAACAATGGCGGCATCGTCATTGCCCAGGTCAAGCGCATCACCAAGGCCGGCTCGCTCAGGCCGCATGACGTGCGCGTGCCCGGCATGCTGGTCGATTACATCGTCGTCGATCCCGAGCAGAAGCAGACGACCCAGACGGGCTACGATCCGGCGATCTCGGGCGAGATCATGCGCCCGCTCGACAGTTTTCGCGTGCCCGAATTCAACATCCAGAAGGTTATCGCGCGCCGCGTGGCGCAGGAACTGGAAGCGGGCAGTGCGGTCAATCTGGGCTTCGGCATTTCGGCCAATGTGCCGCGCATCCTGCTCGAAGAGGGGCTGCACGGCGAGGTCACCTGGGTGATCGAGCAGGGGGCCGTCGGCGGTGTGCCGCTGCTCGATTTCGCCTTCGGCTGCGCCTCCAACGCCGATGCCTTCATGCCCTCGCCCTACCAGTTCACCTATTTCCAGGGCGCGGGCTTCGACGCCTCGCTGCTGTCGTTCCTCGAGATCGACCGCAACGGTTCGGTCAACGTCTCAAAACTCAGCTTCCGGCCGCATGTGACGGCGGGCGCCGGCGGTTTCGTCGACATCACCGCGCGGGCGAAGAAGATCGTCTTCTCCGGCATGTTCAATGCCGGTGCCAAGCTAGACATTGCCAGCGGCAAGCTGGTCATCGACAGGGAAGGCAAGCTCAGGAAGCTGGTCAACGAGGTCGAGCATGTCACCTTCTCGGGCCGCCGCGGCGTCGAGCAGGGCCAGGACATCACTTATGTCACCGAGCGCTGCGTCATGAAGCTGACATCAGAGGGCGTCGTTTTGACCGAGATCGCGCCCGGCGTCGATCTTGCGGCGCATATCCTGGAACAGTCGGAATTCCCGTTGATCGTCTCCGACAAACTCAAGCAGATGGATGCGGCATTGTTCGCCCCGGCCCCTATCGGGCTCAAGCTGCCGCGCAAGGCCGTGCGCAGGCTGGAGGGCATCAATGGTTGACCCGCGCATCAAGGTAGACTTCGACGGCCATCTCGCGGCCATCACAGTGGCGCGGCCGGAAAGGCTCAATGCGCTCGACATCGACATGCTGAAGGCGCTGTCGGCGGCCTGCGACGAGGTCGAGGCCAATGCGGAGATCCGTGTCGCCATCCTCACCGGCGAGGGCAAGGCGTTTTCGGCGGGCGGCGACATCAAGGCCTGGGGCGGCATGACGCCCAACGAGTTCGGCCACGCCTGGGTGCGCTTCGGCCACCGCGTGTTCGAGCGGCTGGCGACGTTGCGCATGCCGCTGATCGCCGCCATCAACGGCCACGCGCTGGGCGGGGGACTGGAACTCGCCATTGCCGCTGATATCCGCATCGCTGAACGCCATGTGAAGATCGGCCTGCCCGAGACCGGGCTCGGCATGGTGCCGGGCTGGTCGGGCACGCAGCGACTGGTGCGCCGCGCCGGTGCGCAGGTGGTGCGCCGCATGGTGCTGGGCGGCGAGGTTTTTTCCGCTGACGAGGCGGCGGCACTCGGGCTGGTCGATCATGTGGTCGACACTGGCCAGGCACTCGCTGCCGCGCGCGACTGTGCGGCCCGGATCGCAGCGCGTGGCCCTGCGGCATTGGAGGTCGCAAAATTGATGATCGCTACGGCCAATGGCGAAGACAATGGGACCGCTGTCGAGGCGCTGGGCTCGATTCTCGTCGCCAAGACCGGCGACCTGAGGGAAGGGCTCGCCGCCTTCAGCGAAAAGCGCGCGACGAAATTTGCGGGAGAATGGTGATGACGGTCCTGATGCGCCCAAAGCCGCTCGACGGCTTCAAGGTCCGCGAATTCAAGATGCTGATCGACGGCAAATGGAGCGGCGGCACAGAGGGCAAAACCATCGAGCGCGCCAGTCCCGGCCATGGCACTGTGGTCAGCCGCTACGCGGCGGCGACGTCAGCCGATGCGAGCCGCGCCATCGCCGCCGCGCGAAAGGCCTTCGACGACGGGCACTGGCCGCGAATGACCGGTGCCGAGCGCTCGCGCATTTTGCTGCGCTGTGCCGACCTGATCGAGCAGCGTTCGGACGAACTCGCCTTTCTCGACTGCATCGAATCCGGCAAGCCGATCTCGCAGGCGAGGGGCGAACTCGGAGGTGCCGCCGACATCTGGCGCTATGCGGCCGCCCTTGCCCGCGACCTGCATGGCGAGAGCTACAACACGCTCGGCGACGGCACGCTGGGCGTGGTGCTGCGCGAGGCGATTGGCGTCGTCTCCATCATCACGCCGTGGAACTTCCCGTTCCTGATCGTCAGCCAGAAGCTTCCTTTCGCGCTCGCCGCCGGGTGCACTGCCGTGGTCAAGCCGTCGGAGCTGACCTCTGCTTCAACGCTGGTGCTGGGCGAAATCCTGCTCGAAGCGGGTGTGCCGGCGGGCGTGGTCAACATCATCGTCGGCACCGGACCCGAAGTCGGCGCGCCGCTGACCAGCCACGCGGGCGTCGACATGGTGTCCTTCACCGGCTCGACCGGGGTGGGGCGGCTGACCATGGCCAATGCGGCGCAGACGCTGAAGAAGGTATCGCTGGAACTCGGCGGCAAGAACCCGCAGATCGTCTTCCCCGACGCCAATCTCGACGACTTCATCGATGCGGCGGTGTTCGGCGCCTATTTCAACGCCGGCGAATGCTGCAATGCCGGCTCGCGGTTGATCGTCCATCGCGACATCGCCGACGAGGTTGTTTCCAGGGTCGCCGCGCTGTCTGCGAAGGTCAAGGTCGGCGATCCGCTCGATCCTTTGGCGCAAGTTGGTGCAATCATCACGCCGCAGCATCTTGCGAAGATTGTAAACTATGTGAAAGGTGCAAGTGAAAGTGGCGCAAGTATCGCCATCGGTGGTTCTGCTGCCGATCTCGGCCTTGGCCAGTTCATGGAACCGACGATCCTGTCGTCGGTCGCCCCCGAAATGTCGGTGGCGCGTGAGGAGGTGTTCGGACCGGTGCTTTCGGTACTTGCCTTCGAGACCACAGATGAGGCGATCCGCATCGCCAATGCGATCGACTATGGCCTGTCGGCTGGCGTGTGGAGTCGCGACTTCGACACCTGCCTGAGCGTCGGCCGTCGCGTGCGGGCCGGCACCATCTGGATGAACACCTTCATGGACGGCGCCGCCGAACTGCCCTTCGGCGGCTACCGCCAGTCGGGCATCGGCCGCGAACTCGGCCGCCATGCCGTCGAGGACTATACAGAGACGAAGACGCTGAACATGCATGTCGGACCGCGAACGGGCCACTGGATGCCCAAGGAGGCATAGGCCCGAGCGGTCGGGAGGAGGGATTCCCCGAGGCGGAGCCAAGGGGAAATTATGGCACGCGATAGCGCGTGAAGAGCTTGCAACCCGGGAGGAACTGGAATGCGTAAGTTTTTGATGAGTACCGCAGCCGTGGCGACGTTGCTCGCTGCGCCGATGCCGCTGGCGCATGCTGCCGATAGCGTCGAAGTGCTGCACTGGTGGACATCCGGCGGCGAGGCCGCGGCTCTCGACGTGCTGAAGAAGAACCTCGAAAGCCAGGGCGTCACCTGGAAGGACATGCCGGTTGCCGGCGGCGGCGGCGAAGCGGCGATGACGGCGCTGCGCGCCCGCGTCACGGCAGGCGATCCGCCCACCGCCGTGCAGGCGCTCGGCTTCGACATCACCGACTGGGCCAAGCAGGGCGTGGTCGGCGACCTTGGCGAAGTGGCGGACAAGGAAGGCTGGGACAAGGTTGTGCCGGCGGCACTCCAGAACTTCGCCAAGCATGATGGCAAATGGATTGCAGCACCGGTCAATGTGCACTCGACCAACTGGGTCTGGATCAGCAAGAAGGCGCTTGATGCCGCCGGCGGCAAGGCGCCCGAGAGCTGGGACGAACTCGTTGCCGTGCTCGACAAGATGCAAGCCAACGGCATCACCCCGCTCGGCCATGGCGGCCAGGCCTGGCAGGACGCCACCATCTTCGACGCCGTCGTGCTGTCGCTCGGCACGGATTTCTACAAATCGTCGATGATCGATCTCGATCCGGCAGCACTGGGTTCCGACAAGATGGTCGAGGCCTTCGACCGCATGGCCAAGCTCAAGACTTATGTCGACAAGGACTTCTCCGGCCGCGACTGGAACCTTGCCTCGGCGATGGTCATCGAGGGCAAGGCCGGCATGCAGATGATGGGCGACTGGGCCAAGGGCGAGTTCCTGAAGGCAGGCCAGAAGCCGGGCACCGACTTCGTCTGCATCCGCTTCCCCGGCACGCAGGGCGCGGTCACCTTCAACTCCGACATGTTCATGATGTTCAAGGTCGGCGACGACAAGAAGCCGGCGCAGCTGAAGATGGCCGCCGACATCGAGGATCCGGCCTTCCAGTCGTCGTTCAACGTGGTCAAGGGCTCGGTGCCGGCGCGCACCGACGTGCCGGATACAGCCTTCGACGATTGCGGCAAGAAGGGCATCAAGGACCTGGCCGAAGCCAACTCCAGCGGCAAGCTGTTCGGCTCCATGGCGCATGGCTATGCGGCCCCGGCTGCGGTCAAGAACGCGCTCTATGACGTGGTCACCCGCCACTTCAACGGCGAGCTCGACTCCAAGGCCGCCGCCGCCGCGCTGGTCGAGGCGGTTGCCGCCGCCAAGGGCTGATTTTAGCCCGTGCCCCGGCTCCGGCCGGGGCACTTCCTACCTGACAACCAGAGGCTGGACTCATGGCCGAACTCACGACGACCGCCCCCCGCGCGGTGGCGAACCCGCGTGCGACGCTGCAGGATCTTCTGCCGAAGATCGTGCTGGCGCCGAGCTTCGCGGTGATCCTCATCTTCGTCTACGGCTTCATCATCTTCACAGCCTTCCTGTCGTTCTCCGGCTCGAAGCTGCTGCCAGACTTTTCCACCTGGGTCGGCTTCGGCAATTATGTCAGGCTGTTCAACCACCCGAACTGGATCACCGCGCTCAAGAACCTCGCCATATTCTCGGTACTCTACATCGTGGTGTGCAGTGCAATCGGCCTGGGCCTCGCCATCTTCCTCGACCAGAAGATTCGCGGCGAAGGTTTTCTGCGGCCGATCTATCTCTACCCCATGGCGCTGTCCTTCATCGTCACCGGCGTCGCCTGGAAATGGTTCCTCGATCCCGGCATCGGCCTCGAGCACGTGATGCAGTCGTGGGGCTGGGAGAGCTTCTCGTTCCGCTGGATCAAGGAAGGCAAGATGGCGATCTACACCATCGTCATCGCCGCGGTCTGGCAGTCGTCCGGCTTCGTCATGGCGATGTTCCTCGCCGGGTTGCGCGGCGTCGACAACGAGATCATCAAGGCGGCCCAGATCGACGGCGCCTCGACCATGACCATCTACCGCCGCATCATCATCCCGCTGATGCGGCCGGTATTCCTTTCGGCCTTCGTGGTGCTCGCCCACCTCGCCATCAAGTCCTACGACCTTGTCGTGGCGATGACTGACGGCGGCCCCGGCACTGCGACCTGGACGCCTGCGCTGTTCATGCAGAAATTCACCTTCGGCCGCAACGAGATGGGCATGGGCGCCGCCTCGGCCATCATCATGCTGATGATGATCTTCGCGATCATCGTGCCCTATCTCTATTCCGAACTGGGGAGGAAGAAATGAGCTCCCAGGAAGTCGCCACCCGCAACGGCGTCTTCGCCCGCGCCCTGATCTATGCCGTGCTGATCCTGTTTGCGGTCTACTACCTGCTGCCGCTCTACGTGATGATCGTCAATTCGCTGAAGCCGCTGGAGGAGATCCGGCAGGGCAACATGCTGGCGCTGCCGCAGCAATGGACGATCGCGCCGTGGCTGTCGGCCTGGTCGACGGCGCAGATCGGCGTGCAGCCGACGGGCCTAAAACCCTATTTCCTCAACTCGGTGCTGATGGTTGTGCCGGCCGTCGCCCTCTCGACCATGCTCGGCGCGCTCAACGGCTATGTGCTGACCAAATGGCGTTTCAAGGGCGACAACATCGTCTTCGGCATGATGCTGCTTGCCTGCTTCATCCCGTTCCAGATCGTGCTGATCCCGTCGGCGCGCATTCTCGGACTGACCGGGCTTGCCGGCACCATCACCGGGCTGGTGCTGATCCACGCCATCTACGGCCTCGGCTTCACCACGCTGTTCTTCCGCAACTACTACGAGGCGTTCCCGACCGAACTGGTGCGCGCAGCGCAGATCGACGGCGCGAGCTTCTTCCAGATTTTTCGGCGCATTTTGCTGCCGTCGTCGGGGCCGATCATCGTCGTCACCGTCATCTGGCAGTTCACCAACATCTGGAACGACTTCCTGTTCGGCTCGTCCTTCTCCGGCTTTAACTCCATTCCGATCACGGTGGCGCTGAACAACCTGGTCAACTCATCGACCGGCGTGAAGGAATACAACGTCCACTTCGCCGGCGCGATCCTTGCGGCGCTTCCCACCCTCATCGTCTACATCGTCTCCGGACGCTACTTCGTGCGCGGCCTGATGGCCGGCGCGGTCAAGGGGTAAGCCCATGTCGTTCCTCAAGATCAGCAGTCTCTACAAGTCCTACGGCCAGGTGGAGATCCTCAAGGACATCAACATCGAGATCGACAAGGGCGGATTCCTGGTGCTCGTCGGACCGTCCGGCTGCGGCAAGTCCACGCTGCTCAACACGATTGCCGGGCTGGAGCCGATCACCTCGGGCGAGATTGCCATCAACGGCAAGTCGGTCAACGGGCTGCATCCGTCGAAGCGCGACATCGCCATGGTGTTCCAGTCCTATGCGCTCTACCCGAACATGACGGTCGCGGGGAACATCGCCTTCGGCATGGAAATCCGCGGCGTGCCCAAGGACGAGCGCGACAAGGCGATCAAGCAGGTCGCCGACATCTTGCAGATCGGCCACCTGCTCGACCGCAAGCCGAGCCAGCTCTCCGGCGGCCAGCGCCAGCGCGTTGCCATGGGCCGGGCGCTGGTGCGCAATCCCCAAGTGTTCCTGTTCGACGAGCCGCTGTCCAACCTCGACGCCAAGCTGCGCGTCGACATGCGCACCGAGATCAAGCGCCTGCACCAGCGCATGAAGACGACCATCGTCTACGTCACCCACGACCAGATCGAGGCGATGACGCTGGCTTCCAAGATCGCCGTGCTCAAGGACGGCATACTCCAGCAGTTCGGCACGCCGGCCGAGATCTACAACAGTCCGGCCAACATGTTCGTCGCCGACTTCATGGGTTCGCCGGCGATGAACCTGCTCAACGGCAGGCTCGAAGGCGGGGCGGAGGGGTTGAGCGTGGTGCTCGACCGGCCCGGCGAACGGCCACTGGCGCTACCCATCAAGACGGCGAACGGCGCGCTCGGCGCCTATTCGGGCAAGGAGATCATCTTTGGTGTGCGCCCGGAGGCGCTGACAGATCCCGACGGTGCCGACCGCAACGCTAAGTCCATCGCCCAGGGCGATTGCCTGATCGAGGTGGTGGAGCCGGCGGGTTCGGATACCTTCGCCGTTACCAAACTGGGCGGCAAGGAAGTGGTGGCGCGCCTGCGCGCCGATGCGCACATTTCGGCGGGCCAGACGACGAAGCTCGCCTTCAATCTCGACAAGGCGGTCTTCTTCGACCCCAAGAGCCAGTTGCGTATCGGCTGACATGAGCGCATCGCCTGACATCGTCATCATCGGCTCTGGCATCGGCGGCGCGACGGTCGCTGCCGGCCTCGCCACGACCGGCGCTGAAATCCTGATCCTGGAGACCGGAGGTCACATTGAGGACCGTCCCGAAAACCGCGACCAGCGCGCCATCTTCCAGCGTGGCCATTTCCGCCCCGACGAGACCTGGTACGATTCAGACGGCAACGGCTTCAACCCTGGCAACTACTACAATGTCGGCGGCAATTCGAAATTCTACGGCGCGGTTCTGACGCGATATCGCCGCGAGGATTTTGCCGAGATGCGCCATCTCGAAGGCATCTCGCCGGCGTGGCCGTTTCCTTACGAGGAACTGGAGCCGTGGTATGGGCTGGCTGAGGAACTGTACCAGGTGCGCGGCGCGCTGGGCGAAGACCCGACCGAGCCCGCGCATTCCAAGCCCTATGGCTTGCCGCCGATCGCCGACGAGCCGGCAATCGCCAAGCTGCGGGCGCGCCTTACGGCCAAGGGCGTACATCCCTATTCGCTGCCGCTCGGTGTCGACATCGAGCGCTGGCTCGCCAAGGGCAAGACGCCGTGGGACGCTCACCCCAACAGCTTCGACGGCAAGATGGACGCCGAGACGGCAGCACTCGCGGCGGCGCTAAAGCATGAAAACGTCAGGCTGCAGACCGGCGCGAAGGTGACGCGGCTGGAGACCGATCCCGACGGGCGCAACATATCAGCGGTGCACTTCACGCAAGCTGGCGAGAGCCGGGTGCTCAGGCCGAAGCTTGTCATCCTGTCGGCAGGTGCGGTGCAGTCGGCGACACTTCTGCTGCGCTCAGCCAACGACGCCTATCCGAACGGACTTGCCAATAGCTCCGACCAGGTCGGCCGCAACTTCATGAACCACAACTCGACGGCGGTGATTGCGCTCAGCCCGTGGTTCCGCAACGATTCTGTCTACCAGAAGACTTTCGGCTTCAACGATTTCTACCTCTCGGACGGCGAGGGCGGACCGCCGCTCGGCAATGTGCAACTGCTCGGGCGCGTTTCGGGCACGATCCTGAAAGGCGTGATGCCGTCGGTGCCGGAATGGCTGCTGAACCTGATCGCGGCGCATTCGATCGACTTCTACGCGATCAGCGAGGACCTGCCGTCGCCGGAAAGCCGTGTGATGGTCGACGGCGACCGCATCGTGCTCAAATGGGTGCGCACCAACTGGGACACGCATCTGAAGCTGGTGGAGAAGCTCAAGGCGGTGCTGCGTAGTGCAGGCTTTCCTGTTGTCATGTCCCGCGCCTTCGACAAGCGCACGCCCTCGCACCAGTGCGGCACCGTGCGGATGGGCAAGGACCCCAAGGACGCGCCGCTCGACGTTTGGTGTCGCGCTTTCGACCACCCGAACCTGTTCGTGGTCGATGCGAGCTTCCTGCCGACCTCGGCGGCGGTCAATCCGGCGCTGACGATTGCAGCGCAGGCGCTGCGCGTCGCCGACCACATCGCCACGAAGGACCTCGCGGCATGAGCGCCCAGGCGAAACCGGTGGCGCTGGTGACCGGTGCGCGCCGCGGCATCGGCCTTGCCGTCGCAAAGGCGCTTGCCGAAGCGGGCTTCGACCTCGCCATCACCGATCGCGAGGAGGACCGGGCTGCGGCCGACGCCGTGTCCGGCCTTGAAATGCACGGTGCCAAGGTACTGTTCGTCGCCTCCGACCTCGCCGACATTGGCGGCCATGCCGCGACGGTGGCGAAGATCGTGGAGCATTTCGGGCGGGTCGACTGCCTGGTCAACAATGCCGGCATCGCCTCCAGGGTGCGCGGGGACTTCCTCGAACTCACATCAGAGAATTTCGACGCCATCATGGCGGTCAATCTGCGCGGCACGGTGTTCTTTACCCAGGCCGTGCTCAGGGCGATGCTGGCCATTCCGCTGTCGGGCCAGCGCCGAACCGTGATCAACATCACCTCGATCTCGGCCGAAATGACCTCTCCCGAGCGGCTCGACTACTGCATGTCGAAGGCCGGGCTCGCCGCCTTCACACAAGGCCTGACGCTCAGGCTCGCCGGCACCGGCATCGACGTCTTCGAGATCCGGCCAGGCATCATCCGTTCCGACATGACCGCCAAGGTGGCGGAAAAATACGACCGGCTGATCGCCGACGGGCTGGTGCCAGCAAAACGCTGGGGCGAGCCCGATGATATCGGCCGCATCGCCGCCGCACTTGCCGGCGGCGCCTTCGGCTTCGCCAGCGGTTCGATCATCAAGGCCGACGGCGCGCTGTCGGTCGCGCGACTGTGAGAGCAGGACGATGACCTACGACTACATCATCACAGGTGCTGGCCCCGCCGGCTGCGTGCTCGCCAACCGGCTGAGCGAGGATCCTGACGTGCGCGTTTTGCTGCTGGAAGCCGGCGGCGGCGACTGGAATCCTTTGTTCCACATGCCGGCTGGCTTCGCCAAGATGACTAAGGGCGTGGCAAGCTGGGGCTGGGAGACCGTGCCGCAGAGACACATGAAGGGCCGCGTGCTGCGCTACACCCAGGCCAAAGTGATTGGCGGCGGCTCCAGCATCAACGCCCAGCTCTACACACGCGGCAATGCTGCCGACTACGATCTGTGGGCGAGTGAGGACGGCTGCACCGGCTGGGACTACCGATCGGTGCTGCCCTACTTCAAGCGCTGCGAGGACAATCAGCGCTTCGCCGACGACTATCATTCCTATGGCGGGCCGCTTGGGGTGTCGATGCCGTCGGCGGCGCTGCCGATCTGCGACGCCTATATCCGCGCCGGCCAGGAGCTCGGCATTCCCTACAATCACGACTTCAACGGCCGCCAACAGGCCGGCGTCGGTTTCTACCAGCTGACCCAGCGCAACAAGCGCCGCTCGTCGGCGGCCATGGGCTATCTCGATCCGATCAAGGATCGTCGCAACCTGACGGTCCGTCTCGGCGCGCGGGTCGCCCGCATCGTGGTCGAAAAGGGCAGGGCGGTCGGCGTCGAGGTGGCCAGCGGCAATGGTGTCGAGATCATCCGCTCGACGCGCGAGGTGCTGGTCTCGTCGGGCGCGATCGGCTCGCCCAAGCTGCTGCTGCAGTCGGGCATCGGCCCGGCCGATCATCTCAAAAGCGTCGGTGTATCAGTCGTCCACGACCTCAAGGGCGTCGGCGAGAACATGCAGGACCATCTCGACCTGTTCGTCATCTCCGAATGCACGGGAGATCACACCTACGACAATGTCGCGAAGCTTCACCGCACGCTGTGGGCAGGGCTGCAATATGTGCTGTTCCGCAGCGGCCCGGTGACGTCGAGCCTCTTTGAGACCGGTGGCTTTTGGTATGCTGATCCCGATGCGCGCTCGCCCGACATCCAGTTCCACTTAGGCCTTGGCTCGGGCATCGAGGCCGGCGTTGCACGACTCAAGAATGCGGGGGTGACGCTGAACTCGGCCTATCTGCATCCGCGCTCGCGCGGCACGGTGCGGCTCGCCTCGAACGATCCGGCGGCGGCCCCCCTGATTGATCCGAACTACTGGGCCGATCCGCACGACCGCAAGATGTCGATCGAGGGTCTCAGGATCGCGCGCGAGATCATGCAGCAGACGGCGCTCAAGCCGTTCGTGCTGGCCGAGCGGCTGCCGGGGCCCGGCAAGGTCAGCGACGAGGACCTGTTCGATTATGGCTGCGCCAACGCCAAGACCGATCACCATCCCGTCGGCACCTGCAAGATGGGCACCGACGACATGGCTGTTGTCGACCTCGAACTCAAGGTGCGCGGCATCGAGGGCCTGCGCGTCTGCGACAGTTCTGTGATGCCGCGCGTGCCCTCCTGCAACACCAACGGGCCGACGATCATGGTCGGCGAAAAAGGCGCCGACATCGTCCGGAACCGCGAGCCGCTGCCGCCTGTCATTTTCGCCCACGAGCGCAATGATGCCCGCCCGCGGGCGCGCGCCGAGGTCAGGTAGGCCGCAGCTGTCCATTCAAGCGAAAGGCCACGGGCAGCTTGGTGTCCGTGGCCTCCGACCGAACTGGTAGGCGCGCTCAGTCATGGATTCATGAGAACGTTGGTGACCTGGCTGTTGTCGTTCGGGTCCGTCTCGATCGAGACATTGGCACCGACCCTCACTTCCGGCGGGATCGCGACATCATCAGGAATTGTGTAACTCGTCCCATCTTCAAGCGTGATGACGCGCGCTTCCTTGTTGTATTCCTTCACCACGCCGTCGGCGGCGAAAGCGGGAAACAGGACGAAGCTTGCCGCAGCCAAGGCGAGAACGATTCTTTTCATGAGTGTCCTCCTCTGACATCCAGGACAAGGCAAAATGCTTGCTCGGAATTTCTCCTGCGCAGGTAAACTACTAGCGCTGAGATAGGTTCCGGCTCTCGTTGCCAATTTATGCTGGGCTAGTGTTCTGCGCCTGGTGCCGAAAGACACGGACTGTGCCGCCTGACCGGTATGGATATCTGTCAGTGGCCGTATTTGATGGAAATGGCGCTACCTTTAACCGCAGTCGGTCTTCAGGGCCTGATAGTGGACGGTCAACTGGTGGCGGTGGCCGCGGGAATTCAGCGTGTAGGCATGGGGAACCGGTTCGGCGACGCATGCGCCCAGCGCGCGGGCAAATCGTAACATCTCGTCGGCGCGGTTGTTGCCACCCGTCCAGATCATGACTGGCTTGTTCAGGGGGAACGATTTTGCCGCAGGCATGACCGGGTTGAGAACGCGGACCTGGGGAGCGTACAGCCTGAGGTTGGCCAGGACGGCGTAGTCGTTGATCAAAAACTCCGACGCGCCGGTCGTTTCGGCGACCACCTTCATCAACTCGCCGTAGTCATAGCCCTTGCGCGTGTCAGTCCAGCTCTCGATCCATTGTCCCGCTGTGGCCAACACGGCCAGTGTAATCGCCAGAAACTTGAAATGGCGATCTGTGCGCGGCTCGGCGTCGCAAACGACGCCGCACAGGATCTGTAGGGCAGGTATCGCAAGCGGCAGCATCCAGCGGACGTTGACGTTCGTGGTGCCCGAGACCAGCACGAGAACGAGCCCGAAAGCGATTGCCCACGTCGTCCAGAGGACGAAGACCCGCTTGGTACCGTGCGGGTCCGGGTAGGCTATGGTCCAGCCGCGATGCAGCCCTGCCATCAGCGCAGGGATCGCCAAAATCGAGGCGCAGGCGATAACAAATGACAACAGCCCCTGCGCACGTGCTGCGATGCCGTTGCCAGGGGCGGCAATGGCGAATTTGTGCGTCAGGGCCAGGACGTGATTGGCGTTGTCGAGCGCCCACAGGGCATGGGGCGTCACCAGTCCTGCGGCTATCACCGGTATCGCGACCGCCTTCCAGGACCGGAACACACCGCCTTTGCGCAAGGCAATCAGGTCGGCCACAACGAGTGCCAGGACAAACAGCACGGCATTGTATTTGGTCAGCAGCATCAGACCGAAGATCAGGCCAAGGGCGACATAGCCTGCCGTGCTTCGCACTGCTTGGACCCTGAGGTAGCAAAGTGCGAAAGCCGCAGTGAGTGCGAGCAGGAGGACCGAGTGCGAGTAGTTGCGCTGCACCTCCCAGCCAATCTCGATCACCAGGAACGGGGAGGCAGCGATGGTGCTTGCGGTGGCCGCCTTGAACCCCAGCCGAAGCGCAATCCGCCACATCAGGACGAACAGGGCAAACAGCAGCGAGAACTTCAGCAGGTTTTCTGAAAACTGGTTGACCCCGAATAGCTGCTGGATGCCGATCAGCAGCCAGGTGTAGAGGGGCGGCTGCGACCGGCCATATCCCCATTCGAGGTTCTGGGTGTAGAGCAGTTGCTCGGCGCCGTCGTAGCTGGTTCCGGTGCGGATGGAACTGAGCACGGCGACCTGCAGCAGGCACAAAAGGCCAAGAAAAGAGAGCATCCGGTTCTTGCGAGCCAGATTGGACAGCCTCTGTACGGTCGACGTGCTTCTCATGGAGATTGCCGATCTGACCTGAAGGCGGAGGTGATCTGTAAGTCGGCGCGAGTGGTGCCCGGTTTGCCGCCTCTGTCAGACCCTCAATGTAAAATTTTACGGACTGTGCATTCCATCCACCTGTGGTTGCCAATCTATCGGGTAGACGCCTCGCTGCAAAGGGGCGTGGCTCAAGCCTTGTGTGCGGTCAGCCGCAGCCACCGCCGTCGGCGATTGCTCTGGAGCATTGCTCGGTCCGGATCCTGCACATTTGAATTTCGTGGTGAGGGCATGGCAGCGCCTGATCCTGCCAGTCAGGATGTTATCCGCTTCAGCCGCGAGGCCGAGCTGAAGTTGCGCATCGTGTTTGCCGCGAATCGATTCGGGTATGCTGGCCGAGCGCTGATCATCACGGGCCCGCCGCCGGCAAAGGAGCTCGTTGTCGGTAGCGTGGTGAAATGCGGAGCGTTCAGCAGGCGCGCAAATTTACGCTACCCATTACGGACCCCTTGCGGTGACCAGAGTGTGACAAGCAGCGAAATCAATGGGTCTTTTTGGGGAAGGCTGGAAGCCGATTTTCTCAAGGTTTCCAGGGAGTTCGGATGGTGGGCGTGACAGGGATTGAACCTGTGACCCCTGCAATGTCAATGCAGTGCTCTCCCGCTGAGCTACACGCCCATCCGATGGGGCGGATACACCATTTTTGATCCGGCGCGTCAATAGTGCGTTTGGCGGAAAATGCGCCGGATCAACATTTCCCCTGCTGACGCAGGGAGAGCCTCAGGCCGCGTGCAGCATCTTTTCGACCTCGTTGACGAGATCGCGCAGGTGGAATGGCTTCGACAGCACCTTTGCGTCGCGCGGTGCCTTCGAATCAGGGTTGAGCGCCACCGCCGCGAAGCCGGTGATGAACATCACCTTGAGGTCGGGATCGATCTCGGTGGCGCGGCGCGCCAGCTCGATTCCGTCCATCTCCGGCATGACGATGTCGGTCAGAAGCAGCGAAAAGGGTTCCTCGCGCAGCCGCTCGTAAGCGCTGGCGCCATTGTCGAAGTCGCTGACCTGGTAGCCGGCGCGTTCCAGCGCCTTGACCAGGAAGCGACGCATATCGTCGTCGTCTTCTGCCAGAAGAATGCGTGCCATCAGTATCCCGTCCGAATTAGCGGTCGAAGCCGCCCCCCAGCGGGGCTTCGTTAACCATCTTCTATATGAGTCCCCGACGGTAAACATCAAGTGAATGCCGTGTCAGGAGACTGACGCATGGGCAGAGCGTCCACCCGGGCGTTTGCCGCGAAATGCTGGACAGCGCCGGTCGCAGGTGGCACCTTTGGGCGATGAAAGAGCGTATTTCGCAGGTCCATCACGCCAGATGACGCCAGCAGAAGATTTCTCGGTACTGCCGCCGTTCGAGATCAGGACGTGTGCCGAGCAGCGCGTGCCGTTCGTGTTCAATTCGCCGCATAGCGGGCGCTGTTATCCCGAGCGGTTCCTGGCGATGACCAAGCTCGACGCCATGGCGATCCGACGATCCGAGGATTGCTATGTCGACGAACTGTTCGGCGCTGCGGTGGCGCTTGGCGCACCGATGCTGACTGCGCATTTCCCGCGTGCCTATCTCGACGTCAACCGCGAGCCATGGGAACTCGATCCTCGCATGTTTGCGGAACCGGTGCCGCCATTCGCCAACATCCGCTCGGCGCGCGTCGCCGGCGGTCTCGGCACCGTTCCCAAGCTGGTCGGCGAGGGGCTCGACATCTATGCGGGCCGGCTGCCACTGGCGGAAGCCATTGGCCGTATCGAATGCGTCTACAAGCCCTATCACGAGACTCTGAAGCGGCTGGTCACGCGCACCCACGCGCGATTCGGCTATGCCGTGCTTGTTGATTGCCATTCGATGCCGGCGTCCATCCGTATCGGCGATAGCGGCATGCGGCCTGATTTCATTGTCGGTGACCGCTTCGGCACCTCGGCGTCGGCAGCACTTTCGGAACGGGCGATTGGGCTGCTGTCGGCGATGGGCTATGCCGTGGCGCACAATAAGCCCTATGCTGGCGGCTTCATCACCGAACATTACGGCCGGCCGGCGCGCAATCTCCACGCGCTGCAGATCGAGATCAATCGCGGGCTCTACATGGACGAGAAGACGTTGCGCAAATCGGCCGGATTCTATGCGCTTGCCGATGATCTGGCTCGGTTTTCCGCCGATCTGATGGCGGCGCCCGACCACCACTTCGTCGACCTGCCGCTGGCGGCGGAATAGGCGCCGCGAACTCGGCTATGAGGTAAAAAAAAGACCGCCCCGGAGAGCGGTCGGAGTCTAGGGAGGAAACGCCCAAAGTGGGCATGGACAAGAAAACCTGTCCAATCGCGAATTTATTGTGCACCGCACAAGAGTCAAGGCGCTTCGGGCTCCTTTAGTGCCAGGCGACGTGGCTATTGCAGCTAACACGCAGGTTGTGGCATCCACGTCACAGCTAGCGCGGCGGACGCCCGGATAAATTGGGGTTGCTGCTCTATCTCTTTGTTTTTGCCACATTTGTGCAACGCCAGGCGTGCGCATCTGGCTGCAAGATGCTCTAGACGGGGTGAATGATGATCGACGCCGAGTTCATGCGAAAAATCGCAAGTGCCGCAGCTGCCGAGACGCTGCCGCGGTTCCGCCGGCAGGGAGCGGTAGCAAACAAGGTGGCAGGGGGCTTCGACCCGGTGACGGAGGCCGACCAGGAGGCCGAGCGCGCCATCCGCGCCCTGATCAATGCTCAGTTCCCCGAGCACGGCATCCTTGGCGAGGAGCATGGCAGCGAAAACACCTCCAGCAGCCATGTCTGGGTCATCGACCCGATCGACGGCACGCGCGCCTTCATCTCCGGCCTGCCCGTCTGGGGCACGCTGGTCGGGCTGACGGTCGAGGGCAACGCGGTTGCCGGGCTGATGTCGCAGCCTTTCACCGGCGAGCTGTTCTATGCCGACGGCAACGGTTCGCATTACGAGGGGCCGGGCGGTCCGCGCCGGCTCGAGGTGCGCAAGACCACAGCACTTTCCGAAGCGACCATGTTCACAACCACGCCGGCGCTGTTCAAGGGCGAGGCGCGTAAGCGCTACGACCAGTTGGAAACCCAGGTGCAACTGGCGCGCTACGGCACCGATTGCTACGCCTTCGCCATGGTGGCCGCGGGCCAGGTCGACATCGTCGTCGACCCGGGCCTCAAGCCCTATGACATCGTGGCGCTGATACCGATCATCGAGCAGGCCGGCGGCATCGTAACCACCTTTGATGGCGGTCCGGCGGAGAATGGCGGCGACATCATCGCGGCGGCAACGCCGGAACTGCACGCCGCGGCGATGGCGGTTCTCAGGGGCTGATCCGCTCATTTCGCAAGCAGGCTGGCTGTTTGGCGCCTTTGCGTGCCAAACGGCGGCGCTACTCGACGGGCGCCAGCGTTCCGGGCACAAAGGCCTCGAACGCCGCCAGCACCTGCTCCCGATAGATGTCGGCCTCCTGCAGGAGTTCGTGGCGGGCGCCGTCGATCGTAAGCAACGAGGCAGCCCGGGTGCGGGCGACAAAATCCTCGACATCGCGCGTTGATACCACCTCGTCGGCGCCGGCGGTGACGATCAGCATCGGCACCTTGAGTGCGGCGATGAAGGCCGGGTCGCGGACTTTTTCAGATGCCTTCGCCGCCGCGCGCAGCCAGGCAACGGTCGGTCCGCCGACCGACAGTTCTGGAAAGGTCTCGTAGATCAGCGTGTTGCGGCGGTGGCGGCGCTCGTCGCTGGTCAGCTTGTTGAGCGCAAAGGGGGTGCCCTCGCGTGGGCGCGGCCCCCAGGCGGCGTAGAGCCGGCCAAGCCCCATCCAGCATAGCGCCGTGCCGATGCGCTTGATCCATTTCATCGACAAAGGCGCGCCGGCGACCGACAGGAACGGCGTTAACAGCACCATGCGCTGGACGCGATTGACCATCGACGGGGCGGAAAGCATGGCGATCAGCGCGCCGCTCGAATGGGCGAGCATGAAGAACGGGCCGCGACAATCGGGTAGCACGATGTGCTGGAAGAACTCCTCGAGGTCGCGAACATAGTGGTCGAAGCTTTTGACGTAGCCGCGATGACCGTCGCGCAGCAGGCGCTGCGATGCGCCCTGGCCGCGCCAGTCGAAGGTGGCGACGGCATAGCCGCGCGCGCCGAGGTCGCTGATCGTCTCGAAGTATTTTTCGATACATTCATTGCGGCCGGGCAGCAGGACGACGGTCCCTTTGAACGGTCGCGATTTCGCGCGGAACAAGGCGTAGCGCAGGCGCTTGCCGTCATGCGCGGCAAAGTTGCCGCCCGTGGCGCCTTCCGGAACCGGATTGTCGGGGATTTCGTGGAAAAGGTCCGTCATCGGGCGCTTCGGTGAACTCGCTGCCGGTGGATCTGGCTTCACCTCAGGGTGATAGAAAGCGCGGCCGCGAAAATCAAAGGAATTCCGTTTGATGGCACGGACGAATGAAGCCGGAGGCAGCTTGCGGGATGCCTCCGGCCTCTGTCGTTCCGGGAGGAAGGGACGTTACACCCGGCTCGGCCTCGATAAGCGGCGCCGTGTGGCGCTGCCTGTTCTTGAACTTGAGGCCATTTCTACAGCGCGCCACCTGAACGGTGGCCGAAGGGGCGGTTCATTTTCGGTTCATCGAGGAGGCGAAAAGAAGCCGCTTCGAGCTCCCTTGAAATGGCTGTGGCGGGCACCCAAATGTCTGATGCGGCGCCCGATTTAGGGGCCGCTGACCACCGCCGACACGCCAGAATGGGTTTCGGCACAGGTCAAACGCAAACCTTGTTGCTCAACGGAGAACACACATGCGTCACGTCGATTTTTCCCCGCTCTATCGCTCGACCGTCGGTTTCGACCGCCTCTTCGGCATGCTCGATTCGCTTGGCCAGCCCGATGGCGCCCAGACCTATCCGCCCTACAACATCGAGCGCACTGGCGAGGATGCCTACCGCATCAGCATGGCGGTTGCCGGCTTCTCGGAAAGCGAGATTTCGATCGAGGCCCACCGCAACGTGCTGACGGTGAAGGGCGACCGCGCCAATGAAGGCACTGGCGAAGGTTCGGAGCTGCTTTATCGCGGCATCGCCTCGCGCGCCTTCGAGCGCCGATTCCAACTCGCCGATCACGTCGAGGTTGTCGGTGCCGTGCTCAAGAACGGCCTGCTGCACATCGACCTCAAGCGCAACATCCCTGAGGAGATGAAGCCGCGCAGGATCGAAATCACGGCTGCGCCGGCCAAAGCCAAGCAGATCGAGGCCAATACGGTCAACTAACCGGAACGCTCCTCCCAAGGAGAAAAGGCGGCGCCCTCGGGTGCCGCCTTTTTGTCTTAGGAAGAGATATTTAACTGCATGATGAAGCAGTCGTAATTTTCAATATCGATATTGGGCCCCGTCATTTGCTCTAACCCCGACAAGTGTCCTCGGCCGATAGGATAGGCGTCCACCATTGGGGCATCGGCAGGCTCCCCGTATAGAGCTCTCAATTGAGGTAGGTCGATGTTTGCAAGCCTTACTTGCTGTACGAATTTATCGTTCTGGCGATCATAGTACTCGATGTACCACGCGGTCCTCATTGAGCCTTTTCACCGTTGAGTGAGAAGATCGCCGAATCGGCCGATTTCTTCGGCGGTCGTGGCGAAGGAGGTAACGAAGCGGTAGAGCGCCTCGTTGTCCCCGACCTGTCCGGCAAGGGATGCGGGCACGTTCCATTCGTAGAAGACGGCACCTGATGCCTGGGCCTTCTCCGCTATCTTCTTGTCGATGATCGCGAACACCTCGTTGGCCTCGGGCTGCCAGCCGAGTCGCGCGACGGGCGCGCTGTCAATTGTTGCGGCCAGCCTGGCCGACATTGCGTTGGCGTGGCGGGCCGTCTCCAGCCACAGGCCGCCGTCGAAATAGGCATCGAACTGGGCCGAGATGAAGCGCGACTTGGAGAACAGTTGGGCCGAGCGCTTGCGCAGGAAATGCATCTCCTTGGCGCGGTCGAGATCGAACATGACCACAGCCTCGGCACACCAGCAGCCGTTCTTGGTGCCGCCGAAGGAGACGATGTCGACGCCGCGCTTCCAGGTCATTTCCGCAGGCGTAACGTCGAGCGCTACCAGCGCATTGGCAAAACGCGCGCCGTCCATGTGCAGCGGCAGCGAATGGTGCCTGGCGACGGCCGAGATCGCCGAGATTTCATCGAGGCTGTAGATCGTGCCGACCTCGGTCGACTGGGTCATCGATATCGCCGCCGGGCGCCCGCCATGGACATTTTCCGAAGCGAAGCGGCCGACGGCGCGCTTGAGATTACCGAGATCCATGCGGCCGAGCGGGCCGTCGACGGGATAGAGCCGCGACCCTTGGGCGAAATATTCGGGCGCGCCGCATTCGTCCTCTATGATGTGGGCCTCGCGGTGGCCGAAGGAGATGCCGCCGGGCTTGGCGTAGGCGGCGAGCGAAAGCGAGTTGGCCGCAGTGCCCGTCGCCACGAAGAACACCGCCACCTCGCGCTCGAAGATTTCGCCGAACCGTTCATAGACGGCGCGGTCGAGGTCACCGTCGCCATAGCCGCGGCTGAAGCCCGGTGCGTTTGCCGAAAGCCGTTCGGCGATCGCGGGATGCGCGCCAGCCCAATTGTCAGATGCGAAGAACATTCCGTCCGTCCGTAATGTGGCAGGGGATGTCGAGCTAGAGCGGATTTGGCCGGCGGCATCAAGGCCGCGCTCCGAAAAATCGATTGAAACAGCCAAAACCGGATTTTTACCGGTTGTTCAAAAATTACGCAGGACCATCGCCTGTTGTAATTTTCTGTCTTTCGCAGTGCAAAAAGTTGGTGAATCGGTCTTGTGCGATTTCTGGAATTCTGTCATTAGAAATTTAGGACAGTACTGCTGTCTTATTTATCTGCCCAAGGCGGACCCGATTGGCGTATGATGACATTACGTCCGGCTCCCGCTGCGAGCTAGGGTCACAGGGCGAACCGGAGCGCATCCGGTCCTGTCTGTCCTGTCCCGACTGGCGGTTCGGTGCCGGCCAAAGGCACTGCGCCGCAAGCATATCGAAGTCATATCTGAGAGTGAGCGGACCGGCATGTTGCCGTCCCAATGAGAACTGCCCTGGATCGGGCCGGAATGGAGAGAGAGACGATGACGGAGTTGACGCCATCTGTGACGACGGATTTTGTGCCGGCCGCGCAGACGAAAGCGGCCAACTATAAAAACGGTCATCTCCGAACCACCACCGGCTATGCAGCGCATGGCCTCTACGATCCGCGCAACGAGCATGATGGCTGCGGCGTCGGCTTCATCGCCCAGATGAAGGGCGTGAAGTCTCACCAGATCGTCAAGGACGGGCTGTTCATGCTCGAGAACCTGACGCATCGCGGCGCGGTGGGAGCCGACCCGCTGGTCGGCGACGGCGCCGGCGTGCTGGTGCAGATCCCCGACCGTTTCTTTCGCGAGGAGATGGCCAAGCAGGGCATCGAACTGCCGAAGGCCGGCGACTACGGCGTCGGCCACTGGTTCATGCCGCAGGATGCAGCACTGCGCGAGCACATCAACGACATCATCCGCGAGTCGGCGCAGTCGGAAGGTTTGCCGCTGATCGGCTTCCGCGACGTTCCGGTCGACAACGCCTCGCTTTCGAAGGCCCCGGAAATCGTCGCCGCCGAGCCGTACCACCTTCAGGTGTTCATCGGCCGCACCCCCGACATCGACGACGACGAGGAATACGAGGCGCGCCTCTACCTGCTGCGCAAGGTGATTTCCGGCCGCATCTATGCCGAGAACGACAACAAGGACGTCGGTGCCTATTGCGTGTCGCTGTCGGCGCGCACCATCGTTTACAAGGGCATGTTCCTGGCCAACCAGGTCGGCGCCTACTACAAGGACCTCAACGATCCGCGCTTCGAGACGGCGCTGATCCTGGTCCATCAGCGCTTTTCGACCAACACCTTCCCGTCGTGGAAGCTTGCTCACCCGTACCGCATGGTCGCGCATAACGGCGAGATCAACACGGTGCGCGGCAACAACAACTGGATGGCGGCGCGCCAGGCTTCGGTCGACAGCGAGTTGTTCGGCAACAACATCTCCAAGCTGTGGCCGATCTCCTATGAGGGGCAGTCGGACACCGCCTGCTTCGACAACGCGCTCGAGTTCCTGTTCCAGGGCGGCTACAAGCTGGCGCATGCCATGATGATGCTGATCCCGGAAGCCTGGGCCGGCAACAAGTCGATGGATGCCGACCGCAAGGCGTTCTACGAGTACCATGCGGCACTGATGGAGCCGTGGGACGGCCCGGCAGCGGTGGCCTTCACCGACGGCCGCCAGATCGGTGCCACGCTCGACCGCAACGGTCTGCGCCCGGCCCGCTACATCGTCACCGACGACGACCGCGTGATCCTCGCCTCCGAGGCCGGCGTGCTGCCGGTCGAGGAAAAGCACATCGTCAAGAAGTGGCGTCTGCAGCCCGGTAAGATGCTGCTGATCGACCTGGTCAAGGGCCGCATCATCTCCGACGAGGAGATCAAGTCCGAGATCGCCACAAAGCACCCTTACAAGAAGTGGCTGGCCAACACCCAGCTGATCCTCGAGGAGCTCAAGCCGGTCGAGCCGCGCGAGCTGCGCAAGGATGTCTCGCTGCTCGATCGCCAGCAGGCCTTCGGCTATACCCAGGAAGACACCAAGCTTCTGATGTCGCCGATGGCGACGACCGGCCAGGAAGCGGTCGGATCGATGGGCACCGACACGCCGATCGCGGCGATGTCGGACAAGCCGAAGCTGCTCTACAACTATTTCAAGCAGAACTTCGCCCAGGTCACCAACCCGCCGATCGACCCGATCCGCGAGGAGCTGGTGATGAGCCTGGTGTCGTTCATCGGGCCGCGTCCGAACATCTTCGACCTCGTCGGCTCGTCGCGGCGCAAGCGGCTCGAGGTGCGCCAGCCGATCCTGACCAATGCCGATCTCGAAAAGATCCGCTCCATCGGCCACACCGAGGACCGCTTCGACACCAAGACCATCGACATCACCTATGCGGCCGCAGAAGGTGCCGCCGGCATGCCGGCGGCCATCGAGCGGCTGTGCGAGCGTGCGGAAGCTGCGGTTGCCGGTGGCTACAACATTATCATCCTGTCCGACCGCCAGATCGGCCCTGATCGTATCGACATCCCGACGCTTCTGGCGACGGCTGCGGTGCATCACCACCTGATCCGCAAGGGCCTGCGCACCTCTGTCGGCCTGGTTGTCGAATCGGGCGAGCCGCGAGAAGTGCACCACTTCTGCTGCCTCGCCGGCTACGGCGCCGAGGCGATCAATCCCTATCTCGCCTTCGACACGCTGATCGACATGCACAAGCGCGGCGAGTTTCCGCCGGAGGTCGATGCTTCCGAGCTCGTCGGCCGCTACATCAAGTCGATCGGCAAGGGCATCCTCAAGGTCATGTCCAAGATGGGCATCTCGACCTACCAGTCCTATTGCGGCGCGCAGATCTTCGACGCGATCGGCCTGAAGTCGGACTTCGTGGACAAGTACTTCACCGGCACCGCGACCAACATCGAGGGCGTCGGGCTGGAGGAGATCGCGGCGGAGACCGTCAACCGCCACGCGGATGCCTTCGGCACCGATCCGGTGCTGCGCAATGCGCTCGAAGTGGGTGGCGAGTACATGTACCGCATGCGTGGCGAAGCCCACATGTGGACCCCCGATGCGGTCGCATCGCTGCAGCACGCGGTGCGCCAGGGCTCGTGGTCGACCTTCAAGGAGTTCTCTGCACAGATCGACAGCGAGACGGCGCGGGCCCAGCAGATCCGCGGCCTGTTCCACATCAAGACGGCGGAAGAGTGCGGCCGCAAGCCGGTTTCCATCGACGAGGTGATGCCGGCCGCCGAGATCGTCAAGCGATTCTCGACCGGGGCGATGTCTTTCGGCTCGATCAGCCGCGAGGCGCACACCACGCTGGCGCGAGCCATGAACGCCATCGGCGGCAAGTCGAACACGGGCGAGGGCGGCGAGGAGCCGGATCGCTACCTGCCGCTGCCCGACGGTTCGACGAACCCCGAGCGCTCGGCGATCAAGCAGGTGGCCTCCGGTCGTTTCGGTGTGACGACGGAATATCTCGTCAACTCCGACATGATGCAGATCAAGGTGGCCCAGGGTGCCAAGCCCGGCGAGGGCGGCCAGTTGCCCGGCCACAAGGTCGACGCGACCATCGCCAAGACCCGCCACTCGACGCAAGGCGTGGGCCTGATCTCGCCGCCGCCGCATCACGACATCTATTCGATCGAGGATCTGGCGCAGCTGATCTACGACCTGAAGAACGTCAACCCGGCGGCCGACGTTTCGGTCAAGCTGGTGTCGGAAGTGGGCGTCGGCACGGTTGCGGCGGGCGTCGCCAAGGCGCGCGCCGACCACATCACGATCTCTGGCTATGACGGCGGCACGGGCGCTTCGCCGCTCACCTCGCTCAAGCATGCCGGCAGCCCGTGGGAGATGGGCCTGGCCGAGACCCACCAGACCCTGGTGCTGAACGGCCTGCGCAGCCGCGTCGCACTCCAGGTCGACGGTGGCCTGCGCACCGGACGGGACGTCATCATCGGCGCGCTTCTGGGCGCCGACGAGTTCGGCTTCTCGACCGCGCCGCTGATTGCCGCCGGCTGCATCATGATGCGCAAGTGCCATCTCAACACCTGCCCGGTTGGCGTCGCCACCCAGGACCCGGTGCTGCGCAAGCGCTTCAAGGGCACGCCCGAGCACGTCATCAACTATTTCTTCTATGTCGCAGAAGAGGTGCGCGAGCTTCTCGCCCAGATGGGCTACACCCATCTCGACCAGATCATCGGCGATGCCGATCTTCTGGAGAAGCGTGCACTCATCAGCCACTGGAAGGCGCGCGGGCTCGATTTCTCCAAGGTGTTCTACAAGCCGGACGCGCCGCGCGAGGCGCTTCACTGGACCGAGCGCCAGAAGCACCCGATCGACGACGTGCTCGACCGCAAGCTGATCGCCGAGGCCAAGCCCGCGCTCGACGCGCGCCAGCCCGTGAAGATCGAAGCCACGATCCGCAACGTCGACCGTTCGACTGGGGCCATGCTGTCGGGCGAAGTTGCCAAGCGCTTCAAGCACAAGGGCCTGCGCGAGGACACCATTTCGGTCAAGCTGACCGGAACGGCCGGTCAGTCCTTCGGTGCGTTCCTGACGCGCGGCGTCTCGTTCGAGCTCGTCGGCGACGGCAACGACTATGTCGGCAAGGGCCTGTCGGGCGGCCGCATCGTCATCCGCCCGCCGGAGGACACCAAGATTGTCGCCGAGGAGTCGATCATCGTCGGCAATACCGTGCTCTACGGTGCCATCGAGGGCGAGTGCTATTTCCGCGGCGTGGCGGGCGAGCGTTTCGCCGTCCGCAATTCGGGCGCGGTTACCGTCGTCGAGGGCGTCGGCGACCATGGCTGCGAGTACATGACCGGCGGCGTCGTTGTCGTCATAGGCAAGACGGGCCGCAACTTCGCGGCCGGCATGTCGGGTGGTGTTGCCTATGTGCTCGACGAGGAAGGTGATTTCGCCGAGCGCTGCAATATGGCGATGGTCGAGCTCGAGCCGGTTCCCGAAGAGGACGATATGCTCGAGAAGCTGCACCATCACGGCGGCGACATTGCCCACAAGGGCCGCGTCGACGTGTCCGGCGACATGACCCGTCACGACGAGGAGCGCCTGGTGCAGCTTATCTCGAACCACATGCACTACACCGGTTCGACCCGCGCCAAGCAGATCCTCGACGACTGGGCGAGCTTCCGACCCAAATTCCGCAAGGTCATGCCGGTGGAGTACCGCCGCGCGCTGATCGAGATGGAGCGCATGAGGATGAACGTCGCGGCGGAGTGACCGCGACCGTCCTTTCGGCGCGGCGCCCGAGCGGGTGCTGCGCCATCGCATGCTTCATTTGAAGTGGTGGAATTCTACGCCCGCGCCGAAACGCCGGGCATGACTGACGAGAGTTACGATGGGCAAGGTTACAGGTTTTCTCGAAATCGACAGGCAGGTGCACAAGTACCAGCCGGCTTCCGACCGCATCCGGCATTTCCGCGAGTTCACGCTGCCGATGTCCGACAAGGAGGTCGAAAAGCAGGCCGCACGCTGCATGGATTGCGGCATTCCGTTCTGTCATGGCCCGACGGGCTGCCCGGTGCACAACCAGATCCCGGACTGGAACGACCTCGTCTACAATGGCGACTGGGACAACGCGATCCGCAACCTGCATTCGACCAACAATTTCCCTGAATTCACCGGCCGCATCTGCCCCGCGCCTTGCGAGGAAGCCTGCACGCTGAACCTCGAGGACATTCCGGTCGCGATCAAGACGGTCGAGCAGGCAATCGCTGACAAGGCCTATGAGACCGGCTACATCCGTCCCTATCCGCCGGAGCAGAAGACCGGCAAGAAGGTCGCCATCATCGGTTCGGGCCCGGCCGGCATGGCCGCCGCACAGCAGCTCGGCCGTGCGGGCCACGACGTCCATGTCTATGAGCGCGAGAGCCGTCCCGGCGGCCTGTTGCGCTTTGGCATTCCCGACTTCAAGATGGAGAAGCACTATATCGACCGCCGCGTCGAGCAGATGGCGGGCGAGGGCGTGACCTTCCACTGCGGCGTCAATGTCGGCGTCGACAAGCCTGTCGCCGAGCTCCTGGCCGAGCATGACGCGGTGCTCTACTGCGGCGGCTCCGAGACGCCGCGTCCCGCCGGCATTCCGGGTGACGACCTTGAGGGCGTGCATGATGCAATGCCTTATCTGGTCCAGCAGAACAAGCGTATCGGCGGTGAGGACATCCAGTCGGTCGCCTGGCCGTCCGAGCCGATCCTCGCCAGCGGCCTGCATGTCGTGGTCGTCGGCGGCGGCGACACCGCTTCCGACTGCGTCGGCACGGCGTTCCGCCAGGGCGCGGTCCGCGTCACCCAGCTCGACATCCGTCCGCAGCCGCCGGAAAAGGAAAACAAGCTCGCGGTGTGGCCCTATTGGGCGACCAAGATGCGCACCTCCTCGTCGCAGGCCGAAGGCGCGCAACGCGAATTCCAGGTGGCGACCCTCGAGTTTATCGGTGAAGACGGCCAGCTGACCGGCGTGAAGTGCTGCGAGGTCGACGAGAAGCGCAAGCCGATCCCCGGCACCGACTTCGTCATCCGGGCTGATCTCGCCTTCATCGCCATCGGATTTGCCGGCCCGATATCAGGCGGCGTGGTCAAGGAACTCGAGGGCAAGCTCGACATCGCAACCGACGCCCGCCGCTCGACCAATGTCTCGGCGAACGACCTCGACTACAAGACCAACATCGACAAGCTCTATGTCGCCGGCGATATCCGCCGCGGCCAGTCGCTGGTGGTCTGGGCGATCCGCGAAGGCCGTCAGGCCGCGCGCGCCATCGACGAGGCGCTGATGGGTTCGAGCGTCCTGCCGCGCTGACGGATTGCGGGTGCGTCCTTCGAGGCTCGCCCGCAGACGTCATCCACAGCCCTGAAATGATTGTGAGGGCTCGCACCTCAGGATGAGCACTGTTGGCGCCAACGGTACTCATCCTGAGGTGCGAGCCCTCGCTGCTATCTGAGGCAATGATCCTGAGCTTCGCGGGCGAGCCTCGAAGGACGCACCCGCAACCCGAGTACCTTACCGCTTGACCGCCGAAGTCGTCTCGGTTCCTGGTGCAGCCGGGAGCGGCTTGGGCGGCCAGGAAAAATCGTCAGCGCGGCCGCGCGGCGCCTTCGGCGCGACCCCTTGCACGACCAGCTTCTCGCCAGGGGAAGTCGGTTCGCCCTTGGGGGCGGCCTGCGCGCCCAGTAATTCGCTGCCGCCGTCGAGTTCGGGGTCGGAGAGCGACACCGGCACGGTGCGGTCGATGTTGACGGGTGCCTTCGGCGCGCCGGGAACCGCCTGTGGCAGGTTGGCCGGCAGTGCGATTTCGCTGCCGCCGGGGACAATGCCCAAGATCTTGTCTAGCGGCTTTTCGGCGTAGAAGGCGAGCTTGCGCTTGCCCGCACGGGTGACGTTGATGCCGTCGTCGGCGCGCAGGCGCACGGGCTGGCCGTTGATGTCGGGGCCGCTGGTGACGAAGGCACCGTTCTCGTCGACGAAGCCGTCCCATACATCGACGAACTCGCGGCCTGCCGCTTCGGTAACGGCGCGGTAGACGTCGTTGAAGGCAAGCATGTCAGTGTTCATCTTGGACGACTTGAAGGCCGGCATGCCGACCCAGACGAACGGCACCTTGGTCTCGGCAATCGCCTTGGCCAGCCTCTCGCTGCGGGCCGTGTATTCCTTCATCCAGCCTGCACTCAACGGCGGCTCACTATTGTTGCCGACGCGCATCTGCTGGCGGTCGTTGGAGCCCATCATGACCACGACCGCAGCCGGCTTTTGCTGTTCGATCAGTGCCTTGGCCTGCTCGGGCCAGTTGTGGAAATCCTCACGCACGAGGCCGGAAGAGCCGCTGGTCTTGTCGACGATGCGGATCTTGGCGTTCTCGGCAAAAACGGTGGAAAGCCCCTCGGCGATGCCCGCGCCGAGGAAGTCGCCGATGACCAGCACGACACGCGCGTCGGCTGCCTTTTCGATCACTGGCACGGCCGGCTGGGCCGGCACGGCCGGCTTCCTCACCGTACGCACGTGCGGCCCCGCACCCGCATCGACCGCAGGCTTCGGCTTGCGCTGGGGCTTGCGGAGTTTCCGCGGCGGTGCCTGGGGCACGACATAATAGTAGGGATCGACGCGCGGTTCGCGGCGCGGCATGAACAGGTCGCGCAGCGACCAGCGGCGGAAAATGCCTTCCTGGGCGAGGGCGGGGGTTGGCGCGGAAACCGAAATGGCGGTCAGGCCGACCGCCACCGCGACCAGTGGCATCGTCAGGCGTAGCAGCGAAAATCTCGGACGACGCGACGATGCCAAGGACAACCTCCGATTGCTAATCCCGCCTCAGCCATTTGAGCACTTCCATGCTCGGATGGCCGTCCTGCGTCAAGCCCAGGCGTGCCTGGAAAGTCTTGATCGCCAGGCGCGAGCCTTCGCCGATCTTGCCGTCAGCCTTGCCGTCGTAATAGCCATGGGCCGACAGCCGCTTCTGCAGTTCCTGCTTTTCCTCGAAGCTGAGCTTGGTGAAAGGCCGCTTCCAGTCCTGCACCAATCCACCATAGCCGGCAATTTCGTCGGCAAGAAGACCGACCGCCAGGGCATATTTGTCAGCGTTGTTGTAGCGTTTGATGACCTGGAAGTTCTTGGTCATCAGGAAGGCGGGGCCGCCCCGTCCGTCGGGGGCCTTGAGTTCGGCGACGTCCGAACCGCGCTTGAAGGCCTTGCCATTGGCACGTTCGACGCCGAGTGCTGCCCATTTTTCGAGTGTCAGCGATCCAGCAGGGAATTTGCGGCCCTCTGGCAGCACGACCTCGTAGCCCCAGGTCTTGCCCGTCTGCCAGCCGTTCTTCTTCAGCAGATTGGCAGCGGTGGCGAGCGCGTCGGGAACCGAATTCCAGATATCGCGGCGTCCGTTGCCGTCTGCATCGACCGCGTAGGCCTGGTAGCTGGTCGGGATGAACTGGGTGTGGCCCATCGCTCCTGCCCACGAGCCCATCAGGTGGCTCTCGTCGATGTCGCCGCGCTGCAGGATCTTGAGTGCGGCGATCAACTGGGTGCGGGCAAATTTGGCGCGGCGCTCGTCGCCATAGGCAAGCGTTGCCAGCGAGCGCACGACATTGCGCATCACCTTGTCGTTCTTGAGGATTTCGCCGTAGTTCGATTCCATCGACCAGATGGCAAGCAGCACATAGCGGTCGACACCGTAGGTCGCTTCGATACGGTCGAGCCAGGGCTTCCACTTGCGCGCCATCTCGCGCCCGACCGCGATCGACTGGTCATGAACGCGGTTGTCGAAATAGTCCCAGACTGGTGCTGTGAATTCAGGCTGGTAGCGGGCTTTCTCCAAAACTTCCGGGTCGGCCGAAGTCACGCCGCGGAAAGCGCGATCATAGGTCGATCCGGAGATGCCGTTGTCGGCGGCGACAGCGCGGAAGCTCGCCACCCAGCGCTGGAATCCGGGCTCTGCTGCGGCCGGGCCTGCTGGCAACATCAGCGCGAACGACAGTCCGGCAATCGCGACGAAGCCTGCCAGGCCTTTGGCGGTTTTGCGAAGGGGCATTCTTTCCTCCAAGGAGAGATCAGAAAGTCGATTCATCGCCGAACCAGGTTATCAATCGGTTTACCATGGACCCCCGAGGGAACGAAAAGCCGATCTTGGGATTGTGCCTGACTTGGCGGAGCAATCAAGATCGCGTGATCCATCATCTTGCACGACGACGGCGAATGTGTGAACGCATTCAATATTCTTCAATGCCGGTGTGGCAGAACCCGCGCCGACAGTCACAAACCATCGTCGGACGACCACCCAATGAAACGAGTTCGCAAGGCAGTATTTCCCGTTGCAGGCCTGGGCACACGCTTCCTGCCGGCCACGAAGTCGATTCCGAAGGAAATGCTGACGGTGGTTGACCGGCCGGTCATCCAGTATGTGGTCGACGAGGCCCGCGAGGCGGGCATCGAGCATTTCATCTTCGTCACCGGTCGCAACAAGGCGGTCATCGAAGACCATTTCGACGTCCAGTTCGAACTCTACGATACGCTGGCACAGCGCGGTAAAAGCGAGCAGCTCGAACGCCTGCAGAAGTTGCAGCCGGCGCCGGGCCAGACCTCGTTCACCCGCCAGCAGGTGCCGCTCGGCCTTGGCCATGCGGTGTGGTGCGCGCGCGAACTGGTAGGCGACGAGCCCTTCGCGCTGCTTCTGCCCGACATGATCATGCAGTCGGAAAAGAGCTGCATGCGTGAAATGGTCGAGCTTTACGCCGAGACCGGCAACAACATCGTCGCCGTGCAGGAGTGCGATCCGGCCGAGGCGCACAAATATGGCATCGTCGGCAAGGGCAGGGCGGTTCACACCGGCTTCGAGATCGAAGGCATGGTGGAGAAGCCGAAGCCCGGCACCGCGCCGTCGAACTTGTATATCAATGGCCGCTACATCCTGCAGCCGGAGATTTTCGACCTACTGGCCAAGCAGGAGCGCGGCGCGGGCGACGAGATCCAGCTCACCGACGCGATGCTGAAGCTCGAGAAGACCCAGCACTTCTACGGCTACCACTATCGCGGCCGGACCTTCGACTGCGGCTCGCCGGAAGGCTTCGTCGAGGCAAATGTCGCTTTCGCGCTGTCGCGCACCGATCTCAATGCGCATATGGCAGACGTGATCGAAGGCCTGTTGCGCGAGACGAAGGCCCGCCGCTAACCGATTGCCATGTCGCCCGCGCGCCGGTTTTGGACGCGCGGGGGGTGGCATCGTGCCCTGCCGGCCTCTAAAGACGGTCCGCTAGGTGCCCGCAGCAATGCGGGAGAATCGGGAACACGGTGAAAATCCGTGGCGTGCCCAACGCTGTATGAGGGACCGCATCGGCAAGTGCCACTGTTCGCAGGAGCGGGAAGGTGCTGTTGCGGGTTGAACTCGAGCCAGAAGACCGGCCTGGCAGAAATGGTCCACCGCATGGTCAGGCGGGCGGACGCCGTTTCTATCGCAAGGGGACACGCGATGCCGGCCACCAACAATCATGCAAGCCGTGGGTCATTCGACGCTGCGGCCCAGGACGCCGTCTACCGGGCAATCTTCACACGCCGCGACGTGCGCAGCCATTTCCTGCCCGATCCGCTCGACGACGAAGTGCTGGCGCGGCTGCTGCTTGCCGCCCATCACGCGCCTTCGGTCGGCTTCATGCAGCCATGGAATTTCATCGTCATCCGCGATCTGGCGCGTCGGCAACAGGTCCGCGACCTGTTCTTTGACGCTCGCCGGCAGGAGGTCGAGCATATCGGCGCGGATCGACAGGCGCTCTATCGCAAGCTCAAGCTCGAAGGCATCTGCGAAAGCCCGCTCAACCTTGTTGTCACCTGCGACCGCAGCCGCTCGGAAAACTCGCCGCTCGGTCGCTGGCACAACCCGGAGATGGACCTCTACAGCACCGTCTGTGCGGTGCAGAATTTCTGGCTGGCGGCGCGTGCCGAAGGCGTCGGCGTTGGCTGGGTCAGCATCATCGACCGGGAGGCGCTGAAGCAATTGCTCGCCATTCCCGATCACGCCGTACCGGTCGCCTATCTCTGCGTCGGGCGCGTATCCGAGTTCGCGCCAAAGCCTGATCTCGAGCGGCACGGCTGGGGTAGCAGGCTGCCGCTGGCAGATCTCATCATGAGCGAGGTCTTTGCCGGGGTGGGGGAGGAGCCTCTCAAGCGCATCGCCGCCGGCATGGCGCCATCAGCGGTTTAGCGCTGCACATTCACGCCGAGGAAGATGCTGTTGGTCGTGCTGTCGCGGCCGGGCAGCGTGCTGTTCATCGTTTCGTGGCGCAGCCGGCCGGTAAGCCCTGCATAGCGGCTGAGCCACCAGGTCAGGCCGGCTTCGGCGGTCAGGCCCAATTCGTGGTCGCCGGTGCCGGGATAATCACGCCAGCCTAGGCCCACCGTCGCCAGGCCGGTCAGGTCGGCGCGCATCTGGCGCTCGACGCCGAGGCGGCCGGCATAGAGCACCGAGCCGCTTTCGCCTGGTGTCGTCGAACCCTCGACACCAGTGGTGCCATTGAGGCGGACGATGGTGCCGCGCAGGGGTGACCATCTGAGGTCGGCGGCAACGGTCGCCGCGGAGACGGTGTTCAGGCGGTCGTCGTCGAAATTCTCCGACATCCAGCCGGCAGAAAGCTCGCCGCCGAATTTCTCCCCCATGTCGAGCTCGACGCCGGCGCGGACGCCCACCACGTTCGAAGAGCGTTCGAACCCGGCGGTGTCGAACGTCTGGTCGTAGATGCGGCGGCCATATTCGACCTCGCCAAATGGTGTTATGGCCGGCGACAGCTCGTAGCCCAAGCGGAACGTCCCGGCATAGAGCGTGGAGTTGCGGTCCTTCTGCGACAGCGTGGCGCCGCCGGGCAGGTCGGCGTTGCCGTAAATCTCGCTGGTGGCTTCGCCGGCCAGGCCGAGGCGAAGATTGCCGATATCTTTTTCCAGCCCCAGTGCGGCGTCGATGGTCTGCAGTGTCGCGCGCTCGGCCGGGCCGGCGATGACGACGGGCGAAGTCGCCGATTCCGGGCTGACAGTGTAGGCGAGCCCGCCGGTGGCACGGAGATCGTCGGCAAACTCCAGCTCCAGGGCGCCGTCGATGCCGCCGGCTAGATCCTTCACCTCCTGGCCGGACAGCGTTCTGCGGAAGCCGCCATAGGCATTGATGGTCGCCGAATGGGTCTCCCAGTCGGACGCCGCATTCAGCCGCACAGTGGTTTCCGACAGCACGGCTGACTGACCGTTGGCGCTCGAATTGGCGTTGGAGGTCGCGACGATGCCCTGTTCCAGGCCCGACCTGAGCACGAAGCTGCCCAGGCGGATGCCGACGGCCTCGAACGGGTTTTCGTCAGGCTGTCGCTGGCGCGCCTCGATGGCGCCTTGGCGCACCGATTCCGGACCCTGCCCGCCCTGAAGCTCGGAATCGACCGGGCCCTGGCGAACGACGGCGGTCATGATGTCGTCCGTTTCGACCGGGTTGGCTGGCCGCGCGGCCGCTGCCCCGGGCGGCGACATCAGCCGCAGGCGCGCCTCTTCCGCACGCTGGCGTGCGGTTGTCGCCGGGCGAATCGGTGCGGCTGGTGTGTCAAAATTGCTCTCCGCGCCCGGCGGTTCGCTGAACAGGGTGCTCGAATTTCCTGGCTGGTCGGGAACTGCGCCAGCGCTCACTGGCTGGTAGGTCGCCGGCGGATTTTGGCTGCCCGCTTCTGCCGCTTCGGCCTCCGCAGCGCGCCTTTCCCGCAACATTTGTCCGAGCAGCAGATGGCTCACCGCGCTTTCGGTGACCGTACCGCGCAGGCCGGCTTCCTGGGCGTGCAAAAATGCGGCACAGGACAGTGTCGCCGCGCTTGCCGTTGCCAGCAACACGCAGATTCGCGCACCTCTCCAGTGTCCATTTCGCTTCGGCCAGACCCGCGCCATCGTCACCACTGCTTCGCCGGCGCTTGGGCGCCGCACTTACCAACTGGTAAATGGCCGTGGTTAACGGAGCGTTTCCGGCACCGGCCGGGGCCCGATGCCGGGTCGATAATGATGGACAGAAATCGTCCGAAACGCTAACGCATGCGCCATGCACGCTGGATCTCTGAAAAAAGAGCCGGACCGGCAGGCGTCGATCGCCTCCGCGCTCCGCACCGTCACCACCGAGCAGGTCGGGGTCGCCGCCCTCGTGGCCGCGCTCGAAGGCCCATTGGCCGATCCCTTCGCCGAAGCGGTATCGATTCTCGCCCAGATCAAGGGGCGCGCCATCATTACCGGCGTCGGCAAGAGCGGCCATATCGGCAAGAAGGTGGCAGCCACCCTCGCGTCGACAGGAACGCCGTCCTATTTCGTCCATCCGGCCGAAGCCATCCATGGCGACCTCGGCATGATCACCAGCGACGACGCCATCGTCGCCATCTCATGGTCTGGCGAGACGGCCGAGCTCAAGGGCATCGTCGGTTATTCGCGCCGCTTCTCGATCCCGCTGATCGCCATCACATCTGGCGAGACCTCGGCGCTGGCGCGCCAGTCGGATGCTGTCCTGTTGCTGCCGCGCACGCCTGAGGCTTGCCCGCACGGGCTCGCGCCAACCACCTCGACCCTGCTGCAGCTGGTCATGGGTGACGCGTTGGCAGTGGCGCTGCTCGAGGCGCGCGGCTTCACCGCCGATCACTTCCGCACCTTCCACCCCGGCGGCCAGCTCGGCGCAAGCCTGATGCCGATCGGCGAACTGATGCACAGCGGCGACAAGATGCCGGTGGTCGCCATCGGCACCAAGATGCCCGAGGCGGTCCGGACGCTGGCGCAGAAGCGCTTCGGCTGCGTCTGCGTGGTCGATGCCGAGGGCAAGCTCGCCGGCATCGTCACCGACGGTGACCTGTCGCGCAATCTCCACCGCAACCTGGCCGAGACCAGTGTCGAGGAGATCATGACGACGCAGCCCAGGACCGTGCCGCGCCAGATGCTGGCGGGGGCGGCGATCGCCATCCTTAACGAGCACAATATCGGCGCGCTGATCGTGGTCGAGGGCGACCGCCCGGTCGGCCTCGTGCACTTCCACGACCTTCTCAGGATTGGCGCGGCCTGATCAGACGGGTTCCACCACCAGCTCCAGATCGGCAGCATCGGCGCCGGTGACGCGAACCCGCGTGCCCGCTGGCAGGTCGGGCCCGGTGACCCGCCATGTCGTGTCGCCGAGCTTGATGCGGCCACGGCCTTCTCGGATCGGCTCGGTCAGCGTCGCCGTGCGCCCGATCATCTGGGCGCCGCGCCGGTTGAGCAGCGGTTGATCGGAATCATCGCCATTGTTGCGGACGATCCGCTTGCCGACATAGGCGGAGGCGAGCGCCAGCACGAGGAAAACGAGAACCTGGACCTGCCAGGTCCACGGCGCCCAGTCCCAGAGCTGGAGCGACAGCGTCCCCGTCAGCAGGGCGGCGATGCCGATCCACAACATGAAGACGCCGGGCGCAAAAATCTCCAGGATCAGCAGGACGAAGCCCAGCAGCATCCAGTTCCACGGCCCGAGTTCGGCGACGATGCCCGCGATCATGTGCGCGTCCTTGGTGTCAGTTCTGTTCCGGCGGGATTCGCGGCGGCCGCGACGACGAACGCTGCGCGCCGGCGGTGCCCTCGCTCCTGAAGACCTCCTTGGCGATCTCGCCGATGCCGCCCAGCGTGCCGATCAGCGACGATGCTTCCATCGGCATCAGCACGACCTTGCTGTTCGGAGCCGAGCCGATCTTGGCCAGGGCCTCGGTGTATTTCTGGGCCACGAAGTAGTTGATCGCCTGGACGTCGCCCTTGGCGATCGCCTCCGACACCACTTGCGTGGCGCGCGCTTCGGCCTCGGCGGCGCGTTCGCGTGCTTCGGCATCGCGGAAGGCGGCTTCCTTGCGGCCTTCGGCTTCGAGCACCTGGGCTGCCTTCAGGCCCTCGGCCTCGAGGATCTGGGCGCGCTTGTTGCGTTCGGCCATCATCTGGCGGGCCATCGACTCGACCAGGTTGGCCGGTGGGTTGATGTCCTTGATCTCGACGCGGGTGACCTTGATGCCCCACGGATGCGCGGCCTCGTCGACGACGCGCAGCAGGCGCTCGTTGATGGCATCGCGGTTCGACAGCAATTCGTCGAGGTCCATCGAGCCCATCACGGTGCGGATGTTGGTCATGGTCAGGTTGAGGATGGCGTTCTGCAGGCCCGCCACCTGGTAGGCGGCCTGCGGCGCGCTCAGCACCTGGTAGAAGGCGACGCCGTCGACCGCGACGATGGCGTTGTCGCGGGTGATCACCTCCTGGGTCGGCACGTCGAGCACCTGCTCCATCATGTTCATCTTGGCGCCGATGCGGTCGATGAAGGGGATGATCAGGTTGAGGCCGGGCGTCAGCGTCTTGGTGTAGCGGCCGAAGCGCTCGACAGTGTAGTTGTAGCCCTGCGGGATGGTCTTGATGCCGGTGAACAGCAGCAGCAGAACAAGGACGACAAGGACCGGAATGACGACGTCGAATCCACTGAACACGGCTCTGCTGTCTCCCATGCATTGAGCACGGCGATTTTCGCCGTGCGATGCAGAAAGACTTAAGGGCGATTCGGCGTTGTTACAATCATCCGTGCCGGGATTGTTGCCGGCGATTGACGGCGACCGGCGTCGGACTGGATCAGATCCAGCCCATCAGTTCGCGCCGCGTGATGGCCTCGATCACCGCCATGCCCTCGGCGCTGTCGTTGAGGCAGGGGATGTGGGAAAAATTCTTGCCGCCGGCGTGGTGGAAGATCTCGGCGTTCTCGCCGGCGATTTCTTCCAGCGTCTCGATGCAGTCGGATGAAAAGCCCGGGTTGACCACGGCGATCGACTTCACGCCTTCCTTGGCCAGCCGCTCGACAGTCTTGTCGGTGTAGGGCTGCAGCCATTCCTGTGCGCCGAAGCGCGACTGGAAGGTGCTCATCAGCTTCTTGTCGCTCCAGCCAAGCCGCTCGCGCAGCAGTCGTGTCGTCTTCACGCAATGGCAGTGGTAGGGGTCGCCCTTGTCGAAATAGGGTTTGGGGATGCCGTGATAGGAGGCGAGCACCACCTCCGGCTCGAAGTCGAGCGTGGCAAGGTGCTGCTCGATGGAGCGCGCCAGCGCCTCGATGTAGACGGGTTCGTCATAGTAGGCCGGAACGCTGCGGATCGTCGGCTGGGCGCGCAGCTTCATCAGCGCGCGGAAGAACTGGTCGTTGGCGGTCGCCGTCGTCGTCGCCGAATATTGCGGGTAGAGCGGGAACAGCACGATGCGGTCGCAACCCTGCGCGATCAGCTTCCTGGTGGCGCTTTCGGTCGAGGGATTGCCATAGCGCATGCCCCAATCGACGATCACGTCGGGCAGGTCGCTGAGTGCGGCGGCGAGCTTTTCGGCCTGCGCGCGCGTGTAGGTGCGCAGCGGCGACTCGTCGAGTTCGGTATTCCAGATCTTCTTGTAGTTCTCGCCCGATTTTTTCGGCCGCGTGTTGAGCACGATGCCGTAGAGGATCGGATACCACAGAACCTTGGGCATCTCGATGACGCGCGGGTCCGACAGAAACTCGCGCAGGTAGCGCCACATCGACTTGGCATCCGTGCCGTCGGGGGTGCCGAGATTGACCAGGAGCACGCCGACCTTGCCCTTGCGCACGGCAGGGTGACCGCCCGGAAGCGGACCGAGCGCCTTGGCGGATTTTTCATCGATCGTCGTGGTCAGGTTCATTCGGTGTCTCCGTTGGAGCGTGCACCCGCGGCCTGGCGAAGGCCGGCAAGGAACATGCTCGAACATGTCTGTTTGGGCCTGACCCTCACGCATCCGGTGCGGATCGGCTCTTTGGGATACCTAGTAGATGGGGGCTGCCGTTCAATGTCGCGTCTGGCCGCACCCTCGTGCACAAACTCAAAGCGTCGCAGCGTCCTTTTCGCGTCCAAAAGGACGCGTGGCGCTGTAGACGACAAAGCCCGCCCGGATGCCGGGCGGGCTTCGTTCATGGCAGACTGTGCCTATCAGTTCGTTGCGGGGATTGCCAGCGTGCCGCCGATCGGGAGCCTCTTGGCCATGGCGTCGGGGTTGGCCTCGCTGATCAGCTTCCACTTCGTCGGGTCGCCAAGATATTTGTCGGCAAGACCCCAGAACGTGTCGCCAGCCGCGATGGTATGCTTCTGCCCATCGGCGGCCGCCGGTGCTGCGACCGGCTTGGCGGGGTCGACGGGCGGCGGGGTGTTGGCGATCTCGCCCGATGCGGCCGGCATTGCAGGCGCCGCCGGTGCTGCAACTGGAACGACTTCGGCAGGCTTGGCCGCCTCGGCAGCAGCCGGAGCTGCCGCCGCGATCTCCGTGATACGGCCTTCGAGCTTGGGCGTGAAGGGCCGGTTCTTGGCGAGATAGTCGGCAACGACCTGCTCGAGGCTCGGACCGTAGTCATAGGCGTTGGTGGCGTTTGCGGCGAAGAGCTTGTAGCCGTCGCCGCCCTGGCGCACGTAGTTGTTGGTCGCCACCGTATAGACCTTGGCTTCGTCGATCGGCTTCCAGGCTCCACTGTCCATCACCTCGACCGACTTGACGCGGCCGGCATTGGCGGCCACCGACTTGTCGAAGGAGTATTTCAGGCCCGCCACCTGCGGGAATTTGCCCTTGCCTTCCTCGATCTCGCTGACGCCGGCCTCGAGCGAGGCGACGAGGTCCTTGCCGGAAAGCTGGAAGGTCGCCAGCGTGTTCTGGAACGGTAGCACGGTCAGCACTTCGCCCATGGTGACCACGCCCTGGTCGACGGAAGCGCGGATACCTCCGCCGTTCTGGATGACAATGGTCACGCCCTGGTCCTTGACCCGGTCGAGGATGGCGTCGGCGATCAGGTTGCCCATCTCGCATTCACGCGCCCGGCAGCTTTCGCGACTGCCATCGATCAGTGCGGTGGTCTCCGAGACTTCCTTGTTCTTCAGATCCTCGATCGGTGCGCCGAGTTCCTTGATGCGGGCGAGAACCGCCTCGTCGGGTTTGACCGAATTGTCGAGATAGATCGGGTCGCCCTTGGCTTCCTTGACGACGCCGTTGTCGTCGAAGGTGACGGTGAACTCGCCGAGATATTTCGAGTACGACGCGGCCTGGGTGACCGGCACCTTGTAGCCCTCGGGGTTGTCGATCATCGTCGGGTAGGGCCCTTCGGCCTTGGCGTCGGTGTTCGACAAAAGCGAATGCGAGTGGCCGCCGACGACCACGTCGACGCCCGGAATCTTGGCAATCATTTCCTTGTCGCGCGGATAGCCGACATGGGTGAGTGCAATGATCTTGTTGACGCCCGCGGCCTTCAGCTTCTCGACCTCGGCGGTGATGTTTTTGACGTCGTCTTCGATGGCGATATTCGGGCCGGGCGAGGCGACCTCGGGGGTGTCGTTGGTGACGGCGCCGACGATGCCGATCTTTTGGCCGCCCACCTCGAGCACGAGCGACGGCTTGATGCGGTCGCCGACCTTGGACTGGGCATTGGGGTGCACGTTGGCCGAGAGCACCGGGAACTGGATCTTCTCCAGGAATGGCACCAGCGCGTCCTCGCCGTCGTCGAACTCGTGGTTGCCCACGGTCATGGCGTCGAACTTCACCTGGTTGAGAAACTCGGCTTCGACCGCGCCCTTGTAGGTGGTGTAGAACAGCGAGCCTTGGAAGTTGTCGCCGCCGTTGAGCAAGAGCACGTTCTGGCCTTCGAGCTTCTTGCGCTGGTCGGCAATGGCCGTCACCAGCCGTGCCGCGCCGCCGATGCACTCGCCCTTGCCCTCTTCCTCGGCCGAGCAGGTCGATTCGAACTTGTTGTTGCTCTCGATGCGGCTGTGCCAGTCATTGATGTGCAGGATGGTCAAAGTGTAGTCGGCGAAAGACGGCGCGGCCGAATAGCCGAATGCCGAAGCCGACAAAGCCGCAATTGCAGCCAATCTTTTCATGTTGAACTCTCCCGAATGACCCCCGCGAGGCATTTAACGCCTTCGCTTGACCGGAATGTTACACATTCCCTAGGGGCATGTTCACATTCCGGTTTTTCGGATGCAAGGGAGAATCTGTAGCTGGATGCCGACTTGCTTAACGCTGGCAGCGCGCAACCGGCGGGGCACCCGGAAGCGTTTGTGCCCGCCATCGCGGGCACAAGGTCATAAAAATCAGGCTGCGCGACGGGTCAAGGTGAACTGCTGGCTGGTTGAGCTGGTGCAGTTCAGCTGATTGGCCGAGATCAGCAGGCAGTTGAAGCTGATCGGCGACTGGCGGATCAGCGAGGTACCGTTGATCTGCACCGAGTTGGCGCCAGTCATGATGTAGGTGCCGTCGGAGAGCTTCTGTCCGGTGTCGGTGGCCACCGTCTGGAAGGAGCCGGCCTGGAAGGTTGAAAGTCCGGTGCCCTTGGCGTCCAGCCATGCACCCTCGACGCCGGTCGGAGCCGGTCCCACCGGCACGCCCGAAGGGCCGCTGGTCGAGCAGCCGGCGATTGCGGCCGTAAGCAGGCCAAGAAATCCGGCCGCAGCAATTTTGCGCGAAGTCGTCATCGGTAATCCTCTCCTCGGTCCGCAGCCTTCATTCGCCCGATTTGGCGTTGATGGCAAGGCTTTGGGCGGCGCGGGGATGATCAAGAATGTGCAAGCGTTGCCACAAATCATCATCTCGAAGGCCTTGATGCCGACCAGCGGCCCGGTCAGATTGACATGTGGGAGAATTTGAGTAACTTTAGTACATTGTGAAACACAAATGTTCTCCGGTCGCGTGCCGGGAACAGTCAGACGTCTCGGGGGGAGGCAACATGGACGCGTTCTTGACCGGCCTGAAATCGGCCGTGGATACGCTTGGGGCAACGGTTTTGCTGCCCATTGTCATATTCGTCATCGCAGTGGTTCTAGGCGCCAAGGTCGGCAGGGCATTCCGTGCCGCCGTCACCATCGGCGTCGCTTTCATCGGCATCAATCTGGTGCTTGGCCTGATGCTCGGCTCGATCGGCGACGTCGCCCAGGCGATCGTCACCAACACCGGCATCAAGCGCGATATCGTCGATGTCGGCTGGCCGTCGGCCGCTGCCATCGCCTTCGGGTCGTCGGTCGGCCTCTGGGTCATCCCGATCGGCATCGCGGTCAACGTCGCGCTGTTGTTGCTGCGCTGGACGCGCACGCTCAACGTCGACGTCTGGAATTTCTGGCATTTCGCCTTCGTCGGTTCACTGGCGGCCATTGCCACCGACAGCCTGGCCTATGGTCTGGTGGTTGCAGCGCTTGTCGCAGCGCTCGCACTGCTGTTCGCCGATTGGTCGGCCCGTGCCGTCCAGCAGTTCTACGGCATTCCCGGCGTCTCGGTGCCGCATCTGGCGTCTGCGCAGATCCTGCCCATCGCCATCGTGCTGAACTGGATCATGGACCGCATTCCCGGCATCAACCGCATCAACATCTCCACCGAGACCATCGAGCGCCGCTTTGGCGTGTTCGGTGAACCGGTCGTGCTCGGCCTGATCATCGGTCTCGTGCTTGGCGGCATCGCCTATTACAACGCCGGCGATTTCGGCACGGTGCTGTCCAAGGTCCTGACCACCGGCATGACGCTGGCCGCCGTGATGCTGCTTCTGCCGCGTATGGTGAAGGTGCTGATGGAAGGCCTGCTGCCGGTGTCGGATGCCGCACAGGAATTCGTGCGCAAGCGCACCGGCGACCGTGAATTGCTCGTCGGCCTCGATTCGGCGATCCTGATCGGTCATCCGGCGGCGATCTCGTCGTCGCTGATCCTGGTCCCGATCGCCATCGTGCTGTCGGTGATCCTGCCGGGCAACCGCGTCATCCTGTTCGCCGACCTGGCGGTCATTCCCTTCATCGTCGCCATGACGGCGCCGCTGCTCAAGGGCAACGTCTTCCGCATGGTCATCGTCGGCACCGTCACGCTGGCGCTCGGCTTCTATGTCGCCAACGCGCTCGCGCCGCTGTTCACCAGTGCCGCCGTGTCGTCCGGCTTCCAGCTGCCGGCCAATGCGGTGCAGATCACCTCTGTCGTCGACGGCTTCCTGTGGATCCCTTACGTGGTCATCGAGGCCGTGCAGGGGCTCGCAATCGCCGGGCTGGTGCTGCTGGCACTGGTGATTGCGGGGCTGTTCATGCTCTATCACCGCAACACTGCGGCGTGGGAGCGTGCGGCCGGTGCCGAGGACGAAGCGAATGACGCCGCACCAAGCGGCTCGCCCAAGTTCGCCACTAACGGCTGATATCTGAAACTAAGGAGCCGGCAGTCCTGCTGCCGGCTCCATATCGGAGCTTTTGAATGGCGCAAGCCCTCATCGACCACATTGCCCCCCAGGCCGTCGCCTTGGGGGTCAAAGCACAGAAAAGCGAGGAGGTCATTCGCCTGCTCGCCGGCAAACTCGAGAGCCTGGGCTATGTGCGCAGCACTTACGCGGACGCCGTGGTCAGGCGCGAGGCGACCATGCCGACCGGATTGCCTCTCGGTTATGCGCTCAATGTCGCCATACCGCACACCGATCCGGAGCATGTCATCAAGCCTGGCGTCGCGCTGGCGGTGCTGTCCGAGCCCGTCGACTTCGCCAACATGGAAGATCCCGAAGAGGCGGTTCCCGTCGGCTTCGTCTTCCTGCTTGCCATCAACGACAAGGACAAGCAGATAGACCTGCTCCAGGAAATCATGGAAACAATCCAGAGCTCCGCGACGCTGGAGGGGCTGGCGAACGCAAGCAGCGTCGACGACGTCAAGTCGCTGCTCGCCTAACTTGGAAGGGATACCCTACATGGCCAAACAGAAGACCATTCTCTTTGCCTGCGGCACCGGCGTTGCCACCTCGACCGCTGTCAACGCGACAGTCACCGAGGCGATGAAGGCGCGCGGCCTGACTTTCAACGCCATGCAGTGCAAGGCGACGGAAGTTCCTGGGCTGGCCGCCAATGTCGACTTCGTGGTTTCGACGACACCGATCTCGGCGTCGGTCACCGTGCCCGTCATCAAGGGGCTCGCTTTCCTCACCGGCATCGGCAAGGACAAGGCGCTCGACGATATCGAGGCAGAACTGCGCAAGTAGTCCGGCCTTTATAATTTGCTTCAATCAAAAAGGGCGCCTCGAGGGCGCCCTTTTCGCATTTCGGTTGCCAGCTACAGCGCCGCGCGTCCTCGTGGACGCGCGAAGGACGCTGTAGCACATTGAAACTGTGCATGATCCTTGCCGAAAATCGGTTCCGATTTTCGGGGTCATGCACTATCGCACCAGCACGTTGCGGAACTGCCAGGGATCGTCCTTGTCGATGTCTTCTTCGAACAGGCCGGGACGGCCTTCGAGCGGAGTCCAGTCAGTGTAGTAGCCGTTGACCGGGCCGAGGTAAGGCTGCTGCACTTCGAGGCAGCGCTTGTAGTCGGTCTCGTCGGCCTCGACGATGCCGGCCTCGGGGTTTTCCAGCGCCCACACCATGCCGGCGAGCACCGCCGAGGTCACCTGCAGGCCGGTCGCGTTCTGGTAGGGGGCGAGCTTGCGCGCCTGTTCCAAAGACAACTGCGAGCCGAACCAGTAGGCGTTCTTCGCATGGCCGTAGAGCAGGACGCCGAGTTCGTCGATACCATCGACCAGTTCGTCTTCGTCGAGGACGTGATGGACCGGCTGCGGCTTGCCGGCGGCACCGAACATCTCGTGCATCGACAGCACCGCGTCGTTGCAGGGATGGTAGGCGTAATGGCAGGTCGGCCGGTATGTCACCTTGCCGTCGTCCGAACGCACGGTGAAGAAGTCGGAGATCGAGATCGCCTCATTGTGGGTGACCAGGAATCCATATTGCTGCCCCGGCGTCGGGCACCAGGTGCGCACGCGGGTATTGGCGCCGGGCTGCTCTAGATAGATCGCGCCCTTGTTGCCGTGCTTGAATTCCCTGGCGTTTGCGGGTTTCCACTTTTCGTGCGTGCCCCAGCCGAGTTCCGAAGGTTGCAGGCCCTCGGAGATGAAGCCCTCGACCGACCAGGTGTTCCAGAACACGTTCATCGGCTTGGGGTTCTTGGTGCGCTGGGTGTCGCGCTCGGCGATGTGGATGCCCTTGACGCCGGCCTTCTCCATCAGTGCGGCCCAGCCCTTGCGGTCGTGCTGTGCCGGCTCTTCGAACTCGATGCCGAGATCCTTGGAGAGGTTGACCAGCGCCTGCTTGACGAACCACGAGACCATGCCCGGATTGGCGCCGCAGGTGGAAACCGCGGTCGTGCCGCCCGGATGCTTGCGCCGTTCGGCAAGCAGCGTCTCGCGCAGCGCGTAGTTGGTGCGCTCGTCATTGCCGGCCTTGCTGTCGAAATAGAAGCCGAGCCACGGCTCGATGACCGTATCGATGTAGAGCACGCCGAGCTCGCGGCAGAGATGCATCAGGTCGACCGAACCGGTATCGACCGACAGGTTGACGCAAAAACCCTGGCCGCCGCCCTTGGTCAGGAGCGGGGTCAGCATTTCCTTGTAATTATCTTTGGTGACGGCTTCCTGCAGGAAGGCGATGCCGCGTTCGTCCGCAATCTTGCGGTTTGCGTCGCTGGGATCGATGATCACCATGCGCGACTTGTCGAACTTGAAATGGCGTTCGATGAGGGGGAGCGTTCCACGACCGATCGAGCCGAAGCCGATCATCACTACAGGGCCTGTAATCTCACCGTAACTGGGCCATTTGTCATTCGCCATTTTCTGGGGCACTCCTTCCATACAGAAATAGCCGGGCCATTTTTGACCCGGCTTCACGGTCTGAACCATACATGCTTGTCACAATAAAGCGAATCCGGCGGCCCGTTGCGGCCCAATCCGGACGTTATGCCGCTATGGTTACTCCACCTGCGCCATTGCGTTCAGAAATGCCACCAGCCGGTCGCGGTCGGCGGCAAGGCCCTTGTAGTCGAGCTGATCACGGTCGAGGCTCATGAGCTGTTCGGCGAAAGAGCCGGCCAGCCGTGCGCGGTCCTCATGGCGGGCAAGTACCGCCAGCGGGTCCACATAGATGCGGATGGTGAACAGGATGTCGCCCGAAACAGGCAGCTTCCTGAGTGTCTGCCGCTCGACACGGATGAAGGCGTTTCCACTGACGTCAGCGCCGGGGAATGCCGATTGGGTTTCGGACGAGCGGGCGACGCGCTGGAGCATCGAAAGTGGATGATAGAGGTCGGCATCGGCCTGGATCGACCAATTGAAGCGTTCGACCAGCACGGCGAGCTTGTCGAACATGCGCGCAATCAGCTCGGCCATGCGCGTGCCCGGCCCGAAGCCGGGGACCGGCCGGTGGATGTCGTGCATCGCCAGCCCGAATTTTTCCGTCAGCTTCCACGACGAGGGGAAGCACAGCGATCCGGCCGCCAATCGCCAGCCGTTTTCGCCCGGCCGCATCAGGATCAGGTCCTCCTGCACCAGCTTCGAGGCGGCGACCAGCGGATTGTCGCCGGGGTTTTGGACGTCGATGCTCCGTCCGGTTCCGGCGATGGTGCAGCGGCCGCCGTGGAGCCTGTAGGCCTCGGGGAAACGCTCGGTCAGATGTGCGACCAGCAGATCCAGCACTTCCCGCTGGGCGCCACGCGTCTCCGGCTCGGCAACAAAGACCTTTCCCGGGATCGTTTCGTAAAGCCTGTCCTTCTCGGCCAGATAGGCATCGAGATGGCCGTCGAGCTCGATCCAGTCGCGCGGCTCGGCCTGCTTCAGGCCGATGGCGAAGGGCTTTGAGGTGCCGTCATAGGGCGTGTGGGTAATGGCGGCGGTCATCGCAACCTGTCGCATTTAGAGATACGACTGACTTAGCCTGCGGCAAGCGTTGCGACAATCTCGGGTCATTGGACCAGCTTGGCCGCGATCAGCCCGCGCAACGAGTTGCCGATCCAGATACCCGTGGCGCCACGGAGGTCGTCGGCATTCAGGACAGCCTCCACCGCCGCGCCCTTGTCGATCATCTCGCCGCGAAGCACGCCGGCCAGCAGGCCGCTAGCAAGCGCGGGCGTCTTGAGCGGACCGCCGTCACCCATGTCGACAAAGATGTTGGTGATAGTGCCTTCGCAGACTTCGCCCGCCTCGTTGAGCAGGATCACCTCGTCGGCCTTTTCGCGCGAAAACTCGGCGCGGGCGCGATCATAGACCTCGCGGCGCGTGGTTTTGTGGCGCAGGAGCGTGTCGGTCGAGGCCAGCCGCGTGGCCGCGATGCGTAGCGTCCACACGGTATCGGTCGCAAGAGGCACGAAAGCTTGGGTGGTGATTTCCGCCTTGCCTTCAGCGGAGAGTGCGAGCCGGACCCGGAGCGGCACCTCGCCGCCGACTGCACTCAGCAGCACGTTCTCCAGAGACGTAGCGTCGAACGCAAACCCAAGCGCCTCGGCCGAAGCCGCGAGCCGGGCGAGATGGCGGTCGCCGCGCAGGAAGCCGGTGTCCGGCTCCCAACGCATCGTTTCGATCAACTCGAAGCCGGCACCGAGCCGGTCGCGAAGCGCGCTTTCAGAAGGCATTCCGCATACTCCGCTTCGTCAGTCGAATCGAACACCACGCCGCCGCCGACATTGTAGACCGCCTCGCCGTCGGGGAAGAGCGTGATGGTGCGGATCGCCACGCTGAACCGCATCGGGCCGCCGGGCGCGATCCAGCCGATGGCGCCGCAATAGACGTCGCGCGGGGTGCCTTCCAGTTCGCGCAGGATTTCCATCGCCCTGATCTTGGGCGCGCCGGTGATTGAACCACAGGGGAAGAGGGCGGCGAAGATGCGCTCGATCGAAAGTCCTGGCAGCAGCTTCGCCCTGACGGTGCTCACCATCTGGTGCACGGTCGGATAGCTTTCGATGCGGAACAGTTCGGGCACGTCAAGCGAGCCGACCTCGCTGATCAGCGAGATGTCGTTGCGCAGCAGGTCGACGATCATGCGGTTTTCCGCCTGGTTCTTCTCGTCGTTGCGCAGGAATTCGCGGAGCGCTGCGTCTTCCTCCGGCGTCTGGCCGCGCGGGGCGGTGCCCTTCATCGGATGGGTTTCGATCCAGCCCTGGCTATCGACCTCGAAGAACAACTCCGGCGAGCGCGACAGCACCACCGGCCCGCCGAGCGAGACCAGCGCACCATATTTCACCGGCTGGCGGGCAATCAGCGCGTCGAAGGCGTCGAGCACTTCGCCGGACCATTGCGCGCGAACCGGAAAGGTCAGGTTCGCCTGGTAGCAGTCGCCCTGGCGCAGATGCTGGTGCAGGCGCTCGAAGCGGCGGGCGTAATCGGCTTGCGACCATGTCGCACGGGCGTCGAAGATCGGGCCGTTGCTGGCGGCATTGCTGGAAGGCTGCCGGTCGCGGTCCGACGGCTGGTCGAAGACGCCAAGGCAGACCAGCGGCGCGCGCCGTCCCTTGGGTAGCAGCGGCCTGAGCTTCGGTTCGAGCAGGTAGCCGGCCTCATAGGAAAAATAGCCTGCGAGCCACTTGCCCTCATTGCGCGCCTTCTCGGCGGCTGCGAGTGCGGGGAAGAAATCTTCGGCACTATGCGCGACGATAATCTCGCGCGGCGCTTCGAACAGCACCTCGCGACCGGCGCGGTCATCCCGGAACAGGACGAAGGGAGCGGAAATGTCTGCCATGATGTCAGCGGAGCGGGCCTGCTCAGTCCAGCGCTTCCAGCTCGTCGATCAGGCTGCCGATGACGGCGAGACCCTTCTGCCAGAAGGCGGGATCGGTAGCGTCCAGCCCGAACGGCTTCAGAAGCTCGGAATGGTGCTTGGTGCCCCCGGCGCGCAGCATCTCGAAATACTTCTCCTGAAAACCGTGCTCGGCATTTTGGTAGACCGCATAGAGCGAGTTCACCAGGCAATCGCCGAAGGCATAGGCGTAGACGTAGAAGGGCGAATGGATGAAGTGCGGAATGTAGGTCCAGAACACCTCGTAACCGTCGCGCAGCTTGATCGCTGGTCCCAGGCTCTCGGCCTGCACCTCCAGCCAGAACTGGCCGATCTGGTCGGAGGTGAGTTCGCCGTTCTTGCGCTCGGAATGGACCTTGCGCTCGAATTCGTAGAAGGCGATCTGGCGCACGACCGTGTTGATCATGTCCTCGACCTTCTGCGCCAGCATCGCCTTGCGCTCGCGCTTGTCGGTGGTGCGCTCGAGCAGAGAGCTGAAGGTCAGCATCTCGCCGAACACGCTCGCCGTCTCGGCCAGCGTCAGCGGCGTCGAGGCCATCAGCGCGCCCTGGCCGGCAGCCAGCACCTGGTGCACGCCGTGGCCGAGCTCGTGGGCAAGGGTCATGACATCGCGCGGCTTGCCCATGTAGTTGAGCAGCACGTAAGGGTGAGCGGACGGCACGGTCGGGTGGGCAAAGGCCCCCGGCGCCTTGCCCGGGCGCACCGGCGCGTCGATCCAGCGGCGGTCGAAGAAGGAGCGGGCGATGTCGGCCATATCGGGCGAGAACTTGCCGTAGGCGGTCAGCACCGTGTCCTTGGCCTGGTCCCAGCCGATCGTCGCCTGCGGCGTCTCGGGCAGGGGGGCGTTGCGGTCCCAGTGGTTCATGGCCTCCATGCCGAGCCACTTGGCCTTCATAGCGTAGTAGCGGTGCGACAGGCGCGGATAGGCCTCGCGCACGGCGGCGGCGAGCGCGTCGACGACCTCGCGCTCGACCCGGTTGGCGAGGTGGCGGGAGTCGGCGATGTCCTGGAAGCCGCGCCAGCGGTCGGAAATTTCCTTGTCCTTGGCCAGCGTGTTGGTGATCAGCGTAAACGTGCGCAGGTTCTTGCCGAAGGTCGCGGCCAGCGCCTCGGAGGCCGCCTTGCGCACCGCGCCGTCTGGGTCCTGCAGCTTGTTCAGCGCCGGCTCAAGCGCCAGTTCTTCGCCGGCGACGTCGAAGCGCAACTCCGTCATCGTTTCGTCGAACAGCCGGTTCCACGCGCCGCGGCCGGTGATCGACTTTTCGTGGAACAGCTGCTCCACCCGGTCCTCGAGCTGGTAGGGCTTGTCCTTCCGGAGGTCGAGCACCCATGGCCGGTAGTGGCCGAATGCCGGATCGGCATCGAGCGCCTTCATGATCAGCGCGTCGTCGACCAGGTTGAGTTCCAGCGCGAAGAACAGCAGATGCGCGCTGGCATCTGTCATCTTTTCCTGGATGTCGCCATAGAGCTTGGCGCGCTTGGGGTCGGAGGTGTCACCGGCATAGACCAGCCCGGCATAGGAGACGACGCGGCCGATCAGTTCCTCCAGCGCCTCATAGGCCCGCATCGCCTCGCCGAGCTTGCCCGCGGCACCGCGCTCGGCTTCCGTCGCCAGCGTTCCCTTCCAGCGTGCCTCGAAGGAGGTGGCGTCGACTGCGGCCTGTTCGAGATCGCGTCCCAACTCCGGCGCGTCCATGCTTGAATAGAGGTCGGTGAGGTCCCATTCGGGCAACTCGCCGAGCCCTGCCGCGCCCCTGGCGGAAGCGGTGGCCGACGTCTCAGGCCCGAAATTCCAAACCATCGCCTAGTTCCTTCGCTTGCCTTGGCCGGTCGGCGCACATCCTAAGGGATTCGTTCACCGGCTTTCTTGAAACCTTATTTAGAACCCTGTGCCACGATGATCCACAACCGATCGTCGGAAACAGGCATATTCCGGACATACATGGCAGTTTCAATTCTCATAGTCGATGACGATCCCGTCCAACGTCGCCTTGTCGACGCCGCGGTGACGAAATTCGGCCATTCTGCGGTGACTGCGGATGGCGGCGAGGCGGCGCTTCGCGTGCTCGACGGTCCCCGCGGCGGCGACATCGGCGCGGTGATCCTCGACCTGTCCATGCCCGGCCTCGACGGCATCGGCGTGCTCAAGGCCATGCGCGAGCGTGGCATTGCACTGCCGGTCATCGTCCAGACTGCGCAGGGCGGCATCGAGACCGTGGTTTCGGCGATGCGCAACGGCGCCTTCGACTTCGTCGTCAAACCGGCTTCGCCCGAAAAGCTGCAAGCGGCAATCGCCAATGCGCTCAAGGTCGAGGCGGTGGAAAGCACCGTCCGCCGCAGCGCGCGCCGCGGCAGCGGCCTGCTCAGCTTCCGCGACCTTGTCACCCGCAGCCCGGCGATGGACCGCGTCATCCGGCTCGGCCAGAAAGCGGCAGCCTCCAACATCCCGATCTTGATCGAAGGCGAATCCGGCGTCGGCAAGGAACTTGTTGCCCGTGCCATCCAGGGCTCCGGCGACCGTCGCTCCAAGCCCTTCGTCACCGTCAATTGCGGCGCCATCCCCGACAATCTGGTCGAGAGCATCCTGTTCGGCCATGAGAAGGGCTCGTTTACGGGCGCCACCGAAAAGCACGCTGGCAAATTCGTCGAGGCCAACCAGGGCACCCTGTTCCTCGATGAAATCGGCGACCTGCCGCTCGACGTGCAGGTCAAGCTGCTGAGGGCCGTGCAGGAAGGCGAGGTCGATCCGGTCGGTGGACGCTCGACCGTCAAGGTCGACATCAGGCTGATCTCGGCCACCCACCGCAACCTCCTGGAGCAGGTCAAGGACGGCAACTTCCGCGAAGACCTGTTCTATCGGCTCAATGTCTACCCTATCTTCGTGCCGCCGCTGCGCGAGCGGCGCGAGGACATTCCGTTGCTGGTCGGCCATTTCATCAACCGAGTGGCACCCGCAAGCCCCCATGGCAGGACTCCGGCGATCTCGGAGAATGCGCTGGCGCTGCTTCAGGCCCATGACTGGCCCGGCAATATCAGGCAGCTGGAAAATGCCGTCTTCCGCGCCTGCGTGCTCAGCGACGGCGATGTGCTCACCGAAGACGAATTCCCGCAGATCCGCGCCCAGGTCGAAGGCGTGGTCGACTTGGGCGGTCACGAAATTGCCGCTGGTGGAACCGAGATTTCAGGCAGCCACCCCGCTGGCACGGTTTCCGCGGCCACGCCGATTGTGCCAGAACGAAACAGGCCAGGAATGGTGCGCGCGCTCGACGAGCGCGGCAATGTGCGTCCGCTCGCCGATGTCGAATTCGAAATGATCAGGCTCGCCATAGAGCACTACAATGGCCAGATGAGCGAGGTCGCCCGGCGATTGGGCATCGGCCGCTCGACGCTGTACCGCAAGCTCAAGGAATACGGAATCGATCCCGAGACCGGCCGTGCCGAACGCCTTGCGTCGTAGCTTTTTCAAAGCTTCGCTGAGAATTGGCGCTTGCGTGTAGCTTGCACGCAGCATCCTGCTGCAGCGCGAGATGTTTTTCGCAGTGCGAAATTCGGCTGATAAACCATGTGTTTACCATGAATTTCGGCGATTCCACTTTGCTTGGAAATCGCCACGGTGTTACCGTATTTGGCCTTCAATAAGCAGTGATTAACCATTAGGATCGATAGTCGGACGCGAATCCGCAAGCGTGTCCGGGCTTCAAATCCGGGGACAGATGGCAGCCTAACAGGGCCTTTTGATTTGAGCAGGATCGAGAACACCGAAGGGGGTCACTCGAAATCGAATGTCTGGCAAAAGTGGCTTTCCGCCACGGTGCTGGCGTTTGGTTTCCTGACAGCTTCCCAGGCCACCGCCTCCGCCGAGACGCGGACCCTCAAGCTTTATTACACCCACACGGGTGAAAAGGCCGAGATCACGTTCAAGCGCAACGGCAGGTACGATGCTGCTGGGCTCAAGAAGCTCAACCAGTTCCTGCGCGACTGGCGCCGCAACGAACCGACCAGAATGGACCCGCGACTGTTCGATACGGTCTGGGAGGCCTATCGCCGGGTTGGGGCAACCGACTATATCCACGTCGTTTCAGCTTATCGCTCGCCGGCGACCAACTCCATGCTGCGCAGCCGCTCGAGCGGCGTTGCCGAGAAAAGCCAGCACATGCTTGGCAAGGCGATGGACTTCTTCATCCCCGGCGTTCCGCTCAAGAAGCTGCGTGATGCGGGCCTTCGCGTCGAGGCGGGCGGCGTCGGCTATTATCCCCGTTCCGGTTCGCCCTTCGTCCACATGGATGTCGGCAATGTACGCCATTGGCCGCGCATGAGCCGTCAGGAATTGGTCTCTGTCTTCCCGAACGGCAAGACGATGCATGTGCCTTCGGACGGCAAGCCGCTGCCCGGCTTCGAGCAGGCCGTGGCTTCCTATCAGGCACGCAAGCAGAGCGGCGAAATGGTTCTCGCCAGCGCCTCTCCACCGTCGCAGAAGCGGGGCCTGTTTGCCACGCTGTTTGGTGGCGGCGCCGACGAGGAAGAGGATGTTGGCGAAAGCGCGGTTGCGGCCGCGGCACCCAAGCCGAGCGCGCCGACCCAGGTCGCGGCACTGCCGGCGGCCAAGCCGCAATCCCCGATCATGGTCGTGGCTCCGGAAAACGCCGTGCGCGCGGAACTTCCACAGGTCGCCGACCAGGCACCCGCGGCTGGCGAAACGCCTGAGACAATTCTCGCATCCCTTCCGGCTCGCAGTGTGCCGCTGCCGGGCGTCGCACCCCGGCCGCAAGCCGAGGTCGCCGTGGCGACGGCAGAAAACGTGCCGTTCGGTGCGGCTTCCGCGCCGCTGGCCGAGGAAGTGCCGGCGAGCCCCGCCGAGCAGCAGGTTGCCGCCAACGTGCCATTGCCGACCTGGCGTCCGAACTATGCGACGCCGGCCGAACTCAAGCCGGCGAACGACGCCATGATGCTGGCGCTCGCATCTACGGACGACGCGCCGGCCCTCGCATCCGCACCGCTGCCGTCGGCCCGTCCACAGGACATGACTGTCGAGGCAGCCCTTGCTGCCGCAAACGACATTCCCGCCGACGACGACGAGGAAGCCGGGCAGGGCGGTCTTGAAGTGGCGGCCCTTGCGCCTCAGCCGGAGCCGCGTTCGGTGTTCAACGCACCCGATACGGCACCCGCGCCAACGCCCAAGACTGCGGTGGCTGCGCTTTCGGCTGGTTCGGATCCTGCTTCGGCGGTCGCAGCCGGCGCCAAGACCACGCGCAAGGCCGGCCGTCCGCTCGCTCAGGAAGCCAAGCCCGAGCCCAAGCCGGTGGTTGTCGCTGCTGCTCCCGATGCAGCCCGCTGGGCGCTACGCAGCGGCGAGCAGGTGACGATGGTGACCACCAACACCAAGGCACCTGGTTTTGCCTACAACATCGTTCGCACCGCGCCGAAGGAGGTCTATACGACCGGCTTCCAGCAGGGCAACCAGATGGCGGACGCCAACCGCTTCTCCGGCAGTGCCGTGAAGTTCCTGTCGGTCGCCCGCTTCGCGACGAACTGATCGGAGGACCTGACGGTCCTTCTCATGAACAAAGAAAAACCCCGGAGATCGGCAGATCTCCGGGGTTTTTCTTTGGTTCGAGCTTCGTGTGGGCAGCCAGTGCCTATTTGCGCAGCTTGCTCGCCTCGGCGGCCAGCGCTTCGATGCCTTTCCAGTCGCCCGCCTTGACCATGTCGTCGGGAGCGACCCAGGAGCCGCCGATGCAGACGACGTTGGGCAGGCTGAGATAGTCCATTGCATTCTTCGCCGAAATCCCGCCCGTCGGGCAGAACTTGACGTCGGCGATGGGCGAGGCGAGCGCCTTGAGGAAGGCAGCCCCCCCTGCCTGCTCGGCGGGGAAGAACTTCAGGAAATCGAGGCCTGCCTCGCGGGCGGCCATGATTTCGCTGGGCGTAATCGCGCCGGGCAGGAACGGCACGTCGCTGGGCCCGGCTGCGGCCAGCAGTTCGCGCGTGATGCCGGGGCTGACGATGAACTTCGAGCCTGCGGCCACTGCTTCGTCGAACTGGCGGGCGTTGAGGATGGTGCCGGCACCGACGATGCAGTCCTCGACCTCGGCGGCGACGCGCCGGATCGCTTCAACTGCCTCTGCCGTCCGCAGGGTGATTTCGATTGCCTTGAGACCACCGCGGGCAAGGGCTGCGGCAAGCGGCACCGCATCCGCCGCGCGCTCGATCTTCAGCACCGGGATAACCGGCTGGCCGTTCAGCAGCGAGAGGAGTTTCTGGGTCTTGGTGGTCATGGCGATCGGACCTCTGTCGGATTTTCAACCGATTTAACAGACGCCTCCAGCCAAGTCCACGCCGCCGTCAGCGACATGGTGATGCGGGTCAGGACCTGCCGAACAGGCTTCTGATCCAGCGCCTGATTGCTGCCCAGAATCCAGCCACCCCTGGCTGCAACGCACTCCTGATTGCGGCCTGCGTGCGTTCACCGGCGATGCCGTCTGCGGCAAGGCGGTGATCCTGCTGGAACTTTCTGACCGCCGCCGCCGTACCGGGACCGAAAATGCCGTCAGTGTCGACGGAATAGCCGAGGGCTGCCAGCGCCTCCTGAAGCTCGGTCACGAGTTCGCCGCGCGACCCCACTGACATCGTAAGATCCCCTGGCGATGGCCCGTCGATCTGGCGCCGGTAGGCGTCCGCCAGCTTGGTATGGTAGCCGTTCTTGGCGTAGCCGGGGCCGTTGTAGCCATGACCCACGGACTCCCAATCGTGAGCGTTCAGCGCGTCGGCCAGGCCGGCCTTGTCGATGTAGCGCGCCATCAGCCGCGCCTGACCGGCCGCTCCAGAACGTGCCTCGGCCACAAGTGCGTCGACATGGTCGAAGCCGAGCCATTGCCAATGCGCGCCCATCACCTGGCCGAGCCCCCATGAAGTCGATTCATAGGCCGCAACGTGGTCGATGGCGGCTGCCTGCGCGATCATCTCCCAGCGCCCCGCCTGGCTGCGCGGATTGGCAATGGTGCCGGCAGTGGGTGCCGCGAGCCCCGCGGCGCGTGCCTCCTCCTGTTTCGCCCCGGACAGCCGGCGGTCGAAATAGTGGCCCTCGAACCGGATCAGCGGTTCGTTGCGACCATCGACCTTGGCAAAGACCTGGCCGGCGCTCTCGATCTCGGCAATGGCAAGCAGTGCCTCGGGCTCCAGAGCGAACTCCTTTGCCGCCTTCTCGATTTCGGCTGCCGTTTGTCTGCTGAACATGCGCCTCGCACCCCGTTTCGCCGCAGCCATTGTCACCCGGTTTTCGCGAGCGTGAACAAAAATCTTCGGCTTCTGTCTGCCGCCAGTTAGGTGCCGAATCAAGAACCGGCTGTAATCGCAGAACTTTCCGCCCTGCATTGAAAAAACCGGGCCGAGGCGCTAGGGGCTCTGTCCATGAATCTTTCCACACCTTCGCCCATCTTCAGCGTTGCCGCCCTCTACCGCTTCTGCCGGCTCGAAGGCTTCGAGGCCCTGCGCGCGCCGATTGCCGACTTCTGCTGCGCCCGCAGCATCAAGGGCACGCTGCTGCTCGCTTCCGAGGGCATCAACGGCACCGTCGCCGGTACCGAACAGGCCATCGCCGAGTTGATCGCGCATCTTCAGTCGATGCCGGAATTCGTGGGGCTCGAGGTCAAGTACAGCAGCGCTGCCGAAATGCCGTTCCACCGCATGAAAGTGCGGCTCAAGCGCGAGATCGTCACCATGGGTGTCGAGGGCATCGATCCGCTCAGGAGTGTCGGTGCCTATGTCGAACCGGACGCGTGGAACGCGCTCATATCCGACCCCGAGACCATCGTCGTCGACACCCGCAACGACTATGAAGTGTCGATCGGCACGTTCTCGGGCGCGGTCGATCCGCAGACCAAGAGTTTCCGTGAGTTTCCGGCCTGGGTCGAGAACCATCGCGACGAGCTCGAGGGCCGTAAGGTGGCGATGTTCTGTACCGGAGGTATCCGCTGCGAGAAGGCGACGGCCTATGTGAAGTCGCTCGGCATCGACGAGGTGTTCCATCTCAAGGGCGGCATCCTCAAATATCTCGAAGAGGTGCCTGCGGAACAGAGCATGTGGGAGGGCGAGTGCTTCGTCTTCGACGAGCGTGTTTCGGTGTCGCACGGTCTGGCCGAAGGCGAGGCGGAGTTGTGCCGTGCTTGCCGGCATCCACTGAAGCCGGAGGAGCTGACGTCGCCGAAGTTCGTGTCAGGCATATCCTGCCCGCATTGCCACGAAGTCCGCACCGACGAGGACCGGGCGCGCTATGCAGAGCGTCACAAGCAGGTGGAGCTTGCCGAAAAGCGCGGCGCGGGCCGCCATATCGGCAGTTGACCTCCCGCATCCGGTCGATCTCAGCAATCTGACTGATGTCATTGTAATGTTGCGTTCATCCTCCTACCTGAACGCGACATCCACAACCGGAGGCACCCATGTTCGACCCCAAGAAGTTGCTCGACGATCTGCTCGGTTCCAAGATTCCAGGTACCGAGTCCACGGTGCGTGACAAGGCCGGGCAGGCGACGCAGCTTGCCAAAGACAATCCGTTGGCTGCGGGTGCTCTGGTTGCGGTCCTGCTCGGCACCGACACCGGCCGCAAGGTCACCGGCTCAGCCCTCAAGCTTGGCGGCCTCGCTGCCGTCGGCGGCCTCGCCTACAAGGCCTACCAGAACTACAAGGCCGGCAATGCGCCGCAAACCACGGCAGCCCCCGACGCCGAGCCGCAGCTTTTGCCGCCGCCGGCCGACCACGATTTCAATCCGGCGAAGGCGCCGCAGGGCGAGACCGAATTCGCGCTGACCCTGATCCGCGCCATGATCGCCGCCGCCAAGGCCGACGGCCATATCGACGACGACGAGCGCAAGAAGATCTCCGACAAGCTCAGCCTCGCCGGCATCGGCCCCGACGCCGAGCAGTTCGTGATGGCTGAACTCAATTCGCCGCTCGATCTCGATGCGATCGTGGCCGCCGCCCAGACCGAGGCCCAGAAGGTCGAGCTCTATACCGCTTCGCGCCTGGCCATTGATCCCGATACCCGCGCCGAGCGCGGCTATCTCGATCTGCTCGCCGGCCGGCTGCAACTGCCTGACGCTTTGGTCGATCATGTCGAGGCAACGGTTGCGAGCGTCAAGGTTCCGGCTGCCGCACCCGCCAATGCGCAGGTCAACCCGCGCTGGTAAGCACGCCCTGGGGTGCGCGCGGGCCGATAGAATGCGATTTTTCGCGTTAAGGGTTTGTTAACCGAGCAGGCGCATCCTTAACGCATTCGGATCGGCTGTCCTCCTCCCAAGCACGGTTCGACGAAAAGCTGGGCGGTCGCCAATGACCGCCCTTTTTCTGTGTCTTGAGGCTCGCAACCTTGCGGCTCGCGATACCCGCCCTCAAGATCGGCCGAACTGGTTTACTTCGGCCACTGCCCTAATCTACTTACCGCACGAGTGATCCGCCGCCGGCGGTCGACCATCTGTGTGGAGGGAATTGGCGATGTCGAGCAACAGGGTCGCAGTCGTTACGGGCGCCGGCAAGGGCATCGGCAAGGCGGTCGCCACCGCGCTGCTCCAGGAGGGCTGGAACACCGTCTTCTGCGGCCGCAGCAAGCACTCGCTCGACGACGCCATCGCTGACGCCGGCAAGACCGATGCCAAGGCGCTCGCCGTCGTCTGTGACGTCACCAGGCCCGATCAGGTCGACGACATGTTCGAGACCATCACCGAAGCCTTCGGCCGGGTCGACCTGCTGTTCAACAATGCCGGCATGGGCCACAAGGCCGGCACCATCGACGAGATCCCGGTCGAGGCCTGGAACGAGGTCGTGGCGGTCAATCTGACCGGTTCGTTCCTTTGCGCGCGTGCGGCGTTCGCAGCCATGCGCCGGCAGGAGCCGATGGGCGGGCGCATCATCAACAACGGCTCAGTCTCCGCACACGCGCCGCGCCCCGGCTCGGTGCCCTACACGGCCACCAAACACGCGATCACCGGGCTGACCAAGACGCTGGCGCTCGACGGCCGGCCCTTCGACATCGCCTGCGGCCAGATCGACATCGGCAACGCGCTGACCGAGATGGCCGCACCCATGGCTGTCGGCGTGCAGCAGGCCGACGGCTCGATCGCTCCCGAAGCGGTGATGGATGTCGCCCGCGTCGCCGAGGCGGTCGTCTACATGGCCGGCCTGCCGCTCGACGCCAACGTGCTGTTCATGACCGTGATGGCCACCAAGATGCCCTATGTCGGGCGGGGGTGAGCGAGCCTGTCGGACGCCTCACGCGCGCGCCCTTAACCTCTAAGTAGCGGTTTTCGTGCCTAATCGCCGCGTTGAACACGGGAGGTTAGGATGAGCTGGCAGTTGTCAGATCTTGTCGATCTGAAAGCGCTCCTTGTCGTCGCCCTCATCTTCATCCCGCTTGAGAGGCTGATCCCGCATCGCCACGAGCAGAAGGCGTTGCGTCGGCATTGGCTGAACGACGCCTTTTACCTATTCTTCAACGGCATTTTCATTAAGGCTGGCCTGCTCATCGTCGTGGGCGGAACGCTTGCCCTGATCGGATACCTGATCCCGGACAGCGTCGGCGAACTCGTTCGGTCGCAACCGGTATGGCTGCAGGCCATCGAGGTGATCGTCATTGCCGACATCGGCTTCTATCTGGCGCATCGCGCCTTTCATGCGTTCCCGTTCCTGTGGCGGTTCCACGCGGTCCACCATAGCATCGAGGAGATGGACTGGCTTGCGGCCCACCGCGTCCACCCGGTCGACCAGGTGCTGACCAAGTCGGCGTCTTACCTGCCGATCTTCGCGCTCGGCTTTTCACCGCTGGCGATCGGCATCTATGTTGCGATCTATCAATGGCAATCGCTGCTGATCCATTCCAATGTGAAGATTAATTTCGGCCCGCTCAAATGGGTTCTTGCGTCGCCCCAGTTTCATCACTGGCATCATGCGAATGAGCGGCAGGCCTACGACAAGAATTTCTCCGCCCAATTGCCCTTCATAGATGCCCTCGGCGGAACGCTATACCTGCCAAACCGGATGCCGTCGAAATACGGAACCGACGACCCCGTTCCATCAGTCTATCACGAACAGCTGGCCTATCCGTTCGTCGGCGCCAAGCCGCGTCCGAGCGAAGGCCTTGCGTCCGCCGTCGGAGACAATCAGAAATGAACAGCCGTCTCGAAGACCTGCTCGGCAAGAGCTTGATGATCGCGATATTCCTCTATCTTGCGATCATGCAGGCAAACACGATCGTCGTTGTTGTCCAGCTTCGCGATCAGCTCGATCTCTGGCCATTTGTGCTCGCGAGCCGCGTTTCTGGTCTGGCCTTTCTCACGCTTGTGGTTTTTCTCACCGTTATTCGCCGGGCTCCGAAGAACGTATCGGCGGGTATTCAGCCGCGCGTCACCGCGATCGCCGGGACTTTCTGCCTGATGTTCCTGGCCGTCGTTCCTACCGGCAACCCTGGCTCGGGCCTGCAGGTCGCTGCAGCCAGCCTGATGACGCTCGGCACGATCCTGTCGATCTGGTGCGCGATCTATCTGGGTCGCTCGTTCTCGATCATGGCGGTGGCCCGCCATCTGGTGGTGCAGGGGCCTTACGCCCTGGTCCGGCATCCGCTTTATGCGGCGGAGGCGGTGGCGTCGCTCGGGGCCGCGCTCCATGGCTGGTCCATCTGGGCCGCTCTGCTCTTCATCGCTTGGTGTGGGTTTCAGTACCGACGCATGCTCAATGAAGAGGCGATCCTGCGTACAACGTTCCCCGAATATGAGGACTATGCCCGGCGAGTGCCACGGATTGTTCCCGGACTGACGCGTTATCGTCCGGGAAACGCTGCCGCATAGCATAGGACGGCAGCGCGCATGCTGCCGTCACCTGGCCAAAAATGCCTCGATCCGTTCCAGCGCGCGAAGGATGTTTTCCTCCGAATTGGCGTAGGACAGCCTGACATAGCCTTCGCCCAGAATGCCGAAATCCGGCCCGCCGATCAGGGCGACACCCGCGTCTTCGAGCAGGGCAGAGGCCAGCGCCTTGGCCTTCCAGCCGGTCGCCGCGACATTGGGGAAGGCGTAGAACGCGCCCTTTGGCGTCACACAGGAAATGCCCGCGATGGCATTCAGCCCCTCGACCACAATCTTCCGGCGCCGGTCGAAGGCGCGCATCATGTTGCCGACGTCGTCCTGCGGACCATCGATAGCGGCGATGCCGGCGTATTGGCTCGGCGCGTTGACGCAGGACCAGCAATTGACGGCCAGCTTGCGCACCTTGTCGTAGAGCCGGCCGCTTTCAGGCGAATTCGGCCAGATCGACCAGCCCATGCGCCAGCCGGTCATCGCCCAGGTCTTGGACCAGCCGTTGAGCACGATCAGCCGGTCGCGGATCTCGGGGAAGGCCAGCAGCGAGGTGTGGCGCTCGCCGTCATAGGTCATGACGTCGTAGATCTCGTCGGACAGGATCGCGACATCAGGGTGCGCTTCCAGGCCCTTCACCAGCTTTTCGATCTCCTCGCGCGGGGTGACGCCGCCGGTCGGGTTGGCCGGCGAATTGAGGATCAGAAGCCTAGTCTGGGGCGTGATCAGCGAAAGCGTCTCCTCGGCCGAGAAGGCAAAGCCGTTGGCCTCGCGCATCGGCACCGGTACCGGGACGGCACCGGTGAACTCGATCATCGAGCGGTAGATCGGAAAGCCCGGGTCGGGATAGAGAATCTCGGTGCCCGGCTCGCCGAACATCAGGATCGCGGCGAACATGGTCGGCTTGCCGCCCGGCATGATCATCACGTTTTCCGGCGACACCTCGACGCCGGTGGTCGTCAGCGTGCGGCGTACCACAGCCTCGCGCGTCGCCAGCAGTCCGTTGGCCGGTGTGTAGCCATGGTGGCCGTCGCGCAGCGCCTTGATGGCGGCCTCGACGATGTGGTCCGGCGTGCGGAAATCGGGCTGGCCGATGCCGAGATTGACGATGTCGCGGCCTTGGTGGGCGAGGGCTGTGGCACGCGCCAGCACGGCGAAGGCGTTCTCTTCGCCGAGGCGGTCAAAGGCGGCAATCGTTTGGAGCATTCCGGTCACTCGTCTGGTTCTTTCGTCTGCGCTCGATTTTTGGGAGAGTCCGGGCCGAAATGTCAAATCTGCTGGAGAAGTCGGTGACCGAAAATCTGGAAAACTGGAAGGCGCGGCCGCGGCCGGAGCGCATTGTGCTCGAAGGGCGCTATGTGCGGCTCGAGCCGCTGGACGCCGACAAACATGGCGAGCGTCTTTATGCGATGGCGACCGCTGAGGATGCCGAGGGCCGCTTCCGTTGGCTGTTCGACACCAAGCCGCAATCGCGCGCCGAGTTCCAACCCTGGCTCGACAAGTCGGCGGCAAGCCAGGATCCGCTGTTCTTCGTGGTCATCGACAAGGCCAGCGGCCGTATCGCCGGTCGGCAGACCTTGATGCGCATCGACCCGGCCTACGGCGTCATCGAGATCGGCAACATCTACTGGAGCGATCTCATTGCCCGCAGGCCTGCTGCGACCGAAGCGCAGTTCCTGTTTGCGCGCTACATCTTCGACGAGCTCGGCTACCGCCGCTACGAATGGAAATGCAACAACCGCAACGAGCCGTCCAAGCGTGCCGCCGAGCGCTTCGGCTTCAGGTTCGAAGGCATCTTCCGCCAGCACATGATCGTCAAGGGCGAGAACCGCGACACTGCTTGGTACTCGATCCTCGACAGCGAGTGGCCTGCCTTGAAGCGCGCCTACGAGGCCTGGCTCGACCCGAGCAATTTCGACGCTTCCGGGGTGCAGAAACGCCGCCTCGAGGATTTCCGCGCCGAGTTCGGTGCGCTTGGCTGATCCTGGCCGCAAATGCTTGCCCGCGGCACCGCGCATGCGACAAAGGAGCGGGCCTCCGCGCGTTGGCTGATGGGTCGGCAAGCGCTATGACATAAAATTCCAGCCGGCGCGGCAACGCACCTTTTGGGAACAACCACAATGAGGGCCTCGTCGATGGACACCAACACCCGCAACTCCGCCATCGGCGCCGCTTCGTTCCTGATCATCTTCGGCGTCGTCGCCTACTTCCTGCCGAAGATCATGCTGGCGGTCGGCAACTATTCGACGATTGCCGCGGGCATTTTCGCCGTGCTTTTCGTACTCGCCTTCTTCGGCGTGTTCTGGCTGCGCGGCCGCAGCCAGCGCAAAAACGGCAACTGAGCTATTTTGACGAACTCAGCTTCGCCGTCTTGGCCAGCGGCAACCTGAGCTCCGCCCGCAAGCCGCCGCCAGCCCGGTTCCCGAGGGTGATGTCGCCGCCAAAGCGGCGGGCAATGTTGCGGGCAATCGTCAGTCCCAGGCCGAAGCCGCCTGTCTGGCGGTTGCGCGAGCGTTCAAGACGGTTGAACGGCCGGAACAGCGCCTCCATCTGCGCTTCCGGGATGCCTGGCCCGTCGTCGTCGATGGTGAGGACGATCCAGCGGCCCTCGCGCGAAAGCGCAAGGCGCGCCTTGCCGCCATACTTGATGGCATTGTCGATCAGGTTGGTCACGCACCGGCGCAGCGCGATCGTCTCGGCGTAACAGACCAGTCCCTGCGCACGGCTGTCCTCGCCGTCGAAGACGACGTTCGGATTCCCGTCGGCGATCGAATCGACCAGCGACCAGAAGTCGAGCCGCTCAGATGCATCGCCCTTGGCCTCGTAGTTGGCGAAGTCGAGAACCGACGCCGAGATCGCCTCGATGTCGTTCAGGTTGTTCATCAGAGCTGTACGCGCGGGGGAGTTGCGTAGTATTTCGAGGCGCAGGCGGATGCGGGTCAGCGGTGTCCTGAGGTCATGCGCCAGCGCCGCGGCGAGCAGTTCGCGGTCCTCGACATATTCTTTCAGTTTAGCCTGCATGGTGTTCACCGCGCGTGCGGCGGACTTGTAGTCGCTACTGCCTCGCTCATCGAGCGGCGGGCTTTTAAGGTCCTCGCCGATGCGTTGGACTGCACTTTCGAGCGCGCGGTATGGGGCAGTCAGCCGGCGCAGCGACCACATCGACAGCAGCACCACAAGTGCTGCCACCGAGCCGTAGAGCGGCAGGCTGTTGACGTTGAGGATCGGGCTCAGCGGCGTTGCCTGCATGGTGAAGTTGAGCCACTGGCCGTCCTTGAATTCGATCGACCCGACGAAGGTGTCGCTGTTGGTGATATCCGATGACAGGTCGAGCAACTCACGCTCGACACTTCCCATGGATTCGTTCCGCTGAACGGCGTTGGGGCTGGGACGTGCCTGCCCCGACTCGCGCCCCAGCCGGGCATCCTCGACCCCATATCGCGAAAGCCTGCCGACGATGATGTCCTCGAGTTCGGCCATCTCGTCGTCGACCGGGATCGAAGACGTGATCGCCGAACTGTCGGAGGTGGTCATCACATGCGGCGGCACCGACAACTCGGCGGCCATACGCGTCCTTTGCTCCGGCTTCTCGGTGTACATCAGCTTGGCCAACAGCAGCGCGCGGTCGCTGAGGCGGAGCAGGTCGAGGACGTTGTTCGAAGCGATGCGCTCGCGCGAGACGATGGAAAGAGTCAAGACCTGGGTGATCAGCAGGCCGGATATGACGATCAGCAGGACCCAGCCGGGTAGGGAGCGTGGCAGGATCCATTTCATTCGGCGACGACCTCTGGCACGAATTGGTAGCCGCCGCCGCGCACGGTCAGCACCAGCCGCGGCGCGCGCGGGTCATCCTCCATCTTGCGGCGCAGGCGGCTGACCAGAATGTCCACGCTGCGGTCGTAACTGTAGTCGCCGTTCTGGTTGGACAGCTCGACCAGTTGCTCGCGGCTGAGCACCCGCTGGGCGCTGCGGACCAGCGTGTGCAGCAGGTTGAATTCCGCGGTCGTCAGCTCGACGCGGACGCCGTCAGGACGCAGCAGCCGGCGCCGCGAGGCGTCGAGCGTCCAGCCGGCGAATTTGTAGACCTGAGGCAGCGGGCGATGGACGGCGCCGGCCGCGTTTGGCCGGCGCAGGACGGCGCGCGTGCGGGCCAGCAACTCCCTGGGATCGAAGGGCTTTGCCACATAGTCGTCGGCGCCCATCTCGAGGCCTACGACGCGGTCGACCGTTTCGGTGACCGCCGTCAGCATGATGATCGGGATGTTGGAGTGCGTGCGCAGGTCGCGGCAGATGTCGAGGCCGCCTTTGCCCGGCAGCATGACGTCGAGGACGATCAGGTCGACCGGAGCATGCCGCAGCGCTGCCTGCATCTCGTCTTCGTCGCGTGCCGCCGATGCACGCATTCCATGTTTCTGGAAGAACTCCTGCAGCAGATCGCGAATTTCCCTGTCGTCGTCGACGATCAGAATATGGGCGTCGGCTTTCTGCATGGTTGCCTTCCCTGCTTCCGCAATCGGTCGCTCCGGACTTTGGCAAGATAGGGGCGGAGGATCGAAACGGCCAGCACCGATGCGCCGAGGCGACCATTCCCGCAGTTACAGTTCAGAAACAAAACTCTGCAGACGGGAAAAATATCCGACAAGCCGATCCGCGATAACAGCCTCGCTGCTACAGCCAACGGCTTTGGGATCGAAATGCGAAACCTTGTGATCAGTTCGACGGTCGTTCTGCTCGCAGCACTTTCGCTTGGTTCTGCCGAAGCTCGCCCGCACGGGAGCCGGACGAACGCAAGGACCGAACAGTGCAACAGGCTGCAGCAGCAGTTTACGCACGCAATTACCGAACACGCCGAGGCAAAACGGGCCGCCGAGGCGAAGGCGCTTCAGAAAAAGGCGATGAAATTCTGCGCTGGCGAGAAGCAGGCCCAGGGCATCCGCGCCTATGCGACAGCACTGAAGATGCTTGGAGAACAGCCGATAGAACCGTGATCGGCCAAGCTCAAACCAGGCCCATGTGAAAGAAGGAAAGCGACCATGACCGTCAATAAACCTCTCTTGAGCGCACTTGGCGTGGCCGTTGCTCTGGCCCTCTCCGCACCCATGGCCAGCGCAGCCGGCTATGGCGGCGGCACCAGCACGCCGCCGTCCACGACGCAGACGATGAAGTCGACCACGACCGCTCCGGTCGTGAAGAAGAACAAGCATCACAAGAAGCAGAAGCATCACAAGAAGCCGGCCGCATCCTCGACGGCAAAGCCTGCCTCGCCCATGTAACTGTCGGTCTCCGCATCAATCCGCCCTGGCAAGCCGCAACTCCAGGGCGGATTTTCTTTGCCTCGTCGGCTAAGCGTTCAGGCTCGCCGCCAGCAGCGTCAGGCCGAGCAGCATGACCAGTGCCGCGCCGCCGATTTCCACGGCATTGTGGACGCGGTTGCCGGCACGGCCGTCGCCGGCGATCGCGACCGCCCAGTTTTTCGCCGTCACCGCGAGCGTGGCAAGGGCTGAGACTGTGATCGCCGTGCCCAGAGCCATGGCGAACACCGACAGGATGCCGCCCGCCCACAGGCCGTTGAGGAAGGCGAAACTGAGCACGATCAGCGCGCCGGAGCAGGGGCGTATGCCAACCGCCGCAACGGCCGTCCAGGCCGTCTTCCAGTCGAAGTGCTTCGCCTGCAGCAGGCTCGGGTCGGGGGCGTGCGAATGGCCGCAGGAACTGCAGATCTCGCCCTCGGCATGGTGATGATGTTCATGATCGTGGTGGTGATGGTGCCCGCAGCCGGCATGGTCATGTGTGTGCGCATGTGCCGCCGACAGGCTGTGGCCTGCGCCGCCGAGCACCATCGGCCGTAGCTTGCGCCACAAAAGCCAGGCGCCGAAGGCAGAAATCAGCGCATAGCTCACCGTTTCCAGGAACCACGTCGCATTGGTCATCGACACCGAGGTGCCGCGCAGCACCAGGAAGACCAGCGTCATCAGCACGATCGCCACTACACCTTGGAGGAAGGCCGAGACGAAGGACAGCATGATGCCGCGGCGCAGCGCCACCTCGTTGGCGAGCATGTAGGACGAAATCACCGCCTTGCCGTGGCCGGGACCGGCGGCGTGGAAGACGCCATAGGCGAAGGACAGGCCGACCAGCACCCACATGCCGCCGCCGCCGTCGCGCATCGCCTTCAACGAACCAGTCAGCGCGCGGTAGAATTGCTGCTGATGCACGTTGATCCAGTTGAGCAGGCCGGAAAACAGGCCGGTCGAGGGAGCAACGGCCTCGTTGGTGCCGATGCCGAGCGAGCTTTGCGCATGGGCGTGTCCGGCAAAGTGGCTGAGGACGTAGCTCAGCGCCAAAAGCGCGAACACCACGCGGATGGTCGTCTTCTTCACCGCATCACCCCTTGGCCTGGCAGTCGAGTTCGAGCCGTGTTGCAAAGATCTTGCTCATGTCGGTGCTGGCTGGATCTTCGAAGAAGGCGTCGGTCAGGCTGGCCTGGTTCTGCGCGATGGCCTCGTCGGGATCCGGACGGACGACTTTGCTGGTGCAGGTCGAAGGCAGGCCGGCGGCTGTGAGATTGGCATCCTCGGTGAATTCGAGCGCTGTATAGAACGTCGGGTCGTAGACCCCGAAGCCGATCTTGCCGGCGAGCTTCAACGGCTCCTTCGGCTCGGCCTCGAACAGGATGATCAACTGCTGGTCTTCGAAATAGGCCATCAGGTTGGCCGGTGGCTTCATCGCCACGTCCTTGCCGTCTGCGGTGATCACCTGGAAATAATTGTATTCGCCGATGGATTCGAAAACCGTCTTGGAGACTTCCGCGAGTTCGGAATCGTCGAGCTTGAGGTCGGAGTTCTTGTCGAATTCCATCAGCACCGTGCTCGAAAACAGGTCGTCGAAGCGCCAGAGATGGCGCAGCGATTTCACCGTGTTGTCGGTGCCGAGCATCACGTCGAGCCGTGCCTCGGCGAAGACGTGCGGGTGCGCGCTCGCCGGCACGGTCATGGGCACGAGGGCCGCAGTGGCCGAAGCCAGGATCACATGTCTGTTCAGTATCATTGCAATGGCGGTCCCGCAGTATGGGCGATGCCGACAGTTAGCAGAAACCGGGCGAAAGTAGGACCTCGTCGACGTTCACTGCGCCTTGTCGCAAGGATTGGTCTTGAACCACTGCACCAGGAAGTCGACGAACACGCGCACCTTGGCCGGCAGGTAGCGGCGGTGCGGGTAAACGGCAAAGATGCCGCCGCCGGACAGCCGCCGGTCGTCGAGTGCGGGCACGAGCCGACCGGCCTCGATGTCAGGGGCGGCGATGAAGTCCGGCAGGATGGCAAATCCGAGACCTGCGAGGGCCGCGGCCCGCGCCGCCAGCGGGCTGTTCACCTCCATCGGCCCGCTGACCGAGACGGTCATGGTATCGCCGGTATCACCGACGAAGGGCCAGTTGGACAGCCAGCGGCCATTGGTGTCGATGATGCAGGGCGCGTTGGCGAGGTCGGCGGGGCGCTGCGGCAGGCCGTATTTCTCGATCAGTTCCGGCGAGCCGCAGAGCCTGATCCCGAAGGGCGCCAGCCGGCGCGCGATCAGAGATGAGTTTTCCAGGCGGGAGATGCGGATGGCGAGGTCGAAGCCTTCTTCCACCAGATCGACGAAACGGTCGTCGAGATGGATCTCCAGCACGATGTCGGGATGCTCCTTGGCGAAGTCTATCAGCGAGTGCCCGATCGGGGCGTCGGCAAAGGTGCGCGGCGCCGAGAGCTTGATGCGGCCACGCACGTCACCAGAGGATTCGCGCACGGCGTCCGCCAGGCTGTCGACCTCGCGAATGATCTCCGAGGCACGGCGATAGTAGGTGTGCCCAGCCTCGGTGAGCGAGAACTGCCGGGTCGTGCGGTTGAGAAGCAGTGCGCCGAGCTCGTCCTCCAACTCGCGGACATATTTCGACAGAAGGGCCTTGGAGCGGCCGATCTTGCGCGCCGCAGCCGAAAACCCTTCGGCTTCGACCACGTCGATGAAGGCGCGCATGCGGGTCAGTGTGTCCATGCGCTCAACCCCTTGCCTGACCCGATGCGGCCGCAACGACCTGCCGTCCGAGCGCGATCAGCTGGAGGTCGCTTCCTGCCGGGCCAAGCAACGACAGGCCGAAAGGCGCGCCGTCGACCTTGCCGATGGGCAACGTGATCTGCGGGAAGCCGGACAGGCCGGAGAGGCAGAGCAGCCGCAACGCCCGCTCGCGATAGGCGAGCAGGTCGTCATGCGACCCGCTGGCAAAGGGAGCAGCCCCCGGCACGGTCGGCAGGACGAGGAAACCGTCCCGCCCCAGCAGTGCCGCCAGCTCCTTGCGCAAAGTGTGCCGCACCGCAGTCTCGGCTTTGTAGACCTTGGCATCGATGGTCGCACCAAAGGCAAAACGCTCCTTGACGCCGGGCCCGAGGTCGCGATCTCCAGACGAAATCCAGTCGCCATGTACCTGCCAGGCCTCGAAGGCCTGGATCTTGCGGAAACACCAATAGATCTCATCAGGCGACAGGGTGAGGGGCGTGGCTGCCGCGACCGGACCCAGCGCGCGCTCGGCAACCCCTCGTGTGCGTTCGTATTCCGCAGCTTCAGCCGGGCCGCTCGCCAGGGCGTCGAGCCAATCGAACGCGAGCGGGCGAACAAGCTTGTCCTCGTGGGCGTCCTTGCCGATGAGCAGCTTTGCCACCTTCTCGTAGATGTCGATATCCCTGGCGAACCAGCCGAAGGTGTCGAGGCTGGGGGCCAGCTTCATCGTGCCTTCGAGCGAAATCAGGCCGTGCGTCGTGCGCAGGCCGATCAGCCCGCAGAAGCTTGCCGGTGCGCGGATCGAGCCGCCGGTGTCGGAGCCGACGGAGATGTCGGCCAGTCCGGCTGCCACCGCCACCGCCGAGCCCGACGACGAGCCGCCGCTGACGCGGTTTGGCGCGGCTGGGTTGACCGGGTGCGGATAATGCGCGTTCTGGCCCATCAGCGAGAAGGCAAGCTCGTCGGTCTGGGTCTTGCCGACGAATCGCGCCCCGGCGTCGAGAATTGCCTGCACCGAAGGTGCTGTTGTTTCAGCGGCATCGCCGCTTGCTGCCTTTTGCAGGTTGCCGCAGCCGGTCACGATACCGGCTACGTCATAGATGTCCTTGACCGCCAGCCGTAGCCCGGCCAAGGGGCCTGTTTCGCTATTGGGAACAGTAGCTTGCTGTATAGCTAGGAAGGCATTGAAGGGGTCGGGCAAGGCAGTCATCGTTCGAAGCCTGTTTACAATGTTCCCAGCATTGTTCGACGAATGATTTTTTTCAACCCGTCATGAGATTTTAATTGATTGTGACGGGCGACGTCCATATATCCGCGCTTGCCCAAAGTCGCACGTGCCTGTGGGTGTCCGCCGATCCCTCGAATGGCGAGGAAATCGGTAAGGTAGCTGGAGCTAACCCCTCCAGTCGGTTTAGCGGCCAACCGCCAAATCGAGGACACCTTGAAGCAACGACGGTGCGGGCCTTTCTGGTTCTCTTCCGGCTGTCCAAAAGCCGGGGTTACTGAAGAGGCACACCCTCATTGCCGGCAGTGCGGAACGGGTCTTCCCATTTCCAAGCCAAGGCAGACAAAGCGAACCGAAGCCGGGCTGGCTTAGGTTCACCGCCGCGTGAAGCGCATTTATGGTTCCAGGGTCTCCACAGGCTGGTTCCATCAAATAGCGGTCATGTCTTTGTCCACCGCGGGATTCTGCGGCCGGGAACGGCCGACTCGCAGCTTGATGATTCTTGCGCGGCAGGACCGCGCGATGGAGAGACCTATGGCCACTCAGCGCATCCTCGACTTCCTCGCCACCCGACGTCCGACCGGTCCTTGCCTCGTCGTCGATCTCGATGTCGTGCGTGACAACTTCCAGGCCTTCGAGAAGGCTCTGCCCGAGTCGAAGATCTACTACGCCGTCAAGGCAAATCCGGCGCCGGAAATCCTGCGCCTGCTTGCTGGCATGGGCTCGTCCTTCGACACCGCTTCGGTCGCCGAGATCGAGATGGCGATGGACGCCGGCGCGCCCGCGGAGCGCATCTCCTTCGGCAACACGATCAAGAAGGAGCGCGATGTCGCGCGCGCCTTCGAACTCGGCATCCGTCTGTTTGCCGTCGATAGCGTCGAAGAGGTGGAGAAGGTCGCGCGTGCCGCTCCGGGCGCCCGCGTGTTCTGCCGTGTCTTGACCGATGGCGAAGGGGCCGAATGGCCGCTGTCGCGCAAGTTCGGCTGCGTGCCGGCGATGGCCGTCGATGTGCTGCGCCATGCCAAGGCGCTCGGGCTCGACGCCCATGGCGTGTCGTTCCACGTCGGCTCCCAGCAGACCGATCTTTCGGCCTGGGACCGTGCGCTGGCCGACGCCAAGATGGTGTTCGCCAAGCTTGCCGAAGAAGGCATCATGCTCGGCATGGTCAACATGGGCGGCGGGTTCCCGACGCGTTACCTGAAGGACGTGCCGGCGGCGCAGGCCTATGGCCAGGCGATCTTCGAGTACCTGAGCAAGCATTTCGGCAACAACATCCCGGAGACGATCATCGAGCCGGGTCGCGGCATGGTCGGCAATGCCGGCGTCATCAAGTCGGAAGTCGTGCTGATCTCCAAGAAGGCCGACAACGACAATGTGCGCTGGGTGTTCCTCGACATCGGCAAGTTCGGCGGTCTCGCCGAGACGATGGACGAGGCGATCCGCTACCCGATCGTGACCGAGCGGGATGGCGACGAGAAGTCTCCGTGCGTCCTCGCCGGACCGACCTGCGACTCGGCCGACGTCATGTACGAGAAGGCGCCGTACCCGCTGCCCCTGTCGCTGACCATCGGCGACGAGGTGCTGATCGAGGGCACCGGCGCCTACACGACGACCTATTCGTCGGTCGCCTTCAACGGCTTCGAGCCTCTCCGATCCTACGTGATCTGACGGCTCGCTAGCGGCGCATCGCGCCGGAGCCGATCAGATCACCCCGGCGGGCGTGCCATTCTGGTTGCGCATGATCCTACCTCGACCTGAGGTCTCGGATACATGCGCGGGCGCCCCCGGGTTCGCTTGTGGAACAGTTCTCCGCTCGTGAAGGATCGCGGAAGTGCATACTGAAGAAATCACCAAATCCTCGCCCGACTTCGTGGTCGAGGCCGAGACCGTCGCCGATATTGCGGCGCGCGAGGCTCTGCTCGACCGTGCCATGGGGCTGAAGCGGCGCAAGAAGTCGTCGGAGAAGCTGCGGCGTGGCCGTCGCCCGTCCGAAGGCCTGGCCTTCGTCGCGCGCGATAGCGCCGGCGCGGTCGTCGGCACCGTGCGGCTGTGGGATGGGCGTCTGGGCGAGGGCGGTCCCGCCGCACTGCTGCTTGGACCGCTAGCGGTCGATCAGACGATGAAGAGCGGCGGCATCGGCTCGGCGCTGATGCGTCACGCCATCGCCGAGGCCGGCAGGCTCGGCCATCGCGCCATCCTTCTGGTCGGCGATGCACCATACTATGCGCGCTTCGGCTTTTCGGCGGAGAAGACCGGCTCGCTGGCGATGCCCGGCCCCTATGAGCGCGAGCGCTTTCTGGCGCTCGAGCTGGTTGCGGGCGCTCTCGACGGCACGCGGGGCGCTCTCAAGGCCGCCGGCCACAAGCTCAGGGCCGAGCGGACGCGCCTGGCTGCATAAGCGCACAGGGCCATTGCGGCAATGCCGGGGACACAGAGATTCGGCACGCGGGCTTTGGCGCCCGGTACTTTCCGTTGCTGACAATGTCGGCCCCGCCGTAGTGGACGGGGCGCGACCTGGCAAACGGTATCAGCCGAGCAGCTTGCTCAGGCCCATCGCGACGGACATGTCGCCCTCGACCTTGATCTTGCCGGTCATGAACGCCATCGTCGGGTTCAGGTCGCCTGCAATCAGCGACTCCAGATTGTCGAGCGAGAGTTTTATGGTGCAGTCGGCGGGCGCGTCGGTGGTCGAAAGCGTGCCGCCGTCGATGACGATGACGCCGTCGCCGCCGGTGTCGAACTTGACCGAGCGGTCGAAGCCCAAGCTTTCCACCTTGGCCTTGATCTTGTCTGCGACTGCCTGAATGCCCATGGCTCTCTCCTGATCTTTGCCTGAAAGGCGCCCGAGGCGCCGTCTCCCCGGACCATTCCGGACAGCGCCGGCCAGTGTCAAAGGACCAGACAGCCTATACTTGCTAGTTGACGTTTACGTCAACGTAGTCCTGACGCGGCGGCACTGCATTCGGTTCTGCTCGGCGGCCTTCGTTCTTTGTGCGCCCATGTGGCGCACCTCACCCTAATGCGCTGGGGCGGGGGCAGGTTCCGGCGACTTGGCTGCCTCGGCAGCGGCCGCCTTGCGCTGGCGCCCCGCGTTGTCGCGGATGTCGTCGGGGGTCAGGAAATCGATCTGCTCGACCAGCACGTCATGCACCAGCTTGTCGCCGATACGGGCATTGATGCTGTCGCGGATGCCATTGCGAAACGCGTCGAGGTCGAGCGTGTCTTGTTTGGCGAAGTCGATCTGCGGGTTGCCGTAGAGATAGGTGTAGACTTGGTCGATGAGCAGCGCGTCCAGCGGTACCGCCAATTTCGCGACCTGCTTGGGTTCGACCGTGTAGACGAAGCGGGCAAGGAAGTAGCCCCGGATGCGCTCGCCCTTGACGAACGGAACCGAGATCACGTCGGTCTTGACGTAGTCCAGGCCGCCCAGCAACGGGCTTGCCGCCGCGACGGGCGGCCGGTTGGCCGCCGCCTGGAAGGAATAGAAGACCGCGCCGAGCGTCACGACGACGATCCACAGCACCGCCGCGATGAACTTGATCACCGCGCCCACCCGAATTCGTTGGCCGAATAGGTGCCGTCCGCCTCGGAGCGCTGGATGGCGTCCTTGAGCAGGGTGGCGACTTCGCTGACGGCGCTGAGGTGGGCGAGGATGGCGCGCTCATTGGCGACGAGCTTGTCGCGCAGGCGCTCGACACCAGCCTTGAGTTCGCCGGGGAAATCGCCTTCGACAAGTCCCTTGGTGGCGCGGGTCAGTTCGTACAGATAGCGGCTCTTGCGCGCGTTCGAAGCCTTGATGTCGAAGCGGACATCCGTGCGGATCGCCGCGGTTTCTTCTTCCACGGCTTCTTCGATGCGGTTGAGGATGACACCGAGATTGCCCGGCCGTGTCGTCTGCGCGGCGTCGATTACGTCAGCCATGGCCGGGAGGTGCGGCCGGTATTCGGAGTAGTCCGACATATTCTATCCTCTACGATTTGTTGTCAGTGGCGGAACCGGCATTGCCGCTTCCGAGCGACTGAACCATCTTCCGTTGCATTTCCTGGAGCAGCGCCGTTGCCTGGCTGGTCTGCTGATCGAGTGCCGCCTGGTCGGGGCCGCCGGAGACCACGCCCACGGGCACGACCTTCTCGTCCTTGATGTAGTGCTCGCGCGTCAGGGACTTGGCGATGCCGATTCCACCCGCCTCGGCAGTGGCGCCGGCGAGATGTTCGGCCATCATCGATTTCCACATGTCGCCAGCCATGCCCTTGCCGTAGACGCTCTCGGTGTTCTTCGGCAGCATGTTCTCGATGAAGGTCTGTAGTACCATCGCCTCGAAGCGCTTCATGCTTGCATCCGGCGCGGCTTGGTCGGGCTGGCGCGACAGGCCGCCAGTGCGGCTGGTCAAAGGCGCTTCTTCGCCGAGCGAAAAGGCGCCGGCGACGTTGCCGGTCCGGTTGACGAGTGCGGCGCGCGCGGCCTGGACGCCGGCCGGCTCGACGGCCTTGGCAACGTCCAGAATGATGTCGCTGGGGGGGGAGATCGCCAAAGCTCGCTCGCCTTCATTGGTTTCGATGCAGATGAATTAGTTTCGATGCAGATGATTGTGGAGGGTCAACCTTGTGGCAACCTTACTTGTCGTCACTACAGCGCCGCGCGTCCTTTTGGACGCGCAAAGGACGCTGTAGCACTTAGAATTTGTGCATGATCCTCTCCGAAAATCGCTTCTGATTTCGGGGTCATGCACTGGGCTTTCTTTCGATGATTTCAAGGCGTTCGCGGTCGGCGCTGTCGCGCTCGTCGCGCCGCCGCTCCTCGCGATAGGCGCGTTCGACCATGTTGGTTCGGGCCGTGGCGGTGGCGATCCTGCCGGCCTCGGCACTGGCCAGTTCGAGATTGTGCTGCTTCCGGGCTTGGGCGCTGGAGATGCGGCGATGATAGAGATCCGGGAAAAGCTGGGCGGTGTTGGTGGAGTTGCCGAAACTCTCCACCAGCGCATGCGCCTCGGTTTCCGCGGCAATTGCCTGCGCCACGAAGCCGGCGTGACGGGTCTCGTGCAGTGCCTTGAGCTGTTCCTGCACCACGACCAGTTTCTTCAACCTGTCTCTGCGCGAAGCCATTTCTATCTTCCGATCGTGATGTCAGCGAAGCCGTCAGCGAACAGGCTGAGCAGGTTGCCGATGCCGAAATAGATGAGGATCAGCCCGCCTGCGATGACGAAGGGCAGCGAGATGAAGTAGACCGGGATCTGTGGTGTCAGTTTGTTGACGAAGCCGATCGTCAGATTGACCAGGATGGCATAGGCGATGAACGGACTGCCAAGCCGCAGCACCACCATGAAACTCTCCGCCAGCGTGTCGGTGACATCGACGAGTGCTGCCTGCGGGTTGAAGAACAGGTTGACCGGCGCGACCTGGTAGGAGGCGACCAGTGCGCGAACGATCTCGTGGTGGAAATTGAAGGCGAAAAGCAGCAGCAGCGCCGAAATCGAGATGATCGAGGCGAGAGGAGCCTGAGGCTCGTTCTCTTCGATGGCGTGTCCGCCGACGCCGCCGAAGCCGATCAGCATGGCGATGCCCGAGCCCATGAACATCAGCGCAAGCATATAGAGCCGCGCCATCAGGCCGATCAGGCCGCCGATCAGAAGCTCCGAGGCGATCATCGGCATCAGCACGCCCGGGCGGGCGTCGACGAAGGGGTATATCTGGTCCCACAAATGGACCAGCAGGCCGCCGGTAGCGGCGACGGCGACGAACAGCCTGACATGGACGGGCACGCGCACGCTCGACAGCCCCGGCATCAACATGAAACAGCCGCCGATCCGGCAGAAGGCGAGGAACGCCGCAAGGACGAACCCTTGCGCGGCGATGTTCATGAGATGGTTCCGAGTACGCGCAACTCGATGCCCTTGGCGATCTCGACGTGGCTGAGCACCGGCAAAGTCGGGAACAGCCGCTCGATGATCATGCGGACATAGGGCCGTGCATCGGGAGCGGTGACGAGCACGAAGCGCTCGCCGGTTTCAAGATGGGTACGGATCGCCTTCGAGGCATCCTGGCCGAATTCCTCGAGCTGGCGCGGATCGATGTCGAACTCGCGCACCTCGCCCTTGGGGTCGCGCTTGAGGCTCTGGTGGAAGGCGAGATCCCAGCGATTGCCGAGGCGCAGGACCTTGAGCACGCCGCTTTCGCTGAGGTCGCCGCAAATCTGCTGGGCCATGCGGATGCGGACATGCTCGACGATCTGTTCGGTGCGGCGGACATGCGGCGAGATCTCGGCGATCGCTTCGATGATCAGATGGAGATTGCGGATCGACACGCGCTCGGCAAGCAGAAGCTTCAGTACTGCCTGCAGGCCGGGATAGGTGATGTGCGATGAGCAGATCTCGTCGGCAAGCTTGCGGTATTCGGGGTCCTGGCGTTCGAGCAGGGCCTTCATGTCCTTGTAGGAGAGAAGCTGCGGCAGGTTGTTGCGGATCACCTCGGAAAGATGGGTGAGCAGTACCGACATGTTGTCGGCATAGGTGAGATGCTCGCGCTTCAGATCTTCGGCGAAGGAATCGAGCACCGAATAGGCGCGCATGCCGAAGGCGGGTTCGCGCACTTCCTCGCCCGGAATGTCGGGCAGGGGACGCGAGCCGAGCAGCACCATGATCTCGCCGACGCGCATCTGGTATTCGGCGACCACCGTGCCGTGGACCTTGATCTGGTAGCTCTTGGGCGGGATCGAGAAATCGTCGGTCAGCCGCACCTCGGGCACCACGAAGCCGTATTGGGTAGCGAACTTCTTGCGCATCTTGGCCATGCGGAAGGCGAGTTCCTGATGCGAAGCGACCAGGCGCGTCGACAGCTGCTTGCCGATCAGCAGTTCGATCTCGGCGGTGGCCAGCGAGGATTTGACCGAGTCTTTCTCTTCCGCGACCTTGTCGGCCTCAGCCTTTTGCTTTTCCGCGTCGGCCTCGGCCATGCGGCGCTTGTGCTGCATCGGGATGACGTAGCCGAGTGTTGCCATGGCGCCGGCGAGCGACACGAACGGGAGCATCGGCAGGCCGGGCATCAGCGCCAGCAGCATGAGCAGCGATGCGGCGACGAAGAGCGCGCGCGGATAGGCGCCGAGCTGGCCGAAGACGGCCTGGTCAGCCGAGCCGCGCGTGCCGCCCTTGGAGACGAGCAGGCCGGCGGCCAGCGAAACGATCAGCGCCGGAATCTGGGTGACCAGGCCGTCGCCGACCGACAGCTTGATGAACACGTCGGCGGCTTCGCCCATGCTCATGTCGTGGCGGAAATAGCCGATGGCGATGCCGCCGACGATGTTGATGGCAGTGATCATCAGGCCGGCGATGGCGTCGCCGCGGACGAATTTCGAGGCACCGTCCATCGAGCCGAAGAAGGAGCTTTCCTCTTCCAGTTCACGGCGGCGCAGCTGGGCGGTCTTGTCGTCGATCATGCCGGCGGACAGGTCGGCGTCGATCGACATCTGCTTGCCGGGGATGGCGTCGAGGGTGAAGCGCGCGCCGACTTCGGCGATACGGGTCGCACCCTTGGTGATGACGATGAAGTTCACCACGATGAGGATCATAAAGACGATCAGGCCGATGACGAAGTCGCCCGACATGACCAGGTTGGAAAAGCCCGAGATGACGTAGCCGGCGGCGTGGGTGCCCTCGTTGCCATGCGACAGGATCATGCGCGTGGTGGCGATGTTGAGCGACAGGCGCAGCATCGTCGCGATCAGCAGCACGGTCGGGAACGACGAGAAGTCGAGCGGCCGCTGGATCCACAGCGCGACCATCAGGATCAGCACCGAAATCGCGATGGAGAAGGCCAGGCCAACGTCGATCAGGAATGCCGGGATCGGCAGGAACAGGACGGCGAGGATGACGACGATGCCGAGCGCGAAAAAGACGTCGCGGGCATTTCGCTTCGGGGCGCCGATGCCCGTGATGGTTTCGCTGATCGCCATGGTTTACCCGATCGAATCCTGCCGCAAGCCCATGCCACGGCGCGCTGACCCTATGTCGCCAAGCTTGCGCGAGGGTGGGAGAGGGGCGGTGAACTCTCGAGCGCCTGTCATACCGGGCGACGAGCGCAGCGAGGAGACTAGGGACCCATTGATCGGCGCGGCCGGGTTCTCACTACGCACGGCCTACGCCAAGGCGAGGACCCGGCCGCGTCAGACGATGTTCCAGTCAATGGGTCCCGGATAGCCTACGCTTCGCTCCGGCTTCCGGGATGACGGCGCCTGCGTTTGCGCGAAGCCTATTCACTGCCACGCCCCGTTTCCGGTCTGGCCATTGTCAAAGAGCACTCCCTTGTCGGGAGGTGTTCGGGAAGCGGGGCGCGAGGCCGTGCCTTCCGATAGTCTTTTGTGTGGCGCGACGTTCGCGCCCCGCCCGGCTGCTTGCCCCGCTCAGTCGCCTCGGCATTTCCGCCGCCAGCCGCCGCAAGGCCCGGGCTTGGGGGTGAAACACCCAGTGAGAGAACCGACCTCCCACCAGCCCGGCACCGGCGCTTCCCCCCGATGCCCGGTGCGCAGCCGGGGTCCCGTGGAAGATCGCGAGGATGATGATACGGTGGGTTTTGAAGGCGTGGAAAAACGGGGGCGTTTATCCACGCTGACTGCTGACAGACTTCCTGACAAGACAATTAAAAAAAAGCGGCTTCGACAGCAGGGACCGTCAGCGCAGTGATCGAAAACGCTGGATGTGTAGTGGTCAGGAATTGATGCCTGGACAGTGCAGCTTCAGATCAGCCTCTGGCCATTTTGGGGAGTGTCTTCGCAAAGGGAGTGGACGCTCCATGCCCAATGCCGCCCTTATGCAGGCGCATAGACTTCTCAGTAGCGGTGCGCGCGGAAAGCATGTTTGTTGGGGGGGCCGTATTGAGCTTGAGGACTGCAATGAAACACGCGAGTAGCCTTCACCCGCTTCATCTCTTCTACACCCTGAAGGTGGCCCGCTATTTCGGAAGCGAATTCGTCCGCGTCGGTGCGAAGGCTCCAAAGGTGCGTATCTGCTATACCAATTCGGGCAATCCGCCACGGGATGTGCTGATCGAACGAAGCGGGCAGCAGTTTACATTGGTTGTCGAGGAAGCCGCGGAGCGCGGCTTCGCCCGATCCATGCGCCGGGTGGTTTGTGCCTATGCCTATTGGCTAAGCCTGTGCCCGCCGGAAGTGACAGGGATCACCGTCAATGCGTCCGATGGCGAAGTCGTTTCCAATGCCCGGTTCGCGGCCTCGGTGCGCTTTCCGCAACATGTGGGTTTGCCCGACCCGCATTTTTTCCAGAACTACGGCTTCGCCAGCGAACTGGAGGCCGGCAAATCCGCGCCAGGCTGGGATGATCGTTCAGATAAGATTGTCTGGCGCGGGGGCATGAACGGTTGCGGCTGGGTCGGCTTTTCGCCTGAAGACGCGGACAATGAGGCCGTGCAGCAAAGGCTCCGGATGGCCATGCGTCTCAAGGACAAACCAGGGCTGGACGTCCGCTTCTCAGAGTTGCATCAGTCGGCGGCTGCGTTCGGCCCTTACTTGCTGCGGCAAGGGCTGTTGGGCGAGCATAAGCCGGCCCGGAGTTGGCTTGGGCACAAATTCGCCATCGATATCGACGGCTATACCAACACCTGGTCGAACCTGCTGGTGCGGATGCTCTATGGGTGCTGCGTCCTCAAGGTCGCGTCGCAGTTCGGCTTCCGGCAATGGTACTATGACGAGATCAAGCCTTTCGAGCACTATGTGCCGGTATCCGCCGACATGGCCGACTTTGCCGAAAAGATCGAATGGGTGCGCAGCCATGCTGCCGAGGCCAAGGCCATAGCGGAGAGGGGGCAAGCGCTGGCGCGGACCTTGACGTTCGCAAGCCAGGCGCGCCGCGCGGCATCCCTCATCGAGGAGCACTGGGATCGGGACATCCCGTCCGTACCGCGGGCCGTTTGACCTTGCCGCAAAGTCCAACAGGCAGAACCGTTCCATCAGGCGATGAACGACTCCAACTGGCCGACGCCATTGGGGAGGTGTAGTGTGGGGAGGTCCGGCGATATCCCCACAACATCGCCTGCGCATTCCCAGCATCCAAGCTCAGCGACTGTCTTTTCGTAGGTAAGTTCCGACAAGGAGGTACCATGTCCGGCATACATCGACGAGACGTTCTGTTGGCAACCGCCGGCTTCACGGCAGCAGCTCTGGCAGCGTCAAATCCGGCCGAGGCCGGCGATCCGAGCTTCATGAACAACGTCCCCGACCCGGCGCTGTCAGGCAACGAACTGCCGACGTTCAAGTTTGCTCTCGACAAGTCCGAGGGCAAGGTCGTCGGCAACAGCTTTGGCAAGGAAGCGACCGTCACCCAGTTGCCCATCTCCAAGGGCATTGCAGGCGTCTCCATGCGCCTCGAACCGGGGGTGATGCGCGAACTTCACTGGCATGCAACCGCGGCCGAATGGGCCTTCGTCCTCGATGGGCGCGTCCGGACCACGGTGATCGATCCGCAAGGGCGCGCAGAGACAAACGATTTCGAGGTCGGCGACGTCTGGTATTTTCCGCGCGGGCACGGCCACATGCTGCAGTGCCTGGGCGACAAGCCCTGTCATTTCATTCTCATCTTCGACAACGGGTACTTCTCCGAGTTCGGCACGTTCAGCATCACTGACTGGATGGGCCACGCGCCAAAACCCCTGTTGGCCAAGGCCTTTGGCATGCCGGAGGGGGCGTTCGACGCGTTTCCCAAGGAGGAGGTGTATTTCGCCCGCGGGCCCCTGCCTCCCGAAGATGCCGCAGCACCGCTTCAAGGGTGGAAACTGCCGCCCGAGACGCACAAGTACCGTCTGCTTGCCCAGGCACCCCACGGAGTCTACCCGGGAGGCCGCGAGTGGCGTGTCGACTCTGGGCGGTTCCCGATCTCGAAGACGATTACAGGTGTGGTTCTCGACCTGGAGCCAGGGGCGCTACGGGAACTGCATTGGCATCCCAACGCCGACGAGTGGCAATACGTCATCGATGGCCAGATCAACGTCACCCTGTTCGGGTCGCACGGGCGGTTCCGCGCCGAGACACTGGACAAGGGAGATGTCGGCTACATTCCGCAAGGATACGGGCACTCGATCGAGAATGTGGGCGACACACCGGCCCGCATCCTGATCGGGCTCAACGCCGGCATCTATGAGGCGATCGATCTGTCGCAGTGGATCGCGGGCAACCCGGCCGATGTGCTGGCCACCAATTTCGGCCAGCCGGCCGAGTTGTTCGGGAAGTTCCCCGAACGCGACGTATTCCTCAGCGATGGGAAAGGTCCTGGCTGACAAGACCGTCGACGGACGGCCCTCAATGCAGGTCGATCGGCCCCTTGGGGGCCACGACGGTCGCAGACAGGCTGGTCGGACGTTCGATCAGGCGGTGGACGCGCGGCGGCTGGGCGCCGCTGTGCAGTGCGCGTAGCGTGTCGCCGATCTCGGCGTCGGCGTGGGTGGCGCGCTGGTTGTGGCGGACATATTCGAGCCAGGTCGGCGTATGGTAGGTCTCGACCCAGATTTCGGGGTTCTCCATGTCGCGCGACAGCGTCCAGTGGCGCGCGCCGTCGCGGCGGCGCACGCGCCGGCGTTCGGCCATGGCGTCGAGGAAGGCGGGCACGTCCTCCTCGCGGATGATGAACTCGATGACGATGGTGATCGGGCCGCTGCGCGGCCGCACGTCGAGGGCGAGATGGGGTTCGCGAAAGCGGTTGAGCGGGTCGAGATTGAGGGCGGTCTGCTCGGGCAGCGGTAGCAACAGCCCGATGGCCGCACCCGCCAGCATGACGATGCCGGCAACGACCAGCGCAGTCGCTGCGCCATGGCTGTCGGCGATCAGGCCCCAGACCCAGCTGCCAAGCGCCATGCCGCCGAACGTCGCCATCTGGTAGATCGACAGCGCCCGCCCGACGACCCAGCGCGGCGTCGACATCTGCACGGTGATGTTGAAATGCGACAGCGCTAGCACCCAGCACGCGCCGCCAAGCAGCAGGCCGGCACTCGTCAGCCAGGCGTTGGTGCTCCAGGCGGCAAGCCAGCTGGTCAGAGCAAAGCCGAGGAAGGCCGAGCGCACGATCGCCTCGCTGCTCATGTCGCGGCGGATGCGGCCGCTGATCAGGGCGCCGCCTACCGCGCCGAGGCCGAAGGCGCCGAGCATGGCGCCATAGGTCAGCGGGCCGCCATGGACGAGATCGCGCGCCACCAGTGGCAGCAGCGCCTGGGCGATGACCGCGGTGAAGCCGAAGACGAAGCTGCGCACCAGCACCTTGGCGATGTTGGGCGACATGGCGACGTAGCGCAGGCCCGCTCCCATGGCCTGGCCGAGCGTTTCGCGCGGCAACGGATTGCGGGGAACCTCCGGGCGCCAGCGGAACAGCACGAAGATCAGCGCAAAATAGCTGAAGGTGTTCACCGCGAACGCTGCGGCAGCACCTGCGGCGGCGACGATGATGCCGCCGATGGCCGGGCCGACGCTGCGCGTCATGTTGAAGCCCATCGAATTGAGCGCGACAGCGGCCGGCATGTCCTGGCGCGGCACCATGTCGCCGACCGAGGCCTGCCAGGACGGATTGTTGAGCGCGGTGCCGCAGCCGATCAGGAAGGTGAAGAAGAGCAGCAGCCAGGGCGTGATCAGCCCGAGATAGGCGACGAGGGTGAGAAGTGCCGAGACCACGAACATGAAGCACTGCGCGGTCAGCATGACACGGCGCCGGTCGAAGCTGTCGGCCAGCGCGCCCGAGACCAGCGAAAACAGCATGATCGGCAGCGTCACTGAGGCCTGGACGAGGGCGACCATGTCGGAAGAGGTGGCGATCGAGGTCATCAGCCAGGCCGCGCCGACCGACTGGATCAGCCCGCCGAAATTGGACGCAAGGCTGGCGAACCAGACGTTGCGAAACGTGCTGATCCTGAACGGTGCAAGCGTCGAGCCCTGCTCGAACTTGTGATCGTCGTCCATGCGCCGAATCCGGTCGAGCCGGTTACCCTTGTGTCAAACGTAGCTGCAGCGCCGCGCATCCCCTTGGAGACGCCGGGCGTGCAGCGCCCAATTCCGTGCACGGCCGATTCTCAGCGTCCGCACGAGGCAACTAGACCACGATCGGCCGGTACGGTGAACCGATTTGTAGCCGGTCGGCAAGGTCTTCTCAGGTTGCGCCAGCGGGGGATCAGAATCCGGTCTGGATGCGCTCAAAGATGACGTTGGTGAAGCTAGCGATCTGGGCGCCAATGAAAGGACCGGTGATCGCGACGACCAGCATGATGGCGACGATCTTGGGCACGAAGGTGAGAGTGATTTCCTGGATCTGGGTCAGCGCTTGGATCAGCGCGATGCCGACGCCGACCAGCATGGCCGCCGCCACCGCGGGCGCGGAGGCGGTCAGAACGGTCCAGATGGCAAACTGGACCAGGTCGAGGGCATCGGCCTCGTTCACGCAGCCGTTTCCGTGTCGTGATGCTCCACCTTAGGCGGGTCCTGAGGCGTGGCCTCAGGGGTGGCCTTGACGGTGACGCCGGGGTTGATGACGACCTGCTTGCCGTCGGTCAGGATGGCGACGACGCCGTCCTTGTACAGCCGGACCTCGGCTACGACGCCCGAGGTCTTGCCATCGGGCGAAGTCACGGTCCGGCCGATCAGCGCGTCGGCCTGGGCCAGCGCCGAGCCCTGCAGGATCTGATCGAGGCGGGAGTTCATCTGCACCGACTGTTCGACCTGCGAGAACTGGGCGAGCTGGGCGATGTACTGGGTCGAGTCCATCGGCTTGGTCGGGTCCTGGTTCTTCATTTCCGCAACGAGAAGCTTGAGGAACGAGTTGTAGTCGACCTGCGTCTTGGAGAGGTTCTGCGTGCCGCCGGTGGTGTTGGCGTTGGTCCTGGTGTTGGTATTGACCGGCAGGGTGGTGGTGTAGTCGACGGCCATCAGAATTTGCCTCCGGCTGCGGCGACGGCGCGTTCGACCGGCTGCTGCTGGTCGTTGCCCGCCATGACGCGTTGTTCAATAGGATAAAGCGAGCGAATCGTCTTGAGCGCTTCGTAGACGTGATCTTCGGCGACGAGGCGGTCGACATGCTTGAGGCTGGCGAGGATTTCCGCGTTGTCGAAGGTGGCCAGCAACAGCGGCAGCGAGCGACGGAACATCTCGCGCGCTTCCACCGCGCCCACCGGGTCGACCAGCATCACCTGCAGGATGAAATAGAGCTGGCGCAGCGGGGTGGAGGCCTGGTCGGGCTGCAGGACGTGGCTTTCGAGCAAGAACTGCACGTCGTTCAGTAATTCGAGTGAGACCTTCCGGTCGGCGCGGACGACCGCGCCGTTGATGTAGATCTTCTCATTCGCCCTCAGCGAGATCTTCAGCGTGTTTTTCATTGCAACCCGTCGCGGATGATCTGCGAGACCTCGATCAGGCCGTCGAAGTTGTCGGCGCGGCCCTGGCGGACGTCTTCTGCCTCGCGCAGCACCCACAGGCCGATCGAGATGAGATTGGCGCGCAGTTCCTTGGGCAGGGCGTTCTCGGGGTTACCGAGATCGTCCAGCAGCGATGTCCACACCCGGTTGGCGAAGTTCAGCGCCTCGATGGCTTCATTGGAATTGGGGCCGACCGCGCTGGCCCTGGTCAACAGCTCGATCGAGCGGCTGAGCACCTGGCGTTCGCGATCCCGTGCATCGGCGACGGAATCGGTCTGAATGTCGGCATAGGAGAATTGATACATAAGCGTCCTGTTTAATTGCCGTTCAGGTCAGAGATAGTTCATCAGGCTCAGCTGCTGCATCCGCGCAGTGATCGCATAGGACTTTTCGATCATCGAAATCAGATCGGTGACGCGCGTGGCAGCCTCGTAAGGATCGACGCCCTCGGTTTCGATGATGTGGCGCTGGAACAGGTCTACCTGCATCTTGATGCGGTCGGTGGCGTTTGTGACGCGCTGCTGGATGATGCCGGTCTGCGCCTCCAGCTGGCCTAGGTCGCTGATGGCCACGCCGATGGTGGAAACCGCGCGGCTCACGAGGGCGCCGCGCGCCGCACTGCCGATATTGCTATCGAGCAGATCGGCGACGATGGCAGCAGTGATGGTGACCTTTCGGATGCCGTCATGGTTGGCGCTGACCGAACTCTCGGTGGTCTCGTTGAGCGTGATGCGGCTGGTGATGCCCTGGTCGGTGGCGTTCGACCAGCTGCCCCAGCCAGTGCCGGTGAACATCGGCTCGACCACCGTCGTCATGAAATTGTCCATCTGAGCCGCCGTGATGCCCTGCGCTCCAGCGGCATTCTGGTTGAAGCCGAAATGGGCGGTGAAGGCGGCGTCGAAGGCAGTCTTGGACGGCGAGCCGGGCGCGAAGTCGTTGATCGGCTTGACGTCGGTGTTGGTGCCGGAAAACAGATATTCGCCGTTGAGGCTGGTATTGAGCACCGAGGTCAGCGTGTCGAGCGTGCCGCGCGCGCTCTTCTGGGTCAGCGCATAGCTGGCGTCGCCCGAGGCGCTGCTGGTCAGGCTGGAAAGGAAGCTCTGGGCCGCGGTGCCGATCTGTTTGAGGCCCTGTTGGGTCGCCGACAGGCGCGAGGAAACCAGCCCGTTGGAATCAACGATGCCGTCGAGGCGCTTGAGGTCGCGATTCAGCGTCACCGACTGGGCCGTGCGGGCGCCGAGCACCAAGCCGGTGTCGGCGACGAAGCCGGTCGTCGATTCTTTCTGCGCCTTTGTAAGTTCCGCCTGCTGGCGCAGGAGCGAGTAGCGCAGCGCGTTGGAAACGGCCGAAGTGGAGACGAATGTCGTTTTCATCGCTTACCTCACCGCCGCAAGCAGGGCCTGCAGCATCTCGTCGACCGCTTTGATCAGTCGTGCCGACGCCTGGTAGGAGTGCTCGAGGTCGAGCAGCAGCGACATCTCGATGTCGACATTGACACCGGTCTCGTTGGAGAGTGCATCAGCGGTCCGCACCGCGAGCGCTTGCTTGGTCTCGGTCGCTTCCGAGGCCTGCTTGCGCGTGCCCTCGAACCAGCCGACTGCGTTCGTGGTGAAGGTGCTGAGGCTCGAGTTGGTGTTGATCCCGGTCGCAGGATCGAAGGTCATGGTTTGGTCGATGCGGTCGCCATAGGCGATCAGCAGCTTGGAATAAGAGGCGTTGCCCGAAGGGTTGGAACTGTAAGCAGCCCCGTTGATGCCGCCGTCGCGCAGCAACTTCACGTCGCCGCCGACATTCGGGTCGGCCGCCGGGTTGATCTTGATCGAACGGGCAAGGCCGTTGATCAGCGTGCCTGGCGCTGGGATGGTCGGGCCGCCGGACCAAGTGAACAGGCCGGCCCGATCGGCAAGCCCGGGGGCGGTTTCGGCAAAGGCGGTGACTAGGCCGCGCGCGACTTCGTCGAGCTGGGCCTGCATGGTGACGGCGACATTGTCGCGCAGCTGGAGCAGGCCGGCCAGCTTGCCCGCTGCATCTGTATTGGCGCCGGTGCCGGGTCGGAGCGCTATGCCGTCGATATAGATCTTGTTGCCTGCCACGCCCGCAGCATAGCCGGCCGATGGTGTGAAGCTGATCTTACGCGGCACCGTCTCGAACATGGTCGTGCCATCGGCCGTGTTGATGACCATGTCGTTGTTGCCACGTGTGAAGGTCGAGATCGGCACGATCTCGGAGATCTTCTTCAGGATGGCGTCGCGCTGGTCGAGTGCGTCGTTGACGTCGCGGCCGATGGCGCTTCCGGAAACGATGGTCTTGTTGGCCTGTTCGAAGTCGGTCAGCAGCTTGTTGAGGTCTTCGATCGTGGTCGCGATCTCAAGGTCTGTCTCGACGCGGTAGCGCTGGATGGTATCGCTACCCTCATTGAGCGTGCGCACCACCTGACGGGCGGCATCGATGGCGGCGACGCCGAGGTTCTGGTTCGACGGTGCTGCCGAATAGAGCTGAAGGGCTTCCTGGAACTGGCCCAGCGCGGTTGCCGGCGAGTTTACATTGTCGCTGCCATTGACATCGAGGGCCAGACGCTGAAGGCCCTCGAAGAGTGTGCTCTGGCCCGAGAACGAGGCCAGGGACGAAAGATTGCGGCGGAACAGCAGATCGTTGGTTGCCCGCTGGATTTCAACCACGCGCGCTCCAGGAGCGGTGCTGGATAGCATCGCTGTTCGGCGTGCATAGTCCGGGTTTTGCGCTTCCGCGACATTTCGGGACACGTTGCTTGTCTGGCGCGACGTGTTGAAAAGCGCGGATTGAGCGATGCTAAGGGCAGACGTCAGTGACATACGCAGTCTTTCGCGGGTTAGGTCATGAGCTCAGGAACCTGGACGGTACGGCCTGGGGCCACGACCTGCACCGTCAGTTCTATCTCTTCAGGTTGACGAGGACATCCATGAGGTCCGCGCCGGTTTGGAAGACCTTGGAATTGGCCGTGTAGTTGCGCTGGGACTCGATCATGGCGGTGAGTTCTTCGGCGATATCGACGTTCGCGCCCTCAAGCGCGCCGGCGACGATCTTGCCGTTCTTGCCCTCGGTCGGCCAGCCATAGGTGATGCTGCCCGAGTCTGCACTCTGGGAGAAGACGTTGCCGGAGACCACGGTCAGCTTGTCGGGGCTTGCGACATTGGCCATCGGGATCGAGAATAGAGGTTTCATCGCACCGCTCGAAAGCACCCCGTAGACGGTGCCATCGTTGTCGATTTCGATGCGCTCGATCTTGCTGGGGGCGTTGCCGTCCAGGATCGCCTTGCCGACACTGTAGGGCGAGTCCACTTGGCTCATGCCTGAGAGGTTGATGGTCAGCGGCCCGCCGCCGGGTATGTTCACTGTGATGTCCTTGGCGCTGCCGGCGGTCAGTTGCCCGGTGCCGCCGAAGTCGAGCGTCGTCGTGGCAAGTGGGCCGCTGGCATACGGGAAGCCGCCCGCTGCGGCCTGCGACTGGTCGAATACTGCGACCTCCCAAGAGCCGGCGGCAGTTTTGGTGAAATACACGTCGAGGATCACCTTGCTGCCGAGACCGTCGTAAGCGACCAATGACGACTTCGCTGTAAAGGCTGTCGTGGCGCCGGCGTTTGCGGACGGCAAGTTGGCTGCCGGCACGACAGCGCTTTCGCTCGGCAGGTTGGCTGTGAACACGCCGCTGGTGCTTGCAGCCGCATACTGGCTTGCGTCATTGATCCTGAGCGGTTGCAGCAGGCTTTCATTCAGCTCGGCCGGTCGAGGACCCCATTCCAGATCCCAGCCCTGCAGCCTGTAGCCGGCGGTGTTGACCAGGTAGCCGTCCTTGTCAGGCACGAAGGAGCCGGCGCGCGTCAGATAAGTGGTGCCGCCTGGGTCTGTAACCACGAAGAAGCCACTGCCGTCAATGGCGAGGTCGGTCACCGACGTGGTGTACTGTAGCGCGCCCTGCTTGCTGATCGAATTGACGACCGTGGTGGTGACGCCGCCCGAGTTGTAGCTGCCGGAGGTGCTGGGCAGCACCAGCGACGAAAATTCCGTCGATGCGCGCTTGTAGCCCGTCGTGCTCGAATTCGCGATGTTGTCGGCGACCGTCGACAGGCGGTTTGCCTGGGCGTTCATGCCCGACACACCGGTCCGCATCATTCCATAAAGGCTCATTGACGGTCTCCTAATCTCATGCCGTTACATCGAGCCTAGTCGGCATGTCTTGCGCGAGGCTGGTCAGACGACCAGCCGGTAGCCAAGGAAGCGCTTCGAATCGATCGGGTCGTGACCCAGGCGCTCGCGCAGCTTCTTGCGCAGCTTGCTGATGTGGCTCTCGACGACGTTTTCTTCGACTTCCTCGTCGAAGACGCCGTAGATGGCATTGAAAACCTGGGTCTTGGTGACGCGGCGGCCGCTGTTGGACGCCAGATATTCGAGGATACGGCGCTCGCGGCGCGGCAGCGGCATTGGCTCGCCGTCGATCTCGGGATCGCGGCCGTCCATGAAGATGCGCATGGCGCCGATCTCGGTATAACCGGTGTCTTCCTGGGCACGGCGGCGGATCGCCGAAATGCGCGCCAGGATCTCACGGATGTGGACCGGCTTGCGGATGACGTCGTCGACGCCGGATTCGAAAAGCTTGAGTGTGTTTTCGAGGTTGTTGTGATCGCTGAGCGCGATCACCGGCGCCTTCGAACGGTCGCGCAGCTGACGAGGGGAAATCGCACCCTCATGGCAGTCGCCGATGAGGAAGGCGCGAACCGAGCGCAAATCCTCTTCGGGCGCGCTGGTGACCCATTCGCCGAACTCGCTCGAACGGAAGCCCGCGCAAGCCACACCTTCCCGGTCAAAGAGGGAATTATATCCTTGGGTGACGAGCTCGCGCTCGTCGACAACTACAATCATCGGCCCCCGCCTCCGAATCAGAATTAACGTTTTGTTAACCAATCGGTACCGGTCGAGAGGGGGGCGACCAATCGCGAGATTTTGCCGGTATTTTTTGGGGAGTCCGGAATCGCATGGGTTGAACCTGATGCACGATAGACGTGCATCCGTTGCTACGGCCAGGCGATGGGAGGGGCGTCAGGGCCACCGGCGGACCGGTGCAGTAGCATACGCCTATGGGTTGCAGAAGGACCGCGCATTTTCGGTCCAGCGGCCGAAGCCGGTGGCGACCATGTTGGCAATGACGCGGCAGACGTAACGCTTCTGCGCGGGGTCGTTGTTGGGTCCGGCATGATAGCGGGCGACGGCCATGGACCAGCTCTCGTGACGGCTATGCAGGCTGACGAGGAAACGCGCTGCGTAGTCGACGTTGCGGCGCGGATCGAGCATGTCCTCGACGCTGCGGAACTCGGCGGCATGGTAGCGGTGGTTGATCTGCATGCAGCCGAGATCGATGAGCGTCTTGCCTTCGCGGCGGGCTGCCTCGAAATTCGCGACGGCTTCGGCGCGGCTCCTTGGGAAGACTGCTTTTCCCTCAATATTCAATGCGTTGGGCTGAAGGCTACCCTTCTTTCCGGTTTCCGTGAGCCCGACCGCATAGAGGATTCCCACCGGCACGCCGTAGCGGTCGGCGGCGCGGACGATTTCAGGCTCGCACGGGTTGGCGGTGGCGGAAGCCCGGGCTGTGGCCGCGCTAGATATAGAGGCTGCTGCCAGAAGAACCAGCGCCAGGCGACGAGATGTTGCGTGCGTTGCCATCTTCATTTGCTGCCCGTCCCGCCGTTCTGCCATTGCCCGAATTGCTGCCTTCGCCACCGGTTCCCCCGGACTGGAAAGCGGGCTGCTCGCGTCCGCCGGAACTTGATGAGAAGCTGCCGCCGTCGTTGCGGGATTGCGCGCTGGTCTGGGCCTGCGGCTGCTGGATGGTGACGCGGTCGACGTCGAATCCAAGCCCGCGCAAGGCACTGTTGATGGTCTCGCGGTCGGCGGAGAGCCGGTGATAGGCTTCGGCGTTCTCAACCTGTATTTCAACCGAAAGTTGATCTCCGGCAAGGTGCAGGCTGGCCGTCACCATGCCCAGTTCGACCGGGCGCAGCTGGATCTTGAGGACGTGCGCGGCGCTACCATTCTGGGCCGTGGCCTGGAGCTGCTGGACGGCGCTAGCGGCGGCCGTGTGCCGCAATGTTTCGGAGCCGATGTCGAGCGCCAACGTGCCTGCCGTGGTGCCTGTTCCTGAGGTGGCAGGGGCGGGGATCGCCTGCTCGGAAATGACAGTGACGCGACTTGCGGCGACGGCCTGCTCGGGCTGCTTGGCGGCAGCTGGACGCGACGCCTTTTCGGCCGCGGCGGCGACGTCGCGGGTGGCCGATGCGGTTGCCAGCTGTGGCGCGCCCGAAGGCTCGGAAACGACCTCGGCAGCCGGGGCGGCCTGAGTCGTTGCGGGTGTGGCTGCGCCAGCCGAAGCGCTGCGCGTCGCGGCGTTGGCCAATGCAATGACGGCGCGCTGTGCTGGCGTTTCGCCGGAAGCTTCCTCCGCCTGATCAACGCTCTCGGACGATGTCCCCGATGACGTCGGGGCGTTCGGCTGGCTGCCGGCCTTTCGAAGCTCGCTCAAGGCAAGCACGAGCGGAAGGGCGGCGCCTTCGGCCGCGTCCGGCTGGCTGGGGTCTTTCGCGTCGGGTTGGCCAAGTGGCGGCTGAGCCGCGTCGGCCTGGTCGCCTGCTGCGGCGAGGATTTCACTAATGGCGTCGGCCTCGCTTTTCGCACCGGCCTCGCCGGACTGCGTCTCTGCCAGGCGTTCGGCGAGCTTTTGCCAGCGCTTTTCGAGCAGACCCTCGCTGTCGAGATGACGCTCCCGTGCGGACTGGGCGCTTGCGCCCTTCTTCGGTGCAAGCAGCGTGCGGCCGAAATCGGCCTGCTCGTCGCCGTCAGCGAGGGAAGTACGCTCGGTGGCGGATGAATGTCGGGCGGAGGGGGTCGCCAGTGCCGTGCGGACGCCGTCGGTCATTCGGGGGAGGCTCCTAGAAGCTGGTCGATGTCGTCGAGCTTGCGGCGCGCATCGGCGATCTTGGGATCATCCGCTGCTGCTGGCGCAGCGGGCTCGGCTGTATTGGCTGGCGCGGCCGCGACCGCCGGCTCCTGGACGGTGGCTGCCGGCAGCGCTGCGGGCGCCGCATCTGCTGCGTCGGGCACCATCGGATCGGCCGGCGGTTCCTCGATGTCGGTCGACGCGGGAGGCAGATTGGCGATGTCCACCGGCTTGCTGGGGGCGGCAAGGGGGACCGCCGACGTCACCTCGGAGGCAATCGCCTCGACGGCATCGAGCAGGGCGCGGTCGCCCTTGGAGAGCTTTTCGCGATCGATGCCGCCGAGCTTGTCAAGTATCTCGATCGGCGCGCCGGAAGTGACGGCGGAGAGGCCGGAGTAGAGCTGGGCGCGTGGGTCGACGTCGTTGCCGTGACCGTCGCGGCCCTGCTCGGCCTTGTGCGAGGCAAAGGCCGACAGTTCGTTGAGCCCTTCGATGGCAGCGCGGCGGGCGATGCGCAGATAGACGACCTTCTCTTGTTCGGCATCCATCAGCGCGGTGACTTCGGCCACGGCGTCCAGGTTGATCGAGGCGTTGAGCGCCACGACGCCCGCGACGAAGGCGTCGGCGAACTGGCTGGCATAGGGCGAACGCAGATAGGCGCGGACATACTGGGTCGAGCCGCGCAGGAAACGGCCGCCGTCGCCGAGCCGGGGCGCAAGCCCTACCGAACGGCGCAGGGCGGCTTCCTCGACCAGCGTGCCGGGGCTGAGCAGGCGAGCCTGATCGAACAGAACGATCGCCTTCTCCGGTGCGTCGGCGAGGCTGACCGATCCCTTGACCAGTGCAAGGAACGCGCCGAGCTCGGACGACTGGGTAAGCGGGTCGATTGAAGCGAGTGCTTCGACCGTACCGGAAGGCTTGCCTCTGAGATAGTCGATGACGCCCTGCGCCAGCGCACGGTCGGCCTCCTCAAGAGTGAGGCGCGAGATGACCTGTTCGATGGTCAGCGGGTTGCCGCCGCTCATGGCATAGATCAGCAGGGCGCGGAAATTCTTGGCGTCCTTGAACGCGGCGGGGTTGGCCGTTCGCATGCGCTCATCGGTCAATTCCAGTAGCCGGCGCTGCATCGGCAGCGACGCCTGGTCGCCTGCAGCGATGCGGTCCTGCACCAGCTGCAGGCAGCGCACCAACTGGTACGGCTCGAGCGCCGGCGCCTCGCTGGCGCGCGCTTCGCCCGGCACGCCCGCAACGAGCAGGGCGATGAGGGCGGCTCCGGAGAGGGTCGCGCCAAGTCTCATTCGGAATGCTCCAAAAGGATCTCGATACGCCGGTTGGTCGCCGAGAAAGGCTCTGCCGGGTCCTTCAACTTGCGGTCGGCGAAACCGGCGACCTCGACGATGCGCTTCTCGTCGAGCCCGGCACGCACGAGCATGTAGTAGGCGGAGTGGGCACGAGAGGTGGACAGGCGCCAGTTGTCGTAGCTGCCGTTACGGAAGGGGCGGGCATCGGTATGACCATTGATCGAAACATTGCCCTTGTGGGCCGTGATCGTCGCGGCGATCTTTTCCATCGCCAGCACGAGCTCGCGGCGCGGCATCGCCGAACCGACCTCGAACATGCCGAAGTCGAGCTGCTCGGTAACCGAGATGACGACGCCCTTGTCGGTGGCGACGACGGATAGACCGTCGGGCAGTGCCTTGCCCTGCCTGATCGCCTGGGACAGTTCGCGCCGGATGGCATCGGCCTCTTCGACGGCGTCCTGTGTCGGCTGATCGTTGCCTGGCTGCGGCTGCGCCGCCATTGCTTCGGCCTCTGCCGCGCTGCCGGCCGGCGCGTCGCCCGGCTTTGCGGCTTCGCGGGTAGGCTGCGTCGGGGCCGGCTGTTCGATAGCCTTGACGGGGTCCGAATTTGCCGAACGCGCGGTCTTGTCGCCTGGCATGGCCGGCTCGCCTTCGATGGCGGCGCGCTCGGCGCTTGCTTCGGCTGCGGGCGTGGCCACCTGCTCCGTCCAGAAGTCGGGGGCGAAGGGATCGCGATAGGCTTCGCCACCCGAGGCGCCATGCGCGGGGCCAGAAGTCAGCGTGCCGCCATCACTGCGTTCGGAGATATTGGCCTTGGCGTCGGTATCCTGAGCGATCTCGGCCAGAACGGCGTAAGGATCGCTGAACAGGTGCTCGTCGGATTTCCTGACGGCCTGGGCCGAATTGGCGGAATTCTGCTCGGTCGCCGGGCCTGCGTTGCCGTGCCCCTCAGTGCCGGCCTTGCCCGTGGGCTCCTGCTCGTCGGCGGTCAGTCCAACGGAATTGGGACCGTCGCCTTTCTCCTCCAGGCCTTTGTTGGCCGCCTCGAGGTCGACAAGCTTGACCGGATTGAAATAGCTCGCGACTGCGCGCTTGGTCTGCTCGTTGGCGGCGCTGATCAGCCACATGACGAGGAAGAAGCACATCATTGCCGTCATGAAGTCGGCGAAAGCGATCTTCCAGGCCCCGCCGTGATGACTTTCGTCGTGATCGGGATGGCGCCGGACGATGACGATTTCGCGGTGCTCGTGGCTGCCGTCGGTGGCACTCATGGCAATGTCTCGGAAAGTGCCGAGGACCACTCGCCGAGGCGGGTCTCGAACAGGTTGTCGTCAATCGAGACGCTGAGGTCGAAGCCCATGGACTCGGTAAAGTCGATGTTCTCGGCGAGGCCGCCCATCGCGGTGGCCAATGTGTCGAACATGAACTGCGGTCCGCTGACCTTGATGCGCACCGCATCGCTGTCGGCGATCGCCGCCAGGATGGCGGTGGCGAGGGCATCGATCGAGCGCTTCTGGATGTCGTCGCTGACCAGACCGGCAATGATACGGGCGGCTGCATCGGTTGCAAGATGCACGACCCGCGCCTCCATCTCGCCTAAGCTCGCGGCAATGGCGGCGCCTGTCTCGGCACCGACGCGGGCACCAAGCTCGGCGATTTCGGCCGCATGGCGCTCGCGCTCGGCTTCAAGGGCCGCCTCATGCTCGCCGGCCAGGCGCGTGGTCAGGGCGTCCTCGGCATCGGCCACGGCGGCGGCGACGATGGCCGGAATGTCCGGCTCGGGAACCGCCCTTGGGTACTCAGGGACTTCAGGGACTGCGGTCTCGACTTCCTCCGGCGCGTGCGGCGCGAAGTCGGTCAGCCTTTCGAAAAGTGCTGCGATTGACATCAGGCTGCTGCCGCCGGTGCTGCCCACTTGCGCAGGATCAGCGCAGTGCGTTCCTCGTTGATGTCAACCATGCGGGCAAGGCGGTCCTGAGGTGCAGGGCGCAGCCTGATGGGCAGGTCATCCATTCCTCCGGAACCGGCGCTCAGCAGCCCCATGGGAGCATCATCGTCGTAGTTCCCCATCGAACCCGGCAGCGAAGCCTGCATCTCGTCGAAGCTCGGACCGACATACCCGCCACCGCCAAACGCAGCCATGGGAGCAGCCTCACCGCCTTGGTTGTTGGTCAGCGCTGCAGCCATGGGCCGGAGGCCGAAGTAGGCGATGAGGAAGACGACGACGATGAAGGCCGCGGCATTGATCATGGTGCCGGTGTGCTGGCCGATCGAGGCGAGCACGCCGGGGCCTGCGACTTCCTCGCCTTCGATGGCGTCGATGAATTCGACTGCCGACACGTTGATGAGGTCACCGCGCTTCTCGTCGAAGCCGGTGGCGGAGACCACCATCTTCTGGATGTCGGCGACGCGGGCGGCGATGGCCTCCGGCGTTGCGTCCTGGCCCAGGATGGCGGCGAGGCGCTGCTGGTTGACGACCACGGCAATCGACATCTTGGTCACCGAATAGCCGTTCGAAACCGTGGCGATGCGCTTCGAGTTCATCTCGTAGTTGGTGATTTCTTCCTTGCGGTCGCTTGCCGAGCTCGACTGCGGACCATCGGTGGTGGTCGCTTCTGCGTCGGGCAGGTTCTGCTCGACCGTGGCGGGCGTCGCCGACTGCTTCTGATTGCTGTTTTCGTTGGCGCGGACGACCTGGACCGAGCGTTCGACGCGCGACTCGGGGTCGAAGATGGTCTCTTCGGTCTGGCGCGAGTCGGTGTTGACGTCGGCCTTGACACTGGCGCGGAAATTGTCCGGTCCGAGATAGGCGGCAAGGGCGCGGCGGATATTGTCTTCGATCTGCGTCTCGACGGTGCGCTCGACGCCGATGGAGCGCGCAGCACTCGTATTGTTGGGATCGTCGCCGGCGGCAAGCAGGCTGCCGCTGGCATCAAGCACCGTCACGCGCTCGGCATCGAGGCCGGGGACAGCTGCGGCAACGAGATGGCGGATCGACATCGCGCTCTTTTCGGCGTCCATGGAGGAGGCGCGGATGACGACCGAGGCGGACGGCTTCTGCTCGTCGCGGCGGAAGTTGGCGCGCTCGGACATGACGATGTGAACGCGCGCCGCCTTGATGCCCTGGATCGACTGGATCGTGCGGGCGATCTCGCCTTCGAGGGCGCGTACCCGGGTTACCTGCTGCATGAACGAGGTGAGGCCGAGCGAGCCGACATTGTCGAACAGCTCGTAGCCGGCATTGGCGCTGGAGGGCAGCCCCTTTTCGGCGAGCAGCATGCGCGCCTTGGCGGTGCTGCCGGCCGGCACCAGTACTGTCGTGCCGTCGGAGGCGACGTCGAAACCGATGCCTGCCTCACCGAGCACCATGCCGATCTGGTTCACGTCGGAGCGTTCGAGCCCGACATAAAGCGTCTCGTAGGCGGGACGGTTGAGATAGACCGAGGCGACGCCGATGACGGCCATGACGAGCGCTGCGATGCCGCCCAATATCGCCAACCGGCGCGGGCCGAAGCTCTGCAGATTGGCGACGATGCTCTGTAGTTGTTCGGGCACGTGCGAAGGCTCCCTGCATTGCTTTCCACAGAGACCCTAGACCGCGAAGCTTGTGCGAAAATGAAATGGCCGCGCACGAGGCGCGGCCATTTTCGATGCTTAGTCGTGTCGGCGGGGCGACGATCAGTTCTTGAACAGGGAGAGAATGCTCTGCGAGTTCGAATTGGCGATCGAAAGCGCCTGGATGCCAAGCTGCTGCTGGACCTGGAGGGCCTGCAGGCGGGTCGATTCTTTGTTCATGTCGGCGTCGACGAGCTGGCCGACACCGCGGTCGATCGAGTCCATCAGGCTCGAGGTGAAGGATTTTTGCAGGTCGACCTGCTTCTTGGCCGCGCCGAGAGTCGTTGCGACGTCGGTCAGATCCTTGAGTACCTTGTCGACCTTGGAAACCATCTGGGTGATGATGTCGTCGGTAACGCCTGCCGCCAGGATATCGAGATTGAAGATCGAGACATTGTCGACCTTGGCTGGGGCCGGAGCAGTGACGGCGGCCAGGCCTGCAGTGTGTGCGGCGATGTCCGTGGAGCCGCCGGCCAGCGAGGCGGCATAGGCAGTGTCGTACTCGGCCTGCGCGGCAGCCGTGGCATAGATGGTGGTCTTGCGGTCGAGGTGGCCGGCATTCTTGACGTCAGCGGCAAGGCCGGAATCGAAAAGCTTGATGCCCTCGACATCGATGTCGATCGTTCCAAGCGTAACGGAGCCGTTTGCACTGCGGTTGAACGCGGAGACGATCTTGGCGTCGGGCTGGACACCGTCATTGGCAGCCGCGACCTGCGTCGAGGTCACCGACAGAAAATTCGTACCAGAGAATGTCGCCGCATCGGCGTAGGACTTCATCTGCCCCTGGAGCGCCTTGATTTCCGTCTGGATCTTGGCCTTGTCGGAATCGCTGGCGCCATAGGCGGCGACGAGCTTGATCTTGATCTGGTCGACGGTCTCCAGGACCTTGTTCATGCCGGTATAGGCGGTGTCGACCTTGGAAGCGCCGAGGCCGAGCGCGTCCTGCACCGTCGACAGTGCCTGATTGTCGGACCGCATCGTCGTCGCGATCGACCAGTAGGCCGCGTTGTCTGCCGCTTCGGCAACGCGGTAGCCGGTGGAAATGCGCGTTTGCACGGTCTGCAGCGACTTGTTGGTGCTGTTCAGGGTCTGAAGCGCCGTCATCGCCGAGGCGTTGGTCAAAATACTGGACATCGAATAGGCCCCCTCTGTCAAAAATTCCGTGCCGCACCGTGCGGACACGAGCCGGTTGCTGACGCTGTTCCCGCCGCCAACGGGTGCAGTCGAACCGTCATAGCAATTGGTTAACCATAACTACGAAACCATGGTTAATGCTCTGTTAACAACATCGGGGCGTAGCGTCTTCGTACGCCCAATGCGCCATTGAAATCTATGCGAGGGGAAACTTGCGCGGGGCAGACCTGCCGGGCGGGGATCGAAAAAAAACGGGCCGCACCATGGGGTGCGGCCCGTTTCGGAGGTCAGGAGCCTGGGACGGCTCCTAGGAACAGTGCATCGTAGTTTGTCCGAAAATCGAAGCCGATTTTCGGGCCAAGATTAGCCGCGGAACAGCGACAGGATCGACTGCGAGTTGCCGTTGGCGATCGACAGGGCCTGGATACCGAGCTGCTGCTGGACCTGGAGGGCCTGCAGGCGGGTCGATTCCTTGTTCATGTCGGCATCGACGAGCTGGCCGACGCCGCGATCGATGGAGTCCATCAGGCTCGAGGTGAAGGTCTTCTGCAGCTCGATGCGGCTCTTGGCGGCGCCGAGGTTGGTTGCAGCCGTCGTCATTTCCTTGAGGGCCGACTCGACCACGGTCAGCTGCTTGGCGATCTGGGCATCGGAGAAGCCCTTAACCGACAGCGTTGCGACCGAGTAGGTGTCGGTGGCAGCGTCGGTGCCGGCGACCGGCGCGGAAAGCGCCGCACGGACGCCGGTCGTACCAAGGCGCTGACCGTCGAGGATGCCGGTCTTGATCGCTGCAGCACCGCCGGCTTCGTAAAGCTTGATGTCGTCAACCTTGACGTCGATCGTCGAGATCGAAGCTGCACCTGCTGCGTCGCGGTTGAAGGCCGAAACGATCTTGACGTCGTCGGCTGCAGTTGCCGCTGCGGCGCTCTTGACCGACAGCATGTTGGAGCCGGAGAAGGTGGCGCCATCGGCATAGGCCTTCAGCTGGCCCTGGAGCGCCTTGATCTCGGTGTCTATCTTTTCCTTGTCGGCGGCCGAGGCGCCGTTGGCGGCAACGAGCTTGACCTTGATCTCGTCCAGCGTGCTGATAGCCTTGTTCATGCCGGTGTAGGCAGTGTCGACCTTGGAAGCGCCGAGGCCGAGGGCGTCCTGAACCGTCGAAAGCGCCTTGTTGTCCGAACGCATGGTGGTGGCGATCGACCAGTAGGCGGCGTTGTCGGAAGCTTCGGCGACGCGGAAGCCGGTCGAGATGCGGCCCTGGGTGGTGTTGAGCGACTTGTTGGTTGCAGACAGGGTCTGCAGCGCCGTCATTGCCGACGCGTTGGTATTGATGGAAGACATGGGAAATACGCCCCTAGGAAATGCTGATGTACAGGGACATACCGGATCGGCCGGTATGGCGGAGCGGCATCATGCCCATGATCTCTGCAAGAGGATCACCCGCCATAAGAGAGAGTTTTCTCAGATAATCCCTACCAAAACGTGTACATTTGATGGTCTGAGTTAGATCGACTTGAAATTTACTTGAAGTACTTCCCGTGACCGTAGAACGGCACTGATCGGGGGGCTTCCTGGTGCCAAAACGAATACGGGCCGCCCCAAGGGGCGGCCCGTTCTTCAACGCAAGTGTGTTGGTTGGGTATTAGCCGCGGAACAGCGACAGGATCGACTGCGAGTTGCCGTTGGCGATCGACAGAGCCTGGATGCCGAGCTGCTGCTGAACCTGGAGGGCTTGCAGACGGGTCGATTCCTTGTTCATGTCGGCATCGACGAGCTGACCGACGCCGCGATCGATGGAGTCCATCAGGCTCGAGGTGAAGGTCTTCTGCAGCTCGATGCGGCTCTTGGCGGCGCCGAGATTGGTCGCAGCCGTGGTCATCTGCGACAGCGCATTCTCGACCTTGCCGAGCAGGCCGGCAAAATGCTGGTCCGTGAGCGTCGTTACGTCGAAATTGGCCACGGAGACCGAGGCTACCGAAGTCGCGCCGGTGACGCCGCCGGAAGCCGGCGTGGTAGCGGCCGTAGCTGCGGCAGTGTGTGCAGCTGTGTCGGCATCGCCGGCAGCTACGCGGGTGGCAAATGTCTTATCGTAGGCCGCCTGCGCCTGAGCCGAATCCCAGACGCTGGTCTTGCGGTCGAGGATGCCCGCGTTCTTGACGAATGTGGGATTGGCGGTGTTCGTGTCGTAAAGCTTGATGCCCTCGACCTTGACGTCGATGGTCGAGATCGAAGCAGCGCCGGCCGCATCGCGGTTGAAGGCCGAGACGATCTTGACGTCAGCCTGGACGCCGGTGCCCAAAGCAGCCGCAGCGCCAGCCGCATCCTTGGTCGAGGAGACCGACAGCATGTTCGAGCCGGAGAAGGTCGCGCCGTCGGCATAGGCCTTGAGCTGGCTCTGGAGCGCCTTGATTTCGGTCTGGATCTTGGCCTTGTCGGCTGCCGAAGCGCCGGTGGCGGCAACGATCTTGACCTTGATCTCGTCCAGCGTCTTGATGGCGTTGTTCATGCCGGTATAGGCGGTGTCGACCTTGGAAGCGCCGAGGCCGAGGGCGTCCTGAACCGTCGAAAGCGCCTTGTTGTCCGAGCGCATCGTGGTGGCGATCGACCAGTAGGCGGCGTTGTCGGAGGCTTCGGCGACACGGAAGCCGGTCGAGATGCGGCCCTGCGTTACGCTCAGCGACTTGTTGGTTGCAGACAGGGTCTGCAGCGCCGTCATTGCCGACGCATTGGTATTGATGGAAGACATGGGAAATACGCCCCTAGGATATGCGAATGTACAGGGACATACCGGATCGGCCGGTATGGCGGAGCGGCATCATGCCCATGATCGCTGCAAGAGGATCACCCGCCATAGGAAAGAGTTTTCTCAGATAATCCCTACCAAAACGTGTACATATGACGGCAAGCGTCTGATCGACTTAGAAATTTACTTGAAGTACTTCCTGTGACTGCAGAGCGGCGCTGATCGGGGGCCTTCCTGGTGCCAAAACGAATACGGGCCGCCCCAAGGGGCGGCCCGTATCGATGCGTAAATGCCTAAGATGGCGGTCAGAATCCTGCCATCGTGCCTTGTCCGAAAATCGAAGCCGATCTTCGGGTCGATATTAGCCGCGGAACAGCGACAGGATCGACTGCGAGTTGCCGTTGGCGATCGACAGGGCCTGGATGCCGAGCTGCTGCTGGACCTGGAGGGCCTGCAGACGGGTCGATTCCTTGTTCATGTCGGCATCGACGAGCTGGCCGACGCCGCGATCGATGGAGTCCATCAGGCTCGAGGTGAAGGTCTTCTGCAGCTCAATGCGGCTCTTGGCAGCGCCGAGGTTGGTTGCAGCGGTCGTCATTTCCTTGAGCGCGCCTTCGACGGCACCCAGCATGTCGGAAACCTGCGTGTCGGTTGCAGTGGTGGCGCCGCTCTTCAGTGCGAGGGTCGCAACACTGTAGGAATCGCCAGCGGCCGCCGCGACGCCGAGGGTCGGGTTCTGGATCGTGGTCGCACGAGTGCCGTCCTTCAGGCGCGCCTGGTCGAGGATGCCCGCATTGGCGTTCGTGGTGAGCACGCCGCCAGCGTCCAGTGCCGACTTGTCGTAGAGCTTGATGCCGTTGACCTTGACGTCGATGGTCGAGATCGAGGCCGTGCCAGCTGCGTTACGGTTGAAGGCCGAAACGATCTTGACGTCGTCTGCTGTACCGACGGCGGCGTGACCGGTCGAGGTATCGACCGACAGCATGTTCGAGCCGGAGAAGGTCGCACCGTCGGCATAGGCCTTGAGCTGGCCCTGGAGCGCCTTGATCTCGGTGTCGATCTTGGCCTTGTCGGCGTCGGAGGCGCCGGTGGCGGCAACGAGCTTGACCTTGATCTCGTTGAGGGTGTCGATGGCCTTGTTCATGCCGGTGTAGGCAGTGTCGACCTTCGAAGCGCCGAGGCCGAGGGCGTCCTGAACCGTCGACAGCGCCTTGTTGTCCGAACGCATGGTGGTGGCGATCGACCAGTAGGCGGCGTTGTCGGAAGCTTCGGCGACGCGCATGCCGGTGGCAATGCGGCCCTGGGTGGTGTTGAGCGACTTGTTGGTTGCAGCAAGGGTCTGCAGCGCCGTCATTGCCGACGCGTTGGTATTGATGGAAGACATGGGAAAAACGCCCCTAGGATATGCGGATGTACAGGGACATACCGGATCGGCCGGTATGGCGGAGAGGCATCATGCCAATGAGCGCTTCCTTGGAAGGTCACCCGCCATATGGGGCAATCTCGCCGATAGTTCCTGCCAAAATCCTAAGCGATATGGTTATCATCTGGTAGCCTACTGTTTTCTTGATGTTTTTTTATGGCGCCAAATGAAAACGGGCCGCCCCGAAGGACGGCCCGTTCTGTAACACAAGTGTGATGGACGGCTATTAGCCGCGGAACAGCGACAGGATCGACTGCGAGTTGCCGTTGGCGATCGACAGAGCCTGGATGCCGAGCTGCTGCTGGACCTGAAGGGCCTGCAGGCGGGTCGATTCCTTGTTCATGTCGGCATCGACGAGCTGGCCGACGCCGCGATCGATGGAGTCCATCAGGCTCGAGGTGAAGGTCTTCTGCAGCTCGATGCGGCTCTTGGCAGCGCCGAGGTTGGTCGCAGCCGTCGTCATGTCCTTGAGCGCGGATTCGACGACGCCCAGCATCTGGCCGACCTGCTGGTCGTTGGCGAAGTCGGTGCCGTCGGTCAGCTCCATCGAATCAACCGTAAAGGTGTTGGCTGCATTGTAGGTGCCGAGGGTGGCGGCACTCGCCACAGCTAGTTCGGCGCCGGCAGCGGTGCGGTTGGAGTCGAGAATACCCTTGTTGACACCAGCTGCGGTGCCAGCCTCGTAGAGCTTGATGTTCTCGACGTTGACATCGATGGTCGAGATCGAAGCTGCACCGGCTGCGTCGCGGTTGAAGGCCGAGACGATCTTGACGTCGGACGCCGTGGTAGCGGTGGTGCCGCTGTTGACCGACAGCATGTTCGAGCCGGAGAAGGTCGCACCGTCGGCATAGGCCTTGAGCTGGCCCTGGAGCGCCTTGATCTCGGTGTCGATCTTGGCCTTGTCGGCGTCGGAAGCGCCGGTGGCGGCAACGAGCTTGACCTTGATCTCGTTGAGGGTGTCGATCGCCTTGTTCATGCCGGTGTAGGCGGTGTCGACCTTCGAAGCGCCGAGGCCGAGCGAGTCCTGAACCGTCGACAGCGCCTTGTTGTCGGAACGCATCGTGGTTGCGATCGACCAATAAGCGGCGTTGTCGGAGGCTTCGGCGACGCGCATGCCGGTGGCAATGCGGCCCTGGGTGGTGTTGAGCGACTTGTTGGTTGCAGACAGGGTCTGCAGCGCCGTCATTGCTGACGCGTTGGTATTGATGCTGGACATGGGAAAAACGCCCCTAGGATATGCGGATGTACAGGGACATACCGGATCGGCCGGTATGGCGGAGAGGCATCATGCCAATGAGCGCTTCCTTGGAAGGTCACCCGCCATGTCGGGCAATCTCGCCGATAGTTCTTGCCAAAGCTCTAAGAGAGAGGGTTAATATTTAATAACTTATTGTTTCTATTGTTCTTTTCGATGAAAATGAAAACGGGCCGCCCCTTGGGGCGGCCCGTTCTGCAACGCAAGTGTGATGGTCGGCTATTAGCCGCGGAACAGCGACAGGATCGACTGCGAGTTGCCGTTGGCGATCGACAGAGCCTGGATGCCGAGCTGCTGCTGGACCTGAAGGGCCTGCAGGCGGGTCGATTCCTTGTTCATGTCGGCATCGACGAGCTGGCCGACGCCGCGATCGATGGAGTCCATCAGGCTCGAGGTGAAGGTCTTCTGCAGATCGATGCGGCTCTTGGCAGCGCCGAGGTTGGTCGCAGCGGTCGTCATGTCCTTGAGCGCGCCTTCGACCTTGCTGAGCATCGAACCGATGAACGCGTCGTTCACGCCGGCCGCCGTGATGTCCATGTTGTGGACCGATACGCCAGCGATGCTGGTTGCGGTAGCATCAGCTGCGGCAGCAGCGGTGTCAGCTGCCGTTGCGGCTGCCGTGTCGGCGCCGCCGCCAGCGACAGCAGCAGTGTAGGCGGTTTCATAAGCCGCCTGTGCAGCCGTCGAGCTCCAGATCTTCGTCTGGCGGTCGAGGATGCCGGCGTTCTTGACGTTGGCTGCAGTGCCGGCGCCCGAATCGAAGAGCTTGATGCCCTCGACCTTGACGTCGATGGTCGAGATCGAAGCCGTGCCGGCCGCATCGCGGTTGAAGGCCGAGACGATCTTGATGTCGGCCTGGACACCCGTGTCCGCGGCGGCGGCGGCACCTGCCGCGTTCTTATCGGAGGAGACCGAAAGCATGTTGGCGCCGGAGAAGGTCGCGCCGTCGGCATAGGCCTTGAGCTGGCCCTGGAGCGCCTTGATCTCGGTCTGGATCTTGGCCTTGTCGGCAGCCGAAGCGCCGGTGGCGGCAACGAGCTTGACCTTGATCTCGTTGAGGGTGTCGATCGACTTGTTCATGCCGGTGTAGGCAGTGTCGACCTTCGAAGCGCCGAGGCCGAGCGAGTCCTGAACCGTCGACAGCGCCTTGTTGTCCGAACGCATGGTGGTGGCGATCGACCAGTAGGCGGCGTTGTCGGAAGCTTCGGCGACGCGGAAACCGGTGGAGATGCGGCCCTGGGTGGTGTTGAGCGACTTGTTGGTTGCGTTGAGGGTCTGCAGCGCCGTCATTGCCGACGCGTTGGTATTGATCGAAGACATGGGAAAACGCCCCTAGGATATGCGAATGTACAGGGACATACCGGATCGGCCGGTATGGCGGAGAGGCATCATGCCAATGAGCGCTTCCTGGAAGGTCACCCGCCATATGGAGCAATCTCGCCGAAAGTCCCTGCCAAAGCCCTAAGGATTATGGTTAACAAAAGGTAACATACTGATTTTTATTGGTAATTGCGTGCATTGAATGAGGCTTTGCAACCGCGGCGCGTTGTCCGCTTGCAATAAAAAAGGGGCCGCGCGGCCCCTTTTTGCAGTTCTGCTAAGTGAATGATCGGACGAGGCTGCCGACCAGCAGGTTCCAGCCGTCGATGAGCACGAAGAACAAAAGCTTGAAGGGCAGTGAGACTACGGTCGGTGGCAGCATCATCATGCCCATGGCCATGGTAATAGTGGCGACGATGAGGTCGATGACCAGGAAGGGCAGTACAATCAGGAAGCCGATCTCGAAACCGCGGCGGATCTCCGAGATCATGAAGGCGGGCACCAGGATGCGCAGGTCGACCTTTTCTTCCGACACCGTCTGGCCGCGCTCGCGAGCGAGATCGGCGAACAGGTCGAAGTCCTTGTCGCGGACGTTGTGCATCATGAAGTCGCGGAACGGATCGGCAATGCGCCCGACCGCCTCGGTCTGGCTGATCTGGTTGTCCATCAGCGGCCTGACGCCGTTGCTCCAGGCCTGATCGAAGGTCGGCGCCATGACGTAGAAGGTCATGAACAGCGACAGCGAGATCAGGATCAGGTTAGCGGGCGTCGACTGCAGGCCGATGCCGGTGCGCAGGATCGAAAACGCGATGACGAATCGGGTGAAGCTCGTCACCATGATGAGCAGGCCCGGCGCCACCGACAGCACGGAGAGCAGGCCGAACATCTGGATCATGTAGCCGACGGTGGCGCCGTCGGCATTGCCGAAGGCGCTGAGGTCGAGTTGCTGCGCGCTCGCGGGCAGGGAGGCGCCAGCGAGGATGGCTGCGGTGGCCAGGAACTTTTTCATTCAAACAGCAACGTTCTGATCAGCACTTCCTTGACGTGGCCGTCGCTGCGGATGGCAGCGCGCTCGTCGAGGTCGGTCTTGAGGTGGCGCAAGGCGCTGGAGCCCTGGACCTGATGGATCCGGAGCGTGCGCACGAAGGCGAGAAGGTCCTGGTGGACCCGCTCGGTGAGTTCCGCCGGCTGCGGCGCGTCCAGCACCAGCGAAAGCTCGAGCCGCACCCACATGTTGTCGGGCGCGGCAATGTTGGTGGTGATGGGCGCAAGCTGGAACAGCGTCGCCGCAGGTGCGGGTTCGCCGTGTTCGGTGCTGGCGGCCTTGGCCTTGGCCTCGGCCTGCTCCGCCTGGCGGCTCTCGCCGTAGAGGTAGCCACCCGCGAGCCAGCCCATGCCCACCGCTGCACTGGTCATCAGCAGCAGGATGCCGATCTGGACCACCAGCGAAGGGCCGGGCTTGCGGACGATAGGGAAGTCGATCGCTGACATGGGCGCGGCCTAGAAGGGGAGGACCTGGTCGAGGAACTGCTGGCCATAGGGCGGCTGCTGCACCTCGGTGATACGGCCGCGGCCGCCATAGGAAATGCGCGCCTCGGCGATGCGCTCGTAGGGAATGGTGTTGTTCGGCCCGATGTCGGAGGGGCGCACGATGCCGGCAATCGTCAGGATGCGCATCTCCGCGTTGACACGGACCTCCTGCGAGCCGCGGATCATCATGTTGCCGTTGGGCAGCACATCGGTGACGACGGCGGCAATGAGCAGGTTGAGCTTTTCCGAGCGGGCGGTGGCGCCATCGCCGGAATAGATCGACTTGGAGCCCGCATTGCCGTCGACCGCTCCGCCGGTGCCGGCGCCGTCCCACTCGGCATTCAGGCCGAGGCCGATGGTGCGGTTGGAGGTTCGGTTGCGTTCGGACTCGTTCTTGAACCGGGCCCTGTCGTCGAGGTCGATCTTGACGGTCAGGATGTCGCCCGGCTGCAAGGCGCGCAGGTCGGTGAACATGCTGCTCTGGCTGTCCTGCCACAGCGAGAAGCGCTTGGGAGCAGATGCCGGGGCCTGGGGATAGCGGTACATCGGCGAACCGCCGTCCTCGATGCCCGAGCCGACGGCCGACATCGTCGGCTCCTTGCCGATCTCCCTGGTGTCCGTGGCACAACCGGCGAGGCTGGCGAGCAAGGCCGCCAAAAGGGCTTTTCTGGTCATGATGGGTCCTGCCTGCGGGATGCGCTCGCCATGATGCGGGTCAGATCGGCCGCCGACTTGCTTTCCATTTCATTGAGGATGACGCTCGATTTGCGGGCGTCGAGCTTCATCAGGATCGCCGCGGCGAGTTCGACGTTCATCATCGCCAGCCGCTCGGCCGCGGCATCGGGCTTCATGCGGGAATAGATGCTCACCACGCCTTCCTCGGCGCGGGCGAGGAAGACCTCGCGACGCTTGAGCCAGGTTTCGTATTCGCTTTTGCGCTCCTCGAGCAGCGCGATGCGCTGGTCGACCTCCGCCTGGAGCTTCTTCAACTCCTCCGCCTGCAGTGCATAGCGGCGATCGCGGGCGGCGTCGGCGATGTTGGAGCAGAAGCGCTCGACTTCGCTCTGCTCGACCCCGACCGGTTCGACCGCTTTCGGCGGTGCGGCCGGACGATTGATGAACGGGGTGGGCGTGCCTTGAGTGGGTGCACCCTCGGCAGGGGCGCCAGCGCCATGCGCGGAACCGCCTGCTGCAAGCACGGCAGCCAGTGCGACGGCGGAAAGCGCTCTGCGACTGAAGGTCTTGGAAAGCCTGCTATCCATGGCCATGCCTTACTGGACCACCAGGTCGGCCTGCAGCGCGCCTGCCGACTTGATGCCCTGGAGGATTGAGATGATGCCGTCCGGCTTGACGCCGAGGCGGTTGAGGCCGGCTACCAGCGTCTGCAGGTTGGGACCGTCGAGCACGGCCAGCTTGGAGCCGGGGCGCTCCGCCTCGACGACGGTGAAATCCTCGACCGCGGTCTGGCCGCGCGAGAACGGCTCGGGCTGGATGATGCGCGGCTGCTCGGTGACGCGGACGGTGAGCGTGCCATGGCTGATGGCGACGCGCGATATCTTGACCTCATTGCCGATGACGATGGTGCCGGTGCGTTCGTCGACGACGACGCGGGCAGGGACATCGGACAACACCATCAGGTTCTCGAGCTCTGCGTAGAAGCGCGCGGTCGAGATGCCTGCCGGCTTGCGGATGACGACGGTGCGGGCGTCCTGTTCACCGGCGACGCGCGTGCCGAAGCGATGGCGTGCGTAGTCGTTGATGGCATCGGCGATGCGTACCGAGGTCGAGAAATCAGGGTTGAAGAGCTGCAGCGTGAGCACGTTCTCGTCGGCGAAGCGGGCCTTGACCTCGCGCTCGACGATGGCGCCATTGGGCACACGTCCGGCAGTGGGCGTGCCTTGCGTGACCTGCTCGGCCTTGCCCTGGGCGTTGAAGCCGCCAACGAGCAGGGAGCCCTGCGCGACGGCGTAGATCTCGCCGTCTGCGGCCTTGAGCGGGGTCATGACCAGCGTGCCGCCGGCAAGCGAGGTGGCGTCGCCGAGGGAAGACACGTTGATGTCGATGCGCGTTCCGGCCTGGACGAAGGCCGGCATGTTGGCGGTGACGATGACGGCGGCGACGTTTTTCGCCCGGGCGCGGCCATCTTCCGAGGCGATGCCGAGATTTTCGAGCATGGCGCGCATCGACTGCTCGGTGAAGGGCGAGTTGCGCAGGCTGTCACCGGAGCCGGCGAGGCCGATGACGAGGCCGTAGCCGACAAGCTGGTTGTCACGGGATTCCTGCAGCGAAGCGACGTCCTTGATGCGGACGTTGACGAAGCTGGCACCGTTGCCGCTGTTGAGCGTCGTCAGCCTCCCGCCGTCGCCCGCACTGACGAAGTCGGCTTCGGGCATGGCTGCGGCGCCTGGCGCTGCGGCGGCAGGAACATTCAGTTGCGATGCCGGGACGCCAACCGGGCCGTCGGCATAGGCTGTCTGGAGACCGAATACGGCGACCGCCGCGAGTACCAATCTGCGGATCATGTCGCACCCACGCGGATCGAGCCGTCGGCCATGACGGTCCCGGTGAAGGTCTTGCCGGTGTCGATGTTGCGCACCTTGACGACATCGCCGGCGGCACCCGGCTCAAGGGTCACGGCTGATGCGGAGATCGTCAGCGGGCCAGCCTCGAACACCACCTGGACGGCAGCGCCGCGATCGACCAGCCACGCCTCGCGAAGGGCCGTGACGGAAATGTAGCGGCCGGGCAGCAGCGTACGCTTGGCGACACGGCCGTCGAGTTCGTCCGCCTGAGTGACGACCCCATCGGGACGTACCTTGCCAGGCTTGAGGGCGACTTCCTTGAGTGCCGACAGCGCGATGGCCTCGCCGGGATAGATGACGCGGTTGGGAACGAGCACGACTTCCTGCTCGGCCGCCATTGCGGCGCCGCCAAGCATGGCGAAGGCCAGGACCGCCGCGCGGATATGGAGGTGCGCGTTCCGCAACCGCATGATGTTCACCGCAAGTTCTTGGAGACGACGGCGGCCATTTCGTCGGCCGCCTGGATGACCTTGGAATTCATTTCGTAGGCGCGCTGCGCCGAGATCAGCTCTGTGATCTCTTTGACCGGGTCGACGTTGGAGTTTTCCAGGTAGCCTTGCTTGATGGTGGCGAAGCCGGGCGAACCAGGTTCCCCCTCGATCGCTGGGCCGGAAGCGTTGGTCTCGGCGAAGAGGTTGTCGCCAAGCGGCGCAAGCCCCGCCTCGTTGGCGAAATTGGCGAGCTGCAGCTGGCCGATCGTTTGCAGGTCGGTCTGGCCGGCGACGCGGGCAAAGACCCCGCCGGAATCGTTGACGACAACTTCAAGTGCGTTTGCGGGGACCACGATGCCGCCATCGACGACATAGCCGTCGACGGTGACGAGCTGGCCGGTGGCATTGGTGTTGAAGGAGCCGGCGCGCGAATAGAGCGTCTGGCCGTCGGCGCCCTCGATCTGGAACCAGCCCTTGCCGGACAGCGCGAGATCGAACTGGTTGCCCGTATTGGTCAGGCCGCCCTGGATGTGGACGTTACGGACCGCTGCGGTCTTGACGCCGAGGCCGATGCTGACGCCTTCCGGCACGATCGCCGCGTTAGCGCGGCTGGGCACGCCCTGCATGCGGTCGACCTGGTAGAGAAGATCCGAGAACTCGGCGCGGGCGCGCTTGTAGCCTGTCGTGTTGATGTTCGCGATGTTGTTCGCGATCACTTCGAGATTGGTCTGCTGGGCGTTCATGCCCGTAGCGGCGATAGCAAGCGCTTTCATCTAGGTGTTCCTCAGATGCCCATGCGGCTGACTTCGAGATAGGCCGAGACGATCTTGTCGCGGATGGCGATGGCCGCCTGCAGCGCCTGTTCGGCGCTCATCACTGCATCGACCACCTCGCGGGTGTCGGCTTTGCCCTGGATGCCGGCAGCGGAAAGCTGCTCTGCCTTGCGCAGGCTCGCCGCGGTCTGGGCGGCGGCATCGGCAAGGGCCGCGGCGAAGGAATTGCCGACTGCGCCGGATGCGACCGACGCAGTTTCAGGAAGGATGCTGGTCGGGGTGGTCAGGACCTGTTGGCCGAGCGGGCTGATGCTGCCGATCATTACTGGCTCCTCATAAGATCGATGGTCATGGAAATGAGATCGCGGGCCTGCTTAACGACTTGCAGGTTGGCTTCGTAGGAACGGTTGGCCTCGGTCATGTCGGCCATTTCGATCAACACGTTGACGTTGGGCATCTTGACGTAGCCATTGGCGTCGGCGGCCTCGTTGCCGGGCTGGAACTCCAACCGGAAAGGCGATTGGTCCTCGCCGAGGGCGGCGATCTCGACGGTCGAGCCGCCGGTCGCACGGTCGAGTTCAGCGGCAAAGCTGACGGTCTTGCGACGATAGGGTTCGGCACCAGGCGTCTTGCCGGTCGACTGGGCGTTGGCGAGGTTTTCCGAGACGATGCGAAGGCGTTCGGACTGGGCTCCGAGACCGGAGCCTGCGACCTTGAGGGCGGCGACGAGCGGATCCATATCGGTCAGCCCTTGCTGCTTTGCATGATCATGCGATGGAAGGCCTTGACGATGGCCGTATTGAGCTCGAACGCGCGGCGGACTTCGCCGGCCTTCAACAACTCATCGTCTAGAGCCACAGTGTTGTCGGAGGGCAGCACGGCATTCTTGGGTTCTTCCGCCTTGACTGCGAGGCCGGCGGCGGTGGCACCTCCGGTGAGGTGGCCCGTCTGTGTTGCCGTCATGGCGACGCGCGTTCGATCGAGTACGCGTTCGAACGGCTCTACATCGTGGGTGCGATAGCCGGGCGTGTTGGCGTTGGCGACGTTGCCTGCGATGGCGTTCTGGCGCACCGAGAGCCAGCGTGCCTGCTGGGCGGCCAGATCGAACAGATTGACGGGGTCCATGGAAATCTCCGAGCAGATTTCCAAACACTATTGCCTCAGTCTTGCGCGGGCCTTGCGGGGTTCGGCAAGCTTGGCGCCGCCGCTGGAGCGCCGCGTCCTTTCGGACGCACGGCGCTAGCGCGACAGGCTGAGAACTTCCTCGCGCGAGGTGACGAGAACCCATTTGCCGTTGCGCTGCTCGATCGAGGCGACCGTGCTCGAGTCTGGCAGCACCGAGCCGCGCTGCACCACCCACACGCCGGCGTCGTCCTGGATCATGGCGCGGCCGTTGGCGACGTGGACGAGGGCGAAATTGACCTTCGGACCGGGGAAGGGCTGTTCGCTGATGGCCCGGGCACCGCCAGCTTCACCCTTGTCACCGCGAAGCGAGCCGGTGGCGAAGAGGTCCAGCTTCATGGTCGGGATGTCTTCGACCGACATCGGCGCACCGATGCGCTCGGGCGCGTCGCTCATGAACAGCGGGACCGTCTCTTCAGCCTGTCCGCGGCCACCGAATTTCATCGCCCGGATGCCGAACTTCTCCTGATTGAAGAAGATGTACCAGGGAAACAGCGCGCAGGTTGTGCCGAGCGCGATGCCGAGACAGGCGATGATGAAATCGCTCCTGTGGTCGCGCTTCGCGTGCCGGGGCACGATCTTCAAGGTCGTGCGTTTCAAGCCGAGGCGCTGCAACAGCGTGCGCGGCTTGTCCCGCGCCTCGATGATATCCAGCAGTTCGCGCGCAGGATCATTCCGCCTGAACATGGGGTCTTTCCTTGGCTCTCAAGTGGCTGGCGAGGTCGGAGAATGGGTCGAACGAAGGGCCGTCGACGGGCGACTGCCCCAACGCTTCGTAGATCACCGGCACCTGGCGCACGGCGAGATCGAGCTCCGGATCCGCGCCGGGCTGGTAGGCTCCGAGCAGACGGATGTCGCGCGTGTCCTCGAAGCGCGAAATCATCGCCTTGAGCCTGCTGACCAGCACGCGCTGATCGGGGGTCCAGGCCTTGCCGGCGAGACGCGAGATCGACGCCAGTGGGTTGACCGGCGGGTAGCGGCCCTGCTCGGCGATAGCACGGTCGAGCACGACGTGGCCGTCGAGAATGCCACGGACCGAATCGGCGACCGGATCGTTGTGGTCGTCGCCGTCGATGAGCACCGAGATGATGGCGGTGATCGAGCCCGTGCCCTCCATGCCCGGCCCGGCACGCTCGAGCAGTCTGGGCAGTTCGGTGAAGACCGAGGCGGGATAGCCGCGCGCCACCGGCGGCTCGCCGGCACCGATGGCCACCTCGCGCAAGGCATGGGCGAAACGGGTGATCGAATCGAGCACCAGCAGCACGCGGTGGCCTTGGTCGCGGAAATGCTCGGCAACGCGCATGGCCGTGTCGGGTGCGCGGCGGCGCATCATTGCACTCTCGTCGCTGGTGGCGACGACCGCGACGGTCTTTGCCATGCTTGCCGCGCCGATGGTGTCTTCGAGGAATTCGCGCACCTCGCGGCCACGTTCGCCGATGAGTGCTACGACGACGGTGTCGAAGGCGTCGGCACCGGCGAGCATCGCAAGCAGGGTCGATTTGCCGACGCCGGAGCCGGCGAAGACGCCCATGCGCTGGCCGAAGCACAGCGGGGTGAAGATGTCGATGACGCGGACGCCGGTCATGAAGCCCGTGTCGACGCGCTGGCGGGCAAGGGCGGCGGGCGGGACAGCCTCGCTGGCATCCTGCTGGGCGCTGCGAATCAAGGGTGGCCCGTTGTCGATGGGACGGCCAAGTGCGTCGATGGCGCGGCCGCGCCAGCTCGGATGGGGGGTGATGGAAATCGGGCCGCGAGTAAAGACGGCGTCGCCGACGCCGACATCCTCGCTGCTTTCGTAGGGCGCGACCAGCACCTCGTTGCGGCCGATCTGGACGATCTCGCCGCGGCGGCTGCGGCCCTGGCCGCGATGCTCGACGATGTCGCCGAGGCGCGCGATGGCCGACAGGCCGCCGACCCGGTAGTGTGTCGGCGCGATTTCCGTCACCCGGCCGCCGCGACGGACGAGCGTGCGGTCGTCGGCGAAGCGGCGCTCGAGTAGTTCGAGCGCTGCGAGCCTGTTGTCGAAGGCGGGCGGGGCTTCTGTGCGGGCGGCAGGCAGGGCGGAGCTCACTTACTTCGAACCGAGCGTCTTGATGGCGCCGGAGAAGGTGTTTTCGGTCTGGCGTATGAGGGCAGCCGAGTTCTCGAAGGCGCGCTGCAACATGATCAGCCTGGTCATTTCCTGGACCGGATTGACGTTGGATTCCTCTACGAAGCCCTGGACGAGACCAGCCTCCATGCGGTCGACGACAGGCTGGGGAGCGGTCGCCGGCACGACGCCAGAGTTGCCGTAGCGGACGAAATTCGGTCCGGGGTTGAATTCATACAGGCCGAGTGCCGCGACGAGGCGGCCGTCCTGGCGCAGCGAGCCATCGGCGCCGGCCTCCGGCGGGCCTTCGCGCGGGTCGAGCTGGATCGGGGCGCCGCCGGCATCGAGCACTGGATAGCCCTGATGGGTGACCAGCTGACCTTCGCGGGTCATGGAGAAACGGCCGTCGCGTGTCATGACTATGCCGCCAGGCGTCTCGATGCCGAACCAGGCATCGCCGCGGATGGCGAAGTCGAAAGGATTGCCAGTGTGCGTCATGCCGCCGTGCTGGGTCGAGAGATAGGTTTCGCCCGTCGAGACGAAGGATACCGACTTGGCGCCGAGGCCGGAGACGACATCCTCGAACTTCACACCGGTGGCGCGGAAGCCGACGGTGGAAGCGTTGGCGACGTTGTCGGCGATGGTGTCGAGACGCTTTTCGAGCGCGACCTGCGCGGAAAGCGCGACGTAAAGACCGTTCTGCATGATGTGCTCAGAACCTCAGCTTTTGCATGGCGAACATAAGATCGGTGGAAACCCCGTAGCTTACGGGCGCGCCGAACAGCAGCCCGGCCGATTGCTGTACGGGCGAGGAAGGGTTGTTGATCTCCCACAGGCTGGTGAAGCGCTTGAGGAACTCGCCGAGCTTCTTGGGGTCGGAGATGTTTTCGATTTTCAGCTTTTCCTCGAAGAACTTGACCTGACGGTCGATGTCGGCGGAGGCAAAGGATTCCGGCAAGGCGAGTGCCGTGCGCACCACCTTGGCTAGGGCCGGGTCGGCGAGAACCTGGTAGAAGCTTTTGATCGAGGGTGCCTTGCGCTGGAAGTAGAGGGCGAGGCGGACGCCTTCATTGTCCTTGCCGGCATTTTCTTCCAGCGTCTGGCGCAGGTATTTGTCGACGGTGCCCTGCTGCGCCTTGCTGAAAATCGTCGCCGTTTCGCCGTGCGCCTCAAAATTGTACGTGTCGACGAATTCGGCGTAGCGCTTGTCGGTCAGCTTGTTGGCGAAGCTGTCGCGATCGCTGATGCCTTCCTTCAGCGCCTTGACCATGAAGGCCTTGGCATAGGCCATATCCTGCAGGCCATGCGCCTTCATGGCGTATTTGAACAGCCGGTCGTCCTTGACGAACTGCTCGATGCTTTTCACCTTGGTAATGTTCTCAAGGTAATATTTGGTATCGCGCTCGACCGTTGGCTGAGCCTCGACGCGGTCGATCGCCTTGCCGATGTCCTTCGCGATTAACTGGTAGCTTGTATAGGTATTGAGCACGATAAAACCCTTCCGCCGCAGGATAGTTGGGGAAGGGTATGCTCAAATGCTTGCGCGAAGCTGAATCGTTTCGCGATGCTCGTTCAAGCCTCACACAAGGCACGCCAGTTATGGCTGCCTGCAACTTGCTTTCAATGCGGAAGGACCAACCGTGGGCATTCTTATCGGACTCGTCGTGACGCTCGGCTGTGTGCTCGGCGGATTCATGGCGATGGGCGGCCACCTCAACGTCCTTATGCAGCCCTGGGAGTTGGTCATCATCGGCGGTGCTGCGCTGGGTACCTTCCTGGTCGCCAATCCATTGGCCACGGTGAAGGACACCGGCCGCGGCATCATGGAAGCCTTCAGGCAGGCGGTGCCGAAAGAGCAGGACTATCTCGAGACGCTCGGCGTGCTGCACAGCCTGATGCGCGAATTGCGCACCAAGACACGCTCGGAAGTCGAAGCGCATATCGACAATCCCGAGGACTCGCCGATTTTCCAGGCCTATCCGATGGTGCTGAAGAACGACGCCCTGACGCATTTCATCTGCGACTATTGCCGCATCATCATCATCGGCAATGCCCGGCCGCACGAGATCGAGGCGCTGATGGACGAGGAAATCCAGACCATCCGCGCCGACAAGCTCAAGCCCTATCACGCGTTGGTAGCGGTCGGTGATGGCCTGCCGGCGCTCGGCATCGTCGCGGCCGTGCTCGGCGTGGTGAAGGCCATGGGCGCGCTCGACCAGTCGCCGGAGATCCTCGGCGGCCTGATCGGGGCTGCGCTGGTGGGTACCTTCCTCGGCATCTTCCTGTCCTATTCGGTGGTCGGTCCGATCGCTACCAAAGTGAAGACCGTGCGCGAAAAGAACCACCGTCTCTACATCATCGTGAAGCAGACGCTGCTTGCCTACATGAACGGTTCGCTGCCGCAGGTGGCGATCGAGTTCGGCCGCAAGACGATCTCGGCTTACGACCGTCCGTCGATCGACGCGGTGGAACAGAGCACGCTGAATACCAACATCATCGAAAAGCAGGCGGCCTGAGCCAATGCCGGCAGCTGACGAAGGGCATCTGCAATCATGAATTCAATCGCAAGCCCTGCGGAACCCCGCGACGTGGTGATCGAGCGCTTGCTGGGCAATACCGGCGAGCCTGACAAGGTGCATTCGGCTGCCCGTCGCATGGCCGAGCGCGCGGCGCCAGAGATCGCCAAGCATCTGAACCAGCTATTGCCTGAGCAGGTCTACATCGAGGTCGTCGATGTCAAGCTTGCGCGCATGGGCGACGCCAAGGCCGGCAAGAGCAACCAGGCGCTGGCGGTCGCCGCGAGCGAGACTTCGCCTGACGGGCTCGTGATGGCCCTCGATCCGCAGGCACTCGCCATCCTCGTGCATGTCCTGTTTGGCGGTGAGCCCAGCCGTCAGGTGGCGCCGATCGATCGCGATCTCTCGGCCATCGAGCTGGGAGTCGCCACCATGGTGTTCCAGGAAGTAGCGCGTGGGATGAACGCGCAAGGGCCCGATGGCGAGTTCGGCGTCAAGCTGCCGGTTCCGGAGGCGATGACCGGCACGGTCATGAAGAAGCATGTGTTCCGCGACGGACCTTCCGCGCGAATCATCTTGTCGGTCGCCACGGCGGCGTCGCGCGGCACGCTGGCGCTGACTTTGCCGCAGCGTGTGCTGATCGAGGATCGCCGCGGCAAGGCCGAGAGGGATGCCGCCGCCGTTCCCGTCACTGAATGGCGGTCGCGCTTCTCCGACGAGGTGATGCGTTCGACGGTCCGGCTCGAAGCCTCGATGCCGATCGGCCGCATGACGCTCCGCGACCTGACCGGGCTTGGCGTCGGGCAGGTCATCGAATTGGCCGAGAATACACAATCCAACGCCGTCATCGCCGCTCGCGGCAAGACGCTGTTTGCCTGCGAATTCGGCAAGCTCGGGCAGAACTACACCGTCCGCGTCAAGCGTCCGTTCGATACCACCGAAGAAACCATTGAAGGGATCGTCGCTGGCTGAGGCTATGTGCTTCGATGCAGCGTCCGACACCGCGAACGACCCAACTGGAGAATACCGATGAACCAGTCGCAGCCCATGCCTGAATTCGGCGATCCCGAGATGCTCGAGATGCCCGAGATGTCCGGGATGTCCGAGATGCCCGAGATGTTCGGGACGCCTGGCGTCGAAGGGGAAGACGACCAGCTCAACCGCGCCATCGAGGAATTGCGCGGCGTGCTGAGCGAGGAACAGACGCATGCCGAACCGGCGCGCGGTCCGGCTGCCGGCAACAGCGTCATCCTCGACATCCCGGTGGAAGTGCAGATCATGCTCGGCAGCACCGAAATGGCGGTGTCCGACCTGATGACGCTGCAGAAGGGGTCGACCGTGGCGCTCGACCGCCGCATTGGCGACCCGGTCGATGTGATGGTCAACGGTCGCCGCATCGCCCGTGGCGAGATCATCGTGCTGGAAAACGACCCGTCACGCTTCGGCATCCGCCTGACCGAGATTGTCGCGGCCAAGAAGAGCGCCTGAGGATTTTGATCGTGCTTTCCCATCCTTCGAACGAGGTCCGCCCATGAGCCCGCTGTCGACGCTGACGCGGCCGCAAAAGGCGGCAGCCATTCTGGTGGCGATGGGCAAGCCTTCGGCGAGCCGGCTGCTCAAGTTCTTCAAGCAGGAAGAACTCAAGGAGCTGATCGAGGGGGCACGGCTCCTCAAGACCATTCCCCAGGCCGATCTCGAACGGATCGTCGCCGAATTCGAGGACGAGTTCACCGAAGGTGCCGGCCTGCTCGATTCTGCCGACGAGATGGACCAGATCCTCAACGAGTCGCTATCACCCGAAGCGATGAACGCGCTGATGGGCGGCGGCGATGGGACGGTGCTGAATGAATACGCACCGCCTGTGTGGCCACAGCTCGAAAAACTCGATCCGGCGCGGGTTGGTGCTTTCCTCGGCAACGAGCATCCGCAGACTGCGGCGTTGATCGTGTCTAACCTTGCGCCGACCTACGCCGCAAGCGTCGTGCTGACGGTGGAAAAGCCGGTGCGTAGCGAGATCATCAAGCGGATGATGGAGCTGACGACGGTCCCTGAGGCTGCGACCAGGCTGGTCGAGAACCAGATCCGCACCCATGTGCTCAACGGGGCCACGCAAAAAGACACCACGGCCGGCCAGGCCCGCGTCGCAAGCGTGCTCAACGAGCTCGACAAGTCGCAGCTCGAGGAAGTGATGAGTGGCCTCGAGGAAGTCGGCGCGAGCGGACTCGAGGCTATCCGCGCAAGGCTGTTTTCCTTCGAAGACATTGTGGACATGTCGCAGAAGGCGCGTGTCGCACTGTTCGACGGGCTGTCGACCGAGCTCATTACGCTCGCGCTGCGCGGCACGGCCCTGCCGCTCGCAGAAGCTGTGCTGTCGTCGATCGGCGCGCGCTCGCGCCGCATGATCGAATCCGAACTCGGCCAGGGATCGGAAGGCGTACAGTCCGCCGATATCCTGCGTGCTCGCAGATCCATTGCCTCGACTGCTTTGCGCATGGCCAAGGACGGTCTGCTCGAACTGCCGTCGACGCAGAACGCGGCCTGACCCGGCGCGGTTGCTTGAGCCATGGCCGACGGCGAAGACAAAGACTCAAAAACAGAAGAACCAACAGAGAAGAAGATCCGCGACACGATCGAGAAAGGCAAACTGCCGGTCTCGAAGGAAATCGCGATCTTCACCTCTTTCCTGGCGATCCTCGTCTACACCGTGTTCTTTGCCGCCGACTCGTTTGCAGAACTCGGTGTGTTCCTGTCGAACTTCCTCGAAAAACCCGAGAGCTGGCCGCTCGGCACCGAACGCGACGTCATCGAGCTCTACCAGGCGGTGATCGTGGAAATCGGCCGGGCCGTCGCAAACCTTCTGCTGCTGCTGGTTGTTGCCGGCGTCGGTGCTTCGGTGTTGCAGAACTTGCCGCAGTTCGTCGGTGAGCGCATCCGTCCGCAGATGTCGCGGATTTCGCTCGGCGCTGGCTGGAAGCGGTTGTTCGGCACCCAGGGCTTCGTCGAGTTCCTCAAATCGCTGGCAAAGCTTGGTTTTGCCATACTCGTTCTCGTGATCGTGCTCTCGGACGATCACCGCAGACTGCTTGCAGGCATGATCACCAACCCGGTGGCTTTCGGCAGCGTCATCCGCGGCATAGCGGTCGACATCCTCACGACGATCGTCTTCGTCATGGGCGTGATTGCCGTCGCCGACTTTGTCTGGTCACGCTTCCACTGGCACCAGGAGCAGCGCATGACCAAGCAGGAAGTCAAGGACGAGATGAAGCAGTCGGAAGGCGACCCGATCATCAAGTCGCGCCTGCGCTCCATCGCGCGCGACCGCGCCCGCCAGCGCATGCTGACGGCGGTGCCGCGCGCGACGCTGGTGATCGCGAACCCGACCCATTTCGCCATCGCGCTGCGCTATGTCCGCGACGAAGACGCCGCGCCGATGGTGCTCGCCAAGGGACAGGACCTGATTGCGCTGAAGATCCGCGAGATTGCGGAACAAAATGGCGTCCCAGTATTCGAGGACGTTGCACTTGCTCGCTCCATGTACAAGCAAGTTTCGGTTGATAGTGTGATACCAGGTCAATTCTACCAGGCGGTCGCCGAGCTGGTACGAATTGTATATGGAAACAAGGGTCAACGCAGGACATCATGAACCCCCAGCCACATGCTTCGTCTCGGGAAGTGATCGTTGCAACAGCTATACAGCCTGTCGTGCGTGAGCTGCGCCTGGTCGACATCGCCGACTACATAGCCTTCATCCGTATGGAGCACTTCGCCAACGTGGCCGACCTGGTCGATTCAGCGGCGGAACTGTATTTCATGCCGGGGGCGTTGCGGATGGGATTGGGCGGCGAAGCACATGTCTGCTGGACTGGCAGTCCGCGCATCGTGCTCGACCTCGAACTCAGGCCGGAAGGTGCGGTCGTCTATTTCCAGCTGTCGATGACGGCAACGCATGCCTCGGTCGAGGTTCACTATGTGTCGTTCGAGAAGCCGGACGCCGAGCCGGAGAAGAACACCCAGTATCTTGCGGGCGCGATCGAGCAGGCCATGATCCGGCGGACCGTGCCACGGGCGAAAGCAGCCTGATAGGATAGGGCTGGAAATCAGTCGATCAATCCCAGGCGCAGGGCCTTGGCTACCGCGTGCATGCGGTTGACGGCGTTGAGCTTCTGCGTCGTCTGGGTGAGGTACTGGTTGGCCGTGTGGACCGAAAGCTTGAGCAGCTTGGCGATTTCCTCGCTGGTGTGGCCACGCGAGGTGAGCTTGAGGCATTCGAGCTCGCGCCGCGACATGGCCGGCAATTCGTCCGTGCGGCCGATGCCGAAGCGGGCGACGGCATCGAACAGTGCAAAGCAGCGACCGTGCAGATCGTGCAGCGATGCCGCGTTGGGAGCAAGCTCAGGACCGCCGAAGACGATGAGCCCGGCCTGTCCCCGATCCGTATAGACCGGGAAGGCGATGCCACGATCGTTGGACGCCGGGGATTTGATGCGGCTGGTCCAGGTAAGGGCTGAGAAAGCAGTTTCGGCAGCGGCATCGTCGGCCCACCAGCACGGCGCCGTCGACTGCCTGATATGGCGCATCAGATGTTCGCCAATGCCACCATCGAGCAGTCGTGCGGCCGCCAGGTTGCCCGGATAGTCGGAATCGAAGCAGGGCACCAGCCGGCTGCTGTCCGTGCCCGATCCGGCCAGGCACAGAGCGAAGTCGCGTGCGCCGAGGTCTACGGCAAGCCAGCGGCAACGCTTCACGGCGTCTGCAAGGGTAACGGCATGGGCCGTCGTGCCGCGGACTTGGCTCGTTAGTCGCGTGTCTTCCTGGGCGATCGTCGTTTCGGCGTGTTGGCGGGCCTGCGCGGAGGTCAAATGATGCCGCTCCTGATTGCGGTCGCAATCGCCATGGCGCGGTTGCTTGCCGAAAGTTTCTGGATCGCGTGGGTGATGTAGCTGTTTATGGTGTTGGACGAGACGCCGAGGATCACTGCGACCTCGTCGGTGGTCTTGCCTTCCGAAACCCAGAACAGGCATTCGCGCTCGCGGTCCGACAGCGGGTCCTGCATCGTCGCGGCGGCCAGGATACCTGGCGCCTGCGAAAGCGCGTAGCAGCATTCGAGCTGGATGCGCGGCATGGCCACTTGGTCGATGCAGCCGGCCTCGGCGGCCGAGAACAGGACGAACAGGCGCTGACGGCCGACATGCAGCTTGAGCGTGAAGATCTCGGCATGGCCGAGCACGTCGAGCAGGCGTGCTTCCTCGCCGCCGAGCAGGGCAGGGGCGTGCGAGGCGATGAGGCTCTGCGGGCGCGTGCCCGGCGCGCTGGCGAAAGGTCCCTGGGCGAGGCCGGCAATGAGAGCGTGGCCGGCAATCTGGATGGCGTCGTAGATCCAGTTGGACGCGATGATCTGCAGCTTGTCGCGCTCCTGGTCCTGGGAGATGGCGACCAGCATGTAGCCGTCGGCGCCGATCTCGTCGGTCAGGTTCATGAAGAACGCGGTGAGATCGCTATGGGATGCGAGCCTTGCTGCGACTGTCGTCTGTTCGTTGCGGGCTGCTAGGGCGATCATTTGAATGCTTGCCGGAATCCATTTGAGGCCGGGCAAGGCGGGTGCCTCGTCCGGGTCGAAAACGCTTCACTTGAACGAAAAGAACGCGACGCGAGCACCAGGGGTACCCATCGGCCGAATCCGTGCTGGTCGCGCGAAACCAAACGCGCTCTGCGCCGAGAAAAACCCCGGCATTTCAGAGAGTTGGTGGTTCGCCGCGCCCCCCCACGGACCGGCTGATTCGGGTTGAATTTAACCCCTTGTGAATCGCTCCGCAAACATAATTGACAAAAAGTTAATTCAGAGTCCTTTGGCAGACTCAGGGTGGGTCCAGGCGGAGGCAAATACACCTAAAACGGGCGGCAGGATCGCCATTGACCGGACCGGGCTAGCGCTTTGTGTGCGGCGCGTCTGAGCGGACGCACGAAAACGCTCCAGGTCTTTGAGGTTGGGCATCTTCCTTGCCTGAATCGGTTTCGATTTTGGCAACGAAGATGCGCTAACGCTGCGTGAATTTCAGCGAGGGGAATTTTCGTGGGCGATCAATTTCAGGAAGTCACCAGCGTATCCTGGTTCGGGCGGATCAAGCGGGCGGTCGGCGGCGTGCTGGTGGGCCTCATCCTGGTGGTGGCCATGGTGGTCGTGCTGTTCTGGAACGAGGGCCGGGCGGTGACCACGTCGCGCTCGCTGGCCGAAGGCGCAAGCATCGTGGCATCGGTCTCCGCCGACAGCGTCGATCCGGCCAACGATGGCAAGCTTGTGCATGTCAGCGGACCGGTCAAAGCATCGGAGGGGCTGGTCGACGAGGATTTCGCCATTGCGGCGGAAGGCGTGCGGCTGGTGCGCGAAGTCGAGATGTACCAGTGGGTCGAGCACTCGAAGTCGGAGACTCAGACCAAGCTGGGCGGCAGCGAGGAAACCGTTACCACCTACAGCTACGCCAAGGAGTGGCAGGACCGGGCAATCGACTCCTCCGAGTTCAAGCAGCCTGCCAATCACGAGAACCCGTCGATGGAAATCGAGGGCACGTCGTTCCAGATTGCCGAGGGCAGCCTGGGCGCCTTCACGCTGGACGAGGAGGTGCTCAACCTGATCGGCAATTCCCAGAAGCTTGCGGTGAAGCCGAACCAGATCGCAGCCATCGAAGCCGCCTTTGCCGGCAGCGAGCGCGTCAGCGTGGCAGACGGCCGGATCTTCCTCGGCGCCAATGCGAGCTCGCCTGCCATCGGCGACTATCGCATCGGCTACAGCCTGGTACCGCTCGGCGACATCAGTATCGTTGGCGAACAGTCGGGCTCGGGCTTCACCGCCTACCAGACGGTGGCCGGCGACCAGTTGCTGATGGTCGACAGCGGCAAGGTGTCGGCAGCGGACATGTTTGCCGAGGCGGTGCGCGGCAATACGATCCTCACCTGGCTGCTGCGCGCCGGCTGCCTGTTGCTGCTGGCACTCGGTTTCGGGCTGCTGCTCGGCCCGCTCGGCGTTCTCGCCGATGTCATCCCGTTCCTTGGCAGCATCGTGCGCATGGGCACGGGGCTGGTGGCCTTCGTGCTGGCACTGCTGGTCGGCACGGTGACGATCGCATTCGCGTGGTTCTGGTACAGGCCGCTTCTGGCGATCGGCATTCTGGTTGCCGGATTGGCGCTGACTTTCGCGCTGACCAGGATTGGCAAGCGCAAGGCGGTGGCCGCCGCGCCGCAGGCGGGCGCGACGGCCTGAGTGGTCAGCGCCCCTCGAAGCCGGTGAGCACGCCGACGGCGTTGATGCCGATCTCGTCGACGGCGTAGCCGCCTTCCATCACGAACAGCGTCGGCAGCCCGAGCCTGGCGATGCGCTCGCCGATTTTCGGGTAGTCGGCGCTGGTCAGCTTGAAGTGGCTGATCGGGTCCTTCTCGAAGGTGTCGACGCCGAGCGAGACGACGACGACGTCGGGCGCATAGGCGGCGAGTTTCCGGCAGCCGTCCTCGAGCGCCTCGCTCCATTTCTCGAAGGAGGTGCCGAAGGGCATCGGGTAGTTGATGTTGAAGCCTTCGCCTTCGCCAGCGCCGTGCTCGTCGGCATGGCCGAGGAAGTACGGATATTCGGTCATCGGGTCGCCGTGCAGGTTGATGACCTGGACGTCGTTGCGCGAATAGAAGATCTCCTGCGTGCCGTTGCCGTGGTGGTAGTCGACATCGAGCACGGCGACGCGCTTCGCACCTTGGTCACGGAACAATTGCGCGGCGACGGCTGCGTTGTTGATGTAGCAATAGCCCCCCATGAAGGCCGCGCCCGCATGGTGGCCCGGCGGACGGCAGAGCGCAAACGCGCTGCGTTCACCAGCCTTGATCAACTGAGCCGCGGTCAGCGCCACGTCGTAGGACGACTTGATGGCTTCCCACGTGCCTTTGACGAAGGAGGCGCCGCCGTCGAAGGAATAGAAGCCGAGCAGCGCCTCGATGTTTTTCGGGCGGACATCGCCGCGCAGCCCGCGCGTCGGCCAGGCGAAGGGGATGGCCGAGCCGGACTTGCCGGCGGCTTCCCATTGCGGCCAGACGGTCGGCAGGAAGTCGATGTAGTCGGCCGCATGCACGCGCTTGGCGGCGGTCAGGTCGTGGACCTCGGGCGCAAGGATCGGTCCGAGCTTCTCGCTTTCGACGCGCTTCTTGATGATCTCGGCCCGCGAGGGCTTCTCGAATCCGGGCACGATGGCACCGGCGACTAGCTCCATCTGGCCGCTGTGGCCGGCGTGGAGCGGCGAAAAGACAGTCTTCATGATTCTCCTTCCTGGTTCTGGTTGAGATCGAGATAGGGGGCGACGAGCGCGAGCCACATGGCCTTGACGTCGTCCTGGATGAGATCGAATGCCTTGCGGTCCCGCTTGAGGCCGACGAGGCGGCAGACGTGGCCGACCTCCATCATCACCACACCCAGCCGGCTGGCGACTTCGTCCTGAAGGGCCGGGTTCACATGCTGCAGCCAGGCAGCGTAGAGGGCTATGATCTGCTCGTCATATTCGTTCTGGATGGGCCTGAGGTCGGGATTGCCGGTGATGGCCTCGATGACCGGCATCAGGCTGGCGTTGTCGAGATAGAGTTTCGAGGTGTCGACGAAGAGCCTGTCCACTTCCAGCTGAAATTCGTCGCGGTTGGTGGGGCGCGGGGCCCTGATGCGTCTGGCGATCACCTCGGGAAAGGCGCCGAGCCAGCGCCGGGCGAGATCCAGAAGGATGGCTTCCTTGTTGGGGTAGTACTGGTAGACCGAGCCGACCGACAGGCCGGCGTGCTGTGCGATGGCAAGCGTCGTCGGCGTCTTGGTGCCCTGTTCCCTCGTCAGGGTCAGCGCGGCATCAAGAATCCTGTCGACAACCTTGCTCGACCGTTCCTGTCGCGGTTGCTTGCGCGGGCTGAGCGCCGCGCTGGTCTTCTTGGTGAGACTGCGATTCACGGACAGAACTTCTCGCTCCCTGCTTGTTGCCAACATACACGAGAGGCGTCCTCCACAACGCATCCCCCCGGGAAACCCGCATATTGACAAACGCGAACAATTAGTCGCATTTTTTCTCGGCGCTGTCTTCAGGGAAACAAGGGGATTTCCTGAGATAGCGGAGCGGCTCTAGCCTCTTGTCTGGTTACGCCATTCCGTTCGAACGGCAGGCGACCGATGCGGGGCTGGACGGTCTCAGTCAGTCAAGTGCGCGGAGTCGCGATGTCTGTCCAAACGGTTCGCAATGCCGACCTGATCGTCATCAACGCCCGCGTGCTGACCATGGATGCAGCACGGCCCTCGGCGGAAGCGGTGGCCATCAGGGATGGCCTGATCGCCGCCGTTGGCGACAAGACTGAAATCGAGGCACTGCGCGGCCCGGACACCAAGGTGATCGACGCGCGCGGCGGTTCGGTCGTCCCGGGCTTCATCGAAGCGCACATGCATCTTTTTTCGGGGGCTGCTGAACTCGCGCATCTGCAACTGTTCGGCCTGCACGGTTTCGAGGCGCTGCGCGACGCCGTTCACGCCTATGCCGCATCGCGCCCCGATGCGAAGATGATCGTCGGGCAGGGCGCCGACTACACCATCCTCGGCGGCGAGCGCGTGACCAGGCATCACCTCGACGCGATCATCCCCGACCGACCGTTCCTGATGGCCGCGCCCGACCACCACACGATGTGGGCCAACACCAGGGCGCTGGAAATGGCCGGCGTGCTGCACGGCCGCGAACTCACGCCCGGCAACGAAATCGTCATGGGCGCCGACGGGCTGGCCGAGGGCGAACTGCGCGAGAACGAGGCGTTCAACCCGGTGCTCAAGCTTGCCGGCGAAGGTCGCGTGCGGCTCGGCCTTTCGACCGGCGGCGAGCCGGATCCGGTGCCGAATGCCGAGGAACGAGCCGGCGACCGCGCCATCATGCGGCGCGGGCTCGACTGGTGTGCCAGGCATGGCATCACCTCGGTCCAGAACATGGACGGCAACTACTACCAGCTCGAACTGCTCTCGGAGATCGAGGCTGAGGGCGACCTGATCTGTCGGGTGCAGGTGCCGTTCCACTACAAGAACTTCATGACCATCGACATGCTCGACAAGGCCTCCGACATGGCCGCGCGTTACAAGGGCGAGTGGCTGTCGTCGGGCGTGGTCAAGCTGTTCTATGACGGCGTTCTCGATTCCTGGACGGCGGTCATGCTCGAGCCCTATGCCGACCGGCCGGACTGGGTTGGCGAGCCGCTGTTTTCGCCGGAGGAATTCAAGCGCCTGGCGGTCGAGATCGACCGGCGCGGTTTGCAGATCGCGGTCCATTCGATCGGCGACGGTGCGACACGCGCCGTGCTAGACGGCTATGAAGCGGCGCAAAAGGCCAATGGCCTGCGCGACAGCCGCCACCGGGTGGAGCATGTCGAGGTGACGACGGCGGCCGACATCAAGCGCTTCGTCGACCTCGGCGTCATCGCTTCGATGCAGCCTCCACACCCGCCCGGCGCGATGAGTTTTCCGCTGGAGCCGACGGTCACGCGCATTGGTCGCGAACGCTGGGCTTATGCCTATCCGACACGCACGCTGCTCGATGCGGGCGCGCATGTGGTGTTCGCCTCCGACTGGCCGGTGGCGCCGATCGACCCGATCCTGGGCATGCAGGCGGCAATGCTGCGCAAGCCTTGGGCCGACGACATGCCCGACCAGAGCGTTTCGCTGCGCCAGGCGCTCGCCGGCTACACCGTCGAGGGCGCTTATGCCGGTTTCATGGAAGATAGAAAAGGTCGGCTGAAGCCGGGCTTCCTCGGCGACCTGGTCGTGCTTTCAGCCGATATCGAGGCGACCGATCCGGCCGTTCTGCATGAGGTGCGGCCGGTGATCACCATCTGCGGCGGAAGGGTTACGTACCAGGCCTGAAGGTGGCCCGGTGATTGCCGGTGAGTTGTAGTGAGTGCTGTTGTTGCCAAGCCTTGCGGCATGTGGTGACAATCGAAACGGAAAAAGCTCCGCCGCAAAAGGTGGACGAAACAATGGGGCGTTTGCGTGCCGGAAACACCGGGTAGGAATGCGATCGAGGTTCGCGGGGTTCGCAAGGTATTCGGAACGGGGGAGGCGCAGGTAGCTGCGCTCGATACCGTTTCGGTGTCGATCAGGGAAAACGAGTTCTTCACGCTGCTGGGACCGTCCGGCTGCGGTAAGACCACGCTTCTCAGGCTGATTGCCGGCTTCGACTTCCCCTCGGAAGGCGAGATCATGCTCTATGGCAGCGATATCGCGCCGCTGCCGCCCTACAAGCGGCCGGTCAACACGGTGTTCCAGTCCTACGCGCTGTTCCCGCATATGACGGTGGCGGAGAACATCGGCTTCGGTCTCGAAATGCTGGGCAAGCCGCGGGTCGAGATCGATGCGCGGGTGGCCGAGATGCTGAAGCTGGTGCGCATGGAAAAGCTCGCCAAGCGCCGCACCAGCCAGATCTCCGGCGGCCAGCAGCAGCGCGTGGCGCTCGCCCGGGCACTGGCGCCGCAGCCCAAGGTGCTGCTGCTCGACGAGCCCTTGTCGGCGCTCGACTACAAGCTGCGCAAGGAAATGCAGATCGAGCTCAAGCGCCTGCAGCTCGAAACCGGCATCACCTTCATCTTCGTCACCCACGACCAGGAAGAGGCGTTGACGATGTCCGACCGCATCGCGGTGATGTCGTCGGGCAAGATCCTGCAGGTCGGCAGCCCGCGCGACATCTATGACCGGCCGGCCGTGCGCTTCGTCGCTGACTTCATCGGCGAGACCAATTTCCTCGATGCCAGGGTGGACAGCATCGACGGGGCCAAGGCCAGGGTGACGCTGAAGTCGGGTGCGACGATTGCCGCGACCGTGGCGGAAGGCTTCAAGCTCGATGGCGAAGCGACGGTGGTGATCCGTCCCGAGCATGCCAAGGCCGTCAAGGGGCAAGGCGACATTTCCGGCGTGGTCGAGAACGTCGTCTATTTCGGCACCGACACGCATGTCCATATCAAGCTGGACGACGGCGCGATGTTCACCGTACGCCAGCAGAACACGCGCGGCTCGATGACGGCCTTCGAGCGCGGCGAGCGCGTCGGTATCGTCATCGGCGACGATGCGGCCCAGATACTCAAGGACTGAGCGATGGCGACCGCTGCCGAAATCGAAAGACAGGCCGAGGCGCGCGACGTCAGGAACCGCTGGTTTCTGTCGGCGCCGGCGCTGACCATCATCTTCCTTGCGGCCTCCGGCCCGCTGTTGATCGTGCTGGTCTATTCGTTCCTGACGCCCGGGCCCTATGGCGACGTCGTCTGGAAATTCTCGACCGAGGGCTGGGTCTCGGTCTTCCTCGAGCGCGACATCTTCGACGACACGCTGTCTTTTGCCAGCGCTCATCTCACCATCTTCTGGCGCTCGCTGAAGCTCGCGATCATGGCGACCGTGGCGACGCTGATCTTCGGCTTCCCGACCGCCTATTTCATAGCCACGCGGTCGGAACGGACGCGCGACATCTGGCTGTTTTTGATCACCATCCCGTTCTGGACGAACCTCCTGATCCGCACCTTCGCGGTTCTGCAGGTCATCCGCAACGAGGGCATCATCAACACCGCGCTGATCAATCTTGGCATCACCGACCAGCCGATCCAGATGCTCTATACCGACTTCGCCATCATGGTCGGCATGACCTATGTCTACCTGCCGCTGATGGTGCTGCCGCTCTATGCCAGCATGGAGAAGCTCGATTTCCGCCTCGTCGAGGCCGGCTACGACCTCTACGCCACGCGCTGGCAGGTGCTGCGCCGGATCATCTTCCCGATGGTCAGGCCCGGCGTGATCGCCGGATCGATCCTGGTCTTCATCCCCGCCATCGGCGCCTATGTGACGCCAAGCGTGCTCGGCGGCGGCAAGAACATGATGTTCGCCAACCTGATCGAGCTGCAGTTCGGACAGGGGCGCAATTGGCCGCTGGGGGCAGCACTGTCGATCACCGTCATGGCGATCGTGATGGTGGCGCTGCTGGTCTATGTCCGCAATACCTCCTCTTCGGAGGCGCGTCATGGCTAAGCGCTTCTCGATCCGCCAGCAGACCGGCTTCACCGCCATTGCGGCGACCTGCTTCGTGCTGCTCTACCTGCCGATCGTCGTGCTGGTCGCCTATGCCTTCAACGAATCCACTTCGGTATCGGAGTGGGGCGGCTTCTCGCTGCGCTGGTTCGTGTCCGCATGGAACAACCAGCAGGTCATCGACGCGTCGTGGCGCTCGCTTCAGATCGCCTCGGCGGCGGCAGTGATGGCGACGATCGCCGCCACCATGGCGGCGCTGGCGACGACCAGGACGCGGCCCTATCGCGGGCTGACGCTCAAATACGCCTTCATCAACCAGCCGCTGATGGTGCCGGAAATCGTCACCGGCGTGGCGCTGCTGATCTTCTTCGCCCAGATCAAGATCGCCACCGGCTATTCGGGGTTGGGTTATCTGATCGCTGCGCATACGGCGTTCTGCATCCCCTTCGCCTATCTGCCGATCAGGGCGCGGCTCGAGAACATGGACCTGACGCTCGAGCGTGCGGCGGCCGATCTCTACGCCACGCCATGGAAGGCATTTCGCCGGGTGACGCTGCCGCTGCTGTGGCCGGGCATCATCGCCGGGCTGATGCTTGCCTTCGTCATCTCGCTCGACGACGTGGTCATCACCGAGTTCGTCAAGTCGGGCGGCCAGGATACCTTGCCGACCTACATGCTGGGGCAGATCCGCCGCGGCATCACGCCGGAGGTCAACGCGATCTCGACCGTCTTCCTGCTCTTGTCGGTCGTCATCGTCACGCTGTTCTTCTTCATGAGCAGGAAACGCGACTAATCAACGGGAGGGAAATGATGAATCTGAAATCCATGTCGATGGCAGTCGGTCTGGCGCTGCTGGCTTCGACCAGCCTCGCCTCGGCCGAAGGCGCACTCAACATCTATAACTGGGGCAACTACATAAGCCCCGACATGATCAAGAAGTTCGAGGCAAAGTACGACGTCAAGGTCACGGTTACCGACTACGACTCCAACGACACGGCACTTGCCAAGGTGCGCCAGGGCGGCCACGGCTTTGACGTCGCCATGCCCTCGCAGACCTACATCCCGATCTGGATCAAGGAAGGCCTCGTGCTCGAGACCCGTCCCGACCAGATGGAGAACTTCAAGAACGTCATGCCCGAGTGGAAGGATCCGGCCTTCGATCCGGGCCGCCACTACACCGTGCCGTGGGCGCTGGGCACCGTCGGCGTCGGCGTCAACACCGACTTCTACAAGGGCGACATCAATACCTGGAAGATCATCTTCGATACGCCCGACGAGCTGAAGGGCAAGGTCAACGTGGTTCCCGAAATGAACGACGTGATCCATGCTGCGCTGAAATATGTCGGCGCGCCGCAGTGCTCGGGCGACAAGGAAGTGCTCAAGAAGGTGCGCGACGTGCTGGTCGCGGCCAAGCCGAACTGGATCGCCATGGAGTACAACACCATCGAGAAGATGGGGGCGGGCGACTTCAAGGCGACCAGCGACTGGAACGGCTCGGTGCTGCGCCAGCGCCTGAACAACCCGGCCATCCACTACGGCTATCCTGTCGAGGGCTTCCAGCTCTGGAGCGATAACGTGGTGGTGCTCAAGGACGCCAAGAACGTCGAGAACGCCAAGCTGTTCCAGAACTTCATGATGGACCCGGAAAACGCGGCGATGAACTCGGCCTTCCATCGCTATGCCAACGGCATCTCGGGGTCCGAGAAGTTCATGCCGGCCGACATGACGTCGGCTCCGGAAGTGGTCATACCGGAAGAGTTCAAGAAGAACGGCGAGATCCTCGAGACCTGCGCGCCAGAGGTGCAGCAGCTCTACACCAAGATCTGGACCGAGCTTCAGAAATAAGCCGGCGCATACGGCGCTTGGCCAAAATCATGACAGCCGGGGGCGGCGAAGATCGCCTCCGGCCGTCACGGGCGCTTGTTCGCCGCCCGCAGACGGCATCGCGGACACTAAAAGGAGTACTACAGTGAACTTGAGAATGTCCGCCGCCACCGCGGCCCTCGCGCTGCTGGCCGCAACCGGCCTCGCCCGCGCCGAAGGGGAACTCAATATCTACAATTGGGGAAACTACACCAACCCGGACGTCATCAAGAAGTTCGAGGAGAAGTACAACGTCAAGGTGTCCGTAACCGATTACGACTCCAACGAGACGGCACTTGCCAAGGTGCGCCAGGGCGGCAGCGGCTTCGACATCGTGGTCCCCTCGCAGACGCACCTGCCCATCTGGATCAATGAAGGCCTTCTGCTCGAGACCAATCCCGGCGGCATGGAGAACGCCAAGAACATCGCCCCGGAATGGGCCAATCCGAGCTTCGATCCCGGCCGCAAATATTCCGTGCCGTGGGCTTGGGGAACCTTTGGCATTGTGGTCGATACCAGCGTCTACAAGGGCGACATCAATAGCTGGAAGATCATCTTCGACACGCCGGACGAGCTGAAGGGCAAGGTCAACGTCGTTCCGGAGATGAACGACCTGATTACGGCCGCCGTCCATTATGCCGGCGGCGAGCAGTGCACGACCGACAAGGAAGTGCTGAAGAAGGTGCGCGACCTCCTGGTTGCCGCCAAGCCGAACTGGGTCGCCATGGAATATGGCGCCGTCGACAAGATGTCGGCCGGCGACTTCAAGGCTTCGAACACCTGGAACGGGGCCGGGCTGCGTATCCGGCTGGCGCGCCCCGAAGTGAGCTTCGGCTATCCGAAGGAAGGCTTCACCTATTGGAGCGACAACGCCGTCGTGCTGAAGGACGCCAAGAACGTCGAGAACGCCAAGCTGTTCCAGAACTTCATCATGGATCCGGAAGTGGCCGCAGGGCTGTCCGCCTTCCACCGCTATGCCAACGGCATCGCCGGGTCGGACAAGTTCATGCCCGCCGACATGAAGGATGCGCCGGAGATCGTCGTTCCGGAGGAAAGCAAGCCGCACGGCACGTTTGCCCTGATGTGCTCGCCGGAGGCAGACGCGCTCTACACCAGGATCTGGACCGAGTTGCAGAAGTAGGTTTTTGATATCTGGGCCGGCGTTCCGCGCCGGCCCATCTGCTTACAGCGCCGCGCGTCCTTTCGGACGCGCAAAGGACGCTGTAACACTTTGAATTTGTGCATGATCCTTTCCGAAAATCGATCCCGATTTTCGGGGTCATGCACTAGGCCGCGTGGGGTGCGCCATGGGTTCCTACCGCAACAACGAAAACGTGCCGCCGATCATGCAGGGCTCGCCGCCGGCGATGCCGCTGCCGCGCACTTCGTGGGATGAGCCGCCATGGAACCGCTGGGCATTCCAGCATGTCCGCGAGATCGTGCCGACCGTTGAAGTCTGGCGAGGCGAGGGCCCGGTGCGCGCCCTGCCGCGCGCGGAAACAAATCTCGACCAGTTGTCGGTGACCGACAGCGAGGGCCGGCCGACGACGCTCGCCGGCCTGCTCGACGAGACCTATACCGACGGCTTCCTGGTGCTCAAGGACGGCAAGATCGCCTATGAGCGCTATTTCAACGGCATGACGCCGCGCACGCCGCATCTGTCGCAATCGGTGGCGAAGTCGGTGACGGGAGCCGTGTTCGGTATTCTCGCCGGCCGCGGCGTCGTCGATCCGAACAGGCTGGTGACCGACTATCTGCCCGAACTGGCGGCGACCGGCTGGAAGGGGGCGAAGCTGAGCCACGTCCTCGACATGACCACGGGCGTGCGCTTCGGCGAGGCCTATACCGACCCCTATTCAGACATCGGCCAGGTCGATGTCGCGTCAGGTTGGAAGCCGGTTCCTTCAGGAACCGATCCGGCGTTCAAATGGCCGGAGCATGTCTTTCAACTGATCCTCGGCCTGACCGAAACGACGCGGCCGCATGGCGAAGCGTTCGAATATCGCTCGATCGAGACCGATGTCTTGGCCTTCGTCATGGAGCGCGCGACCGGCAAGCGGCTGGCGCAACTCGTCTCCGAGGAGCTGTGGCAGAAGATCGGCGCGGAGGAGAGTGCCTACTTCACCGTCGACAGCGCCGGCTATGCGCTAGCCGACGGCGGCTTCAACGCGTCGCTGCGCGACTATGCCCGCTTTGGCCAGACGATCCTCGAGGACGGCGCCGGTATCGTGCCGGCCGACTGGATTGCTGAGACGCGCAACGGCGTGCACGGCTCGAACTACAGCGCTTCCATGCCGGAAGGCAGCTACCGCAACCAGTTCTGGATCGAGGATCCGCGTTCGCGCGCGCTGATGTGCCGGGGCGTGTTCGGGCAGTTGATCCATATCGACTGGGACAGCAGGATGGTGACGGTGAAGCTGTCGACCTGGCCCGATTTCACCTCCGTCGCCTATTCGGTGGCGACGCTCAAGGCGATCCACGCGATCGCCGACGCACTCGCCTAGATCATCACCAGCAGGAAAATACCATGACGTCTTCCACCGCGTTCGAACGCACATTCGGTTTTGCCCGCAAGGACGTGGCCCTCGGCAACTGGCGCGAGCAGCCCTTCAATGGCTGGGCCTTCCAGAACGTTTCGGAGATGGTGCCGAGCGCGCGGATCGCCGCGCGCGAGGGCAACCTGGAAGCGGCACCGGTCGACCTCGGGGGCCTGCTTTCGGAGACTGTCGAGCTCAACGGCAAGAGCGAGACCGTTTCAGCTTTCCTTGAGCGCTCGTCGACCGATGCGCTGGTGGTGATGAAGAAGGGCCATTTCGTCGGCGACTGGTTCGCGCCGAGGATGAAGCCCGAGGCACGGCACATCATCTTTTCGATCTCGAAGTCGCTGACGGCGATCCTCGCTGGCGGCCTGGAGGGCGAGGGCAAGCTCGATCCGAACGCGCCGGTGACCGATTACGTGCCCGAAGCGGCAGGCTCGGTCTATGCGAGTGCAACGGTGCGCCATGTGCTCGACATGACCGTCAGCCTCGATTTCGAGGAAGCCTATCTCGATCCCGAGAGCCTGTTTGCCCGCTATCGCCGCGCGACGATGTGGAACCCCGGTGGCGGCGCGGAATCGCTGCGCGAATTCATCGTGTCGCTGCAGCAACTGGACGAGCCGCACGGCCAGACCTTCCGCTACCGCTCGCCCAACTCGGACCTGCTCGGCATCATCGTCGAGCGCGCCTCAGGTGTGCGCTATGCCGAGCTGATGTCGCAAAAACTCTGGCGGCCTCTTGGTGCCAAGCGCGACGGCTTCGTCACCGTCGACAGGGAAGGCACCGCACGTGCGGCGGGCGGCATCTCGGTCGCCGCGCGCGACCTTGCCCGTGTCGGCGAGATGATGCGGCAGGGCGGCACATCAGAGGGTGGGCGGATCGTGCCGCAGGCCTGGGTCGAGGACACCATTCATGGCGGCGATGCCCAGGCCTGGCAGCGTGGCGATATGGTCAATCTGTTCGCCAACGGGCGCTACCGCAACAAGTGGTACCAGAGCGGCAACAGCACGAATGCCTATTGCGGCATCGGCATTCATGGGCAGTGGCTCTATGTCGACCAGAAGGCCGAGGTGGTCATCGCCAAGATGTCGTCGCAGGCGCTGCCGGTGGACGATCCGCTCGATCTCGATTGTGTGGCGTTCTTCGAAGCGATCTGCGCGCGGGTGTGAGGGCTACGCGATCTCGCGCAAAATATGATCGTGCAGCAGTTGCGCGGTCGGTGACAGCGTCCGGCCGCGCACGGTGATCAGGCTGTAGGGCTGGACGTTGATGTCGAAGGCGATCGGCAGGATTTCGATCGCCCCGGCCAGCCCGCTTTCGCTGTTGACGAACCTGGCCACGTCGATGGCGATGGGAGCGATGGCGTCGGACTGTGCCACCATCACCAGCGTCAGCAGCAGCGACGAGGTGTTGAGGATGCGGTCGGGCATGCGCACGTTACGGCTCATGAAGATGCCCTGCACGGTCTGGCGCAACAGCGAGCCGCCGGGCTGAAACACCCAGTCGAACTCGGCGAGGCGCTCCAGCGCCACGGTGCCTGTGCCGGCAAGCGGATGTCCGCGGCGGACGATCAGGCAGGCCTTCTCGATGCCTATGATGCGGCTTTCGAACAGGCGCGGGTCGAGATCATCAGGGATGCGGGCGATGATGAAGTCGTGGCGCGAGGCGAGCAGTTCGCGCGCCAGCACGGCACTCGTCTCGACCTGCACACTGATCTCGATCCGGGGATAGCGCTGGCGGATCTTTCGAATCGCCGGCACGGCGAGGTCGATAGCGGGCGCGGTCACCGCGCCGATGTTGACGGAACCGCCCTTGCCGGATTTGAGATCAGAAATCTCGCGGTCGACCTGCTGCATTTCGAGCAGGATGGCGCGGCCGCGGCGGGCAAGGGCGGCACCATATGGCGTCAGCCTGATGCCTCGCGGCAGCCGCTCGCAGATCTGTACGCCAAGGATGTCCTCGATCTCGGAGATCATGCGCGAGGCGGCCGGCTGCGACATGTTCATGACCTGGGCGGCGGCGCTGATCTGGCCGTGGTCTTCGAGGGCGACGACCATGCGCATGTGGCGCAGCTTGAGGCCGCTACGCAGGAGCGTTTCGCTCTCGCTTGGCCGCAGGCTTCCCGGGGACCTGACGTCGATTGGCATGTCGACCATGGCTGGCTTCCTCCCTCCCGCGCCGGCAGTGACCAGAACCATATCAGGAATGATATGGCATGCGCCAGAAATAGCATTTGACTGTTATGTCTGCCTCCATGAGGCTTGATGGCGTCGCGGGTTCGATGCCGCCCGGCCGGGAGCCGGAGCATCGAGCGGAGGAAGCGCAGGGCTCGCGATCGTTTGGGAGGAAGGCACATAATCTGGCTTTGCCGCGCCGTTCATGGCGGGGCCACGCGCGAGCAGTCGCGTCCGCGCGCCGGCACTTCACAAGGGAGAGAGAAGGTGAAGATCATTAAGACGTTCGTGGCCGCTCTGACGGTCAGCCTGGCCGCCATGTCGTATTCGGCCCACGCCCAGGACAAGGGTACGGTCGGCATCGCCATGCCCACCAAGTCCTCGCTGCGCTGGATCAGCGACGGCAACGAGCTGGTCAACGCATTGAAGGCCAAGGGCTACAATGCGGACCTGCAATATGCCGAAGACGACATCCCGAACCAGCTCGCCCAGATCGAGAACATGGTGACCAAGGACGTCAAGGCGCTGGTTATCGCCTCGATCGACGGCACGACGCTGTCGGCCGTCCTCCAGCAGGCCGCCGACAAGGGCGTCAAGGTCATCGCCTATGACCGCCTGATCCGCGACAGCCCCAATGTCGACTTCTACACCACCTTCGACAACTTCAAGGTCGGCGTGCTGCAGGCGGAATCGCTGCTCAAGGGCCTCGGCTATCCGGAAAAGGCCGGGCCGTTCAACGTCGAGTTGTTCGGCGGCTCGCCCGACGACAATAATGCCTTCTTCTTCTACGACGGCGCCATGAGCGTGTTGCAGCCGCTGATCGACAAGGGCACGGTGGTGGTCAAGTCGGGCCAGACGGGCATGGAAAAGGTCGGCACGCTGCGTTGGGACGGTGCTGTCGCGCAGGCCCGCATGGACAACATCCTGTCGGCCAACTACTCCGACGGCAGCCGTGTCGACGCGGTGCTGTCGCCTTATGACGGCCTGTCGCGCGGCATCATTTCGTCGCTGCGCGGCGTCGGCTACGGCACTGCCGACCAGCCGTGGCCGATCGTTTCGGGCCAGGATGCCGAAGTGCCTTCGGTCAAGGGCATCATCGCCGGCGAACAGTATTCGACCGTGTTCAAGGACACGCGCGAACTGGCCAAGGTGACCGCCAACCTCGTCGACGCCGTTCTCTCGGGCGGCAAGCCGGAGATCAACGACGAGAAGACCTACAACAACGGCGTCAAGGTGGTTCCGTCCTACCTGCTGGTGCCGGTGGCGGTCGACAAGTCGAACTACGAGCAGATCGTCGTCGGCTCTGGCTACATCAAGGCCGAAGAGTTGAAGTAAGTCGGCCTTCGCGGGCCACGCCCTTTCCCCGCCATGCGGGGGGAGGGCAGACCGGAGGCGTTTGCTTCTTTCCAGAACTGCGGCAGACTGCACGAAGCGGCGGTTGCCCCAATCATTGCCGGATCGAGAGTTCGGATGACGGACACAACAATCCTCGAGATGCGCGACATCACCAAGACGTTTCCCGGCGTCAAGGCGCTGCAGAACGTCAATCTCGATGTCCGCGCCGGCGAGATCCACGCCATCGTCGGCGAGAACGGCGCCGGCAAATCGACGCTGATGAAGGTGCTGTCCGGCGTCTACCCTTACGGTGAATATTCCGGCGAGATCCGCTACATGGGCCAGGAGTGCCGTTTCGGCGGCATCCATGACAGCGAGCGCGCCGGCATCGTCATCATCCACCAGGAGCTGGCGCTGGTGCCGCTGCTGTCGATTGCCGAAAACATCTTCCTCGGCAACGAGCAGGCGCACTACGGCATCATCGACTGGAACCTGGTGCGCAGCCGTGCGGCCGAACTGCTCAAGCGCGTCGGCCTGCGCGAGGACCCCGATACGCTGATCACCAATATCGGCGTCGGCAAGCAGCAACTGGTGGAGATCGCCAAGGCGCTGTCGAAGGAGGTCAAGCTCCTGATCCTCGACGAGCCGACGGCGAGCTTAAGCGAAAAGGACAGCGACGCGCTGCTGGCCCTGCTGATCGAATTCAAACAGCGCGGCATCGCCTCGATCCTGATCTCGCACAAGCTGAACGAGGTCTCCAAGGTCGCCGACCGCATCACCGTGCTGCGCGACGGCCAGACCATCGAGACACTGGACCCGCACGAGATCAGCGAAGACCGCATCATCACCTCGATGGTCGGCCGCACGCTGGAGGACCGCTATCCCAGCCGGACGCCCAGCATCGGCGAGACCATTTTCGAGGTGAAGGACTGGGTGGTGCATCACCCCGTCCATCCCGACCGGCAGATCATCAAGGGCGTCAACCTCCATGTCCGCAAGGGCGAGGTGGTAGGCATCGCCGGCCTGATGGGGGCGGGGCGCACGGAATTCGCCATGAGCGTTTTCGGCAAGAGCTATGGCACCCGGATCAGCGGCGAGGTCCTTGTTCATGGCAAAAAGGTCGATGCGTCGACCGTTGGCAAGGCGGTTGCGCACGGGCTCGCCTATGCTACCGAGGACCGCAAGACCTTCGGCCTCAACCTGATCGACACCATCAAGCACAACGTGACCATCGCCAACCTCGGGGCAGTGTCGCACGGGGGCGTGCTCGATGACATCGCCGAACTGAACGCGGCCAACGACTACCGCAAGAAGACCAATATCCGCTCGTCCAGCGTCTACCAGAAGACCGGCAACCTTTCCGGCGGCAACCAGCAGAAGGTGGTGCTGTCGAAGTGGCTGTTCGCCAACCCCGAGGTTCTGATCCTCGACGAGCCGACGCGCGGCATCGACGTCGGCGCCAAATACGAGATCTACACGATCATCAACAGGCTGGCCGGCGAGGGCAAGGGCATTTTGGTGATCTCGTCGGAGATGCCCGAACTGCTCGGCATCTGCGACCGCATCTATGTGATGAACGAAGGGCGCATCGTCGGCGAGATGGCCGGCCACGAGGCGAGCCAGGAAAAGATCATGCGCGCCATCGTGCGCGGGGAGGCAAGGGCATCATGAGCACGGACACGGCAACGCAGGCGAACAGACCGGCCAATGCCGCGGCAAGCTCCGCCTGGAAGAGCAACTTGCGCGACTACGGGCTGGTGCTGGCGCTGATCGCCATCATGGTGTTCTTCCAGTGGCAGACGGCGGGCGTGCTGTTCAAGCCGGTGAACCTGACCAACCTGGTGCTGCAGAACAGCTACATCATCATCATGGCGCTGGGCATGCTTTTGGTCATCGTCGCCGGCCATATCGACCTGTCGGTCGGCTCGGTGTCGGGCTTCATCGGCGCGGTGGCGGCGGTGCTGATGGTGCAATACGGCATGAACCCGCTTCTGGCGGGCCTGCTGTGCCTGATCGCCGGCGGCGTCATCGGCGCGAGCCAGGGCTACTGGATCGCCTACATGAAGATCCCGTCCTTCATCGTCACGCTCGCCGGCATGCTCGTGTTCAAGGGGCTGTCGCTGGCGCTGCTCGGCGGCAAGTCGGTGGGGCCGTTCCCGGCCGAGTTCCAGCTGCTCAGCGCCGGCTTCATTCCCGATGTTATCGGGCCGATCACCATTGCCGGGGTGAAGCTGCATTCGACGACGCTGGTGATCGGCGTAGCGATCGTGGCGGCGATGCTCTTTTTCGGCATCCGCAGCCGCGCCAGCCGCGAGAAGCATGGCTACGAAGCGGAGCCCTTCGCGCTGTTCGTCGCCAAGAATGTCGTCATCTCGGGCATCGTCCTGTTCCTCGTCTACATGATGGCGTCCTACAAGGGCCTGCCCAATGTGCTGATCGTGATGGGCGTGCTGATTGCGCTGTTCGTCTTCATCACCAAGCGCATGACGCTCGGCCGTCGCATCTACGCCATGGGCGGCAACGAAAAGGCGGCGAAGCTGTCCGGCATCAAGACCGAGCGGCTGACCTTCACCATTTTCATCATCATGGGTGTGCTGTCAGCGCTGGCCGGGCTGATCTTCGCCGCGCGCCTCAACACGGCGACGCCGAAGGCCGGGCTCGGCTTCGAGCTCGACGTCATCGCCGCCGTCTTCATCGGCGGGGCTTCCGCCATGGGCGGCGTCGGCCAGGTGGCGGGCGCGGTCATCGGCGCCTTCATCATGGGCGTCATGAACAACGGCATGTCGATCATGGGCGTCAACATCGACTGGCAGCAGGTGATCAAAGGGCTCGTGCTGCTCGGGGCGGTGGTGTTCGACGTCTACAACAAGAACAAGGCATGAGCTGCGGGAGCGGCTGACGGCGGCGCGGGAGGCGCGCCCCGCAATCTGGAAGGCAGGGAATTGGACGCGCGGCGGGAAGTCGTTTCGCGCGCGAGGAAGGATTTCGCCGCTTGCCGGGCACAGAGCCGGGCGGGGCGGATGAAAGGAGTGTCAAAAATGCTGATGTCCCAGATAGTCTCCGCCGACGGCAAGGGCCGGGTGGTGGTGCGCGAGGGCGAGATCGCGCGGCTGGTCAATGACGCCAAGTCGATCTACGCACTCGCACTGGAGGCGGTGCGCGCCGGGACCTCGCTCGCCACCATCGTCGCCGACCGCGGCCTTGGCGAGACGGTCGACCTCAAGGCCGCCTACATGGCCGGCCAGTTGCTTTCGCCCGTCAGGCACCCGGACCCGGCGCATCTGCATCTCACCGGAACGGGGCTTACCCATCTTGGCTCGGCGGCGACGCGCGACAGCATGCACAAGAAGCTCGCCGCGGACAGCGAGGAGGCGCTGACCGACACCATGAAGATGTTCCGCATGGGGCTCGAAGGCGGCAAGCCGGCACGCGGCCAGGCGGGCGTGCAGCCGGAATGGTTCTACAAGGGCAACGGCACGATGGTGGTCGGTCCCGGCAAGGCGCTGGTGTCGCCGCATTTCGCGCTCGACGCCGGCGAGGAGCCGGAGATCGCCGGCATCTACCTGATCGGCGACGACGGCACGCCCTATCGCATCGGATTTGCGCTGGCCAATGAGTTTTCCGACCACGTCACCGAGCGCATCAACTATCTCTATCTCGCCCATTCCAAGCTCCGGAACGCCTCGTTCGGGCCGGAAATCCTGGTCGGCGAACTGCCGGCGGACGTGCGCGGCGCCTCGCGCATCATTCGAGCCGGCAAGACCATCTGGGAAAAGCCGTTCCTGTCGGGGGAGGCCAACATGTCCCACGCAATCGCCAATCTCGAGCATCATCATTTCAAGTATGGCGTGTTCCGCCAGCCGGGCGACGTGCACGTGCACATGTTCGGCACCGCCACGCTGTCCTTTGCCGACGGGGTGAAGGCCGAGGCGGGCGACGTGTTCGAGATCGAGGCGGAGGCGTTCGGCCTGCCGCTGAGGAATCCGCTGAAGCTGGCGCGGACGACGGCGCCGGTGGCCGTGCGGGCACTGTAGGTGCCTCGAAAATCAGGTGAGGCCGGCCTGCAAATGGCGAACGCCCAGGGAGCGAGACGATGAGCGATGAGATGATGGGGCGATACCCGAGCCTGAAGGATCGGCCGGTGCTGATCTCGGGCGGAGCGACCGGCATCGGCGAGGCGCTCGTCCGGGCCTTTGCCGGGCAGGGCGCCAGGGTCGGCTTTGTCGACCTGGCCGAAGCCGAGGGCACCGCACTGGCGGACGAGCTGAACGCCGCCGGCGGCACGGTTGCCTTTCGCGCCTGCGACATCACCGACATCGAGGCCTATCGCGCGGCCATCGCCGCAATCGAGGCGCTGCACGGGCCGACGCTGGCGCTGGTCAACAACGCCGCCAACGACACCCGCCACGACTGGCGCGATGTGACGCCCGACTATTTCGACGGCCGCGTCGCGGTCAACCTGCGCCACGCCTTCTTCGCCATCCAGGCGACCGCACCCGGCATGATCGCGGCGGGCAGGGGCTCGATCGTCAATTTCGGCTCGATCGGCTGGATGAAGGCGTCGGGCGGCTATCCGGTTTATGCCGCGTCCAAGGCCGCGGTGCACGGCATGACGCGCTCCTTTGCCCGCGACCTCGGCAAGCACGGCATCCGCGTCAACACGCTGGTGCCCGGCTGGGTCATGACGAAACGCCAGCTCGACCTCTGGGTCGACGATGCGGCGAATGCCGAGATCGACAAGGCGCAGTGCCTGTCGGGTCGCGTGATGCCCGACGATATCGCGCGCATGGCGCTATTCCTCGCCGCCGACGATTCCAGGATGTGCACGGCGCAGAATTTCGTCGTCGACGGCGGCTGGGTGTAGGCTGGCTTACTCGACAGTCGAAAACCGATATTCGGTGACCTGCGAGTAGACCTCGCCGGGCCGCAGCACGGCGCTTGGGAAATGCGGGTGGTGGATGGCGTCGGGAAAGCGCTGGGGCTCAAGGCACAGCCCACCGTGGCGGACGGGTGCGATGCCCCCGCGCAGCGGCGGGGTGACCGGCAGATGAACGCCGTCGTAGAACTGCAGGCCGGGTTCGGTAGTCCAGAGATCGAGCCGGATGCCGGAGCGCGGGCCTTCAAGGCGGGCAGCGTGCCACGGCTCGGGCGCGGGCTGCATGGCAAGCACGAAATTGTGGTCGTAGGGCCGATGGTCGCCGTCGGGCTCGTTGCGCACGGCGCGCAACTCGCGGAAATCGAAGTCGCCGCCGTCCACCGCCAGCACCTCGCCGGTCGGGATGTTCTGGGCGTCGACCGGGGTGTAGGCCTCGGCGGCGATCTTTAGCCGGTGGTCGAGGATCGAGCCTGAGCCGTCGAGATTGAAATAGGCATGGGGTGCGAGGTTGACCAGGGTGGGCGCGTCGGTGCGGGCTCCGAGCGCAATGCGCAAACGGTGGGCATCAAGCGAGTAGCGGCAAGTAGCAACAACCTTGCCGGGATAGCCCTGGTCGCCGTCGGACGAGGTCAGGCCAAGCAGGACCGAGCTCTGGTTGCTGTCGACGATCGTCCAGTTGCGGCGGAAGAAGCCGTCCGATCCTCCGTGGAGATGGGTGCGGCCGGCCTCGTTGAGGTAGAGCTGGTAGACACGCCCATCGAGCGAAAAGCGTCCGTCGGCGATGCGATTGGCGCAGCGGCCGGCGATGGCGCCGAAATAGCCGCCATGGCCGAGGTAGCTGTCGAGATCGTCGAAGCCGAGGATGACAGAGCGCGGGCCGGCAGGTGTTGCAACGATCAGGTCGGCGAGCGTCGCGCCGAAGGTGAGCACCGTGGCCTTGAGGCCGTCGGCCGAGATCGAGATGGCCTCGACCGCCGATCCACCTGGCATTTTCCCGAACTCGCGGACCGGCATTTTCACACTCCCTAACGCCCGGTTACAGCGCCGCGCGTCCTTCTGGATGCGCAAAGAACGCTGTAACACTTTGAATTTGTGCATGATCCTTTCCGAAAATCGATTTCGATTTTCGGGGTCATGCACTAGCGGGCGGGAAACAGTGTCATCACTGCCGGCCAGACGCCAGTGCGGAAAGGTTTAAAACACGACCGTCCTGTGGCCGTTGATGACCACGCGGGATTCCAGATGGTACTTCACGGCGCGTGCAAGCACCCGGCTTTCGATGTCGCGGCCGGCGGCCACGAAGTCCTCCGCGCTCATGGCATGGGTGACGCGCTCGGTCTCCTGTTCGATGATCGGGCCTTCGTCGAGGTCTGAAGTGACGTAGTGGGCGGTGGCGCCGATCAGCTTGACGCCGCGTTCATGCGCCTGGTGGTAGGGCTTGGCGCCTTTGAAACTCGGCAGGAAGGAGTGGTGGATGTTGATGGCGCGGCCATACAGCCGCTTCGACAGGCTGTCGGAGAATACCTGCATGTAGCGGGCAAGGATGACCAGCTCGGCGCCGGTCTCGTTGACCAGCGCAAGCAGCTTGGCCTCCTGCTCGGCCTTGTTGTCCTTGCCGACCGGCCAGCAATGATAGGGGATGTTCTCGATCTCGGCGGTGCGGCGGCTGTCCTCATGGTTGGAGACGATGGCCGCCACCTCGGCGTTCAGCCAGCCGACGCGGATCTGGTAGAGAAGATGCAGCATGGCGTGGTCGAACTTGGACACCATGATGATGATCTTCGGCTTGCGGGCCTGGTCGGCCAGCGCGGTCTTCATGCCGAAACGGTCGATCGGCGATTTGAGCGAGCGCTCGATGTCTTCGCGTGCCAGTCGCTCGGGTGCCGCAAAGGCGATACGCATGAAGAAACGGTTGCTCTGACGGTCCCAGAACTGGCTGCTTTCGGCAATGTTGGCGCCGATTGCCGCGAGCTCGGTGGTGACGGCGGCGACTATTCCCGGTTTGTCGTCGCAGGACAGCGACAGCACATAGTTTCGTTCCGACATGGCATTTCCGTATGTTGCTCGTTTGCGTCCGCGAGATCGAATCCGCAGCGCGCTCGAATGATCTAGTACCAACGCAACGGCATGTCAGCCCAAAGGCGCAGCTTATATTGCGAGCAGGCTCTTGAGCTTGATCGAAGCCGAGGCCAGTGCCTGCGGATCGGGCCGCGCTGATTTCGCAATCAGCATCTCGGCGAGACGGATGTCGCGGGCAACCGCATTGTCCGGACCGATGCCGCTAGCGGCGATCAGACGGCCGTCGCCCTTGAGGTGGAACAGGATGAAGGCGTCGTCGGCGACGTCGCGGCAAACCGTCGTCTCGCCCTCGTCGGGTAGGCCGGCGATCTGCAGGGTGAGCCCGTACTGGTCGGACCAGAACCACGGCACGCTTGCATGCGCCTCTTCGGCGCCGAGCATGTTGCGTGCGGCGAGCGCGCCGTGTTCCTGGGCGCTGCGCCAGGCCTCCAACCGCACGCGGCGGCCGTCATAGATGGCGAGCGGGAACGAGCAGCAGTCTCCGGCGGCGAAGATGTGCGGGTCGGAGGTGCGCAACTGGGCGTCGACCGCAATTCCGTTGTCGAGCGCGAGGCCGGCGTTCTCGGCAAGGCCAGTGACGGGAACTGCGCCGATGCCGATGATGACGAGGTCGGCCGCAACCTGCTTGCCGCTTGTAAGCGCGATGCGGACGTTGGTGCCGCTGTCCTCGATCGCAGCGATGCCGTCGTTGCAGATGATGTCGACGCCCTGGTTGCGGTGGGTGGCGTGAACCACCTCGGCGATTTCCGCCGGCACGCCGCGCATGAGGATGCGCGGCTGGGCTTCGAGGACCGTGACCGATGCACCGAGCTTGCGGGCGGAGGCGGCGAGTTCAAGGCCGATGAAGCCGCCGCCGACAATGGCGATGCGACTGCCTTCGCGTAGATGGGCGCGGATGGCGAGCGCGTCGTCGAAGGTGCGCAGATAGACGCAGCGTGCTCCCGGGCCCGGCATCGGCAGCTTGCGCGGGACGGAACCTGTTGCGATCAGCAGCTTGTCGTAGGCGATATCGGTAGAATTGGCGAGGCGAACGGACCGGTTAGCGCGGTCGATCGAGGTCGCGGAGGTCGAGCCAAGCAGGTCGATGCGGTGCTCGGCGAGCCTTGCCGCATCCGCGATGGCCTTGATGGCCGGCGCCTGTTCGCTGGTCATCGCCTCCTTGGATAGCGGCGGCCGCTCATAGGGCAGGTGCGTCTCTGCGCCGACCAGCGTGACTTTGCCATCGTAACCGGCTTCGCGCAGGGCGAAGGCCGCGCGCGCGCCGCATTCTCCGGCCCCGATGATGACCATTCCCGCTGTCATGGATTTCTGCCCAACTCGATGAAGACCTTTCCGGCTTCGACTCTGCCGGTTTGTCATTCCAGGACAGCGACAGCAAGTAGGTTCTCTGGTTTCCGGTGCGCGCGGAATCCGAAAGCGCTGTCAGGGGCGGGGCAGATGGATAACTTTCATGGGCAACAATTCGGGCGCAGCGCGGCTTTGACTGGATGGTGTGGAACGGCGTATAGCGACGTCCAGAAATTTGGAATGTATGTTCTGAATTGGATTGACTTGAGGAGGAGACCTGCCGATGCCCGCTCTCAATTTCGCGCTCAACCACATGGCGGCGCCCACGCTTTCGCCCGGCGATTTCTTCGCGCTGAGCCGCAAGCTGGGCGTCCGGGACGTCGAAATCCGTAACGATCTTGCCGGCAATGCCATCGTGGACGGGACGCCGGCGGCTGTGGTCAGGGCGCTTGCAGTCGAAAATGGAATATCCATCGCGAGCATCAATGCGCTGCAGCGCTTCAACGAGTGGAATGACGCACGGCAGGCGGAAGCAGTCGAACTCGCCGACTATGCGCGCGATGTCGGTGCCCGGGCCCTGGTGCTGGTGCCGGTCAATGACGGCTCGGGGCAGGGCGACGGCGAGCGCCAGCGCAATCTCAGGACCGCACTTTCGGCACTGAAGCCCATCCTGTCGGATCGCGGGATCACCGGTCTGGTCGAGCCGCTCGGCTTCGAGATCTGCTCGCTGCGTTCCAAGCGTGAGGCGGTCGAGGCGATCACCGCTATCGACGGAACTGCCACGTTCAGGATGGTCCACGACACGTTCCATCATCACCTCGCAGGCGAGTCGGAGCTTTTCCCTGAGATGACCGGCATGGTGCACATCTCGGGCGTCGACGATCCGGCCCTGCGCGTGTCCGACATGCGCGACCCGCACCGCGTTCTGGTCGATGCCGGCGACCGGCTCGACAATGTCGGCCAGATCCGCGCGCTTGTTGCGGGCGGCTATGCCGGGCCGCTCTCGTTCGAGCCGTTCGCGCCCGATGTACATGGTCTTGCCGATCCAGTGGTCGCGCTCGCCGCAAGCATGGATTTCATCCGCTCGCGTTTGTGACTGCCGGGCGGCCTTGGCGGCATTTAGCAGCCGTTAAACGGAATATCCCTTGACGCTGACCCTGCATATGGAATAAAAATTTCATCTATAAAAATCACGGCCCGAACATTCTGTATTGGGCCGGATCACTCGGGAGACGGGCGGCACACCGACATCGCGGAGGAGCGATGGTGCCATCCGTGGATATAGGCCTTCGGCGCAGCCGCGGGCTTCCGGTACTGTGGGGTGCAGCCGGGCACCATCGTGGAGGAGAGTAATCATGAAGAAATATCTGCTCGGCGCCGCGCTGTCGGCGTTGATGACCGGATCGGCGTTTGCCGGCGACATCGGCGTCAGCATGGCCAATTCCGACACCTTCCTGACCGTCCTGCGCCAGGGCATTGAAAAGGCGGCGGCCGGTGCCAGCCAGCCGGTCGTCATCGAGATCGCCGACGACGACGTCAACAAGCAGCTCAGCCAGGTGCAGAACTTCATCGCCGCCAAGGTCGACGCGGTGATCGTCAACCCGGTCGACACGTCGGCCACCGCGCCGATGACCAAGCTCGCCAACGACGCAGGCATCCCGATTGTTTACGTCAATCGCCAGCCGATCGACATGGACAAGCTCGGCAAGGGCGCTTTCGTCGGTTCGAACGAGGTCGATTCCGGTACGCTCGAGACCAAGGAGGTCTGCCGCATGCTCAAGGAAGCCGGCAAGACCGAGGCGGGCATCCTGATCATGGTGGGTGACCTCGCCAACCAGGCTGCCGTCATGCGCACCAAGGACATCCATGACGTGAACGCCGGCAGTGAATGCGGCGTCAAGCTCAACGTCATCGACGAGCAGACAGCAGGCTGGGATCCGGTCAAGGCGCAGGACCTGATGACCAACTGGATCGCCGCCGGGCACAAGCCCGACGCCGTCATTTCCAACAATGACAACATGGCGATCGGCGCCGTCAACGCGATGAAGGCGGCCGGTTGGGACATGAAGGACGTGATCGTTGCCGGCGTCGACGCGACCCAGGAAGCGCTTGCCTACATGAAGGCCGGCGACCTCGACGTCACCGTGTTCCAGAACGCGGCGGCGCAGGGCGGCGGGGCCGTCGACACGGCCATGAAGCTCGCCAAGGGCGAAGCCGTGGCCTCGCCGGTCTGGGTTCCGTTCGAGCTGGTCACCCCGGCCAACATGGACAAGTACACGGCGAAGAACTGACGATCGTTTCGCCGGGAAGCGCTGCCCGATTGAGGCGGCGCTTCCTGCGTCGTGATATGATCCCATCGCCGCCTGAACCGGGTCTGGGAGGACTGAGCGGTATGCAGAGCCCTGCAGCGCCGGAGGCTGCGCGCGAAATCGTCGCCGAGCCTGATAATGGCTACATTCTCGAGGTCGAGAACGTCCGCAAGGAATTTCCCGGCGTTCTGGCGCTCGACAACGTACAGCTCAGGCTGAAGCGGGGCAGCGTGCATGCGCTGATGGGCGAGAACGGCGCCGGCAAGTCGACGCTGATGAAGATCGTTGCCGGCATCTACACACCCGATTCCGGCAGCTTCCGACTGCGCGGCAAGGACATCCGGCTGAAAGGTCCGCTCGACGCGCTCGAGCACGGCATCGCCATGATCCACCAGGAACTGAACCTGATGGCGCCGATGACGGTGGCCGAGAACATCTGGATCCGCCGCGAGCCGACGACGCGTTTCGGCTTCGTCGACCACGCCGCGATGCACCGAAAGACGGCCGAACTGTTCAAGCGCCTCAACATCGACATCGACCCGGACGTGCAGGTCGGCACGCTCAGCGTCGCCAACCGCCAGATGGTCGAGATCGCCAAGGCGGTGTCCTACGAATCCGACGTGCTGATCATGGACGAGCCGACTTCGGCCCTGACCGAGCGCGAGGTCGAGCACCTGTTCACCATCATCCGCCGCCTGAAGGCCGAAGGCAAAGGCATCATCTACATCACCCACAAGATGAATGAGCTGTTCGAGATCGCCGACGAGTGTTCGGTGTTTCGCGACGGCAAGTACATCGCCACCAAGTCCTCGCATGAGGTGACGCGCGACGACATCATCAAGATGATGGTCGGGCGCGAAATCACCCAGATGTTCCCGAAGGAAGAGGTGCCGATTGGCGACGTCGTGCTCTCGGCCAGGGGGCTTTCGCTCGATGGTGTGTTCAACGACGTGTCGTTCGACCTGCGCTCGGGCGAAATCCTCGGCATTGCCGGGCTGGTCGGCTCGGGCCGCTCCAACATCGCCGAGACGATCTTTGGCGTCACACCGGCGGATGCCGGCAGCATCGAACTGTTCGGCAAGCCGGTGCGCGTCGACAGTCCTGCGACCGCCATGAGCCATGGCATGGCGTTCCTCACCGAGGACCGCAAGGAAACCGGCTGCTTCCTCCTGCTCGACATCCAGGAAAACACCCAGATCGCGGTGCTGCAGTCTGGCTACGTCAAGAACGGCTTTGTCCAGCAGAAGCAACTGGCCAGGGATTCGATGGACATCAGTGCTGCATTGCGGGTGAAGACACCCGACATGGCCGAGCCGATCATCAACCTGTCCGGCGGCAACCAGCAGAAGGTGCTGATCGGCCGCTGGCTGCTGACCAAGCCGAAGATCCTGATCCTCGACGAACCAACGCGCGGCATCGACGTCGGCGCCAAGGCCGAGATCCACCGGCTGATCTCCCAGCTCGCCGGGGAGGGCGTCGCGGTGATCATGATCTCGTCGGAGATGCCCGAGGTTCTGGGCATGAGCGACCGCATCATGGTGGTTCACGAGGGCCGGGTGACCGGCTTCCTGGACCGGGCGGAGGCCAGCCAGGTCAAGATCATGGAACTCGCGTCGCACTGATCGACGCCAACAAGTTTACAGGGTGGAAGAACCATGTCGACGAACGAGATAGCGGGATCCGCAAGCGTCATAGGCAGCAAGAAGCGCCTGCCGCCGGAGGTCTCGATCCTGGGCGTGCTGATCGGCATCGCCATTGTATTCGAGATCCTCGGCTGGATCTTCGTCGGCGACAGCTTTCTGGCCAACAAGCAGCGCCTGTCGATCATCATCCTGCAGGTTTCGGTGATCGGCATCATCGCGGTCGGCGTCACCCAGGTCATCATCACTGGGGGCGTCGACTTGTCGTCGGGCTCGGTCGTCGGTCTGTCCGCCATGGTGGCGGCAAGCCTCGCCCAGACGGCGGCCAATCCACGCGCGGTCTATCCGTCGCTGACCGACATCTCGCCGATCTGGGCGATCCTCGCGGGTCTCGCCGTCGGGCTGATTGCCGGCGCGATCAACGGCACACTGGTGGCGAGAACGAAGATACCGCCGTTCATTGCCACGCTCGGCATGATGGTGTCGGCGCGTGGTCTCGCCAAGTGGTACACGCTCGGCCAGCCGGTGGCTCTGCTGGACGATAGCTTCACCTGGTTCGGCAAGAGCTTCAACATCCTGGGCTTCCCGCTGCCGCTGCCGGTGATCATCTTCCTGGTCGTGGCGGTCATCTTTCACATCGCGCTCGGCTACACCCGCTACGGCAAGTTCACCTATGCCATCGGCGCCAATCCGCAGGCGGCACGCGTCTCGGGCATCAATATCGGCGGCCATCTGATCAAGGTTTACGCCATCGCCGGCCTGCTCTCGGGCCTCGCCGGCGTGGTGACGGCGGCGCGCGCCGCCTCGGGGCAGCCGGGCATGGGCGTGGCCTACGAACTCGACGCGATCGCGGCGGCGGTCATCGGCGGCACCTCGCTGTCGGGCGGTGTCGGCCGCATCTCGGGCACGGTGATCGGCACCATCATCCTTGGCGTGATGACTTCCGGCTTCACCTTCCTCAAGGTCGGTGCCTACTATCAGGAAATCGTCAAGGGCATCATCATCGTGACGGCCGTGATCATCGACCAGCACCGCCAGAACCGACGCAAGAAGGTTTGAACCAACAACGAACCGTCCGATCCCCGTCGCGGGCGATTCGCAACTCCTCCCATCGTGAAGTTTCGGCCCGGACGGCGCGGGTCAATGAAATGAGGTTGTCATGACAGTTCGCTTTGCAGTCCTCGGCGCAGGCCGCATCGGCAAGGTTCACGCCAAGGCGGTGGCGTCCAATCCGCAGGCCAAGCTCGTGGCGGTGGCGGATGCCTTCGAAAAGGCAGCGAACGATCTCGCAGCAAGCTATGGCTGCGAGATTCGCTCCATCGACCAGATCGAGAAGGCTGCTGATATCGACGCGGTGGTGATCTGCACGCCGACCGACACCCATGCTGACCTGATCGAGCGCTTCGTGCTCGCCGGCAAGGCTGTGTTCTGCGAAAAGCCTATCGACCTCGACGCCACCCGTGTCGAGAAGTGCCTGGCGGTGGTCGAGAAGGCAGGCGGCACGCTGATGGTCGGCTTCAACCGCCGCTTCGATCCGCATTTCGCCGCCGTTCGCAAGGCGATCGACGACGGGGCCATCGGCAAGGTCGAGCAGGTGGTGATTACCTCGCGCGATCCGGGCCCGCCGCCGGCCGAATACATCACCCGTTCGGGCGGCATCTTCCGCGACATGACCATCCACGACTTCGACATGGCGCGTTTCCTGCTCGGCGAGGAGCCGGTGGCGGTGACGGCGTCGGCCTCGGTGCTGGTCGACAAGAAGATCGGCGAACTCGGCGACTATGATACCGTCAGCGTCATTTTGGAGACCGCCAGCGGCCGGCAGTGCGTCATTTCCAATTCGCGCCGCGCCACCTATGGCTACGACCAGCGCATCGAGGTGCACGGCTCTGATGGCATGGTCGCGGCGGAGAACCAGCGCGCCGTGTCGATCGAGGTGGCGAACGCGATGGGCTACACCCGCCCGCCGCTGCACGACTTCTTCATGACCCGCTACACCGAAGCCTATGCCGCCGAGATCGCGGCCTTCATAGCCTCGGTGACCAAGGGCGCCAAGGTTTCGCCTGACGGCAAGGACGGGCTGGTCGCGCTGCAACTGGCGGATGCCGCGCTGAAGTCGGCCAAGGAAGGCAAGACGGTTCGCCTGTAGGGCTGTCTGCAGGGCATCGCCATCCCGGGCTCGGGAGGCGATGCGCCAGCGGGCAAGAAAACGAAAGGCCGGCGCGGCGGAGCGACCGGGAGGAACGATATGGCCGATCCCCAGAACCAGCACACACTGCTGCTCGACGTCATCACCATCGGCCGCGCGTCGGTCGACCTCTATGGTCAGCAGACCGGCTCGCGGCTGGAGGATGTCGCGTCCTTCGCCAAGTCGGTCGGCGGCTGCCCGGCCAACATTGCCATCGGCACAGCGCGGCTCGGGCTGCGCTCGGCCCTTTTGACGCGCGTCGGCGACGAGCATATGGGCCGCTATATTCGGGAGCAGATGCTGCGCGAGGGCGTGTCCGACCAGGGCCTCGTGACCGACAGCGAGCGGCTGACGGCGCTGGTGCTCTTGTCGGTCGAGAACGACAAGACGTTCCCGCTGATCTTCTACCGCGAGAACTGCGCCGACATGGCGCTTTGCGAAGACGACGTCGACCCGGATTTCATCCGCTCGGCGCGCGCCATCGTCGTTACCGGCACGCATTTCTCGCGGCCGACCACCGATGCCGCCCAGCGCAAGGCGATGCGGCTGATCAAGGAGGCCGGCGGCAAGGTGGTGTTCGACATCGACTACCGGCCGAACCTCTGGGGCCTTGCTGGGCACGCGGCGGGCGAAAGCCGCTACATCGCCTCGGATGCCGTCTCCAATCATCTCAGGAGCGTGCTCGCCGATTGCGACCTGATCGTCGGCACCGAGGAAGAGGTGATGATCGCTTCGGGCGAAGGCGAACTGCTCGCCGCGCTGAAGACGATCCGCGCGCTGTCGTCGGCCACCATCGTGCTCAAGCGCGGACCCATGGGCTGCATCGTCTATGACGGGCCGATTTCAGACGACCTTGAGGCCGGCATCGTCGGCAAGGGTTTTCCGATCGAGGTCTACAATGTGCTGGGTGCGGGCGACGCCTTCATGTCGGGTTTCTTGCGCGGGTGGCTTGGGGGCGAAACGCTCCAGACATCAGCGACCTGGGCCAATGCCTGCGGTGCCTTTGCGGTGTCGCGGCTCCTGTGCTCGCCTGAGATCCCCACCTTCGAGGAATTGCAGTTCTTCCTCAACAACGGCAGCAAGCATCGCGCGCTGCGCAAGGACGAGGCGATCAACCACGTCCACTGGGCGACGACGCGCCGCCGCGACATACCCTTGATGATGACGCTGGCCTGCGACCATCGCCTCCAGTTCGAGGACATTGCAACCCGCACAGGCGCAGATCCGGCGCGCATCCGCGACTTCAAGGTGCTGGCGGTAAAGGCTGCGGCCAAGGTCGCTGGTGGCCGCGACGGCTACGGTATGTTGATCGACGAGAAGCATGGCCGCGAGGCGATGTTCGAGTTTGCCCGCCATCCCTTCTCGTGGATGGGGCGGCCGGTGGAGCTGCCGGGCTCGCGGCCGCTGCGCTTCGAGTTCTCGCAGGACCTCGGCTCGCAGCTCGTTGAATGGCCGGTCGACCATTGCATCAAGTGCCTGTGCTTCTACCACCCTGACGATCCGGCCGAACTCAAGGCCGAGCAGCAGCAGAAGTTGCGGACGCTATTCGAGGCCGCGCGGAAAGTTGGCAGGGAATTGCTCATTGAGATCATCGCCGGCAAGCATGGCAAGCTCGGCGAGGACACCATCGCCCGCGCGCTGGAGGAACTCTACGCGCTTGGCATCAAGCCCGACTGGTGGAAGCTGGAGCCGCAGGCTTCCGCCGCGGCGTGGCAGAACATCGAGAGGGTCATCAACGCCAACGATCCCTATTGCCGCGGGGTGGTGCTGCTCGGGCTCGAGGCGCCGCTGGCCGATCTCGAAGTGGCCTTCGCCGCCACTGCCGACGCGCCGGTGGTCAAGGGCTTTGCCGTGGGTCGCAGCATCTTTGCCCATGCGGCGGAACAGTGGCTGGCCGGCCGGATGACCGACCAGGCTGCGGTCGACGACATGGCCCAGCGTTTCGAACAGCTGACCAAGGCGTGGCTTGCCGCGCGGGACCGTCGGGCGGCATAGTAAAGGCGGAGGATTTCATCATGACCAAGACCATTCGCCTGACCATGGCGCAGGCGCTGACGCGGTATCTTGCGCGCCAGATGACGACCATCGACGGCGAGAAGCTGCCGCTGTTTGGCGGTGTGTGGGCGATCTTCGGCCACGGCAACGTCGCCGGGCTCGGCGAGGCGCTGTATCAGGTCCGTGACGAGCTGCCGACCTATCGCGCGCACAACGAGCAGGCGATGGCGCATGCGGCGATCGCTTACGCCAAGACCAATTTCCGCCGCCGCATGATGGCGGCGACGACCTCCATCGGTCCGGGCGCGGTCAACATGGTGACGGCGGCAGCGCTCGCCCATGTCAACCGGCTGCCGGTGCTGCTCCTGCCGGGCGACGTCTTTGCCAATCGCCTGCCCGATCCGGTGCTGCAGCAGGTTGAGGATTTTGGTGACGGCACGGTTTCAGCTAATGACTGCTTCCGTCCGGTGTCGCGCTATTTCGATCGCATCACCCGGCCTGAGCAGATCATTCCGGCGATGGCACGCGCCATGCAGGTGCTGACCGATCCGGCCGAATGCGGGCCGGTGACGCTGTCGCTATGCCAGGACGTGCAGGCCGAGGCCTATGACTATCCCGAGAGCTTCTTTGCCGAGCGGGTCTGGACGCCGCGCCGGTCACTCCCCGACCGCGACGAGCTTGCCGCTGCGGCCGAGGCGCTGAAGGCGGCGAAGAAGCCGCTGATCGTTGCCGGAGGCGGCGTGCTCTATTCCGGCGCCTCGGAGGAGCTTGCCCGTTTCGTGGAAGCGACCGGTATTCCGGTCTGCGAGACGCAGGGTGGAAAATCCTCGCTGACCGACGAGCACGCGCTCAACATGGCGGCGGTCGGCGTGACCGGCACCTCGGCGGCAAACCGCCTGGCCGAGGAGGCCGACGTTGTGCTGGCGGTCGGCACGCGGCTGCAGGATTTCACCACCGGCTCCTGGGCGCTGTTCAAGAACACTGGGAAGACCATCATCGGCCTTAATGTCCAGCTGTTCGATGCCGCCAAGCACCGTGCGCTGCCGCTGGTTGCCGATGCGCGCGAAGGGCTGGCCGAGCTTTCAGCTGCGGTGAAGGGCTACAAGGCACCGGCGTCGTGGATCGAGAACGCGAAGGCCGGCAAGGCCGAGTGGCGCAAGGCGGCGGCCAAGGTCACGGCGGCGACCAATGTGGCGCTGCCGTCGGATGCGCAGGTGATCGGCGCGGTGCAGCGTGCGCTTGGCTCTGACATCATCGTGCTGCATGCGGCCGGCGGCTTGCCCGGCGAGATGCACAAGCTGTGGCAGGCAGGCGCGCCCGGTTCCTACCATTCCGAATACGGCTTCTCCTGCATGGGCTATGAGATCGCAGGCGGCCTGGGCGCCAAGATGGCGCGGCCCGACAAGGAGGTCGTCATCATGATCGGCGACGGCTCTTACCTGATGCTCAATTCAGAGATCGCCACCTCGGTGATGCTCGGGCTGAAGCTGACCATCGTGTTGCTCGACAACAGGGGCTACGGCTGCATCAACCGGCTGCAGATGGCGACCGGCGGGGCCAACTTCAACAACCTTTTGCGCGATGCGCGCCATGAGGTGCTGCCCGAGATCGATTTCGTGGCCCATGCCAGAAGCCTCGGCGCCAACGCCGAAAAGGCGTCGTCCATCGCCGACCTCGAAGCAGCGCTCGGCCGTGCCCGCGACAGCGACCGCACCACTGTCGTGCTGATTGATACCGATCCGCTGGTCTCGACCGGCGAGGGCGGGCACTGGTGGGACGTGGCCGTGCCCGAGGTAAGCGCGCGCGCCGAGGTCAACGCCGCCCGCAGGGGCTACGAGGAAAAGCTGAAGCTGCAGCGCGTGGGCGACTAGGCGATTTGCCCTCCCCGCCGGGGAGATGAAAACGGATACCGGAGAGAGAAAAAGTGAAAGCCAAACTGGGCATGTCCCCCATTGCATGGTGGAATGACGACCTTGCGGAACTGAGCGATGACGTGTCGCTGGAAGAGTGCCTGCGCCAGTCGCGCTCGGCGGGTTTCACCGGCATGGAGCAAGGCCGCCGTTTTCCCAGCACGCCGGAGGAGATGCTGCCGATCCTGAAGGAGGCCGACGTCACGCTGTGCGGCGGCTGGTTCTCGGGCACGCTGGTCAACGAGGACCTGGCCGCGAACAAGGACCGCATCCAGCCGATGATCGAGCTGTTCAAGGCGGTCGACGCGCCCTGCATCGTCTATGGCGAAGTCGGCCGCTCGATCCAGGGCGATCGCTCGAAGCCGCTCGCCACGAAGGCGGTTCTGTCCGACGATGAGATGAAGGTCTATGCCCGCAAGGTGACCGAGTTCGGCGAATGGTGCGCCGGGCAGGGCATGCCGCTCTCCTACCACCACCACATGGCGGCGGTGGTGCAGTTCGAGCACGAACTCGACGCCTTCATGCGGCATTCGGGTGAGGGCATTCCGCTGTTGCTCGATGCCGGCCATCTCGCCTTCGCCGGTGGCGACGTGCTGCGCGCCATCGACAATCATCACAAGCGCATCAACCATGTGCATGTGAAGGACGTGCGCATGGAGGTCATCAAGTCACTCGACTGGACCAGACAGTCCTTCCTCGATGCCGTAGCGCTCGGCGCCTTCACCGTGCCGGGTGACGGTTCGTTGGATTTCGGCGCGATCGTGCGGAAATTTGCCGACTACGGCTATGAGGGCTGGTTCGTCGTCGAGGCCGAGCAGGATCCGAGGAAGAACCCGCCGCTCAAGATGGCCCAGGTCGGCTACGCGGAGTTGATGCGGGTAATGACGGCTGCCGGTTACACGGTCGAAACGCAAGGCTTCCCTCGTGCTTGACCCCGAAGTTCGGAAGTGCATTTCGGAATGGTCCATGTATCGTTTGGAAGTATTGCGGCGTCACTACATATCCAATTGCGCGCGCGGTGCTGCAATGCTTGAGCCCGATGTTGGAGCAGGATACGATAAAGAATGGTTCACCGGTGAGGTAATGTCCAATTGATCCAGGACCAGAACCATCCGTTCTTCCGGCCGCTGTGGCGGCGTATCGTTCTTGTCGCTTTTTGTGCGGCATGGTCGGTGTTCGAGTTCGCTACCGGCTCGCCTTTCTGGGGCACGCTGGCGGGCGGCATGGCGGCGCTTGGCGCCTGGCAATTTCTGATAGCTTACAAACCGGGCAGCGACGCTGCCGCCGACAAGGAGTGAGTCCCATGTCGAAATTTCTGATCAAGCCGAAGCACGGTACCGGCAGGGTGACCCACATCACGCCCGAAATCGCCGGCTGGACCTATGTCGGCTTCGACCTGCACCGGTTCGAGCCGGGGGACACTTATGGCGACTGGTCGAACGACCGCGAGACCTGCATCGTGCTGGTCAGCGGCAAGGCGCATGTACGCGTCGACGATCAGGACCTTGGCTTGCTGGGCGAGCGCATGTCGCCCTTCGAGGGCAAGCCGTGGTCGGTCTATCTTCCTGCCGGCTCCGAATGGTCGATCAGGGCGGAGAGCGATGTCGAACTCGCCGTCTGCTCGGCGCCGGGCCGCGCGGGCACCTATGAACCGCGCGTCATCGGACCCGACGACGTCAAGCAGGAGATCCGCGGCAAGGGCACCAATACGCGCTACGTGACCAACATCCTGCCGGAGAGCGAGCCTGCGGATTCACTGCTGGTCGTCGAGGTGATCACGCCGGGCGGCCACACCTCGAGCTATCCACCGCACAAGCACGACGAGGACAACCTGCCTTTCGAATCCCAGCTCGAGGAGACTTACTACCATCGCATCAAGCCGCCGCAGGGCTTTGCCTTCCAGCGCGTCTACACCGAGTTCAACGATGCCGGCCATCGCGAGATCGACGAGGCCATGGCGGTTGAGGACGGAGACGTCACACTGGTGCCGAAGGGCTACCACCCATGTGCTGCCTGCCATGGCTACGACCTCTACTATCTCAACGTCATGGCGGGACCAAAGCGAACGTGGAAATTCCACAACGCCAAGGAGCATGAATGGCTGCTCCAGACCTAGGCCTTTGCATCAGGCGGGATCGCCTCGGCGGCAAATAGAGGCACTACCCAGGGTTGATTGGTCTGTGTTATCTACTGGCACGTTGACGACCATTCGGCAGAACATGCACATTGATTTGGCAAATCTCGACCGGGCGCTCGATCGGACGCTGGAAGCGGCAATCGATCCGTCACTTTGGCCAGACATTCTCGATCGCGTCGCCGAGGCCACCGGGGCTTTCGGCGTCAACATCGTGCCTGTGACTGGCAGATTTCCTGGCGGGTTGATTTCCACTGACAGCCTGAAGCCCGCTATCGAAGCTTATTTCGATGGCGGCTGGGACAAGAATGAATGGCGCAACAGGGGATTCCCGATCCTGGCCAAACGCGGGACCGTGCTCGAACAGCACTATACGACTCGGGATGATTTCAAGAAGCAGGAATACTATCGCGCGCAATCTCGCTACGGCTTGGGCCGCACATGCATCGTAGGATTTTCACCTGGCGATGACCTGCTTTGCTTCGTGCTGCATCGGAAACTCGTCGACGATCCCTACGGCGCCGAACACGAGAGCCTCTTTGCCATGATGCGCGACCGATTGATGGTGTCCGCATCAATGATGAGAAATCTGTCTGCGCGAACCGTCGACGGCATGGTTGAGGCTTTCGATATCGCAAATATCGGAGCCATCTTCTTCGATAGATTTGGCAAGGTCACCTCGGTAAACGCCAAAGCCAGAAAGTGTCTTGGCCCCCACCTCCAGGTGACACGTGGGGAGTTATGCCTGAACGCAAGCGCCGAAACTGCGCGGGTTCGCAGGCGCATGAAGTCGATTCTTACGGAGCAGTGGCTGGATCCCAAGCAGCACGAACAGATCGTGGTCGAGCGCCCGGCGATGAAACCACTTCTGCTAAGGATCCAGCGCCTTGGGGGTGATCTGCCGGATATTTTCGCCCATTCCGTAGGAGTGTGCCTGATCGAGGACCTGAACCCTCAATCGCTGCCGGCTCCTGCCATCTCCAAGGCACTTGGTCTGACCCCGATGGAAGCCACACTGGCAACGATGTTGGCGGAGGGCGTGTCCCTGCGCGATACGGCCACATTGAAGGCCATGAGCTATGAAACGGCGCGGACACATCTCAAGGCGATTTTCAGGAAGCTTGGCGTGAGAAGGCAGTCCGAACTTGTTGGGATTGTCAGCCGATTGAGAGCCTCGGAGCATTAGGTTTTGTGACAATGTATGGTGGCCGGATCCATCAGAATGCTGCCTGAACCCGGCGGAACGCCGGGTTCAGCTGCGGGTTCATCATGATGTAGCTCGGCTGGCCTCGCTGCCTCAGGCTCTGGAGCATTGCCTCGGCCTTCTGGCGCAGGTTGCCGACGCTCCGCACCTGCAAGCGTTCGCCGATCAGACCTGTCAGGATTTCGATGGCTTCGTCGACACGTTCGAGCGCGGCCAGGCTCTTGGCCAGAGCAAATCTGGTTGGCGCGAAGTCGGCTGCCAGCGCTTGTGCCTGTCGAAACGCATTGATCGCCCCGTCATGGCGCGACAGCGCCTGCAGTTCGCAACCGAGCCTGTGCCAGACCTTGAACGAAGCTGGGTCGATCGCAACAAGCGTCACCAGATGCTCGAGCGCCTCTCGATGATCGCCCTTGGCGGCGAGCAGTTGTCCAATGCCATACAGCGCGCGCGCATGCAGCGGGTCGCTTGCCAGGATCTGGCGGTATCCGTTTTCGGCCCGTGCCAATTGCCCCGCCTGATGGATTTTTGTCACTTCCAGGAACACGGTGTCGAGCGAGCGCGGATCGAGACGGTCGCCGACATTGCTGCCGTTCTTGGTATAGATCGCCGCGCAGTTCACCCGGCTTTCGGTGACGCCGAAGGCAAATTTGTAGGGTTCGTCGCCGCGCAGGAAGTCATAGGTCGCAAAGCCGTTCTCGATGGCGAGCTTGATGCAGTGACCATGCAGGATCAGGCCGACCGGGATCGAGCGCGCTTCCTCGTCGCGCCCGGCCATGAAGAACAGCAATGACTTCTTGACCGGGTCGACGAAGACAGCAAGTGCTCCCAGCGGTCGCTCGCCCTGCCACAATGTCGGCAGGAACAATGTGCCGGCCTTGAAGCTGTCGCGTAGCACGCGGCGATTGGTGCTCATGATGGCTTCCAGCCGGTCGCCCTTGCGCGCGCCCCATTTGATGCGCCACATCTCCAGCAGCGTTTCTATGTCGCGTTCATAGGTCGAGGCATCGGCGCGCGCGATGCGCAGTTCGCCTGAAGCGACCTTGCGCAGGAACCGCCGTAGCCTCTGGCGCGTGTTGGTGCCGAGCACGTCGTCGAGATAGGTGTCGAAGCTCTCGGGCAGCGTTGCGGCGAAACAGCGGCAATTGTCGACGTTGTCTGCGGAGTTGACGCGACTGAACTCGCTGAGTGCGAATATGTCCCGCGAGAACTGGCCGATGAAGGCGAAGATGCGCTCCCGCGACATACGAAGGTTTTCGAGATTGAGCCGCGACCATCCCATCTGGGCGACATGGCGGCCGAATGCCTGCAACGCCTTTTCGGCATGTTCCGGCGCGCAGATGGCGCCGGTGTAGTCGGCGGCATTGTTGCCGGCCATGTTGATCTCGTTGAAGAAAAGGCCCGTCTTGTTCATGCGGGTGCGCATGCGCAGCGGCAGGATGGCGACATAGGGCGCATCAGGTGTTCCAGGGCGCGCGGCGAGCACGAACCAGGTGCCTTTGTAATGCCGCATGTAGGGAACCAGCCAGTTCCAGGAGACGAACAATTGAGCCTCCGGATCGACCTCGTAGAGGCGGTCCCAGTCGGCGTGCAACTTCTCCAGTTCGTCGATTTCGGTAATTACATCGACCTGCATCTGCGCCCCCATCCCGATCGATGACATGTTGTGCTCCCTTCAACGCTCCATGAACGCTCGCGACATGCTGTCGGCAATCGGTTTGGTCAGATATCTGAAGAAGGTGCGCTCCTCGGTCTGCACGAGCACCTCGGCGGGCATGCCGGGCGTCGGCGTGAAGCCATGGACGCGGGCGATCTCGCTTGGCGGAAGGCTGACGCGCGCCAGGTAGATTTCGCGCGGCATCGGACCCGAGGTATCCGGAAGCGCGTCGGCGGATACGTAGATCACCTGACCGTCGAGCACCGGCGTGGTGCGCCGGTTGAGCGCAGTGAGCCGCACGGTCGCCTTTTGGCCGACGCGCACATTGTCGATGTCGATGCGTGAAATCTGGGTTTCGATCACCAGAGGGACGTCGGAAGGCAGGATTTCGACGATCGGCTTGCCGCTTTCGATGACGCCGCCTGATGTGTGGTAGTACATGCGCACGATGGTGCCGGCCACGGGTGCATTGATCGTCACGCGGTTGAGCACGCTCTTGGCCTGGCGAAGCTGCTCGCGAATGGTGTCGAGATCGCCTTCGAGATTCTGAAGCTGCTCGAGCGCGGTCTGCTTGTAGGCATCCTCGGTTTGCCTGATCTGTTGGTCGAGCTTGATGATCTCGGCGCCGATTTCGGCGATCTGGGCCACCAGTCGGCCGATCTGGCCATCCGCGTCGGCCATTGCGCGCTGAATCGCCTTGAGTTCGGTTCCCCGCAGCAGGCCCTTGTCGAGCAGAACCTTCTTGCCCTTGTACTCTTCCTGCATCAGCACAAGTTGCCGTTTGACGGCATCATGCTGCTGCTTGTAGCCGTCGGCGCGATAACGGAAGGCCGAGATGTTCTGTTGAAGCAGGCCGATCTCGCTCTGCAGCTTGCCGCGCGCCGCGTCGAACGTCAGTTGCTGGCCATCGACAATGGGCTTGATTTCCGGGTCGCTGAGGTTGTCGGCCACGTTCTTGGGGAAGGATATCTCAGATGCCTGCGCCACCTCGGCATTGAGCCGCGCGGCGATGGCGTCGAGGCGGACCTGACGCAGGAACAACTGGCGTTCATTGGCTTGCGCTGCTGTTTCGTCGAGCCGGACCAGCGGCTGGTCGACCTGGACGTGGTCGCCCTCGGCGACCAGAAGTTCCTTGATGATGCCGCCTTCCAGATGCTGGACGATCTTGTTCTGGCCCGACGCCACGAACGAGCCCTGGGCGATGATCGCCGCGGCTAGCGGAGCGGTGAAGGCCCAGGTGCCGAAGCCGCCGAAGGTCGCCAGGATCAGCAGCAGGCCGACCTTGGTCTGCTTGCCGATCGAGCGCGGCACTTCGGAGAACCACTCGATGTCATGGACCTTTGCGACGTCGCTCATGGGATTGACCGCCTATGGAATCTGGTGGCCGAAGGAACCGCCTTCGATGCTCAGCCCGCGTTGGGCGAGCGCTTGCAGCACGTCTTGCCGCATGCCGAACAGGGCCACCGTGCCGTTGACGAGCAACAGGATCTTGTCGACGTTGTGCAGCAGCGCCGGCCGCTGGGTGATGGTGATGACGGTGATCTTGTGCTCCTTGGCGTGATTGAGCGCGCGCGCCAGGGCGACGTCGCCGGCGGCATCGAGGTTGGAGTTGGGCTCGTCGAGCACCACCATGCGCGGATTGCCAAAGAAGGCGCGGGCGAGCGCGATGCGCTGCTTTTGTCCACCCGACAGCGGGGCGCCGTCGGCGGCGACAAAAGTCTCGTAGCCGTGCGGCAGGTTGGCGATCATCTCATGCACGTCGGCAAGCTGAGCAGCCTGGAAGATGTCGGCGTCGGTGGCGTCCTCCCGCATGCGGGCGATGTTGGCCTTGATCGAGGCGGGGAACAGCTGCACGTCCTGCGGCAAGTAGCCGATGTTCTCGCCGAATTGGCGCTGGTCCCAGTTGCGCAGGTCCATCAGATCGAGGCGCACATTGCCTGAGGTCGGCAGGATCGAGCCGACGAGCATCTTGCCGAGGGTGGTCTTGCCGGCGCCGGAATTGCCGATGACGGCGAGCGAATCCCCTGGGGAAAGCGAGAATGTGATGCCGTTGAGCACGACGCGCTTGGTGCCCTGCGGCACGTAGAGCAGGCGTTCGACGTCGAGGCGGCCTTCGGGACGCGGCAGGTTGAGGCGCTCGAAATTGAGCGGCGAGTTCTGCAGCAGGCTGGCGATGCGGCCATAGGCGGCGCGCGACTGCACGACCTGGTTCCAGCCTTCGATGGCGCCCTCGATGGGGCCGAGCGCGCGGCTGGCGATGATCGACGCCGCAATGACCATGCCGCCGCTGAGGTGGCCGTCGAGCGCCAGATGCGCGCCCCAGCCGAGCATGGCGATCTGCGTCAGCAGGCGGGTGGCCTTGGAGGTTGAGGCGAAGGCGATGTTGCGGTCTTGGGCTATGACCTGGGCGCGCAGCGAATTCGCCGTGTCCTTGCCCCAGATGCGCACGGCCTCGGGGATCATGGCCAGCGCATTGATGATTTGTGAATTTCGCGACATCGAGTCGAGATGCAGGTTGGCCCTGCTCTGATGGGTATTGGCTTCGCTGAACGGCCCTTCGGTGGAGCGCTGGTTGATGATGGTAATGACCAGGAGGATCAGCGACGTGGCGACGACAATGAAGCCGAGGTGCGGGTGGACTAGGAACACCGCGAGCACGAACAGCGGGGCCAACGGCGCATCCAGAAGGGTCAGAAGCGTGCCCGAGACCAGGAAGGAACGCAGTTGCTGGAGATCGCCGAGCGTCTGGTATTCTCGGCCGTTGCCGTGCAGGGCCGCGCGGGCCGCAGCACTCAGGATCGGGGCGCCGAGCTGGGCTGCCACCTCCACTGCGGTTCGCATAAGGATGAAGCGGCGGATGGCGTCGAAGACGGTCTGCAGGATCACGGCGCCGACGATGACGATGGTCAGCATGATCAGCGTGTCGACGGAGCGGCTGGTGAGCACGCGGTCGGAGATCTGGAACAGATAGAGCGGGATCGCCAGAACCAGCACGTTGCTGGCCAGTGTGAACAGCATCACTATGGCCAGGTTCCGCCGGACCACGCTGAGGCCGGTCTTGAGCGAGGCGGAGAAGTCGACGGGCCCGAGGCGCTTGTGGAAGACGCCGCCGCCACCACCACCGCCTCGACCGCCGTCGATGTCGCCGCCGGTCGGGTCGTTGGCGCCGGGTAGGTTCTCCTTGGCCTTGATCGGGCCGCTGTCGGCGTCGATCACCTTGGCGACCGGCGCCGCCGTGTTCTTCATTTCGGGTTCTGCCGGTTCTTGCGGTTCGGCTATGCGCAATCCCGGGGTGGGCGGTTCCGGTGGGACAATGTCTGGCGCGGCCGTGCGGGCCGGTTCAAGCGGCGCGGTTTGTGCCTGTGCTGGAACCTCTGGCCGTGGCACCGAATTGGGAGCCTCCGGAGCTGTGCGCTGGGCTGGTTGGGCCTGCGCACTCGGAACAGCCCCGGCGGGGGCAGACGCTGGGGGGCGTTGAGCCGGGGTGTTCCGCTCCGGAGGCATCGCCGGCCGCTCGACGGGGGTCAGTCGTACCGGCGAATATCGCATGTCTGGTGCGGGCGTGCGGGCTGGTTCAGGCGGCGCGGCTTGCGCCTGTGCCGGAACCTCGACCCGTGGCGCCGAATAAGGAGCCTCCGGAGCTGTGTGCTGGGCTGGTTGGGCCTGCACACTCGGAACAGTCCCGGCGGGGGCAGACGCTGGGGGGCGTTGAGCCGGGGTGTTCCGCTCCGGAGGCATCGCCGGCCGCTCGACGGGGGTCAGTCGTGCCGGCGAATATCGCATGTCCGGCGCGGCAGCGCCGGTGACATGTGAAGGGAGCTGATGGTTGGCGTCCGGCGAGGGACGCGGGCTCGCCGGTGTGGTTGCAGCGGCCTCGCGCAACTTGACGGCAATGTCGTTGATATAGCGCTCGAGCCGGTCCAGCGCCTGCTCATGGGAGGCGACCGCGTTCGACAGCCTTGGCTCCGGCGGCTGCACTGCAGTTGGCTGCCGCGTGTCGGCCGGGCGTGGGCGCACAGGCGACCTGTCCTGGCTGTCGTCGTTTTCCGGGATGTCCTGGAACCCGCCCCAGCCATGATCTCGGTCATCGGTCATTACCCACTCCTTCTGACGGGCTTAGCCCAGCATGTGCTGCATGACGTCAGCCGAGCCTGAATCGGCGGGCTGCGGTGCGATGTGGTCTTGATGGGACGCGCCGGCGTCCGTGCCGGTGCTATCGGTGAGAAAGGCCACCGCCTCGTTGACGAGAATGTTGGGGTTCTGGGTCCCGAGATCCGGCGCGCTCGAAATGAGGTTGGCCTGGATCAGCACCTCGTCGGAGTAGCTTTCACCTCCGACATAGGTCTTGGTTGCCGTGTCGACGTCGACGATGGTGGCAAAGTTGACGAGCTGGTTGGCCCCTGTTGTCACGGTCCAATCGGCGTTCGGATTGGCCAGCACCTCGTTCATGGCCAGCGCCACCTGGTCGCTGTCGCCCACGATGGTGGTCTGATTGACGTATTGCAGATTGTAGATGTCGCCGGAGATATAGAGGACGCGCAGCAAGCCCGTGCCGGCGAAGGCCGGATCTTCGAGGATCGAGTGCGGCAAATCCTTGTTGCCGGCGGCAAGATTGCTGCCTGCCTTGGCGTAGCCTTCGGGCAGTGGCCCGGTGATCCCGCCGCCGACCTCAATGATGGCGGCCTGGTTCCACAGCAGGTTCCCGGCAGTCGATACCGACCCTTCTCCTGTGGTCTCGAAACCCGAGACGGCGCCGATCGTGTCGTTGTCCAGCAGCAGGTTGAGCTGCTGGATGATGTTGGCGTCGTAGACGTTTCCGCCGACGATGATGAGGTCGTAATATTTCCCGATCTCGGTCAGGTCGATGCTGTTGTAGGCGGTGTTGTTGCCTGTCGAGACGACCGACTGCACACCGGAAGAGGAGGCGATGCAGACATCGTTGTCCATCATGAAGGCGTACTGGTTGATCCAGTTCATGATGACGAGGTCGCCGGTGATCTCGGTGACCACGTAATTCGATGGAAAGCCGGTTGGGCCCTCCGCGGGCGTGACGCCGGCCGACGGGTCGATGTGCTTGAAGGACGCGATGTTGAAGCTCTGGTCGGCATTGCCGGGATCAAAGGGCCAGCCGCCCAGGGCCGCGCCTATGCTGTCGACATCGCAGATGCCGTTGATCTGGACGATGGCATTGAGCGAGATGTGATTGCCCATGACGGCCATCACATCCGCCGACGCCCATTCGTTGACCACCACGGCATTGTTGATGACCGTGTTGCCGCCGGTCGACAACTCGACGCGCGGGGCTATCGAACCATCGCCCCAGCCGTCCATAAAGTCGCTCGATGTCGGCGGCGTGCTGATGTCGAGCGGACCGTCCGGTCCGGGCTGGTCGTTGCTGTGGTCCTTCAGGAGTTCGACATGATCCTCGAGCTTGGGCGTGTCGGCTTCGTCGATCAACTGGCCATTGAGATATGTACCCTCGAGCGTCGTACCCTTGACGGAGAAGATGTCGGCATCGGTGTGGTCGTCGGGGTTGAAGCCGTCGAGCCTTTCGGCGGCCGTGGTCACGAAGGCGGCCATGTCTTCAGTTGTGCCGGGCAATGCCAGGTCGTCGATCGGCGACAGGTCCGCCGCCGCCTGCTGCATGTCGGTGAGCGGACTGTTGTCCGCCGGTGGCGGGGTGAATTTCAGCCCGCTGCCGCCGAAGCCGACATAATCGTTGTCGGACAGGTGTGTTTCCTGGTTGATGATGACGGCAAGCGATCCCGGCGGCTCTATCTTGGGCAGGGCGACGCCGTTCGCAATGTGCGTCGAGTTATAGGCATGATGGGCCGAACCATGCAGCAATGGTTCGCGGGGAACTGGTATGTCGGTCGGCGCCAGATGGACGTTTGACGCTGCCATAGCCTTTGCCATCGCCGGCCCCTGGCCGGCATAGGCCACGTCAGGGTCGAAATCGTCGAGCTTGTGGACGGCGTCCAGCTGGGTGGCGACGCTCGCATGGTCGGGCAACTGCTCGCTGGGTGTCTGCGTCGCCCTGAATTCTTCGTAGGCCTGTTTGAGCCGCGCCTCCTCGCCTGCCATCTCGAACAAGCCGATGAAATGCGCCATCGCCTCGCTGATCTTGTCCAGGTACACGGCAGTCATTGCAGTGGCCTCCACCCGGATTTCAGACGCGGTGCAGCCGCAAAGGCGCTCCACCCGCCGAGGATGGACCGCGCGGGACGAACCCGCGCAGTCCGGTTCTTGTGCCCCTGCCCGACAGGGGCACCATGGCTAGAGCGAGTTGTGGTCGCTGGCGTCGTCACCCGCCAGCGTGTGATTGTAGTCGCCCCCCACCACAGTCATGTCGACCGTGTTGCCTTGCAGGTTTGCGCCCATCACGATCTGCTGGTTGAAGGCGCTTGTGTCGATGATGCCATCGGCGCTGGCATGGCTGGAGCCGGTGACGTAGCCGTCATCGCCGTTCTGCGAGCCCCACATGCCGGCGTCGCCGCCTGCGCCGCCTGCGCCGCCGGTGGCAATGCCGCCCGCGCCGCCCAAGGCACCTGCTCCGCCGAATGCGGTACCGCCCGTGGCGTCACCGCCGATGCCGCCGCCGGCCCAGGCGCCGCTGAGGGCATCGCCGCCGTCGCCGCCCCAGGCCAAGGCATTGCCGCCATTGCTCGCGCCGCCGGTCGCATCGCCATTGGTCGCATTGCCGCCGAGACCCTGGCCGCCGAAGCCGCCGTCACCGCCGGCGCCAGTTCCACTGCCGTTACCGGTGCCGACACCGCCAGTGCCGTTGCCGTCGCCGCCGGTCGAGTTTGCCGCGCCGGTCGCTGCATTGGCGGCACCCGATGTCGCGCCAACGCCGCCGGTCGCGCCGCTGCCGCCACCCGCGCCGCCGGTACCGGTGGCCGCGCCGCCGTCGCCGTCACCGTCTGCGGCACCGCCGACACCGAGGTTGAGGATCGGCAAGATCGGCACGAATGCATCGATCCCGTCGCCCCCTGTACTTTCCACGTCGCCGCCGTTGGTGTTGCCATTGTTGCCGCCTGAGCCGCCAGCGCCACTATTGCCGCTAGAGGCGCCGACGTCGCCGCTGCTGGCTCCGGCTCCGCCGCTGCTGGCGCCAGAATCGCCGCCCACGCCGACGCCCAGGCCGAGCCCCAGGCCAAGTCCGAGACCCAGACCGAGGCCGTTACCGCCGGCGGCGCCATTGCCGCCGTCACCCTTGCCGCCGTCGGCATCGTTCTTGCCGTCGCCGCCGGTGCTGTCACCGGCGTCTGCCTTGGTGTAGCTCTTGGCGTCGCCGCCCAGCGCAGCACTCAGTGCAAGCCCGCCGTCGCCATCGCCGCCGTCGGCCTTGCCGCCGTGGGCACCGCCGCCATCGCCGCCGTTGCCGCCGTCAGCCTTGGCGTTGCCGCCGCCGCCGCCGCCGCCGCCCGCGCTGATGCCGTCGCCGGCCTTGGAGAAGCCGCCCTTGGCATCCAGATCCTGCGAGAAGATGCCGGAGTTCGTGAGGTTCGCATTATCCAGCGTGTCGTCGTCCGACATGTTGGCGACCTGGTTGGTGACATAGGCCGCGCTGCTGGACCCGTTCAGGGCGCCGTTGAGCAGGTTGTTGAAGGAGACATCGATACCGGGGTCATAGTTTATGTCGCCACTCGCGGTGTACAAGACGTCGCCTACCGTGCCGCTGACGTCGTGGATTTCAACGTAGCCAAGAGGGTCGCCGGACGTCGGCGCCGGGTCGGGGACATTGACGGTGACATCGACGGATTGTTGTTGTTGCTGTTGTTGTTGTTGGTTTTGCGTGTCCCCATCGTCGCCGTCGTTTTTGTGTTCGCCGTCCGGCTTGTCACCGTTCCGTGGGTCGTGCTGGTTCCCGCGGTCATCATCCTTGTCGGGATTGGGCTTGTTCGCTGTCTCGTTCTTGTCGCCAGCGCTGGTATCCTTGTCTTTGGCCCCTACGCCGCTCTTCTGCGCATTGCTTTGGGATTTGTCCTGGTCGTCACTGCCGGAATCGGCACGACCACCGGGAAGCTGCAGGCCAAATGCATTGAGATTGCTGTTACGGTCAGCCATCGTCTTGTCCTCGGTGCTGCCGCTGCTGCCGGACCGTCTTCATCTCTCACACGGCCTTGGGCATACGCGGCGTGTCTATTTTCGACTTCAAGGATTTCGGCGTCTGGGGGACTGGCAACCGGCGATCCGGTATGGTTTCCGGTGACCACATCTCCCCGGTTCACGGGGAGGCTTGGGGCAGCATCTTCACAATGTCGTGATGTTCCGGCCTTCCGAAAATGGCCGTGCCCACGACATGTCTCAATGCTGAAAATCCCACGTTCTGCCCGCGAAACTCGCAAAGTCTGTGGCGGTGCCCGGGAAATTGTAAGCTGACAGTTAGCGCTAGTCTTTTTGGGTGACACGTCAAATAAAGGGTTCTGACGCTCCAGTTGTTCGCGTCAGTCAATCGAGATATCTATTAACTCTTGATTTTGATCTACAATTTCTTCCGGTTTGGGGTGGCGATGCCGTGTGGCGCTTGCTGTCATCGGGTAAAGCAATGACTTTCGGGCCTTCGAAACTCCAAAGGCGCATGGGTCGGGCGAGCTAGCTCTGTCGACAATGGTGGGATCTGGACGGACTACCGTCATGCGAAGAATAGATCGTCTTGCTTATACCGAAGCGTTAACAAATGGTATATTATCTGTTCATAATGTTCGACGGTTCACGGTAAGCAGGAATCCTGTGTAATTGCGAAAATTTGGGGGGAGGGCATCATGTATCGGGTGGCAATTCCCAGCGCGCGCCGCGCGCCCGGAGCCGGTGGTTCCGCGACGAAGTCATGCAAGACACTGCTGATCGTTGCTCCGACCGATTTCGTTTCGGAGAGTTTGGTTTGCGCGATCGAACGCGAGTTTGCGTGGATTTCGGTCCAACAGGTTGCCACGTTGGCGGATGCCTGCGTGGGCTTCGATTGTCCGGTGTCGCTCATCCTGCTCGATGCGGCCCAATTGTCTGACGTGGCTGGACATTCGGTGCGGCTTGCGCATCTGCATCCGGGCGCGCAGATCATGCTCATCCAGGAAGACGGACGACACGAGGTTTCGATCCGCGACGTGGTGACGGCCCGCAATGTTCGCGGCGTGCTGCCTATGAACCTGAAGCTGGACGTCTGGCTGTCGGTGGTTCGCCTGGTGTTGCGGGGCGGTGAGTATTTTCCCCTGTCGCTGTTCGAACCGATGATTGCGCGCCAGCCGACGGAGGCAGCCACGGGCATCGGCGACGGCTCCCCCCATACCGGGCGGCATGCAGGTGAGGCGGACGACCTCGATGACCTGACCGACCGCGAGCTGCAAATCCTGGGCATGGTGGCGCGTGGGTTGCAGAACAAGCTCATTGCCGCGGCGCTGGGTCTGTCCGAGCACACGGTGAAGATCCACCTGCACAACATCATCAGCAAGCTGGGCGCCCACAACCGCACCGAAGCCGCGGCCATCTATCATGAGCGGCGCGATATGCTGGGTGGGCGTGGCGCGGCATCGGCGCTGCGCGCTCAGCCCTTGGCATAAGCGCCAGATGCCTCGCTTCCAGGAGGTGCTGCTCGTTGTCGGCCAGCTCAACTACAGTTGGACCAACACTGAAAGCCTGCTGATCTATCTGATTGCCGGCCTTGCCAAGGTCGACAAGGAAACGGCGATCATCATCTTCCTGACGCTGAACACCACACGGGCGCGGCTCGATCTGGTCGAACGCCTGGCCAAGATGACGACGACGTCGCCGGACTGCCGCGAGGCGGTGCTGTCGGTGGCCGGCCAACTCACGCACCAGGGCAAGCTGCGAAACAAATACAGCCATTGCATCTATTCCTTCGACGAGACCGGGACGCGCGCCAGTACCCAACTGATGCGGATCTTCGACAGCAAGGATGCCGTCCGCTACGGCAAGCACGAAGAACTGGACGACGACGAGATGCATCGCATCAACGCCTCGATCGAAGCAATCAGGGACATCAACCGGCAGATCTGGAAGATCGTTGAGGATCATGCGTTTCCGCATTGATCGTGTATTCGATAAGGGCTCGCCCGCAACGATCCTTCGGCTTCCAACGGAGGTCGAAATATCCGCGAGCGCTTCCTGCCTGAGCGGGCAGGAGCCAAAGGTCCTGCCGATCTGATATGGCCCCGGCAAGGCCCACGGGCTGACCGGCAGAGCTACTTCGACACCGCCCAGTAGCGGTCGTCGGAGAAGGTCGTGCCCGTCACCAGGCCCTTGATGCTGGCGTTGGTTGCGACCTTGCGCACTTCCTGGAACATCAGGATGAACGGCGAGGTGTCGGTGTGCGCCTTTTGGATCGCTTCATACATTGCCTTGCGCTTGTCCGTATCCTGCTCGCGAACGGCTGCCATGGCGGCTGGCGAAAGGGGGCCCGCCTTCCAGCCGAAGCGGTCGGCAAGGCTGTCCGAGCCGTCGGGCGCGTCCTGCTTGTTGACGGCGAAGGCCTTGGCGTTGGAATGCGGGTCGGGATAGTCCGGGCCCCAGAGGCCGAGCCAGATGTCGAGGTCATGATTGCGGTAGCGGTCGAGCCATTCGCGGCCGTCGACGAACTGGAGATTAAGGTTGATGCCAGCGGTCGCCATGGTCGTCTTGATGGCGTTGGCGACGTCGATGTAGGGCTGCGTGTCCCACACTACCATGTCAAGCGAAAAATCGCCGCTGATACCGCCTTCCTTAAGCAGCGCCTGCGCCTTGTCGAGGTCGAATTCATACGGCTTGTAGGAGATGGCGCCGAGAAAGCCGTCGGGAAGCAGCGTCTGGTGTACCTCCATGGCGCCGCGCGAGACGGTTTTGGCGATGCCCTGGTAGTCGATCAGGTACTTCATCGCCTGGACCACCCTGGGGTTAGCCAGGTACTGGTTTCGCACATTGAGGCCCAGATAGTAGATGTTGCCCGAGCGGCCGTTGATGACGGAAAAGTCGGGATTTGCTGCGATCACGTCGAAATCGTCGGGCCGGAGGCGGTTTGCAATATCGATTTCGCCGGTCTCCAGCATGGAACGCTGGGCCGAGCTTTCAGCGACGTGGCGGATCAAGATGTGCTCGAGATTGGGCGCCGGGCCCCAGTAGTTGCCGTTGCGCTCGAGCTGGATAGATTGCCCGGGCCGCCATTCGCCCAGTGTAAACGGGCCCGAGCCGGCGGAGTTGCTGGCCTTCAACCAGCCATTGCCATAGTCGCCGCTGACCTCATGTGCCTTGACGACCTTGCTGTCGACAATGGCGCCAATATAGGAAGACAGGCAGTAGAACAGGAAGCTAGGCGCATAGGTGTCGGCAATCTCGATCACCAGCGTCTGGTCGTCGAGGGCCCTGATGCGGTCGTCGACATTCTCCGGCGAAAAGCCGAACTGGCCGATGATGAAGGCCGAGCGCGATCTCAAGTGAACCACCCGCCGCAGCGAAAATTCGGCGTCCCAGGCGGTCACCGGATTGCCCGAGGCGAAACGGGCGCGCGGATTCATCTTGAAGGTGAAGGTTTTGCCGTCGGGCGAGACGGTCCAGCTTTCGGCCAGCAATCCCTTGATCTTGGTGGGGTCGTCGATGTCGAAGCTGACCAGCGACTGATAGATCTGGCTGCTGGCGAGAACACCGCCGACCTCGCCGACTTCGCCCGGGTCGAGCGTCAGCACATCGTCGATCGCGTCGGCAACGACCAGCGTGTCCCGGGGTGGGGCGGCCAGCGCCGAAGAGACGGCAAGAGCCGCGCCGAGCATTGCGGCGGCCAAGGCCTTGGGCAAACGCATGTCTTTACTTCCTCGATACTCTTGGCCGGCGCTCGCCGCCCTTCAATGCGGTTTGCTCCGCCCCCCGCATGCCCGGGAGAAAATCATCCCAATGGGTCTTTTGTGAAGAGCCAATATCGTTTTGTCGTTACGGGAAGTGGGCTTTCTTGTGGAATGAAATTCCATCAGATGCTGTTCTTTGCGAATGGCTTTCCCTGGTGCGTTCGAAAATGGGAGCTGCTTGCCGTGCCCGGCCGCATGCACGCGGCTATAACTGCTCTCGAAGCTTGTTTTTGGAATCCTATTTCAGGAGTTGTGGGATGCGTCTTTCCCTTCTTGCCGCGGCATTCGGCGCCGCTCTGGCCTTCGCCACCGGTGCGCAGGCGGAACGCCTGACCGACCAGCCGCTCGTCGATGCCGCATGGCTGAAGTCGCAGCTCGGCAACAAGAGCCTGGTCGTCATCGACGTCCGCGACGTCGCCAAGGATGCCGGCAATCCCTATGACAAGGGCCATGTCCCGGGCGCGGTGAATGCGCCTTACTCGACCGCCGGCTGGCGCGCGGAGGTCAACGGCGTGCCCGGCATGCTGCCGCCGCTCGACCAGGTCACCAAGACCATCGGCGCGCTCGGCGTCAGCAACGACAGCCACGTCGTCATTGTGCCGAACGGAACCGACTCCTCGGAGTTCGGTGGCGCGACGCGCGTCTACTGGACCTTCAAGGTGCTCGGCCACGACGCTGTCTCGATCCTTGATGGCGGCCAGCGCGCATGGGAGGCAGCAGCCGGCGAGATTTCGACGGACGCGGTCAAGCCTGTTGCGGCGACCTTCACTGGCGCGCTCAAGACGGAACTGCTCGCCACCACCGCTGATGTCGAAAAGGCGCGCGCTCAGGGCACCAAGCTGGTCGACGGCCGTCCGGCGACACAGTTCAAGGGCGAGGCCAAGAGCCCGGTCGTCCGCGTCGCCGGTACCATTCCTGGCGCGGTCAACCTGGAAAACAGCAAGTTGTATGACGCCGGCAAGGCTTCCTTCGCGTCCAAGGATGCGGTGGCTGCGCTCTCCAAGGGCGCCGGTCTCGCTGCCAACGAAGACAACATCGCTTTCTGCAACACTGGCCACTGGGCCTCGGTGGTGTGGTTCGGCCTGAGCGAGATCGAAGGCAACAAGAACACCAAGATGTATGACGGCTCGATGGCCGAGTGGGCGGCCGACCCGGCCCGTCCCGTGCAGCCCGGTTCTTGATCGACGCTGAGCGGCACGCCAAGCTTGCAAGATGTCCAGGAGCGATCCTGGACGTCTTCGTTTGCACCGGACACGCTGTCCAAGACAACAGAATGACTGAAGTGAAATGACCCAGATAAATGCTACGGCAGCGGCCCCGTTCGCGCCGGTCAACCTCGACAAAGGCCCGGTGATTTTCGTCGGACTAGCCTTCGTGCTCGGCGCGCTGGCAATCGGCCAGGCGATCGACACGCGCCAGGCGCTGCTGTTCCTCATCGGCGGCCTGCTCGGCCTGACACTCTATCATGCGTCTTTCGGCTTCACCGGCGGCTGGCGGCGTTTCGTCGTCGAGCGGCGTGGCAATGCCATCCGCGCCCAGATGCTGATGATCGCGGCGGCTTCGGTGGTCTTCATCCCGCTGCTGGCCATGGGCAGCGCCAACGGCCAGCCGCTGGTCGGCGCCTTTGCCCCGGTCGGCGTGTCGGTGCTGGTGGGTGCTGCGATGTTTGGCCTGGGCATGCAGCTCGGCGGCGGTTGCGGCTCGGGCACGCTGTTCACCGTTGGCGGCGGCAGCTCGCGCATGCTGGTGACCCTCATCTTCTTCATCGTTGGCGCCGTCATCGGCACCGCGCATCTGCCGTGGTGGCTGGCGCTGCCGTCTGTGCCCGAAATCAGCCTCGGCAGGGCACTCGGTGTGCCGGGCGGGGTGATCGTCACGCTCGTCGGTCTCGGTGCGGTCGCTGTGGCAACCGTTCTGGTCGAGCGCCGCGCCCATGGCGGCCTCGAAAAGGCCAAGCCTGCGCCGCGTCAAGGGCTTGCGAGGCTTCTCTACGGACCGTGGCCGCTGGTCGGCGCTGGTCTTCTGCTCGCCGGCCTCAACATCGCGACCTTGCTGACGGCGGGCCACCCGTGGTCGGTGACCTTTGGCTTTGGCTTGTGGGGCGCGAAGATCGCGCAGGCGGTTGGCGTTCCGGTCGAGACCTGGGCCTTTTGGGGCTGGCCGGGGCCTGCCAAGGCGCTCGGCTCCAGCGTTCTTGCTGACGTCACCTCGTTGATGAATTTCGGCATCATTTTGGGCGCGGCACTTGCCGCTGGCCTCGCCGGAAAGTTTGCGCCCAAGGTCAAGGTGCCCTTCGCCTCGTTCCTGGCAGCGGCCATCGGCGGCGTGCTGATGGGGTATGGCGCGCGGCTGTCCTTCGGCTGCAATGTCGGCGCGCTGTTTTCAGGCATCGCCTCGGGCAGCGTGCATGGCTGGCTCTGGTTCGCTTCGGCCTTTGTCGGCAGCCTCGGCGGTGTCGCGCTGCGTCCCCTGTTTGGTCTCGATGGATTCAAGAAATGAGCGCGCGTAACACCCTCCTGTTCGGCACGGCCTTCCTGGCCGCCACTTCGGCGGTGGCGGTCGACCACTACCGCTTTGCAGCCCCCAAGCCCTTGCCGGCGGCCAGTGCTGCGGCAACGCCGTGTGCTGCCGGAAACCCGTGCGCCGCGGGCAATCCATGCTCGGCTGCCAACCCGTGCTCGGCTGCATCGCCATGTGCGGCGGCTGCACCCTGCGCCGCTGCCAATCCGTGTTCGGCGGCATCGCCTTGCGCGGCGGCTTCGCCTTGCGCGGCGGCCGCTCCATGCGCCGCCACGTCGCCCTGTGCAGCCGCGCCAGCCACTTCTCCATGTGCTGCCGCCCCGGCTTCGCCATGCGCGGCAGCCCCTGCAGCTTCGCCTTGCGCGGCGCAGCCGCAATAGGGCAGGCTGGACGCCGGAGGCAAGCAATGGACGAAGCAAGGTCGGAGGCAGCGCGGCAGGCACTGTTTTGCGAGCAGGTGCTGGCGAAGTCGGGCACCAACGTGCTGCTCGAGACCTTGCGCGAGGGCAAGCCGGTTGCCGTGTGGGAGCATTTTCCGGCCGGCGACGTGTTCGATCCCGAGACGGGTGCGCAGTGGTACTATCACAGCCACCCACCGCAGGAAGGGCAGGCCGAGCACGGGCATTTCCACTGCTTCGTCCGTCCGGAAGGGGCGGGCGGACCGGTCCATCACCTCGTTGCCATCGGCGTCGATGCCTATGGCCAGCTCATCAGGCTGTTCACGGTCAACCAGTGGGTGGTCGACGACAATTGGCTGGAAGCGGAAGCTACGATTGCGCTTCTGCCGCGCTTCGACCCGCATTTCGCTCGGCCGTCCTATCTGGTCAACCGCTGGCTCGCCGCCGTCGTCGGACTCTATTCTGAAGAGATCAAGGGACTGATCCGCAAGCGCGACGAGGTCATCGCCGCTCATGTGGCCGCAAATGGCACTCAAGCGCGCGAGGACCGCGCGTTGGAGGTGACGTCAGAATTGGGCGCAGACCTTCGCCAGACGGCCGAGAATCTCGGCGTCTGATCTCCTGAAGAACCTATCCGCGCAGGAAGCGCTCGGGCGAGAGGTCGTCATAGGCCACGCCCAGCCGGGCGAGGTCGGCGGGGATCGGCTCGCCGCGCATCAGCGCCGAGGAAAGCCTGGCGAGCGTCAGCGAAACCTGAAAGCCATAGCCGCCCTGGCCGCCGAGCCAGAAGAAGCCGGGAAGCCGCGGGTCGAAGCCGGCCACCGGGCTGCGGTCGGGCGAGAAGGTGCGCAGGCCCGCCCACGGCGTCTGCGGACGGCCGACCGGCAGGCCCGTTGTCTCCTCGATGTTGTAGGCGGCGGTCGCCACGTCGATGTCTTCGGGATAGGCGTCGCACGGCTCGGAATCAGTTTCGTCGGCGAGCGAGCCGATCAGCCGGCCAGCGTCAGGCTTGAAATAGAAGCGCTCGTGCAGGTCGATGACAAGCGGCCATTTGCGCGTGTCGAGGCCGTCGGGCGGATCGAACAGGAAGGCGGTGCGCCGCTTGGGCGCGAAGCCGAGGCCGGACAGGCCGGCGCGGGCGGCAATGACGTCGACCCAGGCGCCGGCGGCGTTGACGACCATGTCGCCATCATGCGTGCCAGCCGTGGTGACGACGCTAAAGCCGCTCGGGCCGCGCGAGATTTCCAGCACTTCCGCGCCGGTGATGATCCTGCCGCCGGCGCCCTTCAGCGCCGATGCCTGTGCCTGCACCATCTTGCCGGTGTCGATGTCCATTGCGCCGGGTTCGTAGACGCCGCCGCAGGTTCTTTCAGGGGCGATGGCCGGCACCAATGCGTTGACTTCGGCCGGACTGAGCCGGCGGACGCTGGGCACCAGCGCCTGCTGTTCGCGGGCCATTGTGTCGATGGTGTCCGCATCGTCCGGACCGCCGAGATGCAGCGCCCCACGCTCGTGCTCGATGAAACCGCCGTTGACGATCGCCGGCCGGCTCGCCACCGACAGCGCACGCACCAGCACGTTGCCATAGGTCTCGGAGAACAGCGCCGCCGAACGGCCGCTGGCGTGGTAGCCGAGCTGTGGCTCTCGTTCGATCACCACCACGGACGCCCATTGCTGGACGGCGGCGGCGAGCGAGAGGCCGGCAATGCCTCCGCCAATGACGATCACTTTCTGGGGGTGGCCATCGGATTCCATGGCCGTTCGTAGAGCCAATTGCCGAACTGGTCCACAGCGAACCCATGGGCCAGACCTCTCTATCGACAGGCCAGCAGCCAGCCAGACGCCGGCTGCCTTCGGCCCGAGGATCAGGCGACGCGGCGGCCTTCGCGCCAGACGGTGCGGACGACGGGCACATGCTCGTCGACGCGCACGCGCACCAGGTCGCCGCGACGGCCCGTCTCGATGACGCCGCGGTCGGTGAGGCCGACCGCGTCGGCCGGGTTCTTCGACACCATGGCGACCGCCTGCGGCAGCGAAATGCCCTCGACGACTTCGCCGAGGTAGAAGGCCGACTGGATCAGGCTGAAGGGAATGTAGTCCGACGACAGGATGTCGAGTAGACCATGCTCGGCGAGCGTGCGGGCCGAGACGTTGCCGGAATGCGAGGCGCCGCGCACGACGTTTGGTGCGCCCATCAGAACGCCGAGCCCCGCACCCTTGGAGGCGCTGGCGGCTTCGACCGTGGTCGGGAATTCGGCGACGCGGATGCCTTGCGCGATCGCCTCGTCGACATGGGCTGATGTGGCGTCGTCGTGGCTTGCCAGCACGATGCCGCGGGCATGGCAGGCTTTCGAGATGAACTCGCGGTTGGGCCGCGAATTGCGCGCGGAGTCGTCCATGCGCTTGTCGCAGAACGCCTTGAACTCGACGTCGTTCATCTTCAGCTTGCGCTGGTAGTAATAGGCGTAGGTCTCGAGATCGACAAACTGGCGCTGGCCCGGAGCATGATCCATCAGCGAGGCCATGCGGACGCGATCGTCGCCGTCGAAGACGGCAAAGCTCTCCTGGCAGTCGGCGGCCGAAACCTCGCAGCGCAGGTGGATGAAGTGGTCGGCGCGGACGCGGTCGTTGCGCACGCTGTCCTCGATGGCGTCGGCCAGCTTGCGCATGTCGGCGGCGGTCATCTCGGCATCCTCGTCCATGCCGACGCGCAGCGCGTCGAAGACGGTGGTGATGCCGGCCGAGGCCACCTGCGCGTCATGGGCCAGCACGGCGGCGATCGGGTTCCAGCGCACGCGCGGGCGCGGGGCGTAGTGGCCCTCGAGATGATCGGTGTGGAGTTCGACAAGGCCTGGAATGACGAAGTCGCCGCCCATGTCCTCGCCGACGGTGCCCGGACCGCTGGAGATGTCGGCGATGCGGCCGTCGCGGATGACGAGCGAGCCGTCGATCACTTCGTTTGCCAGAACCAGGCGGGCGTTTTTCAAAACAAGGTCGGTCATTTCAGGCGGTCTTTCTTTCAGCTTGCTTGCCCAGCGCGTGGTAGCTCAGCACCTCGAAGGGTCCGCCGGCGGATGGCTCGACGAAGATGGCGAGGCCTTCGACCGGCACCGGCCGGTCGAGCACATTGCCCAGGCATTGTTCGATTGCGGCCCGCACGCGCGGGGCTTCCTCTCCAGCCACGCGGCCGGAGAGCGTCATGTGAAAACGGAAGGCGTCGAATACGTAGGGATAGCCCCACTGGTTCAGGTAGCGGCATTCCTGCGGCGACAGTGCTGCGGGGTTGCGGCGGGCGATCTCGGCGTCGGTAAGGGGCGCGCGGAACGGCTCGAAGACGGTGACCACGTCGCCGGCAAATGTCTGGAGTTCGGGCCGCGGCTCGGCCGGAACCAGCGCGAAGAAGCCGTCGAGCTGGGCGAGCTTCAGGCGTGGAATGTCGAAGGGCACGGCGTCGGCGGCAAAGGCGTCGACCGCGTCGATCAGTGCGGTTTCCGACGTGCCGTCGGCCAGCCTGAACGGCGCCTTGAGCGTGGCATGGAAGCCGTAGCGCCGTGCCGCGGCCGTGTGGAAAGCAACTTCCGACGCCGGGAGCTCGCCGAAGGCCTTGGCCGGGGTCAAGGCACCGCCAAACGCGTCGCGCCCGAGCCAGCCGGCCGCGATACGGCACAGCGGATCATCGTGCGGTGGCGTGAAATAGATGGCGTAGCGCATGAACCGGTCCCCCACAGGCGCCGCGTGTCCGCATGGACGCGAGCGCGTATTCCGAAAAATCCAGCATCGACGAGGCAATCGCATCCGATTTTCTCGCCTTAGCTCCGAGCAGTCGCCCGTTAGATGATTTGCGTGACAGTTTGACGAAGTAGTGGCTGACTTCGTCAGATTTGCAAGTCCAACGTATCATCTTTAGTCATTCGCCTTCTTTCCGATCAGCCGCTGGCGCAATGCGGTGGAAATATTGTCGAAGATGAACACCACGATCAGGATCAGCAAAACCATATAGGCGACGTTTTCCCAGTCGGAGTTGGTGCGCATCGCTTCCCAAAGCTTGAGTCCGATTCCGCCGGCGCCGACCGCGCCGATGATGGTGGCCGAGCGCGTGTTCGATTCCCAGAAATAGAGCGACTGGCTGACCAGCACCGGCAGCACCTGCGGCACCACGCCGTAGCGCTGGACCGACGCCGGCGAGGCACCGACCGAGCGCATGCCCTCGCGCTGCTTGTCGTCGATGTTCTCCAGCGCTTCGGAATAGAGTTTGCCGAAGGTGCCGGTGTCGGTGAAGAAGATCGCCGAGATGCCGGCGATCGGGCCGGGACCGAAGGCGCGGGTGAAGAACAGTGCCCAGATCAGCATGTCGACCGAGCGCAGGAAGTCGAAGAAGCGCTTGGTGACCTGGTTGACGAGGCGGTTGCGGGTGATGTTGCGCGCCGCAAGGAAAGCAAGCGGGAAGGCGAGCAGGCTGGCGAAAAGCGTGCCGACGAAGGCCATGACGATGGTCTGCAATAGCTTCAGCCAGACGTCGCCATGCTGCCATTCGGAGTTGTTGACGATGTTGTCCCAGGCGAGTGCGGCGTTCGACATCTTCGGGTCGAGCCGTTCGCCCGACAGGAGCAGCGAGAACACTTCGCCTGTCGATTTGCCCCAGAAGGGCGAATTGGCGTCGAAGAAGAAGTTCTCCCAGCCGAGGAAGCGGTGGCGGATCTTGACGTCGTCGGCGTCGATCTGGGCGCTGCCGGCAAAGCCGAAATCGACCATGATCTTTTCGCCAGGCGCCTTCTGCGTCGCCCAGGTGGGCAGGTCGCCGGCAGGCGTGGCGCTGGTGCCCGGAATGATGGCAATGTCGAGCGTCTCGCCGCCACGCGAAACGGTGACGTTGGCGGGCGTAATCTCGATTGCGTTGTTGCGGCCGATCTCGGCGCTGACACGGCTGGCCGATGCCTTGTTGGCCGGTGCGGTGGTGCCCTTGGCGGCCTGATCGAAGCTCAGCCATTCGGGATGCCGGTCGGGGCGGTAGGAGGAGAAACGGGGATAGCCGATATCCAGCCGGTCTTGCTTGAAGACGATCTGCGGTCGAACCTCGTAGGACACCCAGTCGGCAAGGTAGGTGCCGGCGATGCCCCAGTTGCCGCCGGCGAGCACGGCGCCGACCGAAAAGAACCACCAGGCGAAGGCGAGATAAGCCACGATGCCGGCGCTGACCGCCCAGCCGGTCAGGCTCTTGCGCCACGAGCCTGAGAAGACATCAGGATGGCGGTCGGCGATTGCCTGCATGTCGGTCATGGAAATGGTGGTCATTGACTTATTCTCCGCGGCCGAAGGCGAAGGCCTGCTCGCCGACCAGCTTCTTGCGCAGCCAGGCGGAGAACTGGTCGACCGCAATGATGGTGCAGAACAGGAGGAGGATGATGGCCAGCGTCTTGGCCTCGTGATTGCGACTGATCGACAGGCGCAGCGCCTCGCCGATGCCGCCGCCGCCGACCGCGCCGATGATGGTGGAGGCGCGCACGTTGATTTCGAGGCGCAGCAGGCCGTAGCTGATGAAGTTTGGCATGACTTGCGGCACGATGCCGAACCAGACGCGCTCGGGCCAGTTGCCACCGACGGCGCGCAGGCCTTCGTCGGCCTTCATGTCGGCGTTTTCGACGACTTCGAAAAACATCTTTCCCAACGCGCCGATGGTGTGCAGGGACACGGCGATGATCGCCGGTATCGCGCCCATTGAAAGGATGGCGAGGAAGAAGCCGGCAATGACGATCTCGGGGAAGGCGCGCAGGATTTCGAGGAAGCGGCGGACGAAGAAGCGCAGCCAGCGCTGCGTCACCAGATTGGAGGCGGCGAGGAAGCAGAGCGCGAAACCAAGCGCAAAGCCGATGATCGTCGAGACGAGCGCGATGTTGATCGTCTCCAGCATCTTGTAGACATATTCGGGCAGGTAGAACGAGCCGAACAGATACATGCGGCCCTCGGGGTAGTCGAATTTCAGGCTGCCATCGTCATAGGGCGAGGGCAGGTCGAACAGCGCGCGGCCGATCTCGTAGGCGTCGCGCGGCATCAACTGGTCGGTGAAGTCGAAGAAATGCGGCAGCCGGTCGAAGAACTTTCCAGCATTGGACTCGTTGGCGAACCAGAGCGATCCGGACAGGGCGACGAACAGCAGGATCAGCCCGCCGATGGTGTGCAGGCGGCGTCGGCTGGCGAGTTCGCGCCAGTGGCGCTCGACCGCGAGGCCGACGTCCGATAGGGGCATTGTCATGAAAATTCCGTCCGGTCCCGGATCAAGGAAAAGACGCGCCGCGATGTGGGCGCGGCGCGTCCGCGTTGCCTGAGGGCTTAGCTGCCGATCTGCGCCTTACGGGCGTCGATGACCGGCTGGTAGAATTCAGGGGTGACTTCGGTGAAGCCCTTGAAGTCGCCGCCCTGGATCGCCGCGAAGCAGGCCGGATCGGTTTCCGGCAGCTTCATCATGTAGTCCTTGAACTTGGTCCTGATGTCGGCGTCGAGCGAGGTGCGCACGACGATCGGGCCGTTCGGGATCAGCGGCGACTTCCAGACCTCGACCAGGTCGTCCATGTCGAGGATGCCCTTGTCGACCATCTTGCGCAGGTTGCCCGAGGTGTAGCCGTCCTTGAACTCGCCGACGCCTGAGCCGAAGGTCGTGCCGGCATCGAAGGTACCCTTCAGCACTTCGAGGACGAGGTTTTCATGGCCGCCGCCGAAGCCGGTCTCGGCGAAGTAGTCCTTCACGGCGGTACCGCCGAGGTCCTTGGGCAGGGAGGTTGCGGGGATCAGGTAGCCCGAGGTCGAGTCGGGATCGGCGAAGCCGAGCTTCTTGCCTTTGAGGTCTTCGAGCTTGGTGATGCCGGAGTCTTTCTTGGCGACCATGATCGAATAGTAGCCGGTGGCACCATCGGTCTGGACGGTGGTCAGGATCGGCTCGACCGCATCCTTGTTCTGCAGGTAGATCTTGGCGTAGCCCGAAGCGCCGAGCTCGGCGTAGTCGAGCGTGCCGCCGAGCAGGCCCTGGATGGTGCCGTCATAGTCGGCGGCCGGGAACAGCGACACCTTCTCGACGCCGATGGCCTTCGGCAGTTGGTCGACCAGGCACTGGAAGTTGCGCAGGCGGTCGGCTTCGTTCTCGCCGCCGATCAGGCCGATGCGGAATTCCTTGAGGTCTGCGGCATGGGCCTGTCCGATTGCCAGCACGGCAAGCGAAACGGCACCCAGAAGTGCTTTCTTGAACATTGCAGGTCTCCAGTTTTCCCGGCCCATCGCCGGGTTGTTGTGGTTGCTGATGGCCGGCCCTTGACGCGGGCGAGACGACCGCTGATGGCCTCAGGCCGGGGCGTAGGCCGGTTCCAGAGGTGCGGCGGATGCGGGAACCTTGACCTTGGCCGGGCGGATGCTGGTCGAGGTGATGGCTTCGGAAATCTCTGCGCCGTCGCTGTCGGCGCCATAGACCAGGCGTACGGCTTCAGTGGTCAGTTCTTCGGGGGCGCCGTCGAAGACTACCGCGCCGCCCTGCATGCCGATGATGCGGTTGCAGTAGGTGCGGGCGGTGTCGAGCGTGTGCAGGTTGGTGATGACGGTGATACCCTCGCGCAGGTTGATGTCCTGCAATGCGTCCATCACCACCTTGGCGTTGAGCGGGTCGAGCGAGGCGATGGGCTCGTCGGCGAGGATCAGCTTCGGCTCCTGCATCAAAGCCCGGGCAATGGCGACGCGCTGCTGCTGGCCACCCGACAGCGTGCCTGCAGGCTGAAGTGCGGTGCGGGCGATGTCGAGCCGTTCGAGGGCGGCGATGGCCCGGATGCGCTCCTCGCGGGAGAAGATGCCGAGCAGGTTCAGGCCGGTCGAACGATGGTTGAGGCGGCCGAGCAGAACGTTGGTGAGCACGTCGAGGCGCGGCACCAGGTTGAACTGCTGGAAGATCATGGCGCAGTCGCGCTGCCAGCGGCGCAACTGCGCGCCGCGAAGTGACGATACCTCGGTGCCGTCGAAGGAGATCGAGCCCTCGCTCGGGTCGATCAGGCGGTTGATGGTCTTGAGCAGCGTCGACTTGCCAGCACCCGAGCGGCCGATGATGCCGACCATCTGGCCGGGCTGGATCTTGAGATTGACGCCGTTGACGGCGACGTTCTTGCCGAAGCGGCGGGTGACGTTGCGGATTACGAGCATCGTGGCTTCCCTGTCCCATCAGGGCTTTCCGCCCTTTTCGGCTATCGGCCTAGACGCGGGACATGAAGCTGCAATGTCGGGAGCATGTCAGTTTTGTTACGATGCACAGGACGGGGTGCCGAAAATGCACCTTGAAGCTCGTTTGCAGGCGCTGCAAACATGGATCGTCGAGGCGGAAAGTGGAGGAGGGCTCATGGCCAAGGGAAGCTGTCACTGCGGAAACGTGTCGTTCGAGGTCGAGGGCGAGCCGACGAGCGCGCTTGAATGCAACTGCTCGCACTGCAGCCGGAAGGGGTATCTGCTGTGGTTCGTTCCACGCGAGAAACTGACACTGCACACGCCACCCGAGGCCATGGCGACCTATAGGTTCAACAAGCACATTATAGACCATATGTTCTGTAAGAACTGCGGCTGCGCGCCGTTCGGCACGGGCGTCAGCCCCAGCGGCGAGAAGACGGCGGCGATCAATGTGCGCTGCATCGAGGAGATCGATCTCGGCACACTGCAGCGCATACCTGTCGATGGGCGCAGCCGCTGACTGGGGCGCGCCGAAGCGTTCAAGTGTCGTGGATTCAAAGGCTTGGCCGATTCCGGCAAGATTCCGCGAAAAGTTGAACGGGCGACCCTTTCACTACACTTGTTAGACATTATATGAGGGCGGACTTCATTTTGAGGAACCGCCGATGAAATTGTCCCGAACGACCCGCTTTGCCACGCTTTTCGCGGGCCTGTTCCTTGCCTTCTCGATGGTCGCCGTCGACCACGCCGACGCCCGGCGCGGCGGCAGCTTCGGCAGTCGCGGCACGCGCACCTTCCAGTCGGCACCGCCGACGCGTACCGCGCCGCAGCAGACCGCGCCGATGGAGCGGTCGATGACGCCGAACACCGGTCAGGCGACCAACCCGGCCACCAACGCGGCCCGTCCCGGTGCAGCGGCCCAGCAGCGCCCCGGCTTCATGAGCCGTTTCGGCGGCTCGATGCTGGGCGGCCTGTTGATGGGTGGCCTGATCGGCATGTTGCTCGGCCAGGGTTTCGGCGGTCTCGCCGGCATGTTCGGCATGCTGCTGCAGGTCTTGCTGATCGGCGGCGCGATCTGGCTGGTACTTCGCCTGATCCGCTCGCGGCCGGTGGCCTCGCCGGCACCGGCGGGCGCTGCCGCGGGTGCAACTGGTGGCAACGGCAATTTCGCCTATCGCGATGCGGAGCCGCGTGAAGAAGGCGGCAAGCGCGCGTTCAACATCCCGAGCATCGGCGGAGGCCTGGGCTCGGCCCCACAGCAGCCGGTCAGCGAGGAGATCACGCTTGACCAGAGCGATCTCGACGCCTTCCAGCGCCTGCTGAGCGAGGTGCAGGAAGCCTTCGGCCGCGAGGACCACAAGGCGCTGCGCCGGCTGGTTACCCCCGAAATGGTGTCATATCTGTCCGAGGAACTCGCCGACAATGCCCAGAAGGGCGTGCGCAACGACGTGACCGACGTGCAACTGCTGCAGGCGGACATTGCCGAAAGCTGGCGCGAGGGCGACCGCGATTACGCTACCGCCGCACTCAATTATTCCTCGATCGACGTGACCCGCGACCGCGCCAGCGGCAAGGTCGTCGAGGGTGACGCCGATGCGCCGACGGAAGTGACTGAGCTCTGGACCTTCGTGCGCCAGAATGGTGGCGACTGGCAGCTCTCGGCGATCCAGCAAGCCTGAACCGTTCCCTACTGATTGCTGCGCCCGCAGCCGCCCTTTCGAGGGCCGGCTGCGGGCGCGTCTTTTTTCTTACCGACATCCCGCAGAGACCCACGGTCGGGCCATACCGCCAATCGGCCACAATTTTTTTCTAGGAAAGGTTGAAGTCGGGAGGATTGGCATCGTTTGATCCAGCCCCACATTCTGGTTGTAAGAGAAACGCGGATTGGCCATGGCCAACAATGTTCTCGTCTCGCCGGACTTCCTGACCCTCACGCTTGGAATCGTCATTTATTTCGTCGGCGTGATCCTGAACCGCCGCATCCCCTTCCTGCGCAACTACAACATCCCCGAACCAGTCACCGGCGGGTTTCTCGCGGCCGCAGCCATTTGGGTTTTCCATGCCCTCACGGGGCTGCAAATCGTCTTCGAGATGACCACGCGCGACAGGCTCCTGGTAATTTTTTTTGCCACTGTCGGTGTCAATGCTCGTCTGTCCGACCTGCGCGTCGGCGGCCGGACGCTGTTCGTGCTCGCCATGCTGACCGCTGCCTTCGTCTTCGTACAGAACACTGTCGGCATCCTCAGCGTCCGGATGTTCGGCCTGCCCTCGCCGGCAGGTCTGATCATGGGCTCGATTGCGCTGGTCGGCGGGCATGGCACGACAATCGCCTGGGCGCCGGCGATCGCTGCCGAACACGGTTTTCCCCAGGCCATCGAAGTCGGCGTGGCCGCTGCAACGCTCGGCCTCATCGTGGCCAGCGTGTTGGGAGGGCCTGTGGCGAAGTTTCTCGTCGACCGCGGACAGCTGAGCCCTGAAACCGGAACCGCGGACGGACGGGTGGCCGCGACCGACACGGATGCCGCGCCGATAAACACTACCACCTTCATGCAAGCACTGCTGTTGGTCAATGTCGCCGTGGTCTTCGGCTATCTGGTCCACGGACTGATCTCGGACATGGGCATCAAGCTGCCGCTCTTCGTGCCCTGCCTGCTCATGGGCGTCGCCTTGTCCAACACGGTGCCGCTTGCCTTCCCACGGCTGAAATGGCCGGCGCGCACGCCTGCAATGACGCTGATCTCCGAGTATTCGCTTTCGGCATTCCTGGCCATGTCGCTGATGAGCATGCAGCTCTGGACCCTTGCAGGCGTGGCAGGTCCGCTGCTGGTGGTCATCATCATACAAGCGGCTGTCGTCGCCGCCTATGTCTGGGTCGTGCTTTTCCCGCTGCTTGGCAAGGACTACCAATCGGCCGTGTTGTGCGCGGGCTTCATCGGCCTGTCACTGGGCGCCACGCCGACGGCCATCGCCAACATGACGGCGGTGGCCAAGCACTATGGTCCGTCGCCCAACGCCTTCATCATCCTGCCTCTGGTCTCGGCGTTTTTCGTCGATCTGGTCAATGTGTTCGCGATCCAGCTCTTCCTGTTGCTCTGAGCCGGACGTCTATTCGTGCTTCTCCAGAAACTCTTCCGCAGAGAGATTGCGGAAATCGTCGAGTGCCGTGCGCAACCTGGCGTGGTCCCAGTCCCACCAGGCGAGCGCCTGGAAGCGTTCGGCGGTTCTTCGGTCGAAACGCTCGCGGATCGGCCTGGCCGGCACGCCGGCGACGATTGTGTAGGGGGCGACGTCCTTGGTCACCACGGCGCCCGAGCCGATGACGGCCCCGTCGCCGATGGTCACGCCCGGTAGCACGGTCACGCCATGACCGAGCCAGGTGTCATGGCCGATGGTCACGGCATTGGAACGGCGCCACTCGAAGAACTCGGTCTCGTGCTCGGCATCGTCCCAATAGTCGGAGGCGCGGTAGGTGAAGTGGTGCAGCGTCGGCCGCCAGGTCGGGTGGTTGGTGGCGTTGATGCGTACCGCTGCTGCGATATTGGAGAACTTGCCGACCGTGGCGCACCACAGGCTGCAGTCCTGCATGACGTAGGAATAGTCGCCGAGCACGCTTTCGCTGATGCGGGTGCGCTCGGCCACCTCGGTCCAGCGGCCGAGGGTCGACTGCGTGACCTCGGCGGTGGGGTGGATCAAGGGCTGTTCGGATAGCTTGCGGCTCATGCGGCGACCTTTCCGGCTGCGAACGCGGTGACGTCGATGATGCGGTCGGCAACCACCTCGCGCACGTCGGCGTCGTGGAAGATGCCGAGCAGGGCCACACCCTTGAGCTTCTTCTCCTCGATCAGGCCTATCACCACCTCGCGGTTGGTGGCGTCGAGCGAGGCGGTCGGCTCGTCGAGCAAAAGGATCGGGTGGTCGGTGATGAAGCCACGCGCGATGTTGACGCGCTGCTGCTCGCCTCCTGAGAAGGTGGCCGGCGGCAGGCTCCACAGTCGTTCCGGCAGGTTGAGCCGGGCAAGAAGGTGGGCGGCACGATCCTGCGCCTGCTCGCGCTCTACCCCACGGGCCACCAGTGGCTCGGCGACGACATCGAGCGCCGAGACGCGCGGCACGGTGCGCAAGAACTGGCTGACATAGCCAATGGTGTCGCGGCGTACCGCTAGCACGGTGCGCGGGTTGGCGCTGGCGAGGTCGACCAGCTGGCCGTGGTGGTCGACGATGATCTGGCCCTGGTCGACGCCGTAATTGCCGTAGACCATTTTCAGGACCGAGCTCTTGCCGGCGCCCGAGGGGCCGCCGAGCACGGCGCATTCGCCTGATCTGACCGAGAAGGAGACATTGGCGACGACGGGCAGGCGGATGCCGCCGCGCAGGTGCATGGTGAAGGCCTTGGCGACCTCGGAGACGATGAGTGGCGTGGCCATGGCTTACACCTGAAGGATCGAGGAGACGAGAAGCTGGGTGTAGGGCGCGCGCGGATCGTCGAGCACGCGGTCGGTGAGGCCGGCTTCGACGACATGGCCGTCCTTCATCACGATCATCCGCTGCGACAGGAGCCGGGCCACGGCGAGGTCGTGCGTGACGACGATGGCCGCAAGGCCGAGATCGGTGACCAGCCCGCGCAGCAGATCGAGCAGGCGCGCCTGCACCGACACGTCGAGGCCGCCCGTCGGCTCGTCCATGAACACCAGCCGCGGGCCAGTGACCAGATTACGGGCGATCTGCAGGCGCTGGCGCATGCCGCCGGAAAACGCGCGAGGTTCGTCGTCGATGCGCTCCTCGCCGATTTCGACACGGGACAGCCAGTCGATGGCGGTCGAGCGGATGTTGCCATAGTGGCGGTCGCCGATGGCCATCAGCCGCTCGCCGACGTTTGCGCCGGCCGACACCGTCATGCGCAGGCCGTCGGCCGGGTTCTGGTGAACGAAACCCCAGTCGGTTCGCATCAGGAAGCGGCGTTCGGCCTCGCTCATGCGGTAGAGGTCGCGCCACTGGCTGTCGCGCATGCGGTAGCTGGCGGTGCCGGAGGTCGGCAGCAGGCGCGTCGACAGGCAGTTGAGTAAGGTGGTCTTGCCCGAGCCGGACTCGCCGACGATGGCCAGCACTTCTCCTGGCCAGAGATCGAAGGAGATGTCCTCGCAGCCGATGCGCGAGCCATAGTATTTGGACAGCGCCGTGACGCGCAGAAGCGGTTCGTCGGTCATTGGGCAGGCTCCAGGATGTCGGGCGAGAGGTGACCGCGATGGCCGCAGGCCTGGCGCGTCTCGCAATGGTCGGTGTCGGAACAGACGAACATGTGCCCGCCCTTGTCATCGAGGATGACCTCGTCGAGATAGACTTGTTCCGCCCCGCACAGCGCGCAGGGCTGGTCGAAGCTCTGGATCTCGAAGGGATGGTCCTCGAAGTCGAGGCTGACCACTTCGGTGAAGGGCGGCACGGCATAGATGCGCTTCTCGCGGCCGGCGCCGAACAGCTGGAGCGCGGGCGACATGTGCATCTTCGGATTGTCGAATTTCGGCGTCGGCGAGGGGTCCATCACGTAGCGGCCCTCGACCTTGACCGGATAGGCGTAAGTCGTGGCTATGCGGCCGTGTTTGGCGATGTCCTCGTAGAGCTTGACGTGCATCAGCCCGTATTCCTCGAGCGCATGCATTTTCCGCGTTTCGGTTTCGCGCGGTTCAAGGAAGCGCAGCGGCTCGGGGATCGGCACCTGGTAGACCAGCGTTTGTCCTGATGTCAGCGGATGTTCCGGGATGCGGTGACGCGTCTGGATGATCGTTGCCTTCGCCGTCTCGGTGGTCACGGCAACGTCTGCGACCTTCTGGAAGAAGGCGCGGATGGAGACGGCGTTGGTGGTGTCGTCGGCGCCCTGGTCGATGACCTTCAGCACGTCGTCGGGGCCGATGATCGCGGCCGTCACCTGCACGCCGCCGGTGCCCCAGCCATAGGGCATCGGCATCTCGCGACTGGCGAATGGCACCTGGTAGCCCGGGATGGCGATGCCCTTGAGGATCGCCCGACGGATCATCCGCTTGGTCTGTTCGTCGAGATAGGCGAAGTTGTAGGTGGCGATTTCTGATGCTGCGGTGGTCATTCCGCCGCCTCCCGCTGCTCGGTTTCGTTGATCTGGTTTCGCTTCTCATGCTCGGTGCGCATGCGGCGGACGAGGTCGAGTTCGGCCTGGAAGTCGACATAATGCGGCAGCTTCAGGTGCTCGACGAAGCCGGTGGCCTGGACGTTGTCGGAGTGCGAAATGACGAACTCCTCGTCTTGGGCAGGGGCGGTGATGTCCTCGCCCAGTTCGCCGGCGCGCAGGGCCCGGTCGCAAAGCGACATGGCCATGGCCTTGCGCTCCGACTGGCCGAAGACCAGCCCGTAGCCGCGGGTGAACTGCGGCGGCGCCTTGGCCGAGCCCTTGAACTGGTTGACCATCTGGCACTCGGTGACGCGGATGCGGCCGAGCGTGACGGGGAAGGGCAGCTCCGGCACGTCGAGCTCGAGTTCGACCTCGCCGATGCGGACCTCGCCGACGAAGGGATGGCTTCGGCCATAGCCGCGCTGGGTCGAATAGCCGAGGGCCAGGAGAAAACCCTCGTCGCCGCGCGAAAGCGCCTGCAGGCGGCTGTCGCGGGCCAATGGAAATTCCAGCGGCTCGCGGGTGATGTCGCCGGTAAGATGATCCTCCGGCAATTCGCCATCGGCCTCGATCAAACCCTCATGGGCGAGAATTTCCGAAACGCGCGTCATGCGCTGGCCGTCGGCCTCGCGCTGCTCGGGCGCGGGAACGGCCGCGTCGTTGGCGAGTTCGGGATCGAGCAGGCGATGGGTGTAGTCGAAGGTCGGGCCGAGCAACTGGCCGCCGGGCAGGTCCTTGTAGGTCGCCGAGACACGGCGCTCGACCTGCATCGCGGCAGTGTCGATCAGCCTGGTGTAGCCGAAGCGCGGCAGGGTGGTGCGATAGGCGCGGACGAGGAAGATCGCCTCGATCAAGTCGCCGCGCGACTGCATAATGGCAAGTGCCGCCAGTTCGCGGTCGTAGAGCGAGCCCTCCGACATGACGCGGTCGACGCCGAGGGCCAGTTGCTCGACGATCTGGTCGATGCGCAGCGCTGGCACCGAGCGGTCGCCGCGGCGACGGTCTGCGAGCAGGCGATGGGCATTGGCGATGGCCGCTTCGCCGCCTTTGACAGCAACATACATATCAGGTCTCCAGCGTCTTGATGCGTGTGGTGCGGGGCAGGCAGGCGACGCCGTCGGGAGCCGCCAGGATGATGTCGACGCCGCGCGGAAAACGGGCGCCGTTCTGCTTCCACTGCTCGACGAAATGGCGCGGCAGCGGCGTCGGCGCGATGGTGGCAAGAGTCTCGATGCCGGGGCCCTTGAGTTCGAGCGGCTCGCCTGCCGTCAGGCTCTCGACCTGCAGGATCAGCGTCGTCGACCGGTCAGGGTATTCCTGTGTCCCTTGCGCAAAATTTTCGAGCGCCATCAGGTTTGCCGGATTGGCGACGAGCGCGAAATGAGCGTCGGCAGCCGTTGCGGCCAACGGCGCGCCGCTGTGGAAGGCGAGCCAGGATTTTGCTGCCGCCGAAACCTGAAGCGGAGTGTCGAGCCAGAGCGGCGTGTCGTGATCGCAAAGGGTGAGCGCCACGGCACCGGCCGTCGCCGACAGTGTGGCCGGCGGCTGGGTCAGCGCTGCGACCGGCTGGATCGTGCCCGGCCGAGCCATGGCGTCCATGACCGCACGGAAGATCGCCTGCGCGTCGAAAACGGGAGCGGCGAAACCGCCGTCGATTGCCTGTTCCATCAGTCCTCTCCGCGCACCATGGTGAAGAAGTCGACCTTGGTCGCCGCCGTCTCGGCGCGGCGGGTCGCATCGGCCGCCGTTTGGGCGGCACGCAGCGGTGCGATAATCAGTTGCTCGATATCGGCGCGCCGCGCCTCGTTCTGCCAGAGCGCATCGGTGATGGCCGACAGCCTCGCCTTTTCCTTGTCGCGGCCGAGCGCATAGGCATGGCCGACCTCGCCGGAGGGCAGGCGCACCGTGGCGCGCGTCACCGTTGCCTCGCCGAAATTGAAGGGCGCGCCGCCGCCGCCGATCCGTCCGCGCACCGACACCAGCCCGGTCTCGGGGCCGCGCAGCAATTCTGCTTCGCCGATCACGCCGGCAGCCAGGCACAGCCGCTTCAACTCGTCGCCCGACGCCATTGCCAATGTCGCCATCGCCGCCTTGCGCGCCGCCTCTAATTCTCTCTCCTGCCGTCGGTCCATCTTCATCGCCGCTCCGTTCTCTTATTTGTCTATTGTTCTATACAAACGAACAACATACAACGGGCTTGTAACGAGGCTCCGTGACGGGCGCATGACAGGGGCAGTGGATTTGAACGAGCAAGGATCATCGGTGACGCGCAAGAGCGGCGTGGCGTTGTGGCGCCAGATCGCCGATCAGATCAGGCAGGCGATATCAGCAGGCACGCTGGGCGCTGATGGCCGGCTGCCGCCTGAACTGGTCCTGTCCGAGCGTTTCGGCGTCAACCGCCACACGCTGAGAAGTGCCATCGCCGCCCTCGTCCAGGAGGGCGTTCTGCGGGCCGAGCAGGGGCGGGGCACTTTCGTCGAAACCCGTCAGAAGCTGTCCTATCCGATCTCGGCGCGGACGCGCTTTTCCACCGGTCTGCGGGACCAGACGCGGGACCGGCGCAGCGTGCTATTGGCCCATGCCATCGAGCCGGCTGCCGCGCGGGTGGCCGAGGCATTGCAGATCGAGGCTGACGCACCGGTGCTGCGGCTCGAAACACTGAGCGAAGCCGACGGCCGGCCCATATCGCGGGCGACAAGCTGGTTCGATGCCCAGCGGTTCCCGGGCTATGAGCAGGCCTATGCCGAAACTGGCTCGATCACGCTCAGCTTCCAGCGCTATGGCATCGAGGACTATTTCCGCAAGTCGACGCTGGTCTCGGCGCGCCATGCCGATGCCGCCGACCTCGCCGATCTCAAGCTGTCCGCCGGCGCGATCGTGCTCGTTGCCATCGCCGTCAATGTCGATGCCGAGGGCGTGCCGATCCAATATGCCGAGACGCGTTTTGCTGCCGACCGCGTCGAACTCAGCGTGTCGACCGAGGCCTAGCGCAAGCCGCCACACCGACCATTCCCTCAACGCCGGCAAAATGAAGTTTTGAGGCGAAAGCTTTAGTGCCGCGCCGTATTCCAAGGGCGACTTGAGCCCCGCTGCCGCAAGGTTGGCGGGGCTTTTTGCGCGTTCGCAAAAATCGCGCCGAGGTCCTGGCTACTGATTTGGCCCTTGCGACGGCTCCGAACTTTCACTGCGTGAACTGGTTTCGCCGGCCGCCTTTTTTGCCATCAGCGCGTCATAGGCGGCCTTGCTTTGAGGGTCCATTCTGCAGCCGGTGGCTGCCATGCCGGCCACGATTGTACATGCCAGTGCAAGTCGTGAGACCATCGTGGACTTGCGGTTCGCAGGCAATTTCCTCGTCATCTTACATGCTTTCCATTTTATATTGGCAGCATGCATTAGTCCGCAGTCAAGGCTGAGTAAATACTTAAAACTGAAGCAGCGGAAAGGTTTATGGTCAGCATATCCAATGACGCCACGAGATGAACGATAGTGCTCGACTTGTGGCTATTTCCGCTGGGGCGGCTGCAACTTTTCCGCCACGCAGCTACGGCCATTTGCTCGGACGTTGTGCGGTCGGGACTATACTGGATGGCCGTTGCGGCATCATTCGTGGCGGGGGCGAGTTGCCACCCCAAGATGTCCTTTATCGGACCGCTTGCGTGGTTTCATCGCCGTCAATGTCGATGTGTCTCGCCAACGCTCCGTGGCGGGCTTACCGTCGGCTTTCACTGGCTGACCGTGATCTTGCCCTGCATCTGCGGGTGAATCCCGCAAAAATAGGGAAAGTCACCGGACTTCGTGAATGTAAAGGCAAAGGTGTCGCCGGTGTCGAGCGCCTTGGAGCGGAACGACCCGTCGGTGGCCACGACAAGGTGAGGGATGTCGTCGTCATTCTCGAAGGTCACCGTCGTGCCCGCCTTGACGGTCAGGTTCTCCGGCGTGAACGTGAAATTCGCGATCTTCACGCGCGGCGCATCCGCGGCAAGCAGTGGCGAATGAAATGCCAGGGCTATCCCAAGCGCGACAAGCGGAGCCGCCAGCAGCCGAGTGGAGCGAGGTGGTGGAAACATGGCTTCCTCCATGTGATGAGGGGTGATGCGATGCACGTTTCAGCTGCCGGCGAGCGTGCTGTCGATGATCGCCAACTCCGCCTTGCCGGGCTGGACGGCGACATCGGTAATGCCAAGCAGGCCGCGCAATTGACCCGCAGGCACCGTCATCGGTCCGGGCGCGGGTGCCGTGCCGGGTGCGGGTTGCGGGAATGCGGTCGAGCGGGCCGTGTGGAAGGTCACGTTGCCCTCCACCTTCTGCATGATCTGGTGGATGTGGCCGTTGAGCACGGTGACCGAGCCGAAGCGCTTGAGCAGTGACAGCGCCTGCGCCGCATCGTCGGTGCCCCATCCCCATTCTGGATAGATCGCCCAGAGCGGGATATGCGCGAAGACGACGATCGGGGTCGAGGCGCTCACCGACTTCAGATCGTCGGCAAGCCAGGCGAGCTGGTCGGCGCCGAGATTGCCGAGCCCGCCGGCCTTGAGGTTCACCACATTGACCAGACCGACGAAATGGATGCCGTTCTGGTCGAAGGAGAACCAGCCCGCACCCTTGGTGTTCTTGCCGTAGCGATCGAGATAGGCGCGGCCATTGCCCTCGTCGATGACGTCGTGTTCGCCGGGCACGTAGTGCATGTTGAAGCCGGCACCGCCGATGATCTGCTGAGCCGTGTCGAACTGGTCGGCCCTGGAAAGATGGGTGATGTCGCCGGTGTGGATCATGAAGGTGGGTTTCACCGGCAAGGCCTGGACCTTGCCGATCGCCTCCTTCAGCGTGTCGATGGCATGCGGGTTGGCGGCCTTGTCGAAGCCGATATGGCTGTCGGAGATCTGCAGGAAGGTGAAGCCATCGGAGAGTGCTTTTGCGGCCTCGGCCTCGCCGAGCAGGCTGAGCGAGACGGGCACGCCGGCCGAAACCGTCCAGAGAACGCCGGTACCGGCCCAGATCATGCATTCCAATGCGTGGCGGCGGCTGATGCCTTCGCCATGTTCGTCGTCGCGATGGGAGCTCATGTCGGTCTCCTGATGCGCCCGTTTGTGGCGCTCACCAAGAATACCGTTTGTCTGCTGGATTTATTCCCGAAACCATCGCACCAGCCTTTCACAGAGGCGTGATGCGAGGACTTCGGTTTTTAATCGTCGCCAGCCAATTTTCGAACCGACCAGGCGTACGCCTCGTCCAATGCGGCGAATTTCTGCGACTGCCACAGGAAGTAATCGTCCAGGAAGGCGGAGGAAACCCACAGGATCCGCTGGTCTTCACTGGCCGACCAGCCCAGCAGGCCGCTGGCTTCCGCCTCCTTGAACATCCGCTTCAGGTTCGAGGCGGAGACGAAATAACTCTGCGCCAGCTCCATGAAGCTGGCTGGGCCGACGACCACCCTGCCATCGCCCGGAGTGAAGTCGTCGATGCGCGAGACGATCTCGTGCAGGATCATGCCGCCCAGTTCCGCCTTGAGGAAGGAATTGGTGCTTTCGGGCGGATAGCGCCACAGCGGGTTGGCGATGAGGCGCCGCGCGGCACGTGGCTGGGACAGCCTGAAAATCCTTTCGTCGGCCAAGCAGCGCTGATGGCGGCCGCCGCCGTCGAGTTCGTCGAGGCAGCTCATGTGCCCGAGGAACCATCCCATCATCGCCTCGCGGCTGGCATCGGTCGTGTCGAGCAGGCGGACCCGCTTGTCATGCGGATTGGGAATCTCCTGCAGGAATTTGTAGCTCAGGAGTTCCTCCAGGAAGGCCTTGGCGGTGTTGTGGCTGACCGCGCCGATGCTGGTGGTGATTTCGACCAGATTTGATGGGGTCAGGCCGGAGCGCGGGTCGTCGGCCGTACGCTCGAGCGTCAGCGCATAGAGCGCCTGGGTCATCAGCCATTTGCGATGCGATGCCTTGAGGCGCGCGAGCCGTGGCGTTTGATCGTGTATGGCGATCAGGTGGAGGGCGAGGTGCTTGTCGATACTGGGAAAGAGCGGGTGCTCCTTCAATTCAGTCGCACTCATTGCGGGCGATGTCAGGCGAGGGGAACCTTGAGCGGGCATGTGCACTGCAAATTCTTAGGTTCAGGTTGCCGAGCACCGAGCGTGCGCGGACGGACGTCCTATCTGCCCGATTCGTTTTCTTCGCGCAGCATCCGGCATCGCGGTTGGGCCCTCTCCGCGCGAGAACCGGATCTCGTCTCGGGGCGTAGTGTAGCTGCTGGCAACGCGGACGTTACTCGCCCACGGTCGAAAAGAACGACATGACGAAAAGACTAGCCCGCGCTACCCAAGGGTAGCGCGCCCTTCATGGTCGAGGCCTACTGCGACTACGAAATGATCCTCAGACGCGAGGCAATGTCGTCGGCAAGCAATCGCAGCTCGGGTCGCCGGCGCCCGGTCCGACGCAAATGCATGCACCTCCGCCATTCGGATAGGGCTTCCATGTGCACGAGCACTGCACCCCTGCATCGCTCGCGAGCATCCGCCCGTCTGTCGTCAACGCAAACCGCACCTTCACGTTGATCGGAACAGATACTTCGACGTATCCGGCTGCAGCATCATATTCGCCCGCGGCAAGCCGTGCCTCCGCTCGCGCGAGTCCGGCCTCGACAATTTGATCCTGAACGACGCGGCCCCAATCGGTTCCCCAAGGTTGGACGCGTCTTATGGTTTCGTGTGTACGCTCCTGAGTCATTGTCATTCCCCTCAATAGGTGACTGCCGAGCATATCACATGGCGACGCGGTTCGCTCATGGTCGGATCCCTGGCGACCTTTCCTGGGCGCTCGCAGGTAGTGGGCAGGCCGGCGAAGTGTGGACAGTAGGTGCCACCTGCCGCTTGAGCGGCGGTGCATCGTCAGGCCTCGGGGTGCAACGATAAAACCCCGGCACCAGGCGGGGGTCTGCAGTCGCTATTGCGGTTGCTCAGAATTTGTATGAGAGGCCGACCCGTACAGCATGTATCTGTGGGCTGATGTCCTCGACATAGTTGCTGATGACGACCGACTTGGAGCCAAAATCCGCAAAGCGGTACTCGCCGCGGATGATGATGTTGTCGGTAAGCGCATATTCGGCGCCGGCCCCGATGGTCCAGCCGTTGAATGATGCGGAATGGCTCTCTTCGTAGCCTGGGTCGCGACGGTCCGCTTTTCCACGAAGATACGCATAGCCGCCGGTGCCGTAGATCAGCCAGCGATCGACGGCATAACCTGCGCGCAGGCGCGCGGAGGCCATCCACTGCGCCTTGAAGCCGTTGATGTCGTCGGCGGAGCCGCCGTCGTCGCCGTCGATGCTCGTGGCATCGATATCCGCTTCGCCACCGAACACGAACGATCCGGACTGCCAGTTGTAGCCGGCAAAGATGCCGCCAAGGACGCCGCTGCCATTCGCGTTGTCCTGGGAAAGATTAGCTGGACCTGGGGGAAAAAAGCTAAAGGGCTGGTCGACGTTGCTCCACCCGCCACCGAATTGCAGGCCGACATAGCCGCCCGTCCAGGTGAAGCCTGCGGGGACGATTGGCACGGGCTCGTTCACAACCACGTCGGCTGCGAATGCGGAACCGGATATTGCAAACAGGAAAGTCGACGCGAACAGTATAGGCTTCATTCCCAGCCCCTCTCGTAAGGTCACCCGAGAACCGTAACTTGACAGGGCTGTATTACAATGTGCTTGTGCGTTTATGGTTACGATCGTGTCCAACTGTTGCGCCTTCGCAACAACGAGCGGTGATGCGGTCCGGTTTTGGGTTTTCCGAGTTCCACGACATGTCTAGCGCCGAAGGACAAGGCGCGCGCAACTTGCAGCGCAATGCGGCTTGAACACCGCATCCTGCAGCCGTTCAATCAGGCTATGTTGTCGATTTCATGCTGGAAATGGATGGTAGCGGGAAGTGGACTCGAACCACCGACCCCAGGATTATGATTCCCGTGCTCTAACCAACTGAGCTATCCCGCCAGGGAGGAGAAGGCTCGAAAAACTGTCTCGCGAGAGGCAGGCGTCGAAGCGTTTCGCCAAGGTCGGGCGGATATAATGTCCGGATGGCGAGCCTGTCAAGCAGTCTGGGTGCAGCAATTTTGGATAATTACCGAATGGCCCGTCAGCGCGCGGCACAGTTCGCGGAATCTGGAATTTCGAGCCGTGCCATTTCTTCGCCGGATCGAACAGATGACCTGGTGCAACGGGCGTTGCCTGGCCATTGGGCTTGCCCCAACTGGGCCTCAGCGGGCTGTTGGCAAGCGTAGTGCATGGCGGCTAGGCGATTTTGGCGCAGCAGCAAGGGTTGAGTTCGCAAGGTCCGGTCGTTATCTCTCCGCCAAGACATTCATGAGTACCCACCATATGAAACCGCGTATTGCAGTCCTGGGATGCGGATATTGGGGCGGGAATCACATCCGCACCCTGAAGTCGCTCGATGCCCTCCATGCCGTGTCCGATGTCGATTCGAGCCGCGCTGAGCGCTTTGCCGCCGAGCAGGGCTGCCTGGCCGTCACCCCTGACGAACTCTTTGCGCGCGACGATATCGATGCCGTGGTCATGGCCTTGCCGCCGCAGTTCCATGCCGACTTTGCGATTCGCGCCGTTGAGGCCGGCAAGGACGTGCTGGTCGAAAAGCCGATCGCGCTGACGGTCCCCGACGCCGAGCGTGCGGTGAAGGCGGCGCGTGACAATGGCCGCGTGTTCATGACCGGCCATGTGCTGCGCTTCCACCCGGCCTTCGAGGGTCTTAAGGCGCTGGTCGACAAGGGCGAACTCGGCGAGATCGGTTACATCCATTCTCACCGCCTCGGTCTCGGAAAATTTCACGCCGAAAACGACGCGCTGTGGGATCTCGCCCCGCATGACCTGTCGATGATTCTGGCGATCACCGGCACGGCTCCGATCGAGGTGCGCGGGGAGGGGGCGGCGCTGCTCAACCACCTCAGCGATTTCGCCCATCTGCACATGCGCTTTCCCAACGGCATGCGCGGGCATCTCTTCGCGTCCCGCCTCAACCCCTATCGCGAGCGCCGGCTGACCGTCGTCGGCACCAAGGGCATGGCGGTGTTCGACGATGTCGAGCCGCAGGAGCGCAAGCTTGCCGTCTACCGCCATGCAGTGTGGCAGGATGATCGCGGGCAGTGGACATCGACGATGAACGAGCCGACCTACATTCCGCTCGAAAATGCCATGCCGCTGACGCGCGAACTCGAGCATTTTATTCACTGCATCGAAACGCGCGAAGAGCCGCGCACCGGCGCTGAGGAAGCACTCGGGGTGCTACGCATTCTGACAGCAGGCACGGTTACGCACGACTGAGGTCATGGGACTAGGGCAGTAGGGGATTGGGGCGGTATTTGCCTGGTTGCCCTATTGCCTTATTGCCCTAGCTTTCTCGTCGCCCACCAGCCGACAAGGGTCAGGGCGGCAAGCCATCCCGCCACGATGAATGCGAGGCCCATCTTGCTGCGCGGCCTGACGGCCATTTCTGCTGCCTCGGCGCGGAAGGCAGCCATCAGCTCGGCAGGGATCATGCGGATCACGAGCCAGATGCCCGGAGGCACGATCAACAGATCGTCGAGATAGCCGAGCACGGGAACGAAGTCCGGGATGAGATCGACCGGGCTCAGCGCATAGGCGGCCACGCATGCGGCGGCGAGGCGTGCGTACCACGGTGTCAGCGGGCTGCGTGCCGCAAGATAGAGCGCCACGACGTCGCGCTTGAGGCGTCGTGCCCAGCGCTTCGCTGCTTCCAGCATAGAAATGAAAGTCTATTCGGCCGCGATCGGCCCTGGCATGGCGGCGAGCCGCGACAGCATCGCCTCGGCGTCGGCATGGCGCTCCGAACGCTCGATGAAGCCGCCGCCGAAGACGCGCGCCTCGTTGCCATCGTCGGAATACAGCACGCAGGCCTGGCCGGGAGCTATGCCCGACTCGCCGTCGACCAGTTCGACCCAGGTCGCGCCGTCGCGGTGATGCAGCACGACGGGACGTGGTGGGCGCGACGAACGCACCTTGGCGAAGAGTTCCAGGCCGCCCGCGGGCACGGCTGAAAGTTCGCTGTCACCCAGCCAGTTCATGTTGCGCAGGAAGATCTTGTGCGTTTCCAGCGCCTCGCGCGGGCCGACGACGACACGCGCGCGTTCGGCGTCGATATGCACGACATAGAGCGGCTCGCCCGAGGCCACGCCGATGCCGCGGCGCTGGCCGATGGTGTAGCGCAGGATGCCCTCGTGGCGGCCGAGCACGCGGCCGTCGATATGGACGATGTCGCCCGGATTGGCCGCCGAGGGCCTGAGCTTGGCGATGATGTCGGAATATTTGCCCTGCGGCACGAAGCAGATGTCCTGGCTGTCCTGCTTGGCGGCGACCGTCAGGCCCATGCGCTCGGCAGCGGCGCGCACGTCGGGCTTCGACATGCCCCGAGCGGGAAGCGCAGATAGTCGATCTGCTCCTGGGTGGTGGCAAACAGGAAATAGCTCTGGTCGCGGTCGGCATCGACCGGCCGGTACAGCGCGCGATGGGCGCCATTCTGCTTGGAGCGGATGTAGTGGCCGGTGGCGAGTGCGTCAGCGCCCAGTTCGCGCGCAGTGGCGAGCAGGTCGGCGAACTTGACGGTCTGGTTGCACGACACGCAAGGAATCGGCGTCTCGCCGGCGACATAGCTTTCTGCGAAGGGGTCGATCACTGCCTTGCGGAAGCGCTCTTCATAGTCGAGCACGTAATGGGGGATGCCTAGGGTCTCGGACACGCGGCGGGCGTCGTCGATGTCCTGGCCGGCGCAGCAGGAGCCGGCGCGATGGATGGCGGCGCCGTGATCATAGAGCTGGAGGGTCACCCCGACGACGTCGTAGCCTTCCTGTTTGAGCAGGCCAGCCACCACTGAGGAATCGACGCCGCCCGACATGGCAACGACCACGCGGGTATCTTCAGGGCGTCCGGGCAGGTCCAGGCTGTTCATCGGGGTTGCGTTCCGCTGTCTCTAGGTCGGTTGCATGCCAATGGCTGCTATATAGGTCAAGCCTCGCCGCAGTGCCACCCGAACCCTGCCGGTCCGCCATTTTGGGCGCAGAGCCAGCGAGCTGGGCGAATGGTTAAATTGCGGATTGGGAGTCTAACGATCCGTTCACGTTCGTTACTTACCCCTTAGTACACGCTTAGGCAATTTTTAAAGCTGTGGCGCTAATGTGGCAGGTGATTGGGTCTTTGAGTTTTTAGTAGAGAGTACGATGACCGATCTGGTTAGACCGCGTGTCAAATATGTTATCGGGCCTGACGGCAGCCCGCTTACGATTGCCGATCTGCCCCCGACCAACACGCGCCGGTGGGTCATCCGCCGCAAGGCGGAGGTGGTCGCCGCGGTCAGGGGAGGGCTGCTCAGTCTCGACGAAGCGTGCCAACGCTACAAGTTGACGACCGAGGAGTTCCTGTCCTGGCAGGCATCCATCGACGAATACGGCCTTGCTGGCCTGCGCACCACGCGCATCCAGCAATACCGTCACTGACACCGGCCGTTGCGGCCAAACCAACAAAGAGGGTGCGGCTTGCCGCGCCCTCTTTTCATTTGGGCCTAAGCTTCCGGTGAATGCGCTGGGAGTGCCGCCGCGCCGAGCCTGAATTCATCGATCTCGGCCACAATCTGCAGCACTGCTCGGTCAGATCTGAGGTGGGGCGGAACATTGCGCGCCGGACACATGGTCGCACGGGCGCAATCGATGGCCGGCGAAAGCGAGCTTGCCGGGCCTGGTCGAAGCGCTGCCGGGCAGCGCCATATCTCGAAAAAAAGCCGGGTTTCTAGCCGATCATCGCGCTGCGGCCGCCGCTTTCGGCTTCGCGGCTGCTGCGGTCTCGCGATTCCAGCATTTCCGCCTTGGAAAGCTCCGCTTCAGCTTCGGAGAGTAAGGATTCGGCTGCGGCGCGCTGTTGCGCCAAGTCGTGTTGGGAGTTCTTGAGGTTGTCACGTCGCTGGCGCGCGGCCTTGGCGAAGGTTGGATAGGCGAAATGATTGAGATCGGTGATCCCGGCTTTCTTCTCCTCGGCGACGATCTGCATCTCCAATTCGTTCGCCATGCGATCGAACTCGGCGATCATCGAATCAAGCTGCATCAGCTGCCGGCGCTTTTCGTTCACCTGAAACTGCTTGAGCCTGACCAGGTTCTCTCGTGATTTCATGCCCCGATACTCCCGAACACCGAAAAACGCACTTTTACTCACCCACTCCAGCCCCGAAGGACCCTGCCGCATCCGAACCAGCTCTCATTCCACGGCGATGGAAAACAAACTTTTAAAGTTTTTCGCCGCCGGTAACCATTCGTTTACGGGCATCGTTAATCATACCTCCCGAGACTTAAGACCCGGTAAAGATTCCGGTTTTCGCCGCGGATGAGGCGGGTCCGTCTCCGGGGTCGCTTAGTCAGCATTGTTAATGCGTCGCGTTAAGATGTTGACCCTGTGATTCATGTTTGGATTCAAGAGGGTGTATCCGCCGGTTAAAATTTCTGATATGGTCTTCCATACGAAATTAGGTTTTGTTAACCATTCGATGGCAGCCTCCGATTCAGGTAAGCACTGAGCCGGCATGGATTGGACCGCGAAGACGTTCCGGCAGCAGAAAAGGGGAATTTGAATGCGCGTTCTGCTGATAGAAGACGACAGTGCCACCGCACAAAGCATCGAATTGATGCTCAAGTCTGAAAGCTTCAACGTCTATACGACCGACCTCGGCGAAGAAGGCGTCGATCTCGGCAAGCTTTATGACTACGATATCATCCTTCTCGACCTGAACCTGCCGGACATGTCCGGCTATGAGGTTCTGCGCACTTTGCGCCTGTCCAAGGTCAAGACGCCGATCCTGATCCTCTCCGGCATGGCCGGCATCGAGGACAAGGTACGTGGCCTCGGCTTCGGCGCCGACGACTACATGACCAAGCCGTTCCACAAGGACGAGCTGGTTGCGCGCATCCATGCGATTGTTCGCCGTTCGAAGGGCCACGCCCAGTCGGTCATCATGACCGGCGACCTGATCGTCAATCTCGACGCCAAGACGGTCGAGGTCGGTGGCCAGCGCGTGCACCTGACCGGCAAGGAATATCAGATGCTCGAGCTGCTCTCGCTGCGCAAGGGCACGACGCTGACCAAGGAAATGTTCCTCAACCACCTCTATGGCGGCATGGACGAGCCGGAATTGAAGATCATCGACGTCTTCATCTGCAAGCTTCGCAAGAAGCTCGATGCTGCTTCCGGCGGCCAGAACTTCATCGAAACGGTCTGGGGCCGCGGCTACGTGCTGCGCGAGCCGGAAGAACTTCGAGAAATCGCCTGATTTTCTTGCGCTTTCCAGTCAAAGCCCGGCCTCCGTGCCGGGTTTTTCTTTTATGGGCCTCTTTGTGGGTGCCTTTCCGATTAGCGTTCCATACTCCGGATCATGTGCAAATTCGAAGTGTTGCGGTGTCCTTTGTGAGGTCGAAGGGGCGCACGGCGTCGTAATCAGGCGGCGATGTCGAAGGCGCGGAAGCGTTCGAGCAACTGCGGCCGGGTAAAGGGCTTCAGCAGGTAGCCCTGGGCGCCGGCGCGCTTGGCGCGCATGATCGCGCCGATGTCGACCTCCGTCAGGCAGATGGCGATCTGCGGCTTGACGTGAGCGGGCATGGCGCGCACGCGGCGGATGAAGTCGACGACATTCATGTCCTCGAGCGATCCGTCGACGACGATGATCTCCGGCATGTCGTAGGCGCACATGTCGAGCCCCTCGGCGCCAGTGCTCGCCTCGATGACGACCAGATCGGCGCTGTTGAGGATGCGTTTGGCGACTTTGCGGATGACGCTGGAATCGTCGACAAAAAGGCAGCGCTTCATAGTCCCGGACCTCTTGGGGGCGCCGGACGCGCCAAGCGCGCCGGTATTACTCGCGCCACCTTAGCGCGCGCCCGTAAAGAAGCCTGAAATCGGTATGGTAAAATTCTTGCCAACGAGGCCGATAGGCGCCGGGCCGATATCAGAAGCCTATCGCCTCATAAAAAGAGCGCCGCGCCGGGGAGGGCGCGACGCGTGACTTCAATCTTGATCTCAATGATGGGGGCGCGGGGCGGCCGCGCCTACTCGGCCGTCAGCAGGATTTCTTCCGGCGTGGCATGGATCGAGATGGTCATGCCGGCTTCCCGTGCGAGCAGCAGCGTATAGTAGGGCTGCACCGAATGCGCGTCGATCGGCTCATCCGGCTTCTGGCCGGAATGCAGTTCGAGGAATTTTGGCGGCACCCGCAGCATCGGGCCGCTGGACGAAAGGGTGAATTTCGGCGCGGTTTCGACATTTTCCAGCGTGACGCCGAGCTTGCCGCCGCGCGGGATGGCTGCTTGGGCGACGAGAATGAGATTGAGCAGCAGCTTGACCTTGTTCTTGGGTAGTAGCGCCCTTCCGCCGGTCCAGGTCAGCTCCGGCTTTTCGTTCTTGAGGAAGGCGAATGCGACGGATTCGGCATCGCCGGTGTCGATCAGCATGCCGGCGGAACCGGCAGCGCCAAAGGCGATGCGGGCAAACTGCAGCCGGGCCGAGGCGTTGCGCGCGCTGGTACGGATGAGGCGCATGGCGTCTTCGTCGGCGCCCCCCTCGTCGAGCAGTTCGAGGCCGTTGTTGATGGCTCCGACCGGTGAGATGATGTCGTGGCAGACCCTGCTGCACAGCAGCGCCGCGAGATCGGGGGCGGAAAGCGTCAACAATTCGGCCATGAACGGCATCCCTCACACAATGGCTTCAAGCTCAACATCGAGACCAGATCCCGCCACTGCGAATCAGGGCTGGTCGGCAGCAACCTTGGTTACACAGCGTCGCGCCAAGCGGCAAGAAACAGCCGAAGAACTTGCTGGAAATGCCGTAGTTTTGGCGCAAATCTGGCCTTTCCGCAGCGTTCTGCCGCCTTTGATCCGCCATCTTCGCCAGGCAATTTAATGGTTGAAAAAGGATTGCGGCATAGTTTGCCGGAGTAGGACGAACGAGCCGCCGAGCAAGAGCGGCAGTACGTCCGGGGCGTCGGAGAAAGTGTGCTCCCTGACGGAGATTTGGAAGCATGATTTCCCGATTCTATGGCCGGATGGTTGCCCGGCTCCTTGCCGCGATGTTCGTGGTTGCCGGCGTTCTGGCGTTCTCGACATCCGCCTCTCGCGCGCAGGAATACACCGCGCAGGAGATCCTCGATTCAGGTCACCGCTTCTTCGGCTCGACCTCGGGCGGTCTGGCAAGCGTGGTCGAGAAGGTCTTTTCGTCCTACGGCCTGCCGAACGGCTACATCCTCGGCGAAGAGGGCTCGGGTGCCTTTGTCGGCGGCCTGACCTATGGCGAGGGCACGCTCTACACCAAGAATGCGGGCGACCATAAGTCCTTCTGGCAGGGGCCGTCGCTGGGTTGGGACTTCGGCGGCCAGGGCTCGCGGGTGATGATCCTGGTCTACAATCTCGACGACGTGAACAATCTCTACGACCGCTATGCCGGGGTCGCCGGCTCGGCCTATGTGATTGCCGGTGTCGGATTCAATGTACTCAAGCGCGGCAACATCTTGCTGGTGCCGGTGCGCACTGGTGTCGGCGCACGGCTGGGAGTCAATGTCGGCTACCTGAAGTTGACTCAGCAGCCTACCTGGAATCCGTTCTGATTGTGTGAAGAACGGCGGACTGGGCGCCATAGCATTTGCAGCGCTACTGGATTCCTGTCATGGGAACATGGCAAACTCGCACCTGTCCGCAACGGGTAAAGCGCCTTGGTCCAGTCGATCCTGTTTTTCGTTCTCGGCTTCCTGACCGCCGGGTTCCTCATGTTGCTGGTTGCACCGGCGGTGTGGCGGCGCGCCGTTTCGATGACCAGGCGACGCGTCGAGGCCAAGCTGCCGATGACGCTGGAGGAAATCCGCGCCGACAAGGACAGCCTGCGCGCCGAGCACGCCATGGCGTTGCGGAAGGTCGAGGTTCAGCTCAAGGCCACGCAGGAAAAGCTGCTGTCCCAGGCGATCGAGCTTAGCCGAGCCCGCGAAACCAGGAAGGCGCTCGACAGCGAGCACGCCGAAAAGGGCCACGCTTTGAGCGAGCTCGAGGCCACTCGCACCGCCATGCACGACGAGATCGACAAGCGCGACGTGCAGGTCAAAGCGCTCGCCGCCCAGCTAGCCGAAGCCGAGCGGCTGCTCGAACTGCGGTCGCAGGAGATCGAGGAGATCGGCCGACTCTATGACGAGGCCACCTTATCGTCGAGCAATCGGCAGATCGAACTGGTCAGTCGCGAGGCCGAGATGGGCAAGCTCTCCGACGACATGCTGGCCCTGCGAAACCAGCGCAAGGATATCGATCGTCGCGCAAGCGAACTTGAGGTCGACAACAAGGCGTTGCGCGAGGCACTGAAGGCCGAGACCAAGCGCAGCGGCGAGGTGGACAGGAAGATGGAGCGCGCGGTGGCGCAACTGAGCGACCGCGATGACAAGCTCGAGCGGCGCGAAAGCGAGCTTGTCCGCCTTCGTGAACTGATCAAGCGCGTCCAACAGGCGCAGGAGGCATCCGCCATGACCAAGGGGATCGATCAATCGGCCGAGCGCGAACGCGTCGAGGCGCGCCTGACCGCGCTGATGCGCGAGAACAAAAGGTTGAAGGGCGAACTGGCACAGGCAGGCCGTGTTGCGCCCGCCGCTGGCGAGGATGCCCAGTTGCGCGAGCAGATGCACAACCTCGCCGCCGAAGTCGTGGCTCTGACGGCCCGCCTCGAAGGGCCTGAATCGCCGATCGCCCAGGCGCTTGCTGCCGGCAGCAAGGACAACAACCGGGTCAATGGCGAAAGATCGGACATCATCAGCCTGGCCGACCGCGTCAGGGCCCTGCAGAAGTCCGCCCCTGCCGAGTAGAGCCTTTTTCCTGCTTGAACCGGCGCCGCGCCCCATGTCGTCGCCCGAAGCTGACCATTTCCGAAAAGCGGCTCCTGTGGAAAAGGCGCGTGCTCAGCCTGCTGCGTCGGTGAAATGGTGCAGCGCTATCGCCGAGGCCGCCGCCACGTTGAGGCTGTCGAAGCCCGGTGCCATCCTGATCCTCGCCGTGGTCAGCCGCTTGAGTAGCGCTTCAGGCAAACCTTCGCCCTCCGTGCCGAGATAAAGCGCCAGCCGCTTTGGCCTGGCGATGTCGCGGATGTCGGACGTGCCGGCCGGCGACAGCGCCAGTTGCTCGAAGCCATGGCGGGAAAGCGCGTCGGCAAGCTCGCCGGCCGTGCCACCGACGGCATAGGGGACCTTGAGGGCGGCTCCCACCGATACCCTGATCGCCTTGCGGTAGAGCGGGTCGCAGCAGGTCTCGTCGAGCAGCACCGCATCCGCGCCGAAGGCAGCGGCATTGCGGAAGATCGAACCGATATTGTCGTGGTTGGAGATGCCGACCGGCACCGCCAGAAGAGCACGCTCGGGCAGGCTGCCCAGCAGTTCGTCCACCGGCGCAGGTGGTCCCTTGCGGCCGATGGCAAGGATGCCGCGATGCATATGGAAACCGGCGATGGCGTCCATGACGCTTGCCGATACGACGTAGACCGCAGTGTTTTCGGGGGCGAGGGCGAGTGTCTCGGCCAATCCGGCGAGGCGGTTCTCAAGAACGAGCAGCGACTCGACCTCGAACCGCCGTGCCGAGTACAGGACGTTGAGGACGACCTTGCCTTCCGCCACGAAACGGCCTTCGCGCCCGACGAGATCGCGTTCGCGGATGTCGAGGTAGGCTGCTACGCGCGGGTCGGCCGGGTCTTCGATGCGGAAAATATTCATGCATGCTCCATAGCGGAGGGCAGGCCGCTATGGGAGCCCGGAAAAGGCCCTGATGGTCTCAGGCTTCGTCGAATATGCCTTCGAGCGTCCCGAGCAGCTTGCGCACTGCGTCGGACTTGCAGGTGTAGTAGATCATCTGCCGGTCTCGACGTGTCTCGACCAGTTCTTCGTTGCGCAAGCGTGCAAGGTGTTGAGAAAGCGCTGATTGGCTCAGCGATACCTTTTCGGCAATGGCCCCCACCGACATCTCCGTGTCGAGCAGGTGACTCATGATCATAAGCCGCTTTTCGTTGCCCATAAGCGTAAGCAAGGATGCCGCCGCTTCGGCGTTCGCCGTCAGTTTCTTTGGTCGCATGGTTACCCCGTCGAGCCGCATTGTTTTCCGGCGCCATGGGGGCAACAACGCCAGATTATCATGTCAAATCGTCAATGGAATCGATTGCAGATCTGACACTTTAAGGACAAATCAGTTTTCGCTTAAGAAATCAAGACTAGGTATAAATTAGCGAAGCCGAACGCTTAGTTTTCCCCTGTTTCTACAGCGCGTCCCGTTTTGGCCATATCCACTAGCGTTCTACGCAGGTCGGCGGCCTCCTGCAGCGGCTTTGAAAACAGCACGCGGCCGGTCTCGTCACCCAAGGCGAGGTCCATGCCTTCCGGGTCAAAGCCGCTCAGCCTCCAGCCCTTGCCGGGGAGCTTGCCGAAGTGGCCGGCATAGATGTCGATGGCGTCGCGGTGGTCCGCGTTCATGTGGTCGAGTGCCGATTGCTCGGCGCCGGCGATTGCCTCGATCTCGGAACCAGCCAGCAGCAGATCGCCGCGGGTGAGCAGGTAGGCCTTGCCGAAACCGGCATTGAGGTTGGCGCGCTCCACTTCCAGGCGGAAGGGCGCGAAGTCACCGAGTCCGGCGTAGAGCTTGGCCTTGGGGTTGCGGTTGAGGTAGCGGCGTTCGGCGCGCGCCTGCTCGGCTGTGTCGCGTTCGAGCCGCACCGCGCGGCAAAACAACGTGATGCGCGGATGGGCGAGCGGGTCGCCTTTGCCGATTTCGCCGACCAGCAGCGAGCAGCGTGGGTCGGCGACGATGCCGCGCGTATGCGCCGAGAGCCCGGAGATCAGGATCAGCGGCGTGCCGTCGACATCGGTGGCGGTACCTACCCGACTTGCCAGCGGAGACCCAGTTTCAGGCTCGATGACGGCGAGGGCGCCATGGCGCGCGGTTCGCATCAGCGCGCGCGCAAGCGCGGTCGCCTCGGCGTCGGTCTCGCGGATGACATCCTTTTTGCGCTCTTCCACGGCTTCACCTGTAAATATGAGTACTTTTGTCTACTTATCGGCTGAGGCGCGGGTTTGGCAAGGGCCAGTGCATGACCCCGAAAATCGGAATCGATTTTCGGAAAGGATCATGCACGCATTCAAAGTGCTACAGCGTCCATTGCGCGTCCCCGAGGGCGCGCGGCGCTGTAGCCTTGCCGTAACGACAAAGCCCCGGCGCTTGCGCGACCGGGGCTGCACTATAGCCGAACTGTTGGCCGGATGGCCTTATTTTGGCGCCATGCGGATCGCGCCGTCGAGGCGGATGGTCTCGCCGTTGAGCATCTGGTTCTCGACAATGTGCATGGCCAGCGCGGCATATTCCGACGGCTCGCCCAGGCGCGGCGGGAAGGGCACGGCGGCACCGAGCGAATCCTGCACTTCCTGCGGCATCGCCGCCATCATCGGCGTCTTGAAGATGCCAGGCGCGATGGTGCAGACGCGGATGCCCGAACGGGAGAGGTCGCGGGCGATCGGCAGCGTCATGCCGACGACGCCGCCCTTCGAGGCGGAGTAGGCGGCCTGGCCGATCTGGCCGTCATAGGCGGCGACGGATGCGGTGTTGACGATGACGCCGCGCTCGCCGCCCTGGAGCGGATCGAGCTTGGCCGCCGCATCGGCGAACAAGCGGATCATGTTGAAGGAGCCGATCAGGTTGACCTCGATGACCTGGCGGAACACGCTGAGCGGATGCGGACCATCCTTACCCACGGTCTTCACGCCAACGGCGATGCCGGCGCAGTTGACCAGGATGCGCGGCGTGCCGAGCTTGGCTGCGACTTCGGCGAAGGCGGCGACAGCGCTTTCCTCGTTGCTGACGTCGCAGCGCACGGCGACGCCGCCGATGTCGGCCGCGACCTTTTCGGCACGTTCGAGGCTGAGGTCGAAGATCGCGACCTTGGCGCCCTTGGCTGCGAGTGCACGTGCGGTGGCTTCGCCAAGGCCTGAGCCGGCGCCGGTAACCACGGCGATTTGCCCGTTTGGATTCATGTCAGCCTATCCTCTTCTGCTGTGAATGATCTAGGAACATGAGCCGGGCAGGCAAGCCGTCTAGGCCGACTCGAGAGCTAGTTGCGGCGTTGTCGCCAGATCGGCGTGGCAGACCTCGCCGGCGAGCTGCGCCACTGCGCCGGGCACGATCTCGTGCGCCAGGAGCCGGTTGAGGTCGACCGGGCGCGGCATTTCGATCTGTCCGCGCGGAATGCGAACAAAGCCGAGCGGGCCGTAATAGGGTTCGTCGCCGACCAGAACCACCGCGGGCTCGCCGGCCGTTGCCGCGGCAGCGAGCGCCATGGCGACCAGCTTGCGGCCGATGCCCATGTTCTTGAAGTCGGGGCGGACGGCGAGCGGCCCAAGCATCTGGGCGCGGCCTGCACCGGCAGCGATCGGTGTCATCCTGACCGAGGCGATCACCTGGCCGCCCTGCATGGCGACGAAAGACAGCGCGCGGTCGTGCGGGCCGCCCTCGCGGATCTTGTAAGCGGCGCGGGCGAAGCGGCCGGGTCCAAAGGCCTCGGCATTGATGTCGTCGATTTCGAGGTCGTGCGCGGGGGTTTCCGGCAGATAGGTCACGTCGGCAAGTTTCATGGTCTTTGCAGTCCGGTATCCGAGGAGGAGGTGCCGCGAGGCAAGCCGCAGCAGTCGCAAGTCAGCGCTTCACGCGCGTGCGCTCATTCGTCGTCGGTCAATCCGGATCATTGCAAAGTTCTGTGACATCGAAATGCCCGCTAGCATCATTTTGGAGGCTCGTCCATCGTGCATTTGGCCGATGTGCGTCTGGCGTTGACGATCCGTTCAGGGCTACGGCCTTCGGATTTGGCCAGTCCTGTCCTACATCGTGGAAAACGAAAGGATTTTGCGATGGGATTGCTGGTCGAAGGCAAATGGCAGGACCGCTGGTACGACACCAAGTCTACCGGCGGCAAATTCGTGCGTTCGCACGCCCAGTGGCGCGACTGGATCACCGTCGACGGCAAGCCGGCGGAAGGGCGCATCCGCGGCTTCAAGGCCGAGCCGGGGCGCTATCATCTCTATGTCTCGCTCGCCTGTCCGTGGGCGCATCGCACGCTGATCTTCCGGGCGCTCAAGAAGCTCGAGGACATCATCTCGGTGTCGGTCGTCCACCACTACATGGGCGAAAACGGCTGGACCTTCCGCACAGACGATGGCGCCACCGGCGACACGCTCTACGGCCTCGACTACCTGCACCAGATCTACACCAAGGCCGACCCCACCTATTCGGGCCGCGTCACCGTGCCGGTGCTGTGGGACAAGAAGGAGAAGACCATCGTTTCCAACGAGTCCTCCGAGATCATCCGCATGCTCAACTCGGCCTTCGACGAATGGGGCGATGCCTCGCTCGATTTTTATCCGGAGGCGTTGCGCGCCGAGATCGATGCCACCAATGCGCTGGTCTATCCTTCGATCAACAACGGCGTCTACCGTGCCGGCTTCGCGACCACGCAAGCTGCCTATGAGGAAGCCTTCGGCGAGCTGTTTGCCGCGCTCGACACGCTGGAGGACCGGCTCTCACGCCAGCGCTACCTCGTCGGCGACCAGTTGACGGAGGCCGACTGGCGCCTGTTCACCACGCTTGTCCGCTTCGAACCTGTTTATGTCGGGCATTTCAAATGCAACCTGAGAAGGATCGCCGACTATCCCAACCTGTCGAACTACCTGCGCGAACTCTACCAGGTGCCCGGCGTGGCGGAGACGGTGAACCTGCTGCACATCAAAGCGCACTACTATGGCAGCCATCCGACGATCAACCCGACCGGCATCGTGCCTTTGGGGCCGGAGGTCGACTTTTCGACGGCGCATGACCGGGGGCGACTGGCGAAGGCGGCTTGAGGTTTTGTCTTGGTGTGCGTCCTTCGAGGCTCGCCCGCCGAATTCCGTGCCAGCTTTGCTGCGTCGAGGCCGGCTCGCTCCTCAGGATGACGGAGGTCGGCGCAAACGCTACTCATCCTGAGGAGCGAGCGCAGCGAGCCTCGAAGGACGCAGCGAAGAGCAGTGGAGGCGTCACCAGTAGGGCGACGCTTCGGCACCGTCAAAAACTTCGGCGATGCGCCGCCGCGTCGCCGGCGTGGTCCCCTCCGGCAACGCATCAAGCGGAAAGAAACCGGCCTCGGCGATCTCGTGGTCCGGCTCTTTCGGGCGCAGTTGGCTGAAACCCTGGACCAGATAAAACGCGACATGGTCGCGCCTGGACGCCTGCTTGTTGAGGTGGATCGACTTGAGCGCAGGTGAGACGGAAAGGACGATGTTGCCTTCCTCCTCCAGTTCGCGTGCCAGCGACTCGACGAAGGTCTCGCCCACCTCGACGCCGCCGCCGGGCAGTTGCCAGCCGGGCACATAGGTGTGGCGGATCAAGAAGATAGAGTTCGTCGCCGCATCGTGCACCAGTCCGCGCACACCCAGCGTCATTGGTCGCCGGAACAGGAAATAGAGGTGGAACATGCGGCTGCGTAGGCGCGACCAGGCGCTCTGGTCAAATGGGTTGGAGACGGCGAGCCCATTCTCCATCACGGGCGCCGCCATGGCTGGAAAGCCGCCGTCGCGTATCCGAAAAGGGGCTGCTGTTCAGGCTTGCGCATATTTCCGACGCTCATCTTGGTCCGCTTTCGGATGTAACCTATCGCGAACTCGCCTCCAAGCGGTTGCGCAGCCAGTTGACGTAGCCGACCTCAAGAGGCAGGCGCCAGGCCACCTTGCGGTGACCGGAGATCTCGTCAACCTGGCGCTCGACGGTGAAATCGAACTAGCCAGGCACTGGCTCGAAACATTGGGCGCGCCGGAAGCCGTCTCGGTCGTGCCCGGCAATCACGATGCCTACGTGCCTAATGCCTTCGACAAGTCTTGCCATGCCTGGGGGCATGCGCATCGTTCGCACATCCGTCGTATCGTGATCCACGACGGTATGCGTCAAGGTTCTATTCAAGGCGCAAAAGGCGGACCAAGGCCCGCCCATTGTCTAAACGAGATCAGAAATTGTAGTTTATGCCGATCTTGAGAACATGCAGGTCGATACTTTGCTCCGTCTTTAGCACCGATCCTGCTGGAAATGCGGCTGAGCGCATATTAAAATCACCGCGGCCAAAGTCGTAGTAATTGTATTCGCCCTTTACGGAGATTTTGTCTGTTAGTGCGTGCTCGGCACCTAGGCCGATCACATAGCCGTCCACAGTCCCCTTGCCCGTTGCGACATCGTCGGCGGGAGCTAGAAGCCACGCGTTGTTTGAGAATCCCTTGCTCCAGCCTGCAGCGTAGCCAGCCGTCCCGAACAGCAATGTACGGTCAAACGCCACGCCGAGACGGCCTTTTATGGCGGCCACTGAAGTTAGCTCGCCGCCGGCGATCGCCTCGGGGCGGCTAGTATCGAAGTTGAAATCACCGTCCACATCCAGCGCAGTGTATTCACCTTCGAGGCCAAACACGAACTGGTTCATCTGCACGTTGAACCCGGCCTGTACGCCGCCAAGAAAACCATCAACATCGAACGAGTTGTCGACTGAGGGTTGATACGGGACACCGGCGATGTCGAGAAACGTCGTCCGAGCGTCGGTCTTGCCGGTTCCGTAGCCCCCGTGAACGCCGATATAAAAGCCGCTCCAGTCGTAAACTGTTGGCGCCGGCTGTTCGATGGAGGCAACATCAGCCGCAAAAGCTGAGGCTGAAAATGCGATAACGGCGCAAGAAGCCAGCGCCGCACAGTTAAATACTCTCATTTGATATATTCCCATCAACCAAGATATCCGTAGAGTGCACAGATTCAGACGGAATTCAGTGGCAATTATGTCGCAGTACAAAGATCAGTATATTGAAGAGTACTCTGTGACAATCCCCAAATTTAACAGAAGGCAACCGTCGTAATCCTTTCTTATGGCGTTCACGCGACGGGCTACCTCTTGTGGATTACTGAGCACTTCAAGGCAAGTGGCGTGATGCCAAGCATTATCTCCATGCCAGATGGATACCAGTACTCAGGCCGGAAAGCTGATGCTGGCTATGCTGGGGGTATTGCTGAGTTCTGCGCAACCTGATGCTTGAGTAGAAGCGGAAGGGCATCGCCAAGGCCAAGGTAGGCGGTAAGTACAAGGGCTGAGCGCGAACGGCGCGGCGGAAGGCATCAGAGGTTTTGGCGCTCAAGGCGCTGGGCAAGTCCGCCGATGCCATCGCCGAGGCGATTCAGGTGAGCCGTTCTAGCGCCTTCCGCGATCCCTAGGGGCGCGTGAGAGAAATTGGTTGCGTGTGGCTTCCACATTATTCGTCATCGCGGGTGAGGTTTTTGTTTCTCCCCTGTCGCAACGCGGGCTTATCGGCCACCGGCAGGAAACCCGGCGCGATTACTAAGGCTGAATTCGGGAGGATCTTCCTGGGGCTATCGGGGAAAGTGTCCGAGGTGAAGGAAATTGTGGCCTTCGACGCTCTGACCTTCATCGAGCACCAATGTGTGGAAAAGTGGCTGGCGGCACGCCAGTATTGCCTCGGTGCTTCAATCGGCAACTTACCCAGAGCGCCACCGGCCGCGCTATTCTACCAGAGCCTCTACGAGGGGGATAAAGTAGCTGTGGCGGATCAAAAAGACCGAATTGGTTGCCGCATCGTGGATCAGTCCGCGCACGCCGAGCATCATCGGGCGCCGGAACAGGAAATGGAGGTGGAACAGGCGGCTGCGTAGGCGCGGCCAGGGGTTCTGCTGCAGCGGATCGGTTTTGGGGGGCGTTTGCTATCAGGCGCGCCGCCATGGCTGGAAAGCCGCCGTCGCGTATCCTAAAAGGGGCCGATGTTCAGGCTTGCGCATATCTCCGACGCTCATCTTGGTCCACTTCCGGATGTAACCTATCGCGAACTCGCCTCCAAGCGGGTGGTCGGCTACGTCAACTGGCAGCGCAACCGCCGTCGTCACCATCATGACGGCGTCGTCGACGCTATCGTCGCCGACCTCAAGGGGCAGGCGCCCGACCATCTCGCGGTGAGCGGAGACCTCGTCAATCTGGCACTAGATGGTGAAATCGAACTGGCGAGGCTTTGGCTCGAAACATTGGGTACGCCGGAAGCCGTCTCGGTCGTGCCCGGTAATCACGATGCCTACGTGCCCGGTGCCTTCGACAAGGCCTGCCGTGCCTGGGCGCCATGGATGCGCGGCGACGGCTGCGACGGGCCGGTCAACCAGGATAGCTTTCCCTATCTGCGCGTGCGTGGAAACGTGGCGCTGATCGGCGTGTCGACGGCGCGTGCGACCGCTCCATTCATGGCCAGCGGGTTTTTTCGGGAGGGCCAGGTCGACAGGCTGGCGGGGCTGTTGGAGGAAACCGGCAGGCGCAACCTGTTCCGCCTGGTCATGATCCACCATCCGCCGGTGCGCGGGGCTGTCGGCCAGCACAAGCGCCTCCTGGGCATCGGCAAGTTCCAGCAGGTGGTCCGCCGCTGCGGGGCAGAGCTCGTGCTGCACGGCCATTCGCATCTGCCGACGCTGAACTGGATCAGGGGGCCGAAGGGACCTGTCCCCGTCGTCGGCGTTGCTGCGGCTGGTCAGGCGCCAGGCACGCACAGGCCCGCCGCGCAGTACAATCTGATCGACATTTCAGGCGAGAAGGACAGTTGGAACGTGCAACTGACACGACGCGGGTTTTCGGGCGTTGCGGTGCCGCTTGCGGAGATCGAGTCCGTCAATCTAACCGCGGCCGCACCCAGCCCGGCTGTCCTCGTCAGAAGCTGACGCCGTGGGCGGCCAGGCGTAGCCAGTAGAGTGCTGCCATGATGGCAATGCCTGCGACCGCACCGGCCACGACAAGACCCAAACCTGCGAGGAAACGCGGCCAAACGGGCTGGCCGTGGTGCCGTAACGGCGGCTCGGCTTCCGCGACCTGTTCCCTGGCGAAACTCGGCAGGGCCAGTTCGGCGCCACCTTCCATCATCTGCTGACGCTCGACGATCCGCTCGGCGATGTAACGTGTCACCTGGTCGGCGACGCGCCTGATATCGGTCGATTCCGCGAGCACGACACGGCCGATACGGGTGTCGCGCACGAAGCGGAAGGTGCGGCGGTCGCGCGCCAGTGCAACGTGGCTGACGGCGTCGATCCACAGCCGGGGCTGCAGCCCCGACGAAATCGTGAAGTCGAAATTGTCGATATCCTTGGGAACTTCGGCAAAGACAGGCTCGAGTTCGGCGGCCAGCAGCTCGAGCCGCATACGGTGCGCCTCGCGCAGGTCGACCACCACGTCGGTCCGGTCGGCCGTCGCGTTCTTGACGTCGCGTATTGCATCCGACAGCTCGCGCGACGGCTTGATCGCGGTGACGTTGTCGTCCTTCATCGCCTGTTGCCTCTGACGCCCGTTGAGCAAGAGATAACATAGTCAGGATCGCGGCGGAATTGTATCCCTGCGGGCGCGCCGCCCTGCAGGACTTGCCGTCAGGCAGCGGCCCGCGGCTGAGGATGCGGCCGGCGACGGCTCATGCGGCGTACCGCTTCGGCCACCACTTCAGGGGTTTCCTCGGGCAGCATGTGGCCGACTTCCAGCACATGATGGATCAGGAAGCCCGAAGGCAGGCCCTCGGCCTGGGAGTAGGGCACGACATTGTCGTCCGTTCCCCAGACCACCATCACCGGCATGTCGAGCGTCGCGATCGTGTCACGCGGAATGGCCCCCTGGCGTTCGCCGGCCGTGATCGCCGCGGCGACTTCCACCAGCTTCTCGGTTTGTCCGGGGCGGGCGCGCATCTCGACCAGATGCTGGACCGAAGACTCGGGCACCGTGCTGTCGGGGCTCGACATTTCCTGCAGGCAGAGGCGAATCTCGTCGGCCGAGGTCGCGGCCGCGTAGCGCCTGAGCAGCGGCACGTTGATCTCCGTGCCGTAGCCGCCCGGCGCAAGCAGGGTCAGAGAGGCGACGCGCTGGGGATCCTCAATTGCTGCCAGGGTTGCCACCGCACCGCCCATCGAATGGCCGACAAAATGAGCGCGCTCGATGCCCCGCGCGGCAAGGTCGGCCAGCACCGCCTTCGCAGCGACCTTGGCCGGTCCCGCCTTCGGATAGTCGAGTGATCGTCCGTGGCCCGGCAGATCGTAGGCGATCGTCTTGTACCCACCATCGAGCTTTTCAACGACATCGTCCCAGATATCGCAGCAGCTACCGAACCCATGAAGCAAGACCACCACGTTCTTGCCGTTGTCCTGGACGGCTGCATGAAGGGAGTAATTCATTTGCTTGAAAAAACCCGAAGCTCAATCCGTCAAAATTGTAGGTATAAAGTATGGGGACTTACAACACTGTATGAACGCACAATTCGGCATTATGCAGAAAATCGTACCGAAAAAAAGATAGGAATCTCAGCCCTGCTGTCCCAAGCCAGCGGCGCGCAGCGCTTTGGTCAGCGATCTTGTCAGCTCTTCGGGATATTTGGACTTGGTGAAAACTGCGGCCGGATCGGAAGCAAAGGCCGGGTAGGTGTCGGAAATCTCCTTCGCCAGTGCCGTCGCCAGTTGCTCGTCGCCAACGAAATGTGCGGCGACTAGCCGCGCAGCGAGATAGTGCGGCCTCTTCGTGGTGGCCAGCGTATTGGCGGCCCGCGCCGCCGCATGGCGGTTGCCGAGCATGAACTCGCCCAGGAACAGGCCGTAGTCCCACCAGACGGGATGCGCGCTTGTGCTCTCGGCGGCGCGTTTGATGATGGGCACGCCTTCGCTGTAGCTGCCGGACAGGACAAGGGCGTAGCCATAGCCGGCCGCCATCGTCAGGTCGTATGTGTTCAGTTCATAGGCCTTGCGTATCCAGTGGATGGCTTCGGTCGGGTCGCCCGTGCGCGATTGCAGGTAGCCAAGTGCGCGATGCGCGTAGGGGCTGGCGGTTCCCATCTGCACGGCATTGTGGGCGAGCGCATTGGCGGCCTCGGAGGTGGCATCCGGAGGATAGGGGTACTTGGCGGTTACGGCTTCCAGTTGCAGCGAGGCCAGTTGGGCGAGGATGATCGGCGACTTGGCCCCGCGCCGCGACAACTCCTGCAGGCACTGGTAGGCGGCGCGGTGCTTGGTGGCGCTTTGCTCCATGTAGAAGTCGTCGCTGAGCAGCAGGCAGCTCACCAGCCCACTCTGGAGCCTGTTCTGCTCGATATAGGCATAGATCAGGCCCGAAACCGGGATTGCCGACGTAACGATCTCGGCGATTCGCTCGTCAATGACATCCGGCCCGATTTCCTGCGCGGTCAGGACGCGGGACATCAGAATGCGGCCGCTGGCCATGTGCTGCAGTTCGATTAGCACCGTCCCACTGCTGGGGCCGGGGTTGACCGTAAAGTCGAAATCGGTGGCGTCGGCGCGCTTCTCCGCTTCGTCCCGGTTCCGGGCAATCAGGTTGATTGAGTCGAAGCCCGAGAGCGCGGTTCGCAATACGGTGCTGACGCGTGCGGTGTCTCCGCCGTCCGAGCCCGAATGGATGTGTACCGCCGGCAATTGGTCGATGGCGCCGCTGATGCTGGCCGTGGGGCCAGGAAAATCAGCCACTTCGGCACCGGTTGGGGCGCCGATGTTGCGGAAGACCAATATGCCGAGCATGGCGATGACCAGCGCCATTGCCGCCCAGAAGTAGCGCAGCTGACGCCGGAAACTGGTGCTGGAATATCCGGTATCGGGACGAGTTACGTCGGCTGCGCGCTCGGCCTGTTCAGGCAATGGTTCGGCAGGCGCTGCAGTTTCGGGGGGCTGCGCTTCGTCGGGGCCGGGGGCCTCGGGGATGCATTCCGCCGTGGCCTCATATGTCGGGACATAGCTGCCGCGCGGAATGGCGATCCGCACCGGATCGTCGGCGCCTTCCGCGGCATAATATTGGGCGAGAAGTTCACGCAGCCGGCCCGCCTGCACGCGCACCACGGCATCGGTCGCGGAATCGAATTCGGCGTCCCTGCCGAAGACATCCACAGCGATGGCAAAGCCCTTCAGCCGCTCGGCCTCGCCGGCAAGCTCGCGTTCCACCAGATAGCGCAGCAGCTTGCGTGCCCGATCGGACCGGGCAAAGGTCTCGCTGGCAACAAGCCGCTCAAGCGCTTCGCGCACTGCGGGGGCAGCAGGCGTGGAGGCAACCAAGTATCGACCCTTTTCGAACCGGCATGAATGGCCCGATCATAGTCGGCTGGAGTTGTCGCACAAGCTCTCTGTACGGTAATGCACAAACGCCCCGCCTGTTATCCACGGGCGAGGCGTCTTTGCTTTGGCGTTAACCTTAACAATTTGACCGGAAACTGTAAGCAATTTCCGGTGACCCTGATATGGGTTTAGCGCATCAGGATCCGGTTGGCCGCCGAGACCACCGCTTCGAGTGACGCTGCCACGATGTTGGTGTTGATGCCGGCGCCAAACAGCCGTCCGCCCGGATACTCGACCTCCATGTAGCAGATCGCCGAGGCGTTCGAGCCGCGCTGGATCGAATGCTCGGAGTAGTCGAGCACCGACAGGTCGATGCCGATGTGGCGCGAAAGTGCATCGACGAAGCCGTCTATCGGGCCGTTGCCGGTGCCGGTGATCGTCACTTCCTTGCCGTTGTCGACAATGGTCGCCTCGACGACGCGTCGGCCCTTCATCACCGTATCGGGGAAGGTCTGGTGATCGACGAACTTGAGGCGCGCGCCGGGCTGGTCGACATAAACCTCGAGGAAGCGCTCGTGGATGCGCTTCGGCGAAACTTCCTTGCCTTCGGCATCGGTGATCGCCTGGATGTCCTGGCTGAACTCCACCTGCAGGCTGCGCGGCAGGTTGAGGCCGTAGTCGGCCTGCAGCACGTAGGCGATGCCGCCCTTGCCTGACTGCGAGTTGATGCGGATGATCGCCTCATAGCTACGGCCGACGTCTTGCGGGTCGATCGGCAGGTAGGGCACTTCCCAATGTGGCGTGTTGGCCTTCTTCAGCGCCTTCATGCCCTTGTTGATGGCGTCCTGGTGCGAGCCGGAAAATGCCGTGTAGACCAGTTCGCCGACATAGGGGTGGCGCTCCGGAATACGCAGCTGGTTGGAATATTCGTAGACGTCCTTCATCCGGTTGATGTCGGTGCAGTCGAGCATCGGGTCGACGCCCTGGGTGTACATGTTGAGCGCGAGCGTGACGACGTCGACATTGCCGGTGCGCTCGCCGTTGCCGAACAGCGTGCCTTCGACGCGGTCGGCGCCCGCCATCAGGCCGAGCTCGGTGGCGGCGATGCCGGTGCCGCGGTCATTGTGCGGATGCAGCGAGATCAGCAGGTTCTCGCGGTTGTCGAGCTGGCGGCACATCCATTCGATGCGGTCGGCATAGATGTTGGGTGTCGACATCTCGACCGTCGAGGGCAGGTTGACGATCAGCTTGTTGTCCGCCGTCGGCTTTATGATCTCGGTGACCGCGTTGCAGATCTCCAGCGCCACTTCGAGTTCGGTGCCGGTGAAGCTTTCCGGCGAGTACTGGAAGCGGTAGCCGCCGCCGGCCTTGGCCGCCATGTCGGCGATCATCTTGGCAGCGTCGGTGGCGATTTGCTTGATGCCGGCGACGTCCTTCTCGAACACCACGCGGCGCTGCAACTCGCTGGTCGAGTTGTAGAAGTGGACGATCGGGTTCCTGGCGCCCTCGAGCGCTTCGAAGGTGCGGGTGATCAGTTCGGGGCGGCACTGGACCAGCACCTGCATCGACACATCGTCGGGCACATTGCCCTGCTCGACGGTCCAACGGGCAAAGTCGAAGTCGGTCTGCGAAGCTGAGGGGAAGCCGATCTCGATTTCCTTGAAGCCCATGTCGAGCAGCAGCTGGAACATGCGCGCCTTGCGGTCGTGGCCCATCGGGTCGACCAGCGCCTGGTTGCCGTCGCGCAGGTCGACCGAGCACCAGATCGGCGCCTTCTCTATGCGCTTGGACGGCCAGGTGCGGTCGGCGAGGTTGATGGTCGGATAGGGCGGATATTTCGTCGCCGCGTCCGGCATGCCCTTGATGCGGCTGATTTCCTGTCTCGCGTTCATCTCTTCACTCCTGCGCGCGCCTCGGCCGATCCGGCGCCGGCTGCGCGCTCATGCTTGGTTCTTAAAGGTCTTTGGATGGCAAAGGAGCAAGCGCCTGCGCGGCTTTTCGACCGCCGGGTGCCCCTTAGCGAGCCCGGCGATCGCCGATAAGACCGAGAAGAAGAAGAGCAGAAGAGAGGGCGCGCAGCGTCTCGCCCGCAAAGGCGGTCGGACGGGAAACGGTGTGAACCTGGCGCGAATTCATGGCGTTTCCTTACAGGAGCCATTTGCCCGGCGCAAGGGGAGCCGCGTCGGTGCGGTGGAAGACGGGATCATGGCGCGGCCATCGGCATCGGGGTCCACACTTGACTGATGCTCAACATGGTGATTGAATATCAACCAATCGGTTGATGAAAGGCGCCGCATGTCTCACCCTTCGCACCTGCATGTCGTCGGCGAGGTCTCACCGGCGGAGGAAGAGGCGGAGACGCTGAACCTGGTCTTCGCCGCGCTCGCCGATCCAGTGCGGCGCGAGATACTCGACCGCCTCGATGGCCAGGACCTGCTGGTGTCCGAGGTTGCTTCGCATTTCGACATCTCGCTGCAGGCGGTGTCGCGCCATATTCAGGTTCTGGTGCGCGCCGGCATGGTGGCCCAGGAGCGCACCGGCCGCATCAGCCGCTGCCGTCTGGACGCGGGGCCGATCTACGGCGCCACCGTCTGGCTCAACCGCTACAGCAAGTACTGGCAGGCCCAGTTCGATCTGCTGGCCGTCACGCTGGATGAAATCGAGCGCGAGAAATTGACCCAGGCACGGGAGGTTAGCGGTGAGACGCCGGCTTCGTCGCCTGGGGGACGCCTCAAGGACAACAGTCCAAAAACGGAGGAATGACCATGACCACGCACAGCATCGTCTCCCAAGAGGAATGGACCAGGCAACGCCGGGAACTTCTGGTCAAGGAAAAGGAATTCACACGTCTGCGCGACGAGTTGAGCCAGGCGCGTCGCGACCTGCCATGGGAGCGCGTTACCAAGGCCTACGATTTCGACGGCCCAAACGGCAAGGTCACGCTTGCCGAGGCGTTCGACGGGCGCAGCCAACTCGTCGTCTACCACTTCATGTTCGCGCCTGAGTGGGAGAACGGCTGCAAGAGCTGCTCGTTCTGGGCCGACAATTTCAACGGCATCGTACAGCATCTCAACCAGCGCGACGTCAGCTTCGCGGCTATCTCACGCGCGCCGCTGGCCAAGCTGCTGACCTTCGCCGACCGGTTGGGCTGGAGCTTCAAATGGCTGTCGTCGGAAGCCAGCGACTTCAACTACGACTACAACGTCTCGTTCCGCCCGCAGGACCTTGAGGGTGGCAAGGGCGTTTACAACTACGCGCCGCTGACGATGAACATGACGGACCTGCCGGGCGTCAGCGTGTTCTACAAGGACGCGGACGGTGCGATCTATCACACCTATTCGGCCTATTCGCGCGGCATCGACATTCTCAACACGGCCTATAACTATCTCGACATCGTGCCCAAGGGCCGCGACGAGGCGGACCTGTCGCACCCGATGGCCTGGGTGCGCCTGCACGACCAGTATGCCGCCTGAAGGCGGCTGGAGGACCGGCAATGAAATATCGTGACGCTCAGGCGAAGCTCACCGACTACCGCCACCAGATCGCCGAGATACGGGAGAGGATGCGCAGCACCCAGACTGCCGTCGAGCCCGAGGAGGTGCAGGACTATGCGTTTGCCGTGCCGGAAGGCACGGCGAGCCTGTCGTCGCTGTTCGGCGACAAGGACACGCTGTTTGTCATCCACAACATGGGCAGCGGCTGTTCAAGTTGCACCATGTGGGCTGACGGCTTCAACGGCGTCTACCATCACCTGCGCGACCGGGCCGCCTTCGTCGTGTCGTCGCCGGAAGCGCCCGAGGAGCAGCGGAACTTCGCGGCCAGCCGCAACTGGCGTTTCCCGATGGTCTCGACCGTTGGCACCAGCTTTGCCGTGGACATGGGATACCGCGCCGACAATGGCCGCCCGCTGCCGGGCGTGTCGGTGTTCAAGCGTCGGGACGGCAGGATCTTCCGTGTCTCCGACACCGGCTTCGCGCCGGGCGACGACTTCTGCACGGTGTGGAGCCTGTTCGAGCTCATCCCCGAAGGCTCTGCCGGCTGGCGCCCGAAGTTCTCCTACGCAGGCTGACCGGGTCTACTCCCTGATCGCCCTGGCGACGAGCCGCGCCAGGGCCGGTCCGAACAGCAGCACGATCAGGAAGCGCAGCATCTGCAGCGTCAGCACGAAGGACAGGTCGACGTTGTCGGCGGCAGCGGCAATGATGGCGATGGAATCCATGCCGCCGGGGCTGGTCGCCAGATATGCGGTCAACGGATCGACGCCGAGCAGGTGGTGCAGGCCCCAGGCCAGCAAACCGCAAAAGGCCATGAGCGCTGCGATCGAGCCGACCACCTGCGGCAGCGCGCGCGCCGCGTGGCGCAGGATCGGACGGGTGAAGCTCAGCCCGATCGACCAGCCGACCAGCGCGTAGCCGGTGGCCAGCAGCCATTCGGGGAGTTGCATCTCGACCCCGAAGCCAAGGTGAACGATTGCGCCGACGACCATGGCGCCGACGAAATAGGGCGAGGGGATGCGCAGCAGGTGGCCGAGCGTGCCGCCACCGACTGCCACGGCCAGCATGGCGCCGAAGGCAGGCCAGTCGATTGCAGGAAACCAGACCACAGCCGCCTGCTCGACCCCTGACGTGTCGACCCACAGGCGCGCAACAATGGCGGCCGTGACCGAAACCAGGATGACGCGCAGATATTGCATGAAGGCGACGAGGCGCGCGTCGGCGCCGAAGGCATCGGCCATCAGCACCATGGCGGTAGCCGCCCCCGGCGCCGATCCCCAGACGGCGGTCGTGCCCGGCAACACCTTGAGCCGCGAGATGAACCAGCCGAGAAAGCTGCTGGCTGCAACAGTGGCCACGGCCGCGCCGAGAAACAGCGGCCATTCGGCAAAAAAGACGCCAAAGACGCCGGTCGAAATGGAACTGGCGACGAGGCAGCCGATCAGGGCCTGGGCCGACACGAATAGCGCTTTGGGCACGCGCACCGTAGCGCCGTTGCTGCCAATGACTATAGCGACCAGCATCGGCCCCACCAGCAAGGCTGCCGGCAGGTGGACGAATTCCAGCGCGCCGGCGACCAGCACCGAGCAGCCGAGCAGCAATATCCATTGCTGCCATGGCTTCACAACAGCAAGCGGTGCGGGCGACTGCGGAACGGGCTTCATCAATCCGTCATAGCCCTATTCGCGCGGTGGTGTCAGCCTGCCGAGCGCGGATTTCGCTTGGGGATTGCGTTGCTGCGCACCTTGGGTTGCGTTGCCCAGAAAATATTTGCCGTTTGTCTGTGGGTGAAATTCCCACCGTTAAGGAGATGCGCCGAGGTCAAACTCATGAATATCCAAGGAATATCAAAATTCAGTCTCCGAATTTCCGGAGAATTCCGCAGTTTTCCAGATGCCGGAACTGGCGGTTGTTGGTGGTGGATACTACCCATGGTTTTGACTGGGTTGCGGTAAGCCTTTGGGGCGCGGGTACACCATTTCCCGCTTCGCAGTGGAGAACCGGGCAGGCGATCTCGAAGATATCGGCTCAACGCATTCGGTGGATACGGCGTTCCATGCCATCACCGCACGTCTGAGCTGGAAGTTCAACTAAACCGGAGGGGGGCCGGGCGCATCGGTTCGAGTGAGGCGTTTCCTCGAGCCGATGCGCATTTTTTCATTCTGATTTCGTGGTTTTCCGCGACAAGCCTCACAGGCTTTTCAGGCGAACGGCACCGCCACCGTGCCTTTGGGCAGCTTGGCCTCGTCATCCGGCTCGACATGGATGATGACGCGGACCGAGGGGATTTCCTCTTTCAGCGCATCTTCGATCCTGTCGCAGATGACGTGGCTGTCGCCGACGCTCATGTCGGCGTCGACCACAAGATGGAACTCGATGAATGTGGCGCGCCCGGCGATGCGCGTCTTGAGGTCGTGAACCTCGATTGCGCCCTTTGAATTGGCCGAGATGATATCGCGGATACGCATATGGTCGTCGAGATCGACCGCGCGGTCCATCAGCCCGTTCATCGAAGAACTGATCACATGCCAGCCCTGCCACAGGATGTTGAGCGCAACGATCACCGCTAGGGCCGGGTCGAGGATTTGCCAGCCGGTGACGATCGCTGCGACCAGACCGGCCAATACGCCGGCCGACGTCACGACGTCGGTCATGATGTGGTGGCCGTCGGCGACCATCGCCGGCGAGCGTTCGGCGCGACCGACGCGGATCAGCATGCTTGCCCAGAACGCATTGATGACGGCGGCAAAGCCGTTGATGCCGAGGCCCAGCCAGGGCTCTTCGGTGTTCATCGGCACGCCCCAGCTGCGCCAGACTTCGAACAGGATCAACAGGGCCGCGACCACGATCAGCACGCCTTCGAGCACGGCTGAAAAATACTCGGCCTTGTGGTGGCCGTACTGGTGGTCAAGGTCGGCCGGCTTGTGGCTGATCTTGATCGCCCAGAATGCGGCCATCGCGGCAACGACGTTGACGATCGATTCCAGCGCGTCCGAATAGAGCGCCACCGAGCCGGTCAGCCACCAGGCGACGAACTTCAGGCCCATCACCAGCGAGCCGACGATGATCGACCAGAAGGCGAGCTTCGCGACGCGTCGCTTGGCTGCCGATGGCTGGCTGCGTGGGGCAGTCTGGGTTTCGCTCTGGGCCATGGTCTCGCTTCAATTATCGGCTCCGCCCCGCGGTCGGAAAACCGCGGAGTGGGTAGGTTTCAGATGTCTGCTAGGCCGCCTTGTCCTTGGCCTTGCGTGGCATATGCGCGACAACGTTCTCGATCATGCGCATGCCCGCGTCGTGGCCGAGGGTCATGATCGATTCGGGATGGAATTGCACGGCCGCGATCGGCTCTTTCCTGTGCTCAAACGCCATGATGACGCCATCCTCGGTTTCGGCGGTGACCTCGAAGTCGGCGGGCAGGCGCACCGGATCGGCGAAGATCGAATGATAGCGGCCGACCGTCACTTCCTTCGGAAGACCAGAGAAGATGATGCCCGGCTTGGAGACGCGGATGCGCGAGGGCTTGCCGTGCATCGGCACGTGCAACTGCCTGAGTTCGCCGCCATAGGCCTCGGCCAGTGCCTGCAGGCCAAGGCAAACGCCGAAGATCGGCAGGTCGCGCGTCCGCGCCTTCTTGATGGTGGCAGCGGTATCGAAGTCCTTCGGCGTGCCGGGGCCGGGGGAGAGCACCACCAGGTCCGGCTTGATCCGGTCGAAGATCTCCTCCGGCACAGGCGAACGCACGGTCGAAACCTCGGCGCCGGTCTGGCGGAAATAGTTGGCCAGCGTGTGGACGAAGGAGTCCTCGTGGTCGACGAGCAGGATCTTCACGCCCTCGCCGACGCGGGCGGTCTTGCGTTCGGTGCCGGCGGCATTGCCGGTCTTGGCGTCACGAATGGCGGACAGCATGGCGGAGGCCTTCAGTTCGGTTTCGGCTTCTTCTTCCTCGGGAACGGAATCGTAGAGCAGGGTCGCACCCGCACGCACTTCGGCGATGCCGTCCTGGATGCGGATGGTGCGCAGCGTCAGCCCCGTGTTCAGGTCGCCGTTGAAGTGCACCATGCCGATCGCACCGCCATACCAGGCGCGCGGGCTCTTCTCGTTCTGTTCGATGAAGCGCATCGCCCAGAGTTTTGGCGCGCCGGTGACGGTTACCGCCCAGGCGTGGCTCAGGAAGGCGTCGAAGGCGTCCATTCCCTCACGCAGGCGACCCTCGATGTGGTCGACGGTGTGGATCAGCCGCGAATACATTTCGATCTGGCGGCGGCCGATGACGCGCACCGAGCCAGGTTCGCAGACGCGTGACTTGTCGTTGCGGTCGACGTCCGAGCACATGGTGAGCTCCGACTCGTCCTTCTTCGAGTTGAGCAGTTTGAGGATCTGCTCGGAGTCGGAGATGGCGTCGTCGCCGCGCTTGATGGTGCCCGAGATCGGGCAGGTCTCGACGCGGCGGCCGTTGACGCGCACGAACATCTCGGGCGATGCGCCGATCAGATATTCGCCTTCGCCCAGATTGATGAAGAACGAATAGGGCGAGGGGTTGATGGTCTTGAGCCGGCGCGAAATCTCCGAGGGTGCCGTCTCGCAGCGCTCGTAGAACATCTGGCCGGGCACGACCTCGAACAGGTCGCCACGCTTGAAGCTGTCCATCGCCCGGCGCACCAGTTGCGCATATTCGCCGGGCTCATGGTCGCCGCGCGGCGGAATGCGGTCGGAAGTCTTGAACGGTTCTGCCACCTGCTCGCGCGGCAAGCCAAGCGTGGAAAAACCTTCGCCCGAATAGTCGTAGCGGTCGTGCCAGGCCTGGGCCGAATAATGGTCGACGACCAGGATCTCGTCGGGCAGGAACAGCACCAGGTCGCGCTGGCTCTGCTTGCGCTCGAGCTTGTGTTCGACCGGGTCGAACTGGAAGGCGAGGTCGTAGCCGAAGGCGCCGTAGAGGCCGAGATTGCTGTCTTCCCCGGTCTTGAACAGCGCGGTGATGGCGCGCAGTACGGTGAAAACCGAAGGCACGCGCGAGCGTTCCTCCTCGGTGAAAACGCGGCCGGGCTTTTCGACCTCGAGCGCGATCAGGCCCTTGGACGTCTCCCCGATCGTCACTTCCTTGAGCGCCGAGAGCGTTTTGCCGATCACTGGCAGCAGCGCTTCGCCGCGGGCGTTCAGCGCCTCGATCTTCATTGCGCGGCCATGTGCGGAAATCACCACCGGCGGGTCGATGATGGCGGTATCCCATCGAGTGTAGCGGCCGGGATATTCGTAGTTGGAGGAAAAGACCGCGCCGCGCCGGCTGTTCAGCCCGTCGAGGTAGGTCTCGATCGCCCCGGCATAGGCGGTTTCGTGGCGCTGGCGCGTAATCGCGATGCCACCTGCGGTGACAAAGCGCTCGGCGCCGTTCTCAAGGATTTCCACCGTCATTCCCGTCTCCATCTCTTGCCGCTGGAGGTTCCGGTGCCTGGTTCTGAAAAAGCAAATGGCCGCCCGGAATTCCCGTTGCGGCCACCACAATTTTCACGCGCACGCGCTTCAAGAGGCCGCTGTCAGCTGGCCCGCCACCAAATGTTCTGGAGCGAAGTCGTGTTCATGCGCAATCCATAGCGGCGAAAAAGTGAGGGCGCAACAGGATTTGCGCCGTGTTGCATTGCATTACCAACTGGCCCTCAATTTGTTGCGCGACGGCGCATCAGCACCACGAAAGCCACCCCGCCGATCAGCCCCGTGAGGATGCCGAGCGGCATATCCTGCGGTGGCATCACGGTCCGCGCGGCCATGTCTGCGGCGACGAGAAAGATGGCGCCGACGAGCCCCGAGAGCGGCAGCACCCGCCGGTAGTCGCCTCCGACGAAGAAGCGCACGATGTGCGGGATCATCAGGCCGACGAAGGCGATGACGCCGGAATAGGCGACGGCGCAGCCGGTCAGCAGCGCGCAGACGACGAAGATGACGAGTCGGAACCGACGAGCCGGGATGCCGAGGGCGGTTGCGCTTTCATCGCCGAGCGTCATGGCGTTGAGGCTGCGTGTCTGCGTCATCAGCCAGGTTCCACCCAGAACAAGCACGACAAGCGGGTAGGGCAGGTGGCTCCACTGCGCGAGGCCCAGCCCACCGAGCATCCAGAAGATCGCGACATGCGCTGCCTTGGGATCGCCGATGAAGATCAACAGGTTGCCGGCAGCGGTGATGACGAAGCTCACCGCCACGCCGGCGAGGATCAACTGGCCGGCCGACTGCGCCCGCGCCAGATTGGCGATTGCGAGCACCAGGGCCGTCGCGCCCAGCGCTCCGGCGAAGGCGAAGAGCGGGACGGTGATGGCTCCGAACACCATGCCGGCATGGATCAGCGCCATGATCGCGCCGAAGGCGGCTCCGGAGGATACGCCGAGCAGATGCGGGTCGGCAAGCGGGTTGCGCGTCACCGACTGGAGTGCCGCCCCCACCAGCGCCAGCGAGGCGCCGACTGCCGCGCCCAGGACGACACGCGGTGCGCGCACGTCCCAGACGATGTTCTCGCGGCCGTTCGACCAGACCACCTCGACGCTGCCCGGCATCAGCTTGTGGGCGATCACGCCCCACACCGTTTCGAGCGGAATGGCGACCGGCCCGACGCCTACGGCGAGGACCATGGTGGCGGCCAGCAAGACGGCCAGCCCCGATATCAGGGCCGGCATTGCATGGATCAGGGCGTGCCTTGGCCCTGCGACGAGGTGGCGGTGCGACACGGTCAGTCGGCCCGCATCGCTGCCGCGAGCCGCTTGATGGCTTCGATGTTGCGCGGACCGGGCGTCGCTTCGATGTATTCGAGCACGAAGAAGCGGTTGTTCTTCACGGCGGGAATGTCCTTGAAGGCAGGGTTGGTGCGCATGAATTCGATCTTCTGCTCGGCCGTCACCTCGCCGTAGTTGACGATTACCACCATGTCGGGGTTGCGCTCGATCACCGGCTCCCAGCCGATCTCGGCCCAGCTCGACTCGACATCGTCGGCGATGTTCTTGCCGCCCGCCGCCTCGATGATCGCCGTCGGCATGGCGTAGCGGCCGGCGGTGAACGGCTTTTGCTCGCCGGAATCGTAGAGGAACACGTTGACCGGCTTGTCGAGCTTGGGCAACGTCGCCTGGAAGTCGGAAAGTTCCTTCTCATAGCCCGCTACAAGCTCTTCCGCCTTTTCGCGCACACCGAAGATCGCGCCGAGATTGAGCAGGTCGGCATACATGTCCTGAAGCGTCGACTTGTCCCGCTTCATGATGTGGATGCAGCTCTCGGTCAGCTCGTAGACCGGGATACCGAAGGGGGCGAGTGTTTCGGGGGTGACGTCGCCGCCGACTTTCATGCCGTAGTTCCAGCCGGCGAAGAACAGGTCGGCGTCTGCGCCCAGCAGCACCTCCTTGGTGGGGTATTTGGGCGCCAGTTCCGGCAGCTCGCCGACGCCGGCGCGCAGGCTCTCGTCGAGTGTCTTCCAGCCCGAGATGCCGGTGTAGCCGACCATCCGGTCGGCAAGGCCCAGCACCAGCATCATCTCGGTCAAGTTCACGTCATGCGACACGGCCCGCTGCGGTGCTGCTGCGAAGGTGACATCCCGGTCGCAACTCCTGACGGTGGCGGGAAAGCCGCTTGCTGTGGCGGAGGCGCATGTGGCGAAAAGTGCGGCGGCAAAAATTGACAGGCGCATGTGGGCTCCTTGGGTTGGCGTGGTTAGCGTTCGAGGTGGAAGGAAAAGCGGGGGCGGCCGGTGATCGGGTGGTCGTCGAGGGTAGCGCCGACGGAAAAGCTTTGGCGGATGCGCTCGGGCGTCAGGATGTCGGCCGGCCTGCCGCAGGCCACGGCACGACCGCCGTCCATCACCAGCACGCGGTCGGCATGGGCGGACGCAAGCGCCAGGTCGTGCAAGGAGACGATGACGGTGCAGCCGAGATTGCCGAGCAGTTCCAGCACTTCGAGCTGGTGGCGGATGTCGAGGTGGTTGGTCGGCTCGTCGAGGATCAGAAGGTCGGGCCGCTGTACCAGCGCGCGGGCGATCATCACCCGCTGCTTCTCGCCGCCGGACAGCGAGCCGAAATCGCGCGCTGCGAGCGTGGTGAGACCAAGCAGGGCAAGTGCCGCCTCGACCTGGTCATGGTCGCAGTCTCTGGTGCGAAAGCCCGTCACGTGCGGCGTCAGCCCCAGCTCGACGATCTCGGCAACCGTCAGGCCGAATTCGGAGGCGCTCTCTTGCAGCACCGTGGCGATGCGGCGGGCGCAGTCGCGCGGCTTCATCCGCCAGATGTCGGTGCCGTCCAGCCTGACCGTGCCTGCGGTCGGGCGGTGAAAGCGGTAGAGGCAGCGCAGCAGGCTCGACTTGCCGGCACCATTGGGGCCGACGATGGCCAGCATCTCGCCGGGCGCCACCGAAAGCGTCACCGGTTGAAGGATGGATTTCGAGGCGCGCGGACCCCAGCAGACTCCGTCGAGTTCGAGGAGGGCGGGGGAGGACCCTACAAGGCGGCTAGCAGTCTGGGCGCGGTCGAGCATGCCTTGTCTCCACAAAGGGGTGGAGCAGGCAGAACGATCCGGTAAGCGCGCCGGTACCGCAAAAGGCAGTCGCAACCATCAGCATCTCCGCGGCACACCCCGGCCGGTTGAGTTAATCGGATGATGGCAGGTCTCCTGGCTTGCGGGTGATCGCGCCTCGGGACCTTCCCGGCCTTGCGGCCAGTGGCATATTCCCGACTTGCTATCCGCTTACAGTTGCGGGGGCAGCCACGGTTTTGCGCCCGAAGGCAACGCACCGTGTTCCCATTTTAATCCACTGCCGATTCGGCAGCTGGAACCATCACCTCGTGGCTAGACGAACGTCGGGCGGCTGGCAAGGCACCGCAGGTCGCCCACGATCAGGCGCGGTCCGGAGGTATAAAAAAGGGGCGCCAGAAGGCGCCCCGTCCGATGTCGAAGTCGTGCGACCTCAGTTCTTCTTCGGTAGCTTGTAGGCGACGACGTAGTCGCCGCGGTCGGGCGACTGGCGTGCGCCGCCGGCCGAGATGACCACGTACTGCGTTCCGCTTTCGGGCGAAACGAAGGTCATCGGCGTGGCCTGGGCGCCCACCGGCAGACGACCCCTCCACAGCTCCTCGCCGGTTTCCACGTCGAGGGCGCGCAGATAGTAGTCCTGCGTGCCGGCGTAGAAGACGACGCCACCCGAAGTGGCGATCGGACCACCCAGCGTCGGCATGCCGATCGGGATCTGCAGGCCGGTCTTTATGCCCAGCGGGCCGGTATCCTCAAGCGTACCTGCCGGAACCTGCCAGACGATCTGGCGGGTCTTGAGGTCGATGCCGGTGAAGGTGCCGTAGGGCGGCTGGTGGCAGGGAACGCCGAGCGGCGACATGAAGGCTTTCTTCATCGCGCCATAGGGCGTGCCCTTCTGCTGCGACAGGCCGTCATGAGCGGCCGAGCCTTCGTACTTGTCGGTCTCCTCGCGCGGCAGCAACTGCGCGATCTGCGGCATGCGGATGTCGTTGACGATCATCAGCCCGCGGGCCTCGTCGATCGCCGCACTGCCCCAGTTCATGCCGCCATAGTAGCCCGGGAAGATGATCGAGCGCGTCCGGCCGGTGGGCGTGAACTCGCCCTCGTAGCGCAACTTCTTGAACTCGATGCGGCAGTAGAGCTGGTCGTAGGGCGTGGCACCCCACATCCGTGCCTCGGTGAAGGGCTCGGTGCCGATGGTCGGCATGCCCACCGAATAAGGCTGCGTCGGCGACAGGAAGTCCTCCGGCACGCCGCCGGTCTGCGGCACCGGGCGCTCCTCGACCTCGGCGATCGGCTTGCCGTCGCGGCGGTCGAGCATGAAGATCTGCCCGCGCTTGGTGAGCTGGATCAGCGCCGGCACCGTGCCGCCCTTGCCGTCCGGCACGTCGTAGAGTGCGGGCTGGGCAGGAACGTCGTAGTCCCAGATGTCGTGATGGACGGTCTGGAACTTCCAGCGCTCGCGGCCGGTGGCGATGTCCAGGGCGACGACCGAGGCGGTGTAGTCCTCGGCTGCCTTCGAGCGATGCGCGCCGAAGAAGTCCGGCGTTGCGTTGCCGGTCGGCAGGTAGACGAGGCCGAGGGCGTCGTCATAGGCCGGCGTCGTCCAGACGTTGGGCGTGCCGCGCGTGTAGCTCTCGCCTTCCGGCGGCAGGTTGGTGATCGCGGGGTTGCCGAGATCCCAGGCCCAGACCAGTTCGCCGGTGCGGGCCGAGAACGCACGGACTGCGCCCGAAGGCTCGCCGGTCTCGACATTGTCCCACACCCAGCCGCCGACCATGATCAGGTCGCGCATGACGGTGGGGGCGGAGGTCTGGAAGTAGAAGCCGTCCTTGACCTCGCCCATGCCCTGCTTGAGGTCGACGATGCCGCCATTGCCAAAATCCTGGCATAACTCGCCGGTCTTGGCGTCGAGCTGGATCATGCGCGCGTCGATGGTGGTCATGACGATGCGTGCGGCACAAGCGTTCGATGCGGCGACCACAGGTGTGGCTGGCGCTTCCGGTGCGGCCGGTGCGGCGGTGCCGTCGGTGGTTGCTACAGGTTCTGCAGCGGCGGTGGCGACTGCGTCGGCCGGAGCGGGTGCTTCAGCCTGAACAGGAGCCGGACCCGGAACGTAGTAGCTCACGCCGCGGCAACGCTGCCAAAGCGGCCCTTTTGCCTTGGGATCGAACTTCCACTTCACTTCGCCCGTATCGGGGTCGAGGGCATGCACGATGTTGTTGGGCGAGCAGGTGTAGAGCGTGTCGCCGACGAAGAGCGGCGTGCTCTGGTCCTGTGCGCTACCCTGCGGCGTGTCGCCGGAGCGGAACGTCCAGGCGACCTCGAGACCGGCGACATTGTCGCGATTGATCTGGTCGATCGGTGCGTAGCGCGTGCCGGCCGGCGTGCGGCCATAATGGCTCCAGTCGGCAGCCTCTGCCGCCGATGCCGGCGTGGCAGGCGCGGTCTCTGCCTTGGCGACGGCGTTGCGCGTCACGCCATGCGGGGCAAAGGCGTAAATGCCGGTCGCGGCAAGCGCTGCCGTCAAAAGGCCGGCGAGGGCGAACGGCGCGCGCTTGCGCGAACCGAGTAGCGGTGCCAGCAGCAGCGCGGGAATGGCGATGACGGCGGGTGCGACGAGGCGCGGGATCAGCGGCCAGAATTCGAGGCCGGATTCCCAGAGCGCCCAGACAACGGTCGCCAGGAACACGAAGCCGTAAAGCCACAGGCCGGACTTGCGGCGCATCGCGTACAGGATGCCCGAGGCGATCACGCCGAGGCCGGCGAGCGCGTAGTACCAGGAGCCGCCAAGGCCGATCAGCTGGATGCCGCCATAGACCAGCGGCAGGCCCACGATCACCATGATCAGGCCAAAAAGCGCAAGCGGCCATCGGCCACCAGGCTTTGGAGTACTTTCTTGAGACATGTCGATTACTCGCAAATTTGATCTTTGTTCGCCGCGGTACGCCTGGCGATTGCTTTGGGAGGAAGCCGTGATGCCAACCGTTGCGGTCAATGCTTGTCGATTTTCAGCGCAGGTTGCCAAGCAGACCCTAGGTGCAGAAAATATGATCGCATCCTAATAGGTAGTATGTTATCTTGTTTGTAATGTCCAAGGAAACATCCGATCGTCAACTGATAGGTCAACTCCTGCTTTCCGTGGCGCGGCTTTGGCGTGCTGCCGCCGACAGGGCGCTGGACGATTGCGGGCTTTCCCATGCCTCGGCCATGCCGCTGCTGGCGCTCTCCCGGCTCGGCGACAACGCTCGCCAGGGGGTGATTGCCGAGCATCTCGGACTCGAGGGACCATCTCTGGTACGCATCGTAGATCTGCTGTTGGCCGAGCAACTCGTGACGCGCAGGGAAGACCCTCTCGACCGGCGGGCCAAGATCCTCACGCTGACCGAACTTGGGCGCGCGCGCGTCTGCGAGATCGAACGCGTCATGCAGCAATTGCGTGAGCACTTGCTGGCGGATGCCGATGCGGACGAGCTGGAAAAGACCATTGCACTGCTCGAACGCATGGAAAGCAAACTGCTTGAGGACGAGCAGAGCCAGGGCGATTGACGGGGGCGATCACGCCAGCGGCTGGAGCTCCTGAGCAATCGTCGGCAGCAGTTCGGAAACCGTTGGATGGATGTGGACCGCCCGTTGCAGCGTCGTGATCGGTGCCTTGGCGTACATCAGGTCGAGCACGGCATGGATTGCCTCGTCGCCGCCGGTGCCCAGCACCGAGGCACCGAGGATCTCGTTGTTCTCGGCATCGACCAAGATCTTCATGAAGCCTTGCGTTTCGCCCTTTTCGACCGCGCGGCCGACCTTCGTCATCGGCCGCTGGCCGACCAGCACCTTGCGGCCGGCCTTCAGCGCCGCAGCCGCCGTCATGCCGGCTCGACCGAGCGGCGGGTCGATATAGAGCGCATAGGCCTCGATGCGGTCGGAGACCTTGCGCTTCTCATTGTCGAGCAGGTTGGCAGCGACGATCTCGAAATCGTTGTAGGCGGTGTGGGTGAAGGCGCCCTTGCCGTTGCAGTCGCCCATCGCCCAGATATGCGGGACATTGGTCCGCAGATGGTCGTCAACGATGACATAGCCGCGCGCGTCGGTCGTCACGCCCGCCTTGTCGAGACCAAGATCGTCGGTGTTGGGCCTGCGTCCTATGGCGAGCAGCACATGCGAGCCAACCACCGCGCGGTCGCCGCTGGTGCAGTCGACGCCGACCGAAACACCTTGGGGATGCGGGGCGAAGCTGATGCACTCGGCATCGAGCCGAAGTTTTATCCCTTCGTTTTCCAGAATGCCCTTCACCGCCTCGGAGACGTCCTCGTCCTCGCGCGCGATCAGCCTCGGACCCTTTTCCACCACCGTCACCTCCGAGCCGAAGCGGCGGAACATCTGCGCGAATTCCAGCCCGACATAGCTGCCGCCGACCACCACGAGATGGCGCGGCAGGAAGTCGACCTCCATCATCGAGCTGTTGGTGAGATATTCTATGTTGTCGATGCCCGGCATGTCGGGCACGTTTGCGCGACCGCCGACATTGAGGAAGATATTGTCCGCCCTCAGCAGTTCGTTGCCTACGCGCACCTCGTGCGGGCCCTCGAAACGGGCATGGCCGCGGTAGAGCGTGCAGCCCTTCATGCCGGCAATCCAGTCTTCGAGGCCCTGGCGCGAGTCCAGCGTCACCTTGTCCTTGCGTGCCTTGACTGCCTTCATGTCGACCGAGACCTCGCCGGTCGCGACGCCATATCGGGTGCCGTTGCGGGCGAGATGCGCGGCATAGGCGCTCGCCACCATCGTCTTGGTCGGCTTGCAGCCGGTGTTGACGCAGGTGCCGCCCACCAGCTTGCGTTCGACCAGCGCAACCGTTCGGCCCGCCGCCGTCAGCCGTCCGGCCAGCGGCGGCCCGGCTTGGCCGCCCCCAATGATGATGGCGTCGAATTTTTTCGCCCCGTTCATGTCACAGCGCTCACGATCCAGAGCGCGCCGGCGATCGCCACCGCATCTTCGATGAATGCGGCCGGCTGGTCCTGGCCGAAGAATTTGGCGAGCCGCGCCCGCGTCGCCGCACCGCCCAGCGTGCCCAGTATGGCGCCGATCACCCCGGCCGCCAGTCCACCGATCAACATGCCGCCGACCGTGCCGATGACGGCGCCGGAGAAGGCGCCGCTGGCGATGCGGGCACTGAATTGCGGCGGCACCTTGCGGCTCGGCGTCGATGGCAACTGGTCGGCGACGAGTTCGGCGAGCGCGAGAATTGTGAATATGGCCACGGCGATCCAGTGCCCCATGAATCCGGCCCATGTGCCGGCGAGTGGCAGCCAGCCGAGCCACGCACCCCAGGCGATTGCAGCTGGTGCCATGACGGTCCTGAGACCGGCGACAATTCCGATAAGCAGGCAGAGCAGATAGATCGACATCCTCGTTCCCCATGGATGTGGTCGGTCCGGGTAGTGCTCCTGATGTGCATGGTCCTGCCGCGAAGACGGCCGCCGCGCGTACCCAAGCTAGCACAACCGCCCGGATTGGTCAGTGTCTGACTTGGATCCCGTAATGCGTGCAGGCCACTGGGTGAAACCGCTAGGCCAGCGATTGACAGCATGGCCACGCACCGCCATATCGGGGGCGTTAAAGTTCTCAGGGCGGGGTGAAAGTCCCCACCGGCGGTAAGGGCGTCTTCGCCCAAGCCCGCGAGCGCTTTCCGGACGCACTCCGGAAAGGTCAGCAGATCCGGTGCGACTCCGGAGCCGACGGTCATAGTCCGGATGGAAGAGAACGAACGGGAAAGCGGTGGCGCAAGCTGCCGGGATTCCGTCTCGTGCGTCCTGATTCTGGTTCGAAACGGAAGGATGGACCCATGAATCAGCAATCCCCGAAAGACTTCGATATCAGCCGCGTCGCCGTGATCCGTGCGCGTTGGCATGCCGACATCGTCGACGAATGCGTCAACGCCTTCGTCGCCGAGATCGAGAAACTGAGCGGCGGCCGTCTTGCCGTCGACATCTTCGACGTGCCCGGCGCTTACGAGATTCCGCTGTTTGCCAAGACGCTGGCCGAGGCCGGCCGCCACGCCGCGATCCTGGGCGCTGCCTTCGTCGTCAATGGCGGTATCTATCGCCATGACTTCGTAGCGCATGCCGTGCTCGACGGCATGATGAACGTCCAGCTTCAGACCGGCGTGCCGGTGCTTTCGGCCGTTCTGACGCCGCACAACTACCACGACAGCGCCGAGCATCACCGCTTCTTCTTCGACCATTTCAAGGTCAAGGGCAAGGAGGCGGCCAACGCCTGCGTCGAACTGCTCAAGGCCCGCGAACTGATCGTGGCCTGACGCCATCAGGCAAGATCGGCTCCTCCCCACCGCTGGGGAGGGGCATCGGCGCATCGAACAAGTCCGCGGGCCCGGTACGCCGTATCTTTGTCCTGGCTGTGGCCCTATGCTTCGACGCGCCGCCATCGCATGATGCACGGCACATCAAGCAAGGAGCCAGCAATGCCGTCCATTCCGCTTCCGCTCAAGGGGGCGTGCCGCTGCGGGTGCGTCGAAATAGAGGTTTCGAAGCCGCCCATCGCCACCGCCGCCTGTCACTGCCCGGGCTGCCAGAAGATGTCCTCGTCGGCCTATTCGATGACGGCGATCATCCCGGCCGACGGGTTCGTGGTGACCAAGGGCGAACCGGTCATCGGCGGGCTGCACGGCCAGGACCTGCACCATCACTTCTGCGGGCACTGCATGACGTGGATGTTCACGCGCATCGAGGGCGTGGACTGGTTCGTCAATGTGCGGCCGACCATGCTGGAGGAAACGGCATGGTTCCGCCCCTTCATGGAAACTTTTACGAGCACCAAGCAGCCCTTTGCCGAGACCGGTGCCGTCAGGAGCTTTCCGGAGTTCCCGGCGATGGAGGAACTTGGGCCGCTGATGAAGGAGTATCAGGCCTGGGTGGAGGCTCGCGACTAGGACACTTTCCGAGACACCGGCGCGAAGGTGCTGAGCCCCAGCCATGCCTGCATGGCTCGGGCGATCTTGTCGTCGCCATCGAGTTCCAGCCCGCCTGAATCGATTTCTTGCCGCAGCCCGCTCAGCCCCATCCACACCGATGTCATGCTGTGCAGCGATCCGGTGACCATCAGGTCGACTTCGAAGCCGGGATCGAAATTGCACAGGTCGACCGCGCCGCCGTCGACCACCAACCACCAGTTCTGCTGCGCCTTCGATACTTCGGGGTACAGAAACTGAATCGTGCAGCGCCGTGGCGGCAGCGGTTGGGGATTGAGGTTGCGGCGCATGTCCCACATCAGCAGCGAAGGGTCGAGATTTCTGAGGGTTAGATCGCTTTCGACCCAGCGGTGCCCCCATTCGCCTAGGCCAAGGATGACCGGCCGCAGATCCTCGCCTGCCTGTGTCAGGCGGTACTCGACGTTGCCGCCGCTGCCCCTGGCAGCGTGCACCACGCCGGCGCGCTCCAGTTCCTTCAGTCGCTTCGACAACAATGCCGGCGACATTTTCGGCACGCCGCGCCGCAAGTCGTTGAATCGGCTCGACCCCATCAGCATTTCGCGCACGACCAGCGTCGTCTAGCGCGTGCAGAGGATCTCTGACGCCATCGAAACCGGACAAAACTGGCCGTAGCCGCCGCGGTCGCTCATCTCCCGTCTCCAGCCGGGCAAGGCACCATGTTAACCCAAAATGGCGCCTGGCGCACCAGTACAGTTCCTGAACTGGACCCTGGCGGCTTCCAGCGCAATTCTCCTGTCGCCTGCCAAGCAACCAGGAGACAGCATGATGAGAAACGTTGCAGACCCTGAGCTGGCAACTGCCGGCGCAAGCAGTGCAGTCCCCACCGATGTCGTAGGCATCGCGCATGACCTGGCGACGAGCCTTGCCGAACGTGCTCCCAGCTTCGACGAGGGCGACCGTTTCGTCGCCGACAACTATATGCTGTTGAAAGAGGCTGGGCTCGTCGAAGCCGGCGTGCCGCTCGAACTCGGCGGCGGCGGCGCCGAAATCGCCGAACTCTGCGAGATGCTGCGCATCATGGGCCGCGCCTGCGGTTCCACCGCACTCGCCTTCGCCATGCACACTCATCAGGTCGCCATTCCCGCCTGGCGCTGGCGCCACCAGAATGTCGCGGCGGTCGAACCCTTGCTCAAGCGTGTCGCTGCCGAGAAGCTGATCCTTCTATCCAGTGGCGGGTCCGACTGGCTGGGCGGTTCCGGCAAGGCCGAAAAAGTCGGCGGCGGCTATCGTATCACGGCGCGCAAGGTCTTCACCTCGGGCGCGGCCGCCGGCGACATTTTGATGACCGGCGCAATCCACCAGGCAGAGGACGGAACGGAACATGTCATCCATTTTGGTGTTCCGATGCGCGCGCCCGAGGTCAGCGTCATGGACAATTGGCGCACAGTGGGCATGCGCGGCACCGGCTCCAACGACGTCGTCATCGACGGGTTGTTCATCCCGGACACGGCCGTGAGCTTCTCGCGTCAGCCCCGGCAATGGCACCCGGTGTTCCAGATCATTGCCACCATCGCCTTCCCGCTGATCTATGCGGTCTATCTCGGCGTCGCCGAAAGCGCCCGCGACATCGCCGTCGAGATCGCCGGAACGAGGCAGCAGAACGAGACGGTGCTGAACCTCGCTGGCCGGATGGACACGGCGCTCAGGGCAGCGCAGCTCGCGCATCGCTCGATGGTCGAAGCGGCCGAGCGCAACATGCCGTCGGCCGAAAGCGTCAACGACGTCATGATCGGCCGCACGCTGGTGGCTCGCCATGGGCTTGAGGTTGTCGAACTGGCGATGGAGCTTGCCGGCGGCGCTTCTTTCTACCGCGCGACCGGGATCGAGCGGCGTTTCCGCGATATGCAGGCGGCTCGCTTCCATCCGCTCCAAGCCGGTCCGCAGGCGCAATATGCCGGTGCCATGGCACTGGGCCTGCCGGTCAACAAGATATTCTGAGGCCGTCACAACAAGATCGGCCGCCGCGATGTCGCGGCGGCCGATTTGTGTGTGGACAAATGCTGGGGGTGGTTCCCGTCACGCCACCCGGTCGCGCTTGACCGGCAGGTTGCTCACCCGCATTTCCTCGTCGATCTGGCCGCGAAACTGCGCAGCCTTGTGCGTGGCTTCGTCGAAAATCCTGAACGTGTTGCGACCGGCGGCCTTGGCCTCGTACAGCGCGATGTCGGCCTTCGTGGTGAGGTCGCGAGGCGCTCTGTTCGCCGGGGTGATGACCACGCCGATGGACACGCCGATCTGCGCGACGCGACCGGCCAGCACGAAGGGTGCGCCAAGCTCGGCAATGATGCGGTCCGAAAGGGTGCTGATATCGTCGGCCGCGCGGACGTGTCGCCGGATGATGGCGAATTCGTCGCCCCCCAGGCGCGCTACCGTGTCGCCTGCTTCGACCAGCGACGCAAGCCGCTGGGCGACTTCGCGCAGCAACTGGTCGCCGGCTTCGTGGCCGAGCGAGTCGTTGACCTGCTTGAAGCGGTCGAGGTCGAGCGCAAGCAGCGCCACGCTTTCCTCCCCGCCCTGCAAGCCGCCGTTGATGGCTTCCTCCAGTCGCCTGTTGAAGAAGGCGCGGTTGGCCAGGCCGGTGAGCGTGTCGTGGTTGGCCAGATGTTCGGCTCGGGCCTTGCCGTTTTCGAGTGCGGCCGTGGTGCGGCGCAGGCTGCGCAGCAACAGCACCAGCACGATGACCGCGATTGCCAGCGCGCCGAGCATTGCGGGCAAGGTCTCCGACAGGATCATCGCGCCGGGACGGTCGGGCCGCCAGGTGAACCAGCCGACGGTCTGGCCGGCTTCGTTCTTCAGAGCATAGCTGGCGATGCCGGGCTCGGTCGACGCGGTGGCGGCAAAGTTCGGGCTGGTCATGAAGTACTGCTCGGCAAGCTCCGCACCCATCGCGCCGGCCAGGAAGCGCACGCCGACCAGGAAGCTCTCCATGCCCGGAACCTGCTCCATGCCTGCATCGCGGCTCTCCGACATGATGGCGGTGACGCCGACATAGGCGGGACGGCCGTCGATCATGCCGATCTCGGCAACTGCCGGCACTTCGGTGCTGTTGCCGCTGTCGAAGGCCGCCAGGGCGCCGGCGGCATTGATCGCCTTCAGCCTTTCGACCATCGGCGCGATCACCGCGCGGTCCGCCTCGAAGCGCTCGGAATTGGTCTTGCCGCCGGCATACATCGCGTAGATCGGCTGTGCTGCGGGGTCGAGCACGTAGATGCGATCGAATTTCGCGTTGCTGTAGAGATCGGAGGCGAGGTTGGCGTCGATCCACCCGATGTCGTTGGTGAAGAGAGCTTCAATCGCCTCGTCCCAACTGGAGTAATAGGCCTGCTGCCCGCGCAGCGCCTTCATCTGCTGGCCGATCACGCGGGCAACCAGATGCGTTTCGCGCTGCAGGGCGCGGTCGTCGCTCTTGGCCGTGGACAGGTAGACAAAGCCAGCCACCGCCGCGATGGTGATGCCCACCGCAAGAACCACCGGCAAAACGACGCGGATCGCAAACCGCCACGCGCTGCCGCCTTTGTGATTTTCGCCCATTCAAGTCCCCTGTCTGCCCCAGGCGACCCCTAGGGCAGGGGGCTTAGAAAGAGGTTAGCGCGCGCGTTTTCCTGTGCGCTCGGGGGCAGCTTTCGCGGGCGTGGTTAAGATTGGATTGCCGCTGGGGCGGAGCGCTGGCTCCGCCCCAGGCCGCGACCTCAGAACAGGCCTTCGATCTGGCCCTGCTCGTTGAGGAAGATCTTTTCCGACGAGGGGGCTTTGGGCAGGCCGGGCATGGTCATGATCTCGCCGCAGATGGCGACGACGAAGCCGGCACCTGCCGAAAGCCGGACCTCGCGCACCGGCACGACATGGTCGACGGGCGCGCCGCGCAGGTTGGGGTCGGTCGAGAACGAGTACTGCGTCTTGGCCATGCACACCGGCAGATGGCCGTAGCCGGCATGTTCCCACGCATGCAGCTGGTCACGCACCGCCTTGTCGGCGATCGCATGTGAGCCGCGATAGATGCGCTTGACGATGGTGTCGATCTTGTCGAACAGCTTCATCTCGTCGGCGTAGAGCGGGGCGAACTGCGAGGTGCCGCCCTCGGCGAGAGCGACCACCTTGTGGGCGAGCTCCTCGATGCCGGCCGAACCCTTGGCCCAGTGCTGGCACAGCACCGCCTCTTCGCCCATCTTGGCGACATAGTCCTTCATCGCCTGGATTTCGGCGTCGGTGTCGGAATAGAAGTGGTTGATCGCCACCACCGCCGGCACGCCGAACTGCTTGACGTTCTCGATGTGGCGGCCAAGGTTTGCGCAACCCCGCTTCACCGCCTCGACGTCTTCCTTGCCCAGGTCTTCCTTCTTGACGCCGCCGTTCATCTTCATGGCGCGCACAGTGGCGACGATTACCGCAGCGGCGGGCTTGAGGCCGGCCTTGCGGCACTTGATGTCGAAGAACTTCTCCGCACCCAGGTCGGCGCCGAAGCCGGCTTCGGTGACGACGTAGTCGGCGAGCTTGAGCGCGGTCGTGGTCGCGACCACCGAGTTGCAGCCATGCGCGATGTTGGCGAACGGGCCGCCATGGACGAAGGCCGGGTTGTTCTCCAGCGTCTGCACCAGGTTGGGCTGGACGGCGTCCTTGAGCAGCACGGCCATCGCGCCGTCGGCCTTGAGATCGCGGGCATAGACGGGCGACTTGTCGCGGCGATAGGCGACGATGATGTCGCCGAGGCGCTTTTCGAGGTCCTTGAGGTCGTTGGCCAGGCACAGGATCGCCATGACCTCCGAGGCCACCGTGATGTCAAACCCTGCCTCGCGTGGAAACCCGTTGGCGACGCCGCCGAGCGAGCAGTTGATCTCGCGCAGCGCCCGGTCGTTCATGTCCATCACCCGGCGCCAGACGACGCGGCGGGTGTCGATGCCAAGCTCGTTGCCCCAGTAGATGTGGTTGTCGATCAGCGCTGCGAGCAGGTTGTGGGCGGTGGTGATGGCGTGGAAGTCGCCGGTGAAGTGGAGGTTCATGTCGTCCATCGGCACGACCTGAGCATAGCCGCCGCCGGCCGCACCGCCCTTGACGCCGAAATTCGGCCCGAGCGAGGCCTCGCGGATGCACACGATCGCCTTCTTGCCGATGCGGTTCAGGCCGTCGCCCAGGCCCACCGTGGTCGTGGTCTTGCCTTCGCCGGCCGGCGTCGGGTTGATCGCGGTGACCAGGATCAGCTTGCCGTCCTTTTTCTTCCGCGCATCGGCGATGAACTCGGCCGAGATCTTCGCCTTGTCGTGGCCGTAGGGCAAAAGGTGCTCGCTCGGGATGCCGATCTTCTGGCCGATCTCCTGGATCGGCTTCTTCCTGGCTGCGCGGGCAATCTCGATGTCGGTCTTGAATTCGGCCATCTAGGCTCCTCCGGAATTCTGGTGACGCAAACGGTAGCGGACGGTGCCGCCTTTGTCGCGGGCATAGAAGCGCGACAACGATATCGCTTGCCGTCTCAAAACAGCCGCCCAATGCACGGATTGCGACAGGCTGGTCGAGGCGCAACCCGACCTTGCGGGGCGGCTTCCGCCGTCCCGCTCCGTAGCGATTGCGGCGTCAGCGATCGAGCACGCCGCGGATCTCGACGATCTGGGAGCGGGCGCGCAACAGGTTGAAGCCCATCGTCGCCAGGTGCGAGGGGAAGATGAAGCTCGACTCGTTGCCGTTGGAGATGATCCAGGGCTGCATGTTGAGCGCGTCGCGCATCTGGGTCTGCATGGTGTCCCACAGCGTGCCGAGATTGCGCTCGCGGATGACCGACGAGAAGTCCTCGCGGGCCGCGCTCAGGATTCCGTAATAGGCGTAGAGCTGGCCATAGGCGAACCAGAAGCGGTCGTCGGCGCGTGGGTCGAACCAGCCGGCATTGGAAGCCTCGATCTGGCCGCGCAGGATGTCGGAGGTGGAGCCGATGTCGCCGGCGATGCGATCGAGGAACTGTTGAAGATTGTCGGCGCGGGCATCGAAGGTCGCGTCGCATTTTTCGAGGCTGGCGTTGAAGGCGTCGAGCTTCTTGATCGCCTCGCGATAGACGCTCGGAGTGGGGCGCGTCGGGCCGCGCCAGCCGATGTACCATGCGGTCTCGTCCCAGGCCATCGCCGTACGCGCGTCCTGCAGGTTCTGGTCGATGCGCGAGGTGCCGCGGGCGCGGCCGAGCGTGTCCACCAGTTCGGTGGTGGTACGGCGCAGCACCTGGTTGATGCCGAGCTGGAACGCGGCCTTGTTGTCGAAGTACGGCGTGTTGCGCCAGGGGATGCCGAAGAAGCCGAGCTTCGACGCCAGCATGGAGGAAATCCAGGCATTGCGGTTGACGTTGAAATCGACGAGGTCGGCAGAAATCGCAGCAATCTCGGAACGTTTGCAGCTTTGCTGGGCGGGTGCCGGTTGCGCGGTTGTTGCTGCGGGCTGCCCACCGGTCCCCGGTGTGATGGGCGAAATCGGGTCGCCAGCAAGCGTGTTCGCCGCCTGGGCTGTCTTCGATGCCGCGACAATGCGGGCGGGATAGTCGGGATCGAAGTCACTCCAGAACTGGGTCACATAGAAGAAGTAGGCATAAAGGCCGACCACGACCGCCACGATGGCGCCGAGTATCGACTTCAGGATCCAGCCGCGTTGCAGGTACCAGCGGCCCAGCCACATGAATGGCCACAAGACCAGGCCGATGACAAAGCCGATGCCGCGCCCGATCAATTGGAATATCCGGGTGAAGAAATTCATGATCGGATCAAGCATTCGAAAACCCCTCGGTCGGTCAGGCGGTAGAGCATGGCGCCCAACGCTGCCTGGTCCTTCAGATATGAGCTTTTGATCCTGTCCACAACATTGGAACGCCAGACTTTATTGGGTCTTGCAGTACCGTGCTGCTAGTCCGATTTCGCGGAGAGCTGACTCAGCCGCGCGCGGCGAAGCCGATGAAGTCGTCGGGCGGGGCGCGGCCCATCTCTTCTTCCCAGTGGCGGCGGCAGAGCGAGACATAGACGTCCTTGCCGATGGCCACCTGTTCGCCCTGCTTGGCAACCTTGCCGTCGGGGCCGAGGCGCACCACCATCGTCGCCTTGCGGCCGCAGCGGCAGATGGTGCGCACCTCGCGCAGGTCGTCGGCAATGGCGAGCAGGGCGCGCGAGCCGGTGAAGAGGTTGCCCTGGAAATCCGTGCGCAGGCCGTAGCACATGACGGGAATGCCCAGCCGGTCGGCGACGCGGGCCAGTTGCCAGGCCTGTTCCTCCGCCAGGAACTGCGCCTCGTCGACGAACACGCAGTGAACGGTGGTGTGGTCGTGATGCTCGGCGATGCGGGCATAGAGATCGTCGCCGTCGCGGAACATCTCGGCGCCTGCTTCAAGTCCGATTCGCGAGGAAATGTAGCCGCTGTCGCCCTTGCTGTAGTGGCCCGCCACGAACAACATCGTGTGCATGCCGCGTTCGCGATAGTTGTACGACGCCTGCAGCAGCATCGTCGTCTTGCCGGCGTTCATGGTCGCGTAGTGGAAATAGAGCTTGGCCATGGCCTTGTTCTAAGCCGAAGGCGGGCCGGCAGGGGAGGGGCGGTGTGCGCCGTCCACCGCAAAAAAATGTCGCCGATGTCGCTGATGGATAAGCCCGCGGCGTCGGTCGCTTGGTCATCTCACTTGAATCGAACGAAAAATGGTGTTTGGCTCGCGACAAAGACGTACAACAATACTATCGCGTTGCCGTCTAATCACCGAATGGGAGAATCTACATGTCGCGCATGAAAACACTCGCCGCCGTGCTCGGCGTGTCGGCAGTTCTTGCCACGAGTTCTGCTTTCGCCGCTGATGCGGAAAGCTGCAAGGTCGTCCGTCTGTCCGACGTCGGCTGGACCGACATCCAGGCCACCACCGGCGTGGCGTCAGTGCTTTTGACGGCACTGGGCTACGAGCCGCAGGTCATCCAGCTGTCGGTTCCGGTCACTTACGCTTCGCTCAAGAACAAGGACCTCGACGTCTTCCTCGGCAACTGGATGCCGTCGATGACCAATGACATCAAGGACTATGCCGCCGATGGTTCGGTCGAGACCATTGGTGAGAATCTTTCGGGTGCCGGCTACGGCATCGTCGTGCCGACCTATGTCGCGGAAGCCGGCGTCAAGACGCTGACCGATCTCGGCAAGTTCAAGGACAAGTTCAACGGCAAGATCTACGGCATCGAAGCCGGCAATGACGGCAACCGCATCATCCTCGACATGATCAAGAACCCGGCTGACAATCTCCAGGGGTTCGAGCTGGTTGAATCCTCCGAGGCTGGCATGCTGACTCAGGCCGAACAGGCGATGAAGGCCAACGAATGGATCGCCTTCCTCGGCTGGACGCCGCACCCGGTCATGGGTGCGATGAACATCACCTATCTTGACGGCATGGGCGACAGCGGCTTCGGTGCGGCCACCGTCAGCACCAACGTGCGCAAGGGCTATGTCCAGGAATGCCCGAATGTCGGCAAGTTCCTTGGCAACCTGAAGTTCAATCTCGCCATGGAAGGTGAGATGATGGACGCCATCCTCAAGGGCGGCAATGCCAATGATGTCGCCAAGGCATGGCTGAAGGCCAATCCCGATGCGGCGACGCCATGGCTCGCGGGCGTGACCACCTTCGACGGCGGCGACGCCGCTGCTGCCGTCAAGGCGGCTTTGCAGTAGGCCGCTTCAGCGGGATGAAATATGGGCGGCCGGAACAAGCTTTCGGCTGCCCTTTATGTTTAGCCATGCGATAAAAAGCTCGGAACGAGCGCGGGCTTTCGGCGAGAGGGGACGACATGGATCCGATTTCGACGTTTCTTGCATCTTACAAGATCCCTATCGGCGCCTGGGGCAAGGCGTTCTTCACCTTCCTCACTGACAACTTCAACACCTTCTTCCGTGGCTTCTCGAACGGTCTAAACTTCCTCCTCAACGGGATGGTCGACGGACTTTTGTATCTGCCTCCGGTGGTCGTGGTCGCCCTGATTGCGCTGCTTGCCTGGTATCTGCAGCGCTCGCGCGGACTGGCAATTGGGGTGGCGCTCGGCCTGTTGTTCATCATCAACCAGGGCCTGTGGAAGCAGACCGTCGAAACGCTGGTGCTGGTCGTTGCCGCTGCCGCAGCCTCTATGGCGATCGGCGTGCCGCTCGGCATCTGGGCCGCGCACAAGCCCAAGGTCTACCGGTTCATGCTGCCGGTGCTCGACCTGATGCAGACGCTGCCGACCTTCGTCTACCTCATTCCCGTGCTTACCCTGTTCGGCCTCGGCAACGCGCCCGGCCTGATCGTCACCATCATCTTCGTCATTCCGACCGCCGTGCGCCTTACCCATCTCGGCGTGGTGTCGGTGCCCAAGGCCATCATCGAGGCCGGTCAGGCCTTCGGCGCCACCAAGCGGCAGTTGCTGTGGAAGGTGGAGCTTCCGGCTGCGCTTCCCACCATCATGGCCGGGCTCACCCAGTGCATCATGCTGTCGCTGTCGATGGTCGTCTTCGCCGCGCTGATCGGCGCCGGCGGCCTCGGCACTGAAATCAACCGCGCGCTTGGTTCGCGCAAGATCGATCTCGGGCTCGAGGCAGGCCTCGCCATCGTCGTGCTCGCCATCGTTCTCGACCGCATGACGCGCATCGGCGTGGGAGGCAAGAAATGACCGTCGCCGTCGATTTCAAGAACGTCGATATCGTCTTCGGCACCGATACGCGCGGCTCGCTCGCCCTCATCGACGCCGGCGCCACGCGCGGCGAGATCCTGGAAAAGACCGGCAATGTGCTGGGCTGTGCAGGCGCCAATCTCACCGTCAACGAAGGCGAGATTTCCGTGCTGATGGGCCTGTCCGGCTCGGGCAAGTCAACGCTGCTGCGCGCGGTTAACCGCCTCAACATCGTCTCGCGCGGCCAGGTCATGGTCAAGGACGGCGACAAGATGGTCGACGTCGTCACCTGCGACGAGACGACCCTGCGTCGCCTGCGCCAGCATCAGGTCGCCATGGTGTTCCAGCAGTTTGGCCTGCTGCCCTGGCGCACGGTGGAGGAGAATGTCGGTCTCGGCCTCGAGCTTGCTGGCATGCCGGAAGCCGAGCGCAAGCAGAAGGTCGCCAAGCAGCTCGACCTCGTCAACCTCACGCCATGGGCCAAGAAATACGCCCATGAGCTTTCAGGCGGCATGCAACAGCGCGTCGGCCTGGCCCGGGCCTTTGCCACCGAAGCGCCGATCCTGTTGATGGACGAACCGTTTTCGGCGCTCGACCCGCTGATCCGCACCAAGCTGCAGGACGAACTGCTGCAGCTGCAGAAAACGCTCAAGAAGACCATCATCTTCGTCAGCCACGATCTCGAGGAAGCGCTGAAGATCGGCAATACCATTACCATCATGGAGAGTGGGCGCATCGTCCAGTCCGGCCCGCCAGAAGACATCGTGCTGCGCCCGGCCAACGATTATGTTCGCGACTTCATTGCCAATGTGAACCCGCTGTCGGTGCTGACCGCGTGGAACGTCATGCGCGACCGGCGCGACCTGGAATCGGCCGGCGACGACTGGACCTGGCTCGACCGGCGCAAGACCACCCGCTTCAAGATCGACAAGGATGGGCTGGTGGAAGCCGCCGAGCGCAACGGAAAGCCGGCGGTCTGGGTCTCGTGCGACGACGTCGAACGCATTCCCGATGATGCCCCGCATGTGTTCTGGGCCAAGCCGGGCACGTCGTTGAAGGTGGTCATGCTCGCCATGCACCACTCGCAGACATCGCCGGTGGCGCTGTTCGACGACCAGTCGCGTTTCGTCGGGGCGATCGGCATTCGCGACGTGCTGAGCGCGGTGCTGAGGCGGCAATAGGCGTGCCCGATTTCCTCTATGCCGGCCCATCGGATGCCAGGGCCACCTTGCTGTTCACCCACGGCGCCGGCGCGCCGATGGACACGCCATGGATGGACGCCATCGCCGAAGGGCTTGCCGCCCAAGGCATCCGCACCGCGCGTTTCGAATTCGCCTACATGGCGGCTCGCCGGCAGGGCCAACGCAAGTCGCCGCCGCGAGCCGAACTGGTGATGGACGAGTACCGCGCGGCCGTCGCGGCTGTGGAAAGCAGCGGAAAGCTGTTCATCGGCGGTAAGTCGATGGGCGGCCGGGTTGCCAGCATGGTCGCCGACGAGCTGTTTGCGGACGGCAGGATTGCCGGTCTCGTCTGCCTCGGCTATCCGTTTCATCCGCCGGGCAAGCCCGAGAGCCTGCGCACCGCTCATCTCGAGGCGTTGCGCACCCCCGCCCTGATCTGCCAGGGCGAGCGCGATCCCTTCGGCACAGCCGAGGAGGTGCCGCACTACCAGCTCTCGTCGGCGATCACCCTGCACTGGCTGGCTGATGGCGATCACGACCTCAAGCCGCGCAAGGCCTCGGGTCTGAACTTCGCCGGCCATGTCGCGTCGACGACGGCGACAATCGCCGAATGGATGGACGGCATCTTGTCGGAACGGGCCTGATCCATCCGGCCCGTTTCATTCTTCCTCGTCGCCCAGCAGTTCGTTGAGCTTGTCCGCGTAAGGGCGGACGATGCCTAGATATTGCCGACCTTCCGCTCGTAGCCCCCGCGTCTCCGCAATCTTGGTCGCCACAAAGGTGCGCATCTCGTCCTTCTGCGCTGATGTCAGGCTGCTGCTCGCTTCGAGCTTCGCCTTCAGTTCGGCAAACCTTGTCTCGATCTCGGTTTCGGGGATCGTCGCCAGATAGCCGCGGAAGGTGGCGTCGAGCGCCTCCTTCCAGCTTTCGCGGCTGAAACCCGCCGCGGCGATGCGGCCATCGAGTTCCGCGTCGTCGTCGAACCATTGATCGGCTGCCTCCTCGTCATAGGCGAGGCGACCAAGATTTGGCTCCAGTTCACCCAGAATCTGGGTCACCTTGCCGACATCGTCGGCCGTCAAGGCGTGCGCGGGCGAGACAAGCGTGCCGAGCGCGAGGCTGGCCGCCAGCAGGCCGGCGGCGAGACGGAATTTCAGGAGCCGGCGCCCGCTCATGACATGCAATCCGTTTCAAGTGCCTTGCCGGCATCATTCTGCGCCTTGGCCTGCATCACCGAACCGCCAACTGATGCCGCCTGCGCCACCACCGCGCCGCCGCGCCCGGCAAAGCCGCCGAACCCGCCGACCATCGACAGCGCCCCGCCCAGCATGGCGGCGTTGGTCTGTGCCTGCGCCGCCTTCTGCATCGCTTCCTCGCAGCGTGCGGCGGCTGTCTGTTGCTTTTTTGTCTGCGCTGTGGTCGCCGGCCTGGTCGTCGTGGTCTTCGTCGAGGTGTTGGCCGCCGTCGTCGTGCTGCCGGTCTGGCTGCAGCCGGCGACGACACCGCACAGGATCAATGCAATTGCTCTTTTCATCTTTGCTCTCGATTTCGCTGGAGTTGGCGCGAACTCGCTGAACACGGGCCTGCGCGGACCGCCGACGCTGCCCCGTCGACGGTCCGGCTATGGCCGGTCCCTGGATGCGTTCGAAGAGCGCCCCCGCCCTGTCGCATGCATCGGTCCGCCGCCGCTGCTCTACGATGGGCTGAAGGTGGCCGTCTTGGCCTTGGGCGAACGGATGCGGCTTGTAGCGAACTCGGGCGCGAAATTATTGCCTGCGTCGGAGGGCAGCGGCCCGGATCTCGGTCGGCGTTACGCCGAAACGCTGGCGGAAGGCGCGGTTGAAATAGGACAGGTCGCCGAAGCCGGCGTCGAAGGCGATGGTCGAGATGGAGCCGGCATCCGCAGCATCGAGCGATGTGCGCGCAAGGTCGAGCCGCGCGTCGCGCCGGAATTCGGAGAAGGTGAGCCCCTCCTGCTCGAACAGGCGCTGTATGTAGCGCGGCGAAACGCCCTGGCGCATGGCGACCGCGCCGATGCCTAGTTCTGGATCGGTCAGGTTGCGCAGCATATCCGCCTTGACCAGTTGCAGCCGCGTCGCGCCCAGGCTCGCTCGCGCGCGCTCGACGGCGTCTTCGGCTCCCTCATGCAGCGCAAGGGCTGCAAGATCGTAGAGATGTTTTCCGGCCAGCCGGCGTCCGGCTTCGCCCTCCGGTGCGGTTGTGCGCAACAGGTCTGCGTAGCCGCTGAGCAGGGCGGCGCCAGCTGCGCCCGCGGGAATGTGATGAAACGCCTTCATGCGGGCACATGGCGCAAGTGCTGAAAGCCGCGCCTCGTCGAGCGAGGCTACCTTCAGCAGCGTTTCGGGCAGGGCAAAGGCCATCGGCGTGCCTTCGTTGACGAGCGTGATGTCGCCAGCCTTGATGACGACCGAATTCTTGCCCTCGATTGCCACTTCGTAGTCGGAGGTGTGGATCGTCATCAGATAGTCATGTCGCCCGTCAGCCATCAGGTCCTTGGGGCGCTCGCCGAGAACGGCCGAGTAGAAAGCCGTGCCGATGGTCGTACCGGGATCGAGAAAGTAGGCGGCGACGTCGAAGGCGAAATTCTCGTCGTCGGCGGGCCTGAAGCGCAGTCCGGCGACATGCCGCGCCACGAAATCATGCAGATAGGGGAGGCGATCGCGCGCCGGAACGTCATTGTTCGACAGTCGCTGCATTCGGGCTGATCCGTCTGGTGGGGTCGCCCCGCCTGCGACCTATGCGGGAATATCTCTATTCATGCACTGTATGCGGGTCGCGCCTTATCTGCGGAAAAGCCGTCGCCGTCAACCGGATGGCGAAGCGGGCGCGCCATTGCGGACGCGCCCGCGGGGAGCGATTGTCAGGCCGCGATCGCGCTCGCGATCGCATCCTTCAGCACGAGCCGGCGCTTCCTCAACTCCGCCTCATGCTCCTGGCTCACCGGTTCGATCTTTGTCTCTGCCCGGTGGATCTGGTCGTTGACCTCGTCATATTCTTCGAGGATGCGCGCGAAACTGGCATCCTGCGCCTTGAGTGCGTGGATGGCTTCGAGCTTGCCGGGAAATTCTTCACCAAGCGTATGAGGCGTGTTCGACATTTTTTGCTCGCTCCTTGCGTTGTGTCGAAGCAAACCTAGTCTGCCCGGTCAGGTCAGGGTTTGATCCTGGTCAAGTCGCAAGCATTTGTGCAACGCGCCCCGATGACCCTACAGTTCGATGAACGGCCTGAAGCCGCCGAAGATCATGCGCTTGCCGTCAAAGGGAAATTCCGACGGATCCATCTTCAGCCTGGGATCGGCCATCACCTTCTTGTTGATCTCGTCGCGCTCCTCGCGCGAGCGATAGACGACCCAGGCGAAGATGACGGTCTCGTCGTCCTTGGCCTGCACCGCACGGGGAAATGAGGTGAGTTCGCCGTAGGGAACATCGTCGCCCACGCATTCCACATAGGCGAGCGCGCCGTGCTCCTTCCAGATGTCTCCCGCGCTTCTGGCCATCGCTTTGTAGGCCTCGAGGTTCTGCTTCGGCACTGCAACCAGGTACCCGTCGACATAGGACATGCCAGTCTCCTCCTGTTGTGACTGCCTCTAGGACGCGTGACGTAGGTCAATTCCGACAGGCCTCCCGAATTTTTTAGGTGGTACGCTCCGATCGGCCCTGACGGGGCATCGTTGCACATGACGCTGATCGATCCCATACTGGGTGTTACGTGAGCATGAGGCCTGATCGCCATGCCCGACACCATTACCGTTCCGCGCACCAAAGTTCTGCCCAAGACCGAGCGGCCGAGGCTGCACAAGGTCATCCTGGTCAATGACGACTATACGCCGCGCGATTTCGTCGTCCGGGTGCTCAAGGGCGAGTTCCACATGAGCGAGGATCAGGCCTACCGCGTGATGATCACCGCCCATCGGCGCGGCGTCTGCGTGGTTGCGGTCTTCACCCGGGACGTCGCCGAGACCAAGGCCACGCGCGCCACCGAAGCCGGCCGCGCCAAGGGCTATCCGCTGCAGTTCACCACGGAGCCTGAGGAGTGAGGGGGGCGTTCCGTACTCGCGGCTTATAGCGAGTCCGCGATTTCCAACCGCCGCTAGTCGCCTTATCGTCACGGCATGGATTCCCGACACTCTCCGCTGCCTACGGTCGCTCACGAGGTCGGGAATGACGAGCTTCGTTGGCTGCCGCCGCCAATAGCCAACGTTTGAGATGAGTCGGGGCGCTGCTGTAATCCGTCATTCCCGACCTCGTGAGCGAGTGAAACGAGCGGAGAGTGTCGGGAATCCATGCCGTGACGCCGAGGAAACCAAAATCGGCTCAAGCCTATCTCGGGCAATGCAGGCGAGGCCTTCTATCGCCCCTCGCGATACCACATCGCCCCGAGCGCCAGGAGCAGCAGGCCGAGCCCGAGGAAGCCACCGAACAGCGGTACGCGCGAAACCGACTTCAGCACGCTGTCGTCGGTTGTGCGGAAGCCGATCCAGTCGCGCCCCGTGGCCTCGGCCGAACCGCGCACCGGCACCACGTTCGGCAGCGTGACGCTGGAGCCCATGCCGGCAAAGCCGGTCTGGGCAAGCCGGCGGACGTCGCCGCTGGTAGCCTCGGCGGTTGGCCGCAACACCTCTTCCGTGGAAACGACATCGGCGAATTCGGGCGCGTTGACCGGCCCGACATGGGCAAGTGCGGTCAGGTCGCCATTGCCGATCTGGTAGAGGCCGATCTCCTTGGTCTCGATGCTGCCGGTGAAGATGCCCGGCTCGCTCTTGGTCAGCGCCACGTCGACCGTCTTGCCCGACGGGGTGATGACGCGGGCAGGGCCGGCCTCGTCGCGCATGGTCTGGCGGCGAATGTCGAGCACCATGCCGCGGCTTTCCGCAGTGAGGCGTTCCTCCTCGAGTTCGGGCTCCTTCATCAGCCAATGGGCGATGCGGCGATAGAGCGAGACATGCGGACCGCCGCCCTCGAAGCCACGCGCCCACAGCCAGCCCTGGTCGGACAGGAACATGCCGACGCGGCCTTCGCCCTTGCGATCGAGCAGCAGCAGCGGCTTGTCATCCGCGCCCTTCATGACGACTTCGCCTTCCGGCCGCTCGATGCCGATCTGCCGGAACCAGCGGCTCCAGTGCGGCGGCTCGCTCGCCGAGCCTTCGAGACCACGCGTCACCGGATGGCGCTGGCCGAGTTCGGTCAGGCGCGGATAGAACGCCTTTTCGATCACGTCGCCATTCGGCATGCCGGGCAGGGCCGAGATCAGCGGCGTGTTGGCGATCGACTGTTCGCCAGCATATTCGGGGCCGGCGGCAATCAGCAGCGCGCCGCCCTTTTCGACATATTCGGCGATGTAGTCGTAATAGAGAAGCGGCAGCACGTCACGATGCTGGTAGCGGTCGAATATGATCAGGTCGAAGTCGTTGATGCGCTCGACGAAGAGCTCGCGCGTCGGAAAGGCGATCAGCGACAATTCGTTGATGGGCGTCCCGTCCTGCTTTTCCGGCGGCCGCAGGATGGTGAAATGCACGAGGTCGACCGAGGCGTCGGATTTGAGCAGGTTGCGCCAGGTGCGCTCGCCGGCATGCGGCTCGCCCGAGACCAGAAGCACGCGCAGGTTCTCGCGGATGCCGTCGACAAGTGCGATCGCGCGGTTGTTGGTGTCGGTCAGCTCGCCCGGCACGCGGTCGATCGACAGCTCGACGATGTTGCGCCCGGCGCTCGGAACGGTGATCTGCAGCGGCATTGCCTGGCCGATGAACGCGCGCTGCACCGAAACCTGCTGGCCATTGATCGACACCCGCACCTCGACCGCGCCGGCCTCGCCATTGGTGTCGATCACCCGGTAGGTCATGTCGAGCGGCTTGCCGACGATGCCGAAGCGGGGGGCGCTTTCAAAGCGGATGCGGCGGTCGCGCTCGTTCTCCTCGCCTGATATCAGCGCGTGCAGCGGTGCGTGGAAGCTGGGTTTCGCCGGCACGTCATGCACCTGGCCGTCGGTGATCATCACCGCGCCGCCGATGCGCGATGGCGACACGTCGCGGAAGGCGCCGTCGAGTGCGGAAAACAGCCGGGTTTCGGTGCGGTCGTCGGCGGCGTCGGCGCGCCCGGCCTCGACCACCCGCACCTCGAACTGGCGGAAACGCGCCAGTTTTTCCTTCAGTCCCTCGACTGCTTCGTTGGTTTGCGCGGTGCGGTTGCCGATGTCCTGGCTCTGGCTGCGATCGACGATCAGCGCGACAACGCTCTTCAGCGGCTCGCGCTCCTCATCGAGGACGACGGGGTTGGCGAGTGCGAGGCCAAGTGCCGCAAGCGCTGTCAGCCTGAGCCAGCTGCCGCGTCGGCGGAACCACAGGCCAACAACCACAAGCAGTGCCAAAGGGATCATCAGCGCTGCCAGCAGCGGCCACGACAGCAGGGGTTCGAAGGCGATGGACCAGTTCATGCTACTGCCCCAGCCGTTCGAGCAGGGCGGGCACGTGCACCTGGTCGGATTTGTAGTTGCCGGTCAGCATGTACATCATGATGTTGACGCCGGCGCGCAGCGCGTAGATCCGCTGCATCGGGTCGGACGGCACGGTCGGCAGCATGGGGTCGCCATTTTCGTCGATCGCCCAGGCGCCGGCCAGGTCGTTAGCGGTGATCATGATCGGCGTCACGCCGTCGCCGGTGCGCACCGGCCGGCCTTCCGCGTTCGACGCTTCGAGTGATGCTTCGACCCATAGCGGGCTGCCGTTGAAGCGGCCGGGAAACTCCGGAAGGATGAAGAACGACTTGGTCAAGACGTGGTCGGCCGGCACCGGCTCCAGCGGCGGGACGTTGAGATTGGCGAGGATGTCGCGCAGACGCTCGGTGGCCGGGCTGGCTGAATTCGCGCCGATGCCGTTGGCGAACTGGTCGCGGGTGTCGAACAGCACAGTGCCGCCCTGCTTCATGTAGGCGTCGACGCGGGCGATCGCCGCGGCACTCGGCATCGGGGCCGCCGGATCGATCGGCCAGTAGATCAGCGGGTAAAAGGCCAGCTCGTCCTTGCCGATGTCGACGCCCGCCGGCTCGCCCGGTTCGAGTGCGGTCTTTTCGATCAGGAATTTGGACAGCCCGGCGATGCCCGCCCGGCTGATCGCGTCGACCGACGCCTCGCCGGTCAGCACATAGGCGATGCGGGTGCGCGAGATCGCGTCGACGGCCTCAAGGTCGCCGGGCTTGGAATCCTCGGCCCGGGCAAGGTCTGGATGGATGAAGAGAGCGCCGAACGCGAGCAGGAGGGCTGCGGTTGTCGTTGCCGCCTGGCTGCGCCTGCCACTGCCGCGCGAGAACAAGCCGCCGATCCAAAGCACCGCCAGCGTGTCGAGCGCCAATAGCGCCAAAGCGGTCGCCACGAGCGGGCCTTTCAGGTCGCGGGCTTCGTCGAAAGCATAGCCGATCTCGGTGACCGGTACGGAGACAGTCGGCCGCGCCAGCGGTGCAAGTGTGCTGTCGGCCCTGAGCAGGTTGTGGGCGAGCACGCCTTCCTCGCCGCCATAGAGGCCGGGAGGGTTTTCCAGCGTGACAGCGGCGGCAGTGGCGCCGGAGAGCAGTGGCCGGGCGTCCGGTGTCGGCGGAACCAGCCGGCCGTCGGCGGCGATCATGCGATAGGGCGCGAGCGAAACCGGCTTGCCCTCTGTCATGGTGGCGGCCGTTCCTTGGTTGCGTGACAGCTGCACGATGCGGCGCAGCATCTCGACGAAGCTGCCCGAGATCGGCAGATTCGACCATGTCGCCTGCGGGGCGATGTGGAACAGCACCAGCGTGCCCTTGCCGCGTCGCGCGCCGGTCACCAGCGGGGTCCCGTCGGCGAGGTTGGCCCAGGTCCGGTCGGCGAGGTCGGGCGTCGGCTCCGCCAGCACTTGGCGGCTCACCGTCACCTCGTCGGGTGGCGACAGGTCGGCGAAGGGGCTGGTTGCCGGGAATTCGGAGACAGGCTGGGGGGCAGTCCACGACAGCGCGCCGCCGAGCGAGCGCTCGCCGAGTCTCAGCCGCACCGGCAGCAGCTCCTCGTCATTGCCGGCCGCCGCCAGCCGCGAACCGGCGAAGCGCACCAGCGTGCCGCCCTCGTTGAGCCAGGCGAGCAGTTTTTCGCGCGCCGGTGCGGGAATGGTGCCGACATCGGCCATGATGATCATGGCTGGCTTCTGCTCGATCAGTTGCGGGATCGCTTCGGCGAGGTCCGAGCTTGTCGGTTCGCTCAGGTCGGCAAAGGGCTGGAGCGCGCGGCGGATGTAGTAGAGCGGCGACAGCAGCGGCTGCGATTCGTCGGCGTCGACCTGCGAAAGCAGCCCGACGCGGCGGCGCTTGGAGCTGTCATCGAGCACCCGCACCGCACCAGCCTGCGGCTGGTTGTCGAGAGCGATCGCAGCGAAATCGTTGCGCAGCTCGAAGGGAACAGTCATCGTCCCTGTCGCTACAGTCTCGCCGGGGCCGAAGGTCAGCATGGCGTCGGCGATGCGGCGGCCCTTGTCGTCATAGGCGCCGGCGCTCGCCGCCGCTGGGGCCGGATTGCCCGGCGCGCGGATGGCGGTCAGCGCAAGACCGTCGACTTCGTTCTCCGCTGCCGTCAGGCCCAGGACGTCGAGCCGTTCGGGCGAGGCCCACAGCACGTTCGCCGGGCTCTGGCCGAGCAGCGTCGAGAACGCCTGCTGGTCGCCTTCATTGGCCAGACCGTCATCGAGGATGGCGATACTCGCGCCGGGCAGGGTGGCGAGTGCGCTGGCAACGCGAGCGTAAACCGCGCGCCTTTCGGTCGGAACCGGGCGGGGCTCTGCCGCGCGCAGCCGGTCGAGCGCTGCCTGGGCATTGAAGGGGCCGATCTCAGCATTCGGCTTTTCGGCGGTGAAGGCCAGCACGATGGGCTGGCCGGTGGCTCCCGCATCATTGATCAACCGCTCGGCGGTGGCGACGCGGCGCTTCCAATCCGGCGCGCTCGCCCAGCCATTGTCGACCACCAGGGCCAGGGCCGCACCTGCCGTGGGCAGTTTTTCACGCGGGTTCAGGGTCGGCTCGGCCAGCGCCAGGACTACAAGCGCTGCCATGACGAGGCGCAGCAGCGTCAGCCACCACGGGCTCTGTTGCGGTGTCTCTTCCCTGCGCAGCACCCGCGCCAGGATCTTCAGCGGTGGAAATATCTCGGTCTGCGGCTTGGGTGGGGTCAGCCGCAGCAGCCACCAGATCACAGGCAGCGCCAGAAGTCCCCACAGCACCGCGGGAAGCCCGAACGAAAGCGGCAGCCAGCTCATCGGCGGCCTCCACCGGGCCCGTGGCCCTCCGCCGTCAGGGCGAGATGGACATGCACCAGCGCTTCCGATGCGAGCCGGTCGGTGTGGTTGACCGTGTAGCTCCAGCCGAGCCGCTTGCACCAGGCCGCCAGTTCCTGCCGGCGTGCCGAATAGAGGTTGCGATAGTCCTCGGCCAATTGCTCGGCGCGGCCGGCGGTCAGCTTGGCGCCGGTCTCGGGATCGGTGAACTCGGTGCGTCCGGTATAGGGGAAGCTCTCCTCGGCCGGGTCGGCGACCTCGATCAGATGGGCGCGCGCGCCGTGGCGGGCCAGCGTGTCGAGCCAGGCCATGGTTTCCTCGACCGGATCGAGGAAGTCGCCGATGACGACCACGTCCGAAAAGCGGCGGATGGCGGAAAGGTCGGGCCGCGCCGGTTGTGAAATGGCCTGGGCGAGATGCGAGGCCAGCCGCTCGGCACCGTTGCGGGCGCTGGACGGGTCGGTCAGGCCGGGCCAGGCGATGCGTTCGCCGCTGCGCGACAGGAGCTCGGCCAGCGCGAAGGCCAGCACCAGCGCGCGCGATTCCTTCGATACGGTCGCCGTCCTCGACTTGTAGAGCATTGACGGCGAAAGGTCGGCCCACAGCCAGACGGTATGGGCGGCTTCCCATTCGCGGTCGCGCACATAGGTGTGATCGTCGCGGGCCGAGCGGCGCCAGTCGATGCGGGCCATGGATTCGCCCTGCACATAGGGGCGGAACTGCCAGAAATTCTCGCCGATGCCGCGCTTCTTGCGGCCGTGCCAGCCGGCAATCACCGTGTTGACGATGCGGCGGGCCTCGACCAGCAGGTCAGGCACCAGCGAGGCGCGCAGCCTGCCGCGGGCAAGCGCGTCGCTGGTCGCAACCGGTGCGGAAGCCTCGCCGATTCTTGCCATCAGACGTCCTTGGCCAACCGCGCCACCACGTCGCGGATGCTCATGCCCTCGGCGCGGGCGGCAAAGGTCAGAGCCATGCGGTGCTGCAGCACCGGCTCGGCCAGCGCGCGGACGTCGTCGACCGAAGGTGCGAGCCTGCCGTCATAGAGCGCACGCGCCCGGGCGCACAGCGTCAGCGCCTGGCTGGCGCGCGGACCGGGGCCCCACGACACATGCTTGTCGGTTTCGGCGTTGCCCTGTCCCGGTCGCGCCGAGCGCACCAGCTTCAGGATCGCCTCGACCACGCTTTCGGGCACCGGCATGCGCCGGATCAGCTGCTGGATGTCCCTCAGCCGCTCGGGGTTCAGCACGTTCTGCGCCTTGGCGTCCTCGATGCCGGTGGTCTCCAGCAGGATGCGCCGCTCGGCGTCGATGTCGGGATAGAGGATGTCGATCTGCATCAGGAAGCGGTCGAGCTGCGCCTCGGGCAGCGGATAGGTGCCTTCCTGCTCCAGCGGATTCTGCGTCGCCAGCACATGGAAGGGAGCGGGCAGGTCGTGGCGCTCGCCGGCGACCGTTACGTGATACTCCTGCATTGCCTGCAGCAGCGCCGACTGGGTGCGCGGGCTGGCGCGGTTGATCTCGTCGGCCATCAGCAACTGCGCGAAGATCGGGCCGGGAATGAAGCGGAACGAGCGCTTGCCCTGATCGTCCTGCTCCAGCACCTCGGAGCCAAGGATATCCGACGGCATCAGGTCGGGCGTGAACTGGATGCGGCGCGAATCGAGCCCCAGCACCACGCCGAGCGTCTCCACCAGCTTGGTCTTGGCGAGGCCAGGCACGCCGACCAGCAGCGCGTGGCCGCCAGCCAGCAGCGCCACCAGCGTGCGCTCCACCACGCTTTGCTGGCCGAAGATGACGCGGCCGACGCCGTCGCGAACCTTGGAAATGTCGGCAAGCGCGCGTTCGGCGGCGGCGATCATGTCGCGTTCACTCACAGCGTTATCCTTGATCATCACGCTCATGCGGGCCCGATCCTTCTTCCGGCGCATAGATCCGAAGATCGCTTTCGATTTCGGAAAGAAATATGCGCGAATTCAAAAATGTCGATGTGCCTGCCTTGAGACCATCTGCCCTTCGGTCTGCCGCGCCGTCCGTTCGGACGTGGCGCCTGCCGCCCAATCCCCGAAGCTCTACCGATCCACGGGTATGCAATCTCTCGACTCGCACCTTGGCGAGGTCTTCGCCTTGAACTTAAATCGCACGCCTATGCTGACAAGCGCAACAACAGTGACTATTTCGTGACCATGACTGCCGATATGGATCAAACGAGCGAGGCGACGACAGGGCCCGGGCTGGCCCGCGCCGCCGACACGGCTGGGCTGGAGGCGCTGATCTCGCGTGCCGCCCGCGCCGGCAAGGGTCTTCCGCCGGTCGAGCGCTGGAACCCGGATTTCTGCGGCGATCTCGACATGGAGATCCGCGCCGACGGCACCTGGTTCTATCTCGGTACGCCGATTGGCCGTTTGCCGCTGGTCCAGCTCTTCTCCACCGTCCTGCGCAAGGACGAGGACGGCAAGACCTACCTCGTCACGCCGGTCGAAAAGGTCGGCATCCGCGTCGTTGATGCACCCTTCGTCGCCGTCGAGATGAATGTCGCGGGCGAGGGGGCGGAACAGGTGCTCACCTTCCGCACCAATGTCGGCGATGTTGTCGAAGCCGGTCCCGAACATCCGCTGCGCTTCGGCGACGAGGATGAAACGGCGGGCCTCAAGCCATATCTATTGGTGCGTGGCCGGCTTGAGGCGCTGGTGGCGCGGTCGGTGATGTACGAACTGGTCGAACACGGCGAGCGCATCGAGATCGACGGCGAGGCGATGTTTGCAGTCCGTTCGCAGGGCGAGGTCTACCCGATCATGCCGTGGGAAAAGCTGGAACGGTTGAGTTCATGATGGTTCATGCCAGGGCAGCGCATTATTCGGCGCAGGACTTTCGTCAGCGCGCAGCACAGGAACATCTCGGCGACCCTTCCGCCGATTATGGCGACCACATGCTCAATCCGGACCTGCGCAAGCAGTTCGTCCATGATCGCCTGCGTGAAGCCGCCGTGCTCATTCCGGTCGTCGATCATGGCGATGCCTCGACGGTGATCCTCACCAAGCGGGCGGACAAGCTGAGGAACCACTCCGGCCAGATCGCCTTTCCCGGCGGCCGCATCGATCCCGGCGACCCTTCGGTCGAGGCCGCGGCACTGCGCGAAACGGTCGAGGAGATTGGGCTTGCGCCCGATTATATCGACGTCATCGGCCGGCTTCCCGACTATGTCACCGGCAGCGGCTACCGCATCGCTCCAGTGCTGGGGGTCGTCCGCCCCGGCTTCCATCTCTCCGTCAATGCGGACGAGGTCGACGACATCTTCGAGGTGCCGCTCGGCTTCCTGATGGACCCGGCCAATCACGGCCGCGCCAGCCGTGTTTGGGAAAACCAGGAACGCTTCTTCTACGCCATGCCCTTTGAAGAGCGCTACATCTGGGGTGTCACCGCAGGTATCATCCGGGCCCTCTATGAAAGGCTTTATGCGTGACCGCCACGATCGCCGGGACGGCCAGTTGGCTTGACGATCCGCAACTGCAGGCGCTGCTTGCCGCGCTCAACGCCGATGGCGAGGAGGCGCGCATTGCCGGTGGTGCGGTGCGCAACGCGCTGCTCGGCCAGCCGGTCGCCGATGTCGACGTCGCCACCACCAATCTGCCCGACGAGACCGTGCGCCGCGCCGAGGCCGCCGGCTTCAAGACCGTTCCCACCGGCGCCGAGCATGGCACGATCACGGTCATAGCCGGCGGCAGGCCCTTCGAGGTCACCACGCTGCGCGCCGATGTCGAAACCGATGGCCGCCGTGCCAAGGTGGCCTTCGGCCGCGACTGGAAGGCGGACGCCGAGCGGCGCGACTTCACCATCAACGCGCTCTATGCGCGGGCCGACGGTACTGTGATCGACCTGGTCGGCGGCCTTGCCGATCTGGAAAGCCGCACGCTGCGCTTCATTGGCGACGCGGAAGCGCGCATCCGCGAAGACTATCTGCGCATCCTGCGCTTTTTCCGCTTCTTTGCCTGGTACGGCTCGGGCCGGCCCGACGCGGAAGGCCTCAAGGCCTGTGCCCGCCTCAAGGACGGCCTCGCCCGACTGTCGGCCGAGCGCATCTGGTCGGAGCTGAAGAAGCTGCTCGCCGCCCCCGATCCGTCGCGCGCGCTGCTATGGATGCGGCAGGCAGGCGTGCTGACGGCGGTGCTGCCCGAAAGCGAGAAATGGGGCATCGATGCCATCCACGCGCTGGTCCGGGCCGAGGCCGACCTCGGCTGGGACGTTGATCCGTTGCTCAGGCTGGCAGCCATCGTGCCGCCCGATGCGGCGCGCATGAAGACGTTTGGCGAGCGCCTGCGCTTGTCGAATGCAGAGATGGACAGGCTGGTCCAATGGGCCGCGACGGCTAAGGTCGGGCCGACCGTCACCGAGGGCGAGCTTGCCAAACGGCTCTATCGCGGCAACCAGCAGGGCTTCGTCGACCGCCTTCGCCTCGATCTGGCTTCGGCACGCGGCCGGGCACAGCAGGACGACAAGGCCCTGATCGAGGCTGGCGGCTATTTCCGCCTGCTGAACTCTGCCGGCAAGTGGCAGAAGCCACTGTTTCCGCTGCGCGGCGGTGATCTTTCGCCGCTGGGCGTCGAGGGCGCACGCCTTGGGGCGTTGCTCAAGTCACTGGAATCCGAATGGGTCGACAGCGGCTTTTCGTGGGAGCGCGACGCGCTGCTCAAGCGCGCCGCCGATAGTCTCGAAAACTAGGGTTTCGCCTGCATCAGGCGACGTCACGGACCTTCTCGATACGCGAGCGGATCGCTTCGATCATCGTCTCGCGGATGACGGTTTCGCCATGCGTTTCGCGCAGGTGTTCGGCCACGCGGCGCATGATCTCGGCTTCGTCTTCGTGGCGCGTATGCCATTGGCAGCCGGGGACGAGCGACCCGCATTGAAATTCCTTCATCGGATGTCTCCTTTCCTCGTTCTGTTCGGAGCGGACTATAACACGCATTGCCGTGATTGGTTGCGCCAGTCGCTGGGCCAGTCGGTCAGGCGTGCCGATAGCACGATCTGGCCTGGGGAAAAGCCCCTTCTTTCATGTGCTTGAGATGTCCGGCTACGGATTTGAATCAACTGGATAAGCGCCGCTGCCGAAGAAATGGCGCGGCGCCACGCATGGCCGTCAGGCCACGGACTGCCTCTTCAACGGAGCTAGTTCATGCGTCCGCCGGAGCAGTCGAGCCCTAGTCCGAGCGGACGATGCCCGCGAAATCAGGGTTGCGGACCTTGGATCGGAACTGGGAAAATCTGCGGAGGAGGAAACGAATGCTACGCAGTGCTGCAATGATTACCGTTCTTCTGTCGTCCCTGGCGACTTCTGCATCTGCATCGGAATGGCGAATTCTTGCGCAATTCGACGATGCGCCGGAGGGGCTCGTTTCGGACGGCGAGGGCAACTTCTATGTCAGTCTGTACCACTCCGGACATATCATGCGGGTCGGCAAGGACGGCAAGACCAGCCAGATAGCAGACCTGCGCAGTGTCATCGGTGATGCCGATGGCAGCACCGTTGGCCTGGACTGGGATAGGAAGGACACGCTCTACGTTGCGTTCTCGGAATACTCCAAGCGCTTCCCCTGGCCGGCCGAGGCAAACCTCGCGGTGGAGGCATGCGGCGACGCCACGGTCACGAAGTCAGGCCTCTACAAGGTCACCATCTCGACCGGCAAGGTCGAGCCGGTGGTTACGCGCGCGGACGGCTATCCGTTCTGCTTCCCCGACGATCCGGCAGTCGGGCCGGATGGCAAGGTCTATGTCTCCGACCTCAGCCTCCAGGCGATCTGGAAGATCGATCCTGACCAGAAATCGGCGGAGGTGTGGTCCAAGGATCCCCTGTTCAGCCCAGGTGACAGGTCGTTGAGCGGTTATCCGGTGGGCGTCAACGGCATCGCGCTCGCGGGCGACGGCAAGACGCTGTTCGGCGTCACCGGAGGCATTCCGATGCTGGTCAAGGTGCCGATCAATGCCGACGGCAGCGCCGGCAAGGCCGAGATGCTGTCCTTTGGCTATGACAACATGGACGGGCTAGAAGTCGACGCCGACGGCAATTTCTATCTCACGGAAACCACGCGCAGTGAGATCTGGAAGGTCAGCCCCGACACCAAGAAGCGCCAGCAACTGGGCAACCCGCTTCAGGCGCCGCTCGGCGCGCCGGCCAGCATTGCCTTCGGCAATGGCGAGATCTGTGTCACCAACCTCAATTTCTTCAAGCATCTGCCTGCTGACAAGGCGAACTCCATCGCGTGCGGCAAGCTGACCGATCCCTTGTGGTAATTGCGGCAGCGCCGACGAAACGAAAATGGGCGGAGCACCGCTCCGCCCATTTGGATGTCGGGAGTGCCCGACTAGTGCATGATCTTGACGGACTCCACGACCTTGTTCTTGCCGCTCATGTCCCAGATCACCGAGACCTTCTCGCCGGCCTTCAGGCCCGGGTCCTTGAATTTCTTGGGCAGGACATAGGTCGAGCCATCAGACAGGGTCAGGCTCATCGCCTTCGAATCATAGGTCTTGATCGTGCCGTCCGTATGCTGGGCGGCGGCGAAGGCAAGGGCTGAGGTGGCGAGAACGGCAGCGGCGGCTGCCGGAACAAGAAGCTTGCGCATGGCATGCTCTCCGACAAATACGGGTGCAACGTGGGGCGCAGAACCCGCTTTGGTGCAGGGCCGTCCGGTTACGTCGCGTCGCGATGTGGGGAGGCACACCGCCGGCGTTTCCCGGCCCAGGCAGCATCAGATAGTCCGCCAGCCAGCCTGGTATATTAGACTAAAAACATATTTCGTCGTGGCTCGGTTGCCACATTCGACGCCAGAAACCGCAGTTTGTGGCGCGATGGTGGCAACTGGGAACCCTACGAAAATGTAACAATGGCCGCTACAGCGCCGCGCGTCCTTTTGGACGCGCGAAGGACGCTGTAACACTTTGAATCTGTGCATGATCCTTTCCGAAAATCGATTCCGATTTTCGGAAAGGATCATGCACTAGCCTGCGCTTATTCGCCGGACTTGTGAAATTTCTTCTTCGGCTTGTAGACCTTCTCGCCTTTTGGCTTGTCCTTGCCGAAAGAGGGCTTGTCACCCTTGGCAAAGGGTGCCTTTTCAAAGGACTTTTTCTTGAACGGGCGCTTGTCCGACGGATCGAACTGCCCCTTGCGGTGCGGCTTCTTGGGGCCGCGCGGGGCCTCGCTGGCGGGCCCGCCCTCGAGTCGCCTGATGTCCACGCCCTTTTCGCCGGTGCCGTTCTGCTCGACGGTCCTGGCGTAGTCGTCGGCGCGGTTCGCCACCACTTCGAAATGCGATTCCGTGTCGAAGATGCGGATCGAGCCGATCTCATGCTTGGTGACATGGCCCGCCTTGCACAGCAGCGGCAGCAGCCAGCGCGGCTCAGCGCGCTGCTTGCGGCCGACCGAGACGGAGAACCACGCGCCGTCGGTGAAGCGGTTGTCGGGGCGTTCGGCCTTGGCCGCGTCGAAGGCAGGCGCTGCGCGGTCCGACAGCTCCTCAGCCGGCGGCCGCGAGGCCTGCTGCTGGCGCAGCCAGGCAAGCGCCAGCGTCTCCGGCGAGTGCGCCGCCAGAACTTCGACGACAATTGCCGCCTCGTCCTCGGCCGCCGCTTCGATGTTTTCGAGTTCGGCCAGCATCCGCTCGCGGTTGCGGGCGTCGATCTCGGTCGGGCCGGGCGCCGGCTGGGCGGCGGCTTCGAGCTTTGCGAGCTTGAGCAGGCGGGCAGCACTGCCGCGACGGTGGAACGGCACGATCAGCGCGCAGACGCCCTTGCGACCGGCCCGGCCGGTACGGCCAGAGCGGTGCAGCAGCGTATCGGGATTCGTCGGCAGGTCGGCATGGATGACAAGGTCGAGATTGGGCAGATCGATGCCGCGCGCGGCGACGTCGGTCGCAACGCAGACCCGGGCACGACCGTCGCGCATCGCCTGCAGCGCGTTGTTTCGCTCGGCCTGGCTGAGTTCCCCTGACAACGCCACTACGGCAAAGCCGCGATTGGCGAGCCGCGAGGCCAGATGCTTGACCGCTTCGCGCGTCGCGCAGAACACCATCGTGCTCTGGGCGTCGAAATAGAGCAGCGAATTGATGATGGCGTTTTCGCGGTCGGAGGGTGCCACCAGCAACAGGCGATATTCGATGTCGTCGTGCTGGCGGCTCTGGCCAGCGGCAGTGATGCGATGTGCGTCGCGCTGGAAGCGCTTGGCCAGTTGCGCGATCTGCGGCGGCACGGTGGCCGAGAACATCAGCGTGCGGCGTTCGGCCGGTGCTGCTGCGAGGATGAATTCGAGATCCTCGCGGAAGCCGAGGTCGAGCATCTCGTCGGCCTCGTCCAGAACCACGGCGCGCAGGCCGGAGATGTCGAGCGAGCCGCGGGTGATGTGGTCACGCAGGCGGCCCGGCGTGCCGACGATGATGTCCGCACCCTCGTCGAGCGCGCGGCGCTCCTTGCGCATGTCCATGCCGCCGACGCAGGAGGCGAGGCGGGCGCCGGTGCCGGCGAACAGCCATTCGAACTCGCGGCGCACCTGGATGGCAAGCTCGCGCGTCGGGGCGATGATGAGGGCGCTTGGCGCCGAGCCACGGTCGAAGCGCTCGCGGCCGTCGAGCAGGGTCGGTGCAATGGCGATGCCGAAGGCCACCGTCTTGCCTGAGCCGGTCTGCGCCGAGACCAGCAGGTCGCCGCCTTCGGTCTCGGGTGCCAGCACTGCGGTCTGCACCGGCGTCAGCGTTTCGTAGCCACGCGCGGCGAGCGCTCCGGCCAGCGCCGGAACCATGTTGTCGAAAATCGTCACAAAAATCTTCCAATGAGAGCAAGGCCCGTCACATCAGGACGAGGGCCAAGGAAAGCGCGCTCTCTAAAGGCTTGAGGGCCGCTCGTCAATGCAAACCGACAACGCAAGCGACGGCTACGCCGCGTTTCGCCTGATCATTCGCGCCCGCATTTCCTTCGGATCGTCATAGGTCAGGTCGATCAGCGTCCTGGCGACGGCGTCAGGTTCGGTGCGGCGTTGCTCCCAGTTCTGCAGCGTTGTGACGGGGATCCCGAGCAAGGCCGCAAAGTCGTCCTGGCTCATATCGAGCAGTCCGCGTACAAGCTTCAGCTTGGCGCTTGCATCGAGCGGCCGTATCATTTCTTCGGTCCAGTCGGGGTTGTCGGCTGTGTCGAGATTGTCGGCCATATCTATGCCCGGTCGGTCATCACCGCCTGTATAGATACGCTATTAGCGCATCCTATGTAAGGCTACGGCCACCTGACCTCTGGCGGCATGCTCGAAAGGATCGAGGCGATATTGCCGCCGGTCTTCAGCCCGAAGATCGTGCCGCGGTCGTAGAGCAGGTTGAACTCCACATAGCGGCCACGGCGGACGAGCTGCTCGTCGCGGTCGCCATCGGTCCAGTTGGTGTTGAAGTTCTGGCGGACGAGATGCTGGTAAGCGACGAGGAAGGCACGGCCGACATCCTGGACGAAGCGGAAGTCGGCATCCCAGCCGCCCTGTTCTTCAGGCGAGTGCTGCCAGTCGAAGAAGATGCCGCCGGTGCCGCGCGGTTCGTTGCGGTGCGGCAGGAAGAAATACTCGTCGCACCAGTCCTTGTATCGCTGGTAGTCGGCGACGTCGGGGTGCTTGGCGCAGGCAAACTGCATCGCCCTGTGGAAGGCCACCGTGTCCGGATCGTCCTGGGTGCGCCTGACGTCGAGCACCGGTGTGAGGTCGGCGCCGCCGCCAAACCACCAGCGCGAGGTCGCCACCATGCGCGTGTTCATGTGCACGGCCGGCACGTTGGGGTTCTGCGGATGGGCGATCAGCGAGATGCCGCTGGCCCAGAAACGCGGATCCTCCTCGGCGCCGGGCATCTGCTTGCGGAACTCGGGCGAAAACTCGCCATGCACGGTCGAGGTGTGCACCCCGACCTTCTCGAACACCCGGCCATGCATCATCGACATGATGCCGCCGCCGCCCTTACCCTCGTCGCGCTGCCATGGCGTGCGCTCGAAGCGGCCCGGCGCCCAGCCAGCGAGCGGCCCCTGCACCTCGTCCTCCAGCTGCTCGAAGGCGAGGCAGATGCGGTCGCGCAGTTCCTCGAACCAGGCGCGGGCGTGCGCCTTCTTCTCTTCGATGTCGGCCGGCAGTCCTGCCGGTATTTCGGGACGCTGCACTTCTAGCTCCGCACAAATGACTCGTAATTATTGAGCGTGATCCCTAATCTCCCTGTCGAAAGGGTCAAGGAGTTCTTTATGGGCACCCCGACCAGACCGCCGCTGGACGATCTTGCCAAGAGGCTGCAGCGCAGCCGGGCCGAACGCGCCACAAGGCCGCGCGACGGGTTCCTGCGCGAGACCTTCGTGTTGCCGCGCGGCGATGCGCGGGCCAAGGCGCAGGAGTGGTTCGCGCGCTGGCCCAAGCAGGCCTACTGGACCGAGATCGAGAGCTGGTTCGAGCGCCCCGGCGACGTCATCGAATTCACCATCCGCCGCCTGCCGACATCAGACTAGTCCGCCACGATCAGCCGCCGCGGGCCAGGCCCCTGGCGTGCCAGCCGGTCCTCGCGGTTGCGCAAGGGGCAGCGGTCGATCGACATGCAACCGCAGCCGATGCAGTCGGTCAGCCCGTCGCGCAGCTTCTTCAACTGTTCGATGCGATGGTCGAGGTCTCTGCGCCAACCTGTTGAAAGCAGATTCCAATCCTCCCGGGTCGGCGTGCGCCCATCGGGCAGGGCGGCAAGTGCTGTGGCGATATCGGCCAGCGAAATGCCGACCTCCTGAGCGATCCTGATCACCGCCACCCGCCTCAGCACGTCGCGCGAAAAACGCCGCTGGTTGCCTGATGTGCGGTGGCTGCGGATCAGCCCACGCGTCTCGTAGAAATGCAGCGCCGAGACAGTGACGCCGCTGCGCTTCGCCACCTCGCCGACGGTCAGTTCGCTGGCCATGAAAAATCCCGCTTGACCTCAGGTTTAGTTGAGGTTGTACGAGGGTGTCCTTCGCATTGCAACGGAAGGATTTCTGGCATGTTCGTAAGATGGTGGACGCCCGTCGCCGAGTTATTGCGCCTGACCGATCTGGCGCAGCGCCTCGCCGGCAACCATGGCGGCGCTGAGCGCCACGTTGAGGCTCCTGCCGCCGCCGGGCATCGGGATGATCAGCCGTTCGTCGGCGAGATTGTGGACGTGATCCGGTACCCCGGCCGATTCCCGGCCGAGCATGACGATGTCGCCAGCGCGGAAGGCGAAATCCGTATAGGGCAGGGCAGCCTTGGTCGACAGCAGCACCAGGCGCCGGCCTTCGCTGCGCCGCCACTGCTCGAAGCGGTCGAAATCGACATGCCGGGTCAGCGTGGCCATTTCGAGATAGTCCATGCCGGCGCGTTTGAGCGAGCGGTCGGAAATGTCGAAGCCTGCCGGTTCGATCAGGTCGACGGCGACGCCCAGACAGGCGGCCATGCGCAGGATCGTGCCGGTGTTGCCGGCGATATCCGGCTGGTAGAGCGCGATGCGCAGTTTTTCGTCCATATTGAAGTCCTAATCTGTGGCGGCAGAGCAACAGCAAGTTGTGCCGAAGCAAAAAGTGATCGCGCTGCTGTGGCGTTCTGTCGCGAAAGGGCGTATACGGGCCGCCTTGTCAACTCGAACCGATGGAGGGGTTCATGATGTATCTTGATATTCATCGCCCCACCGTGTGGCGCCCAACTGCCTGATGGCGGTCTCGGTTCGACGTATTCCCTGACATTTCCAGGCATCCTCGCATCGACTTCCGCCGAAGCCTTTTCCCGGTTTTCGAAGGACAATCCCGATGTTTGCCAACATCCCCGACGGGCGCAATGCCCGTGATGATTTCGACTCTGCAGATTCCCGCAACCCAAGCCATCTCGCCGAGGCGAAACGCGCCGCGTGGGCGCTGTCTACAGGCGAAAGCCCGCGCGCGCTCGACCCGCCACGGCGCCTGCATCGCGGCATGCTGCCCGATGTCGACATGTCGCGCGTCGTGCCCGACCCAAACCACCGGCCGCTGCTCGGCCGCATCGTTGCCCTGATCGGCCGGCTTGCCGGCCGGTCGGGCGCGGCGCAGCCTGCCGCCAGGACGATGTCAGGAGAGGGGAGCTAAGGATTGGCCGAATCTCCTGACGTCGCCTACATTACAGGGGCCATGCCGCCCTCCGCAGAAGGGAGATGTCGCGCGCCAAGGCCGAGCCAGCTACCCCCGAAAGCCCATTTCACGCGGGATCCGCCGCGTGTCCAGAATTGAATTGAGAGACCAAAATGTTCCGCTGGTTTGAAAGCAGACTGAACCCGTTCCCGCCGGACAAGCCCGTCGAGCCGCCGAAGACGCTGGTGGCGTTCTGTTGGCATTTCACGAAGCCGGCCTGGCCCTTCGTGCTGATCGCCGGGATTACCATGGCGCTGATCGCCATCATGGAAGTCTGGATGTTCGGCTTCCTCGGCAACATCGTCGACTGGCTGTCGGCGCACAACCGCGAAACATTCCTGCAGACGGAGTGGTGGAAACTCGCGGGCATGGCGCTGGTCGTCGGCGTCGCCTTGCCGGCTACGGTTCTGCTGTCCTCGTTCAACACCTACCAGACGCTGTTCGGCAATTATCCGATGCGTATCCGCTGGCAGGTGCATCGCTACCTGCTCAGCCAGTCCATGACCTTCTACCAGGACGAGTTTGCCGGCCGCATCGCCACCAAGCTGATGCAGACGGCGCTCGCCGTGCGCGAGACCGTTATCAAGCTGGTCGAAGTGCTGAACTACGTCATCGTCTATTTCCTGGGCGTGCTGGTCATCGTCGGTTCGGCGGATTGGCGGCTGACGGCGCCGCTGCTGGTCTGGCTCGTCTGCTATCTCGTCGCACTGCGCTTCTTCGTGCCACGTCTCGGCTTGGTGGCGTCGGCGCAGGCCGATGCGCGCTCGCTCATGACCGGGCGGATCGTCGACAGTTACACCAACATCCAGACGGTCAAGCTGTTCTCGCATGCGCGCCGCGAGGCCGACTATGCGCGCGAAGGCATGGGCGAGTTCATGCAGACGGTTTATGCCCAGGGCAGGCTGATCACGCTCTTCTACCTGGTCGTCTACGCGCTCAACTCGTTGCTGCTCCTGGCGGTCGGGGCGCTTGCGATCGGACTGTGGCTGGACGAGGTCGTCTCCATCGGCGCTGTGGCGGTGGCGATCGGCCTGGTGCTGCGCCTGTGGGGCATGTCGCAATGGATCATGTGGGAAGTCTCGGGCCTGTTCGAGAATATCGGTACGGTCCAGGACGGCATAAGCTCGATTTCGATGCCGCGGCTGGTCGAGGACAGGCCCGATGCCAGGGAGATCGCCGTCGACAAGGGCGAGATCTCCTTCGACCATGTGCGCTTCCACTACGGCAAGGAGAAAGGCGTCATTGAGGATTTGACGCTCAAGGTGCGGCCGGGCGAGAAGGTCGGCATCGTCGGCCGCTCGGGTGCCGGCAAGTCGACGCTGGTCAATCTCCTGCTGCGCTTCTACGACATCGAGGGCGGGCGCATCGTCATCGACGGGCAGGACATTTCGGCCGTGCAGCAGGACAGCCTGCGCGCCCGCATCGGCGTGGTCACGCAGGACACCTCGCTGTTGCACCGCTCGGTCGCCGACAACATCCTCTATGGCCGTCCCGACGCCACTGAGGCGATGATGATCGAGGCGGCACGCCGGGCCGAAGCGCTCGACTTCATCGCCACGCTGACCGACCCCAAGGGGCGCAAGGGATTCGAGGCGTATGTCGGCGAGCGCGGCGTCAAGCTGTCGGGCGGCCAGCGCCAGCGCATCTCCATCGCGCGGGTCATGCTCAAGGACGCGCCGATCCTGATCCTCGACGAGGCCACCTCGGCGCTCGACTCGGAAGTCGAGGCGGCGATTCAGGAAAACCTCTATCGCCTGATGGAGGGCAAGACCGTCATCGCAATTGCCCATCGCCTCTCGACCATCGCCGCCATGGACCGGCTGGTGGTGATGGACAAGGGCCGCATCGTCGAGCAGGGCACTCACGACGAACTGGTCACCCGGGGCGGCCTCTATGCCCAGCTCTGGCGGCGCCAGTCGGGCGGCTTCCTGCTGGAGGATCTCTCCGGCGAGGTCGCGAACGACCTGGAGGCTAAGGGCCAGGCGGCGGAGTAGGGCAGGACGAGGCGCCGACGCTCTCCCTCCCCCTTGTGGGGAGGGTTAGAGGGTGGGGGGACTTTTCGGGCGTCGGCAAGGTACGCCTTCTCCGCTGTCGGGGTTGCCCGCCAAATTGAACCGTTTCTTGTCATTTCCGCAGCGGCATGGATTCCCGACACTCTCCGCTCCCTGCGGTCGCTCACGAGGTCGGGAATGACGAGCTTCAGTTTCCGCGAACGCCAATCACAAACGTTGGAGACTGGCAAAACGCCGGAGACTGGCGAAAGCGCTCTTGCAATCCGTCATTCCCGACCTCGTGAGCGAGCGAAACGAGCGGAGAGTGTCGGGAATCCATGCCGTGACACAGACGACGGCGAGCCGGTTCAGAACCACCGACATGGCGAGCAATCGGCACCCCTTCACATCAGATGCCAGGAAATGTCCCGCCAGTCGGGATTGCGCTCCTCGATCAGCTTGATTTTCCAAGCCCGTGGCCACTTCTTGATCGCCTTCTCGCGGGCGATGGCATCGACGACCAGATCGTATTCGTCGAACCAGACAAGCCGCACCGCGCCATATCGGGCCGCAAACTTCGAGCCGGTTCCCGTCTGGTGCTGGAACAGGCGCCCAGCGAGATCGGACGTCACGCCAGTGTAGAGCGTGCCGTTCTTCTGCGAGGCGAGGATGTAGACATACCCCTTCCGTCCCATCGGGCGACCTTAGCTGGATGCGGTCGCGCGGCAAGCCCGATCCTGCGCCGATTTTGATCTCGCCGAGGTCACGGCATGGATTCCCGACACTCTCCGCTCGTTTCGCTCGCTCACGAGGCCGGGAATGACGGGGGCAGGTCTGCAGCCACCAATCTCGACTGTTGGTGATTGGCGGAGACGGCCAATGAAGCCCGTCATTCCCGACCTCGTGAGCGACCGCAGGGAGTGGAGAGTGTCGGGAGTCCATGCCGCAACACCGGTGATGTGTGTGACGGTCCAGGCCTGGGTGAGCAAAAATCCGCTCCAGTCATGGGCGGCCCGCCCGCCACGCAGGAGTTGTTCGCTCATCGGAATGTGAACATGCCGCCCGAAATCCGCCCGGGCTCGGAGGCAGTCTTCTGACAGGCGGCGGTTGCCTCCCGGGCAGGTTTAGGCCGACAATCGCGACTCGCCGCTCCGGCCTTGTGTCGGCGTCACTTCCACCCGGCCTTGGTCCAGAGTGTTGATGAATAGAATCTACAGATGGTTCGAGACTTGGGTCTATCCATTCAGGGAACCCGAGAATCTCCGGCCCCCGTCGACCGTCTGGGGCTTCCTCTGGCACTATGTCGGCCAGGCGAAGTTCGCCTTCTTCGCCATGCTGGTCATCGGCGGCATCGCTCCGCTGGTCGAGGCAGGGCTTTTCTATTTCGTCGGCCGGCTCGTTGACATCCTCGACGGCCTGCCCAACGACCGCAGTTGGGCCGCTTTGTGGGACGTTGCCGGGCCCGAAGTGCTGTTCATGGCCGCAACCGTGCTGATCGTCCGCACTGTCGTCGTCGGCCTGTCGGCACTCGTCGACGAGCAGACGATCACGCCCGGCTTCTACAATCTCGTGCGCTGGCAGGCCCATCGCCATGTCTCGCGCCAGTCCTATTCATTCTTCCAGAACGATTTCGCCGGCCGCATCGCCACGAAGGTCTGGCAGGCAGGGCAGGCGACCGGCGACCTGATGGAGAGCTTCATCGAGGTCGTCTGGTTCATGGTCGTCTATACCGTCACCACGCTCGCCGTGGTCGCCGGGCTCGACTGGCGACTGGCGGCACTGGTCGTCGTCTGGATCACGGCCTTTGGCTTGCTCGCCCGGCACTACCTGCCGTCGATCCGCAAGCATGCCGAAGCCACCGCCGAGGCCGGCTCGATGATCAACGGGCGCATCGTCGATTCCTACTCCAACGTGCAGACGCTGAAGCTGTTCGCCGCCGATGGCGACGACCGCTACATCCGCTCCGGCTTCGACATCTATCTCGGCGCGCTCCGGCCTTTTACCCGCAGGCTGACCGGCGTGCGCCTGGCGCTGACCGCGCTATCGGGTGTCATGATCACGGCGATCGGCTGGTTTTCGATCCATCTGTGGATCGAGGGCGCGATCTCGGTCGGTGCGGTGGCCTTCACGCTCAGCCTTGTACTGCGCCTCAACATGCTGCTCGGCCGGCTGATGATGCAGCTCAACGGCATCCTCAGGAACCTCGGCGTGCTCGAGAATTCCAAGGCGCTGATCTCCCAGCCGCTCGGCCTGACCGACAAGCCGGGCGCTGGTGAGCTTGTGGTCACCGGCGGTGAGATCCGCATGGACAAGGTCGTCTTCCACTATGGCAAGGGCAACGGCGTGCTCGACGGCATCGAACTGATGGTCAAGCCGGGCGAAAAAGTCGGCATCGTCGGCCCTTCCGGCGCCGGCAAGACCACGCTCGCCAACCTCATCCTGCGCCTCTACGACCTCGAGGGCGGGCGCATCCTGATCGACGGGCAAGACATTTCGGCGGTCACCCAGAACTCGCTGCGTGGCCAGATTGGCGTGGTCAGCCAGGATACGGCGCTGTTCCACCGCTCGCTGCGCGACAACATTCGTCTCGGCAAACCCGATGCGTCAGACGCCGAGGTCATCGCCGCCGCCCGCAAGGCCGAGGCGCATGAGTTCATCCAAACGCTGCAGGACAATCGCGGGCGTGCCGGCTACGACGCCTTCGTCGGCGAGCGCGGTGTCAAGCTTTCGGGCGGCCAGCGCCAGCGCGTGGCGATCGCACGCGTCTTCCTGAAGGACGCGCCGATCCTGATCCTCGACGAGGCGACCTCGGCACTCGATTCGGATATCGAGGCGGCGATCCAGGAAAACCTTACGGCGCTGATGGCCGACAAGACGGTGCTGGCCATCGCCCATCGGCTGTCGACGATCGCCGCCCTCGATCGGCTGATCGTGCTCGACCAGGGCCGCATCGCCGAGCAGGGCTCGCATGAGGAACTGCTGGCGCTCGACGGTCTCTATGCGCGACTGTGGAAGCGCCAGTCCGGTGGCTTCCTGTTCCATGAGGAGAGCCCGCTCGAGGAAACGCGCCCGGCGTGAGGGGTGGCGACGGGCGCTCCACCGGAGTAAAATCCAGACATGTCCGTTCGTCCGCCCACCATCTATTCGAACCGCCAGGAGCAGACGCTCAACGTCCTCGAATACGAGTTCCTGGCCGAAAAGGCGGCAGCCCTCGGCCGTGCCGGCGAGCGGGTCGGCGAGACGCTCACCCGGCTCAATGTGCATACGGGCGATGCGGAACAGCGCCGTGTCCTGCTCAAGGCAGCGGCCGATGCGGTCTATGCCTACTTCATCCAGCGCGAGCTGTGCGGCTATCGCCGCCACGATGACGCCATCCGCGAGTTCGCCATTCCGCGCGAGGTGCTGGCGCGACTCGGCGCCGCCTGAGCTCCGGCGGCAAGACTGGGTCGCGGGCGATGCTGGCACCGGGGCGCCCAGCGGCCCGCCATGTGCCCTTGACGACCCGGCTCAGGGCGTCCAGAATCCGCTGAAAACAGCGACTTCGGCCAGGTTTTCCACCGCCTTGCGCCAGCCCCGCGACAATCTGCCCATGTGCCTTGTCTTGTCTGGACAAAAACTGGCTTCACGCATAAACCGAAATCCAAATGCCGGAGGAATTCGCTAGCCTGGTAGCCATGCGCCGTCGGGCTGGCATCGTTGAGCGGGGACAAGTGCTCGGCCTCCGGTTGGAATTGAGGCAAAAGGATCAGGTCCCGTGAGCGCAACCGATACGAGCGAGCCCAATCGCCGCGATTTTCTTTATGTGGCCACCGGCATGGCCGGCGTGGTCGGAGCAGGCGCCCTGGCTTGGCCCTTCATCGACCAGATGCGCCCGGACGCTTCGACGCTGGCACTCGCCACCGTCGAGGTCGACATCTCGTCGCTGCAGCCGGGCATGTCGCTGACCGCCAAGTGGCGCGGCAAGCCGATCTTCATCCGTAACCGTACGCCCGAGGAAATCGAGGCCGCCAAGGCCGTTCCGATGGTCGATCTCAAGGATCCGGTCGCCCGCAACGCCAATATCGCCGCCGATGCGCCCGCAACCGACACTGACCGCTCGGCCGGCGCAGGCAAGGAGAACTGGATCGTCATGGTCGGCTCCTGCACCCACCTGGGCTGCGTGCCGCTCGGCCAGCAGGGCGATTTCGGTGGCTGGTTCTGCCCGTGCCACGGCTCTCACTACGATACGGCCGGCCGCATCCGCAAAGGACCGGCGCCGGAAAACCTTCATATTCCGACATTTCAGTTCATTTCCGACACCATGATCCGGATCGGCTGAGGCAGGGGGACTTATTTCCATGAGCGGTGGACACTCGACCTATTCGCCCACGACCGGCATCGGCCGCTGGATCGACGCACGCTTGCCGCTGCCGCGGCTGGTGCACGACTCCTTCGTTTCCTACCCGGTTCCGCGCAACCTGAACTACGCCTACACCTTCGGCGGCATTCTTTCGATCATGCTCGTGGCGCAGATCCTGACCGGCGTCGTGCTGGCCATGCACTATGCCAATGACACGATGCTGGCTTTCCAGTCGGTCGAAAAGATCATGCGCGACGTCAACTCCGGCTGGCTGCTGCGTTACATGCACGCCAACGGCGCGTCGTTCTTCTTCATCGCCGTCTACATCCACATCATGCGCGGTCTCTACTACGGTTCCTACAAGGCGCCGCGTGAGCTGCTGTGGATCCTCGGCTGCATCATCTACTTGCTGATGATGGCAACGGGCTTCATGGGCTACGTGCTGCCGTGGGGCCAGATGTCCTTCTGGGGCGCCACCGTCATCACCGGCTTCTTCACCGCCATTCCCGTGGTCGGCGAATGGGTCCAGCAGCTGCTGCTGGGCGGCTTCGCCGTCGACAACCCGACGCTGAACCGCTTCTTTGCGCTGCACTACCTGCTGCCGTTCATGATCGCCGGCGTCGTCATCCTGCACGTCTGGGCGCTGCACGTCACCGGCCAGACCAACCCGACCGGCATCGAAGTCAAGTCGAAGACCGACACCGTCGCCTTCACGCCCTATGCGACCATCAAGGATGGTTTCGCCATGGTCGTGTTCCTGGCCGTGTTCGCCTACTTCATCTTCTACATCCCGAACTTCCTAGGCCATCCCGACAACTACATCATGGCCGACCCGCTGAAGACCCCGTCGCATATCGTTCCGGAATGGTACTACCTGCCGTTCTACGCGATCCTGCGCGCCATCACCTTCAACATCGGCCCGATCGACTCCAAGCTCGGCGGCGTGCTGGCGATGTTCGGTTCGATCGCGGTGCTGTTCGTCGTGCCGTGGCTCGACACCTCGAAGGTCCGTTCGGCCGTTTATCGTCCGTGGTACAAGCTGTTCTTCTGGCTCTTCGTCATCAATGCGATCTTCCTGGGCTGGCTCGGTTCCCGCCCCGCTGAAGGCGCCTACGTGATCATGTCGCAGATGGCCACGCTCTACTACTTCGGGTTCTTCCTGGTCATCATGCCGGTACTCGGCCTGATCGAGACGCCGCGTCGCCTGCCCAACTCGATCACCGAAGCCGTGCTCGAGAAGAACAAGGGTGGCTCCGCTCATCCGGCTGGCGCTACCGCTGCTCCGGAAACCCGTGGCTGAACGAGAATCTGAGAGGGATTTTGGAATGAAAAAGATTCTCAACGGTCTGGCGGCGATTGGCCTCCTGCTTGCTGGCTCCGCCGGCGCAGCATTCGCCGCCGGGGAAGCTCACAACGTCGCCGAGCCGACGCATTTCCCGATCCACAAGCCCAAGGAGATGGACTGGACGTTCGCAGGGCCCTTCGGCACCTACGACAAGGCCCAGCTCCAGCGCGGCCTGAAGATCTACAAGGAAGTCTGCTCGGCTTGCCACTCGATGAACCTCGTGACGTTCCGCACGCTCGAGGACCTCGGCTACTCCGAAGCGCAGGTCAAGGCTTTCGCCGCCGAGTACGAAGTGCAGGACGGCCCCAACGCCGATGGCGAGATGTTCACCCGCAAGGCCCTGCCTTCGGACCATTTCCCGTCGCCGTTCCCGAATGCGATCGCCGCGGCTGTCGCCAACAATGGTGCCGCCCCGCCTGACTTCTCGCTCATCGCCAAGGCACGCGCCGTAGAGCGCGGCTTCCCGACCTTCGTCTTCGACATCTTCACCCAGTATGCTCAGGGTGGTCCGGACTACATTCACGCGCTGCTGACCGGCTATGACGAGCAGCCGCCGGCCGGCATGGAAGTCGCCGAGGGCACGCACTACAACCCGTATTTCATCGCCGGCAAGTCGCTGGCCATGGCCAAGCCGCTTTCGGACGGCCAGGTGACCTACGAGGATGGTGCGCCCGAGACGGTCGACCAGTATGCCAAGGACATCTCCGCGTTCCTGATGTGGGCTGCCGAGCCGCATCTGGTCGCGCGCAAGCAGACCGGCTTTGCGGTCATGATCTTCCTGGTGCTGTTCGCCGGCCTGGTCTACGCCACCAAGCGCAAGGTCTGGGCCAACGTCCCGCATTGACCGCGGAACAACCGACAAGAAATCGAAGGGGCGCTCACAAGGCGCCCTTTTCTTTTGCCGCCCAACCCGTCAAAAGTGCCAGTGCATGAGCCCAAGATCGGGATCGATTTTCGGCACGGATCATGCTCAGATTTAGAGTGCTTCAGCGTCCCTGCGCGTGCAGGGAACGCGCGGCGCTGCAGGCAACGGAGCCCCCGCCGATGAACACCTCCCTGGAACAGACGCTGCTTTCGGCGATCCGCAACATTCCCGACTATCCCAAGCCGGGCGTCATGTTCCGCGACATCACCACGCTGCTCGGCAATGCACGCGCCTTCCGTCGCTCCATCGACGAGCTGGTCCATCCCTATGCCGGCTCGAAGATCGACAAGATCGCCGGCATCGAGGCGCGCGGCTTCATCCTTGGCGGCGCCATCGCGCACCAGATGTCCGCCGGCTTCGTGCCGATCCGCAAGAAGGGCAAGCTGCCGCATGATACCGTGCGCATCGCCTACAGCCTCGAATACGGGCTCGACGAGATGGAGATGCACAAGGACGCCATCGCCCCCGGCGAGAAGGTGATCCTGGTCGACGATCTCATCGCCACGGGCGGCACTGCCGAGGCTGCTGTCAAGCTCTTGCGCCAGATGGGCGCCGACATCGTCGCTGCCTGCTTCGTCATCGATTTGCCGGACCTCGGCGGCCGTAGGAAGCTCGAAGCGCTCGGCGTCGACGTGCGCACGTTGATCGCCTTCGAAGGCGACTGACGGGCATCCTGCCGCCGGCGTGGAAAGCCTTTCCACGCCATTGAGCGCATTTCAACTTTTAGAGAGATTGCCGATGCTCGAGCGCCTGCCTCAGGCGTCGTCGCGTCGGTTGACGCAATGGCGGCACAAGGCCGCCTTCACCTCCCATGGCGCTCCGGCCCGGCGGTGCGGTATAGGGCTCGTCCTCTAGGCGGAATAGGATACAGCGCAGTACGCCATTCCAGCTTCGCCCAAGTCCTTCAAATATGCGAGTAGATTTTCGGCGTCACGCTCGTCGACCTTTCTTTTGATGTCAGGGAGGTGGAGCTGCAGAAGCTCAATTCTGCGCCTTTTGAATTCGGTCTCATCGAGCCCTTGGATTCGTGCGGCAATTGCCAAAATGACGCCTTTTGCGGCCAATGTCCGTATCTCCGCGGCACCCGAGGTGCCGCTGTTTTTGCTGTCGGCGCACTTGAGAAAGGAGGCGGCCAAACTGTTCAAAGTGGCCGCGGGGTTGGCATTGTACCGGGCAAGCAATCTTTCCTGTGCGGTGTACCAGTCGCTTGGTTGCAGTAGCGACTTGATGGCAGAAGTCCCAATGCTGCTGGCAACAATGACGGCTGCAATAAATGGAAGCGTACGCATAGTAACCTCCTGGGGTTCAGCCGGAGATATCAGAAAAACATGAAGGAATTTCCGTCAAAGCGTGCGTCGTTTTAATGAGTAGACAATATCCATGGGTGCGTCGCGACTATTTTAGGCTATATCGCGCCATCCGTCGCGCGCGCTTCGATTGCCGCCTTGGATGGAAATTGCACGTTCCGATCCATGTTGCAGGCTTTTTCATCTCCCCGTGGTCGGCGGCCGCAAGAAGCTCGAGGCGCTCGGCGTCGACGTGCGCACGCTGATTGCCTTCGAAGGCGACTGACGGGCATCCTGCCGCGCCGGCGCGGAAAACCTTTCCACGCCTGTTCGTCTATTCTGGCGATCGGCGGCCTCCTCAAGCGAGTGCCTCACGTGTTGCCGCGTCTATGTTGCCGGATCGACGGGCGCCGGCCAAAACCCCGTGTTGCCGCCGTTTCCCTCAGCCGCGTCCGCGTCGACATGAAAGTCAGATGTCGGGCTATTGCCGACTAAACGTCGATCAGCTTGAGAAAGCCTCCGGCTATCAAACGCCGTCCTTCAAACAGCATTTTCTCACCTTCCTTTGGCTGTATTCGCGGGTCGGCTAACGCTTTCGCGAGGCCTATGTCCCGCGCCTCCTTGCTCGGCCATTCCGTCCAGGAAAGAATGACCGTCTCACCGCTCTGGGTCGCCGCCGCCGTTTCGAAATCACGAAGCGGCGTCCCTTCGGCGTCCAGATCCTGGCGTGCCTGCTCCGCGTGAAATTCGGCATCGTTGACGACGGTGCGATCCAACTGGCAATCCACGACCCGCATGGCGCCATGCTCGCGATAGACCTCTGCTACATGCCTCGAGAAGGATATGTACTCCTCGATCTTCGACGTCTCCAGGGGGATGAGATAGCCATCTACATAGGACATAGGCAAACCCGATAGTTATCGCTGGCTCGATCAACTTGGATGATTGCAATCATACCACGTAAACCACGCCCCGACACCATTGCGTGCCTTCACTGCTTTTTCGTTAGTCTTTGAAGTTGCCTACATGCTACCCGAAGACAGTCTTCGTCGGGCACTGTCAGCATCTGTCAGCAGCCAGCGTGGAAAGACCGTCTGGTTTTTCCACGCCCCCACAACCTCCCTTATCATTCTCCTCGCGATCTTCCACGGGACCTCGGCTGCGCACCGGGCATCGGGGGGAAGCGCCGGTGCCGGGCTGGTGGGAGGTCGGTTCTCCTGCTGGGTGTCTCACCCCCAAGCCCGGGCCTTGCGGCGGCCGGCGGCGGAAATGCCGAGGCGACTGAGCGGGGCAAGCAGCCGGGCGGGGCGCGAACGTCGCGCCACATAGAAGACTATCGGAAGGCACGGCCTCGCGCCCCGCTTCCCGACTACCTCGTCCTGAGCTTGTCGAAGGATGACAATAGCCAGGCGCGAAAGCGAGTGTGGCAGTGAACAAGCTTGGCGTATCCCCTCTTCCAGAGCCTGTCGAAGGATGAGGTGACGATCTCAAAAGCAAAGGAAGCCTGCGCCAACAGTCGTCATCCCGGAGGCCGGAGCGAAGGGCGGGCTATTAGGGACCCAATGATCAGCACGGTCGGGTACTTACCTCGCACGGCGTAAGCGAAGTGCGCTGGACGAGGACCGGCCCGTGCCTGACGATGTTCAGGCCAATGGGTCCCGGCTCTCGCTGTGCCGGCCGGGATGACGACCGGGCGGATCGGTACGGAGGCAGGGGGAAGTTGCCTACCCCGCTTTTACCAGAACCGCGCTGTCGAACTCGATGACCTTGTCGCCGGTGCTGTCGAAGCCTTCAGAATGCAGCGTCATGATCCGCCAGCCGGGGCGCGAGGCAAGCGGCCGGTGATCGAGCCCGATGCGGGTGAAGGTAACGGTCTCCCCCGCATAGACGGGCTTCAGCCACTTCAGGTTCTTGAAACCGGGCGAGGGGCCGAACTCGGGGGCCGGCCCGGGACCGTCCCACTCGGGGCCGCGATGGGCGAGGTTCAGCTTCATCCACACGGCCGCGGTGTGCCAGCCCGAGGCGCAGAGGCCACCGAACACGCTTCGCTTGGCGGCCTCCTCGTCGGTGTGGAAAGGCTGCGGGTCGTATTTGCGGGCGAATTCCTTGATCGCCTCGGCCTCGAAAAGGTAGCTGCCCAGCACTGTCGTCGTGCCGATACCGAGATATTCGTCGAGCGTCATGCTGCTGCGGCCTCTCGTGTCAGGAACATGACGCTGTTCTGAAGCTCGAAGGCGCTTTCGCCCTTCTGGTTGACCAGTTCGGCGCGCCAGGTGACGAAGCCGAGATTGGGCTTGGATCGGGATACGCGCGTGGACAGGATGGTCAAGCGGCCGGCGAGGACATCGCCGGCGAGTACCGGCTTCTTCCACTTCACATAGTCGATGCCGGGTGCGCCCTGCGAGGTCGAGTCGAGCAGGAAGGCGTCGCACAACATGCGCATGAACATCGCGCTGGTGTGCCAGCCCGAAGCGGAAAGCCCACCGAGGATGCTCGCCTTGCCGACGTCCTCATCGAGATGCATCGGCTGTGGGTCGAACTCGCTGGCAAATTCGATGATCTCTTCGGCACTCACGACCTTGCTGCCGAGCTCGAGCACGGCACCTTCCACAAAATCGTCATAGGCCCATTTCGCAGCACTCATCGGCAATCCTGTTCAAGCTTGTACGATCAGCATGGATGAGTCATCGCAGTCACGCAAGGCGCTGGGCTTGGCTCACAGCCAGCCACGGCGGCGGAAATACCAATAGGGCAGGATCGCCGAAACCACCATCAAGCCCAGCGCGAAAGGATAGCCGAACAACCACTTGAGCTCGGGCATCAGTTCGAAGTTCATGCCGTAGATCGATGCCACCAGCGTCGGCGGCAGGAAGATCACCGCGGCCACCGAGAAGATCTTGATGATGCCGTTCTGCTCGATGTTGATCATCCCGAGCGTGGCGTCGAGCAGGAAGGTGATCTTCTGCGACAGGAAGGTGGCGTGGTCGGTCAAGGACAGCACGTCGCGCGACAGCGTCTTGATCCGCGCCCTGGCGTCTTTGCCGTTCTTGCTCTGGCCCACGGCATTGGCAAGGAAGCCCGTCAGGCGCTGCAGCGAGGTCAGGCTGTCGCGGATGTCGGAGGTCAGCGTTTCCTTGCTGCCGATGTCCTTGAGCACCCGCTGGAAGTCGCGATCCCGGCTCGATGCACCGGTCGAGCGGGGATGGAAGATGTTCTTGGAGATTGCCTCGACGCCGCGTGAGGCGCGCTCGAGGATGTCAGCCAGCCGGTCGACGATCGTCTCGAGCAGGCCGATCAGGATCGTCTCGGCCGACGTGCAGCCGGTGGCCACTTTCTCGGCGCGCGCCGGAAAGGTCTGGAAGGCGCGCGGCTCCTGATAGCGGATCGTCACCAGCCGGTCGCCGGCGAGAACGAAAGTGACCGGCGACATGACAGGATTGTCGCTGTCGGCCTGGGAGGGCAGGGTGGCAGTCATGAAATAGGCGCCGTCCTCGACATAGAGGCGCGACGAGATCTCGATCTCCTCCATGTCCTCGCGCGTCGGAACGCTGGCGCCAAGCCACTCCTCGATGTCGGCCTCTTCATCCATGGTCGGATTGAACAGATCGGCCCAGACGACCTTGCCCTTGTCGAGTTCGAAGTTTTCCGACAGCCGTAGACGGTCGTTGTCCACGACGAATGCCTTGATCATCGCCGGCTTTCTCCCTCGCTGGAGGTTGGGTGGATGCCCATCCGCTGGGCCGGTGCAGGATAGCGTCAAAACAGGCTTGGGGAAGCCCACCAGCCCGATCGTGCCAAAAATCCGCCCCCGGAGCGCCAGGGCTCATGCCAGCCCGCGGCCCCTGGCAAAGGCAAAATACGGGGCAGAGCGAGAGGAGATGCGAAAACAAAAAAGGCCGGGGCGAACCCGACCTTTCTCTAGCGTCTCAACATCCCGTGCCAGTACATCCGTGGTCAAAGGTGGAGACGATCTGCAATCTCTGTTGCTACCTATATGGGGATGGTTAATGAAAGATTAAAGGGCACCAACCGTTTGGCTCGATCTGCCATGCTACAGTTCGAAGGGATGCAGGTAGGGCTGTGGATGCCCCAGGAATGAAAAAGCCCCGCATCGCGGGGCTTTTCGTACGTCACGTGAAGCGCGTGGTCGGGCTGATCAGGTGTTGAACTTGAACAGCATGACGTCGCCGTCCTGGACGACATATTCCTTGCCTTCATCGCGCGCCTTGCCTGCTTCCTTGGCCGCCACTTCGCCGCCGAGGGTGACGAAGTCGTTGTAGGCGATGGTCTGGGCGCGGATGAAGCCGCGCTCGAAGTCGGTGTGGATGACGCCGGCCGCCTGCGGTGCCTTGGCGCCCTTGTGGACGGTCCAGGCGCGCGTCTCCTTGGGGCCGACGGTGAAGTAGGTGATGAGGTGCAGAAGCTCGTAGCCGGCGCGGATGAGCTTATCCAGGCCCGGCTCCTCGAGACCCATGTCGGCGAGGAACTCCTTGGCCTCCTCGTCGGGCAACTGCGCCACCTCAGCCTCGATTGCCGCGGAGATGACGACGACGCCAGCGCCTTGTGCCGCTGCCATCTTTTCCACGGCGGCCGTATGCTCGTTGCCTTTCGCCGCGTCAGCCTCGGCGACGTTGCAGACATAGAGCACCGGGTGCGAGGTCAAAAGGTTGAGACCCTGCAGGATCTCGAGGTCCTCGGCGGCAATTCCCTTGAGCAGCAGGCGCACCGGCTTGCCGTCCTGCAGCAGCGCAAGCGCCTGCTCCATCATCGGAAGCACCGTAGTCGCTTCCTTGTCCTTGCCCTGGGCGCGCTTGCGGATCTGGACGATGCGGCGCTCGAGGCTTTCGAGGTCGGCGAGCATCAGCTCGGTCTCGACGGTCTCGGCGTCGGCCACCGGATCGATGCGGCCCTCGACATGGGTGATGTCGTCATCTTCGAAGCAGCGCAGAACGTGCACGATGGCGTCGACCTCGCGGATGTTGGCCAGGAACTGGTTGCCCAGGCCTTCGCCCTTCGAGGCGCCGCGCACGAGGCCGGCGATGTCGACGAAGGAGATGCGGGTCGGGATGATTTCCTTCGACTTGGCGGTAGCCGCCAGAAGCTTGAGGCGCTGGTCAGGAACCGCCACTTCGCCGGTGTTCGGCTCGATGGTGCAGAAAGGATAGTTTGCCGCCTGCGCGGCAGCCGTGCGCGTCAGCGCGTTGAAAAGCGTCGATTTGCCAACGTTGGGCAGGCCAACGATGCCGCATTTGAAACCCATGGTCTTTTGGTCCTATCGGGAGTTCATAGTTTGCCAAGGGCTATGGGGGATAGCGGCAAGGATCGTCAAGGCTTCGATCGATCGGCCAGGGCGCAATTTCGGCTTTGAGCTGCTACCGATCGCGGCGTACGCGGTATTGCGCATGCACCGCGCCGTTGGCCAGGGGCTTGGCAAAGGCCAGATCGAGCCAGCGATCCGCCTGCCGGCCGCCGAAAGCCGGAATGCCAGAACCGAGGATGACGGGGATGGTGCCGATCTCGATCGTGTCGAGCAGGCCGGCATCCATGAACTGGCGGGCGAGCTCGCCGCCGCCGAAAAGCCAGATCCGGCCGGACGCCCCGCGTGCACGGAGGTTTTCGAGCATCTCGGCCGGCGTGCCGGCCATTGCCTCGGCGTTGTCGGGCAGGCCGTCGAGCGGACGTGAAGTGGCGATCAGGCATGGATACTTGGCATAGGCCCATCCATGATGCCGCCGGACGACGTCATAGGTGCTGCGCCCCATGACGATGCCGCTCAGAGATGCCATGAAGCCGGAAAAGTCATAGTCGTCGTCAGCCGGGTAGTTGTCGAGCCAGTCGAACGTGCCATTCTCACGGGCAATGTAGCCGTCCAGCGACATCGCAAACATGTAGATGACGTCGTCTGTGCCTGTTGTCGCCAATGGACTTGCTCCCTGCTGCCAAAGCGTTCTTCTAACATGGCGGCAGGCGAACTTATGTCAGGAGCGTTTGACTGGCGGTACAGGCCTGCAACAAACGGCCCGATTGCAGAGTTTGCACAATACATCACGCCGCGCCGGCCGCCGTAGGCCGGTATTAATCAACTGTCGACATGATGTTGCCGGGGAGTGACCAGTGGAAACACAAGCTGCGTTTTGGCACTATCTTGTCGCACCGTTCGTGCTGGCGGCCATCGGCGCGCTCTGGCATGTGGCGCGAGCGCTCTGGGCTCCGTATCCGGAACGCTTCACCGGTTCGAAATTTACAGACTGGCACCTGCCACTCGGCTACCAACTGACTGATTGGATTCACGAAACGGAGTTTGATGAGGACGGATACTACCGGCTGGACAGTTGGCGGAACCTGAAGGTTGCAGTCGCCTTGGTTGTCGCAGTGGGTATGTTCTTTGTCCTGTTTTCTTCAGGCGTGGCGAATTTCTTCGCAGCGTGCATGAACGCAACGCTTCAGTGGCTTTTCGATCTCGCTGTCTTCAGGTGGCAAAACTTGTAGCCGCAGGGCTCAGTCCTTGCCGAGCAGCTTCTTCAGCATCGCCGCCATGGGGCCGGTCTCGGGGACCTTGACGGTCGGCTGGTTCGGGCGGGCCTGGCGGATGTGGCTCTGGGCCTTCGGCGCTTGCGGCTTCGGGGCCTTGGGCGGCGGGCGGTCGTCGTCGGAGGTCGGCTGCAACTTGTCGCGCAGGCCGACCGTGACCTTGTTCATGAAGCCGTTGTCGTCGCCCTTGACCAGAATATCGGTGCTGTCGGCCATGAGGTCGAGAAGCACTTCCAGCCATTCGCGATCGGCCTTGGCGAAGTCGCCCAGCACGTGGCCGTGCACCATCTCCTTGACGCCGGGATGGCCGATGCCGATGCGGACGCGGCGATAATTCTTGGCGATGTGCTGGTCGATCGAGCGGATGCCGTTATGGCCACCGGCGCCGCCGCCAACCTTGACGCGCACCTTGCCGGCGGCGAGGTCGAGTTCGTCGTAGAAGACTGTGAGCGCGGAAGGTTCGAGCTTGTAGAAGCGTATCGCTTCACCGACCGACTGGCCGGACAGGTTCATGAAGGTCAGCGGCTTGAGCAGGATGACCTTTTCGCCGCCGATGTTGCCTTCGGCGACCAGGCCCTTGAACTTCTTCGTCCAGGGCGAAAACGAATGGCGGCGGGCAATTGCGTCCGCCGCCATGTAGCCGACATTGTGCCGGTTGTTCGCGTATTGGGCGCCCGGATTGCCGAGACCTGCAAAAAGCAGCATGTTCGGGGCCTCCGGGAGCTAAGCCGAATTACTCGGACGCAGCCTCGGCAGCGCCTTCTTCCGACTTCGATGCCGAGGTGCCGGCGATCGTCGCGATGGTGAAGTCGCGGTCGGAGATGACGGGCTTCACGCCCTTCGGCAGCTTGATGGCCGAGATGTGGATCGAATCGCCGATGTCGGTGCCGTCGAGGTCGACGGTGATGAATTCGGGGATTGCGTTGGCCGGGCAGTGGAACTCGACCTCGTGACGGACGATGTTCAGCGTGCCGCCGCGCTTGATGCCGGGCGACTTCTCTTCGTTGATGAAGTGAACCGGAACCTGGACGTTGACTTCGGTGTTTGCGCCAACGCGCAGGAAGTCGACGTGCATCGGGAAGTCACGGACCGGATCGAGCTGGTAGTCCTTGGGCAGAACCTTGATCTTCTGGCCGCCGACGTCGATCGTGGCAACCGTCGTCAGGAAGCCGCCGCCGTGGATTTTGTAGAAGATGTCCTTGTAGGACAGGGCGATGGCCAGGGGAGGCTGCTTGTCGCCGTAGATAACTGCAGGCACTTTACCGTCGCGGCGAACTGCACGGGCGGACCCCTTACCGACCTGTTCGCGTGCTTCGGCCTTGAGCTCGTATGTTTCGCTCATGGCATTTCCTTTCGGTTGTATGGAGCGCCTACGGCAGGCCTGAAGCCCAATCCGTAAACGTCGAAAGCCGCCGGGTGAGGCGGCCTTCCGCCGCGTTGCCTCCAAGGGTGTCTACGCGGGTGGCGGCTCTATAGCGGAAGGAGGGCTTTTGCGCAACCGTCGGGGCAATCCGGCTGGCTTCCTTTTGGAACCGCCGTGGCTGCTCGCGCAAGCGTTGCCGTGCCTTTATCACGCCCGTACGATACGTCCACGACAGCGATTCCCATATGCTCGAATATCTCCCGCTCGACCTGCCGGCAGGCACTATTGTGGTCCTCGTCGTGGCCGCCTTCGTCGCCGGCTGCGCGCGCGGCTTTTCGGGCTTCGGCGGGGCGCTGATCTTCGTGCCGGTAGCAAGCTCTATGATCGGTGCAAAGCTTGCGGTGCCGCTGCTGCTGATCGTCGACCTTGTGCTGACCCCGGGGCTCATACCGAAAGCATGGCGCAATGCCGACCGTGCCAATGTCGGCGTCATGGCGCTCGGCGCGGTCATCGGGGTGCCGACCGGCACCTACCTGCTCACCCATGTCGACGGCGGGGTGATCCGCTGGGCGATCGTCGTCATCGTCGTCGGGCTGCTCGCGCTTCTGATGTCGGGCTGGCGCTATCACGGTCGGCCCCACAGCGCCCTGACCGCGGCCGTCGGCATGACCTCGGGGCTGTTTTCGGGTGCTGCCCAGGTCGGCGGGCCGCCTGTCGTCGCCTACTGGCTCGGCGGCGCCTTCCTGCCGCAGACCGTGCGCGCCAATATCGTACTCTACTTCGCGATATCGAGCGTGCTCTCGGTTGCCAGCTACCTGGTCGCCGGCCTGCTGAGCCGGGAGACGTTGGCGCTGTCTCTGACCATCGGGCCGACCTTCGCGCTGGGGCTGTTCATCGGCTCGCATCTGTTCGGTCGCGCGAACGAGGTGACGTTCCGGCGCATCTGCTATGGCCTGATCGCCATGGCCGCGATCATCGGCCTGCCGGCCCTGGACGGTGTGCTCCGATGATTGAACCCACAGCCGCTTTCAATTAGAATTCACATACCGGGGGCATGGTGGACTCCCCGTGAGGCTGAGGCCCAAGTTCCGCCTTCGCTCATTTTGTGCGGAGGAAAGACCATGCCCAGGATGATTTCACCCCGACAGCTGAATTCCCTCATCGGAACCGATCGCTGCCCGTTGATCATCGACGTGCGTCGAGCAGACGTGTTTGCCGCTGCACCGTCCCGGATTGCCGGCGCGCTTTGGCGCCATCACATGGAGGTCGACGACTGGCAGCGGCAACTGCCGGCTCGGCGCCAGATCGTCGTCTATTGCGCGCACGGTCACAATGTCAGCGAGATCGCGCTGGCGAAGCTTATGGCTGCCGGGGCCGATTCCTCGATGCTCGAAGGCGGCATGGATGCCTGGCTGGCTGCCAGCGGCCCTGTGGTGGCGCGGGAGGCGCCCGGGCTTGAAGCGGGGCTGCCGCGACCAAGCGTATGGGTGACGCGGGCGCGTCCGAAGATCGACCGCATCGCCTGTCCCTGGCTGATCAGGCGCTTCATCGACCCGCTTGCTATCTTCCAATTCGTCTCGGCCGAATGGGTCAAGGACGTGGCCGATGAGACCGGCGCCATCCCTTACGATGTCAAGGACGTGCATTATTCGCATCGGGGCGACGAATGCACCTTCGACACGCTGATCTCCGAGTTCGGCCTGACGGATCCGGCCCTGTTGCACCTGGCGCGCATCGTGCGCGGTGCCGACACGGCCCGGCTGGACCTTGAGCCACAGGCGGCGGGGCTGCTTGCCGTCTCGCTCGGCCTATCGGTCCTCGAGGAGGACGACCTCAGGCAGCTTGAAAAGGGCATGGCGATCTATGATGCGCTCTATGGCTGGTGCCGCTATGCGACTGATGAAACTCACAACTGGCCGGCGAAGGTGATCTGACATGGATACCACGCCGCCAAGACCCGCCCCATCATTCGGGGAGGCGACGCGGACCTTCGCCAAGATCGGCCTGCTGTCGTTTGGTGGACCGGCGGGGCAGATCGCGCTGATGCACAAGATCCTCGTCGACGAAAAACGCTGGCTCGACGAACCGCGATTCCTGCATGCGCTCAACTACTGCATGCTGTTGCCGGGCCCCGAGGCGATGCAGCTTGCCACCTATGCCGGCTGGTTGATGCACGGCATCAGGGGAGGGCTGGTCGCCGGCCTGCTGTTCGTGCTGCCCGGCGCACTGGTCCTCACGCTGCTGTCGGCGATCTATCTGACCGTCGGCCACGTCACGTTAGTGCAGGGGCTGCTGTTCGGCCTGAAGGCGGCTGTGCTGGCCGTCGTGCTCGAAGCGCTGGTCAAGGTTTCCAAACGCGCGCTCAAGGGCAGCCTCATGGTGGCGCTCGCAATTGCCGCCTTCATCGCCATCGCCTTTCTCAAGCTGCCGTTTCCCCTGATCATCCTCGTTGCGGCCATCGTCGGCGCGCTCATTCAACTTTTTGGCGGCGGCGGGCGGCAGGCAACGGCCCAAGCCGAGCCGGACATTGCCTACGCGATGCCGGAATGGACGAGGCCGAGCACGCGCCGCTTTTTCACGACACTGGCGATCTGGCTCGCCATCTGGTTCGTGCCGCTGGTGGTGCTGTGGCAGGTCCTCGGGCCGGGCCATGTCTTCACGTCGGAGGCGACGTTCTTTTCCAAGATGGCGACGGTGACCTTCGGCGGTGCCTATGCCGTGCTCGCCTATGTCGCGCAGCAGGCGGTCGAGGTGCATGGCTGGCTGAAGCCGGACGAGATGCTGACCGGCCTCGGCCTCGCCGAAACCACGCCGGGTCCGCTGATCCTGGTGCTGGTCTTCGTCGGCTTCCTCGGCGGCGCCCGGTTGTCCAGCCTCGCGCCGCTCGCCGGCGGCGTTGCGGGGGCTGCGGTCACGCTATGGTTCACTTTCGTGCCGTGCTTTTTGTGGATCTTCGTCGGTGCGCCTTATGTCGAGACGGTGCGCAATGTGCGCTGGCTGGCCAGCGCGCTCCAGGCGGTCACGGCAGCCGTAGTCGGTATCATTGCCAACCTCGCGGTCTGGTTTGCGCTGCATGTGCTGTTCGGCAAGGTCGGCGAAGCCGCCTGGGGGCCGTTCGTGCTGCCGGTGCCCGATACCGCCAGCTTCGATGCTGCGGCGGCCGGCATCGCGGTGGGGGCCGGACTGGCGTTGATCCGCTATCGCGCCAACATGATCGCGGTGCTGGCGATGTCGGCGCTGGCCGGAATGGTTTGGCAGTTCGCTTGAGGCAGGGCCAAACGAAAAGCCCCATCCCGGAGTGCGGGACGGGGCTTTGATAAGTCAGCCAGACAGGCTGGAAGCTTAGTCGAACAGGCTCGACACCGACTCTTCGCTGGCGGTGCGGGCGATTGCCTCGCCGATCAGGTCGCCGATGGAGATGACGCGGATGTTGTGCGCGTCCTGCACCGCCTGGGTCGGCTGGATTGAGTCGGTGATAACCAGTTCCTGGAGCTGCGAGCCGGTGATGCGGGCAGCCGCGCCGCCGGAAAGAACGCCGTGGGTGATATAGGCGGTGACACTGGTGGCGCCCTTGGCGAGCAGCGCGTCAGCCGCGTTGCAGAGCGTGCCGCCGGAATCGACGATGTCGTCGATCAGCAGGCAGTCCTTGCCCTTCACGTCGCCGATGACGTTCATCACCTCGGATTCGCCCGGACGCTCGCGGCGCTTGTCGACGATGGCGAGCTGCGCATCGAGGCGCTTGGCCAGCGCACGGGCGCGGACCACGCCGCCGACGTCGGGCGACACGACCATGACGTTGTCGATCTGCTTGTACTTGGCCTTGACGTCGCGCGCCATGACCGGGATCGCAAACAGGTTGTCGGTCGGAATGTCGAAGAAGCCCTGGATCTGGCCGGCATGGAGATCGAGCGTCAGCACGCGGTTGGCGCCTGCGCGGGCGATCATGTTTGCGACCAGCTTGGCCGAGATCGGCGTGCGGCCCGAGGCGCGGCGATCCTGCCGGGCGTAGCCGAAATAGGGGATGACCGCCGTGATGCGCCGTGCCGACGAGCGCATGAAGGCGTCGATCATGATGAGGAGTTCCATCAGGTGATCGTTGGTCGGGAAGGAGGTCGACTGGAGGATGAAGACGTCCTCGCCGCGTACGTTCTCCTGGATCTCTACGAAGATCTCCTGGTCGGCGAAGCGCCTGACGCTCGCCTTGCCGAGCGGAATGTTGAGATAACGGGCGACAGCTTCTGCCAGCACCCGGTTGGAATTGCCCGCAAAGAGTTTCATACGCCGATCCTGGAAGTGAAATATGAGCGGGCTTTTAGCGGCCTTGGCTCGTATTGCAAGCCGACTCGCGTCGGATTCCCAAAAAACCAGCGAACCGCAACGGAATGTCGCGGCTCAGCCGGACTGGGTAGAGAGCCATTGGGCGAGCTGATCGATGGTGGCGTCGGCTATCGATTGCATCGTCGCGGGGGCCACCGCTGCCCAGGCCTCGCCGCTTCCTGCTGAGGGCGCCTTCTGCTGGCCGTTGATGCGGTGGAGCCGGGTGCCGGCGGGATCATAGACGTCCCAGACATAGACGACGGTCGTGTCCTTGCCTTCGGTGAAGGCCGAGAAATAGCCGCGCATGATGATGCTGGGCGCGGTGGTGTCGGTGCTACCGGCCAGCGTGATTCCACGCGTGCGGGCCTGTATGCCAAGTCTTTCGGTGAGCGGGGCGGCCGCCTCGACCGGCGTGCCGACAATCGGCGCAAACTGCACGCGCGTCTTGTGGATGACCGACGCCGGGGCTGCGGTGGTGGTCGGGGCGCTTGCCGTGGGCGCGGCAGTTGTCGTGTCGGTGCCTTCTGTCTGGGCCAGCGCGGTCGACTGGTCGGTCGGTGCGATCGCCGACGGTTCGAGCACATCCTTCGGACTGGTGCATGCCGAAAGGGTCAACAACGCGGACAAGCCTGCCGCGGCTCCCAACCAACGTCTCATCTGTCTGGTACTCCGTGGCAAACGCCCCCCAGCGTTCATCGCATTCACCGCACGATCAAGTCGAGAGCATGGCGGGAAAGTGGCTTGGGCGCCGATTCGGTGGTCAGATAGGTACGGCCCAGCGTCATGGCGGTTTCGGTCTCCGAATCCATGATGATCATGTGGGCGAACAGCGTCATGTTGGGCGCGATCGGCTCGGGATTGCCCTGGTAGAACATCGGCGTGTCCATCCAGGACGGGGTGAAGCGCGCGCCGACCGAATAGCCACAGGCGTTGAGCCGGTGCTTTGTGAGGCCGTTGGCTTCGAGCGAGCGGGCGTGCGCGTCGAAGACATCGCCGAAGCTGTTGCCCGGCGTCATCGCCTTCTCGACCGCAAGCAGTGAGTCAAGGCAGGCGTCGTAGAGTTCCTGGTGGCGTTTCGACGCCTTGCCGGTGAGCACGGTGCGCATCATCGGCGCATGATAGTGGTTGAACACACCGGCCCATTCGAGCGTCAGCTGGTCGTTCTTGTTGAGCTTGCGTCGGCCGGACTTGTAGCGGCACAGGAGCGCGTCGGGGCCGGAGCCGATGATGAACTCGTTGGCCGGATAGTCGCCGCCGCCGGTGAAGATTGCCCCTTGCATGGCAGCAAGAATCTCGGCCTCGTCGCCGCCCTGCTTGATCAGCGGCAGTGCCGCGTCGAGCGCGTCGTCGGAGAGCTTTGCCGCCTTTTCGGCTTTCTCGATCTCGGCCGGGCTCTTGAACAGGCGCAGGCGCCCGACGATGCCCGAGGCATCGACAATCTGGCCGAAGGTCTGGAGCTGTTCGTCGAGGCGGCGGCCGTTGAAGGCAGTCAGTCCATGGGTGTCGTATTCGACGCCGATGCGCATGCCGAGGAGCCCGAGATCGTTGAGCAGGTTGCGCAGGTCGAGCGTCGGGTTGGCATTGTCGCGGTCGGTCCACACGACGATGTTGTCGATGGTCGAGGTGTGGCGTGCCTGCCTGAGGTCGGCCGAGCGGGTGAGCAGCGTCATCGAGCCATCGGCCATGACGACCAGAGACTGGAAGAAGCAGAAGCCGAACGTGTCGTAGCCGGTCAGCCAGTACATGCTTTCCTGAGCGAAGAGCACGATGGCGTCGAGCTTCTTTTCGGCCATTTCAATCATCAGCCGGTCGCGCCGGGCGTCGAATTCGGTTCGTTCGAAATGCAGCGCCATGCTGTCAGTCCTCCAGTGCGATTGCCGAAATCTGCCGCCCGTAGTCTGCTTCCTTGCGGTGCGTGGTGCGCCGGTAGGAATAGAAAAGATCTTCTTCCGCATAGGTGCAGCGGTCGAGCATTTCGGCAGCAACGCCGGCGCGCTTCAGTCGATCCACCGTGTAGAGATTGAGGTCGAACATCGAATGGCCGGGATTCTGCGACGGCGCGAAATAGCGCGCATTACCGGCATCGGCGTCGGAGAAACGGGCAACGAATTCAGGTCCGACTTCGTAGTTGGCCGCGCTGATCGAAGGACCGAGCACGGCCAGGATGCGGTCGCGCCGGGCGCCGAGCCCTTCCATGGCGACGATGGTGTTTTCGAGCACGCCTGACAAAGCGCCCTTCCAGCCGGCATGGGCGGCGCCGATGATGCGCGCCTCGGGATCGGCGAAGAGCACGGGTCCGCAATCGGCCGTCGAGGCGCCTATCGCGATGCCCGGCCGGTCGGTGACGATGGCGTCCGCCTTGGGGCGCACGCCCAGGAACGGACCCGTGGCGACGACGACGTCGGGCGAATGGACCTGGTGGACGCTGAGCAGATGGTCGGGGGAGACACCCATCCAGGTGGCGACCCGACGGCGATTCTCCGCGACCAGCGCCTGGTCGTCGTCCGAGCCGGAGCCGATGTTCAGCCCCTCGTAGATGCCATGGGAGACCCCGCCGACGCGGGTAAAGTAACCGTGGCGGATGCCGTTGGCTTCCGCGCTGGCGAGCAGGGTGGACCGGATAGGATCCAGTTTCGAGTCGTTCAGCATGGCCGCTTTTGTCCTCTCCGGAGGCTGCTTCGTCAAGATTGGCCGGCGGCTCGAGGCCCCGGTGCGGGCTCCCGAGCGCGGACAGTGAGGCCGAGGCCGGCTCGCTGTCAACTGATGCCGGGGAAGGGAATTTTCGTTCCGCGGGGCGCTATGGCGAGGACCTTGAACAGGGTGCCCATGGCTTCCGGGCCGGCGAGGCGCTGGACCTCGGCGCGAATTTTCTCGCGCGCGGTCTCGTCGGCCTTGGCGCCGAGATTTCCGGCCCGTTCGAGCAGTCCCATGGCGAGCAGGAATTCGCCTTGCGTCGTCAGATGGGCATCAAGGCCATAGCGTCTGGCTGCGGTGGCGAGTGCTGCAAAGTCGACATGCGAGGTCAGGTCGGCCTCGCCGGGACTGGCAAGGACGTCGTCGTATTTGTGCCTTCGCAGCGCCTGTAATGTGTCGCCGAGGCCGGGGCTGAGGTGGCCGTAGTCGAAGAACAGCCCGGCGCCGCCGTGGGCAGCGATGAGCTTGGCGATCGCCTCCATCGTGGCTGTGCGGGCCGGTGCGAACTCGAAGATCGAGCCTGCAGGTGCGGCGGCGGCATCGGCCGGCAGCAGCGCCGCTTCGAAGGTCGCAGGACCCGCGGCGAAAACGAGCTCGTCCGCTTCGTTTATGCCGACGACGCGTTCGTGCCAATCTGCTCCGAGCTTGACGAATTGTCGCGTCGGGATGGCGTCGAACAGTTCGTTGCCGACTATGAACAGCGGCGCATCGGGCAGGGTCTGGACGCTCTCATGCCAGGCGACGTCGACGCCGCTTGCGGCGAGCGTCTGGTTCTGCACTCCGCGCAGCCGCGGACTGGTCTCGATCAGCGCCACCGACGCATCGGCGACAAAGGCCGGGTCGAGCCGCTGCAGTACCCGCAGCATGTCCTTCATCAGCGTGCCGCGGCCGGGGCCGATCTCGGCTAATGTCGGACGCGCCGGCCGGCCCGCCGCCCGCCATGCCGAATAGAGCCAGACGGCCGTCAGTTCGCCGAACATCTGGCTGATCTCGGGTGCCGTGGTGAAGTCGCCTGCAGCCCCGAACGGCTCGCGCGTCGTGTAGTAGCCGTGTTCGGGATCGAACAGGCATGACGCCATGTAGTCGGCGACGCTCATCGGTCCCGACGTGGCGATGAGGCTGGCGATCCGCTGCTTGAGCGCGTTCATGCCGGTTGAGAGGGTTGCGCCACTGGCTTGGCCGACAGCATCGCCCAGATGCCGATCAGCACCATCGGCAGCGACAGCACCATGCCCATGGTGAGCCAGCCGCCGAACAGATAGCCGATCTGCTGGTCGGGTTCGCGGAAGAACTCGACGATGATGCGGGCGGCACCATAGCCGGCGACGAAGGCCCCCGCGACGAAGCCGGGCGTTTTCAGCTTGAGGCGCGAATGGGTGAGAAAGCGCAGTAGGAGGAACAGGACAAGCCCTTCGAGCAGGGCTTCATAAAGCTGGCTCGGATGGCGTGCGAAGGGCCCGCCATTGGGGAAGACGACCGCCCAGGAAACGTCGGTGACCCGGCCCCAGAGTTCCGAGTTGATGAAATTGGCGATGCGCACGAGACCAAGCCCGACGGGCACGCCGGCAGCAACGACGTCGATCAACGACCAGACGAGGATGCCGCGCTTGCGCGCGAACAGGAACATGGCGAGCGTGACGCCAAGCAAGCCGCCATGGAACGACATGCCGCCCTGCCAGACGGCTATGATGTCGAACGGATTGGCGAGGTAGCGAGGCAGGTCGTAGAACAGCACGTAGCCGGTGCGGCCGCCGAGCACGACGCCGATTGCTGCCCATACCAGGAAGTCGTCGATGTCCTCTGGCTTCATCGGCAACGTGCCATCAGGCCAAAGGCGCGTGTCGGTGACCAGGCGCTTGGCATACCACCAGGCAAACAGGATGCCCAGAACATAGCCCAGCCCATACCAGTGGATGGCCATCGGCCCGATCTGCACGATGACAGGATCGATGTTCGGAAAGGGCAGGGCGGCCAGCGGCAGGGCAAGATATTCGCTCAAATCAGTCTCCAGGACAGGCGATTGCGGCGGACCATGCGGCAGTGTCTTGGCAGGGTCAAGGCGGGCAGGCAGCCTCTCACTGAGAAGTCATTCGCAACGTCCCGAATTTTTGCCGCGGCGTTTGGTGGACGGAACACCTCACGATATCCTTGCAATCTACTCCTTCCACCACTACGTCGAAACCATAACGCGAGGGTTTGACATGACGACCGGACCGAACCGTATTCTGGATGAGTTCGCCAAGCTGATGACCGATGCAGCGGGTGCCGCACAGGGCGTCAAGCGCGAGGTCGAGACGGCGTTTCGCTCGCAGGCGGAAAAGGTGATCAACTCGCTCGAGGTCGTGCAGCGCGAGGAGTTCGAGGCCGTCCGCGACATGGCGATCAAGGCTCGTGCCGAGAACAAGGCTTTGACCGCCCGCATCGAGGCGCTCGAGGCGAAACTCGCTTCGCTTGCCGGCGAAGCAGCCGATGAGGCCTCACCTGCGGCTTCGGCCAAGCCCCGAGCGAAGAAATAATTCGTTAACTTTTCCACAAAGCCCCAACCGGAAAAGTGCTTTGTGCTGAATCGCTTACAGGCGCTTGATGAAACGGCGCCGCAGCCTGTTTCCACATCCTAATGTGGCAGTGCGAAAAATTGGGCTGTTCACGCGTTTCCTGATCAATACACTGAATTTACTGCACGATTCGAAACGGGGTCGTGCATCGGATGGTGCGGTCCGGCTGGGGGGTATTGAGTCCGGCAGCGCTGGTCGTCCGAGTTCAAGAAAAAAGATTGTTCGTCGAGTGTGTCCTCTGCGCGGAGCGCGATGACGCGCCCGGAACGACAGGAAGCATTAATGGAACTTCTCGAACTCGAGTTCTCGCGCGAAATCCATCCGGTCGATGTCATCGAGCAGGTGGCGCACAACAACGACTGGTCGTTCGATCGCGCCGGCGACGACGAAATCTCGATTTCCGTGGTTGGCAACTGGACCGAATACCAGGTGTCGTTCTCCTGGATGGAGGATTTCGAGGCGCTGCATCTGGCTTGCGCTTTCGACATCAAGGTGCCGGAAAACCGCACGCTGGAGATCCTGCGGCTGCTGTCGCTGATCAACGAGCAGATGCTGTTCGGCCATTTCGACCTCTGGGAGTCGGAAGGTGCCATCATGTTCCGCCAGTCGCTGCTTCTTGCCGGCGGCGTCGAGCCGACCAGCCAGCAGGTCGAAGTTCTGCTGTCTTCGGCGCTCGAGGCTTGCGAATGCTATTTCCAGGCGTTCCAGTTCGTCGTCTGGTCGGGCACCTCAGCCAAGGACGCGCTGGCAAGTGTCCTGTTCGAGACGCACGGCAACGCCTGAGATAGCTGCATGACCGCACATGGCGGGCGCAAGCCCGAGATCACCTTCGCCGATTTCGACAAGGTCGACATCCGTGCCGGAACGATCGTCGAAGCCGAGCCGTTTCCCGAGGCGCGCAAGCCTGCGTTCAAGCTGAAGATCGATTTCGGCGCCGACATCGGCATTAAGAAGTCGTCGGCCCAGATCACCAAATATTATTCGCCCGACACGCTGGTCGGCCGGCAGGTGTTTGCCGTGGTCAATTTCCCGCCGCGCCAGATCGGGCCGTTCATGTCGGAGGTGCTCACACTCGGTTTTCCCGATGCCGAGGGTGACGTGGTGCTGGGCGCCATCGAGCGCAAGGTGCCCGACGGCGGCCGGCTGTTCTAAAAGATCCCGACATTTGCTTCGCGACCCTTCGGCCCGGGCCGGTGCTTGATTAGGCCGGCACGCGGATGACGGCGCGAAGGCCGCCGAGCGGGCTGTCGCTGAGCTTGATGTCGCCGCCATGGCTGCGGGCGATGTCGCGGGCAACGGCAAGGCCGAGCCCGGTGCCGGTCGAATCGAGATTGCGGGCCTCGTCGAGGCGCAGGAAGGGCTTGAACACCTCCTCGCGCTTTTCCTCGGGAATGCCGGGGCCGTTGTCGTCAACCATCACCACCAGCATGCCGCGGTCATGCACGGCCTTGACTTCGACCTCCTCCGCATAGCGGAAGGCATTGCCGACCACGTTCTGCAGCAGACGCGAAAACGCGTTGGGCCGGACAAGCACCTCGGGTTCGCCGACCAGCGTCACCTTGAGCTTGCGGTTGCGCAGCCGGGCTTCCTCGCCCAGCTTGTCGAGATAGTTGCTCAGGTCGAAGTTGCCGGGATCCTCCGTTGCCTCGCCGCGGGCGAAGGCGAGATAGCCTTCGAGCATCGACTGCATGTCGTCGACATCCTGGCTGAGTGCTTCGGTGTCTGGCTTGGCGCCGGACAATGCGAGTTGCAGCTTGAATCGCGTCAGGATGGTGCGCAGGTCGTGGCTGACGCCGGTCAGCATGGCCGTGCGCTGCTCGATCTGGCGCTCGATGCGTTCGCGCATCTGGATGAAGGCGAAGCCGGCACGGCGCACCTCCTCGGCCCCGCGCGGCCGGAAATTGGGCGGCATCGGCCGGCCTTTGCCGAAGCTGTCGGCTGCTTCGGCGAGCTGCAGGATCGGACGGATCTGGTTGCGCAGGAAGGGGATGGCGATCGTCAGCAGCACAAGCGAAGTGCCGACCATCCACAACAGGAAGATATGGGTGTTGGAGGCATAGGCCTGGCTGCGGCGGACGAAGACGCGCAGCACCTTGTCGTCGAGCTGGACGCGAACCTCGACGATCCTGGAATTGCCGACCGTATCGAGCCAGAAGGGTTTGTTGATCTGCTTCCTGATCTCGGTGGATAGTGCCTGGTCGAGGATCGAGAAGAACGGCTTGGGGCCGGGCGCGGGCAGGGGGTCGGGCGGCAGCAGGTCGATCTTCAGCGACATGCGCTCCTGCGCGATGCGGATGATCTGGGCGTAGTCGCCCTGTTCCGGGAAAGTGTCGAGCAGGTCGATGATGGCGGCGATGTCGCGCGTGACCGCCTGCGACAGCCTGACGGTGACGGTCTGCCAGTGGCGCTCCATGAACACGAACGCCACCACCGACTGCAGCAGGATCATCGGCGTGATGACGATGAGCAGCGAGCGGGCATAGAGCCGCTTGGGCATGTACAGCGCAACGCGCCGCCAGAAGCGGTTCCAGCTCCTGGGCACGGCCGTCAGTACGTGCCACATGCGTGTCCCGAGTGTGCCGCCGCTGGCCCCTTGCATATCGGTTGTTGCCATTCGCCCTTCCGCCTGCCGCCGACCGGACCTTGTCCCGGGCGGCTCGCGGCGATCCTAGTCCACGCTCGGCCGTTGTGTAAGAGCGCTTTCGGAACAGCGGTTTGGATTGGCGGGCAATCGAGTGCTCACCACTGCTTCCAAAGGTTCTTCTCACGCAGCCGGATCAACACGGGGATCTTGTTTGGAATGTGTCGGCCGTGTCTATGCTGAGGTAAATAGGTTGCAGGTGACGGCGAGGCAACTTGTGTAGCCGAATTTCACCTCGCTACCCAGGTAGCAGGACCTCGTTGTCGGCTGTCACGAAACCATCATGCGGCTGTCATCGCGCTGAGATGTCTGTCGCTCAAACGGAAACGGCTAAACCGTTCAGGCAAAGAGGTTTCCCATGTCCCGCAAGCTGCTGCTGCTGACGACCGCGCTCGCTGCGTCCGCCGCCTTTCCCGCCCATGCCGACCAGGCGTTCAACCGCATCGCCACCTTCCCAGTCGCGGCCAACCTGCCCAAGGATGCCGACAAGGCGACGCTGACTTCGTCCGAGATCATCACGGCCACCGAGGACGGCATGACGCTGGTCTACTCTGACAGCCCGCTGGGCGCCGTCGGGTTCATCGACATTGCCGATCCCAAGGCGCCGAAAGCCCAGGGCATCGTCAATATCGAGGGCGAGCCGACCTCCGTCACCGTGCTCGGCGGCAAGGTGTTCGCCGGCATCAACACGTCGAAGAGCAAGCAGGAGCCTTCGGGCAACCTGACGGTCATCGACGTCGCCTCGAGGAAGATCGAAGCCAGCTGCGATCTCGGCGGCCAGCCAGACTCGGTGGCGCTCAGCAAGGACGGCAAGTTCCTCGCCGTTGCCATCGAAAACGAGCGTGACGAGGAGCTCAACGATGGCGAGCTGCCGCAGCTGCCGGCCGGCAATCTCAAGATCGTGGCGCTGAAGGATGGCGCGGCGGACTGCGCGTCGATCAGGACCATCGACCTCACCGGTATCGCCACCGTCGCGCCGAAAGACCCGGAGCCGGAATTCGTCGCCTTCAACGATGCCGGCGAGATCGCCGTCACACTTCAGGAAAACAACCACATCGCGATTGTCGACGCCGCCAGCGGCAAGATCGTCTCGCACTTCTCTGCCGGTGACGTGACGCTCGAAAACGTCGACACCAAGAAGGACGGCGCCCTGTCCTTCACCGGCAAGGTCGAGAACGCCCCGCGCGAGCCCGACGCGGTCAAGTGGCTCGACAACGACCGCCTCGTCGTTGCCAATGAAGGCGACTACAAGGGCGGTGCCCGCGGCTTCACCATTTTCTCCAGGACCGGCGAGGTGCTTTTCGAATCCGGCCCGTCCTTCGAATACAAGGCAGCGGCCGCCGGCCACTATCCGGATGCCCGCAACAAGAAGGGCATCGAGCCGGAAGGCCTCGAATTCGCAAGCTTCGGCGGCCAGAACTACATCTTCGTCGCCGCCGAGCGCGCCTCGCTCATTGGCGTCTACAAGGACACCGGCAAGGAGCCGGAATTCGTCCAACTGCTGCCTTCGGGCATCGGTCCGGAGGGCCTTGTCGCCATTCCGTCGCGCAACCTGCTGGTCACCGCCAATGAGACCGACCTGGTCGAGGACGGTCTCGCCCGCTCCCACGTTATGGTCTACGAGCTCGGCGACGGTGCCGCCGCCTATCCGCAGATCGTCTCGAGCTTCCAGGACGATGGCACTCCGCTCGGCTGGGGCGCGCTCTCCGGGCTGGTCGCCGACGCCAAGGAAGCCGGCAAGCTCTACGCCGTGTCGGATTCTGTCTATCGTTCCGCGCCGGCGATCTTCACCATCGATGCGACCAAGACGCCTGCGCTGATCACCGAAAAGACCATCGTCACCCGTGACGGCAAGCCAGCTCAGAAGCTCGACCTTGAGGGCCTGGCGCATGACGGCAAGGGCGGCTTCTGGCTCGCTTCGGAGGGCCGCACCGACAAGCTGACCCCGCACGCCATCTTCAACGTCAACGCCAAGGGCGAGATCAAGGAAGAGATCGCCTTGCCGGCCGAGTTGCTCGCGCACGAGACCCGCTTCGGCCTCGAGGGCATCACCACCATCGGCGAAGGCGACGAGCTGACGCTGGTGATGGCGATCCAGCGCGAATGGGCTGACGACCCGAAGGGGCAGGTCAAGCTACTTGCCTACAAGCCTAAGGCCAAGGAATGGTCGGCGGTGCGCTATCCGCTCGAGGCTACGGGCAAGGGCTGGGTCGGACTGTCTGAGATCACCGCCCATGACGGCAAGCTTTACGTCATCGAACGCGACAACCTGATTGCCGATGAGGCGGTCAATAAGCGCATCTATTCGGTGGCTCTCTACGGCTTCAAGCCGGCGAAGCTCGGCGGCGAGCTGCCGCTGGTCGAAAAGGCCCTGGTGCGCGACCTGCTGCCTGATCTCAAGGCGGCGACCAACGGTTATGTCGTCGACAAGGTCGAGGGTTTTGCGATCGATGCGGCCGGCGAAGCCTTTGTCGTCACCGACAATGACGGCGTCGACGACTCTTCGGGCGAAACGCTGTTCATCCGCTTGGGCTCGGTCGCCAAGCTGAATTAGGCTCTTTCCGGCGCGCCGCCCCAAGGGGCGGCCGTGCTTGCAGATCACAAAAATGGGCGGGGCCAAGGCCTCGCCCATTGCTTTTTGGGGACGCGCGGTGAGGGGGGGCCGATGCGGGCTCGAAATGTCCGTCGGCTGGGCTGGGCTATTCGACGCTCAGGCGATAGCCGATGCCGCGCACCGTCTGCAGCCAGACGGGGTTGGCCGGGTCGCGCTCGATCTTGCGCCTCAGGCGGTTGATCTGGACGTCGATGGTGCGCTCGCCGACCTCGGCATCCCCGGTCACCAGTTCATGGCGGGGGATGGTCTCGCCGGCGCGGGCGGCAAAGATGGCGAGGATTTCCTGCTCGCGGTCGGTCAGTTTGAGAGCTTCGCCGCCGCGCTTGAGTTCGCGCCGGGCGATCTGGAAGGTGTAGGGGCCAAACACCAACTGCTCGACCTTGGGCGTTGCCGCCGGACCGCCGCGGCGCAGGATGTTGTTGATGCGCAGGATCAGCTCCCGCGGATCGAAGGGCTTGGGCAGATAGTCGTCGGCGCCCGCTTCCAAGCCAGTGATGCGGCTGTCGGTCTCCGACAGCGCCGTCAGCATCAGGATCGGAACGTCCTTTTCGTCGCGCAATGACTTGGTGAGCTCGACGCCGGTTTCGCCCGGCATCATCACGTCGAGGACGAGCAGGTCGAAGTCGAGGCCCTGCAGCTTGCGCCGCGCCTCGTCGGCATTGCCGGCCACGGTGACGCGGAAACCGTTCTCGCTGAGATACTGCTTGAGAAGGTTGCGGATGCGGGTGTCGTCATCGACCACGAGCAGGTGGGGCGCATCGTCGCCCAGCGCTGCCGGATTGGCTGTCTTGTCCTTATCCTTCATGGTCTTTCCCCGGTTTGTTTCCGGGCAGATGGTCAATCTGCACCCTGAGCTCGGGATTGACCATAGCCTTGAGAAATCGTTCGATCCAGGCGCGCTCGGTCTCACCCGCGCCCTCCAGTGCCGCATCGATGCGGCGTGACTGTGGCCGCGCCAGTTCGAGCGTCAGGGCGCGTCCCTTGGCGGTCGGGTACAGTTCCCGCTGGCGGCGGTCGCGCGGGCCCTGGACCTGGATGATGTAGCCGGCATCGATCAGTTGCTTGAGTACGCGCGCCAGGCTCTGCTTGGTGATCTTGAGCACGTCGAGCAGTTCGGCGACCGTCAGCCCGGGCATCCGGTTGACGAAGTGCAGCACGCGGTGGTGGGCGCGCCCGAATCCATACTCCGAAAGGATCTGGTCCGGATCCGAGGTGAAGTCGCGATAAGCGAAATAAATCAGCTCGATGATCGAGAAATCGATGCCTTCGTCTGCTGTCACAGGGGTGCGGATCGGGTGGGCGGCTGCGCCGCTACGTGTTGCCATAGGAATCCTGCTCGTCAATTTATGTCAGCACTGTTGACATAAATTAGGTGCGATGGTAATTTTTGCCAAGCTTTTCGGCGGATTGCGAACGAAAAGGCAAGGTACGGTGGTTTTTTTGGAAACATCGTGAGTTTGCTTTGATATTCTCGACCACCTACGCTGTACCAAGGTGGCTCCTGTGAGGGCCGACATGAAAGATACGAAACGATAGGCAGGCCTTGGCCTGCGGGAAGGTTTACCATGGCATCCGTTCCTTTCGACCAGCTCGAAGGTTTCATCTGGATGAACGGCGAGTTCATCAAATGGGCCGACGCCAAGATTCACGTACTAACCCATGGCCTGCACTATGCAAGTGCGGTGTTCGAAGGCGAGCGCGCCTATGGCGGTGAGATCTTCAAGCTGACCGAGCACACCGAGCGTCTGCATGAATCGGCCCGCATCCTGGGCTTCGAAATTCCCTATTCGGTCGCCGTGATCGACGAGGCATGCCGCGAACTGCTCAAGAAGCAGGGCTTCAAGGATGCCTATGTCCGTCCGATCGCCTGGCGCGGCAGCGAGGAAATGGGCGTCGCCGCTCACAAGAACCGCATCAATGTCGCCGTCGCCATCTGGCAGTGGCCGAGCTATTTCGATCCGGCGCAGAAGCTCAAGGGTATTCGTCTCGACATCGCCGAATGGCGCCGCCCCGACCCGCGCACCGCACCTTCCAAGTCCAAGGCCGCCGGCCTCTACATGATCTGCACGCTGTCCAAGCATGCGGCCGAGGCCAAGGGCTATGCCGATGCGATGATGCTCGACTGGCGCGGCCAGGTGGCGGAAGCCACCGGCGCCAATATCTTCTTCGTCAAGGACGGCAAGGTCCACACGCCGAAGCCCGACTGCTTCCTCGACGGCATCACCCGCCGCACGGTCATCGGTCTGGCCAAGGACCGTGGCCTTGAGGTCATCGAACGGGCGATCATGCCGGAGGAACTGGCAGGCTTCGAGCAGTGCTTCCTTACCGGCACGGCGGCTGAAGTGACGCCCGTTTCCGAAATCGGCCAGTACCGATTCGAGGTCGGCGAAATCGCCAAGACGCTGATGAACGACTACTCGGTCGCGGTGCAGCCCAAGCACGCAATCGCTGCCGAATGATACACGGTATCAAATAGTTGAGATGTCGAAAGGGCGGTCGAAAGGCCGCCCTTTTTGCTTGTGCTCCAGTCAATTTGACTTTCGTCGAATTCGGCGTCTCATGTTGGCGTCGGTTGCAGGAAACCGACGGCAATTTGGAGGGAAATGTGATGCAATCGCTACTTCCTATCATCATACAAATTGTGACTGGCATCATCGGCGGACAGGCGATCGGTGCAGCGCTCCAGCAGGCGGCGATGGGGCAGGTGACCAGGCTGCTTGCGGGTGGTGTCGGTGGTATTGCCGGCGGGCAGATACTCGGCAGTCTGCTCGGCGATCCGGCGACGGCGGGCGCGCTGAGCGGCATGCTCGGCTGGTCTGCCCCCTGAAAAGTGGTCCTCCCTTATGTATGGCTTTTGAGCCGATGGAGGACTTAGGAAATGGCCAGGAAGAGACACAGCGCGGAAGAGATCGTCACGAAGCTGCGGCAGGTTGATGTTCTGACTTCGCAGGGCAAATCGGTTGCGGAAGCGGTCCGATCGATAGGTGTGACGGAAGTTACATATTATCGTTGGCGGTCGGAATACGGAGGCCTGAAGGGCGATCAGGTCAAGCGGCTGAAGGAACTTGAGACGGAGAATGCGCGGCTTCGGCGCGCCGTCTCCGACCTGACCCTGGACAAGATGATCCTGGCGGAAGCTGCGCGGGGAAACTTCTAAGCCCCGCACGTCGCCGGGCCTGCGTGGATCATGTTGTTGCCGAGCTTGGCGTCCGCGAACGACGGGCGTGCCGGGTTCTTGGTCAGCACCGCTCCACGCAGCGCAAGGTTCCAACGACACCGGATGATGAAGCGGCTTTGACTGCCGACATCATCGCGCTTGCCATCCAATATGGCCGCTACGGTTATCGCCGCATCACGGTGATGCTGCATCGTGCGGGCTGGGTGGTGAACGTCAAACGGGTCGAGCGGATCTGGCGGCGTGAGGGGCTGAAGGTTCCGCAAAAGCAGCCCAAACGAGGCCGTCTGTGGCTGAATGACGGTTCCTGCATCCGGCTGCGGCCGGAGTATCCCAACCATGTCTGGTCCTACGACTTCGTCGAAGATCGCACCCACAACGGAAGGAAATTCCGCATGCTCAACGTGATCGATGAGTTCACAAGGGAATGCATCGCAATCAAGGTGAGCCGGAGGTTGAAGGCCGTCGACGTGATCGACGCTCTGTCCGACCTGTTCATCCTGCGCGGCATCCCTGGCCACATTCGATCCGACAATGGCCCCGAGTTCATCGCCAAAGCCTTGCGTGAATGGATCGCCACCGTCGGTGCCAAAACTGCCTACATCATGCCCGGCAGCCCTTGGGAAAATGGCTATTGCGAGAGCTTCAACTCGAAGCTTCGTGATGAACTGCTCGATGGAGAAATCTTCTACACGCTGAAGGAGGCCCAGATCGTCATCGAAGGCTGGCGGCAACATTACAATACGGTGCGACCGCATTCATCGTTGGGCTACAAACCGCCTGCGCCGGAAGCGATCCTGTGGCCGGCTGCGCAACCCGGACCAGCTTCGCCGGCCACCCCGGCCATAGCGCCAAGACCCATCATGCACTAAAATTGAACCCGGACCACCTGAGGGGGGCAGGCCACAGCAGGCATCGAAGTGCTGGTGGGCGACCCGGGTCGGGACTTCCTGCCACACGCGCGGCTTCGGCTTATGGCTGAGTATGCGGTGCAGGATGTCGGCAGCGCTGCCACAGCGAAGCCGAGCGCGGTGTTTTCGTTCGAGCGTGACAATGTCGCACTCCGGCACGGTAGCGCGCATCCTTGACTCATTCTCATATATGAGAATATTTCTCGTTTATGGATGAGGGTGACGATGCCATCGACCGGCGCATTGCGCAGCGGCTGAGGTCGCTGCGGGCGGAGCGCAATTGGTCTCTGGACGAACTGGCCAGGCGCAGCACGGTCAGCCGCGCTACCCTTTCCCGTCTTGAAAACGCCGACGTCAGCCCGACTGCGAGCGTGCTCGGCAAGCTTTGCGTGGCCTTTGGACTGACCATGTCCAGGCTGATGCACATGGTGGAGGGCGAGTTCGCACCGGTCCTGCGCAAGGACGCGCAACCGGTCTGGGTCGATCCGGAGATCGGCTTCAGGCGCCGTTCGGTGTCGCCGCCGGCCCAGACGCTGGCCGGCGAGGTGCTTGAATGCGAACTCGATGCGGGCGTGCGCATCACCTATGAAGCGCCGCCCCGGCCGGGGCTTGAGCACCACCTGCTGGTGATCGAGGGGCAACTGGAGATCACGGTCGACGGCCGCAGCCACGACCTGCGGGCTGGCGACTGCCTCCGCTACCAGTTGTTCGGGCCGAGCGCTTTCGCCACGCCGCCCCAATCGGGGGCGAAATACATCCTGTTCATCGTGTGAGGCATCATGAGCGACCTCGTCATTACGACCTTTTCAGCCGACGACATCGCGGCCAATGTTGCCGAACTCGGTGCGTTGCTTCGCGCCTGCGTGCATGACGGGGCGAGCATCGGCTTCGTGCTGCCCTATTCTGTCGCCGACAGCGAGGGGTTCTGGACGAGCAAGGTGCTGCCAGGGGTGCAGGAGGGCTCGCGGATTGTGCTGGTGGCGAGGATCGACGGCAGGATCGTCGGTTCGGTGCAACTCGGCTACGATACGATGCCCAACCAGCCGCATCGGGCCGACGTCAACAAGCTGCTGGTGCATCCCGATTTCCGGCGTAGGGGCATCGGGCTCGGATTGATGATCCGGCTCGAAACGCTTGCCCGCGAGCTGGGGCGCAGTCTGATGACGCTGGACACGCGCACCGGCGACAAGGCCGAGCCGCTCTATGCGCAGTTGGGCTACCAAACGGTGGGCGTCATTCCCGGCTACGCGCGCGACCCGATGGGCGGGGAGCGGCTCGACGCGACGACGATCATGTACAAGCAGATCTGAGCCTGCACGCGCTCCATTTCACTCGCTCTGGAATCGCTCCCCCGACATCAGACATTTTCTCTTCGCTTCCGCTCGTATCCGGATAAAAGATCGCATGTCATTTCGGCCGGACCGACCGGTTCTGACCTCGCGGCGCGGCGGCTGAAGCCAGGGAACCAAGGATGGGCGAGAACCTTCACGAAATCTGGCTCAAGGATGCGCTGGTCTTCCTGTTTGCGGCAGGTGTGCTGGTGCCGCTGATGCGGCGCGTGGGCATCCCTTCCGTTCTCGGCTTCCTGCTTGCCGGCCTGGCACTCGGTCCGTTCGGCATGGGCGCGCTGGCCGAGCGCTGGCCGCTGCTCGAACATCTGACCTTCGCCGACCCGGTGGCGGCGGAGCCCTTCGCCGAACTCGGGGTGCTGTTCCTGCTGTTCCTGCTCGGCACCGAACTGTCCTTCGAAAAACTCTGGTCGCTGCGCCGGATGGTATTCGGCGCCGGCGGCTTGCAGGCGATGGCAAGCGTGATCGCGATCACGGCGATCGTCGCGCTGGTCGGAGCCGAAAGCCATGCCGCGCTGGCAATCGGGCTGGCACTGGCGCTTTCGTCCACGGCCATCGTCATGCAGACGCTCACCGAGGAGAAACGCGCCGCAGGCCCGGTCGGGCGGGCAGCACTTTCGGTGCTGTTGTTCCAGGACATGCTGGTGGCGCCGATCCTGATCCTGATCGGCTTCCTGGCGCAGGGCCAGGAAGCCAATCTCTTCGGCGCGCTGCTCGAAGCGCTGGTGCAGGGCGGTGTCGCGGTCGCTGTCATCCTGCTGTTCGGCCGCTTTGTGCTGAAGGATGCCTTCCGCATGGCGGCGCGGGCCGGCGGCCGCGATTTCCTGATGGGGCTGACGCTGCTGGTCATTGTCGGCGGCGCCGTTTTCACTGCCGCCGCCGGACTGTCGCTGGCGCTGGGTGCGTTCCTCGCCGGCTTGCTGCTTGGTGAAACCGAGTTCAAGCATCAGGCTGAAGTCGATCTGGAGCCGTTCAAGGGGCTGCTGCTCGGCCTGTTCTTCATGACGGTGGGCATCGGCCTCGACCTCGCGACCATCTGGAGCGAGCTCGGACTTGTCGTCGCAGGGCTGGTGATGCTGCTTGCGGTCAAGGCAATCATCGCCACGGTTGCCTGCCGCGCCTTCGGTGTCGCGGCGGGCCACGCCATCGAGACGGCATTCCTGCTCGCACCGGCCAGCGAGTTCGCCTTCGTGGTCGTGACGACAGCCACGGCGGTGAATGTGCTCGATGCGCCGACCGCCACGCTGGTCACCGGCATTGCCGGCCTTTCGATGCTGCTCACGCCGGCGATGGCTCATTTCGGGCGACGGCTTGCTGCAAGCGTCGACAAGAGGGCGGCAGGCGAGGCCGTGGCAGAGACCTTTCCCGATCTACGCGGCCATGTGGTGATCGCCGGCTTCGGCCGCGTCGGGCGGACGATCGCGCGCATCCTCGATGCGGAGGACGCCGACATCGTGGCGCTGGAGCGCAACCCGGTGATCGTGGCGCGCGAGCGCAAGGCCGGGCGCAAGGTCTATCTCGGCGATGCGTCGCGCCCCGAAATCCTCGCCCAGGCGGGCGTGGCGGGTGCGAGCATGTTCATCGTGACGGTCGACGATGCAAAGGATGCAGCGGCGATGGTGCATGCCGTCAGGCGGATGCGCAGCGACTTGCCGGTGCTGGCGCGGGCGCAGGACGCCGAGCACGCCAGCCTGCTGTACGAGGCGGAGGCGGAGTTCGTCATACCTGACGCCGTCGAAGCCGGTCTGCAACTGGCGGGACGGGCACTGGCCGAATTCGGTTATTCGAACGAGGTGCTGAAGGACCGCATCGCCGTGGAGCGAAGCGTCGAATACCAGCGTGCCGCGGCGCCACCGGCGTAAACCGCTGGCTACCGACACATCCACGGACGAGCCACAGTGCACGTGCGGAAGCGCGTCGAACCGCACCAGGCCGTTGCCGTGCGAAATTTTGCACTGCAGCGGATTGACGCCGAGGTGCTTACGGATTACGAATGACGAAAGTTGAAAATCGTCAGTCGTAGATCGGGCGCATGAAATGAGCGACGTCGCCGAAAGCCAAGTGGATGCCGCCCGGCAGGAAAATATCGGGCGCATCCTCGATTCAGCCGAGCGGCTGTTCCGGCACTACGGCTACGCCAAGACGAACGTCGCCGACATCGCCCGCGATCTCGGCATGTCGCCCGCCAATATCTACCGCTTCTTTGCCTCGAAGGTGGAGATCCACCAGGCGATCTGCGGCCGCATGCTCGATGCGGTCTATCAGATGGCCTATGCCAATTCGAAGCTGCCGCTCAGCGCAGAGGAACGTCTGCGCCGCTTTATCCAGGACGAGCACCGCCTGACCGTCGAGACGATGCTCGACCAGGAAAAGGTGCATGAGATGGTCATCGTCGCGCTCGAGCGCGACTGGCATGTCATCGACAGGCACATCGACAGAATCCACGATCTGATCACCGTCGTCATCGCCGAGGGGATCGAGGCGGGCGAGTTTTTCGAACAGGATGCCGCGGTGGCTGCGCGCTGTTTTTGCGCTGCCACGGCAACACTTTGCCATCCGCAAATGGTGGCCCAGTGCGTGATGAAGGACAATCGCTCGACACCCGACCAACTGATCGACTTCTCGATCAGAGCACTGAAGAAATAGTCGCGGCCTCGGGCCGCCACCTAACAGCTGAACACAATCAGGAGTGCGAACGATGTTTTCGTTCCAAACCTTCAAGGCGAAGGTGCGCCCGTTTGCGCGCATGAGTGCCGTCGTTGCCATCGGTGTTGCCGTTACCGCCTGCTCCGAGGCGAAGACGGAAACTGTCGCTGCGACAAGACCCGTCAAGGTCGTCGAGATTGCCAAGACCAGCACGACACGCGAACTCGACTATTCGGGCGCAGTGCGGGCTCGGACCGAAATGAATCTCGGCTTCCGTGTCGCCGGCAAGATCACTGAACGGGTGGTCAACATCGGTGACAAGGTGAGCCCCGGCGATCTGCTCGCGCGCATCGACCCGACCGACTACCAACTGGCCGTGACCGGTGCCGAGGCCAGTCTTGCGGCTGCCGAACAGCAGGTCGAGACGGCGTTGTTGGCCGACCAGCGCGCCGAGCAATTGTTTGCCAAGAAATTCGCCTCCGAAGCACAGCGCGAGCAGGCTGCCCTTGCCTACAAGCAGGCGGCCTCGCAACGCGATGCAGCGCTGTCATCGCTGAAGCAGGCCGAAAACCAGGTCGCCTATGCCGAGCTGCGCTCCGACCAGAGCGGCATCGTCACCGCCATCAATGCCGATACCGGCCAGGTCGTCGGCGCCGGAACGCCGGTGGTTTCAGTCGCCGTCGACGGCGAAAAGGAAGTGCAGATCGCGGTGCCGGAACTGGAGATCACCCAGTTTGCGCCGGGCCAGCCGGTGACGGTGACCTTCTGGTCCTACGACCAGATCCTGCTCGACGGCAAGGTGCGCGAAGTGGCCGGCAGCGCAGACCCGCAGTCCAGGACGTTCTCGGTGCGCATCAGCCTGCCCGACGACGCCCGCGTGCTGCTTGGCATGACGGCGCGGATCGCTGCCAGCATCGACAGCAAGCAGCAGATGGTGTCGATCCCGCTCAGCGCGCTCGCCAGGCAGGAGGGCAAGAACATCGTGTGGGTGGTGAAGGAAGGTGCCGATACGGTGCATGCCCGCGGCATCAAGGTCGCCGAGTTCGTCGCCGACGGCGTTCAGGTGGCGGAGGGCCTGCAGCCCGGCGACTTGGTGGTCGCGGCCGGCACGCAGTTCATGACCGAGAACCTGAAGGTCAAGCTGCCGGAGCAACGCGCAGCCAACGCGACGAACTAAGCCGAAGACCCCGATCAGCTTGCCATGCGGCCGGTGCAGCATGGCAGCCAGGATATTGAACCCTGTGCATCGCCGCCGCGGAAGACGGTCGGCCTGCGTTTACAGCGCCGCGCGTCCATAGGGACGCGCAAGGGACGCTGTAACAGTTTGAATCCGTGCATGATCCTTTCCGAAAATCGGAACTGATTTTCGGGGTCATGCACCAAAGTGGAACCACGGCCATGGACAATTCCAGCCAGGACAAGAAGCCCTTCAATCTATCGCGCTGGGCGATCGGGCATCCGAGCATTGCGCGTTTCCTGTTCGGGCTCATCATCATCGCCGGGGTGTTCGGCCTGATGCGCATGGGCCAGAGCGAGGACCCGGACTTCACCTTCCGCGTCATGGTGGTGCAGGCGATCTGGCCCGGCGCCTCGATCGAGGAGATGCAGGACCAGGTGGTCAACAAGATCGAGCGCAAGCTGCAGGAAACGCCGCATCTCGACTGGGTGAAGTCCTACACCCGCGCGGGTAGTGCCATCATCACCGTGCAGGTGAAGGGCGACACCAATGCGGCCGACGTCAAGGAAGCCTTCTACCAGGTGCGCAAGAAGGTCGGCGACATCGCAAACGAGCTGCCGCAGGGCTTGATCGGGCCGTTTTTCAACGACGAGTTCGGTGACACCTTCATCACGCTGCATTCGATCAGCGGCGAAGGCTATAGCTACCCCGAGCTGAAGGCATTCGCGGTCAAGGCGCGCGACATGCTGCTGACGACGCCGGGCGTCGAAAAGGCAGTCATCCTCGGCGACCAGCCGCAGCGCATCTATATCGACGTGTCCTCGAACGTGCTCGCTGGGCGCGGGCTCACCCTCAATGACCTGCGCAACGCCATTGCCGGCCAGAACAATGTCGATCCGGCGGGGACCGTCGATACTGGCACCCATTCGGTGCGCATCTCGGTCGAAGGCGACGTGAGCAAGGTCGAAGACATCCGTGAGCTGCGCCTGCGCGCCGGCAGCCAGGTGACCCGGCTTGGCGACATCGCCACCGTGACATCAGGTCTCGAAGACCCTTTCCAGCGCAAGTTCCGCTACAACGGCCACGACAGCGTGCAGGTCGGCGTGGTGATGGCCAAGGGCTTCAAGGTCACCGATGTCGGCCAGGCGGTGGAGGCGACCTACGAGCGTTACGAGCAATCGCTGCCCTATGGCGTTTCCGTGGACCAGATCGCCAACCAGCCGGAAGTCGTCACCGAAGCCGTCGGCGAATTCATGCGGGCGCTGGTCGAGGCGCTGCTGATCGTGCTGGTAGTGTCGTTCCTGTCGATCGGCTGGCGCTCGGGCATGGTGATTGCCATTACCATCCCGCTGGTGCTCGCAGCCACCTTCGCCATCATGTACCAATTCGGCATCGACCTGCAGCGCATTTCGCTCGGCGCGTTGATCATCGCGCTCGGCCTGCTGGTCGACGATGCGATGATTGTCGTCGAGATGATGGAGCGGAAGCTCGAGGAAGGGCTGGTCAAGGTCGATGCGGCATCCTTCGCCTATTCCTCGACCGCGTTCCCGATGCTGACCGGCACGCTGATCACCACCGCGGGCTTCATTCCCGTCGGCTTCGCCGCCTCGACGGCGGGCGAATATGTGCGCTCGCTGTTCTTCGTCGTCGGCATCGCCCTGGTGACGTCATGGTTCGTGGCGGTCTATTTCACGCCATGGCTGGGTAACATGCTCCTCAAGCAGCGAAAGCACGCCGGCAGCCACCACGACGTGTTCGACACGCGCTTCTACCGGCGCCTGCGCTCGACGGTCGGGTGGGCCGTGCGGCATCGGATCATGGTGCTCGCCATGACTCTGGTGGCGTTCTTCGCCAGTCTTTATGCCTTCCAGTTCATTCCGAAGAACTTCTTCCCGCAGTCGTCGCGGCCGGAAATCCTGGTCGACCTTTGGTTGCCCGAGGGCACCAGCATCAAGGAGGTCGAAAGGCAGGCCGAGGCGCTCGAAGCGCGTATGAAGGACGATGCCGACAAGCGCTTCATCGCCACCTATATCGGTGAGGGCGCGCCGCGCTTCTTCCTGCCGCTCGACCAGCAGCTGCGCAACCCCAACTACGCCCAACTGCTTGTCATGGCCAATGACGAGCCGGCGCGCGAAAGGCTGATCGCCAAGCTGCGCAACATTCTTGCCGAGGATTTTCCCTCGATCCGCGCCAAGGTCGATCGCCTGTTCCTCGGACCACCCACCGGCTGGCCGGTGCAGATGCGCGTGATGGGGCCTGACAGGGCCGAAGTGCGCCGCATCGCCGACGAGGTGGAGGCCAAGTTCGCCGAGAACCCTGAACTTAGCGCCATCCACGACGACTGGCTGGAGCCGGTGGCTGGCATGAAGCTGGTGGTCGACCAGGATCGGGCGCGTGCGCTCGGCGTTTCCTCGCAGCGCATCCGCCAGATGCTGCAGGCAACGATGACAGGTGCTCCGCTGGATAATTTCCGCGACGGCGAGGAGACGGTGTCGATCGTCGCCCGCGAACCGGAGGCCAGCCGACACCTGCTGTCTTCGGTCAATTCGGTCTATGTGCCGACCGACTTCGGCGGCTTCGTGCCGCTGTCGCAGGTCGCCAAGGTGGTGCCGGTGATGGAGCAGGGCATCGAATGGCGTCGCGACCGGCTGCCGACGATCACGGTGCGGGCGACCTTGCCTGACCACATCCAGCCCAACGACGTGACGATGAAGCTGTTTGATGAGCTCAAGCCGCTGCGCGACGGTCTCGCTCCCGGCTACAAGGTCGAGATCCAGGGCGGGGCGGAGGATGCTGCCGAAAGCCAGGCGTCGATCGCCGCCAAGGCACCGGTCATGCTGCTTGTCATCGTGCTTCTGCTGATGGTGCAGCTGCAGCACTTCGGCAAGGCGATGCTGGTGCTGGCGACCGGACCGCTCGGCATCATCGGCGCGGCGGCGGCGCTGCTGATATCAGGCGCGCCATTCGGCTTCGTCGCCATCCTCGGCGTGATTGCGTTGCTCGGCATCATCATCCGCAACTCGATCATCCTGGTCGATCAGATTGACCAGGACATCGCCGCCGGCATGGAGCGGTCGGAGGCGATCATTGGCGCTGCGGTGCGGCGGTTCCGGCCGATCACGCTGACCGCGCTGACGGCGGTTCTGGCGCTGATCCCGATCTCGCGCGGCATCTTCTGGGGGCCGCTCGCCTACGCCATGATGGGTGGCATCCTGGTGGCGACCGTGCTCACCATCCTGGTGCTGCCGGCCGGTTATGCGCTGTTCTTCGGCAAGGAGCCGAAGAACAGGAGCGTCGAGCCGGAAGGCGAGGATCGGGCCAATGTAACCGAGATCGCCCACCGCCCGGCGCTGGCGGCAGAGTAAGGGGCCTTACTTCCCGCCGATCGAGACGGCATTGCCGGCGAGGTCTGCGGGCGTGATGCCGACGAGCTGACGGTAGCGGTCGGGGTCGGTGGCGCCCTCGGTGACGATCAGAAGCACGCGCGAATTGGCGCCCAGCCCAATCGCCGCGCGCATCTCGGGATCGCGGGCGGCGCGGAACAGGCCGGCCATGCCCGCACCGCCGCTTTCACCTGATACCACCACCGGATCATGGCCGAGCGGGCGGGCGAGGCGGTTCATCACCTCGACCGCGTGTTCGTCCTCCACCGTCATGAAGGCGTCGGCCGTCCGTGACAGGATGCGCCAGGCGAGCAGCGAGGGCTCGAAGCATTCGAGCATCGCCATGACAGTCGGCTCGCCATGCTGCAGCTTCACCGGCTTGCCGGCCCGCGCCGTCTCGAAGATGCAGGCCGCGCGCGCCGGGTCGACGACGACCAGGGTCGGGCGGGCCTCGCCATAGCGGCAGGCGAGATAGGCGGCGGTGGCGGCGGCGATGCCGCCGACGCCGGCCTGGACGAAGACATGGGTCGGCGGCTCGGGCAGCTTTTCCAACGCCTCGCGCATGATCGCCGTATAGCCCTGCATGACCAGTCCCGGGATGTGCTCGTAGCCTGGCCACGACGTGTCGGAAACGACGGTCCAGCCGTTTTCGGCGCAGACCCGAGTGGCCTCCGCGACGGAGTCGTCATAGGTGCCGGCGACGCGGACGATTTCGGCGCCGTAGCGGGAAATGGCCGCGACGCGGGCATCGCTGACGCCGCCATGGACGAAGATCACCGATTTCGCGCCGACCAGTTGCGTCCCTTGGGCGACCGAGCGGCCATGGTTGCCGTCGGTCGCGCAGCCGAAGGTCATGGCGGCGGAGATTTTTTTCACGTCGGGGCTATGCAGTTCGGTGACGTCGACTTTTCGCCCAAGCACATCCTCGGCCGCCTCAAGCACCAGCCGGATGACGGCATAGGCGCCGCCGAGCGCCTTGAAGCTGCCGAGTCCGAGCCGACAACCTTCATCCTTGAGGTGGATTGCGCCGACACCGAACTCGGCGGCAAGCGCGGGCAGGGCGCGCAGCGGTGTCGGGCGATGGTTCGGCCGGTGCGACAGGAAGCGCTCGACCGCTTCGGCGGCGTCGATGCCAAGGGTCTCGGCGTCGACCGGATCGAGCGGCTTGCGGTAGTCGGGATGCTGGTTGCGGATGAGCATTGCGTCGGTCCTCCTGTTGCGACGCATTGATATTGCAGAAGCTCCGAGAAAAGCGCTCTATTCCGGTCGAAGAGATGCAAGTTTGTTTCGCGAGGACGCATGGTTAGGCTGTCGCTGCAGGGGAATGAACTCGACGAGTTCGACTTGAAGATCCTTGGCATCCTCCAACGAGACAATGCGGTGCCGCAGCGCGAGATCGGCGCGGCGGTCAACCTGTCGGCGCCGGCGGTGCAGCGGCGCATCAAGCGCATGGAGGAAAGCGGCGTCATCGCCGCCAATGTCGCGGTGGTCGATCCCGAAAAGGTCGGGCGGCCGATCACCATCGTCGTGGAGGTCGAGGTGGCGAGCGAGCAGATCGAACTGCTCGACGCCGCCAAGGCGAGCTTCGCCGCCGCGCCGGAGGTGCAGCAGTGCTACTACGTCACCGGCGAGGCCGACTTCGTCCTCATCGTGACGGTTGCCAGCATGGCCGAATACGAGGCGCTGACCAGGCGGCTGTTCTTCGCCAATCCCAATATCAGGCGGTTCCGCACGCTGGTGGCGATGGACCGGGTCAAGACCGGAATGGCAGTGCCACTCGGATGAGGCCGCCCGCTGGACACGGCGGACGGCCCCGATCCGCTCGCCGGCTCGCTACTTCCTGACGGGCGCATTCATCGCCCAACTGACGCCGAACGGGTCGCGCAGCTGGCCCCAGCGGTCACCCCAGAACATCACGTCGAGTGGCACCACCACTTCGCAGCCGGCGTCCACCGCACGCTTCCACCAAACGTCGATGTCGTCGCCGAGAATGAGCTGCATGGTGTAGCCCTGCGCCTTTTCGTGCGGATGGCCGTGCTCCGGATAGGCGTCGCACAACATCATCGAACTGCCGTTGATGTAGAGATGGACGTGCATGGTTCGGCCCTGCTCGTCCGGGGGGACGGCAAAGGCGGTCTCGGCGCCAAAGGCACGCTTGTAGAACTCGGCCGCCTTCAAGGCGCCGTCGACCTGCAGATAGGCGACCAGGCCGCCATGAACCGGGGGCGCGGGGTAGCCCATCGACTGTACAGTGGATTCCGACATTTCACTCTCCGTTCTTGGTGTTGGAGCCGGCTGCTGCTGATTGCAGCGATGAGGCCATGGTCAGACATCCGTCGCGGCCCTGGCCCGATCCGATGCCTCGCCTTGAAGACGAACGAAGCTGGTCGAAATCGACAGGGTCGGCGACGTTTTTCTGCAGTCAAACGGATAGCTGTCCGAGGCCTCAATCAATCTCGGCGCAGGAGTTCGTCATATTCGACAGCTGGTTCGCCGGTCTGCACCATCGGTGCCGCTTCGGCGGGTGCTCCGGCCAAAATCGATTGAGCGAGCGCGGTGTCGTAGTATTCCGCAAATTCGACGACCTTGCCGTCGCGGAGCGTCCAGAAGTCGGCAATGGGGATTACGAATTCTCTTTGCGACTTCCGGTGCCTCATTGTCAGCTTGATCTGTACGGCGGCGCGATCCTCCGAGGCGACGAAATCGAAGATATCGATATCGATATAGTCGAACTCGGCGTCGAGCGCCTTCAGTCGGTCGCGGAAAGCCTGCTTGCCGACAACCGAGCCGGTGTATTCCTTGATGTGATCGGCGCCTACTTTCCAGTCGAAAGTCACATTATCGGCGATCTGCGCGACCGCGGCGTCGATGTCGCGTTTGAGGTAGTCGGCGTAGAAGGTGCGCACGATGTCTTCAGACTGCATGGCCCTGTCCTCCTGTTGCGGAGACAGAATGCGCCCATTCAGAACAAACGAAAAGCCGACGCTTCTCCGCCGGTCTCGTCGCTGGCCTCCCTTGGGTTCATCTATTGGGCGTACATGCTCTACTGCCCCGGACGCCCCGACTTGCCCGGCTTCTTCCTTGCGCGCGCGGCCTCGGCCGGGTCTTCATAGGAGCCGGCGCCGATCTTGGCGCGCTTGATCGGCTTTATCCCCTCGACCGGCTTTTCGGTGCGCCCGACCGTCATCTCGTCGAGGGTGTTCTTCCTGAACAGGCTTCTTCCATCGTCGGGTACGCCATAGTCCGAACCGTGGGCTTCGGCCGCCGACTGCTTCTTGAACAGGGGGCGCGAGATCGCACCGGCCGGCGTCGCCATGTCGGTGCCGGGGCCCATGTCGTCGATGTCGGGCTTGCGGAACAGGTTCGGCCGGGCGGCCTTGGCCGCCTCTTCCGCTGCGCGTGCTTCGTCGAGCTTGCGAAAGCGCTCCTGCTCTTCGGCAGTGCGATGCTTGGCCACGCCCTTGTTGTGCTTGCCCTTCTCGCGGCCAGAGGACGGGCTCTGTCCCTCGACCTCGCGCGCCAGCGGGTCGTCGGAGATGGCCAGCTCCATCTCGCGCAGGCGCTTGATCTCATCGCGGATACGGGCGGCCTTCTCGAAGTCGAGATCGGCGGCGGCGTTGCGCATCTGCTTGTCCAGCGCCTCGAGATGGGCCTTGAGGTTGTTGCCGATCATCGCGCCCGCATCGTCGGTGAACTGTGAGATGTCGGCGCGGACGTGGTCCTTCTCGTAGACGGATTCGAGAATGTCGGAGATGCGCGACTTCACGCTTTCGGGCGTGATGCCGTTGGCTTCGTTCCACGCCATCTGCTTTTCGCGGCGGCGCGTGGTCTCGGCCATGGCGCGTTCCATCGAGCCGGTGATCTGGTCGGCATAGAGGATGACCTTGCCGTCGACGTTTCGCGCCGCGCGGCCGATGGTCTGGATCAGCGAGGTCTCCGAGCGCAAAAAACCTTCCTTGTCGGCGTCGAGGATGGCGACGAAACCGCATTCGGGAATGTCGAGGCCTTCGCGCAGAAGGTTGATACCGACCAGCACGTCGAACGCGCCGAGCCTGAGGTCGCGGAGAATCTCGATACGCTCCAGCGTATCGATGTCGGAGTGCATGTAGCGGACGCGCACGCCGTTCTCGTGCAGATATTCGGTCAGGTCCTCGGCCATGCGCTTGGTCAGCACCGTTACCAGCGTCCGGTAGCCGGCCTGGGTGGTGGCGCGGATCTCGCCGACGACGTCATCGACCTGGGTTTTTGCGGGTCGGACCTCGACGGGCGGATCGATCAGGCCGGTCGGGCGGATGACCTGCTCGGCGAAGACGCCGCCGGCTTCCTCCATCTCCCAGTTGCCGGGCGTCGCCGAAACGGCGACCGAGAGCGGGCGCATGGCGTCCCACTCCTCGAAGCGCAGCGGCCGGTTGTCCATGCAGGACGGCAGGCGGAAGCCGTATTCGGCCAGCGTCGCCTTGCGCCGGAAGTCGCCGCGATACATGCCGCCGATCTGCGGCACGGTGACGTGGCTTTCGTCGATGAACACCAGCGCATTGTCGGGGATGTATTCGAACAAAGTCGGCGGCGGATCGCCGGGGCGCCGACCGGTGAGGTAGCGCGAATAGTTTTCGATGCCGGCGCAGGAGCCGGTCGCCTCGAGCATCTCCAAGTCGAAGCGTGTGCGCTGTTCCAGTCGTTGCGCCTCGAGTAGGCGGCCAGCCTTTTCAAGCTCTTGCAGACGATGCTGCAGCTCTTCCTTGATCGACTTGATGGCCTGATTCAAGGTCGGGCGCGGCGTCACATAGTGCGAATTGGCGTAAATCTTGACCGACTTGAGGTCGCCGGTCTTCTGGCCGGTGAGCGGATCGAACTCGGTGATCGAGTCGATCTCGTCGCCGAACAGCGAAATCCGCCAGGCGCTGTCTTCCAAGTGGGCCGGGAATATCTCGATGGTGTCGCCGCGCACGCGGAACGAACCGCGGACGAAGTTGATGTCCTGGCGCTTGTATTGCTGGGCGACGAGGTCGGCGAGCAGCTGGCGCTGGTCGAGTCGGTCGCCGACCTGCATCTGGAAGGTCATCGCCGTGTAGGTCTCGACCGAGCCGATACCGTAGATGCAGGACACCGAGGCGACGATGATGACGTCGTCGCGTTCGAGCAGCGAACGCGTCGCCGAGTGGCGCATGCGGTCGATCTGCTCGTTGATGGTCGATTCCTTCTCGATATAGGTGTCGGTGCGCGGGACGTAGGCCTCGGGCTGGAAGTAGTCGTAGTAGGAGACGAAATACTCGACGGCGTTGTCGGGGAAGAATTTCTTGAACTCGGAATAGAGCTGTGCGGCCAACGTCTTGTTGGGTGCGAGGATGAGCGCCGGGCGCTGCGTCTGCTCGATCACCTTGGCCATGGTGAAGGTTTTTCCCGAGCCGGTGACGCCGAGCAAAACCTGTGTGCGCTCGGCCGAATTGACGCCCTCGACGAGGTCCTTGATGGCGGTGGGCTGGTCGCCCGCCGGCTCGAACTCCGACTGCATGACGATCTGGATGCCACCCTCGGATTTCTCCGGCCGGGCAGGGCGGTGCGGCACCCAGATCTCGCCGTCCTTGTGCAGCGGGTTGCCGCTTTCGATCAGTGCTGAAAGTGCTGCGACGGTGGCGGTGACGCCGGAATTGGACAGCGAGGCTGCGTCTTCCAGGCTGATGTCGAGGCCGGCGACCGGGTTGAGGCCGGCGGCGGCGCGCTCCTTGGCCGAGGCAGCGCCGCCCATCGAGGTGCCGCGCGCCGAGCGGGTGGGGGCTGAGCTCTTTTCCGGGATCTTCTTTGCCTTGGGGTGCGGCTTGTCGGCTTCCCGTGCAATCTCTTCGGCCCAGTCGGAAATCGAGCCGGAAAGCGGCGTGCCCGACAGTTCCGCCTGCGGCGCCTCGTTGAAACCCTGATGATGCAGCGGTTCGGACGCGTCGAGAAAATCGGTTACGCCATTGCCACCGCGCTTGCGCGGTCCGGCGCGGTCGTTGCTCGCCGAAATGGGCGATTTTTTCTCAGGGGATTTGGCCATGGCGGGAATATGGGCAGAGTCCGTGCAAATGGAAAGGGCGCGGGGCCGGAAAGCCGGCACCCGCGCCCTCGCGCGATCGTGCTGCTGACAGCAGGCTGTCAGGAGGTTGTCACCGGGGGCAGGGCAGCCCGCCGCCGATCCTGCAGTTGGCACCGGCCGGACCGCCGGGTCTCGAAGGCCGTGGCGGGCGGCCATCATGCGGCGGCCTGCCATGCGGTGGACGGTCCCATTGCGGAGGACGGTTGTCCGGCGGACGGTTCCAGTGTGGCGGACGATGCGTCGGGGGCCTGTTCCAATGCGGCGGCCGCACGACGATCGGCGGCGGCACGATCACTACCGGTGGACGGTAGGATGGGCGGTACGACGCGTCGGCCAGCAGGTTGGCCGATACCCAGCCGTGAATTCCGCCGCGACGGATGTTGCACCAGTTCATGTCGCAACCGCGCACGCTAACGGCCGTGCCGGCCGCCAGCGTGCCGACGCGGGGGTAGCCTACGCCCGGGCCAGCGCGGACGTTGACATTGCCGGTTGTGAAGGCATCCGCGGCCATGGCAAGCGCCGGAAGCAGCATCGCTCCGGCCGCCACCAAGGCGGCAGCGGCAAGTCTTCGAAAGATCATGGGCAGTTCTCCAGGCCGAATCGTATTCCGAACGTCGCCAAACTAACGCCCTTTGCAGCCTCGGCCAGAGCGCCGATGTCGTTATGCTTTACGCCTGTGTAACGCGGCGCGTTCCGACGGCTCCGTTCATTGCAAAAATTTGCCGGGGCGGTCGCGCGTCGCCGGATACGGGCGCAAATTGCTGTTATGCTTACAGCAGCGAAACTTCGGGCGGCGCGTGTCCAACTATCCATTTTCCTACAAGATTTCCTGGCCTGTTCGGTTCCTGAAGCCGTCGCTTGGCGGCGCCAAAGGTTTCATGCCGGCGCATGGCGAATTCCTGCCGGTGGTGGGCAAAGGCGTGCGGCTGGCCTTCGTCGGGGACATCTCGGCCGAGGCCAACCGCCGGGCGCCCATCTGCGATGCGGATCTGGCGGCGCTGCTGGCCAGCGCCGACCTTATTGTCGGCAATTGCGAGAGCCCCGTCGTGCGGCAACCGAGCGCACGGCTGGGGACCAGGATCGGCACGCACCATGCGATGACGCGCGAGTTCCTGTCAGCCGCGCTGGAAGCGACAGGCATCGCGCGCGACCGACTGGTGCTGTCCCTCGCCAACAACCATGTGCTCGACCAGGGCGTCGAAGGTTATGAGGAGACGCGCGCGACGCTTGATGCCCTCGGCATCGCTACTGTTGGAACCGACACCATTATCGCCCGAATGGCGGTCGGACCGCTGACCATCGGGCTGGTGGCATTCACGCAATGGCGCAATGCCGGTGCCGCCGACTTTTCCGGTCGGGTGGCGATGGTCGAAGACTTTTTCGCCGCCAGCAGGGGCGGCTTGCAGGGCGTGACCGACATCGATCTCGTCTGTGCCGTGCCGCACTGGGACTGGGAGTTCCGCCATTTTCCGCGTCCGCAAACGCGGGTGTGGGCGCGGCGCTTGGCCGGGCTTGGCGTCGGGCTCGTTGCCGGGCATCACGCGCATGTGGTGCAACCGGTCGAGCGGATCGGCGAGACGCTGGTCGCCTACGGGCTCGGCGATTTCCTTGGCACCGCATTCGTTCGCCAGCCTTGGCCGGGACGCATCGGCGCGGTGCTCGTCGTCGATGTCAGCGCCGATCATTCGACGCGCGGACGTGTGGCCAGCTATCGCATGGTGCCGTTCATGCGCCTGCGCGAAGGCGATCGCGAGCATCTGGTGCCGCTCGCCAAGGTGGCTGGCCGTCTGGGCGCCAAGGCGCGGGAGCGTTGGGCAGTAGTCTACGGTGCCGGACAATCCAGTCTCACGAACTGAATCGGCTTTTCGCGCCAAGTCGTTGTGTTGGCGAGGTGTCGGCCAATCCCCCGCTCAGCCGTAGCGGAGCTTCAGGCCGACGATCATCAGGATGAACAGCAGCGTCACCGAGTTCGACAGGATCACCGGCAGCGAGCCGAGTGCGATCCCGTAGACGATCCACAGCGAAATGCCGGTGGCGAGCGCGGCGTTGGTGCCGAGCGAGATGTCGCTGGTCTTGCGTTCACGCAGGATCTTCAGGATCTGCGGAAGCCAGGCAAGCGTGGTCAGGATGGCGGCCACGGCGCCGACGATTTCGAACAGGGGGTGCAAGGCAGGAGCTTTCGAAACAGCACGCATTGTGCGGCGCGAGCTATGCCAGAACCATCACTCGCTGTGAAGCGGTCGCGGCGGACTGGACCAAAGGAACGCCAGAGCCAAACGACGCAGGGGCAGGCTATCGCGCGCAGAATCTGCGGGAGAAAATGCCAGTGAAGGCATTTTTCAGAGCTTCGTGATCGCCGAAATCGAATTCTGGCAGTCGGGTGGCCGGGCGATGACCGGGGCGTGACGCCTTCAATGCCTTCAATGGCATGGGCTGGCGGCTGATCTCGTCTGAGCCCGCAGGGGCCGAAGCAGATGCGCTGCGTTCGAATATGGCAGAATTAAGCTTATGATTCTGTTCGATAATTTCACGGAACGTGATTTGCGTCGAGGCAGGCTGGCGGGCAATCTCCAACTCGTTCGGCGGGCCCCGCTACGAGGGTAGGGCACCGCGAGGACGAAGAAAGTACGGGAGTACCAGACATGAACAAGATCCTTGCTGCGACCATCGCTTCGCTCGCTTTCATCGGTACGGCCTATGCCGCTGATGTGGAAGGCACGGTCCAGGCGGTTGATCCGGCGACCAAGTCGATCACGCTCGAGGACGGCAAGACCTATGTCGTACCCGAAAGCATTTCGATTGAAGGACTGGCCGCAGGCGCCAAGGTCAAGGTGACCGTTGATGACACGACTGGCGCGGTGACCGCCGTCGACAAGGCCTCCTAAAGGCCTGTCGAACGCGCCCGGCCGGATTTCGCCATTCTCCCCGGCCGGGCGCGTTCGAACTCAAACGGCTCCCTTCCAAGGCAGCCAACTGCCGGTCCCTCGGGACCGGCCTTTTTCATTTCGGTATGTCAGAAGCCGACCGGCAGGTTCTGTGCGAACCAGGCCGACGAGCGCTTTGCGGCGGCAAGCGTGCTGCCGGCTGCATGGCCGAGGCCGTTACGCACCAGCGCATAGCCGTTGGCGGTCCGGTAGAGTATCGAGCGGCCGCCTTTGATGACACCGGAATATGCGGCAGGCGCGATATCAGGCTGCATGGCAGGGGCGGGCGACACCGAGGCAAGCTGCGGCTCGGTGAACTCGCTGGTGCGGCAAATGCCGGTGACCAGCGGGTAGTCGTGATTGCCCTCGCGCAAGATGCGGCTTTTCATTGCCGCCTCGCAATCGGCGACCGATGTCCATTGCGCCGGCGTCTCGCCGATATATTCGCAGAGCTTGGCGTCGCAGTCGCAGCCGACGATGGTCATGGCGACAAGGGCAGACTTGATCACGGTCCGAATCCTTCGTTTGTTCCCGTGACGATCTCTCCGCTGCGATCGCGGCGCCATTTGGCCGCAATCATGGCATGATTTTGGCGCGGCTTGCTCGCGGTAGGGTTGCTGTGGCGGGTCCAGGTGCCCGGCTCCTGTGAAGCGCGTTCCACACATCATGTGAACTTTAAAAGCTTTCCCTTGCGCATTCGCCGCCGCAGCGAACAATGCACGCGGCAGTAGGTTGCCGTGGAGGGTATTGCCTGGTGAAAATCGGCGTCGTCAGGAATCCGGCGGCTGGCGGAGGCCGGCTCAACACGCATTGGTCGGAGGTGGCGGCGGCATTGGTCACGCGCTTCGGCAATGTCGAATTCCGCGAAACCGAAGAGGCAGGCGATGGCGCGGTTCTGGCGCGCGATCTCGTGGCCCTGGGTTGCGAAATGGTGGTTGCCGCGGGCGGCGACGGCACGGTCAGTGAGGTGGCCGACGGGTTGCTGCAGATGCAGGTGGAGACCGGCAAGGGCGCTGTTCTGTGCATTCTGCCCTGTGGCACGGGGCTCGACTTCGCCCGTGGCATGGGAATTCCGACCGGAGTGATGGCAGCGGTGGCGCGGATCACCGATGGGAGGGACCGCCTCATCGACGCCGGTCGCATCTCCTTCATCGAGGATCACGGCCGGCTGGCGAGCCGACATTTCGTCAACATCGCGAGCCTTGGCATGTCGGGTGCGACGGTTCGGGCGGTCAATGCCGACAAGCGCAAGGGGCGCATGTCGGCAAAGGCCCTGTTCTTCTGGCGCACGGTGAGGGAATTCCTGCGCTACCGTTTCCAGGACGTACGCATCACCGTCGACGACGGTGAGCCGATCGAGGCCAGGGTGGCGCTGGTGGCGGTGGCAAATGAAAGATTCTTCGGCGGCGGCATGATGATCGCGCCAGACGCCGTACCCGACGATGGGCTGTTCGACATCGTCATCCTGCGCGCGGCGGGCAAGCTCAGGCTGATCTTCGATCTCAGGCTGCTTTATGGCGGACGCCACCGCAATCATCCGGCGATCACCATTCTGCGCGGCCGCAAGGTCGTGGTCGAGCCGCTGGGTGATCCGCTGGCCAATGCAGCACTTGTCGACATCGACGGGGAATCGCCCGGGCATATTCCGGCAACCTACGAGATGCTGCCGAAGGCGCTGAAGATCAGGTGCTGACGCGGTCGGGCTAGGTATCCATTGCCCTGACCAGCGCTTCGATCTTCGCCGCTTTCTCGAAATGGTCGAGCTTGTGGGTTCGGATCCACCATTCCGCGGCTTCCATCAGAAGCTCGGGGTCGTCGTTCTTGTTGGCGAAGAACGCATAGAACGACAGGCCCACATCAGGGCCCTTGGCGGCGATCTTGCGCGCGCAAACGTCCAGTATTTTCGCTCTCAGGCTCGCCCGCACGGTACTTTCCTATTCAATTCGCCACGGATACATCCGGCTTCCGACGCATCTGCGCGACGAGGCGGAGCTGCCATCCTGATTCAGCTTGGCGATCCAAGCCGCTGTTGTCGTTAGCCAATTGCCTGGCTCAGGGAAATAGCGGCTCCGGTGTCATTTCGAGGTGCAGCGGTCCGCCGTTCCACGGATGTGCCTCGCACACCGCCTCGTCGAGCTCGACGCCGAGGCCGCGCTCCTTCGAGGGGATGACGCGCCCGTCCTGCCACTCGAGCGGCTTTTTCAACAGCTCGGCGTGGAAGCCGTCCCAGGTTTTGATTGATTCCAGTATCAGGAAATTGGGCAGCGTCGCGGCGAGTTGGATGTTGGCCGCACCGACGATCGGCCCGCAATAGCAATGAGGTGCTATCTGGATGTGGTAGGCCTCGGCCATGGCGGCGATCTTCTTGGTTTCCAATATGCCTCCCGAACGGCCGAGATCGGGCTGCAGGATGGTGGCGGCACGATTTTCGATGACGCGGGCGAATTCCCACTTGGTGGTGAGGCGTTCGCCTGTCGCGATGGGGATCTTGGTGCCGCGCGCCACCTCGGCCATGACTTCGGGCATGTCGGGAGGCACCGGCTCCTCGAACCAGAGGGGATCGTAGGGCTCGATGGCGCGAGCCATGCGCAGCGCGCCCGAGGCGGTGAACTGGCCGTGCGTGCCGAACAATATGTCGGCCGACGTGCCCACCGCCTCGCGGATCGCCTTCACCATGCGCACCGAAAGGTCGATGTCGATCAGCCGCGGCTGGTGGCCGTCGAAGGCGGTGTAGGGGCCGGCGGGGTCGAGCTTTACGGCGTTGAAACCCTGGGCGACATAGGCAAGGGCCGTTTCGGCGGCGAGGTCGGGGTCATTGTAGACGTTTTTGGCACTCTCCGTTTCGTTCGGAAAGACGCTTCCCGATCGCGGGTAGAGATAGGTGTAGGAGCGCAGCGCCTCGTGAACCTGCCCGCCGAGCAACTTGTAGACCGGCTTGCCGGCCTCCTTGCCGATGATGTCCCAGCAGGCCATTTCGAGCGCCGACACGCAGCCCATCATGGAAATATCGGGACGCTGGCTGAACCCGGACGAGTAGGCGCGGCGGAAAAAGCTCTCGATGTCGTGTGGGTCGCGGCCGACGAGGTGGCGGGCGGCGCAATCCTCGATCATCCTGGCGGTGATGTCGGGGCCGAAGGTGGCGTTGTAGGCTTCGCCATAGCCGACTACGCCTCCGTCGGTGGTGAGCTTGACGAAGATGAAGTAGCGCCCGCCAGTCTGCGGCGGCGGGTTGTTGACCACGAAGGTTTTGACGTCGGTGATTTTCATCGGTTCTCCACTCCCAGAAAAGCCGCCGTCGGCTTGTTGACTACTGCGTGTCCTCCAGCACCATCCCTGCACCCTTCCAGCCGGTCATGATCGAGGTGGCGTTGGTGTTGCCGGTGATGTTGTCGGGGAAGATCGAGGCGTCGATGACGCGAAGGCCTGAGAGACCGTGCACGCGCAGGCGCGGGCCGACAACCGACGTCGCCGGGTCGGACCCCATACGGCAGGTCGACACCGGATGGTAGACGGTGCCCGAGCGCTTGCGGAAATCCTGAATCAAGTCCGCGTCGGAAGTGATTGACGCGCCTGGCAAAACCTCTTCCGAAATGATGTCCGCAATCGGCGGCATCGCGGCCAGCTTGCGCAGATATTTCACCGCGTCGAGCATTTCGGCGACATCGCTCTCGGTCGAGAACGCGTTGACGGTGATGCGCGGATAGACGGTCGGATCGGCCGATTGGATCATGATCTCGCCACGGCTCGACGGCCGGCAGTTGGACAGGCCGATGGAGAAGCCGGGGAAGGGGTCGGGCGACAGGATCGGCCGTTCGCCGCGCTTGGGCAGGACCGTCGAGAATACCTGGAAATAGAGCTGCATGTTGGGGCGCGTGCGCGCCGCATCGGTGCGGAAGAAGCCACCGCCCTGGTTCATGCTCATCGACAGCGGGCCCGAGCGCAGCAGCAGATATTGCGCGCCGACCACAAGCTTGCCCCACCAGGGGCGAAGGATCTGGTTGAGCGTCGGCACCGTGGCTTTCCAGGTGTAGTTGATGCCCTGGTGGTCCTGGAGGTTGCGGCCGACCTGATCGCTGGCGTGGACGATCGGGATGCCGAGCCCCGTGAGCAGGCCTGCCGGGCCTACGCCGGAGAGTTGCAGCAGTTGCGGCGAGTTGACCGAGCCGCCGCACAGGATGACCTCGCTCCCGGCTCTGGCAGATTTCTTCTGACCGTTCTGCAGATACTCGATGCCGACAGCGCGGCTGCCTTCGAACAGGATTTTTGTCGCCAGCGCGTGCGTCTCGACGCGGACGTTTGCGCGTTTCATGGCCGGGCGCAGGAAGGCGCGGGCGGCCGACATGCGGCGGCCGTCCCGGGTGGTGATTTGATAAACGCCGGCACCCTCTTGGGAGGAGCCGTTGAAGTCCTGATTCAGCACCATGCCGGCCTGCTGGGCAGCAGCGAGGAAGCGGCGGGTGAGCGGGTGGATGTTCTTGCTGTTGTCGGTGACATGGACCGGGCCGCCCCGACCGCGCAGATCGGTCGCACCGGCCTGGTTCTCCTCGATCGCCTTGAAGGCGGGCAGCACGTCGCTCCAGCCCCAGCCGACATTGCCGGCGTCGCGCCAGGCATCGAAATCCTCCGCCGCGCCGCGGATCCAGACCATGGCGTTGATGGAACTCGAACCACCCATCACCTTGCCGCGTGGCCAATGGTCGGAGGCGCCGAGAAGGCCGGGGTCGGGCTCGGTGGAGTAGTTCCAGTTCACCGCCGGGTCATGGAAGGTCTTGCCATAGCCGAGCGGCATCTGGACGAAGAAGCGCCGGTCGCTGCCGCCGGCCTCGAGAACAAGGACGGTATGGCGGCCGCTGGCCGACAGCCGCTCGGCCACCACCGAACCGGCGGAGCCCGAGCCGACCACAATGAAGTCGAATGTCTGCATGGAAACGGCTAACCGTCCGGTCAGAATGAAGGTCCGCGCCAGACTAGCGCCGGCTTGTAGAGCGCGTCGCCGGAGGTTCCGGCATGGCTTGTGAAATATGCGACTGCTGGTGATCGGTAAAGCGCGTTGACGCATCGCCAGCTCGGACGATACGGGTGAGGGATCAAGCGAATCCGAGGAACTGGCAATGGTCCGATATGCTGATGGCAAGCCGCACGGCGAACTGACTCTGCGGACTTTGGCCATGCCATCGGATGCCAATGCCGCCGGCGACATCTTCGGTGGCTGGGTGATGGCGCAGATGGACCTTGCCTGCGGCATCCGTGCGGCCGAACGCGCCCGGGGCCGCGTGGTCACGGCGGCGGTCAAGGAAATGGCCTTCGCCAAGCCGATGAAGATCGGCGACACTTTGTGCATCTACACCCATGTCGAGCGCGTCGGCCGCACCTCGATGACGCTCAAGGTCGAGGCCTGGGCGCAGCGCTATTTGTCGGAATGGATGGAGAAAGTGACCGACGCCGACTTCGTCATGGTGGCGCTGGATGGACAAGGCCGACCGAAGCCGGTGCCGGCGGAGTAAGCTTCAGTCTGCTTTCGGGACTTGCGCGCAGGCTAATGCTAGCAGTTCGTCCAGATTCCCCGAAAAGGGTTCTCCGGGGCGGTGGGCGAATTCGAAAATATCGGTCTTGCCTTCGCGCATTCGATAGAATTCATACCGGTCGTCGAATATCTCCACCGATATTGCTGGTGAGCAGTCCCATCCAAGCTCGAACGTCGCCCAGTATCCTGGCACAATATGATCAGGCGGCATCAGGCGCTCTCTCGCATGCATGATGAAGTCTTCTGCATTCCTAATCGTATCAGGCGAGAAATCACGTTCCTGCGACCGAACCAGTTGCTGTATGGCTTCTGCGACGTCGTTCCATCCGAAGTTCATTTCGGTTTCCTTCACCCCGCTGCGGTGTCGAACTTCATCCTTGCCTCGGCCACGCGGTCCTGATTCCTGCGCGCCCATTCCCCAAGTGCAAAGACCGGAACCAAAAGCTCGCGGCCAAGCTCGGTCAGTTCGTAGTCGACGCGGGGCGGGATCGTCGGGAAGACGGTGCGCGTGACAAAACCGTCGCGCTCGAGCCCGCGCAACGTCGTGGTCAGCATCTTCTGCGAGATGCCGCCGATGGCGTGGCGCAACTCGTTGAAGCGCATCGGTCCGTCACCCAGCCTGCCGACGACCAGCACGGTCCATTTGTCGCCGATCCGCTGCAGGATATCGCTCACCGCGCGACAGTCCTCGGTGCGGTGCGGGTGCCTCGGTATCAAAAAAGTGCCTCCTTGTGCGGGCAAAAATCAGTCACCTATATAGCGCTGGTATCTATTTGATACCAGCTTCGCTTGAAAGGTTCCTGCCATGCCCAAACCCAAGATTGCCATCGTCGTCGGCTCGACGCGTGCCACCCGTTTCGCCGACACGCCGGTGGAATGGATCGCCAAGATCGCAAGGTCCCATGCCGGCATCGAGGTCGAAGTCGTCGATCTCAGAGATTTCCCTCTGCCGTTCTTCGACGAAGTCGCCTCCTCCGCCTGGGCGCCCTCCCAGAGCGAAGTTGCCCAGCGCTGGCAGAAGAAGGTGGCTGAGTTCGATGGCTTCATCTTCACCGCAGCTGAATACAACCACGGCCCGACCGCCGTGCTGAAGAATGCGCTCGATTACGCCGCCAAGGAATGGAACAAGAAGCCGGCCGGTTTCGTCGGCTATGGTGGTGTCGGTGGCGCCCGCGCCGTCGAGCAACTGCGCATGCATGCCGTGGAGCTGCAGATGGCGCCGACCAAGGCTGCCGTCCATATTGTCTGGGCCGATTTCCTGGCGGTGCGCCAGGGCGAGAAGAAGCTCGCCGACATCGAACATCTCAACCAGGCTGCCAACGGGCTGATCGAAGAGATCGCCTGGTGGGCCAAGGCGCTGAAGGTGGCGCGCGAAGCCGACGTGCTCGCCGAAGAGGCCAAGGCCGCCTGAGCAGAGACTGAGAGAAATTCCTCCCAAGGGAATCAAGGGCGGCCTGGAGCCGCCCTTTTTGTTCCTGTCAGCGCACCGGTTCGCGCTGGGAGCCGGGCAGGCGGCTTGCCAGGATCTTGTCGATGCGGCGGCCATCGAGATCGACCACCTCGAAGCGCCAGCCTTGCGCATCGACGCATTCGCCGGTCGCGGGCAGGTGGTGCATGTGCGACAGCACGTAACCGGCGACGGTCTCGTAGTCGCGGCTGTCAGGCAGGTCGATGCCGAGCAGGTCGGACATCTCGTCGGCCTGCATGTAGCCGGCGAGCAGCCAGGAGCCGTCCTCGCGCTGGACCGCCGTGTCGTCCTCGTCCTCGTCCAGATCGGAGCGGAAGACGCCGGTGATGGCCTCGAGGATATCCGCCGGCGTGACGATGCCTTCGAAATGACCGTACTCGTCATGGACCAGCGCCATTGGCACGTCAGACTGCTTCAGCGTTGCCAGCACGTCGAGCGCGTCGGCCTGGTCGTGGACGATCGGGGCGGTTCGCACATGCTTGCGCGCATCGAACGCGCGGCCGGCAAGCAGTGAAGCAAGCAGTTCGCGGGTTTGCACCACGCCGACCATGGCATCGACCGATCCTTCGCCGGCCGGCAAGCGCGAATGTTGGGTTTCCATCAAGAGCTTGCGGATCGCCGCATCGTCGGCCTGGAGGTTGATCCAGTCGACCTCGGTGCGCGGTGTCATCAAGGCGCGCACGGCACGGTCGCCGAGCCGCATGACGCCGGCAATCATGCGCCGCTCGTCGGATTCGATGGTGCCGTGATGCTCGGCCTCGGCGACGAGCATCTTGATTTCCTCGTCGGTGACCTTTTCCTGGCTTTCGCCGTGCTGGCCGAGCAGCCACAGCACGGTGCGGCCGGAGATGTCGAGCAGCCACACCAGGGGCAGCGCGACCTTGGCCAGCAGCGACATTGCCGGTGCGACGCGGACGGCCACGCCCTCGGGATCGCGGAGCGCAATCTGCTTGGGCACGAGTTCGCCGATGATCAGCGATGCATAGGTGATGATGGCGACGACGATGCCGACGCCCAGGGCGTTGGCGGCGCCCGCGCTCATGCCGTTCTCGACCAGAAATGAACTCAGCCGTTCGCCGAGCGTGGCGCCGGAGAAGGCGCCGGAAAGCACGCCGACAAGCGTGATTCCGATCTGAACCGAAGACAGGAACTTGCCGGGGTCCGCACCAAGGTCGAGAGCACGCCCAGCCCCCTTGACGTTGCGGTCGATCATCGCCTTGAGGCGTGCCGGGCGTGAAGAAACAATGGCAAGCTCGGACATTGCCAACAGGCCGTTCACACAGATGAGGACGACCACGATACCGATTTCAGCGTATAGCATAATGACCGCTCATAGCATTCCGCCTGGCGTTTCGAAAAGACGGCATCGAAAATACTGTTTTGTCGTCACGAGGGCTCGCGTTGCCGCTAGCGCATCGGCCCGAAAATCGGAATCGATTTTCGGAAAGCGCTATGCGCAGATTCAACAATTTAGAGCGTCCTTTATGCGTCCATTCGGACGCACGGCGCTCTAAGGTGCCTTGGCAAGTAGCGCGACCAGTATCTTCCCGTCGGTGAAATAGGGATCGCCGCCGCCATTGCGCCCGTTCCTGGTCAGGCCGATGCCGGGAATCGCCTCGGCCGAGATGACATGGCCGGCTTGTGAAAGATCGCGGATCAGCGAATCGCGCTCGGCGTCGACGTCGGGGGCGATGTGGTGGGTGACAGCACCTGTGTCGTGGCTCAAGCCGACGCTGCGGTCGAAGGTCGCCGCCCCGTACCAGGTCGGCCGGCCGTCGGAAGCAATGGCAAAAGTCAGCCACAGGCGGATGTGGTGGCGCACATCGGGGCTGTTCCCATCGGGTTTTTCGAAGGCGAGATCCTGCGGGCGGCCTTCAAACAGCAGGGTGCTGACCGGGGCATCCGGGTAGGGCCGGTCGAGTACGACGCTTTCGCTGATCTTGAGCGATGATTTCAGCGAAAGCCGGTCGGCTCGGTCCCACCCAGCGGCGGCGAAGGCGCTGGTCACATCTTTCTCGGAGCCGACCAGGCCGATATTGATGGGGTCGCCCGGAATGCCCTGCGGGGTGGTGGTCACGAAAGCGGCAGGCTTGATGCCGTCACGCAGGATCCGAAAGGACCAGATTTCGGGGGCAGCAAAATAGGCCAGCGACAGGTAACCCGCGCAGATGGCGGCGAACCATAAGGCTGCCTGCCTGTGCAGTCTCCCCCGAGCCATTGGGTGCCATCGCCGTTAGATGCAGAATATTTTTATCCCGTTTCGAGAGAGCTCGCAACGAAAGGCTGTCTTTCCGTCATTGCCGCGTGGCTGGGCGCCATACCTCAGCGGCAGGCGCGGTAGCCGTTGCGGCGCTGCTTGACGTCGAAATGGAAATGGTTGCGGTGGTCGTAGTTGTAGCCGGGGCCGAGCACCGTGTTGAAATAGTTGCAGCCGTCGGCGCGCACGGTGTTCAGGAAGCCGCGGGTGCGGAAGGCGAACAGGCCGGGCTTTTCCACCTCGATGTCGCGGCCGCTGTTGAGCTCGATGCGCATGATGTCGAGCGCGTTGCCCTTGCCGTGCTCCGAAAGGGTCCGTGAGCCGGCGATCTTGCGGCACGAATAGCTCGAGCCCTGATGGATGGTCTTGACGCCGGAGAAGTAGCGCATACGGGCAGCAGGCACCAGTTCGCGCTTGGTCCAGGCGGCGAAGCTGGCCGCCATGGCGCAGGTCACCGTGGCAGCCGGCTTCATCTGCACCGAGCCGATGGCCGAGACCTTGACGGGATAGTCGATGCCGCAGGCGGCTCCGTCCTGGATCGGGGGCAGGTCGCTATATTGCACGTCGAGCTTCTTCAGGTCCTTGCGGCAGTCGAGCTCGTCGGCCGGCATGGCGCTTGGAACGCGCAAGGGAGCGGTCTGCGGCAGGTTCGACGGGTTGTCGAGTTTTGGGTAGGCGACCATTTGCGGGTTGGAGGGCACGAGCGCCTGCAGGCCACGCGTCGGCACGAGCGAGGCCGTCTGGACGGGCGGCGGCGAGGCTGGCGTTATCGTTCCCAAGCTTTGCGCCTGGGCATCCAGTGTCGGTTCGATCGGCTCGGGGGCAGCAACCATCATCTGTGCGTCCGGTTGGGGTGCGACGGCCACAGGCATCGGGGCATATTGCGGCGCCACTTCGACACGCTGCAACGATGCGGTCTGCGAGCCGACATCGACGGCTGGCTGGAGCGTAAAGACATCGCCGGTGGTGCAGGCGCTGACGCCAAGGCCGGCCGCGGCAAGTGCCACGGCAACGATCAGGAAGCGCTTGTGCGACACCTGACGTGCGATGTTGGCTGCTGCGATGGCGGCGCGGCAATCTGCGGCCATGCGGAAGGCTCCTGTCCCCTGAAGGGGCAGAGTCTAGCCGGCAAGGGTAAAGGAAAGATCAGCAGCACAGCACGGTTAACGGCTGCGGCCGAAATGGGGCGTCACTTGCAGAAGGTGCCGCCATTGCGGCGCGGCGCGAGATCGAAATGGAGGTGCAGGGAATGGTCGGCGTCGCTGCCGGGACCGAGCACTGTCTTGAACGGCCCGCAAGCCGCCTTGCGTATGGCGGCAAGGAATTCTGCATTTTTGCCGGGCGGAGCGGGCTCGACATCGATGGCGCTGCCCCCTGCGAGGGTGAAGCGAGCAATGTCGAGCGCATTGCCGAAGGCATGCTCGGACAGTTTGCGCGTCCCGTTGCGCGGACGGCAGACATAGGCAGAGGCCTGGTCGATTGTCGCCAGCTCTTCCCCGAAGGCCGATTTCGCGGTCGGCGTGATTACGGTTGTGGCAAAACGGACAGTGGCTTCCGCAGCGGTGCAATTGATGACGGCGTCGGGTTCCAGGTCGATCGTTGCCGACAGGCGCTTGAGCCTGATCGGAAAGGGCAGCGCGCAGCCTTCGGCGCTTGCCTGCGGCGAGGCCTCCTCGAAGTCGCCGCCGAGCACTTTCAGGCGCGCGCGGCAGGCTTTTTCCTCTGGCGGCATGATGGCTGGGCGCTTGGCAGTGGAGCGCTTGTCCGGGAGCATTTTTGGCGCGGGCGGGCCGAACATCTCCCTGTCGGGCGGTCCCTCGACAGATCGGTTAGGGCGGGCCTGTGGGATCGGTATGGAGGCTTGGTCGGCGGGGAGCTTCAAGCGCGAGGTTTTCGTCTCCGTGCGCTGAGGTGCGAACTGTGGCACGGGCGCACGCGCCGGCAGGACCAACTCCTGGGAAAACGCCGTGTCGACCTGCAGCGCGACGACGAGGAAAAATGCCAGCGATCCGTGACGGCGACCGTTGATCATCGGGGTCAACGGCACAGCGCGCCGACGGTTGCCTGGCGGGCGGGATCAAGACATCACTTTCGGTGACGGAGCTGTCACGCGACGGTGGCCAATGGAACAGGCACCTCAGGCACCGAGCACCTCGAGGCCTTCCTCCAGCCAGTCGCCCAGCATCGGCATGCCGAGCAGGTATCTTGCCGTGCGGCGGTTGCCGCGCTGTTTGGCTTCGGCGACCGCGTCCTGCCATTCCGAGGCGTCATAGTCGCCCCGGCCGACCCAGGCGAGGGCCACGAGCTCGGCGGCCTCATCGACATTGAGGTCGTTGATGAGTTGGCGCAGTTCCTTTTCGGTGAGGTTTTCTTCCTCTTCCTCGGCAAGCCCGTCGTGAAGATGGTTGTCGCGGATGCCGCCGTCATATTCGATCTCGTGCTCGGCACCGTCTTCATAATCCTCGTTGACGCCGGCGCTGATCGCCTTGGCCTTGAGGATGAAGAGTCGAACGGTATCCGGACCGATGGTCAGGTCCCACTCTCTTGTGGGCCGTTGCTGCACGATAGCGCTCCTGCTCTGCCCCCTACGCGATGATAGCGCATTTGCGGACAAGGTCACGAACTCGTTACGGCAGACGGCCCGGGAAGATTGACACGCTCGTGCAGCAGGCGGAAAAAGTGCCCCTTCCTCCCTCCAAGACGGTTTTTTTCATGGCAATGCTGCTTTCGCCGAAGGTGTTCCCCATTCTGATGCTGATCGCGTCGAACGTGTTCATGACCTTCGCCTGGTACGGGCATCTGAGATTCAAGGCTGCCCCGCTCTATGCGGCGGTGATCTTCAGCTGGCTCATCGCCTTTTTCGAATATTGGCTTGCGGTGCCGGCAAACCGCGTCGGCCACCAGGTCTATTCGGCCGCCGAACTCAAGACGATGCAGGAGGTGATTACGCTCAGTGTCTTCGTCATCTTTTCGGTCTTTTATCTCAAGGAAGGCATCACCTGGAACCACGCGCTGGGGTTCATGCTCATCGCAGGCGGGGCGGCTCTCATCTTCCGCGGGTAATTGCGGATGAAATACCACTTCCGATGCGTTAGCCTCTGCGTGGGCAAGCTCAGGAGGTAGCGATGCAGTCCCGATATGTGAAGCTTCTGGCCGGCGCGATGGTGTCGCTGCCGATGTTCGTGGCGCCGGTTCTTGCCGCAGGCAGCGACAGTCCGCCGGCGCAGGACACCAAATGCGCCGACGGCCTCGTCTACAACAAGAAGACCAAGAAGTGCGAACCGCCGAAGGCGGGCATGATCGACGACGACAGCCTTTACGAAGCCGGCCGGGCGCTCGCCATGGACGGCAAATATGACGAGGCAATCAAGGTTCTGGCCCTCGCTGCCGACAAGACCGATCCGCGCATCCTCAACTATCTCGGCTACTCACACCGCAAGGCCGGCCGGGTCCTCGTCGGGCTCGGCTACTACCAGGAAGCGCTACGCAACAATCCCGACTACACGCTGGTGCGCGAATATATGGGCGAGGCGCATCTGATGCTCGGTGACGTCGCCGCCGCGCGCGTGCAACTGTCCGAAATCGAAAGGCGCTGCGGCAAGGGCTGCCGTGAATACGACATGCTCGAGCACCAGATAGAGGTTTATCTGAGGGGGTAGGTGGGAGTAGCGAATGGCGAATAGGGAATAGGGAATAGGGAATAGGGAGTAGGGAATAGGGAAAATCTCTCCCCATTTTTACTCACTACTCACTACTCACTACTCACTACTCGCTATTCGCTATTCGCTCTTCTTATCACCCCGCGACAGGCGGACGACGGCGCCATCATCCTCGTCCGTCAGCAACCAGACCGCGCCGTCGGGAGCCTCGATCACGTCGCGGATGCGGCCGAACTCGCCCTCGAGCATGCGCTCCTCGTCAAGGATCTTGCCCTTGGCGTCCCGGTGAAGGCGGCTGACCAATTGGAAGCTCAGGGCACCAACGAGCAGGTCGCCCTTCCATTCGGGGAACATATTGCCCTGGTAGCTGACGAGGCCCGAGGGCGCGATCGAGGGATCCCAATAGTAGAGCGGCTGTTCATAGCCCGGAGCGGCCGTGCCTATGCCGATCTTCGTGCCATCGTAGTTGGTGCCATAGGAGATGATCGGCCAGCCATAGTTCTTGCCGGCTTCTGGGTGGTTGACCTCGTCGCCGCCCTTGGCGCCGTGTTCGACGGTGACCAGTCCGCCCATAACCGGATCGATGACCGCGCCCTGGATGTTGCGATGGCCCTTGGACCAGATTTCAGGTGCCATCTTCTTGCCGTCGGGCGAAGGATTGTCGGCGGGAATGGACCCGTCCGGCTTGATGCGGACTACTGCGCCGGCCGCGTCGTGCATGTCCTGCGCCCGCATTTCCTGGCTAAGGTCGCCAGTGGTGATGAACAGCGTGCCGTCGTCGTTGACCACGATGCGCGAGCCGAAATGCCATTTGGTTTTCGACTTCGGTGCAACCTCGAAGATTACCTTGACGTCTTCGAGGCGAGGGCTTGCCCCTTCGCGGTTCAGTCGGGCCCGGGCGACGGCGATACCGGTGCCTCGCCGAGCGGGCTTGGCATAGCTGAAGAAGATCGTGCCCGAGCGCTCGAAATCACGGGCGATGGCAATGTCGAGCAACCCGCCTTCGCCGCCGACAGCGACCTTGGGCACGCCTTTGACCGGGGCGGAAAGACCGGTCTTGGTGAGGATGCGGATCCGGCCCGGCCGCTCGGTGACGAGCGCGTCGCCGCCGGGCAGAAAGGCCAGGCCCCACGGGTGCTCCAGGCCGCGGGTGACGATGTCGGCGCGCAGTTTCACCTTTTGCGTGTCGAAGCTGCGGCTCTCGGCCGCTGCCGGTGTCAGCGCCAAAGCGAGCGCGATCGCACAGAGGGATGTCCTGAAGCTCATCGGTACCGCACAGGTTTCGTGTCGCCTTCGCCACCATCACACAGCATCGCAAGGTTGCAAAGCCAATCACAAGCGGGTGAACCGGGGCGCCATTGTGGCCTCATTGCCAACAGGCTGATGGGCGCACCGCATTTTTTGACGTGAATTCTTCCGCAGGCTTGCTATATTGATCAGAAATCGAGGTGAGACGGTTCCGTTGGCGCAGGCCACCGAACCGTTTTCTTTTTTGTGCCTCGCGGCTGCAACAGGAAAGCCGCGTGGCAATGGCCAGGAGAGGTCGACTATGAACAAGGTTCCGATGACTGCCGGTGGGTTCACTGCGCTGAAGGAAGAACTGCGCTGGCGCCAGCAGGAAGAGCGTCCGCGCATCATCGAGGCCATCGCCGAGGCCCGCTCGCATGGCGACCTGTCGGAGAATGCCGAGTACCACGCCGCCAAGGAATCGCAGAGCCTCAACGAGGGCCGCGTCAACGAACTCGAGGATCTGATCGCGCGCGCCGAGGTGATCGACGTCAGCAAGCTCAACGGCGACAAGGTCAAGTTCGGCGCCACCGTCGTTCTCCTCGATGAGGACACCGAGGAAGAAAAGACCTACCAGATCGTCGGTGATCAGGAGGCGGACGTGAAATCGGGCCGCATCTCGATCTCCTCGCCGATCGCGCGTGCGCTGATCGGCAAGGAAGTTGGCGATGCCATCGAGGTCAACGCGCCCGGTGGCGCGCGCGGCTACGAGATCGTCCAGGTGCAGTTCATCTGAGGTGCGGGACGGCCCCTGGCCGTCGCGGTACCGGATTTGGCTAAGATGACAGAAGTGAAAAACCGCGCCAGAGATTCCGGCGCGGTCGATATGGCGCAGATCGATGTGGTTGCGCCCAATCTCAAGAAGCGGCTTTCGGGCGTTACCAGCACCATCGTGCAGCTGGTTCCGGTGCAGGCGCGTGATCTCGGCATTGCCGTCGTAGGACCTGGGCTGCCCGACAGCCTGCCCAGGATCAGGTGGTGGCAACTGCCCGCACTGCTGTTGCGTCCCGCCTCCAAACGCGCCCGCATCTGGCATGCCCGGCGCAATGTCGAGATGGTGGCGGGTCTGGTACTGCGCCAAATCTTTCGCGCGCCCTTGCGTCTGGTTTTCACGTCTGCTGGCCAGCGTGACCATCAGCCATTCACCAAATGGCTGATCCGCCGCATGGACGGCGTGATCGCGACGAGCCGGCTTTCTGGCGGTTTCCTTGAAGTGCCGCACAAGGTGGTCATGCACGGCGTGGACCTTGAGAAGTTCCATCCGCCGCGCACTGCCGACGATGAATATTCCGCTGCAGGTCTGCCGGGCAAATATGCCATCGGCTGTTTCGGCCGTGTCCGCCACCAAAAGGGCACGGATCTTTTCGTCGAGGCGATGATCGCCCTTTTGCCCGACCATCCGGAGTGGACGGCGGTCATCACCGGCCGGGTGACGGCCGAACACGAAGGGTTTGCCAAGGAGCTCGAGCGCAAGATTGCCGCCGCCGGCCTCTCCGACCGCATCCTTTTCCTCGGCGAGGTGCCTGACATTGCCGTATGGTATCGGCGGGTGACGCTCTATGTCGCGCCGTCGCGCAACGAGGGGTTTGGGCTGACGCCGCTTGAAGCGATGGCGTCGAGCACCGCGGTAGTCGCGAGCGACGCCGGCTCATATGCCGAGATCGTCACGCCCGGTAACACGGGTGCTGTGGTTGCGGCCGGCGACGGCGCAGCGTTGCGCGAGGCGATCCGGCCTTATCTCGAGAATCCCGAGCAGGCGGCGGCGCATGGCGCAGCCGGGCTCAAGGACGTGACGCAGCGCTTCCGGCTTGAGAATGAGGCCGCTGGGTTGCGCGCCGTCTATGAAACAGTGTGGGCGAATGGTTAGCAGGAGAGGGCGGAATCCGGATTGGTTATTTGTCGCGCGCGACAACAACTATGGGCTGACGCGCGATGTCGAGTTGCTCATGGCGGCAATCGTCAAGGCCGGCGGTAGCGCCGACTTTGCCACGATCCGCGACCGTTCGCTGATAGATTGGGTGATGCGGCGGCAGGCCGCCCAAAACATCGTTCATATCGAGCGGGTGTTTCCCCGCTGGCTGTCGGCCGGCGCGAAGAACTGGCTGATACCGAACCAGGAACGCTTTCCGCGCCGGCATGCCGGACGGCTGCGCAAGATCGATCGTGTGTTGGCCAAGACGCTACATGCGGAACAGATATTTTCCCACATCGGTGTGCCCACGACCCATATCGGCTTCACGTCGGAAGATCGGCAGGACATCACCGTCGAGAAGAACTGGAACAGCATTCTGCATCTTGCGGGCGGAAGCACGCTGAAAGGGACGGAAGATATCCTTGCCCTGTGGCGGGCGCATCCTGAGTGGCCGCAACTGTTTCTTGTGCAAAAAGCAGCCAATGCGCCCAGGTCCGTGCCTCACAATGTGACCCTCTATTCCGGCCATATCGACGACTGGGAATTGAAGCACCTGCAGAATGCCTGCGGCATCCATCTTTGCCCGTCGCGGGCTGAAGGCTGGGGACACCATATCGTTGAAGCTATGTCGGTCGGTGCTGTTGTCGTCACCACGGACGGGCCGCCGATGAACGAGCATATCGATGCGACATGTGGCGTGCTGGTCGAGGTCGAGCGCTCGGAGCGGCGGCATCTTGGCGAGAGCTTCTTCGTCGATCGCAAAGCCCTGGAAACGGCGATCATTGGCTTGTTGGCCATGGACAGCGCGACCAAACGAACGATTGGCATGCAGGCGCGCGAACGCTACGAGAAGATCGGCGAATCCTTCAGCCAGAACATCTCGAACCATCTGGGTCTCAGCATCCAAGCCCCTCATGAGGCAAGGCAGCATACCCCGGCGATCTCGCATTCCTGATCGCGCAAGTACAATAAGGGGGGCCAGCATATGGGGCTTTCGGTCATCATCATCACCCAGGACGAAGCGCACAACATCGGACCGTGCCTGGAAAGCGTTAGCTTCGCCGATGAAGTCGTCGTTCTCGACGGCGGCAGCTCCGATCGAACCCGCGAAATCGCCTCCGAAATGGGCGCCAGGGTACACATTGCCAGCGACTGGCAAGGGTTCGGCGTGCAGAAGAATCGGGTATTAGCGCTCGCTACGCAGGAATGGGTCCTGTCACTCGATGCCGACGAGCGTGTGTCGCCGGAATTGGCTGCATCGATCGCTGCATTCGTTGGCGGCAATTCTTCCCGCGACGCCTACGAAATGTCGCGCATGACTTGGTACTGCGGCAAGTTCCTCCGTCACTCCGGCACCGCCCCCGACTATGTGCTCAGGCTGTTCCGGCGCGGTACGGCGCGGTTCTCCGACAATCTGGTTCACGAACGATTGTTGCCTGACGGTCCGGTCGGCCGACTGGAAGGCAAGCTGTTGCACTACAGCTTCATGAATTTCTCCGATGTGCTGAAGAAGATCGACGGCTATACGACTGCGTCGGCCAAACAGGCTCTCGATGATGGTCGCACATCCTCAGTTGGCAAGGCCGTCGGCCGGAGCCTCTGGATGTTTTTCCGTACCTATGTGCTCAAACGTGGATTTTTGGACGGTGCTCACGGCTTTGCCATGGCCGCTTCAGCCGCACAGGGGACCTACTATCGCTATATGAAAATCTGGAACGGCGGGCAGGAAGGCGCAAAGGCGCCGAAATGACAACTACGTCTCGTGCACCAAGCGTCACTGTCATAGTGAACACATATAACTGGGCTTCAGCGCTCAATCTGTCCGTTCGTTCGCTGATGCGGCAAACCGACCGTGACTTCGAGATCGTCATCGCAGATGATGGTTCCAAAGACGAAACCAAGCGTCTCGTCGACAGTCTCGCGGCGGAGACTGACCTTACGGTAACGCATGTGTGGCATGAGGACATCGGCTTTCGGCGTACCCAGATATTGAACAAAGCCATCCAGGCGTCGCGCGGTGACTACCTGATATTTCTCGATGGCGACTGCATCACTCAGCCGGACTTCATCCGTCGTCATCGTCAGTTGGCCAAGCCATCCTATCTGGTCACAGGCAGCCGCATCATGCTCGGCCCCGATCTCAGTGCAGCACTTTGCGAGCGTGGAGCGGTCGATTTCGGCGCGCTACGCCGCAACGCGCTTCGTTATCGTGCCAGCGGAGATCTCGCTAAGGTCATTCCGTTGTTCGTGAGGCTTCCGGATGCATCATTTCGCAACTATCGGAAATTCACTTGGCGTCGCGTGAAGGGTTGCAACATCGGTTGCTGGAAACAGGACGCGCTGAAGATCGGCGGTTATGACGAAGGTCTTACCGGATGGGGCCATGAGGACGTGGATTTCGTCTTTCGGATGTATGAGGCAGGCGTTGAGCGCCGGTCCGGGACCTGGGCGACCGAGGTGCTTCATATCTGGCACAAGATGGCAGATCGCAGTAAGGCCGACGGAAACTGGCAGATCGTCCTGGAGCGGATGAAGAAGTCAGTACGGCAATGACGCGGAAGATCGTGCAGTTTAAATGAAGATCTATTTGATAAACCTCGACCGTTCGCCAGAGCGCCTCACATGGTTCATGGGCCAGGTCGAGGGCAAGGGACTTGAGGTCGTGCGCGTGCCAGCCATTGATGCGCGGCTTCTGGACGAGAGTGAATTCGATCGTTTGCTCAAGCTGACTTCGGGCAAAAATTCCATGTCGCCGGCGGAAATGGGCTGCCTGCTGAGTCATCGCAAGGTGTGGCAGCTCATTGCGGAAGGCGAGGACGAGTGGGGATTCGTCGCCGAGGATGACATCCATTTTGCGGCGGATGCGCCAGAGTTCCTGAAGCACGATCGCTGGTTTCCCGCAGGCGCTGAAATCGTGCGGGCGGAGACGGACCTGCGCCGGCAGGAGATGTCGTACAAAATCTGGGGCGAGCCGTTTGGGCATGAACTGCGCAGGATGAAGTCGAAACAGTTCGGCTCGGGCGGCTATTTCATCTCACGCCAAGCCGCACGCAAATTGCTCGCCCATACCGAGCGGCATCTTGAGCCAGCCGACGTGATCCTGTTCGCTCCTGTCGCCGGCTTGCTGCACGAGTTGGTGTCGCTACAGATGAGCCCGGCGATTTGCGTGCAGGACGTGTGGATCACACCGCAGAGCGACCAAGGCGCTCTGGTCAGCGAGATCGCCCAGATTCGCCATCAGTTTCACCGTTCCGACCCCCGTTCAGCAAGAAGGCGAGGGGCGGCAAAGGTGATGCATGAGGTGGGCCGGGTTGGGCGGCAATTGGCTGCGGCCGTGCGTAGGCTGATATCGGTCCGTACGAACCGTTCAAAATTCGAAAGTGTAAGTTTCTCGGGGCAGTAGGTGTTCAGAATGTCAAGGTTTAGCAGAGTTTTCAACGGTATATTTTCGCCCCGTAAGGCGGATATAGTTCCGTCACTTGTCACTCGTCCCGAATTCTCACATCTGCCTCGTTCGGGATTTGGTCTCCAATATCTCATTGATAATTATAGGTTTAGCACGGTTCTCGACGTGGGCTCAGGGGAGGGCGCTCATGCGCTCGTCTTGGAGGGAGTTGGAAAGAAAGTAACGCGCCTAGATTTGGGAAAGTCAGCTTATTTTGATAAAGATACCGACAGCGACAACGTCATTGTCGCTGACCTGATGACATATCAGCCCTCTCGGGTCTGGGATTGCGTGTGGGCATCACATGTGCTCGAGCACCAAGTGGACGCAAACAGGTGTATAAAGAAACTTGGTTCGCTCGTGGCGGAAGGGGGCATCCTGGCCGTAACCGTACCGCCCTTCAAGAACAATATAGTTGGCGGGCATGTATCTGCTTGGAATCAGGGGATGCTTCTTTATCAATTTATCATGGCTGGTTTAGATTGTCGGCATGCTGAGTTTTTTAAATACGGTTATAATATTACCTTGATAATAAGAAAAAAGGAAATAGAGCTCCCCGAGAATATGTCATTTGACATAGGGGACATCGAAATGCTCTCAGAATTTTTCCCTGCCGGATTTTACCATGGTATCGACGGGTCGCGAATAAATCGCCGCTTCTATGGCCCGGAACCGAAGGTTATGGGCTTTTAGAATCATTGAGGAATCCCCTCAGCGCTTCAAGCGCTGTGATCGATCCGTCACCATAAGGGTTCATGTATGTGCTATACTTAGTATACACATACAGGAAAACATCTTCAACGGAGAGGGTAGTCGTTCGCCGAGTGCAATGTAGAGCATCTTCGGTGAATCCCCAGTTCGAGAAGAAAGAGGTTGCGTAAGTGACAACCGGACATCCGCGGATTGCCGCTTCAAGGGCAGCTCCGGATGTCATTGTTGCAACGGTCGGTCTCCTCTCTATGAGGTCTAGAAAAGGCACTGTCGGCTCCAGAATCGTTAGGTCTCTGGGATGCCGTGCTGCTAGTTGCGCAATCTCTTCAGTGTTTTTTGGATTTCGTGGGTGGGCTCTGTAAAATATCCGTCGTTTTTTGCAAGAGTAATCTTCAATTACTCTTGACACGAGGTCAAAGTTTGTTTTGGCGACGCCGTCAGTGTATACAAGCGCTTGATCGCCGGTGCATTGCCCAAGTACGACTATGTCTGTTTCACGTAGTGATGTTGTTACTTTTCCGTAGTCGATCGGAAGATATTTTTGAATGCGTGACTTCTTATAGTCTTCCAGAAAGTCGACCGCGATCGGGTCTTCGTGCCACCAGCCAGGGCTGAGATCATTCAGAGCGCTTTCTAGTTCAGTATTGCCGCTACCATCAAAGTACGGACCAATATGGTCTTTCATGTAGCCGATGAATGGCCTGGGCGAATTTTTGAAGAGATTTGGGAGAAGGCAAACCTCAAATCTTGTAACTGGGTTTCCGAGGGTGTTCAGATCCAGGCCAAGTAATGCACGATCGCGACGTCCGACGGTTAAGAATCCAACGTCGCGTATATTTGAAGTCAATGAGTGGAGCCAATCCTGAATGTATTCAGGTCGAGCGCGGAAACGCTCGTATGTAAGCTTACTCAAATCTATCATAGTATCGTCGCCGCAGATATGCCTACATATATCCATTTTGTCAGGAGATAGGCACACAGCTACCATTACTTTTGCATCTCGATGTTCATCCAGCTTTATTTTCGCAGCCCGTCTGAAAGCTGCAAACTTGAGCGGGGCTAAAGCATGTCGAATAATATTTGTAGCTATTGTTGCCATTTATTTGTCGGAATTCAGGTTTATTTGATTATAATCATGGCGCAATGGCCAGCGAAGGCACTCCACGTATATTCGCTGGGGTCGAGGCACTCCACCAAGGCTTTAAACTCACCATGTTGCCAGCCCGGATAGCAGAACATGTCATCGAAAAGGATAATGGTGCCTGAAATCATGCGGTCGCGGCAGGCGGTCAGGATGGTTTTGCAGGGTGAATACGTATCCGTGTCAATATGAACAAAGGCTACCGGGCCACGGTTTCGTTCAAGGAACGGAGGGAGGGTGTCATCTATCCAACCCTTCACTAGCTTTACGTTAGTCCCTACTTCTGGCGCCTGCCCGCCACGGTTGAATCGATCCATCTTGTCGTAGGAATGGCCGGCCCACTTTTCCGAGAGACCCAAAAAGGCATCGAACCCGTGAATGTGCCGAGTGTCATTGCGCTCAGCCAAATTGCGAGAAAATTGGTTTATGGAACCGCCTGTATAGACCCCAAATTCAAGCAGAAGACCCTCAGGTGGCGCCGATTTGAAAGCGTACTGCCTGATTTCTCCAGCGTCCGCAAATATGAGGGCATCCGATAGTTGCGGCTGGATAAAGTCCGCCGATGTGGCGACCGATCGGTTCAACAGCTCGTTATGGAGGTGATACTCAGCGGTCGCCCGGCGGACCGGGGCTGCCGGTGCACCTTTCTTGCGAAGTCCAAGCGTTTCTCGAAGCTTTCTATAAGGCGCCACAATTGTATCCCCAACCATATATGCATGCCGAATGCGTGTTGGCTTTCAGCAGAATTGAATGCGATCCGTCAAGCTGCTTGCCGCGGAGCAAGCTGCCCTAAATCGCCACCAGCCCGTCGTCCTTGACCTGGCGGATGGTGAGTGCGGTGCGCACCGTGTCGACATTGGGTGAGGACGTCAGTTCCTCGATGACAAAGGTCTGAAAGCTGCCGAGGTCGGAGGCGACGCAGTGGAGCATGAAGTCGGATTCGCCCGACACCATCCAGGCGCTGCGCACGATCGGCCAGCTGCGGGTGCGGTCGGCGAAGGCCTTGAGGTCGACCTCCGACTGGCGGTTGAGGCCGACGAGACAGAAGGCGACGACATCCATGCCGAGTGCGGGCGCATTGAGCAGCGCCCGATAGCGCTGGATGATGCCGTCGTCCTCGAGCCGCTTGACGCGGCGCAGGCAGGGCGGCGCCGAGATGCCGACGCGGCGCGACAGCTCGACATTGGTCATGCGGCCGTCATCCTGCAACTCGCGCAGGATCTTCCAGTCTATGGCGTCGATGTCGGCCTTGATGGGCATGTGCGCTCCGCGTGCTCGCGCAAGAATCTTTCGTATTCTTGTAATTAAACTAGCCGCGCGCGTTGGGAAACCCGCGGCCGACAAAATGCCGGTGCGGATGGCGTGACGGTGGGGCTCGATCCGTCCTGCTGCGAAGCTTTCGGGGGAGTAACATCTTGTCGCCTTGCGCGGGGCATGGCCGAACACCTAGATTAGGGCCGATCTACGCCCTAGCTGACGGGGCGATGCTTTTTTCCATTGACCGTGAAGGCTCTTCGATGACCGCCAAACATGCGCCAGTTCTCATTATCGGTTCGGGTCCCGCCGGATATACGGCGGCGATCTATGCGGCGCGCGCCATGCTGAAGCCCGTGCTGGTCGCCGGCATCCAGCAAGGCGGCCAGTTGATGATCACCACTGAGGTCGAAAACTATCCCGGCTTCGCCGAGCCGATCCAGGGCCCCTGGCTGATGGAGCAGATGCGGGCCCAGGCCGAGCATGTCGGCACCGAGATCATCAACGACATCATCACCGAGGTCGACCTCGACGTGCGGCCGTTCCGTGCCAAAGGCGATTCCGGCACGCTCTACACTGCCGACGCGCTGGTCATCGCCACAGGCGCCCAGGCCAAGTGGCTCGGCCTGCCGAGCGAGCAGGTGTTCCAGGGCTTCGGCGTTTCCGCCTGTGCCACCTGCGACGGCTTCTTCTACCGCGGCAAGGACGTGGTGGTGGTCGGCGGTGGCAATACGGCCGTCGAGGAGGCGCTCTATCTTGCCAACCTCGCCAAGACGGTGACGGTGGTGCATCGCCGCGACCATTTCCGCGCCGAACGCATCCTGCAGGAGCGGCTGTTCGCCAAGGAAAACATCAAGGTGATCTGGGATCACGCGGTCGAGGAGATCGTGGGGGCGCCGGCGCAGAAGCCGCTGCCGCCGTCGGTCAATGCGGTGAGGCTCAAGAACGTTCACACCGGCGCCATCACCGAGATGCCGACCGATGGCGTGTTCGTGGCGATCGGCCATGCGCCTGCGGTCGAACTGTTCGTCGGCAAGCTCAAGCAGAAGCCGAACGGCTATCTGTGGACCGAGCCGAACTCGACGCGCACCAACGTGCCCGGCGTGTTTGCCGCGGGCGACGTCACCGACGATGTCTACCGCCAGGCGGTGACAGCTGCAGGGCTCGGCTGCATGGCGGCGCTGGAAGCAGAGAAATACCTGGCCGGGATCGAAGTACACCGTGAAGCGGCCGAATAGGCCGGCCAAACGCCTTACATAAGAGGGGGATATGGCGTTGGATTGGGATAAGTTGCGCGTGTTCCACGCGGCGGCGGAGGCTGGCTCGTTCACTCATGCGGCGGAAACGTTGAGGTTGTCGCAATCGGCGATCTCGCGCCAGGTGAGTGCGCTCGAACACGAGATCGGCGTGCCGCTATTTCATCGCCACGCACGCGGGCTGGTGCTGACCGAGCAAGGCGAGATGCTGTTCCGCACGGCGCATGACGTGCTGATGAAGCTCGAAACCATCAAGTCGCGGCTGACCGAGACCAAGGACCGGCCGTCTGGCGTGCTGAGGGTAACGACCACGGTCGGCCTTGGCGCCGGCTGGCTGACCGAACGCGTGCATGAGTTCCTCGAGCTCTATCCCGACATCCAGCTCCAGCTGATCCTCGCCAACGAAGAGCTGGACCTGACGATGCGCCAAGCCGATTGCGCCATTCGCCTGCGCCAGCCGCAGCAGCCGGATCTGATCCAGCGTCGGCTGTTCACCGTGCATTTCCATCTCTACGCCTCGCCGGGTTATGTCGCCAAGTATGGCAAGCCGACTTCGATCGCCGATCTCAAGGACCACCGCATCGTGACCTTCGGCCTGCCTGTGCCGACGCATCTGAGCGAGCTCAACTGGCTCGAGACGGTGGGCGATTTCGACGGTGGCCAGCGCGTGCCGACGCTGCAGATCAACGACATCCTGTCGATCAAGCGGGCGGTGCAGACGGGCGTCGGCATCGCCATGCTGCCCGACTATATGGTGAGCAAGGATTCCGGGCTGGTGCAGCTGCTGCCCGAGACCGAGGTGCCGTCGTTCGACACCTATTTTGCCTATCCCGACACGATGCGGGACCAGGCGAAGCTGCATGCCTTCCGTGACTTCGTCATCTCCAAGGCCCGCAGCTGGGCCTACTGACCTCCTGCAGAGACTTCCTCACGTCGTGAGAACGGCAGGAGCCGACTGGCGCATGTAGTGCCAGTCGGCGATGCCTCGCCGCGCAGCGCATCCCTTGCGTCCGCGAGGGCTCGCTGGGCGCCGGATCGGCTTCCGGGAAGGGCCGGGACGCTGCCGGTGTTTTGCGCCAGCGCTGCGCGTTTCCTCGGCGCAATGCCAGTACTTTGGCCAGCGGCTCGATTTCGCGGCAAAGGCAGGCGGAGCCTGCCCGACTTGGCGTCATTGCACTGCAGCGTGAAAACTCGCCTCCTTGCACGCAAAATGCGCCAGCAAACGCGCTTCTCGGCCCAAATTCTGGCCAACAGCAGGCAATTTTGGTGGCACTAATGCAAATGAAGCATTGCTGGGCCACAGCTCTTGTCTTTTTGCATGAGTGCATTGCAAAATAGATGCTTGTTTGTTGGGCAGCGAGAGCACATATAACAGCCATCTCCGGGGCGCGTTCCTCCTCCCATTAGCGCCCCTGAGTGTTCCCCTCTGGAGGTTAGCCTTAATCGGCACTTCCAATCAAACTCAGCCGGATCTTCTTGGATCCGGCTTTTTTGTTGCCTGAATTCTGCTTGCCTCGATCACGGCCGCAGATGTGCAGGCATGTTTCACCGCAAAAACAGCTGATCTCACCCGCGTAACAGTGACATGTAACCTCGGGTAACGTTCCTCGCGGAGGTTGGCGCGCCTAACTTTTACGTGGACGCGGCGATGACGCGCCGGGAGATGGGGGCATCACCCGAACGCGCCAGGCTCAGCAATTCGCCGCGTCCATTGGATTGCCGACGGTACACCGCTCGGCCACGAAGCGGCGGACCTGCCGTTCCGCCTGGCGCGGGACGGTCCGCAAGAGGCGGCGTTCGGGGCTCCTACCGAGCGCCGCTTTCGTTTTCCGCCTTTCGGGATTTGATCCGCCGGCTCACATGTAGAGCTTGGCTGGGTCCTTGCCGGCATAGATGTGGGCAACTTCGGCGGCATAGCCGTTGAACAGCTGGGTCGGCACAAGCTCGCCGGTATGCAGCACGCGCTCCTTGGCCTGGCTCCAGCGTGGATGCGACACCTCGGGATTGACGTTCGCCCAGAAGCCGTATTCGCTCGACTGGATCGCCTCCCACAGGCCTACCGGCTGCTCGGCAACGAAGTCGATCTTGCGGATCGACTTGATCGACTTGAAACCATACTTCCATGGCAGCGCCAGCCGGATCGGCGCACCGAACTGCTTGGCCAGCGGCTTGTCATAGGCTCCGGTGACGAGGAAGGGCAGGTCGAGCGCGGCTTCCTCGATGGTGACGCCCTCGACATAGGGCCAGGGATAGACGAAGTCGTTCTGGCCAATCGCCATCTTGGGGTCGAGGAAGGTTTCGAAGCGGATGAATTTGGCGTCGGCCTTCGGGCTCGCCAATGCGACCAGAGACTTGAGCGGAAAGCCGCTCCACGGAATGGTCATCGACCAGGCCTCGACGCAGCGGTGGCGATAGAGCCGCGTCTCCAGCGGGAATTTCCGGATTAGGTCGTCGATGCCGATCGTCATCGGCTTGTCGACGAGACCGCCGATCTCGATCTCCCACGGCCGCGTCTTGAGCTGTTGGGCGGAGGCCGCAATCTCCTTGTAGGTGCCGTATTCGTAGAAGTTGTTGTAGTTGGCGTTGATCGCCTCCGGGGTCAGCGAGCGGTCAAGCTTGTAGGTCGTGTTCGGCTTGGCCGGATAAAGGTCGCCCGTTGGGTCGGCTTCCTCAGCGCGCGCCTTGTGGGGCAGGGCGGCGGCTGCAAGGCCGAGTCCCATGCCGGCCAGGATGGTGCGGCGGTCGAGGAAGACCTGTTCGGGCGTCGCTAGTGTTTCGGCAATCGCCCAGGATGGACGGCGATGAATAAAGGGCATTGGCGAATTCTCCACTCGAGCGGCGCAGGTTCAACGTTGCGGGAAACAAAATCAACACTCCCGCGGCGATATACGGATGCGGAGGCCGCGTTGTTGCGCCTTGATCGAAATCTCGGGATCAACAGTCTGTGAAAGCGGTCACCGGATGATGCCCAGCACCGTCCGGTGACCTGCTCCTGCCCTCAGGCCGCCTTGCCGGCCGATACCATTGCCTCGTCGGCGAGACGGCCGGTGAGTTCAGCCATGTGGTCGAATTCGGCGCGGTAGGTGGCAGCACCCGCGGTCGCCGAGCGCAGTTCGATGATGAGATCGCCGATCTCGGCCTGCGGCATGGTTGCCTCGACCACGTCCCAGCCGGGCCAGCCGTCGCGGGCGTCGTAGCCGAGGATCTGGCCGCGGCGCTGCGGCACGAGTGCGATGATGCGCGCAGTGGCATCCGACGGGGTGAAGATCTCGACCTTCATGATCGGTTCCAGCAGCACCGGCGAGCATGCCGCCATGCCTTCCTTCATCGCGATCTTGGCAGCCATCTGGAAAGCCATGTCGGAGGAATCGACGGTGTGGAAAGAGCCGTCCGACAGGTTGACCGTGACATCGACGACGGGGAAGCCGAGCGGGCCGATCTTCAGGAACTCGCGCACGCCGGCCTCGACTGACGGGATATACTGCTTGGGCACAACGCCGCCGGTGATGCTGTCGGTGAATTCGAAGCCGGTGCCGCGCGGCAGCGGCTTGATCTCGATGACGACGTCGCCGAACTGGCCGTGTCCGCCCGACTGCTTCTTGTGGCGGCCGCGCTGCTGGATGCCCTTGCGGATCGTTTCGCGATAGGGGATGGCCGGCGCATGGCCCTCGACAGGGATCTGGTTGCGGCCCTCGAGCCGTTCGCGGATGACCCTGAGATGCATTTCGCCATGACCGGAAAGTACGGTCTCGGCGGAATCCTGATTGTGGTGGAGGGTCAGCGAGGGGTCCTCTTCGGCAAGCCGCTGGATGGCAGCCGACATCTTGACCTCGTCCTTGCGTTCCTTGGGACGCAGGGCAAAGGCATAGACAGGCTTCGGCGGCATAAGCTTGACCAGTTGCTGCGTGCCGCCCTTGGTCGTGGTCAAGGTCTGGCCGGTGACGACATTGTCGAGCCTGCCGAGGGCGACCGTGTCGCCGGCCGCTGCCGAGGCGAGCTTGAACTGGTCCTTGCCGAGCATGCGGTAGATGCCCGAGACCTTTGATGTGTCGGTGGCGTTGAGCCATAGTTCGGTGCCGTCGGCGACCTGGCCGGTCAGGATGCGTGCCACCGAAAGCTTGCCGGCATGGGAGGTGTGGATCGTCTTCATGACCTGCGCGATCATGCCGTTGCCGTTGCCGTTGCCGTTGGCGACGCCGAGGCGCTGCCGCGTCGCTTCGATGTCGGGTGCATCGTGGCGGATGGCCTTGAGAAGCCTGAGCGCACCATGGCCCTTTTCAGCGGCGCCGATCAGCACCGGGGTGACGGTGCCGTCGCGCAGATCGGCGGCGAGGTCGTCGAAGACCTTGTCCTTGGGTGGCTCGATCTCCTCGAGTAACTGTTCCATCAACTGGTCGTCGTGGTCGGCCAATGTCTCGAGCATGGCAAAGCGCGCCTCGATCTCACGCGCCTTTTCGTCGCCGGGGATTTCGGCGATCTCGCTTGCGGCATATTCGCGGTAGATGTAGGCGCGCTCCAGGGCCAGGTCGATCGAACCGACGACGACGCCATCCTTGCGCAACGGGATCTGGCGCAGCAGCAATGGGGTGCGGCTGACCGGCTGCAGCAGCTTGAGCGTGTCGCGCACGCCGGCATCGGCCTTGTCGATCTTGTTGAGAAAGAGCATGCGCGGCACTCCCAGATCGTCGAGCTTGCGCATGATGAGCTGCAGGGCAGGGAGCTTCTTTTCGTCGGGCTCGGCAACCACGACCGCCAGGTCGCAGGCGGCCAGCACCGGTTCTGCCTCGAAGGCGAACTCGACTGAGCCAGGGCAATCGACGAAGGTGATGCTTTCGCCCATGAATTCGGTGGTCGCGAAAACCGCCTCGACGCTCATGGCGTGGGCCTTGGCCTCGGGCGAATGGTCGGAGACCGTGTTGCCGGACGACACCGGCTGCTGTTTGGCGATGGCGCCCGTGCGGGCGAGCAGGGCTTCGAAGAGCGTGGTTTTACCGCTGGCATAGGGACCGACGATGGCGATGCATTTCGGTCCCGTGCGTCTTCCTCCGGCGCGAGTACCCATGGCGATCTGACCTCCACTCAGGCGCTTTTCCCTGAATGCGGCGGCCGGCCTGTTCGGCCGTCGCGGGCAGTGTCGTCGTGTCTGTTCCTCCCAATTGGCCGCATCGTCACACGGCTTTGCAGTCAGGGCAAGGGCGCGGCTGCGCGTGGCGATCGCGGCCCCAAAAAGCAAAGGCCCGGCAGGGTTTTCACCTGCCGGGCCTTGCGTTGATGATCGCGGATCAGTCCTTGGCGTGGAGATCCGTGCCGAGTGTGTCCTTGACGAAGATCATGCCGATGATCAGCGTCATTGCCGCAATCGCGATCGGGTACCACAGGCCGTAGTAGATATCGCCCTTGGCGGCACTCATGGCAAAGGCGGTCGCCGGGAGCAAGCCGCCGAACCAGCCGTTGCCGATGTGATAAGGCAGCGACATGCCGGTGTAGCGGATGCGGGTCGGGAACATCTCGACCAGGATCGCGGCGATCGGACCGTAGACCATCGTCACGTAGACGACGAGCACGAACAGGATGGCGATGACCATTGTCCAGTTGACCTGGGCCGGGTCGGCCACCATCGAGAAGGCACCGCCATTGGGGATGTTGAAGAAGCCGACTTCAGGGGCGCCAGCTGCCTCTTCGGCAGTGACCAGCTTGTCCTTGATCGCCTGTTCCGTCGGCACCGTCACCTTTTCGCCGGCGCGGATAGCGGCAGCGTCGAGCTTGAGCTCGGGGTTGGCGGCGATGAAGGCATCCAGCTTCGGGTCGGCAACCTTGACCGTCGCCCGGACCAGCGGATAGCCGCTGTCGTGAAGGGCGATGTTGACCGCCTTCACGAAGGCAGCGTCCTTGGCCTTGGCCTGATCGCCGGCAGCGATGGCGTCATAGGATTCGACGGTTTCGTTGCCGATCTTGACGGTGGCCGCAGTGCCCGCTGCCGCCGTGGCGACGACGTCGTAGGGCACCGAGTTCTTTGTAAGGAAGGCGGTGGCGATGTCGCAGGATGTGGTGAATTTCGCCGTGCCGACCGGGTTGAACTGGAACTTGCAGTCGCTAGGCGCGGCGGTGACGGTTGCACGCACGTTCTGCTGGGCGGTGGCGAGTGCCGGGTTCGCTGCCCAGGTCAGTGCCTTGAACAGCGGGAAGTAGGTGACGATCGCCAGCGCCAGGCCGGCCATGATGATAGGCTTGCGGCCGATCTTGTCGGACAGCCAGCCGAACAGCACGAAGAAGCCAGTGCCGAGCAGCAGCGAAATCGCGATCATGATGTTGACCGACTGCGCGTCGACCTTGAGCACGTTCTGCAGGAAGAACAGGGCGTAGAACTGACCCGAATACCACACCACGGCCTGGCCGGCAGTCAGGCCGAACAGGGCAAGCAGCGCGATCCTGGCGTTCTTCCACTGGCCGAAGGCTTCCTTGAGCGGCGCCTTGGAGCCCTTGCCCTCTTCCTTCATGCGCTTGAAGGTAGGCGATTCCGACAGCGACAGACGAATCCAGACAGAAATGCCGAGCAGCGCGAACGAAAGCAGGAACGGCACGCGCCAGCCCCAGGCGGCGAAGGCCTCCTTGCCGAGCCAGGTCTGCACGACCAGGATGACGACCAGCGACAGGAACAGACCAAGCGTAGCCGTCGTCTGGATCCATGATGTGTAGTAGCCGCGGCGATCGTCCGGCGCGTGTTCGGCGACATAGGTCGCAGCACCACCATATTCGCCGCCGAGCGCCAGGCCCTGGAGCATGCGCAGCGCGATCAGGATGATCGGGGCGGCAATGCCGATGGTGGCCGAGCCGGGCAGTAGACCGACGAAGAAAGTCGACAGGCCCATGATCAGGATGGTGACAAGGAAGGTGTATTTGCGGCCGACAAGATCGCCGATGCGGCCGAAGACGAGCGCGCCGAACGGGCGCACGAGGAAGCCGGCGGCGAAAGCCAGCAGCGCGAAGATGTTGCGTGTCGCCTCGGGATAAGAGGCGAAGAAGGTCGCGCCGATGAAGGCGGCGAGTGAGCCGTACAAATAGAAATCGTACCATTCGAAGACGGTACCGAGCGACGAAGCGAAGATGACTTTCTTCTCTTCTCGCGTCATGCCGCGCCGCGAGGCGCCGGCGGTTGCCGAGATTGCCATAGATGTCTCCTCCCAGAGTGTCGGCGGTCTCGGGCCTGGAGACGAATCTCGGCAGGAACCGCCGAACCTAACGACGGTGAAAACGATAACGCCGGGAGGCGGCCGTTATCCATCGCTGCTTTGGGATTATGACCTTAGTCGTAGAAGGACGCCCGGCGGCGGCATTCGCGGTGCCGCCGGGCTCGGTGCCAGGCTCAGTGAAAGACGGGCTCAGGCCGCCTTTTCTTCCTTTTCGACGAGGTAGCCGCGGTCACGCAGCCACCGGGCGATGATGATTTCGACCATCGACGACACCGAGCGGTGATCGTCCTTGGCCGCCTTGACGAGTGCTTCCTTGAGGTCGCGCTCGATCCGGAATCCGAGAGGATGGGTCTTCGACATGGCAATTTCCTGAAACTGTGCCGGGACGCGCATGTCCCGTTTACGATGAGCGGCAGATGGCGACAGTCTTGCTTGCTTTGGTCGCTAGTCGGCCAGCCAGGCGGCGCAGATAAGGCGCGTTGCGCCGTCAGACCTGAACTGGCGGCGCGCGCGGGGCGCTGGTTCGCGCGCGCAGAAGATTGAAGCTCGACGGGACCGGGGAGCCGGCGGCATTTATTGCTTCAGTCGGCAGGTCGTGCCGGAACTGGATTGGTGGACCATCGTCGCCGTCGCATTCGGCAAGCGCGAGGCGGTGGTCATCTTCGGCGAGGAAAACCAGCAGGTTGTCGTAGCAAGCGGCAGAATTGCCCTGTGCCAGTTGTGCTTGCGCGTCCGCCATGCCTTGCTGCGCAAGACCCGATGCAACCGAGGCGGTCAGCACAGCAAAGGCAGAAAACAGCAGAAAGAACAGGTGCGCGAGCATGTTTGTGCTCCTTAGCCCCTGCCGCTGCTGTCTACGTTGATACAATTGCTGCCTCTGCACATCTCCGCCACCGACGGCGGATATAGTTGGTCTCAAGGTAGCAGCAATCGGGCCGAAGCGGCAACATGCAAATCTATAACAGCGTATGAGATTCAAAGAATCCTCGCCGCTGCTGCATGCCGGTTGGCGTTGGGCGGGGCATGTCGGCAATGAAAAACCCGGCCGGAGCCGGGTTTTTCTTTCCATCCGCGCCGAATGGACGCGCGATATTGTTCGAGCTTACGAAAGCGAGGCAGTGAAGCGCTGGATGCGCGTGCAGGCCTCTTCCAGAAGCGCTTCCGAGGTGGCGTAGGAGATACGGAAGTTGGGCCCGAGGCCGAAAGCCGAACCCTGGACCACCGCCACACCTTCTGCTTCCAGCAGTTCCGAGGTGAAGACGGCGTCGTCGGTGATGACGGTGCCGCCTTGCGTCTTCTTGCCGATCAGTCCGGCGCAGGACGGATAGACGTAGAAGGCGCCTTCCGGCGACGGGCAGGTGATGCCGCGCGCCTGGTTGAGCATCGACACGACGAGGTCGCGGCGGGCCTGGAAGATCGCCTTGTTCTTGGCGATAAAGTCCTGCGGACCGTTGAGCGCTTCGACCGACGCCCACTGCGCGATGGTGCATGCGCCCGACGTCTGCTGGCCCTGGATCATGTCCATTGCCTTGATCAGCTGGATCGGGCCGGCTGCGTAGCCGATGCGCCAGCCGGTCATGGCATAGGCCTTCGAGACGCCGTTCATCGTCAGCGTGCGGTCGTAGAGCGCCGGCTCGACCTCGGCGATGGTCTTGAAGACGAAGTCGCCATAGGTGAGGTGCTCGTACATGTCGTCGGTCAGCACCCAGACATGCGGGTGCTTGAGCAGCACGTCGGCGATGGCGCGCAGTTCGGCCTCGGTATAGGCCGCACCCGAAGGGTTGGAGGGCGAGTTCATCACTAGCCACTTCGACTTCGGCGTGATCACCTTCTCCAGTGCCTCGGCCGTCAGCTTGAAGCCGTTGTCGATGCTGGTCTCGGCGAAGGTCGGCGTGCCGCCGCAGATGGCCACCATTTCGGGATAGCTGACCCAGTAGGGGCGAGGGATGATGACCTCGTCGCCAGGGTTCAGCGTCGCCATGAACGCGTTGAACAGAATCTGCTTGCCGCCGGTGCCGACGATGGTCTGCTCGGGCTTGTAGTCGAGATTATTCTCGCGCTTGAACTTCTTGGCGATGGCCTCGCGCAGCGGCGCGATGCCAGAAACCGGCGGGTACTTGGTCTCGCCACGGCGGATCGCCTCGATCGCCGCATTCTTGATATTGTCAGGCGTATCGAAATCGGGCTCGCCAGCGCCCAGGCCGATGATGTCGCGCCCGGCATTTTTCAGCTCGCGCGCTTTCTGCGTGACCGCGATGGTCGCGGAAGGCTTAACGCGGGAAAGGGCATCGGCAAGAAAGGCCATGACTGGAAGTCTCCGGTTCGGAAAATACGCGGTCGCGCGACCGCGGGCTTCTATTGTCGCATGACGCAGGGAATCGCAAGCGGATTGACGCTTTGGCGCCGGTTCATCTGCATTTCGGTTGCGATGGACGCCTGTGCATAACCTGATGCCTGCGCTAGAATTGATCAATTTTGAGACGTCACGTTAACCGCCGATCAAATCTTAGGTGGGAATTTGGCGGAGCAATCTCGCCAGCATGCCGGAATAGGACGGACCGTGTCGAAGAGCATCGGGCTCGCCCATATCATCCGGCACGACGACGGATCTGTGTCCGGCGTATGGGGCATCCATGCGCTGCGTAGCGCCTTCCAGCCAATTTTCGCCTTCCAGTCCGGCAAGCTGCTGGTCACCGCCTTCGAGGGCCTCATACGCGCATTCCGCGATGAGGAACCGGTGGCGCCGGGTGCCTTTTTTGACTCCATCGACGCTGCGGAACGCTTCCAGGTTGAAACGCTGACGCGGACACTGCATCTGCTCAACGCCGCGCTTTTCCTGCCCAGGGAAGCAGCGATCTTCATCAACTTCGATCCATCGGTCTTTGTTGACCGTTCGATTTCCGAGCACGCGTTGCGCGACATGCGACAGGTGCTCAACGAGGCGGGCATCGACCCCCGCAGAATCGTCTGCGAAGTCACCGAAAAGAAGCCCGCATCCGAGGAGGCGCTTTTCGACTTCGTAAGCGTGCTCAAGACCAACGGCTTTCGTATTGCAGTCGATGATTTCGGGTCCGACGAATCCGACATCAAGCGGATCAGGGACATCGAGCCCGACATAGTGAAATTCGATGCCCACTGGATCGGCCGGCTGATGGAATCGGGTTCCGGCTTCGCGCTGCTCAAGGAGATGGTGGCGAATTTCGAGGGCAAGGGCATTCGCACCGTCTTCGAAGGGCTTGAGGAAAGCTGGCAGGTTCAGTTGGCTGAACGCTCAGGTGCTTCGATGGTGCAGGGCTTCGCGTTGGCTTTGCCTCAAATCGTTCCGGCCAGTTTTACCCAATTTGAACCTTCCTTGCCGGAAGTTGTTACCCGGCAGCGCACCAGAACTACGGCATCCGTCGAGCTAGCTTCACCGGCGAGCCGCGCGCAGAGATCAAGCCGCAATTTCGGCAAAAGGACGCTATCATGAGTGACGAGTTTTTCGGGTTTGGTGCGTTGCCGGTGGATTTTGCCGGAAAGATCGTGGCCGACGAGGTGGGCCTGGAGTTCGGTATTCACGGCGACTTCCGTTTGCGCTGCGTCATCCAGCCGGTGTTCAGGCACGAGGCTGGCCGCCTGACGCCCGTGGCCGTGGACGCCGAGGTTGTGCCCTATCGGCGGGGCCGCCCGGTCGCGAAGGCGGATTTTGTGGCGCAAGTGGCTGCCGACGATCGTGTGATGATCGCTCGGATGTGCGAAGTGCTTCCCTTGGCCAATGTCCACAACATCGGCGTCGAAGGCATTTCGCTATTGTTTTCGCACAATTTCAACGGCGATGCGCCGCGGCTCGAGGATCTGCGCTTCATGGTGGAAAGGCTCGGCCAGGAAGGCTTTGAGGCGGGCCAGTTGATCTGCGAGATCGAGGGCACTGACGAAAAGCTCGCCGACGAACTGCGCGCTCTGGGGCTGCGCGTGGCCCTTGGCCATCACGGCGCAGGCCAGCCTGAAGTCGATACTGCAAGACGGATCCATGCCGACATCGTCCGGCTCGACCGGGCCTCGTTCGAGCGGTTTTGTGCCGACGCTGCGACCGGGCGGCTGCTGCGCCCGGTGGTTACCGAACTCAAGGCGCAAGGGGCCGAAGTCCTGGTCGAGGGCATCGACGATGAAAGCCGCCTCGAACTGGCGCTTGGCGCAGGCGTCGATCTCGTCAAGGGCGACCTGCTCGAGCCGGCCATGCTGGTCGGCAGCTTCTTCGAGGACGGTCCGCGCGAGGCTTCCCACTATCGCCGTGGCGAATGCGTGGTGATCCCGCTGTTCGGATAGGCCCGCGCATAACCCTCTAGATCGGAATTGCTCTAGAGAACGCATCTTGCGCAGGTACAAATGGGCAGGGCGTCCTTTGCGCGTCCGATTGGACGCGTCGCACTCTGAGCTCAGCCAACCATAGGCGCTGGTAATGGTTGGGCGCCAGCTTTGCATATGATGTGGCCGCTGGTGGCTCTGCGTGGGCCGCCACACCGATCCCGGCGATCTGCCGCTTGCTGTCCCGCATCCGCTTTTCCTGAAAGCAAACGGGCCAAGCATTCACCAACCACCAGGCAAAGAAAAAGGCGGGGTCAGACCCCGCCTTCCTGTCAGCAATCGATCCTGGATCCTGAATTCCTGCAGCTCACGGCAATCTGCCGCATCGTCTGCCCGGTTTCAGTTCCGGCGCGCTTGTCGCGCTGCCGCCAGTACATCCGTGACTTGCGGCGCGATTGAAGCTTACGCTCCCGCGCGCCTTAAAATCAGATTGCCTTGAGAGCTCCGGCAGACGAGCGGCCGGTACGACGGTCCTGCTCGATCTCGAAGCTAACCTTCTGGCCATCGGCCAGCGAGCCCATGCCCGAACGCTCGACAGCGGAGATGTGGACGAACACGTCCGCGCCACCTGCGTCGGGCTGAATGAAGCCGAAGCCCTTGGTTGCATTGAACCACTTAACGGTGCCAGTTGCCATTGCGATAATCCTTGTCGTCTGCAGTTGGTCTTGATCGAGCGTGAATGCCAGATCTGTGGTATCGAAATTTTGGAGATAGACGTCTGCAAACGCGAGTGTGTCGCGGGGCACGGATCTGTCGGCCGAAATATCAACGTGCCCCATATATGAGTGATTGGCAGAGAATGCAAGCCCTGCCAAATAGACGATGGTTCAATGGGGTCCAATGGCATGCAACCGCGGCGCGCAAAGGCGGTTTTATTGGGATCGATCGATGAATGTCGGTTGAGTGTAGGTGGCGTGGGGCCCCTCGCGGGTAGTCTTCGGAGTTCTTGATGAAAACCATTCTTCTGGCGATCTGCCTGATGATGCTCTCCGTCGAGGCTGAGGCCATCTCGCGCTACAACTCGACGAGCATGAGCTGTGCGCAGGCCCAGCGTGCCGTTCGAAACGAAGGCGCTGTGATCCTGCGCTGGAAATCCCCAGGCTCGGGCGTGCAGCGCTACGACCGCTTTGTCAGGAATGACGGCTTCTGCGAGGCGGGGGAGGAGGCAAACATCACCTCGGTGCCTACTTCCGACGCCAAATCCTGCCCTGTCTACAATTGCAAGCAGATCGAACGGGATTGGTTTCCATACAGGCGGCGGCTGTTCTGGCACTATTGAGGCGGAGGAAACTGAGGCGGAGGAAATGCCTCAAAAGCCAAAAGAAGCCTGAGCCGACGGGGGTGGGCCGAGGCGGACGCCTTCGAGGTCCAGCATCGTTTCCTTCATCGCTGCGCCGCCGGTCGCCGAAAAGCCGCCGATCTTGCCCCCGGCCGCCAGGATGCGATGGCAGGGGATGACGAGCGGTATCGGGTTGCTGCCCAAAGCCGATCCGGTTTCGCGATAAAGCCCCTTGTGCCCGGCCATTTCCGCCAGTCCACCATAGGTGGTGGTCTCGCCATGGTGCAATCTGCGCGCGGCGGCGTAGATGTCGCGGCGGAAATCATCGACGCCGGCCAGATCGATTGGCACGGCCGAGAAATCGATATTCGCTCCTTCGGCATATCTTCGGATGTCGGCGACGAGCAGGACAATCCAGTCGGGTGAAACCCGACCGCCAAAGGTCTCTGCTCCGTCTGTCAGGCGCAGCAGGCGGCGCTCGGCTGCGGCACAGGATTTTTCGGGCAGGCATAGTCGGGTCAGGCCGGCTTCGCTCCAGGCCAGCGCCATGAAACCGAGGGCGGTTTCGAAGACCGCATTTCCGGGCAGCGGGATGGAGATAGCGGTGTCCATGGCTGTCTCCTCGATTCGCGGTTTTTGGTGCAAAACTAGTACGAAACATGAACATTTTCGCACGAAATACGACCATATTCCACCCGAAACGTGCATTCGTCTGTGGATTGCCCCTGACGGGGTCCTTGTTGTAAGGAGGGACGGGCGGGACGAAAATCGTTAACCAGAGGGTGGATTTGCCGGTTATAAAGACCCAACTGCTGATCACGGCGGCTTTCTCCGTGGCCCTTCTTTCGGGCTGCCAGACCAATACGGCCGTGCTCAGCACCGACCTTTCCACCGGCACGGATGTCGCGGTGAACGCGACCAGTGACCCAACTTCGGTCGCCGAAACCGACGTTGCCTCGGCCTCCGAAACCAATGTTGCTTTGGTGGCCGAAGCCGACCTCGCGCTGCCCGAAACCGTGGCGGTGGTGCCGGTTTCGTATGCAGCCACCGAGAGCGCGCCAGCGAGCGCGATCCTGGCTGCCGCCACCGCTGCGCCCGAGGCTCCGGCAGCCGCTGCCGCAGCGCCGGTCGCCACCGCTCAGGCACAGACACCGGCTGCCCAGGCAACTGAAACCATCACCGCGCCATCGACCGTGGCTGCCGCCGTCGCCGCGCCAGCGGCGGGTGCGACCGCTGCCGCAGCCAAATCCTCGGCTTCCGGCCTCGATGCACCGATGGCCGGCGGCGAGGTCGTTGCCGCTGCCGATGCGCCGAAGCTTGAGGGCGAGTTTCCGCCCGCACCGACGATCGCCGAATATGCCCTGCCGGCCAAGGCGCCGGTGCCGCGCAGCTACCAGGTCGCCTCGCTGGGCAATGTCGCGCTTGAGGATTTTTCGCCTGCGTCCTTTGCCGCTCCCGACAGCCCGGCCCTGGCCTCGCGCGGCAAGATCGACGAGCTCATTTCGAAATATGCGGCGCTCTACGAGGTGCCGGAGCAACTGGTGCGGCGCGTGGTCAGCCGCGAAAGCACCTTCAACCCGCAAGCCTATAGCAGGGGCCATTGGGGCCTGATGCAGATCAAGCACTCCACCGCGCGCGGCATGGGCTATGATGGCCCGGCCAACGGCCTGCTCGATGCCGAAACCAACCTGAAATTCGCCGTGAAATATCTCCGCGGCGCCTGGCTGGTCGCCGACGGCGACGAAGACCGCGCCGACAAGCTTTATCAGAGCGGCTATTATTACCACGCCAAGCGCAAGGGCCTGCTCGACGAGACCGGGCTGGGGCGCGACCGCGCCCGCCATCGCGGCTGAGACGCAAGGATGACTTCGGCGCCGGGCGAAAACGACGTTCGCCTGCGCATGATGCTCGGCGCTGCGCTCAAGGCGCCCGAATGGCCCGGCGGATTTTCGATGCGGACGCTGCAAGCCTCCGACGCGCCGGCGCTGCATGCGCTCTGGCAAACTGCTTTCGACGATTTCGACCAGCCCTTAGACGAATGGTGGCGCTGGCTGTCGGGCGACGAGGAGTTCGATCCAGCGCTTTGTTTCCTGGTCTTCGACCGAGACGGCCGGCTTGCCGGGGCGGCGCAATGCTGGACCAGCGCCTTCATCAAGGATCTGGCGGTGCATCCCGACTTTCGCGGCAGGGGCATCGCCGAGGCATTGCTGCGGCAGGTCTTTTCCGCCTTCAGGGCACGCGGTGCTGCGCATGTCGACCTCAAGACTAATCTGGTCGACAGTGCCGCCGCAGTCAGGCTGTACCGCAAGCTCGGCATGGTCGAGGTCGGATGGGCCGGGTAGTTTTCTTCGCAGGCGACCCGGATAGCCGGTGCCTTTCCTTTGCCACACCCGAGCTTTGCGCCCGGCCTTGTCAGGGAACGCTCCCTCTTTAAGTGCTCATGACTCGCCTTCTCGACCTGGCTTCACCGGTCGAGGGGTAGGGGAGGCAAAAAACATCGCACTCGGGCTGTATTGCCCGGAGGGACCCTCCGGGTGTTCGTCATTCGAAAAGCCAAGCAATTGGCTTTTCGTCCGCTTCGCTAACCGCTCTCACCCCTCGGACGGAATCTTCCCTGACCATGAGCCACGTTAGCCCATGATCGGAGGCGCCGGCTCCTCCCAATAGATCGCCGTCGCGGGAGGAACTGGCATTGATTGCACGGGAGGTTTTGGGAGCGTGGAAAAACGGGTCGGTCTTCCCACGCAGGATGCTGACAGGTGGTGACAGACAACAATGGCGATGGTGAAATGAGACAACTAAGCAGAACGATATCAGACTGTCTATTCTGGATGGCGCGTCAAAGGCTTGGGGGCAATGGAAGTGCAGCAGAGATCTATGACTTTTTCGCACAGATTCGGGGCGTGGATTGCTGTGATACTGGCAATCCTTAGCGCGTTGGTCTTCCCCGCCATAGCGCAGGAAAAGGCTACTTTAAGGATCGCCGTCGCTGCTCCGATGTCCGGTCAGTTTGCTCAAATGGGCGAACAGATACGTCAAGGAGCGGAATTGGCGATCGAAGATATCAACGCCAGTGGGGGCATTGGCGGCCAGAAGCTCCAGATCGATGTTGTGGACGACAAGGGAGATGGCATGACCGCGAAAGCGGTGGCTAGGAATCTTGCCAAGTCTGGCGTGCGGTTCGTGGTCGGCCATTTCAATTCCGGGGCGTCGATCCCTGCTTCGGAAGTGTACGCCAAGATGGGCGTCTTCATGATCAGTCCAGCATCGACCAATCCATCTTTAACCGAGCGCAGCGGCAAGGGAAAAAACCTTTGGAACACGCACCGGACAGCGGGGCGAGACGATGTTCAGGGCCGTCTGGCTGGAGAGTACATCGCCAAGGCATTTGCCGGCAGGAATGCCGCCATCCTGAGCGACGGTACCCCATACGGCGACGGTCTGGCCATCAAGGCAAAAGCCGCTTTGAACGCGGCCGGGCAAGCAGAGAAGCTGATGTCCAAAGTCAAGGTCGGACAGAAGGATATGTCTCGGTTGATTGCCAGCATGAACGATAAGAAGATCGATGTGGTCTTCTTCGGCGGTCTGGCCAATGAGATGGCAACGCTTGTGCGCCAATCCAGCGAGGCCGGTTTCACGCCGCAGTTCATCGCGGGAGATGGAATCTTTACAGCCGATTTTCCCCATGCGGCAGGCGCTGGTGTGGCCAGAACGATGTTTGCGTTCTCGCTAGAAGATCGCCAGCACGCGGATGCGCAATCCGTCGTTGCGCGATTCAGGGCGAAAGGCTTCGAGCCGGAAGCCTACACGCTCAAAGCGTACGCGGCTGTGCAGGTGGTGGCAAAGGGCATTGAAATTGCCGGCAAGTGTGATCCGAAGGCCGTCGCCAAGGCTATTCGCTCAGGCGCTCCGATTCCGACAGTACTGGGGACGCTGACTTTCGACGCCAATGGCGATCGCCGTGAGCCAGATGTCGCTTGGTACGTGTGGAAGGCGGATGGTACTGGCGGCTACTCCCCTGCGATGCAGGAGTAGCCGCGCAAATAATCTCTAGTCGGTAGGAGCGCATATCCGCCCCTTCATCTCCAGCGCCCAGGCGCGGCCCTCGTCGCCGCCCCATAGAAGCCAGGCGATGTAGCCAGCAGAGGGGTTTTGTTCGTTGCCGTAGTTCTTGCCGCGCTTGTCGACTTCGTGACGGGCGAAGTAGCTGACCATGCGCTTGATGGTGTGGGGCGTAAGCTCGGTGCGGGCGACCAGTTCCTCGGCGCGGCCGACGCCTATCTCGGTGCCGCCGCGCCCGAACTTTTTCCTGAGCGCCAGACCCTTGGCGGCGTTGTCGGCGACCACCTGCGGCGGGACGAGGCTGATGCCCGAAGCCTCGCGGCGGATTTCGTCGAATGGGTCGTAGGGGATGGGCATGCGGCGATTCCTGCTTTGCGGGCAGGGTAGCGGGGTAGGGTGGAGATGACGAGGGTGCGGAAGACGGCCCCGGTCGCGAAGGCTTGCGCATCGGCCCTGTGTCCCTACATGATCCCTGATCGCAACCGTTGCTGCGAGGTGTCATGTTCACGGCTGCAATCGCCGACCGAGTCGCCGCTGCGGCCGGCCCTTTGATCGCGCCGCCGCCCGGCATGGACTTCGATTTCTCCGAGCCGAAGGGCGAGCCAGCGCTGGTCGGGCCGCGCTCCGTCTCCTGGCGCATCTTCAAGAATCCGGTGTCGCTGTTTGTCGGCGGGGTGGCGGCCGTGATTCTGGAACTGGCCGAACCTTCGGTGCGCCATGGCGTGTGGGACCACAGCACGTTTCGCAAGGACGCATTGACGCGGTTGCGGCGGACGGGAGCGGCGGCCATGATGACGGTTTACGGGCCAAAGAGCGCGGCCGAGCAAATGATCGCTCGCGTGGTGCGCCTGCATGACCGCATCGCCGGCACCACGCCCGACGGCACGCCCTACCGCGCCAGCGACCAGCGCCTGCTCGACTGGGTGCAGGCGACCGCCTCCTATGGCTTCATCGAGGCCTATAGTCGCTTCGTTTCGCCGCTGTCGCGCGAGCAGCGCTCGCAGGGTTTCGCGGAAGGGGCGGCGACGTCGCGGCTCTACGGTGCGCTCGGGGCGCCAGCCTCGCTCGACGCTTGGGAGCGGCTGTTCAGGGATACCGAGCCACAGCTCGGGCGCTCCGACATCTTGATCGAGTTCCTCGACATCATGCGCAATGTGCCGGTCGGGCCCCGGGCCGCGCGCCCGGTGCAGCGCATGCTGGTGCGCGCGGCGGTCGACCTGGTGCCGCAGCCGCTGCGCGACAGGCTGGGGTTGCGCGAGGCCGGCCTGCTGCCGGCGCAGCGCGCGATGGTGGCACTGGTGGCGAAGGCCGCCGACCGCATCCCGCTCAAGCAGGCTCCGCCGGCGCAGGCCTCGGTGCGCCTGGGGCTGGGCCCGGATTTTCTGTATCGGTGAGGGGCGGCGCCGTCTGGACGACCCATAGGGAGCCACAAAAAGCAGGAAGGCGCCCAAAGGCGCCTTCCGCGGGGTCTTAAATCTGCGTCGTCGCCTTACTTGAAGTAATCCTGCAGCGGACGGACTTCGAGGCTGCCGGCCTTGAGCGCCGCGATGGCTTCGGCCACCGCTGCCGCGCCCGACAGCGTGGTGTAGTAGGGCACCTTCTGCATCAGCGTTGCGCGGCGGATCGACTTCGAGTCCGACATCGCCTTCTGGCCGTCGGTGGTGTTGAAGACGATCTGGATCTGGCGGTTGCGGATGGCGTCCTCGATATGCGGACGGCCCTCGAGCACCTTGTTGATCTTCTCCGCCGGCACCCCGTTCTCATTGAGGAAACGCGCGGTGCCTGAGGTGGCCAGTACCTTGAAGCCGAGCTCGGAGATGCGCCTGACGGCGGGCAGGATGCCGGCCTTGTCCTCGTCGCGGACCGAGACGAACAGCGTGCCCGAGCGCGGCAGGTCGACGCCGGCGCCGAGCTGGGCCTTGGCGAAAGCCAGCGCGAAATCGCGGTCGAGGCCCATGACCTCGCCGGTCGACTTCATCTCTGGCCCAAGCAGCGTGTCGACGCCGGGGAAGCGTGCAAACGGGAACACGGCTTCCTTGACGGCGATATGGCCGGGATTGCGCGGGTCGGGCTTGGCGCCGTAGTGGGCGAAGGCGGCGTCCAACTCTTCGCCGGCCATGATGCGGGCGGCGATCTTGGCGATCGGCTTGCCGACGGTCTTGGCCACGAAAGGCACCGTGCGCGAGGCGCGCGGGTTGACTTCGAGCACGTAGATGGTGCCGTCCTTGATGGCGTATTGGACGTTCATCAGGCCGCCCACATTGAGCGCCTTGGCCATGGCCGCGGTCTGGCGTTCGAGCTCGTCGACGAGCTCTGACGACAGCGAATGCACCGGCAGCGAGCAGGCCGAGTCGCCCGAGTGGATGCCAGCTTCCTCGATGTGCTCCATGATGCCGGAGACGAAGGTCGACTTGCCGTCGCACAGGCAGTCGACGTCGACCTCAATGGCGCCCGACAGATAGGTGTCGAACAACAGCGGGTTCTTGCCGAGCAAGGTGTTGATCTGGCCGGTCTTGTCGTTGGGATACTTTTGCTTGATGTCCTCGGGCACCAGGCCCGGCACGGTGTCGAGCAGGTAGGACTGCAGCATGCCCTCGTTGTGGATGATCTGCATGGCACGACCGCCGAGCACGTAGGACGGGCGCACGACCAGCGGGAAGCCGAGTTCGCCGGCGACGGTGCGGGCCTGCTCGACGGAGTAGGCGATGCCGTTCTTGGGCTGGGTCAGGTCGAGCTTCTTGAGCAGCTTCTGGAAGCGGTCGCGGTCCTCGGCGAGGTCGATCGCGTCGGGCGAGGTGCCGAGGATCGGGATGCCGGCCTTTTCGAGCGCATCCGCAAGCTTGAGCGGGGTCTGGCCGCCGAACTGGACGATGACGCCGTGGAGCGTGCCTGCGGCCTGCTCGGCGCGCAAGATTTCGAGCACGTCTTCCGCCGTCAGCGGCTCGAAATAGAGCCGGTCCGAGGTGTCGTAGTCGGTCGACACGGTCTCGGGGTTGCAGTTGACCATGATCGATTCATAGCCAGCCTCGCGAAGCGCATAGGCGGCGTGGACGCAGCAATAGTCGAACTCGATGCCCTGGCCGATGCGGTTGGGGCCGCCGCCGAGGATGACGACCTTCTTGCGGTCGGAGACCTGCGCCTCATCGGCGAGCGCTCCTGCAAAGGGCAACTCGTAGGTCGAATACATGTAGGCGGTGGGCGAGGCGAACTCGGCAGCGCAGGTGTCGATGCGCTTGTAGACCGGGTGCACGCCGAGCTTCTGGCGCGCCTTCTGAACCGCTTCCGGCTCGGACTTCGTCAGGGAGGCGAGGCGGGCGTCGGAGAAGCCCATCGACTTCAGCATGCGCAGGTTTTCGGCATCCTGCGGCAGGCCGTGCTCGCGGATGCGCGCTTCCGTGGCGATGATGCCGGCGATCTGTTCGAGGAACCACGGGTCGATCTTGCACATGGCGTGCACGTCTTCGAGCGAGGTGCCCATGCGGATGGCTTGCGCCACCATGCGCAGCCGGTCGGGCGTGGGCGTGCCGAGTGCGGCGCGGATGGCGTTGCGGTCGTCGCCATTGTCGCCATTGACGCCGAGGCCGGGGATCTCGATCTCGTCGAGGCCGGTTAGGCCGGTCTCAAGGCCACGCAGCGCCTTCTGCAGCGATTCCTGGAAGGTACGGCCGATCGCCATGACCTCGCCGACCGACTTCATGGCAGTGGTCAGCGTCGGCTCGGCGCCGGGGAACTTTTCGAAGGCGAAGCGCGGGATCTTGGTCACGACATAGTCGATCGACGGCTCGAAGGAAGCCGGGGTCGCACCGCCGGTGATGTCGTTTTCAAGCTCGTCGAGCGTGTAGCCGACGGCGAGCTTGGCGGCGATCTTGGCGATCGGGAAGCCGGTGGCCTTGGAGGCCAGCGCCGACGAGCGCGACACGCGCGGGTTCATCTCGATGACGACGAGGCGGCCGTCGGCCGGGTTGACGGCGAACTGGACGTTGGAGCCGCCGGTCTCGACGCCGATCTCGCGCAACACCGCGATCGAGGCGTTGCGCATGATCTGGTATTCCTTGTCGGTCAGGGTCAGCGCAGGGGCAACGGTGATCGAATCGCCGGTGTGCACGCCCATCGGGTCGATGTTCTCGATCGAGCAGATGATGATGCAGTTGTCGGCGCGGTCGCGCACGACCTCCATCTCATACTCCTTCCAGCCGAGCACCGATTCCTCGATCAGGACTTCGGTGGTGGGAGAGGCGTCGAGGCCGGACTGGACGATGGCGAAGAATTCCTCGCGGTTGAAGGCGATGCCGCCGCCGGTGCCGCCCATGGTGAAGGACGGGCGGATGATGGCCGGCAGGCCGACATGGTCGAGCGCCTGGGCGGCAACAGCCATGCCGTGATTGATGTAGCGCTGCTTGCGGTCGCCTTCGCCGAGGTTCCACTGGGTCTCGAGCGCGTCGAGCGCTGCGTCGAGATTGGCCGGTGCTTCGAGCTTGAGGGCGGCGCGCTCGGCCTCGTGGCGCTTGCGGTCGGCGTCCTTGACGTCGGTGGCATTGGCCAGCATCGACTTGGGCGTCTCAAGCCCGATCTTGGCCATGGCCTCGCGGAACAGGGCGCGGTCCTCGGCCTTGTCGATGGCGTGCGCGTCGGCGCCGATCATCTCGACGTTGTAGCGTTCGAGCACGCCCATGCGGCGCAGCGAAAGGGCGGTGTTGAGCGCGGTCTGGCCGCCCATGGTCGGCAGCAGCGCGTCGGGGCGCTCCTTGGCGATGATCTTGGCGACAACCTCGGGCGTGATCGGCTCGATGTAGGTGGCGTCGGCCAGCTCCGGGTCGGTCATGATGGTGGCCGGGTTGGAGTTGACCAGAATGACGCGGTAACCTTCCTCGCGCAGCGCCTTGCAGGCCTGGGTGCCGGAGTAGTCGAACTCGCAGGCCTGGCCGATGACGATGGGACCGGCGCCGATGATCAGGATGGACTTGATGTCGGTGCGTTTTGGCATGGGTTCGGTCCGTCATTAGGCCTGCGCGAAGAACCGGGACGGGGCATGCCCGGGCCGGTGCGCAAGGGAGATTCAAGTGTCAGGCTAGGCGGGCCTTATAGGGGAAGGACGGGGAGGGGGGAACCCCGAAAATTCGCGAATCCCCCCAGCATCTTAGCGATCGACACGCAAAATGACGCACCGGAGCGTGAACCGCCCGTCACGGCTCGATCGCTTGGCGGCCGGAACCAGCGCTGGCAACCCGCGTTAGCGTCGTGGCTGGATCGGGTCGGCGAGGCAAAAGGCGTTTTGAGGAACGCTCCACAGGCGCGGAAGAATGTCGCGCGAGGGCAAGCACAAATGCTGATCCGACGTGTTCTGCAGTCCCGGTTCACACCAAAAAAGCCTGTGACTCGCCACCTGCATTAAGCTAGTTTTCTGTTGAAGCGGACGGCACGGTCGAGCCTTCGACCAACAGATCGAGGAATGCATAGATGCTATGGAAAGGCCGCCGCCAGAGTGACAACATCGAGGATGTCCGCGGCGAGCGCGGCACGGGCATGCCGGGCGGATTTGGCCGCGGCAATGGCGGCCTGCCGATGGGCCGCGTGACCGGCGGCGGCGGCCTGTCGGGCATCATCATCCTCGTCATCCTGTTCTTTGCGTTGCGCGCCTGCGGCATCGATCCGTTGCAGATTCTTGAGGAGGGCGGCATGTCGGGCGGCGGCGGCCAGGTGACCCAGACCGGGCCCCGGTCAAACGACGAAATGACCCAGTTCGTCGCCACCGTGCTGGCCGAGACCGAAGACACCTGGAGCGGCATCTTTCAGGCCGAAGGGCTAAAGTACCAGGATCCCAAGCTGGTGCTGTTTTCGGGACAGGTGGCGTCAGCTTGCGGCTATGCCTCGGCGGCGGCGGGGCCCTTCTATTGCCCCGGCGACCGCAAGGTTTATCTGGACACCGCCTTCTTCAACCAGTTGGCCAGGAAATTCGGCGCGGCGGGCGATTTCGCCCAGGCCTATGTGATCGCCCACGAGGTCGGCCACCATGTGCAGAACCTCACCGGCATCCTGCCCAAGTTCAACCAGATGCGGCAGCGCATGAGTGAGGCGGAGGCCAACGCCATGTCGGTGCGCGTCGAATTGCAGGCCGATTGCTTTGCCGGCATCTGGGGACACTACACCGACCAGAAGGGCCTGCTCGAACAGGGCGACGTGGAAGAGGCGCTCAATGCTGCCCGGCAGATCGGCGACGACACGCTGCAGAAGCGCATGCAGGGCTATGTCGTGCCTGAGAGCTTCAACCACGGTACGTCGGCGCAACGCCAGCGCTGGTTCGCTACAGGCTTCAAGAGCGGCAAGCTGTCGGACTGCGACACCTTCAACAATCCGATCTGAATGGGCGCGGCGACCCGCATAGCGCTGACACCTGACGGCCTGTCGTTGTCGCGACTGGTGTTCGGCGCATGGCGGCTCTTGAACGGCGCGGAGAAACCTGGCCCCAAGGACGTGGCGCGGCTCATCGGCACGGCTGTCGATCTCGGCATCACCAGTTTCGATCATGCCGACATCTACGGTGGCTACACCGTGGAAGAGGCCTTCGGCGAAGGTCTGGCGCATTGGGCCGGCAGGCGCGACGGCATCGAACTGGTCAGCAAATGCGGCATCATGCTGAAATCGCCCAATCGCCCGGATAACCGGCTGAAACACTATGATACCAGTGCCGAACATATCGCTGCGTCGGTCGAGCGGTCGCTGGCCAACCTCAGGACCGACTATCTCGACCTGTTGCTGATCCACCGCCCCGACCCGCTGATGGATGCCGACGAAACGGCGGCGGCGCTGGAAAAACTGGTCGAGGCAGGCAAGGTGCGTGCCGTCGGCGTGTCGAATTTCACGCCTGATCAGTTCGATCTGCTGGCCTCGCGCCTGTCCATTCCGCTTGTCACCAACCAGATCGAGCATTCGGTGCTGGAGACCTCGGCGCTGACCGATGGCCGGTTGGACCATGCGCAGCGGCTGCGTTACGCGCCGATGATCTGGTCGCCGCTTGGAGGCGGCTCGTTGCTCACAGGCGACGGTGCGCGGGAGCACAAGGTGCGCGCAGCGCTGACGGTGGTTGCTGGCGAAACCGGTTGTCCCGATATCGCGACCATCGCCATTGCCTGGCTGCTCAGGCACCCAGCGCGGCTGGTCCCCGTACTCGGCACGATGAAGCCGGAGCGACTTGCCGAACTGGCCTCGGCGCTCGATGTCAGGCTGGACCGGCAGCAATGGTTCTCGATCCTCGAGGCCAGCGAGGGGCGCGCGGTGGCGTAGGTCGCCTGCGCCATTTGTCAGGAGCTGACCTTTTCCGACGCGTTCCTGCATTGTTCCAGCACCCTTCTTCGCCTATAAGCCTGCCTCCGTCTTGCCCCCGGGCGGCTGAAAAAGAGCGAGTGCGACATGCTTGATCAAAAATCCGCCAAACGGGGCCTGGCGCTCGTCTTCATGACGCTGCTGCTCGACATCATCGGCATCGGCATCATCATGCCCGTGCTGCCGGCCTATCTCAGGGAACTGACCGGCGTCGGGGTCGGCGAGGCGGCGATCGAAGGCGGCTGGCTGCTTTTCGCCTATGCTGCGATGCAGTTCCTGTTTGCACCGCTGATGGGCAACCTCAGCGACCGTTTCGGTCGTCGCCCGATCCTGCTCGCCTCGGTGCTGACATTTGCCATCGACAACCTGATCTGTGCGCTGGCCTGGTCCTATTCGATCCTGTTCATCGGCCGCGTGCTGGCCGGCATCAGCGGTGCGAGCTATTCGACGGCGGCCGCCTTCATCGCCGACGTCTCGAATGACGACAACCGGGCCAAGAATTTTGGCCTTCTGGGCATCGCCTTCGGCGTCGGCTTTGTCATCGGCCCGGTGCTGGGTGGCCTGCTCGGCGAGTTTGGCCCGCGCGTGCCGTTCTTCTTCGCCGCTGGACTCGCGTTCCTCAATTTCGTCCTGGCCTATTTCCTGTTACCCGAGACGCTGGCCGAGCATCATCGGCGCAAGTTCGAGTGGCGTCGCGCCAATCCGCTCGGCGCGCTGAAGCAGATGCGCAACTACAAGGGCATTGGCTGGATAGGGCTGGTGTTCTTCCTGATGGCGCTCGGCCACATGATGTATCCGGCGGTCTGGTCGTTCGTCACCAGCTATCGCTATGACTGGAGCCAGCAGCAGATCGGCTTTTCGCTCGGGGTGTTCGGCATCGGCGGCGCGGTGGTGATGGCTTTGGTATTGCCGCGTGTGATCCCCAGGCTCGGCGAATGGCACACGGCAGCGGTGGGGCTCGCATTCACCGCCATCGCCGCCTTCGGTTACGCCGCGGCCTGGGAAGGCTGGATGATCTATGCGGTGATCCTGGTGACCTGTCTCGAGGCGCTGGCCGACCCGCCGCTGCGCAGCCTGGCAGCCGCCAAGGTGCCGCCTTCGGCGCAGGGCGAATTGCAGGGCGCCATGAGCAGCCTGTTTTCGATCACCAGCATCATCACGCCGCTGCTCTACACGGGCATCTTCGCATGGTTCACCGGGCCCAATGCGCCGGTCAATTTTGCCGGAGCGCCGTTCGCGCTGGGCGGGGTGTTTCTCACCCTGTCGCTGCTGGTGTTCGTGGTGAAGGTGGAAAAACCGGCAAAGCGGGCGACCGCCACCTCGTGAGCCATCGTCAGCCGGGCGACCGCACGCTCCTGTGACTTCGGCGCGGCGAATGCTGTGCTAACCTTCCAGGCGGTTGTTCCGCCCGGGAGGGGATCATGCGCAGGCTGCAGGAATTGTTCCTCGTACTCTTGCTCCTGATCGGAGGCGTAGGCCTAACCCATGCCAATGTTGCCGAGCGACCGGCACCCACGGGCGGGATCCTGTCACTGCTGCCGCTGCCGAAAACCACCGATCACTCGATCACAGTGGCCGGCCGGAAGCTCGATTACCGCGCAACGGCTGGCACATTGTCGTTGCTGTCGGGCAAGGGCGAGGTGACTGCGGAAATTTTCTATGTCGCCTACACGCTCCTCACCGGCGCGGATCGGGAACCCGATCCCAAGCGGCCGATCACCTTCGTCTTCAACGGGGGGCCGGGTGCGGCGTCCGCCTATCTGCATCTCGGCGCGATCGGCCCGCGCGTCCTGGCGACGGCCGAGGATGGACGTTTCCTCTCGCCGCCGCAGAAACTGGTCGACAATGACAGCACCTGGCTCGACATGACCGACCTGGTCTTCGTCGATCCCGTCGGCACCGGCTACAGCCGCGAGGCACCCGGGCAGGAGGCGCACAATTTCTGGGGCGTCAAGCAGGACGCCTCGTCTATAGGCGCCTTCATCCGGCTCTACCTCGCCCAGGCGGGCCGCACCGCATCGCCGGTGTTCCTTGCCGGTGAAAGCTATGGCGGGTTCCGGGCAGCCCTGCTTGCGAGGACGCTGCAGGAAGATGTCGGCATCAACCCGAGCGGCATCATCCTCATTTCGCCGGCGCTCGAGTTCGCGCTGGTATACGGCGACGAGTTCCAGCCGCTGCGCTGGGCGCTCGAGCTTCCTTCGCTGGCAGCCGTGCGCTTGGGCAGCCAGGGCGTCAGCGGTTCGGAATTGCGGGGAAAGTTGGCCGAAATCGAGCGCTATGCGCTCGGCGACTATCTCACGGCAATTGCAGGCGGCCTCGAGCAGGGCGGGCGCCAGGCCAGCCAGCGTGTCGCCGAGATCACCGGCCTGCCGCTGGAACTGGTGCAACGGAACTTTGCCCGCATCCCGACATCGCTTTTCGCCAAGGAGTTTGCCCGGGCAAAGGGCAAGGTGGTGAGCCCTTATGACGGCACGATCGAAACCGCTGATATTGCCCCCGATGACGCGGGACTTCGCGGCCCCGACCCGGTGCTCGACCGAAGCGTGCCGGTGCTGACCTCCGCCTTTGTCGACTATGTCCGTGACGAGCTCAATTTCCGCACGGATCTCAGCTATTGGCTTCTCAATCGCGACGTCAGCGGCAACTGGGATTTCGGAACGAGTTCGACGCGCCAGGGATATGCCGGGGTGATGGAGGATCTGCAGCAGGCGCGGGCGCTGAACCCGGACCTCGGCGTGCTCATCGTCAACGGCTACACCGATCTGATCACACCCTATATGACCTCCAGCTATCTCGTCGGCCAATTGCCTAGCCTTGCCGGCGCCAAGCCGATCCGCACCGAGGTGCTGGAAGGTGGCCACATGATGTATTTCCGGCCTGAAGGGCGCAGCGCGCTGAAGAAGGCTGCCTCGGAGCTGTACCAGGCAAAGCAGTGAGCGGTTCCGCCAGTGCGGCGCTGTCCCCATGAAAAAAAAGAGGCCCCGCAAAGCGGAGCCTCTTTTGACGAAAGCCGTGAAAGAGCCGATCAGCGCTCGGCCAGCGCCGGTTCGCCCTGCCGTTCGCGGATCAGGTTGGCGAAGCGGCGGAACAGATAGTGCGAGTCCTGCGGGCCGGGCGAGGCCTCGGGGTGATGCTGGACCGAAAACACCGGGCGGCCGGTCAGCGCGATGCCGCAGTTGGAGCCGTCGAACAGCGAGACGTGGGTTTCCTCCACGCCCTCAGGCAGCGAGGCGGCGTCGACCGCGAAGCCGTGGTTCATCGACACGATCTCAACCTTGCCGGTGGTGTGGTCCTTGACCGGATGGTTGGCGCCGTGGTGGCCCTGGTGCATCTTCTCGGTCTTGCCGCCGAGGGCGAGCGCCAGCATCTGGTGGCCGAGGCAGATGCCGAAGACCGGCAGTTCGGTCTTGAGAAGGTCACGGATCACCGGAACCGAATATTCGCCGGTTGCCGCGGGATCGCCGGGGCCATTGGACAGGAAGATGCCGTCCGGCTTCATGGCCAGGATGTCTTCGGCGCTGGTCTTGGCCGGAACGACGGTCACCTTGGCGCCGAGGCCGGCGAGCAGGCGCAGGATGTTGCGCTTGACGCCGAAATCGACGGCGACGACGTGCATCGTGGCTTCATTGCGCTCGCCATAGCCTTCATTCCAGACCCAGGGCGTCTCGGTCCAGGACGACGACTGGCCTGATGTCACCTCCTTGGCGAGGTCGAGGCCGACGAGACCCGACCAGGCCCGAGCCTGCGCCTTGAGATTGTCGAGATCGAACTTGCCGTCGGGCGAATGGGCGATGACGGCGTTGGGCGAGCCCTTTTCGCGGATCAGCGCGGTCAGCGCGCGGGTGTCGACGCCGGACATCGCCACAATACCGCGCCGCTTCAGCCACTGGTCGAGATGGCCGGCAGCGCGATAGCTGGACGGGTTGGTGACGTCGGCCTTGAACACCGCTCCGACCGCGCCGAAGCGGGCCGCGGGGTTCAGGTCCTCGATGTCCTCGTCGTTAGTGCCGATGTTGCCGATATGGGGGAAGGTGAAGGTGACGATCTGGCTGGCATAGGAGGGGTCGGTGAGGATCTCCTGGTAGCCGGTGAGCGCGGTGTTGAAGCAGACTTCGGCGACGGCGCTGCCGGTCGCGCCAAGGCCGCGGCCCGTGATCACCGTGCCGTCGGCCAGAACCAGAACGGCAGTCGGTGCTTCGGTTGCCCAGGGGGCGGTCTCTGAGGCCATGTCGATGCTCCTGCGTAGCGGATGCCGCGACTTGAAAGATGGCTGGGAGGGGCCATTTTCGCGCAGCGAAAAGCACGGGCGACCGCAATATTGCGAGCCCCGTGCACAAACCAAATTAGTCCTTGCAAGGCGCGGACAATAGGGGAAGGCCGCTTTTGGGTCAATGACTGCGGCAATATTAGTGGTTAATATTTTTTCTCATTAAAAACAGGAAGTTGGCCATTGGCATTCGGTTTGCCGCTGTGGCAGATCGGCGCTATTGTTCGTGACGTGTTGAGGAGAATTGGCCATGCGCGAGAAACTCGCCGAGGCGCTGAAGACTGCATTGAAGGCTGGCGACAAGCGCCGCACCTCGACCTTGCGGCTGATCCAGGCCGCCATCCAGGACCGCGATATCGCCCAGCGCGGCGCCGGAAAGGGCCCGGTAACCGACGAGGATATCCTGCAGATCCTGACCAAGATGGTCAAGCAGCGTCAAGAGTCGGCCAAGGCCTTCGAAGACGGCAACCGGCTGGAACTGGCAGCGCAGGAGCGCGAGGAAAGCGTCATCATTTCGGAGTTCCTGCCCAAGCAGATGAACGAGGACGAGGTGCGCGAGGCGGCGCGCAAAGCGATCGCCGAGGTTGGCGCCGAGGGCCTGCGCGACATGGGGCGCGCCATGAATGTGCTCAAGGAGCGCTATCCCGGCCAGATGGATTTCGGCAAGGCGAGCGGTATCATCAAGGAACTGCTGCAGTAGGGCGGCGTACAATCCGCGTTTTGATGCCGCGATGTGCATGCCCGGAAGGCGGATCGATCTTCCGGACATGCATAGATCGAACGTACTGAAGTACATCTTTCCTGGCATGCCGACGAGCGCAAAAGGGTGCACAAATGCGCGTCGGACACGCCGAGTTTCGACTGGCCTATGCCGACGAGCGCAAATAGAATGCGTCGATCCTCGCAATCTTTATGAGCGTAAAGTTCTTGTTTTGAAAGCTTGTGACGATTTGTTGCCTAATATAGGTAATGATCGGCATTCGCTGCCGCAATAGACACAATGTGCTATGCGACTTATCGAAGGATTTATATGGTTTGTCATAGGTGATGCTATTCTTTCCGCTCCAAGCGAGAAGGAGAGATCATGGTTGCAGCACAGGGTCCGGAGGCAATAGAGTCCGCAAGCCTGGATGAACTTCGATCCGTCCAGTTCATGCGCCTGAAACAGGCAGTCAGCCGCGCCTATGAAAACGTTCCCTACTATCGGGCGAAATTCGCGGCGGCCGAGGTTCATCCCTCCGACCTGAAGCAGATCGACGACATTACCAAGTTTCCGTTCACGACCAGAGCCGACCTGAACGAAAACTACCCGTTCGGGCTGCTGGCAGTGCCGATGGACGAGATTGTCCGCATCCATGCCTCGAGCGGAACGACAGGGCGGCCGACGGTGGTTGCCTATACTAGCAAGGATGTCGACACCTGGTCGCAACTGATGGCTCGATCCATTCGAGCGGCAGGCGGGCGGGCAAGCGACAAGATCCATGTCGCCTATGGTTACGGCCTGTCTACGGGCGGTCTTGGCGCACACTACGGGGGCGAGTATCTCGGCGCGGCGGTGATCCCGATCGGCGCTGGCTCAATCGAACGCCAGGTGCAGGTGATCAACGATTTCAAACCCGACATCATCATGGCGTCGCCGTCCTACATGTTGGCAATCGCCGACGAATTCCATCGCCAGGGGCTTGATGCGCGGGCGAGCAGTCTGCGGCTGGGCCTGTTTGGCGAGGAGCCCTGGACGGAGGGCATGCGAGCACAAATCGAGAAGCGCATGGGGCTGGACGCGCTCGACATCTATGGCTTGTCGGAGATCATGGGCCCGGGCGTCGCCCAGGAGTGCATCGAGACCAAGGACGGTCTCACCGTCTGGGAGGACCATTTTCTTCCTGAGATCATCGACCCGGAAAGTGGTGCGCCACTGGCCGACGGCACGGCCGGTGAGCTGGTTCTCACGACGCTGACCAAGCAAGGCATGCCGCTGATCCGCTATCGGACCCGCGACCTGACCCGGTTGCTGCCCGGCACGGCGCGCCAGATGCGCCGGATGGAACGGGTCAAGGGACGCAGTGATGACATGCTGATCATCCGCGGCGTCAATATTTTCCCCTCACAGGTCGAGGCGGCGCTGGCGCATGAGCGCAATCTTGCCCCGCACTACATGCTCGAGCTGCATCGGCACGGCCACCTCGATGAGCTCGAGGTCGTCGTCGAAGCGCGCCGGAAAATTTCCGGCAAGCTGACGGCGGCCCAGCACAATGCGCTCGAGCACAGGGCTGAACACTTCATCAAGGCATTTGTCGGCATTGCAAGCAGGGTGCGGGTGGTCGATCCCGGCACGATCGAACGCTCCCATGGCAAGGCCAAGCGGGTGATCGACCTGCGTACGAAGAGCCAGGACGCTCCGCCTTCTTAGGGAAGACAGCGTGTCAGCTTAGCCCCTGATACCCGCGCTCGATAAGGTATTCGCAGGGCACCAAAGCGGCCGAGCTTACAGCCGATCAGCTGACCTTGAGGCGTGAGCCCTGCAGCAGGCCACGCTCCTCGAGGACCGGATAGGCGATCGAGGCGAGCAGCGAGTTGATCTGCTTGAGGTCGCGGATGGTGTCGAGATGGATCGAGCTGGTCTCGACGCTCTTGATGGTGCCGTCGCGCAGGCGCAGGAAGTGGCTCTGGCTGGTTTCCTTTTCGACGTCGCGCAGCCGGTCCTTCTCCAGCACCAGTTGCCGGGCCGTTTGCGGATCGCGGGAAACCAGAACGTTGAAGGCGAGACGCGCATTGGCCATCACCGCGGCGTGGAAGCTGGTGAGTTCGCGCCAGCCTTCCGGAGTGAATTCCAGGCCGCGATCGAGCTTTTTCTGCACATGGGCGAGCATGTTGCGGACGATGATGTCGCCGACCTGCTCGAGCTTGACGCAGGCGCCGAGCAGTTCCTGACAGCGCAGCGCCTCGTCCTCGGTCATCTGCTGGATGGTGGCCCTGGCGAGGTAGAACTTGATGGCGGCGTGCTTGCGGTCGACGCGGTCGTCGAGCGCGGCGAGCGCCTTGATCTTGTCGTCGTCGGCCTGTTCGTAAAGCTCGATGATGCGCTGGAGCATGATCTCGACGGTTTCGCAGACGCGCACCACTTCGCGCGTAGCGTTGGCAAGCGCGAGCGACGGCGTGGTCAGCGCACTTTCGTTGAGCGCGCTGAGCTCGGTAGTCTCCATCTCCTTGGCGGGGTCGGGCTTGGCGCCCAGCGCCACGATCTTTTGCGAGGCGCTGTAGACGAGCTTGGCCAGCGGAATGCCGGCGACCAGGATGATGCAGTTGAACAGGATGTGGGCGTTGATGATCTGGTCGGGCACGGTCGAGCCGAGGAAGGCGACCGACGGTTCGAAGGTGAGGAACAGGACGAGCATCACCAACGAGCCCGCGCCGCGCATCAACAGGTTGCCGACGGGAACGACCCGCACGGCCGGCTCGGCATGGCGCGTCAGCAAGGGGGCGATGACCGAGCTGCCGAGATTGACGCCCAGCACCAAGGTAATGCCAAGTTCGGGCGGCACGAAGCCGCGTCCGGCCAGGGCGACGATCAGCAGGACGGCGGCGATGGACGAATGGAACAGCCAGGTGACGAGGGCGGCGAGCAGATAGGCAGTGACCGGGTCGCCGGCGAAATAGTCGACGATGATGGGCAGAAGCTGGCTTTCGCGCAGCGGCTCGGACGCCTGGCCGACCATTTCGAGCGACAGGATGAGCAGGCCGATGCCGACGAGGATGCGGCCGCTCTGCTGCCAGTTGCGCCTTTCCGTGGCGAGAAACATCGTGGTGCCGGCGATCAGGCACAGCGGCACCAGCAGCGACAGGTCGAAGGTCAGGATCTTGATGACAAGCGCCGAGCCAATCTCGGCGCCGCGCACGGCGAGCTGGCCGGCCATGCCGCTGACGATGCCTGAACCGGCAAAGGAGCCGACCAGCAGGGTGACGGCGGTCGAGCTCTGGAAGGCGATTGCAAGTGCTGTGCCCGCAAGCACGGCCATCAAGGGGTTGCGCATGGTGTCGCGCAGCTTGTGGCGCAGCACGTCGCCATAGGCGCGTTCGACGCCGGTGCGGACCATGCGGGTGGCGAACAAAAGCAGCGCGATCGCGCCGGCAAGATGGATGAGGACGACCGAGCCGCTCACCGGATGCACCGGGAGTCGGTGGGCGCGGGCGTCTGCGTGTTCAAGCGAATCACTGTCATGTCCATGCCGATTAGATTAGCCGGATAATAGTTTTCGTCCATATTGCACGGCTGTGCAATTGCGGCAAACGGGGATTGCGCATCGTATCGAAATTGCGATCGGGCAGTGGATTGCCGGCGACGCCGGAGCGCCGCAATTTGAACGGCAGTCCGCCACCGGGCTGTGAATACCGGGCATGGGCGTGAATAAGGGTCGCTGGTATCGGTTGGCTCGACTATATGAGGTGGAAACAAGCAGGGCCCGATGCGCTTTTCCGATGGATTTTTGAGCGAGATACGCGACCGCGTGCCGATTTCGGCGGTGGTGGGCCAGCGCGTGACCTGGGACCGCAAGAAGACCAACGCCCAGCGCGGCGACTATTGGGCGTGTTGCCCGTTCCATGGCGAAAAATCGCCGTCCTTCCACTGCGAGGATCGCAAGGGCCGCTACCACTGCTTCGGTTGCGGCGTGTCGGGCGACCATTTCCGCTTCTTTACCGAACTCGACGGCCTGAGCTTTCCTGAGGCGGTGGAGCGCGTCGCCGAGATGGCGGGCGTACCGATGCCGGCACGCGACGCGCAGGAGGAGCGGCGCGAGCGCGAGCGCGCCACGCTGCACGACGTCATGGAACTGGCGACGCAGTTCTTCCAGGAGCGGCTGCAGGCTGCCGACGGGGCCAAGGCCCGGGCTTATCTGCGCGACCGCGGCTTGGCGCCGGCAACCCAGCAATCGTTCCGGCTCGGCTATGCGCCCGACAGCCGCAACGCGCTCAAGGAATTTCTGGCCTCCAAAGGGGTCGAGAAGGCGCAGATGGAAGCCTGCGGGCTGACCGTCTTCGAGGACGTGCCGGTGTCCTACGACCGGTTTCGCGACCGCATCATGTTTCCGATCCCGGATTCGCGCGGCCGCATCATCGCCTTTGGCGGGCGGGCGATGTCGGCGGAGATTTCGGCCAAGTATCTCAACTCGCCGGAGACCGAGCTCTTCCACAAGGGCAACGTGCTCTACAATTTCGCCCGCGCCCGCAAGGCGCTGCAGAAGGGCGGGGCGGTGATCGCCGTCGAAGGCTACATGGATGTCATCGCGCTTGCCCAGGCCGGGTTCGAGAATGTGGTGGCGCCGCTGGGCACGGCATTGACCGAAAACCAGCTCGAACTGCTGTGGCGCATGTCGGGCGAGCCGGTGCTGTGCTTCGACGGCGACAAGGCGGGCCTCAAGGCAGCCTATCGCGCTGCCGATCTGGTGCTGCCGATGGTGGCACCGGGCCACACCGCACGCTTTGCGCTGCTGCCCGAGGGCAAGGACCCCGACGACCTGGTCAAGGCCGAGGGGCCGGAAGCCTTCCGCGCGGTGCTTGGGGCTGCGCGGCCATTGGCCGACCTGTTGTGGATGCGCGAGACTTCTGGTGGCGTGTTCGATACGCCCGAGCGGCGGGCCGAGCTTGAAAAGACGCTGCGCGAGCTGACCAGCCGGGTCAAGGACGAGAGCGTCCGCTACCATTACCAGCAGGAGATGCGCGACCGCGTTCTCAGCTTCTTCGGCAACCAGCGCGGACGCCAGCAGGGCCAGGGCGAGCGTGGCAAGGGCTCGTTCGGCAAGGGTGAACGAGGCCAGTGGGGCAAGGGCGGGGCAGGGTCAGCCGCCGGCCGGTTCGCCGTCTCCGAAAGCCTGGCGCGTTCGGCCATGGTCAAGCGGGCGGGCAGCATCATGCCGCTGCGCGAGACCGCGCTGGTCGTCGCCCTGGTCAACCACCCGATGCTGATCGACGAGAATTTCGACCATGTCGACAGGCTCGACCTCAGCAATGGCGAACTCAGGCAACTGCATGCGGTGCTGATCGATGCGATGGCGCATCATGAGGCCAACAGCCGCGACCAGGTCGTGGCGGCGATCGAGCGGGCCGGCTGCGCCGAGATATGGGAGCGGGCGGTGGCGCTGGTGCGCAAGGCGCGCCAGTGGACGGCATTGGAAGATGCCGCCCTCGAGGACGCCCGCGATGCCTTCGCGCAGGCGTTGCACTTGCACCGCAGCGCGCGCACCTTACATAAGGAGCTGAAACAGGCCGAGGCGGCGCTGGCGACCGATCCGACAGATGAGAACTACAGGCATCTGGTGGAGGTTCAGGCGCAGTTTCACGATGTGCAGGCTACCGAAGCGCTTATCGAAGGCTTCGGCGTGTCCTCGGGCCGAAGCGGACGCAACTGAGGCGGATTGACCCGTTTGCCGCAATTGATTCGCCTTTTTGGTGCGAATCATGCGACAGGCGCTTGACCTTCCGCCAGAATGGCGGAATCAGGTCGATTCGAAAAAGTTAACCGGCAGCATGGCTGCCGACCGTGTCGATGGCCTGAAAATGCGGATCGGGGCGCTTGTCACTGGACAGGAAGATATTCCGCCACAGATATCAGGGTTAATCTGGACTTAACACAGGTGCAGCTACTGGCAGTTCAGGCGCAGGTTGGATGAGCCCATCTGATTTGCACTGTCCGAGAGTATAAGCGGCTGACGGGCCGCCTGGAGAAAGCGAAGAATGGCGACAAAAGAAAAGGAAGAGGTCGAGACCGAACGCGAAGGCGCCCCTGACGGCCCCTTGCTCGACCTTTCCGATGACGCTGTCAAGAAGATGATCAAGCTCGCTAAGAAGCGCGGCTATGTCACCATGGACGAGCTCAATGCGGTGCTGCCCTCGGAGGAAGTGACTTCCGAGCAGATCGAAGACACGATGGCGATGCTCTCGGACATGGGCATCAACGTCGTCGAGGACGACGAGCAGGGCGAAGAGGCGGAAGCTTCCGAAGGCGACGCCGAGGAAGATGCCAACGAACTTGCCGAGCAGACTGGCACGGCTGTTGCCGCCACCACGACCAAGAAAGAGCCGACCGACCGTACCGACGACCCGGTGCGCATGTATCTGCGCGAAATGGGTTCGGTGGAGCTTCTGTCGCGCGAAGGCGAAATCGCCATCGCCAAGCGTATCGAGGCCGGCCGCGAGACGATGATCGCCGGCCTGTGCGAGAGCCCGCTGACTTTCCAGGCCATCATCATCTGGCGTGACGAGCTCAACGAAGCCAAGATCCTGCTGCGCGAGATCATCGACCTCGAAGCCACCTATGCCGGCCCCGAGGCCAAGCAGGCGCCGATCGTCGAACGCATCGACGAGGACGCCAAGCCGAAGGAAGAGCCGAAGGCTGGGCGCCGTCGCGGCGGTGACGACGAAGACGACATCACCAATGTCGGCGGCGACAACCGCGGCGAGGAAGAGGAAGAAGACGAGGACGAGGCCAGCCTGTCGCTGGCGGCCATGGAAGCAGAGCTTCGGCCGCAGGTGATGGAGACGCTCGACGTCATCGCCGACACCTACAAGAAGCTGCGCAAGCTGCAGGACCAGCAGGTCGAGAACCGTCTTGCTGCCGCCGGCACCCTGTCGCCGAGCCAGGACCGTCGCCTCAAGGAACTGAAGGACCAGCTGATCACGGCGGTGAAGTCGCTGTCGCTCAACCAGGCCCGCATCGAGGCGCTGGTCGAGCAGCTCTACGACATCAACAAGCGCCTGGTGCAGAACGAGGGCAAGCTTCTGCGCCTCGCCGAAAGCTATGGCGTGCGCCGCGAAGAGTTCTTGCGCGAATACCAGGGCTCCGAGCTCGATCCGAACTGGACCCGCTCGATCGCCAACCTGTCCAGCCGCGGCTGGAAGGAGTTCACCAAGAACGAGAAGGACACCATCCGCGACCTGCGCGCCGAGATCCAGAACCTCGCCACCGAGACGGCGATCTCGATCCTCGAGTTCCGCAAGATCGTCAATCAGGTGCAGAAGGGCGAGCGCGAGGCAGCGATTGCCAAGAAGGAAATGGTCGAGGCCAATCTCCGCCTCGTCATCTCCATTGCCAAGAAGTACACCAACCGCGGCCTGCAGTTCCTGGATCTCATCCAGGAAGGCAACATCGGCCTGATGAAGGCGGTCGACAAGTTCGAGTACCGTCGCGGCTACAAGTTCTCGACCTACGCCACATGGTGGATCAGGCAGGCGATCACCCGTTCGATCGCCGACCAGGCCCGCACCATCCGCATTCCGGTGCACATGATCGAAACGATCAACAAGATCGTTCGCACCTCGCGCCAGATGCTGCACGAGATCGGCCGCGAGCCGACGCCGGAAGAACTGGCCGAAAAGCTCGCCATGCCGCTCGAAAAGGTGCGCAAGGTGCTGAAGATCGCCAAGGAGCCGATCAGCCTCGAAACGCCAGTCGGCGACGAGGAGGATTCGCACCTCGGCGATTTCATCGAGGACAAGATGGCGATCCTGCCGATTGACGCGGCGATCCAGGCCAATCTGCGCGAGACCACCACGCGCGTGCTCGCCTCGCTCACTCCGCGTGAGGAACGCGTGCTGCGCATGCGTTTCGGTATCGGCATGAACACCGACCACACGCTCGAAGAGGTCGGCCAGCAGTTCTCGGTGACGCGCGAACGTATCCGCCAGATCGAGGCCAAGGCGCTGCGCAAGCTCAAGCACCCGAGCCGCTCGCGCAAGCTGAGAAGCTTCCTCGACAGCTGAGAATGGATCAAAAGCCCGGGCATGTTCCCGGGCTTTTTTTGTTAAGGGGAGTGCAATGCGACAGCTTGTGCAGACAGCGACAGGTCTTTCGGCACTTTCATTCGTCATGATTGGCGCCGGTGCCGCGCCAAAGGAACCGATTGGCATGCCCAACCCCGCTTCGGCGCATTGCGCCAAGATCGGCGGGCGTTCCGAGATCGCCAGGGATGCCGTTGGGAACGCCACTGGATACTGCCATATGCCGGACGGGCAGGTCTGCGAGGAGTGGGCGCTGTTCCGCGACCGCAAATGCGTCGCGCCGAAGGATTGAACGCGCTCGGGGGAGGGGCCATGTCGATCGAGTTCTTGCTGACCACGCTGATCATAGTCGCTTCACCGGGCACCGGCGTCGTCTACACGCTGGCGGCCGGGCTTTCGCGCGGCGGGCGAGCGAGCGTGCTCGCTGCCTTCGCCTGCACGCTCGGCATCGTGCCGCATCTGGTTGCCGCGCTGACCGGACTGGCTGCGCTGCTGCATGCCAGCGCGCTTGCCTTCGAGATCGTCAAATATGCCGGCGTCGCCTATCTGCTCTACATGGCCTGGCAGAGCCTGCGCGAGCAGGGCGCGCTGAAGGTGGACGCCGGTGCCGACCCGCGTAGCGCCCGGCAGGTGCTGGTCGACGGCGTCCTGATCAATGTGCTCAACCCGAAGCTGTCGATCTTCTTCGTGGCCTTCCTGCCGCAGTTCATCGCGCCGAACGAGCCGCATGTGCTGATGCGCATGCTCGAACTCTCCGGCGTGTTCATGGCTGCCACCTTCGTGATCTTTACGATCTATGGCCTGTGTGCAGCGGCCGTGCGCGACAAGGTGACGGGTAGCCCACGGGTGATGACCTGGATGCGCCGCACATTCGCGGCCGCGTTTGTCATGCTCGGGGCAAAGCTTGCGCTGACCGAACGCTGAAGGCAGCAGGCGGAAGACTGCCTCTGACATAGCAGGCTATGCCGGTCGGCGATTTCCGATCAAATGGTGCGACAAGGCTTCGCCTTGCCTTGCGGACAGTGCGGCAGGGGCGGATACTTAGCGCGTGGATGCATTTCAGGGCGATCACCCGGATGCCCGCCCCGGCGTTTTGCCGTGCTCCGTGGCACCGGAGGGAGGTGTGCCGTGACGACATACATCATGCTGATCAACTGGACTGACCAGGGCGTGCGTGACGTCAGGTCCTCGCCCAAGCGGCTTGATGCCGCCAAGAAGCTGCTTGGCGACATGGGTGGCTCGTTCAAGCAGTTTTTCCTGACCATGGGTGACTATGACATGGTCGGGATCGTCGATGCGCCCGACGACGCGGTGGTGGCGCGCTTCGCGCTGATGCTCGGCCAGGGCGGCAATGTCCGGACGCGCACGATGAAGGCATTCCCGGAACTTGCCTACCGCGAGATCATCGCTTCGATGGGATAGCAGCTTGCCAGGGCGGTACCGCAGCGCCCGCACCTTACGGGGGCTGCGGTTCCTCCCAGGTCGAAACGCCTCGACTGAATCAAGACGACCGTCTAAGCTGCGGAAAAACAACGGGAAGAACCAGGATGTCGTTTCTGAAGAGGCTTTTTGGCGGCGGAGGCGGTGCAACCGAGGCGCCAGCATCGGCTGTTGCCAAGGAGATCGAATACAAGGGGTTTTCGGTCAAGGCGACGCCCTACAAGGAAGAGGGCCAGTTCCAGACCTGCGGTGTCGTATCCAAGGAAATCGACGGCGTGGTCAAGGAGCACAAGTTCATCCGCGCCGACCGCTTCGCAGCACTCGACGACGCTGTCGAGGTGTCGCTGACCAAGGGCCGGCAACTGGTCGACGAGCAGGGCGAACGCATGTTCGGCTAGTCCTGCCGACCGACAATTGGAAGCACCAGCCCGGCCATTGCGCCGGGCCTTTTTGTATCAAGGCCTCGCCGGCAGCATCAGGCCGTCGATGAGGGCGGTGATCACCTCCATCTGCTCGGCGGCCGGCGCGCCGGCGTCGACGGCGAGCGCTGCGCGGTCGAAGGCGGCGGCCAGCAGGCTGGTGAGTGCTGCCAGCGGCAGCTTGCGGAGCGCGCCGGCGCGCATTGCCATTGCCAACCCCTCGCGCAAGGTGCGGTTGCCGTGGCGGTCGTCGATCTCGTCCATGCCGATCCGGCCGAGCACGGCTGGTCCGTCGAGCAGCAGGAGCCGTGTTCGGCCGGGCGCCTGCATCGCCTCGAGATAGGCGCTGCTGCCGGCCAGCAGCGCCTCGCGCGGGCTAAGATCGTCGGGAGCTGCCTGCTCGATCTCGGTGGCCACGGCCGCAGCTTCCGCTTCGGCCACGGCGGCAAACAGCGCCTGCTTGTCGGCGAAGTGATGATAGAGCGCCCCGCGCGTCACCCCGGCCAAGGCGACGATCTCCGGCGTGCCGATCTCGGCGTAGGATTTTTCGGCAAAAAGCTTGCGTGCCGCCGCGATCAGTTGCGCGCGTGTCGCCTCGGTGCGGTCGCGGTTGGATCGCCGTTCGGTCCTTACTTGCATACATTCAGCCTGTATGTTAAATGCATCAACATGCAGACTGTATGTGTTTTTCGAGAGGAAGAAAAGCCATGAAGACGACGAGCTACTATCCCGTGCTGATGACCGGCGACGTGGCCGGCACGGCAGCGTTTTATGTCGAGCACTTCCGCTTCGAATCGCTGTTTGAAAGCGACTGGTACGTGCATCTGCGCTCGACCGAGGACAGGCGCGTCAATCTCGGCATCGTCGACGGCGATCATGAGACGATTCCCGCGGAGGGGCGGGGCAGGACAAGCGGGCTGCTGATCAATTTCGAGGTCAAGGACGTCGATGCGGTCTACGCGCGGATCGAGGCTGCGGGGCTGCCGATTCTCAGGACCCTGCGCGACGAGCCTTTCGGCCAGCGCCACTTCATTACCAAGGACCCCAATGGCGTTTTGATCGACGTGATCAAGCCGATACCGCCGAGTGCTGAGTTTCTGGCGAACTATGCGCAGGAGGCGGTTTTCAATTGAGGCGCGACCTGGCCCTGGAGGGAGGCGGCACAATGGTGCTCAGGACGCGTCCAGTACTTCTTTCACCTCGGGCGTGACCGGGACCGAGGTGACGACGTAGGTGTTGGAGGTAAGGTCACTTGCTGATCTGACGATGATGCCGTCGTTCTTCAGTCTCTGGAAGGTTGCCCGCGACAGCCGCATGGCCTTTCCCTTGGCGTCAGCGGCTGCAACCTTGTCCGCCCAGGGAAAGTGGGTGATGGTCTCGACACGCTTGAGAAAGCGCTTTTCCTTGTCGGTCAGTTCAATCACGCAGATTGCCCCCGCTTGCCGACAAGATAGGGCCGTTGATTTTCCTGTCCAGCCCTGGCGGGAGGTGACGAGACCGTCGCCTCCGCGTCGTTTGCAGCCGGGGCCGCCGGGCCTCAGAGTTTGCCCGAAAGCCCGACGTTGAAGGTATGCTGGTCGCGCTCGGCGCCGAACGAACCGGCGTAGCTCGAGATCAGGCTGAGGCTGTTGGTGAAATCGGCGGCAAGGCCAAGCTCGACGCGGCCAAATGTGCCTTCGCCCGTTTCGATCTGGCTGAGGAAGGCCGTAGCCGAGGTCGTGTAGCGGGTCGAGATCGTCCCGTCATCGCCGAGAAAGGCACCGCCGATGCCGACGCTGCCGAAGCCGCGCAGCGTGGTGCCGCTTTCGAGCAGCCAGGCGCGGGAAGCGCCGATGCCTGCGAGGGCCTCGAGGCGGTCGACGTCATAGGATGGAACGGCGAGATTGGCCTGGGCAGCGCCCGTTTCCTCATATGCGTCGACATGAGTGCGCAGGTAGGTCAGGCTGGCAAAGGGCGTTACCTTGGCCCATCCCATCTCGACGTCGTGCGAGCCGCGCAGATGCGCGCCAAGGCTGTAGCCGTCGATCTCGGCGCTGGCCGTGGCAGCCCCCGCTGTGCGCGAATAGTCCCAGCGCTCGGTCGAGGCGGAAAGCCGGGCGTCGAAGACGGTGCCGGTCGGCGCCTGCCAACGGATGTATGGCGAGGCCGTGAACTGGCGGTTGTCGATGTCGGAATAGACGCCTTCGATATCACCGTTGCCGCTGGCATAGCCACCGGCGAGGCCGACGAGCAATTCGGGCGAGTAGGCGCGTTCGATGCCGAGGCCTGCGACATAGCCGGAGAAATCGAGCTGGCCGGCCGAGAAGTCCTGCGTGCCCGTGGTGTAGCCGCCGAACAGGAAGGCGCGGCTGCCGTCGAAGCCAGCAAGGACGACATTGCCGCCGGCATCGCCGATGGTGCGGGCCAGCGCGGCGGCTCCGTCCGAGCCGGCCTTGCTTTCCTCGGCATATTGCAAGGCACCGGCGGCGAGTTGTGCCGCCGCCTGGCCGCCGGCCGAGCCGGTGCCGCGGGTAAGCATGAGGTCGTAGGCCTCGTGCAGGCGCTGGGAGAGGGCGACGGGGCCACCCGCTGCGACAAGACTTACGTCGTTGACGCTCCAGTTGATCAGGCGCTGCACGTCGGCGGCAGTCAGGCCGGCGAAGATCGGGCTGTTGATGAACAGTTCCGACTGCTCGATGGCCCGTGCCACGTCGGCGTCGTACAGCGTGCCTCCATGATCATCATAGCGCCCTTCCTCGGCGAAGAGCAGGTTGACGTTCATGATCGAAACGGTCTCGCCCGCCGCGACGGTCACCGGAAAGACGATAAATGGATTGCGGTCGTGGTTTTCGAAATTCGTTTTGACCACGGTGAAGGCGTAGGCGTTGTTGCCGTAGAGATGGGCGATCACCGGGCTCCAGGACTCGCTGTGAGGCCCAAACGCGCCGGTCACGACATAGCCATCCCCCTCATCGTGGTGAACATACGTATCGTCGCTGGAGCCGAGAGCGCCGCTGAAGACGATGTTGGCAACAATCGTGTCGTTGGTGGTGTTTTCGAAGCTGTCGAACCAGCGAACCGAATTGGCGGGAAGCCCCGGCAACGCCGTATAGGCTTGGGTCCGGCGCCAGGCGTGCAGCCCGTTGAATTCTTCGCCATATGCGGTGGCGTTGTTAATGCGGTAGTCGTCGGGGTGGTCGTTGGGGTCTCTGTCAGTCGACGCGCCGTAGATTATACCCCAGCCATAGTCATAAGCGCTATTGAGATCTTCTAAATGGGGCAGATCGACCGAATGGGTCCGATTGACCGCGCCTTCTACTCTCCTGCTGTCAATAGCCCAGTCGCGACCCTCACCAAAGTACTCGTCGTCACTGGATTCGTTGCAGGAATCTTCGATGCAAATTTCAAAATTGATCGTGTTTTGGTCGGCCGCTCGTGCTATTTCGATGCCCAATACAATCGCTGCAACCGACACTGAGGCGCTGAGCGCAGCTCCTGCAAGTTTCATGAATTACCTCGAAAAGTCATCAAACAGATTACCGGGCGATTTTCAAAACCAACACGACGAGCCACGTACTGCCGTTGGTGTCGGATAACTATGTGTGAGCTCATAGTATTCTATTAAAATGCTTATCAAGTTGCTAAACAGCAATAGTAGTTATTTTCAATTGCTGATTGTTCAGGATTGGCGAATGCGCGCAATGCGTGCTGTTGGCGCCTTTTGCAATCGCCTTGGGCGTGGGCCGCCAATGGCCCGGCGGCGTCGATGCGCTCGAAATGCTGGCGCGTGTCTATGTGGAGCATGGTCTTCCGGCAGGGAGCCGCCGGCCCTTTGTTGGCCGGCGACTGAGGCAAACTGCCAGATCGAATGTGATTTCCTGCCCTTACAGCGTCAACCTGTTCTACGGTCCCGACGGCGCCAGGGCGAAGAAGGCCTCGGCCTTTGCCGCCACGCTCTATCCCGATGCCGCCACCGAGATCGATCCGGCGAGCGTGGGCGCCGAGGTCCGCACCCCGATCTCAGGGTGGTGGGAACCGCCAAGCAGTTCCTGCACCGCGACCATCTCGCCTCGGTCCGGCTGGTCACCGATGCCGCCGGCGCTGTCGTCGAGGCCACCGGCTATGCCGCCTATGGCGAGCGCTTCGTCTCGGGCTTCCAGACCCAGAAGGGCTACATCGGCGAGCGCCACGATCCCGAGACGGGCCTGCTTTACCTCAACGCCCGCTACATGGACCCCGTCCTAGGCCGCTTCATCTCGCCCGACGACTGGGACCCCACCCAGCCCGGCGTCGGCACCAACCGATACGCTTATGCCCAGAACGATCCCGTCAATAAGAGTGATCCGAATGGGCATAGCTTTGTTTCAGACCTAATTAGCAGCTTCCTGAGTAGAGAGCTGAACACGGCAAAGTCGGCGATAGAGCGGACAGCCAGCGAGACGGCAGACAAGACCGTCGCTGTCGTCAAAGCGGTTACGCCAGTGGGCGATGTCTTAGACATCTACGACGGTCTTAAGGAGAAGAACTACAAGAAGGCTGCAATAGGTGCGGGCGGACTTGGCCTGTCGATTGCTCTGGGGGCCGCAGCGCGAGGTGCTGCCGGGCTGGTGAAACAGGCTGCGAAGATAACATCGGACGGTGCCCAGAATGCGAAACTAGCAGCCAATGTGGCAAAATTCGAACTGTATAAGAACGAGCTCCGGGCCGTAATGAGTAGGCCGGCTGTCAAGGACGCGAAACTCGGTAACATAATGGACTAGCTCTTTAGAACTAATGCTACAGTAGGAAGCGGTAGCACTGCAGCTGCGGTTCGCCAAGAACTCCAAAACGGACTGCCCGTTGGTGGCGCTTGGCATAGTCAGAAGGCACAAGATATGTCCAAGGCGTTAGAGAATTGGATAGAGCGGTAGTCGATGCAACACCAACCATCGCCGGTATTGAGCGAACACGACATGGCGCGGCTACTGCAGGCGACCGGCCGCTACCGCATCTTGAAAATGCTCGAGCCTCGTTCTGTCACGGCGGTCGCGCGGCTTGGATTTCCCCTGAAGGGGGTGATCCTCGACACCGAGACCACCGGCCTCAATCATCGCAAGGACGAGATTATTGAGTTCGGCGCCATTGCCTTCTCATTTGATGCGGCTGGCAATATCGGCGATGTCATCGGCGTCTACGGTGGATTGCAGCAACCAAGCATTTCGATCCCATCGGAGATCACGCGTCTGACCGGCATTATCGACGACATGGTCGCCGGTCAGAGGATCGATGTCGACCGGCTTCGCGCCGTCGTCGAACCTGCTGATCTCGTCATCGCCCACAATGCCGGCTTCGATCGGCCGTTCTGCGAGGCTTTCTCGCCCATCTTCGCTGGAAAAGCCTGGGCCTGCTCGGTCTCGGAAATCGATTGGGTGTCTCGCGGCTTTGAAGGCACCAAGCTCGGTTATCTGATCGGCCAGGCGGGTTATTTCCATGAGGGCCACCGAGCCGGGCTCTGTCGCAAAGTTTCGGCTGTTGACGGGTTTGAGCCTGTAGGCTGATCTTCGATACAGGTTCACGACGACAGGAGGCAGCAGTGATCTCGTTCAAGGGCACGCAGTTCCCGCGGGATGTCATCCTGCATACCGTGTTCTTCTACATGCGCTACACCGTGTCAGACCGAGATCTCGCGGAAATCCTTGCGGAGCGTGGGGTCGAGGTGGACCATGCCACTTTGAACCGCTGGGTCAGCCGTTATGCGGGGCTGATCGCCGAAGAGGCCCGCCGCCGCAAGCGGCCAACCGACGCATCCTGGAAGATGGACGAGACCTACGTTCGGGTTTGAGGTGAGTGGGGCTACCTGTATCGAGCGGTCGACAAGTTCGGACGTCAGGAAGGCATCGAACCGGTCGAAACTGCCGCGGAATCCTGGATCGCTCGGCTGGCGGCACTGCGGCTCGATGCTCGTTCACGTGGTGTCGAACAGGCGATCATAGCAAGGGCCTTGGCAGCAAAGCCGCGGGCGATGTTCGATTTGTTGCTCGAACGCTTGCGAACGGCACGGGCAGATACTCGAGAACCTGAGCTTCGCATCGCACTTGGCGCTATCATCGTGGAAGCGCAAATTGGCCGTGCCTGGGGATCGTCTCTGCATTCGCCCAAGCCGGGAACGCCCCAAGTAGCTATAAAACGAGTCGGTTTCTGATTTCGACAGGGCTTTACGTGCCTGACGGAGGAGCTCGTTGATCAAGCCGGCCGACAAAGCGCGCTGGTCTGCAGCGGCGATCAAGAGACGCGATGTGCAAGAATTCGAGCGAGTTCACTGTCTTCGAAGTCGACTGCGTCGACGAGAATTTTGGCGGCTTCGCTATCATCTAGGCTCGTCAGGATCAACTCGAATGCTGCACCCTGCGAGGGTTCATCGGGATTGCCCTGAAACTTTTTGAGGACGTCGGTTGCCGCGGCGATGCGGGCCCCGTTCTTTGTCGGTACATGATTTAGTGTTTGATTGAACGGCTCGCCGTAGCCGATCGCAGCCAGATGCTGGAGGAGCATTTGGTCAGCAGGGTCGAGAGGCGCAAGGCCACGGTCGGTGCGAGCGGAGGCGATAACGCCAAGAACCTCTGCGACGGCTGAGCGGACCCGTTCACGCGCGCATCGGCCACGCTGTTGGTCGGTGTTATGGGCCAGCCATTCTTGCGTTGCCTTGGCAAAACCGAGATAGGGTTCAAAGGTTTGAACTGGGTCAAGGGCGGCTGAAAAGGCCAATGCACCAGCATAGCTCGCCATACTGGCTTCTGTCAGATCGAGCACCTCAAAATCCATGTCGTTGATCGAAAATGGCAACAGTTCGCGAGAGCGACGGTTGCCACCTGGAATATTGACAAGCACCGCTTCGAGTGCGGCACTTTGCCCTTCGCTAAGTGTCATCCAAGCGGCTCTTTCTATGTCGGATGGCCGAGGAGGGTTTCGGAAGCGGTTTGCTTCGGCAGTGCTGGGATCGTTTGCTGTGGCGCTGGGCTGGATTTTCGTCGTCGGTTTTCAGCAGGCTTCACAAGAATTGCGTAGAACAATACCGGTTAAGCTTACCGACTGGGCAATGAGAAACCTATACGAGATCAACAGCAATATGTCGGCGGCCGCCATCACACCGCATATTCCCGCCTTAAAACGTGAGACAACGGTCACAACAGCTGACGATGTGCTTGAGTTTGAACACCTCTCCCGTGACGTGATCAGTTGGTACCCGACCCGAGCCGACGTCCCGTTAGTGGCGGACGTCATGTCTGCTGCGACCCTCAGAGACCATGTGCGATTTATCGGCAAGATCGACATCATCCACCGTTCCGCCAAGGATAAAGTTATCGTTGTTGGGGCGAGAGACCTAGTCCTAGACGATGAAACCGAACTTGTGATTGGGCAATCAAACCTCGTGCTCGTCGCGGAAAAGCTGACTGTTGGCAAGGGCAGCAAGATTATCGCCTTTCCACGTAACCAAACAACGCGCTACACGGACAATCCCAATCAGGCCCTAGCTGCAGGAAACTTTACCCTCGTCGTGACGGATGAGTTAGTTGGGCCACCGCTGGAAGTGGATTTACGTGGCGCAGACGGATCGAATGGAATGTCCGGCGCGAACGGGAAAGACGGTGTTGCTCCCAAAGAGGTCAGGCTCGCGTCTAGGGAAGCGTACGGAGTAAACATCAACGTAGGTAAGCCGGCTGGTGTCGGCAAGCTCAAGTGGGATATCGACCAGTTTCGTAAATCGCCACTCGGGGCCAAATGCGATAGCGATTGTCAGGCGACAGTACAGCAACTCCTCGATTGGGCGGACGCGTGCCAGAAAACCGGCGGCTGCCCCAAGTATGAGTTCCCTGTTTGCCTCTATACTCCCCCACCGCTGGTTCTTAGCGACGTCAGTGCCGGACAGGGTGGCGGAGAGAACGGAAGCGACGGTACCGGTGGACAGAACGGCGGTGATGGCGGCATGGTTAAGGTATTCCTTTCCCGTTCGGTTGCCGACGTGGAGCCTATCGTGCTGACCCCCAAGCCAGGCAAATTGAGCGACGGAGGCCGGACGCAAGAGGGGGCGGCGTCTGGAGGTGTCGGAGGGGCGAAAGGTATCGGCGGACGGTCGACTCCGATCGATAGCATCGTGGATGTCAATGAAAGTGGTGGCTGCTTCACAAAGGAAACATCCACACCTTTCCGGCCGTCGCGAGATGGACAAGTTGGCCCCGCCGGAAATGCCGGGAGACCGCACTCATACGCAGGTCACCCGTCGCGGTTTACGTTTTAGGCATCCAGATGAGGTGGCTAGACGATTTCAATTCGGATCACCCAATGGGGGCAGACCAGTGGCAGGCTCGATCACGGTCTGCTGGCGACGAGAGCATACCTCGCAGTATGGGGTTGCGTTTGCCCAGTCATTCTTCAAGTGGCACGTTAGCGGACTGCCACCTTCATCCAAAAACGAATAGCGGACATTCAATGAGACGGGACGGTTGTGTTGCAACGTCTTAAATAGCGGCACTGTGGCAGGAGAGCCTCTGACATATTCGGAGGATTAAATGTTCAAGGGCCGCCAGTTCGACCAGGCCTACTGTCTGAACTTGCGTGATCTGAAAGAGATAATGGCCGAGCGGGGCATTGCCGTTGACCACACGATCATTCACCGCTGCACCGTCCGTTGCGCACCGCTGTTGTTGGAGCGTTTCAACCGACGCAAGCGGAGCGAAATCAGCATATGGCATATCCGCAGCCGGTGGATGTACCTTTACCGCGCCGCCAGGATCGAGTGCTAGAGCAGATTCGATTTACTCCGGGTGATATCCGGCTGCGTTGAAGTAGTTTCGGCATTGGTCTGGTGTGAATGCGGACAAGCAGTTTGCGATGACTGCCCAGAGTTCATCGATGGTGCGGGCTGCGGCCTTTCTGAGCAGGGCCTTGAGTTTGGAGAACGCCATCTCGATTGGGTTGAAGTCTGGTGAATAGGGCGGCAGGAAGAGGAGTCGCGCGCCTGCCTTCTCGATCGCCTCGCGCACGCCGCTGATCTTGTGTGCCGGCAGATTGTCCATGACCGCGACATCGCCGGGCCGAAGCTCTGGCGCAAGGATCTGCTCGGCATAGGCCAGGAAGGTATTGCCGTTCATCGGACCATCGAGAAGCATCGGCGCGGCGAGACCGTTCAGTCGCAGCCCGGCGGTGAAGGTGGTGGTCTTCCAATGCCCATGAGGGACAGCCGCTCGGCATCGCTCGCCGCGTCTGGCCCGCCCGCGCAGCCGCGCCATCTTCGTGGACGCGGCGGTCTCGTCGATGAAGGTCAACGTCTCGGGGTCGAGATCGAGTTGGCCCTCGAACCAGGCTCTGCGGCCACGCAGAATGTCGGGACGTTGCTGCTCTGAGGCATGCGCCGTCTTTTTTTGAACGTGACGCCGCGCCTATCGAGGAACACCCAGACCGTCGACGGAACCACCCGCACGCCGTGCTCGCCGGCCAGTCGTTCGGCAATCTCGGCAAGGGTGGTATCCGGCGTCGCCTCGATCAGGCCAAGAATGAACACCTCATGCGGATCGAGCTTCGAACGTGACGGCTGGCCCTGCTTGCGGGCCGTCTTCTCGCCCGTCTGGCGATAGCGGCGATACCAGTTGCCCGCCGTTGAGATCCCGACCCGGAAACGCCGTGCCGCCTCCCGCGTCGACAGCCCTTCCTCGGCTGCCACAATCACTCGCCCGCGAAAGTCCGCGCTCAGGCTGCGTGTCATCGTCACTCTCCCCGCAAATCACGAGGTTCAATGAATCAGATACAGCCTATCGCAGGAATCCCAAATCCGACTCCGAGTTCAGCGAAATTGCTCTAGTTAGAGGCTCGGGCCTTCGACCTCGCCCGCTGTCTTCTTGGCATTCTTGCTGAGGCCGGTCAGCCGGTCGATATAGGCGAGCAGCAACGCCGACAGCACGAAGGTCAGGTGGATCAGGGTCAACCACATCAGCTGACTAGACGAGTACTGCTGGTGGTTGAGGAAGACCTGCAGCAGGTGGATCGAGGAAATGGCGACGATGGTGGACGCCACCTTGATCTTGAGCGAACCGACATCGATCGTGCCCAGCCAGTGGACTTCGCCGTCATGGTTGTCGAAGCGGCTGACGAAATTCTCGTAACCGGAGATGATGACCATCACCACCAGCGAGGCGACGAGCGCGGCATCGATCAGCCCGAGTATCTTTAGGATGGTGTCGGTGTCGTCGAGGATCATCACCTTGGCGACGAATTCGTAGAGCTTCTTGGCGAAGGACAGCGCGTAGATGCCAAGTGCGACGGCCAAGCCTAGGTAAAAAACCACGAGCAGCCAGCGCGAGGCAAGGATGATGGATTCGACGGCGTGTTCGAGGCGTTTCATGAGACGTCCGAATTTTCAAGGTTGGGAACTGAGGCTGTGGCCGAACGAATGCAACGGGCGGCCGGATAAAACAAGGCCCGGCCGCTGGAGGGGGGGATCGGCCGGGCCTTATGTCTCCTTGCTGGAGACGGGACGGGGCAGGGAACCACGTCGCATTCAAAGTGCCAGCAAAATCCAGCGAATCAATGGCGAAAGCCTGTTGCTCGCGCGAATGTTACCGGCAGCCGTTGCAAAATAGCGAAGCCCCGACCCGCGGGACGCGGATCGGGGCCAATGTTGGCCTGAAGCGGCATGGTCAAACGCCATTCCGCTCCGGGCCGTCGTGCAATGCCGCCGGCGCCTATCTGGCGCTGGCGACCGGCGCCACCAGCGGGGTGATGCGGCGGATGGCGACGCGACGGTTCTCGCGCTCCTGCTTCTGCGTCTTCACCTTGAGGTAACGCTCGCCATAGCCCTGGGTCGTCAGGTTCTCGGGCGGAATCCCGAAGACGTTGGTCAGCGCATCGGCCACCGATTCCGCACGCCGGTCGGACAGCGCCAGGTTGGCGAGGTCCGAACCAACGGCGTCGGTGTGTCCTTCGATGAGGAAGGTCTCGGCCGGATTCTTGGCGAGCAGCTTCTCCATGGCGTTGGCGACGCCCTCGAGCTTGGCGATTTCACCCTCGGAGATCGAGGCTGAGGCGAACTCGAAGTTGAGCGTGTCGAGGTCGACACGACGGGCGATGTCGCGCACGCGGGCCGAACGCTTGACCTCGTCGACCGAGTAGAGGCGCTGCACGCGCTCCACCGGAGGCTGTTCGAGGAAGTCGTAATAGGCCTCGGGATCTTCGACATACTGGGCGTCGAGGATGTACTCGTTACGCGGGATGCGCAGTTGCATCGGCGGCAGGTCGAGACCCGGGTCGCGCCACTGGTCCATGTCCTCGTAGTGCCGGTCGTCGACATAGCTCAGCACATATTCGCGACCGTCGGGCGTGATGCGCGAACGCCTGACGATGTCGCCGTAACGGTTGCGGATGGTGATGATCTGGTTGCCGTTGTCGCGGACGATGACCTCACGCGTGCGGCCGCGCGGCAGGTCTTCGTAATAGACCTCCTGGGCGTTGCGCGTCATGCGCGGACGCTCGTTGCTCTCGACCATGACCTGATTGTTGATCTGGATGATGAGGCGGTCGCCGAACTCGCGCAGCACCTCGGTGCCTTCGGGCCGCGGCCGGCGACGGATGTCCTCATTGGGGGCCCGGTCGCGGCGCTTGCCCCGCTCGGCGGTCACCGGCTGGACGTCGATCGGCTGGGCCGCTTCGGTGGCTGCCCGGTCGTCTACCGGGGGCGGGCCCTGGTCGACGGGTGCAGGCCGCGGCCGGACCTGTTCGCCGCCCTGGTCTCCGCCCTTGTCGCCCTTGCCGGGGCGTGCCGGCCTTTCGCCGCGAGCTGGCTTGTCGCCGGCTTCGGCCGGAGCGGCGTCCTTCTCGCTGTCGAGCAGCGGCGCCTCGTTGGGATTGACCGGCGCCTCGCCCTGCAGGACAGGCTTCCGACCAGGTTCCGACGGCCGTTGGCCTGGCTGCTCGCCAGCGGCGGGCTGCTCACCTGTCACAGGCTGCTGGGCCGGTTGCTCACCCGTTGCAGGCTGCTGCGCGGGCTGTTCGCCTGCCGCCGGCTGCTGTTCGCCAGTTGCGGGCTGTTCGCTCGGCTTCTTGCCGGGGCGGCCGGGCTTGCCTGGCTTGGCCGGCTGCTCGCCGACGGCCGGCTGTTCGCCTTGGGTCGGGGCGCCGGCTGCAGGGGCCTCGCCTGAAGGGGCTTCGCCAGCAGGGGTGGTCGTTTCGGGTGACGGGGCAGGGGTCGGCACCTGCTCCGGTGTCGGCAGTGCCGGCTTTTCCGCCGGTTGTTCGGCAGGCTTTTCAGCCTGGGGCAGGGGGGCTGCCTCAGGTGTCGGAACCGGCTGCACCTCGGGCAACGCTTCCTGGACGGGAGCCTTGTCCTTGTTCTTGCGGCGGGGCTGTTCCGCCTGTGGCTCGACGGTCGGCTGCTCCTGCGGGGCAGTTTCCTCTATCGCCTGGCGCTTGTTCTTGCGGCTAGGGCGTTCGGCCTGCGGCTCGGCGGCAGGCTGCTCCTGTGGGGCAGCTTCCTCTACCGCCTGGCGCTTGTTCTTGGCGCGCGGCTGCTCGGCCTGTGGCTCGGCGGCAGGTTGCTCCTGCGGGGCAGCTTCCTCTACCGCCTGACGCTTGTTCTTGCGGCTAGGGCGTTCGGCCTGCGGCTCGGGTGCCGGCTGCTCTTGCGGGGCAGCTTCTTCTATCGCCTGGCGTTTGTTCTTGCGGCGGGGCTGCTCGGCCTGTGGCTCGGCGGCAGGCTGCTCCTGCGGGGCTGCTTCCTCCGCCTGGTGCTTGTTCTTGCGGCTCGGCCGTTCGGCCTGCGGCTCGGGCGCTGCCTGTTCCTGCGGAGCGGCTTGCTCGATCGCCTGGCGCCGGTTCTTGCGGCTAGGCTGCTCGGCCTGGGGTTCGGGCGCTACCTGTTCCTGCGGAGCAGCTTCCTCTACCGCCTGGCGCTTGTTTTTGCGGCTGGGCCGTTCGGCCTGCGGCTCGGCGGCCGGCTGCTCCTGCGGGGCAGCTTCCTCCGCCTGCTGCTTGTTCTTGCGACGCGGTTGCTCCTGCTGTTGGCCGCCACCCAGGCGCGCGGCGCAGGCTTCCGCCGATTCGCCTTCCTGGCATTCGGCCTGGACACGAACCAGCGGCGTTGAACCCGTCTGCGACAGCGAGTCGGGCAGCGGCATCGCGCCCAAAGGTGCGGACGCCATGAACAGGCCGATTGCCGTGCCTGCGAGTATCCGTGGTTGGCGTTTCATCTTAGGAAGTCTCCTTGAAGTAGTGTCCCGTCCCCGCCCGAACATGCGGAACCGTCGATGGCTCCCCCCGGCAGTCGCATCGCTTCCCGGCTTTTGCCCGACAGCAACATGGCAATATCGTGACATCTTTGGCCTGGCGAGCCGCTTCTCCACCGTCGCGCTTGACGTCGCGCGCGCCGCGCGCCACATGCCGCATCATGGAAGAGCCGTTCTGGAAGACAACGCCGCTTGAGGCGATGAGCCCCGCCCAATGGGAATCGCTTTGCGACGGCTGCGGCAAGTGCTGCCTGTCCAAGCTCGAGGACGAGGATACCGGCGACATCTACTGGACGAGCGTCGGCTGTCGTCTGTTCGACGGCGCCACCTGTCGCTGCTCGGACTACGCCAACCGGCTGGCGCGCGTGCCCGATTGCGTCGGGCTGACCCCTGAGAATGTGCGGACCATCCACTGGCTGCCGAGCACCTGCGCCTACCGCCTCGTCGCCGAGGGCCACGACCTCTACTGGTGGCATCATCTGATCTCGGGTAGCCCTGAGACGGTGCATGAAGCCGGCATCTCCGTGCGCGGAAGGCTGACGGCATCCGAGGACGATCTGGCCGAACCGGAAGACTATTTCGAGCATGTGCTCGAGGAAGAGCCGTAGGCGTCGGTGCTTTTCGCCGGGCCGTTGACAAGCCAAAAACCCCTGTAAAAGCAAAAGATTGCCGGATGAACCGAAAATGAATGCGCGGTTCGATATCGGTTCAGCTTGAGCGGCGTATTGTTTGGACATCGCTCGGGCCATGCAGGCTTGATGCCCCGGAATTCAAGGAGAAGACCATGCTCAACAAGATCAAGACCGCAGCCCTTTCGGCCCTCGTCGGCCTCGGCACGCTGGCCGCCATCCCCGCCACCGCGCAGGCGGAAGGCATCTATTTCAACCTTGGTCAGAGCGAGCCGGCGGTCGGCATCTATGTCCAGGATCGCTACAGCGGCAACCGCTACGACGACAACCGTCATGGCGGCCAGTGGGGCGGGCGTCCTGACCATGGCGGCTGGGACCGTCGTTGCACGCCCGACCGCGCTCTCGACAAGGCCGAGCGCATGGGCGTTCGCCGCGCCCGGATTGTCGATGTGGACCGCCGCACGATCAGTGTCGTCGGCCGCAAGCATGGCGACCGCATCCGGCTGACCTTTGCCCGTGCCCCGAACTGCCCGATCGTGCGCTGGTAACAGACGCGAGCAGCGCGAGCCCCTGTCCCTCAGGCGGGACGGGCGTGGCTCCAAAAAAAGCCCCGGAGGCCGTGCCTCTGGGGCTTTCTGTTGCGATCCAGTGAAATGCAGGGACGTTTGCCCGGCACGATGCGCCGGGCAAACAAGTTCAGTTCTTCATTTCGAACGTGACGTTGACCTGCACGCGATAGGCGTTTTCGCCCGCCTGCACGGGCGCAGCTCCCATGGCGCGGTCGAAGGACTTGGCTTCCATCGGCATCGGCATCGGCGAGAACGACTGGTCGGTGATCTCGAGCACGCGGCCAATGCTGACGCCGGCCGCTTCGGCGAGGACCTTGGCCTTGTCGATGGCATCGGCGACCGCAAGCTTGCGCGCCTGGGTGATCACCTTGGCCGGGTTGTCGTTGGAGAAGGTGATGCCGCCGCCCTGGTTGACGCCGAGCGAAACCGCCTTGTCGAGGATCTCGCCGGTCTTGGCGACATCGCGGATGCGCACCGACAGCGTGTTGGTGACCTGGTAGGCGACGAGTTCCGCCGTCTGGCTGCCGTCGGGCTTGTTGGTGAAGTTGTAGCGCGGCTGGATCTGGATGCCTGATGTCTGCAGGTCGCGTTCGTCGATGCCGGCGGCCTTCATGGCGGCGATGACGGCGGCCATGGCGTCGTTGTTGGCGTCGAGCGCCTCGCGCGCCGTCTTGGCCTCGCGCATCACCGCCAACGAAAGCAGCGCCAGATCGGGCGCCACGCTGGCCTGGCCTTCGCCCGACACGATGATGCGCGGCGGCGGCTGGGTGTCGGCGCGGGCGGCTGCCGCCGGAAGCGTGAGCGCTGCTGCAAGTGCGAGCGCCATGTATTTGCGATTCATAATGTTCTCCTTCTGGAAGGCCCTTCCAGGAAAGCCGATAGGTGGCGATTATGGGTGGATTGCGGCGGCGCGCAAGTGAGCTGCGAAGATGGCTTGTGTCGGCTCGAAAAAGACACTATCCAGCCCGGGGTGGGGCCTGTAGCTCAATGGTTAGAGCCGGCGGCTCATAACCGCTTGGTTGGGGGTTCGAGTCCCTCCGGGCCCACCAATAGAATTCTATTCTATTTTTATCTTGTTTCTGAGAAAAAATATCCCCACTGACCGCCGGAATGAAGTCGAATATTGCGCAGTTCGGGCAATATTTCCATTCCTTTGGAAGACTATTCCCCTATCGGCGACGCGCCGAAGTGCAGCAGAAGCTCAAGTGTGGTATCGCGTGTGGTATCGATCTGCTCGATACCACGTTTCGTCAAAAATCGAGTGTGGCTTATGCAATTAACTTATTGTTAATCATATAAGTTTTTGAAATTGTTGATGTCATGCGTTGCGGGTTCGAGTCCCTTTGGCGAAACCACATCAAGCTTTTGCAGTTAGCTTGCTCGGCACTGGATGTGCGATCTGCATTCGAGTCGACAATTCAAAGCGACCAAGTGGTTTTGCTGCTTGACTGGAATCCAATTAGGGGAGGGGGAGGCCGAGCCACGCCTTGCGTCTTCGTCTTCCCGCGCGGCACGGTGGAGCACCCAAACCCGAAGCTCGTTCCAGCAAGACTTCACAGCAGGACAACGCGCCCGTTCAGCGCTCATTGGACTGCGCTTTCAGCTTTCCTAATCTTAGCTCCGGCCAAAGCGCCTTGTGTACCACGAACCAGGCAGAGGCGTCGAATGTGGTATCCCCTCGATACGCCCAGTGTTGAGTGAAAGAGTGCGCATTGTCGGTCGGTTCCTTGGATGATTGTCCGAGAATACCAACCCTATACAGATCATCTAAGATCTTCCCGGCTTTGTACTTAGACTTCATTGCTACAAGGGTGTTGTCCGTGTCGGATTTTGACTTCCAACTCTGCTCAAAGCTTAATATCTTGAAATGCCGGCTCATGTTCAGAAGAATCTTCTTTATTCCCTGAATTTCCTGTGGGGCATATTCAACGCTAAGTTCTTCCGCCTTTTCTCTCCAAGCCGAAGCGCTATAATTTTCAAGTGATCTTGAGATAACTGAACTACCAATTATCGTTTCTTGGTAGGTTGCGTTCGCAACTGCTTCACCAAACAAGAGCACTAAATCTCTAGGATTGCACCACGTTGTTTCAATAATAAAGTCGCGCACGGCGAATCCAAATATTTCACGATGGAAATATCTGTCTATTGCGCTTGGTTCACGCTTCATTCCTTCGAGTGCCTCTGACGCCAATATTTTGCTATCGACCAGTTTTATTATTGGCCAATCGGTACCGGCATTCTTTGCAAACCAGCGAAGCTCTCGTCCGCGATCTGCGAGAATTTTGTTGATCTCGTGAGTTGGTGCATTGAGCGCATTCAATACTTCTGAGCGTGCGGCAGCGAGTACATATATCGGTTTGTGCTCCTCAATGAAATACGCGTTGATTCTGTCAATCGCAATTATAAGGTCCCGAATAAGTATAATATCTCTCTTGTGGGTCGCTTTTGACGCAAAAGACAAATTAATTTCATCGAAGAAAATATAGATACTGCTTATTTCTTCCCACCCAAGATCTTTGAGTAGTCGAAATGACTGCTCTATGACGTAGCTTGTTGGAAATAATTTTTCCTCCTCGCCGGCCTTTCCCTTTAAGGTTGCATCTAGATGTTTTGATTTGAACTTGTATTGTCCAGTTTTCAATGCGTCAGATAGCCATTTCAGGAGACCTTTGCTGTCCTCTCCGTCGTAGACTTTCCTCATCAATTCACAGAAGACAGTAATGCTCTTGTGAGTCGTAAATGACTGCCTGTTGTCTTCAATTAGTCGTGCTAGGTGTCGAAGAATAAAAACAATCCACACATCTACAGCGCTATTATTAGTGATCTCGACGCCACCCTGTTCGTAGACATCAATCCCAGATAGGGAACTGATCTTTGTTCGTTCGGCGTCCGAAATCTCGGTAGCAAAGGAGATGAATTTGGTGAGAGACCCTTGTTCTGAGGTCTTTAGTTGAACGAAGCGCAAGAAAGAAGTTTTTCCAGCACCCTTGACGCCGTGCACAAAAAAGCGATGGCCTTCGATGAACTCTTCAGTGTTCATCCCTGCAGGCTCAACAAATGACCTCCTGAAGTGCTCGACCTCTTTAGGGTTGCGAGAAGTCACCTCATACCGAGCGTCCACGTTGCCAAAGCGTAGCTGACGGAGCGGTAGCAATTTTGTTGATGTGGCCAATGTGTTCCCCCCCCCCCGGAACCTCGATATTCTGTTGGGGCCTAGTCTGCAACCTTGGGGGGAATTGTGCCAGTCTTTGCTAGACGACTTTGGGTTTTCCACAGAGGGTTGCCACAACTGGCGGCGCGCGCGGCAGGTGTCGGGCCCAGCGAATTGTCCGGCAACTCGGAATAGGTCGGGCGGCGGTTTGGCCTGGTTGCTGCGACACAAGCAGCGGGTGCAAGGTACTTCAGCGCGGCTAGTGGCCGTCTAAGTCTGAATAAGTCCCAATGCATCCCAACGCGGTGTGGCAAGAATTCGTGGTATTTGTTCCGTAAATCATTGAAATATCTATATTTTAAGTTCCCTCCGGGCCCACCATGTCATTGTTTTTATTGAGAAATTTGCTTCTGGGCCTACTCAGAGTGGGCCCAGAGTGGGCCCAGCCTGTACGGAACTCAACGGGAAAACTGGCTTTTTGGGCCCACTAAAAACTCAATAAAAACAATGGGGTTGATGGTTCCGTTTCCTTCGGCATCAATAAGCAATTCGCCATCCTCTTTGGCGAACGGTCCTTTCTGGGGAAGTGGGAGAATGTCGAGAACGATCTCAGACGGACGGCTAAGGCGTACGCCCCACGGCGTAACCACCAATGGACGGTTGATCAGGATCGGATGCTCGAGCATGGCCTCGATCAGGTGATCATCAGTGAGCGCTGGATCGTCGAGCCCAAGGTCGGCGTAGGGCGTTCCTTTCTGCCTGATAGCCTCGCGCACTGTCAGGCCTGCCTTGGCGATCAAATCCTTGAGGACCGAACGCGTGGGCGGGGTTTTCAGATACTCGATGACGGTTGGCTCGATGCCCGCATTCCGGATCAGCGCCAGCGTGTTGCGGGACGTGCCGCAGGCGGGGTTATGGTAGATGGTGACGTCCATCATGTCGTCCTTTCTGCTTCCTTGACTGCAGCGACTGCCGAGCCGCGCTCGTACCAGCCCTTGCTGCGGTTCACGATCCAGACCACCGACAGCATAACGGGGACTTCAACCAGCACGCCGACGACGGTCGCAAGTGCGGCACCGGAGCTGAAGCCGAACAGGCTGATTGCGGCGGCTACGGCCAACTCAAAGAAGTTGGATGCGCCGATGAGTGCGGACGGTCCGGCCACGCAATGCTGTTCGCCCGAAATGCGGTTGAGCAGATAGGCAAGGCCTGAGTTGAAATAGACCTGGATCAGGATCGGAACTGCCAGCAGGGCGATGATCATCGGCTGTGCAATGATCTGTTCTCCCTGGAAACCGAACAGCAGAACCAGGGTTGCCAGCAGCGCGACAAGTGATAGCGGCTGGAGCGTCCTTAGTAGACGCTCGAGGGCGCTCTGACCGCCCGATGCGAGTAGGCGGCGACGCATCAACTGGGCGATGATCACTGGGATGACGATGTAGAGCACTACCGACAGAACAAGGGTGTCCCATGGCACCGTGATGGCCGACAGGCCAAGCAGCAGGCCGACGATCGGGGCGAAGGCCACGACCATGATGGCGTCGTTCAGCGCCACCTGCGACAGCGTGAAATGCGGCTCGCCCTTGGTCAGGTTCGACCAGACGAAGACCATGGCAGTGCAGGGGGCAGCGGCCAGGATGATCAGGCCCGCGATGTAGGAGTCGATCTGGTCGGCAGGCAGATAGGGGCGGAACAGCCAGCCGATGAACAGCCAGCCGAGCAGCGCCATCGAGAACGGCTTGACCGCCCAGTTGATGAACAACGTGACGCCGATGCCGCGCCAATGGCGGCCGACTTCACCCAGGGCAGCGAAGTCGATCTTCAGCAGCATCGGGATGATCATCAGCCAGATCAGTGCGGCAACAGGAATGTTGACCTTGGCAATTTCTGCCCCGCCGATCGCCTGAAACACACCCGGCATCAGATGGCCAAGCGTGATCCCAACGACGATGCACAGGGCGACCCACAGGGTCAGGTAACGTTCAAATTTCGACATGGGTCAGGCACCGTCCGTGTTCTTCGAGGTCGTTCCCTCCATGCGGCCGATCCTCTGCAAATGGTGGTCGACAGCCATCCGATCGATTGAGGTCAGCGGCAGGTTGAGGAACGCCGTGATCCGGTTCTTCATGAAGCGAGCGGCCGTGCCGAAGGCATGCTCTTTCTCGATTTCGCTTCCCTCGACGCTGGAAGGGTCTTCGATACCCCAATGCGCGGTCAACGGTTGGCCTGGCCAGACGGGGCAGACTTCTCCGGCCGCGTCGTCGCAGACGGTGAAGCGCCCAGCACCATCCTTGCGCAGAATGGCTTCGGCGAGGATCGAGCGAGCCGAATTCCCCGTGCACAGGAACAGGACGTTGTAGACGCGGTCGGTCATTGGGCAGCTTCTTTGATTGCTGGTGCGCAGCAAGCAGGGGCAAGCGCAGGCTCGCAGATCGCCGGATTGCCTGCGCAACAGTCCTCCATCAGAAAGCGGATCAGCCCGCTCAATGCATCGAACTCCGCGGAGTAGACGATCGAACGGGAGTCGCGGCGTGCAGCGACCAACCCGCCGCGTTCGAGCTCCTTCAGGTGGAACGAGACGTTGGAGGCCGAGACCCCGACGGCTTCCGCGATGCTGCCGGCGGCAATGCCGTCTGGGCCTGCCTTCACCAACAGGCGGACGATCTTGAGCCGCGTTTCCTGGGACATTGCCCCGAAAGCGATCAGTGCTTGACGTTCATCCATATTTCAATAATCCTAGAAATGTCGAATCCGGAATAACGCAGATGCTGCCCCCTGACAACCGGGATTTTGAACAGGTTACCAAATCAGCTTTTGACGGCATCACCATCGGTGAACTCCTCGACTTCCTCGGAGATCACAAGGACAGGCCCTTGGTGTTCAGCTATGGCGGGCAGGCGGTGAGGCCAGGCTATCACGTCACTGAGGTCAAGGCTGGAGCGTTCTCTGCTCTGGACTGCGGAGCCAATCATGAGTCCTGGTCGGAGATCTTTATCCAGCTATGAGGGCGAGCGCACTCACATGCAGTCTGGCAAATGCGCAGCCATCAGGGTGCGGTCGACCAGATATCCTTGGCTCTCCAGTTCCTTCGCGACCAGTTCCTCGAAAACGATTCCAACATGCTCCAAGCGCGAAGGCCGTTCGCCGAGATGGCGCGCTGCGATCCAGGCGACATCCCTAGCAATGATCTCTCTTTCCCATTTCTCCATGTGTGAAGGAACTACAGACTCCCGCTTCAAGCAATGTCGCTCTCTACCTTGTTCAAGTCGGCAGTTCCGTCGAGGTTTGACCTGAACGCATTCCTGTAGATCGTGTCGATCTCCTTCGTAAACGTCATATATAGCCGAAGTCTCGACGCGAATACCTCGGCCTCTTTGAGGAAGCGCTTCAGCTCCAGCCATGCGAAACCACGGGATATGTAGGGAAGGAGAGCTGGATAGTCCGCCGACTTGCACCTCTGGCACTGGCTGATTATCTGCAGGTAATCAGCCACGTGGCACGCAAGACTCTCGTGCATCATCAGCTCGCCGGGATCGAGCGTGTCGCCGCCGACGACGATGAGGTTAAAGATACGGGATTGGTGCCGTCCATACTTCCCGCTGCCAGGCGTCAATTCATATGTATGGGGCCAGAACGTCGCATCCGACCCATCGCCATCAGGGTGAGCCGGAAGCTGAAGGCCGTCGACGTGATCGACGTCCTCTCCGATCTGTTCATCCTGCGCGGCATCCCCGGCCACATTCGTTCCGACAACGGCCCCGGGTTCATCGCTAAGGCGTTGCGTGAATGGATCGCCGCCGTCGGTGCCAGGGCCGCCTACATCATGCCCGGCAGTCCTTGGGAAAATGGTTATTGCGAGAGCTTCAACTCGAAGCTTCGTGACGAACTGCTTGATGGCGGAATCTTCTACACGCTGAAGCAAGCCCAGATCGTCATCGAAGGATGGCGGCAGCACTACAATACGGTGCGCCCGCATTCATCTTTGGACTACAGATCCCCGGCACCAGAAGCCATCTTGTGGCCGGCTGTGCAACCCGGCCCAGCTTCGCCGGCCACCCCAGCCATAGCGCCAAGACCAAGCTTGCACTAACACACAACATGGATCACCCGATGGGGGGCTGGCCAGGCCCATGGCCGCTTTCCCTTCAGAAGCAAAGCGAATCACGCCTCAACCGATTTGGGAATCCTGAATCTCAAAAAACTGCGATACGCTTTAGAGAGTGTTAGATAGGGCGGTTGATATCGGAGAGTCGACGACGGGTTTCTTACGAGGTCTCAGGATCAAGTTGGGGCTACGAGCACCCGAGCCGCTGTATCCGCCTCATGCAACCATAGGTCGGCACACGTACGGGGTGGAAAGGGAACGACCAAAGCACTCCTTTGACCATTGGCGCGTTCTGTTCAGTTGCCCATGAAGTGCTTTTCCTGTGTCGAGGGCACCATGACATGCGCGGGGTATCGACATTCCCCTTCAAGACCGAGATCACCAAGGAACTGCCGAACATGGAGGGTTTGTTGCCAAGCAGGCCGATGCAGATCGGCAATGATGTCTGGATCGGTCGCCGCGCAACTATCATGCCCGGCGTCACAGTCGGCGACGGGGCAGTCATAGGCACCGGGTCAATCGTCACAAAGGACGTAAAACCCTACGAAGTTGTTGCAGGCAACCCTGCCAAGCACATTCGATTTCGCTTTCCCCGGGAGCAAATTGATCAGCTTCTCGCGATTCGTTGGTGGGAATGGAGCGACCAGAAGATCCAAACCGAGCAACCCAGCTTCCACGGACCTGTCGGCAACTTTATTGAGCGCCATCTTGGCCAAGTGAGTGGCTGTAGCTCGGTGGGGCACTCCGCGACGGCCGATTGAGGGCGCTGTCTTGTCAAATGAAGAAGGAGAAACCCTGTAGCACCCCGAGGGAGAAGCCGGGTGAATCGCGACCCGAGCTGGGCCACTTTTTCTCAATGACAGCCAATTTTGGGGGCGGCGTGCTCGCCCAGGATCCGCAGACGGCGAGCAGCGCGCCAGCGCTTCAGCGCGCTTTGCTTTGGTATTTCGCCCAATCAGCCTGAATGAAATCAAAGCGGTCCATTTGAAACCGGCTGCAATCCGAAACATCCAAGCCAGGGGTGGGACGCGAACGGTCCCGCTTGCCTGATGTACTAGCCTGCCGCACCCACGACGATACGGTTGCGGCCTTCGTTCTTGGCGCGATAGAGAGCCTTGTCGGCAGCGTCGACCAGATACTCGTAGTCTGGATGGCCTTCGTAGGTCGCAACGCCGATGGATGCAGTGACCGACACTGCGTCGCGATCCCGCACGGAAACTTCCTGATCCGCCAGCTGCTCGCGGATGCGCTCTGCAATGTCTGATGCTTCGGTCCCGTCGGTCTCCACCAGAACGATCAGGAACTCTTCGCCGCCGTAACGGAAGACGAAATCGCTGGTCCTGACGGCGTTCAAAAGAAGTTCTGCGGTATGCCTCAGAACGATATCGCCGACGGCGTGACCATACTTGTCGTTGATCGCCTTGAAGTGATCGACATCTATCATCAGGACGCTGAGCGGGGTCTTCGCATTCTTGGCGAGGGTGATTTCGCGCCCCAGGACCGAGGGAAGGAAGCGCCGATTCAGGGCCCGCGTCAGGGGATCGCGGCCGGTCTCAAGGCTGGCTGCGGCCTGAAAGAGATCGTTGAGCAGGAACTTGATCTCCTCGATCCGACGCTGGAACTCGGCAACCGATGCCGGCTGACTGCCGTCGATCGAGCGTAGTGCTTCGCCATCGATTTCACCGATCAGCTTCTCGATGCTGGTGAGGATGGGCGAGCCCTGGAAAAGCAGTGCTGCCCGATGCCGAACCCAAAGACCGAATGGAGACGCTGCGAGATAGCCCGGCGTTGAATTTTTGCCGTGACCGAGCAGGCTGAAGAGAACGGATTGGCTCCATTCCATCAGCGTGGCACGCTGAGTCTCGCGCTCGAGATTGATGTCCTGCCCCAAGGAGAGGAAGCGAAAAGCTTCGTCGGTCTGGACCCTGCGCTTGGTGTCAGACACATAGGCGGCACCCATCAGTCTCATGGCGTAGTCGATGATCTCGTCCAGCAAGATCAAGGTGTGGGCAGTCGACAGCGCGTCCAAGTCGAGTTCGGCGACTTTGCAGGCGATCTCCGTCTTGAGGAGGCTCGCGCCCTCCATGACCACGTGGTTCGGGATCTTGAGCCGGGCGTGGATCTCGCCGATTTTGGTCTGGCGCTTGTCGAACGCATCGAGGTCGGAATACGGGTCCGCTTCGATAAGCTCGAGCAACCAGTTGCGCAATGAATGGCTCAGGCGCTCATGCACGACCGTATGGCTCAGGAAAGCCGATGCCTCTTCGTCGCGGAGGAAGGTCTCGTAGAAGGTGGCCACCAACCCATCGATGTTCTGGCGCACGATCGTAGAGAGCCTGCCGCGCGCGGCCTGCCTGGTTGCTTCTGATGACGTCTTCCAGAAAGACAACCCTGACCGCCTGCTGATAGCCAATTTCCGCTCCGTCCATGCTGAGATGCCGTCGTATAGACGGACGCCGGGGGGATCAACCCGGGCGGTGGATGCCAGGTCCTTCATCCCCATGATGACATGCCAAGTTGGGGGGCAGGGCCTGTCCTTGGCCCCGGCATTTGCTGGAACGGGCTGAGCAAATGCCGGGACGTGAGCCGCGTCAGGCGACGTCTTCTGCGCCCGCCGCAGCCTTGCGGCCGGTCAGCATCGACCTGACGAGGTTTTCGCCATGGCGGACGCTGGAGAAGACGACGCCGCCGACATGCAGGACCACCAGGGCCAGCATGGCGTTGGCGCAGGTTTCATGGAGTTCCTTGACCCACTCGATGCCCCAGTAGGTGTCGGTCGTCTGCATCCATCCGGTCAAGGCGGTTGTCCCCATGGTCAGCAGAAGTCCCGCGATCATCAGCCCGCCGAGCGGGTTGTGGCCGACAAAGCGCGCCTCCCTGCCTGCCAGGAGGTCGCGGAAGTAGCCAAGCGTGTAACCCGGGCTGCGAATGAACTGGGTGAACCGGGCGTATCGAGGGCCGATCACCCCCCAGACGAGGCGGAAGCCGATGAGCGCGGCCGCGGCATAGCCAGCCCACTCGTGGAGGTTCTTGACCTCGTCGGCCGAGAGCCACGCCACCGCAAAGCTGGCCACGAGGCTCCAATGGAACAGGCGGACGAGAGGATCCCAGACTTTGACGGTGGCGCGCATGTCTCAGCCCTCGCTGTCTTCGCTGGAGCCGTCGATCCGTTCGAAAGTCTTGGGATTGAAATAGGCCTCGACCTTCTTGCCCTTGGCGTCGATGGCGTAGGCTTCGTAGCACCCGTCTTCGGTCTTGACGGAGCGAACCTGCCAACCATCGGCCTTCAGCTTTGTTTCCAAGGCTTCCCGCGGCTGCCATTCGCCAACCGGAACATTGCATTTGTCACCGGCGAAGGCAGCGCCAGTCAGCGTGCCCAGTGCAACGGCGGAAATCAGGATGGTCTTCATTGCAAACTCCTTTCGAGTTGTTCCAACAACCGATTTCTGGAGCCGAAAGCTGACAGCAACCTGAATGGGACCAAGGACATCTTGCGCCATTGCATTCAGGCAGATGTCAGGTCTTCATCGCAGTGTCCCCAGCCGGATAGTGCGATGAAAGCGGGAGAGACATGCGGATACTCCTTGTTGAAGACGAGCATGCGATCGGTAGTGCGGTGAAGGCCCATGTCGTTGCCGACGGCCATGCTGTCGACTGGGCCAGGAACCTCGAGGAGGCGCGGGACTTCGCCCGGGTCGTTGCGCATGACCTCGTCCTGCTCGACCTGCATCTGCCGGATGGGAACGGCTTCGACTTCCTGCGCGCGCTTCGCGACAAGGCGGACACCGTGCCGGTTGTCATCATGACGGCGCGCGACCAGATCTCGGACCGGATCGCCGGCCTGAACGCGGGCGCTGACGACTATCTGGTGAAGCCGTTCAACCTCGGGGAGTTGTCCGCCCGCATTCGTGCCGTGGCAAGGCGCTATGCCCAGAACGCAAATCCCACGCTGTCCATCGGACCGCTTTCGATCGTGCCCGCGGAGCGCGCGCTGAGCCGTGACGGCCACCCTGTCGAGTTGACCGGGCGCGAATGGGCGGTGCTCGAACGGCTGCTTCTGCGACAGGGCGCGATCGTGTCGAAGCCCCAGATCGAGGATGCCCTCTATGCGCTCGGCACCGAAGTCGAGAGCAATACGGTGGAGGTCTATGTCAGCCGGCTGCGCAAGAAGCTGGGACGCGGCTTGATCACCACCGTGCGTGGGGTTGGCTACAGGATCGCCGGGTCATGAATAAGTCTTCCAGCATCACAAGGGAACTGATGCGATGGCTGATCGGCGTTGCCGTTCTGTTTTGGCTGGCGGCTGCGGGCCTGGCCGCCTTCGTCATGCATCACGAGTATGAAGAGGTCTTCGACAGCAATCTGCAGGAGGCTGCGCAACGGCTGATGCCATTGGTGGTCAATCACCTCTACGGTCGCGAAGATTCGCCGACGACGAGGAGCATGGACAATGCCACCGCGGCCCATCAGGAATATCTCGTCTATCAGGTCCGCGACAGCAGCGGCCGGGTGTTGCTGCGATCCCACGATGCGCCGACAACGCCCCTGGAAGCGCCGCTTGTGCCAGGTTTCTTCCAGACGCAAACGCAGCGCATCTACACCGAGACCAGCTTGAGTGGGACATTGTTCCTGCAAGTCGCCGAAGAGTTGGACCATCGGCGCGAAGCGGGGCGGGAGACGGCCCTCGCACTGCTCATTCCAGGCCTGCCGCTCGCTCCCGTCAGCCTGCTGGTCATCTGGCTGGTGGTCAGGCGGGCGCTGAAGCCCATCGAAACGTTTCGCCGGGAGATCGGGGCGCGCGATGGCGCCAATCTGGCGCCTGTCGATTCCGCCGGACTGCCGAGCGAGCTAGCTCCGATCGCCGGCTCCATAAATCACCTGCTAAGCCGTCTCCGCAGCGCGATGGAGGCCGAGCGTGAATTCGCCTCCAACAGCGCCCATGAACTGCGGACGCCGATCGCCGGCGCGCTGGCACAGGTCCAACTGATCCTCGACGGGCATCCGCCGCGGGCGATAGCTGTCAAGGCAGGCGAGGCCGAGGCATCCCTCAAGCGTCTAGGCCATCTGGCCGAAAAGCTCCTGCAGCTTTCCCGCGCCGATGCCGGCATCGGCGCAGCCGAGGCGGCGAGTGACCTGGTGCCGGTCATCAGGCTGGTCACTGATGATTTCGTCCGCGACGATCGATATGCCGGACGTCTCGTCATTGCCATCGCCCCTGACGCCAGATTGGTTCGGCGCGTTGATGTGGATGCCTTTGCCGTCGCCTTGCGCAACCTGATCGAGAACGCTCTTGTTCACGGTGCGCCGGAAGAGCCCGTCACGGTCGCACTTTCAGGTTCTTCCGGCGTGTCGGTCGTGAATGCGGGCAGGGTGGTCCCCAGGCAAGAACTCGTCGGACTCACCGATCGGTTCAAGAGGGGCAAGACGAAGTCGGCCGGTTCCGGCCTTGGGCTGGCGATCGCGAGCAAGCTTGCCGGCCACATGGGAGGCGAGCTGCGTCTCAATTCGCCGGCGACTGGAAGGAGGGACGGCTTCGAAGCCTTGCTGACCCTGTAACGGCCGGAATTTGACCTGCATCAATGAGACTTTCAGTTGCCGGGCGCATATTGGCTCAATGCCGCTTTGAGGCCCTGCATGTCGGTCGCTCCCTTGGCAAAATCCTGTTTCGGCCCATCGGCTTGTGATCTGCCACCCGACCGTGCGCAGCATCTATCGCGACGGAAATCCAACGCATCAGGAGCAAGACAATGGCTGACAAACCGACCAATCTTTCCGTGAAGCCCGAGACGTCGACTGTACCCGCCCGGCAAGGGGAGTGGATGCCTTTCGAAAGCCTGCGTCGCGAAGTCGATCGGCTGTTCGACGATTTTCATCCATTCGGCTGGCGCGGGGCTTTTCCGCGCGGCCTCAGCGTCTTCGACAGGGGAGCCCGCCGTGCCCAGTGGCCGGTGGTTCCGGCAATGGATCTCGTGGAGAAGGAGAAGGACTACGAGATCACCGCCGAGCTTCCCGGAATGGACGAGAACAGCGTCGAACTCAAGGTTTCCAACAATGTCCTGACGATCAAGGGTGAAAAGACCGAAGAGAAGGAAGAGCACAAGAAGGACTATTACCTTTCGGAACGGCGCTACGGTTCCTTCGAACGCTCCTTCCAGATTCCCGAGGGCATCGATGTGGACAAGATCGATGCAACCTTCGCCAAGGGCATCTTGAGCGTGAAGCTGCCGAAGACAGCCGACGCTCAGAAGGCGGAGAAGAAGATCTCGGTCAAGCCCGCCTAGTCGAACCGGTCCTATGGGGCAGGCAAACTTCACACCTGTTCTCGGTACGTCATGTGATCGGCGACAACGTCGATTGAATTCACGGGCACATGGAATGTTGGCGGAAATGAAGCGTCATGTTTCGTGACAGGCAAGAGGCCGGCGAGAAGCTGGGGCAGGAACTTCTGGCAAGCGCTGTACGCGATCCGGTGGTGCTCGCGCTGCCTCGCGGGGGCGTACCCGTTGCCGCCGCGGTCGCGCGGGCCCTTGATGCGCCGCTCGATGTTCTCATCGTTCGCAAGGTCGGGGCGCCCGGAAACCGCGAGTTGGCGGTTGCCGCCATCGTCGACGGCGATCCGCCCGATGTCGTTGTCAATCGCGAGATCGTCGAGGCCTATTCGCTAAGCGACGAAGAACTGGCCGCCCTAGTCAAGAATGAGCGCCCGGAGCTGGACCGGCGCAGAACGATCTATCGCGGCAACGCGAGACCCAGGTCGCTTGCAGGAAAGACTGTGATCGTGGTGGACGACGGAGTTGCGACGGGCACCACCATGAAAGTGGCGTTGCGCGCCATCAGGCGCCGCGAGCCGCTTCAGGTGATCGTCGCCATTCCGGTTGCGCCACCCGACGTGCTGGCGAGCCTGGAACAGGAAGCCGACAGGGTCGTCTGCCTGAGCCGGCCGGGACGTTTTATGGCGCTGAGCTACCACTATATCAGCTTTCCGCAACTGACCGACAAGGAGGTGACGGACGCGCTCGAACGTGCGGCCGAGGAGCGCAAAGCTCGGCATCCGAGGAAATGATCATACCAAGGGCGTTCTTGCCCGCATCTCATGGATGCAGCGAAGCGGGGCGCCGCCAGCGGTTTAGCTGAAGCAATTTGTTTCAGATCAATGCGCCGTCCGGCAGAGCCGGTCAGTCTGGAAAAGTTGTAAAAAGGCGGCGTGCCGCGATCACTTTGCTGCGGGAGACACGGAATGAAGATGCAGGTCTTTCTACCTTTGGCGACCTATCCCGATGCGAATTCCGATGCGGTGGCAGCCAATGCGGTCGCCGTCGCCGTCCAACTCCATGCCGATCTGCACGTGCTGGCGCTGCATGCCAAGATTCCCGAGGTATCCACGGCCTTTTCGCATCTGCTGCTGGATGTCCCGGCCCGCATCCGCGAGGCGGAAGCGATAAGCCGACAAGCCGGCGGCCGGCTTCTCGCCAAGGTGGTGGAGGAAGGCACGCGGCAGGGCGGCTCGGTCACGACCGCTTCCGCAGCCGTGCTTTTGGCCATGCAAGGGGAGGCTGCCGCTGAACATGCGCGATATTTCGATCTGGCCATCACGGGGTGGGAGCCCCACAATGGGACTGCCCGGATGATCGCTGAAGGAATGATTTTCGGGGCAGGACGACCCGTGATGTTGCTGCCGGATTCCGCGAGTGCGGCGACGATCGAGCATATCGCGATCGCCTGGGATGGCAGCCGGGTCGCGGCGCGTGCGGTGGCCGACGCAATGCCGTTGCTCGCACGTGCCTCGAAGGTTCACATCCTCACTGTCGTCGACGAGAAGCCGTTGAAGCCCTCCGACGATGGCGAGAGGCTGGCGGTTTCGCTTCGCAGGCGCGGCTTGAACGCGGATTTCGCGGCCATCAGCGCCGAAGACTGTCCGATCGCAGTCACGCTTCAGGACCAGGCGATCGAAAGAGGTGCTGATCTGCTGGTGATGGGCGGATATGGACATTCGCGTGTCCGCGACTTCGTTCTTGGCGGCGCCACGGACGGAGTTTTGTCCGACCTCCGCATGCCGATCCTGATGTCGCATTGAGGGGGATTGGAGCCCCGTGCACTTGTCGCTCCCAGTGGCGAGGCACCTTGATCGGGAGATCATGTCATGTGGATTCGCGAGCTGACGGCCCTTGACTGCACGAAGATCCTGGCTCGCAATCACTTTGCTCATCTGGGCTGCGCGAAGGATGGCAAGCCTTACATCGTTCCCATCTATTTCGCTTTTCACGACAATCACATCTACGCATTCTCGATGCCCGGCAGGAAGATTGACTACATGCGCGCCAATGCGAGCGCCTGCGTTCTCGTCGAGGAACGGGGACATGGCCGCGAATGGCGCAGCGTGCTTGCCGAGGGCCGTTACGAGGAACTTTCCGATTTGCCCGCGCAAAAGGATGTGCAGCAACGGGCCTGGAGCTTGCTCAGCAAACATGTCAACTGGTGGGAGCCCGGCGGGCTAAAGCCCGCCCAGCGGCCTGTCGTCCATCACTCGTCCCATCTCTTCTGGCGGATTTCGGTGGACCAAGTGTCGGGGCGCGAAGCCAGGGAAGACAACGCGCCTTGATCTGCAAGGGATTTTCAGCCGGTGCCGTGGCGAAGGACATTCATCGAGCCATGAGGATCGGAAGCGGAACTTCCTCCAGCATGGATTTGGTGACGCCGCCGAATATCCTCTCGCGTAGCCGCGAGTGGCCGTAGGCGCCCATGACGAGAAGATCCGCGCCGGTGTCGATGGCATGCCGCTTCACTATTTCGGCAACGCTCCTGCCCAGGCTCGGCAGCCTGTCGACGGTGATCTTGACCCCGTGGCGCACCAGATAGGTGGCGGCGTCCGCGCCGGGCTCTTCGCCCTGGAAGCTCTCGCCTTCGACGGGGTCCACCAGCACCAGCCGCACATCTTCGGCGGCGACGAGCAGGGCGAGCGCTTCGCGCATGGCGCGCGAGGCCTCGATGCGCGAATCCCAGGCAACCATCACGTTCTTGGGGCGCAAGGTGGCTGTCGCGCCTTCGGGCACCAGCAACAACGGCCTGCCGGATGAAAACAGAGCCCCTTCGATGGTCTTTTCCTTCAGCGTCTCTCCCGACAGCAGGTCCGGCCCGACGACCGTCATGTCGGCGTAGCGGGCGCGCCGGCCGATGATCTCGTCGGCCCAGGCAATCTCGGGATATGTGTTGGTCACATCGGCGGAAATTTCCATCGGAGCAAGCAAGTCGGAGATAGCAGCGGTGCGTTGCTCCAAGCGGTCGATGTCCGCTTGCCGCTCCTCCATCCATGTGTCGGACATCGGGGCAGCATAGTCGCCGATCGGCGGCGGGGCGGCCAGGGCTACGACCAGCACCGACAGGTGGGCGCCGATCTCTTCGCTGAGCTTGGCTGCGAGCTTGATGTCGCGATCACCGCCACTGACGCCTGTGATCGTAAGAACAGTCTTGTATGCCATGGTCGGTTCCTCTCATTGTGCACGACGGCAGGCCGTCACTGCTGAGCTTCACTTTCTTGCATGGGCCAATTCATAGCCTGTTTCGCGTGGCAGGCATTTGACAGGGATCAAGGTTGTTCTGCTGCGTCAGGATAAACTTGCCGGTGTCGTTCGGGAGGTCATTCCGATGAACCGGCATATTCCTGCGATCATATTGCTGGCAGCAGGCTGCAGCGTCCCGGCCGCGGCGCAGGACACCAGGATCGGCCAGCACGATTTCATGGAGTCATGTGCGGTGTGTCACGGGAAGGGTGGGAGAGGTGACGGCCCCATGGCCGAGCAGTTGCTCAAGAAACCGGCCGACCTGACGCGGCTTGCGCAGAGAAACGGCGGCGAGTTCCCCTTCAGGCGCGTCGTTGCTACGATCGACGGGCGCCACATCGTGCCCGGCCATGGCGAACGCGAAATGCCCATCTGGGGGCGCAAGTTCCTGGAGGGTGACCAACGCCTCCATGGGCTCCATGACAAGGAAGTGTTGACCGAGGAAAGGATCAGCGAACTCGCTCAATACATCCGGACACTGCAAAGGCAGTAGCGGCCGGCGAGCCTCTCCGCCCGATCCATCAGAACGGGACGACGTGATGATCACCGAGGACCAGACAGCGGCCATCGAATTCCTGACGAGCCCGGCAACCCATGCCGATGCCGCCGATGCAGAGTTGATCGAGACCCATATCTCGCGCGTGTTTCTTGTCGGACAGCGCGCCTTCAAGATGAAACGCGCGGTCAAGCTTCCCTATGCCGACTTCTCCACTCCGGCCCTCCGGCTTGCCGCCTGCGAGGAGGAACTGGAACGCAACGCGCAGACCGCGCCGGGGCTCTATCTCGCTGTCCGCCGGCTGACCTCAAGGAACGGCGGCGGGCTGGAATTCGACGGCCCGGGCGACTTGGTCGATGCCGTCGTCGAGATGAGGCGCTTCGATCAGCAGGCCTTGCTCGACCGGATGGCCGTCGCCGAAAACTTGACGCCAGGACTGATGACCGAGGTGGCACGGATGGTGGTGCGGTTCCATCGCGACGCCCCGGTCGCGCACACGGGCAGCGGCCTGCTCAACCTGACCAGGGTGCTGGATATCAATCTGGCGGGCTTCAGGACGAGCCAGGTGTTCGACACGGTCGACGTCGCAGCGCTCGACAGGCTCGCCCGCGTGGCGCTCGCTCGGCACGGCAGCCTGCTCGAGCGTCGGGAACGAGCGGGCAAAGTGCGGCGCTGCCACGGCGATCTGCACCTGCGCAATATCTGCCTGCTCGACGGGGAGCCGAGGCTGTTCGACTGCATCGAGTTCAACGACCAGATCGCGACGGTCGATGTTCTCTACGACCTCGCGTTCCTGCTGATGGATCTTTGGCATCGCGGCCTGCCCGAATTCGCCAACCTGGTGGCGAACCGCTATCTCGACGAAGCCGACGACGAGGATGGCTTCGTCCTGCTGCCCACTCTCATGGCGATCCGCGCGGAGGTGCGCGCCCATGTTACGGCGACGCAGGCCGCCGGCGGCGGCGACAATGCGCAACGGCTTGTGGAGGACGCGCGATCCTATTTCGAGCTGGCGCGGACGCTGCTTGCCGCAGTACCTGCCCGACTAGTGGCGCTCGGCGGCCTGAGCGGTTCCGGCAAGACGACCGTGGCCGAAGCGCTCGCAGCCCATGTCGGCGCGCCGCCGGGCGCACGCATCGTCGAGAGCGACCGCATCAGGAAGGCGCTTCACGGCGTACCGGCGGAAACCCCGCTGCCGGCCCGGGCCTATCGCCCGGAAGTGTCGGAGCGTGTCTACGCCGAGATGGCCTGGCGCGCGAGCCTCATCCTGTCCGAAGGTGCATGCGTGGTTGCGGACGCGGTGTTCGACCGGGCCGCCGACAGGCAAAGGATGGAGCGCAGCGCGATCGGCAGCCGCGTCCCGTTTTCCGGTTTCTGGCTCGAGGCCAGCCCTGAGCTGCTGTGGCAAAGGGTCAGCGACCGCAGGGGCGGGCCGTCGGATGCCACCGTCGACATCCTTTCGCGGCAATTGCAGAGGGACGGCAAGGAGACGACCTGGATGAAGCTCGACGCCGCCCGAACCCCGGCGGAGATCGTCGCCGAGATCCTCCGGATCTGCCGACGGTAGCCGGCGTGATCGCAGCGGCGAGAGGGCAGGAAGTCAGGGCACCAACACGGCCGCGCCGCTGATCTTGCCGGACCGAAGATCGTCGAGCGCCTCGTTGGCGCTTTCCAGCGGATAGGCGGTTGTGTGGGCATGAACGCCGGCCTGCTGGGCCACGGGGAAAAACTCCTGGCCGTCGCTGCGAGTCAGGTTGGCGACCGAAACAAGCTCGCGCTCGCCCCACAGCAACTGGTAGCGCATGGCCGGAATGTCGCTCATGTGGATGCCGCCGCAGACGACGCGCCCGCCTTTCCTGACAAGGCCGAGTGCTGTGGGCACAAGGCCGCCGATCGGGGCGAAGATGATGGCGGCGTCGAGTTCATCAGGCGGCTTGTCGTCGGAGCCCCCAGCCCAGACGCAGCCGAGCGACATGGCGAGTTCCTGCGCGGCACGATCGCCCGGACGGGTAAAGGCGTAGAGGTCGCGGCCCTGCCACTTCGCCACCTGGGTGATGATGTGAGCAGCCGCGCCGAAGCCGAACAGCCCAAAGCGCTTGCCGTCCCCGGCCTTCTTCAGGCAGCGCCAGCCGATCAGCCCGGCGCAGAGCAGGGGCGCCTGCGAGACAGGATCTGCGGCGGCATCGAGCTCGAAGGTGAAGCGCGCATCGGCAATCACATGCGTGGCGAAGCCGCCATTGCGCGTGTAGCCGGTGAATTGCGGATTGTCACACAGGTTCTCGCTGCCCATCAGGCAAAAGCGGCAATGCCCGCAGGCAACGCCCAGCCATCCCACGCCGACCCGGCGGCCAAGCAAGATTTGCTCCACGCCGCCTCCGAGCGCGTCTACCCGGCCGACGATTTCATGGCCGGGGATCAGTGGAAGTTTCGGGTCGGGAAGCTCGCCATCGACGACGTGTAGATCGGTTCGGCAGACAGCACAGGCCTCAATGCGGACCCTGACCTCGCCGCGCTCTGGCACGGGTTCGGGCAGCTCGACGAGCCTCAGAGGCTGGCCGGTTTGCTCCAGCAACATCGCCTTCATCACCATCAGGGAATTGTGAGCGCAGCACTTGTTATCTGCAAGCGCCGCCTGAGGCGCGACTACGTGGCACCGAATGATTTGCGGACGAAGCCTTCCTAAGGCGCGACCCATGTCGTATTGGCCCGGGGAAACTCCCCGCACCCTGGACCCCGTGAATGATACGTCTCGAAAACATCGGTAAGCAGAACGGTAAGCAGCTCGTGTTTATCGAGGCCTCGGCAGCGCTCCAGAAGGGCGAGAAGGTCGGCCTCGTCGGTCCCAACGGTGCCGGCAAGACGACGCTGTTCAGGATGATCACCGGCCAGGAGCACCCCGATGAGGGCCAGGTCTCCGTCGATCGCGGCGTGACCATCGGCTATTTCAGCCAGGATGTCGGCGAGATGGCCGGCCGCAGCGTCGTCGCCGAGGTCATGGACGGCGTCGGTCCGGTCAGCGCCCTGATCGCCGAGATGGGCGAGCTCGAGGCCGCCATGGGCGATCCCGATCGCGCCGACGAGATGGACGAGATCATCACCCGCTATGGCGAGGTGCAGGGCCGCTTCGAGGAACTGGACGGCTATGCGCTCGACGGGCGCGCGCGCGAGGTGCTGGATGGCCTTGGCTTCTCCCAGGAGATGATGGACGGCGACGTCGGCAAGCTGTCGGGCGGCTGGAAGATGCGCGTGGCGCTCGCCAGGATCCTGCTGATGCGTCCCGACGCGCTTTTGCTCGACGAGCCGAGCAACCACCTGGACCTGGAAAGCCTGATCTGGCTCGAGGATTTTCTCAAGGGTTATGACGGCGCGCTTCTGATGACCTCGCACGACCGCGAGTTCATGAACCGCATCGTCAACAAGGTGGTGGAGATCGACGGCGGCGCACTGACCGCCTATTCGGGCAACTACGAATTCTATCAGCAGCAGCGCGCGCTGGCCGACAAGCAGATGCAGGCCCAGTTCGAGCGCCAGCAGGCGATGCTTGCCAAGGAAATTGCCTTCATCGAACGTTTCAAGGCGCGCGCCTCACATGCCGCCCAGGTGCAGAGCCGGGTCAAGAAGCTCGACAAGATCGACAAGGTCGAACCGCCCAAGCGCCGCCAGACCGTTTCGTTCGAGTTCCAGCCGGCGCCGCGCTCGGGTGAGGACGTGGTGACGCTGAAGAACGTGCACAAGCGCTATGGCAGCAAGACCATCTATGAGGGTCTCGATTTCCAGGTTCGCCGTAAGGAACGTTGGTGCATCATGGGCATCAACGGTGCGGGCAAGTCGACGCTGCTCAAGCTGGTTGCCGGCGCCTCCGAGCCGGACACCGGCTCGGTTGCCCGCGGACCCAGCGTGAAGATGGGCTATTTCGCCCAGCACGCCATGGATGTGCTGGACGGCGACCGCACCATCTTCCAGCAACTCGAGGACACGTTCCCGCAGGCTGGGCAGGCGCCGTTGCGCGCGCTCGCCGGCTGCTTCGGCTTCTCCGGCGACGAAATCGAGAAGAAGTGCCGGGTATTGTCAGGCGGCGAAAAGGCCCGCCTGGTCATGGCGATGATGCTGTTCGATCCGCCGAACCTTTTGGTGCTGGACGAGCCGACCAACCATCTGGATATCGCCACCAAGGAGATGCTGATCACTGCGTTGTCGCAGTATGAGGGCACCATGCTGTTCGTCTCGCACGACCGCCACTTCCTGGCAGCCCTGTCCAATCGGGTGCTGGAGCTGACGCCCGAGGGCATCCACACCTATGGCGGCGGCTATACCGAATATGTCGAGCGCACCGGCCAGGAGGCGCCGGGACTGCGCAGCTAGGTAGGCGCAGCTTGCCTGAGATGTAGCGCCCCAACTGCGACGGCTGGGGCTCCAGGCTTGCGCATGCCCGTTCTTCGAAGGGATGGGGACCTATATAAGCGTCTGAAAATGTTACGAAAATGTAATGGAGGCGTTCACATTGGGTTCACGCGCTGGCGTCTAGACCTAGGGCGTCAACGTGAAGGAGCCTCCCAAATGAAACGTGTAATTCTCGCAGCTGTCGCCTTTTCGATGTTCGCCGTTCCGATGGCGCAGGCCCAGCAGCGGCATGACGCCCCGCGCTGGCAGCAGCAACAGCAGCCCCACTACGGCCAGAAGCAGCATGGTCGCGACCAGTACAACCAGCACAAGAAGAAGCATCATTGGTCGAAGGGCGAGCGCGTGCCGGACTGGCGCCGCAAGCAGGCGTTGCGCGACTATCACCGCTACGGCCTCAAGCGGCCCGGTCATGGCCAGCGCTGGGTCAAGGTCGACAACGACTTCCTGCTGATCAGCATGGCTTCGGGCATCATCGCTGCGGCCGTTGCCGGTCGCTAAGCTGGGTTCAGAAGATTGGTCGGAAGGCGGCTCTGCGGGGCCGCCTTTTTCATCGGGAGATTGGGGCAGTCAGGCGCGGAACGACCAGAACAGGCAGGCCAGCGTAGCTGCCGCAAAGATGGCGAAGAACAGGCTGCGCAGCAGAACGTTGCGCCTGAGTTCGTTCATTGCCAAATGGCAGCCGACGATGGCCGCGACGAACAGGAAACGCCAGTTGAGGAGCGCCCAGGGCGCGCTTGATTGGCCAAAGGCCCAGCGCGCGGCGAGGGTGCCGACAATGGTCGCGAACAGGGCAATGACGGTCCAGTAGAGCGTGTCCGCCGCATTGAGCAGGACCAGGCTCGCCGCCTTGAGCGGCAGGATCATCATCAGCATCGCAGCAAAGAAATAGACCGCGGCGAGTGGAATGAAGCTGTCGGCACTTGCGATGCCGTCCAACCGTTTCATGCCGGTCATGCCGAAAGGATAGCCCTGGCGCGCCACCATGAAGCTAAGCGCCATCAGAAGGGCCGTCAGGATGGCGATCAAAGCGAATGAGGCGATCGCCTTGTGCATGACAGACCTTGTTGCTTGCGACTCGGGGCTGTCACTTGCCTAGCGCGCCGCCAGGATATTTCCAATCCTTGGGATCGCAAGCCACATGGGGGCAGCCTGGTGGCGGCCCGGATGCCGGCATCAGGATGCTACGAGAAACCTGAAGAGGGAGAGAATGCCGATCAGGAGAACGATGACCTGCACCATCCGTCGGATCTTTGGGTCGAGTGGCAGGCGTTCGACGAGGTAGACGATCAGGATGATCACCAGGAAGGTAGTCAGGATGTTCAACACCAATGAAGCGGCCACGCAGTTCCCCTCGTCGATTTACGACAGGCGGTCGGCATAGGCGGCCGAAGGCTAGTGCCAGCGCCGTTCCGATTGATTTGCCGCCCTGGCGACCGCGATGCCGAGCAGGAATCCGAGCACGCCGACCATGCCGAGCAACGCCGTCGTGGTGCGTGGGTGCTCCTTCGCCACCTCCGAGACCGAATGGGCCTGGGTTCGCAACTGTCTCGCAGCTCTTGCTGCACGCGTCGACGCCGTCTGGTAGGCGTCGCCGGCTACCAGCTTGGCTTCGTCGAGCATCTCGCCGCCGCGCTCGGCAATCGATCTGTTGATCTTGGCGATCTCCCGCCGCAGTTCAGATATCTGCTTCTCGAACGCCTTCTGAATGTTTTCGGCGTTGGCGAGTTCGCCCTTGAGTGTGTCAGCCATCCGTCTTTCCTCTGAGGAAGCAACGCCGGAGAAACGGCGCGGTTGGCGATTGGTTCCCGTGAGCCAGAGAGCTGCCGTGCCGTTGCTCCGAGTTGGAGGGCCTCGTCATTGGCCAGAATGGCGTGGGCCATCTAGCGACTTCGTCGTCGCCAGGCCTGGAAATGGCCAATATTTTCAGCGCATTCGCGCAGCATTTCCAGTCAGGTGGCCCACGCTGTCATGACACTGCATCGAGCCCCGCCCTAGTTGCGCAGGAAGGCCTCGACTTCTTCCACCGTAATCTTGCCGTCCTTGTTGACGTCGATGGCGTCGAAGATCCGCTTGTGGGCGGTCATTATCTCTTCGAAGGACAGGGCTCCGTCGCCGTTCGTGTCCAGAATGGCGAACATGATCTTGAGCGGGGCATGCTTGCGCATCATGGCATGGCCCATCATCTTCTCGCGCATCATGCGCATGCCGGGCCGCTCTTCGCGCCATTCACCGGGGCGCATCCGCTGTCCGTCGCCTTGCCATCCTTCAGGCGGTCCGGAATCCTCGTCCTGCCCGTCGTCCTGGCTCATTCCTGGCCTTTCGCCCTGTCCTTGGCGCTGAAACCTGCCGGGTCCCTCTCCTTGCCATTGCTGGCGCATTCCTGGCTCGTCTCCGCGCCATTGGCCTTCCTGAGCCTTGGCGCCAACCGTCATGCCGATGGCCAGGATTGCGGCCAACGCTACGCCACTGGTCAATGATCTTGCCGTCATGGGAAACTCCTTGCCTTCGGGCCGCGAGGGCCCGTCCAGTTGCAATTGTGTTTCTGCCTTCGTTGCGGGATCGCTGCCGGGCTTCGGCGGAATGACCAAACGCACCGCCCGCATACGTGATCGACCATAAGCCGAAGACGCCATGGCGGCATTGCGCTTGGTCAAGAAAGGCAAAAAACCGGGCACTGGAGTTTGCCGGCCGTCCTGGTCCTGGGAGTTCCAGGCCGGAAAATGAAAAAAGCGGGCAAATGCCCGCTTCCCTCTGGCGCCTGAGACTTGCATGCCGCCGGTACATTCGTGGTCGGCGTGCCATCAATCAGGGCAAATGCGACGGTTCAAGGCGAAACCCAACATCGTATCTCGATGAGCGTTCCTCTCCCGGCGAACCAGCCGATGGGTCTGATATGGGGTATGGCGCGCCGGATGGCAAGGAAATAGTTTTTTGCCGGATCGAAAGCTTAAACAGCGTCGCTTACGTTGGTCGGCGTTTTTGGTGTATTTTTTGTGTATAATGTTCGGCTTAGGCGACACAGGAAAAGGCCGTTTTTGCAATCTATTTCCCAATACGCCTTGATGTCGGCGCATTTGGGGGTTATGTTAAATAAATCGATCTTGCTGTTGAACTTTGTTCCGAGCGCTGAGCGCCCCTACGATCTTCCCCCTCAAAATCGAGCTGAAACAATCGTCAAGCATTCTGTTTGTCGAATACTTCACTATGTCGATTGAAAGGTTATCGTCATGGCTACAGGCACTGTAAAGTTCTTTAATTCCACCAAGGGTTTCGGATTCATTCAACCGGATTCCGGCGAACAGGACGTTTTCGTTCACATCTCGGCGGTCGAGCGCGCAGGCATGCGCACCATCGTCGAAGGTCAGAAGCTGAATTTCGATGTTGTTCGCGACAACCGTAGTGGCAAGAGTGCTGCGGAGAACATCCAAGCCGCATAACGACATGGTCTCCGGTCATTGACCACGGATGTACTGGCAATACCGTCGAGACAATCTGAAGAAGGTCGGGGACTCCCCGGCCTTTTCTGTTTGAAGGAGAGCTCGCGATGGCGCGATCCATCACCAAGGAAAACATGTTTGCAACCCCTCTGAACAAGTCGGAGGCGAAGGGCGACGTGACGACGCGGGTCGCCCAGTCGATCATCGACACGGAGATCGCGGCAAGGGAGGCCAAGACAGCACGGCTCAAGGCTGCCCGGCTGGAGATGGAGGCGACCCAGGAGCCGTTGGCCATTGCCAAGAAGCCAACTCGCAAGAAGCCGGCGACGCACAAATAGCGGAACAGATTGTCGTCGCCGTTCGGCGGCGTTGCCGTGCAATTCAAGCGCAGGGGCACGCGCCAATGGCGCCAAGGTTCTACACTTGGCAACTCAATCGCGCAGGGGCGATCTCGATCGGCACCAAGGCTGGGCGTGTCAGCCGCCGACATGGGCATAATGCTGAAAGCGCCGGACCATGCGCCAGCCCGATGCGACCAACCTGTCGGCGGGCGGGGCGACTGGCAGCACCGGCTGGGTCAGGAACTGGCGCAGTTCGGCTGGGCCGATTTCGCTCGTAAGCACGATCCGTGACAGCGTGAAGGGGTCTTCCGTCGTCGTGGTCAGGGCGTGTCGGACGCGGCAGGCCGACTGGAACCCTGCGCCCCGGACGAGTGCTCGGGTGGTGCGGCTGGAATAGCCGTGCGGATAGGCAAAGCTCTGCACCGGCCGCTTCAGGCCGTGCTCGAGAGTGACCTTGCTGCCGTGGATCTCGCGCGCGGCCTGGTCGGCCGGCAGGATGTCGAGCTGGGGATGGCTGACCGTGTGCGCGCCGATTTCGATGCCTTCGCAACTAAGCGTGCGAAGTTCCTCCCAATTGAGCATCTTGCGCTTGCCTTCGCCCGAGGCGGCGAGCCACTGGCTGGTCTTGCCGACGAGGCCGGAGACCACATAGAGCGTCGCGGCAAAGCCGTAGCGCTCGAGGACGGGCATCGCTCCGGTCAGAAAGTCATGCAGGCCGTCGTCGAAGGTAATGGCAACGGTGCCCGGTGGCACGGGCCTGCGCTCGCGGAAGATGGTGGCGAGCGCCGAAATCGTCACCGGACGGAAGCCGCCTTCGGCAAGCACCCGCATATGCCGGTCGAGTTCTTGCGGCAGCATCATCCAGCGCCGGTAGGCTGGGGCGCATTCGGTGTCGATGCTGTGGTAGAGGAGGATGGGCACGGACGGACGCATGGGCGAGGCTCCTCCCTTGAGGGTTTCCTGTGAGTCCAATGCTTGCGCAGAAGCTGGCATTGGGCTGCGCGCTGCCGCCATGCGGCTGCGCACATAGCCGGGCACGCCGGCGGCTATGCCAAGTCTCTCGCGCCAGACGAGCGAACCCGGATAGTCGCCCGGAAGACGCTGGTTCTTGGGCGACGAGGGACCGGCCATGTGGGCGATGCCGGCGGGCAGGGCGCGAGCGAGCCGCAGGGCGGCCGAAGGGTCTTCGACCACGACCTTGGTGAGATAGGCGCCAAGGCCCATGCCGTAGCCGAAAGCCTGGCGGCGCATGCCTTCCTCGCCGCGGCGATGGTGGTGCCAGACCAGCGCGCGCGGCTCGTAGACGATCTGGAAACCGGCCTGCAGAACGGCATAGAAGGAGGCGAGGTCGTCGCCGCCGCGGGCCAGCGTGCCGGCACCCAGGGCGGAATCGAAGCCGCCGATCTGACGCAGCGCTTCGGTTCTGAAGGCCATGTTGGCCCCCGATCCGAACTGGCCGGCGGTGAAGGGGAACAATGTTCCGGACGGCCGGTTGCCGGCGAGATCGAATACCTTGCGCGCAAAGCCCTTGCCGAAGCCGCCATGCCGTTCGGTCCAGAACTGGGCGCGGGTGTCGAGTTCGGCCGGCAGGATCAGCCCGGTGACGCAGCCGACCCGTCCGGCCTGGTCGAAGTTCGCCGCCATCGCCGCGACCCAATTGGGGTCGACGACGACATCGTCGTCGGTGAAGAGGGCGAACTCGCTGGAAAGGTTGGCAAGACCGGCATTATGGGCGCGGCCGAGCCCGGGAATGTTCTCGCGGACGTAGCGGACCGCCTTTGGTCCGGCATAGCGGGCGGCGATCAGGTCGGCGGTCTGGTACGAGGACGGCGCGTTGTCGACCACGACGATCTCGAACGACTGGTAGGTCTGGGCGATCAGTGAATCCAGGCATCGGGCCAGGCTGTCGGCACGGTCGTGGGTGGCTATGACGACACTGACGAATGGCCCGTCCGTCTTGGGCAGCGGTGCGTCGGGCTGCAACTCGGCCTGTTGGACGGCGGTATCGCTGCCGATGCGGGCGCGTAGCTCGGCATTGGTCAAGACATCGCCGTCAAATTGGAACTCCGTCGTCGCGATCGGACGACCCTGGCGCCGGACCAGGCAGAAAACGCCGCCATAGCGCTTGCCGCTCGACGGCTCGATCATCGCGAGATCGGCCATCGGCTTGCAAACGTCGACGTCAAGAATCTTGATCGGTCGGAAGGCCGGATCGCTCATGCTTGCCTCCGTGCGCTGGCCAGTCGCGCGCCGATGTAGCCGACCGCCGTGTAGCCAAGGCCGAAGAAGATGCCGCCGGCGCGGGCCAGGGCCCAGGGGTCCAGCTTGAATATAGCCTCGCCGATGGCGCGGGCCACCCCTGCAGGCAGGACGCGCATGACATAGCGGCTCTCGCTGGCCAACCCGTCTTCGGATCCGACGGCGTTGACGACCAGCGTCTTCGAGCGCCCTTCGGCAAGACAGCGCTTGCGGAAATAGTGCCATCCGGCGCGTTCAGCGGTCACCTGGTGCTGCACGCCCATGTTCGGGTCATAAAGTATCTTTGCTTCCGGGATGGCCTGTTGTGCCCGGATGCAAAGCTCGGTCTCCTCGCAACCGGCGGCGTCGGCCGCGGTACGGCCGATGCCTTCGCGGAAGCCGCCGGTCAGGTCGAAGACGTGGCGCCGAAACGACATGTTGCAGCCTATCGGGTTGCGCACCCGCTCGACTCTCTCCGGCTGCCCGCGATAGCTGCAACCGACGACCCATTGGAACTCTTCGGGAAACCAGCGGGGTCGATCGACTTGCCAGAGGGGAGTGACCTTGCCGCCGACACTGATGACGGCATCGTCGTCATAGTGCGGCAGCATGCGCTCCAGCCAGTCCGGAGCAGCCACCGCATCGTCGTCGAGGAAGGCCAGGATGTCGCCGCGCGCCCGCCTGATGCCGGTATTGCGAGCGGCGGAGAGACCGCGCAGGCCTTCATTTGCGACGACCTTGAGCTCCGGATAGGCGGTGAAGAAGCGCACCCACAGTGGCATGTTGTGGTCGATGACCACAATCACCTCCATGGGGCTGATGCGCTGTGCCAGTACCGAGGCGATGGCGCGGTGAAGCTGCTCGCGCCGGTCGTCGGAATAGGCGCAGATAATGACGGATACCGTTAGCCCCAACGCAACCATGGTCGCCCGCCTAGATGCTGGGTTGCTGCAGACCTGCCATGCCACGGGTGCGCGGCGGAATTCTGGTCCGTCGCGTAATGCCCAGCCTGACGATGGTCTTCAGCACGCGCCAGCCGTCCGGGAAGGTGCGAAGATTGCTCACGCCGTGGATGCGCGGGAACTCCTTGCTCGCCACCTCGAATACGTTGAGGTTGGCGCGCAGCGCCTGCACGTTCATCTCGGTTTCGATCTCGAAGCCGGTTGCCTGCTCGAGATTGAGGTAAGGCAGCACATCACGCCAGAACGCGTTGTAGCCATAGCACAGGTCGGTGAACTTGCCGCCGAAGCGCAGGCGCACGAGCCGCAATAGGCCCCAATTGCCGAGCTTGCGATACCATTCCATGTCGGTGGTGTCGCCGCCCTGCATGAAGCGCGAGCCCTTGACGAAATCGGCCCCGGCAAGCAGTGCGCCAACGAATGCGGGGATTTCGCCGGGATCGGCCGAGCCGTCCGCGTCGATGGTGACGATGATGTCGCCGCTGGCCGCGTTGAAGCCGGTGCAAAGCGCGGCGCCCTTGCCACGGCTGCTCTGCTGAACCACGACGATGTCAGGAACCAGTGCCCGCGCCACGGCGATTGTGTCGTCGGTCGAGTTGCCGTCGACCAGGATGATTTCGTCGACCCAGGCGGGAATGTTGGGAAGCACGTGAGGCAGGTTCTTGGCTTCGTTCATGGCCGGAACCACGACGCTTATGCGAGGTGCTCCGCCCAGGGGCATGCCTGCCAGTTTGAATATTTCCGTTGCAGGCCGATGCGGAAATGCTGCCGCTGTCATACCGGTTGCTCCAACTCTGTGTGGTGGCATTGCGCAGCGATCATGCGTGCCAGAATAGCCGCATGCGGAACATCTTTCCTGTTGGAAACCACGAGTTCAGACCCAGGATGTTCCTGCGGAAAATCTGGACGCAAGTGCTTTGAGACCCCACTCGCAAAAATAACACTACCAATCTGTTTACGCCTTGTAAACCATATCAAGTAATACTTTGATATAGTAAGTATTTTTTGCGAAATCCGAAATCTATGTGGGCTCTGACGATGTATGAGACCGTCTGATGTGCAATTTTTACTAGAATTCAGTTCGTCGAGATTAGCTCATTCCGGCTGAGCGCGTGCCACGACGGTTAACGTATTCGGCATGCCGATCCATGCCTTATATATTAGAGATCGCTTTATTATCTCTTTCTGGCGCTGATATCTAGCGATACGTATCATGGCAGCCGATTGCTCAAGAAAAGACCCGCGATGGTTGCAGGCGCGAATGTCGGTGGTGCAGTCAGTCGCAATATTGTGATCGGAACGAGCGCGCCTGCCGGCGCCTTCCCGACACGCCTTGCGGGGCGCTTTTCCATGTCGTCGCAGCCGTCGGGAGGGGCAGCGCACTGCCTGTCCACAACAGTTTGTTGGCAAGGGCACGGATTGCGCGCACCGGCCCATGACGCCTCCCGAAGTCCATGCTAATTTGCCCGGTAGCCATAGACTACAGGGGGCTCTGCAGCTCTATCGTCGCGCGATTTCGAAGGGGCCGGCAGTTCGATCGGGGATGCCGGATTGTTTGAGGTACGAAATTGGCCAACTCGCATCTGCCGGAAGATCCGCCCACGCCGGACCCTGTCGAAGCCTGGGTGCTTCTGACGAAAAGGTGGGATCTCGCCTACAAGGCCTATGTGTCGGCGCGCAGCGCCCGTGAGGACGACGAAGCCGCATCGGGTATTCCCAACACAGGGTTGCAGGCAGATGAAGCGCGCGAGCTCGCGACGCTGGCCGAGATCAAGTCGGAAATGGATCGGCTGGTCACTGCGACGCGCCAGCAGCGCTCGCCTCTCGGCGAGACGATCGTCGTGGGCACGATCAGCGCCGGTGAGGGTGGACCGGACGATGCCGACAGGACGAGCGAGCCGCCCTCCAAACCTTGAGCCGCGCGCTGCGGTCGTCCGGGCAATCGCTGGAACAAGTCATAGGCCGCTGGAACGGTAGTTTGAAATCCTAAGTCGTCGGAGCCTTGGTCGGGCGAATGCGCGCGCGTGCTGAAAAGCCTGTCGCACCCAAAATCATCGACGGCAGGCGCTTCAGGGCGGTGGCGCCGAAGCGAACGGCCATGGCCGCGAAGGGCAGGGGATCGTCGGCGGCGAACCAGGCATACTCGACCGATTTGGCGCATTTGTCGGCACCGTCGCCGCGACCGCCGAATAGCCGGGAGGGCATGTCGAGGTTTTCGACGATCAGCCGGCGCCCCGAACGCTGGGGAGCGTATGGTGCCGGTCGGCCAGTCAGGTCGAGATGCATGGCGCGGATGACATCCAGGTCGTTTTCGTCGGTGAACAGGCGGAAATTGGCGCCGGTCCTGGGATTGAAGTCGAGCAGCTTGTACTGCCCGTCGCGCCGGTCGAAGCGCCAGTCCATGTCGACGATGCCGCGGTAACCGATGGCCCGGAGAAAGCCGGTCGCGAGTTCCCTGAGCTGCTCGTTGGGCAGCGAAATCGCCGCCGTCGTCACGCCTGCGCGTGGCGGCCACGAACGCTGTTTCAGCCCTGTAAATGCGACGAGCGGACGCGATGCGTAGTCGCAACAGGCATGGAAGATCCAGTCTTCCGCTTCCTCTGCGGGGATGTATTCCTGGATGACGACTTGGGGGTTGCCCTCCCATTTCGCCGCCATGGCGAGCAGTTCGTCGCGGGTCGCCACGACCGTGGTGGCGCCGACCGCCGGCGTCGACAGCCTGATCCACGGTTCACTGTTCTTGACGACGACCGGGAACTGCATGGCTCGCAAAGCAGCGGCGACTTCGCCGGGCGATCGCGCGAAGCAGGTCTGCGGGGTGGGAACGTTGTGTTTGCGGCAAAGCTTGCTGAGCCCGAATTTGCTGGTGAGTGCCGAGACAAGTTCCGGATTGAGGTCGTGGTAGCGGAAATGCGGCCGCAACTCATCGGCGTGCCGCGACATCAGAAGCGCCGCTTCATCGTCGGTTGGTATCAGGATCGGCTTGTCGCCAAGCGCGCGCGCCGCGCCGATAAGTTCCGCGGGAATGGCAAGCGGGTCGCGCATCGCATGAGCCGGCATCACGATGCACGACGTCAGGTAGCGGGAGAAGGAGTATGGCGCCAGGCGGTCCTCGACCACGGCATGCACCGGCACGCCGAGCCGGCCCAGCGATCGTATGGCGCCGAGGCTGCCATGTGACAGCGGATAGCGGCTGACCTTGAACAACAGGGCGGGAACCTTGTCGTCGAGCGCCAGGGCCAGCGGCAGCGCCGATGTCCAGGCCATGTGGGTGACGTGTTCAGCGCCAGCGGCGGCGCATATCAGCACGACAGCACCGAAGGCGCAGGCTAAGGCTCCGACCGCAATGACACAATCGGTGCATGTTCGGGCTGCCACGCGGGCCGGCCGGGCCACGCCATTCCCGATCGCGGGGCCAAGCTTGACCCTCGGCATTTTGTGGACAGCAGAAAGTAGAGCAAGCACTCGAGCGGAGCTAAGCCACACGACAGACGCCTCTCCAGATCGATCGTACCCGAAACGGGCAGCGCCGTTGCGCATCCGACCCCGTCGCAATGATTACACTAACGCGCAAATCCGTCGAGCACCAACCTGCACTTTTTTCTTCACACAAGTGGGAGTTCCCTTCGGAGCAAGTCGGGTGTATTGGTATGGTCATGGTTCAGCGTAGCGTTCGACATCAGTGTTGGCGCAATATCAGCGGAACGATCGCGCGAATATGCGTGTCGGCCATCGCGTTGCTTGTGCATGCGACATTGGTCTATGCCGCGCCCGACGTGGTGCTTATGCCCACTGGCGACAAGGCGCTGGATGATGCCCTCAGGTCATCCCTCAACGTTCCCGAACTGGTGCATGTCGTCGACCCCAACTCTGCCAACGCACAGCAGGACTGGCAGTCGACGTTGCGGACCGAGCAGCTGCGGCTTGCTCAGATTCTAAAAGGCCGCGGATATTTACAGGGCACCGTCAACCTCTCGCACCTCGATGCCATAAGTAAGCCCGCCGCGCTTCCGCCGCTGGAACTGAGACCCGTTCCCGGGCCGCTTTTCCGGATCGGATCCGTGGAGGTCGCCGGCATTGACGACAGCGGCCTGGCTGCGCTGCGGGACGATGTGCGCAGCCAGATGGCCAATATCGTTGGCAAGCCGGCGCAGGCTGATCTGCTGTCGTATCTCGAGAGCGAGGTCCTCTGGCGGGTGATGGGCGCCTCCTATCCGCTCGCGCGAGTGAGCGGGCGCGAGGTCGTTCCCGACCCGGCCACGCAACTGGCCTCGGTCCGTCTCGTCATCGACAAGGGGCCGGCCGCCAGGTTCGGCGCGGTGACATATGACGGGCTGAAGCACATTTCGAGCAAGCAACTGGAGAGCATCGCTCCCTTCTCGTCGGGCTCGCCCTACGATCCGGAGCTTCTGGGTCGGTTCGCACAGGCGCTGAACGCCATGCCGGGGATCGCCTCGGCGCGAGTGCACCTGGCCGACAGGCAGAGCCCTGACGGCCGCATCCCTGTGAACGTGCAAATCGCTGAACGCGCGACTGTTCCGGCCGGAATTGCGTTTGTCGGTTCGGTCGGCGCGGCTGCGCTTGCCTTTGCCATCTTCGCGCTTGCGTTCCGGCAGTTGGCCATTGTGGGAGGGCCTTCGGAGCGAAGGCGTGCGATGGTCGCAATGGATATCGTCCTGTTGCCGCTATTTTTGGCTGCTGCAGCATTCGTGCTGCTGCGCCTCGGTGAATTCGCCTTCCCGACTTGATGGGGCCGCGTCATTTGACGGGCAGCCACGCGCTTGTGCTTCACTTTTGTATTAGCACTTTCGCAAATACCTTGACGAAGTCGATTGCAAGAAGTCCTAGTAGGTATCGCAGACGAAATTGATACGCTGACGGCGTTACGGCAGTCAGGCGCTTTACAACATCTCGTTTCGCGCCTGACGCTTTGCCTTTGACGCCCGCTCCGGCGAATTAAATTTGGGGAAACGGCGCGGGTTCCTGAATGGGCATCGGATATTGGGCAGCGGTTCTGACGGGACTTGCCTGCGCGGCTGGCGCGGGCGGTTTGCCGACATCCGAGGCGGCCGCGAACTCCCCACCTTATTTGCTCGGCGGCGACTGGGTCCGCGTCTTCAGCGACGAGTTCGACGGTTCGGCGCTCGACAGGTCCAAATGGACGACCTGCTACTGGTGGGACGATGGCGGATGCACCAACCTCGCCAACAACGAGCTGCAATGGTACCAGCGGCGGAACGTCTCTGTTGCCGATGGTAATCTGCGGCTGACGGCCCTACCGGAAACGGTGATCGGGCATGAGGGCAAGACCTTCGCCTACACGTCCGGAATGGTCACGTCAGGGCGCCTCTATGCCCAGCGGGCAGGGGCCGACCGCTTCGCTGCGCGCCAGGGCTATTTCGAGATCCGCGCCAAGATCCCGCGCGGCAAGGGACTATGGCCGGCGTTCTGGCTGCTGCCGTCGACGCAGGACGCGCGACCCGAAATCGACATCATGGAAGTCATCGGCAATGCGCCCGACGTGCTGGAGATGCATCTCCATTACACGGACGAGAAGGGGCAGAAGCAGAGCGTCGGCTCGAACATCAGGACCGTGGACCTATCCGCCGACTGGCACGTCTATGGCCTGGAGTGGCGGCCCGATGCCGTGATCTGGTACCTCGACGGCAAGGAAGCCTGGCGCTACCAGAACGCGCCGGGAATCCCGAACGAGCCGATGTACCTGTTGCTCAATCTGGCCGTGGGAGGCGATTGGCCGGGCGCTCCCGATGACAAGACGGTATTTCCGGCTGAATTCCTGGTCGACTATGTCCGCGTCTGGCAGCGAGGCGACTGATGAACATCCGTCCGCCGAGCATCCGCCCCGACGTGTCTCCGCAGCTTGAGCCGGCTGGCCTGGCGACGAGGTCGTCGGTCGTCGGCGCGGTGGTTCAACTGCTGAAGTCGTCGCTGCTGCTGAACGGCTATGCGCTGGTCGCCAATACCGGTCTGACGGCTGCCCTCGGCATGGCCTTCTGGGTGCTGGCCGCGCGCCTTTATCCGCAGGAGGCGGTGGGGATCGGCGGGGTCGCCATTTCCACCATGATGAGTCTGAGCAGCTTCGCCCAGCTGAATTTCGGCAATATCCTGGTCCGTTTCGTGCCCAGCGCGGGCCGTGGTGCGGGCAGGCTGATCCTGTTTTCCTTTGCGGTCGGCGCAGTGGTCTCCGTCGTCGCGGGCGGGGTATTCTTGCTGTTTGCCAATGCCTTCATGCCGCAGTTCGGCGTGCTTACCCACGAGTTGCGCTTTGCGTTCCTGTTCGTCGCCGCCACGATGCTCTGGACCATATTTGCGCTTCAGGACAGCGCGCTTTCGGGATTGCGGCAGTCCGTCTGGGTGCCGCTCGAAAATACCGGCTACGCGCTGGCCAAGATTGCGCTGGTGGTGCTGCTCGCCGGCACCGGTTGGGGTTGGCAGGCGCTCCTGGCTGCCTGGACACTGCCGATCGTGGTGTTCGTCATTGCAGTCAACTTCCTGATCTTTGGATGGCTGCTGCCGGCTCACGCGCGCGGCCAGAAGGCGGGCCAGGTTCTTGACCGTCGTTCCGTGGCCAGGTTTTTCGGCTGGGACTATGTTTGCGCCATCTCCATCATGGCGGCCTGGATATGCACGCCGCTGCTGGTGCTCAACATCTCCGGGGCCACGGCGAGCGCCCATTTCTACGTCGCCTGGACGATCTTCACTTCGCTCTACTATGTCGGTCAGTCGATGGGCACTTCGCTCCTGGCCGAGGGGGCGAGCGACAAGAGCCGCCTCCATTTGCTGGCCGCCGATGCGGTGGTCCTGACCGTTCTGCCGCTCGCAGGCTTTGCCGTTGCGGTCGTCGTCTTTGCACCCTTGATCATGGGGCTTTTCGGCGCAAGCTATGTCACCGGCGGAGCCTCGATCCTGCGCTTGTTCGCACTGGCGAGCCTGCCGGCGGGCTTGGTGGCGCTCTACCTCGCCTTTGCGCGCACCAAGGGTTGGATGGCCTCGGTCGCGGTGGTTGGTTTTGCCGTGTTCGTGCTGTCGCAAGGCATTGGAGCAATCCTGCTGTATCGCTACGGGCCGATCGGCATGGCTGTGGGCTGGCTTGCCGCCTACCTCATGATCCTGGCCGGAATTGCCGTCTACATGATCATCCGGAGCGGCCCGCAAGGCGTGGTCGACGGTCTGTTGGCGCTCGCCAGATCCAGCGCGGGCCTGGCCGCGCATTTTCGACCGCACCGCGCCGCGCCGGTCTTCGTGATGCCTTCGGAGCAGGGCCTCCTTTCGTTGCTCGGCCAAAGCGGATCGCCCGAGGCGTCTGACTGGCGTCCGTTGCAAGCCGAAGCGGGCCCTGACCTCGATATGATCTATCTTGGCAAGCCCTCTCGCTCCGGTCTTCTGATCGGAGCGAAGCGGGCACAGGCGCGCGCGGTATTGAAGGTAGCGCGCGGCCCTGGGGCGATACGCATGCTGGAGCAGGCGGCGGCGAAGTCGGCCGAGCTTCGCGCCGAAGCCCGGCGCCACAAGCTCGCATTCGAGATTCCCCAGATCCTGGCGATCCGCCGATCGCACGAGACGGTCGAATCTCTCGAGGCGCTTGCCGAGGGCGAGGGAGGGGCGATCGTACTTCGCAATCCAGTCCAGCGGCCCGCCGCGCTTGCGGTCGTGGCGCGCGCCATTGGTGACATGCACGAGCGCGCGACGGCCGGCGCCGTGGTCGGCGAGGACTGGATCGGCGAGTGGCTCGAACTGCCTGCGCGACGGCTGGAAAGGGCGGCGCAAACATTTCTGCCGTCGGCGCAGCGACATCGGGCCATCGAGGCCTTCCTGGGCGAACAGCGCGCCTTCTGGCATGGGTACAGCCGGCTCGGATGGTGTCATGGGGCGCTCGATGCGTCGAAGATCACCTTCTCCACGAAGGTCAGGCGCGCTCGGAAGCACGCGCCTGCCAAGCCAAGCCTCGCGGGGATATCCGGCTGGGATCGGGCACGGAGCGATGCACCTGACGGCTTCGACGCCTGCCATTTCGCCTTGTCGATGCGCATGCTGCTGCGTGGCTCGGAAATCGGCGACGTCGCCCGCGAACTGGTGTGCGCCGGCTGTTGGGAGGCCGAGGAGCGGGAGTGGCTTCTCGCCGGGGCGCTGGAGGGGGCGGCAAGTTCCGCCTGGGTTTATGACGAGCGGGCCACCAGGGCGCGGGTGGGACTGGCCTGGCTGAACCACGTTGCCGCGCGCCTGGAAGACACGGTCGGTCTTTGCCACAGCCGCCTTTGGGTGGCCTCCAACGTCGACCGCGTGCTTGTCGATATCGCCCGGAAAGGAGCGCATCCATGACCGCAGTCAACGAACCCGAAATCCAGCTGTTCCGGCCGATCGGCCAGGCTCTGCCCGGCGACGCCCGCGTGCACCGAATTCCGGCGACGGCGGCAGTGGTTTCCTTGCTTTGCCTTGCCGCGGCGGCGGCGGTGTGGCTCTACAGCCTGCCGCGCATCGATCCCGACGCACTTGACGATTTCGGACTTATCTCGATCCTGCCGCCGTCAATCTGGGTGGCCTATGCGCTTGTCGCCATCGGGTTTACGCTCAGCCTTCGGCGGGACCTTGCCACAACGCCCCTGCCGCTCGCGCATGTGGTGATGCTGGTGCTGCTGCTCCATGGCACGCCGGCGATCGCTTACGAGACGCTGCGTTATGCCTGGGCGTGGAAGCATGTCGGCATCGTCGACTATGCCCAGCGCTACGGCGAACTGGATGCAGCCACGCCATTTCTCGCAATTTACGAGAACTGGCCGGGCTTCTTCCTGGCCAGCGCCTGGGTAGCCAATCTCTTCCATCTTCGGCCGCTCGACGTCGCGGAATTCGCGCGCTTTGCGCCGTTTGCGTTCAATCTTCTTTACGTGCTGGTGCTGCAGTTCATCTTCCGCCAACTGACGGCCGATTGGCGCCTTATCTGGGCGGCCATCTGGTTCTTCGTGCTCGGCAACTGGATCGGCCAGGACTATTTTTCCCCGCAAGGCTTGTCCTATCTGTTCTATCTTTGTGTCATTGCGATCTGCCTTGGGCCGCTTCGCATTTCAGCAGGTTGGCTCCGCTATGCCGGGCCCGGGCTTTTGGGGAGCTTCTGCCGTGCGATTTCCGCTCTTTCGGGCGGCCAGCCTCCGGCAATGCAGGATGTCTCGCGGCCCTGGCGCATGTTCTGGGCGGCGGCGACTTTGCTGCTGATCGTTGCCACCACCGCGATACATCCCCTGACGCCGATGGCGCTCATCCTGGCTCTGGCCGGGCTGGCGTTTGTCGGCCAGCTGAGTGTCGGCTACTTCCTGTTTGCGTTTTTCGTCGAGGCGGCATGGCTGACCTATTTCGCGTCGAGCTATCTGGCCGGTGTGCTGCCCGACGTGGTGCGGCAGTTCGGGAATACAACAGGGGATATCAGGCTCGTCGACACCTCGACGGTCAGCTATGGCCAGATGATGGTTTCTTTCGCGTCGAGGTCGCTGACGGCGGCGATCGCGGCGATGGCGCTGTGGGGAGGCGTGCGCAGGCTCGTGGCCGGCTACCGCGACAGCACGGCGGCCGTGCTTACACTCGCCCCGGCGTTTCTGCTGGTCGCCACCGCCTATGGCGGTGAGATCGTCTTTCGGGTCTATCTTTTCGCTTTGCCTTTCTTGGCCTTCTTTGCGGCGGCGCTGTTTTATCCCGCGCCCTGGAATGACCGTGACCTTTGGCGGCGCGGCCTGATCGGCGCGATTGGGATCCTGTTCGCCTGTGGCTTTGTGATGGCCAACAACGGCAAGGACCGGCAGTACCGCTTCACGCCGGCCGAGGTGGAGGCCGCCGATTGGCTCTATCGCAACGCGCCCAAAGGGGCACTGATTGTCGAAGGGTCCAACAACTACCCCTATCAATTCCGGAGCTACGAGAACTTCACCTTCGTCACCATCTCCGACGAGGCCAAGCCGTCGGTGGCGGCGATACTCGCAGAACCTGCGGGAGAACTCGGCCGATGGCTGCAAGGCTCGCCAACTGGCGCCGGCTTCGTGATCATTACCCGTAGCCAGAAGGCTTATGTCGACGATCTTGGCGTGATGCCCAGGGGGGCGCTGACGGCCGTCGAAGCGGCCCTTGCCGCCTCGCCGCACTTCCGGCTCGTGCATGCCACGGTAGATGCCAAGATATTCTCGACCAACGGTCAGGCCGGCGTAGTCGGAAATTGGGTCAAATAGCCTTCGGGCGGGTGGCGCAAGTCATCCGAGACGATCCGGTTCGATCACATATTGTTTTATTGCGAAAATGGTCTTGCCGGCTGGTCATCATATTTGACATTGTTAATATTAGAGGCGACTGATGGGAGGGTGGCGTCGATGCGTGTCGCTTGGCTTGTCTGTGTTGGGGGCCTGGTCAATGGAATGCCAGCTACGGCCGGCACCGCCGAGGCGCTTCCAGCCGTTGCTCAAAACGGTTCCGGGCCCCTGTCGAACCCGGTCGGAACCACGCGCTCCTCAAGCTTGCCGCAGGTGGTCAGCGGGCTCGACCTGGAGGTTGCTTCCGCGCTGATCGGCCTCGGCGACCTCTATCTGGATGGTAAGGTCGCCATGGCGGACGGCAATCGCGCGCTGAACTACTATCGCGCCTTGTCCGACAAGGGCCGAAGCTCCTCGGTCTATGCGATGATCTCGCCCGTCGACCTGATCGGCAGGACTGCCAATGTGCCCGCCAATCCGCAAGCGGCCGAGGGCCTCTATCACGAAGCGGCCGACAAGGGCAGTCCGGATGCTTATCTGCGTCTCGGCAACCTTTACCGCGACGGCCGGGCGGTGGCGGCAGACCCGAAGAAGGCTTTTTTCTATTATCGCAGCGCGGCCGACGCGGGCAGCGACGAAGGCAAGTTGCGGGTCGCAGAAATGATGGTGCGGGGACAAGGCACCGCGCGCGACATTGCCGGCGGTCTCGGCATGGCGGAAAGGCTGGGAGAAGCAGGAAACGGCGACGCATTCGTGCTGCTTGGCGATCTCTATCGCCCCGGCGACGACAGCCAGGTCGCCAAGGATGCGGCCAAGTCGGTGTCCTACTATCGCAGCGCCGCAAGGCTGGGCAGCAACACCGGCAAGTTCAGGCTCGGCGAGATGACGGCGCTTGGGCTCGGAACGGCAAAGGACGTCAAGGGCGGCGTCGCGATCATCAGCGATGCCGTCGCGAAATCGAAGGACACCAGTGGGCTGGTGCTACTCGGCTATCTTTACAGCCGGACCGATGGCGGCGTGATCGCGATCGATCTGCCGGTCGCCTACGGCTATTTCAAGCGCGCGGCTGAGCTCGGCGACGAGACAGGCATCCTGCGCGCCGGCGAAATGTTGTCGCGCGGGCAAGGGACCGCTCGGGACGGCGCGCGCGGGCGCGACATGGTGCGCCGGCTTGCCGACAAGGGGAACACCTTCGCGCTGATATCGCTGGGCGACTTGCTCAGCGACGGGACGGCTGGCCCGGCCGACCTCCGCGCTGCGGCCGACGCCTACGAGCGGGCGGCGGAGCTGGGCCGTTCGGATGCGCTGCTCAGGCTGGGCGATCTGTTCAGCCTCAACGCGCTGTTCGCGCCTGACCACGTGCGCGCCTTCGACTATTATCGCCGGGCCGCCAGCGCGGGCGAATTTGCTGGCGCGCTGCGGGTCGGCGAGATGACGGTGCTGGGGCAGGGGACGGCGAAGAACGTCGAGGCCGGCCTGCGGATGATCTCCGAGCTTGCCGGCAGCGGCAATCGGGATGCGCTGGTGCTGCTCGGCGATTTCTTCAGCACGGAAAGCCGCGGCGCGGTGGCTGCCGATCCGGCCAAGGCCTTTGGTTTTTATCGCCAGGCGGCCGATCTCGGCAGCGTCATGGGGACGTTGCGCGCGGGCGTGATGCTGGCCCGCGGCAGGGGGACGGCTCAGGACGTGGCCGGCGGGCGGGCGCTGCTGCGGAAGCTGGCCGATGCCGGCAACCCGTTCGCGCTGGTGGCGCTGGGCGATCTTGCGAGCGATGGCAGTGCCGGGCCGCTCGATGGGCCAGCGGCGGTGGCCGACTACGAAAAAGCTGTTGCGCTCGGGCGCAACGACGCTCTGGTCCGGTTGGGCGACCTGTACCGGCAAGGCGCTGCCGTTCCGGTCGATGCGGCCAGGGCCTTCGGTTACTACAGCCGGGCCATGGCCTCAGGCGACGGGACCGGCAAGCTCAGGGTCGGCGAAATGATGGCGCGCGGCGAGGGCACGACCCAGGACATCGCCGCCGGGTTGGCGCTGCTGACCGAGGTCGGTCAGGCTGGTGACCAATATGCCTATGTGCTGATTGGCGATCTGCGCAGCACCGGGGCTGCCGGCCCCGTCGATGGTCAGGCGGCGGTGGCTGCCTATGAGAAGGCCGTCGCCGGCGGACTTTCGGACGCCTTGCTGCGGCTCGGCGATCTCTATCGTGATGGCAGGGGCGTGCCGGCCGACGGCAAGCGTGCGGCCGAATATTACCTGAAGGCGGTCGATATGGGCAGCTTCGCGCAGTCCGCGCAGCAGCCGAATACGCCGAACTGAGTGGCGGCGGCGGACCTTCCGCCGCGTGATGGGACGGTGCGCCCGGTATGCCGGGCGAATGGTGACGGGTGATAGTACGATGCGTAGCGCATGTCTGTTCGTCGCTGGTTTTATGGTCGCTTGCGTCCTGCCGGGCGCTGCCGCGGCAGACGTCAAGCTGGATGCAAGTGCGGCCGGCAATGCGGTTCGGGTTGCGGTGCCGGAAAATGCGAATGCGCTGCTGCGGTTGGGCGATCTCTACAGTGACGAGGCCAACGCCCACCGCGACCTGATCAAGGCCTTCGACTACTACAGACGCGCCGCGGATGCAGGCAGCGACGGTGCAAGGCTGCGCGTCGGCGAGATGCTGGCGCTGGGACAAGGCACTCCGCGCGATGTCGAGACGGGGCTTGCCATCATCGACGAGCTGAGACGCAACGGCGACGCCGGCGCACTGACGTTGCTTGGCGGCTTCTACAGCCGCCCCGAGCTGGGTATCGCTGCGCCCGATCTCAAACGCGCCTATCAATACTATCGGCGTGCTTCCGAAGCCGGAAGTGACAGCGCCACCTTGCGCATGGGCGAAATGCGCGCCCGCGGCCAAGGCACGGAGCAGGATGTCGAAGCCGGCCGGGCAGCGGTCAAAGGGCTGGCCGAGCGCGGCAATCCCTTCGCTCTGGTTGCGCTTGGCGGTCTTCTGAGCAGCGGCGATGCCGGCCCGGTCGACGTTGCGGGGGCCACTAACGTCCTGGAAAAGGCTGCCGCGCTCGGTCGGCCCGAGGCGCTGCTGCGGCTCGGCGATCTCTACAGTGAAAGCGGCCCGGTGCCAGCCGACTACGGCAAGGCCCTTGATTACTACCGCCGTGCCGCCGCCCAAGGCGACGCGACCGGGCGGCTGCGCGTCGCCGAAATGACCATTCGCGGCCAGGGCACCAAGCCGGACGTCGACGCCGGACTTGCGGTTCTGGATAGCCTCGCCGGCACGGGCGATGCCAACGCGCTGCTTTTTCTCGGCAATCTCTACGCCGCCAGCGGATCGACCGTAGTCCCTGCCGATTTGCCCAAGGCGTTCGCCTATTTTCGGCGCGCTGCCGATGCGGGAAACCCTGCGGCGGCCCTGCGGGCCGGCGAGATGATGTCGCGCGGGCAGGGAACGGCGAGGAACGCCGGGGCGGCGCGCGCCATGGTCCGTCAGGTGGCTGATGCGGGCAATCCATACGCGTTGATCGTTCTAGGCGACCTGCTGCGCGACCCGCGATCGTACAGTATCGACAAGGACGGCGCGATCGCAGCCTATGAAAAGGCAGCGTCTCTTGGCCAGACGGCAGCGCTGCTCCGGCTTGGCGCCTTCTATAGCGATGGCGGCACGGTTGCGGTCGATCTGCCGAAGGCGCTGAGTTATTTCGGTGCAGCGGCAGCCGCCGGCGACCTGACCGGCAAGGTCGAGGCCGGGGCCATGATCGCGCGCGGACAAGGCACCGAACGCAACATCAAGGCGGGCAGGGAGATGGTGCGCCAGGTGGCCGCCAGCGGCGACGCCAATGCGCTGATCGTGCTGGGCGATCTGCTCAGCCGTGGCGATGCGGGCCCGGTCGATGCCAAGGGGGCTGTCAAGGCTTACACCGAGGCCGCCGCGCTCGGCAGCTCGCAGGCGCTGCTGCGGCTGGGCGATCTATATCGCGATGGCATGGTGGTCAAGAAAAGCGGAAAACGTGCGGCGGAATATTATCGCCAGGCGGCGGATCTCGGCGATGCCTATGGGCTCTATTCGCTCGGCCAGGGCATGACCGACCGTGCGCTCGGGCGGACCGGCAATCCGGCCGAGGGCCAGAAGACCTTGCTGCAGGCCCAACGCTCGGGGCTTGCGGAGGCGGTGCGGCCGCTGGCCGACAGCTACATCAATATTCAGGGTTCGCGCCGTGGCACGCGGCAGGCGCTGGCCTTGCTCCAGACGGAGATGCTCGCCGGCAATATCGAGGCGGCGAAGCATCTGGTGGGGCTCTATCGCGACGGCTACCGCGCCGGCGGGGTGCTGCTGGTCAAGCCGAAGCCCGACCAGGCACGCATCGTCCTTGCCCAGGTGTCGCAAGACCTGACGCGTAGCGACCTCCTCCTGGAGGATCTGATGTTCGCCGCCGCTTCGAAAAAGAAGGCCGGCTATCAGACCATCCTCGACCGGATCGACGAACTGGCTCCGTCCGACCGGCAGTCGCTGGTGCGCGCGCTCAGGAATACGAGCCCCGCAGCCTACATCTATGTAGCGCAGGCGCGCCTCAGGGAACTCGGCCTGCTGCGTTCGCAAGCGACCGGGGTGCTCGATCAGCAAACGATCAGGGCGATGCGCTCATATTGCAAGCGGACGGGCGCAGGCGAGCTTTGCCGGGGCAGCCCGATGAGCAGCCCCACGGCGGACATGCTGTCTTACGCCTTTTAGTGACCGGCTGGCGCGCCGGGGCGTTCGGCCAGCCGGGAAACGAAGTGGAGAATTCAATCTAGTCGCAGACATCAGGAGTTCGAACATGCTTGTGCGTGGAAATGAAGCAGTCGATGTCGCCGTTGTAGGGGCAGGCCCATACGGGCTCGCGGTTTCAGCCCATCTGCGGGGCGCGGGCCTTTCGATCCGAACCTTCGGCCGGCCCATGGGCGCATGGCGCGACAACATGCCAAAGGGCATGTTCCTCAAGTCGGCATTTCTGGCGACGAGCATTTCGGCCCCGGGGCGCGGGCTGTCCTTGGCGGACTATTGCGACGAGAACCACATCACCGAAATCGACGATTTCCACCCCCTTCCGATCGATACCTTCATCAATTACGGGCTCGATTTTCAGCGGCGCCTGGTCAAGGAAGTCGAAGAAGTCAAAGTCGACTCTATCGTGCCCTTGTCCGGCGGCTTCCGTGTCTCGCTCGACAATGGCGAGAGCTTTGCCGCCCGCAAGGTGGTCGCGGCAGCGGGGCACATGTATTTCGCCTATACGCCGGACACGCTGGCCGATCTTGCCAGGGGGCAGAGTAAACCCGGGTTGTTGACGCATGCCGGCGACCATGACGATTTCGATCGTTTCGCCGGCAAGTCGGTGGCGATCGTGGGCGCCGGCCAGTCGGCACTGGAAAGTGCAGTGCTGTTACGCGAGGCTGGAGCAAAGGTGCATCTCGTGGTCCGCGGCTCGAGCCTCGAATGGATCGATCCGCCGTCGAAAGATGACGGCTTGCTGCGCTCCCTCGTCAAGCCCAACACCCCGTTCGGGCCGGGATGGTCGCATTTCTTCTTCACTCGGGCACCCGAGCTGGTCACCTATCTGCCGGCCAACCTGCGGCTGCTGCTCGCCCATGGCACCTATGGCCCGTCGGGCTCCTGGTGGCTGCGCGGCCGCTTCGACGGCGCCATCGACGTGCGTCTCGGCACGGAGGTCGTGGTTGCGCGCGAGGTGAACGGTAAGGCGGTGCTCAACCTGCGCAACCGCGCCGGCGCGGCATCGGCGCTGATCGTCGACCACGTGCTCGCCGCTACCGGCTACAAGGTGGATGTCGGCAGGCTCGACTTCCTCGACGCGGGCCTTCGGCGGGGGCTTCGCCGGGTTCCGGGATCGGGCGCCCCGGCATTGTCGCGGTCGTTCGAATCCTCGGTGCCGGGCCTCTATTTCGTCGGTCTGTCGAGTGCCGCCACCTTCGGGCCGTTGCAGCGCTTCGTCCATGGCACCGATTTCGCAGCCAGGACCGTGGCGCGGGCGCTTGCCGCCTCCGCCTCGCACACCGCGGCCCCCGTCTTCGCGCCGGCAGCCTAGGGATCGCACCCCAGGCTGTGCATTCCAGCCACCTCCATCGTGTCCGGAAAGGGCTCCGCGATGACGACGCCTGCACCACTGCAAACCCTGTTGGGCCGTATCAGACAGGACGGCATGACCCACACCTTTTGGCTGGCGGCGCGCCGACTGCGCTCGGAGCTGGTGGCGCGCCGGCAGGATGCCCTTCGCGGCATCTCGACGGCGCAGGAGGTGGCCGACCAGGAACTTGGCTTTGCCGATCCGCAGAACCATGCCTATGTCGCCACCGACTATGACGTGTTCCTGGCGGCGATGCAGCGCATCAAGGTGCGCCCCGGGGTCGATGTCTTCGTCGATTTCGGTTCCGGCAAGGGACGCGCCGTGCTGCTGGCGGCGGAGCGTCCTTTCCGGAAGGTCATCGGTGTCGAGTTCTCGCCGCAACTCCACGAGGTTGCGCAAAGGAACCTGCGTGCCGCTCGCAACCTCAAATGCACTGATGTCGAGCTGGTGCTGGCCGATGCGTCGCAATGGAAGATCCCCGACGACGCCACCGTGCTGTTCTTCTTCAACCCCTTCGAGGGCAGCGTTCTGGCCAAGGTATTCGAGAACATCCGCCGGTCGCTGGCCGAGGCGCCGCGCCAGATCTCCATCATCTACGTGCGTGCCGACAAGTTCTTCGAAAAGCAGATCCTGTGGCAGCATTGGCTGGTCAGGACCAACGAGTTGCCCTGCAGCGACGGCAAGGTGGCGATATACAGAAGCAAAAGAGCCTGACGGTCCTTCGACCGTCAGGCAGTTCACGCGCGCCCTTGCGCATCGGCCCGAAATTCGGAATTGATTTTCGGAAAGCACGATGCGCATTTTCAAAGTGTTGCAGCGTTCTGGCGCGTCATGAATGACGCGCGGCGCTGCAATGGGCGCGAGTGGGTCAGAACGTCGAGGCGAAGCCGCCGTCCACCGACAGCGTCTGGCCGGTGATGAAGTCCGAGGCCGAAGACGCAAAGAACACGGCAGCGCCGCCGAGATCCTGCGCCGGCTCGCTCCAGCGGCCGAGCGGGGTGCGCTCGTTCACCCACTTTTCCAGCGCCGGGTTCTTTTCCAGCATCGCCTTCATGATGTCGGTCTTGTTCCAGCCCGGGCTGATGGCGTTGACCTGGATGTTGTGCGGGCCCCATTCGACGGCCATCGCCTTGGCCAGCATCTTCACCGCCGCCTTGGAGGTGGCGTAGGTGCCGCCGCCGGCCTTGGCGAAGTCGGCGCTCAGCGAGGCGGTGACGACGATCTTGCCGGCCTTGCGCTCGATCATGCCCGGCGCCACGCGCTGCGAGACGAGCAGCACGCCATCGAGGTTGAGCGCCATCACCTTGTGGAAGTCGGCGAGCGGATAGGTGGCGAGGTCGCCGCGGATGTTGTGGCCGGCATTGTTGATCAGGATGTCGACCGGGCCGACCTTGGCCTCGAGAGCCGAGACGCCGCGGTCGATGCTTTCGGCATCGGTGGCGTCGAAGGCGCAGGCTTCGGCCTGGAATCCTAGCGCGCGGATGCGGGCGGCGGCTTCCTCCGCCTTGGCCTGGTCGCGGCCGTTGATGGCGACGATGGCGCCTGCGCGCGCAAGTGCCGTTGCCATGCCGTTGCCGATGCCTTGCGTCGAACCGGTGACCAGCGCCACCTTGCCAGTGAGGTCGAACGGGTTGTTTGCCAAATGTCTTCTCCCTTGGGCTGATGAGGGCTTGCGGGAGCGGCCACGCATGGCGGCCCTGGCCACCGATGCGGGGCCTGCCGCAATTGCCTGGGCATGGCCTAACACGCGAGATGACTGCGGCTTAAACGACATATTCAGTTGCCGTTATCTCGAAAAAGGATAAGCAGGCACGACATTTCCTGTCTGGGGGACGATATGGAGCTTCGCCATCTGAGATATTTCGTTGCCGTTGCGGCGACCGAGAATTTCAGCCAGGCGGCGCTGAAGCTCAATGTCGTTCAGTCCGCGGTTTCGCGGCAGGTGCGCGAACTCGAGCTCCAGCTCGGCTGCGACCTGTTCGACCGTATCGGCAAGCGGGTGAGGCTGTCGGCCTTCGGCGTGCAGTTCCTGGCACAGGCGCAGCGCATCCTGGCCGATGTCGAGCAGGCGCGCAGCCATGCCGTCATGGTGGCAAAGGGCCAGCTCGGCATCTTGCGGGTGGCGCTGCAGGTCGCCGCCTTCGACCGTCCGACGGTGCTCCGGTCGATCAAGCTGTTCAAGAGCGAGAACCCCGATGTCGAGCTGGTGCTGTTGCCGATGGGGGGCGAGCAGGTGGTCGAGGCGGTTCGGTCGGGCTCCGTCGACGGCGGCTTCGTCTATGCGCCGATGACCTATCCTGAACTGGCGTTTGAACGGCTGAGCCCGGAGGAATGGCTGCTGGCCATGCCCAGGGGGCATCGGCTCGCCACGATGCCAGAAATCTGCCTGCGCGACCTGACTGGCGAGCCATTCATCTGGTTGCCGCGGCACGTCTCGCCGATCCTGCACGATCGGATGCTGGCGGCTTGCCACAATGGCGGGCTGGTACCCAACATCGTCCAGACCGCATCCGACCGGCTACTTCTGCTCGGTCTTATCGAGGTTGGCATCGGCCTCTGCTTCCTGCCCGGGCCGATCGGTGGCGAGCGGTCGAAGGAGATCGTGCTGCGCCATGTCAGCGATTTTTCGCTGCCGGCCTATCCGAGTTTCATCTGGAAGCAGGCGGCGCACTCGCCGACCCGTCAGCGCCTGCTCGAAACGATCAGGCGGATCAAGCAAGAAGACGCCGCCGCAAGCGCCTGATGGCGCTTGCGGCGGCGTTGAAACTGGAGCGCCTGGAGCCAGGATGCGGCGCTCCGGGCCCAAGACTATTGCGGCGCCTTGTAGCCGGTCGCCTTGACGGCTTCGGCCCACAGCGCGCTGTCCTTCTTCATCAGCGCTTCGAGATCGGCCGGCTTGCCGGTCTTCAGGTCGAGGCCGAGGGCCGCGATCTTCTTGCGGTTGCCTTCCTCTTCGAGCACGCCGTTGATCTCGGCGTTGAGCTTCCCGACGATCTCGGCTGGAATCCCCTTCGGGCCAATGATCGCATACCAGGCCGAACTGCTCTCGGAGCCGGGCACGAATTCGCCGATCGACGGCACGTCGGGCAAGGTTTCGTAGCGGGCGGCGGTGCCGACGGCGAGCGCCTTGGTCTTGCCCTGCTCGAGGAAGTTGCGGGCGCTCGAATAGGTGTCGAGGGCGATGTCGACCTCGCCTGCGGCAATCGCCGTCTGCACCTGGCTGGCGCTGCCAGCATAGGGGATCGAGGAGATCTCGATTCCGGCCTTCGAGGCGAGCAGGCCGATGTCGAGCGTGTTGGTGCCGCCCATGTCGCCGTAATTCACCTTGCCCGGATTGGCCTTGGCGTATTCGATCAGGCCCTTGGCGTCGCTGAACGGTGCGTCGGCGCTGGCGAGCAGGATTCGCGTGGCCGAAGCCATCAGCGCGACGTCGGTGAAGTCCTCGACCGGGTCGAGCTTGAAGTCCTGTCCGGTGAAGGGCAGGGCAGCGATGCCGCCGCTGGTGACGGCCAGCGTGTAGCCATCGGCTGCGGCGTTGGAGATGAGGACGTTGGCGAGCTGGCCGCCCTGGCCGGGACGGTTTTCGACGACCACCGGCTGCGGCAACCTGGTCTTCAGGCCGTCGGCGACGATGCGCGCCAGAATGTCGGTCGGACCGCCGGCGGCCGCGCCGACCAGCAGGGTGATCGGCTTACTCGGATAGTCTTCGGCCTGCGCCGTGCCTGCCACAAGGGCAAATGCCATGCCCGCAACGAACTGTGTGAACTTCATCGGTTTCTCCCCCGGATTGATGGTGGTTCGGCTTCGATCCCGGTCTCCAGGTCGCGGGATGGTCGCATAGGTCTTAAGTATAAATTTGTATTTTTCAGTATTGTTTGTATTGCAATCTCTAGGTTCCGTATCCCCCGAGGAGAGCCTTTCGCCCAGGGCCGATGCAATCAGGATCGGGCAGGGGGAAGCGCGGAGCGGAGCTTCCATGCCGCCGCTGCATAGTCCCGTCAACCGTCATCGAGTGCAAAGCCTCCCGCGCAGACCAATGGTTTCCTCCAAAACCCAGTAAATTCGTGGTCGAATTCGAAGATATCGCGAAACCGATTGATGCCGCCAATGATATGAATCGATTTCTAAATCTCTGAAACTCATAAGCCGGCCCACCGGTTTGGGCACCTGTTGCGACCGCTGGAGGCCTTCTGTCGGTCTTTTTTGCGTGGCCACTCACCAAGGCGATACGAAAGCAACTCGACCGTTTGTTTGAAATGAGTGTGCTGGAATAGATGGTGAAGTCGCTCGTTATGGCAAAAATGGCGATCTATTCGGGGTTTGATAGGTACGGTAATTGGTATTTCAGTGAAAAATAGTCTTTTCGGACGATGTTGTCGCAAGGCGGCGGCGACAGTGGTCGCGATGGGAGGACCCCATGACACTGACTATCCGCAATCAACAGGATTTCGTATCCGGCATCGTTTTCGGCGTCGTCGGCGTGGCAGCGCTGACCGTCGCCCGCAAATACCCGTTCGGCACGCTGGCGCATGTCGGCCCCGGCTTCTTTCCGCTGGTGGCGGCGACCGTGCTGACCGGCTTCGGGCTGGTGCTTTTGCTGCGTAGTCTCGCGGGCAAACAGGCCGCGCCGGTTTCGCTCGCACCCTTGCCGATCCTCGTCATCGTCGGCTCGAGCCTGTTGTTCGCTTTCCTGCTGCGGCCGCTCGGCCTGCCGCTTTCCGCCATGCTGCTGGTCCTGCTGTCCACCCTGGCCAGTCGCTCGCTCGGTTGGCTTTCGGCGCTGGCGCTGGCTGTGGGCGTCGCCGCCTTCGTCACGCTGGTCTTCGTCGTCGGGCTCGGCCTGCAGATGCCCGTGCTCGGCACCTGGTTCTCCTGACGTCGCTGGAGGGGCTCGGAAAATGGATCTCATCGCCAATCTGCAGATCGGTTTCGGTGCGGTGCTCACGGCCGACGCGATCTTCTACTGCCTGCTGGGCGCGCTGCTGGGCACGCTGATCGGGGTGCTGCCCGGCATCGGCCCGGCGGCAACGATCTCGCTGCTTTTGCCCTTCACATTCGGCATCGAGCCGCTGCCGGCGTTGATCATGCTGTCAGGCATCTATTACGGCTCGCAATATGGCGGCTCGACCACGGCGATCCTGCTCAATCTGCCGGGCGAATCCTCGTCGGTCATCACCGCCGTCGACGGCTACAAGATGGCGCGCCAGGGCAAGGCCGGAAAGGCGCTGGCGACGGCCGCGATCGGCTCCTTCGTCGCCGGCTGCGTCGCCACCATCGTCATCGCCGCGGTCGCTGCCCCCGTGGCTGGACTCGCCCTCAAGTTCGGCGCGCCCGAATATTTCTCTCTCGTCGTGCTCGGCATCGTCACCTGCATCGTCATGGCGCATGGCTCGGTGCTCAAGGCTTTTGCCATGGTGGTGCTCGGCATCCTGCTTGGCACCGTCGGCGTCGATGCCAATACCGGCGTCGAGCGCTTCATGTTCGGTCTTCCCGGCCTTGGCGATGGCATCAGCTTCGTTGCCGCTGCCATGGGCCTGTTCGGCCTGACCGAGATCATTTCCAACCTCTCCGGCCAGTCCGACGAGGCGCGCGGCACCCACAAGGTTGGTTCGCTGCTGCTGTCGCGCAAGGATGTCCGTGACGTCACCCCGCCGATCCTGCGTGGCACCGTCATCGGTTCGATCCTCGGCGTGCTGCCCGGTTCGGGCGCGCTTCTGGCTTCGTTCATCTCCTACAGCTTCGAAAAGCGCATCGCCCGCGACCCCAGCCGCTTCGGCCAGGGCGCCATCGAGGGTGTTGCCGCTCCCGAGGCCGCCAACAATGCCGCAGCACAGACCTCCTTCATCCCGATGCTGACGCTTGGCATCCCATCCAACGCCATCATGGCGATGATGATCGGGGCGATGCTGATCCAGGGCGTGCAGCCGGGGCCATCGATGATCGAGAAGCAGCCGGAACTGTTCTGGGGCCTGATTGCGTCTATGTGGATCGGCAACGCGATGCTGTTGATCCTCAACCTGCCGCTGGTCGGGCTGTGGGCGCGCATCATCAGCGTGCCCTACAACCTGCTCTATCCGTTCATCCTGGTGCTGTGCTGCGTCGGCGTCTTCGCCATCAACAACAGCGAGTTCGACATCCTCTTGATGTGCGGCTTTGCCGTGCTCGGCGTCCTGCTCACCCGTAGCGGCTGCGAGCCAGCGCCGCTGCTGCTCGGCATGATCCTCGGGCCGATGCTGGAGATGTATTTCGGCCGCGCCATGGCGCTGTCGCGCGGCGATCTCACGATCTTCGTCACGCGCCCGGTCAGCGCTATACTGCTGGCCGTGGCACTCGGCGTCATCTTACTGGTGCTGCTGCCGAAATTCTCCAGGGCCCGCGAGGAGGCGTTCGTGGAGTAGCGATTGCCGGCGGCGTTCAGCCGCCGCTGATCGCCGTCAGCACGAACACCTCGACGCCGGGCCGGAGCTTGCTCTTCAGCGTGGCGCGCTCGCCCTCGACGAAGACATTCATGTGCTTGCGGATAGCAGGCCTTGAATCGCAGATGCGGTCGCGCATGCCGGGCCAGCGACGGTCGAGTTCATCGACCATTTCCCTGACGGTCGCGACCCGCATTTCAACGCGTCGCGGCGCACCGGGAAACAGATCGACCAGCACGCCCGGCAGCCGCACCACGACGGGTGCGACTTCCGCCTCAAGCTTGTTTGCACGCGATGGGGCGTCCAGCATCGTCTTGTGCCCTCGAACTCAGTCGTCGACGACGAGTGTTTCCACCGACAGGATCGACGGCAGGTGCTGGGCGACGTTGCTCCAGCTTTCACCCTCGTTGGCGCTGGCAAACAGCGCACCCGAGCTGGTGCCGAAATAGACGCCTGCAGGCTCCAGCCGATCGGTCGCCATCGCCTGGCGCAGCACGCCGATATAGGCGTTTTCCTGCGGCAAGCCGTTGCGCAGCGCCTGCCATTCGCGCCCGCCGTCGCGCGTCCGCCACACGGCCGCCTTGGCGTCGGGCACGTAGCGGCCGGCGCTGTCGCCATTGAGCGGCACGAGATAGAGCGTTTCCGGATCGCGCGGATGGGTGGCGGCCGGGAAGCCGAAGGTCGAGGGCAGGCCCTTTTCGATGCTGACCCAGTGCTTGCCGCCGTCGTCGGAGCGGTACATGCCGCAATGGTTCTGCTGGTAGAGCCGCTCGGGCATTTCGGGTGCCATCACCAGATTGTGCACGCACTGGCCGAATTCCGGATAGTTCTCGCCCTCGGGCAGGAAGTCGGCGCGGGTGCCGAGATTGCGCGGCTCCCAGGTCTTGCCGCCGTCGCCGGTGTAGAACACGCCGGCCGCCGAGATGCCGATCCAGATGCGGTCGTGGTCGTCAGGATCGACCACTAGCGAATGCAGGATCAGGCCGGCGCCGCCGGGGTTCCAGTGGGGCCGGGAAGGGTGCTTTTGCAGACCCTCGATGTGCTGCCAGGACTGGCCGGCATCGTCGCTGCGGAACAGGCCGGCGGGCTGCACGCCGGCAAAGAGGCTGCCATTGCCCTTGCCGAGGCTCCACACCGCCTTGATCGGCTCCTCACCCTCGGCATAAGCGAGCCCTTCGGATGAATGCGTCCAGGTCTCGCCGAGATCTGTCGATTTCCACACGGCCGGGCCGAACCACTCGTTGCCGCCGGCGCCCCAGATCGTGCCGGTCGCCTCGTCGGCGACGACATGGTTCATCGGCCAGGTCTCGCAGAACGGACCGCGCAGGCTCCACGATCGCCGTTCCACATCGCTTTCGGCGATAAAGGCGCCCTTCTTGGTGCCAAGCAGGATAAGGACTTTCTGTGCCATAAGTCTCCTCCCACGGAGTCATGTCTTCAGAAGTTGAATCTGGTTCGACTGCTATCGCTCTGAAATCACTCGCGTCTTGGTGTCCTGCCGTGGCTGCTCTCCAGGGCAACTCCGCGTCCCGGCGGGCAAGGATGCGCGATAGTATCGGCAAACGCACGGCCGGACCAGCTTCTGTCAGCGTTCTACTGACAAACGGGCTCCGCAACACCTCTATCGGCCATGCCGACATTCATGTTGACACGGTGCCATAATTCAATACCCGTCCAGCGTTAGAGATATATGCTTCGCTTCCTCGGGAGGACCATTCAGATGGCTATCAACGTCGCTCCGGTCGGCTTGGCGCGTGACCTTGTCGAGCGCGGAAAATCGGGCAAGCCGATCCGCATCGGCCTGATTGGCTGCGGCGAGATGGGCACCGACATCGTCACCCGCGTCGCACACATGCCCGGCATCGAGATCGGCGCGATCTCCGAGCTCCACCCCGAGGCGGCACACCGCGCCGCCGACATCGCCTATCAGGAGCCGGGCCATGCGCGTGAGGTGGGAACCGCCGCGGCACTGAGCGATGCCATCGAGGCCGGCAAGATCGCCGTCACCAACGACGCCGACCTGATCCTCAACAGCGGCCTGATCGACGTCGTCATCGACGCCACCGGCGTGCCGGCGGTCGGAGCCGAGATCGGCCTGCGCGCCATGGAGCACGGCAAGCATCTGGTGATGATGAATGTCGAGGCGGACGTCACCATCGGCGCCTATCTCAAGTCCGAGGCCGACCGGCTCGGCGTCACCTATTCGCTCGGCGCCGGCGACGAGCCGTCGTCGTGCATGGAGCTGATCGAGTTCGTCTCGGCGATGGGCCACACCATCGTCGCCGCCGGCAAGGGCAAGAACAACCCGCTCAACATCGATGCCGTGCCGCACGACTATGCCGAGGAAGCCAAGCGCCGCAACATGAACGTGCGCATGCTGGTCGAGTTCGTCGACGGCTCCAAGACCATGGTCGAGATGGCGGCGATCGCCAATGCGACCGGGCTCGTGCCCGACAAGGCCGGCATGCACGGCCCGGCGGCAACGCTGGGCGAGCTCAACAAGGTTCTCGTCCCCGAAAAGGACGGCGGCGTTTTGTCGAAGGTCGGCGTCGTCGACTACACCATCGGCAAGGGGGTCGCGCCCGGCGTCTTCGTCGTCGCCGACATGTCACATCCGCGCGTGCGCGAGCGCATGGAAGACCTGAAGATGGGCCATGGCCCGTATTTCACCTTCCACCGGCCCTATCACCTGACCTCGCTCGAGGTGCCGCTGACCTGTGCGCGCGTCGTGCTCTACGGCAAGGCCGACATGGTGCCGCTGGCCAAGCCCGTGGCCGAGGTCTGCGCGGTCGCCAAGAAGGACATGGCCCCGGGCGAAAAACTCGATGCCATCGGCGAATATTGCTACCGCGCCTGGATCATGACCGCACCCGAAGCGCGTGCGGCCAAGGCGATCCCTTGCGGCCTGCTGCAGGGTGGCACGGTCACCGCCCCGATCAGGAAGGGCGAGCTGATCAGCTACGCCAACGCGGCCGTCGCTCCCGGCTCGAAGATCGCCGAGCTGAGAGCGCGGCAGGACAGACTGGTGTATGGCTGATCGTTCTGCGCCGCGCGTCCATATACTGCGCGCGTCCAGTGCATGACCCCGAAAATCGGAATCGATTTTCGGAAAGGATCATGCACAGATTCAAACTGCTACAGCGTCCTTTGCGCGTCCAGAAGGACGCGCGGCGCTGTAGAGCCGATGGTAACCATCATTGCTGACCGTCGCTGACGCCGGTGGATAGTTCGCTGCCAGCGTGCCAATCTCATGGCGAGTTCGCTGCCCTGTTGCGAAGTGCATTGCCGCTGCATGGCCAAGCTGGCGGCAATAGCGTTCGTCAGGCGGTTTCGCATATTGGGGATCCATGAGATGACGGGCATGCGCACCTACCTCTTGAGCTTCCTGCTCCTTGTACCTGCACTTCTTGCCGGTTTCGGCGGCGCCAGCCGCGCGCATGACTACGCTGCCGAGGTAGCGGTGGCGGAGACCGAGCCTCTGCCCGCCCCGAGCGGCGCGGTCCTCTTCGAAAATGTCCGGATCTTCGACGGCAAGGCGAGCACGCTCTCGCCCGCATCGAATGTGCTGGTGAAGGGCAACGTCATCGAGCGCATTTCGGCAACTCCCATCGAAGCTGAGGGCGCCGAAGTCATATCAGGCGGCGGGCGCGTGCTGATGCCAGGGCTGATCGATGCTCACTGGCATGCGATGTTGATCGCATCTACCCCAGCAGAGGCGATGGGCGACGTCGGCTTCGCCAATCTTGCTGCGGGCGACGAGGCCACGCATACGCTGATGCGCGGCTTCACAACGGTTCGCGATGTGGGCGGGCCTGTGTTCGGCCTCAAGCGAGCGATAGACAGCGGCATCATCGCGGGACCGCGCATCTATCCATCCGGCGCCATGATCACCGTGACCAGCGGCCACGGCGACTTCCGACAATTCAGCGATCTGCCGCGGCAGATCGGCGGCCCGTTCACGCCCATGGAGAGGAATGGCGGCAGTATAGTCGTGGACAGCCCCGACGAGGTGCGTTTGCGTGCGCGCGAGCAGTTCATGCAAGGTGCCGCCCATATCAAGATAACAGCCGGCGGCGGGGTGTCTTCGCCATTCAGTCCGCTCGATGTCACCACCTTCACCGAGCCCGAATTGCGGGCAGCGGTCGAAATTGCCGATAATTGGGGCACCTACGTGATTGCGCACGCCTTCACGACGGATGCGACCAAAAAGGCGATTGCGGCCGGCGTGAAATGTATCGAGCACGGCTTCCTCATGGACGAGGCAACCGCCAAGCTGATCGCCGAGAAGGATATCTGGCTGAGCTTGCAGCCGCTTCCGGAGCTGATGAGGGTGGGTCTTCGTGAAAGAACGGTCGAGCGAGCAAAGGCGGATGAGGTATGGCCAGGCATCGCCCGGACGTACGAACTGGCGAAGAAGTACAAGATCAAGACGGCGTGGGGTACGGATGTGCTGTTCTCCCGCGAACTGGCGCGGCAACAGGGGGCAATCCTAGCTTCGCTCATCAGGTGGTACACGCCTGCCGAAGCACTTGTGATGGCGACAGGGACCAATGCCGAGGTGCTGAAGCTTTCCGGCAAGCGCAACCCCTATCCGGGGAATCTGGGCGTAGTGGAGGAGGGGGCGCTGGCCGATCTGTTGCTGGTCGATGGCAATCCGCTCGAGGACATCCAGCTCGTCGCCGATCCCGACAAGAACTTCCTGGTCATCATGAAGGACGGCCGCGTCTACAAGGACACCCTGCCGAACTGATCGCTCATTGGCGCGAGTTTTGGGCGGCTGGCGGCCGCCCAAACATTGTTCCGCATGTCTCGGTGCAGGACACGACGCCAAACGCCAGTGCTGACTGCGTAGCCAACACAGACGCCGTCCCTACGCCTCCAGCGCGCCCGACCTTGCGTCCTTGCTCGGTGCTACCCCGACCAGCTTGACGAGATCGTCGCCCGCACCGGTGGAGCGATGCGAGCGGCGGGTGAGTACAAAGCCGTCCTGCGGCGCAAAAACCTCGACGCGGCCGCCTTCTTCGCCGGGGGCGCGGACGATGGTGGCGAGGCGGTCGCCGGCCTTCACCTTGTCGCCGGGCTTCACGTCATAGAGGATCGCGCCGGCGCAAGGCGAAGGCACCATCTCTATATGGCTGATTGGTGCTGCGACGCCCGCGAACGGTCCAGGAGCGGCGACGGCGGGGTCGGAAATCACCCCGCGCGCCACCAGCAGGCTGTAGATGCCTTCGGCGTCGGCTTCCGCCGTGTCGGCATAGACGTCCGACGTGCCCCGGTATTCGACCGTCGTAACCACACGCCGATCGAGCCTTGCCTCTTCGCGCGGGATCTGCAGCCAGGGATGCAGCGAGGCTTCATCGAAGGACGAGCCAGACTGGCCGCCCCAGTGGATGACGGCGTCGACGCCCATGGCGGCGGCGCAGTCGGCCATCGCCGGCCACAGCGCGTTTGGCACGTAGAGATAGGCCACACCCTCGTCGTCGCAATGCAAGTCGAGCACGATGTCGTGGCCGACCGAAAGCTTCAGCAGCCGTGCCTTGAGCCGCTGGTCGGCCGGCATCGCCACCTCGTCGCCGGGCAGCAGCGAAACGTCCGGCCGCGCGAGCAGTGGGAAGTCGCGGTTGTAATTGACGCGCGAGGCGAGGTCGAAGCGCCCCTGGACCGCGCTGAAGAACTGCTGATTGGCGCCGATGGGGTTGGCGCGCGGCACGATGGTCAGGCTGCCCAGAATGCGGCCTTCGCCTTCGGCCTTCCGCAGCTTTGGCATCAGCGCGTCGATGGCAACCACGCCCGGCAGTTCGTCGCCGTGGAGTGCGGCCTGGATATAGGCTGTGGGCGCATCGTCAGACGATCCGGCAATGCGGTAGACCGGCATTTCGTAAACGATGCCTTCGCGGTCGCCCCTGATCGTCTCGACGTTTTTTTCCATCTTTTGTTCCCCTTGGTAACTGCACGCGTGTTTTGGCCGGCGATTAACCTGCTTTGCCGCGCCGCGTCCTGATCCAGCCGGATCAAGTCGCGGCGCCAGCTTTAGCCGAAAGTCAGCCGGCAGTCGCCCACTGCTTCATCAGCGCCGCCGAGCGCGCCAGTTGCGGTGCCGGATGGAACTCGTGGCCGAGCTTCGCTGCCGCCCGCCACGGCCAGCGCGGATCGGCGAGCAGGGCGCGGCCAAGCGCCACCATGTCGGCCCGGCCTTCGCGGATGATCGCATCAGCCTGCTCCGGCTGGTCGATCATGCCGACGGCACGCACCGGAATGCCGGTTGCCTTCTTGACGGCTTCGGCGAGGTGGACCTGGTAGCCGGGGCCGGTACGCAGGCTCTGCAGCGGCGAGTTGCCGCCGCTTGAACAGCAGATATAGCTGACGCCCACGTCACGGTAGGCTTTCGCCACCTCGATGGCCTCTTCCAGCGTGAAGCCGCCGTCGACCCAGTCGGTCAGCGACATGCGCGCGCCGAGCATCAATTTTGGCACAGCCCGCGCCACTTGGCGCGCCACCTCGATGGGAAAACGCATCCGGTTTTCCAGCGAGCCACCCCATTTGTCTGTGCGCTGGTTGGACAGCGGCGACAGGAACTGGTGCAGCAGGTAGCCATGCGCGGAATGCAGCTCGATGAAGTCGAAGCCGGCGCGTTCGGCCCGCTTCGCTGCCTGAACGAAATGGCCGATCGTCTCTTCGATGCCCTGTTCGCTCAGCGCCTGCGGCACCTGCCAGCCATCGGCATAGGCGAAAGCGGAGGCCGAGACCACCGGCCAGGCGTCTTCGTCGGCGCCCAACGGACCCGAGCCCTCCCACGGGCGGCGGTTGGAGCCCTTGCGGCCGGCATGGGCAAGCTGGGTGCCGAACTTCGCGCCAGGCGTGGCGACCCGCTTGGCCGCGTCGAGCGCCCATTTGGCCGCCGCCTCGTTGGCGTCGGAATAAAGTCCCATGCAACCGTGGCTGATGCGGCCGCGCCGCACGACGTCGGTCATCTCGACTGTGATCATGCCGGCGCCCGACATGGCGAGGTTCATCCAGTGCTGGAGATGCCAGTCCGAGGCCGAGCCGTCATTGGCCGAATACTGGCACATCGGGGCGACGGCGATGCGGTTGGGGAGTTCGAGGTTACCGAGGGTGATCGGTGAAAACAGATGGGCGGTCATGGTTGCTCCGAGAGATGGGAAGGCGAATGTAAGGTGTTTGCGGCCGCCGACAACCATGTTGCATGATGCCAGGCCGTGCTATTCGATCGGGCGACGGCGAGGGGAACGTGCATGACGACCAGGGACAGGCTCGAAGCGATATTGGCGCAGCTTGCGGCGCGGGCCGGGGACGAGCGCGTGTTCATGAAGATCTATGGCGAGTCAGCTCGTGCGGCAGCCGATGCGGCAGATGCGCGGGTTCGCGCCAGTGTTTCGCTGGGGGCCCTCGACGGCGCCATCGTCTCGATCAAGGACCTGCTCGACGTCGCCGGCGAGCCGACGCTGGCTGGCTCACTGATGCGCCGCGACGCCGCCCCAGCGATGGAGGATGCGCTGGTGGTCAGGCGCCTGCGCCGCGCCGGTGCGGTCATTGTCGGCAAGACGGCGATGACCGAGTTCGCCTTTACGGCACTCGGCATCAATCCGCATTACGGCACGCCCGGCAACGCCGCCGATCCGGCGCTGATCCCGGGCGGCTCGTCGTCGGGGGCCGGTGTGTCGGCGGCCGAAGGCACCTCCGACATATCAATCGGCTCGGATACGGGCGGCTCCGTCCGCGTTCCGGCCGCCCTCAACGGCGTCGTCGGCTTCAAGCCGACGGCGCGGCGCGTCCCGCTCGACGGTGCTTTCCCACTAGCGCCGTCGCTCGATTCGCTCGGCCCGCTGGCAAGGACCGTAGCGCAGTGCATCGCCACTGACGCCGTCATGGCCGGCAAGGAAGCGTTTGCGCCTGCGCCGCTGGCGTTGACTGGGTTGCGCATCGCCGTTCCCCGGGGCCGGCTGATGGAGGGCTGCGACATGATCGTCGCCGCCGCCTTCGACCGCTCGCTGGCGCGCCTCGCCGCCGCCGGCGCTCAAATTATCGATATCGCGGTCGACGATCTCTTGGCGGGCATGCGCGAGGCGACGCGGGCGGCCTCGATCGCGGCCATCGAAGGTGCCGAAATCCACGCCGACTGGCTGACAACAGGCGCCCCGACGGCGGTCGACCGCAACGTAAGCGGTTCGCTGGGCCGCGCCATGCAGGTTCCGGCGGTCACCTATATCCGCACCATGCGCCGGCGCGCCGAGCTTGCGGCGGCCATGGACGCGCGGCTGTCGGCTGTCGATTTCCTGGTGCTGCCGACCACCCCGATCGTTGCCCAGCCGATTGCCGAGATGCTGGCCGACGACATGCACGCCGACCGCACCGAGGGGCTGCTTCTCCGCAACACCCAGGTCGCCAACCAGTTCGACCTCTGCGCGCTGTCGCTGCCTGTGCCGGGCAACCGACTGCCGGTGGGCCTGATGCTGGTCGGCCGCCATGGCCACGACCGCCGGGTGCTTGCCGCTGGGCTTGCCGTCGAAGCCTTGTTGCGCGACGCATAGGACATCGCGGTGACCAGGCTTGCGGGGCCACTTGCGGAGCCGGCCCGAATAATGATCATCTGGCCTGCAACGTTACAGGCGGAATCGCACGAGGAGAAACAGCAATGCCGTCGACCATGAAAGGACCAGCGATCTTCCTCGCCCAGTTCGCGGGCGACGAGGCACCGTTCAATTCGCTGAAATCGATTACATCGTGGGCGGCTGGGCTCGGCTACAAGGGTGTGCAGATCCCGACACCTGATGCGCGCCTGTTCGATCTCCAGAAGGCGGCGACATCAAAAGCCTATTGCGACGAGGTCATGGGCATCTGCGCTGATGCCGGCGTCGAGATCACCGAACTGTCGACCCATCTGCAGGGCCAGCTGGTGGCGGTCCATCCGGCCTATGACGCGCAGTTCGATGCCTTTGCGCCGGCGGCGGTGCATGGCAAGCCCAGGGAGAGGCAGCAATGGGCGGTCGAGCAGATGAAGCTTGCCGCGCGGGCATCGCAGAACCTTGGTCTGAACGCCTGCGTCTCGTTTACCGGCGCGCTTGCCTTCCCCTATCTCTACCCCTGGCCGCAGCGGCCAGGGGGGCTGATCGAGGAGGCCTTCGCCGAACTCGGCAAGCGCTGGCGGCCTATCCTCGACGCCTATGACGAGGCCGGCGTCGACCTCTGCTTCGAGCTCCATCCCGGCGAGGACACGTTCGACGGCGCCACCTTCGAGATGTTCCTCGACGCGGTCGGCGGCCACAAGCGCTGCAACATCAACTACGATCCCTCGCATTTCCTGCTGCAGCAGCTCGACTATCTCGCCTTCATCGACATCTACCACGAGCGCATCAAGGCGTTTCACGTCAAGGACGCCGAGTTCAACCCCGACGGCCGCCAGGGCGTCTATTCCGGCTACCAGGGCTGGCTCAATCGCGCCGGCCGCTTCCGCTCGCTCGGCGATGGCCAGGTCGACTTTTCCGGGATTTTCTCCAAGCTCGCGCAATATGGCTACGACAGCTGGGCGGTGCTGGAGTGGGAATGCTGCCTCAAGCATCCGGAGGACGGGGCCGCCGAGGGCGCGCCCTTCATCGAGAGTCATATCATCCGCGTCACCGACAAGGCTTTCGACGATTTTGCCGGCGGGTCGAGCGACCGGGCGATGCTGAGGAAGATGATGGGCATCGAATAGGCACACAATTTACCCCCTCATCCGGCCGCTGCGCGGCCACCTTCTCCCCGTGGGGGAGAAGAGGCAAGCGGCAACGCCTCAGACCTCCTCTCCCCCACGGGGAGAGGGTGGCCAAGCGAAGCGGAGGCCGGGTGAGGGGGCTCAATTTAACGGGGGAGGGGAAAAATGGTCGGTGCATCGAAATCCGAAAGCGGCAGTGGCCCGATCCGCTACGGCATGGTCGGCGGCGGGCAGGGTGCCTTCATCGGCGGCGTGCACCGCATTGCCGCCCGCATGGACGGCGATTTCCAGCTGGTGGCGGGCGCGCTGTCGTCCAACTCGGAGCGCGCCAGGGCTTCCGCCGCCGAGATCGGCCTCAATCCCGAACGCAGCTACACCTCGTTTGCCGAGATGGCCAAGGCCGAAGCCAAACGCCCCGACGGCATCGAGGCGGTGGCCATCGTCACGCCCAACAACATCCATTTTCCCGCAGCCAAGGCCTTCCTCGAAGCCGGCATCCACGTCATTTGCGACAAGCCGCTGACGGCGACGCTCACTGAAGCGAAGAAGCTCGCAGCCCTTGTCGAAAAGACCGGCAAGGTTTTTGTCCTGACCCACAACTACACCGGCTATCCGATGGTCCGGCAAGCGCGCGAGATGGTCGAAAAGGGGCTGCTCGGCGATATCCGTGTCGTCCAGGCCGAGTATCCGCAGGACTGGCTGACCGAGGACCTCGCCGCCACCGGCCAGAAGCAGGCGGCGTGGCGCGCCGACCCGAAACAGTCGGGCGCGGGCGGCGCGACCGGCGACATCGGCACTCATGCCTACAACCTCGCCCGCTTCGTCACGGGGCTGGAGCTGGACAGCCTCTCGGCCGACCTCGACGCCTTCGTGCCGGGCCGCATGCTCGACGACAACGTCAACGTCATGCTGCGCTTCAAGGGCGGCGCCAAGGGCATGATCTGGGCGAGCCAGGTGGCGCCGGGCCACGAAAACGGGCTCAAGCTGCGCGTCTACGGCTCGAAGGGCGGGCTCGAGTGGGTGCAGGCCGACCCGAACTATCTCTGGTACACGCCCTTCGGCCAGCCCAGGCAGATGATCACCCGCGGCGGCGCCGGCGCAGGGCTTGCCGCGGCGCGGGTGACGCGCGTGCCGTCAGGCCACCCCGAAGGCTATCTCGAAGGCTTTGCCAACATCTACCAGGAAGCAGCCCGCGCCATCCGCGCGGCGCGGAAGCCGGGCGGCAAGCCGGGTAAGGACGTCATTTTTCCCACGGTCCAGGACGGCGTCGAAGGGGTTGCCTTCATCGAGGCCTGCGTGCGCTCGTCGAAAAAGAACGCGGCCTGGACGAGGTTGTGAGGGGGTAGGGTGGGATCTGACTGAGACAACACAGTCCGGCCAACGTCGCGGCCAAGGCATGTCCGTCAACCTTGCTGCGTCGGTTGGTTGACCTCATTCGGCACCGACATTGTTCTGGATAGGCTGCGGCATGGCTTCCGGACACTGCCCGCTCGCTTTGCTCGCTCACGAGGTCGGGAATGACGGATGGCGGGGGCGCTTTCGCCAGTCTCCAACGTTTGCGATTGGCGTTCGCGGAAAATGAAGCTCGTCATTCCCGACCTCGTGAGCGAGCAAAGCGAGCGGAGAGTGTCGGGAATCCATGCCGGAACATTGAAGAAAGAGGCGGCGGACCATGTTCAAGCGGTAGCCTTGCTCCTTGAGTTTAGAGGGTGTGATCCAGTGGCGTCGTGTCCGACTTGGACGTCTTGCGTCCATGCTTGGCAGTGTACTTCTGGTGACCATCCGGCTTCTTGTCTAATGCTAACTGCTCTGATTTATTTTCGGCATGCTTTAGGTGAGGGGATCTGCTCGAATGGACGATACTATAATCGGCTACATAGTTGCTTGGATACCAATCATAGGAATCCTTTGGATCTTCGGCTTCTTCGTGATGAAGCTTGTCAAAGTCCAACGCAAATCGGTCACCGCACTTGAGCGGATAGCGGATCAGTTGGAGCAGATTGGCCAGAGGTCACCGGGTCTAGCCCCCAACGATACTGAAAGGCCTTAGCTTCGTCCGTCCGCCGGCCCGATGGCTCGATCAGCACGCGCCGGCAGCGCGTGCGTATGGACGAGGTCATGAACTTGCGTGCATCGTCTATAGACGGCAGTCTGGCCTCAATACCGACGCCTTTGGACAGAAACCATTCACAGAGTTCGGTAACGCTGTCCTTGCCCTGATTGGCGGTAACTAAATCGGGCCGCTCCGTACAGGCGCGCAGGGTGCCCACGGTGTCAGCAATGCCTACCCCGCGAACGATCCGATGACGAGACCGGCCATGACCAAGGCAGTGCCGATCGTCGCGAGGAGGGTGAGGGTTGGCAGAACCCCGATAGTGGCAGCAACTGCCACCACCGCAGCCAGGAACGCGGCGACCACGAGCGCCAACACGGGCCTCTTTCGGATGAATTCGATCATGGGGGTTCGATCCTTTCTTCTTTCCCCCTATCTAGCCGCTCGACTTCGAAAGGCCATATCGCGCCCCTGCGACATGAGGACTGGTCACCCTGGGTAAGCGCTCATCGCGGCCACCGAGGATTGCATCCGGGCACGCTCCGAACCCGCGTGGTCGCGCTCGTGTAAGCCCCCGGCCCGGCCGACTGATCACCTCGCCTTCGGAAACACCTTCCAGCGCTTCGGTCGGAACGCCACGCGGCTCTTCTGCGCCGCCGGGTGGCCGACGGGCAGCTCGATCTCGACGCGCTCGCGGGCACCGCCGATCTCCAGTTCGACGCGGCGGGTTCCCGCCACGCGCCGGCTCGCCGCCACGGTGCCCGCGATGCAGCCGCCGCATTCGTCGAGCAGCTCGACGTCGTGCGGGCGGAAATAGAGCGTGGCCTCGCCATCGGCCAGGTCGGGCACGGACAGCCCGATCGGCCGGTCGTCCATCCAGACCTCGCCGTTCTCCACCTTGACCGGCAGCGAGCTCGAGTCGCCGATGAAGCCGTAGACGAAGGGCGAATTGGGCGTGTCGTAGACCTCGTCGGCGGTGCCGACCTGCTCGATGCGTCCCTGGCTCATCACCACCACACGGTCGGCGAGTTCGAGCGCTTCCTCCTGGTCGTGGGTGACGAAGACGGTGGTATGGCCGGTGGCGTCGTGGATCTCGCGCAGCCAGCGCCGCAACTCGCGCCGCACCTGGGCGTCGAGCGCGCCGAAGGGTTCGTCGAGCAGCAGCACCCTGGGCTCGATCGCCATGGCGCGGGCGAGCGCCACACGCTGGCGCTGGCCGCCCGAAAGCTGCGCCGGATAGCGTTTTTCCAGCCCCGAGAGCTGAACCAGGTCGAGCAGTTCTGAGGCGCGGCGTCGAATTTCCTTCTTCGTCGGCCGCTTGGCCGACGGCCTGACCTTGAGTCCGAAGCCGATATTGTCGGCCACCGTCATGTGGCGGAACAGGGCGTAGTGCTGGAACACGAAGCCGACATTGCGCTCCTGGATCGTCCTGTGCGAGGCATCCTCGTCACCGAAATAGATCTTGCCGCGGGTCGGCCGCTCCAGACCGGCGATCAGGCGCAGAAGCGTGGTCTTGCCCGAGCCGGAAGGTCCAAGCAGCGCGATCAGTTCGCCGGACTTGATGTCCAGCGATACGTCGTGCAGCGCCGGAAACTGGGCGAATTCCTTGCGCACATTGGAAACGCGAACTTCCATCAGTATGCCTCTGTCAGTGTCCGCGCGTGGCGGCGATCTCTGCGCCGTAGCGCAGCTCGAGAAGGGTTTTCAGCACAAGCGTCACCAGCGCCAGGCCGGCGAGCACGGAGGCCACGGCAAAGGCGCCGACGGCATTGTATTCGTTGTAGAGGATCTCGACCTGCAGCGGCATGGTGTTGGTCTGGCCCCTGATATGGCCCGAGACCACCGACACGGCGCCGAACTCGCCCATGGCGCGCGCGTTGCAGAGCAGCACGCCGTAGAACAGGCCCCATTTGATGTTGGGCAGCGTGACGTGCCAGAAGGTCTGCCAGCCATTGGCGCCGAGCGAGAGCGCTGCCTCCTCGTCGCCGGTGCCCTGTTCCTGCATCAGCGGGATCAGTTCGCGCGCAACGAAGGGGAAGGTGACGAAGATCGTCGCCAGCACGATGCCGGGCACGGCAAACAGGATGACGATGCCGTGCAGCTTGAGCCACGGCCCAAGCAGGCTCGATGCGCCGAACAGCAGCACATAGACCAGACCGGAAATGACAGGCGAGACCGAAAAGGGCAGGTCGATCAGGGTGATGAGAAAGGCCTTGCCCTTGAATTCAAACTTGGCGATGCACCAGGAAGCGACGATGCCGAAGACCAGGTTGAGCGGCACCGAGATCGCAGCTACCAGCAGCGTCAGCTTGATCGCCGCGACGGTGTCCGGCTCGCCGACGGCGGCGAGGAACGGGCCAAGACCTTTGGCGAAGGCCTGCGCGAAGACGACGATCAGTGGCAGCAGCAGGAAGATGCCAAGGAAGGCGAAGGCCGAAGCCATCAGCAGCAGGCGCGCAAACGGCCCTTCGCTGGACGCCAGCGAGGCGTGCGCGTGCGTCTGGTCGGCGGGGTAGAATTCCGGGTCAGCCATAACGCTTGCGGGTCCACGCCTGGATGAGGTTAATGACGAAGAGCATTGCAAACGACAGCACCAGCATGATCGCGGCGATCGCGGTGGCTGCGGCGTAGTCGTATTCCTCGAGCCGGATGACGATCAAAAGCGGCGCGATCTCCGACACGTAGGGCAGGTTGCCTGCAATGAAGATGACCGAGCCGTATTCGCCGACGCCGCGGGCGAAGGCGAGCGCGAAGCCGGTGGTGACGGCCGGCGCCAGGCCTGGGAACAGTACCCTGGTGATGGTCTGGAAGCGGCTGGCGCCCAGCGTGGCGGCGGCTTCCTCGACCTCCTTGTCGATCTCCTCGATGATCGGCTGCACCGTGCGCACGACGAAAGGCAGGCCGATGAACACGAGTGCGATGACGATGCCGAGCGGGGTGTAGGCGACCTTGATGCCGAGCGGCGCAAGCAGGCTGCCCATCCAGCCCTTGGGCGAATAGAGCGTGGTCAGCGCTATGCCGGCTACTGCCGTCGGCAAGGCAAAGGGCAGGTCGACCATGGCGTCGATGACGCGGCGGCCGGGAAATCGGTAGCGCACCAGCACCCAGGCCACGAGGGTGCCGAAGACCACGTTGATGGCAGCTGCGATGAAGGCCGTGCCGAAGCTGACCTCGAGCGCCCTGACGGTGCGGCGGTCGGTGGCGATGGCCCAGAAATCGGTCCAGCCGAGCGCGGCCGAACGCCAGACCAGTCCCGAAAGCGGGATGAGGATGATCAGGGTGAGGTAGGCAAGCGTGAAGCCGAGCGTCAATCCGAAGCCCGGAATGACGCTCGGCTGCCTGAACCGCCACCCCGCCGGAGCGGGAGCTGAATTCATGTCGTCCTGACTTCCCTGGTCTACTGCGCTGGCTTGTAGATCTGGTCGAATATACCACCATCGCCGAAGTGGTGTGGCTGCGCCTTTGCCCAGCCGCCAAAAATCGGATCGTCGATGGTGACCAGCTTCAACTCGGGAAGCTTTTGCAGTTCCGCCGCCGGCACCAGTTCCGGCTTGGACGGGCGGTAGTGATGCTTGGCGGCGATGGTCTGGCCTTCCGCCGAATAGAGGTAGTTGAGATAGGCTTCGGCCACCTTGCGGCTGCCCTTGGCGTCGACGTTGGCGTCCACGACCGCGACCGGCGGCTCGGCCAGGATCGACGACGGCGGGAAGACGATGTCGAACTGGTCGGCGCCGAATTCGTCGAGCGCCAGATAGGCCTCGTTCTCCCAGGCCAGAAGGACATCTCCCAGGCCGCGCTGGGCAAAGGTCACCGTCGATCCGCGGGCGCCGGTGTCGAGCACGGGCACATGGGAAAAGAGGGTGCCGATATAGTCCTTGATCCTGGCTTCGTCGCCGCCGAACTGGCCGTTGGCCCAGGCCCAGGCCGCAAGATAGTTCCAGCGCGCGCCGCCCGAGGTCTTCGGGTTCGGCGTGATGACCTCGACGCCGTCCTTGACCAGGTCGCCCCAGTCGTTGATCGCCTTGGGGTTGCCCTTGCGGACCAGGAAGATGATGGTCGAAGTATAGGGCGAGGCATTGTTGGGCAGCCGGCTGCGCCAGTCCGGATTGATCTTCTTCGAATGCTCGACGATCGCGTTGATGTCGCTTTCAAGCGCCAGCGTGACGACGTCTGCATCGAGACCGTCGATCACCGCGCGGGCCTGCTTGCCCGAGCCGCCGTGCGACTGCTGGATCGTCACCGTCTCGCCGCTCTCCGCCTTCCAGTGCCTGGCGAAGGCGTCGTTGTAGTCCTTGTAGAGCTCGCGGGTCGGGTCGTAGGACACGTTGAGCAGCGTCGTGTCGGCATAGGCAAAGCCCAGGCCGCCGAACTGGACCGCGCCGGCGATCAGCGCCGTGAGCAGTATTGATCTGCGTGAAGTCGTCATTTCCGCCTCCGTTCGAATATGGTCATAGTCTATCGAACTGGTAGAAATTAGATGCGGCGAGCGTTCCGAATTTTGCTTCGCACGGGCAAAATTCGGCCAAGCAGAAATGACGAGCGAAGAAATTTGTTCCCGCTCCGTGTGACGGCCGTGCCGCCACGTTCATCGGCTCCAGGACGAGAGGTAGCGGCGCGCGCCGCGCCGGCAAGGGGCAAGGAACGACCGCGCCATACTGCGACGGCGCTACGCCGGGCAGCGGTCAGCGCACGAGCCAGCAGTCGCTTGCGCGCCGCCGTCGCCGGCGGCGCAATCAGCGCTTAGCCGCGCTTCCTGATGATACCGTAGACGATGTTGCGGTTTTCGCCGAATTCGACGCTGGCTTCGACGGTGTTGCGGTCAACGCTGTCGTTGATGATGGCCCACATGTCGGCTTCCGAGCGCAGCAGTAGCGCCCAGTTCATGAATGTCTCCATGTAGCCGTCGACGACGATGTCCTGGGCGAAGTTGGCGAACAGGAAGACCCCATCCGGCTTCAACAACTTCATGCAGTTCTTCGTCAGCTTCACCGCGACATTGTGGGCGAGATAGTCGTAGAGGCCCGCCGCATAGACGAAGTCGAAATGGCCGAGCCGGTAGCGATCGGTCAGCAGCCCGCGCACCGAGCCATCGATCGCCTCGACGCAGGTTCCCCTGAAGTCGCGTGCGATCGATCCGACACTGTGTGGATCCTGGTCGAGGGCTACCCAGCGCTTGATGGCGCCTTTCTGCAACGCCACCGAGCCTTTGGCTTCGCGCAGGTGCCCGGCGGCAATCGTCAACACTTCCGTCTCCGGTCCGCGGATGGCCGCGATCTCGTCGACATGCCTGGTCAGCAGATCGCGTCGTTCGCGCACCGCAACCGACGACGAAGCATCCTTGGTGTAGTTGTAGAGCGCTTTCCCGATCGGCGAGGCGTCCGCAATGTCTTCGGCCACGTTGGCGTGGCCATAGATGAAGTCGAGCAGGTGGGCGTCGCCGGAATAGCCTCTGGGCTTTTCGAATGACCAGCGCGTGAACGGATCCTGGAGAAAATACTCCGCTACCGGATGTTCCTGGGCAATGGGGATGAGCGCCTGCCAGACCGCCGGGTCGAATCTCTCGCGCGTCTGGTGAAGTTCCGCGGCCAGTCGATGGATGATGGCCGCCGGATCCCTGCCTTTCGCAAAGCCCTGGTTTGCGACATTGAGGATCAGTGCAAGGTGAGCCTTTGCGATCTCAAACGTTTCGCTGCCGAAATCGGCCCTTGCCGATACCAACTCGGCCCCGATGGTTGCAGGAGTGATAAGACTTTCGCCGTCCAATACAACTCTGTTCACGCGATACCCCACGCATTAACAATGCGTTGACTCTACAATTCAGATGTTAACGATGAATTAGTTCGCGCGTGGGGCGTGTATATGCGCCGGCCGGTGCCATTGTTGCCTTGCGGCAAGTCAGGAATTGTCACGAGCGGGCCTCATAAGCTTTTCTGCCGTCTGCCTGCCTATGATATTTAATTTTACTAAAATTTATTGAACCGTCGGTAACATTCCGTAAGAGCCACAAGTTACCGTGGTGTTGCGAAGCCTGGTGCATGGCCAAAGGGATCAGTACTGGCCCCATGGGAAACCATGCACCAATGCAAATTTCTGCGACGTACTGCACAGGGGAGGTGCAGCGCGCAAAGGGGATGGCACGTGATTAGGGTTGGCGGCATCGTCCATCGCTGGAAACGCGGATATACCCGTTGAACGGGGGGCGTAGCGCGATGGATCAGTGCAGTACCCTTGCGTTGGCCAACATGGTTGGGGTGGACATGCATGAGGCTGGAAGGGGCGAGCCGTCGAAGGCGGACCTGTATGCGCTTTACCGCATGGAAGGCGACGGCGCCCGCAGGGCTGCTGCCAGGCACGGCTTGTGGGTCGCGGTCGCGGTCTATCTGCTTTTTGCCATCACCGATGTGCTGCTGATCCCCGACGTTTCGACCTACACCATTGTCGCGCGGCTGGTGATCTGCGTGTTCGTGCTTACCTTGCTTGAGGTTCAGGTCCTTCTGGACGTCAGGACTGCGTGGCTCGACGGCACTTGCGCCATTGCCCTCGTGCTTGGTTATGCAGGCTGGCTGAGCCTGGCGATCCTGACCGAGCAGTCCTTGAATTTCTCGTACTACATGATCTTCGGTGCCATCTTCATGATGGGCGCCAACCTGTTCTTCAACCTGCAGTTCCGCCTTTCGGTGGTAGCGTCGGGAACAATCCTCGCGACGTTCTTCGTCGCGCTGTATTTCCTCCATGGAAGCGCGGCCTACAAGCTTACATTCGCGACGTTCTACGTCTCGTGCTTCACCTTCACGTCCTTCGTGAACTGGAAGCTCAACAACGAGCGCTTCAACGTCTTCCTGAACGCGCTCGAGGCCAAGGCCCAGCAGCATGAGGCGACCGAGCGCGGCAAGGCGCTGCTCAGGCTGTCACGGACCGATCCCCTGACCGGCCTGGAAAACCGCCGCGCCATCGACGAAAAGCTGCGCGACTACTGGAACGACTGGCAACACGCCGGCATCGGCTTCGCGGCGGTTCTCATCGACGTCGACTTCTTCAAGAAGTTCAACGACTCCTACGGCCACCAGAGGGGCGACCGCTGCCTGGTCCTCATCGCCGAGGCGCTTCGCGAGACCATAGAGCAGTACCATGGCACGATCGGCCGTTATGGCGGGGAGGAATTCATCGCGCTGGCCCGCATGGACAGCCGCCAACAGGTGGAGGAACTCGCCGAATCCATTCGCCTGACCGTGGAGAATCTGGGGCTGATGCACGACTACAGGCGCGATGGCATGTCGGTGGTGACGGTCAGCGTCGGTGCCGCATTCACCCGCAAGCAGGCCGGCGATACGAAGCTGGAAAAAATCATCTACGAGGCCGATCGCGCCCTTTATCTGGCAAAGGCCAGTGGCCGCAATTGCACGTGGCTGTTCGATCCGAACGACCCGCAAAGCAGCGACGAGAGCGAGAACATCGCCGCGTTGCTGAAGATCGCGACCAGTCAGAACCTCATTTCGCTGGTCTATCAGCCGATCATGAGCCTCGCCTCGGGTCGAATCGAAGGCGTCGAGGCGCTGATGCGCCTGAAAATGCACGATGGCACGCCTGTTTCGCCCAGCCTTTTCATCCCCATAGCCGAGCGTACCGGCGCCATCCTGGAACTCGGGCGCTGGACGGTGCGAACCGCGTGCCGTGAGTTGCTGTCCGACAGTCAGATACGGGTCGTCTCGGTCAATGTCTCGCCCATCCAGCTCAAGACGCCCGGTTTCGCCACATCTATCGCTGCCATTCTCGGCGAAACGGGCGTGGACGGCAGCAGGCTCGCCTTCGAAATCACCGAGGGCCTCGAGATGGAGATGGATTCGGGCATCCTGCGCTGCATCGCCGACCTCAAGCTGCTCGGCATCAGGATATGGCTCGACGATTTCGGCACCGGTTTCGCTGGTCTTTCGTGGCTGCGCCTGATCGATTTCGACACGGTGAAGATCGATCGCTCGTTCCTGCATGCCTCCAGTGACGCGCGCGGTCGGGCCATGCTGCAGGACATTATCGGCCTGGTGCGCAATCGCGGCCACAAGATACTGGTCGAAGGCGTGGAGACCGCAGAGCAGATGGAACTGATGCGTGAGTTCGGTATCGATCAGGTCCAGGGCTTCCTCGTCGGGCGTCCGGCTCCGGCGGAGGATTTCCGGCATGGGCAGGGGAGCCACAAGGAACCCGTTGTCGCCCTCAAATCTGCCTGAGTCTGGCGCTGCGCGTCCGTTTGGACGCGCAGCGGACGCTGTAGCACTTTGAATATGTGCATGATCCTTTCCGAAAATCGATTTTGCCTTTCGGGGTCATGCACTGGCGACGCGCCGCAGCCCGATGCTGCTGCGCCGACGCTCACTCAACGAAGATCTTCACGCTTGCCGCCCGTCCCGCCGCGTCGATCACGGTCAGTGTCGAATAGCCAGCGCCGTCGGGTTGCCAGGTGGCCTCGCGGCGGCGCTCTAGCGTGGAGAGCGGCTTGCCGTTGGCGAGCCAGCGAAACGGCGCGCGTCCACCCTGTAGCTTGAGCACCAGGGGTGCTGCACCTTCGGAGGCGGCGCCGAGCTCGACACGGGCGCCATCGGGCGGGAAGACGATCTGCGGCGCGGGTTCAGTGACGGCAGTCGACGCAACGGTCGGCAACTGGCCTGCCGGAGAAAACCGCTCGAGCGTCACCGGCAGGTCCGCGCGCACCGTGCGGAGCGTGCCCGCCGGCGGCCGCGGCAGGGGCATGGCGGGCAGGCCGGAGCGCGAAAAGGCCTCGAACAGGATGGGCGCTGCCGAGACATAGCCGGACAGCCCGGGCACGGCCCCGGCGTCGGGTCGCCCGGCCCAGACGCCCAGCACATAGCGGCCGTCATAGCCGATCGACCAGGCGTCGCGATAGCCGTAGGAGGTGCCGGTCTTGTAGGCGATGGTACGCTTTGCCGCCCCTTCGGGCGCCTTCACGCCGGATAGGATGTCGCTGATCTGCCAAGCGGCCTGTTCTTCCAATATGGCGCCGTTAGCGAGCGGGGACGGCGTACTTGCCTCCGACCCGTCGCGGAGAATCTTGGCGCGGCCGCCATTGGCAAGTCCGGTGTAGAGCTGGACGAGGTCGCGCAGCGAAACGCCGACGCCGCCCAGGCCGATGGCAAGGCCGGGTTTTTCGCCCGCTGGCAGGGAAGGGGTCACACCGGCCTGGCGGAAGCGTGCGGTCAGCCGCTGCGGCCCGACCGCGTCGAGCAGGCGGATCGCCGGCACGTTCAGCGACAGCTGCAGCGCCTGACGCACCGACACGTCGCCCTGGTAGCTCATGTCGAAATTCTTGGGCCGGTAGCCGGCGAAATCGGCCGGCCGGTCCTCGATCAGCGTCTCCTGGGCCACCAGCCCCTGCTCGAAGGCAAGCCCGTAGATGAATGGCTTCAGCGTCGAGCCGGGCGAGCGCACGGTCCTGGTCATGTCGATCCAACCCGAGCGCGAGGCGTCGAAATAATTGGCCGAGCCGACCTCGCCGAGGATTTCGCCCGTCATCGCGTCGGCCAGCACCATGCCGACCGAGATTTTCGGGCCAAGCCGGGTGGCCGCCTCGCGCGCCACCGCCTCGAGCCCGGCCTGGACGCTCTTGCGCAACGTCAGTTGATGCCGGTCGGCGCCCGGCGCATTGCGCAGTGCCGCATCCGAGGCATGTGGCGCCAGAGCGGGCAGGGCAAGCCGCATCGCGTCCACGTCGTCGAGTGCGGCCCGCGCCGCTTCGCTTTCGCCGAGCAGGCCGGCGCTGACCATGCGGGCTAGCACGCGGTCGCGCGCGGCCTGGGCGACCTTCGCGTTGCGATCCGGCCGTCGCCTTTCGGGCAATTGTGGTAGCGCCACCAGCAATGCTGCCTCCGAAACAGTCAGCCGCTTCGGCTCCTTGCCGAAATAGGCGAGCGATGCCGCGCGCACACCCTCCAGATTGCCGCCGTAGGGCGCCAGCGTCATATAGCGCTCGAGGATCTCGCGCTTCGACAGCCGCTGCTCGATCTGCAGCGCCCTGGCGAGTTGCTTGAGCTTGGAGCCAATGCTGCGTTCCTCGCGCGGCTCGATCAGCCGCGCCAGCTGCATCGACAGCGTCGAGCCGCCGGAGACGATGCGGCCGTTTGCGGCGAACTGCCAGGCGGCGCGGCCGAGCGCCAGCAGGTCTACGCCCTCATGCTCCCAGAAACGCTTGTCCTCATAGGCGACCAGCATTTTTAGCAACTGCGGATCGACCTGGTCGAGCTGGACGGCGAGGCGCCAGTGCCCTGACGCCGTCGCATAGGCGCGCAGAAGTTGCCCGTCGCGGTCCACCACCTCGGCGGAAACGATCATCTTCTCGGGCAACGGCGGCGGATAGGCGCGGTCGAGCGCAAGCAGACCGACGACGGCGAGGGCGGCCAGCGCCGCACCCGCGGTCCCGACAATGGCGATGCGCCGTAACCGTGTCATGGCATCCGAAGGCGGATCACTCCGCCTTCACCTCCATCATGCCGGTTGCCGTCCGCGCCTGATATTGCGGCCGGTACATGTCCTCCACATTCGCCGCCGGGTGCGCGTAGACGCCAGGCGTGACCGCGCGCACGACATAGGCCAGCGTGAACTCCTGGCCCGAGCCGCCGCCGCGGTCCATGGCGGCGACGAAACGGTCGTCGCGGAATTCGAGATGCGCGGCCTCCGTCTGCGCCAGCCAGGAGAAGTTGGACAGCTCGGCGCTGGACACCAGCCCCGGATTGTCGATCTCGAAACCGGCCGGCAGCATGTCGGCGACGATGACCCGCGCCGGCCAGTCGTTGAGTTCCTTGACTTTGAGCACGACTACGAAGCGCTCGTTCTGCTTCACCTCGGTGACATTGGCTTCGCTGCCGTCGAGCCGGTAGTAGGCGCGGCTGATCTCGAACCCGTCGCCGCCGGCGGGCAGCGGCTGGACAGGGGCTGCGACCGTCGTCACCACCGCTTGCAGTGGATCCTTGCTCCGGTTGGCGATGGTCACCGGGTTGATGAGCAGGTCGGCGCCGTCGATCCGCTCGGAGTAGGCCCCATTGTGGGCGGCGCCATTGACGTCGAGCGCAATGGCGTCGTTGCCGGCTTTCAGTGCCCGTGCGGCCAGCAGCATCCAGGCGTCGTCCTGCGTGCTGGTCCACCTGGCCGCGGCCCGGTCGTCCGCCACCATCTTGACCAGCGCCGGCACCACTGAGGGCACGGGCTTGCTCTCGGCCGCCAGCGCCAGCATCGCCGCCCCGTCGCGCAGGCGCGAGCCGTAGTCCGACCGGTACCAGTTGTGTTCGGGCGTTGCCCTGGCGAGCTGCAGGGCAGTATCGAAGGCCTGGCCCGAGCGCTGGCCATCGCCGTAGAGCGCCAGGCTCGCACCAAGCTGCGCCACCGCCATCGGGCTCTTGAAAGCCTCGATCTTGGTGTCGGCGAAGTAGCGCAAGTCGCCGACCGAGGCCTTCTTGTTGCGCGCCAGCACGTAGAGCGCATAGGCGATCTCCGAGCCCCGGTCCTCGACATCGACGTCGTAGCCGATGGCGTTCTGCAAATTGTTCAGCGCCTGCATCATCGCCTGCTGTGGCACCTCGAAGCCCTTTTCACGCGCCCTGGTCAGGAAATCCGAGACATAGGCGTCGAGCCAGAGGTCGCCCGAGCCGGGCGACCATAGGCCGAAGCTGCCCGACGAGGACTGGTAGTTGAGCACGCGCCAGATCGCGCCCTGGATGCGCTCGCGCAGGGCCGGATCGTCGGCCATGCCGGCCTCAGCGCTGAGCTCGCTGACATAGAGCAGCGGCAGGGCCCGGCTGGTGGTCTGCTCGGCGCAGCCATAAGGGTAGCGGTCGAGCGTCATCAGGATCGACGGCACGTCGAAGGCCGAGGATTGCGACACGCCGATGCTGACATGGGCGTCGTCGAGCAGACTGGCGGCCAGCAATTCCCTGTCGATGCGCAGCGATGCGTTGGGCGCGAGGTCCACCACCATGCGCGTGGTCACCGGCAACTGGCCGGGCCGCACGGGGAAGGAAAGCTCCTGTTCGACGGTGAGCCCATCGGCATTGGCGAGCCGGACCGTCAGTCCAGCGGTTCCCGCCGTCAGCGGCATCAGCGGGATCGAGATCGTCTGCCGCTTGCCCGGCTCCAGTGTCACCTTTTCGGGCAGGGCGGCGTTGCCTGTCGAAAGGTCGCCCGTCGTGTCGATCGACAGCTTGTAGTCGCCTGATGGTGCATCCGTGTTGGCGATGTCGAGCGTCATCTGCGCGAAGTCGCCTGGCGCCATGAAGCGCGGCAGGCCGGCGGTCAGCACGATCGGATCGCGCACGATCACGTCGCCGCTGGCATGGCCAACTGCGTCCTTGGTCCAGGCCACGCTCATCACCCGCACCGTGCCGTTGAACTGCGGAATGTCGAATTCGACCGTCGTCCTGCCATCGGCATCGAGCTCGACGATGCCGGAGAAGAAGGCGACCAGCTTTTCCTTGGGTGGGCTGCCCTGCGAGGTCATGGCCGCGCCGTCGCCGCCGGTGCGCAGCTTGCCCATGGCTCCCAGCGAGCCGTCGATCAGCCGACCGTAGAGGTCGCGCAGTTCGAGCCCCATCATGCGCTGGCCGAAGTACCAGTTTTCCGGATCCGGGGCCTTGTAGCTGGTGAGGTTGAGAATGCCGACGTCGACGGCGGCAACGGTCACATAGGCCTTGTCGCCTTCCTTGGCGCCGGTGACTGAAACCGGGATCGACAGCGCCTTGCGCGGTACGGTCTTCTCGGGAAGCGCCAGCGCGACGTTCAGCTTCTTCTCCGCCGGGTCGACCGAAAGCCATTTCAGGCCGATGGCGCGCGCCGGCATCCGCGATTCCTGCGCATCGCCGGGCCGGTAGAGAGTTGCGGTTACATAGGCGCCCGCACCCCAGTCGTCGCCGACGGGAATGTCGACGGTGCCACCTTCAGCCGGGATGCTGGCGGTGATGGTCTTGAGCAGTCGCTCGGAGCCGATGGCGACCAGCAGTTCGCCGGCAAAGCGCGGCGACACCTGCAGCTTGGCTATCTCACCTGCCTTGTAGCTTTCTTTGTCGAGCGCCACTTCCAGGCCGTCTGGCGTTTCCGTTGAGGTCGCCGCGACATACCAGCCGGCGTCGAACTCGTAGCTCGACGCCGGTCCCGTGGGATCGGCGGTCTCGACTTCCAACCTGTAGCGGCCCCAGTCGACCGGAAGCGACACGGTGGCTTTGCCATCGGTCGATATGTCGACCTGGCCTGATGCCACCGACTTGGTGAAGGTCACCGGCTCGTAGTTCCAGTAGTTGCCCGAGCGGTACCATTGATAGTTCCGCTCGACCTTGACCAGCGACCACTGCGCGCCGGAAAGAGCTGTGCGCCGGCCGTCGGGCTGGGCGGCGATCAGGCCGAATTTGGCCGTGCCGCCCTGCGGTACCTCGTTGCCCGAGAAGTCGGGACGAATGCCGATCATGGTGGCCTGTGGGCGGATGCCGATGTCGAGCCGTTCCTCGACCGCGCGGCCACCGCTCTCGCGCATGCGCACAGTCAGCGCCGCATTGATCAGCCTCGTCGTCGAGGGCAGCTGGTTGACGTTGACCGGGAAGGTCGCCTTGCCGTCGTCACCCACCACCGGCAGGTCGCTCAGCGGGATACGCGTCGCTTCGCCCTCTTGCTCGTCGGCGAGGCCGAAATAATAGCCCTTGAAGGCGTCCCATTCGCGCTTGGTCGAAAGCGTCAGTTCGCCTTCGAGTTCGAGGCCAGCGGCCGGCGCGCCATAGAGGAAGCGGCCGTCGACGGTGGCGTTGGCAGTTTCGCCGACGGTCATTTCCTTGGCGTCGGCGGTCAGCGTGAACTCGATGCGGTCCGGCACGAAGTCCTCGACCAGGAACATCTGGCTGGCAACCGCCGGCTGCTTGGGGTCGGTGTGGATCGCAAGGGTCCAGGTCCCGCGCATGGCGGAGCTGGACAGCGGCAGGTCGACGGTGTGGCCGCCTGATTTGCCGCTCTGGCTCACCATGCGCCGGTCCTCGACGCCGTCGGGCCGGGTAAAGATGAAGGTTAGCGGCAGGCTGTCCACCGCTCGTGCCCTATCGTCGCGGGCCAGAGCCGCCGCATGCACGGTTTCGCCGACGCGGTAGATGCCCCGCTCGGTCCAGGCATAGACGTCGAGCGCGCCAGGCGCGGCGCGGCCGGTGACACCGTGGTCGGACAGGTCGAAGCCGGCGCGGGTCATGTCGAGGAAGACGAAGTCGGCATCGCCCTGCCGGGCCATCAGCACCGCCGGCGCTTGGCCGCCCTCGCCACGGGCAAGGCCCGGATTGAAGGTGGCGCGGCCGTCGGCGTCGGCCTTCGCCGTGCCCAGAATCTCGTTGTTGCGGGCAAGCAATGTCAACTCGACGCCGGCGAGCGGCCTGGCCGAGCCCAGCGAGCGGGCAAAGACGTTGAGCCCATCCTGGCCGGTATAGGTCGAAAGCCCGATGTCGGACACGACGAACCATTGCGTGGCGCGCGAGTTCCAGGTCTCGCTCTTGTCGTTCACCGGCTGCGCGGTCAGCACATAGACGCCGGGCTTGCGGTTGGGCAGCGCGGTGTCGACCGGAAAGGAGGTCGTCACTTCCTTGTTGAGCTCGTTGGCGACGGTCATCTGGCCTTGCCAGATCGGCTCGCCCATCTGGTCGGAGATGTTGGAGAGATCATAGCCGTCGAGCTGTCGCAGGAACTGGTAGCCGGAGAGAAGCTGCGCCAGCGAACGGTCGCCGATGCGGTAGAGCTTCATCTCTGCCGCATCCATGTTGACGGTCACCACGGGAATGCCGCGGCGCGCCGACGAAGGCAGCACGAAACTCTCGCCGGTGAAGCGGGCCGACTGCGCCCGGTCCTGGATATAGACGCTGAGCACGACGGGGGCCTGCAGCACCTCGCCGATTGCCGCCGGCAGGCCGGAGCGGAAGGTGACGCGGTAGTGCTTGCCGTGTTCCAGTCCCTCGATGCAGATCTGCTGGTCCTTGGCCTCGATGCCCCTGGGGGCGGCGCCGTCGACGGTCACGAAGGGGGCATAGTCGACGCCGGCCTTGACCAAAGCTTCGGAGAACTGGGCGCAGACGCGCGGCGAGGTGTTGTCGGCGTCGATCGTGTGCTCGACGATACGAAAGCCCTTGCGCGCCTTGAGGTCCTCATATTCGGCGCGGATGGCGGGCGAATTGTCGAGTGTCAGGCTCGCCTCATAGGCCTGGAGCGCCGGGCGGAACATTTCGCGGCGGTCGAGCGCGCGGGCGAGCAGCGCCAGGCTTTCGGCCCGGTTGGCGGCCGTGCGCGAAAGCAGATAGGCATTGTAGGCCGTCGAGGTGGCGTCGCGCTGCAGGGTGGCGCCTTCGTCGCCATTGGCCGGCTCCACCGCCAGAACGGCGCGGGCAAGCCGGGTCCAGATCGCGACGTCGTCGGGCAGGATGGCTGCGGCCGAACGGAATTTCTGCATCGCCGTGCGGCCGTCGTTGCCCTGCAGGGCGGTCTCGCCTGCATCGGTCAGGGCGGCAAGGCCTTCCTCGCCTACGGCCACCGAGCCGTTGGTGAGGCCGGTGCGGTACTGGCGGGCCTCTTCGACCATTCCGGCCGGGAAGTAGGCGAGCGCGCCCGGCGCGCCGATGTCGGGATCACCGCTGGCGGCGACGACCTTGCCGGCGACCGCGCCGACGAAGGGCTTCATCGTGGCGAAGTCGGACTTGAGGAAGCACCATTTCGCCTTGGTGTTGTAGGTGAAGGCGCGGCAGCCCTGATCGCCCAGGCACGTGGTCTGGCACTGGTCGAGCGTCACATTCTGCTCCGACCGCAGGTCGAAGCCGAAATAGTCGCCGTTCTCGCTCGTCACCACCCGGCGCGGCTCGGCTGCCAACGCAGCGACCGTCCAGGCGAGAATCAGAACAACAACTACCGGAAAACCGCGCACCGCACGCATCATCTGTCTCTCCACCTGTGTCGCCGCCGTTCAAGTCGTGTTCAGCTTCGGCCAGTGCATGATCCTTCCCGAAAATCGGAATCGATTTTCGGGAAGGATCATGCACCAATTCAAAGTGCTACAGCGTCCTTTGCGCGTCCCAAAGGACGCGCGGCGCTGTAGCCATGTTCAGGCCCTGTCCCGCACAGTCAATGCGAGAATCCGTACGCCTGAATGCAACCTTAATGCTTGTCTTGGACGCTGTGCATGGTATTGCCCCCAGCCATGCGGGTTGCCTCGATGACCATACCCGAATCCCTAACGCGGCGCTCATCCATTGGACCAATGAATTCTAACATTTCAATTATAGCTGCTTTACGAATACCAGGAAACTTCATTCCAATTTTAGGATTGGCGGTTAGCTTGGCGTAATGTTTGTGCGGCGTATGCGTGGAAAAGTCGGTCCTGCAAGCGCCCGCGTGCTGTTGCGCGCGGGTATGGCAGCGTTTTTGTCGACCGCCATGCTCGCCGCCGAAATGCGTTCCGCCGCGGCCTTCTCGATCTTCGGCATCCGGCTGTGGGGCTCGGCCAGCAACGAGGATGCCGACATCGTCGATCCGCTACGCTACAGCGTCACTTTCGACGTCGTCGGCGCCGACGACGAGCTGCGCAAGGCGCTCGAACGGGCCTCCCTGCTGAAATCGGAAGAAAAGCGCCCCGTCTCCGGCTCGCTCGGCCTGCTTGCCAAGGCGCGCAACGATCGCGAGCGACTGGTCGCCGCACTCTTTTCCAAGGCGCGCTACGACGGTGTCGTCAACATCGCCATCGCGGGCAAGCGGCTCGACGATCTTCAGCCTGATGCGGTCTTTACCGGCCTGCAGCCTATCCCGGTCACGGTGACGATCGAGCCGGGCTCGAAATTCACCCTCGGCGACGTCGCCCTCAAGAGCGACGGGGCGAAGATCATGGGCGCTCATTTCGGCCTGATATCAGGCGGCGACGCCAGTTCCGACGCCATCCTCAAGGCCGAGGCCGCCATCGTACGCGCGCTCAAGGAAGAGGGCAGGCCGCTAGCCCACATCGCGAACCGCACCATCGTCGCTGACCACGCCACCACCACGCTCGATGTCACCCTTGACGTCGCCGCCGGCCCGATCGCCGGCTACGGCGACACCAATGTCGAAGGCACCCAGGCGGTCGACCGCGACTTCACCGTCTACATGACCGGCCTCGAACCCGGCCGGCAATATTCGCCGAAGGAGATCGATGACGCGCGCACCCGGCTCCTGGCGCTCGAGGTGTTCAGCAGCGTTGCGATCAGCGAGGCGGCAGCCCTCGACGCCGCCGGCATGATCCCGATCGACGTCAAGGTCAGCGAGCGCAAGATGCGCTATTTCGGCGGCGGCGTGACCTATTCGAGCATCGATGGCGCCGGCGTTGAAGGCTATTGGGGCCACCGCAACCTGTTCGGCCGCGCCGAAAAACTGCGCATCAGCGGTTCGATCGGCCGCATCAGCGACACTGCCAATCTCGGCAAGCTCAACTATAATGCCGGCATCATGTTCGAGAAGCCCGGCGTCATCGGCCCCGCGTCGAAGTTCTTCGCCAATGCCAAGGTGGCGTTCGACCATCCCGACGCCTACGACATATTCTCGGTCAAGGGCGGCGCCGGCCTGTCCTATGAACTGACCAAGGAGCAACGCGTCTCGGCCGAGCTCTCCATCGACTATTCCAAGATCGAGGACGCGCTCAACCCTAGAGGCCAGGACTACCTGCTGGTCTCGGTGCCGCTGCAATATGCATTCGACAATCGTGACAACAAGCTGAACCCGACGCGCGGCTTCCGCGCGCTCGCCTATGTCGAGCCGACCTACGACGCGCTCAACTCCAACGCCTTCGTCAAGCTCAAGGGCGAGGGCGCAACCTATTACGGGCTCGGCGCCAACAACCGCATCGTGCTCGCCGGCCGCGCCGCGCTCGGCTCGATTCTCGGCGCCAGCCTTGAGGAGGTGCCGGCCGACCGGCGCTTCTATGCGGGCGGTGGCGGCTCGGTGCGCGGCTATCCCTACCAGGGCATCGGCCCGCAAATCGACGGCAAGCCGATCGGCGGTCTGTCCTATGCCGAGGCCTCGGCGGAGATCCGCTACGCCGTCAACGAGAAGATCGGCATCGTGCCGTTCGTCGATGCCGGCACGGTCTCGACCAAGCAATTCCCCGATTTCGGCACCGTGCGCGTCGGCGCCGGCGTCGGCGTCCGCTATCTGACGCCTTTCGGCCCGCTGCGCGTTGACGTCGCGATGCCGCTCAATCGACGCCCCGGCGATCCGCACTACGGCATCTACGCCGGCATCGGCCAGGCATTCTGACGACGATGGCCATGCTCAAGAAAATCCTGCGTATCCTGTCCTTCGCAGTGCTCGTGGCGCTGGCCCTGGTCGTCGGCGCGGTCGGCGTGTTCACGCTCACCGCCAAGGGCCGTGAGAACCTGGATGGCCTGATCTCCAGCGTTGCCTCGACCGACGACCGCAAGGTCAGGCTGACCGGCATCGACGGCATCTGGACCGGCAATCTGACCCTCGACAACGTCGTGGTCGAGGACAGCCAGGGCGCCTGGCTCGCCTTGCGCGGTGTGTCGGTCGACTGGTCGCCGCTGGCGCTGTTTTCCGCCACCTTCCGCGCCGAGCGCGTCGCCGTCGATCGCATCGAACTGGCCCGTCTGCCCAGGGCCGGCGCGTCGAGCGCCAAATCGAGCGGCGGCGGCATCTCGCTGCCGGTCTCCCTCGACATCGAGGAAATCGACCTGCCCGAGATCGCGCTCGGCGAAGAGCTTGCAGGTGCCGGTATTGCCGAGCTGTCTGCCAACGGCATGCTGCGCGCTGGCGGTTCGCCGCTTGCCATCACGACCAGGCTCCATGTCTCGCGCAGCGACGGCAAGCAGGGCTCGGTCGATGCCGATATCGCCTTTGCACCCGCCGACAATCGCCTGACGCTCAACTTGCGCGCGGCCGAGCCGGCAGGCGGCATCATCGCCAACATGCTCAAGCTGCCCGGCCAGCCCGCCGTGGAACTGGTCGTCAAGGGCGAGGGCCCTGCCGCCGACTGGAGCGGCAAGGCCACTTTCGCGGTCGACGGCACCGTCGTCACCCGCATTTCCGGCACGCACCGGCTCACCGACCAGGGCAATGTCATCACCGCCCAGGGCGATGGCGTGTTCGAAAGCTTCCTGCCTGCGGCGCTCAAGCCGCTGCTCGCCGGCAACACCACCTTCGACATCGCCGGCACCCGCACGACGTCAGGCGGCATCGACATCGAGCGCGCCACGCTTGCCAGCCAGGCGCTGACCGCATCGGCCGCCGGTTCGCTCAACCCGCAAGGTGCCGCCGACCTGTCCGTCGACGTCATGGCCAATGCCGGCCCGATCGTGCTCAGCCTGGGCAGCGATGCCCAGCCGGTCACGGTTGCCGTCGACAGCGCGACCTTGCGCGCCTTTGGCGACGGCAAGGCACCGGCAGTCGATTTCGCCGCCTCGCTGGTCTCGGTCATTGCCGGCAACACCGAGCTGCGCGACATCGAGGCGACAGCGCATTCCGACGCTTTCGACATCGCTTCCCGCACCGGCCCGGTCGCCATCAATCTCGGCATCGGCGAGCTCAAGACCGATGTCGCCACGCTTGCGCCGCTGGTTGCCGGCCGCGTGGCCGTCGACATGGCCGGTTCGATTGGCAAGAACGAGATCGTCGTTGATCAGGGTGCGATCCGCAGCGACGCGCTCAATGGCGAGCTGAACGCCAGCGTCAACCTCACCGACCTCGCGGTGGAACTCGGCCTCAAGGCTGACGTGCTCTCGAGCGCGCTGCCGGCGCCGGTCCGCACAGCGCTTGCCGAGCGGACGCAGTTTTCGGCGACCGCCAGCCGCGATGCCGAAGGCGCTATCGCTGCCAACGCCATCGAACTCACCTCCGGTGCGCTGAAGGCTGAGGGCACCGCGCGCATGAAGGGCAGCGAGATCGACGCCGACCTCAAGGGCTCCTTCGCCGACATCTCGCTGCTGTCCAAGCAAGCCAAGGGTGCTGTCGACTTCGCGCTGACCGCGAGCGGCGCGCGCACCGCGCCGGAGGTCAAGCTCACCGTCACCAGCGACCGGATCGAGGCGGCGTCGCGCGAGATCACCGGGCCCAACCTCACCGCCTCCGGCACCGTCGACCCGGCCAATCCCGCCGCAAACGTCGCGCTGTCAGGCAATGTCGCGGGGCAGAAGCTCGAGGGCAACGCCGTGCTGCGCACCACCGATGGCACGCGCGAGGTCAAGGGCCTGTCGCTGTCGCTCGGCCAGAACAAGCTTTCGGGCGACCTCGTGCTCGACAGCAATTTCGTGCCCGAAGGCACCATCACTTTCAACCTGCCCGACATCGGCCCGCTCGCGGCCCTCGCGCTCGAGACGGCTGAAGGCGACGTGCGCGGCAAGATCAACTTCACCCGCAGCGGCGATGTCCCCAGGCTGACGGTCGAGGCAACGACGGCCAAGCTCAGGCGCGGCGACATTTCGGCCAATGCGGTTGCGGTCAATGCCGACATCCTCAACTACCTCAAGGCGCCGGCGATCTCCGGCACGATCAGGGCCCAGTCGTTGACCTCGGGCAAGACCGTCATCAAGGGCATCGACGTCGACCTCAAGCGCGACGGCGAGTGGACCGGCTTCTCCGGCGGCGCGACCGTTGCCGACATTCCGGCCAAGGCGGCCGGACGGCTGAAGATCGCAGGCGGCAATACGACCATCGAGCTTGCCTCGGGCGAGGGCACCTTCCGCGGCATCCGCGCCGCGCTGGCGCGTCCGAGCACGGTGCAGATATCGGGCGGCACGACGACGCTCGACCGGCTGACGCTTAATCTCGGCGGCGGCACCGCCACCGTTTCGGGCACGGCCGGTTCGACGCTCAACCTCTCCGCCACGCTGGCGAATGTGCCGGCATCGCTGGCCAACGCTTTTTCGCCCGGCCTCGGCGCGGCGGGCACGATCTCCGGCACGGTCAATGTCACCGGTGCGGCCGCCAACCCGACCGTTGCCTATGATCTCAACGTCACCGGTGCTGCGGTTTCGCAGACGACGAGCGCCGGCTTCGGCGCGATGAACATCGCCTCTACCGGCACCTTCTCGGGCGGCAGGCTGACCTTCCAGTCGACCATCACCGATCGCGCGGGGCTGGCGCTGCGCGGCGGCGGAACCGTCGTCACCAACGCGCCGATCACGCTCGACCTTAATTTCACGGGGCCTGTCCCCTTTGCCTTCCTGACGCGGACGCTCGCCGCCCAGGGCCTGCAGCTCACCGGCGCCGCCGACGTCAATATCCAGGTGCGCGGGCCCGCCAGCGCACCCGTCATCGGCGGCACCGTGCGCTCGTCCGGCGCGCGGTTGCTCGCCGCGCAGATGGGCCTGGCCATCAACGACATCAATCTCGATGTCGGCATCGCCTCGGGCGTCGCCCGCATCAACAGGCTCACCGGCAAGATCTCGACCGGCGGTTCGCTGTCGGCCAGCGGAACGGTCGGCATCGATGCGGCCAGGGGCTTCCCAGCCGATATCGCGATCCGGCTGACAGACGGCCGCTATACCGATGGCCGCGTTGTCACCGCCAATCTCGGCGGCAACATCGTCATCAAGGGGCCGCTGGTCTCGGCGCCGGTTTTGTCGGGAACTATCAATCTGGCGCGGACGGTCATCAACATCCCGGAAAAGTTCCCCGGCGGGCTGACGGCGGTGGACGTCAAGCACAAGAACGCGCCCAAGGCGGTCATCGCGCAGCAGGACGCCATGCGCCCCGCCGAGAAGGCGAGCGGCGGCAGCGGCGCGCTGACGCTCGACGTCACCGTCAATGCCCCCAACCAGATCTTCGTCCAGGGGCGCGGCCTCGACGCCGAACTCGGCGGCACGCTGCGGCTGACCGGTTCGTCGGCCGAGCCTCAGGCGGTCGGCGAGTTCACGCTTCGGCGCGGCCGGCTCTCGGTGCTCGGAAAAAGGCTCAATTTCACCAAGGGCACGGTCGGCTTCTTCGGCTCTCTGGTGCCGACGATCAATTTTGCCGCCGAGACCACGGCAGGCGATGCCAAGGTCACGGTGGGCATCACCGGCGAGGCCAACAATCCCAAGTTCAACTTCTCTTCGGTGCCGGCTCTGCCGGAGGACGAGGTGCTGGCGCGGCTCATTTTCGGCCGCTCGATGTCAAACCTGTCGCCGCTGCAGATCGCTCAACTTGCTGATGCTGCTGCTACCATGGCCGGCATCGGCGGCACGACCTCGCTGCTCTCCAGCCTGCGCTCGTCGCTTGGCGTCGATGACCTCGACGTCAGGACCAACGCGCAGGGCGGCACGTCGGTCGCGGTCGGCAAACATCTCAACGACCACACCTATCTGACCATCGAGAAGGGCGACCAGCCCGGTTCGGGCAAGGCCACGATCGACCTCAATGTCGGCCGCGGTGTCAAGCTGAGGGGCCAGGCGACCGACCAGGGCGAGGCCAAGGGCGGCATCTTCTTCGAGAAGGAATATTAGGCGCCTCCCCACTGGGGTGCGCCTGAAGGTCTGAAGCTGCGCGTTTCTTCAACCCGAAGGTCGCGCTCTACCGCGATGCGTACCACGCGTCCCTGCCTGTCTGCACTTTGCTGACATCATACTACGGCGACAGTGGCCCTGTCGCGCAATGCCACCCCATGGCCAAGTCAATCAGCGTCGCAGATTCTCACGAATCCGGCGAGCATTAGCAGTTTTGCGTCACGATTGTCGCAATAGCAGAACTGCCCCCCTCCCAGAAATTGCAGACTTGGCTCGGGAACGTCGACATCCGACCGTTTTGACAACGGCATAAGGATGCGGAATTGTATCGTTACAAGGCCAATAAAAATGGGAGACGGAAATGACATTCTACAAGAGTAACTCTGATGTTGTGCCCGGCCACATCCACGAGCTGGCGCAGGCAGTCGTGAACGGCAAGATGGATCGCCGCGAGTTCCTCGCCATGGCGACCACCTTCGGCGCCACTGCCGCGATGGCCTATGGCATGATTGGCCTCGCCGTCCCCATGGAAGCGCAGGCGCAGGAACCCAGGAAAGGCGGCATCCTCAAGGTCGCGCAGTGGATCAAGGACCCCAAGGATCCGCGCAAGGCCGACTGGTCGGAGATCGCCAATGCCCAGCGCCAGGCGATCGAGCCGCTGGTCAAATACACTGCCAAATACACCTTCGAGCCTTACCTGCTCGCCAACTGGGAAGTGAACGACGACGCCACCGAATACGTCTTGCATGTCCGCCCAGGCGTGACCTGGAGCAATGGCGATCCGTTCACCGCCGATGACGTCATCTTCAATTTCCACCGCTGGGGCGACAAGAGTGCGGAAGGCAACTCGATGCCTGGCCGCCTTGGCTCGCTGGTTGACGAGAAGACCGGCAAGCTGCGCGAGGGCGCGGTCGAGAAGGTCGACGACATGACGGTCAAGCTCAAGCTGACCTCGTCCGACATCTCGATCATCCCGAACCTGTGCGACTATCCCGGCCTCGTCGTCCACAGGAGCTTCGACGAGAAGGGTGGCGACTTCAAATCCTGCCCGATCGGCACCGGTCCGTTCGAGCTCGTCTCCTACGACGTCGGCCAGAAGGTGGTCTACAAGCGCCGCGAGGACAACAAGTGGTGGAACGGTGACGTCTATCTCGATGGCGTCGAGCTGATCGACTACGGCACCGATCCGGCCGCCATGGTCAGCGCCTTCGAGGCGGGCGAGGTCCACACCAATTTCGAGACCTCGGCCGATTACGTGGCGATCCTCGACGGCCTTGGGCTCAACAAGTCGGAAGTGGTCACCGCAGCCACCATCGTCGCCCGCACCAACGTCGCCAACAAGCCCTATGAGGATCAGAGGGTGCGCCAGGCGCTGCACAAGGCGGTCGACAATGCGGTGGTGCTGCAGCTCGGCTACGGCAATGCCGGCGCGGTCGCCGAAAACCACCACGTCGCGCCGATCCACCCCGAATATTACGAATTGCCTAAGCAGACGCGCGACATCGCTGCCGCCAAGGCAATGATGGCTGAGGCCGGCCAGGCCGACTTCGAGCACGAGCTGATCACCGTCGACGAGGATTGGCACAAGAATACCGGCGACGCCATCGCCGCCCAGCTGCGCGAGGCCGGCATCAAGGTCAAGCGTACCGTCCTGCCCGGCTCGACCTTCTGGAACGACTGGACCAAGTACCCGTTCTCGATGACCAACTGGAACATGCGCCCGCTCGGCGTACAGGTCCTGGCGCTCGCCTACCGTACCGGCGAGGCGTGGAACGAAAGCGCCTGGTCCAACCCGGAATGGGACAAGAAGCTCAACGCAGCGCTTGCCGTCGCCGACGCCGAAAAGCGCAAGGAGATGATGAAGGACATCGAGCTGACCCTGCAGGAGTCCGGCATCATCATCCAGCCGTTCTGGCGCAAGCTCTACAATCACTCGGTGGCGGCGGTGCAGAACCACGGCATGCACCCGACCTTCGAGCATGACTACGGCAAGGTCTGGCTCGCGGAGGGGTGAGCCGCAATCCGGGGAGGGGCGGGACGCGCCCCTCCTTCCTTCCGTAAAAGGGTTGATCGCTACGGCCCCCCAATCCGCCAAGGCAGGGGACGACAATGCTATCCTTCATAATGCGCCGGCTGGGCACCATGGCACTGACCATGCTGTGCTTGACGCTCGTGGTGTTTTTCCTCATCAACCTCGAGCCCAACCTCAAGAAGCTGGCGATCAGCCAGACTGAGATGCGCACCACCGCCGACCAGCTCGAAAGCTGGCTGCAGCGCAATGGCTACCGGCAGAACTTCTTCATCCGCTACGGCCAATGGCTTGGCGTCGTCCAGAAGCAACCCAATATCGACCCGGCCACCGGCCAGGCGGTGCCGCGTTTCCGCTTCTGCAACGAGCCCGCCGTGCCGACCTATTCCGGCATTCTGCAAGGCGATTTCGGCTGCTCGACCAAGTTCAAGACGCCGGTCGCGACAAAACTGTTCCCGGCACTCGGCGCCACCGGCATCCTGATGTTCTGGGTGCTGGCGACGATGGTGCCGATCGCGCTGCTCATCGGCATCCTCGCCGGCATGCGCGAGGGCTCGCGCACCGACCGGACGCTGTCGGTCGCCTCGATCGCCACCACCGCCACACCCGAATATGTCTCGGGCGTCATCTTCACCGTCATCTTCGCCTCGTGGCTCGGCTGGCTCAACGGTTCGGCGGCCTCGGCCAGCCAGGGCATCACCTTCTACAACTTCACCCTGCCGGTGATGACGCTTGCCATCTACGGCATCGGCTACATCGCCCGCATGACGCGCGCCTCGATGGTCGAGGTGATGACCCAGCAATATATCCGCACCGCCCGGCTCAAGGGGCTGAGCTTCTCCGGCGTCGTCGTCAAGCACGCGCTGCGCAACGCGCTGATCGCACCGTTTACCGTCATCATGCTGCAGTTTCCCTGGCTGCTCACCGGGGTCGTCATCGTCGAGGTCATGTTCCGCTACCAGGGGTTCGGTTACACGCTGGTCGAGGCCGCCGGCAACAACGACATCGACCTTCTGCTCGGCTGTTCGCTGGTCTCGGTGTTCATCGTGCTGATCACCCAGCTGATATCAGATGTCGGCTACGCCTACCTCAATCCACGCATCAGGGTTCAATAGGGAGCGCGCCATGCAGGTCGAATACATCGGCGCCTTCCAGATCGTTCTCGGCGTGCTCGCCCGCTTTTGGCCGGTGTGGGCCGCGCTCGCCATCGTGCTTGTCGCCAGCTTCAACTTCCGCAAGCGCCTTGGCCTCTACGGCCAGCTCTACGATTCCGGCATTGGCATCGCAGGCGTTTTCATCTGCTTGTTCTGGCTGTTCACCGCCATCTTCGCCGCCCGCATCGCGCCCTTCGATCCGCTCGCCCAGATCCCGATCATGAAGGACGCACTGCCCGGCGCCATCGAGCCGGCTTCGGCCAAGGTCTATCTCTTCGGCGGCGACAAGCTCGCCCGCGACGTGTTCTCGCGCATGGTCTTCGGCAGCCAGATCGTGCTGATCATCGCGCCCGCGGCAACCGCCTTTGCCCTAATGGTCGGCATCACGCTCGGCCTGCCGGCCGGCTACTATGGCGGGCGCATCGACGCCCTCCTGTCGTTCCTCGCCAACCTGGTGCTGGCTTTCCCGGTGATCCTGCTGTTCTACCTGCTGGTCACGCCCGGCATCATGGACACGCCGATCCCCTATGCCATGGCGGGGGTGTTCTTCCTGTTTCCGATCATCTTCTTTTCGGTGCTGTTCTACAGCCGCTTCAAGACCCGGCCCGAGCGCCTCTATCTCCTGCTAGGCCTGACGCTGGTCTTCGGCGGCTGGGTCTATGCCGGCCTCGTCTTCAACGCCGACCCGCTCGGCATCATTTCGATCGACCCTAACCAGCTCAACATCTTCGTCGCCGTCGTCTTCGCCTCCAGCCCCGGCGTATTTCGCATCGTCCGCGGGCTCACCATGGACATCAAGACGCGCGACTATGTCGCCGCCGCCCAGACACGCGGCGAAACACCCTGGTATATCATGCTGTGGGAAATCCTGCCCAATGCGCGTGGGCCCCTCATCGTCGACGCCTGCCTGCGCATCGGCTACACTACCATCCTGCTCGGCACGCTCGGCTATTTCGGCCTCGGGCTGGCGCCCGAAAGCCCCGACTGGGGCACGGCGATCAAGGACGCCAGCCGGCTCCTGCGTTCTTTCATCCACCCCGCGCTGCCGCCGACGATCGCGCTGATGTCCTTCGTGCTCGGCCTCAACCTGCTTGCCGATGCGTTGCGCGAACAATCGATGAAGGATTGAGTGGACAGACGATGCTGGCCGGGATTCGCACCTTCGCACCCCCCTCTGTCCTGCCGGACATCTCCCCCTCAAGGGGGGAGATTGGCGGCTTCGACGCCTCGCCTTCATTTTGCAGCGTTGGCGGTTTGCCAAGACGGTGGCGACAGCTGATCTCCCCCCTTGAGGGGGAGATGTCCGGCAGGACAGAGGGGGGTGGGACAGAGTGCTACCTGGAAAGGAGACCGCAATGAACGAGGTCGTCGCCAATCCAACCCAGCCCATCCTCGAGATCGAGAACCTCTCCATCTCCTTCTTCACCCGCGCCGGCGAGATCCCGGCGGTGATGGATTTCTCCTGCACCGTCATGCCCGGCGAGGCGATGGGCATCGTCGGCGAGAGCGGCTGCGGCAAGTCGACCGTGTCGCTCGGTATCATGCGCGACCTCTCCAATATCGGCAGGATCGTCGGCGGTAGGATAAAATTCCAGGGCCGGGACATGGGCGACATGTCCGAGGAGGAATTGCGCGCCATCCGCGGCAACAAGATCGCCATGATCTACCAGGAGCCGATGGCGAGCCTCAATCCGGCCATGAAGGTGGGGCGGCAGCTCATGGAAGTGCCCATGATCCACGACAAGGTGTCGAAGGACGAAGCCTACAGGCGCGCGCTCGACATGGTCCGCGCCGTCAAGCTGCCCGACCCCGAGCGCATGATGAAGTCCTTTCCGCACCAGCTTTCGGGCGGGCAGCAGCAGCGCATCGTCATTGCCATGGCGCTTTTGTCGAAGCCCGCGCTGCTGTTGCTCGACGAGCCAACGACGGCGCTCGACGTCACCGTCGAGGCCGGCATCGTGCAGTTGGTCAAGGGGCTTGGCAAGCAGTTCGGCACCTCGATGATCTTCGTGTCGCATAATCTCGGCCTCATCCTCGAGACCTGCGACCGCATCACGGTCATGTATTCGGGCGAGGCGGTCGAGACCGGCTCGATCGCTGACGTCTTCGACCGCATGCGCCACCCCTATACGCAAGGGCTGTTCCGTTCGATCCCGCTGCCCGGCGCCGACAAGAATTCGCGGCCCCTGGTCGCCATCCCCGGCCAGTTCCCCTTGCCGCACCAGCGCCCCAAGGGCTGCAACTTCGGCCCGCGCTGCCACCATTTCGTCGAGGGCCTTTGCAACGCCGGTGAAATCCCGATGGTCCCGGTCGCCGGGCATGACGGCCATTTCAGCCGCTGCGTCCGCTTCAACGAGATCGACTGGGCGGCCTTGCCGCCCGGCGCGGGCAACAAGCACGTCCCGGTCGAGCCCGGTGCCCCGGTGCTCAAGATCGACGACCTCAGGAAGTATTACCGCGTCGGCGGCGGCGAGGTGTTCGGCGGCGAGGGCAGGGTGGTCAAGGCCAACGAGACCATCAGCTTTACGGCGCGCGAATCCGAGACGGTCGCCATCGTCGGCGAAAGCGGCTGCGGCAAGTCCACGCTGGCCAAGGTGCTGCTCGGGCTGGAGACCGCAAGCTCCGGCAAGGTGCTGCTCGCCGACAGGGAGATCCAGTCGACCGGCATCGAGGATCGCGACGTTGACACCGTCTCGTCGATCCAGATGGTGTTCCAGAACCCGTTCGACACGCTGAATCCGAGCCATTCGGTCGGCTCGCAGATCATCCGCACGCTGGAAAAATTCAAGGTCGGCCGCAACGCCGCCGAGCGCAAGCAACGGATGCTCGAACTGCTCGACCTCGTCAAGCTGCCCCGCGCTTTCGCCGAGCGCATGCCGCGCCAGCTGTCGGGCGGGCAGAAGCAGCGCATCGGCGTCGCCCGCGCCTTTGCCGGCAATGCCCGCGTCGTGGTCGCCGACGAGCCGGTCTCCGCGCTCGACGTCTCCGTCCAGGCTGCGGTCACCGAGCTCCTGATGGACATCCAGCGCAAGTCGAAGACGACGATGCTGTTCATCAGTCACGACCTCTCGGTGGTGCGTTACATCGCCGACCGTGTCGTGGTCATGTATCTTGGGCACATCGTCGAGCAGGGCACCACCGACCAGATATTCTCGCCGCCCTACCACCCCTATACGGAGGCGCTTCTGTCGGCGATCCCGATCGCCGACACGTCGGTGGTGAAAAAGCACGTCGTGCTCGAGGGCGACATCCCCTCGGCGATGAACCCGCCGTCCGGCTGCCCGTTCCAGACCCGCTGCCCCTACAAGAGCCAGGTGCCGAACAGTCTCTGCGAAACCCAGGTGCCGCCGATGCGCGACATGGGCGACGGCCACCAAATCAAGTGCCATTTGCCGGCGAGTACATTCGAAGCCATGGAGCCGGTCATCAGTCTGGGCAAGGGCGCAGGCGCGCACGACATCGCGCCTGGGGAGTAGGGCGGGGAGAATTTCTCCACGGACGTGCGGATATTGCAGGGCACGACCGCGTGCACATATCCCGTTCGCCGGGACTGATGTGTCGTTCCCCGCGTTCTGCACTCTTGCGGAGCTTCGTCATCACGGCATGGATTCCCGACACTCTCCGCTCGTTTCACTCGCTCACGAGGTCGGGAATGACGAGGTTCCTATGCCGCGCCCGCCAACCGGGACCATACTCCCGCCAATCGCCATCGCAGAGGCAATCGCCGTCCCAAAGACAGTCGCCATCGCAGAGACAGTCGCCATCGCAGAGGCAATCGTCATCACAGAGGCAATCGTCATCGCAGAGATGAGCAGATTCGCTGCCTCAACTGCTATCCCCGCCCAATTGCCATCGGATGAGATTGGCGGGGGCGCGCTTCGCAATCCGTCATTCCCGACCTCGTGAGCGAGTGAAACGAGCGGAGAGTGTCGGGAATCCATGCCGTGATCGTCGAGCCGCCGCTGCGGTCCAGAACCAGATCCCGAAACTGTCAGCATCTGTCACCAATTCGCGTGGAAAAACGCCCTCGTTTTTCCACACCCCGAAAACCTCCCGTACCATGATCGGGCGATCTTCCACGGGACCCCGGCTGCGCACCGGGCATCGGGGGGAAGCGCCGGTGCCGGGCTGGTGGGAGGTCGGTTCTCCTGCTGGGTGTTTCCCCCCCCAAGCCCGGGCCTTGCGGCGGCTGGCGGCGGAAATGCCGAGGCGATTGAGCGGGGCAAGCAACCGGGCGGGGCGCGAACGTCGCGCCACAAAGAATACTATCGGAAGGCACGGCCTCGCGCCCCGCTTCCCAAGTTCTTTGACAATAGCCAGACCGGAAACGGGGCGTGGCAGTGAAGAATCTTGGCGCAAACCTAGGCGCCGTCATCCCGGAAACCGGAGCGAAGCGCAGGTTATCCGGGACCCATTGACTGGATCATCATGGAGCGCGGCCGGGCGCTCGCCTTGGCGTAGGCGGTGCGTAGCGAGAACCCGGCCGTGCCGGTCAATGGGTCCCGGGTCTCGCTACGCTCGTCCGGGATGACAGCCGCAGCGGACGGCTCCCTTGCACGGAAGGCGGCGTACCACCGCCGCGCCTACCGCACCGGCGCCAGCAAGGCGAAATGGGCGCCCTGCGGGTCCTCGCATTGCACGATCCACTGGCCGCCGGGCACCTCCATCGGCCCCATCAGCACCTTGCCGCCATGGTCGGTCACGCGCTTGGCGGCGGCGTCGATCGCAGCCACGTTGAAGTAGAATTGCCAGGCCGGCGCCGGCATCTGCTCGGGCTTGTTCATCATGCCCCCGATCATGCCTGCGCCGGCGTTGAACAGCTGGTAGATGCCCATCTGCCCCATGTCGAATTGCTCGTCCTTGCCCCAGCCGAACTGGCCGGAATAGAAGTCGAGGGCCTTCTGCCAGTCGGTCGCATAGAGCTCGTGCCAGCCGACATGCCCAAGCGTATCCAGCGGCACCGCCGGCTGGTCGGGTCCATCAGGCTGCAGCAGCATGAAGACCGCTCCCTGCGGATCGGCGACGACGGCAAACCGCCCGACGCTCGGGATGTCGGCAGGCGCCCTGTGAACGATACCGCCGGCCTTGGTCAGCGACGCCACCGAGGCGTCGACGTCCCTGCTGTGGATGTAGCCGATCCAGGCGGGCGGCATGCCCATCTTCCTGGCCTCCTCCGGGAGGTTCATCAGGCCGCCGACGCCGCGGTTGCCTGCATTGACGATGACGTATCTGGGCATGCCGGGCGTCTTGTCGAAGGGCTCGGCGCGCCAGCCCACGACGGCGGTGTAGAAGGCCTCGGCGGCGTCGAGATCGGTGGTCATCAGCTCATACCAGAAGAAGGACTGCGGGGTGTTCGGCATGTCTGTCTCCCTTGCGTTTCCTGCCGGCCTAGCGCGGCAGGACCATCATAGGACGGAGACCCGGACGAAATTCCGACAACGGGTCAAAATTTACTGCAGTGCAGCAAGTAAATGAAGAAAATCATGACAATAAAAGTCATATTATTTTTGCGCATTTTCAAGCACTTAGCTTGAAAATTGACCAATTGATAAAAAAACAGAAAGTGCTACGCTTCCTCAAAACTAGAATAAATTGGGGAACTGGAATGGCAGAAGGTCTTTTCAAGGAAGGCATCGTCGGCGGCCGCCTTGCGCCAGAGCAATACGCCGAGAATTTTTCGGATCTGCACCCGCCACTCGACCATCACGAGGCGCTGGTCGAGGCTGATCGCTGCTATTTCTGCTACGATGCACCCTGCATGCAGGCATGTCCGACCTCCATCGACATCCCGATGTTCATCCGCCAGATCGCGACCGGAAACCCGCTCGGTTCGGCCAAGACCATCTTCGACCAGAACATCCTTGGCGGCATGTGCGCCCGCGTCTGCCCAACCGAGACGCTGTGCGAGGAGGTCTGCGTTCGCGAGGTCGCGGAGGGCAAGCCGGTGCAGATCGGCCGCTTGCAGCGCTACGCCACTGATGTGGCGATGGAAGAGGGCAAGCAGTTCTATGCCCGCGCAAAGTCGACCGGCAAGAAGGTCGCCGTCATCGGCGCCGGCCCGGCCGGTCTCGCCGCAGCCCACCGGCTTGCTCGCCATGGCCATGACGTGACCATCCTCGAGGCGCGGCCCAAGGCCGGCGGCCTCAACGAATACGGTATCGCCGCCTACAAGAGCACCGACGATTTCGCCCAGGCCGAGGTCGACTACGTCACATCGATCGGCGGCATTGCGACCGAAAACGGCAAGGCGCTTGGCCGCGACTACCATCTCGCCGATCTCACGGCGTCCTATGATGCGGTGTTCCTCGGCCTCGGGCTTGCTGGCGTCAACGCCCTGCGCGCCGAAGGCGAGGATGCGGACGGCGTGTCCAATGCCGTCGACTTCATCTCGACCCTGCGCCAGGCGAGTGACCTTGCGAGCCTGCCTGTGGGACGCCGCGTCGTCGTCATTGGCGGCGGCATGACGGCGGTGGACGCCGCCGTGCAGTCCAAGCTGCTCGGCGCCGAGGAGGTGACGATCTGCTACCGCCGCGGCCAGGAGCACATGAACGCCTCCCAGTTCGAGCAGGACCTCGCCGCCGCAAACGGCGTCGTCATCCGCCACTGGCTGCAGCCGAAGAAGGTCATTTCCGAAGGCGGCAAGGTGCTCGCCATCGAGCTCGAATACACCGCCATGAAGGGCGACAAGCTCACCGGGACCGGCGAGATCGTGCGGCTCGCCGCCGATCAGGTGTTCAAGGCAATCGGCCAGAGTTTCGAGCCGGCAGCACTCAATGGCAGCGGCGCTTCGATCGCCATGGAGGGCGGCCGCATCAAGGTCGACGAGGAGGGGCGGACATCGCTCAAGAAGGTCTGGGCCGGCGGCGACTGCATCGCCGGGGGTGACGACCTGACCGTCTCGGCCGTGGCGCAAGGGCGCGACGCGGCGGAATCCATCAACCGCGCCCTGGTCGGCTGAGGGAGGATAAGATGGCAGACATCCGCAACAATTTCGTCGGCATCAAGTCGCCCAACCCATTCTGGCTGGCGTCCGCGCCGCCCACCGACAAGGCCTACAATGTCGAACGCGCCTTCAAGGCGGGCTGGGGCGGCGTGGTGTGGAAGACCCTGGGCGAGGAAGGCCCGCCGGTCGTCAACGTCAACGGCCCGCGCTACGGCGCGATCTGGGGTGCGGATCGGCGGCTGCTCGGCCTCAACAACATCGAGCTGATCACCGACCGCGACCTGCAGACCAACCTGCGCGAGATGAAGCAGGTCAAGATGAACTGGCCGGACCGGGCGCTGATCGCTTCGATCATGGTACCGTGCGAGGAGAACGCCTGGAAGGCAATTCTGCCGCTGGTGGAAGAAACCGGCGCCGACGGTATCGAGCTCAATTTCGGCTGTCCGCATGGCATGTCTGAACGCGGCATGGGTGCTGCGGTCGGCCAGGTGCCCGAATACATCGAGATGGTGGTGCGCTGGTGCAAGCAGTATACGCGCATGCCCGTCATCACCAAGCTGACGCCCAACATCACCGACATCCGCAAGCCGGCGCGCGCGGCTCATGCCGGCGGCACCGATGCGGTGTCGCTGATCAACACCATCAACTCGATCACTTCGGTCGATCTCGACAGCTTCTCGCCTGAACCGTCGATCGACGGCAAGGGCAGCCACGGCGGCTATTGCGGTCCGGCGGTGAAGCCGATCGCGCTCAACATGGTGGCCGAGATCGCTAGGGATCCCGAGACCCGCGGCCTGCCGATCTCGGGCATCGGCGGCATCACCACCTGGCGCGATGCCGCCGAGTTCTTGGCGCTTGGCGCGGGCAACGTCCAGGTCTGCACCGCAGCCATGACCTACGGCTTCAAGATCGTGCAGGAGATGATCGCCGGCCTCGAGAACTGGATGGACGAGAAGGGGCACAAGTCGCTGTCCGACGTCATCGGCCGTGCCACGCCCAACGTCACCGACTGGCAGTATCTCAACCTCAATTACATCGCCAAGGCGCATATCGACCAGGACGCCTGCATCAAGTGCGGTCGCTGCCACATCGCCTGCGAGGACACCTCGCACCAGGCGATCACCAGCATGGTTGATGGTGCGCGCCACTTCGAGGTGATCGAGGAGGAATGCGTCGGCTGCAACCTCTGCGTCAATGTCTGCCCGGTCCAGGGCTGCATCACCATGGAGCCGCTGGCCGTTGGCGCGATGGACAAGCGCACCGGCAAGCCGGTGTCGCCCAACTATGCGAACTGGACGACGCACCCGAACAATCCGATGGCCAAGGTGGCCGCAGAATAGGTCTCCTCCAGCAAGCGGCGCCTTCGGGCGCCGTCTTTTTGTGGCTATTGTGGATATAAATTATCCATGATAATTTGAGTCTACGATTGAGGAGATGGCGATGAAGCTCGGCGACGGCGTGGAAGCGGCGATCCATTGCGCAGCGATGCTGGCGGGCATCCAGGGCGACGGCACGATGCCGGGCAACGCGATGGCAGAGGCGTTCGGCCTTTCACCAAGCTATCTGCTCAAGCATCTCAAGGCGCTGACGGCGGCGAAGGTGCTGGAATCGGTGCCGGGACCGAGCGGTGGTTACCGGCTGGCGCGTTCGGCCGAGAATATCACGCTGCTGGACATCGTGCTGGCCATCGAAGGCAGGGAGCCGGCGTTTCGCTGTGGCGAAATACGTCAGAAGGGCAGCTATGCGCTCGAGCCTGCAGTCTATGTCAAACCCTGCGGCATCAATGTCGCCATGCTCAAGGCAGAGCGCGCCTATCGCGTCGCGCTCTCCGAGACGCGGCTGTCCGATATCGTCGCGGATTTCAACTCTGATACCGATCCGCGCATCGTGGCCGCCAGCTGCGCCTTTGTCGTGCAACACCAGCGTCCGCAGAAGACAAGAACCATCAACGAGAGGAATAAGCCATGAAGCCCAGGCTAAATTTCTACAACGCCGCGCCCGAGCTGACCAAGCATCTGGTCGCGCTCAACAAGGCGGTCAACGAATGCGGGCTCGAGCACGGCCTGCTTCATCTCATCAAGCTTCGCGCGTCGCAGATCAATGGCTGCTCCTATTGCGTCGACATGCACAGTCGTGAAGCCAAGCAGGACGGCGAGACCGAACAGCGCCTCTGGCTCGTCGCCGCCTGGAAGGAGTCGCCTCTCTTCACCGAGCGCGAGCGCATGGCCTTTGCCTGGACAGAGGCAGTGACCAACATCGCCGACGCTGGCGTGCCGGGTGAGCTCTACGCCGAAGCGCAAAAGCACTTCTCGGCGGAAGAACTGGTCAAGCTGACGGTTGCACTTGGCATGATCAACACCTGGAACCGGCTATGCGTGACGTTCCATGCCGTCCACCCGGTGGGCGAGGCCAAGGCTGCCTGACATCCAAAACAGCAATCAAAAATGCGGTGGCCATCCTCGGGCGATCGCTTGGGAGAGATTGATGCTTGAACCTTTGATGCTGGCCTTCGTCGGCCGCTTGCTTTTGGGAGGCGCGTTCGTTTTCGCCGGCCTGCGCAACATCGCAAATGCATCGCTGCTCTCAGCCATGATGGCCGCGCGTGGTGTACCTCAAGCCCGGCTATTCCTGTGGGTCGGCATCGTGCTTCAAATCGTTGCCGGCCTGATGCTGGTCGCAGGATTCCAGGTTCCATACGCGGCTGCGGCCTTGATTGCCTTCCTCATCGGCGGAACCCTGATATTCCACAATTTCTGGGATCATTCGGGCCCCGACCGTGCTGCACGCATCAATGGTGTGGTCAGCAACGTCGCCTTGGCTGGCAGCTTTCTGTTCCTGATCGCGGCCGGCCAATAGGGCACAGCGGCGGCTGCCAAGTTGATTCAGCCTTTCGGCCTAAGTCCTTCAACAAAAAGCTGTTCGAGGAAGCGGGCGGCATCCTCGAAGCGGCCTTCGCCGCCGCGGTCGGGGCCGAGCACGGCGCGCACCTGGACGTCGAAGTCGGCATAGTGCTGGGTCGTCGCCCAGATGGCGAAGATGAGGTGCCACGGGTCGGTTTTGGCGATCTTGCCTGATCGCATCCAGCCCTTGATGACTTCGACCTTCTCGTCGACCAAACTCTTCAGTTCGCCCTCCAGCATCGGCATGATGCGCGGTGCGCCCTGCAGGATCTCGTTGGCGAACAGCCGGCTTTCCCTCGGGAAATCACGCGCCATCTCGAGCTTGCGGCGGATGTAGCTCCTGAGCTCGGTCATCGGGTCGCCGATGTTGTCGAGCTCCTTCAGCGGGGCCAGCCAGGTTTCCAGCAGCCGGTGCATCAGCGTCTCGTGGATGTCCTCCTTGCGGCGGAAATAGTAGAGCAGGTTGGGCTTCGACATGCCGGCGGCCTCGGCGATCTGGTCGATGGTCGAACCCCTGAAACCGTTGGTCGAAAACACCTCGAGGGCCGCTTCGAGAATGACCTCGCGCTTTTCCTTCTGGATGCGTGTGTGGCTCCGGGGTGCCGAACCGTCCATGGTCATCGTGCCTCGCGACGCGGGAGGGAAGCAGGTGCAATCTGGACCAATCCGCTGGACCAGTTCTTGCCGACCTGTGGAGCGCGCCTCAGAAGCCGCATTTCCGCTAGTAATCCCTTGACCGCCAATGCGGCGGTGCTAACGTTTGTCCAATCGGTCAAAAAATTGCGTAACACAAAAGCGCACCGAAGACCAAGCGTTGGCCGTATTGAAACAGGGGAAGAAAGGGAGCTTGGTCATGTCGGACAGGCTAAAAGTTACGCCCAACGATCTCAACGCATTCTGGATGCCGTTTACTTCGAACCGGCAGTTCAAGCAGGCGCCGCGAATGATGGTGGCGGCCAAGGATATGCATTATACGGCCAGCGACGGCCGCAAGATTCTCGACGGGACCGCAGGCCTGTGGTGCGTCAACGCCGGTCACTGCCGGCCCAAGATTACCGAGGCGATCCAGCGCCAGGCCGCCGAGCTCGACTATGCGCCGGCGTTCCAGATGGGGCACCCCATCGTCTTTGAATTGGCCAACCGACTGGTCGATATCGCGCCTGAGGGCATGGACCATGTGTTCTTCACCAATTCCGGTTCGGAATCGGTTGAAACCGCACTCAAGATGGCGATCGCCTATCAGCGCGTGAAGGGTGAGGGCGCACGCACCCGCCTCATCGGCCGCGAGCGCGGATATCACGGCGTCAATTTCGGCGGTATCTCGGTCGGCGGCATCGTCACCAACCGCAAGATGTTCGGCACGCTTCTCGGCGGCGTCGATCACATGCCGCACACCCATCTGCCGGCCAAGAACGCCTTCACAAAGGGCGAACCGGAATATGGTGCTGAGCTTGCCGACGAGCTGGAGCGCATCGTCACCTTGCATGACGCCTCGACAATCGCGGCTGTCATCGTCGAGCCGGTCGCCGGCTCCACCGGTGTGCTGATCCCGCCGAAGGGCTATCTGCAGCGCCTGCGCGAGATCTGCACCAAGCACGGCATCCTGTTGATCTTCGATGAGGTCATCACCGGCTTCGGTCGTCTCGGCACGCCTTTCGCATCTGACTATTTTGGCGTCGTTCCCGACATCATGACCACGGCAAAGGGCGTCTCCAACGGCGTCATCCCGATGGGCGCGGTGTTCGTGAAGAAGGAAATCCACGACGCCTTCATGACCGGGCCTGAGCATCTGATCGAGTTCTTCCACGGCTACACCTATTCGGGCAATCCGATTGCGTCGGCTGCGGCACTGGCGACGCTCGACACCTACAAGGAAGAGGGGCTGCTGACCCGCGGTGCCGAGCTTGCGTCCTATTGGGAAGAAGCACTGCATTCGCTCAAGGGTGAGCCGCATGTCATCGACATCCGCAACATCGGCCTGATCGGCGCGATCGAGCTGCAGCCGATCGCCGGCAGCCCGAGCAAGCGCGCCTTCTCGGCCTTTGTGAAGGCGTTCGAACGCGGCGCGCTGATCCGCACCACCGGCGACATCATCGCGCTGTCGCCGCCGTTGATCATCACCAAGGGCCAGATCAACGAGCTGATCGATCACGTCCGCGAAGTGTTGAGGACGATCGACTGAAAGGGTCGGCGCGTCCCAGTGGATGTGCCGCACGCTAGAGCTTGATCCCGGCGGGCAGGCATGCTCTCCGGGGCTTGCTCCGACGAACAGGGGAGTCCCGTACCGTTTCAGGGCGGGACTTCCAGGCGAAAGCCGAACGAAGGAGATCCGGCGCCGGGAACCGCTGGGGTTTCCGGGCCGAACAAGAAAATGAGAGGACGATTCGATGGCCGCCCCCGGCGAAAATCTGCGAATCAATTCAGACCGTTTGTGGGATTCGCTGATGGAGATGGCGAAGATCGGTCCCGGCATTGCCGGCGGCAACAATCGCCAGACTCTGACCGATGAAGACGGCGAAGGCCGGCATTTGTTCAAGAAGTGGTGCGAGGCGGCCGGGCTCGAAATGGGCGTCGACGAGATGGGCACCATGTTTGCCCGCCGCGAAGGCACCGACCCAGAGGCATTGCCGGTTTATGTCGGCAGCCATCTCGACACCCAGCCGACCGGCGGCAAGTTCGACGGCGTGCTCGGCGTGCTCGGTGGTCTCGAGGTGATGCGCACGCTCAACGATCTCGGCATCAAGACCAAGCATCCCATCGTCGTCACCAACTGGACCAACGAGGAAGGCACGCGCTTTGCGCCCGCCATGCTGGCTTCGGGCGTGTTTGCCGGCGAGCTGGATCAGGACTGGGCCTACGACCGCAAGGACGCCAAGGGCAAGCGCTTCGGCGACGAGCTGGAACGCATCGGCTGGAAGGGCACCGAGAAGGTCGGCGCCCGCAAGATGAAGGCCTTCTTCGAACTGCATATCGAGCAGGGACCGATCCTCGAGGACGAGGACATCGAGATCGGCGTCGTTACCCACGGCCAGGGCCTGAAGTGGCTGCAGGTGACGCTGACCGGCATGGAGGCGCATACCGGCTCGACGCCGATGTACAAGCGCCGCAACGCCGGCCTCGGCATGGCGCGCGTGACCGAACTGGTGCACGAGATCGCGATGGACTACCAGCCCGACGCCGTCGGTGCGGTCGGCCACATGGAGGTCTATCCGAACTCGCGCAACATCATTGCCGGGCGCACGGTGTTCACCATCGACATCCGCTCGCCGGAGAAGGAAGTGCTCGACGCCATGGACACGCGCATCCGCGAGGGTGTGGCGACCATCTGCGAGGCGCTCGACATCTCCTTCGAGATCGAGCAGGTCGGTCATTTCGACCCCGTCGCCTTTGACAAGGACTGCGTGAAGGCCGTGCGCGATGCCGCCGAGCGGCTCGGCTACAGCCATCGCGACATCGTCTCGGGCGCCGGCCATGACGCCTGCTGGATCAACCGCGTGGCGCCGACAGCGATGGTGTTTTGCCCATGCGTCGACGGGCTGAGCCACAACGAGGACGAGGAAATCTATCCCGAATGGGCCGCCGCCGGATGCGACGTGCTGTTCCACGCGGTGGTGGAGACGGCGGAGATCGTTGAGTGAGTTTTTGGGCTCATACCCATGCGCATCTTGCCTCTCCCCATCTTGGGGAGGGGCTTTTTGCGTCGCACTGCCAGCGCGGGGTGTCGATCCTTACATGATTTGAACCAATGCCAAAGCGCTCGCAAAGAAGCGCGGCAACAATAGGGGAACTAAAATGACAAAAGTCATCAGAAACGGCACCATCGTGACGGCCGACCGGACGTGGAAGGCCGACGTGCTGATCCAGCATGGCAAGATCGTCGCCATTGGCGATAACCTGCATGGCGATCACGAGTTCGACGCCACCGGCTGCTACGTCATGCCAGGCGGCATCGACCCGCACACCCATCTCGAAATGCCCTTCATGGGCACCTATTCGGCCGACGATTTCGAGACCGGCACGCGCGCGGCCCTTTCCGGCGGCACGACGATGGTGGTCGATTTCTGCCTGCCGTCGCCCGGCCAGTCGCTGCTCGAAGCGCTGCAGATGTGGGACAACAAGACGTCGAAGGCCTGTTGCGACTTCTCCTTCCATATGGCGATCACCTGGTGGGGCGAGCAGGTGTTCAACGAGATGGCTGAGGTCGTCGACAAGGGCATCACCTCGTTCAAGCACTTCATGGCCTACAAGGGCGCGCTGATGGTCGACGACGACGAGATGTATTCGTCGTTCAAACGCTGCGCCGAGCTTGGCGCGCTGCCGCTGGTGCATGCCGAAAACGGCGACGTGGTTGCCCAGCTGTCGGCCAAGCTTCTGGCCGAGGGCAACAACGGGCCCGAGGCGCATGCCTATTCGCGGCCGCCGGAGGTCGAAGGCGAGGCAACCAACCGCGCCATCATGATCGCCGACATGGTGGGGGCACCGCTCTATGTCGTGCACACTTCCTGCGAGCAGTCGCATGAGGCAATCCGCCGGGCCCGCCAGAAGGGCATGCGCGTCTATGGCGAGCCGCTGATCCAGCATCTGGTGCTCGACGAGACCGAATATTTCGACAAGGACTGGGACCACGCGGCGCGCCGGGTGATGAGCCCGCCCTTCCGCAACAAGCTGCACCAGGACTCGCTGTGGGCCGGCCTGCAGGCCGGTTCGCTGCAGGTGGTGGCAACCGACCATTGCTCCTTCACGACCGAGCAGAAGCGCACCGGCGTTGGCGACTTCACCAAGATCCCCAACGGCACCGGCGGTCTCGAGGACCGCATGCCGGTGCTGTGGACCAAGGGCGTCAACACCGGCCGTCTGACGATGAACGAGTTCGTCGCGGTGACCTCGACCAACATCGCCAAGATCCTCAACATGTATCCGAAGAAGGGCGCAATCGTTGAGGGCGCGGATGCCGACATCGTCGTCTGGGATCCCAAGCGCAAGAAGACCATCTCGTCCAAGACCCAGCAGTCGATCATCGACTACAACGTCTTCGAGGGCATCGAAGTGACCGGCCTGCCGCGCTTCGTCTTCACCCGCGGCGAGCTGGCCATCCAGGGGGATGAGGTCAAGGCCAACCCCGGCCACGGCGAATTCGTGGCGCGCGAGCCGCATGCTGCGGTCAACCGGGCGCTGTCGCAGTGGAAGGAGATCACAGCACCCCGCAAGGTTGAGCGGACGGGCATTCCGGCGACGGGGGTTTGACCGGATGCGGCCTGCGCCTTCGCGCAGGCGGTTTTCCGGGTTTGGCAGCGCGGCCGCATCATGCGGCCGCGAGGCGATCGCAACAGCGGTTCGCTGCAGCTGCGCGGAAACCGAAGCTGACAATATGGACGCCTGCCTCATCTTCGGCGAGGATGGCATTATGTGGGGTAAAGCCGGGCGATGCTCATGACAGTCAATCAAGCCACGGCGACCAGCGTCGATCAGAGCGCCGTCGTCGAAGCCAGAAAGCTGGGGCTTACTTTCGAAACCAATGACGGCCCGGTCAGGGCGCTCACCGACGTCGACCTGACCATCAACAAGGGCGAGTTCGTTTCCTTCATCGGTCCTTCGGGTTGCGGCAAGACGACGTTTCTGCGCGTCATTGCCGACCTCGAAAAACCGACGGCCGGCACCATCTCGATCAACGGCATGACGCCGGAACAGGCGCGCGAGGCGCGCGCCTATGGCTATGTGTTCCAGGCGGCGGCACTGCTGCCGTGGCGGACGATCGAGCGCAATGTGGCGCTGCCGCTGGAGATCATCGGCCTCTCCAAAGCCGAGCAGCAGGAGCGCATCAAGCGCACGATGGATCTCGTCAATCTCTCGGGCTTCGAGAAGAAATACCCCTGGCAGCTGTCCGGCGGCATGCAGCAGCGCGCCTCGATTGCCCGCGCGCTGGCATTCGATGCCGATCTTCTGCTGATGGACGAGCCGTTCGGGGCGCTCGACGAGATTGTTCGCGACCACTTGAACGAGCAACTGTTGCAGCTGTGGCGGCGGACCAGCAAGACGATCTGCTTCGTCACACACTCGATCCCGGAAGCTGTGTATCTGTCGACGCGCATTGTCGTCATGTCACCCAGGCCGGGCCGGGTGACCGACGTGATCGAGTCGACGCTGCCGAAGGAGCGGCCGCTCGACATCCGCGAGAGCCCGGAATTCCTGGCGATCGCCGCCCGCGTCCGCGACGGCCTGAGGGCAGGGCACAGCTATGAGGATTGAGGCGAGGGGCGATCGGCAGTCTCCTCTCCCCAACGGGGAGAGGGTGGCCGCGAAGCGGACGGGTGAGGGGGCAATGTTCGACCCGACCAAACGGCGTGCCGGAGCAACGGCACGCGCCAGAAAGCTGAGGCTGGACGAAACCGAGGCGGAGTACCGCCTCTGGGGAGAACTGCGGGGGAGGCACCTCAACGGCTACAAGTTCGCTAGGCAGGTTCCTCTAGGGCCATATGTGGCCGATTTCGTCTGTCGTGACAGGCGACTGGTCGTCGAAATCGATGGCAGCCAGCACGCGGACTCCGCATCTGATGCGATCAGAACTGAGTGGTTGAATCGGCAGGGCTATTCGGTGCTGCGGTTCTGGAACAACGAGGTGCTGGCCGAACGCCAGACCGTTCTCGAGACGATCCTCGCGGTGCTGGAGGGGAAGATTTCTACCCCCTCACCCGACCTTCGCTTCGCTCCGGCCACCCTCTCCCCGTTGGGGAGAGGAGGTCGACAGTCGCCGGAGACCTGCTGATGGATCGTCTTCGAGACAAGATCATCCCCGTCGTCGCCATCCTCGCGGTGCTGGTGGCTATCTGGTACGTCGCGGCCGTGTTCATGAACGCGCCGTTCCAGCGCGATCTCGACCGGCGCGCCGGCGAGACGCCGACGACTGTGGAATTCATCGGCAAGACCCTGTCGCAGCCGAAGCCGACCCTGCCTGCGCCGCATCAGGTGGCGCAGAACTTCTTCGAAAACACGTTTCTCCGGAAGGTCACCAGCAATCGCAGCCTCGTCTACCATGCGTGGGTGACGCTGTCGTCGACGCTGCTGGGCTTTGCCTTCGGCACAGCACTCGGCATCCTGATTGCGGTCGGCATCGTCCATGTGCTGGCGCTCGACCGCTCGCTGATGCCGTGGATCATCGCCTCGCAGACCATACCCATCCTTGCGGTGGCGCCGATGATCATCGTGGTGCTGGCGGCGATCGGCATCACCGGGCTGATCCCCAAGGCGTTGATCTCGACCTACCTGTCGTTCTTCCCCGTTGCCGTCGGCATGGTGAAGGGCCTGCGCTCGCCCGAGATCATGCATCTCGACCTGATGCATACCTACAACGCCAGCGCTGCGCAGACCTTCTGGAAACTGCGCGTGCCGGCCTCGGTGCCGTTCCTGTTCGCCTCGATGAAGGTGGCGGTGGCGGCGAGTCTGGTCGGCGCCATCGTCGGCGAACTGCCTACGGGGGCGGTGGCAGGCATCGGCGCCAAGCTGCTCGCCGGCGCCTATTACAGCCAGACCATCGACATCTGGGCGGTGCTGGTCGCCGGCTCGATCGTCGCGGCATTGCTGGTGGTGGCGGTCGGCATCGTCGGTAAGCTGGTCGAACGGTCCATGGGCGGGAGGCCGGCATGACTTTTTCGAAACCGTCCTGGCAGGCGGCTGCCGCTCTGCTGCTCAGTCTTGCGGCGAGCGTCACCTTGCCGATGATCGCTGCGGGGACCTCGGAGCCTGCATCGGGCACCTATGCCGCCGCGATCATCGCGCTGCTGATTGCCGCCGCGATTGCGTCCTTCGCGAGACTGCTGTCGCCATTGGCGACGGCTGCAGTCCTGTTCGTCGGAGCCCATGGGGCTGCCTGGCTGCTGATCGCGAGCATCTCGGGCAACGAGGGCATGGCGCGGACGCCTTATTTCCTGCTGCTTGCCGCCGCATGGCTGCTCGCCTGGCGCTGCGTCGCCGTTTTGTCGGCGCTGCGGCCGAAGGCGCCGCAGGCCAAAACCTTTCTGCGCCTGCTGATCCCGGCGATCTTCGGCGCCTGGATCCTGATCCTGTGGGAAGCCGTGACCAGGGGGGCGGGCATCCCGTTCATCCTTCTGCCGCCGCCGAGTGCCGTGGCCGCCAAGCTTGCCAGTTCGGTGCCGATCCTGGCTGCCGACGTCTGGCAGACGATCTTCAAGGCGGTGCTGTTCGGCTATGTCGTCGGCTGCGGGGCAGGTTTCGTCGTGGCCATCCTCGCTGACCGCGTGGCGTTCCTGCGCCGGGGGCTTCTGCCTATCGGCAACATGGTGTCGGCGCTGCCGATCATCGGCGTGGCACCGATCATGGTGATGTGGTTCGGCTTCGACTGGCAGTCGAAGGCGGCTGTGGTCATCATCATGACCTTCTTCCCGATGCTGGTGAACACGGTCGCAGGGTTAGCCGCGTCCGGGCACATGGAGCGTGACCTGATGCGCACCTATGCCTCCAGCTACTGGCAGACGCTGTTCAAGCTCAGGCTGCCGGCGGCCATGCCGTTTATCTTCAACGCTCTGAAGATCAATTCGACGCTGGCGCTGATAGGCGCCATCGTCGCCGAGTTCTTCGGTACGCCGGTGGTCGGCATGGGCTTCCGCATCTCGACCGAGATCGGGCGCATGAATGTCGACATGGTCTGGGCAGAGATCGCTGTTGCGGCCCTCGCCGGTTCCGTCTTCTATGGCGTGGTCGCCCTGATCGAGAGGGCCACCACTTTCTGGCATCCGTCCGTCCGTGGTGGGCGGGCGTGACCTGAGCTCCTTGGGCGGGGCCGCGGTCCAACTTCAGAGGGAAATAAGAACATGAAAAGACTTATGGTTTCACTGATGGCCGGGGCGATGTCGCTGGCCGCCGCACAGGCGCTCGCGGCCGACAAGGTGGCGCTGCAGCTGAAATGGGTGACGCAGTCGCAATTCGGCGGCTACTACGTCGCCAAGGACAAGGGCTTTTACGAGGAGGAAGGCCTTGACGTCGAGATCAAGCCGGGCGGCCCCGACATCGCGCCCGAGCAGGTGATTGCCGGCGGCGGCGCCGACGTCATCGTCGACTGGATGGGCGGCGCGCTTGCAGCCCGCGACAAGGGCGTCAACCTCGTCAACATCGCCCAGCCTTACAAGAAGGCCGGCATGCAGCTGGTTTGCCCCAAGGACGGGCCGATCAAGTCGGAAGCCGATTTCAAGGGCCACACGCTCGGCGTCTGGTTCTTCGGCAACGAGTATCCGTTCTATGCATGGATGAACAAGCTCGGCCTTCCGACCGAAGGCGGCAAGGACGGCGTGACCGTTCTGAAGCAGAGCTTCGACGTGCAGCCGCTGATCCAGAAGCAGGCCGACTGCATCTCGGTCATGACCTACAACGAGTACTGGCAGCTGATCGACGCCGGCTACAAGCCGGAGGACCTGATCGTCTTCAACTACACCGCCATGGGCAACGACCTGCTCGAGGACGGCCTCTATGTGATGGAGGACAAGCTCAAGGATCCGGCCTTCGAAGACAAGATGGTCCGCTTCGTGCGCGCTTCGATGAAGGGCTGGAAATATGCCGTCGACAATCCCGACGAGGCAGCCGAGATCGTGGTCGAGAACGGCGGCCAGGACGAAAACCATCAGAAGCGCATGATGGGCGAAGTCGCCAAGCTGATCGACAATGCCGACGGCAAGCTGATCCCCGCCGCCTACGAGCGTACCGCCAAGGCGCTGCTCGACCAGAAGATCATCACCAAGGAGCCCTCGGGCGCCTGGACGTCGGCGATCACCGACAAGGCGATCAAGTAAGGCCTGGCTGACAGGTTTTTGGGAAGGGGGCGGGCGACCGCCCCTTTTCTTTTGCCCGTCGGTGGTGCGTCCTTCGTGGCTCGCCCCCTGTTGGCTCAGTCAATCTCACGCTTCAGCCGAGTTGCAAGGCCCCATGCGTTCGACCGCAATGTGTTGAGGCGTTCGTTCTCGGACACAAGCGGCAATCCGTCCTTGTGAAGTACAAGATCGTCCAGCGATCCCATGCCGCCAAAGAGGCCGAGAAGCTGTGTCAAGCCATGTGCATCAGTGCGGGCGACTGTGTCCGCGGCTCGCTTGACGCTGATTGACCAGATATCTTCGCCATTTCGTTCGAGCAGGCTCTCCAACTCGCGCATTGCATTGAGGAGAGCCTGAACTTCGGGAGCCATGCTGCGCTACTTCGCCAGCATATAGAACGTCAGCGCGCGCGCCTCGCCCTTGGAATAGTTCACGCCTTCGATGCTGCCGAGCTTCTTGAGTGCATCGGCGCCGCGGGGCACGGCGGCAAGGAAGCCCTTGGTCTCGTCGGCCGTGACGACCGCGATGGCGCACGCGGGGTCGGCGGCGAGCGCTTCCGCGGCACCCTTGCCGTTGGTCAACTTCGTCTCGGTGCCGGCAAGGAAGACCAGGCTCGGCTCGCCGTAGCCGGCGGAGACCAGCTTCGAGGTCGGGCAGGGCTTCAGCTTCTCGAAGCCTTCGGCGATCTCAGGGCTGAGCCACATGGCCTTGAGCGGCGGCAGGACCTTGATGGTCAGCACGCCAAAGGCGGCGGCTGCGGCAGCAGCTGCGAAGGCGATGCGTTTTACCGGATCCATGTCGTCGGGGGCGCCGATGCCGTATCTGGCGGCAATCAGGACCAGCACGGCGGCGAGCAGCCCCCACCAGGAGAAGTGACCCAGGAAATAGGGCGTGATGCCGAGAGCGATGGCAGCCAGGCCGATGCTGATGCCGAACATGCCGAAGGCGCAGGCGCGACGCAGCCACGACTGCCAGCGCGACAGCTTGATGCTCGCAGCCGATGGATCGGTGAGTGTCCAGGCCATCAGCAGGATCATCGCCGGATAGGCGGGTAGGGCGTAGTGCGGCAGCTTGGTCGGGATCAGCTCGATGGCGACCCAATAGGGCAGATACCAGGCCAGGCAGAACAGCAGGCGCGGATCCTGGCGGAACCGGCGCAGCGCCTTGAGCCCGCCCTCGAGCGCGACCAGCGCGAAGGGCCACATGAAGACGGAATAGGTCAGGAAATAATAGCCGGGCGGAAAGCCGTGCGATTCCTGGCCGGAGCCAACCTTGCTCAGGAGATCCTTTCCGACCGATTCCTGCCAGAATTCGGCGCCGGTCTTGAGCGTGATCAGGATCAGCCAAGGCGCGGCGACGAACAGCGTGACCAGCAGGCCGGTGAAGGGTCGGAGCTTGCGCAGCCAGGAGCGGTCGCGGTCGAAAAGGGCAAGGGCCGCGATGGTGAGCAGGCTGAGGAACGGAATGACCGGTCCCTTGATCAGCAGCGCCAGCCCTTGCGCGATCCAGAACAGCCAGTTGGCGCGGCCCTGCGGCTGGCCGTTCTTGTGGCCGAGATAGATCGCGGCAAGCGAGCCTTGGGCTAGGAGTGCCGTGGCCAGCAGCGTCGCATCGGTCTTGGCAATGCGCGCCTCGAAGCCTAGCATCAGGATGCCCATCAGGCCGAGCCCGGCGATCACGCCGGCGGTGCGGCCGAACATGCGGTCGCCGATGAAGGCGAGCGCCAGCACGGAGAACGTGCCTGCAAGCACCGAAACGAGGCGATAGACCCAGATCGGCGCTTCGCTGCCCTGGCCGCTGACGAGCACGGCTGCCGATTGCAGCCAGTAGATGCCGGCGGGCTTTTTGTAGCGCGGCACGTCCTGGAAGCGGATGTCGACATAGTCGCCGCTCTCGACCATCTGCTTGGTTGCCTGGACGAAGCGCGACTCGTCGCGGTCGGTTGGCGGCAGCGAGGCGATGCCGGGTGCGAACGCAAACAGGCACAGCAGCGCGAGCAGCAGATATGTGAGCGGCGACAATGCCTTGCGCTGCGTCTCTGAAATGTTGATTCCGGTAGCCTGCATGCCTGATATCACTCGGCGTCAGCCATGGCGGCGCGGCGCTCGTTGGCGATCAGCCAGAGATTGCGGATGTAGATGAACAGGCCCAGTCCCTGGCCGGCGATGAACACCGGGTCCTGCCGCTGGATGGCGTAGATCAGCAGCAGCGTGCCGCCGCCGAGCGAGAAGAACCAGAAGGCGATCGGCACGACGGAGCGCTTGGCGCGCTCTGAGGCGAGCCACTGCACCACGAAGCGCATTGTGAACAGGCCCTGCGCGACGAAGCCGAGCAAAATCCAGGCATCGAACTGGGCGACGAAGACGTCGTGCAGCCAGGTGCCGAGTTCGGAAATGAGGGTCACTGGCTCTGCTCCGTGATGGTGGGCACGACCCGGCGGCGGCGGCGCAGCCACCACACGCCGGTGAGGTCGAGGATGCCGCGCAGGCCGCGGTCGAGAATGCCGTAATTGGACTTGCCGTGGATGCGCGAGCGATCGACGACGTCGACATGGACGACGGCGCGGCCTTCGCGGATGACGAGTGCGGGGAGATAGCGATGCCAGCCGTCGAAATAGGGAAGCTGGCGGAACAGGTCGGTATGAACCGCCTTCAGGCCGCAGCCGGAATCGCGCGTGCCGTCGCGCAGGATGCGTTCGCGCAGGCCGTTGGCGAAGCGCGAGGACAGTTGCTTGAGCTTGGTGTCGGTGCGCTTGAGGCGCTGGCCGGCGGCGATGCCGACCGCGGGGCCGGCGGCCTTGAGCGCGTCGGCGAGCTTGGGCAGGTATGCCGGGTCGTTCTGGCCGTCGCCGTCCATCGTCACGACGATTGCGCCCTTGGCGGCGAACACACCGGAACGGACGGCAGCACTCTGGCCGGCTGAGCGGTCGTGCCTGATATGGCGCAGGCGACCGGCGGTTCGCGCGAGCTCGGCGATCACCTCCGGGGTGCGATCGGTCGAACCGTCGTCGACGACGATCACCTCGTAGTCGCGCCCGGCCATCGCGGCATGAACCTGGCCGATCAGGATGGCGAGGTTCTCGGCTTCGTTCTTGCACGGAATGACGATTGAAATCATCAGCTTGCCTGGAAAAAATGACAGACCATTGCGGGATTGAGCGGCCTGAATAGCATCAAAGCCGCTGATTTGCCACGCCCCTGCTGATTTCCCGCGCGGCAGGGCTCGCGCATCGGCCCGAAAATCGTCCGGGCCGATGGGCTGATCGGAAGTGTAGAGGGTCCATTGCGCATCCGAATGGACAGCCTCCTGAAAGCTCACATCTAGCGTTTGTTCCTGATGTCGCTGAGCGTGCGGGTTGGAGTGATCGCCTCGGGGTCGAGCTTGATCTCGATGATCGCCGGCTTGCCGCTGCTCCGTGCGCGTTCGAAAGCGGGCGCGAACTCGTCGGTTTCGCGCACCGTCTCGCCATGGCCGCCATAGGCGCGGGCAAGGGCCGCGAAGTCGGGGTTCTTGAGGTCGGTCGCCTCGACGCGGCCCGGATATTCGCGCTCCTGGTGCATGCGGATGGTGCCATAGGTGCCGTTGTTGACGACGATGACGATGATCGGCAGGCCGTATTGCACGGCGGTGGCGAATTCCTGGCCGTTCATCATGAAGCAGCCGTCGCCGGCGAAGGCGATGACCTCGCGCTCGGGGAACAAGCTCTTGGCTGCGACTGCCGCTGGCGTGCCGTAGCCCATCGAACCGGAGGTCGGCGCACCTTGCGTGGCGAAGCGGCGGAAGCGGTGGAAGCGATGCACCCAGGTGGCATAGTTGCCGGCACCGTTGGTAAGGATCGCGTCTTGCGGCAGCACCTTTTCCAGCCAGTTCATGATCGGGCCCATCTGCACTGCACCCGGACCGGTGAGCGGCGGCGTCGACCATTCGAGATAGGCGGCGTGCAGCGCCTTGGCGGTACCAGTCCAGGCAGGTGCGGAAGCGGGCCTGCGCTTGGCAAAAGCCTCGACGAAGGCCGCCGGCGAGGCGTTGATGGCGAGCGTCGGGCGATAAACACGGCCGAGCTCGTCGGCGTCGGCATGGACATGCACGAGCTTCTGGTCGGGATAGGGGCTCTTGAGCAGCGTGTAGTCGGAGGATGGCATCTCGCCGAAGCGGCCGCCGACCAGCAGCACGACGTCGGCTTCCTTGATCGCCTTGGCGAGCTTCGGGTTGACGCCGATGCCGACATCGCCGGCATAGTTCTCGTGCAGATGATCGAACAGCATCTGGCGGCGGAAGGAGACGCCGACCGGCAAAGCCCAAGTTTCGGAGATCTTCTGGATCCGCGCCACCGCCTCTTCATCCCAGCGCGTGCCGCCGAGGATGACGAAGGGGTTTTTCGCGCCGTTGAGCAGGGCTTCGAGTTTCGAAAGCTCTTCCTCGCCGGGACGGGTCTCGACCGGGGTGGCGGGCAGGGCCGCGGGTGCCTCGGCCTCGCTGGTCAGCATATCTTCGGGCAATGAGACGACGACCGGGCCGGGCCGGCCCGAGGTGGCGACGGAGAAAGCGCGGGTGACCAACTCGGGGATACGCGCGGCGTCATCGATCTCGACCACCCATTTGGCGATGTCGCCGAAGAAGGCGCGGTAATTGACCTCCTGGAAGGCCTCGCGCTCCTTGGTGTGGCTCGCCACCTGGCCGATGAAAAGGATCATCGGGATCGAATCCTGCATGGCGATGTGGACGCCGGCCGACGCATTGGTGGCGCCTGGACCACGGGTGACGAAGCAGATGCCTGGCTTGCCGGTGAGGCGGCCCTGGCAGTCGGCCATCATCGCGGCCCCACCCTCCTGGCGGCAGACGATGCTGCGAATTTTGGAATCATGCAGCGCGTCGAGCACTGCGAGATAGGACTCGCCGGGAACGCAATAGATGCGGTCGACCCCATTGGCCTCGAGCGCGTCGACGATCAGTTGTCCGCCAGTCTTCATTTCGCCTTCTTCTCCAGTTCGGCAAGAATTTCCGCGGTGTGTTCGCCCAGCCTGGGCGAGGGACGTTCGTAGACCAGTGGCGTTTCCGACATGACCATCGGCGCGCGTACCGACGGCAGCTTGTTGCCGTGGCCGTCATCGAGGTCCATGCGCATGCCGCGCGCAATCGCTTGCGGGTCGGCGAACATCTGGCCGATGGTGTTGATGGGGCTTGCCGGAACGCCCGCTGCTTCGAGCTTGGCCAGTAGTTCCTCCCGGCCGAGGTCGGCAAGGGCTGCTACGATCTTCTCGCGTAGCGATACGCGGTTCATCACGCGGGCGGAATTGGTGGCGTATTCGCCTTGCTGCGGCAGGTCGTTCAGGCCGACGATAGCGCAGAATTTCTGGAACTGGCCGTCATTGCCGACGGCGAGGATGAAGTGGCCATCGCGCACCGGCAGTACCTCGTAGGGCGCGATGTTCATATGCGCGTTGCCCATCTGTACCGGCGACTTGCCGGATACGAGATAGTTGAGGTTCTGGTTGCCGAGCACCGAGATCTGGGAATCAAACAGCGCCATGTCGATGTGCTGGCCCTGGCCGGTTGCTTCAGCGTGGCGGAGCGCTGCCTGGATGGCGATGACCGAATAGAGGCCGGTGAAGATGTCGGAGATGGCGACGCCCGCCTTCTGCGGCTCGCCGCCTGGCTCGCCGGTGATCGACATCATGCCAGACATGCCCTGGACGATGAAATCGTAGCCGGCGCGTGGTGCATAGGGACCCGTCTGGCCGAAGCCGGTGATCGAGCAATAGACGAGTTTTGGATTGATCTTCTTCAGGCTGTCGTAGTCGAGGCCGTATTTCTTGAGGCCGCCGAGCTTGAAGTTCTCGATGAACACGTCTGCGTCCGCGACCAGCTTGCGCACGGTCTCGGCACCCTCAGATGTCGAGAAGTCGAGTGCGATCGAGCGCTTGCCGCGATTGCAGGAATGGTAATAGGCGGCGGACAGGTTTTCGCCGTCATGGCCGGTCACGAAGGGCGGGCCCCATTTGCGCGTGTCGTCGCCGCCCTCAGGGTTCTCCACCTTGATGACGTCGGCACCGAGATCGGCAAGCAACTGCCCGGCCCAGGGGCCAGCGAGAATGCGGGCGAGTTCGATGACGCGGACGCCGTGAAGGGGAGGATTGCTCATGGGGCACCAGAGTTCATTTCAGTCGGGTCCCGATCTATCAGGACTCCTGAATTCCCGCCACCGCGTTGCAATGGGCCAGTCGCAGGTGCTCATTTGGGCAGCACGCCGTCCAGCCAGCCGGCGAAGTCAGCCATGACGACGTCCCTATTTATCTCGTTGAGGCTTTCGTGGCGGGTCTCGGGGTAAACCGTTGAAACGAGATTCGAAAAACCCATTCGGCGCAAGCGCGCTCCGAGTTGCTCCACCGCCTTGCCGCCCGACGTTGCCGGGTCATGCTCGCCGCCGACGAGGTTGAATGGCAGGTCCTTGCGGACTTGGGCGAAGCTGCCGTCGTCGGCACCGGTGAAGACGAGTTGAAATATGTCGATCCACATCGACACCGACGCATCCCAGCCGCAGAGCGGGTCGGCGACATAGGCATCGACCTCGGACGGATTGCGCGACAGCCAGTCGAACTCGGTTCGGCGGTCGGGAATTTTCTTCGCCCAGTCGGAGAAGGTCAGCTTCGGTAGCATGCGGGAGGGGACATCGGAGCCGAGGCGGAAGCGCTCGAAGGCGAGGATCAGTTGGGCCAGTCGGCCAAGCGGCCCGGCCGAAAAATTGGCGTTCCAGATGGCCACGGCAGCGATGCGGTCCGGGTGCCGCAAGACGAAGTCGAGTGCGATCAGTCCGCCCAACGAATGGCCGAAGATGACGACCGGCACGCCGGGATGTTCCTCGGCGATGTGGTCATGGACCGCCAGGACGTCGTCCAGCACGCGCTCGACACCGTCCTTGGCTGCAAAGCGCCCGACCGGGGCATCAGGGGCTGACGTCGCACCATGGCCGCGATGGTCGTGGGCATAGACGTGATAGCCATGGCTTGCGAGGAAATCGGCGAAGCGGCCGTAGCGGGCGGCATGTTCGGCAAGTCCGTGGTTGACCTGCACCACGGCGCGTGCAGGGGCGTCAGTCCGGCGGACGTAGAGACTGAGCGTTGCGCCGGTCGGCGACTGCAAGAACTGAGGTCCGTCGAACGGCATGCTATTCTCCCAGCTGCGGACTGTCGGCGATGGCGGGCTCGGGCGTCAAGGTCGGGCAAGCTACCGTAGCGGCAGGCGCGATGTCAGGAGTTGGCAGGTCTGGCCTTGTTCGCGGAAAGACGCATCATATATTCCGCTAACCCTCCCTGGTCGGTCCACGCTTTCGGACACACCTTTTCGAATCCCTTATCTTCCCTCTGCTCCGCAAGTGATCGCCATGCAGCCGATTATTTCCGTCTCGAATCTTTCCAAGACCTATACGTCGGGCTTTTCGGCGTTGAAGAACGTCAATCTCGACATCCGCCGCGGCGAGATCTTCGCGCTGCTTGGGCCCAACGGCGCGGGCAAGACGACGCTGATTTCCATCATCTGCGGCATCGTCAACCCGTCCGAGGGCAAGGTGCTGGCCGATGGCCACGACATCGTCGCCGACTACCGGGCGGCGCGCTCGCGCATCGGACTGGTGCCGCAGGAGCTGACGACCGATGCCTTCGAGACGGTCTGGGCAACCGTCAGCTTCAGTCGCGGCCTGTTCGGCAAGCCCAAGAACCCCGCCCATATCGAAAAGGTGCTGAAGGACCTGTCGCTGTGGGAGAAGAAGGACAGCAAGATCATCACGCTGTCGGGCGGCATGAAGCGGCGGGTGATGATCGCCAAGGCGCTGTCGCATGAGCCGCAGATCCTGTTTCTCGACGAGCCGACGGCGGGCGTCGATGTCGAGCTTCGCCGGGACATGTGGGACGTGGTGCGCTTGCTGCGCGACACCGGCGTGACCATCATCTTGACCACGCACTACATCGAGGAGGCCGAGCAGATGGCCGACCGGGTCGGCGTGATCAGCCATGGCGAGATCATCCTGGTCGAGGACAAGGCCGAGTTGATGCACAAGCTCGGCCGCAAACAGCTGACGCTGCACTTGCAAAACAAGCTGGAGCATGTTCCGGCGGAGCTTGCGAACCACGGACTGGAGCTGTCCGACGACGGCAACGAGCTGGTCTACACCTATGACACCCAGGGCGAGCGGACCGGCATCACCTCGCTGCTGAAGGATCTCAACGACGCTGGAATCCGCTTCCGCGACCTGCAGACCAAGCAGAGTTCGCTCGAGGAGATTTTCGTCAATCTGGTGAGGGAACGGCGATGAATTTTTATGCGATCCGCGCCATCTACTTGTTCGAGATGGCGCGCACCTGGCGCACGCTTTTGCAGAGCATCGTGTCGCCCGTCATCTCGACATCGCTCTATTTCGTCGTCTTCGGCTCGGCCATCGGCTCGCATATGGCCGAGATCGGCGGAGTCAGCTACGGCGCCTTCATCGTGCCTGGCCTGATCATGCTGTCGCTGCTGACTCAAAGCATCTCCAACGCGTCGTTCGGTATCTATTTCCCGAAATTCGTCGGCACCATCTATGAGCTTTTGTCGGCGCCGGTGTCCTATGTGGAGATCGTCATTTCCTATGTCGGGGCTGCGGCGTCGAAGTCGATCATCCTCGGGCTGATCATCCTGGCGACCGCATCGCTGTTCGTGCCACTCGAGATCCAGCACCCGTTCTGGATGCTGCTGTTTCTGGTGCTGACTGCGGTGACCTTCTCCCTGTTCGGCTTCATCATCGGCATCTGGGCCGACGGGTTCGAAAAGCTGCAGCTGGTGCCGATGCTGATCGTCACCCCGCTGACATTTCTTGGCGGCAGCTTCTATTCCATCGACATGCTGCCGCCGTTCTGGCGCACGGCGACGCTGTTCAACCCGGTGGTCTATCTGGTCAGCGGATTCCGCTGGAGCTTCTTCGGTACGTCGGATGTCAATGTCGGGATCAGCCTTGCCATGACGCTGCTGTTCCTCGCCGCCTGCCTGGTCGCCGTCTGGTGGATTTTCAGGACCGGATGGCGGATCAAGGCGTGAAGGGCGGCAGAGCTACTCGGCCCATTCCTTGTCAGCCGTGAATGCAATCGTCAGCCAGCGGTCGGGGCCTTCTTCGCCGATGGCATCACCGATCTCATCGCGTAGCTGGTCCCATTCTTCGATGGTCCTTGGCGGCAGCCCGGGAGGCACGATGAAATAGAGTTCGACCTGCGACAGACGACCGGTTTTCGCGACATAGGCGCGGTGGGAGACAAAACCGTGTTTGGCCACGGTTGCGCGGGCGACCTCGTCGACATGCGACTTCAGTGATTGCGGCGTGATCAGCAGAATGTCCGAAAATGCCTGGCGGACCGTGCCGATGGGCATCGGAATGACGATCAGGCAGACGAGCGCCAGCACGGCCGGATCGACATAGGGTGCGATCCAGCCCAGTTCGGTACCTTCGACCAGACTGCCAATGATGAATGCGACCAGCAGTGCTGCCGTGATGCCGCCAGACATCATCCAGGCCGTGGCATCGAGAGCGACAAAGTCGGACTGGATCGTGCGATTTGCGCGTTTGCCGATGAATGCCATGGTCAGGCAGGCGGCCAGGGTGATCGCGGCATAGATGATGGCGTAGCCGAATTCGAGCTGATGGCCGCCGGCAAGAAGACTGGCGATCGCATTGATTAGGGCGTAGACGGATACGCTCATCAGCACGATGCCGTTCAGGCCCAGCACGATGGGCTCCAAATGCCAGAAGCCGACTGAAAACCGCTTGTGGAGCCTGCTTCCGCGGTTCTGGCTGGCATTGCTTGTAATGAGTTGCGCGACAATCAGGGCAAGAACGGTCATGGTCGCGTCGGCGAGGGAATATGCCCCGTCGAAGGCGATCGAGAATGAACCGGCCAGTATTCCGAAGACGATGCCGAACAGCGCGACGACAAACGTCACCGCGATGGAGATGCGAAGGACGTTGGTTTCGTTGAGCATGCCACAGCCCTCCAGTGATACCTGCCACTTGTCGGCGGTTTCCGTTCCGTCGACAGGTGGCAATTTCGCTTCAACCCTAGCTGGTTGGCGGCTCCGCCGGAACTATTCTGGTGTATCCGGCCTCAACATGTGGATGGCGCCGTCAGGTGCGTCGGCCGTTGGAGGCCAGGCGTGTCATGGTCGCGTGTCCGTCGCTCGGCACCACGACGATCTGCCTGACCTTGCCCTGCTTGAACGCGGCCAGGAAGCGCGGATAGTCGGCGAAGGCGACGCAGCCATGCGACTCTTCGCGGCCGCCGCGCAACAGGTAGCTATGGGTGAGGAAGCCGTCGCGGCCGAACTTGTTCTTGCCGTCGACAGGCAGCATGCGGATCGCCTCGACACCATGGAAGCGACTTTCGCGCATCCTGAGATTATAGGTGTGGGCCGGGGTGGGGCCGTTCATCTTGACATGCGTATAGCGCGGGTTGTCGGCCATCTTGCCGATGCCGGAGTGGGCTTCGAGCACGCTGCCGTCGGGCATGTAGACCTTGGCGGCGCTGATGTCGTAGACGGCCACGCCATTGCTGTTCTTGGCCGCGCCACCGCCGAACAGGTTCCTGAGCGAACGGCCGAGGCCGTTGTTGGGCTTGCTCTCGGTAGGGGCGTCCGGACGCGCATAGGCGAGGGTCTGCTGCTTCGGCGCCTCGCGTTCGTCAGCTTGCTCGGCCTCCGGCGTCGGCGTGCCGGCCTGTGCATCGCGGGGACGAGACTGCGGCACGGGAGCTTGGGACGGTGTGTCCTCGAACACCGGGACGGCCGCGGCGGTGTCCGTTTCGGGGTCCGGGGCCTGTGTCGCGGCGAGATCTTCCTCCGACGGCGCCAGCAATGTCGACAAGGCCGCACCGGCCGCGCCGCCAGGGGAGGGAGCAGCGTAGGCCAGCAAGGTCTGGGGCCGATCGGGCGAAGCGGCCGGCAAGGCGAGCGGTGGCTGCGCGGGCGCGCTTGCAGCGGCGGTCGCAACCTCCGGCCTGGACGGGCGGGGGAACAGCTGGGCCAGCTTCTCTGACGTCACTGAAGCGCGCTTGACGATGGAGTCGAAGCGCGCCGCCTTGCCGTCGGGCGCGGCAGCCGGCGCAATAACGGGATTGCCGGTGGATTTTTCCGGGCCGGCGGCGAGGCTTGCGGTCTGAAAAAGCTGCGGCGCAACCTTGATCAGCCTGGGCGCCTTGCCTGCGGCGATGCGCACACCCGACAGGCGCGCCTTTGGCCCGTTGGCCGGGTAGACCTGCAGCCTGGATTTGACCTGGCTAGAGCCAACGGTGAGGGAGCTGCCCGTGGTGGCGACCATGCCGGCCACGGACCACACGGCCGTGCCGGCAAGGGCGGTACCCAAGGAGGCGACCAGCAGTGGGCGCAACAGACGGCGCAATGACAATGCACTTACAGATTTACTCAAACGCGTACCAAGCCAGTCATCCCGCATGGGTCTGAAGGTCGGCGAGCGACCGCAGATGCACGACTTCCGGATTGTCCCCATGCAGACCAGTGAACGAGGGAAAAAATGGACAAATATGGTTAAATTTTGCTTTGCAGCAGCGACAGATTTGTCGCGTCTCGACATGATAAGGCCTGATCAGGGCTCTTGGAGGCGTTAATCGGAACGCCGACAACGGCCCCGATAGCGGCTTCTTTTGCATCGGCATGCTGCCGCCGGCCTAGCGCACGGAAGGTGCTGTTCAACCCGGCATTCCTTTCAATCGTGCCGGTGATTGCGTAGGATCGAACGGCCCTCATCACTTGGCAGCCAAGGAGTGTGAGATGCGCAATTGTTTGCTTGTGGCCATTGTCCTGGCGTTTGTGTCGGCCGCTTCTGCCGAAGTGCATGGTCGACCGACAGCTATCCTGGTCAGCCCGATCCACGAGGCCCAGCTTGTCCGTGGTGACGACGACATGGATCACGTCGAATACGATCTTCTCGTCGTCAACGTGTTCCCTGAGCCGGTGACATTGGCGAGCATTGCCGTACTCGATCAGGCCGGAAAGGAACTCATGCGGATCGAAGGGGATGCCCTTGCGGCTGCAACCCAGAGCCTCTTTGCAAAGATTGCGTCGCCCGTCGTTCCCGCATCGGCAGCGGTCTCCGTTGACGTCGATCTGACCCTGCCGCCGGACACCGCCCCGGAACGGGTCACCCACAAGATCGCCTACACCTTTGCGGCGGCCCCGGATCTGGCCGTGATGATCGGTATCCCCGAGGTCAATGCACCCGAAGTTGCGATCAATCGCCAACCGGCCGTCGTCATCAGGCCACCGCTGAGGGGGGAGGGCTGGCTGGTGAATAGCGGGTGCTGCAAGCCCAACATCCATCGCGATCTTCGCATGGCGATAGATGGGGTCCGCCTCGAGACTGCCGAAACCTTCGCCATCGACTGGGCCAGGGTCAGGAACGGTCGAATATTCGATGGCGACGGCAGCAAGGTCGAGCAGCACTATGCCTTCGGCGAGGACGTGCTGGCGGTCGCCGATGGAACCGTCGTCTCGATCCAGGACGGCAAGGCGGAGGCAATCCCGAACGTGTTGATGAAGCCGCAAGCGATGGAAGACTTCGGCGGCAATCACGTGATCCTCGAAATTGCTCCTGAGGTCTTCGCCATCTACGCGCACTTGCACCCGGGCAGCCTTACCGTGAAGGTCGGCGATGTTGTGAAGGCTGGGGCGGTGCTCGCCAGGATCGGCAACACCGGGCCCTCATTGGGCCCCCACCTGCATTTCGGTCTGTCAGACAAGCCCGACCTTTTCGCCGGACGGAGCCTGCCTTTTGTCTTCGACAGCTTCACCTTGGCCGGGGCGGTCGATTTCGACACCTCCAAAGCGGATCGTATCGTGACCGTACCGGATGCACGGCAGGTTCGGTTGGCCTATCCGCTCTATGGCGGCATCCAGAACTTCCCATAGGCGACATGTTGCCGTCCTCGGATAGCCTTTGATCTCCGCAAGCTGGGGTGTGCGTATCGGGTTGCGTGCATTTCTTGGCCGCCTGGCAGCCGTGCACACTTCCGCCCTGAGGCCGAAAGCATTTGCCGTTTCGGGTGGGATCGCCTACATAGCGCCCAACTCCTATCACTTGAGAAGCAGGATACGCGCGCGTGGCACGCCAGTTCATCTATCACATGTCGGGACTGACCAAGTCCTACGGCACCAAGAAGGTGCTGGATAATCTCAACCTGTCGTTCTACCCGGACGCCAAGATCGGCATCCTCGGCCCCAACGGCGCCGGTAAGTCGACCGTGCTCAAAATCATGGCCGGCCTCGACAAGGAATGGTCGGGCGAAGCCTGGCTCGCTGACGGCGCGACCGTCGGCTACCTGGCCCAGGAGCCGCATCTCGACCCGGCCAAGACCGTGTTCGAGAACGTCATGGACGGCGTTTCCAAGAAGACCGCCATCATCGAGCGCTACAACGAGCTGATGATGAACTACTCGGACGAGACCGCCGATGAGGGCGCGCGTCTGCAGGACGAGATGGATCGTCTCAACCTGTGGGACCTGGAACAGCAGGTCGAGATGGCGATGGACGCGCTGCAGTGCCCTCCCGGCGATTCCGAGGTGACCCAGCTGTCGGGTGGTGAGCGCCGCCGCGTGGCGCTGTGCCGCCTGCTGCTCGAACAGCCCGACCTGCTGCTGCTCGACGAACCGACCAACCATCTGGATGCCGAGACCACGGCGTGGCTGGAAAAGCATCTGCGCGACTATCCGGGCTCCGTGCTGATCATCACCCACGATCGCTACTTCCTCGACAACGTCACGGGCTGGATCCTCGAGCTCGATCGCGGCCGCGGCATTCCCTACGAGGGCAACTACACCAAGTACCTCGACGCCAAGGCCAAGCGTCTGATCCAGGAAGGCCGCGAAGACGATTCGCGCCAGAAGGCGATCTGGCGCGAGCGCGAGTGGATCGCATCCTCGCCCAAGGCACGCCAGACCAAGTCGAAGGCGCGTATCAAGGCCTATGAGGAATTGGTCGAGCAGTCGCAGAACCGCAAGCCGACGGACACGCAGATCGTCATCCCGGCCGGCGAACGCCTCGGCAACGTGGTGATCGAGGTCGACAGCGTGAACAAGGGCTACGGCGACGAGTTGCTGATCGAGAACCTGAACTTCAAGCTGCCGCCCGGCGGCATCGTCGGCGTGATCGGTCCCAACGGCGCCGGCAAGACCACGCTGTTCAAGATGATCACCGGCCAGGAAACGCCCGATAGCGGCACGATCCGCATCGGCGAGACCGTCAAGCTCGGTTATGTCGACCAGAGCCGCGATGCGCTCGACCCGACCAAGACGGTCTGGGAAGAGATTTCCGGTGGCGCCGAAGTCATCAAGCTCGGCAAGCACGAAGTGAACAGCCGCGCCTATTGCTCGTCGTTCAACTTCCGTGGCGGCGACCAGCAGCAGAAGGTCGGCAACCTGTCGGGTGGTCAGCGCAACCGCGTCCACCTCGCCAAGATGCTGAAGAACGGCGGCAACGTCCTGCTGCTCGACGAACCGACCAACGATCTCGACACCGAAACGCTGGGCGCGCTCGAAGACGCGCTGGAAGCATATGCCGGCTGCGCCGTCATCATCTCCCACGATCGTATGTTCCTCGACCGCATGGCCACCCACATGCTGGCCTATGAAGGCGATGCGCATGTCGAGTGGTTCGAAGGCAACTTCGAGGAATACGAGAAGGACAAGATCCGCCGTCTCGGCGCCGAGGCTGCGGCCCCGCACAGGATGAGCCACAAGAGGCTGACCCGCTAAGGTTTGCTATTTCATGAAACGCCCCGCTCGCAGCGGGGCGTTTTGCTTTGGGGATTCTATTGGCCGGCGGGTTGTATTCGAACCGCTCAAGCTGGCGTAGACTGCATATTGGCGAGTCTGGGGGCTGCGGAGGGGCAGGGCTCGTCGAGTGTTTCAGGCGGCGGACGGGTTTTCATGCATCGCGTTATCATCAGTGGCATTGGCGTCGAGATTCCGGAGGCATCGATCAGTAACGACGAGCTGGTCGCAAGCTTCAATGCCTGGGTCGACCGGGAAAATGTCGGGCGGGAGGCGGCAGGGCTCGAGCTTCTGCAGAAGTCGAACAGCGATTTCATCGTCTATGCCTCGGGCGTGAAGCAGCGACACGTGCATACGCTGGACGGAATCCTCGACCCCGAGCGCATGACCCCGCGCATTCCGGCGCGCAGCGACGACGAACTGTCGGTGGAGGCCGAGTTCGGCGTCGCATCGGCGAAACGGGCGCTCGACGATGCCGGGCTGACCGGGGCCGATATTGACATGGTGATCTGTGCCGCCTCGCACCAGCAGCGGCCCTATCCGGCCATCGCCATCGAGATCCAGAAGGAACTTGGCATTTTGGGCGCCGGATTTGACATGAGCCTGGGCTGCTCGTCGGCGGCGGGGGCGCTGCATGTCGCCTACAATCTGGTGCGCGCGGGCGGGCAAAAACGCGTGCTGATCGTCTCGCCGGAGATCATCACCGGCCATCTCAACTTCCGCGACCGGCAGACTCATTTCATCTTCGGTGACGCGTCGGTGGCGATGGTGGTCGAGGCGATTGCGCCGAAGGAGCAGCGGCCGGGGCGGTTCGAGATCCTCGACACGCGCAACTGGACGCAGTTCTCCAACAATATTCGCACCAATTTCGGCTTCCTGCTACGCGCCGGGCAGGAGAACCCTTCCGTCGTCGAGATGGAAGGCAACATGATCAAGCAGGTCGGCAACAAGGTGTTCAAGGAGGTGACGCATGCCGCGCACCGCTTCATCACCGCCTTCCTCGCTGACAACGGCATGACGCCGTCGGATATCCGCCGCTACTGGCTGCACCAGGCCAACGCGCGCATGAACGCGATGATCCTGAAGCTGGCGCTCGGCCACGAGGCGGATCAGGACAAGGCACCCATGGTGCTCGAGCGGCTGGGCAATACAGCGGCGGCCGGAGCGATCATTGCGCTCAAGGAAAACCACGAGGATCTGAAGGCGGGCGACCACGGTCTGATCTGCGCCTTCGGCGCCGGCTATTCAATCGGCGGGGCGTTGGTCAGGATGATGTAACGATCACCTTGTGTGATCCGATCATCAAGCTTTTTGTCTGGATATCTCTGGGGATGCAGGCCAAATCTGCGGCCCGAAAGCGAGAGGCGAAGAATGCTCGATCCGACCATGCGCCGGGAAGGCGAACCAGAAATTGTGCCGGGCCGAAAGCTCGCCGCGCGCGTTGCCGGCGTCTACACGGCGCAGTCGGATCATTTCGTTACCCGGGCGGTCGAGACGCTGCCGCTGAGCTTCGAGGGCATTGCAGGCGACTTCCACGCCGGTCACACCAGACGGTCAGGCGGCCGCGAGCCGTGGTACCCGCGCGGCACCGAGATGCGCAACGAGCGGCAGCTGTCGATCGTGGCACCCGACGAACTCGCTACGATCGCCGAGCGCATGGGCATTGCCGAGATCAGGCCGGAATGGATCGGAGCGAACCTTCTGCTCGACGGCGTGCCGATGCTGTCGATGCTGCCGGCGGGCACGATGCTGTTCTTCAAGGGCGGCGTGACCATCAAGATCGATGGTCAGAACGCGCCGTGCCGCCTGTCCGGCCGCTCGATTGCCGAGCATGCGCGCATGGCCGACCACGAAGCCGGCTCGCTGCTGTTCCCCAGGGTGGCCAGGCGCCTGCGCGGACTGGTCGCCTGGGTCGAGAAGCCAGGCGTGATCTCGGCGGGCGAGGAGGTTTCGGTGCGCGTGCCGGAGCAGTGGATCTACGGGGTTTAGTCGGGGCGCCTCAGACGTCCTCGTCGTCGGGGTCGAGCAGGCGGGTAGCACGCCAGCGGGTGAGGGTCTCGTTGATCTGTTCGATGACGAAGAAGCGGGCGGAATCGCGATCGTAGCCTTCGGCGAGCAGCTTGTCGTAGTCGGAATGGGCGTGGCGCACATGGGCGATGGTGGCGAGCCATACGGCGATCGACGGCGGCAGCGTCTTCATGTGCACGGCGAGCGCATCGGCGCGGATCGCCTCGATGTCCAGGTAGGGCGCCATCGGCAATAGCAGCGTCAGCGCCTTGCCTACGGCGCGGCGGCGACCGGTGGGCGCGTTCATTCGGCGGTTGCCTTGGCCGGCCGCACAGCGTCCGGAAATGAATCGACCGAAGGGAAATAGGGTTTCAGGTCGATGACCGGCGTGCCGTCGAGCACGTCGATGGCGTCGAGTTCGATGCGCCCGGCCTCGATGTCGATCGAGACGATACCGGCAATGTGCAGGCCGACTGGGTTCGGACGGGCAGGAGTGCGCAGGGCAAAAACGCCTTTCGCTTCAGTGGCATGGCGCGGTTTCTGGATAATCAGATTCCGCGGCGCGTGCTGCAGCCAACTGAGGACCACGAGATGGCTCGCCCCCTCCAGGCCGGCCAGTCCCGGCCGGTAGGGCGGATCGATCAGCAGCGTGGCACCGCGCCCGGTTTCGCGCGCGGCATTCATGTTCTTGGGGCAGTCCTCGCGGCGTTTCCAGGGCGAGGCGATGCTGCCAATAAAGATTATGCCAGCGTCGGGGCGCATCTGCGCCGGATCGTCGGCCATCGCTACTTCACCCTCGCGTTGCTCGAACATCGGCATGGCCACCTCCTGACGTCGCGCCATTTTGTTGCCCGCATGCGACATTGGGCGTTGCAATCTCAGACTTCGTCACATAAAGATATGTTTATGTCTTTTGGCAAGAAGCGAAGCTGATGTCCGTCACGCTCGACACCATGGTAGATACCTTGAAGGCGGCTGCGGAATCCAGCCGCCTGCGCATTCTCACGCTGCTTTCGCGCGGCGACCTGACGGTTTCCGACCTGACCGAAATTCTCGGGCAGTCGCAGCCGCGCGTGTCGCGCCACCTCAAGCTGCTGCTCGAGGCCGGCCTGATCGAGCGCTACCAGGAGGGCTCCTGGGCTTTTTTCCGCTTGTCGGACGGCGAGCGCACGCACGGTTTCGTGCAGGGGCTGGTGGCCGGCATCGACAAGGCAGACGGCCAGCATTCGCGCGATCTCGAGCGTCTCGAGGACGTCAAGCGCAAGCGGCAGGAGCGGGCGGCGCATTATTTCAGCGCCAATGCGGCGAGCTGGGACGAGATCCGCACGCTGCATGCGCCTGATCGGGCGGTGGAGGCCGCACTGCTCAAGCTGGTCGGCAAGAGGCCGTTCCAGTCGATGCTCGACCTCGGCACCGGCACCGGCCGGCTGCTTGAGATATTTGCCCCGCTCTATCGCCGCGGCATAGGCATCGACATGTCGCGCGAGATGCTGGCGGTGGCGCGCGCCAATCTCGACAAGGCCGGCGTCGCCAATGCCCAGGTGCGCCAGGGCGACATTTTCTCGCCGCCGGTCGAGCGCGATTCCTTCGATCTGGTGACGATCCACCAGGTGCTGCATTTTCTCGACGATCCGGCCCGCGCCATCCACGAGGCAGCAAGGCTGCTGCGCCCAGGCGGGCGGCTGTTGATCGTCGATTTCGCCCCGCACGGGCTGGACTACCTGCGTTCCGAGCACGCCCATGCGCGGCTCGGCTTCTCCGACCGTCAGATCGCCGACTGGCTCGCCGAAGCCGGACTGGAACTCGAGGAGACCCAGGAGTTCGAGCCGCGCGGCGCGTCCAAGGCGGGCCTCACCGTCAAGCTTTGGCTGGCGCGCGACCGCCGCCTGCTGATCGCCGACCCCAATTCTGAAATACAAGCGGCAAGGGAAACTGCCTGATGAACCAATTCCAACTCTCCAGGCGTTCCGATATCGGCGACAAGATCCGCGTCTCGTTCGAGTTCTTTCCGCCCAAGAACGACGACATGGAAGCGCGGTTGTGGGACACGGTGACCCGGCTCGAGCCGCTCAAGCCGCAATTCGTCTCGGTGACCTATGGTGCCGGCGGCTCGACGCGCGAGCGCACGGCACGCACGGTCAAGCGCATCCTCACGGAGTCGACGCTGACGCCGGCGGCGCACATGACCTGTGTCGACGCCAGTCGTGAAGAGGTCGACCAGGTGATCGCGGAGTTTGCCGCAATGGGCGTGAAGCGCTTCGTGGCACTCCGCGGCGACCCTGCCGAGGGCGTGGGCGCGGCCTACCAGCCGCATCCGGGCGGCTATGCCAATGGCGCCGAACTGGTCGGCGCGCTCAAGGCGCAGGGCGACTTCGACATCTCGGTCTCGGCCTATCCCGAAAAGCACCCGGAAAGTCCTGATTTCGCCACCGATTTCGACATGCTCAAGCGCAAGGTCGACAATGGCGCGACGCGCGCGATCACCCAGTTCTTCTTCGACAACGATCTCTATGAGCGTTACGTCGAGCGCGCCCGCAAGGCCGGCATCTACATTCCGATCGTGCCGGGCGTCCTGCCGATCCACAGCTTCACCCAGGTGGCGAATTTTTCGGCCCGCTGCGGCGCGCATGTGCCGGCATGGCTGGCGGAGCGCTTCGGCGGACTGGAAAAGGAACCGCAGACCCATGCGCTGGTCGCATCGGCGGTCGCTGTCGAGCAGGTTCTCGATCTGGTCGAGCGCGGCGTCAACGACTTTCATTTCTACACGATGAACCGCGCCGACCTGGTGGTTGCGGTCTGCCACATGATCGGCATTCGCTCGCAGGCGCCGGTGTCGGGATCTGCCGCGGCTTGAAACAAGAAGGCCGGGACTTCCGTCCCGGCCTTCTCGAATCTCACCACCTTGGAGGTGCTATCGTCTTCCGCCGTCCAGCGGCCTATGGAAGTACGCCGACAATGAGCGCGCCAATGAACGCAAAGGCGGCGCAAATCATGAGTGCATTGATTGACCTAGTCAGTCCCATGCATAGCCTCCCTCTTCGCAAGCCCAAGCCACAGCCCGGAATTTAGGGGCATTTCGGCAACACACAAGATAAAAATGTGCTGCATTGCGACGAAATTGCGAAAAATGCGTCGCATTCCTCCGTCTTAGCCTTTGGATTTACTCGGCAAAAACCATCCTCGCAGGTGTGGAAAAATTGTGGCCGACATTCAGCCTGTCATGGCCTGTCGGCGCCTCAACAGGCGTCCATCGATGGTGACCAGCCCGAGCGCGATCAGCACCATGCCACCAAGTTCGAACGGTTCGAGTCGTTCGCCCAGGAAGGTGACGCTGAGCAGGATGGCGCTCGCCGGCACGATGAGGGTGACCAGAGAGGTGTTTGTCGCCCCGGCCGACGCGACCAATCCGAAGAACAGGAGGTAGGCGAAGGCGGTGGAAACCAGCGCCAGCGCGAACACGGCCGCCCAGGCGCTCGTACTGCCAGCGAAGAGGCCTGAGGTGCCGTGCATGGCGAGCACGATGGGGATCATGACGAGGGTCGAGGTGGTCAGTTGGCCGGTGGCGATGATCGCCGGCGGCACGCCGCGCAGGCGACGGGCGACCATCAGCGACAGCGCATAGGACAGCGAGGCGCCGATCAGCGCCAGCTTGGCCCAGATCGGGCCGCCGAGGCCGGCAAGCAGGCCGGGGCCGATCATCACCGCCGTGCCGCCGATGCCCAGGACTGTGCCGGCCAGCTTGTTGAAGGTCAGCTTCTCGTCTGATGTCATCATGTTGGCGAAGATCAACGTCCAGAATGGGGTTGTGGCGTTGAGCACCGAGGCGAGGCCCGCGCCGATCTCGGTCTGGCCGGCAAAGATCAGCGAAAACGGTATGACGTTGTTGATGAGCGACAGACCGAGCAAGGTCGCGGCATGGGGCAGGGCATGGCGGAACGACGTGCCGCTCACCAACAGGTAGACATGCAGCGCTGCCGCGGCGATCAGCACACGGAACAGGACGAGCTTGAGCGGTGCAATTTCGGCCACCGCGATGTGGACGAAGAAGAACGACCCACCCCAGATCGCGCCGAGCAAAAGCAGCTTGGTCCAGTCCCTTGCAGTCATGTGCGTATCCTTCGTCGCCCTGTCACATCCAAGCTGTAGTCGCCACGCCATGATAGGGCCACCCGAATTCGATGTCCTGACGCAGCGCCCTTGTGGACGCGCGCTGGTTGCATCGACGGTCTCTTGAGCTAGATTCCGGCCCCAAACGAGGGAGCTTCCATGCAGCGATTCGAGAATGCGCGCGAAGCGGCGCTCGCGCTTCGCCCCGACGCCCCGGTCTACTGCTTTAGGCCCGAAGTGCTCAAGGCGGACGCCAAGAACTTCATGGAGATGTTTCCCGGCAGGACCGCCTATGCTGTCAAGACCAACGGCGAGCGCATAGTGCTCAAGGCCCTGGTCGAGGCGGGCGTGACGATGTTCGATGTCGCATCGCCCGGCGAGTTCGCGGCGGTCAGGGAAGTCTCCGACGACGCCGAAATGATTTACATGCATCCGGTCAAGGCGCAGTCCGACATCAGGCTGGCACTGGAGACCTACGGCATCAGGGTGATCGCCGTCGATCATGAGGACGAGATCGGCAAGCTCACCCGGGTGGTGCGTGCGCTCGACATCGACCCCGGCGCGATCACGGTTTTCGTGCGCGTGCAGACCAAGGGCTCGGCGGCCTACGAGCTGTCCAAGAAATTCGGCGCCGGACCGGCCAACGCGGTGGAACTCGCCGAACGGCTCAATCGGTACGGCTACAAGGTCGGTCTCTGCTTCCACGTCGGCAGCCAGATCGAGGACCCAGACACCTATGAGCGGGCGCTGGCCTCGGTCGACTGGGTGCGCAACCGCATCAGCTTCGACCTTGCTGGGCTTGATGTCGGCGGGGGCTTTCCGGCCGAATACGGTCACGATCCGAACAGCAGGAAGCCTGTCATGCCGTCGATCGGGCAGATCATGTCGCGCTTCCGCGCCGACCTGAAGGAGTACGGTTTCGACGAGATGCCGCTGGTGGCGGAGCCGGGACGGGTGATCGTGGCGCGCTGCCTGTCGCTCATCGTGCGCGTGCTGCTACGCAAGGGGCGGCGGCTCTACATCAACGACGGCATCTGGGCGTCGCTGTCGGACTCATGGACCGGCAAGATCACGCTGCCGGCGCGCTTCATCCCTGATCCGGCGATCCGCACGCGCAACGGCGATGCCGACAGGATCGTGCCGTTCAAGGTCTGCGGGGCGACCTGCGATTCCGTCGACATCCTGTCGCGGCCGTTCTGGCTGCCCGAGACCATCGATACCGGCGACTGGATCGAGATCGGCCATATCGGCGCTTATTCGCTGTCGCTGCGGACCCGTTTCAACGGCTTTTATCCCGACACATTCGTCGAGGTGACGACGCCCTTCGACGAGGGCGACGTGCCGGTGGGACTGGCGAGCCTGGAGACGATGGCGGATTGAAAAGAGCGAATAGCGAGTAGGGAGTAGCGAATAGGGAATAGAACAAAAGAAATAGGCCGCGGTTCGCATTGACGAACCGAGGCCCTTTGTCTTGCCTGTTCGCTATTCTCTATTCTCTATTCTCTATTCTCTATTCGCTATTCGCTATTCGCTATTCGCTCACAAATTCGCCAACAGCTCTTCCGTCGGCCAGCCATCGACCGGCAGCTTGAGCCGCATCTGCTCCTGGCGGATCGCCTCGCGGGTGTTGGTGCCCAAAATGCCGTCGATGCCGCCGACGTCGTAGCCCTTGTCGGCAAGCTTCTGCTGCAATTGCTTCATGGCTTCGCCGCTGAAGCCCTGGTCGGGATTGCCGCGATCGAAGGCCGGCTGGCCGGCAAGGCGTGCCGCGAGATGGGCTGCGGTCAGCGTGTAGGTCGCCGACTGGTTCCATTCGAGATAGACGTCGTAATTGTCATAGGCGAGGAAAGCCGGGCCCTTGCGGCCCATCGGCAGGACGACGCCGGCCTTGAGGCCGTTGTCCTTGAGCGGGCTGCCGTCGCGCATGGTGACGCCCATTTCAGCCCATCTGGAGAGCGGCAGCTTGTTGGTGCGGCCGGTCTCTTCCCAGGCCATCTCGGCGGGAACGCGGATTTCCTCGATCCACGGCTCGCCGTGCTTCCAGCCGCGCGACTCGATTTTGCGGGCCGTGGTCAGGATCACGTCGGCCGGGGTGTTGCGCAGGTCGACCACGCCGTCGCCGTCGCCATCGACGCCACGCGCCAGATAGTCGGACGGCAGGATCTGGGTCTGGCCGATCTCGCCGGCCCAGGCCCCCTGGACGTCCGCTGGCAGGACGCCGCGGTCGATGAGGGTGATGAGCGGGATGACCTGCGGCCGAAATAGGTCCGGACGGCGGCAGTCATGAGCGAGCGTGACGAGCGCATTGAGCGAATTGAAATTGCCCTGCACCGCGCCGAAATCGGTCTCCAGCGCCCAGAAAGCGGCGATCACCGGACCGGGTACGCCATAATCCTGTTCGCCTTTGGCGAAGTAGGATGCGTATTTCTGCAGGTTCGCCGCGCCATGCTTGAGGCGGTAGTCGCTGATCATGCGCTCGGAGAACTGGGTGAAGGTCTGGGCGAAGACGCCCTGCGCACGGTCGCGGTCGAGCACCTTCTGGTCGATGGTCGCGTTGGCCAAGGCGGCGAGGCCTTTCTCACCGACGCCGGCAGTGCGCGCCTCGTCGGCCAGATGTTGTTTCCAGGCGGCGAAATCGTCGCCGCATTCCTGGGCAAATGCCGGCAGGGCAGTGGCAGTGAACAGGATGGTGAATAGTGCTTTGCTCAGCAGTCTCATGGGCAGATCTCCGGTGCCTGCCCCCAAAAATCGGGAGCGATTTTCGGAAAGGATCTTGCACGCATTGAAGGTTCTACCGCACGCATTGCGCATCCAAGGGGACAAGCGGCGCGGTAGCAGTTTGCTGCGGCTTCTACCGAACCGCGATGAGGGCCGCATCCCCTCTTCTTGTCGCATCTGCCATGCGAAATGTGCAGCCCGGCAGTGCGGGCCCGGCTGCATGCAAAAATGCTATCTGGCGTTGGCTGCTAGCCACTTCTTCCAATGCTGCTCGGTGCCGTTGAACACGTTGATGTCGGCATCGCCCTTGATGCCCGGCACCACGCCGGTGCCGGTATATTGCCAGAAAGTGAAGGGGTGGCTGCCATATTTTTGCGTCGGATGGCCGGCGACGGAGCGCAGCCAATAGGGGTAGCCGCGGAACGTCGAGAGGTCGTTGTCGTCGAAGAAGTCGACCGATGTGTAGATGATCGGTTTCTTGCCGTAGTGCTTCTCGACCATCTCGAGGAAGATTTTCATCTCGCTGCGCACGGTGGCTGCCGGCGGCCTGAGCTTGCAGGTCGGCGACTGCGGGTTCCATTCCATGTCGAGGATCGGCGGCAGGGAGGAGCGCTCGTTGGGCACGTTCTCGATATACCAGCGCGCCTGCTCGGCGGCGGGACGGCAGAAATAGTAGAAATGGTAGGCGCCGCGCGGCACGCCTGCTGTCTTGGTCTCGCGCCAGTGCTCGTCGAAATAGCTGTCGACGCGGTCGCCGCCTTCGGTGGCCTTGATGAAGGCGAAGGAGATGCCGCTGCCCTTGGCCTGCTGCCAGTCGATCGAGGTCTGGTATTTCGACACGTCCGTGCCGTGGACCGCATAGGTCCAGGGCGCGCCGCTCTCCCACTGGTGCGGGTCGCTGTCCATGAAACGCGGATTCTTGACCGACACGCCGGTCATGGTCGTGGCCGGGTTGCCGACCGGCGCCAATGACAGCGTGTCTGCGGTCGAACAGGCGCTGAGCAAGCCGAGCAGCACGAGAGCCGAAATGCGGCGCATGACCTCTCCTCATGACCGGGACGACCGGCCGAAACGGGTAGCGATGGGGCCGGCCTCGCGGCCGGACTGATTTCAATGACGGATCGGCGGCACCCCACGCGGCCGCATATCCCCTCCCTGTCATCGCCGATCATGGTTGATAAACCGTTGATCGCGCTCGACAGCCTGTCGAATCTGCGGGACGAATGAGGGCAATTCAATGGCGCAAGCATGGCGTCTGGGCGAGGGAAGCAATGCGTGTCGCGGGCGGAGTATTGAAATGGCTGATTGCGCTCTTGCTCGTGGTCACCGCAGGTCTTTCTGCCTGGCTCTATTTCGCCCCGCCTGATCTGATCAGGGTCGGCTCCAGCTATGCCGCCAAGATCGTTTGTTCGAATGTCTTCGTTGCCGGGCGTGATGCCGGCCAGGTTCTGGCCGACGACGTTCAAGCGCCCGGGCACCCGTTATTGAAATTCATGGCGGTCCATGTCGACCGCGATGCCGGCACGGTGCGGGCCGGGCTGTTCGGGGTTTTCGGGAAGGGACTGGCCGTCTCCCATGAGGGCGCGGGCTGCACCGCCGTGCCCGACGGCGACGTTTCGGCAGCAAAACTCGGGGCGGTGCCAGCGGCGCCCGTGCCGCATCAGGATGCGCTTTGGCCGGAAGGCGAGAAGGTAGAAACGTCCCAGGATCCCGCCATCACTGCGGTGTTGGACGATGTGGCGCTGGCCGGCCCGGGCATGCGCGCGGTCGTCGTCGTCCGGAACGGCCGGATCATCGGCGAGCGCTACGGCGCGGGCTTCGATGCCGCGACGCCGCTGCTCGGCTGGTCGATGACCAAGACGGTGACGGCGGCGATCATCGGCACGCTGGTCGGCGAGGGCCGGATGGCGCTGGACAGAACCGGACTGTTCGAGCCGTGGAAGGCGGACGGGCGCGCCGAAATCAGTCTTGCCGACCTGATGGCGATGTCGAGCGGGCTCGAGTTCAACGAGGACTATGGCGACGTCACCGACGTCACCCGCATGCTTTATCTCGAGCCCGACATGGCCAGCTTCGCCGAAGCCAAGCCGCTGGCGCATTATGTCGGCAAGGTCTTTTCCTATTCCAGCGGAACCACGCTGCTGTTGTCTCGACTGTGGCAGCAGGCAGTGGGCGACCCGGCGAGAGCGCTGGCCTGGCCGCGCGAAAAGCTGTTCGGCCCGCTCGGCATGACGAGCGCAATGCTCGAGGCCGACGCGCGCGGTACATTCGCCGGCTCCTCCTATCTCTACGCCACCGCCCATGACTGGGCGCGCTTCGGCCAGTTCCTCCTGCAGGACGGCACCTGGAACGGTCAGCGCATCCTGCCCGAAGGTTATGTCGGCTGGATGCGCGAGGTAGCGCCGGCGTCGAAGGGCGAATACGGCCGCGGGCAGCTGTGGCTACGCGGACCGGAAGGCGGCACGCCGCGTGGACAAGATCCCGACAGAGGCTTCGACCTGCCTGAGGACACCTTCTGGATGCAGGGGCACGACGGACAGACGGTTGCCATCGTGCCATCGGCCAATCTGGTCGTGGTGCGTATGGGGCTGACGCCGTCCAAGCTGCACTACAAGCCGCAGGCCATGCTTTCGGCGCTGATCAGGGCCGTTCAGTAGGCATAAGCCCGCCGCCCACGACGAGCCGCGCGATGGGGCGATGACGATCTCAGGATGGTGCTCATAAAGCACGGATTGTTACAATACGACTCAGAACGTGAGGAAACTCATCGAGCGCGCGCGCATTCTGGACCCGATGGTCTGCCTGTAGGGGCCATCAGCGAAGGAGATACTTCATGAAGAAGCTCATTCTGGCATCGGTTTCTGCAGTTGCGCTGTTTGGCATCGCCGCCTGCAACGAAAACAAGGACAAGACCACCACGCAGAGCGTGAAGCCGCCGGCAAGCGAGCAGTCGACGACGGTCAAGCCCGAGGCGTCGCCGTCAGCGACCGACAAGATGACCACCCAAGGTGTCGACAAGGCCCCGGAAACTGGCGACCGCGTTCACAAAGGCGAGCCCATGCAGCCCAAGCCGGCTGAGCCTGCCCAGTAGCGATGGGATGGTGGCAAGGCCGGGGCTGCGGCTCCGGCTGTTTCAGCGGGAAACTCGGGTTCGGCGGCCGAGCGCGACGATCGCGATGACGCCAAGCGCAAACAGCACGGTTTCGCCGCTGACATGCTCCTTGAGCAGGAAGGCGGAAATGGCGAGCGTCACGAAGGATTGCAGCAATTGCACCTGGCTGACGCGGGCGATGCCGCCCATGCCGAGCCCGACATTCCAGGCAAAGAAGCCCAAAAACATCGAGCCGAAGCCTAGGTAAAGGAACGCGAAGGTCTCGGACGATGAGGCGGCGCCGAATTCGGGATGCCAGCTCCAGATCGCCGCAGGTATGGAGATTGGGGCGGTCAGGATCAACGACCAGCAGATGACCTCCCAGCCCGGCATGTGGCGCGCCAGCTTGCCCGAAACGACATAGCCCAGGCTGGCCGAAAGTGCGGCGAGGAACAGAAACAGATCGCCGGTCGAAAGCTGCATGCCGCTGTCGCGTATGGCGAAGGTGACGACGAGGGCCGCCCCGGCCACGCCGCAGATCCAGAAATACACCGATGGCCGCTCGCCACCGATGATGGCGGCAAAAATGCTGGTGGTCAGCGGCAACACGCCCAGCACGACGCCGCCATGGGAGGCTGGCACGGTCTGCATGGCGATCGACGAGAAGATGGGGAAGCCGAACACCAGGAGCAGGCCCGCGAGGAACAGCGCAGGGACATCGTCCTTGGGCAGCTGCTTCCTCAGGATGAGGAGCAGAAAGGCAGCGGCAAGCGAAGCAACGGCGGCGCGGCCATGGGTGACGAACCAGGGCGAGAAGGTTGCCAGCGCAACCCGCGTCGCAGGCAAGGTTCCACCGAAAATGACGACGCCGAGCGTGCCCAGTGCCAGGCCGATGGTCTCGCGGGAGGCTTTCTGTGATTGCGGGGTGGCGTTGCTTGCGTCCATGGCGGCAGCGTTAACGATGGCGAGGGCGAGCGTCGCGAAATTTCCTTTGGTCCAAGCGTCCGGTGCCTTCCGCCGACAAAGTTAATCTTCACGTGCGATGCGCCTCGCATTTGCGAATGTTTCATCCTAAGAAGCGGCAATGTCGATTTGGGACCGTCTCGGCGACTTCATTGCGCGTATCTCTGCATCTGCGGCCAGCGGCGTCGCCGATGTCGTCGAGGCCGTTCGCACCATTTTTTCAGGCGATGCCGAACTGCGCCGGCGTGTTGCCTTCTCCGTGGCGATGATCGCGCTGTCGGCGAAGATGGCAAAGGCCGACGGCGTGGTTTCGCAGGACGAGATCCGCGCCTTCTACGAGATCTTCTCGGTTCCGCCCGAACATGCGCGCGACGTGGCGCGGCTATACGATATCGCCCAGCAGGATGTGGCCGGGTTCGAGTTCTACGCCGAGCGGATGGCGCGTTTGTGTGGTACGGGCCACTCCAACTGCCCCATGCTCGAGGATATCCTCGACGGCCTGTTCCACATTGCCAAGGCGGACGGGCTGCTGCACCAGCGCGAGGGAACGTTCCTGCATCGCGTGTCCGAGATCTTCCGCATCGAGGACGCGCACTACCAGACCATGCTGGCGCGTCATGTCGATCTGGGCGAGACCGATCCCTATCGCGTGCTCGGCATCGAGCGCGGCAAATCCTTCGAAGACGTGCGCAAGCACTACCGCAAGCTTGTCGCCCACAACCATCCCGACAGGCTGATTGCCCGTGGCCTGCCGGAAGAGTTCATCCGGATCGCCACGACGCGCATCGCCGCGATCAACGCAGCCTATGAGATGATCGAAAGGGGGCTGCGGCACGCATGAGCGGCTTCCTGCCCGATCATCCGCATGCCGAGGTGAGGGTCTCGCCCAACTTCGGGCAACGCCGCGACGGGATGAAGCCGGACATGATCGTGCTGCACTACACCGGCATGGAGACCGGCGACAGCGCCGAGGCCTGGCTGTGCAACCCGGAGAGCGAGGTGTCGTCGCACTATCTCGTCCATGAGGACGGCCGCGTCGTGCAGATGGTGCGCGAAAGCGACCGGGCCTGGCATGCCGGCAAGAGTTCATGGCGCGGCGAAACCGACATAAATTCGTGCTCGGTCGGCATCGAGATCGTCAATCCGGGCCATACGCTCGGCTATCGTGACTTTCCCGAGAAGCAGATCGAAGCGGTGGCGGCACTGTGCCGTGGCATCATCGAGCGCCATGCAATCGTGCCGGAGCGCGTGCTGGGGCATTCGGATGTGGCGCTCGGGCGCAAGATCGACCCGGGCGAGCGGTTCCCATGGCGCGTTTTGTTCCATGCCGGCGTCGGTCATTGGGTCGCACCCTCGCCGCGCCGAGGGCAGCACACGCTACGGATCGGCGATGCCGGCGACGCCGTCGAAGAGTTGCAATCGATGCTGGCCCTGTATGGCTACGGCGTCGAGATCACCGGGCTGTTCGACCGCCAGACAGAGGTAACTGTCCAAGCTTTTCAACGACATTACCGGACTCGCTGCGTCGATGGCGTGGCCGATGCGTCGACGCTTTCGACCCTGCGCCGGCTGCTGGCGGCACTTCCGATCGATGTCGACGAATAGTCGACGACTAGCATGCATCCGATCGTGAAGGTTACAGTCTCGTAACCCTTTGTGATTTCCCTGGTCATTTTTCCTGCCAGTTCTCCCGGCAAATGCATCGCCGTGCAAGGCGCTGGCCAGATCGACTAACGCTCCGAAGAGAGCTGCCGGCGTTTAGGAAGGGTTGCTGTGCGATGTTCATCGCGCGGCCTGACTAGATCAAGGATAACATGAAGAATCTGACCGTTATTGCGGTGGCATTTGCCGCCGGCCTTACTTCTTTTGCCGCTCACGCCAAGGATGGTGCTGCAAAGACCGCAGAGAAGGCGATTGAGGCCACTGCTTCCACGAAAGAAGCCGACAAAGCAGCCGATGACGTCGTGACGACCGGATCGATCGGCGGCAAGGCGAAAGCGCCCTATGGCGAAATCGTTGAGCGCTACGCTTCGTCCTACGGTGTGCCGGTGAAGCTGGCGCATGCCGTCATCAGCGTCGAAAGCAACTACAAGCCCAATATCCGCGGCAAGGCGGGTGAGATCGGCCTGATGCAGATCAAGCCGGCGACGGCGCGCATGATGGGCTACAGCGGCTCGGCCAAGGGCCTGTTCAATCCCGAGACCAACATCAAGTTCGGCATGAAGTATCTCGCCAAGGCGCATGCGCTCGGCGGTGGTTCGACTTGCGGTACGATCCTCAAATACAATGCCGGCCATGGCGCGAAGCGCATGAACCCGATCTCTGCAGCCTATTGCAAGAAGGTCCAGGCCCGCATCGGCAGCAAATAAGGTCCGCGGACGAGATGGTTCGCCAGCCGGGGTGAATGTTTTCATTTGCCTTTTGCCGAGCGAACCATTTTATACGCCTTGCCAGCTGGCCGGGCGGCCGCACCCGCAATTGCCGAAAGGCAGCGGGTGAGGAAAGTCCGGGCTCCATGGATACACGGTGCCGGTTAATGGCCGGCGGGGGCGACCCCAGGGAAAGTGCCACAGAAAGCAAACCGCCGCGGTTTCCGCGGTAAGGGTGAAAGGGTGGGGTAAGAGCCCACCGCGCGACTGGCAACAGGAGCGGCACGGCAAACCCCACCGGGAGCAAAACCGAATAGGGGTGGTGCGAGGGGCAACCCTCAGGGCTGTTTCCGGCTCACCGCCCGGGTAGGTTGCGTGAGACGCATGGCAACATGCGTCCAAGAAGAATGGTCGCCACGTTCCCGCGCCGCAAGGCGTGGGGGCCATACAGAACCCGGCTTATAGGCCAGCTGGCGCTGACCTTTTGCCATATGCCTTCAGTGCCTTGCGGCGATTTCCGCGCGTCTTGATTCAAGGTGCGGTCGCCGCATGGCCATATCCGCGACGGCGTGTTCCTTGCAGGCGGTGCGATTTGATCGTACCTTTTGGCTTTCCAACGGGAGGCGTCGCCATGGGCCATGTCGACAAGCGCAGCATCACGCTCTCGCCCGAACTCGCCGCCGCCGTCGATGGCGCAGTCGAGGCCGGCGAGTATGCATCCGCCAGCGAGGTGATCCGCGACGCGCTGCGGCTGTGGAAAGAGCGTCGCGACCTTTTCGGCTACACGATCGAGGAACTGCGCGCGCTGGTGCAGGAGGGCATCGACAGCGGGCCGGGTGAGGAAGGGCCTCTGGTGATGGAGCGCCTGCTCGCCAAATATCAGGTGCAGCCAAAGGCGAGACAGTGAGTTATCGGCTCGCACCACGGGCCATCGCTGATGTTGAAGGCATCGGCGACTATATCAGTCAGGAGAGCCCGCAGGCTGCTGTGCGGCTCATTCAGCGCTTTGCCCGGCACTGGGAACTCCTTGCCTCCCAGCCCTATTCAGGCGCTACGCGGGAAGATGTGCTGCCTGATCTTCGTCATTTGGTCATGGGCGAATACATTGCCTTTTACCGAGTGGTCGGGCGTGATGTGCTCATCCTCCGCGTCCTCCACGGTCGCCGCGATATCACCGGCGACGACATCGCGTCGTGAGGCCGTCAGGCGATCCGATCCAGCGATGCTTCGATCACCGACCACAACTCCTCGACCGGTTCGCAACCGACCGAAAGCCTGATGAAGCCGGGCGGAACGGCATCGCCGCGCTTGGCACGCCGCTCGGCGACGGTGTGGACGCCGCCGAACGAGGTTGCGGCATGGATCAATTCGCAGCCGTTGATGAAGTCCTCGGCCTTCTCCTCTGACGCGACGATAAAACTTATGAGGAAGCCGAAGCGCTCCATCTGGGCGCGTGCCAGATTGTGCGAGGGATCCTCTGGTAGGCCCGGAAAACGTATGGAACGCACCGCAGGATGGTTCCTGAGGCGCAATGCGATGATCTCCGCCGAAGCGCACATGCGGTCGAAACGTATCTCCAGCGTTTCAAGCCCGCGATGGACCAGCCAGGCCTCGAACGGGCCGGGGATGCCGCCGGCTGTCTCTCGCCATTCCGTGACAGCGGTGATGATGTCCGGATTACGGCTGGCGACGTGGCCGAAAAGCACGTCGGAGTGACCGTTCGGCGCCTTGGTGTCGGCTGCGACCACGATGTCGGCGCCGAAATCGAGTGGGCGCTGGCCGAAGGGCGTCATCGTCGTGTTGTCGACGACCAGCAGGCCGCCGGCCGTATGAACGGCCGTGGCGACGGCACTGATATCGCAGATGTCGAGTGTCGGATTGGACGGGCTTTCGACGAAAACCAGGCGGTAGCCGTCGAAGCCACCGTCAAGAAGCGAAGCTGTCGGCCTGACGTCCCAGGCGACGCCGAAGGTGCTGAGGAAGCGTTCTGCCAGCGTGCGGGTCGTATGGTAGCCGTCCGATGGCAGGAGGACGCGGTCGCCTGATTTCAGCAGGCCGAAGAACACCGCGGAAATCGCTGCCATGCCCGACGGGAACGCCACGCAAGGAGCTTCCTCGAGGTGCCCGAGCATCTCTTCGACCGCGTCCCAGGTGGGGTTGCTGAAGCGTCCGTACTGATCGAAGCCGGTTGCATCGCCTGGCGTGTGGTAGATCGCCGCCATGGTCAGGGGAAGTGGGATGGGGTCGCCGACGGAAAGCCTGGACCGGCGCAGGTGGGCAAGCGAGGCAGCGCGGGAATTCGATGAATTCGTCATGGCTTGCGGACTCTCTCTAATCGACCGAGCCCGACGCTAAGCGCAGCCGCGCTGCCGGGCAAGGGCGACCGCCGGCACCCCTCGCTCGATAACTCTTCGTTAGCCTTAATGGATCATAAAAGTCGGGATGCCGTGAAAGGGTCCGAAAGGGGCTGTCGCGTTGTCGCTGTGTGCTCAGTTCCCGTTGACGCCCATATAGGCCCATGTTATCCCAAATCGGTAACCATGATTTCGTTCCAGTAAAGGGTAAGGCGTTCGCCGAACCGGCAGCCGCGGCGGCTGCGGGTCGTGACGCGTTTGCTCTCAACGGGAAGACTTCGGGCTTGCGGTTCGGGCTGTGCCACTGGGGCGTGGCCGACAAGACGACGAGGGGCGCGGCGGCGAGAGCTGCCGGATCATCCGATGGATCGGTTTCTGTCAAATGCGGTGAACAGGATCGATGCGAAGGGGCGGGTCTCCGTTCCGGCGCATTTCCGTGCCGTATTGCAGAAGCGTGGCTATCAGGAGCTCTATGCGCTACGTGCGCTCGACGTTCCGGCGCTGGATGTCGGCGGGCTCGACCTGCTCGACCGCTACGAACAGCGCATCGCGCAAGAGGATCCGTTCCTGCAGACGGCGGACGACATGTCGTTTTTCATTCATGGCGACAGCACCTTCCTGAAGCTCGATCAGGATGGGCGGATTTCGGTCACGGATTTCCTGCGCGAGCATACCGGGATCACGACGGACGTTGCCTTTGTCGGGCGCGGCCAATTCTTTCAGATGTGGGAGCCGGAGCGGCTGCGTGCCCATGGCGCGGAAGTGCGCGCCCGGCTGTTGAAGCTACGGCAGGGGGCAAAGCCTTTGGAGCGACCGGAATGATGGCGGCTCATGGCGATGACCAGAATGCAGTCGGCGGATCGGCCCGTCACGTTCCGGTGCTTCTCGACGAGGTTCTTGCCGCGCTGAAGCCGGCACCGGGCGAGGTGATTGTCGACGGGACTTTTGGCGCGGGCGGTTACACCAGGGCGATCCTCGCCACCGGCGCGTCGGTGGTGGCCATAGACCGCGATCCGGACGCCATTGCCGCCGGGCGCGAGCTTGAAGCGCAATCCGGCGGGCGGCTGCGTCTGGTGCAGGCACCGTTCTCCAGTCTCGACGAGCATGTCGATCAGGTCGACGGCGTGGTGCTCGACATCGGCGTCTCCTCGATGCAGCTCGACCAGGCTGAGCGCGGCTTTTCGTTCCGTGCCGACGGTCCGCTCGACATGCGCATGGCCCAGGCCGGCGCGAGTGCCGCCGATGTGGTCAATCATTTCAAGCTCGGCGATCTTGCCCGCATCTTTGGTTTCCTCGGCGAGGAGCGGCATGCCGGGCGCATTGCCCGCATGATCGAAAGCCGTCGCGAGAAGCGGCCGTTCGAGCGTACGCTGGATCTGGCGGATGCCATCGAAACCCATATCGGCCGCAGCCCCAAGGACAAGATCCACCCGGCGACCCGGGTGTTCCAGGCTTTGCGCATCTACGTCAACGACGAGCTCGGCGAATTGGCCCGTGCCCTGTTCGCGGCCGAGCGTGCGCTGAAGCCCGGTGGGCGGCTGGTGGTCGTCACCTTCCATTCGCTTGAGGATCGCATCGTCAAGCGTTTCATTGCCGACCGCTCCAGCGCGCCGTCACGTTCGCGCTACATGCCTGAACTTGAGACGATCGCCACGACGTTCCAGAAATCGGGCGGTGCGGTCGGGCCGAGCGATGCCGAGACCGCCGCCAATCCGCGTGCCCGCTCGGCCAAGCTGCGCGCGGCGGTCCGCACGACGGCTGCGCCGCGCGATGAGGATTTTTCGATCTTCGGGCTGCCGAAGCTTCCCGACGTCAGTCATTCGGGAGAAAGGTGAGCCAATGTTCCGTACCAGCGACATCGTGCTGATCGCCGTGATGGTTGGGGCCGCGGCCTTTACCTACCAGACCAAGCATGACGCGGAGAACCAGCTCGACGCGGTGCGCAAGATCGAGGCGCAGATCCGTTTCGAGGAAGACACGATCGACCTGCTCAAGGCCGACTGGAGCCTGCTGACGCAGCCGTCGCGGCTGCAGAAGCTTGCCCAGACCTACCAGTCGGAACTGCAACTGGAGCCGGTGGACGCGCGCCAGATCGTCAGCCTCAAGGATCTGCCGGTTCGTCAGCTGACGATCGAAGACATCACCCGCGAAGCGGGCAGCATGGCCGACGCAGCACCGGACCGCACCGTGACGGGAGGAATTGCCCAATGATCGGCTTGCCTGGCAGGAAACGCCGCAAGGGCGAGGGCGGTACCTCCATCGTCGTCGACAGCGCGCGCAAGGCAACTGGCGGCCGCACGCGCACCCGCGTCGTCATGACCATGGCGGTGTTCTTCGGCATCTATGCGACCATCGCCGGCCGTCTCGTCTATCTCGGCATGCTCGATCCTGAGGTTTCGAGTGGACCTGAATCCAGGGTCACCGCGTCGCGCCCTGATATCGTCGACCGCAACGGCGAGGTGCTGGCCACCGACATCAAGACCGCTTCGCTGTTTGCTGAGCCACGCCGCATCGTCGATGCCGACGAGGCCGTCGAGAAGCTGTCCACCGTGTTGCCCGACATCAATGTCGAGCAGACCTACAACAAGCTGAAAAGCGGCACCGGCTTTGTCTGGCTCAAGCGCCAGTTGACGCCCAAGCAGCAGGCCGAGATACTGCAGCTCGGCATTCCCGGCGTAGGCTTCCGCATGGAAAAGCGGCGCTTCTATCCGGGTGGCGAGACGACTTCGCACATCGTCGGGCTGACCAATATCGACAACAAGGGCATTTCCGGTCTCGAGAAATATATCGACGACCAGGGTCTTGCCGATCTTCAGGCTTCGGGGCTGGCGATCGCCAAGGATCTCAAGCCGGTCGAGCTTTCGATCGACCTGCGCGTCCAGCATATCGTTCGCGACGAACTGGTGACGGCGCTTGAGAAGTATCACGCCGTGGCGGCAGGTGCGGTCGTGCTCAGCGTCAAGACCGGCGAAGTCCTGGGCATGGGCTCGGTGCCGGATTTCGACCCGAACAACCCCTACAATGCCCAGGACAAGGATCGCCTGAACCGCATGTCGGCCGGCCTGTTCGAAATGGGCTCGACGATCAAGAGCTTTACAACGGCGATGGCGCTCGATTCCGGCAAGATGTCGCTGAACAGCACCGTCGATGCGACGAGGCCAATCACCATCGGCCGCCAGACCATCCGCGATTTCCACGGCAAGGGCAGGGTGCTGACCGTTCCCGAGGTGTTCATCTTTTCGTCGAACATCGGCTCGGCACGCGAGGCCGATGTGGTCGGCATCGAAGGTCACCGCGAGTTCCTGCAGCGCCTGGGGCTGCTCGACCGTATGCAGACCGAGTTGCCGGAGGTTGCGCGTCCGACCGAGCCGAAGGTCTGGAAGAAAGTGCACTCGATCACGATCTCGTTCGGGCACGGCATGTCGACGACGCCGCTGCAGACCGCGGTCGGTGCTGCCGCTCTGGTCAATGGCGGCAAGCTGATGCCGCCGACCTTCCTGAAGCGTAGCGAGGCCGAAGCCGAAGCGGTTGCCACGCAGGTGGTCAAGCCCTCGACCAGCGAGGCGATGCGTTATCTCTACACGCTCAACGCCACGAAGGGCACGGGCGGGTCGGGCACGCGCGCCCAGGTCCCCGGCTATCGCGTCGGCGGCAAGACCGGCACGGCCGAAAAGGTCGTCAATGGTCGCTATTCGACCGACAAGCGTTTCAACGCCTTTGTCGCGGCATTCCCGATGGACGATCCACAATACATCGTGCTGACCATCGTTGATGAACCGAAACCGGAACATCCCGGAGTGGGGGCGACCGCCGGCTTCAATGCGGCACCGATGGTTGCCAACATTATCCGCCGTGCGGCACCGCTGCTTGGCGTCAAGCCAGAATTCAGCCATGAAAATGGCGCAACGCTCGCTTCCTACCCTTGATTCTGCTGGCGCGCCAATGGGCGCGCCGCTTGTTTGTGACGATCGGAACTCGATGAAACTATCAGACCTTGCCGGTATCCTGCCTGTCGATGGGTTGCTGTCCAGCGATGTCGAGGTGAGCGGGGTTTCTTCGGATTCGCGGCAGGTGACGCCGGGAACCGTGTTTTTTGCCGTCGCCGGCAGCAAGGCCGACGGAGCTGCTTACGCCGGCGACGCCGCCAAGCGCGGCGCGGTGGCAGTAGTGGCTGCCGACGGCGCTGACCTTGGCGCGATCGGCGTGCCGGTTATCTCCGTTGACGATCCGCGCCGGAGCCTGGCGCTGAGCGCCGCCCGTTTCTACGGCCGCCAGCCTGCAACCATGGTCGCGGTGACCGGAACCAGCGGCAAGACCTCCGTCGCCGCCTTCGCGCGCCAGATCTGGGAACAGGTGGGCTTTGCCGCCGCCAGCATCGGAACCACCGGCGTGGTGGCGCCGGGCCGCAACGAATACGGCCAGTTGACGACGCCCGACCCGGTGGCGCTGCACAAGCTGCTCACTGAGCTGGCCGATGCCGGTGTCACCCATGCGTCGATGGAAGCCTCCAGCCACGGTCTCGACCAACGCCGCCTTGACGGCGTGCGGCTCGCCGCTGCCGGCTTCACCAACCTCGGCCGCGACCACATGGACTACCATCCCACGGTCGAGGACTATCACCGCGCCAAGCTGCGCCTGTTCGATACTTTGCTGCCGAAGGGCGCGCCGGCAGTAATCTTCGCCGACGATCCGTGGTCCGAGCCGACGGTCGATGCCGCGCGTGCGGCCGGCATGGACGTGTTGACGGTCGGCCGCGGCGGCCAGTTCCTGAGCCTCAAGCGGGTCGAGCATGAGCGACACAGGCAGCGTGCCGAGATCGAATGCGGCGGGGTGATCTACGAAATCGACCTGCCGCTGGCCGGCGATTTCCAGGTTGCCAATTCGCTCGTCGCCGCAGGCCTCGCCATTGCCACCGGCACTGATGTCGCCAAGGCGCTGGCGGCGCTGGAACATCTCAAGGGCGCGCCCGGGCGGCTCGACCTCGTCGGCACCACCGCGTCCGGTGCGCCTGTCTATGTCGACTATGCCCACAAGCCCGACGCGCTGGAGAACGTTTTGGCTTCGGTTCGCCCATTCACCACGGGCCGCGTCATCGTGGTGTTCGGCTGCGGCGGCGACCGCGACCGCGGCAAGCGCCCGATCATGGGCGAGATCGCGACGCGGCTTGCCGATGTTGCAATCGTCACTGACGACAATCCGCGATCAGAAGTGCCCGCGACCATTCGCGCGGCGATCATGGCGGCAGCCCCTGGCGCCATCGAGATCGGCGACCGCCGCAAGGCCATCGAAGAGGCCGTGGCGATGCTGCGCGAAGGCGACACGCTGATCGTGGCCGGCAAGGGCCACGAAGTGGGCCAGACGGTGGGCGGCGAGACACTGCACTTCTCCGACCACGAAGAAGTCCTCAACGCGCTCGCCGGGGGAGCGGCATGAGCTATTTGTGGACATCGGAGGCGCTTGTCGAAGCAACGGGCGGACGGCCGCTCGGCCAGATGCCCGAAGGCATTACCGGAATCTCCATCGACAGCCGCAGCCTGAAGCCCGGCGAGGCCTTCTTCGCCATCAAGGGCGATGCGATGGACGGCCACGACTTCGCGACCGCCGCGGTCAAGGCGGGGGCGGGGTTGCTGGTGGTGGCGGAAGGCAAGTTGCCGGCGCTCGGGCGCCTGATGGCACCGATGATCGTGGTTCCCGACGTGCTTGTCGCGCTCGAAAGGCTTGGCGTCGCGGCGCGCGCGCGTTCGCGTGCGCGCATCATTGCGGTCACCGGCTCGGTGGGGAAGACCTCGACCAAGGAGGCGCTGCGCCATGCTCTGACCTCGGTCGGCAAGGTGCATGCCTCGGCGGCGTCCTTCAACAACCATTGGGGGGTGCCGCTGACTCTAGCGCGCATGCCCGAAGACTGCGATTACGGCGTCTTCGAAGTCGGCATGAACCATCCGGGCGAGATCAGCCCGCTGGTGCGCATGGTTCGCCCGCACGTCGCGATCGTGACGCTGATTGCGGCGGCGCATCTAGGCTTCTTCAGCAGCCTCGACGAGATCGCCAGGGCCAAGGCCGAGATTTTCGAGGGCGTCGAGCCTGATGGCGCGGTGCTGCTCAACCGCGACGATGACCGCTTCGATCTGCTTGAAAAGCTCGCCCATGCTGCCGGCGTCGAAAACATCCTGGGCTTCGGCGAAGATGCGCGTGCGGATTTTCGGCTGCTGAAATGCACGCTGGAGGCCGATCATTCGATGATCGTCGCCCGCATCGGCGGTCGCGACGTGGCGGCCCGCCTTGGCGCGCCGGGGCGGCACATCGTCCAGAATGCGCTCGCCGTCCTTGGCGCGGCCCATCTGTGCGGCGCCGACGTGCCGACGGTTGCAACCGCGCTGGCCACCATGTCGGCCGAAAGCGGGCGCGGCAAGCGCCATATCCTCCAGCTTGCGAACGGGCCGATCACCTTGATCGACGAAAGCTACAACGCCAACCCAGCTTCGATGAAGGCGGCGATCGAACTGCTCGATGCGACGCCCGTACCGAATGGCGGGCGCCGCATCGCGGTGCTTGGCGACATGCTCGAACTTGGTGCGCATTCGGCGCAGTTGCATTCCGCGCTTGCCGAGCTTATCGGCTCGACCAGGACCGACCTGGTGCTGCTCGCCGGGCCGGAAATGAAGGCACTTGCCGATGCACTGCCCGCAGGGGTCAAGTCAGAATACCGCGCCGGCGTCGAGGAACTGAAGCCTGTCCTGCTGGATGTGGTGCAGCCCGGTGACGCCATCATGATCAAGTCGTCGAAGGGTATCGGCTTCTCGCGGCTGGTCGAAGCGATGATCAAGACATTTCCGGCTGAGGCCGGCAACACCATACCGGCCTGACGGGGTCTCGGGGGAAGCATGCTAACTTTGCTTGTCGACGTTGCGGACAAGGTCTCGATCTTCAACGTTTTCCGCTACATCACCTTCCGCACCGGCGGAGCGCTGATCACCTCGGCGTTGATCGTGTTCATCTTCGGACCGGCGATCATCAACGCCCTGCGCATCAGGCAGGGCAAGGGGCAGCCGATCCGCGCAGACGGGCCGCAGACCCATTTCAAGAAGGCAGGCACGCCGACGATGGGCGGCCTGATGATCCTGTGCGGCATCATCGGTTCGACGCTGCTGTGGGCCAACATCGCCTCCGTCTATGTCTGGGTAGTGCTGTTCGTCACCGTCGGCTTCGGCGCCATCGGTTTTTATGACGACTATCTCAAGGTCACGAAGCAGTCCCATCTGGGGCTATCCGGCAAGGCGCGACTCGGCATCGAGTTCCTGATCGCGGCAATCGCCGCATGGATCATCATGCAAAATGGCCAGGCGCCGTTCTCGTCGTCGCTGACCTTCCCCTTCATCAAGGATTTCCTGCTCAATCTCGGCTGGTTCTTCATCCCCTTCGCCTGCTTCGTCATCGTCGGCGCCGGCAATGCGGTGAACCTGACCGACGGGCTCGACGGCCTTGCCATCGTGCCGATCATGATTGCAGCGGCGTCCTTCGGCGTCATCGCCTATCTCTCGGGTAACGCGGTCTTCGCCGAATATCTGCAGATCCATTTCGTTCCCGGCACCGGTGAGCTTGCCGTGATCCTCGGCGCGGTCATTGGCGCAGGGCTCGGCTTCCTGTGGTTCAACGCGCCTCCGGCGGCCATTTTCATGGGCGACACCGGCTCGCTGGCGCTGGGCGGCCTGATCGGCACGGTCGCGGTCGCTACCAAGCACGAGATCGTCATGGCGATCATCGGCGGCCTGTTCGTCATGGAAGCGCTGTCGGTGATCATCCAGGTCGGCTTCTTCAAGATGACCGGCCGCCGCGTCTTCCTGATGGCGCCTATCCATCATCATTTCGAGAAGCTGGGCTGGACAGAGAGCCAGGTCGTCATCCGCTTCTGGATCATCGCCGTCATCCTGGCGCTGATCGGTCTTTCCACCCTTAAACTGCGCTGAGGTGTCCATGATTCCTGCCACGTCATTCAGGGGAAAGCGCGTTGCTCTGTTCGGGCTCGGCGGCTCGGGTATTGCAACGGCGCGTGCCCTCATCGAAGGCGGGGCGGAAGTGCTTGCCTGGGACGACAATCCCGAGAGCGTGGCGCGGGCGTTCAGCGGCGGCATCCCCACGGGCGACCTGCACGGCGCCGACTGGGCCGGCATCTCGTCCTTCGTGCTGTCGCCGGGCGTACCGCTGACGCATCCCAAGCCGCACTGGACGGTGGAGCTTGCTCGCGGTGCTGGCGTCGAGATCATCGGCGACGTCGAACTGTTTGCGCGCGAGCGGATCGCCGCAGCACCTACGGCGCCGTTCATCGCCATTACCGGCACCAACGGCAAGTCGACGACGACGGCGCTGACGGCGCATATCCTGAAATCGGCCGGCCGCGACACGCAGATGGGCGGCAATATCGGCCGTGCGGTGATGACGCTCGATCCGCCGCAGCCCGACCGGAACTATGTCGTCGAGTGTTCGTCCTACCAGATCGACCTCGCACCCTCCGTCAACCCGACGGCAGGTGTCCTGCTCAATCTCACGCCTGACCATCTCGACCGCCACGGCACGATGCAGCACTACGCCGCCATCAAGGAGCGGCTGGTCGCCGGCAGCGACACCGCCATCATCGGCGTCGACGACATCTATTGCGCCCAGATCGCCGACCGGCTCGAGCGCGCCGGCAAGGACGTCGTGCGCATCTCCAAGCGACTGCCGCTGACCGACGGCTATTTCGCCGACGGCACCAACCTGATGGAAGCGGTCGACGGTCGCTATAGCCGCATCGCCTTCCTCGAAGGCATCGGCTCGCTGCGCGGCCAGCATAACGCCCAGAACGCGCTTGCCGCCGTCGTCGCCTGCCTCAAGGTGGGCCTCGATCTCGGTGAGATCCAGGCAGGGCTGGAGAGCTTCCCCGGGCTTGCTCATCGCATGGAGCAGGTGGGCCGCAAGGATCACGTCCTGTTCATCAACGATTCCAAGGCGACCAATGCGGATGCGGCGGCACCGGCACTGTCGAGCTTCCCGCGCATCTACTGGATCGCCGGCGGCCTGCCCAAGGAGGGCGGTATCGAGCCGCTGCGTGGGCTGTTCCCGCGCATTGCGCGCGCCTACCTGATCGGCGAGGCTGCTCCGGCGTTTGCTGCAACGCTTGGCGAAGCCGCACCTTACGAGATTGCCGGCACGCTGGCTGCAGCAGTCGAGCGTGCGGCGTGGGATGCGGCAAGGGACGACGCCGGTGGCGAGGTGGTGGTGCTGCTGTCGCCGGCCTGCGCCAGCTTCGACCAGTTCAAGAATTTCGAGATTCGCGGCGAAGCCTTCAGGCAAGCTGTCGATGCTATTGATGGCGTCAGCGCTATCGGAGGGGCAAGATAATGATCAGCCGTCTCGACAGAAGTCCCGTTGCCCTGTGGTGGTGGACGGTCGATCGCTGGTTCCTGGCAGCGTTTCTGTCGCTGATGGGGCTCGGCATCGTGCTTTCATTCGCCGCGAGCCCGGCGGTGGCCGAGCGCATCGGCCTCGGCAGTTTCCACTTCGCCACCAGGCAGATCATCTTCACCATCCCCGCACTTGTGGTGATGATCGGGGTTTCATTCCTCGATGCCCGGCAGATCCGGCGCATGGCCCTGATCATGCTCTGTATCATGCTGGTGATGATGGTGGCGGTGCTGTTCGTCGGCGTCGAGGTAAAGGGCGCGCGGCGCTGGGTGTCGCTGGCAGGTCTTTCGATCCAGCCGTCGGAATTCCTCAAGCCTGCCTTCGTCGTCATCTGCGCCTGGCTGTTTGCCGAACATGAACGTCAGCCGGACATTCCGGGCAACCTGTTCGCCATGATCCTGCTCGGGCTGGTAGTGGCGTTGCTGATGGCGCAGCCCGACCTTGGGCAGACCATGCTGACGCTGGGTACATGGGGGGTGATGTTCTTCATGGCCGGCATGTCATGGTTCTGGATCATCGTGCTCGGCTTCAGCGCAGTCGGTGGCCTGTTCGCTGCCTACACGATCTTTCCCCACGTCGCCGGCCGTATCGATCGCTTCATGACCGGCGAGGGCGACACGTTCCAAGTCGACATGGGCCGTGACGCCATCATCAACGGCGGCTGGTTCGGCGTCGGGCCAGGCGAGGGCACGGTCAAGCGCGTCATCCCCGACAGCCACGCCGACTTTGTCTTCTCCGTCGCCGGCGAGGAGTTTGGCATCATGCTGTGCCTCATCATCATGGCGATATTCGCCTTCATCGTGCTGCGCGGCTTGCGCACTGCACTGCGCGAGCACGATGATTTCACCCGCTATGCGGTGGCCGGACTCGTCGTCGTCTTCGGCTTCCAGTCTGTCATCAACATGGGCGTGAACCTGCAGTTGATGCCGGCCAAGGGCATGACGCTGCCGTTCATCTCCTATGGCGGCTCGTCGCTGATCGCGATTGCCATCTCCATGGGCATGGTGCTGGCGTTGACGCGCAGGAAGCCCGAGAAGCTCAGAACCTCCGGTTTCGCCGCCATGCCGCGGCACGCAGTTGCGGCCGAATAACATGGCCAAGGGAACTGTCATGCTTGCCGCCGGCGGAACCGGCGGCCATCTCTTTCCGGCCGAGGCGCTGGCGCACGAACTGACCGCGCGCGGCTGGCAGGTGCATCTTGCCACCGACGACCGCGCCGAGCGTTTCGCCGGCAAGTTTCCGGCGGCAGCCATCCATCCGATCTCGTCGGCGACCATCGGCTCGAAGAACCCGGTTTCGCTGCTGCGCGCGTTCTGGCGCATCTGGCGCGGCGTGCGCGAGGCTTCGCAGGTGATCGCCAAGGTCAAGCCCGCGGTCGTGATCGGTTTTGGCGGCTATCCGACGCTGCCGCCGCTCTATGCTGCGACTCGCCGCGGCGTGCCGGCCATGGTGCATGAACAGAACGCGGTGATGGGCCGAGCCAACAGGGCGTTGGGCGGCAAGGTCGACGCGATCGCCGGCGGCTTCCTGTCGGAGAATGTCGGCAGCAACGCTGCAAAGATCGTGGTCACCGGCAATCCGGTGCGGCCCGCCGTCATCGAGGCGGCGAAATCGCCCTATGCCGCTTCAACGGGTTCGGACAGGTTCAGTCTTCTGGTGTTCGGCGGCAGCCAGGGCGCGCAGTTCTTCTCCGATGCGGTTCCGGCCGCGATTGCGCTGTTGGAGGAAGCCCAGCGCAGGCGCCTGCGCGTGACCCAGCAGGCGCGCAAGGAGGATGCCGAGCGGGTGAAGGCTGCCTATGCCAAGCTCGGCATCGAAGCTGATGTCTCGCCGTTCTTCAATGACATGGCTGAGCGCATGGCCGCCGCCCATCTGGTGATTTCGCGCTCAGGTGCCTCGACCGTTTCCGAGATCGCGGTGATCGGCCGGCCGGCATTCCTGGTGCCATATCCGCACGCGCTCGACCACGACCAGGCTGCCAACGCCGCAAGGTTGGCAGAGGCTGGCGGAGCGGAAGTGCATACGCAGGCGACGTTGTCGCCACAACTCATCGCCGACCTGTTGGCCGGCGCGATGAGCGATCCGCAGCGGCTTTCCGGCATGGCATCTGCCGCAAAGTCAGTCGGCAAAGCGGACGCCACAAGGTTGCTTGCCGACCTCGCAGAGGCTATTGCGTCGAAAATACCCGTTGCGGAATTCAAGAAGGGGGTGCGGGCATGAAGATGCCGCAGACGATTGGCCTCGTGCATTTCATCGGCATTGGCGGCATCGGCATGAGCGGCATCGCCGAAGTGCTGCACAATCTCGGCTACAAGGTGCAGGGCTCCGACCAGTCCGAGAGCGCCAATGTGCAGCGCCTGCGCGAGAAGGGCATCGAGTGCTTCGTTGGCCACCGGGCCGAAAATCTCGGTGACGCCGAGGTTGTCGTCGTCTCGACCGCGATCAAGAAGTCCAACCCGGAACTGAAGACTGCGCGCGAAAAGCTTCTGCCGATCGTCCGCCGCGCCGAAATGCTGGCCGAACTCATGCGCTTCCGCAATGCGGTTGCCATCGGCGGAACCCACGGCAAGACGACCACGACCTCGATGGTGGCGACGCTGCTCGACGCCGGCGGGCTCGACCCGACCGTCATTAATGGCGGCATCATCAATGCCTACGGCACCAACGCGCGCATGGGCGAGGGCGAGTGGATGGTGGTGGAGGCCGACGAGAGCGACGGCACCTTCCTGAAGCTTCCGGCCGATATCGCGGTGATCACCAATATCGATCCTGAGCATCTCGATCACTACGGCACCTTCGACAAGGTGCGCGAAGCGTTCCGCCAGTTCGTCGAGAATGTGCCGTTCTACGGCTTCGGCGTCATGTGCACCGATCATCCGGAAGTGCAGGCGCTGGTCAGCCGTATCGAGGACCGCCGCGTCATCACCTATGGCGAGAACGCCCAGGCTGACGTGCGCTACACCAACCATCGCATGGAGGGCGCGGTCTCGATCTTCGACGTCGTCATCCGTAACCGCAAATCGGCGTCCTCGACTGTCATCGAAGGCCTGCGCCTGCCGATGCCTGGCCGCCACAACGTTTCCAATGCCACCGCAGCCATCGCGGTCGCGACCGAGCTTGGCATCGGCGCGGAGGCGGTCAAGCGCGGACTGTCGTCGTTCGGCGGCGTCAAGCGGCGCTTCACTCATACCGGTTCGTGGAACGGCGTCGAGGTGTTCGACGACTACGGCCACCATCCGGTTGAGATCAAGGCGGTGCTCAGTGCGGCGCGCGAGGCCACCAAGGGCCGCGTCATCGCCATCGCCCAGCCGCACCGTTTCACGCGCTTGCGCGATCTGTTCGATGATTTCTCCGCCTGCTTCAACGACGCCGATACGGTCATGGTTGCGCCGGTTTATGCCGCGGGCGAGGATGCCATCGACGGGGTGAACTCCGAGACGCTGACGTCGCGCATCCGTGCCGGTGGCCACCGCGACGCGCGCTATGTCGAGGGACCCTCGGCGATTGCGCCTGCTGTCCGCGATCTGGCAAAGCCAGGCGACTTCGTCGTCTTCCTTGGCGCCGGCAACATCACCCAGTGGGCCTATGCACTTCCCGGAGAACTCTCGGGAGGCGGGGCGTGACGGGCGGCGGCGCGGCACTGATCGCAAAGCTAGGCGACCGGCTTTCCGCATTGCGCGGGCGCATCACGGCAAATGCCGAGATGGAGAAGATCACCTGGTTCCGCGCCGGCGGCATTGCCGACGCGCTGTTCCAGCCGGCCGACGAGGAAGATCTGGCGGCGTTCCTGAAGGCTGTGCCGCAGGAGATCCCGGTCATGGTCGTCGGCATCGGCTCCAACCTTTTGGTGCGCGAAGGAGGCATTCCTGGCTTCGTCGTGCGCCTTTCGGCCAAGGGCTTTGGCGAGGCCGAGGCGATTTCCGAGACGCGGATCAGGGCAGGGGCGGCGACGCCCGACAAGCGCGTGGCAGCGCTCGCCCATGAACAAGGCATCGGCGGCTTCCATTTCTACCACGGTATTCCCGGCGCCATTGGCGGGGCATTGCGCATGAATGCGGGCGCCAACGGCGTCGAGACGCGCGAGCGCGTCATCGAGGTTCGGGCGCTCGACCGCGCCGGCAACCTGCATGTGCTGTCGAACGCCGACATGGGCTACGCTTACCGTCACTCGGCTGCGGCGGCAGACCTGATCTTCACCTCGGCCACCTTCGAGGGCTATGCCGAGGACAAGGATGCCATCCGGAAGGCGATGGACGAGGTTCAGCACCATCGCGAGACGGTTCAGCCGATCCGCGAGAAGACCGGCGGCTCGACCTTCAAGAACCCCGAGGGCACCTCGGCCTGGAAGGAAATCGACAAGGCTGGCTGCCGCGGCCTGATGATCGGTGGGGCGCAGATGTCGCCGATGCACTGCAATTTCATGATCAACACCGGCAACGCCACCGGCTACGATCTGGAATATCTCGGCGAGACCGTGCGCAGCCGCGTGCTGGAGAATTCCGGCATTCGCCTGCAGTGGGAAATCAAGCGCATCGGACGCTTCAAGCCCGGACACGAAGTGCAGGAATTTCTTGGGCAGCTGCTTTAGCGCACAGCGCGTCCCTGCGGGTGCGTTAAGGATTCGTTAAGACTTCGCCCCGCCTTTCAAGCATTGCGTGCGCTCGGCGCTGCCGACCGCGCGCAAGCAAAGCCAATTTGCAGCGACAATTTTTCGCGACGTCTTCGACTTCCGCGTGACGGACTGTTTGCGGCCCGATTTATGCGTTTCCGGCGGTCGTTTCGCGGGCTTGCGGAAGCACATGCCGTCATGAAATCGCAACGATTTCCAATCGGCACTTGCCACGGAATCAAGTCTCTGATTCTCTGCCCTAAAGCGTTTCCTGATTTGAGTCGCGTGACGCGTAACCCGCGTTTTCATCCGGAGGGTCAACTTCCGGAGGGCAGTGATTCCGTCTTTGGAAACAAGGTGTTGTGTTTGGGGTTGAGAGGGGATTTTCGGGGATGAAGTCGAAGCACGTTGCTGTCTTGATGGGTGGATTCTCGTCCGAGCGGCCCGTGTCCCTTTCGTCCGGAAATGCCTGCGCCGACACGCTCGAACAGGTTGGCTACAAGGTTACGCGCGTCGATGTCGGCCGTGATGTCGGCGCAGTCCTTTCCGATCTCAGGCCGGATGTCGCTTTCAATGCGCTGCATGGTCCGTTCGGCGAGGATGGTACCATCCAGGGTATTCTCGAATATCTTGGTATTCCCTACACGCATTCGGGCGTGCTGGCCTCTGCGCTTGCGATGAACAAGGAGCAGGCGAAGAAGATCGCGAAAGCGGTCGGTGTTCCGGTTGCCGAATCCAGGGTTTTGGATCGTTTTTCGATCGGCAATCAGCATCCGATGAAGCCTCCCTATGTGGTTAAGCCGGTGACCGAGGGGTCAAGCTTTGGCGTGGTGATCGTCAAGGAGGATCAGTCGCATCCACCGCAGGTGATCTCGTCGTCCGAGTGGCGCTATGGCGACACCGTCATGGTTGAGCGCTACGTCTATGGGCGCGAGCTGACCTGTGCTGTGATGGGTGATGTCGCGCTCGGCGTCTGCGAGATCATTCCGACGGGGCACGCCTTCTACGATTATGATTCAAAATATGTCGCCGGCGGCTCAAAGCACGAATGCCCCGCGAAAGTTTCACCGAATATTTACCAAAAAATACAAACACTGGCGCTCAAGGCTCACCAAGCGATTGGCTGTCGGGGTGTCTCCCGGTCTGACTTCCGTTACGACGACCGCTATTCGGAGAATGGCGAGGTCGTCTGGCTGGAGGTCAATACGCAACCCGGCATGACGCCGACGTCGCTGGTGCCTGAGATTGCCGCGCAGGCGGGGCATTCGTTTGGTGAATTGTTGAGTTGGATGGTGGAGGACGCTTCGTGCTTGCGTTGAGGTCGGGATATGGCAGGGGAGTGCGCGGCGCAAAGCCGGGTATCTTCGGGCTGTCCCTGTCTGCGGATGGCTTTGTGCTGCCGCGGTTCCTGCGCAAGCCTGTGCGTGTCCTGTCGCGCTTCGGGCGCGGCCAATTCACGCCGCCGCCCTATGCTGCGTCGATGCTGACGGCGGCCTTCCTTGCTGCAAGCTCCCTGTATGGCGCCTATCTTGGCGGTCACTTCCCGGCGATGGTGCAGGGTGTGACTGCCCGCAGTGGTTTTGCTGTCGATCAGATCAAGGTTTCGGGCAATCGCGAGACGTCCGAAATCGACATCCTCGACAAGCTGGAACTCGATGGCTGGACGTCGTTGGTCGGCTTCGATCCCGATCAGGCGCGTGTGCGCATCGCCAGCCTGCCCTGGGTGCGCGAAGCTGCCGTGCGCAAGGTCTATCCGAATACGATTGAAGTTCGCGTCGAAGAGCGCGAGGCCTTCGCCATCTGGCAGCACGGCAATGAGCTCAGCGTCGTGGAGAAGTCCGGTCGCGTGATCGCGCCATTCGTCGGTGGGCGCCAGGCGGTCCTGCCGCTGGTCGTCGGCTTCGATGCTGGCCAGCGCGCTGCCGATTTCGTCGCCAAGGTAAGCGCCTATCCGGAGCTGGCTTCGCGGGTGAAAGGCTATGTTCGCATCGGCGAGCGGCGGTGGGACCTGCGTCTCGACAACGGCATTACGGTCAAGTTGCCGGAGAATCACGTCGATTTGGCACTTGCCGAGCTTGTCGCGCTCGATCGCCAGGATGCGCTTTTGGGTCGTGATATCTCGACAGTGGATATGCGGTTCACCGACAGGCTGGTGGTGCAGCTGACGCCGGAGGCGATGGAGCGTCGCCAGGCCGAGCTCAGCGCGAAGCCAAAGGTCGTCAAGGCGACGACGGAGAAGAGAACATGAGCTGGCTGGGCGGACAAAAAGATCCTGCGTCGCGCCGCTCGGGCATCCTCACGGTGCTCGATGTCGGCTCGAACAAGGTCTGCTGCGTGGTGGCCAAGCTCAAGCCCACCGAAGGCAGCCAGTTGCTCAAGGGGCGCACGCACCAGGCCCAGGTCATCGGCATCGGTCATCAGAAATCGCAGGGCGTGAAGTCCGGCGTGGTCGTTGATCTCGACCGCGCCGAACATGCCATCCGGCTTGCCGTGGATGCAGCCGAGCGCATGGCCGGGCTGACGGCCGACTCGTTGATCGTCAATCTGTCGGCCGGTCGCATCAAGAGCGAGGCCTTTACGGCGACGATCAATCTTGGCGGCCACGAGGTCGAGGAAGCCGACGTCAAGCGCGTGTTGTCGGCAGGTGCCAAGCAGGCGCTCAAGGCTGAGCGCGAGGTCATTCATTCGCTGCCCGTCGCCTTTTCGCTGGATGCCGAACGCGGCGTGCGCGACCCGCGCGGCATGGTCGGCGATATGCTCGGCGTCGACATGCATGTGCTGACCGGCGATTCCGCGCCGCTGCGCAATCTCGAACTCTGCATCAATCGCTCGCACCTGTCGGTGGAGCATATGGTTGCGACGCCCTACGCCAGCGGCCTCGCGGCATTGGTCGATGACGAACTGGAAATGGGTGCGGCCTGCATCGACATGGGCGGCGGCACGACCACCTTGTCGGTCTTCTCCGAGGGGCGCTTCGTTCATGCCGACGCCATTCCGGTCGGCGGCAACCACGTCACCATGGATCTTGCCAAGGGCCTGTCGACGCGTCTCGACGATGCCGAGCGGCTGAAGGTCATGCACGGCTCGGCGTTGCCCGGCAGCGCCGACGATCGCGACCTGATCAGCATCCAGCCCATCGGCGTCGACGAAAACGAAGTACCGCTGCAGATCCCTCGTTCGGTGATGACGCGCATCATTCGCGCGCGCATCGACGAGACGCTCGAACTCCTGCGCGATCGGCTCAACAAGTCTGGTTACGGCAATGCGATCGGCAAGCGCGTCGTGCTGACGGGCGGCGCCAGTCAACTGGTGGGCCTGCCGGAAGCTGCGCGCCGCATTCTCGGTCGCAATGTACGCATTGGCCGGCCGCTCGGCGTCGCTGGCCTGCCCGAGGCGGCAAAGGGGCCTGCCTTCGCGACCGCGGTCGGGCTTCTCATCTATCCGCAAATGGCTGGCATCGAGAGCCATTCGGCGAATGGTATTTCCCGCTACCGGGCAACCGGAACGGGCGGAAAACTGCATCGCATGAGTCAGTGGTTGAGAGACAGTTTCTAGGAATTGACGGGGGCAACCCCTTAGACGGCCGCGACGGCGAAGCGGCTCGAAAGGCAAAAAGGACGAGGACAATGACGATCAATCTGCAGAAGCCGGACATCACTGAGCTGAAGCCACGCATCACCGTGTTCGGCGTCGGTGGCGGCGGCGGCAACGCCGTCAACAACATGATCACGGCCGGCCTGCGCGGCGTCGAGTTCGTGGTGGCCAACACCGACGCTCAGGCGCTGACCATGTCGAAGGCCGAGCGCCTCATCCAGCTCGGCGCGCATGTCACCGAAGGCCTCGGCGCGGGTTCGCAGCCGGAAGTCGGTCGCGCCGCCGCCGAGGAGTGCATCGACGAGATCATCGATCACCTGTCGAACACCCACATGTGCTTTGTCACCGCCGGCATGGGCGGCGGCACCGGCACGGGTGCTGCCCCGGTCGTTGCCCGCGCGGCACGCGAAAAGGGCATCCTGACCGTCGGCGTCGTCACCAAGCCGTTCCACTTCGAGGGCCAGCGCCGCATGAAGACGGCCGACATGGGCATCGAAGAGCTGCAGAAGTGCGTCGATACCCTGATCGTCATCCCGAATCAGAACTTGTTCCGTCTCGCCAATGACAAGACGACCTTCGCGGACGCCTTCGCCATGGCCGACCAGGTGCTCTATTCGGGCGTCGCCTGCATCACCGACCTGATGGTTAAGGAAGGCCTGATCAACCTCGACTTCGCCGACGTCCGCTCGGTGATGCGCGAGATGGGCAAGGCGATGATGGGCACCGGCGAAGCCTCGGGCGAGGGCCGTGCGATGGCCGCGGCGGAAGCTGCGATCGCCAACCCGCTGCTGGACGAGACCTCGATGAAGGGTGCGAAGGGCCTGCTGATCTCGATCACCGGTGGCCGCGACCTGACGCTGTTCGAAGTCGACGAAGCCGCGACCCGCATCCGCGAGGAAGTCGACCAGGACGCCAACATCATCCTCGGCGCCACCTTCGACGAAGACCTCGAGGGCGTCATCCGCGTGTCGGTGGTTGCCACCGGCATCGACAAGACGGCGGCCGACATGGCTTCCGCGCCGCTGACCATCCGTCAGGCGCCGAAGCCGGCTCCGCGTCCGGTGGCTGATATTCGCCCGGCACAGCCGCAGATCGCCGTGCAGGAGCAGCCGCGCATGGAAGTGCGCGCCCATGACCCGATCGCCGAGGCTATCCGTCTTGCCGAAGTCAGCGCACCCGTCATGGCCCAGCCGCGTCCTGCCGCACCCGCGGAAGAGTTCCGCCCGCAGAGCAAGCTGTTCCAGGCGCCGCCCGCTCAGCCGCAGCCGCAGGCATACCAGCCGCAGCCGCAGCAGTTTCATCAGCCGGCACCCCAGCCGGTGGAGCCGCAGCAGGTGGCACCCCAGCGTGAGGTGATTCAGTCCGCTCCGGTGCAGCAGCGCATGCCGCGCGTCGAGGATTTCCCACCGATGGTGAAGGCCGAGGTGGAAGCCAAGACGCAGCCGGTCGATCATGAGGATCGCGGTCCTATGGGCCTGCTCAAGCGCCTGACGAGCGGTCTGACCCGCCGCGAGGAAGAGCCGGCGCGTCTGCAGCCCGCGCAGCCGCGCGAGCCGAAGCTGCGCCAGCCGGCCCCCGAGCAGCGCCGCATGGCGAGCCAGGAATCGCAGCTCTACGCGCCGCGCCGCGGACAGCTCGACGAGCATGGTCGCCTGGCGCCCCAGGCGAGGACTCAGGATGACGATCAGCTGGAGATTCCCGCCTTCTTGCGCCGCCAGGCAAATTGAGCTGTGAAAGAGCGGTAACACTGATTGAAAGGCGGGCGTCTCGACGCCCGCCTTTTGTCATGAAAAGCATATGCAAATCATGGGGTTGGCGGGGCGATTCGATGGGGTCTCGCAGTTACACAGAGTAAGAAACCGTGATTTGGAGTCTTACACCCGGAAGACTATCTTCGCGCCGATTAAGGTTGCTCGGGTGTGTGTTTGGGGATGAGACACCGCCCGCAGCCACGGATGAGATCCGTGCGCTTGACGTCGGAAGCGGACCTGAAACGGACGGGCACATGGGGATCGACTTGCAGGACTATCAGACAACACTCAAATCACGTGTGAGCCTGTCAGGGATAGGCGTACATAGTGGCAAGCCTGTGTCGATCCATTTCGTTCCGGCTGACGCCGACACGGGCGTCGTCTTCCAAGTTGCCGACAGAGAGTTCCGCGCAATTGTGTCAGAAGTGGGTGCAACCGATCTTTGCACCTTGCTCGGCGATCCGGCCGGCCTCCATGTCGCGACGATCGAGCATCTGATGGCCGCCCTGTTCGGCTTGGGCATCGACAATCTCTTGATCGAAATCGAAGGCACCGAAGTGCCGATTCTCGACGGTAGTGCTGCCCAGTTCATTGAAGCCGTCGATCAGGTCGGCATCGAAGTGCAGGACGTCAAGCGCCGTTACATCCGCGTGCTCAAGCCGGTGCGTATCGAAAGCGGCGCGTCGTGGGCCGAGTTCCGTCCCTATGCCGGTACGCGCTTCGAGGTCGAGATCGACTTCGAAAGCCCGGCGATCGGCCGCCAGTCCTTTGCCGCCGACATCAGTGACGAAACGTTCCGCCGCGATATCTCCCGCGCCCGCACCTTCGGTTTCATGAAGGACGTAGAACGCCTGTGGGCGGCCGGTTATGCGCTCGGCTCGTCGCTGGAGAATTCCGTGGTCATCGGCGACGACGATCACATCATCAACATGGAAGGCCTGCGTTTCTCGAACGAGTTCGTTCGCCACAAGACGCTGGATGCCATGGGTGACCTGGCGCTGGCCGGCGCGCGCTTCATCGGTTGCTTCCGCTCCTACCGCGGTGGTCACAGGCTGAATGCAGCTGCCCTGCGGCGGCTGCTGCAGGATCGCTCGGCCTTCGAAATCGTCGAGACCACGCGTCGCGAGCGCGGCCGCTCCGCCGAACTCACGGCCGTCAGTGCGGCGGTTCACGCGCCCTGGATGCTCTGATCAGCTGCAATGTGCGGCAAGGGTGGTGTGATGTTGTTGCACCACTCGCCCGGCAAAATGCCGGGCATCTTCATGCGCCACAAAATTGCGCGAATGACTGCCGATAGCGTTGCCCGGCACGGCCAGTTGTGGTCTATGGCCATTTGCCTAAAAGCGAAACGGCGCCAAAGGGGCGGAACTCTTGATGTCATTGATACGAGCCGATCGGTCGAAATTGCGCGTGAAGCCTCTTGCTGTGGCGCTTTCGCTCATCGTTCCGGCAATCGCACTTTCCGGTTGCATGTCGGGCGAGGCCGATGTCGATCTGGCGACCTATGTCGAACAGACCGAACCGGCTGACGTGCTCTACAATCAGGGCCTCGCCAACCTCAATGCCGGCCGCCTCAAGGAGGCCAGCCGCAAGTTCGAGGCCGTCGACCGCCAGCACCCCTATTCGGAGTATGCGCGCAAGTCGATGGTGATGGGCGCTTTCGCCAGCTATCGCCAGGGCGCCTATGAAGAGGCGATCAACTCGGCCAAGCGCTATCTCGCGCTCTATCCCTCGACCGATGACGCGGCCTACGCGCAATACATCATCGGCCTCAGCTACTTCCGCCAGATCCGCGACGTGACCCAGGATCAGAAGGAAGCACGCCGCACCATCGAGGCGATGCAGGAAGTGGTCCAGCGCTGGCCCGCGTCGGAATATGTCGACGACGCCAACGTCAAGATCCGCTTCGCCCGCGACCAGCTCGCCGGCAAGGAAATGCAGATCGGCCGTTACTATCTCGAGCGCCGCGAGTTCATCGCTTCGGCCAAGCGCTTCCGCAACGTGGTCGAGAACTACTCGAACACGCGTCACGTAGAGGAGGCGCTGGCGCGTCTGGTCGAGACCTATTACGCAATGGGCCTGACATCAGAAGCGCAGACGGCGGCCGCCGTGCTTGGCCAGAACTATCCTGACAGCCAGTGGTACAAGGATTCCTACAAGCTTCTGCAGACGAACGGCTTGCAGCCGCGCGAGAATGCCGGCTCGTGGATATCCAAGGCCGGGAAGCTGTTTACCGGCGCCTGATCGCACTCGATGCTCTCGCGCCTGTCGATCCGCGATATCGTCCTGATTGAACGGCTGGACATCGACTTCTTGCCGGGTCTTTCGGTGCTGACTGGCGAGACTGGTGCCGGAAAATCCATTCTTCTCGATGCGTTGTCGCTCGCGCTCGGTGCGCGCGGCGACGCCTCGCTGGTGCGCCATGGCGCGACCCAGGGGCAGGTGACGGCCGTCTTCGACGTGCCGCGCAACCACCCGGTACGCGCGCTGCTTGCCGACAATGCCATCGAGGATGACGGCGACGTGATTCTGCGCCGGGTGCAGACAGCCGACGGCCGCACCCGCGTCTTCGTCAACGACCAGCCCTCCAGCGTGACCTTGATGCGCGACATCGGCCGTGCGTTGGTCGAGATCCACGGTCAGCATGACGACCGCGCTCTTGTCGACGGCGGCGCGCATCGCGAGGTGCTCGATTCGTTCGGCGGGCATGTCGGTGAGGCGCGTGCCACTGCTGATGCCTGGAAACTGTGGCGCACGGCCGAGCAGGAGCTTTCCCGTCACCGCGCCCGCGTCGAGGCTGCCGCCCGCGAGGCCGAGTATCTGCGTGCTTCGGTGACCGAGCTTTCCAAGCTCGATCCGCAGCCGGGGGAGGAGAGCGAGCTTGCCGAACTGCGCGCCTCGATGATGCGCGTCGAAAAGATCGCTTCCGAAATCCAGGATGCGCAGGACGTGCTGTCCGGCTCGTCCTCGCCGCTGCCGCAACTGGCGAGCCTGCTGCGCCGCCTGCAGCGCAAGGCAGCCGAGGTGCCTGGCCTGCTCGACGAGGTGGTGAAGTCGCTCGACGAGGCAATGATCTCGCTCGATGCGACGCAATCGGGCGTCGATGCGGCGCTCCGGGCTACCGAATATGACCCCCAGCGCCTTGAAAAGGCGGAGGAGCGGCTGTTTGCACTGCGTGCGGCCGCGCGCAAGCACAATGTCGCCGTCGACGATCTCGCCAAGCTGCGCGACACCATGGTCGCCGACCTTGCCGACCTCGATGCGGGTGAAGAGCGGCTTCAGGGGCTCGAACAGCAGGCACGCGCCACGCGCGACACCTATGACCGCATTGCCAACAACCTCTCCGAACTGCGCAAGACGGCGGCCGAGGGGCTGCGCAAGACGGTCATGGCTGAGTTGCCCGAACTGAAGCTCGAGCGGGCGCAATTCATCGTCGAGATCTCGAGCGAAGCCGACAATCGCATGCTGGAAGGCATCGACCAGGTCGAGTTCTGGGTGCGTACCAATCCGGGAACACGTCCCGGTCCGATGATGAAGGTGGCGTCCGGCGGCGAGCTGTCGCGCTTTCTTCTGGCGTTGAAGGTGGCGCTGGCCGACCGCGGTTCGGCTCCGACTCTCGTCTTTGATGAGATCGATACCGGCGTCGGCGGTGCCGTAGCCGACGCCATCGGCCAGCGGCTGGCGCGGCTTTCCAGCCGTGTGCAGGTGCTTTCGGTCACCCATGCGCCGCAGGTTGCCGCACGCGCTGCCACGCATTTCCTGATCTCCAAGCAGGGCAACACCGACCGCGTCGCCACCGGCATCCACGAGATGGACCGGACCGCGCGCCAGGAAGAGATCGCCCGCATGCTCTCGGGCGCCACCATCACCGAAGAGGCGCGCGCTGCCGCCGAGCGGCTGCTGCGGGAGAATACGGTGGCCGCTGCGTCCTGAGGGTGTGATGTCAAGTGTAGCGTGTCGCTTTACACTTCGAGTCCTTTGACCTATCTTGAACGGCATGAGAATCCGAAGCGTGAAGCACAAGGGCTTGCGCCGACTTTTCGAAGCCGACGATGCGAGCGGGCTTCCGCCACAATTTGTCGACAAGATCCGCAACATCCTTGGCTTCCTGCAAGACATGGAGCGGGAAGAGGAACTGCGCTCTGTCCCAAGCTGGAAGGCGCATCAACTCGGTGGCGAGCGCAAGGGCACCTGGAGCCTATCCGTCACTCGAAACTGGCGTTTGACCTTTCTCATAGACAAGACCGACGTTGAGATCGTCGACCTCGACTATGAGGACTACCATTAGGAGGTGGCTATGAGCGAAACACAGGGTTTCAGGCTGAAGAGCCCGCCTCATCCAGGGAGTTTTGTCCGAACCGAGATCATCGAGCCGATGGAGTTGTCGGTGACTGCGGCGGCGGAAGCGCTTGGCGTTACCCGTGCGGCTTTGTCTACGTTCATCAACGGCCGCTCGTCGTTGTCACCTGAGATGGGCTTGCGCATCGAAAAGGCGTTCGGTGTCAGTATGGAAACGCTTATGCGCATGCAGAACACCTACGATATTGCTGAAGCCCGCAAGCGTGAAGGCGAAATCCAGATATCGCGCTATGTGCCAAAATCGGAGCTGAAGCAGCCGCATTCTTGAGGCGAAATCGACCCGCCCGCCCCTGAGCCCGGACCACTGTAGGGCTAGGCAGATTGTCAGGAGCGTTTGCGATCCCGCTGAATTGACGTGGAATTCGGTCGGGGCGGCTCCCTAGGAGCCGCATCCTGCACTATGGTGGCCCGGCAATTTAGCCGGAGCCGCATCATGTCCGAGAAATCAGTCGAATCGCTGAGCGAGGCGGAAGCCGCGGCCGAACTTGCGCGGCTGGCTGAGGAACTCGCCGAGCATGACCGGCGCTACTATGCTGAAGACGCGCCGACGATCACAGATGCTGCATATGATGCCATGCGCCGGCGCAACCTCGCCATCGAGCAGCGCTTCCCGCATCTCATCCGCGAGGATTCGCCATCCAAGCGGGTAGGGGCCGAGGTTTCCGCGAAGTTCGGCAAGATCACCCATGCGGTGCCGATGCTGTCGCTCGACAACGCCTTTGCCGACGACGATGTGGTCGAATTCGTCGGCCGCATCAGGCGCTTCCTTAGGCTGGGGGCGGACACGCCGATCGCCATCACCGCGGAACCTAAGATCGACGGGCTGTCGCTGTCGCTGCGTTACGAGCGTGGTCGGCTGGTATCGGCGGCCACGCGCGGCGACGGGCAGGTAGGCGAAAACGTCACCCCCAATGCGCGCACCGTGGCCGATATCCCGAACGTGCTGTCGGGCGACTTCCCCGACGTGCTCGAAGTGCGTGGCGAGGTCTATATGAGCCATGCCGACTTCGCCGAGATCAATCGCCGCAACGCCGAGGCGGGCAAGCCGCTCTTCGCCAATCCGCGCAACGCGGCAGCCGGTTCCCTGCGCCAGCTCGACGCATCGATCACCGCCAGCCGGCCGCTGCGCTTCTTCGCCTATGCCTGGGGCGAGATCAGTGAAATGCCCGCCGATACGCAGATGGGCATGGTCGCCGCCTTCAGAAGCTACGGCTTCAGGACCAATCCGCTGATGAAGCTTTTCGACAGCGTGGAAGGGCTTTTGTCGCAGTATCATCTCATCGAGGCTGATCGCGCGTCGCTGGGTTATGACATCGACGGCGTCGTCTACAAGGTCGACCGGCTCGACCTGCAGCAGCGTCTCGGCTTCATCTCGCGCAGCCCGCGCTGGGCCATCGCCCACAAATTCCCGGCCGAGAAGGCGACGACCATCCTCACCGGCATCGACATTCAGGTCGGCCGTACCGGCGCGCTGACGCCAGTGGCGCGGCTTGAGCCTGTAACGGTGGGCGGCGTGGTGGTCACCAATGCCACGCTGCACAACGAGGACTACATCAAGGGCATCGGCAACAGCGGCCAGGCGATCCGCGACGAGGAGCACGACATCCGCATCGGCGACACGGTGATCGTGCAGCGCGCCGGCGATGTCATCCCGCAAATCCTCGACGTCGTCATGGAAAAGCGCCCGGCGGATGCGACGCCCTACGTCTTCCCGATCCGCTGCCCGGCCTGCGACAGTCATGCCGTGCGTGAGGAGGGCGAGGTGGTGCGCCGTTGCACCGGCGGCCTGATCTGCCCGGCGCAGGCGGTCGAACGGCTTCGCCATTTCGTCTCGCGCAATGCCTTCGACATCGACGGCTTGGGCGAAAAGCAGATCGAGTTCTTCTTCCACGCCGAGGATCCGGCGCTGCGCGTGCGTTCGCCTGCTGACATTTTCACGCTCAGGCGCCGTCAGGAGGGCTCGCTCACCAAGCTGGAGAACATCGAAGGCTTCGGTGTGACTTCAGCGCGCAAGCTGTTTGCGGCTATTGACGATCGCCGCCAGGTGGAACTCTCCCGCTTCCTGTTCGCGCTCGGAATCCGCCACATCGGCGAGACCAACGCCAAGCGGCTGGCGCGCCACTACATCAGCTTTGATGCCTTCAGGAAGGCGGGCAGCGAAGCTGTCATCCCCGAAGGCAAGGGCGACAAGGGTAACGCCGCTTGGCAGGAACTGACCGCAGTGAGCGGTATCGGTGCGATCGTAGCGGAGGCCGTGGTCGAGTTCTTCGCCGAGGAGCACAACAGGCAGGTGGTCGACGCGCTCCTGGCCGAGGTGACGCCGCTGGACGAAGAACGCATCGGCGACGTCTCGTCACCCGTGTCCGGCAAGACGGTGGTCTTCACCGGCTCGCTCGAGAAGATGTCGCGCGACGAGGCCAAGGCGATGGCCGAGAAACTAGGCGCCAAGGTCGCGGGCTCGGTGTCGAAGAAGACCGATCTGGTGGTGGCAGGCCCCGGCGCTGGCTCGAAGCTCAAGACCGCAACCGAGCTGGGTATCGAGGTCATCTCCGAAGACCAGTGGTTCGAGCGGGTCAATCAGGCGGGCTGACTGAATTCATGCGTGCAATTGCCATCGACTTTGAAACGGCCAACGAGCAGCGCAGCAGCCCGTGCTCGGTCGGCCTGGCCTGGATCGAGGATGGTGCCGTCGTCCGCGTGGAGGAGCGGCTCATCCGGCCGAAGGACATGCGCTTTTCGCGCTTCAACATCGCCATTCACGGAATCCGCCCCGAAGACGTAGAAGACGCCGCCGAATTTCCCGAGGTCATGGAAGAGTTCGAGGACGATCTCGGCGACGCGCTGGTCATCGCCCACAACGCCTCTTTCGACATGAGCGTCATCCGGGCGACCTATGCGCTCTACGGTGTCGCCAGTCCTGGTATCGATTATGCCTGCACCCTCAAGATGGCGCAGAAGGTGTGGAGCCATCTGGCGTCGCACCGCCTCAACGAGGTGTCGCGCCACATCAACTTCTCTTTCACCCACCACAATGCGGCCGAGGACGCGCACGCCTGCGGCGAGGTCGCGCTGGCTGTGGCGCGACATTTCAACGTGTCTGCGATGCGCGAATTGCCGATCAGGCTCGACATGACGCTGGGCCGGATCCATGCCGGCGGCTATTCGCCGTGCTCGATGAAGCGCGCCTGACTTTTGGAACCGCTCATCACCGCAGCTGAATCGTGGCTCAAGCGAATTGATGTGACAGGCCGAGCCGGCTGACATATGCAGGCCTTCCAAAAAGTGGAGGCACCATGTCGAGCAGCAAGCGCCGGGCTGAAATCTGGCAGGGCGTGCGGCTGAGCGTGCCGGTGGTCATCGCATCCGCGCCCTTCGCCGTGCTGTTCGGTGCCCTGGCCGTCGACAATGGTTTCAGCGTCGGCGAGGCGACCTTGATGAGCGCCACGATCTATGGCGGCGCCAGTCAGCTGGTCGGCATCGAGCTGTTCGGCCAGCATGTTGCGCCCTGGCTCATCGTGCTGTCGATCTTCGCCGTCAATTTCCGCCATGTGCTCTATTCAGCGGCCGTCGGCCAGTACTTCGATCACTGGCCACTGTTGAAGCAGGTGGTCGCCTACTTCTTCCTCGTCGATCCGCAATATGCCGAAGCCGAGCGCAAGGGCGAGGCAGGCGGGGAGGTGACCTTTGCTTGGTACATGGGCATGGCGATACCGATCTATGTGTTCTGGGTCGCCGAGAGCGCGTTGGGCGCCTTGTTCGGCCGCCTGATCCCCGATACCCACGCCATCGGCCTCGATTTCCTGCTGCCGATCTATTTCCTCGGCATGGTCATGGGCTTCCGCCAACGCCCGCGCTGGCTGCCGATCGTCGTCGTCAGCGCTGCGGCATCGATGATCGCCTACAAGTTCGTCGGGTCGCCATGGCATGTTTCGATCGGTGCTCTGGCGGGTGTTCTGCTTGCGGCAGCACTTCCGCTGCGTGCCGAAGATGCGGCCAAGGACGACGAGACGGTGGAGGTGGTGTCGTGAGCACGACGCTCTGGATCATCATTGCAGGCGCTGTTGCGACCTATCTGACGCGCATTGGCGGCCACCTGGTCATCTCGCGTTTCGAGCGCATCCATCCGCGTGTCGAGGCCGGACTGAATGCGGTGCCGGCGGCGGTGTTGACTACGCTTGTGGCGCCTGCCGCTCTGTCGGCCGGGCCGGCAGAACTGGCAGCGCTTGCCGCAGTGGCGATCGTCTCGCTGCGCGGCGGTCTGATGACCATGTTCCTCGCCGGAGCCGCGGTACTGATCGCGCTCAGGCATCTCATCGGCTGAGGCGGGCCGCCGCGCTGGCGCTGTATCGCTGTTGTGGTGTCGTGCGTCCTTCGACAGGCTCAGGATGAGGGGCATTGGTGCGGTGCGCTTCTCTCGAGAGCCTCGACAAGAATGCGATGGCGCAAGCAGTCCTCATCCTGAGCCTGTCGAAGGACGCACGACAGGACCCGCTGCAGGGCGATCAACCCGCCAACCCCGGATGGTAACGGGCCAAGAGCGCCTCAGCGGATCGGCTTGGTCGCTTTTTCCAGCCATGCCAGCGTTTCACCGTCGAGCATCGGTCCGATCTCGACGAGCACGCGTGCATGGTAGGCGTTCAGCCAGTCGAGTTCGTCGCGGGTCAGAAGGTCGGTGCGCAAGAGGCGCTGGTCGAAAGGAGCGAGGGTCAGCGTCTCGAAACCGTGCATGGCAATGTCCCCGCTGGGCAGGTCGTCCGGCCGTGTCACCAGGATCAGGTTTTCGAGACGAATGCCGTAGTGGCCCGGCTTGTAGTAGCCTGGCTCGTTGGACAGGATCATGCCGGCGAGCAGCTTTTCCATGCCAGTCTTGGCGATGCGCTGCGGGCCTTCGTGCACCGCGAGATAGGAGCCGACGCCGTGGCCGGTGCCATGGGCGAAGTCGAGCCCGCGCTTCCACAGGGCGATGCGGGCGAGCACGTCGATGTCGCAGCCACGTGCACCCGCAGGAAAGCGCGCCGTCGAAATGGCGATCAGGCCCTTCAGCACCAGGGTGAAGCGCTCGCGCATTTCCTCCGATGGCTTGCCGACCGGCACGGTGCGGGTGATGTCGGTGGTCCCGTCCTGATACTGCGCCCCTGAATCGAGCAGGAACAGCTCGCCGTCGCCGAGCACGCGGCTGGTCGCCCTCGACACGCGGTAGTGCATGATCGCGCCATTGGGCCCGGCGCCCGAGATCGTGTCGAAGGACACGTCGCGCAGCGGCATCTGTGTCTCTTCGCCGGTTATGCGGCGGCATTCCTCCAGCTTGGTGACAACAGCGATTTCGTCGACCTTGCCGGGCTCCTGACGGTCGAGCCAGCACAGCAGCTTGGCCACCGCAGCGCCATCGCGGCGGTGCGCGGCGCGGGCGCCGGCGATCTCGGCGCTGTTCTTGGTGGCGCGGGGGAGGCGCGCCGGGTCGGGGGCTGCGACCACCGTGCCGCCATTGTCCTCGATCAGCGCACGCAGCCGGTCGGCCGCAAGGACGGGGTCGAGCGCGATCTTCGCGCCGGACTGCGCAAGTGCTGCGACAGCGCTTTCAAGCTCGGCGGGCGCCTTGATGTCGGCGAGCTGGGTGAGATAGGCCTCTTGGGTGCGGCCGAGCTTGCGCTTGTCGAGGAAGACGGTGTGCGAACCGTCGGCGGCCAGGATGGCGAATCCGAGCGCCAGCGGCGTATGGGGCACGTCGCCACCACGGATGTTGAAGCTCCAGGCCAGCGACGACGGGTCGGTCAGGATGGCGTGGGTGGCGCCATCCTTGGCAATCGCCGCTGCAAGCCGCTTGAGCTTGTCCTTGGCGAGTTCGCCGGCAAAGGTTTCGGGGTGGATTTCCACCTTCGCCAGTGGTGCTTCGGGCTGGTCCTGCCAGATGGCGTCGATGGGGTTTTGTGCGAGGGGAACCAGCACCGCGCCTGCCTTCTCGGCGGCGGCGCTAAGCGCCTTGACCTCGGCCATGGTGTGCAGCCACGGGTCGAAGCCGAGCCGGGCGCCCTTGGCAAGATTTTCCTTGGTCCAGACGGACGGTGGATTGTCGACCAAGCTCTCGATGGTGAAGATGCCGAGATCGACCTGGTCGCGCACCTGCAAGGTGTAGCGGCCGTCCACGAAGACATAGGCGCTTTCGGCCAACACGATGGCGACGCCGGCCGATCCCGAAAAGCCGGTCAGCCATTTCAGCCGCTCCGAGCGCGCGGCGACATATTCGCCCTGGTGCTCGTCGGCACGGGGCACGATGAAGCCATCGAGCCCGTTGTCGGAAAGCCATTGCCTGAGAAGAGCAACGCGCGGTTTGCCTACGGAGGGATCGCCGGTGGAATCGAAGGACTGGAACATGGTTCTTTCCCGGGAAAGCTTGATTGTCAGCGAAACTATCGCTGGAGGCAGGGGCTGGCAACGCCGCCGGCTTGGGCCAGCGGCGATGGTTCTCTGCCTTTGCGCGTAGCGGCGCTAGTTCTTGAGGTGGATTGTCACCCAGCCTTCCCGGTGGAAGGTTTCGACGTGGCGGAATTTCTGGCCCGTATAGGCCTCAAGCACCGCGTCGTGCTGGCGGTCGAGGATGCCCGACAGGATCAGCGAGCCGCCGGGGGCGAGATGGGCTGCCATTTCCGGCGCCATCTGCATTAGCGGCTGTGCCAGGATGTTGGCGACAATCAACTCGAACGGTCCGCGCGCCGCAAAGATCGGATCATCGAAGCTGTCTGCGGTAACCGTCTCGACATGCTCATTTGCATCATTGAGCCGCACATTGGCTGCCGCGACTTCCGTTGCGACCGGGTCGATGTCGGTGGCAAGCACCGGGATCGGCGCGAGCTTGGCGATGCCGATGGCGAGCACGGCGCTGCCGGTGCCGAGGTCGAGCGCGTTGCGGGGCTGCTCGGCCGTCACGACCTTCTCGATCATTTCCAGGCAGCCGGCCGTTGTGCCGTGGTGACCGGTGCCGAAGGCGAGGCCGGCCTCGATCTCGATGGCGATCTGGCCGGGGCGGAGTTCGTTGCGGTCATGGGCGCCATGCACGAAGAAGCGGCCCGCCTGTACCGGTTTCAAGCCTTCCAGGGACTTTGCCACCCAGTCGATATCGGGCAGCACCTCGCGGCCGATTGCGCCGGTGTGTCCCTCTGCGGCCAGAACCTCGGCCATGCGGCGCTCGATGTCGTCGACATCGCCGTCGGTGTAGAGCGACACCTCCTGGATGTCGTTGTCCTCGTCCACCTCCAGCACGGCAATCGGCCAGCCGTCGTCCTCGAAGGCAGTTTCGAGGGCTGCGAAGATGCGGGTTGCGGCTTCGCGGCCGGTAATGATGTGTAGCCGTGTCTGGGTCATGTCGGGTCCGGGCGAGGGGTTGGTCAGCCTTTGGCTGCGAGACGCTTCAGCTTGGCGAGCGCTGCTTCGGGGTTCTCCTCATAGGCGATGGTGCCGAAGAAATCACCCTTGCTGTCGAGCAAAAGCACTGAGGCCGTATGGTCCATGGTGTAGTCGCCGCCCTCGGTCTCGACCTTCTTGGAATAGATGCCGAAGGACTTGGCCATGGCCGCAATCTTCGCCGGTTCGCCGGTGATGCCGGTGATGCGGTCGGAGACGTTGCTGACATAGGTGTTCATCACCTCGGGCGTGTCGCGCTCGGGGTCGATGGAGACGAAATAGGCGCGGATGTTCCTGCCGTCGTCGCCCAGTTGCTTGAGCCAACCGTCAAGTTCGACCAGCGTGGTCGGGCAGACCTCGGGGCAGTGGGTGAAGCCGAAGAAGACCGCGCTCGGCTGGCCGCGGAAGGCTGCCTCGGTGATCGCCGCACCCTTCTGGTCGACAAGCGTGAACGGCGCGCCGAAGGCTTGGCCGCCGTTCTGGCTGCGATACCAGTCGAAGGTCATGAAGCCGACGACGGCGGCCATCAGGATCAGGATGCTAGTGAGTATGAAGCGCATTATCAATCAATGATTCCGTGGTTTGGGGCCGGCAAGGTCAGAAGCACCATGACATGCCCGCCTCGACGAGCGACATGAAGATTCCAGCGTCCTTGTCGAGCCAGGAAGCGAAGGCGAGGCCGGTCGCAGCCGCAAACGCCGTGGCGCCGAGTGCGATCCACGCAGTCGTCGCAAGCGATATGGGCTGGACCTGTTTCATCTCTACTTCATAGCGCGCCGCGGGCGTTGCCAAAAGGGACATGTTGACGCCGCCAATGGTCGGCTCAACACCATTTCGAGAGGCCGAGGCCGAGGATTGTCTTGCAACGGGCAGCCAGCCTGCCCAAGTGTGGGTGGCAACCGGAATTCAGGAGGTTTTGATGCGGCTTCGCCTTTCTGCCCTTGTCACCATCCTCGCGCTCGGCGCCACGGCTCCCGCCATCGCCCAGCAGGTCGGCGAGGTCGGCGTCGACTGGCTGGGCAATGACATCGTCGTCGAGGCGATCAAGGATCCCAAGGTCGAGGGCGTGACCTGCCACGTCTCCTATTTCAGCCGTGGCGTGATCGACCGATTGCAGAAGGGCAACTGGTTCGAAGATCCTTCCGATAGCGCCATTTCGTGCAAGCAGACCGGGCCGATCACCATCGGCGACATCAGCTTCAGCGAGGGCGGCGAGGAGGTGTTCAAGCAGGGCATCAGCCTGATCTGGAAGAAGCAGGTTGTGAACCGCATCTACGACAAGAAGAACCAGACGCTGATCTATCTCGCGCATTCGCGCCAGGTGCAGCAGGGCTCGGCCAAGATGTCGATGACGACGGTCCCGCTCTATGGCCAGGAGGTGGTGTGGTCGAAGGGTAAGCCGCAGTAGGGACGATGCGCTTGCGGGCGCAGTCAGGCCGGCGTAAAGCCGCTTGATGGACACGCCTGCCGACCTTCGCTTCAAGGATGACGAACCGCGCATCCACCCTACCGCCGAACTGAAGGGCTGCCGTCTCGGCCGCCATGTGGCCATCGGCGAGCGTGTGGTGCTGCGCGAGGTCGTCGTCGGCGACTATTCCTATTTCGAGCGCCATGGCGAGGCGATCTACACGACCATCGGCAAATTCTGTTCGATTGCGGCCAACACCCGCATCAACGCGCTCGAGCACCCGATGGAGCGCCTTACCACCCACAAGGTGAGCTACCGACCCAACGAATATTTCCGCTATCTCGGAGTTGACGGCGATTTTCGCGAGCGCCGGCGGGGCAAGCCGGTATCCATCGGCAACGACGTATGGATCGGCCATGGCGCGGTGATCATGCCGGGGGTGACCATCGGGAACGGCGCGGTGATCGGCGCCAATGCGGTTGTGACGCGCGACGTCGGAGCGTTCGAGGTCTTTGCCGGTGTGCCGGCGAAGCGGCTGAAGATGCGCTTTCCCGCCGAGATCGCTGCCCGCATCGAGGCACTTGCCTGGTGGGACTGGCCGGCCGAGCGATTGTTCGAGGCCATACCCGACATGCAGAGCCTTTCGATCGAAGCGTTCCTCGACCGCTGGGAAGCCCGGCCGGACTAGGCAGGCTTTCCCTGACCTTCCGGTAGGCCTATCCTCGACGCTTTGACGGCGGAGGATTAGATGGGCACCATCAAGATCAAGCGCGTCTATGAACCGCATGATGGCGATGATGGCTTCCGCGTGCTGGTCGATCGCGTCTGGCCGCGCGGCATCACCAAGGAAAGGGCGGCGGTCGATCTCTGGCTCAAGGAGGTCGCGCCCTCGACTGAGCTCAGGAAATGGTTCGGCCATGACCCGCAGCGCTGGGACGAGTTCCGGGCGCGCTATCGCACAGAACTGGAGGCACAACCGACCCTGGTCGAGCTGTTGCGCGACCGGGCAGCCAAGGGGGCTTTGACGCTCGTCTATTCGGCCCATGACGAGGCGCACAACCAGGCGGTGGTGCTGAAGGAGGTGCTTTCGGCGTGAGCATGGCCCCTGTGGACGGAACCTGGCGCGGGCGTAACGTATTTCCTTTGGAGAGGCACTTCGATATTCGAACGGCTTTTCACCACGATCGCCAACAAGGTGGCCTATGCGGCAGGCCAGCTGCTGGCATTTGTCGTTTGTTTCCTGGTCGTCGTCTGGGCGGTGTCCGACGGCGCGCTCTCCAAACGCTCGATTTTGGTGCTCAATGCTAACGGCAGCGATTAAGATGAAATCGCGAATGCCGAAAACAACCATAGCATGCTCTTAACCTCGTTTCTCTTCCTGTGGTTGACGAGCAGGGGGTGCGAAGGACAAGATTGTTTCCGCAAGGGTGGGCAAGGCGTGAGCGATTGGCTGGAGATCCTCAGGGAGCAGGCCGAGACCGGTGCGCAAATGGCGCGCGAGGTCCCGGCGACGCTTGCCAATCCCGATATCAGCCGCGATCAGGTCAAGAAGCTGTTCGCCGCGCTCGAGCAGCAGGCCGAATTCGTCGAGCAACTGCGAGAGGTGCTCGAGGCCAATGACTTCGAGCCAGAAGTTCTGGTCGCCGCCGAGGCTCTCGAAGAGCAATATGCAGAACTCGCAGCTTCGGCAGCCGAGCGGCTCCGCCAGATGCGGCAAAGCACCAGCCAATCCTGATGTCCGTGCATGACCAAGGCGGCGATGGTCGCGCACGCCGCATTTGCACCCTCAGTTGGGCGGCGTGCCGTCGTGGATCACCTTCTTGAGTTCGGCGCGGAAGGCCGGGGTGTCCTTGGCGCTATGGACCGCGACGGCGTGCTGGACGGCGGCATTGATCAGCTCGTCCTCGCTATCGGCCGCAATCGCGACCGTGCACTTCATTTCGCTGGGGTATTCACGGCAGTCGATATAGTGGCGCATCGTCATCGCCTCCCTGTGACTATATATTAGGTATTACTAATTTTATTCCTGGGGAGGGGGCGCGACAACGGATAATGTAAGGGCCCGAGCCTGCAAAGGTCATGCCGTTCGTGACGGACGGCGAGAAAATATTCCTCAAGACCCTGTTTCCCAGTCGCAAGGCGACAAGGGACTATCTTGGAGGCTGACATGGACGGCAAGAAGATCACAGTCGCCGAAGAGCGTGAACTGGTCGGCAGTGCCGAGCGTGGCGAGTGGGTTTCGGCCGGTGACGTCGAAGCGCGCCGCGCATTTTGGCGGGAGGCGGCCAAGGGTGTTCTCGACGGCAAGCGGCAGCGTATCTCGATCTCGATCCCCGAGCGCGACCTCGCGCGGCTCAAGGCGCGCGCCGCGGAAGAGGGGATGCCCTACCAGACACTGGTCAACTCGATCCTGTACAAATATGTGGAGGGGTGAGGGGCCCTCACACCGGGTTCACGAACCCATCCAGCACCTTCTTCTGGCCGGCCTTGTCGAAGTCGATGGTCAGCTTGTTGCCGTCGACCACCGCGACGTTGCCGTTGCCGAACTTCTGGTGGAAGACGCGGTCGCCGACCTTGAAGCGCGAGGGCTCCGTGGCGACGGACTTGGCGACCAGCTCGCCCTCGATCATGCGGCCCTTCACCGAGCCGCGACCGGCGCCATAGCCTGAATCGGTCTCGCCATAGCCGATGCGCTCGACCGAATGGCCGGAGCGCGAGCCCCAGTTGCGGTCGGTGGCTTCGTTCCGATTTTGCTTCGCGCGCTGCCAGCCCGGCGTGGCGTAGGTGTTGGAGAAGGACTTTTCGCCGACGCTGTCGAAGCGCGAGGCGCCATAGGGGTTCTGGCGGCCGCCACCGTAGCCGCCGTAGGAATTGCCGGCGTCGGCGACCTCGACATGCGCCTCGGGCAACTCGTCGAGGAAGCGCGAGGGGATGGTCGACTGCCACAGGCCATGTATGCGGCGGTTGGACACGAACCACAGATGCAGGTTCTTCTTGGCGCGGGTGAGGCCGACATAGGCGAGGCGGCGCTCCTCCTCGAGGCCCGAGCGGCCACCCTCGTCGAGGGCGCGCTGGTGCGGGAACAGGCCTTCCTCCCAACCGGGCAGGAAGACGGTCTCGAACTCCAGGCCCTTGGCCGAGTGCAGCGTCATGATGTTGACGGCGTCGAGCTGTTCGTCCTGCTCGGCGTCCATGACGAGCGCGACATGTTCGAGGAACGAGCGCAAAGACTCGTATTCCTCCATCGAGCGGATGAGCTCTTTCAGGTTTTCGAGCCGGCCCGGCGCTTCAGCCGAGCGGTCGTTCTTCCACATGTCGGTGTAGCCGCTCTCTTCGAGAATGGTCTCGGCGAGTTCGGTGTGGGAGGTGTTTTCGAGCGCCTTCTGCCAGCGTTCGAAATTGGCCGCGACCTCGCGCAGGGCGGCGCGCGGCTTGGGCTTCAGCTCGTCGCTTTCGGCGAGGTTTCGCGCCGCCTCGAGCATGGGGATGCCCATGGCGCGCGCGGTGTCGTGGACCTGGCGGATGGCGGCTTCGCCGAGGCCGCGCTTCGGTACGTTGACGATGCGCTCGAAGGCGAGGTCGTCGGCCGGTTGGGCGACTACACGGAAATAGGCCATGGCATCGCGGATTTCCTGGCGCTCGTAGAAGCGCGGGCCGCCGACGACGCGGTAGTTGAGGCCGAGGGTGACGAAGCGGTCTTCGAACTCGCGCATCTGGAACGAGGCGCGGACGAGGATTGCCATGTCGTTGAGATTGTGCTTCTGGCGCTGCAACTGCTCGATGGTCTCGCCTACGGCGCGGGCTTCCTCCTCGGAGTCCCATGCCGCATGGACGATGACCTTGGCGTCCTCGGGGTCGGCGTGCTCGGTGAACAGCGTCTTGCCGAGGCGCCCCTCATTGTGGCGGATGAGATGGGCGGCGGCGCCCAGGATATGGGCCGTCGAGCGGTAGTTGCGCTCGAGCCGGATGACGGTTGCGCCGGGAAAATCCTTGTCGAAGCGCAGGATGTTGTCGACCTCGGCGCCGCGCCAGCCATAGATCGACTGGTCGTCGTCGCCGACGCAGCAGACGTTCTTCTGGCCAGGCGCGCCGGTTTCCTGCGCCAGCAGCCGCAGCCACATGTATTGGGCGGTGTTGGTGTCCTGGTACTCGTCGACGAGGATATATTTGAAGCGCTTGTGGTACTCTTTCAGCACATCCGGATAGGCGCGGAAGATGCGGATCGGGTGGCACAGAAGGTCGCCGAAATCGCATGCGTTCAGCGTCTTCAGCCGGTCCTGATAGGCCTTGTAGAGCTCGCGGCCCTTGCCGTTGGCGAAGGAGCGGGCGTCGCCCTCGGGAATCTCGGCGGGCCCGAGGCCCTTGTTCTTCCAGCCGTCGATCATCATGGCGAACTGGCGCGCCGGCCAACGCTTGTCGTCGAGCCCTTCGGCCTGGATCAGTTGCTTGATCAGGCGGATGACATCGTCGGTGTCCAAAATGGTGAAGTCGGAGCGCAGCCCGGCGAGTTCGGCATGGCGGCGCAGCATCTTCACGCCGATCGAGTGGAAGGTGCCGAGCCAAGGCATGCCCTCAATGGCTTCGCCAACGAGCAGGCCGATGCGGCTTTTCATCTCGCGCGCGGCCTTGTTGGTGAAGGTGACGGCAAGAATTTGGCTTGGGTAGGCGCGGCCTTGGCTGAGGATATGGGCGATGCGGGTGGTGAGCACGCGCGTCTTGCCGGTGCCGGCACCGGCAAGCACCAGAACAGGACCCTCTGTGGTCTCGACCGCCTGGCGCTGCTCGGGGTTGAGCCCGTTGAGATAATCAGGCGCGGCAGAGCTTTGGCGCGCGGCCATGGCGCGCGCGGCAATGCCGCCGGGCGCGGGCGCGCCAGCGGGGCGGGGCGCAATTCCGCCGGGCTCGTCGAAGAACGGCATATCGTCCGGGAAATCTGACATTTGTCCCGAATGTAGTGATTCGGGCCAGAAAGGCCAGAACATGAATGGCCGCAGCATAGGCTAAAGCCGTTTCTGCACCCGCGCCCAAGCCTCGGCGCGGGTGTTTTCATGACTCTTGCGGCCAGTGTCAGAGCCCGAAATGCCCTTTCAGGGCAGGTACTGCGTCGACCAGACCGCTGACCGTCTGGGGGCCGGCGGCGTCCTGGGCTTCCCGCATGAGTGTCTCGCCGGCCTGCTCGATCTGGGCCATGTCGAGGCCGAGCGAGCGCAGTTGCGTGATGCCGTTGACAATCGCGCCGGTCTTTTCTCCAAGCGAAGCGCCAAGCAGTGAACCCAGCGAGCCGTCATGGCCGCCGCCACTGCCTGCGCCGGCCATGACGTCGTAGCTATGGGCGAGGTCGTCGGCGCCGGGAATCCTGGTGAAAAGGCCGGCGCTGGCGACGCCGCCCGATTCATGCTCCAGCACCGAAAAGATGGTGCCCACCGCCTTTTCGGCTGTTGCTGGATCAAGTTTCAGTTGAGTCGAGACGGTGTTGACGATGTCTTGTGCGTTCATCAGCGCTTCCCTCAACCTCCGGCCTTCAGCCTGGTATTGCACTGGCTCCAGAACTGGGGCCACTTGGCGCCGGCAGGCAGCGTGCCCGCCTTCTTCTCGCTCTGCCATTCGGTCGAGCACTCGTGGATGCGCTGACGGAAGGCTTGCTCGCCCGGCGTCAGCGGCTTGCCGCCAGGGCCGGTTGCCGGCATCGTCGACTTGGAGGTCGATGCGGTCGTGGTCGGATCCGGCGGAACCATCGCCTGATCGGACTTGTCGTTTTTGATGCTGGCGCTGCAGCTGGAGAGGAAATCCGGCCATTTCTGGCCGCCGAGCGTGTTGGCCTTCTTGGCCGCCTGGTACTGCTCGCTGCAGATCTGCTGGGTGGTCTGGTGGCCGGCTGTTGTGCCTGAGACGGCCGCGGACTTCTTGGTCTTGGTATTGGTGTTTGCCGGTGCCATGGCGCCGGTCTTGCTCTTGTCGGTCGGGGACGTTCCATCCTTCATCGCTGCACTGCATTTGGACAGGAATTCTGGCCACTTCTCGCCGTGGAGCGTGTTGGCTTTTTTGGCGGCCTGATACTGTTGGCTGCAGGCCTTGGTGGTCGATGTGCTGGCGGCATAGCCGGGCGTGGCAAGCGCCACGAAGGCTGCGCTCGTCAGGCCGAAAGCGCATGCGGTAACAAGTCTGGAAAAGCTCATCGTCTCGTCCTCCTTGCGGACACAGCTACGCCCCTCGGAACGAACCGCTCGTTCCGTTCGGAAACGCGCTCATGGAGGCAACGGAATGCGCAGTGGGACGCCGAAGGACTCGGCGACGACGCTGCGAGCATGGCGAAGCCAGCAAGGCCAGTGTCGACGGCATTGTGGCGGCACTGGCGCAGCGAAGTCACATGACAAAAATTTAATTTAGCGGTGACTAAACTATTTGGCAGGCGTTAGCGATCCTGTCGCGATCTCACGTATGGTTGATTTGACTGAGCTTCATACAACCGTAGGGTTCGGTAGTGTTTCTGGAAGAGAGAACATGACCGGCCATCCCGTCATCACCCAGGCTATGATCGACGCTTATGACGAATACACGCACCTGACGCTCGATCGCCGCGGTTTCATGGAGAAATTGAGCAGACTGGCCGGCTCCGGCGTGGCCGCAGCGGCCATCGCTCCGCTGCTGGCGGCGAACCAGGCACAGGCGGCAATCGTCCCTGAGGGTGATGCCCGGCTGAAGGGCGAAGACATCACCTATCCCGGCGGCGCTGGCGAGATGAAAGGCTATCTCGTCCACCCTGCCGGTCAGTCGGGCAAGTTGCCAGCGGTGATCGTCATCCACGAGAACCGGGGGCTCAATCCGCATATCCGCGATGTGGCGCGGCGCATCGCACTGGAGGGCTTCCTCGTGCTGGCGCCCGATTACCTGTCGCCAATGGGCGGGACACCGTCGGACGAGGACAAGGCACGCGAGATGTTCGGCCAGTTGGATCCGGCCCAGACGATCGCCAATGGCGTGGCAACGGTGGCTTTTCTCAAGGGGCACGAACTGTCGAACGGTAATGTCGGTGCGGTCGGCTTTTGCTGGGGCGGTGGCACGGTCAATACGCTTGCCGCCAACGCGCCGGACCTCAAGGCCGGCGTCGCCTACTATGGTGGACAACCGAAGGACGAGGCGGCGATCGCCAGGATCAATGCCGCGCTGCTGTTGCATTATGCCGGGCAGGACGAGCGCATCAATGCCGGCATCGACGCCTACAGGGCGGCGCTGGAAAAGGCGGGCAAGAGTTTCGAGATCTTCGTCTATGAAGGCGCCCAGCACGCCTTCAACAACGACACGTCGGAAGCTCGTTACAGCAAATCAGCGGCAGACCTGGCCTGGGGCCGCACCATCGCCTTCCTCAAGAAAAACCTGAGATGAACCCGCAAGGCGGGGCAGGGCGTAAAGCAGATGCAGCGCCCACCCCGGTCACGCCACTCCGCGCTTGGAGCGCGCCTGACGCAGGATGACGCGCCAGCGCAGCATCTCGATGGGGATCGGCCTCTTGTTGTTGGCGATCACGAAGATCTCGTTGTTGAGATTGCGCAGCGAACGCCAGAAATCATAGTCGCTGATGCGTGGATCGCAGGCGAGCTTGTTGGCCGTCGCTTCGATGTCAGTGTGCATGCCTTGCCTCAAACCGCCCGGTGCCCACCGCCGCGACTCAATTTCGCTGGGTGGATTTTCGGGGCGAGGAGGCAGGCGATCAACGAACCGCCGGCTGCGATGGAGGTTATGAACAGGTAAGGTTAACCGCCTGTGGCCTTGGCGCCACTATGCCGGCCTGCGCCGGATGCCGATGGCGCGGCCGGCGCGCTCAGGCATCGGCAGCGACGCGTGGGCCGCGCGCATTGCCTCGACATTGGCCATGATGTCGGACGGGAAGGCGGCGACCTTCGGGCCGCTCATGTCGACGTGGAGTGCCAGGCTTTCCGACGTCGCCGCGAGCCAGCCATCGACATGGCGCAGTTCCTGGTAGACGCGCAGGCGCTTGTCGTCATGGTCGAGCAACTGGAAGCTCGCCGTAACACGGTGGCCGAGATGCAGTTCGCGCACATAGCAGACATGCACCTCGGCGGTGTAGATGGTGAGCTTGCGGTCGCGGGCGTAGGTCGCGCCCATGCCGAGCAGGTCTAGCGCTTCGTCGCAGCAGCGGTCGAACAGCACATTGTAGTAGGCCATGTTGAGATGGCCGTTGTAGTCGATCCAGTCTTTTTCGATTTCCATGACGCTGGACACGAACGGCACTGGCATGGCGTAAACCTCTTAGGCTTTGGTGGCGCTGGACAAACCACGGTGACTGGCAGATTACCCAAGCCTAGGGCGCGGGCAATGCGCCAAGCTGTTCCAATTCTGGAGGAAATGATGGCGCTCAGCGACCTTAAGGCGATGGCCCGCGACGAGGCCGGAATCGCGGCTGTGCTCGGCATCCTCAAGCAGACGTTCGGCGAGCGCTTCCAGACCGGCCAGGCGATCCGCGAGCAGCATGGCCACACCACGACCTACCTGCCCAACCAGGCGCCTGATGGCGTGGTGTTTGCCGAAAGCACCGCCGACGTCCAGGAGGTGGTGCGGGTCTGCGCCGAACATCGCGTGCCGGTCATCGCCTTCGGCACGGGCACGTCGCTGGAAGGCCATGTCAATGCGCCCGCAGGCGGTATTTCGCTCGACACCTCGCGCATGGACAAGGTTGTTTCGGTCAATGCCGACGATCTCGACTGTACGGTTCAGGCGGGCGTGACGCGCGAGGCGCTGAACACCTATCTGCGCGACACCGGCCTGTTCTTCCCGATCGATCCGGGCGCCAATGCCAGCCTCGGCGGCATGGCTGCCACGCGTGCCTCGGGCACCAATGCGGTGCGCTACGGCACCATGCGCGAGAACGTTCTATCGCTACGCGCGGTGATGGCCGACGGCTCGGAGGTGGTGACGGCCAGCCGGGCGCGCAAAAGCTCGGCCGGCTATGACCTGACGCGGCTGCTGGTCGGCTCCGAGGGGACGCTCGGCATCATCACCGAGGTGACGCTCAGGCTGCAGGGCATTCCGCAGGCGATTTCGGGTGGCGTCTGCCCGTTCCCGACGGTCGAGGCGGCCTGCCGGGCGGTGATCACCACGATCCAGATGGGCATCCCGGTTGCGCGGATCGAACTGGTCAACGCGCTGCAGATGCGGGCGATGAAGAACTATTCCAAGCTCGACTATCCCGAGAGCCCGTGCCTGTTCCTCGAATTCCATGGCTCCGAGGCGGGCGTGGCCGAGCAGGCCGAGAGCTTTGGCGAGATCGCCGCCGAGTTCGGCGGCGGGCCGTTCCTGTGGACCAAGGTGGCGGAGGAGCGGGCGAAGCTGTGGAAGGCGCGGCACGACGCCTATTGGGCGTCGCAGACGCTGCGTCCCGGCGCGCGGGCGCTGTCGACCGATGTCTGCGTGCCGATCTCGCGGCTGGCCGAATGCATCGCCGAGACCGAGGCCGACATCGAGCGGATGGGGCTGGTGGCCCCCATCGTCGGCCATGTCGGCGACGGCAATTTCCACACGCTGGTGCTGATGGACCCGAACGACCCGGCCGACATCGGCAAGGCGGAGGAATTCGTCAAGCGACTGGCGGAGCGGGCAATCTCGATGGATGGCACTTCCACCGGCGAGCATGGCATCGGCCAGGGCAAGATGGGGCTGATGAGCCGCGAGCACGGCCATGGGGTCGAGGTGATGCGGGCGATCAAGGCAGCGCTCGATCCGCACGACATCCTCAATCCGGGCAAGATCCTGCCTTTGGCCGAGTAGACGCGGCGGCGTTGACGGGCAGGGGCGGTGCTGCTAGTTCGGCGCCGTCCAACCGGGAGACTTATGCGCAGAGACTTCACAAGCTGAAGCGTCGGCCCAAGTGCCGATGACGGCCGAAAGGCTGAACGGGCGCCTATGCGCCTTTCTCTGAACGCATATTCCAAGGACAATTCCATGAAACGCGCTCACGGCGTGAAGATTCGCGCCTATTCCGACATGACGGATCGCAACCGCCTGACCGAAATCTGGCTGGACGCCTCACGCGTCGGCCACCCATTTCTGTCCGAGTCCGATTTGCTCGACCAACAGGCCAAGGTGCGGGACATCTATTTGCCGCAAGCAGAGAACTGGGTCGCGGAACTCGACGGGAAGTCGGTAGCCTTCATAGGCCTGATCGACAGCTTCATCGGTGGGCTGTTCGTCGCTCCGGCAGCCCACGGTCATGGTCTCGGCAAGGCGCTTGTGCTGCATGCGGCAGGTATCAAGGGCGCGCTCGAGGTCGAGGTCTACGCCGCCAACAAGGCGGCGGTGGGCTTCTACCAGCGCGGCGGCTTTGTCGAGGTCTTGCGGCACTCCCAGGATGACGAGGGCAGACCGCTCGAGGTGATCCGGATGCGCCGGGCGGGGTAGACCCGCCTGCTTGACCCGGTCGGCATTTGGCCGGAGAATCCGCTCGTCCCGCCTGACGGGGCGAGCACAACGGCAAGCGAGGACGACCACATGGCGATGTCGCGTAAGCACGAGGCTCGGGCGCTGAGCGATGACGAGCGCGAACTGGTAGAGAAATCCCACCATCCGGAGGTGCAGAATCTCTCCGACGCAGAACTCCAGAAACTGGTGAAAACGGTACGCGAAAGGCGCGACAAGGCGCAGACGGAAGCGCACCGCAGGCGGCGCGAAATGCGCGGCAAGGCCACGCCGAAGGGAACGAGGCCGTCGAAGATGGACGCCGGCAGCAAGGCCAAGCTGGAAGTCCTGGCGATGAGCATGCGGCGGCTGAACGGCGAGGTCGAACGCCGGCGGCAGCTGGCCGCGCGGATCGAACTGGTCGAGAATGCGCGCCATGCCCTTGCGATGACCAAGAAAAAGAAGCCGGCGCGCAGTGCCGATTTCAACACGCGCCAGGCACATCTGGGCATGCGGGCGGTGGAAAGTGGCAAAGCCAAGAGCCTGGTGCGGCCGATGGAACGAGGCCGCCTGCGCAAGGCGGCTGCCGTGGCGCAGGCCAAACGCGACGCAAGGCCGGCTTAGAGCGCAGCGTGTCCACGGCGGCACGAAGATCTTCGGACCGATGCGTCAGGGCGGTGCATTTCACGGGACAACGGCGGCAGCGGCGTTGACGTGCCTGCACGCCCGGCCCAACATGCCACCAAATGACCATGCTCCTGCGTTTAGTCGCTTGGAACGCTTTAACAGATTTTCCCCGAGGCAATGCTCGCACGCCTGTTCGTGATATTCGGTGGACTGTTCGTGCTGGCGCTGTGTGCGGCGCTGGTGGGTCCGTATTTTGTCGACTGGTCGGGCTACAAGTCCGATTTCGAGCGCGAGGCGAGCGCCATCCTTGGCCGTCAGGTGACGGTCGAGGGCGATGTCACCGCACGCATCCTGCCGTTTCCTTCCGTAACCTTCTCCGATGTGAGCGTCGGTGGCGGTGGTGGCACGGAACCGGCGATGACCGTCGAGACATTTTCGATGGATGCCGAGCTCGCGCCGTTCCTGCGCGGCGAGTTCTTCATCTTCGACATGCGGCTGGTGCGGCCGGTGGCGACGATCGACGTTGCCGCCGACGGCACGGTCGATTGGGCAATGCGCCCCAACGCACCATTCGATGCAAGGCAGATTGCCATCGAGAAGCTGACCATCACCGACGGCAAGGTGCGGCTGCGCCATGCCGCGAGCGGGCGCGAACATGTGCTGTCGGAGATCAACACCGCGGTTTCGGCCAAGTCGCTGGCCGGGCCGTGGCGGGTCGACGGCTCGCTGAGCGTCGACGGAATGCCGACGCAGCTGTCCGCCTCCACGGGTTCGGTCGACCCGAACGGCCAGATGCGGCTCCGCGTCCGTGCTGCCCCTGAGAAATACGGCTTCGTGCTGGAAACCGATGGCAATGTCAGCATGCACACGGGGCAGGGCCTGTATGCTGGCGGCTTTACGGTCGCCGAGAACCGGGCTGAGCCAGCATCCAAGCCGCAGGGAGGCGCGGCCCAGGCACAGGGGAAACCGGCAGATCCAGGATTTCGCCTGAAGGGCAAGTTCACGCTCGACCATGCCAGGCTGGGCGTCGAGGAGTTCCGCTTCGAGACCGGGCCGCTCGACGATCCCTACACGGCCGACGGCAAGGCCGAAGTGGATCTGGGCGCGGCACCACGCTTCATAGTCACCGCCAACGGCGCGCAAGTCCGCTTCGACGAGGCGACCGGCGGCGAGACTGCCGGGACGGGCGTGTCGGTTTCGGAGCGCCTGACGGCGCTGGAGAAGGTGTTGGCGGAGTTGCCGCGGCCGACGATCCCAGGAACTGTCGATGTCGATCTGCCGGCGATCGTCGCCGGCGACACCACGGTGCGCGACGTCAGGCTTTCGGCTGAGCCGGCCGACGGAGGCTGGAACCTGAAATCGGTCGCGGCGACACTGCCGGGGCGCACACGGCTCGAGGCCGACGGTTTCCTGCGTACCGAAGGCGGCACGGCATTTGACGGGCAATTGCTGTTGGCGGTGGGCCAGCCCTCGGGCTTCGCCGCATGGGTGGCCAAGGATGTCGACGAGGCCGTGCGCCGGCTGCCGGCAGCGGGCTTCAAGGCAAAGGTGACGCTGACGCGCGAGCAGCAGAGGTTCGAAGATATCGAACTTATTCTCGGCAAGGCGAAATTCACCGGCGAACTCGACAGCCTCCAGCCCGGCGACGCGCGCGCTTCGGTGACGATGAAGCTCGACGGCGGCGAACTCGACGTCGAGGGCGTGCGCGCCTTCGCTTCGCTGTTCGTCACCGAAAAGGGCGCGAACCGCTTCGAAGATACCGATCTGGATATCCAGGTGAAGGCAGGCCCGGTGAATTTCGCCGGGCTCAACGCCGACACCGTCGATACCGCGCTGCGGCTGCGCGAAGGCGTGCTGGAAATCGACCGGCTTTCGCTCGGCGGCCTCGCCGGCGCGTCGCTGAGCGCCACCGGTCGGGTCAAGGGTTTTCCGGCCGCGCCGACCGGCAATCTCGACGCATCCGTGGTGGCGGTGGACCTGGCACCGCTTGTATCGCTTGCCGCCAGGCAATTTCCCGGCAACCGGTTGTTGGCTGGCCTTGCGGAACGCACTGCCGCATATCCGGACCTGTTGACGGATGCGCGGATCGATCTTGTGGCCAGCGCGGTCGAAAACGGCGACGGCTCGACCGGACTGGCGCTCAGCGCGCAAGGCAAGGCAGGTGGCTCGGACCTTTCCGCCACGCTCTCTGGCGAGGCCATGGCCGGCAGCTTCGACAGCGCGAAAGTGAAGCTCGATCTGACCGCCCGCAATGACGACGCCACCAGCCTGCTGGCGCTGGCGGGGGTGCCGGTGCTGCCGCTGGGCGTGACCGGGCCGGGTGAACTGGCACTTGCGGCCAGCGGTGCCCTGCAAGACGGGCTCGAAGTCACGGCGAGCATGAAGGGCGAGGACGCCTCGGCGGGCTTTGCCGGCACGCTTGCGCTAAGCAGCGGGGCGCCCAGCCTGCACGGACGGGCAACGCTGCAAGCCGCGGACATCGAGCCGTGGCTGATGACGACGGGCATGTCGATGCCTGGCATGGGCATTGGCATGGCGCTGGATTTCGCTGCGGACGCCAGCTTCGCCGGCGGGCGGCTGGCGCTGGACCAGTTCGACGGCGCCATCAACGAGGGGAAGGTGGTCGGCAACCTCACCGGGGAACTGGTCGAGGGCAAACCACATCTCGGCGGCGCGCTGACGCTCGATGAACTCGACCTCAGGCCGGTCGCGCAGATGTTGCTCGGCGCCGACGCGCTGGACGGGGAGGGCGGGACCTGGGCTGCGGCGCCTTTTGCCCCGAAATCGGCCGCACCGTTCAGCGCCGACCTCGAAATCACTGCCGGCACTCTTGCAGCCGAGCCGCTCGGCACGGCCAACGATGCGGCGCTGAGGATGCAGCTCGACAGCCAGTCGCTCAGGCTTTCAAACATCAACGCCAAAATCTTCGGCGGCACGCTCGATGGGCTGGTCGAGCTCAAAAATACCGACGGTACGGCGCTGCTGACCAGTCAGATAAGGCTCGACAGTGCGGACGTTTCGGCGATCCCCAATGCTGCCAGCTTGGGCGGCAAGGGCAGGTTTTCGGCCGCCCTTACGGGAAGCGGCAAATCGGTCGAAGGGCTGGTCGCCTCGTTGTCCGGCTCGGGCACGGCGGCGGTCGACGGGCTGACTGTGGATGGCTTCAATCCCGACGCATTCGGGCCTCTGCTTGCAAAGGCCGATGCGCTCGGTCGCGACATCGATGCGGCGCGAGTTGCCGAATTCGCGCCTGAAATCGCCGGTGAGGGCCGCTTCGGGGCGGACAAGGCGGAGGTTGCCTTCACCATGGCCGGTGGCATCCTGCGGACGCCGCCGCTGACACTGAAGTCTCCCACGGCGGTCCTGACGGCCGAGCTGCGCGGCGACCTCAGTTCCGGCGTCGTGGCGGCAAACGGCAGCATCGCCTACGCGCCTGGCAAGGAGGAGCTCGTCGGCTCCGAACCGATGCTGCTGTTCCAGCTCGAAGGCGAGCCGGGCGCAACGGTCCGCCTGTTCGATAGCGGCCCGATGGCGCAATACCTGACGCAGCGCGCGCTGGAGAAGGAACAGGCCCGAGTAGAGGCGATGCAGGCGGTGCTTCTGGAAAAGCAGCGTCTGCGGCGCGAGGCGCGCCACTTCGCGGCGTTGCAGGCCGAGCGCGAACGCATTGCCGAGGAAGCCCGGCTGGCTGAGGAGGCGCGGATCAGGGCCGAAGCGGAAGCGAAGGCGCAGGCCGAAGCCGCACGCCTGAAGGCCGAGGAAGAAGCGCGCGCCGCCGAAGTTGCGGCGAAAGCCAAGGCGGAAAGGGAAGCGCGAGCTGCCGAGGAACAGGCACGCCTCGCGGCCGAGGCAAAGGCGAAGCGCGAGGCGGAGGCAAATCTTGCCAGGCCCCCCGCCGAAATAGAGCGCGCGCCCTTGCCCGACGCGCGCCCCCAGCAGGCGCCCGAGCCCTTGGCAGAAGACGCCGTGCCGCCCGTAGGCGCACCGGTGAAAAAGAAGGTGGATCCCCAAACCCTGGAGGAACTCTTCAAGTCGTTTGGAGGCGGGTAGCAGGAGTACGCCAGCACCAGCTGGTTGGTTGCCTCAGCCGAGCTTGGCTTTCTTCAGGATCTCGTTGATGCGGCTCTGCCAGCCCTTGCCGGTGGCCTTGAACTTGGCGATCACATCAGGGTCGAGGCGGATCGAAACGACTTGCTTGGGTGCTGCAATTGAGGGACGGCCGCGAGCGCGACGAGCCTCCTCGATCCCCTCGAAGAATTCCGGCGGCAAGACCTCGCGAGCGGGTCTCATCCGCGCCAGTTCATCGTCGGTCAGTTCCGGACTTTCTACCGCGTCCCAGTCTTCCTTGGTGTAGCCGCGACCGGACTCGAACTTCGTTTTCAGTTTCGTGCCATTCATCGCAGAACCTTTCGTTCCCGTGTACTAGCCGGCCGAATACTGACGATCGACATCGCTTCAGTGCCCAACGTGGCGAAGATCACCACTGCGATTCCGTTGTCGAAATAGCCGACTGCCTTCATTCGCCGACGGCCGGTACTGTCCGGACGGGCGGGCTCGATCACTGCTGATTCCCAATTGAAAAACACGACATCGGCAAAATCGAGCCCGTGCTTTTCTATATTGGCCTGCCGCTTGGGTTCGTCCCAAATGATCTTCATTAAATGTATTACGTTTAATGGTTGCGATCAAGTCGGAGTGTATTACGAAAAATCGGCAAGGCAAGTTGTCTGTCGCGGTTATGTGCTCTCTTAAATTGCAGCGTCAGCCCTTATCCACATTGGTTCCGCCGCGCTTTGCCTGGTCCAGCACGTACAGCCGGAGCGCCGAGGACAGGTTGGCTTCGCGCGGACGGTTAGCGTCGACATCGGCGACCAGTGCAGCAAGCGTCATGCCGCGCGCCGCGGCGATGGTGACAAGGTCGTCATAGAAGGGTTTTTCGAGCGAATAGCTGGTGCGGTGGCCGCGGATGGTCACCGAGCGCTTCTCGACCAGACTCACTGGCCGGACTTTTCCGGATCGCGTTCGCGGCGATGGCTGTCGACGAATTTTTCGGCGTGCTCGGCCGAGGCGCGGTCGCGCTGCTTTTCGGCCTTGGTGCGGCCATGCAGCGCGCGGTTCTGCTCAGCCAGCGACTCGCGGTCGCTACGCGCCTTCTGCTTCTTGAACTGGCGGAGATTGACGATGTCGGCCATGGCGACCTCGCCGACGATCACTTCTTGCGGAAAGCGTCGAGGGAAACGACATCGGCGCCCTTGTTCGGGGCCTGTTCGTCCGGCGTTTCCTTCTCGGGTGCTGCCGCTTTCTTCTTGGACTCCGACTTGCGTTCGGGCTTGACCACCGCGACCGGCTCGGCAGGAACTTCCTCCGGTTCGACCGCCTCGGCCTTGACCTCGAACTCGAGTTCGAAATTGACCGACGGGTCGTAGAAGCCGCGGACGGCGGAGAAGGGGATTTCGAGCTTTTCCGGGATGTCGGAGAACGACAGCCCGACCTCGAAGCCGGTCTCCGTCACCTTGAGGTCCCAATACTGGAACTGGATGACAATGGTCATCTGTTCCGGATAGCGCTCGCGCAGGCGGCTGGAAATGCGCACGCCGGGGGCGCCGGTCATGAAGGTGATGAAGAAATGATGGTTGCCCGGCAGGCCCGTGCGCGCGACTTCCGCCAGAACCTTGCGCATCACGCCGCGCAATGCCTCCTGGGCGAGAATATCGTAGCGGATCTGGTCTTCGGCCATAAGTACGTGCGGGTCCGTTTGAATCGTCGCCTTACCTGTAATCAAGCTTGAGGCCGGCGTAAACCGGATATAGCGCCGTACTGCAGGTTGGTTAGCCTGCGATCGCACGAGCCCTGCCGAAAGCGCGCAGGAAGGTGCGCACGGCATTGGCGGCTGCAGTGTGCAACTGCTCTTCGGAAAGGTTGTCACCGAAGATCATTGCCATCTGCAGGTCGGCATTTACCAGCGCCAGGAACTGCCGTGCGGCGACGTCTGGATCGTCGATGTCGAGCCAGCCGGCATGCGCCAGCCGGGCAAAGCGCGCCGCAAGGGCCGCCCACGTCTTTGCCGGCCCATGCTCGCGCCAGCCGGCGAAGAGTTCCGGATAGCGCTCGCCTTCGGTCTGCAGGAGCTTGCGCAGGAACTTGCCGTCGCGGTTGCACAGGCAGTTCTGGTTGAGCCGAACCGCGAATGCAGTGAGGTCCGCTTCGAGATCGACCGGCTTGTCGGGGAAGGTGGCGAGCGTGTCGAAGACTTCGGCATTGATGCGCTCGGTGACTTCCCGCACGACGGCGACGAGCAGGTTTTCCTTGTCGCCGTGATGGTTGTAGATCGTCTGCCTGGAAACGCCCGCTTCGGCGGCGATGAGGTCGATATTGGCGCCGGCGAAACCCTCGCGGCAGAAGACGCGAGCGGCCGCGTCAATGATCGAAAGGCGCTTGGCGCTGTGGCTGCGGGCGACTGAAATGTCAGGAGCGTTGGCAGGTGTCATGGATTTTCCATATACGCCTGATTGACGATTTGGACAAGTCTGTCTAAAAATATGTACTCAATCTGATGCTCCGGTCGGGGGAGCCGCAAGCGCGGATTGTGGAACGCCCTTGGGTTTGCGAGTCGCTTCTGCGCGACCGGAACCAGACCGAAAGATCCACACCATGACACCACAATTCCTCCGCGTAGCGGTCGTGCTCGGCCTTTTGTCAGCCATCGGCCCGTTTGCCATCGACATGTACCTTCCCGCCCTGCCTTCGATCGGCGCGGACCTCAATGCCGGCACCGCCGCCGTGCAGATGAGCCTGCTGGTGTTCTTCCTCGCCACGGGGCTGGCGCAGATCGTCGTCGGGCCGATCTCCGACATGGTCGGGCGAAAGACGCCGCTGTTTGTCGGATTGGCGCTGTTTGCCGTCGGCGGGGTCGGCGCGGCCCTTGCGCCAACAATCGAATGGCTGATTGCTTTCCGCGTCATCCAGGGCCTTGGCGCGTCGGCCGGTATGGTGGTGCCGCGCGCCATCGTGCGCGACCTGCACACCGGCGCGGAAGCCGCCCGGCTGATGTCTCTGCTGATGCTGGTGTTCAGCGTGTCGCCGATCCTTGCTCCGCTGACCGGAAGCCTGGTGATCGACGGCTTTGGCTGGCGCGCAGTGTTCTGGGTCGTGACGGGTGCGGCCGTGGTTGCCATGGTGCTGGTGTCGACCGCGCTCAAGGAAACGCGGCCCGCAGCACAGCGCGCCGAAAGTTCGGTGCGTAGCGCGCTGTCGGGCTATCGTTTCCTGCTTGGCGACCGCCACTTCCTCGGGCTGGTCTCGATTGGCGGTTTCGGCGTCGCCGGCTTTTTCATCTATCTGGCCAACTCGTCGTTCATCCTGATCGATCACTATGGCCTGTCGCCATCGGTCTACAGCCTGTTTTTCTCGGTCAATGCAGTTGCCTTTATCGGCATGGCGCAGTTGACGGGGTTGCTTACGGAACGCTTCGGGCTGCGGCGGGTAGTGCGTGTGGCGGCGACCGGCTACGTCACGACCATGGTCGTGTTGTTGGCCATTTTTGCCTCCGGCGTCGACCAGCTATACGTGCTGGCGTCCGTGCTGTTCGTCGGTTTTGGCTTCCTCGGCCTTGTCATCCCGACGACCTCGGTGCTGGCAATGGAAGAGCATGGCAGGATCGCCGGTACGGCGTCGGCGCTGATGGGGACGCTGCACTTGGCCATTGGCGCCGTGGCCATGGCGGTCGCGGGCGTGTTCTTCGACGGCACGCCGCTGCCGATGGTTGCGGGCATAACCATCTCGGCCGTGATTGCATTCACGCTCGCCCAATTGACGCTCGGCCGTCGGAGCGGGAAGGTGGAAGCGCCTGCGGAATGAGACTAGGCGGGGCCGGGCATTCGTCTGGCCCCGCAGTTGTCAGCGCTCTTCGATTGGGCGTGTGATTTACGCGACCGGGCCGTAACGTCGAGGTCAACTTCACCCGGCTTTGATATCGTCTTATTTACCTGTGGCTGGTAAGTCTTCACCAAGACCATTGGAACTAGAAAGACGACGCCAGGGGCGCCCGAAATTCTGAAGTTCGTACCCTCTTTCCTGCTGCTTCTCTTTGCGACGACGTTCCTGTGCATTTGGGTGCTGGATCGCCGACGCCAGCAGATGTTGTTGTTCTCGCTCGCATTCTTGTGCGTCGGGATGGCTACGGTCGTGCAATTTGCACTGTGGCCGCCGGACATTGGCAAGAGCACTATCGTTTCTGCAATCCTCTATGTCGCCGGACCGCTCTTCCTGGTTGACGGCATGCATGCGCGTTCGTCGAGGCTGGTGCCGGTCTGGCATCACGCGGCCTGGCTGGCGGTCATCGTCGGCTTGCTTTGCTATTTCTACTATCTTGACGACAACCTTCGGGTACGGGCCTATATTCTCAATATCGGGATGGGCGGCATTGTCCTTGGCGGTGCCTGGAGGCTCAGGGACCTGTTGCACGGCAATATCGGGGACCGGGCCATGGTCTGGTTGCTGTGCGGTCTCGGGCTGGCATTACTCGGCCGGACGCTGCTGACTGCAGGCTCGATCCCGGCCGACAACGTCGAAAGTTTCTTTGAATCACCGTTCTGGATCTGGGCGCAGATCGGAATGTCGGTGTTCGGCGTGGCCATGGGCATTTGCCTTCTGGCCGTGGCCGGTTTCGACATGATGCTGGCGTTGAAGGCCGAGCGCGATACGGATGCACTGACTGGGTTGCTCAACCGGCGCGGCCTGCAGGGGCGGGAGCCGCCGCTTCTAGCGACTGGGCGGCCGAAGCCGGTTTGCATCGTTGCCTGCGACATCGACCGGTTCAAGGGCATCAACGACCGCTTTGGACATGCGGCGGGCGACCTGGTGCTGTTGACCTTTGCCGGAACCATCAGGAAGGTGCTGGAGGGCGCTGATGTCGCGGCCCGAATCGGCGGCGAGGAATTCGTCATCGTGATGAATGACGTTTCGATCGGTTCCGCCTTCAAGGTGACCGAGTGCCTGCGGCGCGAGCTTGCAGACAAGCGCTTTGAAGGGCTTCCGGAGGATCTTTCGGTGACCTGCAGCTTCGGAATTTCGCAATTTCTCCCTGGCGAAGGACTGTTCGACGCTATCGCTCGCGCCGACAAGATCCTCTATGCGGCCAAGCGCGCCGGCCGTAACCGCACCTTTGCCGAGGGTCTGCAACTGCCAAGTGCGGCCTGACCGGGTGCTGCCTGTCGCTTGGCTACCGCGAGTGCTCCAGCACAAATTGTAGCCGTTCATCGACGGACGCCCTTGGCACTTCGATGCAATCATAGCCGCAGCCCGTATAAGTCTCGACCATGCTGGCATGGGTGCGCCTGGCCTCGGCTTCGTCCTGCTTGCGTTCGCTTTCCTGGGTGAAGATTTCGGGCCAGTGCGGCAGGACGAAAACCATTGGGTTGTAGCGGAATTCCTCGGCGGCCTTCTCGACATGGGCCGGCACCGGCAGGCCAACGAGGCGCAGGTAGCCGATCACGTCGGGTACGCCGCGGTCGAACCAGACCGGACCTGTTGCTGCCGACGCGATGGCGTGCGAGCGCATCTCCCACGACAGCATGAGCTCGGCAAAGAGTGCTGGATCGCGCCAGGGCAAGGCAGTTCCCGAAATGGCCACTTGATCCCTGATGATGCCGCGTCCGGCCTCGACTGAGACGGCGTGGCCGGCGGCGGCAAGGGCTGAGATCAATGTCGTCTTGCCCGAACCGGGGCCACCGGTCAGCACGAAGAAGTGGTTGGAAATCTGGGGCATGGAATCCATCCGGACATGAGGGCGCGGGCCGACCATGCGCAGGCAGGCGATGCCAGCTTGAAGCTGCCATAGGCAAGTTGCGCGCGGAGCGATGTCGAATGTCGGGGAGGGGGAGAAGTGGAGGTTTCTGTTGCCAGGTACCTCCGAACCCCGCCTAGAAGTGCGAACCGCTAGGACTTGATTTGAAGCTATCGCACCGCATTAAGCAGCGAGACGTGCTTCCGCATAGTTGTCGTTGGCAACTACAAGTTTAGCCCGATAACGGTGGTACAATGCCGAGCAAAAGTCCGATCTTTACACCCTCGTCGATCCTATTTCGCCCCCAGCAAAAACCGTCGCTCTACTGCACGGCAGCTTTTGGTGGAGGCGCCGGGTACCGCCCCCGGGTCCGAATGGCTTATTTCATCGGCAGTTTATCGCCATAGTCAGACAAGCTGACGGAGCGAATATAGGGACGCGCGGCGGAAAAGAAAAGCCCGGAACGGCACGTCGAGCACGCCATCCGCAACAGATTTGTCGGGCGGTTGCCTGATGTAGGGTTGACTCGCGTCCTGCGCGAAACCAAGCTCCGGGAGTTGGGCAGTCTTCACTGCACGTGCACTGCTCAGTGTCGGCTGCCTACGCGGGAGATTGCGTCAATTTCGACGAGGGGAGTTCACATGACCGACTATCTTGCAGACGTGAAGAAATACGATGCCGGCGCCACCGACGAGGTCGTCAGCAAGATCGTCAAGCATCTGGGCATCGCGCTCCGCAACCGCGATTCGGCGCTGGTTTCTTGCACCGACCCCAAGGAACTCGACCGGGTGAAGGCCGGGTGGATCGCCAAGAAGCTGGGCGTCGACGATGACAAGACAGCCGACAGCGTGCTGGAAAAGGTCTGCAAGGAGATGGCAGCCGACCACACCAAGAACCGCGTCACCTTCTACTATCTGGTGGCGAAGGAACTCGGAATGCTCGGCGCGCTGTAACGCTGCGTCGGCAGCCTGAGATTTGCCGCGCCGCAGCTTTGCCGTAGGTGAGACCGTGACAGGAGCGCCGATGTGAATGCCGGCGCCCCGCGTCGCTGCTGGGGAAAGGGCGAGCTTTAATTTCCCCCGCTCCGCCGGGTCCGGTATGATCGCGGAAATTTCCGAATCGAGCCCGACCGATGCGCCAATATCTCGAACTTCTCAGCCATGTCCTGGAAAACGGCACCGACCGGGGTGACCGCACGGGCACCGGCACGCGTTCGGTCTTCGGCTACCAGATGCGCTTCGACCTGGCGCAGGGCTTTCCCGTCACCACCACCAAGAAGCTGCACCTGAAGTCGATCATACACGAACTCCTGTGGTTCCTGGCCGGTGACACCAACATCAAGTACCTCAACGATAATGGTGTGACGATCTGGGACGAGTGGGCCGACGAGAACGGCGATCTCGGACCGGTCTATGGCAAGCAGTGGCGCTCGTGGCCGACGCGCGACGGCGGCGAAATCGACCAGATCGCCAACCTTCTGGTGCAGATCAGGAAGAACCCGAACTCGCGACGGCTGATTGTGTCCGCCTGGAACCCGGAGGAGGTGGACGCCATGGCGCTGCCGCCGTGTCACTGCCTGTTCCAGTTCTATGTCGCCGACGGCAGGCTGTCGTGCCAGCTCTACCAGCGCTCCGCCGACATTTTCCTCGGCGTGGCATTCTTTTCCGACGTCAAGCGTATACCGTCGATACTAAGTAGTTGGACTAGAAGAGTTTTATCCTCATTCTCAATGGTACCGGTACCATCGTCAGTGTGACACTGTCCAAACTCGCGACCCAGTCGGCGACTTGCTTGGCTTGGCCGCCGTCGCCACAGTGTTGTTAGAACCAGCGGACCTCGGAAAATGCTTCGTCATCCAGAATACCAATACCTTGATCTCATCGAGCATCTCCTCGAAAAAGGCAGTCGCCGTATCGATCGCACTGGCGTTGGTACCCAATCAATGTTCGGCGCGATGATGCGCTTCGATTTGTCCGACGGAACCTTCCCGGTCTTCACGACGAAGCGCGTGTATTGGAAGACTGCGGTCAAAGAGATGCTTTGGTTCCTGACCGGGCAAACGAACATACAATCATTGCTTCGTGAGAACGTCCGCATTTGGACCGATTGGCCGCTCGACAAGTATCGAAAGGCCACAGGCGAGAATATTTCACAGGACGATTTCGAGGCAAAGGTGCTGGCCGACGACGAGTTCGCGCAACGGTGGGGTGACCTGGGGCCTGTATATGGCAAGCAGTGGAGACGATGGGTCGATGCCAACGGCAAGGAGCACGATCAGATCGCGACGCTCATCCAGACCTTGAAGACTAACCCTGCCAGCCGTCGAATGCTCTTTCACGCGTGGAATGTTGGTGAACTGGATCAGATGGCGCTGCCTCCGTGCCACATGACCTATCAGTTTTACGTTTCCGAGCGAGAAGAGTTTGGGGAGAAAAAGCAAATAATCTCAATGCTTTGCCTTCAAAGGTCGGCAGATTGTGGGCTTGGGGTTCCATTCAACAGTTGTCAGCAGGCGGCTCTACTTGCAATGATTGCGCAACAGGTTGACATGGTTCCTGGGGAACTGATCTGGATGGGCGGAGATGTCCATCTCTATCTGAACCACTTTGACCTTGCGAAGACGCTGCTATCGCGGGAGCCGCGGCCTTTCCCGAAGCTGCGGTTAATTCGGCGGCCAGATACGATTGACGGTTATCGGATCGAAGACTTCGAAGTAACTGGCTACGATCCGTATCCGGCCATTGAAGCACCTGTGGCTGTCTGATCGACCATATTTGAACAATTTGGAAGGCATTTTCCAAGTTTAGTTGCGGCTTACGGATTGGAATAGGGGCGGCGTTCACTAACGTCGCCTGACGTTAGCCCCTGCTCTCGACATCAAGAATCGACCACCAAAGGTTGTGCTGGGGGTGAATACCCTCGGCTGAGCGTCTTGCAGCACTAACGATCTCTTTGTGTTGCCCCCGAATTCTTGTTGCCGGGACCGACGATTAAGGCTGGACGCAGACATCCGACGGCAAGTGCGAGCGCTGGGTTTGCTGAAGCGTGCCAAGCAGGTCGGCACAAGGCTCGCCGATAAAGGGATCGCTATCCACGGCCGAGCAGCCTCGTCGATGAAGTTGTCACATCTCAATGAATGGTTGGATGCCGAGCGGACCTCTCAGGACGTCATTGAGCGAATCGCCGCTTGAGGCATGTTTCGGAGTAGTATGCCAATCACAATAAAGTGATCCGGTAGCAAGGCGGGCGATGGAAGCCTTTCCGGCGAATCTTGAGTCGGTCCGACCAAGCGTCGCTCGGCGCGCGACTTGCAAGGATTCGAGGATCCCCATCGTGCATGCATGGCGGAACCCGAGAAGCGGCCTATTCGAGCCGAATGAATCCCTCCTGCAAGGATTGGATCCTTCAAGTCAGCAATAGTCGTGTGCGGAGTGTGGTGTAAATAAAAGGAGTCGTAGAAGTATTCGTTCTCGTAATCTAAATCCATGTATTGTTGACATAATGCACCACATAAATGAGGCAGAATTTCCTGCAGGCGATTAATTGTCATCAATTATGACAGAAAAAAGTATCATATAACCACTTGACCGCGCGAAAGTTATATTATTGTCATTTCATACACGAGTTCTGGGGGCCTTGGTGTCGCCGGAGAACGGAAAGGAAGGGCATGACAAAGTGCAGGAGGGAACCGTTCGCTATCGGATACGTGCCCCGGGAAGAGGGGCTGGTTTCGTCGAGGGATATTCCGCCCGGTCCGATTAAGGCGATGGCAAAATCCCTTGAAATGTTGGCGAACGGGCAGGGAACCTTAATGATCTCATCGCTGGCCACGTATGGCAGCGAGCCAAGCATCGCCCCGACGATCCTGGAGTTTGCCACCGGCGAAACTGCAAACTGCGCCGGTGGGCGCAACTGCGCCCGGCTCTACCTGGCCCTTCAGGGAATGGTTATTCCACTTAGACACACCGTCACCGGGATGGACCAGACGAGCCTCGAATGGTGGCTGCGGGCGATGGCCGAGTACGCCACTGACCGATGGAAAGGCAGTGAACAGGGTGTGAAGGCCATCGCGGCCGCGCAGCCCTTGATCTGGCAACAGACACTGGCGGCCACCTTGGCTTGGGAGAACGTGCAGCGGAGATCAGCGTTTCCGAACTGACTAGGGACTGAGCGGGGGGGATGCTCAACTGAGTTGAACGTAACGCTGAGAGGCACTGTTGCCGTCAAATGGCGAGAAGCAAACCGAACGCCATCAGGCGACTGGAAGGCGAAGATGCTCGACTTGAGAAATAGACGTCAGAACGAGGCGCCCGCACACGAAGAGGACCTGGTGCAAGCGTCACCATTCTCTCCTGTCGAGGACGCAATACTGCGTCAGGAAGGCCCGGTTGCCACGAGCCAAAGTCTTGGAACGGCGGCGGTGGCCAGCTTCGAGGAAGGGTGGATGGAAGCTCCTGTCACAGAAGGCGGGTTGGTGCAGGGTTTTCCATCGCTGCGTGTTCACCAGGCCTACAAGCCAGGTTCTACTAGGGCGCGGCTCGTCCTCATGCTCAATGAGTGTCTGGACAAAAAGCGAGTTCCTAGATCTAGGAACCGCACTCAAATCAGCCGGGTGCATTTCGCCAATCTATTAGGCGTCACTCCATCGAACATGTTGCAGTCTATGGACATCCTCAGAGACTACGAAGCAGTCTTGGAGTTCATCGAGCCGCTTTCTTCGCTTCCCGAACCGCAATTCGGGGCGAAACCTGGAGCTTTTGATCCCCTGGATGACGCGGCGCGGCAAGTTGCGTCCCTTTATCCGGACGTCTTGAAGCACCAGCACTACCCGTCGGAAAGCCGCGCCAAGAAAGTCGTTCAAATTCTGAATGACCAGATCGTCAGTGGCGGTCTCGAAAGGAGCCAAGGCGGCAAGATCAGCCGTAACAGGATCGCGGACCAACTTGGTACGAGGGGAATTGCCACGGCATACGTCCGGATTATTGAGGACTATGAAGAGGCGGTGGGTGGTAGGGAGTCAGCCACAGAAGCCAAGATTCCAGCCATGCGGGAATGGTTTGACAGGCAGATGTTGGGAGGAACACTTCAAATCCGAGATGGCAAAGTCGGCCGCGATCAGTTCTACAAGCAGTTTGGTCTGCCTGGATCCGCATTCACCCGCTATCCAAGGGTCGCGGCGCTTGTCGAGGAGTTCGATAAGAAGGTTCTGGCAGATGGCTACCAGCCGAGCGATGTGGCGGGGAAACTCGATGAGCTGAAAGCCATTCTGAAAGGTGACCCGCCGATCGCCAAGGACGGCCAAAGGATCGGCAAGAGGGCAATCGAAATTGCGCTGGGTTTGCCGCCGCAATCCCTTTCGCGTCCACCATACGTTTCACTCATCACCAGTGCCCAAGAGAAGCTCAGTAAGGCTCTGAGGGAAGATAAGCTGATCGCGTTCGCGAACGGTCGAATTTTCAACTTCGCCCGCCTTGTGGAGCAAGGGTGGCCGCGACCGTTCGCTATTCGTGCAAGGCGGTGTTTCGAACGTGCCTGTGGCAACAAAGGGCACGCCAAGACCCACTTCGCCGCCCTCACCGATCTGCTTTCGTTCTTTGCGAGCAACGATTCACAATCGTGTCGGGCACTTCGAGAGGGGATTGCGACCAGCGTCCCCCCTCAGGGGTTGGCACGCGACTTCACCGTTGCCACGCAGGAGTATCGCGATCGTCTAGGCGCGCTGTACGAGAATGTCGGCACTCGAAATGGCAAGGTCACGACAACCAATGCCGTCATCCGCTACCTCAGTGCTGACTCTGTGCTGCCTCCGTTGGAGCTCGCGCTTATCGGGTTTCGTAGCAACCGGAAGATCCACCTCCGCTCGATTGCCGAAGTGACGGGCAGCACGGTTCAGAAACGGACGACGTCCGTGGACGACTACCTGGCGTTTGCGACCTCGATGCTTAAGCAGGCTGCCGAAGTGCGCCAGATCGAGGTCAACGCGAAGGAGCAAGGCGACTTTACCAGTGTCCTGCGTGAGGAGCTCGAGTCGGAGGGTTTCACAGCAACAGACAATCCAGCGAGCTTGATCCTGAGAATCCTTGATCGGAGGCTCGGTCTCATCAAGCAGGCGGCGGCAGCGTTGGTCCAGGTCGGCCGCACGGATCTGGACCTGGGTGACGCGTTGCTTGAGCGCGGCCAGGATCCCGGCAATGATCTGGACAAAATTAACGCCATTGATGTCGGTCGGACGCAACGTCGGGAGCTTCTTCGCAAGTACTTTCCTGTCGATAACGATAGGGAGCAGGGGATCGCTAACCTGCTTAAGGTTGTCGCTCAGCGGTATGACTATCTCTATCCCGGTAGCGAGAAGGCTAGCCGTCCGGAGGGCCAATTCTTCGAGAAGCGGGCGCTGGAATATGGCGGGGCCACAAAGCTCCAAGGGTACCTTGTGCCTTCGCCGGGGGGCGTTGCCGCAGTGCTGACGCTCTACCTGCTTGAGTCAGGCAGCAACGTGTCCGTCGGCCGGACCCTCTATTTCGACTGCATCGAGACTACTGAGGAACCTCATCACAGCAAGGTCACCGGTTACAAAGCTCGCGCTGGTGGCAAACCGATTTTTGTGGTCCTAGAGGACAAAGGCGACGCCATTCGAGCCATGAAATGGCTCCGGGAAGCGGTCGGTCGGATACCGAATGTCGATAGCGAAACCAGGCGGCAGCTTTTCATCTCCAAGACAGCTGGCACGGTCAAGCTCATTGAAGAGGACACTTATCGGAACCACTTCAAGCGGCTGATTGCGTCGATACCGGAACTTGCGAACCTAGGGCTGACCCCAAACATGCTGCGGCCGTCTGTCCTCTTGAAGGCGGCTCTCGAGTCCGACGGTCGCACCCGACTTTCAATGGCGATCGGTCAGCATGGACGGGACGTTCATGAGGGCTACGTCAACAAGTATCCCATGCGCTATTTGCGCGATACCGAGATCCGGCACTTCCAGCACGCCATGGAGACCGTGGTTATCAGCGGCCTTGAAGCGGCACATGTGGCCCTTGGGGTCGACGCAGGCAGCATGGGGCGCCGCGTCGAGGCCGTTATGAAGACCGGCTTGGGTACTTTGTGCCGAAACCGAAACGGTCGACCAGGAAACGAGGGGGCTGCTTGCAAGTCCGTCGATTGCTGGAACGACTGTCCCCAGCTCGTCGTGATCGCCAAGAAGGAAGAGGTTGCCATCCTTCAGGTCTGGCAACACTCGCTCCGGCTTGTCGAAGGGGACTGGATCCGCGACCAACCTGAGCGGTGGGAAAGGGTTTGGCTCCCCTGGTTGTGTTTCGTTGATGCGGTGGAAGTGAAGATGCGGCAGTCGTTCGCGTCGGTGTGGCGAGAAGCCACAAAAATTTCAGAGACGATACTTTCTGCCCCCAATTTTCATCCGATGAGATTGTTCTGATGGCTGCAAGACTGAGTGTGAGGCCGCTTAAGAAGCACGGAATCGATCCAGAGAGCCGTAGACGCTCTTGGCTGGATGCATACGAGAACTCCCGGTGGACCGTAAGTGACACCGAAGGACTGGGAAAGGAGGAGACGATCAACTTCGACTTTCGGATGGCGGATGGTCGATCCCTGCTTGAACACGCCGATCTTTATGCCACTGCGAAGGAACTTTTATTCTGGATCCGCGCCGGCACCTACACCCGGTTTGATGACGCAAACCGCCATAAGCAATACGGCCATGCAATGCTGCGCATTTGCTACGGGCTGACGGCGAGAGGCCACTTTTCGTTTGCCGCGCTCACCTCCATCGACATCGACCTAATCTGTGAGGAGGCAGCGTTCGGCGTGGACGGCCTTACTGCAGCGTCAAAGCTCTTAAGGAATTCACTCGCTCCATATGACACTTGGAAGGATGTCCCGCGATCATTGATCAAGGACGGGGCTTTCGACCTCAAAGCTGTGGTGGATGCATTCAATCTTCCGCCGACCTGGGCGAGAAAGGAGTTGGGATCAGAACTGCAGGTCGCGACAGCGCGCCTGAAGGGTGTCAAAATCGCCTCAGTTGCCGATGTTAGAGAGCATCCGATCACCCAGCAGAACATTCAAACTGTCACGATGATCTTCGAGGCGCTGTTTGCGTTGCGTCACTTCATCGAGGCGACGGCCATCGCTTTCCGACCTTTCCCGGAGGGCGCCGCCCAGCGGGCGGCGGACCTAGGTAGCGCCAGCAACCGCACGCCAGTCCCTCCGCCCGAGCTTGCTCTGCGGTTGATGGAGAATTCGACACGCTACATCGTCGAACATAGCGACCATATTCTCGCTAGCCACCGGACAATTGTGGCTGCGCGGAAGCACGGGGCCTGGGACCGTGAGAGGGCAGAGGCGCTCCGGCCACAAATCAGCAGCCTTGGAGTGGCCTGCTACATCGTGATTGCTGCATTCACTGCGAGAAGGAGCGAAGAAATCAAGCTACTTGAGTGCGACTGCGTCGGGGGCAACGATCTCGATGGCTGGTGGATGAAAGTCTACATCGAGAAGACAGAGCGCCAACGCACATGGATTCCGATTCCGGGCATTGTTGCCCGCTCGGTCCAGGTGCTCCGCGCCCTCGCACGTGGTGGAGAAGGCGAGCCGGGCAGACTGTTGTTCGAACATCTGGATCCGGTGACAAACAGATACAGCGACCTGGGTCCAGAACGGTTGCTCAATGAGTTCGCTGAATCGATCGGAGCGCGCGAGTACGCCAATGACAACAGCGAGAAGATGGAGACCTGGAACTGGGTCACACGTCAATTTCGACGGTTCTTCGCGGTTCTGTTTTTCTATCGCTACAACGGAAGGCTCGAGACCCTTGCGCACCACCTGCGGCATTTCAATCTGCAGATGACGAACGACTACGTCACGCTCGACCCCGATAATGCAAGGGTCTGGACCCAAGAGGTATGGAACTACCAGGTTGAAGTTGCCCGCGATCTGGTCAGCGGACGTTCAGTCTATTCTGGTCCGATGGGGAAGCGCTTGAGCAAGCTGGCCAAGCGCTTGCGCGACAAGTTCTCAACGTCCGTGCTGGTAGTGTCTGACATCATAGCAAAAGCTCTAATCCGTCAGATGAAGAAGAACCAACTCGTGCTGACACCTAAACTCTGGGTGACCTGCACATGTCCGCGCAACCGCAAGGGCTGCGAGAAAGCGGCATGCAGGAAGTCTGCTGGGTTCGACGGCAACGACATCGGGCCAGACTTTTCGGCGGCCGGCCCCACGGTTTGCCCAGAATGCCCATGGGCGCTCATTGGGCCCGAGAACCTCGTGTACATCGATGAGCAGCTTGAGGCCATGTCAGTGAATGCTGCGTCTGGGCGCGAAATGACAATCTTCGCGGAACTGCAAGCCGCCAATGTTGTCGCGCTTAGCGGGTTCAGGGACGACCTAAAGCTCGCTTAACGGATTACTGATCCACGATTGAGACCGCAGGGGAGGCGAGAGGTTGTCAGTAGAGTCAGAATTCAAGGCCATTAAGGCTCTGTTCGAGGTCTGGGCCGTAGCCGGCGTGCCCACTGGCATCAGGTATCCGAAAACTCAGAGTGGTGCCGTGGGATGGTCCTGTGAGCAATTCGGGATAAAGGGCGTCGGTTCGAGACGCGATTTCAGAACGACCAGCCCCGAACACGGCACGATCGTAAAGGAAATAAAGGACCTTATCGCCAAGCTCAAGCCCGTCGAAGAAGTTGGCACGCTCAAGCGCAACAATGGCAAGGTCGAGGCGGCGCGCGGCTACCGGACCCAGAAAGAGAGGCGCTTTGCTGCGGAGGATCAAACCGCTCACTACCGAGCGATGCTTGAGAACACCCTCACGCAACTCCAAGAAACGCGGCAGACGCTGGCAAGCCTCGAACGCGACCTTAAGGTTGAACTTCAGCGCGCCGCGGAGTTGAGGCGTGAGAACGCGAAGTTCCAGGAGGACAACGCTCAACTCAAGCGGCTGCTGGTGACGAGAAACGGCATCCTGCATATCGTGGAGCAGCCCTGATGGAGGTTAGACGCATTCCGAAGGATGCGGCTCAGGGAGAAACGGCAGTTATCTCCAACCAGTCAAAAAGCGATCTGTTTCTTCAGCGCCTTTGCCAAATCTTTGAAACTTGCAACCCCGCACAGATACCTGCCTACAATTCCCGGCCTTCCCGCAAATGGCTTGCCGACCAGATTGGTTGCTCGCCATCAACGCTGACGACCAGTTATCGGCTGCGAAGTGTGCTGGAAGCGTGGGAGAGAAAGCACCGGTCAGATATGGTGAGCACGGCTCGGCGTGCAGAGGATGATGACACCAATGTAGCTTTCCTCGGGAAGAAGAAACCGACAGCAGGCCAAATCTTCAGAATTCCTGTGACCGTAAGTCGCTCCATCAAGGGGCAGACTCTGGAAGTTCCGACGCTGATTTGGGAGGAGGGGCTCGACGAGTGGGTTGGCGACTACGCGCGCCATCTTCGCTTCGCGTCAAAGCTAGCCTACTCCAGCGTAGAGGAGGTCGTGAAGAAACTCCGGATTTTCCGGCGGTTCCAGCACGAACTTCGCGTCCCCTTCGAGCACGTGAATGATGACTTTCTGCTTGCTTGGCAGGGCGCGATGGCGAGCTCGCCGCGATCGTCCGAGAGGCGCAGGGACGAATGCATCTCGACGGTCCACGATTTTTTCAAATGGGCCGAGGATCGCGGACTCTTGAAGAACCACATTCAGATGGCGGCGAGGCACGAGTACAAGGACCTTTCCGAGGACTACGTTTTTCCGATCTCCAGTACGCAGGTCATGGTTCGGGGCAGGCACGGGCAGTCTTACGCCAAATGGGTTTCGACACTGACTGGCGGCCGCCACCACCACACATACGGCATGCGGCATACACCGACATCAGCGGAAGTTCTGAGGTTAGGTGACGAGGTCGAGCTGCACCAACGTAACAGCGTGCGCAACAAACTAATCATGGACTGGGCGCTGTGCTGCGGGGCTCGGGTCAGCGAAATCGTTCAGATCAAGGAAAGCGACTTTCCAGGGCTGAACTCCATCGGCGAGCTTTTTGGCGAGGGCAGCAACGGCGCGAATTATGAGGTGTGGGTGGAGCGCAAGAACCGTGGGCGCAGCTTGCTGCGGGCTCCTATTGACCTGGTTCTTCGTACGGTTGAGTACCTGGCTTGCGACGAGGATAGGCAAAAAATCATTGCTGCTCGTCTTAATGGCGCATGCACAAACGACAGGTTTGTCTTCCTTTCCGAGAAAACTGGTAGTGCGCTCACAACAGATAGCGTCACTCGCATTTTCGGTCACTTCTTCAGGAAAGTCGGGATCAAAAAGGCGAACATCCATCGCCTCCGTGCGAAGTACATCACCGAGGTGATCGAGTCCCAATTGGATCGGTTGGCCGAGGGAGGCGTCGATGTTGATCCCACCTCGAATTGGCAGGAAACGGTGCTGGTGATGGCCACGCAGTTGATGGGACATTCGCATCCGATATCGCTGGTGCCATATCTCAACGAAATTCTGCAGCGCCGTGCCACGAAAGATGGCAAGGTGCACCCACGTTCAATCGAGGCTAGAGAGCGTGCTGTTGATGATCTGGTTCGTCAGACAGCCAGTCGCTTCAAACATCACGCCGGATTGGCCGCTGCTGCCAGGCTGATTGGCGAGAGCAGGCACGCTGAAGCCCGAGAGGTCGTGCGGGAAGTTCTTGAGCAGCTAGACGAACTTGTTCCGAAATGATCCGGCCGCGACAAAGTCTTACCTTACCGTGCGCAACATGGATGTCTGTGAGGGGCGCAGGAACTTGGGTTGCGAAGGTAACTAGGCAACCTTTTGCATTTCCGCGATCTTCTGGAATTCGGAAAGAATGTCGGGATAATTTTGCGCCATGTACCTGACGATGCTCGCCCTCTCAAGCAAACGGCTAACGTAGCCTATCGCCAGCACGACGTCGAGGTGATCGCGGCCATAGTCCTGCTCAATCGCCTTGAACTTAAATCCAGCTGATCCTCCTTGCCTGAAGCCGAGGCGGACAAGATGCGACTGCCCGGCAAACACCTTTACAGACAGCTCCCTACTGTACTCTCCCGCCATTGCCCGCTTGACCGTTTTGACAATCGAGGAACCCATGCTGCCATCATTCTCGAATTGTTCAGCGCAGTAGTGCACGCTCACACCCGCATGCTTGCACCTCAATTCGATGGCTGCAGCTTCGTCCGGATCTTGGAAACGTCCCCAACGGCTGACATCATATACCAGAACTGCCATGAATCCTGGCGACGAATGCTCGACGAATGCTCTATGTCGCTCAGCAGCGTTTGAAGAGCGTCTCGACCGACCAGGCGCAAACCGCTTTTGCCCGCATCCGCGTATGTCCGGACAATCTCAAAGCCGCGAGTTTCCGCATATCGACTGATTGCTGACATCTGGTTGTCGGTCGAGTATTTTTGATGCTCGGTCGACATCCGAACGTACTGGGCGGCTGGAATTTTGAATCCTGTGGGCCCGGCCTCACCCCCGCCCGGCATAGCTGCGGCGCTCGTTGACGACGCGGGTTCCACTCATCTGGCTGCGAAGACGGTGATGCGTTGGACGAGTGTGTGTGAGCGAAGTGCGAGGCATTGGCTCAGTGGAGACTACGGCCCTGGGGGACGGCACCTAATCCTTCTTGCCCGCAACTCCGATTCAATTATGAGAGCCATCCTCAGGCTAGCCGACCGGGAAGGCATCGAGCTCATCATTGGACTGAAGGCAGCACGGGCCGCACTCGGAAGAGCGGCCGCAATCATCGATGCGCTGCAAGAAAGGCAATAGAAATCCTAGCGCAGTCTTAAGAACCGCCTTCCTGACGGCAGGGCTGCGTCCCGAAGGCAGGGACGCAACAGGATCGACATGACGACATGGTAGGAACTGGCGGATACAAGCTACCTAGCCCAAGCGCACACAGGCACCGCGAGCGCCTGATGGCGACAATTTCCGTCGATATCCGCCGACTGAAGAGCGAGGCGCTGCAAGAAGTGACTCGGACGTGGCGTGAGCCAATTTCTTGACCTGATAGCTCTGCTTGGCGGGACGCGTCGCCGCAAAGTTCGACCGATAGCCCGAGAGGCGCGCCTTCAGTTTGGTTCCACGTCGTGACCCGTTGACATTGTCCCGGACGGGGGACTTTCCTGAAGTGCCCTAAGAACGTCCGGTTCTGAGGAACTTTCCTGTTCGCGATGCGTTCGCTCGCAATGTCCGATTGAACAGGAGGATGACCATGTCATCGGTTCAAAATCCGACTCGACGAAAGGTTCTGGCCACTGCCGCGGCGATGGGGGCAGCCGGGGTGCTGCCTGGGAACGCGGCTGTCGCTGCGGGCAACGATGTCATTCGGCCTTTCCAGTTTTCATTCCGAGACGAGGACCTGGCCGACCTTCGCCGCCGCGTGCAGGCGACCAAATGGCCTGACAGGGAGCAGGTGGTGGACACGACGCAAGGTGTTCAGCTGGCGACGATGCAGCAGCTCGCGCAGCACTGGGCGACGGAGCACGACTGGCGCAAGTGCGAAGCCAGACTGAATGGCGTGCCTAATTTCATCACCGAGATAGACGGTCTCGACATCCACTTCATTCATGTGCGCTCAAAACACGAAAACGCGCTGCCGATGATCGTCACGCATGGCTGGCCGGGCTCGATCGTCGAGCAGATGAAGATCATTGCGCCGCTGACCGATCCTACGGCACATGGCGCGAGCGCCGCGGATGCCTTCGACCTCGTCATTCCCTCGCTGCCCGGCTATGGCTTTTCCGGCAAGCCGATAGCTGTCGGCTGGAATCCCCCCCGTATCGCGAAAGCCTGGGCCGAGTTGATGCAGCGCCTCGGCTACTCGAATTACGTGGCGCAGGGTGGCGATTGGGGCAATGCCGTTACCGAGGACATGGCGCTGCAACAGCCGCCCGGCCTGCTCGGCATCCATACCAACATGCCAGCTACGGTTTCGCCCGAGATTAACCACTCGCTCGCGGTGGGCACGCGGCCCGCCGGCCTCACGCCGGACGAGCGCAACGCCTGGGATCAGCTCGACTTCTTCAACAAGAATGGTCTCGGCTACGCGATCGAGATGAACAACCGGCCGCAGACCCTTTACGGGCTCGCAGATTCCCCCGTTGGCCTGGCGGCATGGATGATCGATCACGACGACCGAAGCCAGAAGATGATCGCCCGCGTCTTCGCCGGCCAGAGCGAGGGGTTGTCGAAGGACGACGTGCTCGACAATGTCACGCTTTACTGGCTGACGAACACCGCCATCTCCTCGGCGCGGCTCTACTGGGACAACGCGCACCATCCGACGGGCGGTTTCTTTGACATCAGGGGCATCACGATCCCCGTGGCCGTGACCGCCTACCCGGACGAGATCTACACCGCTCCGCGGAGCTGGGCCGAGAAGGCGTATCCGAAGCTGATCCACTACAACAAGGCACCGAAGGGCGGCCACTTCGCGGCCTGGGAGCAGCCCGAGTTCTTCGTGTCGGAGATGCGCGAATCCTTCAGGCCGCTGCGCGAGTCGAAGTGAAAGGAACACGGCGCGCGCCATGGGGGGCGCCGTGCTCGTTGCCCGAGACCACAAGGAAGGACGCGCCTGGAGCTCCGATGAATGCGCCGCGCTCGTTAGCGAGGGATTCCCATTGATCGAAAGGAGGAAGTTGACATGAAAATGCTCACGGCTGTCCTCGCATTGGCTGGCTTCTTGCTGACAGGTTTAGTGGCAATGGCGCAGCCGGCCAAGCCGACCATCGTGCTTGTGCACGGCGCCTTCGCCGACTCGTCCAGTTGGTACGGTGTGATCGGCATACTGGAGAAGGCTGGCTACCCCGTTGTCGCCGTCGCAAATCCACTACGCAGCGTGAAGGGCGACGCCGACACGGTCCGTAGTCTGGTTGCCACCATCAAATCGCCTATCGTGCTCGTCGGGCATTCCTATGGTGGCATGGTGATCAGCGCTGCGGCGAACGGCGAGGCGAACGTCAAAGCGCTCGTCTATGTCGCAGCCTTCGCGCCGGAGGCGGGAGAGAGTGCCGGCGGCCTCAATGCCAAGTTTCCCGGTAGCCTGATCGGCCCTGACACGCTGGCACAGCCGGTGGCCTTGGCAGGTGGCGGCAGCGATCTCTATGTCCGACAGGAGAAGTTCCACGAAGCCTTCGCGCCCGACCTGCCCGTGGCCGCTGCGAAACTGGCGGCGGCGGCACAACGGCCGATCACCGACATTGCCTTCGGCGAAGTGGCAGGCGAGCCCGCTTGGAAGACCATCCCGTCTTGGTTTGTCTACGGTGACCACGACACCGCGATCCCGCCGAAGCTGCATGCGTGGATGGCCGACCGTGCCCATCCGCGCGAAACGGTGGTCGTCAAGGGCGCCTCGCATGTCGTGATGATTTCGCACTCTAAGGCTGTGGCTAAGGTCATCGAAGAAGCGGCAAACGCACCTTAAAGAGATTCCCCCTCGGGCGGGGCCAAGCGTAACCTCGAGGTGTTCCAATGATCGAGAGTAATGGTCGCCGCCACTTTCTGGAGGGGCGCAGCAACATTGGCTGCAACACGGACCGGAGAGCTTCATGCTGCGACCAACCGTTCATTTCAGCCGCTACGATGTCTTTCTCGTAGCCGGGGGACGCATGAAGCGGCGTCAATTTCTCGATTTACTCGCAAATGCACGCCGGTAGCGGCGCGCTCGCCGCGTCGCCAGTTCGTCTTTTTGAATGTAACCCATGGTCAGCGACATGACGACGAAACATAAACACGACACTCCGATCCTCGTGACCGGAGCAGCCGGCGCTGTGGGCGGCATCGGCCGCAACCTCACCAAATTCCTGCTCGCAAGGGGGCACAAGGTGCGCGCCTTGGTTCGGCGTGAGGACGAGCGCGCCGAAGCCCTACGGCGGCTCGGTGCAGAGGTCGTAGAGGGCGACCTGACGGACCTCGCCTCGATGCACCGCGCCATCGAAGGTTGCGAGCGCATCTATTTCGGAATGTCTGTCTCGGCCGCCTACCTGGAGGCCACGATCAACACCGCCGCGGTGGCGCGCCACCACGGCGTCGAGGCTTTCGTGAACATGTCGCAGATGACAGTCACGCAAATGAGCATTAGCGAGACCACCGATAGCCCGCAACACAAGCTGCACTGGCTGGCGGAGCAGGCTCTGTCCTGGTCGGGACTGCCGGTCGTCACGGTGCGGCCGACAGTCTTCCTCGAGGGCTTCTTTCTTCAACTCGCCGCCCCCGGCGTGCGGGCCTCCGACGAGTTGGCGCTGCCCATGGGCGGCGGTAAGACCTCGCCGATCTCGGCGGTCGACGTGGCGCGTGCGGTAGCAGTGATCCTCGACGACCCCCCACCGCATATCGGACAAATCTACGATCTGACGGGGCCAGAATCAGCCGATCTGGACCACTATGCGCGCGTCTTCTCCGAGGCGCTTGGCAGGCGCATCCGATATCGCGACGTCCCACTCCCGGCGTGGAGCGAAAGCCTTCGTCAGGCGCGGTTTCCTGAACACCTCGTCAGGCATCTCTCGGCCATGGCCGAGTTGACCAGGCAGGGGCGTTACGACCGCATGACGGACACCGTCTGCAAGCTCACTGGCGAAGTACCGACGAACATGCGTGACTTCGTAAAGCTCCATGCCGCTGAGTTCAAGCAGCGCTGACCAGCGCGCGAGTTGCGCCATTCCGTTTTATGAGTACACGTCCTAGTTCGGCCCTAACCCAACAAGCGGTCAGTATTCCCAGGGACCCGGTACCCATCGAAAGACGTCGCCGTCGACCGCCACATGGCAACCGTCACTGCGCGGGCGTGACCGCCGGCGCGCCCTTGTCCTTGATCAACAGCACCAGGAATTTCGCCGGCTGGGTGGCGCTTGCGTTCCTATCGACGACATGAATATCGTCGGGTCCTTCATAGAAGGACTGTCCTGGTGTCAGTGTCACCTGTTGTCCGCCCTTCAGCTGCATCACGACGGAACCTTCCAGCACGTAAACAAACGCATGTGCATTGTGTCGGTGGATAGCGCTCGACCCGCCGGGCGCATGCTCGACTATGATCATTAGGGCTTCCCTGCCGGGACTCTCCGGAAGATCCATGGACATGAGTGACGTGACCTTGGGCTCCTGAGCCATCGCCGTGCCGGTCATGAGGCACAGAAGAACCAACGCAACGAGTTTGATCGTCATAATCGCCTCTTTCGTTCCTTGCCCGCCCCCCTCGGACAGACTGGGCATGCCTCCGATAAGGGATCAGGCAGGTGCCTGTGAGCGGCGGAGCCATTCGTCGAGACCGATGCGGCCGAGGCGCGCCTCACCCAACGGAACCAGCGAGTGCTCTTCGACCCGGCCGCCGTAGTATCCGGCCTCGGTGTCGCTCACGACCTGACGCGGGTCGCCAACCGCCTTAAGATAGCGGGCGACGAATTCGTTGAACGGCGCTCGTTCCGGGCCGGCGATCTCGACGATGCCGCGTCGCGGCGGCGCGATTGCCACATCGGCAACGACGGCGGCAACGTCGTCCGCCGCAATGGGCTGGAACAGGATAGGCGGGATCCTGACAATGCTTCCATCCGCACTTGAATCGGCGATGCCGCCGAGGAATTCTAGAAACTGGGTCGCGCGGACGATGGTGTATGGGATGCCGGAGGCCCTGATCAGTTTCTCTTGGGATACCTTGGCGCGGAAATAGCCATTATCTGTCCGGTCGATTGCGACGATTGACAGCGCGACATGGTGCCGGACGTTCGCCGCGGCCTCCGCCGCGAGAAGGTTGCGACCAGAGGTCTCGAAGAATTGAAGCACTGCCTTGTCTTCAAATGAGGGTGAATTGGCGAGGTCGATCACCACCTGCGTGTCCGCCATGGCCTCTGTGAGGCCCTCGCCGGTGATCGTGTTAACGCCGCTGCTGGGCGAGGCGGCGACGACCTCGTGGCCGCCCTGACGCAGAATGGCGACAGTCTTCGTGCCGATCAGGCCAGTGCCGCCAATGACGACGATCTTCATAGGTTCATCCTCCCTTGTCGACGATGGTCGGCAAGTTCGCGGGCCGCTGTGCTTCCGTCAGCCGCCATGCCGCTCGGTGGCGGGCGGCCTGGTATTGCTCTGAGGGCCATCAACCTGCGAAGAGCTCACGCAGAAATGCCGACGCCTGATCAACGTCACCATGCACCGCGAGCAGCGCGACCACGGCCGTCGCCGGCGATCGCAATTCGGCCGGCATCCGCTGGGCGCCGGCGAGCACGTTGCGCGCCGCTCGGGCGAGAGAGTATAGCTGGGCGCTGCGCCGGCAAGACTGTCGATGAAGGCTTGTGCGGCAGGCTCGAGCTGACTCTTGAGGTTCCTCCATTCGTCGTCAGCCCTTCGCGAAGCTCCTACAATCGGTTCTGCGAGGGGATGCGCCATTGAGCGATCCGATCATGTGGTTTGTTTGGTGCGGCGCACGCAGAATATTGAGCGCCCGCGCTATCATTTCGCGGCGTGGAGGAACACTTGGCATGCGCTCATCCTGGCCGAGAGCAGCCTAGTGAGCGGAATCATAGCACGTCTCGCGAACATGCGGTCATCACGTTTGCGAAGGCGGATATCCGTACCAGAGCGGGCTGCAATGTCTCTTGTGGTCAGCGGCCACTCGATGCGTGTTCTAGAATGACCGCAACAAGAATTACTGCAACAGGTCAGGTCTCAACAACGTCCGCGTCACCCGAATGTCCGCTCTTTGAATATCCATAGCCGAAAGCTGCCAGTCCGAATTCGGCCCCCAAACCGCCAGTCAGCAATGCGCCCCATGCCAGCCATTCCGGTGGTCTCGATCGTCTACCAAAAGCAGTCATTGCTGGCGCCCCGTCGTCGGGAGGTTGAGGGCGACACCCGCGTCCGGGTGCTTGGCGCAGACCTGTGCCATGCTTCGCGGCCGGACCATTTGCATTGAAGGCACCGCGTAGTAATCGAGAACGATCGGAATAGCCAAGGAAGCGAACGCGGCTCATGCTGACACTGCGCCAGATCGAGGTCATTCGGGCCATCATGGTGACCGGCAGCATCGCCGGGGCTGCCCGGTTGCTCAATGTCGCGGCGCCGGGAATCAGCCGCTTGATGAAGTACTCGGAAGACTCTCTCGGAGTCCGGCTCTTCGATCGCCGAGCGGGGCGGTATGTGCCGACGCCACAGGCTCGCAACATCTTCGACCTGCTCGACACGGTGCACCGCAAGATCGATGATCTCCAATCAGCCGTTGCAGACCTGGGGCGCGGCAAGAGCCAGGAACTTTGCATCGCTTCGGTTCCCAGCATCGCCAATGTCATGGTGCCGCGTGCAATCGCAGGATTGCGACGCCGCTATCCGGATCTCGACCTCGACATCAACATCCTCAAGATCGAGGAGGCCATTGACTATCTCCTGCTGGGACGCGGCGAGATCGTGGCGATTTCTTCGCGCTTCGAACATCCACTGATCGACTTTGAGCTGTTGGCGAGCGGCAGGCTGCTCTGCATCGTGCCGGAGACGAGCACATTGGCATCGCGCAAGAAGATAACGCCGCAGGAGATGTCGGAGCATCCATTGATCGGTATCAATCCCAAGGACCCCTATGGTGCCATCATGGCCGCGATGTTCACCAATTCGGGCATCGAATACCGGATGAACATCAAGGCCCGCTTTGGCACCACGGTCTGTAGCCTGGTGGCTGCCGGGCTTGGCATCGCCATCATCGACGAGTTCACGGTGGCGCATGGGGCCGTTCCCGGCCTGAAGTGCATCGAGATCGATGCCGAGAGCATATTTCACACCTACGCCGCGTACCGCAACGACCTGCCGTTGTCGGTCTATGCCGAGCAGTTTCTGGCGACGCTCAGAAAGGAAATGATGAGCGTGAGTTCAATCGGAGGTCACGCCAAGCCGACACATCGGCGATCCCGACACCCGTAACATCATGTTATGTATGTCGCAGATATTGGTAGGCGATATTCCTGCCGGGCTTCGCTAACGTTCAACCAAGAGAAATGTCGAAACTTGGTTGGGGGAGCATGCGCGAACAGCGACGCGATAGCAGCATCAGACTGCCTCGATTTCGAGACTGGATGGCTGCCCGGTTGCCCGCCGCGCGCGAGGCAGTCGCTGTCGGAACGTCCGGCACATGACTGGCTTCATTCCGTCTGGTGGTACCCGGTTGTTTCCGGTCGTGGGGGATCCGATCGCGCAGGTGCGCTCGCCCGAAGTCATTACGTCGATACTGGCTGCACGTGGCGAGGATGCGGTGGTCGTTCCAATGCATGTTTCTCCTCCGAACCTTTGCCAGGTCTTGTCGGCCATATACGAGGTTCAAAATCTGAGCGGAGCACTGGTAACCGTGCCGCACAAGCACGCCGCGCTTTCGCATTGCGCGTCCGTGACCGACCGCGCCCGCTTCGTCCAAGCCGTAAACGTCGTACGCCGGACCGATGACGGTTGGCACGGCGACAATACCGACGGCCAGGGCTATCTGGATGGCATCGAGCGGGAGGGTTTTGTTGTCAGGGGGAAGCGGGCCCTGCTCGTCGGCTGCGGCGGTGCGGGCGCGGCAATCGCCCTGGAGATTCTGGAGCGCGGAGCAGCGCAACTGGCCGTGCACGACATCGACCTCGCGCGGCGAGACGAAGTTATCGAAAGACTGTCGGAGCGCTTCCCCGGCCTGGTCGTCGCCGGAAGCGCCGACCCGACGGGCTTCGCTCTCGTCGCCAATGCCACGCCGATGGGCATGAATCGGGACGACCCGTTGCCGGTGGATGTGTCGATGCTCGAGCCGTGGCAGTTCGTCGCCTGCGTCGTCACCAAGCCGGCAGTCCCGCCACTGATCGCCGAAGCTCGTCGCCTCGGCTGTCCGACCATGACGGGTACGGGCATGTTCGACGCCCAGGCCGAGACGCTCGCCGACTTTCTCCTCGGATATGGTTGGGGAGGACGGATTCTCGTGGAAGAGGCGTAGTTTCGTCTCCTAACAGATTGACTTTGTTGGGTGGCACTTCATGGAGACGGTGCTGCAATAGCCCAATTGACGTTTATGGGAGGACCTTATGTATCGTAAATACTTGCTGGCAATGTCGACCGCTGTGTGGGCAGGCCTGGGCGCGGCCCAGGCACAGGAAACCGTCAAGATCGGCATGATTGCCGAACTGTCCGGCCCCGGCGCTCCTTCGGGCACCAACTGGCGCGACGGCATCAAGATCGCCGTTGAGGAGATCAATGCCGAAGGTGGCATTCTGGGCAAGGCGGTCGAAGTCCCCGAATACGACACCCAGACGGATCCGCAGGTTTCGCGCGCGCTCATGCAGAAGGCGATCGACGAAGGCGTCTTTGCAGTCCTGGGCACGATCTATTCCGGCTCGACCATGGTCAACATGCTGGTTGCGCAGCAAAACTCCACGCCGCAGTTCGTCGGCTCGGAAGCGCCGGCCGTCGTCGAGAAGGGCAACCCCTTCATCTTCCGCACCTCGTCCGGCGCGCAGAAGGGCGTTCCCGCGCTGACGGCCTATTTCACCGACACGCTGAAGGCAAAGAAGGTCGGCGTGGCCTGGATCAACAACGAGTTCGGCAAGGGCGGTCATGACGTCTTCGTGGCCGAAATGCAGAAGGCCGGCATCGAGGTCATTGCCGACGTGGCTTCCGAACAGGCTCAGACGGACTACGCCGCCGACGTCTCCAAGCTCAAGGCTGCGAACCCCGAAGCAGTCTTCGTCTACATGAACCAGGAAGAGTCCGCGCGCTTTCTGATCGAAGCCAAGAAGCAGGGCCTTTCGATGCCGCTCGTCGGCGAGGTCACGCTGACTGAGGCCAAGGTCATCGAACTCGCCGGAGACGCAGCAGAAGGCGCCATCGCCCATGTTGGCGTGACCGCCACGGCAACCGACGTCCCCGGCATCGGCGCCTTCGCCAAGAAGTTCGAGGAAACCTTCAAGCGCAAGCCGACGCATGACGCGATCAAGGGCTACGTCGGCGCCTGGACGACCAAGTACGTCACCGAACTGGTCGGCGCATTTGACGGTGAAGCCTTCGCCAACAAGATGCACGGCCTCTGCCTGAAGGTCGCGGACCATCCGAAGATCCTGCTCGACACCTGCTGGGACGAGCGCGGCGAGATGTCCCGTCCGAGCTTCATGGTCCAGGTCAAGGGTGGCGCACCGGTCGTGATCGGCACCGTTCCGGCCAACTGATCGTCCACTCGTCCACTATGCCGCGGCGGTCGCCGCCGCGGCCATAACCCGAAAAGACGCGCGATGTCCCAGTTCCTGCAGGTCTTGTTATCCGGTCTCGCGACCGGCTCCATCTATGCGCTGGTTGCGATTGGCTTCACGCTTGTATGGCAAGCGGCCCAGACGGTGAATTTCGCCCAGGGCGAGTTCGTCATGGTTCCCGCCTTCTTCGTGCTCGTCGGCGTGAGCTATTTCGGCATGCCGCTTTGGCTTGCGCTGCTTTTCGGTCTTGCACTGTCGGTCCTGATTCTCGGTGCAGTCTTCAAGAAACTGATCGTCGAGCCGATCCTCCCGCACGGGGGAATTACACTGATTATCGCCACGATGGCGCTCGGCATCCTGCTCAAGGAGAGCGTCAAGGAGTTCTATGCCGCCGAAGCGCAACCATTTCCGGCGCTGTTCCCGACCGATCCGATCAATATCTTCGGCGCAGTGGTTTCGCTCCAGGATCTGTTCAATCTTGGCATTTCGCTCGGCGTCGTGGTGCTGCTGACGCTGTTCCTGAACCGGACGCGCACAGGCCGCTGCATGCAGGCTTCAGCGCAAAATCCGGCGGTGGCGGAAATCCTCGGCGTCAACGTCAAGCGCATGGTGCTCTACACCTTCTTGATTAACGCTGCTCTCGCAGCGCTGGCCTCGTTCCTGATCACGCCGGTCTATCTCGCAAAATTCTCGAATGGCGAGACGCTTGGCCTGATCGCCTTCATCGCCGCCATCGTCGGCGGCTTCAACCAGATCCGCGGCGCGCTTGTCGGAGGGCTGCTGATCGGCGTCCTCGATAATCTGACGGCAGCCTACGTGACGCTCGAGTACAGAGCCGCGCTGCCGCTGGTGCTGCTCATCCTGATTATCCTCGTGCGCCCCCAGGGCATCATGGGGACGTCCGAGGGGAGGACGGTCTGATGCAAAACCGTACCCGAAACATCTTGATCCTGCTGCTGATTGCGCTCGCTGTCGTGGCGCCGATCGGGCAGGGCAACTACATCATCTACGTCATGACCTCGTGGCTGATTTTTTCCATCGCCGCCATGGGGCTCAACCTGACGCTCGGCTACGCTGGCCAGATCTCGCTGGCGCAAGCATCCTTCATGGCGATCGGCGCCTATGTCACCGCGCTGCTCACGCTCGTCGGCTGGCATTGGGTGCTGGCGATGCCGCTCGGGCTTTTGGCCTGCTTCGTTGTCGGGCTCGTGCTCGGATATCCGGCGCTTCGGGTGAAGGGACACTTCCTTGCCTTCGTGACGCTCGCCTTCAATACGCTCGTCTTCCTGGTGCTGCGAAATGAAGAATGGCTCACCGGCGGCAGCTATGGCCTCGTCGGCATGCCGCGGCCGGACTTCGGTCTGTTCTCGACCATGAAGCAGTTGCACTTCTACTACCTCACGCTCGCGGTCACCGTTGTCGCTGGCCTTGCCATGTGGGGTATCGTGCGGTCGCCCTGGGGCCGTGCCTTCAAGGCGTTGCGCGAGAATCCGATCCGTGCCGAGAGCCTGGGCGTCGATACCCGCCGCATCACGCTGCTCGCCTTCGCCATCGGCTCGACCTATGGCGGACTGGCCGGTGCGCTCATCACGCCGCTTGTGCAGTTCATCGAACCCGGGTCATTCTCGGTCGTGCACTCCCTGCGCATCCTCCTCATGGTGGTGGTGGGCGGATCCGGCTTCTTCTTCGGACCTTTCGTCGGGGCTGCCGTCGTGATCCTGCTGCCGGAGTTCCTGCGCTTCACCGAGGGCTACTATCTCATCATCTACTCGGCACTCGTCATCCTGATGCTGGTCTTCGTACCGTCCGGCCTGATCGGCGTATGGGCCAGGATCCGAGAGAGATTCTGGCCGCGCCAACAGATCCGGGCCGACATGACCGAGGGAGCCAGCCTGAAATGAACACGCCGGTGCTTTCAGTCCGCAATATCGAGAAGAGTTTCGGCGGCATACGCGCGGTCCGCGACGTTTCCTTCGACGTCCACAAGGGCGAGATTCTCGGCCTCATCGGCCCCAACGGCTCGGGCAAGTCGACCCTGTTCAACTGCATTCTGGGCCAACTCGCGCTCGAAGCCGGGCAGGTGGAGGTGAACGGCCGCAACGTTTCCGGCATGCGCGCCTCCGACCTCAACAAGCTCGGCGTCGGCCGCACCTTCCAGCAACTGTCGGTGTTCCCGAAGATGTCGGTCCTCGACAACATCATCCTGGCGGGGCAGGAGCATCGCGGCACCATGCTGTCGCGCCTTTTCGGGCCGTCCGATGGCGGCCTGACGGCCGAAGCGGAAAGGCTCATTTCGTTCTTTCGCCTGACGCATCTGCGTGACACGCTGGCCGGTTCTTTGTCCTACGGACAACAAAAACTGGTCGACGCCGCGATGGCCTTCATGGCCGGGCCGAGCCTCGTCCTGCTCGACGAGCCGGCCGGCGGCGTCAACCTGACCATGCTGGCGAACCTGAAGGAGCGGCTCGTCGCCTACAATGCCGAGCACGGCACGACCTTCGTCGTGATCGAGCACAACATGGAGTTCGTGATGAGCCTGTGTACCCGCATCATCGTGCTCGCCGAAGGCGGCATCATCGCGGAAGGCACGCCCGACGAGATCAGGTCGAACCAGACCGTGATCGACGCCTATCTCGGAGGTTGAACATGCTCGAACTGAAAGACGTCTACGGCGGCTACGGCAAGATCACGATCCTGAACGGGGTTTCGTTCGCCATCCCACAGGCCTCGATCACCACGGTGATCGGCCCCAACGGCGCCGGCAAATCGACCGTGTTCAAGGCCATCTTCGGCCTGCTCAACATCCATTCCGGCCAGGTACTGCTGGACGGCAAGGACGTGACCCGGCAGACGCCCCGGCAGATGATCGCGCATGGCGTGACCTACGTGCCTCAGGGGCGGAATGTCGTGCCGCAGCTCTCGGTCTACCACAACCTCGAGCTCGGCGGCATCACCGCGCCGGACCAGGCCAAGGTGCGCCAGCGCATCGAGCAGGTCATGGACCAGTTCCCCATGCTGCGTCAGTTTCGCGACCGCAAGGCGATCGAGCTTTCCGGCGGCCAGCAGAAGCAACTGGAAGTGGCGCGCGCCCTGCTGCTCGATCCCAAGCTCATCCTGATCGACGAGCCGTCGATCGGCCTTTCGCCCAATCTGGTTCAGGAAGTGTTCCAGACGCTGATCCGGCTGCGTGACCAGGGCGTGACGATCCTGATGGTCGAACAGAACGCCAAGGCGGCGCTGGCCATGTCCGACTACGGCCTGGTGCTCGAACTCGGCCAGACGCGGATGCACGACAAGGCGGCCAGCCTTCTTGCCGATCCACGCGTCGGCCAGCTCTTCCTCGGCGGCCATGTCGAAGCTGCGGGCCATGCGAGCTGAGCCACTCTCCACCGTCGTTGCCAGGCTGGGCGAATGCCCGCTCTGGTGCGAGCGCACTGGAACTTTGTGGTGGGTCGACGTGCTGGAGCCGGCGCTATGGAGCCATGACGCGGCAACGGGCGCCTGCACGCGTCACCCGGTTGAGGCCCGGCGAATAGGATCGCTGGCGCTGCGGGAAGGGGGAGGGCTCGTTCTCGCCTGCGACAACGGCCTCTTCGCCTACGACCCGGCCACAGGGCGGCAAACCTTGCTGGTCGATCCCGAGCCCGGTGCCGTCGGCCATCGCAAGAATGACGGCCGCGCCGACGCCGCCGGCAACTTCTGGATCGGCACCTTGCGGGAAACCGACTATGCCCCGGTGGGGGTTCTCTACCGCGTAGCACCGGACCTTTCGGTCACCATGGCGGCACAGGAACTCGCCATTCCCAACTCGCTCGCATTCGATCCGGAGCGCGGCCGCATGTATTTCGCCGACACGCGTGCCTATACGATCTGGGCCTGTGACTACGATGCCGAAAGCGGGACGCTCGGCGAACGACGGACTTTCGCGACCACCGACGCGCCGGCACGGCCGGACGGAAGCTGCATCGATGCCGAAGGCCATCTCTGGAATGCCGAATATGCCGGCGGGCGCCTGGTACGATACAGCCCTTCGGGCGATATCTCGGGCGTCGTGGACCTGCCGGTGAGCCACCCGACCTGCTGCTGCTTTGGCGGGCCCGACCTCGACCGCCTTTACGTGACCTCGGCCATCGAACCGCTTTCGGCGGAGCAGCGGCGGGCGGAACCGCTGGCGGGCAACGTGCTTGTCCTCGATGCAGGCGTCCGAGGCAGGCCGGAATTTCGTGTCGCATTTTGAGCATTGGAGACAATCATGAAGACCTCGATCGCGACGGTTTCGATCAGCGGTGAGCTCCGCGAGAAGCTGGCGGCGATTGCCGCCGCCGGCTTCGACGGCGTCGAGATCTTCGAGAACGACTTCCTCGCCTTTGACGGCAGCCCGCGCGATGTCGGGCGCATGATCCGCGACCATGGGCTCGAAATCACACTCTTCCAGCCCTTCCGCGATTTCGAGGGCCTGCCAGAGCCGCAGCGCATGCGCGCCCTTGACCGGGCCGAGCGCAAGTTCGACCTGATGGGCGAACTGGGCACCGATCTGATGCTGGTCTGTTCGAGCGTTTCGCCGGCAGCGCTCGGCGGCATCGACCGCGCCGCCGCCGATTTCCGCGAGCTTGGCGAGCGCGCCGCAAAGCGCGGCCTGCGCGTCGGCTACGAGGCGTTGGCCTGGGGCCGGCATGTCAACGACCACCGCGACGCCTGGGAGGTGGTGCGCCGCGCCGACCACCCTTCGATCGGGCTGATCCTCGATTCCTTCCACACGCTGGCGCGCCGGACCGACGTGGAAACCATCCGGTCCATTCCGGGTGACCGCATCTTCATCGTCCAGCTTGCCGACGCGCCGCTGATCGAGATGGACCTGCTCTACTGGAGCCGCCATTTCCGCAACATGCCCGGCCAGGGCGACCTGCCGGTCGTCGATTTCATGCGCGCGGTGGCGGCAACTGGCTATGACGGCCCGCTGTCGCTCGAGATCTTCAACGATCAGTTCCGTGGCGGCTCACCGCGCTCGATCTCCGTCGACGGCCGCCGCTCGCTGGTCAACCTGATGGATCAGGTTCGCCGCGCCGAGCCAGCGCTGCAAATCCAGGTGCCGCAGATGCCGGACCGCATCGCGGTCGAGGGCGTCGAGTTCGTGGAATTCGTCGCAAGCGAGGACGAGGCCGTCGAACTCGGCCGGGTTCTGTCCAGCATGGGCTTTGCGCCGGCGGCGCGTCACCGCTCCAAGGAGGTGACGCTGTGGCGGCAGGGCTCGGCCGCCGGCGGCATCAACCTGGTCGTCAACACCGAACAGGAGGGCTTTGCGCACTCCTCTTATCTGGTTCACGGCACCAATGCCTATGCCATCGGGCTCAGGGTAGCCGACGCCCCGGCGACCGTCGCCCGCGCCCGGGCACTTGGCGCGGAGATCTTCGAGCAGACGCGCGGGCCAGGCGAATTGCCGATCCCGGCGATACGTGGCGTGGGTGGCGGCGTCATCTATTTCATCGACGGGGCGCTGGCCAATGTCTGGGATGTCGAGTTCGAGCCGCTTCCGACGCACCCGGCCGCGGATGCCGGGCTAATGCGCATCGATCATATCGCGCAGACCATGAACTATGAGGAGATGCTGACCTGGATCCTTTTCTACACGTCGATCTTTCGGGCGCGCAAATCGCCGATGGTCGATGTGGTGGATCCCGCTGGCCTGGTGCGCAGCCAGGTGATCGAGGGCGACGACGCTCGACTGCGCCTGACGCTCAATGGCGCGGAAAACCGCAAGACGCTGGCCGGCCATTTCATCGCCGAGAGTTTCGGCTCCTCAGTCCAGCATCTGGCTTTCGAGAGCGCGGACATCTTCGCGACCGCTGAAGCGCTCGAGAAGCTGGGCTTCGAGCGCCTCGCGATCTCGCCCAACTATTATGACGACCTGGAAGCCCGGCACGGCCTCGACGCCGCGCTGGCCGAAAGGCTGCGCGCGCTCAACATCCTCTACGACCGCGACGGCGACGGCGGCGAATATTTCCAGCTCTACGGCCCCGCCTTCAGCGAAGGCTTCTTCTTCTTCGAGATCATCGAGCGCCGCGGCGGCTATCAGGGCTACGGCGCGCCGAACGCGCCCTTCCGCATCGCCGCGCAGAAGCGCCACATCCGCCCGGCCGGCATGCCGAGGGCATGATACCCGTCCCGACCCGGGGTGCCGCCAAAGGGGCACCCTCCATTTCTCCGCCCTTTTTCGTTGGCAAATCTCCGGGCATGGGGGCGACGAGGAATGAGATGTCCCGCCGCCGAAAAACTGGAAATCATTCGGATTGCGGTCCCCTCAATGGTAAGGTTATCCAGGTAGAGGACGCCCACATATTCCTGTTGTAGGGCTGCACCGCGACGCTGCGAACTTCGGCTTTCACGAACGACCGCTTTCGGGAAGCGACAGTAGGTCGTGGAACGGCCGTGATGGGGTCGGTTGCGGAACGGCAGCTATCCGCTCTTGCTGGCCAGCAGCGGACGGTCCGGAACCGGCCCCCAAGCTGCCAAGCAGTTTGCGCCCCAAATCGGTCCTAGAGATCAGCTTTCTAGCTTCCTGAAAGCTGACATGGCTGGTTTCGGAACCGCGCCCGGGCGATGACGGAATGCGACTTGTTCAACAGGCCGGTGACCACCAGCGCCATGACCTCCTGCTCGCGGCGGCTGAGTGAGGCGTGACGGTCACGAAGCGCCTGCATCTCCATGTCCAGGGCGAGTGCGGTCCGGCTGCGCTCCAGTGCCAACTCTACCGCACCCAGCAGGATCTCGTCGCTGAACGGCTTGGTCAGGAACTCGACGGCCCCGGCCTTCATCCCACTGACCGTCATCGGCACGTCGCCATAGCCGGTGACGAAGATGATCGGGATGTCGGCGCGATCGACGGAGACGACCCTTGTTTGAACTCACCTGGAAGGCCAGGGAGGACAGCGCTGGGAAACCCTGTTCGATCGCGCCGCCCAACCGGATCAGGACATTGATGCCCGAACAGTGCCGGCAGGTCGGGGCGTTCCTCGGCAAGATGAGGGGACCTTGCAGTGTGAGCCGTGCACCCTGTCGTCCAGCCGTCCGTTGTGGTATTCTCCCCATAGGTATTTCCATGGACGGAACCATGGAGGGCTTGGGCTGAAAACATCGCCTGAGCCGCGGCGACGCAGTCGACCACACCGGAAACTTCAGCCAGCAACGGGAGAGACTACTCGAAGAGGAGTACGTCATAACTTCCACATCCATGGCGGCTACGCAGCGCGAAGCGTTTGCCGCTGCCCCTGGAGGTGCCAGCCTGTCCGCAGGGAAGGCCACTGCAGCCGAACAGAATTCAATTCGCCCGTTCACCGCCGAAAACCCATAGGAGGAGTTCATCGAACTGCGCCGGCCCGTGGCCGCCACCGAGTTGCGAACCGCGTTTCGGCCGCTGCGCTGACTGTTCCGAGGGCTCGGCGCGTCGAGCTCCGCCTTCGAGCAGCAGCATCCATAGCAGAAGGGATCCCGCATGGAGATCGACCACCTCTTGCTCGCCGCGATGGTCGTCATGGCGATCGCGGCACCAACGGCCGGCTTTGCTGCCGAAAGCAGCGCGCCGCGGCCGCCGCCAGCCGCCGGGATACGAGTTCCGTTCCTGCATGGGCTCTTCGCCGGTCGGGCTGCCAGTCGGTCCGAACTGGCCTCTCTCGATCTCGCCAACGACTGGATCAATTCGCCGCCGCTGACCGAAACCGATCTGCGCGGCAAGGTCGTCCTGGTCGATTTCTGGACCCTGACCTGCATCAACTGGCGCCGAACGCTTCCTTATGTCCGGGCGTGGGCCGACAAGTACAAGGACAAGGGGCTGGTGGTGGTCGGTGTCCATGCGCCGGAGTTCGCGTTCGAGAAGAGCGTCGACAACGTCCGCGCGTCCGTCAAGGCGATGCGAATCGACTATCCGGTCGCCGTCGACAGCAACCATCGCATTTGGGATGGCTTCAGCAACCAGTACTGGCCGGCGCTCTACTTCATCGACGCCCAGGGCCGCCTGCGACACCAGTATTTCGGCGAGGGCTCATACGAACAGTCGGAAATGGTCATCCAGGCACTGCTGACCGAAGCGGGAGCCACAGGACTGGACCGGACCCCGGTTTCGGTAAATCCGCAGGGCCTGGAAGTGGCCGCCGATTGGCGCAACCTGATGTCGCCGGAAAATTACGTCGGCTACGAGAAGGCCCAGAATTTTACCTCGCCCGGTGCGGCGACCAGGGACAAGCCGCGCGTCTACGATCTGCCGGCAAAGCTGCCGCTGAACGGATGGGGGCTTTCCGGCGACTGGACGATTAGGAAGGATGCCGCCCTGTCGAATGGAGCTCGCGGCAAGATTGCCTACCGTTTCCACGCCCGCGATCTTCATCTCGTCATGGGACCGGCAGCATCGGGAAGCCCCGTGAGGTTCCGCGTGCTGATCGATGGTGGTCCGCCGGGACCGGCCCATGGAAACGATGTCGACGAGCAAGGCGTTGGCACCGCGAGCGAGCAGCGACTGTACCAGTTGATCAGGCAGCCGCCACCGATCGGCGACCGCGAAGTCGAGATCGAGTTTTTCGATCCAGGCGTGGAGGTGTTTGCCTTCACCTTCGGTTGATCCGCCCCGCGGCGAAGACCTGGGAAGATATGCAAATGCGCATGATTTCCGATCCCATCGACCGTCGCCGCTTCTTCGGGCATGCCGCAGCGGCGCTTGCGGCCGTCCAGCTCGAGCGAATGGCTTCCGCGAGTGCTCAGCCCGCCGCCGTGCAGCCCACGTCCCCGCGGGCCGGGCCGGGTTCGGACACGTCGTTCGGGCAGCTGAAGCAGATCGACGCCGGCGTGCTCAACGTCGGCTATGCTGATCTGGGGCCGGCCGATGGCCCACCGGTCATCCTGCTCCACGGCTGGCCCTACGACATCCACACCTATGCGGATGTCGCGCCCATCCTGGCGTCGAGGGGATACCGCGTCATCGTGCCTTATCTGCGCGGCTACGGCATGACGCGCTTCCTGTCGGCCGCGACGATGCGCAACGGTCAGCAGTCGGTGGTCGCTGCCGACATCATCGCGCTGATGGACGCGCTCGAGATCGGCAAAGCCACGATTGGCGGCTGCGACTGGGGCGCCCGCACGGCCAACATCATGGCCGCGCTTTGGCCGGAGCGCTGCAAGGCGATGGTCTCGGTGAGCGGCTATCTCATCGGCAGCCAGCAGCTTGGCAAGGTGCCGCTGCCGCCGAAGGCCGAGCTGCAGTGGTGGTACCAATATTACTTCGCCACCGACCGCGGCCGCTCCGGTTACGCGATATACACGCGCGATTTTGCCAGGCTGATCTGGCAACTGGCCTCGCCGCAATGGAACTTCGACGACGCCACCTTCGAGCGCAGCGCCGCCGCCTTCGACAATCCGGATCACGTGGCGGTTGTCATCCACAACTACCGCTGGCGTCTTGGACTGGTCGAAGGCGAGGCACAATTCGACGGACTGGAGGCGCGGCTCGCCCAGGGGCCTGTCATCGGCGTGCCGACGGTCACACTGGAGGGCGACGCCAATGGTGCGCCGCATCCGGACGCGAGCGCCTATGCCAGGATGTTCTCGGGCAGATACGCGCACCGCGTCATCACCGGCGGCATCGGCCACAACCTTCCCCAGGAGGCGCCCCAGGCCTTCGCCGAGGCGGTGATCGACGTCGACACCGATTGTTAGCACCACCAAGGGGGCACCAACCGGTGACCACCGGACCCACGCGGAATGGAAAGGGAAACAGCATGGCCTTTACCATCGAGATCAACGGAAAGCCGCACAGCGTCGATGTCGACGATGACACGCCATTGCTATGGGTGCTGCGCGATGTGATCGGCATGACCGGCACCAAGTTCGGTTGTGGAATGGCGCTGTGCGGCGCATGCACCGTACATATCGACGGCGTCGCGACCAGGTCCTGCATCACGCGAGTCGACAGCATCGGCGGGTCGAAAGTGACGACCATCGAAGCCATCGGCGCGACCCCTGCCGGGGCCGCAATCCAGAAGGCCTGGCTCGATCACCAGGTCGTGCAATGCGGCTATTGCCAGTCCGGGCAGATCATGTCGGCGGCGGCACTGCTGGCGGGTAATCCAGATCCGAGCGATGCCGACATCGACGAGGCGATGAGCGGCAATATCTGCCGTTGCGGCACCTATGTCCGCATCCGCGAGGCGATCAAGCTCGCCGCGCAAGCCGGCAAGAATGGAGGCTGATCATGGCTCGCGCTCGCACACCCTCCGACGACCACAATCTGTCCCGCCGCAACTTCCTGGTGATCAGCGCTGCCGCCGGTGGCGGGCTGATGCTTGGTCTCGCGCTGCCATTTGGCCGGGGGGAAGCCGCTGGTTCGGCCGATTTCGTTCCCAACGCGTTCATTCGTATCGGTCGCGATGGCGAAGTCGTCATGACCATGCCTTACGTCGAGATGGGGCAGGGCACCTACACCGCGATCCCGATGCTGATTGCGGAGGAACTCGAGGTCAACCTGGCGCAGGTTCGCCTGGAGCATGCCCCACCGAACGAAAAGCTCTATGCCAACCCGTTGCTCGGCGTGCAGGCGACCGGCAATTCGAACGCGATACGCGGCGCCTGGAAAGCCATGCGCGAGGCCGGTGCGGTCGCAAGGACAATGCTGGTCGCGGCGGCAGCCGCGCGCTGGGGCGTCGATCAGGCGGCCTGCCGCGCGCAGGACGGCGAGGTGATCCATGTGCAGACGGGCCGCCGTCTTCGCTATGGCGACCTGGCCGCCGAGGCGGCAAAAATGCCCGTTCCCGAAAATGTGCCGCTCAAGGCTCCCCGGGATTTCAAGCTGATCGGCACCCCTGTCAGACGGTTGGATGCGCCGGGCAAGGTTGATGGGACGGCGGTCTATGGCATCGACGTCCGTCCGGAGGGCGTGAAGGTCGCCACCCTGGCGCAGTCGCCAGCCTTCGGTGGCCGCGTGAAGAGCGTCGACGATACGGCGGCCAAGGCCGTCAAGGGCGTGCATCAGGTCGTCCGGCTCGACGATGCGGTGGCCGTCGTCGCCGATCACATGGGCGCCGCGAAGAAGGGCCTGGAAGCGCTCAAGATCGAGTGGGACGATGGCCCCAATGCCGGGCTCGACACGGAGCAGGTTGCCCGTCAGCTCGAACAGGCAACGCTCGGGTCCGGCGCCGTGGCGCAGAATATCGGCGATGTCGCAAAGGCAATGGCGAGCGCCGTGACCAAGGTCGAGGCGAGCTATGAGGTGCCGTTTCTGGCGCACGCCGCGCTCGAGCCGATGAACTGCACGGTGCATTTTCGCAAGGACGAGTGCGAAATCTGGATCGGCAGCCAGGCCGTGGCCCGTGTCCAGCGTATGGCCGCCGAGGCCCTGGGCCTGCCGCAGGACAAGGTCATCGTCCACAATCACCTGATCGGCGGCGGCTTCGGACGTCGCCTGGAGGCGGACGGCGCTGTCCGCGCCGTCCAGATCGCCAGCCATGTCGACGGCCCCGTCAAGATCGTGTGGACCCGCGAGGAAGATATCCAGCACGACATGTATCGGCCCTACTGGTTCGATCGGATCTCCGCAGGACTGGACGGGGAGGGCAGGCCGGTTGCCTGGTCCAATCGCTTCGCCGGGTCCTCGGTCATCGCGCGATGGCTTCCCCCCGGCTTCAAGGGCGGCCTCGATCCCGACACGACGGAAGGCGCCATCGATCTGCCCTATGACCTGCCGAACTTCCATGTCGAATATGTGCGCGTCGAACCGCCAGGCATCCCGACGGCCTTCTGGCGCAGCGTCGGTCCCTCCCACAATGTCTTCGTCACCGAGAGCTTCATCGACGAAATGGCGGCGGCGGCGAAGCAGGACCCGGTCGCCTATCGCAGGGCGCTTCTTTCCAACTCGCCGCGGGCGAAGGCGGCCCTCGATCTCGCCGCGGAAAAGGCTGGCTGGGGGGAGGTAATGCCGAAGGGAAGAGGGCGGGGCGTTGCGCTGCAATTCGTGTTCGGCAGCTACCTGGCCCAGGTCGCCGAAGTCGAGGTGTCGCAGGATGGCGCGGTTCGTGTTCATCGCGTGGTCTGCGCGGTCGATACCGGCACAGCCGTCAATCCCGACACCGTACAGGCGCAGGTCCAAAGCGGGATCATGTTCGGCACCACCGCGGCGCTCTACGGCGAAATCACCCTGAAGAACGGGCGCGTCGAGCAGACCAACTTCGACACCTACCAGATGCTCCGCATCAACGAGGCCCCGGCGATCGAAGTGCACGTCGTCAAAAGCGAGGAGCCTCCCGGGGGATTGGGCGAGGCCGGGACTTCGTTGATCGTCCCGGCGATCGCCAATGCCATCTTCGCCGCGACCGGCAAGCGTCTGCGCAAGATGCCGGTCGATCCTCAGATGTTGCAACAGGCCGGTTGAACCGCAATGGAGGCGCGAAATGAACACGATCACGACCAGTGACGGCACGGAGATCTTTTACAAGGACTGGGGCACGGGTCAGCCAATCGTCTTCAGCCATGGCTGGCCGCTCTCGGCCGACGATTGGGACACGCAGATGCTGTTCTTCCTCAGCAAGGGATTCCGCGTGATAGCTCACGACCGGCGAGGCCATGGTCGCTCGACACAAACCAGCGACGGCCACGACATGGATCACTACGCCGATGACCTGGCAGCACTCACCGCCTATCTCGACCTCAAGGATGCCATCCATGTCGGCCACTCCACCGGAGGCGGCGAAGTCGTCCACTACATAGCGCGCCATGGCGAAAGCCGGGTGGCGAAGGCCGCGATCCTGAGCGCCGTGCCGCCGCTCATGGTGAAGACGGAGGCCAATCCTGGCGGCTTGCCGAAAGATGTATTCGACGGCCTCCAGGCGCAAGTGGCCGCTAACCGGGCCCAGTTCTATTATGATTTCGCGGCCGGGCCGTTCTATGGCTACAATCGGCCTGGTGCGAAGCCTTCACAGGCGGTGGTCTGGAATTGGTGGCGCCAGGGCATGATGGGCGGCGCCAAGGCACACTATGACGGCATCGTCGCCTTCTCTCAGACCGACTTCACCGAGGACTTGAAGAAGATAACCGTCCCGGTGCTGGTGATGCATGGCGATGACGACCAGATCGTGCCGTATGCCGATTCCGCCCCGCTGTCGGCAAAGCTGCTGAAGAACGGCACCTTGAAGACCTACAAAGGCTTCCCACACGGCATGCCGACCACCGAGGCTGAAACGACAAACGCCGATTTGCTCGCCTTCATCAAGGGTTGATGCGCCGTCTTTGAAGATCGTTCCCGAGTGCCATAATCCACACCCGGGAAAGTGCGTCGCGGCCTTCAGCAAGCCGCGATGCATTGGCAAACGTTCTCGGCGACTAGGCGCCCCGGCTCGAACAGGAAGGTTCCTGACGCGTTCTCTCTCCCTCTGCGCACTGCGACGTGATCGCCTGCACCTGCTTGACCGCACGGCGTGTTGGACGATTGGCGACATTCGCGCGTGCGGGTTCAAGCGCGCGCCTTCGATCTTTGCCGATACCGGCGTAGAACTCCGCGGCATGGTCGGCAAAGGCGTATAAGTGTCTTTCCAGAAGGTGTTCGAAGCCCGACCGAGCAGTCTCAAGCTGGATCTCAGCTTCTTCGAAGCGCTGTTGCGCGATCAGCACGTCTGCAAGACGCCAATCAACCTCCGGGTCGCGGCTCGAAAGCGCCGGGATGAGCAACGCCTCCGCATTGGCGGGTTGACCCTGGCTTGCGTAGATTTCCGCCAGGTGCACACGCGCCTTTGCGTAGGCGGGGAAGTAAGCAATGGCGCGGTGATACCAAACGATGGCGAGATTGGGATTTTGCTCGGGCACGAGTTCTCCCCACAGAACGCCAAGAAAAACGGCGGCGAACCCATCCTAGATGCGGGTCAGATTATTGAGGAGAGCGGGCAATAATGCTGCCTGCGCTCCTCAATCCTACCCCGTCGCCGACTGAACGAGAGACGGTTGCGTGGACGGTCGGCGAGAGCCGGCGCTCCCGCCCCCCACCGATGGCGACAACAAGCCACTTCAAACCTCGCCACTGTAGCGGTACGATCGTCACATGGCTCCTGCTGCAAGCTCGACCATCGACGCCCGTCGTGACCAGATGTTTCCCGTTCTGGCCGATGCGGATGTCGAGCGCATGCGCCGCTTTGGCGAGGCCAGATCCTATGCAGCCGGTGAACGTATCGTCACGGCCGGCGAGGTGTCGCCCGGGCTGATCGTCATCCTGTCGGGCAGGGCCGACCTCACGCAGGATGGCGGATTAGGGCAGCGCGAAGCGATCATCACCTGCGGCCCGGGAAACTTCATCGGCGAATTGGCGCAGCTTTCGGACCGCCCCTCGTTGGTAAATGCCGAGGCAACCGAACCAGTCGACGCCGTTGTCATTCCGTCGCAGCGTCTACGGGACCTGATGGTGCAGGAGGCCAGTCTCGGCGAGCGCGTCATGCGAGCCCTGATCCTGCGCCGCGTCGGCCTCCTGGAGAGTGGCATCAGCGGGCCGATCATCATCGGCCCGCACGGCAACGGCGATGTGCTGCGGCTGCAGGGCTTTCTGACCCGCACCGGCTTGCCCCACCGTGCCCTCGATTCCGACACCGATCCTTGCGCCAAGACCCTGATCGAGCGCTTCCACATCGATCCGCACCACCTGCCGATCGTGCTCTCGCCAAACGGCAAGCTGTTGCACAATCCGCGCGACAACGACCTCGCCCGCTGCCTCGGCCTGCTGCGGCCGGTGGATGCCAACAAAGTCTATGACGTGGCCATTGTCGGCGCAGGCCCCGCGGGGCTGGCAGCCGCGGTCTATGCGGCCTCGGAAGGGCTTTCGACGATCGTGCTCGACTGCCGCGCCTTCGGCGGGCAGGCAGGCGCTTCCTCGCGCATCGAAAACTATCTTGGCTTCCCGACCGGCATTTCGGGAATGGCGCTGATGGCGCGCGCCTACAACCAGGCACAGAAGTTCGGCGCCGAATTGGTGATACCCGACGAGGTGAAGCTGCTCAGTGCCGCTGCCGAGAAATCAGGCGCCCGCTACGCGCTCGATGTGGGTGACGGCGAGACCGTGCGGACGCGCACCGTGGTGATCGCCAGCGGGGCACGCTATCGTCGCCTCGAGATCCCGAACCTGGCGCAGTTCGAGGGGGCGTCGGTGCACTATTGGGCTTCGCCGATCGAGACACGGCTTTGCGAGGGCAGGGAAGTGGCCCTGGTCGGCGCCGGCAATTCGGCCGGTCAGGGGGCTGTCTATCTGGCCAGCCATGCGAAGAAGGTGACGCTATTGGCGCGCCGCGGCAGTCTCGATGAAACCATGTCCCGCTATCTGGTCGAGCGGATCGCGGCACAGCCGAACATCGAGGTACTAACAGAGACCGAGATCGAGGCGCTTGAAGGTCATGGCGGCAGTCTCGACAAGGTGCGCTGGCGCAACCATGCCACCGGGAGGGAAACGACACGCGCCATAAGTCATGTCTTTTTGTTCATTGGCGCCGACCCGAACACGGACTGGCTGGTGAACTGCGACGTGGCACTCGACGCCAAGGGCTTCGTGCGCACCGGACCGGATCTGACGCCGACGACCGGCCTGCTGGAGACAAGCCGTCGTGGCGTGTTTGCCATCGGCGACGTCCGCTGCGGCTCCATCAAGCGTGTCGCTGCCGCCGTCGGCGAAGGAGCCCAGGTGGTGGTGGCGCTGCATGCCTATCTTGCGCAGAACGGCGGCCGCACCGTTGTGCCCGAAGTGGCGAGGAGACCGTGATGGATGAATGCAGGCATACGAGAGACATCAAGGACGTCACGCCGAGCGCACTCGGCTGCGAGGAATGCCTGAAGAGCGGATCGGCATGGGTGCATTTGCGGATCTGCCGTAGCTGCGGCCATGTCGGCTGCTGCGACGACTCGCCCAACCGACACGCCACCAAGCATTTTCACGCGACCCGCCATCCGATCATTGAGGGCTACGACCCGCCGGAAGGTTGGGGGTGGTGCTATGTCGACGAGGTGTTCATCGACCTCGGTGACCGCACCACAGCGCAGAACGGCCCGATCCCGCGCTTCTACTAGCTTTGGTCGGACCTTCGGATGGCATGGGATTGGATTGTGTCACGCCCTCAATCGATGCACTTCCATGCACGCTAGCGCGAAAGATTTCGAGGTACGGAATGCGGGCGATCTGCGCGCAGTGGGCGCCGTGGGGGCCAAGCACGCCTAGCTTTACCTTGGCCGTGAAGTCGATACTTGGATCCCGAGGCCGAGCAGGGCGGTTCCGGTATGGGTGTTTAGCCATGCTCAGGCCGCGGAAGTTCGTCAAAGAAGAGATAGATGGCGGCAATCTTGCCGTCCCGGACGATCATGAAATCGGTTCCGGCGTAAGCCGGCGGCTTGCCAGGACTGCCCGACACCCAACGGACCCGACCGCCGTCGCCGCTCTCTTCAGGCGGCGAAAGCGGCTGATACCGGAAGTCAGGATGAGTAGCCTTGATCGCGCCCGCAATGCGGTCGATCTCGTCGCGGCCTAGGTAAATGCCATCGTTGGGGTCGTAGAACACAGCGTCTTCGTGGAAGATCTCATCGATCGTTGCGCGCCGACGCACGGGGTCAATCTCACCGAACACGTCGTGGAGATTGCGAAGCAACAAGGTCGATACCGTGTGAGACATGGCTTTTCTCCGTTTGGTGCCGAGTCCGGCTTGCGCTGCCCCGTCTCGCTCTCCCTACCTTCTCATCAATCCATCCAAGCGAACGGATGGGAGCCTCGTAGCGCTTGCCAAACCCCCAAACAGATTGTGGAAGAATGACTGCAGGGAAGGCGCATCGTTGGCGTCGAATGCGGCGACGTGCTCAGTGCCGACCGCACGCGCCGCTTGCTCCAGTCGTTGGCGATCGCGCCACGTGACGATGACATCGGCACCCTCAGTTCGAACGCGCCTCGCAGTTTCAAGCCCGATACCGGAGCTGCCCCCGATGACGACAACTGTTTGGCCTCGCAGCTCCCGTTCGCGCCCGCTGGGTTCGTCGTTGATTGCGGGTGACATGGCTCCTCCGCTGGGTGGTGAGATCAGCCAATATGAGCCGGCGACGGACCGCTCAACTCATCTCATTTCGGCTACCGCAGTGGCCGGAAGGCCGCCCGCAGCTCAGCCGAGAAGAGCTCCGGCTCCTCCCACGCGGCGAAGTGGCCGCCCTTGTCGACCTCGTGGAAATAACTGAGGTTGCGATAAGCGCGCCGGGCCCAGGTCTCAGGGGCCTGGTAGCTCTCGCCCGGAAAGACTGTGATGGCAACCGGCAGCGAAATCTCGGACGTCTTCTGAGCGGCCGCAAAGATGGGGCTTGCCCCGGCGTGCTCCCAGTACAGCCGTGCCGCCGAGGTCGCAGTGCCAGTCACCCAATAGAGCGTGATGTCGTCCAGCACCTCATCCGGCGATTTTTCGGGATCGCTGCTGTCGTATGTCCAATTCGTGAAGCCTGGATGGCCGAGCATCCACGCCGCGAGCCCAGCTGGCGAGTCCGTTATCGAATAGCCGATCGTTTCAGGCCGGCTGCCCATCATGACGGCGTAGGATCTGTTGCCTTTTCTGGCGGCTGAACTGAGAGCGTCAAACGCTGTCCGTTCCTTGTCGGATAGCCCCGTAGGTGCCGGTCCGCCGGCCGCGAGCACTGTGGCGATCTCAGGCGGCACGACCGCCGGCAGGTTGATGTGGATGCCAAGCAGACCAGCGGGGGCCTGGCGCGCCATGGCGCCGGAGACAGGAGAGCCCCAGTCGCCACCCTGGGCGACGTAGCGGGTGTAGCCCAGGTGGTTCATCAACTCCACCCAGGTCTTTGCGATGCGGTCGACACCCCAGCCGGCGGCCGTCGGTTTGCCGGAGAAGCCATAGCCAGGCATTGATGGCAAGACGAGATCGAATGCGTCTACGGCGGCTCCACCATGGACAGTCGGGTCCGTGAGCGGGCCGGCAGCCTTGAGAAGCTCCAACACCGAGCCAGGCCAACCATGCGTCATGATCAGCGGCAGGGCTTTGGGATGCTTCGAGCGGATATGGATGAAGTGGATATCGAGGCCGTCGATCTCGGTTATGAACTGTGGTAGCGAGTTCAACTTGGCTTCCGCCTTGCGCCAATCGTAGCTGGTGCCCCAGTATTCGACGAGCGGCTTGAGCTTTTCGAGCCGAATGCCCTGGGACTGGTCGCCGACGGTCTCGCGCTCGGGCCAACGTGTGGCAGCGATGCGCCGACGAAGTTCATCTATCTCGGCTTGCGGGACGTTGACCGTGAAGGGGCGGATCGCTTTGTCGGCCAGTGCCTCGCGTAGTGCTCCGGGGACCAAGCTGATGGCGCCGGCGGTGGCTGCGGCGGCGAGGAGTTCGCGGCGGGTAGGAGAAAGCGAAGCTGCTGACATATCATCCTCCTGCGCGGTCAAAGTAGCACTGCAACTAGTGCCGCGCGGCGCTATGACAATCAGGCAAGGAAGCAATCACTTCCTACTGCGCGCCAAACTGGATGCCCGTGCGAGCTGCGCCTCCGCGTAACGATGTCGGCTGCTATCCACGCGGACACCACCGAACTCCAGGGCAGCCACGTCATCGCCAGGACCAAGTCGCGCGAAATGGCCGACGTGATCATCAAGGCCGCGAGGTCAATCCACTGAACCAACGGTTTCCGATGACTACCCTGCAGGCTGAACAGGGAGGGTCCATCGACTCCCACCTGGTCAGTCGCTTTGGTCTCGAGTGTCAGTTGGCGCGCCCGAACGTATTGGCGTCCAGTGGATGGTCCGAAAGCGCTGGACTAGGTCTTGGGGACTGGCCGCGACAACCCTGTTGGGCGGCGAGCGTGACAGTTTGCAGGCTAAGACTTTGCCCTGTTTGCCTCTGCGCGGGCAACAATGGCGTCGTAGACGGCCAGTTCGGCTTGGTCGATCGATGCGACGGCGTAGTCGATTGCCAGCGAAGCCTCCATTTCCAATGCCTTGGCGTGATTTTCGGCGTGCTTGACGTCCATCTCATGCTTTCGTTCGGCAATGTTCGCCTTGAGGGCCGCCTTGTCCGCGTTGATCTTCGCCTGCACCGCCTTCCATTTTTCGGCGAGGGCGCTGCCGACGGCGTGCATGTCCTGATTCACTTTCGCTATCGAGGCCTCCACGGTGGCGCGCGATTGCTCCCTGCGAGCGACGATCTTGTCGTGGGCTTCCTTTTGCGCGGCGGCAATATGGTCTTCGGCCTCTTTCGCATGTGCAGACATCTCGGCGAGACTTTCGGACAGCAGTTTGGCCATGGTCGTTCTCCCTTTCGGGTTTAAAGTCCCAACGAAGAGATGTAGCGCGCCGCGTCACCCCTGGAAGAGTGGGCACTGTTCAAAAGCATTGTTCCAATCACCTTAGGCGAGAACGCAGGCTGGCGCTGCATAAAGCTCCGCCTTGGGTGACGAGGATGGCATCCCGGCAGATGTCATTCCCAGCCAGGCCGCTGCGGACAGTTTCTGGCGCGAGCGCGACCCACGGGAATTGTCGCCGAGGCGATTGGGCAATGCTGGCCGAGCGCTGGTCCAGCAGCAAACGGGAGGGCTTCGGGGCACCGATCAAAGCGACACCTAGATGATCGGTGCCAAAGCACTTTAGGCCACATGAGCGAGGGCAACGGCGTCGGGGCCTGCCGGATAGTGCAGACGGTCCGAGGCGTCCGTGGCTGCTTGCAGCACCGCCGCGGCCACGTCGCTTTCCTTGGTCGTCAGCGCCGGGTGGGCGAATTCGGCAAAGATGGGGCGCGCGAAATCCGCATAGGCCTCGGGGATCAGCTCCACAACAGGAATATCGGTGTTGGCCGTGAACCGCGTCGTCGGCGCATAGCCGGGCTCAACCAGCTTGGCCCGCACACCGAAGGCGCCCAGTTCATGCGCCAGTGATCCGGTGAAGCCAGCGATCGCCTGCTTGCTGGCCGTATAGGCTGCCGCCAGCGGCATTGATGCAAGCGTCACGCTGGAGGTGACGTTCACGATGACACCCGAACGGCGTGCCCGCATCTGCGGGATCACCGCCTGTGTCATCGCCATGACGCCGAAGGTGTTGGTCTCGAACACCTTGCGCACATGCGACATCGGCGTCGCCTCGAATGCCCCGACCACGCCGATGCCGGCGTTGTTCACCAAAACGTCGATTGGCCCCGCCGCCTCGATCGCCGCCGCGATGCTTTCAGGGCTGGTGACGTCAAGCGGCAGGATGCGGACGCGCTCGGATTGGGGAAGCCCTGCCTGGCGCGGGTTGCGCATGGTGGCAATGACGCTCCAGCCACGCGCGTGGAAGTGACGGGCGGTTTCCAGCCCATAACCAGACGAGCAGCCGGTGATAAGGACGGTCTTCATGTCGGTCTCCTGTGTTTGAAGTTGACGCGTCCGATCTTACGGGCATCATCAGGACTATCCTCAATCAGCAGTCCAAATTCTGTTGGCGTTAGTCCGAGATGGCCGATCCGCTTTCCGAGGTGATCCAGCTTCTGCGACCCCGCGCCGTGTTCTCGAAAGGGATCAGCGGCGCCGGTCGCTGGGCGGTGCGCTATGCCGAGTTCGGACAGCCGGGCTTTTGCGCTGTGATCGAGGGGCGATGCCGCCTTTCCGTCGATGGCGAGGCGCCGGTCGTCCTCGAAGAGGGGGACTTCGTTCTGCTGCCTGCCACACCGGCCTTCACCATGTCCGGTTTCGACCCCGCGCCTCCATTGCGCATTGACCCGAAGTCAGCAGCGCCACCCGAGGCGGAGATCCGCCACGGTCGGCAGGCGGGTCCACCAGACGTCCGGCAATTCGGTGGCTATTTCTCCTTCGGCTCTCCCGACGCGGCACTCCTGGTCTCGCTCCTGCCGCGCATGATCCACATCCGCGGCATTCCGCGTTTGACCCAGTTGGTGCGTCTGGTCGGCGAAGAGGCGGCATGCGACAACATCGGGCGCGACCTCATCCTCGAGCGCCTCGTGGAAGTCCTATTGATCGAGGCCCTTCGGGCCGCCCCCGTGCAAGAAGCCCAGGCAAGCCTCCTGCGCGGCTTGGCCGATCCCCGCATCGCCGCCGCCCTGCGCCGGATGCACGGCGATGTCGAACGGTCCTGGACCATCCCGGATCTTGCGCGCGAGGCGGGCATGTCCCGTTCCGCCTTCTTCGACCGCTTCCTCCGCATGGTCGGGGTTCGTCCGATGGAGTATTTGCTCTCCTGGCGCATGGCCGTCGCCAAGAACCTGTTGCGCGACGGAGGGATGGCGCTCGACGAGGTCGCCAGACGCACCGGCTATGGCTCTGCAAGCACGTTCAGCACAGCCTTCAGCCGCCATGTCGGCCTGCCGCCCGGCCGCTTCATGAGACGCCTGGAGACGCAGGCGTTTACTGCGAACAGATGATCCATCCGTCATGGTGGGGGCATGTTCAGCAGAGCAACATCCATCGTGCCAATTGCGGTAGTCGCCGGGCTAGAGGAGGAGGTAATGGACGACGAAATACTCACAGTCGCGCCATCTTATGCAACGCGAAGGACCACCTTGCCGTGTCGCGGACGTGTCTTCGCTGCGGACGCTGGACCTCCGGCCATAGCACTCCAAGCCTGAGCCACGTCGGCGAGCGCATAAACGGTCGCGACATCCGTCCGGAGGCGGCCATCCTCAAGCATGGTGGCGATGCGGCCCAGGAGCTCTGCGGACGGCGTGAGGTTCATCATTGTGCCTGTCACGCCGTGCTTGGCGGCTTCCTCCTGCGACACGGGCTGGTTGGCTGCAACTAGGTGACCGCCTTTCTTGAGTACCTGAAACGAGCGTTGCTGGGTGTCGCCGCCGATCAAGTCGAACACGACGTCTACCTTGTCGGCTAGCTCCGTCTCGAATTTGGACGTTCGGTAATCGATGACGCGGTTGGCGCCTATCGCCTTCAGATAGGCTTCATCGTCACCGCTTGCCGTCACAACGACGGTGGCGCCGGCTCGAGCGGCAAATTGAACCGCATAGGCTCCGACAGCGCCCGCACCGCCGTGGATCAGGATGGTCTGCCCAGTTTGGAGATGGCCATGGGTGAAGATGCCTTGCCATGCCGTCTGTGCGGCGACGGGAACTGACGCAGCTTCGTCGAACGACAGGTTGAGAGGCTTCCCAACGATCGCGGCCGGCTTGACGGCCAAATACTCCGCGAAGGCGCCAGACGTGCTGTTTCCAAACACAGGATCGCCCGGGGCAAAGCCGCTGGCATCCTTGCCGACCCGTTCGACGACGCCAGAGAACTCATGTCCCGGAGTCCACGGCAGATCGATGGGAAAGGCCTTTCTGGCAACGCCGGAGGCTTCAACAAGATCAAGGTGGTTGATCGCAGTGCTCTGGATCTTCACCAAGACCTCGTTGTCGGCGATGACCGGTAGTGGAATCACGTCAAATGCTAGTGGTCCATCATATGTGTGCAATCTGACGGCCTTCATAGGAAACTCCTTTCTTTTCCCGACACACGCTCGTCTGAGTGACGGGTTTGGCCGGGACGATGAGGCCTGGAAGTGCTTCGGTCGCCGACAATGCCCATTTTGAACCCGACGCGCAGTTGCCCCTAGTTGTTCTGAACCGCGCCAGCGGCCTTGCGGATCACGTCAAGGACCAAGCTGGGCTTGGAAAGCATCGGAACGTGGCTGCTCTCGAATTCGAAAGTGGTGGCTCCCATTCGTTTTGCCGCGAAGCGTTGCAGGTCGGGATGGACGGTGCGGTCCTGAGTGGCCACGATGTACCAGCTCGGCTTTGTCTTCCATGCCACGTCTTCGACCTTCTGGGTGAACAGGTCGGCCACTGGCGCCCCCTGCGTCGCGTAGACGAGCTTCTGCTCCGCCTCAGGCAGGTCTCCCGCGAAGCAGGGGACCCCACCAGGACTGAGCCACACCCGTCCGTCCGTCACCTCGATGTGCGAGAAGACGTCGGTCACTGGGAACTTGGCCTGCAGGCTTTGCGAGGTCTCGTCGGCGTCCGGTGCCAAGGCCGCGATATAGACGAGACCGGCGACGCGCGGGTCGGTCCCCGCATGCGTGATGAGCGTGCCCCCGTAGGAGTGCCCAACGAGGATCACGGGGCTGCTGACGCGAGCCAGGCATGCCTTCACAGCGGCGACGTCGCTCGCTAGCGAGTCGAGACCGTGCTGGGATGCCATCACGTCGTGGCCGTCGGCCTGTAGCGTCGGGATCAATTTGCTGAAGCAGGAGCCGTCGGCCCAAAGGCCATGAGCGAAAACGATACTTGGTTTCGTCACTGTCATCTCCTCTGATTGGTGCGAGCGCGATGATCTGCGACCGGTCATGTCTCTCGAGGCTAAGTCAGATGTTCAGCTTGGGGTGCGGGCAGCGTCATTCGACTATGCCGACACTGCGGTCGTTCCATTGAACTCCATTGAACTCGTTCAAACGTCGGAGAGGCTGGCCAGTTCCAACGCAATAGGATCGATGCACCCCGGTACAGCCTTGAACGGCCGCTTCGAGGGACCCTTGTCAATGTTTGCAGATGAGCGATGCAAAGATGCAGCGAGGCCAGCCACGGCCTTCAGCTTTGGGTCGGACGTCAGCATCGCGAGGATCGTGCCAGGCAAGGGGCCGGAAGGCCGCACCAACACCGAACGATACACCTCACATTCTCGAGTCGGTCGACTAGCCAGTCACCGGAACTCCTGGGCACACTAGAAGCTTCCGTGCGCCAAGGCAGTGCCATCTCAATCATTCGTACGCTAACGCGATTCCTCTGGTGCCGGATTTTGCTCTCTGGCACTGTGCACTGCCCCGTTGCGGGGGGAGTTATTGCCGGAGCAAGTATATGACCGAAGTATTGCCCAAGCCGAACCATCAACTCGTTGAACTCACAGCCGAGATCGTCGCCGCCTATGTTTCCAACAATCCAGTACCTGTCGGAGAACTCCCGGCTTTTATCGCGCAGGTCCACGCCAGCATTGCCAAGCTGAACAGCCCGGAATCCCAGGTGGAAGAGCAACAGACGCCACGGATGCCGATCAAAAAGACGATCACGCCTGATTACCTCATCAGTCTCGAGGACGGCAAACGGTACAAGACGTTGAAGCGGCATCTCTCAGTCTTTGGTCTGACCCCGGACGAGTATCGTGCAAAATGGGGCCTGCCCGGAGATTATCCGATGACGGCGCCGAATTATTCCGTCCAGCGCTCGCAACTCGCGAAGAGCCTTGGGCTTGGCAGGAAGCCGGCTGCCAAACAGCTCGCGACGCGCTCTCCTCGCAAAGCAAAGGCTTAAGATCGAAGTTCGAGAATCTCCTATAGCCTTGGTTTTCGCGATCCGGGAAATTTCAGCCATTTCTTCAAGCGCAGGACAGGCATGTCGCCGGCGCGTTACCGGGCCATAGTGATCAAGAAGACCAGTGACGCGCCGATTCAGACATCTTCACACTATCACGACTGGCCCTTGGGGGCCCAAGTGGATTGGCATCAGCCTCATATGTGCCTATATCAAGTACATATAGAGGACGCTCGATGAACACCCGTTTTGCCGTTGCCACGCATATCCTGACCTTTCTTCAGACGCAGGGAGAACGGCCCGCGACGTCCGAACTCATTGCGTCCAGCGTCAGTACCAATCCGACGCTGATCCGCCGGTTGCTGTCCCAGCTTGCCAAGGCGGGACTTACGACATCGCAGATGGGCACCGGGGGTGGGGCATTGCTTGCACGGCCCGGCAACCGCATCACGCTTCTCCATGTGCACCGGGCCATGGGTGAGGAAAGCACGTTTTTCGCGCTGCACCAGGAACCGAACCCGCAATGCCCGGTCGGAAGGCAGATCAATGGCGTCTTGCGCCGGCGGCTTTCGGATGTCGAGAAGGCCATGGAGGCCGAACTTGCCCGTACGACGATAGCGGACCTGGCGCAGGACGTTTCGAAAGCCAATCTCGCACGCTGAACGCGGAGACGCGATTTTCTCCGTGAACCTCTTTACAGATATATGTGACTGCAGTAGATACATACTTGTCTGTTACAGGAATGGTTGCACATCATGCAATATTCCCGCCGCTTGCTCCTCGCCGTCACAGCGGCAGTCCTGACCGCCTGTGGCGCTTTCGCACAAATGGAGACCAAAATGACCATGCAGGAACAACAGGTCATCGACCTTCTCAAGGCCATCGAAACGGGCGCCGCTGAGCCGGTTGCCGTCATCAATCCGGAAAAATACACCCAGCACAATCTTTCGGCCGTAGATGGCTTGCAGGGGTTCGGTGCGCTTCTCGCCGCGTTGCCGAAGGGGTCGGCCAAGGTGGACACCATCCGCGTCTTTCAGGACGGCGATTACGTGGTCGCTCACACTGACTATAATTTCTTCGGCCCAAAAATCGGCTTCGATATTTTCCGCTTCGAAAACGGCAGGATCGTCGAACATTGGGACAACCTCCAGGAGACGGCCGGCCCCAATTCGAGCGGTCACAGCATGACGGATGGGCCGACCGAAGCAACCGATCTCAACAAGACCGCCAGCAACAAGGCGCTCGTCGCCGCTTTCGTCGACGGCATTCTCGTCAATGGGCGCATGGAGCAACTCGGCACCTACATCGAAGGCGATGCCTACACGCAGCACAATCCCCATATTGCCGACGGGTTGTCGGGGCTTGACGAGGCATTGAAGGCTATGGCCGCCGCCGGGCTGACCGTGAAGTATGACAAGGTTCACCAGGTTCTCGGCAAAGGCAATTTCGTGCTGACGGTGAGCGAGGGCAGCTTTGCCGGCAAGCACACCTCATTTTATGACCTCTTCCGCGTCCAGGACAGCAAGATCGTCGAGCATTGGGACACGATCGAAGCCATTCCCGCGCAATCGGAATGGAAGAACCAGAACGGCAAGTTTTGAAGCGAGGGGGGCAACGCCCCATTGCCCATGATAGAACGGGGGCGCAATGCCCCCTTCACCGCGACTGTCAAGTTTCGCGGAGCCGATACTTCAAGAAATGAACTCCATGGTCACCGGTTCGAAGGGCGGTTTCTGGCGGCTCTGCGACCCGGCGGGGGGAAGGATTCGTTTGACCGGAATCCTTCTGAACGTGAAGGATTGACGTCCACACTTCATAGTGCGAACGGCAGCTTTGCGCGCATTGGTTCCGAAAGCGGACAGGCGGGAAACGGCCCCCGAGCTGCCGGGGCGGCAACGCGCCCCATCTCGGTCATTCAGTGCGTTTCGGTGGATCAGCAGAAGTGGACATGCTGTTTGACGTCGGGCCAGAAGCGCGTTCCTGTCGCATTTCGGTATCGGCACGTTGCATGATCCCCCCGACTTGGAATCGCCGGCGTGTTGGGGCTAGTCTGGCTAGCGATCAAAGGCGCGCCATAGGCCCGAAATTTACCCCTGCGCTCGATCCACTGTACACTTTCATGCTGCGGGGCCACCGGCTGTGCAATGATGCGTGGTCCTCGCCGGTGCAGACCTATCTGTCGAGTGGTCAGGAGGCTCCCATGGCCTGACTTCCTTCGGAACAGAAGGCTGGTTGTGGTGTTGAGGAAGTCATACCTCCAGAGGAGACCAGCAATGGATCACAGCAACCACCGCCGCCTCAGCGGGGCAGAGCTAACTCCCGATGTGCTTCAGGATGTTTCGGTCTTCGGACCAGACGATGAGGACATCGGAACGGTCTCGCATGTCCACGGCTCCGGAAGCACCGCTCAGGTCATCATCAATGTCGGCGGCTTCCTGGGCATTGGCGCGAAGTCGATTGCTCTTACGGCACACCAGCTCGAGTTCATGCGTGGCGAGGGCGGCGAAGTTCATGCCGTCACCTCATTTACGAAAGATCAACTCAGAGCGATGCCGGAGTACGTCTATTAGGCGAAGCGAAATGCGCTGAGCAGACGCGCTCGTTCCTCCCGGTTCTAATGCATGTCATCCGCTGAGGTTCGTATCGCCGAGCGTAGCTATCTTCGAAGGTATGACACTTTGAACGTATGGCCCCTTAGGCCCAACAAAGTAGTCGACACGCTTCCTGCATGCGGGCTGTCCAAGATATGATTGGCGGAATGCCTGCTTCTTGCAACAAATCCCGCACGAGCAGTGAGGCTGGGTGATGCCTTCTATCCGATCGCAAGCCGACGAGACCCGAGAGTTTGTGCTACTTCTCCCCGAGGGGGAGTTCTTCGATGCTCTGTCAAAACAGCGCAAGATTGCAAAGGCTTTGGGCCTCCGTTTCCCCGATATGAAATTGACCCTGCAACCGCCTGGTGCCAAGCGGGTTCAGCATGGGGTCTGTATATTCCCCATCCTTGACGCGACAGAGTCCGATCAATCAATGCTTGAATGGCCGTCGCCTGACGTCGTTGTAGCAATCCTAAGCTGCCTCGCCGGCCTTATCGTTCAGGCGGAGAAAAGGTCCAACCTTCATTGAGCCCAAAGCGGCCAGCCCTAACAAATGCACTGAGCCGGGCATTCGCCCTTGCGCCCTAGCGTGACGCGAACGCCCGGCTCGGTGCCCTAGTTCTATCGGGCTTTTTCGACCTGGCCTCTGATTTCACCGTCGGGAAACTTCTGGGTGTGGATGTTCAGATACCACTTCCCAGCCTGCAGATCGGCGAGCTGCTGATCGGTAATGTCAGCCGAACCACTGGCAACGCTGGACGAGATGTCGACCATAGGTGGCGCATTTTTGCCGACTGCGGCCGGGCCATGGAAATGAGCCGCCGTTGCGTCCCCTGTCAGACCGCCGGCGTTGACTTTCCAGGACAGTTTCTTGGTTGCCGTGTCCACCGTCACATCAGCCGTGCCCGTTGCCTTGCTGTCTGTTGGCGGGACTTCGCTGGCAGCCTTGAGATCCGCCTTGAATTTCATTGTCTCTGCCATCGATGGGCCACCGACAAGCATGACGCTGCCCATCGTCAATGCGATTGCGAGAGCTTTGAAGCGTGACATGTCAGGTCCTTTCAGAGCAACGGGCAAGGAAGACCCGCGGATTGCCAGAAACGCGATATGCCGCCGTCAGTTCCTTCGTTGGGCAAGTACCCTCTCGATTGCCGTTAAGCGGGCCCTATCTCATCTGGAAAGGGGAAAGGGCGGTGATACGAATTGGAATCGCGGACGCCTGCAATCTGGTGAAAGACAGCACGTTCGCCTTCATCGACGACAATGCCCTTAGCCATGGGGCCGCAATGGCGTTTTACGCGGCGACATCATTGGCGCCAATTCTCCTCATTGTAGTTGCCCTCGCGGGCATCGGCTTCGGCCAGGAGGCAGCGCAAATAGCGTTGTCAGCCCAGGTTTCCGGTCTCATGGGGCCGCAGAGCGCCGACCTGTTCCGGGGGGTGCTTGAGAGCGCGTCTGCCACGACGACCGGGACATGGGCGACACTCATCGGTCTTGTAGCCTTGTTGGTGACGGCCTCCGGGGTGTTCGGCGAGATGCAGACGGCATTGAACGTCATCTGGAAGGTCGAACCGAAGGCCACCTCCGTGTCGCGCCTGGTGCGGGCGCGAGCGGCAAGCCTCGGTCTAGTCGCCGCCCTCGGCTTCCTGTTGCTCGTCTCGCTTATCGCCAGTGCGGCGATTTCTGCGATGAGCGGGATCATCAACGCCCACCTGCCGTTCGGAACGGTCATCCTGAGCACGATCAATGGCGTTGTGTCCTTTGCGCTCGTGACGATCATGTTCGCGGCGATCTACAAGGTTTTGCCCGATCGGAATCTTACATGGCGCGATGTGGCCAGGGGGGCTGTGGTGACGGCGGCACTTTTCACCATCGGCAAATCATTGGTCGGCTGGTACATCGGCACTAGCGCGATCGCCTCCTCTTACGGCGCTGCTGGCGGGCTGCTGGTGGTGCTGCTCTGGGTCTATTACTCTTCGCAAATATTCCTTTTTGGGGCCGAACTTACCCGCGCCTACTCCATTCGGCATGGCAGCAGAACGGATCTTCGCTAACCGCTGTTCGCGAAAGCAGGGCGTGGTTGCGGGCTCTGGCGCGCGACGCGGTCCCTTTGCTCTGTTTGCCCTAAATACAAGGTGGGCCTTTTGGGCGAGTGAGAGTGGCCTGCCCCCCTCAGGTGGTCCGGGTTCAATTTTAGTGCATGATGGGTCTTGGCGCTATGGCCGGGGTGGCCGGCGAAGCTGGTCCGGGTTGCGCAGCCGGCCACAGGATCGCTTCCGGCGCAGGCGGTTTGTAGCCCAACGATGAATGCGGTCGCACCGTATTGTAATGTTGCCGCCAGCCTTCGATGACGATCTGGGCCTCCTTCAGCGTGTAGAAGATTTCTCCATCGAGCAGTTCATCACGAAGCTTCGAGTTGAAGCTCTCGCAATAGCCATTTTCCCAAGGGCTGCCGGGCATGATGTAGGCAGTTTTGGCACCGACGGTGGCGATCCATTCACGCAAGGCTTTGGCGATGAACTCGGGGCCATTGTCGGATCGAATGTGGCCAGGGATGCCGCGCAGGATGAACAGGTCGGACAGAGCGTCGATCACGTCGACGGCCTTCAACCTCCGGCTCACCTTGATTGCGATGCATTCCCTTGTGAACTCATCGATCACGTTGAGCATGCGGAATTTCCTTCCGTTGTGGGTGCGATCTTCGACGAAGTCGTAGGACCAGACATGGTTGGGATACTCCGGCCGCAGCCGGATGCAGGAACCGTCATTCAGCCACAGACGGCCTCGTTTGGGCTGCTTTTGCGGAACCTTCAGCCCCTCACGCCGCCAGATCCGCTCGACCCGTTTGACGTTCACCACCCAGCCCGCACGATGCAGCATCACCGTGATGCGGCGATAACCGTAGCGGCCATATTGGATGGCAAGCGCGATGATGTCGGCAGTCAAAGCCGCTTCATCATCCGGTGTCGTTGGAACCTTGCGCTGCGTGGAGCGGTGCTGACCAAGAACCCGGCACGCCCGTCGTTCGCGGACGCCAAGCTCGGCAACAACATGATCCACGCAGGCCCGGCGACGTGCGGGGCTTAGAAGTTTCCCCGCGCAGCTTCCGCCAGGATCATCTTGTCCAGGGTCAGGTCGGAGACGGCGCGCCGAAGCCGCGCATTCTCCGTCTCAAGTTCCTTCAGCCGCTTGACCTGATCGCCCTTCAGGCCTCCGTATTCCGACCGCCAACGATAATATGTAACTTCCGTCACACCTATCGATCGGACCGCTTCCGCAACCGATTTGCCCTGCGAAGTCAGAACATCAACCTGCCGCAGCTTCGTGACGATCTCTTCCGCGCTGTGTCTCTTCCTGGCCATTTCCTAAGTCCTCCATCGGCTCAAAAGCCATACATAAGGGAGGACCACTTTTCAGGGGGCAGACCATTCGGCCTTATCCTCTTGGAAGGCAGCTTTTCGACGCGAAAACGTCCGTTCAGCGTCTAGGCGTGTGAATTACAGCGTAGGCGAGTTGACTGGCGCAAGGGCGCAACCTTCTTCACGAAATGTAAGCTCGCGCCGCACCGGACAACCAGGCAGCAAGTCCACTCTTGGTCTCAGCTGAAGGATTCGACGTTCAACGCGCATCATGCCTTCGGGCAAGCGGCGCCATCCGACGCCCATCTGCGGATCAGTTCGCCGAATACGTCCTGCGTACCGGGCACGGGCGCCCGCCCTGCGCCTGGGGCCCAGCCCCATCCGACGAGACTGTCATGCACCATGTGCTCGACGATCGCCTCAAGGCTCTTGCCGCCATTGCGCTCTGGGTCCTTGATCTGCTCGCAGATCTCGCCGAGCGGCTTGCCGGCCCATGCCATCTCGATCGGCGCCAGGTGCCATTGCGGGTGACCGGGAATACTCCTGAGCGTCTCGGCCTGACCAAGCACGTCGACATTCGTCGCTCCGTGGCACGTGCCACACATCATGCCCGGCATGCCGATATCGCCTGCGCCGCGTGCGACTGGCGGCTGGTGCGGGCGCATCGCCATGCCTTGCAGCGGGACATTGCCGGCGGGGTGACAGTTCACGCAGCGTGGATGCTGGATCACCTTGCCGGCTTCCTCGAACAGCGCCACCGAGCGCGCCGTCTTGTCGGCAATCGAATCGAAGGAAGCCGCATCGCGAAGCGTGCCGGGGGCCGCCGCTTCCTGAGCCACAGCACCCAGTGCAAACAGTGCAAGGACAGCTCCTGCCGCCGCACCAGCCGCGCGGACAGAAAACGCACTCTGGCGCATCATCAGGAAACCCCTCCCGGAACGATGGGCAGACGCCTTACAGCTTGCCCGGTGAGCTTGCGCCAGGCATTCACCACGGCCGGACCGATCGGCGGCACTCCGGGCTCGCCCACGCCGGACGGCTTTTCCGTCGATGCGATCACCTCGACCTCGACATGCGGCATCTCTCCGATGCGCAGTGAGCGGTAGTCGTGGAAGTTGGACTGCACGATCTTGCCGCCTTCGCCCAGCGTGATCTCGTCGAAGAGCACCGCGCCAAGTCCATAGCCGACGCCGCCTTCCATCTGCGCCCTGATGATGTTGGGGTTGATCGCCACGCCACAGTCCGTCGCGCACCAGACGTTGTGCACCTTGGGCGTGCCGTCGGCGTTGCGCGACACCTCGACCACCTGCGCGACATAGGTGCCAAAACTCTTCACCACGGCGACGCCCCGCTCGCGCCCCTCCGACACGGCCGCACCCCAGTCGGCCATCTCGGCCGCCTTTTTGAGCACGCCGGCGAAGCGCGCATCCGTGAACATCGCCAGGCGTCCCTCGACCGGGTCCTTGCCGGCCATCGTCAACAACTCGTCGAGGAAGGTTTCGACCGCGAAGCCGGTATGCGTATGGCCGACCGATCGCCACCACAGCGGCGGCACGGCCAGCGACACATTGTGCGCCTTGACGCGCAGGTTTCCGATCGAATAGGGCAGGTTGGAAGCGCCTTCGACCGAGGTTTCGTCCAGATCGGCCTTGGCCAAGATCGACTGACCGACGATGGCCTGGTCCCAGGCGACGACCTTGCCTTCCTTGTCGATCGCGCCGCGCATCTTGTGAACATACATCGGCCGGTAGTAGCCGCCGCGCAGATCATCTTCTCGGGTCCACATATGCTTCACCGGCCGCACGCCGCCGCTTGCCTTATAGACTTCCGCCGCCTCGCTCATATAGGGCGAGCCGAACTGCGCGCGGCGTCCGAAGCTGCCGCCGGCAAGCTGGGTGTTGAGCCTCACCCGGGCCGGGTCCAGTCCCAGAATCCTGGCTGCCGCCATGTGGTCCATGCCGGGAAGCTGCGACCCGCTGTAGATGTCAAGCACGCCGTCGTCGGCCTTGACGAACACCGCATCCAGCGGCTCCATCGGCGCATGCGCCAGGAACGGGAAGACGATCTCCGCCTCCAGGCTGCGCACGCCATCACCGGCGAATGCCTTGTCGACGTCACCGGTATTCGTCGCCTCCAGCCCTTTCTCGCCCAGCTTCCTGGCAAAATCAGCTGCCAACGCGTCAGAGGAGCGCGTCTCGGCCTTGGACAGGTCCCACTCGACCTTCAATGCCGCGCGGCCCTTCAGCGCCGAATAGGTGTCGTTGGCGTAGACCGCCACGCCTTGCGGCACTTGCCTGACGTCGACGACGCCGGCGACATTGCGCGTGTCGGTATCGTCGAACGACTTCACCGCAGCGCCGAAGTGATCGGCGTGTGCGACAACGGCGTACAGCATGTCGTCGGCGACCACGTCGAGCGTGAACACCGCCCGGCCGGTCGATTTTGCCAGCGTATCGAGCTTCGGCAACTCCTTTCCGATCAGCACGAAATCCTTCGGATCCTTGAGCACCGGATGATCCGGCGGCGCCTGCCTGGCCGCCTTATCGGCGAGGGCCCCGAAACCACTTTCCTTGCCCGACGCCTTGTGGCTGATGCGGCCTGCGGCAACGGTGATCTCGCCCGCCGGCACCTTCCATTCCTCGGCCGCCGCCGCCACAAGCATGGCGCGCGCCGTGGCGCCGGCGGTCCGGAATTGTTCGTAAGAATTGGCGATCGCCGTCGAGCCGCCCGTGCCCTGCACACCGAACATGAGGTTGGCGTAGACCTTGTCGTCGGCGGGCGAGTGCACGGCGCGCATCTGCGACCAGTCGGCGTCGAGTTCCTCGGCCACCAGCGTGGCGAGCCCGGTGAACGGGCCCTGTCCGAACTCGATGTGCTTCGAAAGGACCGTGACGGTGTCATCCACCCCGATCTTGACGAAGGCATTCATGGCCACAAGGTCGCTGCCGCCGCCGGCCGGCACGCCCAGAAGCGCGCGCGCAAAGACCGCGGGCGCGAAGGCGAAGCCGATGACGAGGCCGCCGCCGGCGAGGAAGGCGCGGCGCGAAGGACGGAATGCGTGAATGGTCATCGTTCAGCCCTCCCTCAGATCATCGCCGAAGCGTCTTTGATCGCCTGCCGGATGCGCTGGTAGGTGGCGCAGCGGCAGATGTTGCCGGTCATTGCGCTGTCAATATCCTCGTCGGTCGGCTTTGGCGTGATCTGCAGCAGCGCCACCGCCGACATGATCTGGCCGGACTGGCAATAGCCGCATTGCGGCACGTCGATCGCCACCCAGGCCTTCCGCACGGCTTCCGCTTCCACGCCGGACAATCCCTCGATCGTGGTCACTTCGAGACCTTCGACGCTGGATATGGGCGTGACACAGGAGCGCCGCGTCATGCCGTCGAGATGCACAGTGCACGCGCCACACTGCGCGACCCCGCAGCCGTATTTTGTGCCTGTCAATTTCTCGAAGTCGCGGATGACCCAAAGAAGCGGCGTATCGGGGTCGCCGTCGAACGTTTTCGCCTGACCGTTGAGGGTGAAACTGACCATGAGATGAGCCTCCGTCTTATGCGTAGCGCCCGTGTTGGTCCATCAGACATCGCCTCATCCGATGGGTCAACCACGCAGTTTCACAATGAGGTGATGGCCGCAACGGGCGGATCTTTGCCAATGCCGAAGTCCTAGGGTTTATTGGCTGACGCCGGCCAAACGTCCGGAACGGATCAGAATGGCCAGTTCAGCTGAACGCCCGCTATCCGGATAGCAGAACGAGTTCTAGGAGGTCCGCAACGTGTCAATCCTTCACATCCAAAGGAATTCCGCCAAGACCAATCCTTCAGCAGTGTCGCACAGGGCGCCATTTCGCGACATTCGGCGCGCGATCGCGAGCCTGCGGGCGGAGAAAGCGTTCAGCGAAGATATGCCACCCGAGAAACTTCAAGTGCTCGATAGGCTGTTGGAGGGTTGATGCGGCGATCGGTCAGACGCGCACAGGATTTTCTGCGACTGTGGCTCGGCATAGCCTATCGATCAGATAGTTGCCGAGGACTTCTGTGCGGTTCGGCAACGGCCCCTCGGGCGGTGTCACCCAGTAGACAGCGCCGGGCGGGATCGACCAATCCGGCAGCAATCGCTCAAGTTGATTGGACTGAAATGCCTCACCCAGGAAAAACTCCGGCAAGATACCAGCGCCGGTGCCCGCGATCAGCGCCGGCATCATGGCATCTCCGTTATTCACGCGTAGAGGACCCGAGGGGCGCACGCTGGCGGATTTGCTGCCCCTCATGAAGCGCCAAACCTCCGTGGCCATGGTATAGCTGTAGCAGATGCAGCGATGCTGCAAGAGGTCGAGCGGGTGTTGCGGCCTCCCATGTTTGTCCAGGTAAGCGGGCGAGGCGACCAGGTAGCGCGGCATTTCGAACAACCGCTGCGCAACGAGCGAGGCGCCGGGCTGGACGGCGATGCGGATCGCAGCGTCGAAACCTTCCCCGATCAGATCCATCATCGCGTCACTCAAATGGAGATCGATCGATATTTCGGGGAAGGCGGAAAGAAACTCTGGCAGCAGTGGTGCCACGCGCAACATGCCGAAGGACATGGGAGCGGTCAGACGCACCAATCCGCTCGGAGTTCTAGCCTGGGCCTTGGCAACATCCTCGGCAGCTTCCCCCTCGGAAAGGATATGGGCAGCGCGGCCTACGAGCAGTCGTCCGGCATCTGTCAACACGAAGCGGCGAGCCGTGCGGATTATCAGCCGCGCGCCGAGCCGCGCCTCGACCCTTCTGACCGCCTTTGACACGGTCGCTTTTGAGAGCCTCAGCTCAGCGGCTGCGTCAGCGAAGGAGCGGCACTCCGCAACCTTCGCGAAAATGGCGAGCCCTTCAAGGTCCGGCAGCCTGGCCATGATGATAAACTTCGAAACCTTGGGTTTCGATAGTTTCTATTTCTAAAATGAGCCGCTGTCCATAAACTCAGATCGAGCGGAAGCCGTTGCATCCCGCGATACCCGCGGAACAGCGATTGGCCGCTTCAAGCTTTCCCCCTTCTTCAGGTCGTATCGAGTTTTGGTAGGTGGAAGATGAACGTCAAAACTGCAGAACAAGTCCGCAATGAGCAGCTGATCCGCAGCCTGTACCATTACGCAGAGGCTGACTCCAAAGACACGCCGAAATTTGTTTCGCTCTTTGCAGACGGCGGCTACTTCTATGACGTGGCCGGCGGAAAGAAGTACTACGGCTCCGACATCGGCATCACGGTCGACGTCTATGCCGCCGCTTTCCCCGACATGCACAGGGAGCTCAACACCCTCTATTTCTCCGACAATGTGGTCATCGTCGAATTGTCGCTGAATGGCACGCATAAGGGTGATCTGGTGATGCCGGCTGGGACAATTCCCCCGACTGGAAAAGAAATGCACACCCCGTGCTGCGACGTCTTCCATGTGGAAGGTGGGAAGGTCACTTCATTTCACTGCTACGTCGCGGTTCCCATTCTTCTGGCACAGCTGGGTGTGTTGATGAATCTCGAGGCGGCCTTCAGGCATTGAATCGTGTCAGACCGTCCGGAGTTGCGGAAAGCTCCGGACGGGTCGTGCCTGCCGTGCGAGATAGTTAGGAGCTGGCCATGCAAGGCTTGGCGAACAGCGAATTGGATTCTGTCGTCGTGCACCCCCACGATCCCGAAGACGCAGTTATCTCTGACGCCATTTGCCTCCCGTCCGCATTCACGAACAACGAAGTGCTGCTGGATGACTCGCTCCGATAGGCCGCGCGCGCAGTCGCCGCGGGCATCGACGCCCGGCTCGGTCTGTGGATGGGGATGCCACGTGGATTTCCCGGTAGCTTCGGAAAGTTGAAGGCGGCAGCACAGGCGCTAGATGCCATCGCAGCTTTCCTGGCCGATAAGCTCCACACGCATGCGAGTCCGTAAAGTCCCGAACCCGTTGCGGCCGCCGCTAGGCTCGGCCGCCAAGATGGAGGACTCAAGATGACTAATGCCAGTGAACGGATGCAGGTCCGTCTAGACCGGGTGGCAAGCGGGCGACTGAGCAGGCGCCGTTTCCTGAGCGTCGCCAGTGCTGCCGGTCTTACCCCCGGGCTTTCGCCCGCCATGTCAGATCATGCGTTCGACGCCGGCGACAATCAGGCGGCCAAACAAGTCAAGCTCGAGGGCGCCTACGACTACATTGTCGTGGGCGCAGGCGCCTCGGGCTCGATCGTTGCCGGCGAGTTGTCGAAGACCGGCGCGAAAGTTCTGGTCATTGAAACGGGCGGCGCTGATACGGCACCCACAATTAGCAACCCCAGTATCTGGTTCTACAATGTCGGCGGTCCGTTGGACTGGAATCTACCGATCGCACCCGTTCCCCAATTGAACAACCGACAGTTCAGCATGGCGCTCGGTCGTGTGCTGGGCGGTGGCAGCTCCATCAACGCGATGGTGTGGTCGCGCGGCCTGGAGCGCGACTACGACGCTTGGGAGGCAAGCGGCGCGAAGGGATGGGGCTTCAAGGACGTCTTGCCGACATACAAAGCCCAGGAGGACTGGGAAGGCGGCGCGAACCAATGGCGCGGCGTCGGCGGACCCGTCCACATCCGGATACCCGGCGATCCCCATCCGACGGCCCCAGCTTTTCTGGAGGCTGCGCGTCAGATGGGTTTTCCCATCATCGATGACATGAACGGCCCGATGCGCGCTGGGGCCGGCTATATCAATATGAATATCGCCGCTGATGGTTCACGGGTGAGCGCGTCGCGCGCCTTCTTGCAGCCGAACCTCGACCGTCCCAACCTCACTCTGCTCCTAAACAGCACCGTCACCAAGGTCGTCTTCGAGGTCGATCGTGCAAGTGGCGTGGAACTTGTCACCGCCGATGGTGCCAAAAGCGTCAGGGCAAGTCGTGAAGTGGTCCTCGCGGCCGGCACGATCCATAGCGCGAAACTTCTCATGTTGTCTGGCGTCGGTGACGCCACGCAGCTTCGAAAACTCGGCATCGAGCCGGTCGCGAATTTGCCGGGAGTCGGCCAGAACCTGCAGGATCATGTCCTGGTCTCCGGCGTCGTCTACCAATACAAGGGCAAGATGCCGGAGCGCCCCGCGGACAGCAATGCGGTGGAGGCCGAGGTCTACCTGTCGAGCGGCGTCGACAGTCATCCGACCGATATCAACCTTGTGCTGGAGCAGCTTCCGCTCGCAACACCGGAGGCGGCTGCCCGTTTCGGCGCGCCCCCGACGGAAGGCTTCACGATCGCCCCCGCGCTTGTTCAGCCGACCAGCCGCGGCCATGTGCGGCTGGCCAGCTCGGATTGGCGCGATGCGCCCATCATCGAAGGCAATCATCTGGGTACCGACCGAGATCTCGCCGCAATATTGCGGGCGATCGAAGCGGCCCGCGAACTCGGCAGCAAGGCTGCGCTCGACGGCGTCCGTGCAGCAGAGGTCGTACCAGGCCCCAAGGCCACCAGTCGGCAGGACCTGATCGACTTCGCGCGGACAGCTGCTGCCAGTTTCGGGCATGCAGTGGGTACTGCGAGGATTGGCAGCGGTGCCGATCCCGATGCCGTAGTTGACAGCGAACTTTGCGTCCACGGCCTTCGCGGCCTGCGTGTGGCCGACGCGTCCGTCATGCCGTCGATCATTTCGGGGCCGACCAATGCCCCAGCCTTCATGATCGGCGGCCGCGCGGCCGAATTGATCAAGGCCGCCAAATGATGAAGGATTACTACCCTGGCGGCCCCTCGGTTCTGCCGAAGGACCGTCATTAATGGCAAGCGGCCTTCATAGAGGAAAATCGACTTCAGATGTCTAGGTTCGTTTGCGCATAGTTTAGGAAGTATGCGGTGAATACGGTCGCCCCCAAGTAAACGAACGCGTCGGTCAGATATTCATCGTTCCAGCCGGCTTGCCGGGCGACGTTCCAAGTGGCATCGGCAACGTTTCCCGAATTGGCAGCCGCTTCCCTGACAAGGCCGGCCAGCGCGTCGGTCTTGGCGTCGTTCGTCGAAGTGCCCGTCGTCAAGGCAGTGACCTGGTCGCCGGACCAGCCGTTCATCTGGGCGAGCCGACTGGCAATACGGACCATGTAGTCGTTGCCGAGCCCAGCCGCCGCTGCAAGAGTCAGTGCCGCACCCATCTTCGGAGTGAAGGTGCTCTGATCGGTAAGTACGGCGCGTAGCGACGTGTACGCCGTCAGGACCGCCGGAGAGTGCGCCATCTGGGCGTGCAGGTTCGCTGGTCGTCCGCCGGGGGTGGCTTGAACGATCTTTCGCAGGAGCGGCTGCGACGCTGCCGGTGCGTTCTCAACCGTGTGAGTAGGGATCCGGCTCATCGATATCACCTCATTCACAAGTTGCTGAATGTATCGAACGCGGTCGTCCTATGCGCCTTGGAGAAGTGCGTGCCAGTCCTGTGTCTTCACCCACGCCTCGAAGTCGTGAAAGGCGACGTCCGGGAACTCTCGGCGCAGTGCTGCGCGATCGACCGTGTAGCCGACGCGGTCGAACCACTCGTACATCTTGACGTTGTCCTCACCCATGCGCTGGCGGATGGTATCCATCGGGACCTGGAAGTAGCTGAACTGGCGGCCGGTGACACGCGAGAGGATGGCGACAACCTCATTGCCCGTGAGTTCGTCGCTCCCGAGGTCGAAGCGCTTGCCTGCGAAGCGGCCAGGATCCTCGAGGAGGCGAACGGCGACAGCCCCTATGTCCGCGACCGCGACTTGCGCAAGCTGCCTCGTCGGCCCGAGCGGCGTGGCGTAGACGCCTTTCGCGAGCTGCCCTTTGCCGAAATAGAGGTTCTCCATGAAATAGACTGGCGCGAGCACCGTGGCGCGCACGCCGATCTTGGCGATGTGCATTTCGACCTCGTACTTGCTGTCGAAGTGCGGCACGCCTGTCTGCCGGTTGGCGGAGCCTACCGAGTTGAAGACGAGGTGTACGCCTGCTGCCATTGCCGCGTCCGCAGCGGAGACGCCTTGTCGCACCTCCGATTCCGGACCGCTTTCGAATGGCGTCGTCATCGCGAAGAGCGAGGTCGCTCCTTCGAGCGCCTTCGCGAGCGCGGCCGTGTCTTCGACTGACGCGCGCACGAGGGTGACGCCTGCGTTTGCGAGTTCCCTCGCTTTGGCGGAATCGGTATTGCGCGTGACGGCGCGAACCTCGTGACCGCGCGCGAGCAGGTTCTTCGCCACCGCGCCACCTTGTTGGCCCGTGGCTCCGATGACGACGACGGTAAGCTTCCTACTCATGACCAATCTCCTTTCACTTGACGTGTTGCGGGGGCACCACGCGGTTGGAATGAAGCATCGGAGTGTTTCAATGGGCCGAGGGACGGCCCAGAACACTCAGTCAACTAACGCCTGCGCGGATGCGGCCTGACGTCCGACTTGCAATGTGTGGCTCCACCAGGACAGATCATCGAGCAGAGCGACGGCCGCCTGTTCGAGATGTGGAAAATCCGCGAAATCCTTGCCCTGCTGCCAGATGCCAAGGAACTCGGCCATGCCGATGTTCACGGATTTGGGGATCGGCGCCATTTGAAGTTCGATGGCAACCATGCGCAGTTGCTCTATGGCGCGTGCTGCGCCGACGCCACCATACCCGACGAAGGCAGCTGGCTTGCGGTTGTATGCCTGATAGGCATAGTCCAGTGCGTTTTTTAGCACTGCGCTGTATCCGTGATTGTATTCGGGCGTGACGAAGACGAGCCCATCCAACTGGGCCAGCTTCGCGGCCCAGAGCTGTGCCGTGTTGTCCCTGGGAGGCATCCAGAGCGGAGACCCCGGTTCATCAAAGAACGGCATTGGGTAGTCGCGCAGGTCGACAGTTTCGAAGCTGAGATCGGTGCGCCGAACCGCGGTTTTGTGAAACCACGAGGCCGCGCGCTCGCTGAAGCGCCCCTGTCGCGTCGAGCCGACAACGATGCCGATATGCGGGTTCTTGGACATGTGGGACGCTCCCTTTCAGGTTGATCGAACAATCGGGACCAGATGCATTCCTGCTGTCCCTAAAAATGATCACCGCATGTTTGATTGACTAGACGGGGATATCGGATTTAATTCCCCCATTTTTCGAAGGAATGCCGACGATGCTCGACCTGAACGATATCGGCCTGTTCGTGCAGGTTGTGCGCTTCGGCAGCTTCGCGGAGGCTGGGCGGCGTCTGGGGGTTCCTGCCAATACGATCAGCCGGCGCATCCAAGAACTGGAAGAGCAGCTCGGCGCCCGGCTCATGCAGCGATCGACCCGGAAGCTGAAGCTCACGGATGCCGGTTATGAACTGTACGGAAGCAGCGCCGCGGCAGTGGACGGACTGCAACAAGCGGGAGAGCATCTGATTGCCGGCGCGCGGGTACCCAGGGGACTGATACGCGTGGCCATGCCTGCCGACTTCTTCGATTTCTACAAGATGGAATGGGTCGCCGAATTTCTGGCTTCGCACCCGCAAGTGCGCATCGAGTTCGTGCTAAGCGACGCTACGGTCGATCTCATCGAAGAGGGGATCGATGTCGCCTTTCGAGGCACACAAACGCGTAGCCCGAACTATGTCGTGCGCAAAATCCAAAGCCGGACGATCGGACTTGTTGCCAGTCCTTCGTATCTCGCCGCGCGCGGGACGCCAGCCACGTTGCAGGACCTGACCCGTCATGACTGTCTGTTTGTGCCCCAGGCGAGGGACTATGCGACTTGGCGCCTTCAAGGCCCCGACGGTGTCGAGGAGGAGGTGACCGTCACCGGCCGCGTGATGGCGAATACCGCACAAGCGATCCGAAAGGCGGCGATTGCAGGCCTCGGCATCGCGTTGACTCCGATACTGGGGACGGCCGACTTCGCGGCCGGCCGACTGGCGCCGGTGCTGCCCCAATACATGCGCCGCAACCTCTCGATGAGTGTCGTCTACCCCAACCGGGCCCACCTGCCATTGGCAGTTTCCGCGTTCATCGATGCCGTCGTCGGCAAGATGCGCACCGAAATAATGAGCGCACAAGGATTGCTGTAGTTCGGGCCAGCGCCGGTCCAACGTCAGATGGGTTCGGTCCGGGACTCCGACCTCACTCGGCGCGGTTATGGTATTGGCAAAGTCCGGCGGCCAGGCCGGAACGGGCGAGGCGCGGTGCACTTCTTGGTCGAGTTCAGGGAAGCCGACGAGCGCCAGCTAACCCTTGTGCCCGGCAGTTACTCTTGCTCCCGCGTTCCGCGCGGCAGAGACCAGCCGCCATTGACTGCTACGCCGGAAAACGGTCACCGAACATCGGCAGCCCGCTGACTGAATCCGCTTCAGTTGCTTCGTCCTGAAGAACGTCCCAGTGTTCGGCGAGCTTGCCACCTTCGACGCGCACGATATCGGCGGCGATCCAGGCCGCGGGGCGACCGTGGCCTGAAAAGCGCCCGTGGACGATGACGTAGTCGCCTTCGGCAAGGATCACGCGATGTTCATAGCGGAGTGTGTTGGGCAGGCCGCGAACAAGATTGAACAGGCCATCGCGGCCAGGCGGAATATGGGCGCTGTGCTGGATGTAGCGGTCCGACCAGTAGCGCTCCGCGGCGGTATAGTCGCGTTTGTTGAACAGCGCGTCGAAGGCTTCGAGCACGAGTGCCTTGTTCTCTGCTGGCGAGGTGGGAGGCATTTCGGTTTCTCCATCGGAAAGCGTTGGGATGGATGCTTGTTTGCGGTGGTCAGCCGATCCGGAGTCAGCCAGGTGACCGTCACGCCGGCTGCACGCCCCTGACGGACGGCCGCTGCAAGGCCTGGCTGCCGGAATACTGGTCGCCGTGGCTTCGCAGTTCAAACATTCACAAGGAACTGGTGGTCAGCACTGGCTGGAGAGCGGGCAGCATTTCTGCCCGCTCTCCTCAATAATCTGACCCTTCAGGACGGGGCACCCGCATCTACTGTGCCGCCGTTTGTGCACCCTTCGCGGCGTTTTCGATGAGCGCAGCCACCGTTTGCGGCTTCGAGACATAAACCGCATGGCTGCCCTTCGCCTCGGAGACCGTGGCGCCGGAACGCTTGGCCATCGCGCGCTGCGCCTCGGGCGGAATCATCTTGTCTTCCGTCGCAACGAGGTACCAGGATGGCTTCGCCTTCCAGGCGGGGGCCGTGACCTTGCCCTCAAGGGCAGCCACGCCCCACGGCACCTGCGAGTTGGCCATGAAGGATGCGATGTCCGGCCGAACGTCGGCCGCAAACGAAGCGGCAAACTTTGCCTTGTCCAGGAACAGGAAGCCGTCGACCGGAGGCAGGATCGGTGGCACCGGTGCGCCCGGCGCCGGGTTGGCGATCAGGCTCGCAACCGACTCCCCGGCATCGGGCGCAAAGGCCGCGATGTAGACAACCGCCGCAACCTTGGGATCGGTGCCGGCCTCCGACACGACGACACCGCCGTAGGAATGCCCCACGAGGACCACCTGACCGGGTGCCGCGGCAATGGCGCGCCTGGTGACGGCGACGTCATCCGCCAGCGAGGTCGTCGGGTTCTGGACAATCGTCACGTCGTACCCGTCCTTCGTCAGGATATCGTAGACGCCCTGCCATCCGGAGCCGTCGACGAAACCGCCGTGCACGAGCACCACGGATTTCACATCGGCGGCATGAGCTTTGGTTGTTGTTGCGCCGACGCCCAATGCAAGCGCGGAGGCGGCGGCAAGCAAAGTGAACAAACTCGACATCTGGAGTTCTCCTTTCAGAACCTTGGCAGCCAGGATGCTATGAAGCGCGCCCTCGTGGGTCGTGAATGAAACGGCCAAACGTGGAACGATCCGGCCAAAACTATTCAAGCTTCGTGCGACGCCATTGCCGTGGCGTGAGGCCGACTACGCGCGAAAATGCTCTCGTGAAATGGCTCTGATCTGCGAAACCGCACTCGAAAGCGATGGCGCTGAGCGAAATGGCGGATCGCCCCAAGAGCTGCTTTGCCTTGTCTATCCGCCGGTGTTGCAGCCACTGATGAGGCGCCATCCCGGTCGACTGGCGAAAGGCGCGCGTGAAGTGCCGTTTCGAAAGGTCACAGGCGCACGCAAGGACCTCAAGGGTGAGGCCGCAGTCCATGTTGGCGTCGATGAGTTCCTTGGCCCGGCGCTCCTGCCACGGCGCGAGTCCGCCTCCCCATTGCCGCGGCAACTGCGCGACGTCGCCATATTTGCGGGCAAGGTGGATCGAAAGAGCCAGGGCCACGTGATCGGCGAATAGTTCGGGAGCTTCCTCCGGCCTAGCAAGGGCCGAGCGCATGGACAGCAGCAAGTCGCGGGCGACCGGATCCCGCATGGTGCAGCCAACCGTGTGACGAAGCTCCTGGATGTGCCTTGGCACATCTCCTTCGTCACCCATGGCGAGGAGCGCCTTGCGGGGCATGTAGAAGTTTATGGCATGGAACGGGTCCCGCAGCTCGGTAGATAAGTTCATCCTCAGGTCGAATATTGCGACGACGCCGGCGTCAAAGTCCCTTGGCGGTATCGCCTTGCCGTCTGCGTACAAGTCGAAATCGGGGCACGTCTTCATCTGGAGCGCGATCAGGAACGCGTCTTCGCGCACAGGCTGGGTCAATCCGGCATTGCGCCGTTCGCAATTGAGCTCGAGGAACGCCATACCGGTTCCGCGAGCGGCACGTGTGGTCAGCACGGGCGCATCCGGCAGACCGACTGCTGCCGCGACGGGGTTCTGGGCTGATGCTGCCTTGGCGGGACTAGACATGGGTCCAGACGATCAGTTGCCACGTGCAAGAAACGCTAACACAAGCCGCGACTTGTCCGAAAGGATGCCCCGGATCCATCCTTGGCTGCAGCCACCGGCCACGCGCACTGGCAGGATGACCGCGAAGCGGCCGAACGGACCACACCATCGCTCGCTCGAATCTGTGTTTGGTTACTTGAAGGACAAGGGCACGACCGAAATTATTTCTTCCAGGGCCGTAGTGGACCCAGGCAAAATTGCGGAGCGGAATGGCCAGCGTCTTTGTTGGAAGGTTGCATTGCGAACAGAACCGGGCATTCAATCTTGCGAATGAGTGGTCATTCTTGAGTGGGCTCTTACACCTTGCTGCCCGAATGCCGCCTCCAACTCGCCGACAGACCCGAGTGCCGCACCACTATTGGCCCTTGTCGAGAAAGGCACGGACCATCTCGGTCGTGGCTTCGGGGTTTTCCTCCATGATCCAGTGCCCGGAATCGGGGACGACGCCTTCGGTCACGTCGGTTGCCGCCGCCCGCATCACGGCGGCCATCATCGGGCCGAACGACTTCTCGCCACCAATCGCCAGAATCGGCATCGTCAGCTTGCCGCCGCTAGCGAGGAAGGCGCGATTGTCGATCGCATCCTGATCGAAGGCGGCGAACTGGGCAAAGCCCGAGTGCATGGCGCCAGGCAAAGCGTAGAGCCCGGCGTAGTGCTCACGCGAGGCTTCGCTGAAGCGGCTTGGATTAGCCGAGAATTCGTTCCAGAAGCGGTCGAGATAGATGCGCTCGCGCCCGGCAACGAGGCGTTCCATGTCCGGTCCGCCGAAGCGGAAGTGCCACAGCAGCGGGTTCTTCAGGACTTCCTCCCATGGACCGATACCCGGAACGGGCGCGTCGATCAGCACGAAGCGCTTGACCCGGTCGGGGTGCTGAGCCGCGAAGGCAAAACCCACCATGTTGCCGATGTCGTGCGTCACCAGATCGGCGCGTTCCACCGCGAGGGCATCGAGCACGCCGCTCACGTCACCGGCCTGGGTCTTCTTGTCGAAGCCGCCTTGCGGTTTCGACGAGAGGCCGAGCCCGCGCAGGTCCGGGACAATCACCGTGTGATCGCGGGCAAGCTCGGTCGCCATCGGCGCCCACATGTCGCCGGTTTCGCCATAGCCGTGGAGCAGGACCACGGCTGGCCCGCTGCCGCCGACGCGGACATGGATCGTCGCGCCGTTGGTCGTGATCTCCTGGGTCTTGAACGAGGCCGGAAAGTCGGGAACCTGGGCGATGGCCGGCGCGGCGAAAGCCAGCAGCCCGAGAGCGAGGATGGATTTGAACATTCTCTGCCTCCCACAGATCGGGTGGGCGGTCGGTTCGGCCGCCACTTCAGCCCCGATGGAGCACAATAGATTAGGTCGCTGCGTCGTCAGGACTAGGCCGTGACCGTCACTAGACCGTCTGATGACGGCACCATCTACGATCAAGTGCCGGTAGCTAGGTCGCCGTTGTCTGGGACGTCAGTCTTTAGTTGCGCCGGAAGTGCGGGATGTGCGTTCGCAACGTGCGCTTCTTCGGGTATGATGCCTGCATATGCTGTAGGGCTGTCAGATGGCTGAGCGCGTCTACAATGTTCTGTTCTTATGTACGGGCAACACAGCGCGTTCTATCCTCGGCGAGAGTATCCTTCGCAAGGAGGGCGCTGGGCGATTCCGCGCCTTCTCGGCGGGAAGCCAACCAAAGGGCACCATCGATCCCTTGGCCATAAAGGTGCTTGCTGCTCTGGAGTACCCGACAGACGGATTCCGATCTAAGTCGTGGGATGAATACGCGGCTTCAGATGCTCCAGAAATGGATTTCGTTTTCACGGTCTGTGATGATGCCGCGGAGGAGTGCTGTCCGGTCTGGCCGGGACAGCCAGTAACAGCCCACTGGGGCATCGAAGATCCGACCAGAGTCGCGGGAAGCGATATTGAGAAGGAGCGTGCACTCAGTACGGCGGCCCGTTTCATGAAGAACCGCATCACGGCCTTCATCAACCTTCCTCTTTCGACAATCGATCGCATGGCCGTCGACCACCATTTGCAGCTGATCGGGCGGATGGAGGGATCGAGCTCGGAGGAGCCGGGACGCAGTGCATTTTCGGAGTCGTCGCAGCCATCACGCCGTGGAATGCTAGCAACGGGTTCATCTGCTCGAAGCTGGCCATGGCCGTCGCTGCAGGTACGACAATCGCCATCAAGCCGTCGGAGATGAGTGCGATCCAGACGCAAACCTTGCTGGAGGCTCTACATGGGGCAGGGCTCCCACGCGGTGTGCTGAACGTCGTGAATGGTTATGGCAATACGGTGGGCGCTGAGTTCAGTCAGCACCCGGATGTTGCCAAGATCACCTTTACTGGCTCAACTGGAACAGGCCGCTCAATCCTTCGCGCTGCAGCCGAGACGTTCAAGCGTGTCACGCTCGAGCTGGGCGGCAAGGGACCGCAAATCTTGCTGGACGACGCCAATCTCGACGACGCGCTCCCGCACATCCCGCGGCCGCTTTCCGCAACAGCGGCCAGGCCTGTATTGCAGGCACCCGGCTGCTGGTTCCGGCAAGTCGGCTAGACGAGGTAAATGCGCGTTTGGGTGAGGCCGTGTCTTCGATGAAGGCCGGACCATCAAGCGATCCGTCTTCAGACATCGGACCGATGGTCAGCGCCAAGCAGTGGGAGCGGGTCCAGTCGTACATCCGCCTCGGGCTCAATGAAGGGGCTACGCTTATCGCCGGCGGCGAGGGCTGACCCGATGGCCTCGACCGCGGCTGGTTCGTAAGACCCACTGTCTTTGGCGATGTGACCAACGACATGCGTATTGCCCGCGAAGAGATTTTTGGGCCCGTGCTAAGCGTGATTGCCTATCAGGACGAGGATGATGCTGTTCGGATTGCGAACGACACCGAGTATGGTTTGCAGTCCTATGTGCTCGGAGCAAACGAAGAGCGCATGCGTGGGGTTGCCCGTCGGCTCGAGGCTGGGCGTGTGCTTCTGAACGACGAAGCAGGCGACTATTCCGTGCCCTTCGGTGGTTTCAAACATTCGGGCATCGGCCGCGAATTCGGCTCATTCGGCCTGGAGGCATTCCTCGAGCCAAAGGCGATCGTAGGTTGAGCTAACATCGCCAGCTCATCTGGTTCACGTATCACGATCGTGAACCAGATGAGAGCGGGACGAGGGGCGCCCGGGCCGGTCAGCGCCCGGACATTTTTATCTTGACGCTGAGCAAGGTACGGTGACGCGTCAGGTTCGCCGCGTTGCTAGGTTCGCCGCGTTGCTAGGTTCGCCGCGTTGCTAGGTTCGCCGCGTTGCTGCGTGGCACCTTCCTCGTGCGGCTGATTGTTGGCCCGCGCATAAATCCCGGACGTTATTCGAGTCTTTGCAACGATTCGTTCGCCTACGGCGCCATGTGTCGCTTGACTTCCTCGAACAGACGCTCGAGCTCCGGCCCCTCCAAGGTCTTTCGCGCAAGCAGTATTCCGGCCAGGAACTCGATGGCGGCCTGCTGGCGAGCGACCAGCTGGCGGGCAGCGTCGTAAGCCGTGTCGATCCGGGCATTGACCAAGCTCCTCAGGGCAGGATCAAGCGTGAGAAGCAGAGTGCGATTGGCCTTCTGGCGATAGAACAGAGGCCATTTGCGGGCGAAGTTCGGCGTTGCCGCCATGACGAAGGCGAATTCGTTCGCCAGTTCGACGTCATCGTGCGTTTCCGCGACGCAACAGGCCGCGACCGAGCCGAGGAGTTCCTGTTCGGCGGCGCGGCCGCTCAGGGTCCATACGAGCATCGTAGTGAGCAGTTCCTCGGTCAGATCGCCAAATTCTTCCCTGTTTCCGACGGCCAGGCCGCCTTGCGGGGGCTCGAGGGTGATTTTCTCGATCGTGCCCAGGCCGAGACAGAGCCATCCCACGGCATGGGCAGCCTGATGAACTGCCAGGCGCTGCCCCAGCAACAGCGACCGTAGCGGCGGGGTGCCGTCGTTCAGGCATTGGTCGGCCGAACCGCCTGGCGTTTCGGGTCCTTGTGGCCGCGCTTTATCACCCTCGGGGTGATTTGATGGTGAGTGCACCCTCGCGTGGTATCGACCGCATCCCTGGCAAAGCCGCCCCGTCGTGCCTGCGTGATCATTTGACTGTGCCAATGGCCGTCCTTTCTTGTTGTGCTTGGGTACTTGCAGGAATCCTTGGCTCGCATTCCCTGCAACGGTGATGCGGCGCCGCTTTCGTTCGAGCGAACCACCTTGATCCTGTCCGAGTTCATTCGAGGGCCGCTTCATGCCAAGCGGTCATAATGGAGCGCGCTTTCCGGGGCTCATCGTCTCATGTCTGCCCCATCCAGTCGGCGGTGCTTCACTGTCGCGCTCGGCCGTCTTCCCGAGCCTCGAAGAGCCCTTCCACGAGGCGCTGCAGCGTGCGGATCGATCCACCCGGCCAGGCGGCGTTGAGCGCATCGATCTCGACCGGGTCGAGCGGCGTCGCCCAGCGCGGATCATGGCCAAGCTCGACATAGAGCCGCTCGAGGATGCGAGCGGCCAGCACCGTAAGTTGATCGGGGCCGGGCTGAGGAAAGCGCAGAATGCGGCATCGGTCGCGCAGCACGGCAGGAACGCTCTCGACCTCGTTGGCGGTCATCAGCCAGGACACATGCGAAAGGTCGCAATGGGCCTCGACGTAAGGATCGAACCAGCGCGAGGCGGTTTCCGCCTCGAGAAGACCGACCAGCACGTCATGGACGTTGCCGTTGTGCCGGCTGGTCGCGACCTTCTCGATCTCGTCGAGGACGATCGCCGGGCCAGCGCATCTGTGTCGACGGACGGCCATCACCGCGATGCTCGGCTCGCCGGTGGTCCAGCGTCGCGGCGTGCCGCCGATGAAGCTGTCGCCGATGCCGCCGCAGGGAACCATCTCATAGGGAAGTCCGAGTTCCTCTAGCAAGCGGCGTGCAAACCGCGACTTGCCGCCACCGGGTCGCCCCACAAGAATGGTCGGCCGCAAATGCACGTGTCCCCTGCCGGCCAGCTTTTGCAGCAAGGCGTCGATGACCGTGGTCGCATGGGGAAATTCCGCAACCAACCGCGCCCGCACGATCGTTAGGTTCGGCATGCGGGGAAGTGGTAGCGGCTGCCAGAACAGGTTCCCGAACTCCTTGAGGACTCTCTTGCCTTCGGTGGTGGTTTCGTTGCCGATGCTCCGAAACACGACGGCAGTCCCGCCCGGCGAGGCGGCTTCTTGCGTCCGCGTCTCCGCGTCGCCGGATTCAAGGTCGCTGGCGGACGGGCCAACCGCCGCGCCTAGCAACTGTTGTCCCTCGATCGCCATCCTGAACCGATTTTCCAGGCCGTCCAGCTCCCAGAACGATCCAGTCTGTCGATCCCGGTCGCTGTCGTTCCGCTGCATCTGGGCGATCGAGCGAGAGTGCGCGCTCCAGCCGAGCGCGCGCCACAGCAGCTCAACTTCATCGCATTCGTGGAGATCGGCAAGCGCCAGCGTGGCCATCTCTCCGGCAATCCGGGCCATCGAATCCGGATCGCCGAAGTTGGCGAGGTAGAACTCGCAGCGGAGCCGGCCAGACTCCACCGCAGCATGCTCCTTGCCCTCCGTCGCGGCAAGAACGGTCGCCAGGCTCTGGACGGCATGTTCGCTCGGCTCCATGGTCAGTTCGTCCAGCGCGGCGGCAAGGGCTGCCAGTGTCGGGTGGGGGCGCTTGCTAATCCAGTCCAACAGCCGCGCGGCATATTCGCGGATGTCTGCCGTGAGCTCGCCCCGGAAGAAGCCCATGCCACGCAGCAGCTCTTCTTCGGTCGGCAGGTGGCGGCCGGCGCGCGCGGCATCCTGGCGGCGCCTGAAATGCCGGCGCTGTGAAAGTTCCTCGGCTGTCATCTTGGCGCCGCTCAGGCATCCGGCCCAGACTGCTCGGCCGGCCGGCCAAGCCGGTACCAGCGTGACAGCGTTCGCGCCCAGGTCCGGTCTTCCGACATCAGCCACACGTCCGACGTTGCGATTGCCCGGTTTACCCCAGCGAGCCGGGGATGGCCGGTCGAAAGCCCAGCCAAGCAGAGCGCCGGTCGATGGCTAAGGGTCCAGCGGTCAAGGATCGGGGCATCCTCCCCACCCGCCAGTACCTGCGGCAAGTCGCCGTGCCGGATGCGCTCCATGTCGGCAACGAGTCGCGCCAGCCGTTCGGTCTCGCAGACGAATGCTTCACTTGGGTGGTGGTCTCTCGGGGTGAACAGCAGCATTGGCAGGTCTCTGTCTGGAATAGGGCAAGGATCCGCGCGAACGAATCCGGTGATTTGCAAGGTGTCGATCTGCAGATCGGAGATAAAAGATGTCGCTAGGGGGCACCTGACGCCGTCGACTTGTCGTAAGGATCAGGTCCGTCGGAGACGCTGTTGCCACTCATCGAGTCCTGAGGATCAGAACAGCGGGGCCCCGCGCGAATCCTCAACCGCAATCTTCACACGCCGGTGAAGCATCGCATCCTAGAAAAATGATGCGATCGTCGAACAGGCGTTGGGCAATGCACAGAGGGAAAGGGTCATAGTTCGAACGCCAGTCACTCAAGCCGTGCACTCTTCAATCTTCGAGATGAGACCTGAGGCGACCAATTTCGCTCTGCCGTACGGCCGAATCATCGATTCGGCAGCCCAGCGCCGACAATGACAATGTTCGTTCTGCATCATATGCGAATCCTTCTGATTTCTTTCTGGTACTAAATGTACCACGAGTTGACAATGGGTCCCGAGCAATTGCTCCGTTGCGCAATGGACTCCCTTTCCGACACAATCCGGATGATGCGCGTTGCACGAGCAATGCTGGAACTCAGCCAAGAGCAATTGGCGGAGCGAGCAGGCGTCGGCCGTCAAACCATTGTCAGGATTGAAGCGGGCGGCAGGGGAGTTGCCTTCGACGTCGTCGCTAAAGTCCGAACAACCCTGGAGAAAGCTGGAGTGGTGTTCTTACCGTCAACGGCCGAGCACGGCCCTGCAATTGCGCTTCGAAAGTCGAAATCGACGGAATAAGTTCGAGCCAGGAACCGGTGCTCTACTGATGTCAGAGCGGTTCAAGGCGTCACGACCTTATTTGCAGCGCTGCCACCGCACCTTCCAAGCTCGGCCCGAAAAGGGAACCTGTTTGAACCCAAGCTGGAGACCCTGGGCGGCGCTTCAGTCGCAAGCGGGGACGGCTACGGCGTTATTGAGGGACGCGCCGTCCCCGCATGCTCGGCGATGCGCCATTCCAGTTCGCAAGGTTGCCCGGTATAGGGTAATGAGTCTGCCCGATGTGAACACCTAGTCAGCGGCTCACGATATGCGGATCGCTAAGGCAGGTTGACTCGGCCAATCGACCTCTTCCAATGGCGAGGCATGTGACAAGACGTGATGGTACCAAAAATAACCGGGATTGATGATGTCGGAAAACCCTTCAACATCGCCTCCTATGCGCTGCTGACCATGATGGTGGCGCAGGTGACCGGACTGAAGCCGGGCGAATTCGTCCATACGCTGGGCGACGCACATCTCTACCACAATCATTTCGACCAGGCGCGCGAGCAGCTTTCGCGTGCCCCGAAGGCGCTGCCGACCATGTGGATCAATCCCGAGGTCGACGACCTTTTTGCTTTCCGCTTCGAGGATTTCAGGCTCGAGAACTACGTCGCCGACGCGACGATCCGCGCGCCGATTGCGGTCTGACCGGGCGCGGTGATGCTCCTGCGTCCCGGTCCTCGGCGATACCGGCTGGGATGGCGGACGAGGCCTGCTATCCCGAGCGCGATATCGATCTTCTGATCCTGCAGCCCTGCGGTGCTGGCAATCGAAAATGGTCGGGCGGATCGGCCCGGAACAGGGAAGGGCGAGAATGGACGTCGTGATTTATGTGGCGATAGCCGAAAACGGCGTGATCGGACGCGACAACGGTCTGCCCTGGAAGCTGTCGAGCGATCTCAAGCGCTTCAAGGCCGACACGATGGGCAAGCCGATCATCATGGGGCGCAAGACGTTCGAGAGCATCGGCAAGCCGTTGCCAGGCCGGCTCAACATCGTGGTGAGCCGTGATCCGGCCTACAGGATAGAAGGCGCGGAAACGGCGCAGTCGGTGGGAGACGCCATCACGCTGGCGACTGCCAAGGCGCGCTGCATGCCGGGTGCCGATGAAATCTGCGTGATCGGCGGTGGTGAAATCTATCGGCAGGCGTTGCCGCTGGCTGACCGTTTGCATGTCACCCATGTGCTTGCCTCGCTGGACGGCGACACGCGTTTTCCTGAGATCGAGCCCGACAAATGGGTGGTGGAAACTTCGCAGGATTTCTCGGCTGGAGAAAAGGACAGCCATGCGACACGCTATACAGTTTACCGCAGACGCAGCGGCCGGCATTAAGATAGTTCTCATACAATGTAGTGAAATCAGGCTGATCAGGCGGCATCGCGTTGAAAGCGCGCGATTGCATCCCTATAGATGGTGGCAGTAAATTCGCGATCGTCTCAGGCTCGGTCGCCGTGGTTTCGTAGTCGAAAGGACATTCATGCCCTGGAACAATCAAAATGGAGGCGGCGGCGGCCCGTGGGGCGGCGGCGGCGGTGGCGGGGGCGGTGGCCCCTGGGGACAAGGCCCGCGGCCAAGCGGACCGCAAGGTTCGCCTCCCGATCTGGAAGACATCATCCGTCGCGGCCAGGACAAGCTGAAGCGCGCGCTGCCGGGTGGCGGCGGCTCGAGCGCTCTGCTTTTCGGTCTGGTTGCCGCGGGTCTGGTGGCGCTCTGGGCCTACCAGGCCGTCTACACCGTGCAGCCTGACGAGCTTGCCGTTGAACTGCGCTTCGGCAATCCCAAGCAAGAGCTGTCGCAGCCTGGCCTGCACTTCCATTGGTGGCCGATCGAGACGGTGGAAAAGGTCAACACTGCTGAAAAGCTGGTCAACATAGGCGAAGTGCGTGGCAGCACGTCTTCCGGCCTGATGCTTTCGGGTGACCAGAACATCGTCGACGTGAAATTCTCCGTCGCCTATCAGGTCACCGATCCCAACGCGTATCTGTTCAAGGTCGCCGAACCGGACGTGATGGTTCGCCAGATCGCCGAAAGCGCGATGCGCGAGGTCGTCGGGCGACGGCCGGCGCAGGACGTCTTCCGTGATGACCGCCAGGGCATTGCCGCCGGTGTGCGCGACATCATCCAGGCGACGCTCGACCAGTATGGCGCAGGCCTCTCGGTCAACGCCATTTCGATCGAGGACGCTGCTCCGCCGCGCGAGGTGGCCGATGCGTTCGACGAGGTTCAGCGTGCGGAGCAGGACGAGGACCGTTTCGTCGAGGAGTCCAACCAGTACTCCAACCAGAAGCTCGGCCAGGCGCGCGGCCAGGCGGCGCAGGTCCGCGAAGAGGCGGCAGCCTACAAGAACCGCGTCGTGCAGGAGGCCCAAGGTGAGGCGCAGCGCTTCATCTCGGTCTATGACGAGTATGCCAAGGCGCCCGACGTGACCCGCAAGCGCCTTTATCTCGAGACGATGGAGAAGGTGCTCCAGGGCTCCGGCAAGGTGATCGTCGAGCAGGGCAACGGCCAGGGCGTGGTGCCCTATCTGCCGCTGCCTGAATTGCAGAAGCGCGCTCCGGCGACGGGAGGCAACTGATGTCCAATCGTCTTCCCATCATCGGCATCTTCGCCGCTATCATCCTGTTTCTCATCTGGTCGTCGATCTTCGTGGTCAACGCGCGCCAGCAGGCGATCGTTCTGCGTTTCGGTGAGATCGTCGACGTCAAGACCGAGCCCGGCATCTACTTCAAGGCGCCGTTCGCGATGTTCGAGGCCGACAACGTGCAACTCATCGAGGACCGCGTGCTGCGGCTCGACCTCGACGACATCCGCGTCCAGGTTTCGGGCGGCAAGTTCTACGACGTCGATGCCTTCATTGCCTATCGCATCAACGATGCGCGCAAGTTCCGCCAGACGGTGTCGGGCAGTGTCGAACTGGCCGAGCAGCGCCTGCGCACCCGCTTCGACGCGGCGCTGCGTCGGGCCTATGGCGTGCGCGGCTTTGAATCGGCGCTCTCGGAAGAGCGCGCGGCAATGATGCGCGAGGTCCGCGACCAGTTGCAGTCGGACGCCAATGCGCTCGGCCTGCAGATCGAGGACGTCCGTATCCGCCGCACCGACCTGACCGCCGAAGTGTCGCAGCAGACCTACGACCGCATGAAGGCCGAGCGTCTGGCCGAAGCCGAAAGGCTGAGGGCACGTGGCCGAGAGGCGGCACAGCGCATCCGCGCCCGAGCCGACCGTGAAGTGGTCGAGATCGTTGCCGAAGCGCAGAAAGAGTCGGAAATCCTCCGCGGTCAGGGCGAAGCCGAGCGCAACGCCGTGTTCGCCGACGCCTTCAAGCGCGATCCGGAATTCTTCGACTTCTATCGGTCGATGAGCGCCTACGGAACCGCCCTGAACGCCGACGGCACCACCATGGTCCTGTCGCCGGAATCGGAGTTCTTCCGCTACTTCCGCAGCCCGGACGGCGCCGCCGCCCAGGCGCCCAAGGCAACGCCCGCCCCGCAGGCCGGCGCTGCCCCTAGCACCAGCAATTAAAGGTGCAGGACTTTATCGTCGCCATAGGCCTCGTCCTCGTCATCGAGGGCCTGGTCTATGGCGGCTTTCCTGTTCAGATGAAGCGACTTGCGGCCCAGATGGCCGATATCCCGGAAAGCGTTTTACGGGTCTTCGGGCTGGTGGCCGTTGCCATCGGCGTCGGCATCGTCTGGCTCATCAGGGGATAACGGATGATTTATTCCCTTTCGGTAGCAATAGCCGCAAACAGGCCTTATTTATTTTCATCATGACGCTCGCGTCCGGAATGCCCGGCGCGATGAACGCCAATGCAGCCCGGGAGGCTTCCAGATGAGTTCCACGTCCCTTTTGCGCACCCTGCGAAAGGCTTCTCTGGCAGCGACCGCATCACTGATGATCGGCGCGCTGGCTGCCCCCTCCTTCGTCGCGCCAGCCTTCGCCCAGGGGCCTGAATCGGTTGCCGACCTGGCAGAGGGCCTGCTCGGGGCCGTCGTCAACATCTCCACGTCTCAGAACGTCAAGGGTATCGAAGGCGAGAAGGCGGTTCCGATGCCGCAACTGCCGGAAGGCTCGCCGTTCCAGGATTTCTTCGACGACTTCTTCAAGAATCGCCAAGGCCAAGACAATGGCGCGGCGCAGAAGGTACAGTCGCTGGGCTCCGGCTTCGTCGTCGATGCCGAGCAGGGTTTCGTGGTGACCAACAACCACGTCATCGCCGACGCCGACGAGATCGTGGTGAACTTCTCCGACGGTTCGAAGCTGAAGGCGACGCTCGTCGGGACCGACACCAAGACCGACATTGCCGTTCTCAAGATCGATCCGAAGGGCAAGAAGCTGACGGCGGTCAAGTTCGGCGATTCCAACAAGATGCGGATCGGCGACTGGGTCATGGCGATCGGCAATCCGTTCGGTCTTGGCGGCACGGTCACCGTCGGCATCGTCTCGGCGCGTAATCGCGACATCAATTCCGGCCCCTATGACGACTTCATCCAGACCGACGCCGCGATCAATCGCGGCAACTCGGGCGGGCCGCTGTTCAACATGGAAGGCGAGGTCATCGGCATCAACACGGCGATCATTTCGCCGTCGGGCGGCTCGATCGGCATCGGCTTCTCCATTCCTTCCGAAATCGCGGCCGGCGTGGTCGACCAGTTGAAGCAGTTCGGCGAGACCCGCCGCGGCTGGCTCGGCGTGCGCATCCAGCCGGTGACCGACGACATCGCCGAGAGCCTCGGCATGACGACCGCCAAGGGCGCGCTGGTCGCCGGCATCATCAAGGGTGGGCCCGTCGATGACGGCGTCATCCAGCCCGGCGACGTGGTCACCAAGTTCGACGGCAAGGACATCGTCGAGATGCGTGACCTCCCGCGCGTCGTGGCCGAGAGCCCGGTCGGCAAGGCCGTCGACGTGGTGATCGTGCGCAAGGGCGTCGAGCAGACGGTTAAGGTGACGCTCGGCCGGCTCGAGGACGGCGAGAAACTGGCCGCGGGCGAGAGCAGCAAGGCGGACGAAGGCGCCGACAAGGGTGCTGCGGTGGCGACGGCCAGCGTGCTGGGCATGACGGTGGCCGAGGTCAATGATGAAACCCGCGCCAAGTTCGGCATCGCGGCGGACGTTTCGGGTGCGGTGGTGACCGACGTCGCCAAGGATTCGGCTGCCGCCGAGCGCGGCATCGTCGTTGGCGAGGTCATCACCGAGATCGCTCAGGAATCGGTGGCGACGCCGAAAGATGTCATGGACCGGATCGCAGCGCTCAAGGAGCAGGGCCGCAAGAACGCGCTGCTGATGCTGGCCTCCAAGACCGGCGAGCTGCGGTTCGTCACCATCCGCATGGACTGAGTCAGGCAACGGCGACATCTAGTTGAGATCAAAGAAAAAGGCGGCTACTCAGCCGCCTTTTTTCGTTCCTGCCATTCGCTCCGCGTGAGCCGGTAGAGCACGTGGCGCCTGAGATGGGCGTGCGTGTCGGGCACGCGCGGGTGGTCGAAGTCGCCGGCCGCATCGTGGCGCATGCCCAGCCGCTGCATGACGGCGGTCGAACGATGATTGTTCCAAACGGCGAAGGAGACGATCTCGTCGTTGCCGACGACGTCGAATGCTTGGGCGAGCCAGGCCTCGGACGCCTCGGTGACATAGCCCTTGCCCCAGTATTCGGGGGCCAGGCGCCAGCCGATCTCGAGCGTGCCTTTGGGGATGAACGGATCGAGGTCGGTGCGGTTGATGCCGACGAAGCCGATACACTCGCCTGTCTCGGCGATCTCGGCCGCCGCCCAGCCGAAGCCGTCGCGGTTGATCGCGTCGCGGACACGGTCAAAGATCTCGTCGCTCTCGGCTCGGTTGCGCCGAACGGCGAAGAACTCCATCACCGTGTCGTCGGAATTGATGCGGTGGTAGAGTGCACGGTCGCGCTCTTCCCAGTTGCGCAGGATCAGGCGCTCGGTGCGGATCGGTTTCATCAGACAAACTCGGCGCGGCTGTAGCCCTGGAGATAGAGCAGGGCGGTGAGGTCGGAATGGTCGATGCGGATCTTCGCCTGCACCGCCACCGATGGCTTGGCGTGGAGGGCCACGCCCGATCCGGCGAGGCGGATCATGTCGAGATCGTTGGCGCCGTCGCCGACGGCAATCGCATCGGCGGGCGTGAGGCCGAAACGGGCGGAAATCTCGTGAAGAGCCTCGGCCTTGGCGGCCCGGCCGAGGATCGGCTCGGCGACCTCACCGGTGAGCCGTCCTTCGGCTTCGATCAGGCGATTGGCGCGATTTTCGTCAAAGCCCAACATGGCGGCGATGCGGGAGGTGAAGACGTCGAAACCGCCTGAGACGAGCGCCGTGTAGGCACCTTGCGCCTTCATGGTTCGGACCAGCGCCTTGCCGCCAGAGGCGAGTGTCAGCCGGTTCTTGATGATGCTGTCGACGATCGAAGCGTCGAGGCCGGCGAGCAGGGCGACGCGTTCGCGCAGGGCGGGTTCGAAGGCGATCTCGCCGTTCATCGAGCGCGCCGTGATGTCGGCCACGCGATCCTTGACGCCTATCTCGTCGGCCAGTTCGTCGATGCATTCCTGGTCGATCATGGTCGAATCCATGTCGGCGATCAGGATCTTCTTTCGCCTGGTGGCATTATCCTGGATGACGAAATCGACGGCTTCACTGCTGAGCGTTTCGGCAAGGGCTGCCTGTCCCTCTTCGGCCGCAAGACCTGATGGCAGTGCGAGATCGCAGGCAATGTCGGCATCTAGCCACACAATGGAGCTTGCACCGAGGGCGCGGGAGGCCTTATCGGCAAGTGACGGAGCCAGCAGTGCGCGGTCCGGATGGGAAATCAGCGTGGCAACGAGCGGCATCGTAAATTCCGGGCAAGGCGAGGGACGCATCAAGAATGCGACCCTGATAGCCGGGCCGACCGCCAGCGGCAAGTCGGCGCTGGCGCTGAAGCTGGCCGAGCGCGACGGCGACCTGATCGTAAATGCCGATTCCATGCAGGTCTATGGCGTGCTCGACGTGCTGACGGCACGGCCGAGCGCAGAGGATCTCGGGCGGGTGCGCCATTTTCTCTATGGCCATGTCTCGCCGGCGATTGCCTACTCAACCGGCTCCTGGCTGCGTGACGTGGCAAGGCTGGCCGATAGCGGACTGTTCGAAGAGAAGCCGCCGATCTTCGTCGGTGGCACCGGACTTTACTTCCGCGCGCTGGCGGAAGGCATTTCGGCGATGCCGGACATTCCGGCCGAGATTCGTGACCGCTGGCGCTGGCGCCTCAACGAGGAAGGCGCGCCAAGGCTACACCGGCTGTTGATGCGAGTGGACAGCGAGATGGCGATGCGTCTCAAGGCCAGCGATGGCCAGCGCATCGTACGTGCGCTCGAAGTGCTGGAGGCGTCGGGACGCTCGATCCTGAAATGGCAGGCCGACCGGGGTCACCCGGTGATCGATCTGGCCACGGCGCGCTTCATCGTCATCGAGCCGGAGCGCGAACTTTTGATCAGGCGGATCGACGCGCGCTTCGACAAGATGATCGAGGCGGGCGCGCTGGACGAGGTCAAGGCGATCACCGCAATGCGGCTTGCCCCGGAGCTGCCGGCGATGAAGGCGATCGGCGTGCGCGAGCTGGCGGCGGCAATGGCGGGCGAGATGAGCTTCGACGAGGCGATCGAACGGGCAAAGATCGCCACGCGCCAATATGCCAAGCGGCAGTCGACGTGGTTTCGCAACCAGTTCGGATCCGAATGGCGCAGGATCGGCGGCGAAGCTGGTGGACTGGCCGGGGCAGGTGCCGAATGGTGGGATTTGCAATAATCGGTTAACTCCTCGTAAGGCGCCGCGTGGCATCATTTCGGTGGAGTTGTAACCAGGGTCGCCATGCGCTTTCACAAAGCTGAAGCCGCGTTCTTCGTTTTCAGTGCGCTGATTTTCATGGTCGCACTCGCGATCTTCTATGGCTGGAGCCTGCTCGAGGGGCTGGCCGATGATCTCTACATGCCAGGCCGGGTCGAGACGCTGGGATCCCTCCAGACGCTGTTGCTCACCACCGCAGCAATCTTGACCGGGACGCTGGTGTTCGGGCTGCTCTTCATCTTTCCTGAGATACGCACGCAGGTGAGGGAAGGCGGCAAGCTGCGCGAGATGACTGCATCGCTTAGCGCGCGCTCGCGCAACCTCGAAAGGGCGGCTCTGACGGACGGTCTGACCGGCATGCAGAACCGCCGCTATTTCGACGACGCGCTGAAGGAATATCTAGGCGAATTCCGCCGCATCGACAGGCCCGTCGGGCTGATGATCCTCGATCTCGACCATTTCAAGCGGGTCAACGACACTTACGGCCACGATGTCGGCGACGAGGTGTTGCGGTCGGTCGCCAAGTGCTTGAAGAACATGACGCGATACCACGATGTCGTCGCACGGCTGGGCGGTGAGGAATTTGCCATCGTCGCGCCCAACATGGACCTGGAGCTTCTGAAGCGTTTCGCCGATCGGATGCGCAAGGCGATCGCCATGCTGCCGATCGACGCCGGCAGCACCCAGCTCAACGTGACTTCCAGCGTCGGCCTGGCGCTTTGGGATCGCGAAGAGACCGCAGAAGAATTCTATCGCCGCGCCGACAAGCAGCTCTATGAAGCCAAGCGGATGGGCCGCAACCGTGTTTGCGCCTGAAGCACGATCACTGAGTTCCTGAGGTCAGCCGCCCGATTTCAAACAATCAGAATGATGCCGGTGATCGCGAGTGCTGCAATCCAGATGAGATCGAAATTGATCCAGCCGCGGCGAATGAACGCAAGTCCCGCCCAGTCATAGACGCAAACAGTGACAATCAGGATCACTGCAAGCATGGCGCCCATGTGAACCCCGATCGCGGCCAGCGCGATGGGTAGTGATCCAGTCGCTGTCAGCTCGCCCGCCGGGCTACCCGAAAGGCACAGCGGTATCAGCACCGGCACCAGCATGAGCCCGGCGCCATGGGCGGTCGCCATGAGGAACGACCAGACGCCAAGCCCGATCATTCCTGTTTTCATGCCGATCCTGACCCTATGACTATGGCCGTATGTGGCCTGGTACGTGGCCCAGCCGATGAGCACCATGCCGGCAGCCACTTCCAGCAAGCGCTCATCTATGATCAGGCCGAGCGCCAACACCGCCAATGCAACGACACCGATCGAAACCGCATGCCCAAGGGCGATGGGGACCAGGGACTGCAGCGCGATCCGTCTGCTTTGCCTGTGCAGGCCCAATGCGACCGCAAACAGCCAACCCATGGCAGGGTTGAGGCCATGGTAAGCACCAAGGCCAGCAAGCACCAGCCAGGGCGAGATGGAAATCATTCTACCCGGCTACTCTGTGCGAGGATGCCTGTACCTTCAGGGGTAGCAGTAAGAATCGGACGAGCAATCGCCTCCCTCCAAACGTACCTGATGCGGCCGATGGCCTTTCGGCCAGTCGACGAAGAAATTCTCGTCGAATTTGATGCCGCCATTTTCTCCCACGTCGAGCTTCACCATCCACCCGTCGATGCCCTCGGGATAGAACTGCGGGTCGATGGCGCCGTATAGAGAGTTGGTGAAGTAGACCCGCCTTCCATCCCGGCTGATCTCGACCATTTGCGGGCCGCCATTGAGCGCGCCATTGTTGGCCTTTGGGTGGGTTGCCCGAGACACGATGCCGCCTATGCGGACCCTGCCGGTCTCTTTCGGGGCAAATGGGTCCGACACGTCGTACTGGATCATGTCTCCAGTGCCCCAGCAGGAAACGTAGAGGAAACGGTCATCCATCGACAGGTCGATGTCGGTCACCAGCGGAGCAACTGCGCCGAAGCCCTTGAGCACGGGGGGCAGAAGGGCCGGATCCGCCGGTTCCGCCGGAATCTCGATCACCTTTTTCACGGCCCATTTGTCGCCGTCGCGATACCACGTCCAGATCGAAGCCGAGAGGTCCTTGAGGCTGATGACACAGCCGACGAAGCCATAGGCCTTGGTCGGATCATGCGCCGGGCGCAATTCGAAGACGAGCTGGTGTTCTTCGCCGAAATCGATCTCTTGCAGGTGCTTGCGTTCGTGCAGGTCCCAAAAGTGCAGCCTGCGTCCATATTTGCTGCCCAGCAGGACTTCCGGAACGAGCCCGTTCTCGAATGTATCGGGCGTTCCCCATTCGCTCGTCACCATCGTGTCGTGTCCGAGATGCCACCAGAAATCATAGGCAAGCTGCTGCGGTCCCCGGTCGATCTCCCATTGGCCGAGCACGTCGAAGCTCGTGGAATCGAGCAGGAATATGCCGCCGGGCGCCTTGCCCTCGGCGTTGCCGAGCGCGTTGACGTAGATGCCTTCAGGGCCGCAATGGATGGTGTGCAGCCGCGAATAGCCTGCCTTCTCCGCAATCTCCTCCGGTTCGATGACCCTTACGATCTTCGGCTTTGTGGGATCCGGCTTGGTGTCGATGATGTGCAACCGCGACGATCGCAAGCCCGGCACGACCAGGTAGCGCCGTTCCATATGGGGGTGCGGCGCGTTGGGGCAGAGGCATGACGAGCAGGCATTCCAGCCGAAATGGTGCAACTCGTCGCCGGCATTCGGCATGTCGACCTTGCCGACGATCTGGGAATAGGAGGGGGATTGGGGGTTCACGTCGACGACGGCTATCGCGTCGGGGATTTTGCGGTCCGGGTCGAAGGCGGCGACATAGGCCAGTGTCTCTTTCGGGGCCTTCGCGGCCATTCTTGGCGAGGGATAGAATGAAGGATCAGGTTGCCAGGTTGCCATGATGAAACCTTCCTCTTGATCGCTATGAAGTGTTGCGCGCTGGTCCCCCCAGAATTGGCATTGTGAGTAATTTTCGCACCACAGACGCGCTGTGTCCAATCAAGTCGCTTGATGTTCGGAGCGTGGGCAAAGGGCTGGCACAAGAGGCCTTTCCAGCCCTTCGTCGTATCCGCTAACTACTCTTATGGTCCGGCGGATCTGTTCCGATGGGGCGGCATCTGACGCTTCAGGTGATGCCGACCTTCGTTTCCAGCGCCCTTGGGCGGTCTCAGCCGCTGGTACGACCACCGAAGGTGGTGGGGCGCAGGCCGAAGCGGGTGTCGAAATCGTCGTCTGGCTGCGGCTTGGCCGGTGGCTTGCGGTAGTCGCTGTCGCCGGCCTGGCGCTGGGCATCGACGACTTCGGCAAAGCCGAGTGCTGCTGCCTGCGGCTTGGGCACGTTGCGCAGCCGCTCGACGACAGCCGCAAGGTCGACATCGTCGCCGTTGCCGGATGCCGCTTCCGCTGCCCGCTTGCCGGTGCCGGGGATGAGTTCGGGCGCAAGCTTCTCGAACTTCAGTCGCATGGTGGTGGCAACGCCTTCGCCGAAGGCGATGGCCTCGCGCTGACCCATCGACGACAGGAACGAAAGGGTCGAGGCGGAGGAATCGGCGATGGCCGAGCGGATGATTGCCTGGTCCTGCTCGTTGGCGAGGCGCATGGCGAACACCGTCGAGCATTGCGACAGGATGGTCGGGTCGAGTTCGCCTGGGCGCTGGGTGATGACGCCGAGGTAGCAACCGTATTTGCGGCCTTCCTTGGCGATGCGCGACAGTGCGTGCCGGGTCGGCGCGAAGCCGAGCCGATGGTCGGCCGGCATATAGCGGTGCGCCTCCTCGCAAAGCAGCAACAGCTTCAACCGGCCCTCGCTCCACAGCGCGAGGTCGAAGGCGAGCCGCGCGAGCACCGAGCAGACCGAATTGACCACTTCCGAGGGCATGCCGGCCATTTCGAAGCAGGTGACCGGGCGGCCATTGGTGGGCACGCGGAAGATGTTGCCGATGGTCTCGTGGATGGTGTCCTCGATGAGACGCGAATGGAACATGAAGCGGTAGCGCGGGTCGGCGAGCGCGGATTCGATGCGCGTCCTCAGCGATTTCAGGATCGGCCGCTCGTTCTTGGATTCGAGCATGCCCATGCGTTCGTCGATCTGCTTGATGAGGTCGGCGATCCGGTAGGGTACCGGCGTATCGGCTGTCAACGCATCTACGCCGCGGCGCAGGAACGCACCGCCATGCGGGTTGCGGTACAGGTTCTTGGCGACCGGTATGAGGTCGCGCAGCATGTCGATCTCTTCGGCTTCGGTTTCGCGTCCACGGAACAGGACCTCGGCGAACTCCTCCAGGCGGAAGAGCCAGAACGGCAGGTCGAGCGTGTTGGTGTCGACCTTGACGCAGAATTCGGGCAGCGAGGCGGCGAATTCATTGTGCGGGTCCATGATGAGGACGCGCAGGTCGGGGCGTGCTGCGATGGTCTTGCGCAAGAGCAGCGACACCGCCGTGGATTTGCCGACGCCGGTGGTGCCCACGACGGCGAAATGGCGCGCCAGCGTCTCGTCGATGGCGATGCAGGCGTCGATGTTCTCGTCCTGGGACAGGTGGCCGATGGTGACGGAGTGGCGGCCGGCCAGATCGTAGACGGCCTGCAGGTCCCGGCTGCGGATGCGATGGGCGAGTGCGCCGATATGCGGATATGCGGTGATGCCACGATCGAAAACCGGGCGCTTGTCCGGCCCGGCATCGCGGACCTCGCCGATCAGCTCGATTGCGACTTCGATGGGGTTGTCGCCTTCGCTGCTCCACGAACGATCCGACTTGGTGATCGAGTAGACCAGCCCGATGGTGCGCGTTTCGCCGAGATTGACCGAGATCATCTTGCCGACGGTCCATTGGCCGGCCGGACCGGTGCTGTTGTCGGCATAGGCGCTGATGACGGCGCGCGCGCCATCGCACTGCACGACATTGCCGAGAATGCGGGCGTCGTCCTGCTCCGGATCGCGCCGTTCCTGGTTGGTGGCTTCGCCACCGGTCATATGGCGTTCGACGAACATGGCCATGGTTCCCCAATTCCCCTGGTCGTGAAGCCTAGCGCATGGCGGTTAAGGTGGGGTGAGGTCGGATGGTGTCGTAAGTGTTAAGGACACGAGGAATATTCGAACAATCGAACATCGGCTGACGCTGCGGAAAATCTGTATGCGCCGGTTGACAGCGTGCCTTCTTGCGCTTTAACGTCCGCGCCATGAACACGATACTTATTCTCGTAGTAGGATTGCGCATGGGCAAGGCGGTGTAACCGCCGGGCGAAATCCCCCCATGCGCAGATGCAAAGGCTCCCTCGGGGCCTTTTTTATTGCCCGAAACAGGACTAAACGACCAGTAACCGCCGAGAACGGCGCAGGAAAGACGGAACGGACCGATGAGCGGACATAGTGACAGCGGACGACGCGAAATGACGGGCGCCGAGATGGTGGTGCAGGCGCTGAAGGACAATGGCGTCAAGCACCTTTTCGGCTATCCGGGCGGCGCCGTCCTTCCGATCTATGACGAATTGTTCCAGCAGGACGATGTCCAGCATATCCTCGTCCGCCACGAGCAGGGTGCAGGCCACGCCGCCGAAGGCTATGCGCGCTCGACCGGCAAGGCCGGCGTGATGCTGGTGACGTCGGGTCCCGGTGCCACCAACGCGGTGACGCCGCTGCAGGACGCGCTGATGGACTCGATCCCGCTGGTCTGCATCACCGGCCAGGTGCCGACCTCGCTGATCGGCTCCGACGCCTTCCAGGAATGCGACACCGTCGGCATCACCCGGCCCTGCACCAAGCACAACTGGCTGGTGAAGGACGTCAACGACCTGGCGGCGATTCTGCACGAGGCCTTCCATGTCGCCACGACCGGCCGTCCCGGTCCGGTCGTTGTCGACATCCCCAAGGACGTGCAGTTTGCCAAGGGCATCTATACGCCGCCGCAGACCGCGCCGCGCACCTCTTACCAGCCCAAGGTCCAGGGCGATCTCGAGAAGGTGAAGGAAGCTGTCGCGCTGATGGCGACCGCCAAGCGGCCGATCATCTATTCCGGCGGCGGCGTGGTCAATTCCGGGCCCGAGGCGAGCCATTTGCTGCGCGAACTGGTCGACCTGACCGGCTTCCCGATCACCTCGACGCTGATGGGCCTGGGCGCTTATCCGGCATCGGGCAAGAACTGGCTCGGCATGCTGGGCATGCATGGCAGCTACGAAGCCAACATGGCGATGCACGACTGCGATGTCATGGTGTGCATCGGCGCGCGCTTCGACGACCGCATCACCGGCCGCCTCAATGCGTTTTCGCCGAATTCGAAGAAGATCCACATCGACATCGACCCGTCGTCGATCAACAAGAACGTACATGTCGACGTGCCGATCCACGGCGATGTCGGTCACGTGCTCGAAGACATGGTCAGGTTGTGGCGGGCGACCGTAAAGGCCGACAAGAAGGCGCTCTATCCGTGGTGGGAGCAGATCGCCAAGTGGCGCGCGCGCGACAGCTTCGCCTACAAGCACAACAATGAAGTGATCATGCCGCAATACGCGATCCAGCGGCTGTATGAGCTGACCAAGCACCTCGACACTTACATCACGACAGAGGTCGGCCAGCACCAGATGTGGGCAGCCCAGCACTACGGCTTCGAGAAGCCGAACCGCTGGATGACCTCTGGCGGGTTGGGCACGATGGGCTACGGCTTGCCGGCAGCACTTGGCGTGCAGATCGCGCATCCGGAAAGCCTCGTCATCGACATTGCCGGTGACGCCTCGGTGCAGATGTGCATCCAGGAGATGAGCACGGCGATCCAGTACGGCGCGCCGATCAAGGTCTTCATCCTCAACAACTCCTACATGGGCATGGTGCGCCAGTGGCAGCAGCTGCTGCATGGCAACCGCCTGTCGCACTCCTACACCGAAGCGATGCCCGACTTCGTCAAGCTGGCGGAGGCCTATGGCGGGCATGGCATTCGTTGCGACAAGCCGGACGAGCTCGACGATGCGATCAAGGAGATGATTGCGGTGAAGAAGCCGGTGATCTTCGATTGCCGCGTGGCGACGCTCGCCAACTGCTTCCCGATGATTCCCTCGGGCAAGGCGCACAACGAGATGCTGCTGCCCGACGAGGCGACCGACGAGGCGGTGGCCAACGCCATCGACGCCAAGGGCCGCGAACTGGTGTGACGAACAGCGTGCGGCCGAAGCGCCGCACCATCAACGAGTTGGCGCAAACGCCTGAGATCGAGATCATCTTATGAACGCACAGCTACAACCCACCGGATCGGCCTACTTCATTGCCAAGGAAACGGCGCTGCCGGAAAACCATACGCTGTCGGTGCTGGTCGACAACGAACCGGGCGTGCTTGCCCGCGTCATCGGCCTGTTCTCCGGCCGCGGCTACAACATCGAGAGCCTGACCGTCTCGGAGACCGAGCACGAGAAGCATCTGTCGCGCATCACCATTGTGACGCGCGGCACGCCGCATGTGCTGGAGCAGATCAAGCACCAGCTCGAACGCATTGTGCCGGTGCACCGCGTGGTCGACCTGACGGTCATGGCGCAGGAACTGGGCACCGGTGGCGCGCTTGCGCGTGAACTGGCGCTGGTCAAGGTTGCCGGCACCGGCGAGGCCCGCGTCGAGGCGCTGCGTCTGGCCGAGGCGTTCCGCGCCAAGGTGATCGACGCCAACACCGAACATTTCATCTTCGAACTGACCGGCAAGGTGTCGAAGATCGAGCAGTTCATCGCCATCATGAAGCCGCTTGGCCTGGTCGAGGTCTGCAGGACCGGTGTGGCGGCGATGAACCGCGGCCCGCAGGGGATGTAATCTCCCCTTCGGGCGAACAAGAAAGCCGCCAATGCATTGCATGGCGGCTTTTGCAGTTTATGGGCCGATGCCAGCGGGTCGTCAGAAGCCGACGTTCTCGTTGATGTAGAACGTGTTGAGCAGCGAAATGCGCGGATGCTCGATGGTCGTCTTGATCTTCGGACGGCCGTGCCAGCTCATTTTCGTCAGCGAGTGATAGGCCTTCAGGACGACGAAGGCATAGCCGACATTGGGCAGGAACGGCAGGGTCTTGACCGGCTCGAGGCAGTAGGAGCCGACATTCAGCAGGCCCTTCAGCGATGCCTGGTAGAGCGTCGTGCCGAGATCGCGCTGGCTCTCGTCGGGTGGGCAGTAAAGCTGCATCGTGACGACCTTCTTGCGCGCGTCGGGATGCGGCTTGATCTGGTAGCCGTCCTTGTCGTTGTAGAGGACCGGCTTGGCCACCAGCCTGAGTTCGTCCACGCTGGCGACCTTGTCGCCGCGGGCGCGGATTTCGAGGCCCTCGTGAAGCTGGCGACGGATCGCCGCCTCGATCTCGGATGAGGTCAGCATTTCAGAGACCGCCGCCCACATGTTGCGGAGTTCGGCGTCGATCTTGGCGACATTGTCGCCGTAGAGGCGCAAAGCCATCCGTGTGCCCGTGGTCGTGATCGGGTCGTAGCCTTTATTGGGGATCGACTTGACCAGGTCGGCGTAAAAATCCTGCGGGAAGAAGTCGCGGAAAAAGATGTGAGGGAAGGGCACGGAGAAGCGGTCGGCCGCCTCGATGCTGGCGACCGCGTGGCTGATGAGTTCCCGCGCGAGGCTGCTTGGCTCTGCTTTGGCAACTGCTGACATCTTCCACCCTCCCGCGATCTGCAACGAATCGCTGTTTGCCCTGCAATCTTGCCGGATGAAACCACGAGTGGTCATCGGGCCATGTACTTCGATTATGCCGTGTTCCGTCTGCGGTCAATACGGCAACCGACAGGCGAGATTCGAGAATGACGCTTACTTTTGCGCTTGGCTGGCCCATTCCATCACCGGGTTCTGGATTTTTCGGAGCCGGGTAAATAAGGTCAATAATGCTGACGTAAAACGAGGGCGAAGAACGATGTCTCATGACGCATTTCTGGCATTGCTGGTCTACGCCTTCGTGACGTCGATCACGCCAGGGCCGAACAACTTCATGCTTCTGGCCTCAGGTGTGAATTTCGGTTTCGTGCGCACCATCCCGCATATGCTCGGTATCGGGTTCGGTTTCCTGTCGCTTCTGCTCGGCGTCGGCTTCGGCCTGGGCGCACTGCTGATGGCTCTACCGGCGCTGCATACGCTGCTCAAGATCGCCGGGGGCGCCTATCTGCTCTACCTCGCCTGGCGTGTCGGCATGTCGCGTTCGCTCGGCAAGGACGGCGCCGCGCAGACGCGGCCGATGAATTTCCTTGCGGCAGTCGCGTTCCAGTGGGTCAATCCGAAGGCCTGGGTGATGGCGGTCACCGCCATGGCAGTCTACACGAGCCCGGAAGCACCGTTCCTGTCGGTGCTGTTGATCTCGGGGGCCTTTGCGCTGGTCAACCTGCCGAGCGTTTCGACCTGGGCCGGCTTCGGCATGGCGCTGCGCGGCTTCCTAGCTGATCCGGTTCGGCTGAAATGGTTCAACATCGCGATGGGCCTGCTGCTTGCCGCGACGCTGTGGCCGATGCTGAAATAGTCAGAACAACTCGATCGCCGGCTTTGTCAGCATCAGCCAGAAGATGGCGATGACGCTGAAGAAAGCCGGAAATCCGCATGCAAACCAGATGCGATAAAGGTGGAAGTAGCGTGTCGGCAGGGGCCTGCTCTCGCGGGCTGCGGTGCGGGCCAGGTTTCTCAACTCGATCTGGATGAAAACGACGGGCAACCAAAACAGCCCCGTCAGGACATAGAGCGCGAGCGACAGGACAATCCATCCTTCGCCCAGCGACCAGCCGACTTCATTGGCGAGCCACGCGCCAGTGATCGGCTGGAGAATGACGGCGGTCGCCGTAAACAGGGTGTCCGCGACAACGACGGTGCCGGCGACATGGGCGATCGTGGCGGCATTGCGCGTCCGGTTCGCCATGACCATGAAGAAGGCGATTCCGGCGCCGGTTCCGAGCAACACTGTGGCGCCTATGACGTGGGCGAGGCGGAGCAGTTCTTCCATGGGTCAACGCTCGTCCAATATGGCAAGAGCGACAAAGGCCAGAGCGATCGACGGCAGTACCTTGACCAACGCACCGAGCGGATCAGCCCAAAGTGCTGGGCTAAGCGCCGTGGCAACTGCGAGATAGGCAAGCGACAGACCGACCATGCCCTTCAGTGCCAAATGGGCGTAGCGGCGAAAGGCTATGCCGACACCCAGGGCGATGTCGGCCAGGCTGGTGGCGAGCGTGATGGCGGGGGCGATTGCCACGGGCGCGCCTGCATCCACCAGATGCGCTGTCGAAGCGTCAAAGCGCAGGAGGGCGATGATGCCGGAGAGCAGCCAGAAGAGGCAAAGCGTGGCGAATATGACAGGCTTGAGCAAGTAGAGCCTGGCGAACCACAACTCCTGTAAGCCGGCCGGGTGTTTGGCGAGGGTGGCGTCGAGCGCGGCAAGCTTTCGGCTGTAGCCAGCCGAATGGCCGGATACCCCGCCGGCCGCAACCTCGAGCGCTGTCGAGCGCAGGGGCGAGCGCCAACCGAGATGACCGAGGAAGTCGGCGGCGCCGGCTGCCAGGCGGGCGCAGAAGCCAGGCAGATTGAGGATCCTGCTCGGCGGCAGCCCCAGCCATCGGCGATGGAGGCTAACCGCTTCGGCGAGCGACAGCGTTTCCGGGGTAGCAAGGTCAAGGTCGCTGCCTGCAGGAATCGTTCCGTCAAGCGCTTCACGCACGGCCTCGACGACATCATCGAGTGAGACGAACTGCATCCGGCTTTGGCCGAACACCAAAGGTGTGACGAGAGGAAATGCTGCAAGGGCGCGCAGTAGCGCCGAGCCGCCATGGGCCGTGCGTCCGACGACCACGGCCGGACGCAGGATCACAAATGGCAGGCCGGACGTCGTGAGCGCTGCATCGGCTCGCCGCTTGGTGGCGAAGAACGGATTTTCGGCAGCCACACCATCGATCCGCGCCGAAATCTGGACGAACATGCACAGGGAGGGGGGCGCTGCTTCGTAGAGCGCTGTCATGGCGGTAAGCTGCACGGCGGCTACATCGTCACGCGCACCGTCCTGAAGTACTCCGGCGCAGTTGACCACCGCATCGATGCCGGACAACAGCGGCCGCCAGTCCTCAGGTCGCGACAGGTTGGCAATGTCGGCCCGAACCCAGTCTATGTCGGGATTTCGGCGCATCGCGACCTTGGTCTCGCGCGCAAGCGCCGTGACGGAATGGCCGTGCCCTACAAGCATCCTCGCCACCGTAGCACCAATGAAGCCGTTGCCGCCTAGAATCAGAACCCGCATCGGGCGACGATAACGAGCCTTGGGGTTGCGGAGCAAATCCCAGCTGGCCCAAAGCCGGCTGCTTGCGTAGCAGGGCATGCAAGCATAGCTTTCCGCCATGGCGCACGATCATCACCACGACGACCATGACAATGAACTCGATCCAATGGCCGCAAGGGTGCGGGCGCTGGAGACGATCCTGACGCAGAAGGGCCTGATCGACCCGGCGGCAATCGACGTCATCGTCGACACCTACGAGACCAAGGTCGGCCCGCGCAACGGCGCTGCCGTGGTCGCGAAGGCGTGGAGTGATCCAGCCTTTGCCGACTGGCTGAAGCGGGATGCGACGGCGGCCATCGCCTCGCTCGGTTTCACCGGTCGCCAGGGCGAGCACATGCAGGCGGTCTTCAACACCGACGAGACCCACAACCTCGTCGTCTGCACCCTGTGCTCCTGCTATCCGTGGTCGGTGCTCGGCCTGCCGCCGGTCTGGTACAAGGCGCCGCCCTATCGGTCGCGTGCGGTGATCGATCCGCGCGGCGTGCTCGAGGAATTCGGGCTCACTCTGCCCGGCGACAAGAAGATCCGGGTGTGGGATTCGACCGCCGAGTTGCGCTATCTCGTGGTGCCGCAACGGCCGGCGGGAACCGAGGGCTGGAGCGACGAACGGCTGGCCGATCTGGTGACACGCGATTCGATGATCGGCACAGGCCTGGCGCGGGAGGCTACATGAACGGTCCCCAGGACCTCGGCGGCCAGATGGGTTTCGGGCCGATAGCGCCCGAGACAAACGAGCCTTACTTCCATGCCGAATGGGAAAAGCGCGCCCTGGGCGTAACCCTGTGCGCCGGCGCCATGGGTGCCTGGAACATTGACGAAAGCCGGCATGCGCGTGAAAGCCTGCATCCGGCCGACTATTACGCCTCGAGCTACTACGAGATCTGGATCAAGGCGCTGGAGACGCTGCTGAAGCGGCATGATTTTGTCACGACGCGCGATCTGGCCGAGGGCGACGCCGTCGATCCGGCTGCTACGCCCAAACGGGTGCTGAAGGCGGAAAACGTACCGGCGGCGCTTGCCAAGGGTGGGCCCTGCAATCGGCCGGTGGCCTCGCCGGCGCGGTTCGTTGCCGGCCAGCGGGTGCGGACCAGGAATTTCCACCCCACCGGCCATACGCGGCTGCCGCGCTATGCCCGCGGCAAGGAAGGCGTGATCGACGCGGTGCGCGAGGGGTTCGTATTTCCTGACAGCAACGCGCACGGCGAGGGCGAAAATCCGCGATGGGTCTACACAGTGGTCTTTTCAGCAGCCGAACTGTGGGGCGAGGGCGCCGATCCGACGCTGGAAGTCAGCATCGACGCCTGGGAGAGCTATCTTGAGCCGGCATGAACTACCGGCCGGCCTGGATGAGCCGGTGTTCTCCGAGCCGTGGCAGGCAGAAGCCTTTGCCATGGTGGTCGCGTTGCATGAGCGCGGCCTGTTCACCTGGGCGGAGTGGGCCGAACGGCTTTCGGCGGAGGTCAAGAAGCCTGATGCCGCAGTCGACGGCAGCGACTACTACGAGCGCTGGCTGGCCGCGCTAGAGCGCCTGCTGGCCGAAAAGGGTTTTGCCGGGCAGGATGAAGTGGATTCGCTGGCCGCAGCCTGGGAGAGGGCGGCGCATGCCACGCCGCATGGCATGCCGATCCTGTTGGAGAATGATCCGCGACGAGCTAGCATCTCGTGAGCCCCAGCGTACCTTCGGGGTGAAATTCAGCCTGCATATACGTAGAATGCCTGGCGTTTGCTGGGCACGACCAGCATTGCTCCACTCCGACCGTATGCGAAGAAACTTCCGGGCGCGGAGATTGCGTTGCCTATAGTGGTTTCCACTGACTTGGAGATTCGTATGCCGAAACCATATTTATCCAGGTAGTTGGAAACCTCTGGCAGCGCAGATTTTTCCCCGCCTGCAGATTCCGCCCAATTCCCCTCCGCCGGGATTGGCGTCTCTTTCCAAGCATGATAGCGCCCACGCGAATCACGATTGTCTTTTTTGCAGGGTAGTTGCCGAAGATAGTCGATACCTCGAGAGGCGATGGCCTTAACAGCGTCCTCAGGGAGATTGTAGACGATTACACCCGTCTCGTTATCGCTGGGTAATCCGATTCCCCATGTCTTTTCGGCGACATAGTCAATACTGCCGACCCCCATACCGCAGGGCGCGAAACTCAAATGGTGATTTCGCTCAAAAGCTTTGCAGCCGGCCTAGGGAAGCAGGATTGTTGCTGCAAGCAAAATGGGCGATCGACGCATCATTGTTTGTCCATAGGCATTCCCGATTGAAAAACGATTACTGATGGTCCGGGCGAGGCTGCTGCCTGCCGCTCGTTATGCGAGGCGGACATGGGCGCGCCATTGAGCCAAATCCCTTGCCCTTCACCGCCGAATCCTGTCAGTCAGGCCTATGGAATTCTCTCCTCAGCAGGACGATGCGCTGCAGGCCGTGGCGCGCTGGCTCAAATCCGGAAAGCCGCAGCTTTTCCGCCTGTTCGGTTATGCCGGCACCGGCAAGACGACCTTGGCGCGCTATTTCGCCGAGCATGTCGACGGACAGGTTCAGTTCGCCGCCTTCACCGGCAAGGCGGCCCAGGTGCTGCGCTCCAAGGGCGCGACCAACGCGCGCACCATCCACTCGCTGATCTACCGGCCGAAGGGCGAGGAAGCGGTCGAGGACGAGACAACCGGCAAGACGTCGATGTCGCCGACCTTCTCGCTCAACCGCCAGAGCCCGATCGCCAAGGCCAAGCTGGTGGTCATCGACGAATGCTCGATGGTCGACGAGCAGCTCGGCCGCGACCTCTTGACCTTCGGCACGCCGGTGCTGGTGCTGGGCGACCCGGCACAGTTGCCGCCGATCTCCGGCGGTGGCTTTTTTACCGAGCACGAGCCCGATTTCCTTTTGACCGAGATTCATCGCCAGGCGCGCGACAATCCGATCCTCAGGCTGGCGCTCGACGTGCGCGAGGGTCGCGAGTTCATGCGCGGCGACTACGGCACCGCCCAGGTGATCGGCAAGGAAGACGTGACCCAGGACCTGGTCCTGGATGCAGACCAGGTGCTGGTCGGTACCAACCGGACGCGCAAGCGCTACAATCAGAGGCTGCGCGAACTCAAGGGCTTTACCGCAGGCTATCCACAGGCCGGCGACAAGCTGGTGTGCCTGCGCAACGACCCGGCCAAGGGCCTGCTCAACGGCTCGTTGTGGAAGGTGATGACCTCGTCGCGCGAGACGGTGAAGCCGGGCATCAATCTTCTGGTCTCGCCGGAAGAGGATGATCCCGACCGCGGCGTGGCCAAGATCAAGCTGCTCAAGGCGGTGTTCGAAAACCCCGACGAAGAAATCCCGTGGGGCACCAAGAAGCGCTTCGACGACTTCGACTACGGCTATGCCCTGACGGTGCACAAGGCGCAGGGTTCGCAGTGGAACAACGTCGTGCTGTTCGACGAGAGCTACGCGTTCAAGGACACCCGCCAGCGTTGGCTCTATACAGCGATCACCCGCGCCGCCGAGCGGCTGACGATCGTCAGATAGCGCGTCGGCACAAGGCCGCGACTTTTTGATGCAATCAGAGCGAGCGTCGGTGCGATCGGCGCTTGTCTTGGTTGAATTCCCTGTTGCTCGTGGCAGATTGGCTGTTCCAACAGCCATTCGGCGGTCGCGTCATGACGAGCAACGAATTCCAGCAGGTGATCAGCCTCGGTCCGAATTGCCGGGCGCGGTTCCATATCGACAACCTGCTCGGCAAATACAAAGCGAAGCGTGGCGTGTTTGATTGGCAGGGCACTCCGAGTGGCGCCGTGATCGAATATCTCCGACGCGATTTTCAGGGCCTTTTCGAACGGTGCGACCTGGTCATCGAAGACAGATTTGTTCGCAATCGGCGGTTCGGCACTTCGCACAGGCACGCCTTTCCCGAGGGATTGGCGGAGAGCCTTCTCGATGAACTCTATCCACTTGCAAGAGCAAGGCACGACTTATTCTGCAAGGTCACGCGAGGTGCCTTGAGAAACGGGCTCTCGACGCTCTTCGTTCTGTGCAAACCCATTCCGCCCGAGCATATGGAGGAGATAGCCGAACTGATCGAACAGGTGCATCCGGGGCGACGGTTCGCTATTCTGCCTGCTCCGGAAGGCGATCATGACGACCACTCGGCCGGTGACAGCGATCGTTGGGCCAAGCATCTGTCGAGATTTACATTGCGGCCGCCGTTGAGCGTCGTAGCCAAATGCCAACTCCGCAGGTTCCGCCGCAATCTACGCAATCTGAAGCCGCGCTTCGTCTGATCTTGCGTTGTGGCTGCAGATCCTATGCGTCCGCCGGTTTCGCTCCGAGCCACTCCCAAGCCTTGGCCTCGTCGGCGGCGGCGAAGTGCCTGGTCTCGATCGAAGTGAAGGGAGCGATCAGGCCGACCATCGGGCCCATCCAGATCGGCCCGCCGACGAGAGCATAGCGGCGGATGTGATGCAGCGCTTTCGTCTTGCCCTTGAACGTGGTCGCGTCGAACAGGGCCGACCAGTCGAAGCCGTCATAGCCCGTGGCACGCAGCAGGACGTCGATCTTGTCGTGGCCTTCATAGGCGGCGTCGAGCAGGCCATAGGCATTTTCGATGTCGGCTGCGGTGAAGTGGCCTGCGATCTCAAAGGCGTAAACCTCGCTATTGTCGGTGTCGATGCGCTGGAAGGCCGGTGGGTTTTCCATGGATTTCATTCCTGAACTTCTGGCGCTGCGTCGATTTCTGAATCCGGCGCGGCCGCATTTGCCTGGAACACATAAAAGGCCTCTCTGTTCCCGCCAAAGCCATGATAGGTGCATGGTAGCGAATAACCGGTTCGAGTTGCCATGCCTGCCAAGCTTTCCGTGAACGTCAACGCCATCGCCATGCTTCGCAACCGGCGCGATCTGCCGTGGCCGAGCGTGACCGGCCTGGGGCGCATTGCGCTTGCCGCCGGCGCCCACGGGCTGACGGTGCATCCGCGCCCCGACCAGCGCCACATCCGTTTTTCCGATCTGCCCGAAATCCGGGCGCTGATCGACGACGAGTTTCCGCAGGCCGAGTTCAACATCGAAGGCTATCCCAGCGAGGACTTTCTGCAACTGGTCGAAAGACACCAGCCCGAACAGGTGACGCTGGTGCCCGACGACCCAGCGCAGGCGACTTCGGACCACGGTTGGGATTTCGTCAATCAGGTCGCCTTCCTCAAGCCGGTCGTTGCCCGGCTCAAGAAGAGCGGTTTCCGGGTGTCGCTGTTTTCGGATGCCGATCCGGCCGGCGTTGCTGCGGCGCGCGACACCGGCGCGGACCGGATCGAACTGTTCACCGGCCCTTATGGCGCATGCCATTCCGACCCGGCAAAGGCGGCGATGGAACTGGAGAAGCTCGGCAAGACCGCCGAAACCGCGCTCGCGGCTGGGCTTCAGGTCAATGCCGGGCATGACCTCGTCGTCGACAACCTGCCGCAATTGTTGCGCCGCATCCCAGGTTTGGCTGAGGTTTCCATTGGCCACGGCTTGACGGCGGATGCGCTGGAATACGGCATGGCCGGCACGGTCACGCGTTACCTCAAGGCCTGCGGATGGTAGCTGGCCATCCGTATTCGCATGGCTTGAACATGGGCTGTCGCAAGATGGCTGTTGCTTTTACGATACGGCAAGCGTAGAGCCCCGCGGCTTCACGGAGAGTCGTTCATGGCCGATACCGGCGCTGGTAAGTCGGATACAGGCGGGCTAGCAGTCCAGAAGGACGGCCATTCCCAAGACATCAGGATATTGATGGTCGGGGCGCTCGGCGTCGTCTTCGGCGACATCGGCACGAGCCCGATCTATGCCTTTCGCGAAGCGCTGGTCGCGTCGGCGGGTGGGCAGGTCGCATCGCGCGAGGACATTCTCGGCGTACTCTCGCTGATATTCTGGGCGCTGACGATCATAGTCACCATCAAATACGTCATGTTCGTGCTCAGGGCGCACAACCGGGGCGAGGGCGGCACGCTGTCGCTGATGGCACTGGCGCGCCGCAGCCTGCCCAAGCGGTCGGGGTTGATCCTCGCGCTAGGCATGGTCGGCGCCTCCCTTTTCTACGGCGACGCGGTCATCACGCCGGCGATCTCGGTTCTGTCGGCGGTCGAGGGCATGAATGTCGTGACCCCGACATTCCAGCCCTATGTGGTGCCGCTCACGCTGGTCATTCTGGCGATCCTGTTTTCCGTTCAGCGCTTTGGCACCGGCAGCGTGGCGATCGTGTTCGGGCCGATCACGCTGGTCTGGTTCCTGGCTATTGGCTATTCAGGCATCGTCCATATCGCCGACGATCCGCAGATCCTTTGGGCGGTGAACCCGATCTACATTTACAATTTTCTCGCCAACCAGCCGGAAGTGGCCTTCGTGACCATCGGTGCGATCTTCCTGGCGGTGACGGGCGCGGAAGCGCTCTATGCCGATCTTGGCCATTTTGGCCGCCGTCCGATCGTGCTCGCCTGGTTGTCGATCGTGTTTCCCTGCCTGCTGCTCAACTATGCCGGCCAAGGCGCCTTCGTGCTGTCGCATGGCGGCACGGTTGGGTATCCGTTCTTCGAGATGAACGAAGGCTGGATGCTGGTGCCGATGGTCGTATTGGCAACGGCTGCCACCGTCATCGCCAGCCAGGCGGTGATCAGCGGCGCCTATTCGCTGACCCGGCAGGCAGTACAGCTCAACATGCTGCCGCGCCTCGCGATCCTTCACACGTCGGAAACCACGCTCGGGCAGATCTACATGCCGCGCGTCAACCTGATACTGGCGCTGGTGGTGATGATGCTGGTGGTCGGTTTCGGAGAATCGAGCAGGCTGGCGGCCGCCTACGGCATATCGGTGACCGGCAACATGCTGGTGACGACGCTGCTGCTGTCGATCGTCATGCTGCGCATCTGGCGCTGGCCGGTGGCTGCCGTCGTGGCGGTGATCGCCGTCTTCCTCCTGATCGACATCGGCTTCTTTGCCTCCAACATCGTCAAGGTGCATGAGGGTGGCTGGGCGTCGCTGCTGGTGGCCTTCGCCATCGTGACGATCATGTGGACCTGGGTGCGCGGCAGCCGCTGTCTCTTCGACAAGACACGCAAGAACGAGATCCCGCTCAATTTCCTTGCAGAGAATCTGAGCAAGAAGAAGCCGCAGCTGGTGCCCGGCACGGCGGTGTTCCTGACCAGTGATCCCGACAGCGCGCCGACGGCCCTGATGCATAGCCTCAAGCACTACAAGGTGCTGCACGAGCAGAATGTCATCCTGTCGGTGGTGACGGCGCAGCAGCCGGTGGTGCCCGATAGCGAGCGGGTCAAGATGGAGACCGTCAACGACCTGTTCATGCGGGTGAAACTGAAGTTCGGCTACATGGAGCAGCCGAACATTCCCAAGGCGCTTGCCATCTGCCGCAAGCAGGGCTGGAAGTTCGACATCATGACGACGTCGTTCTTCCTGTCGCGGCGTTCGCTGAAGGCGTCGCCCACGTCCGCTATGCCGGTGTGGCAAGACAGGCTGTTCATCGGCCTAGCGCGGACGGCGGCAGATGCGACCGAGTATTTCCAGATCCCGACTGGGCGCGTGGTCGAAGTTGGCACGCAGGTAACGATCTGATCGGCACCTGCGTTGAAGAGTTGCTAGTCAGGCTGGGACCATGGCCAGATCGGCCGCTAATAGACGCTCGGACAGATGTGAGCGCTTGGCGCGCAGGAAGGCGCGCAGGCGTTGCGGGTAGTCCGGGCTGACTGCAGCCCTGACGGAGGGCCGCTGCGACAATGCTGCCCGCCAGCGCTCAAGATGCGGCTTTCCGCCGAGAATGCCGAAGTCGCCGATCTCGTCGAACATGTCGAAATAGCGGAAGATCGGTGCCCAGACGGCGTCGACCAGCGAGAATGCGTCTCCGCCGAACCAAGGCCCCGGCTGCTGAGCCCGGCTGGCAAGCTCCTCCTCGATCCGCTCGAACATGGCCGATAGCGCCATGGCCTCCTGGCGCAGATCGGCACCGGTCGGCGCCGAATAGAAGCGGCCGATAGCGTTAAGCGTCGCCGAGCCGAACTCGATCCAGGCTCGATGGCGGGCGCGGGCGTAAGCGTCGCGCGGATGCAGCGGGTTTTGCTGCGTTTCCTCCAGGAACTCCAGGATCACGGCCGACTCGAAGATGACGACCGGGTCGCCGTCCGCCGGTTCGACCTTGAGAAGGGGCACCTTGCCGAGTGGCGAGATGGCCTGGAACCAGGTCGGCTTGTTGGCGAGGTCGACGTAGAGCCGCTCGAATGGCACTGCCTTTTCGGCAAGTGCGATCGCCGCGCGCTGGACATAGGGGCAGAGGTGGTGGCTGACGAGAGTGAGGGGGCCGGACATCTCACTCTCCCCAGACATAGTTGAGCACGTCGCCGTCGACGCGGGTCGACAGGAACATCAGCCTGGAACCCTTCGGTGCCGGACCTTTGAGGCGATCGCCCGATGCCGGGTCGAATGATGCGCCATGCCATTGGCAGACCAGCCTGCCATCCCGGCATTCGAGCGGGCCGCCGAAATGCAGGCAGGTGTTCGCGGCAGCGCGGATTCTGCCTTGCACTTTGTAGACGTGGACCTCGCGGCCGAAGAACGGCACCAGCAGCGTGCCCGTCTCGGGAATGTCGTCGATTCTGCAAAGTTGGTGTTTCATCGTCGTCTCCTGATATCGATGCAGTTGCATTGATATAGATGCAGATGCATGTAGAGTCAATGTTGATGCAGGTGCATCGAAGTGGTAGCGTGCAGCCATGATGACGATACCTCTGGCGATGCCTGGACCCGAGACGATCAATGCCTGGGCGCGCCTTGTGCGCGTATCGCGCCAGCTGGTGGATGCGGTGGAGGAGCAGCTCAAGGCAGCGGGCCTGCCGGCACTGGCCTGGTATGACGTGCTGCACGAACTTGCCGAGGCAGGCGAGGGTGGCTTGCGGCCGTTCCAGCTGACGGAGCGGATTCTGCTCCAGCAGTACAATGTCTCTCGGCTTCTGGCGCGGCTGGAGGCCAATGGCCTGATCGAGAAGCTGATGGTCGAAAGCGACGGGCGCGGCCAAACCGTGCGCATCACGCCGGCAGGTCGCGAAATGCGCCGCAGGATCTGGGCAGTCTACGGGCTGGCTATCGCAAGCCTGTTCGAGGACAAGTTGTCCGAGGACGAAGTGGGGATGCTCACGGCGATCCTGGGCAAGCTGCGCGCACCTGTTTCGTCAAAAGCGTAAGATGCTGAAATTGTCCATTGCGGGGCATCGCGATTTGCGCGATAAGCCGAACCGTAACGTACGGTACGGCACAAGAGAACGATGCCGAGCCGAGATTCGTGGCCGGGAACGATGCTGCAGGCAGTGTCTGAAATGATGGAAGGCGAGGGGCCGACGGCGCGTCAGCAGGACGTGCTCGATGCCGTGCTGCGCCTGCTCGTTGAGGACGGCGACCGGTTGACCATGACGGCGGTTGCGCGGCGCGCGAGCTGCTCGAAGGAAACGCTCTACAAGTGGTTCGGCGACCGCGATGGCCTGCTTAGCGCCACCGTGCAGTGGCAGGCCTCGAAGGTGCGTGTGCCGCCGGTCGACCGCAAGGGGCTGGACCTCGCCTCGCTCACGGCGAGCCTGGAGCGTTATGCTTCGGACTGGCTGCGGGTGATTTCCAGCGATACATCGATTGCGCTCAACCGGGTGGCGGTGGTGCATGCCGGTTCCGACAAGCGCGACCTTGGCGCCATCGTGCTCGAGCGCGGCCGCTTCGCACTCGGCCGGCGGCTGAAGCCGGTGCTGGAGGCCGGCCGCGAAGCGGGTTTTCTTGATTTCGAGGACGCCGAGACGGCGTTCCGGACGTTCTTCGGACTGGTGGCGCGAGACGTGCAGATCCGTCTGCTGCTCGGCGACCGACTCGAATTGGCTGATGCGGAGATCGACGGCGACGCCGTGCGCGCGACGCAGCAGTTTCTGGCTCTATATGGAGCGAAAACCGGGCCGAAGGCCCTTTGACTGCAAACGGGAAGGAACCCACCAATGCGTGTCTATTACGATCGTGATGCCGATCTCAATCTGATCAAGGGCAAGAAGGTCGCCATCATCGGCTACGGCAGCCAGGGTCGCGCGCACGCGCTGAACCTCAAGGATTCGGGCGCCAAGGAACTGGTCGTCGGTCTCAAGGCCGGCTCGGCTACCGCCAAGAAGGTCGAGGCCGACGGCCTCAAGGTCATGACGGTTGCGGAAGCCGCCAAGTGGGCCGACCTGATGATGATGGCCACGCCTGACGAACTGCAGGCCGACATCTACCGCGACGAGATCGCTCCGAACATCCGTGATGGCGCTGCCATCGCCTTCGCTCACGGCCTCAACGTTCACTTCGGCCTGATCGAGCCGAAGAAGACCGTCGACGTCGTCATGATCGCGCCGAAGGGCCCGGGCCACACCGTGCGCGGCGAATACCAGAAGGGCGGCGGCGTTCCCTGCCTGGTCGCCGTTCATCAGGACGCCTCGGGCAACGCGCTCGATCTCGCGCTCTCCTACGCATGCGGCGTCGGCGGCGGCCGTTCGGGCATCATCGAGACCAACTTCAAGGAAGAGTGCGAGACCGACCTGTTCGGCGAGCAGGCCGTGCTTTGCGGTGGCCTAGTCGAACTGATCCGCGCCGGCTTCGAGACGCTGGTCGAGGGTGGCTATGCCCCCGAGATGGCCTATTTCGAATGCTTGCACGAAGTGAAGCTGATCGTCGACCTGATCTATGAAGGCGGCATCGCCAACATGAACTACTCGATCTCGAACACCGCCGAGTGGGGCGAGTATGTCACGGGTCCGCGTATCATCACCGCCGAGACCAAGGCCGAGATGAAGCGCGTTCTGCACGACATCCAGACCGGCAAGTTCACCTCCGACTGGATGCAGGAATACCGTTCGGGCGCAGCCCGTTTCAAGGGCATCCGCCGCATGAACGACGCTCACCAGATCGAGGAAGTCGGCACCAAGCTGCGCGCGATGATGCCGTGGATCGCCAAGAACCAGCTGGTCGACAAGGCCAAGAACTAAGGGCGCTCCACGCCTGTCTTTCTGCGCGTCCTCGGGCTTCGCCCTGCGGGCGCGCGGGGGGATCGCCAAGAACCAGCTGGTCGACAAGGCCAAGAACTAAGGCGATCGCTTCAGTTTCACCCTGCCGGCCATCTGGCGTGGCAGGGGGAATTGGCTCGGCTTTCGAGACAAAAAAGGCCGGTGGAGCGATCCGCCGGCCTTTTCAGTTCGCTCAGCCGTAGTGCCAGGCGGGCTTGGGCGCCGTGCCTTCGAACTGCACACCGACGCGGTCGCTTTTTCGCCAGCGGACAACCGCACGGTAGCCGATGCCGTCCACCGGGACATAGAGCAGGAAACGCTCGGGGATGCGGGCGTCGACCGGAACGCGCAACTCGGCGCCGTTGTGATGCATGTTGCGGATGGTGCAGGAAATCTCGGAATTGTTGACGCCGGTGATGATGGAGGCTCCCTTGAGAACGCGATTGCGGTGTTCGCGGGGCGTGTTCTTAGGGGCGTCTTCGGTCATCGTTCCAGTCCACTTGTGCAGGCACTTGTCCGCACGCGTCGACCACATACGAGCCAGTCGTAAACATCATGTTATGTTGCTGAGTATCGCTGCGGCGGCATGAATGCGCCGCAGCGACAATTGCCTTGGACGCACTCAGCCGTAAGGCGACACGCACTGCCGGCGCGGGCCGCTGTTGGGCTGGAACGTGTTGTCCGAAGACCGGTACGAACGATACCGGTTGTAGCACCACTGAACATGTCCGCCCGACTGGGTGTAGCTCGAGGTATAGTACGGGCCATAGTCGTAGTAGCCGGGACCAGAGTCATAGTAGTTGTTGTAGTTGTTGTAGGCCAATGCCGAACCTACACCGAGGCCCAGACCCCAGGCCGCCCAGGAATCATCCCAGCCGCCGCCCCATCCGCAGTTCCAGCAGTTCCAGTTATTGCCATTCCAGTTATTGCCATGCCAGCGATTGCCATGCCAGTTGTTACCACGCCAGCCGCCGTGCCAGTTGTTGCCATGCCAGCGGCCCCCGCCGCCATTCCAGTGGCCGCCGCCGCCGCTCCAGGCGGCAGCACGAAAATTCCGGCCTCCGCCACCGTGCCAGCCGCCGCCGCGAAAGCCGCCGCCGTTCCAGTGGCGGCCGCCGCCGCCGCTCCAGGCGCTCGCACGAAAACTCCGGCCTCCGCCACCGTGCCAGCCGCCGCCGCGAAAGCCGCCACCACCCCAGCCTCCATGGCGGCCACCGCCGCCGCGCATCATGCGGCCACCACCGCGGCCGACGAGTTGTACCATGCCGTCATACCCGTTCCCCGACGGGTGTGTGAGAAGGGCGTTCTGCACATTCGGCGCCTGGGCAGGCGCAGGCGCAAAATTGAAGGGTGGCACCGAAATCGGGCCAGCGGTCACCGGCAACGAGGCACCGGCGAGCGTGCCAAGGACAATCAATCCCGAGCGCGCGAGTCCTGTCAGGTTCGGTTTCATCTGCGGTCTCCAGGGAAGTCTCCAAGGGAAAACGCGTCGATGCAGTTTGGGTCTGTAGCGTTGCCTGCGACTCGACGATGAGGATAAACGCGTCGTGGATAGATACGTTCCAGCTACAGCACCTTCCGACCTTGCCTGCCGCCGGGCCTTGTGTTTGTCCTGACATGAAGGCAATGCTCGCGGCCATGTCGCTGCGCCTTGCCACCTTCAATGTCGAGAACCTGATGAACAGGTTCGATTTTTCGGGCTACCGGAACCAGCTCAACGAGGATCGGACACTCGCCCTGTTCGACATCCGCAGCGAGGCCGAATACCGCTTGCTCGAGCAGGCCCGGGCCATCGCGCACGCCGACGACATGCGGCAGCTGACCGCGCTGGCGATTGCCGACACCCGTGCTGACATCATCTGCCTGCAGGAGGTCGACAATATCGAGGCGCTGAAGGCTTTCGAGTATGGCTACCTGTTCAAGATGGTGGGGCAGGGCTACCAGCAGAAATACACGACATCAGGCAACGACTCGCGCGGAATCGATGTGGCGGTGATGATGCGGGCGGAGACCGCGCACGGCCAGCCGATCGAGTTCGTACGCATGACCAGCCATGCGCATGTCACATTCGATGATTTCGGGCTGCACACGCCGGAACTCGCGGCCCTTGGCCAGGAGCCGTTCGAGCGCATTTTCCGGCGCGACTGCCTGGAGATCGACGTCAAGATCGGCGGCAAGCCGCTGACGGTCTATTCGGTGCATTTCAAGTCGATGGGCTCGCCACGCAACGGCCTCAACGGTCGGGATGCCACGATGCCGATCCGCATGGCCGAGGCGAAGGCGGTGCGGCGCATCATCGAGGACCGCTTCGGCAAGGACCACACTGCCGACAAGCGCTGGGTGATCTGCGGCGACATGAACGACTATCGCCAAAGGGTACTGATCGCGGGTGACTCGCATCAGGGCTACAACTTCACGCCGGTCAGTGAAGCGAATTCCTGCCTCGACGTGCTGCTCGGCGATGGTTTTGCCGAGAATGTCGTCGAACGGCTGCCGGAGTTGGAGCGCTGGACGCTGTATCACACGCGCGGCCCCCAGGAGCGGCATCTGTGCCAGCTTGACTACATCCTGCTGTCGCCGGCGCTGGCGCGGACCAATGTGCAGGCCATGCCCGAGATCGTCCGCCGCGGCCAGCCTTGGCGCACCATCTTTCCGCCGGGGCAAGAGGTCGAGCGCTATCCGCGTGCCGGCTGGGACCGTCCGAAAGCCTCCGACCATTGCCCGGTGGCGTTCACCCTCGATATCGCCTGAGAGAGTACACCGTGGCCTTCAACATACCTCGCAATGTGATCCTGCCGGTCGATGTCGTCGATGTGAGGCTCGATTCGGGGCCGCATCCGTTCGAACGCGACAATGCCGAGGCGATCGCGGCCAACTGGGCGGCCGAAAAGGCCGCGCGACCGGCCTTGTTCGATGGCACGATGGTGCTGCTGTCGGAACTGGCCTACGCGGAGAACAGCCTAATGGGGCGCTGCCATGCCATCCGATATTCCACCTTCATGCTGTGGCGGAAGCTGAAGCCGGTGACGAGCGCTGAACATGCCTTCGCGCACGCCATGCTGATTTCGAGCGATAATGCGCTGGTGGCGATCCGCATGGGCGCGCATACGGCAAATGCCGGCAAGGTCTATTTTGCCGCCGGCTCGTTCGAGCCGGAGGACTTTCGCGATGGTCTGGTCGACCTCGACTACAACATGGCGCGCGAGGTGCGCGAGGAGACCGGTCTCGATCTTGGCCAAGCACACCGCGAGGCGCGGTGCCATGCGCTGTCGGTTGAAAGTGGCACGGTCATCGTGCGCTGCTATCGCATGGCCGAGACCGCCGACGGCTTGGCCGAGCAGATTCGGCAGTTCGTGGCGCAAGACCCCGATCCCGAGATCGAAGGGCCCGTGGTGATCCGCGGCATGCACGACCTGCCTGAAGGCCTGATGCCGCACATGCGGTCGCTGGTGGAGTGGCATTTCTCCGAACGCGCCGCACCGTGATCGCTCGGTGCGTGGCCCTGCGCCGGGACAGTTACTGCGCGCAAGGCTGCGCTTTAGCCAGTTCCCTTTGAAGGTCGCCCAAAATCCTTCTAGGATTGCAAATCGGCGGTGAGCTTCACCATCGCCGAAGCCGGAAGGAGCAGCCATGGCACGTGGACGCAGGTATTTCATCTATGACGTCTTCACGGAAAAGAGGCTTGCTGGAAATCCGCTCGCTGTGGTGATGGATTGCAACGGGCTGGATTCGGCGGCGATGCAGGCTATCGCGCGCGAATTCGACCTGTCTGAAACGGCCTTTGTGCTGCCTCCGAAGAATCCGGCTCACAAAGCCAGGGTTCGAATATTCACTCCCGACTACGAAATGCCATTTGCCGGCCATCCCACCGTGGGTACGGCGATTGCCCTTTCAGAGATGGGCGCGGACAACGATCTCGCCGGTATCTTCGTGCTGGAGGAAAATATCGGCTTGGTGCGCTGCGCGGTGAACAAGCTCGGCAACGGCCTGTTTGCCGAGTTCGATCTGCCGAAATTGCCGGAGCAGTTGTCTCTGTCGGCCGATGACGAGGCGATCGGCGCGGCATTGGGGCTTGGGCCGCACGAAATCGGCTTCGAGAATCACCGCGTGTCGCTGTGGTCGGCGGGCGTTCCCTATGTCATCGTGCCCGTCGCCGATATCAACGCCGCCGCCAAGGTGCGGCTCGACAACGAGGCGTGGATGGAGCTGGCGCCGCGCAAGAGCGATGTCGCGGTGGCTAGCGCCTATGTCTACAGCCGCGAGACGGTCGACCACACAAGTTCCTTCCATGCCCGCATGATCGTGCCGGGCAGCCCCTCCTATGAGGATCCGGCCACCGGCTCGGCCGCCGCCGCCTTTGCCGGCGCCATCATGCATTTCGATCGGCCGACCGATGGCGGGCAGCGATTCTGGATCGAACAGGGAATCGAAATGGGCCGCCCCTCGAGAATCAGGCTCGAGCTCGACATTTCCGGCGGAATTCTGGTTGCGGCGCGCGTCGGGGGGCACGCGGTGAGGGTATCCGAAGGCGTTCTCCTGGTCTGAAGGAAGGAATTTTTGCCGACTTGAAGAAAAAGCGGCAGATGGGGTGGACAGCGCAAAATCGCTTGGCTATATGCCGCCCACGGTCGCTGAAACGACTGTGTGGGTGCGTAGCTCAGTTGGTAGAGCAGCTGACTCTTAATCAGCGGGTCACAGGTTCGATCCCTGTCGCACCCACCACTAATTCCCCTGAAATATTTGCTCTGTTGGCTGAGACAATAGTATTTCGTCTATACGGAAGTCGTCAATTTTGACAGCGGCCCTGTAATTCCCGCTCAATGCTATGCCCGATTGGTGCACTGGATTGGTGGCCGCGCAATCTGCATTCCTCGCGCTGCGAATGCAGCTGATCGTCGACAATCTGGGGCTTTGACGGCAACGTCTGCGAGCAGGAGCGGAGATTCGATTCACCGATCGCTGCAGAGGCGAGTCGCATGGCGAAATGCCAAGGCTCCGACCCGCTGATTCAATTTTACAGCGTATCCGAAACTCCAGATTCGGGTCGCCGAACTGCGAGCCTGCGGCATCCGTGGGCGGCCCCTCCGATGTTCGCCGCCATCGCCGTGATTGTCGGCATTCTTTTCGGGCCCGCGTGACGTCTTCCTGATGGTGTTGGGGTGGACAGCGCGAAAATGTATGGCTATATGCGGCCACGGTCGTCTCATCGATCGCGTGGGTGCGTAGCTCAGTTGGTAGAGCAGCTGACTCTTAATCAGCGGGTCACAGGTTCGATCCCTGTCGCACCCACCAAATTATCCCGAATGATCATATAGTTCCGCTGGTCTCTTGAACTAAAGGGCGTCCTTGTATCGCCCTGCGTAAGCTCAGAGCGTGAACTGTTCTCCGAAAATCTGGGCCGAACGCGTCGCGCGCTGGCATACGCGCTTGGCGAAGATTGGCTACGCTTGAGGCGTGCTACCGTCGGACGGTTCGGTCGAAGATTCGACATCATTTCTTGACGTGGTTCGAAGTGGCGCGGCTTGCTGCGCGATTGGAGAAGAGTATGCGCGAAATGCCTGTAGCCTTCAGCCTGTCCCAGCGAATCGTCCACTGGACGATGGCTGCTCTGATCGTCTTCAACCTGCTGCTGCCAGACGGCATGAACGAATGGGCCCATCTGCTCAGGCAGGGCCAGGTCCCGACGCCGGACCAGGTGGCGTCGGCCAACATCCACGCCTATGTCGGCATTGCGGTGCTGGCGCTTGCGATCCTTCGCCTGGGCCTTCGGCTGTTGCAGGGCGCGCCCGCCGAGCCCGAAGGCGAACCGCCGGTTCTCAAGCTTGCCGCCAGGATCGGGCATATCGCTTTCTATGTGCTTTTCTTCATTCTGCCGCTGACCGGCATCGCCCGATACTATTTCGGTTCGGAAACCGCCGGCTTCGTGCATTCCGGCCCGCTGAAGGCGCTGATGTGGGTTCTGATCTGTTCGCATGTCGGCGCCGCCGTCATCCACCAGTTCTACTGGAAGACCGGGATTATGAAGCGCATGACCAGCGGCTGAGCCGTTCGGTCCACGCCCGCCCGATTGCAGCCTGATTGACGGTGCATCCAACGCTTCGAAGGGACATGGAGATCCCGCATCTGATGGTGCGATGGATCGAATCGCGCCGCCGAGCATTGTAGGTCCGGCGGGCGCTTCATCGTTTCGGAGTGACGATAATGAGGAAACTGATTCTGAGTCTTGCGCTGCTGCTGCCTTTGGCTGCGTGTTCGCAGACCGAGCAGGGGGCTGCGATTGGCGGTCTTGGTGGGGCGGCGATCGGCAGCGCCGTGGCTGCCCCTGGAAATCGGGCCGAAGGCGCACTCGTTGGAGGTGCAGTGGGCGCGGTGGCCGGTGCCCTGATCGGCCGGGCAAACGAGCCCAATCAGTGCCGCTTCCGCGACCGCTACGGTCGGGTTTACATCGCGCCTTGCCCGCGCGGTGGCTACTATTGATCGGCCGCAACGCCTGAATTTCTGACAACCTCAAAGGCGCGCCCGCGCCTTTGAGGTTGTCGCTGCAAAGGCACGAAAACCGAGGATGAGGCCCGATGAATGGGCCGCGCCGATGAAATAGGCGGCAAGTGAGGAGAATAGTCGCTCCGGTCTGCCTGAATGGAATAAGATGCTGCGCCGGCTAGCGGTCGCAGGACAGGAATCCGGGCCTTCGACGAAAAAAGCAATCGACAAAGTCTATTAGTTTTATAGACTATGGGAATGATGGAGATTGCGATGGCACAGACCCAGTATCTCTCGAATGGCGGCGCCACGCAGAATGCAGCAGCGCCGGCACGGCCTGTGAGCCTTGCCCAGCTCGCCTGCTATGTCATCTTTGCGGCGTCGTTCGGCTTCACCGTGGCGCTGGTGCTTGGACTGATCGGCTAGAGCAGACGCTGTCTCCAATCCCCAAGAAGGCTATTCAGCGAATTCGATCAGTCCCGTTGGGGCAGGGCACCGCGCCCAGGAATGCGGGAGCCGCCTCAGGCGTGGTGCAGCGCCTCGATAAGGACGTCGTCATTGGCGGCGTCGCGCACCTGGGCCAGGCTACGGTTGTCGAGTACGCCGGCAATCGCCTGGCGTACTTCCAGCATCATGTGCCTGATCTGGCAGGTGGCCTCGTCGCAGTCGTCGCAAGGCTGGTACTGGGTGCGGCTGGCGCAAGGGATGGGTGCCAGCGGGCCGTCCAGTACGCGTACGACATGGCCGATCTTGATCTCCGCGGCCGGCTTGGCGAGGCGGTAGCCGCCGTCCTTGCCCTTGCGGCTCTGGACAAAGCCGGCGTTGCGCAGTTCGCCCAGGATGGCGTCGAGGAATTTCTTCGGAATGTTGTTGGCCGTCGCGATGTCGCCGACAAAGGCGAGTTGGCCGGACGGCAGATGCGACAGATAGACGAGGGCCTTGAGGCCGTATTTGCCTTTTTTAGTCAGCATGGCGCGAACGTGTCACCGGCTTTGGCTGCCAGTAGCAGCATGTTGCAGACGGCCCAGGATGACGATTCGTCCCCATCGCATTCCGGCTTTCACCTGAGATAGAAGCCAGCGACTGGTTAGACAAGCCGAAAGGCATTGGGTTTCCGCAAGACTTGGGACTTTGTCGCCAAATCACGCTGCGGCATAGACCCGTGCCCGTTCGATGGTGATGATGCCTCGCTCGCGGGCGTTGACTTCGGTTTCGGGGGCGACGTCGAGTTCCACTGCTTCGCCAGAGGCCGTGACGGCCAGTATCCGCCGCCCGGCGGGCCGGTCGATGACGCGGGCTACAGTGGCGGGGATGCCTTCGCCGGCGCTGCTCCAGCCGAGATCGCTGGGGCGCAGGAAGACCTCGGCCGGCCCGTCGGAAATGCCGGGAGCCGGGATCTTCGCGTCGCCCAGGCGGGCATGGCCACCCGAAACGGTCGCGGTAAAGCGATTGGTGTCGCCCAGAAAATTCATGACGAAGGCCGAGGCCGGGTTGCGGCACACCTGTTCAGGCGTGCCCTGCTGGACGATCTTGCCCTTGTCGAGGATGACGACGCGGTCGGCGAGGTCGAGCGCCTCTTCCTGGTCATGGGTGACGAACAGCGTGGTGATGCCGAGTTCCTGGTGGATCTCCCGCAGCCAGCGCCGCAGGTCACGCCTGACATTGGCGTCGAGCGCGCCAAATGGCTCGTCGAGCAGGAGCACCTTGGGGTCGACGGCAAGCGCGCGGGCGAGGGCCACGCGCTGGCGCTGGCCGCCCGAGATCTGGCCGGGGAACCGCTCGCCCAGCCCGTCGAGCTGGACAAGGCGCAGAAGCTCGGTGACGCGGGTGTCGATGGCGCCCTTGTCGCGGCGCACCTTCGAGACCTTCATGCCGAAAGCGATGTTTTCGGCAACCGTCATGTGCGGGAACAACGCATAATGCTGGAAGACGAACCCGACGCCGCGATCGCGCACGGGGATGTCGGTGGCATCCTCTTCGCCGAAATGAATATGGCCGCCATCGGCATATTCGAGGCCGGCGACCATGCGCAGGATGGTGGTCTTGCCTGAGCCGGAGGGGCCGAGCAGGGCGACCAGTTCGCCGCTTTCGATGTCGAGAGAGACGCCGCGCACGGCACGGAAGGTCTCGAAGGTTTTGGCGACGTTGTCGAGGCGGATTTTCATGACGAGACCTCAGCGGAAGCGGTTCTGGGGGCAGTGGCGGGAGCCGCAAGGGCTGGGCGGCGGCGCCCACGGCCGGCACCCTGGCGTTCGAGCAGGACTTTTGCCACCAGCGTGACGACGGCCAGCAGCGCCAGGATCGAGGCGGCGGCAAAGGCGCCTGCGGTCTGGTAATCGTGATAGAGCAGCTCGATATGCAGCGGCAGCGTGTTGGTCTGGCCGCGGATGTTGCCCGAGACGACCGAGACGGCGCCGAATTCGCCCATGACGCGGGCATTGCACAGCACCACGCCGTAGAGCAGCGCCCAGCGGATGTTGGGCAGCGTCACCGAAAAGAAGGTGCGCCAGCCCGAAGCGCCGAGCGAGGTGGCCGCTTCCTCGAGATCGCGCCCCTGCGCCTGCATCAGCGGAATCAGCTCCCGGGCGACGAAGGGTGCGGTCACGAACATCGAGGCGAGCACGATGCCGGGCAGTGCAAACAGGATTTTGATCTCGGCGGATTCGAGTGCCGGGCCGAACAGACCCTGCAGGCCATAGACGAAGAGATACGCAACGCCCGCGACGATGGGCGAGATCGAGAACGGTATTTCGATCACCACCAGCAGGAAGCGGCGGCCCCGGAAATCGAACTTGGTGATCGCCCAGGCAGCGGCCACGCCGAACGCTGTGTTGATCGGCACGGCGATCAACGCGGTAACTACCGTGAGCCCAATGGCGTGCAGCGTGTCGGGGTGGGCGATGGCGGCAGCGTAGGCGTTAAGGCCTTGCGAAAAGGCCTGGACGCCGATGACGGCCAGCGGCGCGACAATGACGATGGCGACCAGCGCAAGCACTATGCCGATGAGGGCGCGGCGGAACAGCGGGGCGTCGCCGACGCGGGGCGGGCGGACTTTGACGGGAACGCTCATCTCAGCCTCTCGCCGTGTAGCGCAGGGCACGCGCCTGCAGGATGTTGGTGGCCGCCAGCATCAGGAAGGCGGCGATGAGCAGCACCGAGGCAATCGCCGCGGCGGCCTGGTAGTCGTATTCCTCGAGCCGGATGAAGGTGAGGAGCGCTGTGATTTCGGTGGACATCGGCTGGTTGCCGGCGATGAAGATGATGGCGCCGAACTCGCCGAGGCTGCGGGCGAAGGACAGCGACAGGCCGGCAAGCAGGGCGGGCATAAGCAGCGGCAGGATCACGCGCAGGAAGATCGAACGGTCGCTCCCGCCAAGCGTTTGCGCTGCTTCCTCAAGGGCGGGGTCCAGATCTTCCAGAACAGGCTGCACGGTGCGGACGATGAAGGGCAGGCTGGTAAACGCCATGGCGACCATGATGCCGAGTGGGGTGTATGCGACCTTGATTCCGGCTTGCGCAAGGACCGACCCGAACCAGCCGTTTTCGGCAAATAACGTCGTCAGCGCTATGCCGGCGACAGCGGTCGGCAGCGCAAAGGGCAGGTCGACGAGTGCATCGACAAGGCGGCGGCCGGGAAAGCGGTAGCGCACCAGCACCCAGGCGAGCGCCATGCCGAAGACCAGATTGAAGACGGTAGCGGCAAGTGCCGAAAGCGCAGTGACACGATAGCTGGCGACGGCGCGCGGCGAAGAGACGATGCGCCAATAGTCCTCGAAGCCGAGGCTCGCCGCCTTGAAGACGAGCGCGCCGAGCGGTAGCACGACGATGATCGAGACGTAGACGAGGGTTATCCCCAGTGCGAGGGGAAAGCCCGGCAAAATGCGGCGCGCCACTGATATGCCTTCCTGGAGATTTTCAATGAGGAAAGCCGGTGTTGACCGGCTTTCCAATTTTCAACGGCAATGGATGGCTACGATCAACGCGAGCCGTAGATCTGGTCGAGCAGTCCGCCCGAGGCGAAGTGCTCGGCCTGCACCTTGTCCCAGCCGCCAAAGACGTCCTCGACGGTGACGAGGCGGACTTCGGGGAACTGGTCCTTGAATTCGGCAGCGACCGCCGGTTCGTGGACACGGTTGCCGTGCTGCGCGGCGATGCGCTGGCCTTCAGGCGTGTAGAGGAAGTCGAGATAGGACTTTGCCAGATCGCGCGAGCCGCGCTTGTCGACGACCTTGTCGACGATGGCGACCGGGAATTCGGCGAGCAGGCTGACCGAGGGGATGACGCTCTCGACCTTGTCGGAGCCGTATTGCTTGGCGATCGAGCGGGTCTCTGCCTCGAAGGTGATCAAAACGTCGCCGATATTGCGCTCGACGAAGGTGGTGGTGGCGGCGCGGCCGCCAGTGTCGAACACCGGCACGTTGTCGAACAGCTTGGTCACGAACTCCTTCACCTTGGCATCATCACCCTTGAACGCCTCCTTGGCGTAGGCGGTGGCGGCCAGATAGGTGTAGCGCGCATTGCCCGAGGTCTTGGGGTTGGGGAAGATCACCTTGACGTCGTCGCGGACGAGGTCGGACCAGTCCTTGATGTTCTTGGGATTGCCGGCGCGGACCAGGAAGGATGGCAGCGAATAGTAGGGCGAGGCCTGGTTGGCGAAATCCTTCTTCCAGTCGTCGGAGACGAAGCCGTTCTTGACCAGGAATTCGATGTCGGTGACCTGGTTGAAGGTGACGACGTCGGCCTCCAGTCCCTCGACGATGGCACGCGCCTGCTTGGAGGTGCCGGCATGCGACTGGTCGACGGTGACACCCGGATGGGCGGCGATGAATGCCGCGTTCTCCGCCGCGAACAGCTCGCGGGCGACGTCATAGGAGGCGTTGAGCAGCTTGTCGGCTGCCTGGGCCTGCAGCGGGCCGGCGAGGATCGCGGCGAGCGCTGCGCCGACGAGAAGGAAGCGTTTCATGGGGGCATTCTCCTGAGACATGCGGCAAATGGCTAAAGTGAGCCGCAAGATAGTCGGGAGGCTGCAGGCCGGGGAGGCAGAGGCAGGTCGTCTCCGGCGAGAGCGGGAGAATTTTTCTCTCTCTGCAGTCTTTCTGGAGAAATCGTTTTCCGGTTCGGCAGTTGTGTCTCTGTCGAACCGGAAAATCCCGACTATTTGTCGGTGACGCCGGCCTCGGCGAAGCTCGCCATGCGGGCATGGCACTCAAGCGCGGAACGGACGATGTTGACCGCGAGACAGGCGCCGGAACCTTCGCCGAGCCGCATGCCCATGTCTAGTAACGGCGACAGTGAAAGTGCTTCGAGCAGCTGCCGGTGGCCTGCCTCGGCCGAGACATGGGCGGACAGCGCGTGCGCGAGACCCTCTGGGTGCAGTTTCGCCAGCGGGGCTGCGGCCGCGGTGACGACGAAGCCGTCGAGCAGAACCGGCACGTTGAGATGACGGGCGGCGAGGGTGGCGCCAAAGATGGCGGCGAGTTCACGGCCACCGAGGCTAGCTGCAACCGCCAGAGGGTCGGTGAGGCTGGCTGCATGGCGGGCGAGGCCGGCGTCGATGGCGGCGAATTTGCGGGAGAGACCAGAATCGTCGACGCCGGTGCCGCGCCCGGCCCAGTCGCGCCCCGTGCCGCCGAACAGTGCTGCGGCAATTGCCGCAGCTGGCGTGGTGTTGCCGATGCCCATCTCGCCGAAGCAGACGAGGTCGAGGTCACGGTCGACCGAATCATAGCCCGATGAAACAGCGGCAAGGAAGTCGGCCTCGCCCATCGCCACGCCTTGCGTGAAATCGCCGGTGGGGCGGTCGAGTTCGAGCGGGATGACCGCCAGTTCGGCGCCGGCCACGCGGGCAAGCTGGTTGATGGCTGCACCGCCGCCGGCAAAATTTGCCACCATCTGCACCGTCACTTCGGAGGGATAGGCGGATACGCCTTGGGCTGTGACGCCATGGTTGCCGGCAAAGACGATGACCTTGACCTTGTCCAGCTTCGGCATGTCGCGGCCCTGCCAGCGCGCCAGCCAGGCGGCGATGGATTCGAGCTTGCCGAGGCTGCCACGCGGCTTGGTCAGGGTCTCCTGGCGGTTGGCGACGGCTTGCGCCGCGGGGCCGTTTCCGGCCGGCAGGTCAATACAGGCGGCGCGCAATTCATCAAGCGATTTGAAGGCCATGGCTGCGAAGTCTCCGAAAGTGATTCAGGCAAGGATGGCGCATGTGGCGAACAGAAGCGTGATTTCCGCCAGTTGCTGCAGGGCGCCGATCGTGTCGCCGCTCTGGCCGCCGATCTGGGCGAGGCAAAGCTTGCGAAATGCGAAGAACAGCAGCCCTAGGCAGAGGGCGGCGGCGACTGCGCCCTTGAGGCCGAGCAAGAGCAGTGCCAGTGCGCCGATACCCAGTGCGCTCAGAACGACACTATCGGACACCATACCGACACCCGCCGCCAGCCCGTCGACGCGCGCTTGCGGCAGCATCTGCATGAAGGTGGGGATGAGCGCACGCGAGGCGACATGGGCGACGACGACCCCGACAAGAACGTGGGCAGGGTTGCCAAGTTCGGCAATGGCGCTCCAGCGCGCAAGGATCGAAACGACCAAAACACAGGCGCCGTAGGTACCGATGCGGCTGTCGCGCATGATCTCGAGCTTTTTCTCCCGTGTGCGCCCGCCGCCAAAACCGTCTGCCGTGTCGGACAGCCCGTCCTCGTGCAGGCAGCCGGTAGCCAGCATCGCCGCAGCCATGGCGATCGCGGCGGCGAGGCCGGGAGAGAGTCCAAGCAGGCTGGCGATGGCGTAAGCCAGCCAGGCGATGAGGGCGACGAGCAGCCCGATCAGCGGCGCGGTCCAGATGGCGTCGGCCAAGGTCCGGTCGCGCACCTCGAAATGCGGCAGCGGCAACCGTGTGAAGAAGACCAGCCCGATGCGGATGTCGTCGAAGATGCTCGCCGGCGAGGCCATGGCTCAGCCTCGCGCGATCGCGTGGAAGAAGGTGCCGCTGACGTGCTCGCGCCGACCTCCAAACGTGCCGAGCGGATTGCCCTGGCCGTCGGCGATCTCGCCGAGCGGCGCGTCGGTGCCTTGGCTGATCGTCTGGGCGTAGTGAAATTCGTGGCCGCGGATGACGCTGCCTTTGGCCCCGAGCGGGCAGGGTGCCGACAGCCGCGCCTGGCGGTAACCGAGGTTCATCTTGCGTTTGGCAAAGCTGGTCGCGTGACCGAGCAGGCCGAGCATCGGGTGCGTGACGCCATCGGCGTCCTCGATGGTTTCGCCGAGCACCATGAAGCCACCGCACTCGCCATGGACAGGTTTTGTCGAGGCGAAGCGGCGGGTGCCGGAAAGGAAGTTCGAGGCGGCAGCAAGCCGGCCGGGATGCAGTTCCGGGTAGCCGCCGGGCAGCCAGCAGACGTCGCAGGAAGGATCGGGTGCCTGGTCGGCGAGCGGCGAGAAAGGCACCAGTTCGGCACCCATGGCGCGCCAATTGGCGGCGACGTGCGGATAGAGAAAGGTGAAGGCGGCGTCCTGGGCAAGGGCGATGCGCTGGCCGGGCGGCGAAAGAGCGAAGCTCTGGTCGCCGCCGGCTGGCGCAAGCGGCGTTGCGAGTGCCACGATTGCATCGAGATCGAGCGAGCGCTCGGCCATGTCGGCGAGCTTGTCGATATGGGCGAAGAGATCGGCGTGTTCCTCGGCCTGGACGAGGCCGAGATGGCGCTCGGGCAGGGAAAGGGATGGGTCGCGGAGAATGCCACCGACGACCGGCAGGCTGAGCGCTTCGATGGCATCGCCGGCGAGGCGGCGGTGGCGGTCGCTGCCGAGCCGGTTGAGCACGACGCCTGCGATGCGCACATCGGGATCGTAGGTGGCAAACCCCTTGGCGATGGCGGCCGATGTTTGCGACTGGCCGGACACGTCGAGCACCAGAAGCACCGGCAGGCCGTAGAGCCGCGCGAGATCGGCGGCCGAGCCGGAGCGGCCTTTCTCCGAGGGTATGCCGTCGAACAGGCCCATGGCGCTTTCGATGATCACCAGGTCGGTGTCGGTCGCAGCGTCTGTTGCGAGTTGATTGAGCAGGGAAGGCGCCATCGCCCAACTGTCGAGATTGACGCCGGGCAGGCCGGTGGCTGCCCGATGGAAGCCGGGATCGATATAGTCGGGGCCGGATTTGGCGCCGCGCACGCGCAGACCGCGCCGGGCGAGCGCGCGCAGCAGGCCGATGGTGACGCTGGTCTTGCCCGAGCCGGAGCGCGGTGCGCCGATGATCAGCCCGCGCGCGGTCATTTTTGCCCCATGAGTTCGGCGCGCAGTGAAACGATGCCGCCGATGACGATGAGGGAAGGGGAAACGACTTTTTCAAGCGCGGCGGCTTCCACCAGCGTACCAAGCGATGTGGTGACCGTGCGCTCCTGCGGCATCGAGGCGTTCTCGACGAATGCCGCCGGCGTATCTGCGGGCAGGCCTGCCGCCCGCAGTTCCGCGACCGTGTCCGCCATTTGCGTCAGGCCCATATAGATGACGATGGGCTGGCCTGTGCGGGCAAGCGCTGCCCAGTCGGGGCGGTCGTCGCTGACAGCGGCGAAGCCAGTGGCAAGGATGATCGCGCCGTTCACCCCGCGCATGGTCGCGGGGATATTTGCAGAGGTCAGGCCGCCGAACGCCGAGGTGATGCCGGAAAGGGCGCGCCAGGGAATGTTTTCCCGCGTCAGCACCAATGCTTCTTCTGCGCCGCGGCCGAAGACGAAGGGATGGCCGCCTTTCAGCCGCACGACCTTGCGGCCTTCTCGAGCCAGCTTGACCAGAAGGGCGTTGATCTCGCCCTGCGGGATCGAGAGCCTGCCGCCGCGCTTGCCGACGAAGAATTTTTCCGCCTGTTCGGCGACGGCGACAATTTTGGGCGACACCAGCGCGTCATGGACCAGCGCATCGGCCTGGGCGAGTGCTGACAGCACGTCGAGCGTCAGGCAGCCGGGATCGCCCGGCCCGGCACCCGCCAGCCAGACATGACCGGGTTCGAGCACCTTCGGCTCGAGGTTGAGACGTGCGATGGCTTTTTCGAGACTCATGAATGCCGCTTTCGACGATGACGCGGGGCGTCGCCAAGCCTATAGGTTGCGCCATGACCGCCGAACAAGCACCCTCCGAAGAAGCTCCCCTGCGTCGTGGTTGGACCACCGGTGCCTGCGCAACCGCCGCGACCAAGGCGGCGTGTATCGCATTGAAGACGGGCGCGTATCCCGATCCGGTGGAAATTGTACTGCCGGGCGGCAACACGGTTGCCTTTGCGCTGGCGCGGAACGAAATTCTGGACGCCACCGCGATGGCAGGCATCGTCAAGGACGCCGGCGACGACCCCGATGTGACTCACGGCGCGCTGGTGATGAGCACGGTGCGTCCGGGCAGGCCAGGCAGCGGCATTACCTTCAAGGCGGGCAAGGGCGTCGGCACTGTGACGCGGCCGGGCCTGCCGATCCCGCCGGGAGAGGCGTCGATCAATCCGGTGCCACGCAAGATGATCGCTGGTGCCGTTGCCGAGGTTTTCGGCGAGGGGGCCGATTTCGAGGTGGAGATCTCCGTCGCCGGCGGCGAGGAGATGGCGCTCAAGACGCTGAACCCGCGCCTCGGCATACTTGGCGGCATTTCGATCCTCGGGACGACGGGCGTCGTCATTCCCTATTCCTGCTCTGCCTGGATTCACTCCATCCATCGCGGTGTCGACGTGGCGCGCGCCATGGGCTTTGACCATGTCGCCGGCTCGACCGGCAACGCCTCCGAAATGGCGGTGCAGAAGTTCCACGGTTTGCACGAGGTGCAACTGATCGACATGGGCGACTTCGTCGGCGGCATGCTGAAATACATCCGCGCCCATCCGGTGCCCAAGGTGACCATCGCCGGTGGTGTCGCCAAGATGACCAAGCTGTCGCAAGGCCTGCTCGACGTGCATTCGAGCCGGGGATCGGCCGACCTTGAAGGGCTGGCAGCCGTGGCGGTCGAGGCCGGCGCGGACGAGGCGCTTGCCACGCGTATCCGTGGCGCAAACACTGTGGCGGAAGCCTTCATCGAGGCCAACAAGGCGGGCATTGGCATCGGCGATGCAATCGCCAAGGCGGCCTGGCGCACGGCCGCGGACGCTCTCAACGCTCCCGATATCGCGCTCGAAATCCTCGTCTTCAACCGTGAGGGTGAGTTGATGGGATATGCGCCCTTCGCCTCGTCTCATAACCCGTCGCGGCCCCTGAAGCGGCGCTGATAATAGGCGTCGTAGAGAGAGCTTTCGCGAAAATCCTCCGCTGCCAGCGACTGGCCGACGAAAATGATGGCGGTGCGTTCGATCGGATCCTTGACCAGTTCTGCCGCAATGGTCGCCAGCGTGCCCCTGACAATGCGTTCATCCGGCCAGGATGCGCGGAAGACAACGGCCACCGGGCACTCCGCGCCATAGTGCGGGGTCAGTTCTGCCACGACCTGGTGAATGGCGTGGATGGACAGGTGAACTGCCAGCGTCGCACCGGTGCGGCCGAAACCGGCCAGCGTCTCGCCGGGCGGCATTTTTGAGGCGCGGCCGGAGGTGCGGGTCAACACCAGGCTCTGGGCGACTTCCGGAATGGTCAGTTCGCGCTTGAGTGCTGCAGCTGCAGCGGCGAAGGAGGGCACGCCCGGCGTCAGCGTGTAGGGAATGCCGTGCTTTTCCAGACGCCTGATCTGCTCTGCGACAGCGCTCCACACAGAAAGGTCGCCCGAATGCAGGCGGGCGACATCGTGGCCGGCGGCGTGGGCGGCAACGTATTCGGCCTCGATCTCGTCGAGTGACATCGGGGCCGTATCGATCAGCCTCGCATCGGGCGCGCAATAGCTCAACAGTTCCGGCGAGACGATCGAGCCGGCATATAGGCAGACCGGACAGGCGGCCAGTAGCTTTGCGCCGCGCACGGTGATGAGGTCGGCCGCACCGGGACCGGCGCCGATGAAATGGACGGTCAAATGCGGGCTCCACTGATGGCGATGGCGCAGGTGGCCGGACCGACGACGATTCGCGGCCCGATCAAAGTCGAACCTTCGCCGGCGGCTGCGAGCGCTGCAGCTTCGGAGACGGACGGCGAGCCGGTGGCTTCGATCGATGCTTCGGAGCGAGTCAGCGTTCGGGATGCCGCGGCCGCGAGCGAGGCGTCGTCGACGACAAGGACGGGAAGGTCGAACCGGTGCCCGGCGGCAAGGATTGCCTGTTCACCGCTTTTGATAGATGCGGTGGCGAGCGCCGACAGCGCGGTGACGGCGAGCCCGTGGGCTTCAAGTGCTGTTTCTATGGCCGAAAGGATGTCTTCGGGGGCGACACCTTTGCGGCAGCCTATGCCTGCAATCATCATGGCTTCACCCAACTCCATTGCGTGACCGGCATCGCCGGCCGCCAGCCGGTCATGTTGCCAACAGGGGCGGCGCGGGAGACTTGAAGACGGATGAGGTCGCCACCCAGTGCGGCATGGCGCGCGAGCAGCAGGGTTTCCATTTCGAGCGTGACGGCATTGGCTACGAGGCGGCCGCCGGGGCGCAGGGCTGCAATCGCGGCGTCGAACACGCCCGGTTCGCTCCCGCCGCCACCGATGAAGATGGCGTGTGGGGCAGGTAGGCCGGCCAGAGCTGCGGGGGCCGCGCCATGCACGATGCTCAGGCCGGGCACCCCGCAGGCGCTCGCGTTGCGCGCGATGCGGGCGGCGCGTTCGGCATTGGTTTCGATGGCGATGGCGCGCAGCGAGGGATGGCAGAGCATCCATTCGATCGAGATCGAACCCGAGCCGGCCCCGATGTCCCACAACAGTTCGCCACGGCGCGGGGCGAGCGTGGACAGGGTGACCGCGCGGATCTCGCGCTTGGTGATCTGGCCGTCGTGTTCGAACAGATCGTCGGCAAGGCCGCAGGCCAGCGGCTGGACTCTTGCCTCTGAACTTGATTCAACCTCGACAGCCAGGACGTTGAGGGGATTGATGTTTTCGAGATCGAAGGCGGCCGCGACCGAGGTACGCAGGTATTCATTTTCGCCGCCGAGGGCTTCGAGCACGGTCAGCCGCGACACGCCGAAGCCGGCTTCGGCAATCAGGCGGGCGATAGCCGCGGGTGCGTCACCATCTGATGTAAGGGCAAGGATGCGGGCGGCGGGCTGCAGCAGCGGGCGGATGAGATCGATGGCGTGGCCGTGCAGCGAAATCGTCTCGATGTCCTGCAGCGCCCAGCCCAGCCGCGAAGCAGCGAGCGAGAAGGCGGAAGGTGCGGGCAGCACGCGCATCTCTGTTGATGGCAGGGCGCGGGTGAGGGTAACGCCGACGCCGTGCAGGAACGGATCGCCCGAGGCTAGAACGCAGACGTTTTCACCGCGCAGGGCGACCAGGTCACGCATCTCGCTGTCGAACGGCGTCGGCCAGTGGCGAGCTTTGCCGCGGATGAGATCGCTTGCGAGCGCCAGATGACGCTTGCCGCCAAAGACATGACCCGCTGCCGAAATCGCCCGCTTGGCCTCGTCGCCGAGACCCGCTACACCGTCCTCGCCGATGCCGACCACGGTCAGCCATTTTTCCACCGGCGCGTTGAACTCAGCAGGCATGATGACCCACCGCATTTTGATCCTGGGCGGAACCACCGAGGCGCGGCAGCTGGCGGCGAAGCTCGCTGTGCGTGCCGATCTCGACATCACCTTGTCGATGGCCGGCCGCACCGAAAACCCGGTCGAGCAGCCTGTGCCGGTGCGCGTGGGCGGCTTCGGCGGCGCCGAAGGCTTGGCGGATTGGCTGGGTGAGAAAAAGATCGATCTGCTGATCGACGCGACGCATCCCTACGCGGCGCGCATCTCGGCCAATGCCGCGGAGGCGGCGCGCATTTCTGGCGTGCCGATCCTGGCGTTGCGTCGCCCGGCCTGGGAGCCGGTTGCTGGCGACAACTGGACGTTGGTCGACGATGCCGACGAGGCCGTGGCTGCGCTGGGTGCCAACCCGCGCCGTGTTTTCCTCGCGCTCGGCCGGCAGGAGGTGGCCGCCTTCGCGACCGCGCCGCAGCATGCCTATGTCATCCGCAGCGTCGACCCGATCGAGCCGCCGCTCGGCGTGCCCGATGCCGCTTACATTCTTTCGCGTGGGCCGTTTGCCGAAGCCGATGAACGGGCGCTGCTCGAGGCGCAAAAGATCGACGCCATTGTCTCCAAGAACAGCGGCGGGCAGGCGACCTACGGCAAGATCGCGGCGGCGCGGGAGTTGGGCATCGCAGTGATCCTGTTCCGCCGCCCGGAACTGCCCGACGTGCCTTCCGCTCCCACCGTTGCCGCGTTGCTCGCCATGGTCGATCATCAGCTCGCTCCGGCGGAAAAGCGCGGCGTGTAGACCAGAGGACGCTTGCCGTTGCGTTCGATGAGGCGGGTCTCAGGCGAGCCGATGACGACGCAGGTCGCCATGTCGGCCTTGGCCGCGTCGGCTTCGGCCAGCGTATATATTTCGATACGCTCGTCGGGCCGGCCGGCGGCGCGGCCGAAGATCACAGGGGTTGAAGCGGGCAGGTGGGCCCGCAGCGTCTCGAACGCGCTGCCGAGCTGCCAAGGCCGCGCCTTGCTGATCGGGTTATACAGCGAAATGACGAAGCCGGCGGTGGCTGCGGCAATCAGCCGGCGCTCGATCAACTCCCACGGCTTCAGATTGTCCGACAGGTTGATGGCGCAGAAATCATGGCCGAGCGGGGCGCCGACACGCGCGGCGACTGCCAGCATGGCGGTGACGCCGGGCACGACTGACAGCTCGATGTCGCGCCATTCTCGGGGGCCGGCCTCGATGGCCTCGCAAATAGCCGCAGCCATGGCGAAGACACCGGGATCACCGCCGGACACGACTGCAACCTTGTGGCCGCTTGCTGCCATTTCAAGCGCTGCCTGTGCGCGTGAAATCTCTTCGCGATTGTCGGAGGCGACGCGGGTCTGGTCGGGGCGTAGCTCCAGCCGGTCGAGATAGGGCTTGTAGCCGTAAAAGAAGCTTGCTTCCGCGACGGCTCTGCTGGCTTCCGGCGTGACCTGATCCGGATTGCCTGGCCCGAGGCCGATGACAAGGAGACGGCCGCTCATCTCTCTGTTCCCGGCTTGCCGGCCCAGCCGGGCACCAGCACGATGGCGAAATAGGGCGCCTTGTCGTCGACCTTGTCCACGAGCCTCATGTGCTGCGTGGCGGGCATGGTGCCGCGCTCGACATAGATGGCGCGGTCGAGCTTGCTGGTGGCTTCCAGCGCCTTGCGGATCTTGGGCAGGTTGCGCCCGACCTTCATGATGACGGCGGCGTCGGTGTCGGCGAGGCGGCGGGTCAGTTCGAACTCGTTCATGGTGCCCGGCAGCACCGATAGCACGTCGTCGCCCTGCACGATCGGCACGCCGGTCTGCGACCAGCAGCCCGACATGGCGGTGACGCCGGGGATGACCTCGGTCGGATAGAGATGCGACAGGCGCACATGCAGGTGCATGTAGGAGCCGTAGAACAGCGGGTCGCCTTCGGACAGGATTGCGACAGTGCGACCCTGGTCGAGATGGGCGGCTACCGCTTGGGCCGACTCTTCGTAGAAGCCGGTGATCGCCGCGCGATAGTCTTGGTGATCCTTGTCGATCTCGGTCGTCACCGGATAGAGCAGCGGCAGTTCGATGACATCAGCGCGGAAATGCGCGTCGGTGATGGTGCGCGCGTTGCCGTTGTTGCCGCGCTTGGCGAAATGCGCGATCACGTCGGCTTCGGCCAGCGCGCGCACGGCCTTGACGGTCAACAGTTCGGGGTCGCCCGGGCCGGTGCCGACGCCGATCAGGCGGCCTTTGGGAGCAGTCGTCACAGGCCCGGCCTCGCAAGCGCGTTGAGTGCGGCCGCCGTCATGGCGCTGCCGCCAAGGCGGCCGCGCACGATGGCGTAAGGCACGCCGTAAGAATTCTCGGCCAGCGCATCCTTGGATTCTGCAGCACCGACGAATCCGACGGGCATGCCGATGATGGCGGCAGGCTTTGGCGCGCCGTCGTGCAGCTTTTCGAGCAGATAGAAGAGAGCGGTCGGGGCGTTGCCTATGGCGACAACGGAACCCGCGAGCTTTTCGGCCCACAGGTCGATCGCCGCCGCCGAGCGGGTGTTGCCGATCCTTTGCGCGATCTCGGGCGTCTGCGGGTCGCGCAGCGTGCAGATCACCTCGTTGTCGGCAGGCAGGCGGGCGCGGGTGACGCCACGCGCCACCATCTCGGCGTCGCAGAAGATCGGCGCGCCAGCCTTGAGCGCGTTGCTCGCCGCCGAGACAAAATTTTCCGAGAAGACGAAATGCTGTGCTGCCTCGACCAGCCCGCAGGCATGGATCATGCGCACCGCGACATCCGCTTCCGCCTCGGAGAAGCGCGAAAGGTCGGCTTCCGAGCGGATGATGGCGAAGGAGCGCTCATAGATGGCCATGCCATCGTGGATATAGTCGTAGGCGGCCATGATCATCCTTGTACTAACGCTTGCGCCAGGCGCTTGGCGCCAAGCCGGGCGAGGCAGGCGGTGGCATCCTCGTGCGGTTGGCGCTCGGCGGCGACGAGTGCAGCAAGTCGGCGAACGCCTTGCGCGGCTTCATATCCTGCGGTGTAGGTTGCCGGAAGTCCCTTCGCCGTTCCGCCGACGACAAATGCCGCGCCTTTTTCGTCACCGACGATGGTGAGGGCGGCGACCCCAGGATGGGCGCAGCCCTTGGCGCAGCCGGAGACATGTAGCGACAGCGTCGGGTCGAGGGCTGGGCCGAGCGTTTGTGCTATTTCAGCGGCGACGTCGCGGGCGGCGATCATGCCGGATGCACAGGCCGGCGCGCCGGGACAGGCAGCGATGCGGATACGCGGATCGGTGGGGGCGGTGACGAGGCCGAGGTTGTTTGCCGTGTCAGTCAGGGCTTCTGCGGCAGGCTGGTCGAGGCCCACGAGGAGCAGGCTTCTGCCCGGTGCAGGGCGGATGCCGGTTGCGCCGCATTCGATGGCGCATTCGCAGAAGGCAACCAGCGTTGCGGCGTCGACGGAGCCGAAGGGCAGGGCTATGCCGAGGGTGATTTGGCTATCGCCTAGCTGGAGGATTCCGATGGGGGATGAATCGGTTGCAGGAGAGTGCTCAGAATTTGAATCAGTAGCTTTGAGAGTGGCCGTGTCGGTGAAGTTGAGTTCATTCGCGCCCCCCTCTGTCCTGCCGGACATCTCCCCCACAAGGGGGGAGATCAGGCCTGCATCTGCGCTTTCGCCTATCGGCAAAGTTCCAAGACAAGCGGAACCGGCGAAGCTGCCGATCTCCCCCCTTGTGGGGGAGATGTCCGGCAGGACAGAGGGGGGCGGGACGGAATGAGACCTCTCAGACCCTTCAATTGCCGAATGTACCGTTGCTAGGCCGACATCGCGGGCACGACTTTGGCGCCCCAATTCCGCGACGGCCTTCAGAATATCGAGCGTGGCGGTAGCGGCCGCATCGGCATCGAATTCGCCGACAAACGTCGCGGCCTTCTCGTCGCCACCAACTGACAGCCGCCAGCGCATGGCGTCGGCGGCCACCAGCCGGACATCGCCCATCACAGCTCCGAGCCCGATTTGCCCACGACCATCGACCACCACGGAGACCTTCGGGCCGAGACGTTCGACGAGGCCGGCCTTGGCGATGCCGGCCCGGATCGTCTCCGCCAAAGGTCGCGGATCGGCGATCTCTGCCGGATCGATGCCGGCGAGCGGGCTCGTATCCACGGGCACGCCGGTGCGGACGGCGATGCCGAGTGCATCGACCTCGGCGGCGAGCAGCGCTGCACTTTCAGCCGTCAGGCCCCTGATCTGGATGCTGCCGCGCGCGGTGACCTCGACGATGCCGTTGCCGTGGCGAAGGGCGGATTCGCACAACCCGATCAGTGTTTTGGGCGCGATTTCGCCAGTCAGAGGATTGAGCCGCACCAGCAGGCCGTCGCCGGTCTGCATCGGCGCCGAGAGCGCGGGGCAGGCACCGCGTCGTGAGAAGGTCGTCATGCCGCGACCTCCTTTGCCGAGGCTTCGGCGATCAGGGCGGCGAGATCGTCATCGATCGAATTGCGCAAGGGATGCCACAGGCCGCGCCGACGGGCGGTTGCAAAACGCTCGGCGATGAATTTCGCTGCCGCCGGATTCTCGCGCAGCATGAAGGCGCGCACGGCTTCATCGCCGACATAGGCTTCGTGGACGGCCTCGATCAGGGCACCTGGAATGGCATTGGTGGTTTCAGCAAAGCCGATCAGTCTGTCGACGGTCTCGGCGAACTCCGAGGCGCCGCGTGGGCCGTGGCGCATCTGTCCCTCAATGAAGCGGGCATTGATGGCGCGGGCACGCACGACTCGGCCGACGGCCTCGGTCACCGAGCGGGGGCGGGGCCTTTGCGGGTCCGTGGTGTCGAGCACGATGACGTCGGCGTTCCTGCCGAGTGCGGCAACAGCGGCTGAAAAGCCGCCGATGAAGGCGACGTCGGCCGAGCCCTCGAGGATGTCGCGGCCGGGGTCGTCGCCGGTGTGGACCAAAAGATCGGCTTCGGCGATACGGCCGGCAAAGGCGCCCGGCGCGGAGATGCCTTCGCCCTCGGCGCCGCCATAGGCATGAGAGGCTGCGTCGAGGTAGGCGCGGCCGAGGTCTTCCCGCGCGCTCCAGTCGCCGCTGGAAAGCAGGTCTTCGAGGCCCGCGCCGTAAGTTCCGGGCGAGGAGCCGAAGATGCGCGGCTCGATCCTGCCGGCTGCGCGGGCGCTGGCGGCGAGCGGGTTTTCCGAATCGTCCTCGTCGCGGGCGGCAACTGCGCGCGCAGCGGCGTCGATCAATGCGATCTGGGTCGGGAACATGTCGCGGAACAGGCCAGATATGCGCCAGGTAACGTCGACGCGCGGGCGGCCGAGCGCTGCCGGCGGCAGCACTTCGATGCCGGTAACGCGGCCGGTGGCGGCGTCCCATTGCGGCCGGCAGCCCATCAGCGCCAACCCTTGCGCGATCTCCTCGCCGCCGGTGCGCAAGGAGGCGCTGCCCCACAAGTCGATGACCAGTGCGCGCGGCCATTCGCCGTGGCCCTGCAGATAGCTGCGCATGATCTCGTCGCTGGCTGCCTTGCCGAGATCGAAAGCCGTCGGCGTCGGCATGGTGCGCGGGTCGGAGGTGAACAGGTTGCGCCCCGTCGGCAGAACGTCGGTGCGGCCGCGTGCTGGCGCGCCTGATGGCCCGGCCTTGACGTGGCGACCGTCGAGGGCGGCGATCAGCCCATCCCGTTCTCCAGCAGCACTCAGACGGCGCATCGCGTCGGCCTCGCCGTCAATGGCGCGGCCATAGATATGCAGGCCGTCCTTGATGGCGAAATCCTTGAGGTCGCAGAGCCAGGCATCGATGCGGCGCAACGCTTCGTCAGGTGCGTCGGTCCTGGCGACGCCGGCCTCGGCGGCAAGGCCGGTTTGTGCCGCCGTCTCGACGATCAGCCTGGCCAGCCGGTCGCGGCGGCGACGGTCGAGACCGTCGGCTTGGGCATATTCGTCGACCAGTCGCTCGAGCCTGTGCTGGTTTTCGTCGAGTCCGGCAGCGGTAAGCGGCGGTGGCAAATGGCCGAGGGTCACGGCGGCAATGCGGCGCTTGGCCTGGGCGGCTTCGCCAGGATTGGAGACGATGAAGGGATAGATCACCGGCAGTGAACCGGTGACGATCTCGGGGAAGCAGGTCTGGCTCAGAGCGACCGTCTTGCCCGGCAGCCATTCGAGCGTGCCATGCGCCCCGACATGGATGATCGCGTGGATGCCGAGCGACTTCTGCAGCCACAGTCCGAAGGCGAGCAGCGTATGGCGCGGCGGCAGCGACGGGTCGTGGTAATCGGCGCGGCGGTCGGCCGAGCGGCCGCGATCGGGGGCAAGGGCCACCGTGACATTGCCGAAGGTCGCGGCGCGGAAGGGAAACATATTGTCCGTTGCCTCCGCCTTCGGCGGGCCCCAAGCGGACAGTATGGTCTCACGTGCTTCGGCGGGCAATTCCGAGGAAATGACCTCATAGTCTTCAAGCGCCAGGCCATGCCCGCCGGCCTCGATCAGGTCGAGCAGTGCGCGCGGAGTTTCGGGAATCCGTTCAACCGCATAACCCGCTTCCTTCAGGTCGTGCAGCATGGCCAGCACGCTATTGGGCACGTCGAGGCCTACGGCGTAGCCGGTGCGCCCGGGGGCACTGGGATAGTCGGGGATGAGGATCGCGAGCTTGCGTTTGTCGCGCGGCGCGCGCTGCAAGCGCAGGTGGGCGGCGATGCGGGTAGCGACCTGCTCTACGCGGTCCAACTCAGGTCGGTTGACGACGGCGCGGAAGCCAAGTGCGGGATCGAGTTCGCTCTCCGCCTTGAAGGAGATGGCGCCGGCAAGGATGCGGCCATCGAGTTCGGGCATGACGACATGCATGGCAAGATCGGCGGGGGCCAACCCACGCGGACTGCCCTTCCATGCCTCGCGGCGGGTGGTGGCGACGATAACCTGGAACACGGGGACGCCGGCGCGGTCGAACAGGGTTTCGGCACTAGGCTCGGCGCCTGCCGCGAAGGCTGTGGCGGTGACGATGGCCGAGGGGGCGAGTTGCGAAAGCGCCTTCTCGACGAAGGCGAGCGATTCCTTGTCTTTCAGGCTCGACACGAAGATCGGAGCAGGGCGCAGGCCTTGTGCCCTCAGCGCTTCGACCAGCGCATCGATGGGCGCGACATCGGCGGCCAGCAACATCGAGCGGTAGAAGATGATCGGGACGATAGGGGTGTTACCCTGCCCACAAGAGGGGAGGTAAAGGGCTGGCGCTTCGATCACGCCCCGGGCCGGACCGTAGAAACCCGCTTTCGGCACGGACACCGGCGCGACTGCGGTGCAGCTGCCACCAGCCAGCCCCGCGAGCCGCGCGACCAGCGCCTTCATGTTCTCCGGCCCGCCCTGTCGGAAATAGCCAAGCAACGCGTCGAGTTCGGCGTGCGGCAAGGTCGAGCCCTCGATCAGCCTGATATCGGCGACATGGCTTTCGCCGGGCAACAGGGCGAGCGCGATGCCTTTTTCACGCGCGATTGCGGCAAGCCGGTCGCAGCCGTAGCGCCACCAGTCATAGCCGCCGAGGATGCGAACCAGAATCACCTTGGCGTGCGCAGCCACGCTATCGATCCAGAGATCGACCGACATTGGATGCCTGAGGTCGCGCAGGCTGGCGAGACGCATCGAGGGGAGGCGTTCGGCGTCAGCCTTCCAGGCGCTGGCGAGGCCGGCCAGGTCGCTGTCGGTGAAGGACAGCGCCACCACATCCGCCGGCTGCTGCCGCAGATCGACTGGCTCGATGAGATCGTCGAGCGAGGCGGAGGTGGTGGTGAGGATGTGCATCCGGCCTAGCCTACCAGAATGCGCTCGATGGCCGGGCGGTCGAGCCCCTTGAGACCGATCACGACCAGGCGCGAGCGGCGGTCGTCCTCGGCCGTCCAGGCGCGGTCGTAATAGTGGTTGACGCGCGGGCCGACGGCCTGGACCAGCAGGCGCATCGGCTTGCCGCCGACCTCGACGAAGCCCTTCACGCGCAGCACGTTTTCTTCTTCGGCTGCGGTGGCGACGCGCTTGGCCAGTTCATCGGGATGGGCGATCGAGGGGATATCGATGACGAAGGTGTCGAAGTCGTCGTGCTCGTGGTCGAAAGCGCCGTCGTGATGGGTCTTGCGATTTTCGATGTCGTCCTCGACGGCGAGGCCGAGGCCGAGCAGAACGGAGGGATCGACCTTGCCGAGTGCTGTCGGCACGATCTTGACCGCGCGCGCAAGGTGCTCGCCGATGATGGCGTTGGCGCGGGCATGGCCGTTGGCGTCGAGCAGATCGCTCTTCGACAGAATGATGAGGTCGGCGCAGGCGACCTGGTCCTCGAACACCTCCTCGACCGGATCGTCATGGTCGAGCGAATCATCGGCGCTACGCTGGGCGGCGAGCGCGTCCATGTCGGAAGCGACCTTGCCGTCCGCGAGTGCTGCACCGTCGACCACGGCGATGACACCGTCGACGGTGACGCGGCTCTTGACGGACGGCCATTGGAAGGCCTGGACCAGCGGCTTGGGCAGTGCGAGGCCGGAGGTCTCGATCAGGATGTGGTCGACGCGCGGCGTGCGTGCCAGGATCTGGTCGAGCGCGGGCACGAAATCATCAGCCACGGTGCAGCAGATGCAGCCATTGGCCAGTTCTACGATGTTTTCTTCTGGACAGGTGTCGATGCCGCAACCCTTCAGGATTTCGCCGTCGATGCCGACATCGCCGAACTCGTTGACGATGATGGCGAGGCGCTTGCCCTTCGAATTTTCGAGCAGGTTGCGGATCAGCGTCGTCTTGCCGGCGCCGAGAAAGCCGGTGACGACGGTGCAGGGAACGCGTTCGACGGAGGCGGTCATTTGTTTTCCTTGATGAGTGCAAGTGGGGGGATGCGCGCGATGAGGCCGCGCTTGAGACTGTCGGGACGGCCGCGCCACGGGATCAGGCCATCGGTCGAGGTGGAAAAGAGTTTTGCCCCGGTGACGAGGTCTTCGCCCGATGTGACCCTGAGATCGCCGAAGACGTAGCTCCACGAACCATTGCGAATGAGGGCCGCACTCAGGCGGCGCTTGCAATTGCCGAGACACTCGACGCTGCGCACGGCGATATTTTCGCCGCTGGCCGCAAGCCTGGCATCTTCGGCCAGTCGGGTGCCGGCGCGGGGATGCGCATCCGAGCCGGTTTCGTCGCGGCAGGACGAGCAGACGAGAATCGTCACCGCAGCTGCGCGCGTGTCGGCGTCACCGCTGGATGCGTCCCCAATTTCGACCGAGGGATTGTCGTCGAGTTCCAAAATACCAGGCTCCTTGCCTGGGACACCCGCCAGGCGATCGGATCAATGTTGCAGACGGCAGGTCTCCTGGCTCGCGAGTCGTCGCCTTCGCACCGCCTTCCCGGGAGTACATCCCAGTGGTTACCGGCCTTGGCTCGTCGCTTACAGTTGCGGGGACAGCCGCGGATTTGACGCCAAAGCGCCGCACCGCATTCCCTCTTAGCCTCCGCCGTTGCGGGCGAAGGACCGTCTGATGGCGATTTAGGCTTTCGTGAGGGGAGGAGTCAACGCAAGCGAGCGACCCGCAATGTCGCGAAGCGCCGGCCCGAGGTCGCCGGCTGGCGTTACCTCAATGCGTTCGAGGCCGAGCCAGGCGCGCATCTGCTCCAGTTCTTCATGGAGTTCGGCAGCCGTTTCCGATGGGGCGCAGGGCTCTGAATAGGCGGCATGGACGCGCAGGACGCCTGCCGGCCGGTCGGCCTTGAGGTCGATACGGGCGACGATGCGCTCGCCGAGCAGGAACGGCAGCACATAATAGCCGTACTGGCGCTTTTCCGCCGGCGTGTAGATTTCGATGCGATAGCGGAAGCCGAACAGGCTTTCGGCGCGGGAACGTTCGAAGACCAGCGGATCGAATGGCGCGAGTAGCGCGCGTGCCTGCACCTTGCGCGGAATGCGCGCCTCGGCATGCAGATAGGCCTGCCTGTCCCAGCCCTCGACGCGCACGGGAATCAGTTCGCTCGAATCGACCAGTTCTTCGATGCGGCCTTTCATGTCGGCTGGGGACAGGCGGAAGTAATCGCGCAAACAGGCGGCGGTCGCCACGCCATGGGCGCGGGCGGAGATTCGCAGCAGTTCGCGCTGGGCATCGGCCGGGGCAGGAACGGGGCGATCATATATGGCCGCCGGCAGCACGCGCTCGGGCAGATCATAGAGCCGCTCGAAGCCGCGGCGCGAATGGGTGGTGATGCGGCCGGCCCAGAACAGCCATTCGAAGGCGTGTTTTTCGCGGCTCCAGCCCCACCAGCCGCCGGAGCCTTTCGCTCCTTCTATGTCGGACGCGGCGATCGGCCCGCGATCGACGACCTGGCGAAAAATCTCGTCGATATAGGTTTTGTTGTCGCGGCCGAATTTGGTCAGGCCGCCATACATGCCGTCGTGATTGGCGGCGCGTTCCATGCGCCAGCGCATCAGAGGCCAGGTGTCGAGCGGCAGCAGCGAGGCTTCATGCGCCCAGTATTCGAATGTCAGGCGCTTGCGCGACTGCATCGCCTCGTCGAGCAGCGCCATGGGGTAGGGCCCGAGGCGCGAATAAAGCGGCATGTAGTGTGCGCGGACCACGGCACTGACCGAGTCGATCTGGAACAGGCCGGTTCGGTCGAGCACGCGCTGCAGGTGCCGTCGGGTGATGGCACCCGAAGGGCGTGGGTCGGCAAAACCCTGGGCCGCCAAAGCAACGCGGCGGGCGGCGGAAAGCGAGAGTTTTTCCTTCATTGCGGCAAGCTATCGCAGTCTCAAGGTGGATGACGCAAGGGCAGTGGAATCAGTTCTTGCTGCAGATGCTAGCAGGACCGCGGTCCAGGACTTGTCAGGAGTGTAAAGTGGAGTAAAAATAGAAAGAAATAAAACGCGAGTCATCCACGCAGGATTTTGGTCCAGCGGTGCGCTTTGCCACCTTTCGGACAAGGTTGGGCTTGCTTCGCCCGACCGCCTGCGCTAACCGTCGCCGCGTTGCAGCACGACCGTTCGTCCGAGGCGACGATCTTGCGTCGCGCTTCCGGAAACGGACCCCGTGCTGTAATTCTGGGTGGATTGGCCACCAACGGAATTCGCAGCATGAACGCTCTCTTGAGTTCGTATCTGCCCATCGTGATTTTCATCGGTGTGGCGCTCGTGGTTGGCATAGCCCTTATCGTGGCGCCCTTCCTGGTTGCCTACCGCAGTCCGGATCCGGAAAAGCTGTCTGCCTACGAGTGCGGCTTCAACTCGTTCGACGATGCCCGCATGAAGTTCGACATCCGCTTCTACCTGGTGTCCATCCTGTTCATCATCTTCGACCTCGAAGTTGCCTTCCTGTTCCCGTGGGCTGTGTCCTTCGGCGAGATCGGCATGCTCGGCTTCTGGTCGATGATGGTCTTCCTGGCCGTGCTGACCATCGGCTTTATCTATGAGTGGAAAAAGGGAGCGCTGGAATGGGATTGAACGACGCCTCCGGCACCCTGATCGCACCGAAGCCGAAAGGCATCATCGATCCGAACACCGGCAAGCCCATCGGTTCTGACGACGCCTTCTTCGGCGAGATCAACAACGAGTTGGCCGACAAGGGCTTTCTCGTTACCTCGTCCGAGGCGCTCATCACCTGGGCCCGTACCGGTTCGCTGATGTACATGACCTTCGGTCTGGCTTGCTGCGCGGTCGAGATGATTCACTCGGCCATGCCGCGCTATGACAGCGAGCGGTTCGGCATCGCACCGCGCGCTTCACCGCGCCAGTCCGACATCATGATCGTTGCCGGCACCCTGACCAACAAGATGGCTCCCGCACTGCGCAAGGTCTACGACCAGATGCCGGAGCCTCGTTACGTCATCTCCATGGGCTCGTGCGCCAATGGCGGCGGCTACTATCACTATTCCTATTCCGTGGTGCGCGGCTGCGACCGGGTCGTGCCTGTCGACATCTATGTTCCCGGTTGCCCTCCCTCGGCTGAGGCGCTTCTCTACGGCATTCTCCTGCTGCAGAAAAAGATCCGCCGCACCGGCACCATCGAGCGGTGATCCCAGATGAGTGAAGCCCTGAACGACCTTGCCGCTTACATTGCGGAAAAGCTCGATGCCGACATCGAAGAAAGCGTCATCGTCTATGGCGAGTTGACGCTGACGGTGAAGGCTGCCGACATCGTCGATGTGCTGACTTTCCTGCGCGACGACGTGCAGTGCCAGTTCGTTTCCTTCATTGATGTGGCTGGTGTCGACTATCCGCAGCGCCGCAAGCGCTTCGATGTCGTCTATCATCTCTTGTCGCCGCGCCAGAACCTCCGCATTCGCATCAAGATCAGCACGGATGAAGACACTCCGGTGCCGTCGGTGACTTCGGTTTATCCGGGCGCCGACTGGTTCGAGCGCGAAGCCTATGACATGTACGGCATCCTGTTCTCCGGCCATCCGGACCTGCGTCGCCTGCTGACGGACTACGGCTTCGAAGGCCATCCGCTGCGCAAGGACTTCCCGCTCACCGGCTTCGTCGAGGTTCGCTACGACGACGAGCAGAAGCGCGTCGTCTACGAGCCGGTCGAGCTCAAGCAGGAATTCCGCAATTTCGACTTTTTGTCTCCCTGGGAAGGCACCGAATACGTGCTTCCGGGCGACGAAAAAGCCAAGACGAATTGAGGCGCCGAAATGGCTGAAACCTCCGTCCGCAATTTCAACATCAACTTCGGCCCGCAGCATCCGGCGGCGCACGGCGTGCTGCGCCTGGTGCTCGAGCTGGATGGCGAAGTCGTCGACCGCGTCGATCCGCATATCGGCCTGCTGCACCGCGGCACCGAAAAGCTGATGGAGGCCAAGACCTACCTGCAGGCCGTGCCCTATCTCGACCGTCTTGATTATTGCGCGCCGATGAACCAGGAGCATGCCTTTGCCCTTGGCGTCGAGCGTCTGCTTGGCGTCGAGGTGCCGAAGCGCGGCCAGATCATTCGCGTTCTCTACAGCGAAATCGGCCGCATCATGTCGCACATCCTCAACGTGACGACGCAGGCCATGGACGTCGGTGCTCTGACGCCGCCGCTCTGGGGCTTTGTCGAGCGCGAAAAACTGATGGTGTTCTACGAACGCGCCAGCGGCTCGCGCATGCATGCGGCCTATTTCCGCCCGGGCGGCGTGCATCAGGACCTGCCGCAGAAGCTGGTTGAGGACATCGGCAAGTGGGTCGATCCGTTCCTCAAGTCGGTCGATGATCTCGACGATCTCCTGACGCCGAACCGCATCTTCAAGCAGCGCAACGTCGACATCGGTGTGGTGTCGCTCGATGACGCCTGGGCCTGGGGCTTCTCGGGTGTGATGGTTCGCGGTTCGGGCGCTGCCTGGGACCTGCGCAAGAGCCAGCCCTACGAATGCTATTCGGAGATGGATTTCGACATTCCGATCGGCAAGAACGGCGACTGCTACGACCGCTATCTGATCCGTATGGAAGAGATGCGCCAGTCGGCAAAGATCATTCGCCAGTGCGTCGATCTTCTGCTCGGCAAGGAAAGCACCGGCCCCGTCTCCAACATGGACGGCAAGGTGGTTCCGCCGAAGCGCGCCGCGATGAAGCGTTCGATGGAATCCTTGATCCATCACTTCAAGCTCTACACCGAAGGCTATCGCGTTCCGGCCGGCGAGGTTTACGCAGCCGTAGAGGCGCCCAAGGGCGAATTCGGCGTCTATCTGGTTTCCGACGGCACCAACAAGCCGTACCGCTGCAAGCTGCGCGCACCGGGCTTCGCCCATCTCCAGGCGATGGATTTCCTGTGCCGCGGCCACATGCTGGCGGATATCTCGGCCGTTCTCGGCTCCCTCGATATCGTGTTTGGTGAGGTCGACCGCTAAATGTCAGTCCGCCGTCTCGCAGAAGCCAGCGTCCAGCCCGCCTCATTCGCCTTCAACAAGGCGTTCACGGCGCAGGCCAAGACCTGGATCAAGAAGTACCCCAAGGGCCGCGAACAGTCGGCGGTGATCCCGCTGCTGATGCTGGCGCAGGAACAGGAAGGCTGGGTCACCAGGGCGGCGATCGAGCACGTCGCCGACATGCTCGGCATGCCCTATATCCGCGCGCTGGAAGTGGCGACTTTCTACACCCAGTTCCAGCTACAGCCGGTCGGCACGCGCGCCCATGTGCAGGTCTGCGGCACCACGCCTTGCATGCTGCGCGGCTCGCAAGAGCTGATCGATGTATGCCGCTCCAAGATCCATCACGACCAGTTCCACACCAACGCGGCGGGCACGCTGTCGTGGGAAGAGGTCGAGTGCCAGGGCACCTGCGTGAATGCGCCGATGGTCATGATCTTCAAGGACACCTACGAGGACCTGACCCCCGAACGCCTGGCCGAGATCATTGACCTGTTCGAGGCGGGCAAGGGCGACCAGGTGAAGCCGGGTCCGCAGACCGGTCGCTTCTATTCCGCGCCGCTGACCGGGTTCACCTCGCTCGTGGACGAAAAGTCGGTCCTGAAGAGCACCCGTGACAAGGATGCCAAGGCCGCGTCGAAGGCTGCGAAGGCTGCCGCGACCGCTCCGGCTGCAACCGCGTCGCAGCTTGTTGATTCCGCGCCGGCAAAGGCCAAGGCCCCCGGCAAGAAGCCGGTCTGAGGAGCAAGAACATGCTTGAGGACAAGGACCGCATTTTCACCAACATCTACGGCCGCTTCGACAAGTCGCTGGCTGGGGCGATGTCGCGTGGCGCCTGGGATGGCACCGCCGGCATCATCGAAAAAGGCCGTGACTGGATCATCGACGAGATGAAGGCGTCGGGCCTGCGCGGCCGTGGTGGCGCCGGCTTCCCGACTGGTCTCAAGTGGTCGTTCATGCCCAAGACCAGCGACGGCCGGCCGTCCTATCTCGTCGTCAATGCCGACGAATCCGAGCCCGGCACCTGCAAGGACCGCGACATCCTGCGCAACGACCCGCACACGCTGGTCGAGGGCTGCCTGCTTGCCGGTTTCGCCATGGGCGCGGTTGCCGCCTACATCTATGTGCGTGGCGAGTTCATCCGCGAGCGCGAGGCGCTGCAGCGGGCCATCGACGAGGCCTATGACGCCAAGCTGATCGGCAAGAACAACAAGAACGGCTACGACTTCGAAATCTACGTCCATCACGGCGCCGGCGCCTATATCTGCGGCGAGGAAACCGCGCTGCTGGAAAGCCTCGAGGGCAAGAAGGGCCAGCCGCGCCTCAAGCCGCCATTCCCGGCGAACGTAGGCCTCTATGGCTGCCCGACGACGGTCAACAACGTCGAGTCGATTGCGGTCGCCCCAACCATCCTGCGTCGCGGTGCGGCCTGGTTCTCGTCCATCGGACGGCCGAACAATGTCGGCACTAAGCTGTTCATGCTGGTCGGCCATGTGAACACGCCCTGCACGGTCGAAGAGGCCATGGGCATCACCTTCCGCGAGTTGGTCGAAAAGCACGGCGGCGGCATCCGCGGTGGCTGGGACAACCTGCTTGCGGTCATCCCCGGCGGCGCGTCCTGCCCGGTCGTCAAGGCCGAGGACATTATCGACTGCCCGATGGATTTCGACGGCCTGCGCGAGCGCAAGTCGTCCTTCGGCACGGCAGCCGTGATCGTCATGGACAAGTCGACCGACATCGTGAAGGCGATCGCGCGTCTCAGCTACTTCTTCAAGCACGAGAGCTGCGGCCAGTGCACGCCGTGCCGTGAAGGCACCGGCTGGATGTGGCGGGTCATGGAGCGTCTGGTGCGCGGCGAAGCGCACAAGCGCGAGATCGACATGCTGCTCGACGTCACCAAGCAGGTGGAAGGCCACACGATCTGCGCTCTGGGTGACGCGGCCGCATGGCCGATCCAGGGCCTGATCCGCAACTTCCGCCCGGAAATCGAGCGGCGCATCGACGAGTTCTCGCGTAACGCGCATCGCGCCGAGCCGGTGCTTGTGGCGGCAGAGTAAACGGAAACAGAAAGTGCGGGCCTAAGGCCCGAGGCGAAACAGGAAACGACGAGGCAAAGGCGAACGGCGAAGGCGACAAGGGGCTACCGATGTCGACATTTTCCATTCCCGAAGTTGCAGTGTCTGAAATGGAACGTTTGGAGCAGATGAACAGGGACTTCGCGGCGATGCTGCCGAAGGAGCTTGCCGGAGCGGCAAATCTCCTGGCGCACCCTGCTGCCGGCGTCGCTGCCGCTTCTGCACTCGGCTTCGGCCTTGCCAGCCACGCCATGGGCGTGTGGATGGGGGCTGTCGCCGGCGTTTCCGGGACAGCGCAACGGATGCTCTCGCAGGACTTCGGCGATTTCGCCGGTGCTTTTGACGTGAAGCCGTTGGAGCGCTCGGCGTCGAAAAAGGCCGAGGTCACGGCAGCGTCGCTGATCGCCGAGGTCAAGACGCTGGCACGCAGGCTGGAGACGGCCGAGGCCAGGAAGAAGGCCGCCGTTGGTGCGGGAGCCAAGGGAGCAGCGGTGCTGCAGCCCGAGGATTTCAGGCAGCCGCCGGCGATTGCGAAGCCGGAAGCGCCTGACGATCTCAAGGCGATCGCCGGCATCGGGCCGAAGCTGGAGCAGGTGTTGAACGGGCAGGGCATCTGGACTTATGGCCAGATCGCGGCCTGGACGGATGAAGAGGTTGCCTGGGCGGACGACTATCTCGGCTTCAAGGGCCGGATCGGACGCGATGACTGGATAGGGCAGGCGGCCAAACTTGCCGCAGGCAAGTGAACTGAGGATTTGAGGGCGCAGCGCAAGCTGCGCTTTCTGCAGGACGGAATGCGGATCATCCGCGGGATTTGAGGCGCTATGGCAAAGCTTAAGGTCGACGGGAAAGAGATTTCGGTACCCGACCACTATACGCTGCTGCAGGCGGCAGAAGAGGCTGGCGCGGAAGTGCCGCGCTTCTGTTTCCACGAGCGGTTGTCGATTGCCGGCAACTGCCGCATGTGCCTTGTCGAGGTGAAGGGCGGACCGCCCAAGCCGGCGGCATCCTGCGCCATGGGCGTGCGCGACCTGCGTCCCGGCCCGAATGGCGAGGCGCCCGAGATCTTCACCAATACGCCGATGGTCAAGAAGGCCCGCGAAGGCGTGATGGAGTTCTTGCTCATCAACCATCCGCTCGACTGCCCGATCTGCGACCAGGGCGGCGAATGCGACCTGCAGGACCAGGCGATGGCCTTCGGCCTCGATGGTTCGCGCTACAATGAGAACAAGCGCGCGGTCGAGGACAAGTATATCGGTCCGCTGGTCAAGACGATCATGACGCGCTGCATCCACTGCACGCGCTGTGTCCGTTTCACCACCGAAGTCGCCGGCATTTCCGAGCTCGGCCTGATCGGCCGCGGCGAAGACGCCGAGATCACCACCTATCTCGAGCAGGCGATGACCTCCGAGCTGCAGGGCAACGTCATCGACCTGTGCCCGGTCGGCGCGTTGACCTCGAAGCCCTATGCCTTCCAGGCGCGTCCGTGGGAGCTGACCAAGACCGAATCCATCGACGTGATGGATGCCGTGGGTTCGGCCATCCGCGTCGACTCCAGAGGCCGCGAAGTGATGCGCATCATGCCGCGCATCAACGAGGCGGTGAACGAGGAGTGGATCTCCGACAAGACCCGTTTCATCTGGGACGGCCTGCGCACGCAGCGCCTCGACCGCCCCTATGTGCGCCACAATGGCCGCCTTGCACCCGCGACCTGGGCTGAAGCCTTCGCGGCGATCAAGGGCGCTGTTGCCAAGACCTCGGCCGACCGTATCGGCGCGATTGCCGGCGATCTGGCCACCGTCGAGGAGATGTATGCGCTCAAGGGCCTGATCACCTCGCTCGGCTCGAACAACGTCGACTGCCGCCAGGATGGTGCCGCGCTCGACCCGTCGCTCGGCCGTGCCAGCTACATCTTCAACCCGACCATCGAGGGCATCGAGAAAGCCGACGCCATCCTCATCATCGGCGCCAATCCGCGCTTCGAGGCTTCAGTGCTCAACGCCCGCATCCGCAAGCACTGGCGCGCAGCGAATGTACCGGTCGCCGTCATCGGCGAGATCGGCGACACGCGCTACGACTACGAGCAGTTGGGCTCGGGCCCGGAAACGCTGAAGGATCTCGTCGAAGGCAACGGCAAGTTCTTCTCGGTTCTCAAGAAGGCTTCCCATCCGCTGATCATCGTCGGCCAGGGCGCGATCGCGCGTTCGGACGGTGCTGCCGTGCTCGGCCAGGCGGCCAAGCTCGCCGACGCCGTCAAGGCGAGCCGGCCGGACTGGAACGGCTTTGCCGTGCTGCACACCGCGGCAGCCCGCGTCGGCGGCCTCGACATCGGCTTTGTGCCGGGCGAGGGGGGCATGGACGTGGCTGCGATGCTCGGCGACACCGACGTGCTGTTCCTGCTCGGCGCCGACGAACTCGACATGGCCAAGACCGGCAATGCCTTCGTGGTCTATGTCGGCACGCATGGCGACGCAGGCGCCCACCGCGCTGACGTCATCCTGCCGGCGGCTGCCTACACCGAGAAGTCGGGCACCTATGTCAACACCGAGGGCAGGGTGCAGCAGACGAACCGCGCCGGCTTCGCGCCGGGCGAGGCCAAGGAAGACTGGGCGATCCTGAGGGCTCTGTCCGACGTGCTCGGCCACAAGCTGCCCTTCGATTCGCTGCAGCAGCTGCGCGCCAAGCTCTATGCGGAGTTCCCGCATCTTGCCCGCATCGACCACATCGATGCCGGCGACAATGATGACATCGCAAAGGTCGCCAAGCTCGGCGGCCGGCTGAACAAGGGCGCCTTCACCTCCGTGGTGAAGGATTTCTACCTCACCAACCCGATCGCCCGGGCGTCGGCGGTGATGGCCGAATGTTCGGCACTGGCCAAGAACGGCTTCAAGCAGGCGGCGGAGTAAGGGCTGTCATGGATACCTTTTTCTCCTTCTACGTCCTGCCGGCGCTGATCATCCTGCTGAAGTCGGTCGTCCTGATCGTCGTCCTGCTGATCTTCGTCGCCTATATCCTCTATGCCGACCGCAAGATCTGGGCGGCCGTGCAGCTGCGCCGCGGCCCGAACGTCGTCGGCCCGTGGGGCCTGCTGCAGGCCTTCGCCGATCTTTTGAAGTTCGTCTTCAAGGAGCCGGTGATCCCCTCAGGCGCCAACAAGGGCGTGTTCCTGCTTGCCCCGGTCGTCTCGGCGGTGCTGGCAATCGCGGCCTGGGCGGTGATCCCGGTCAGCGAAGGCTGGGCCATTGCCAACATCAATGTCGGCATCCTCTATGTCTTCGCCATTTCCTCGCTCGAGGTCTATGGCGTGATCATGGGCGGCTGGGCATCGAATTCGAAATACCCGTTCCTCGGCGCGCTGCGTTCGGCCGCACAGATGGTGTCCTATGAAGTGTCGATCGGCTTCGTTATCGTCACCGTGTTGCTGACTGCCGGTTCGCTCAACCTGACCGACATCGTCATGTCGCAGCAGGGCGGCATCGGCACGCATGTTGGCCTGCCCAACTCGTTCCTCGACTGGAACTGGCTCGTCCTGTTCCCGATGTTCGTGATCTTCTTCATCTCGGCGCTCGCCGAGACGAACCGCCCGCCCTTCGACCTGGTGGAAGCCGAGTCGGAACTCGTCGCCGGTCACATGATCGAATATTCGTCGACGCCATTCCTGCTGTTCTTCCTCGGTGAGTACGTGGCGATCGTGCTGATGTGCGCGCTGACGACGATCCTGTTCCTCGGCGGGTGGCTGCCGCCCTTCGACTTCGCGCCCTTCACCTGGGTGCCGGGCGTGATCTGGTTCGTGCTCAAGGTCTGCATGGTGTTCTTCATGTTCGCCATGGTGAAGTCCTTCGTGCCGCGCTACCGCTACGATCAGCTGATGCGCCTGGGCTGGAAAGTGTTCCTGCCGATCTCGCTGTTCATGGTCGTGGCCACCGCTGCCGTACTCAAGCTTACCGGAGCCGCCTGATGTCCGCTCTCGCTCAAGCCGCCAAGTCGCTGCTGCTGAAGGACTTCGTCGGCGCCTTCTTCCTGTCGATGCGCCAGTTCTTCGCGCCCAAGGAGACGCTGAACTACCCGAATGAAAAGGGTCCGGTCAGCCCGCGCTTCCGTGGCGAGCATGCGCTGCGCCGTTATCCCAACGGCGAAGAGCGCTGCATCGCCTGCAAGTTGTGCGAGGCGATCTGCCCCGCGCAGGCCATCACCATCGAGGCCGGCCCGCGCCGCAACGACGGCACCCGCCGCACGGTGCGCTACGACATCGACATGGTGAAGTGCATCTATTGCGGCTTCTGCCAGGAAGCTTGCCCGGTCGACGCCATCGTCGAAGGGCCGAACTTCGAATTCGCGACGGAAACGCGCGAGGAGCTTTACTACGACAAGGAAAAGCTCCTGGCGAATGGCGACCGTTGGGAACGCGAGATCGCGCGCAACATCGCTATGGATGCGCCGTATCGCTGACGCTTGAACAATGGACGGGCCAAGTCGGCTCGTCTAAGGAACGCGCGGCCGGCTTCGAAGGCGGAGCAAGGACGTGAACAGGGCAGGGCGCAAAGGCGTACTGCCCGAAAGGAAACCCGGGGGAACCCATGCTCAACGGACTTGAAGCGGTATTTTTCTACCTCTTCGCCTTCATCGCGGTGGCGTCGGCCTTCATGGTCATTTCGGCGCGCAACCCGGTTCACTCGGTGCTCTACCTGATCCTGACGTTCTTCAACGCCGCGGGCCTGTTCCTGTTGACGGGTGCCGAGTTCCTGGCGCTGATCCTGCTCGTCGTCTACGTCGGCGCAGTCATGGTGCTGTTCCTGTTCGTCGTCATGATGCTCGACGTCGACTTCGCAGAACTCAAGTCGGGCGCGCTGCAATACGCTCCGATCGGCGCGCTGATCGGCCTGATCCTGGCGGCTGAACTGATCGTGGTGGCAGGCGGTTATGCATTCGCACCGAAGCTCGCAACGGCGGTCGCGCAGCCGACACCTGATATCGCTACGCGCCACAATACTGCTGCGCTCGGCGACATCCTTTACACAGATTACATCTACTTCTTCCAGATCGCCGGCCTTGTCCTGCTGGTCGCCATGATCGGCGCCATCGTGCTGACGTTGCGCCACAAGCCGAATGTCAAGCGCCAGAGCATTCCCGCTCAGGTCGCTCGCACACCGGCTACCGCGATCGAGGTCAAGAAGGTCGAGACGGGCAAGGGAATCTGACCATGGTTGTCGGTATTGCGCATTATCTCACGCTTTCGGCGATCCTGTTCACGCTCGGCGTGTTCGGTATCTTCCTGAACCGCAAGAACGTCATCGTCATCCTCATGTCGATCGAGTTGATCCTGCTCTCGGTCAACCTCAATTTCGTGGCGTTCTCGGCCCAGCTCGGCGACCTGGTCGGGCAGGTGTTTGCGCTGTTCGTGCTTACGGTGGCCGCTGCCGAGGCGGCGATCGGTCTTGCCATTCTGGTCGTATTCTTCCGCAACCGCGGCTCCATCGCGGTCGAAGACGTGAACATGATGAAGGGCTGACGGGACAAAAATGTATCAGGCTATCGTCTTCCTTCCGCTTCTCGGCTTCCTGATCGCCGGCTTGTTCGGCCGTTCGATCGGGGCGAAAGCATCCGAATATGTCACCTCCGGCCTGCTGGTGGTGTCCGCCGTTCTGTCGTGGGTGGCCTTCATCACGGTCGGCCTCGGCAGCGTCGAGGCGTTCACCGTGCCGGTGCTGCGCTTCCTGGACGTTGCCGGCCTGCAGGCCGACTGGGCCCTGCGCATCGACACGCTGACGGTGGTCATGCTGGTCGTGGTCAACACGGTGTCGGCGCTGGTTCACATCTACTCGATCGGCTACATGCATCACGATCCGCACCGGCCGCGCTTCTTTGCCTACCTGTCGCTGTTCACCTTCGCGATGCTGATGCTGGTAACGTCGGACAACCTTGTCCAGATGTTCTTCGGTTGGGAAGGCGTGGGCCTCGCGTCCTATCTGCTGATCGGTTTCTGGTACAAGAAGCCTTCGGCCAATGCCGCCGCCATCAAGGCCTTCGTCGTCAACCGCGTCGGCGACTTCGGCTTCCTTCTCGGTATTTTCGGCATCTTCGTGCTGTTCGGCTCGGTCAATCTGGGCACGATTTTCGCCAATGCCGCAGGATATCTGCCGGCTGAGGGCGCAGAGCACGGCGACACCGTCCTGACCTTCCTCGGTTACGCACTCGACAAGCATGTCGCGGTCACAGTTGTTTGCCTGCTGCTGTTCATGGGTGCCATGGGCAAGTCGGCGCAGGTGCCGCTGCACACCTGGCTGCCGGACGCCATGGAAGGCCCGACGCCTGTGTCGGCGCTGATCCACGCGGCCACCATGGTCACCGCCGGCGTGTTCATGCTGGCGCGCCTGTCGCCGGTCTTCGAGCTGTCGCACTCGGCGCTGACCGTCGTGACCTTCATCGGTGCCTTCACCGCATTTTTCGCGGCGACGGTCGGCCTGGTCCAGAACGACATCAAGCGCGTCATCGCTTATTCGACCTGCTCGCAGCTTGGCTACATGTTCGTCGCGCTCGGCATGGGCTTCTACTCGGCGGCGATCTTCCACCTGTTCACGCACGCCTTCTTCAAGGCGCTGCTGTTCTTGGGATCCGGCTCGGTGATCCATGCCGTTTCCGACGAGCAGGACATGCGCAAGATGGGTGGCCTCAGGACCCTGATCCCGACCACCTACTGGATGATGGTCATCGGTACGCTGGCGCTGACCGGCGTCGGTATCCCCGCGACGATCATCGGCACGGCCGGTTTCTTCTCCAAGGATGCGATCATCGAAGGCGCGTTCGTTGGCCACAATGCGGTCGCGACTTTCGCCTTCATCGCCCTGGTCATCTCCGCCTGCTTCACCAGCTTCTATTCCTGGCGCCTGATATTCATGACCTTCCACGGCAGGCCTCGCGCCACCGCTGACGTCATGCATCACGTGCATGAATCGCCGCCGGTGATGCTGGTGCCGCTGTTCATCCTTGCGGTTGGTGCGCTGTTTGCTGGCGTCATGTTCCACGACCAGTTCATCGGCGAGGGCTATGCCGAGTTCTGGAAGGGCGCGCTGTTCACGCTCGACACCAACCATATCCTGCACGACTTCCACAACGTGCCGATGTGGGTGAAGCTCGCGCCGTTCGCCGCCATGATCATCGGCTTCGGCATGGCCTACCTGTTCTACATCCGCTCGCCGGAGATGCCGAGGAACCTGGCTCAGCGCCACCGCGGGCTCTACGCCTTCCTGCTCAACAAGTGGTATTTCGACGAGCTGTACGACTTCCTCTTCGTGCGCCCGGCCAAGTGGCTCGGCCGCTTCCTGTGGAAGAAGGGTGACGGCTGGTTGATCGACGGCTTCGGTGCCGACGGGATTTCCGCGCGCGTCGTCGACGTGACCAACCGGGTCGTCAAGCTGCAGACCGGTTACCTCTATCACTATGCCTTCGCCATGCTGATTGGCGTGGCTGCCCTCGTTACCTGGATGATGCTCGGGAGCACCTTCTGATGTCTGGCGTTCCCATTCTTTCGCTCATCACCTTCCTGCCTCTGGTCGGCGCGTTCCTGATCCTGCTGATCAGGGACGATGGTGACGCTGCGCGCCGCAACATCCGCAATGTTGCGCTTCTGACCACCGTGTTCACCTTCGCGGTGTCGCTGCTGATCTGGATCTATTTCGACAAGACGGAAGTCGGCTTCCAGTTCGTGGAAAAGGCCGCTTGGCTCGACTCCGGCATCTCCTACCACATGGGCGTCGACGGCATTTCCATGCTGTTCGTCATCCTGACGACCTTCCTGATGCCGCTTTGCATCCTCGCAAGCTGGGAGTCGGTGGAGAAGCGCGTCAAGGAATACATGATCGCGTTCCTGATCCTGGAAACGCTGATGATCGGCGTATTCTGCGCGCTCGACATCGTGCTGTTCTATGTGTTCTTCGAAGCCGGCCTGATCCCGATGTTCATTATCATCGGCGTCTGGGGTGGCAAGCGTCGCGTCTATGCCAGCTTCAAGTTCTTCCTCTACACGCTGCTCGGTTCGGTGCTGATGCTGCTCGCCATCATGGCGATGTTCTGGCAGGCCGGCACGACCGACATCCCGACGCTGCTGGCGCATGACTTCCCGGCCAACATGCAGACATGGCTATGGCTCGCCTTCTTCGCTTCGTTTGCGGTGAAGATGCCGATGTGGCCTGTTCATACCTGGTTGCCGGATGCACACGTCGAGGCGCCGACAGCGGGTTCGGTCATCCTTGCGGGCATCCTGCTGAAGATGGGCGGTTACGGCTTCCTGCGCTTCTCGCTGCCGATGTTCCCGCTGGCCTCGGATTTCTTCGCGCCGTTCGTGTTCACGCTCTCGGTCATCGCCATCATCTACACCTCGCTGGTGGCGCTGATGCAGGAGGACATGAAGAAGCTGATCGCCTATTCCTCGGTTGCCCACATGGGCTACGTCACCATGGGCATCTTTGCGATGAACGAGGCGGGCGTGCAGGGCGCGATCTTCCAGATGCTGAGCCACGGCCTCGTCTCCGGCGCGCTGTTCCTCTGCGTCGGCGTGGTCTACGACCGCATGCACACTCGCGAGATCGCGGCCTATGGCGGTCTGGTCAACAACATGCCGAAATATGCCGTCGTCTTCCTGATCTTCACCATGGCCAATGTCGGTCTGCCCGGCACTTCCGGCTTCATCGGTGAGTTCCTGACGCTGTTCGGCATCTTCCAGGTCAACACCTGGGTGGCGTTCTTCGCCGCCACCGGCGTGATCCTGTCGGCTGGCTATGCGCTCTGGCTCTATCGCCGCGTGGTCTTCGGCGCGCTGACCAAGGAAAGCCTCAAGGGTCTGTTCGACCTGTCGGGCCGCGAGAAGGTCGTGCTTTATCCGCTGATCATCCTGGTCATCTTCTATGGCGTCTACCCGTCGCCGATCTTCGACGTCACGTCGACGTCGGTGCAGGCGCTGATCAACAACCTAACCGTATCGATCGACGCCGCGCAGACCGCGGCGGCGAACTGACAGGGGTTTTGCGAACCATGACGCCCGAACTCCTTTCGAGCCTCTCGCTCTCCACTCCGGAGCTGATCATTGCCGTCGGTGCTCTTGCGCTGCTGATGGTTGGCGTTTTCTCTGGGGAGCGGGCCAATACGACCGTGACCGGCCTGGCGGTTGCGCTGCTTATCGCAGCCGGCGGCTGGATGCTGGTGTTCGGCCATGACGGTCAGGCCTACGGCTCGGCCTTCGTCTCCGATCCCTTCGCCCGCGCCATGAAGCTTTTGACGCTGCTCGGCTCGGTGGTCACGCTGATCATGTCGGTCGGCTTCGCCAAGGCCGAGAAATTCGACAAGTTCGAATTCCCGGTGCTGGTCATGCTGGCGACGCTTGGCATGCTGCTGATGATCTCGGCCAACGACATGCTTGCGCTCTATCTCGGGCTCGAACTGCAGTCGCTAGCGCTGTACGTCATTGCGGCGATCAACCGCGAGAACGTGCGTTCGACCGAAGCGGGCCTCAAGTATTTCGTCCTTGGTTCGCTGTCTTCGGGCATGCTGCTCTACGGCATCACCCTGGTTTACGGCTACACCGGCCACACCTCGTTCGAGGCGATCGCAGCAGCCCTTTCCGGCGGCGAGCGGCAGCTTGGGCTGGTGTTTGGTCTGGTCTTCGTGCTTGCCGGCCTGTGCTTCAAGATTTCGGCCGTGCCGTTCCACATGTGGACGCCCGACGTCTATGAAGGCGCACCGACGCCGGTGACGGCGTTCTTTGCCGCTGCCCCCAAGATGGCGGCGATGGCGCTGATTGTGCGTGTCACCATGGGCGCGTTCGAGCCGATAGGCCTGGACTGGCAGCAGATTATCGTCTTCATCTCCATCGCTTCGATGGTGCTCGGTTCGTTCGCCGCGATCGGACAGCGCAACATCAAGCGCCTGATGGCCTATTCGTCGATCGGTCACATGGGCTATGCGCTGGTCGGCCTTGCCGCCAACAGCGAAGCCGGCGTGCGCGGCGTGGTCATCTACATGCTGATCTATCTGGTGATGACGTTAGGCACCTTTGCCTTCATCCTGGCCATGCGCCGCAAGGACGGCAATGTCGAGCAGATCAGCGATCTGGCTGGCCTGTCGAGCACCAATCCGATGATGGCGACCATCCTCACCATCCTGATGTTCTCGCTGGCAGGCATCCCGCCGCTCGCCGGCTTCTGGGGAAAGTGGTACGTCTTCCTCGCAGCCATCAACGCCAATCTCTATGCACTCGCGGTGATCGGTGTCCTGTCGTCGGTGGTGGGCGCCTACTACTACCTGCGCGTCATCAAGATCATGTGGTTTGACGAGCCGGTCGGCGGCTTCCAGCCGATGGCGGGCGAGTTGCGCCTGGTGCTTGGCCTGTCCGGCGCGTTCGTGCTGTTCTACGTCCTGATTGGCGGCCCGATCGGGCAGATGGCGGAAGCTGCTGCCAAGACCTTCTTCTGACGGTATGGGATTCCAACTCGCACCGACTGCCAACGCTCACGGCTTCCGCCTGGAAGCCCATGATACGGTAGGATCGACCAATGCGCTGGCGCTGGAACGCGCCGTCGCCGGCGACCCCGGCAGGCTCTGGGTGGTCGCGAAGAAGCAGGAGAGCGGTCGCGGCCGACGCGGCCGCGTCTGGGCGACGCCCGAGGGCAATCTGGCCGCAACCCTGCTGATGGTGCTCGAGCGCGATCTGCAGCGTGCGGCGACGCTCGGTTTTGTCGCCGGGCTCGCCCTGGCCGATGCGCTCGATGCGGTCGCCCCCAACGCGCGTTTTTCTGTGGGTGTCGACGGCGGCAGCGGACAGGGCGTCAAGCGCTTCGAACTGAAGTGGCCGAACGACGTCCTGGCGTCCGGTGCAAAGCTTGCCGGCATCCTGCTCGAATCGACGCTGCTGTCGCAGGAGCGGCTGGCGATTTCCATCGGGATCGGCGTCAATGTCGTCGCCCATCCTGATGATCTGCCTTATCCGGCAACCTCGCTTGCCAGCCTCGGCGCTGGCGTCGACGCCGAGACGCTGTTTCTCGCGTTGTCAGATGCCTGGAGCGAGAATGAGCGCTTGTGGGCGGGGGGACGAGGCCTGGGGGACATCCGCAAGAAGTGGTTGACGCGTGCTGCGGGCCTGGGCAGCGAAGTGGCTGTGCGGGTGGAAGGTAATGTCGTGCGCGGTGTCTTCGAGACCATCGACGAGGATTGCCGTTTCGTAATCCGTGACGCCAATGGTGAAACGGTTAAGATCGCCGCTGGCGATGTGCATTTCGGCGCGGTCGCTTCGGCCGGCGCGGCCTGAGTGGCCTGAAAGGATTTCTGGTATGGCGAAAGCGCAAAGCGCTGAGCTCGTATTCGTGCCGCTTGGCGGCGTCGGCGAGATCGGTATGAACTTCGCTCTCTACGGTTTTGGTCCGGCGGATGCACGCGAGTGGATCATCATCGACGTCGGTGTGACGTTCCCCGACGCGACATTGCCCGGCGTCGACCTCGTTCTGCCCGACACGCGCTTCATCGAAGACGATCTGAAGAATCTGCGCGGCATCGTCATCACCCATGCCCATGAAGACCACTATGGCGCGTTGCTCGACACCTGGCCCAAACTCAAGGCTCCGGTGTGGATGACGCCTTTTGCCGCCGGCCTGCTCGAGGCCAAGCGGCAGTCGGAGCAGGGCGCGCCGAAGATTCCAGTGACGGTCTACCGCGGCGGCGAGAAGTTCACGATCGGGCCGTTCGAGATCGAGGCGATCCCGGTCACCCATTCGATCCCCGAGCCGATGTCGCTTGCGATCACGACGCCGGCCGGAACGGTCATTCATACCGGCGACTGGAAGATCGACCCGGAGCCGGCGATCGGGCCGAAGACCGACGAGCAGCGTTTCCGTGCCTATGGCGACGAGGGCGTGCTGGCGCTGATCTGCGATTCCACCAACGCTCTGCGCGATGGTGACTCGCCTTCCGAGCAACAGGTCGGCAAGGGACTGCGCCAGGTTATCGAGGAAGCCAAGGGGCGCGTTGCCGTCACCACCTTCTCCTCCAATGTCGGTCGCATCCGCTCGATCGCGGAAGCCGCGCGCGATGCCGGCCGCCAGGTGCTGGTCATGGGCCGTTCGCTCAAGCGCGTTATCGATGTATCGACCGAACTCGGCTACATGGACGGTCTGCCTGAATTCGTCTCGGAAGAGGACTACGGCTACATCCCGCGTGAAAATCTCGTCGTCATCTGCACCGGCAGCCAGGGCGAGCCGCGCGCAGCGTTGGCCAAGTTGGCGCGCGACGAGATGAAACAAGTGGCGCTGTCGCCCGGCGATACGGTGGTGTTTTCCTCGCGCACGATCCCCGGCAACGAGAAGGCGATCCTCGAGATCAAGAACCTGCTCATCGACCAGGGCATGAAGATCATCGAAGACGGCGATGCGCTGGTCCATGTCTCCGGCCACCCGCGCCGCAGCGAACTCAAGCGCATGTACGAATGGGTTCGTCCGCGCATCGGCGTGCCGGTGCATGGCGAGGCAGCCCATCTAGTCGGACAGGGCTCGCTGATGGCGATGTGTGGCATTCCCGAAGTGGCCCAGATCCGCGACGGCGACATGCTCAGGCTGTGGCCCGGTGCTGCTGAGATCATCGATCAGGTGCCGTTCGGCCGCGTGTTCAAGGATGGCAAGCTCATCGGCAGCGACGAGGAGATGGGCATCCGCGACCGGCGCAAGCTGTCCTTTGCCGGCCACGTCGCCGTTAACGTTGTGCTTGACGACAAATACGAACTCTCAGGCGACCCGGATCTGGTGGCGATTGGCGTGGCCGAGGCTGATGCCAGCGGCGAGGCGCTCGAGGAATTGATGCTCGATGCGGCAATAGGCGCTGTAGACTCGATACCCCGTGCGCGCCGAAAAGACCTCGACCTGGTGCAGGAGGCGGTTCGGCGCGCGGTGCGCGGAGCGGCCAACGAAGCCTGGGGCAAGAAACCTCTGGTGACCGTTTTCGTCACCAGGTGAGCGAATAGGGAGTAGCGAATAGCGAATGGACTGTTTGTCAGGTCGTCTCTTCCTGTTTCCTGCTCACTATTCGCTATTCGCTAGGATTTGAAACAATGCTCGGACGCCTCAATCACGTTGCCATCGCCGTGCCGGATCTCGCGGCGGCGAGCGCTGTTTATCGCGATACGCTCGGCGCCAAGGTGACCGAGCCGCAGGCACTGCCCGAACATGGCGTGACTGTTGTGTTCATCGACGTCGGCAACACCAAGATCGAGTTGCTCGAACCGCTGGGCGAGGGCTCGCCGATCGCGGCCTTCCTCGCGAAGAACGCTTCGGGGGGCATGCACCACGTCTGCTACGAGGTTGACGACATCCTGGCCGCCCGCGACCACCTCAAGGCATCGGGCGCTCGGGTGCTCGGTGACGGCAATCCCAAGATCGGCGCGCATGGCAAACCGGTATTGTTTCTCCACCCCAAGGACTTCCAGGGTACGCTGGTCGAATTGGAGCAGGCATGAACTGGATTTCTTTCGCCGCGATGTATTTCGTCTTTTGGTGGCTGACGCTGTTCGCCATCCTGCCGTTTGGCCTGAAGACGCAAGACGATGACGGTAACGTGACGCTGGGGACCGAGGCGAGTGCGCCGCGCGGGCCGCATATGCTGCGGGCGATGCTGTGGACGACGCTGATCACTGCGCTGGTGATGGCCGTGTTCTATGGCGTTACCAGGGGGCTCGGATTTACTTTCGACGATATACCGAACTTCCTTCCCCGTGCCAGTTGAACGGTGTTGAAAGCGCCTTCGGGTAGCGAAAGTCAGCTGTTGTTTGCCCAAAAAAAATGCAAGGCGCGAGGCCTTGCAATTTAAACGCGTCCGATCTGCTTTCCGGTAACCGGCGGCAGCGAGTAATCGCGCCTAGATCGCATCCTCCCAAGACTTTGACCGCGTAGGAGAACGGATTTTTGCTCCGCCCTCTCGGTTATCAGAGCACATTAGACTAAGCCGAAATGAAATGTCACGCGGAATTTTGCTTCCAAGCGGGCATTCGTGTGCTGCAATGCACAATTGATTGGCAGCTCATGCGCATCAACCAGGCAGGGCATTCTGGCGCTAGGCTACTGTAAGGCTCGGAAAATCAGGAAGGGCTTTCAGAGGGGCTGATGCACCCTTCATGGATTCAAAGTGTTGCAGCGTCCTTTGTGCGTCCTGAGCGACGCGCGACGCTGTAACCTATGCGCGCGGGTTTCCATTCGGCCATGAAATGGCTATGAAGCGCGTTCAAGCAAGCCTTTCTAGTTCGCCGATTCCGGCTTCATCGTTTTCATGGAACACTCGATGCGTCTGTCGCGCTATTTCCTGCCCATTCTGAAAGAAAATCCCCGCGAGGCGGAGATCGTTTCACACCGGCTGATGCTCCGCGCCGGCCTGATCAGGCAGCAAGGGCAGGGCAGCTTTTCGTGGCTGCCGCTGGGCAAGCGCGTGCTCGACAAGGTCTGCCGCATCGTGCGCGAGGAACAGGACCGGGCAGGTGCGCTCGAAATCCTGATGCCGACCATCCAGTCGGCTGAGCTGTGGCGCGAAAGCGGCCGCTACGACGACTATGGCAAGGAGATGCTGCGCATCAAGGACCGCAATGAGCGCGATATGCTGTTCGGTCCGACCAACGAAGAGATGGTCACGGAAATATTCCGCTCCTACGTCAAGTCGTACAAGGATCTGCCGCTGAACCTCTACCACATCCAGTGGAAGTTCCGCGACGAGATGCGCCCGCGCTTCGGCGTCATGCGCAGCCGCGAATTCCTGATGAAGGACGCCTATTCCTTCGACCTCGACTACGAGGGCGCCAAGGCCGCCTACAACCGCATGTTCGTATCCTATCTACGCACCTTCACGCGGATGGGCCTGCAGGCGATCCCGATGCGTGCCGATACCGGCCCGATCGGCGGCGACCTCAGCCACGAGTTCATCATCCTGGCCGAAACCGGCGAAAGCCAGGTGTTCTGCCACCGCGATTTCCTGTCCCTGCCGGTGCCGGGCGCCGACACGGATTTCGGCAATGACGGCGAAATCGCCGGCATCGTCAAGGAATGGACGACTCCATACGCGGCAACCGAAGAGATGCATGACGATGCCGCCTGGGCTGCGGTGCCTGAAGCCGACCAGGTTTCGGCGCGCGGCATCGAGGTCGGTCATATCTTCCACTTCGGCGAGAAATATTCAAAGCCGATGAATGCCAAGGTGACCGGCCCTGACGGCAAGGAACACTATGTGTCGATGGGCTCCTACGGCATCGGCCCGAGCCGCCTGATCGCCGCCATCATCGAGGCGAGCCATGACGAGAACGGCATCATCTGGCCGGAGTCGATTGCGCCCTTCGATGTCGGCCTGATCAACATGAAGGTCGGCGACGCCGATTGCGATCGTATCTGCGGCGAGCTCTACGCGGCCTTCGAGGCGGCGGGCAAGGACGTGCTCTACGATGACACCGACCAGCGCGCCGGCGGCAAGTTCGCCACCGCCGATCTGATCGGCCTGCCGTGGCAGGTGATCGTCGGCCCGCGCGGCGCTGCTGCTGGCGAAGTCGAGATCAAGAACCGCAAGAGCGGCGAACGCGAGACGATGCCGGTGGCGCAGGCGCTCGCCAAGCTGGGCGCCAAGGCATGAACCAAAAAGCGGCGGCGAAACCGGCAGGCGCTGGGCCGTTCTCCGTCTTCGAACGTATGGTGGCGTGGCGCTACCTGCGGTCGAAGCGCAAGGAGACGGTCATCTCCGTCATTGCCTCGATCTCCTTCCTCGGCATCATGCTGGGCGTTGCCACGCTGATCGTGGTGATGGCGGTGATGAACGGTTTTCGCGCCGAACTGTTGACGCGTATTCTCGGCGTCAACGGCCACTTGATCGTGACGGCGATCGACACGCCGCTCGAGGACTATGCCGCCGTCGCCGACCGCATCAACGGTGTAGCCGGCGTGAAATATGCCATCCCGCTGGTCGAAGGCCAGGTACTGGCCCAGGGCAATGTCGGGGCAGGTTCCGGGGCGCTGGTGCGTGGCATCAGGGGCGCGGACCTAGCGAAGGTGACGCTGGTCGCCAACAACATCAAGCAGGGTTCCCTCGTCGGCTTCGACGATGGGGAGGGCGTGGTCATCGGCCGGCGCATGGCCGAGAACATGGGGCTGGTGCTGGGCGACTCGATCAGGCTGATTTCTCCTGATGGCGACGTTACCCCGATGGGCACGACGCCGCGGGCGAAAGCCTATGAGATTACCGGCATCTTCGAAGTCGGCATGTCCGAATACGATTCATCGATCGTCTTCATGCCGCTCAATGAAGCTCAGCTCTATTTCAATTCCGAAGGCAAGGTCGGGTCGATCGAGATCTATGTCGACAACCCCGACAAGATCGACGCGCTGAAGCCCAAGGTAGAGGAGGCGGCGCAGCGGCCGATCTTCCTGACCGACTGGCGCCAGCGCAACGAGACCTTCTTCTCGGCACTGCAGGTCGAGCGCAACGTCATGTTCATGATCCTGACGCTGATCGTGCTGGTGGCGGCGCTCAACATCATCTCGGGCCTCATCATGCTGGTGAAGGACAAGGGCCGCGACATCGCGATCCTGCGCACCATGGGAGCGACGCGCGGTGCGGTGATGCGCATATTCCTGATGACCGGTGCGGCGATCGGCATGACCGGCACGATCGCGGGCGTGCTGCTCGGCGTCGTCATCTGCCTCAATGTCGAGCGCATCCGGCAGTTCTTCTCCTGGCTGTCGGGTACGGTTCTGTTCAATCCCGAGCTCTATTTCCTCAGCCAGTTGCCGGCCAAGATGGACATCGGCGAAACGATTTCAGTGGTGGCGATGGCGCTGGTGCTGTCGTTCCTGGCGACCCTGTTTCCGGCATGGCGCGCAGCCAAGCTCGATCCGGTCGAAGCCTTGAGGTACGAGTGATGGTTGCTGCTGTCATCGAACTCAAGGGCGTCGAGCGCCATTACGAACAGGGATCGCGCAAGCTGACGATCCTCAACGACGCCAATTTTTCGCTGAAGGCAGGCGAGATGGTGGCGCTGGTGGCGCCGTCAGGGTCCGGCAAGTCGACGCTGCTGCACACGGCAGGCCTGCTTGAGCGGCCTGATGCCGGCGACGTCATCCTCAACGGGCGCGCTTGTGGCCGCCTCTCCGACGACGAGCGCACGGCGATCCGCCGCAACGACGTCGGTTTCGTCTACCAGTTCCATCACCTCCTGCCCGAGTTCACGGCATTGGAGAACGTGATGATGCCGCAATTGGTGAAGGGGTTGAAGCCATCGGAGGCGAGCGAACGCGCTGCCCAGCTGCTCGACTACATGAAGATCGGCAAACGTGCCCAGCACCGTCCGTCCGAACTTTCCGGCGGCGAGCAGCAGCGCGTGGCCATCGCGCGTGCCGTTGCCAACGCGCCGCTGGTGCTGTTGGCTGACGAGCCGACCGGCAATCTCGATCCGGTGACGGCGGGCTACGTTTTCGACGCCCTCTCGGCACTCGTCCGCCAGTCGGGACTTGCGGCGTTGATTGCCACGCATAACCACGAGCTCGCTGCACGAATGGACCGTCGCGTCACGCTCTCCGAGGGCAAGGTCGTCACGCTGCGCTAGCAGCCTGTCGCGCCGTCCCTGGGCCTATACGGCGTGCGCGGCCGTCCTCCGGCCGCCGTTGTTCCCAGACAGGATATTGCCTTAGCTCATGCCGCCATTCTTAACGGGCGGCCGCAGCTGCATGTCCGCATAAATCCTTCGTTTACCGTCGATTCGCTTGTGGCCTCCGCCTTTGGCAGGAGTGCAATGGGCCTCGTTGACATTTGAACAAAATTAGAACAAATTGAGAACATATTGAAAACGGGAGCGAGTTATGACCGATCTGATCCAGGATGTCGTCTCGATGGTGTGCATGAGCGCCTTTCTTGTCACGATGGCTATGTGGATTGGCGCGCTCTGATATGGGTGCCCGTCCTGGTCTCGCCTGCGAAGACCGATTTCAGAAAAGCTATTTCAGTTGATGAATGAAGCGTGTCGCGAGCGAAGCTTGCGACACAAAGGGTGGCCGGCATCTAGCGCATCGGCACGAATCGAACTTCTGCGAGGCGAAATCCGGAATCGGTTCTCGGACGGCACGATGCTCGACAGAGTTGGGGCGTCTCTCGTGCGTCCATATGGGCGCATAGCGCTCCAATAGGTCCTGCGAGCGCTGCAGGCAGCACTGCCGGAGCGCTCAGTCCATTTCTGGCCTCGGCGCGGCAAGCTGCCGAGGTGCGGGAACCTAAGTGGTCTTGTGGAGTGGTAGCGTGGTCGCGCTGGCCGGTCCAAAAATTTCCTCGAAGGCAGCTTTCAGCGCCACGTCGAGGTCGGCCATGGTCACCGGCAGGCCGAGATCGACCAGGCTCGTCACGCCGTGCTCCGTGACGCCGCACGGCACGATGCCGGAGAAATGGCCGAGCTCCGGTTCGACATTGATGGCGATGCCGTGGAAGCTGACCCAGCGGCGCAGGCGGATGCCGATGGCTGCGATCTTGTCTTCCGCCGGCGTGCCGTCGGGCAGGTGCGGGCGGTCGGGCCGCACCACCCAGACGCCGACGCGATCCTCGCGCCGCTCACCCTTCACGTTGAAGGTGCCCAGTGCCTTGATGATCCACGCCTCGAGCGCTGCGACGAAGGCGCGGACGTCCTCACGCCGACGCTTGAGGTCGAGCATGGCATAGGCAACGCGCTGACCGGGGCCATGATAGGTGTATTCGCCGCCACGGCCGGTGTTGAACACCGGGAAGCGGTCGGGGTCGACCAGATCTTCCAGCCGGGCGCTGGTGCCGGCAGTGTAGATCGGCGGGTGCTCGACCAGCCAGACCATCTCGCCGGCTGTGCCTCGGCGAATCTCGTCAGCCCGTGATTCCATGAAGGCAAGCGCCTGATCGTAAGGGGTAAGGCCCGATTCGATTCGCCATTCGACAGGGGCTGAGCCCGGAATGGGAAGAAAAGACGTGGCGATCTGGCTGCGTTCGGTCATTTTTCTGGTCCGTTCTTCGGTTTGATATGGCGGCTTGGGGCCGAAAGGTCCAGTGCGACGGCCTTTTAGGGTCGATTATTGGGCTCCTTCCGCCAAGCTTCCGTTGCGGTATGCAAGAATGATTGGAGAATATCGTTCAGGGCGCTTGTTTCCCTGAAAACGATTTGCTACATGCCGCGAGCCGGTTCGGACCGGCCCTTACACGGCGTGCGGTCGTGGCGGAATTGGTAGACGCGCAGCGTTGAGGTCGCTGTGGGGCAACCCGTGGAAGTTCGAGTCTTCTCGACCGCACCAGTCGTTTCAGATGAGCACCAGTCATCTGCGTAAGGCGTTCCACCCGGGGTGGGACATTGTTTGGCCTCAGCGACACGCCTGCCAAATTCCAAAGATTTTTCAGAGGATTACGCAGACTTGCTGAAGTGGGCCTGCGCAACTGTTCTTGTCGTCGGGCCGGCGCGTTTCGGCGCTTGGCGGCAATGTGCCCGACATGTGGGGCGCAGATGAAAGAACGCCGCGCATCCCGTCGGACACGCGGCGCGGCAAGACTTTGAGTTGGTGGCCTCTCGAAAGCGCTGGCGTCGGTCAGCGGCCGCGCCAGGCGAGCAGCCGCATGGCATTCGCGGTCACCAGCACGGTGGCGCCGGTGTCGGCGAGAATCGCCGGCCACAGGCCGGTAATGCCGGCAATCGTTGTCACCAGGAAAACCGCCTTGAGCCCGAGTGCCATGGTGATGTTCTGGGCGATGTTGCCCATCACCGACTTGGACAGGGCGATCATGGCTGGAATGTCGGTGACGCGGCCGTGCAGGATCGCTGCGTCGGCGGTTTCCAGAGCGACATCGGTGCCGCCGCCCATGGCGATGCCGAAATCTGCCGCGGCAAGGGCAGGGGCGTCGTTTATGCCGTCGCCGACCTTGGCGACGACCTGACCCAGCTGCTGCAGTTCGCGGACGATTCGCTGCTTGTCGTCGGGCATCAGGCCGGCCCGCACCGAAATGCCGAGGCCCTTGCCGATGGCGCGCGCGGTTGCTTCGTTGTCGCCGGTCAGCATCACGGTGCCGATGCCCTGAGCCTTGAGTTCTGCGAGCGCGGCAACCGCGTCGGGACGCGGCTCGTCGCGCATGGCGATGATGCCGGCGACTTCCTTGCCTGCCACCAGTACGGAGACGGTCTTGCCGTCCGCATTGAAGGCAGCGATCTGGTCCTTCAGTTCGGCGGACAGAGTGGCCATCTCTCCGGCCGCGCCAGGCGAGGCGAGGAAGACGTCCTCGCCGCCGACCTTGCCGGTGACGCCCTTGCCGGCGACCGCCTTCGCGGCACTCGCCGGCGGCACGGGGACGCCGTCAGCCTTGGCGCGAGCGAGAATGGCGAGCGCCAACGGGTGATTGGAGCCTGTCTCCAATGCTGCTGCCAGCGACAGTACCTTGGCCTCTGGACGGCCGACGCCGATCACGTCGGTAACCACAGGCTTGCCCTCGGTCAGCGTACCCGTCTTGTCGAGGGCGACGGTGGTAACCCGGCGCATGCCCTCAAGCACCGCACCGCCCTTGAGCAACAGGCCTCGGCGGGCGCCGGCGGAAAGGCCGGCGGCAATGGCAGCGGGCGTCGAGATGACCAGCGCGCAAGGGCAGCCGATCAACAGGATGGCGAGGCCCTTGTAGATCCAGTCCGACCATTGGCCCAGGCCGAGCAGGGGCGGGACAGTTGCCACCAGTGCGCCGACGAGGAGAACCAGCGGCGTGTAGTATGTCGAAAAGCGGTCGATGAAGCGCTCGGTTGGCGCCTTGCTCTCCTGGGCCTCCTCGACCAGCTTGATGACGCGGGCGATGGTATTGTCGGCAGCCGCGGCGGTGACGCGAATCTTGAGCACGGCATCGGTGTTGATCGTGCCGGCAAAGACGGCATCGCCGACGCCCTTGGTCTTGGGCGCGCTCTCGCCGGTCACCGGCGCTTCGTCGAGCGCGCTCGAGCCTTCGATGATGACGCCGTCAGCGGCTATTCTGTCGCCCGGGCGGACGAGGATGAGCGAGCCGATGCGGAGCGAATCAGCGGGCACTTCGCGTGTCGCGCCAGCTTCTTCGACCAGGGCCGTCTTGGGCACCAGGTCGGCGAGGTCGCGAATGCTGGCGCGGGCGCGGCGCGCAGCCACGCCTTCCAGCAGTTCGCCGATGAGGAACAGCAGCACGACCATAGCCGCTTCCTCGGTGGCGCCGATGAAGACCGCACCGACTGCCGCAATGGTCATCAGCGTCTCGATCGTAAAGGGCGTGCCGGTCAGGGCGGCGGCAAAGGCGCGGCGCGCTACCGGCACCAGCCCGACCGCCAGCGCCGCCAGGAACGCCCAGTGCCCGATCTGCGGCAGCAACAGCCCGATGGCATAAGCCGCCACGAGCGCGACGCCACAAGCAATCGTCAGCCTGGCCTTGCGCGACTGCCACCAGGGGCCGTCATCGAGGTCGAAATGGTCGTGCCCAGCGTTTGTTGCGCGCGCGTCATCGCTACCGTGGCTATGTCCGGCGGAATGTCCATGAGCGTGGTCGGCGTGATCATGGCTGCGGGACGGCCCGTGTTCGTGCTTGTCGCCGTGGCGATCCTGCTGGCGGGCCGTGCCAAGCATGGCGACTGAATAACCCAGCGCCTTCACTTGCCGCGATATCTCGCCCGAGGGGACCGCGCCCTCATGAGAAACCGTCATCGTGCCGGCAGAAACCGAAATGCCGACATCGGTGATGCCGGGCAGGCGGCTTACCGCGTTCTCGATCTTGGTCGCGCAGGAGGCGCAGTCCATGCCACCGACGCGAAAGCGCGTCTTGCCTGTGCTGGCATCGTTCATGTCAGGTCCTTTCATCCACTTTGATGCAATGCTAGAATCTCTAGCCACTAGAGGATCAAGGGGGCTTGCGATGAATATTCCGATCGGCGAACTGGCGCGGCGGACAGGCGTGAAGGTGCCGACGATTCGCTTCTACGAACAGATAGGGCTTCTGGCAGCGCCACCGCGCACGGAGGGCAACCAGCGCCGCTACGGCAAGGCGGAGATCGACCGGCTGAACTTCATCCGCCATGCCCGTGAACTCGGCTTCGAGGTCGATCACATCCGCGAATTGCTGGCCATGTCGCAGGAGCCGCAGGCGTCTTGCCATCAGGCCGACAGCATCGCCAAGGCACATCTGCGCGAGGTCGACCGCCGCATCGAACGGCTCCAGGCCCTGCGCGAAGAGCTGGCGCGCATGATCGACGAATGCGGCCATGGCCGCATCTGCGACTGCCGCATCATCGAAGTTCTTGCCGACCATAGCAATTGTGCCAGCGAGCATGTGGCCTGATTGAAACATGCGGAGAATGCCTGTGTCGCGGGCCCGAGGGCGGGCGCATTTCATTTGATATTTCGGCGCTTTGCGGGCTAGGGGTAACCCATCTCGAATCCCGAACGCCGCAAGCGGGACGCGCCGATGGAAGCCCAGCACGACCACATCCACGGCGCTGACGCCGCCACCGCCACCGGCGCCGAAATCTACGGCGACGACGGGGTCATCCTTGCGTCTTTTCTTGCCCATATTGGCGCAGCGATCGCCGACCGCGACACGCTGACACTGAAGCGCGACGTCTCGGGCCTGCACCAGTCGGAGCTCGGCGATCTGCTGGTTGCGCTGCTGCCGGAGCAGCGCCTGGCCCTGGTCGAACTGATGGGGTCGGACTTCGACTTCTCGGCGCTGACAGAGGTCGACGAGGCGATCCGTCTCGATATCGTCGACAACCTGCCCAATGAGCAGATCGCGCAGGCCGTCCAGGAACTCGATTCCGACGACGCGGTCTACATTCTGGAAGATCTCGACGCCGAGGACCAGAACGAGATCCTGGCGCAACTGCCGTTCACCGAACGCATCAGGCTGCGCCGCTCGCTCGACTATCCTGAGGAATCGGCCGGCCGGCGCATGCAGACCGAGTTCGTCGCGGTGCCGCCGTTCTGGACCATTGGCCAGACGATCGATTATTTGCGGGACGACAAGGACCTGCCCGACCGCTTCAGCCAGGTCTTCGTCATCGATCCGACCTTCAAGCTGCTTGGCGCGGTCGATCTCGATCAGATCCTGCGCACCAAGCGCGCAGTCAAGATCGACGAGGTGATGCACGAGACCCGTCATGCCATCCCGGCCACCATGGACCAGGAGGAGGCGGCGCGCGAATTCGAGCAGTACGACCTTCTCTCGGCTGCCGTCGTCGATGAGAACGAGCGGCTGGTCGGCGTTCTGACCATCGACGACGTCGTCGACGTCATCCAGCAGGAAGCCGAGGAAGACCTTCTGCGCATGGGCGGCGTCGGCGACGAAGAGCTGTCAGACACGGTCGCCGCCACCTCTCGTTCCCGCGTGCCGTGGCTGCTCGTCAACCTCGCCACCGCCTTCATCTCGGCCTCGGTCATCAGCCAGTTCGGCGCGACCATTGAGGAAATGGTGGCGCTTGCGGCGCTGATGCCGATCGTCGCCTCGCTCGGCGGCAATGCCGGCACCCAGACCATGACGGTGACGGTGCGCGCACTCGCCACCCGCGATCTCGACATCTACAATGCCGGCCGCGTCATCCGCCGCGAGGTGATGGTCGGGCTGCTCAATGGTACGATCATTGCCTCGATCCTCGGGCTGGTCGCTGGCCTGTGGTTCCACAACCCCGATCTCGGCTTCGTCATAGCCGCGGCGATGGTCCTCAACATGCTGGCTGCCGCGCTCGGCGGCATTCTCATTCCGCTATTGCTTGATAAATTCGGCGCCGATCCGGCGATTTCCTCGTCGATCTTCACGACCATGATTACCGACGTCATCGGCTTTCTGGCCTTTCTCGGTCTGGCTACCTGGTGGCTGCATCTCGGTGCGGCTGCCGGATAGGGCGCAGCGTCAGAACGGACGCTTTATGCCATTGAAACTGCACGTTGTTTCGTGTGGGAATCGTTTCCGATTTCCGAGCCGGTGCGTTCGGCAGTGTCAATTGACTTTTACGTAAGTCGCGTGCGAGACTTTACACGGAATCGTGAGGATATCGTTGGCTGCGCGGCATTGCCTGCCGTATGGCGTTGCCGTCTCGGCTCATGCCTCGGCGGTATTTGGAAGCGGCGGCGCATCGCCCGTCGGGTGGAGCAACAATGCGGGAATATTATTCGATTACCGAGCTGACCCGCGAATTCGATATTTCGACGCGGACGCTGCGCTTCTACGAGGACGAGGGGCTGATTCAGCCGGTCCGCCGCGGCCGCACCCGGCTGTTCCGGCCGTCGGACAGGCATCTCATACGTCAGATCATGCGTGGCAAGCGGCTCGGTTTCTCGATCAACGAGATCCGCGAGATCATCCAGATGTACAAGGAGCCGCCCGGCGAGGTGGGGCAACTCAAGCTGATGATCAAGCGCATCGAGGAAAAGCGCGAAAATCTGCGCCAGAAGCGGCGCGATCTGGAAGAGACACTTGCCGAACTGGACCAGGCAGAAGAATCCTGCGTCGAGCGGCTAGTCGAGCTCGGCGTCACGACCTGAGTGCTCAGATCCAGCGACGCACCTTTCTCGCATAGTCGAGGTATTTCTTGCCGAAGCGGGCCTGCAGGTGCTTTTCCTCGCGTTCGATGGCGAGCTTCTGCGTGGCGAAGGCGGCGACCAGCGCCATGATGATGAACCATACGCTGCCGGCAATCAGCCCGATGGCGATCATCAGCAGCGTGTTGCCGAAATAGATCGGATTGCGCGTAAACGAGAATGCGCCTGATGTGACGAGATGGTCGGAGGCCCTGTCGGGGCGTATGGTCGTTTTGCCGCGCTTGAGTGCGCGCATCGCCGACACTTCGATGGCCACCACGCCCGCCACCGCCAACCAGCCGGCGGCGAAAAGCAGGTCCGAAATCGGCTCCGTGATCCATGGCAGCGGGTAGATCAGTCCCAGCACGACAGCCACCGCGATCGCCGCCAGATAGATGATCGGCGGCCATGGCACCCTGTTGGGCGCGACGTGGAAATTGGTCATTGCGCTCCTCCCATTGGCATTTCGCCGTCGGTCCGTGCGGTGCACATCTGGGCGGTGTCGCCGATATGCGCCCTCAGGTCCGTGCTCTTGTCACCAGCATAGATGCGATCGAGCGAATTATCCTTCTGCAAGTCGTCGAGCATGCAGACACAGTAGCGCGAGCAGAAATCGGTGTCGCGGCTCTGTTCGCAGGAGACCTGGCACGATCGGAGGAAACCTGTTTCGCGGGTTTCGATTGTGGCGGGGAAGATTTGCGCATAGGCCCAGACCAGCGAGATCAGCACCGGCTGGTGGATCAGGTAGAAGGCGAGGCTGTGGCGGCCGAAGAAGCCGACCGGCCGTGACCAGCGGCCCGGTTGCAACTGCGCCAGCTTGCCAAAAAGGTCGGCCCTCGAGGCCAGTCCCGCAGCACCAATGCCGGCAAGTACGGCGCCGAACCATGGAAACAGCGGCACGAAGTCATTGGAGCGCGGGTTGAACGTGGACAGGCCGATCCACAATAGAGCCGGATGGTTGAACAAGTCCGCACGCAAATAGTTCGGCGCGGCGATGACCAGGGCGGCAACGGCCAGCGTCAGCAGCGGCGGCAGGCGCAGGAAGGCGAGGCCGAGCACGCTGGCGAGAGCGATCTGGTGCAAGATACCGAAAAAGATGAAACTGTCTGGCGTGGCGACCCAGGTTGCAGCGGTGATTGCCAGCGCGGCAGCCACCACCATGGCCAGCCGGCGCCAGAAGCCCGGCCAACGGATGCCCTTGGCGTGCGCGAGCACCAGGCTGACTCCAACCAGGAACAGAAAGCTCGAAGCGATGCAGCGCGCAAACAGTCTCCAGTTGCCATAGGCGGTCATGCCCGGATCGGCATAGCCGAAGAATTCGAGGTCCCAAGTGAAATGATAGATCGCCATGGCGACGAGGGCTATGCCGCGGGCGATGTCGATGACTGCCACGCGCCGCGGGGAAACTTGAACGTCCTCTGATGTCGAATGCATCGTCGTGGCCATGGCTCGTCTTTTCGGGTGTTGCGCCGCCCATGCAGCACTATCATGGTTGAAGCGGGGCAGAAGAGGGAAGTGCTGCCGTCATGCACAGGGTTCAGGGACATGATTGGCCGCGCCAGTCGCTGACGAACGAATCTCGAAGAATGCGGCATCCACGACCGGCATCTGTGGCGGCTTCAGCATTTGGTCGCAGAACGAATGGCAGCGCGGACTTGACGCATTCTGGCGCTGCGGCGTCGGAATTTGGTTTGCCGCATGAGCCTTTTGTTTCTATAGTCGCGACCGTCGTCGGTTCCATTTGGAATCAAGAGGGAATGCGGTGAGGGTGTTTTTTGCCCGAAGCCGCGGCTGCCCCCGCAACTGTGTGCGGCTAGCTCTCCCCAAATGCCACTGAAGCGTGCTTCGGGAAGGCGGGGAAGGGTGTCGATCCGCAAGCCAGGAGACCTGCCGGCGACAAGTAGTACTCTCTATGCCCTCGGGTGGAGGGCGAAAGGACATTGATATGAACACTGTTTCTTCCGCAATCGGTGCCGGCGTTTCCTCGCAGTCGCGCGCCATGCAGCTTTCCCTGGCTGCTCTGCTTGGCCTTTTCGTCGTCGGCTTCCTCGGCTTCTCGCACATGGAAGTGGTGCACAATGCTGCCCACGACTATCGCCACTCGATGGCTTTCCCCTGCCACTGACGTAGGGTTTTCGCCATGTCTGTCTTTCGTAACGTCGTGTTCATCGCGGCGATCAGCGGCCTATTGGCCGGCGTGATCCTTGCCGCGCTGCAGACCTATGCAACCGTTCCGCTGATCCTCAAGGCCGAAACCTATGAAAATGCCGGCGGCGGCCATGACCATGGTGCCGCGCCAGTGGCTACAGCCGAGGCGACTGCCCCGGCTGCGGCAGCAACGGCCGCACCAGTCGAAGAGCAAGAAGCTTGGGGACCTGCCGATGGCTTCGAGCGTTTTGCCTATTCGGCTCTCGCCAACATCATCAGTGGCGTGGCTTTTGCGCTGATCCTGGTTGCTGCTTCGGAGTTTGCCGGCGGCATCGCCAACTGGCGCCAGGGCGTGTTCTGGGGCTTTGCCGGCTTTGCCGTCTTTACCCTGGCACCGGGCCTGGGCTTGCCACCCGAACTGCCGGCGATGCCGGCGGCTGATCTCGGTGCCCGCCAGATCTGGTGGACGATGACGGTGGTAGCCACTGCGGCCGGATTGGCGCTGATCGCCTTCAAGCAGTCGCTGCCGCTGGCCATTCTTGGCGTCGCGCTGATCGTTGCTCCCCATATCTTGGGCGCACCGCAGCCCGAGAGCCACGATTCGCCTGTGCCAGCCGACCTGCACCACAGCTTCGTCGTTGCGGTGACGATCACCAATCTGGTGTTCTGGGTGGTGCTTGGCGCTGTCGCTGGCATGGTGCGCAGCCGCTTTATGGGGGCGCAGCCTGAAGCGTTGCATGGCCGTCTTGCCTGAGAAGCTGACCTTCCTGCTCGGTGGCGCGCGCTCCGGTAAGAGCGCGCATGCCGAGCAGCGGATCACGCAATTTCCTGCGCCGTGGACCTACATCGCCACGGCTCAGGCCTATGACGAGGAGATGCGCGAGCGCATCTCTATCCACCAGTCGCGGCGTGGCGATGGTTGGCGGACACTAGATGCGCCGCTTGATCTCGTCGCCGCGCTCGACAGCGTCGCCGATGGCGAACCGGTGCTGATCGACTGCCTGACGCTGTGGCTTACCAATCACATGCTTGCCGAACATGACGTGGAAGCCGAAAGTGCACGTCTCGTCGATGTCCTGTCGCGGCCGCGCGGACCATGGTTCGTCGTCGCCAACGAGGTCGGGCTCGGCATCGTGCCTGACAATGCACTGGCCCGCCGCTTCCGCGATGCCGCCGGGCGGCTCAACCAGCGCGTTGCGGCTGCTGCCGACGAGGTGCTGTTCATGGTCGCCGGCCTGCCGATGAAGGTGAAGTGAGATGAAGGAAATCAACGACAGCGAAGCCGAGCGCCACCGTGCCAAGATGGCCAAGCGCAAGGCGGTGCAGGACGCCGAAGTGGCGGGAAAAACCATCGTCGAAAAGGGCCTGCTGATCGTCAATACCGGCCCCGGCAAGGGTAAGTCGACGGCCGCCTTCGGGCTCGCATTGCGCATGCTCGGCTATGGCCACCGTGTCGGCGTCGTCCAGTTCATCAAGGGCGCGTGGCATTCGGGCGAGCAGGATGCTTTCGCCGCCTTTGGCGACCGCGTCGTCTGGCACACGATGGGCGAGGGCTTCACCTGGGAAACACAGGACGTCAAGCGCGACATCGCCGCCGCCGAGGCCGCCTGGGCCAAGGCGCAGGAGCTTATGGCCGATCCGACGATCGCGCTTGTGGTGCTCGACGAGCTCAACATCGCGTTGCGCTACGACTATCTCGATCTTGACGCCGTGGTCGCAGCGCTCAAGGGGCGCCGCGAGGGGCTGCATGTCGTGGTAACCGGCCGCAATGCCAAGCCGGCGCTGGTCGAGGCTGCAGACCTCGTCACCGAGATGGGCGCGACCAAGCACCACTTTGCATCAGGGGTGAAAGCGCAGAAGGGAATCGAGTTCTAGCTCGAACTCAAGCGATCAGCGCCAGGGCAATCAGCCCCATGCCGCCGACAAGCAACGCGTCTGCCGTCCAGTAGAGCCTGAGTGCGGCGCGGATGTCCCGGGCATTTGCCTCGCGCCGGCCGCCGTCGCCCATCAAGGCGTCGTCCACCATCACCCCGCCATAGGCGCGCGGGCCGGCAAGAGCCAGGCCCAGTGCGCCGGCCATAGCCGCTTCCGGCCAGCCGGCATTGGGCGAGCGATGCTTGCGAGCGTCGCGCAAGACTGCCTTCCACGCGCCTTTTGGATCGGTGCCGGGGACGAGGAAAGCGGCGAGGACGATCGACAGTGCGGTGAGGCGCGAGGCCGGCAGGTTGATGAGGTCATCGAACCGGGCCGCAGCCCATCCGAAGGCCTCGTGGCGCTTGGTGCGATGGCCGATCATCGAATCGGCGGTGTTGGCAGCCTTGTAGGCGGCACCACCGGCGAAGCCGAAGATGGCGAGCCAGAAGGCGGGTGCGGTGATGCCGTCGGAAAAATTCTCGGCCAGGCTTTCGATTGCCGCGCGGCAGACGCCTGCCTCGTCGAGGCGTTCGGGGTCACGGCCGACGATCTGCGATACGGCCTTGCGCCCGGCGACGATGCCGCCGCTGTCGAGCGCGTCGGCGACGGCCTTCACATGGCTGCCGAGGCTGCGCTGGGCAACGAGGCTGGAGGCGGCGATGGCGGTCAGGAAGATGCCGAAGGGCACAAGCCCGAAAAGCCGTTCGACGGCAAAGGCGATTGCTGCGGGCACGGAGACGAGGACGACGAGTGCGACCACGCCCCAAATACGCCGCGTGGCGTCGGAATCGGTGGCGCGGTTGAGGCGGTCGTCGAGAAAGGATATCAGCTTGCCGATCCAGATCACTGGATGGCCGATGGCCCGCACCAGCCGGTCGGGGTAGCCGAGACCGAGTTCAACCAGAAGCGACAGGAAGGCGAGCGGAACGAACATGACGCTTCTTGATGGACGAAGGACTGGAACGATCGACCACGGCGGCAGCCTGGAACGGGCGAGGGCGCTGTTTCCGAAAGCGCCCCAGCCGTTCGTCGACTTGTCGACCGGGATCAACCCGCACTCCTATCCGCTTTTCGAGTTGCCTGCCACCGCCTTGTCGCGCCTGCCCGAGCCGGGACGCGCACGCGACCTCGCTGCAGTGGCGGCCACAGCCTATGGCGCACCTTCGGCAGCCAATGTGGTACCAGCGCCGGGTACGCAGATCCTGTTGTCGCGCATCGCCTCGCTGGTGCGGCCTGGCCGCGCATTCGTGCTTGGGCCGACCTACCAGGAGCACGCGCGCGCAGCCGCGATTGCCGGGCATGAGGTGGCCGAGGTGCGTTCGTTCGAGCGGCTTTTCGAGGCCGACCTCGCCGTCGTGGTAAATCCCAATAACCCGGACGGGAGGGTAGTGTCGCGCGCCGACCTGCTAGACCTGGCCACCCGATTGCGCGCCAAGGGTGGCTTGCTGGTCGTCGACGAGGCCTTCATGGATGTCGGTCCGCGTGCCGAAAGTGTTGCCGGCGATGTCGACCTGGGCGGCATCGTGGTGCTGCGCTCCTTCGGCAAATTCTTTGGCCTGGCGGGAATCCGGCTTGGCTTTGCGATTGCACAGCCGGCAATTGCGGAGCGGCTCGAAGAAGAACTCGGGCCGTGGGCGGTCGCGGTTCCGGCGCTCGAGTATGGCATCAAGGCGCTTTCCGACACCGCCTGGCATACGGAGATGCGGGCGACCCTCACGAAAGCGGCGCACCGGCTGGACCAGGCTTTTGCCCGCGCCGGCGTCATCGTCACCGGCGGCACATCGCTGTTCCGCCATGTCGATATCGAGGACGCCGCAAGTCTGTTTGCGGCGCTCGGCCGCGAAGGCATTCTGGTGCGCAGCTTCGCCGACCGGCCGACGCAGCTGCGCTGTGGCCTGCCCGGCACGGAAGTCGAGTGGCGGCGGCTGGATGTGGCACTGGGCGACTGGGCGCAGGACCGACAGGCGGCGAAGGGGGCCAAGCGATGATCCATGTCTGCCCGCTGTCCAAGGTCGGCGACACGGTCACGCGCGTTGGAGCGGAGCGGCTGATCACGCTGCTGTCGGCTGGCACCGAAATGACGCGGCCGGACGCCATTCGCGCCGAAAACCACCTTTTCATCAAGATGAACGACATTGCTGTCGAGCAGGACGGCATGACCCTGCCCGGTGAGGCGCATGTGTGGCAGTTGCTCGGTTTTACCGATAGCTGGGACCGGGCACGGCCGCTGGCGATCAATTGCTACGCGGGGGTCAGCCGCTCGACGGCCTCGGCCTACATCATCGCCGCGGCCCTTTCGCCATCGCGCGACGAGGCGGAACTCGCGACAACGCTGCGCCGACTTTCGCCGACGGCAACGCCCAATCCGCGGCTGATCGCGGTCGCCGACCAGATTCTTGGGCGCAGCGGCCGGATGATCGCGGCGATCCAGGCAATTGGCCGGGGAGCGGATTGCTTCGAGGGCGTGCCGTTCGGGTTGGAAATCTAGGCCAGCCACTCCGGGAGACTTGCCTTGCGGATGTCCTGCAGCAGCTTGACGAAGCCGTCTGCCTGATGGGCTGCGGTCAGGCGGCCCTTTTCGGCGGTGGCGATGGCGGCATTGCCGACCACGCCATGCGGGTTGAGGTCGGACGCAATCCACGAGAAGCCATGCGGGCCGTGCGGCCGCAAAAGCTCGAATCCACTCTCGGCCCGGGTGAAGCTCGAGGCAAAATCCTCGGCCTGCGCCATGTCCACCAGTTCGGGCCGGAAATGGAGCATCAGCGAGGTCTCGACATCGCCACCATGGATGCCGAGCTGGATTTCGCGGGCAGGGTAGAGGCCGTCGGGAGTGCCGAAACGGCCCCAGCTTGACCGCACCGACAGCGCGCCGAAGCGCACGCGCAGTTCGCGCGAGACGATGCCCATCACCTCTTCATTGCCGCCATGGGAGGTGACAAAGACGAATTTGCGGATGCCGGCGCGGGCAATTGAGGCGCCGAGCTCCGTCCAGCAGTCGATCAGCATATTGGCAGGCAGGCTGAGCGTGCCCGGCGCGTAGATGTGCTCGTCGGATTTGCCGACGGCCTGGATAGGCAGGAAGCGGGCGTCGAGATTTTCGGGCAGCCTCGAGAAAACCTCCGAAAGCATGCCCTCCATGATGGCAGCGTCGGTCGAGACGGGCAGATGCGGGCCGTGCTGCTCGATGGCTGCGACCGGGATGACGGCAATCGTCGCTTCGGGATCGAGACCGGTGAAATCGCCCGCCTTGAAGTCACCCCACCAGACGCGTCGGTTCTGTTTCGTCACAATCAGGCCTCGCCAAATGAAATCCGCATTCGACTGAATATGTCAGCGTGGTCCCTTTTGTAAGGGGCGGCTACATCCTGACACGTTCGGCCCTAGGATCGTACATCGGTCTGAGCGACGCCTCCGCCGCGAAGCGCTCACCGGCGATCTCGATCTCGTAGCGCGAGCCGAGCATCTCGGCTTCGGTTTCATCCCTGCACGGCACGTAGCCGAGGCCGATGGCGCCACCGAGGTGGTGGCCGTAGTTGCCCGAGGTGATGGTTCCGACGATCCTGCCGTCGCGGACGATGGCCTCGTTGTGGAAGAGTAGCGGTTCCGGGTCGGTAAGGCGGAACTGGACCAGCCGGCGATCGAGACCGGCCTCCTTCTTCCGAAGCACGGCGTCGCGGCCGAGAAAATTATCCTTGGCAGTCTTCAACGCGAAACCGAGCCCGGCTTCCAGCACATGGTCTTCATCGGTGATGTCGTGGCCGAAGTGCCGAAAAGCCTTTTCGATGCGGCAGGAATCGAGGCTGTGCAGGCCGCAGAGCTTCAGCCCCATCTCCGCCCCAGCCGCTTCGATGGCTTCGAAGACATGGGCGGCCTGATCGGTCGACACGTATAGTTCCCAGCCGAGTTCGCCGACATAGGTGACACGGTGGGCGCGGGCGAGGCCCATGCCGATCTCGATCTCTTGCCACGTGCCGAACGGATTTTTGTCATTGGAGAAATCGTTGGGGCTGACCTTCCCAATCAGTTCGCGCGACTTCGGCCCCATCAAGCACAGTACGCTTTCAGAAGCGGTGACATCGGAGATGACGACGAACTCGTCGCGAAGATGTTTGCGCAGCCAGGCGAGGTCGCGCTGCAGCGTGGCACCAGGCACAACGGCCAGAAAGGCCGTTGGCGAAAGCCGCGTTACCGTCAGGTCGCTTTCGATGCCGCCGCGCTGGTTGAGCATCTGGGTGTAGACTATCCTGCCCGGCTCGACGTTCATGTCGTTGGCGCAGAGGCGCTGCAGATAGGCAAGCGCGTCGCGGCCTTCGATGCGGATCTTGCCAAACGAGGTCATGTCGAACAGGCCGACGCCATTGCGCACGGCCAGATGTTCGTCGCGCTGGTTGTCGAACCAGTTCTGCCGCTTCCAGGAGTATTTGTATTCGCGCTCCTGGCCCGACTTGGCAAACCAGTTGGCGCGCTCCCAGCCGGCGACTTCGCCGAAGACTGCGCCGCGCGCTTTCAGATGCTCGTGCAGCGGCGAGCGTCGCACACCGCGGGAAGTTGCCATCTGGCGATAGGGAAAATGGTCGGCGTAGAGCAGGCCGAGCGTTTCGGACACACGCTCCCTGAGATAGCGCCGGTTCTTCTGGAACGGCTGGGCGCGGCGGATGTCGACCTCCCAGAGGTCGAACGGCGCCTCGCCGTCGTGGATCCACTGCGCCAGCGCCATGCCGGCGCCGCCTGACGAAACGATGCCGATCGAATTGTAGCCGGCGGCGACCCAGTAGCCACCGAGTTCGGGCGCTTCGCCGAGATAGTAGCGGTCGTCAGGCGTAAAACTCTCGGGACCGTTGAAGAAGGTATGGATGCCGGCAGTTTCCAGCATCGGCATTCGGTTCACGCCCATTTCGAGGATCGGCGTGAAATGGTCCATGTCTTCGGGCAGTTGGTCGAAACAAAAATCCTCGCGGATGCCGCCCATGCCCCAGGGCTTGGCCACCGGCTCGAAGGCGCCGAGCATCATCTTGCCTGCGTCTTCCTTGTAGTAGGCGCACTCGTCCGGCACGCGCAGCACCGGCAGGCGGCCGAGGCCCTGGATCGCCTCGGTGACGAGATAGAAGTGCTCGCAGGCATGCAGGGGGATGGTGACGCCGTTGCGCTGCCCGAGTTCGCGTGCCCACATGCCGGCGCAGTTGACGACGATGTCGGTCGCGATCATGCCCTGTTCGCCGTCCTGCGCCCAGGACACGCCCGAGACGTGGCCATCTTTGGTGTGGACCTTGGTGACCTTGACGTTTTCGACGATCCTCGCGCCGCGCTGGCGTGCGCCCTTGGCGAGCGCCATCGCGATATTGGCCGGGTCGCACTGGCCGTCGAGCGGCAGATGCACGGCGCCGACCACGTCAGAGACATTGAGATGGGGGTACATCTCTTTGACTTCGTTGGGCGAAATCTCGCGCACGTCGACATTGAAGGCGCGTGCCAGTGAGGCCTGGCGGTAGATCTCGTGCTTGCGCTCCTCCGTCAGTGCGACCGTGATCGAGCCGACTTGACGCATGCCGGTGGCGACACCAGTCTCGGCCTCGAGCCTGACGTAGAGGTCGGCAGAATATTTGGCGAGCCGCGTCATGTTCTGGGAAGCCCGCAATTGCCCGATCAGTCCCGCCGCGTGCCAAGTCGTGCCTGATGTGAGCTGCTTGCGCTCCAGAAGCACGATGTCGGTCCAGCCTAGCTTCGCCAGGTGATAGGCGACGGAACAGCCGGACACGCCGCCGCCGATGATGACGGCGCGGGCACGGGCGGGGATTTCGGTCATGCGGCTGATCTCCCGTAGCTGTTGGCAAAGCGCCTCAGGCGGCCGGCTGCTTCCTTGAGCACATCATCGGGCTGGCACAGGCTGATGCGGATGTGGCCGGCGGCGGCATCACCGAAGCTGATGCCGGGCATCACCGCGACCTTCTCGCGTTCGAGCAGGTTCCAGGCGAATTTCTCGCAGTCGGGCTCGATGGCGCTGACGTCGAGCATGACATACATGCCGCCTTCCGAACCGCGCACGGTGACGTTGTTGAGACCACGCATCTGGTCGACGAAAAGCGTGCGGCGGCCGGCATAGGTGCTGGCGATCTGCTCGACACCGAATTCGTTCTCCAGCGCCTCGATCGCCGCGCGGCTGACGAAATCGGTCAAGCCATAGGTGGTGACGAGGTTGAGGTTGATGATCAGCGAGACGAGGTCGGCGGGTGCGGTCAGCCAGCCGATGCGCCAGCCTGTCATGCCATGGCTCTTGGACATCGAGTTGATGACCAGCGTGCGCTCGGCCATGCCGGGCAGGGCGCGCGGGGACATGTGCTCGCCGCCGCCGAGGGTCCAGTAGACCTCATCCGACAGCAACCACAGGTCACGCCGGATGCAAAGTTCGGCAATGTCTTCCAGGCATTTTCTGGAATAGACGGCGCCGGTCGGATTATTGGGCGTGTTGATCAGGATCGAACGCGTGTTGGGCTTGAGCGCCTTCTCGATCTCCTCGGCTCGGGGCTGAAAACCGTCGGCGGCGTGGGCCTCGACCACCGTGTAGCTGGTGCCGGCCGCGCGGAACGTGCCGGGGTAGGTGGCATAATAGGGCGCTACCACCACGGCGTGGTCGCCCGGATCGTGCGTCGCCTGCACCGCGGCGTAGAGAGCGGCCTGTCCGCCTGGCGTGGCGATGATCTCGGCGAGTGCCGTATCGACACCGGTGCAGCGGGCAGAGACCTTGGCCATGGCGGCGCGCAGGCGCGGCAGGCCGGGCAACTGTGTGTAGTGATGGTAGCCTGCACGGACAGCGTCGACACAGGCCTCGACCGTCTCCGACGGCGTGTCGAAGTCGTGGTCACCGACTGACAGCATGATGATGTCCTCGCCGGCCTGCTTGCGCGTCATGGCGGCGAAGTGCACCTCCCAGCCATCCTTGCCGGAGGGAACGATGCCGGAGATGCGAGAGGATGGTTTGGGCATGTTAGGCTCCCGCATCCTGCAGGGCCGCGAGACGGGCGAGCGTCAGCCTGCTTGAGCTGTCGAGCCGGGGTGTCAGCGCACCGTAGCCGGAGATGGAAGGATGCGGGGTGCCGCCGGCATGATTGTGCGTGGCGGTGATAACCAGCACATGCGCGCCCGCAGCTTCCGCCGCACGAATGCCGGCCGGCGCATCTTCGAACACGAGGCAATCCTGCGGCTTGTGGCCGAGCCGTTCGGCGCCAAGCAGGAAGCAGTCGGGCGCAGGCTTGCCGTTAGCAACGTCCTCGCCAGTGACCATCAACTGCGGAATCGGCAGGCCGGCCGCTTCAAGTCTGCGGATCGCCAGCCTGCGCGGCGCAGACGTCACGATCGCCCAGCGATCGGCAGGCAGAGCGTTGAGGAAGGTGGCGGCGCCATGGATGGATTCGATGCCATCGACGTCGTCGAATTCGGCCTGGGTCAGCTCCTCGATTTCGGTCATCAGATCGATACCAGGAAGATTCAGCCTCGAAATCGTCTCGTACGCTCGCACGCCGTGAATGGTCGGCAGGAAGGTTTCGACTTCGAGCCCATGCTTTATCGCCCAGGTCGTCCAGACGCGTTCGGTGGCGGCGATCGAGCTCAGGATGGTGCCGTCCATGTCGAACATGAAGGCGTCGAAAGCTCGATCAGGGAAGGGAAGGGTCATCAGGAACGTAGCCTTTCGTTTTCAGGATCCCACAAGGGCTTGTCTTCCTGGACCGCCGCCTTGAAACGTTCGCCGAAAATCTCGACTTCCACATTGGTGCCCGGCGCGGCCAGATCGGCCCGCAGCATGCCCAGCGCAATCGATTTGTCCACCCTGTGGCCCCAGCCTCCTGACGTGGTCTCACCGACAATCTGGCCATTGTGCCAGAGCGTCGACATGTAAGGCGCATCGCATTCGCCCGGATTGTCGATCACAAGTGTGACGAAGCGCTTTTTCACACCTTGCTGCTTTTCGCTGAGCAACGCCCCCTTGCCGCGGAATTCGGGCTTGTCCCATTTGACGAAGCGTTCGAGCCCGCCCTGAAGGATGGTGTAGTCGGTGGAAAGGTCGCCCTTCCAGGCGCGGTAGCCCTTTTCCAGCCGGAGCGAATCCAGCGCGAACATGCCGAAGGGCTTCAGGCTGTACCGCTGCCCTGCCGCCCAGATGGCGTCGAACACCGTGGCCGTGTCGGCAACCTTGGTGTGGATTTCCCAGCCGAGCTCGCCGGCGAAGGAGACGCGCACGAGCTTGGACCAGCGGCCGGTGATGGTGGTCTCCTGGTGGGTTAGCCACGGTTTGGAAAGATCGGCCTCACAGACCTCGGTCAGAATTTTCCGCGACTGGGGCCCAGTGAGGATCTGGGTCGAATATTCCTCGGTGCGGTCGATCAGCTTGAAGCTGGCCTTTTCGGGCATGTGCGACTTGAGCCACTCGAAATCATGCCATTGTGCAACGGCAGCGGTGATCAGCGTCATCAGGTCTTCGGAGTGGCGCACCACTGACATTTCGGTGACGATGCGGCCCTTGTCGTCGGCGAAGTAGCACAGGCCGATGCGGCCCACCTTGGGCACGCCGCCGGTGATCTGCGTTTCCAGCCATTCAGCAGCGCCCGGACCGTCGAGATTGAAGCGGCTGAAGCCGGGCAGATCCAGAATGCCGGCGGCATCGCGCACGGCGAGGCATTCTTCGCGGATTCTTTTCTCCCAAGGGCCGGAGCGGGCGAAGGTCTGGGTCGCTTCCTCCGACGTGTCATCACCCGGTTGGGCGTACCATGTTGCGCGCTCCCAGCCATTGTAGGCGTTGAACTGCGCGCCGAGGGCGGCGATTCGGTCGTGGATGGGCGAGAGCTTGCGGTTGCGCGCCGCCGGCCAGGCGTGGCGCGGGAAGTGGATGGCATATTCGTGGCCATAGACCTCCTTGCCCTTGGCAATCGCGCAATCGGGGGCCGAGGCGAAGGCGGTGAAGCGGCGCGGGTCGCAGGACCACATGTCCCATTCGGTCTCGCCCTGCGTCACCCATTCGGCCAGAACTTTGCCGGCACCTCCCGCCTGCGCGATGCCGAAGGTGAAGACGCAGGCCTCGAAGGCGTTGGGCACGCCGGGCATCGGCCCGATCAGCGGATTGCCGTCGGGTGTATAGGGGATCGGGCCGTTGATGACCTTGGAAAGTCCTGCCGTGCCGAGGATCGGCACGCGGCGGACGGCGTCGTCGAGATACCATTCCAGCCGCTCGAGATCATCAGGATAGAGCTGGAAGGAGAAGTCCGCCGGCATCTGGTCATCTGGCGTTACCCAATGGGCGCGGCAGTTGCGCTCATAGGGGCCGAGATTCATCCCGTTCTTCTCTTGGCGGAGATAGTAGGAGGTATCGACGTCGCGCAGCAGCGGCAGTTTTCTGCCCGCCTCTTTCGACCATGCAGCCAGTTCAGGGATTTCGTCGAACAATATGTACTGGTGGCTCATCACCATCATCGGCACGTCGCGGCCGAACATCTTTCCTACCTCCGCCGCGCGATAGCCTGATGCGTTGACCACCTTTTCGCAGCGGATCTCGCCTTGCGAGGTGCTCACCGACCATTCGTCATTTTCGCGGCGGACCGATGTCACCGGGCAGAAGCGAATGATCTTCGCCCCCATGTCCCGTGCGCCCTTGGCCAGTGCCTGGGTCAGTTGGGCCGGATCGATGTCGCCGTCGCTCGGATCGTAAAGCGCACCCTTGAGGTCGTGCGTCTCGATGAAGGGGTAGCGGCGCTTGATCTCGTCGACGCCGATCACGTCGATGTCCATGCCCTGGTAGCGGCCCATGCCCTTGGCGCGCTGGAACTCCTGCATGCGTTCCTTTGTGTGGGCCAGCCGGATCGAGCCGGTGACGTGATAGTTCATCGGATAGTCGACCTCGGCCGCCAGCCCGCGATAGAGCTCGGTCGAGTAACGCTGCATGTTCATCAGCGACCAGGACGACGAAAACGTCGGCACATTGCCCGCCGCATGCCAGGTCGAGCCCGAGGTCAGCTCGTTCTTTTCGAGCAGCACGCAGTCGGTCCAGCCGGCCTTGGCGAGGTGATAGAGGCTGGAGACGCCGACCGCGCCTCCGCCGATGATCACCACGCGCGCCGTGCTCGGCAGATCAGCCATCATTTCCTCCCCAAAAGCCGCTCAATAGACCGGCGGCGACACCACCCAGATGACCACCGCAGGAACCGTACCCGGGTTCCTCCACCGGAACGGCTTGTGGTCGAAGCGAAAGCTGTCGCCCTCGCCAAGGCTGTGCCAGGTGCCGTTGATCTCGATATCGAAGCTCCCTGTCACGACGTAGCCAGCTTCCTCGGTGGGCCGCAGTGCCGGCTCGCGCAACTCGGCGCCCGGCGCAAAGATCGAGCGCAGCATTTCGAAACTTCCGCCGAGATCCGGCGACAGAAGCTCTTCCACCAGACCTGAATCGCTTGTGCCAAGTGTCCTGCGCAAGCCAGCGCGGACGATCGCGCCGCGCTCGGCCTCGCTGGGCGCCTCATGGGCGAAAAACAGGCTGACGGGGACGCCGAACAGATCGGCAAAGGCCCTGAGGTCGCCGATGGAGGGAACCGATAGTCCGCGCTCGACCTGGCTGACCCAGCCGACCGAGCGCCCGAGCTTCAGCGCGATCTCGGTAAGCGTCAGCCCGCGCGATTTGCGTAGCGCGCGCAGGTCGGCGGCGAGCAGATCGCCGGCCACACCGCTTTCCTTGCGCGCTGAAGTGTTTGCGATTGGACTCAAATGGGCTTTCTCGTGAAATTTTGTTTGCGAATTTCATGAGGCGGCATGGCTATGAAAACATCAAGTGCATTTTCATGGTCCAGCAAGTTTCTCTTGCGAGACTGCTGGCGAGAGTGCAAAGGCTCGGTTCGCACGGGCGGTGGGGGCGATCCGAAACCGAAACGATGCCATGGGGACAGCCAATGCTGGCGCCGGAAAACAAGCCACAGGATCTGGACGAGACGGATATCGTCGACGAGGCGATCATCTCGCGCCGGTCGGTGCGTGCCTTCCTGCCAATTCCTGTCGAGGAAGCCGTCATCCGCGACATCCTCGATGTCGCCGCGCGCGCGCCTTCAGGTACCAACATGCAGCCGTGGAAGGTCTATGTGACCACGGGTGAGACCCGGCAGCGCATCGGCGACGCCATCCTCAATTCAGGCGTCCGCGCCGAAAAGGCCGTGTGGGACGAGTACAAATACTATCCCGACCAGTTCTTCGAGCCCTATCTCGGACGCCGCCGCGCCAACGGCTTCGGTCTCTACAGCGCGCTTGGCATCGGCCGGCGCGAGGTCGACCGCATGCGCGCCCAGCACGACCGCAATTTCGTCTTCTTCGATGCGCCGGTCGGCATGATCTTCACCATCGATCGCCGGCTCAACCAGGGCTCGTGGATCGACTACGGCATGTTTTTGCAGAACATCATGATCGCGGCACGGGCGAGGGGTCTGCACACCTGCCCGCAGGCGGCGTTCGCACCCTATCACCGGCAGATCAGGCCGATCCTGGGCATTCCCGACGAGGAGGTCGTGGTCTGTGGCATGGCACTTGGCCATGAAGACACATCCAAGCCGGAAAACACTTTCCGCACCGATCGCGCCCCGCTCGAAGAGTGGGTGCAGTTCCTGAAGTAGCCGGCCGGCTGCTCACCTCAGCTCGTAGCCGACCTCGTCGGAGGCGTGACACAGCATCTTCCAGAACGAGCGCGCGAACGAGCGGAAGACGTAGATGTCGAAGCGGTCGGGGCCGCTGCGCTGGATCTGGGCGAAGATATCGTGATGGGCGGTCGAGATGCCGGAGCCCTCGGGGAAGGCGGCCAGCGAAAAGTCGACCGCGAAAAGTTTCGCCAGCACCCACTCGACCTTTGGACCGGCGATGCGGATTGCCGTGCGGCCATGCGAAAGGTCGGTGACCGTACCGATATCGGCAGTGACGGCACTGGTGAGGCTTGTCGCCAGGCCCTCCGATGTGTCGGTGACCAGGAATTTGCCCGGTGCAAATCCGAATGCCGCGTAGCGATCCGAAACGACACCAGCGCCCGCGCCATCGGCAAGCTTGAGTCCGGTGACGGCAGCGATGGCGGCGATCAGCTTCTTTTCCTCGCCCGGCCAGGCGGCGACCTGGACGATCGAGCCGGGTGCGAGTTCCGATAGCGTGACGCCGTGCCCGTGGGCGAAGTTGCCGTGCGAGCCGGGCCGGAATGCGGGCTCTAGCGGTGAAAGCTGGTCAGCCATGCATGCGCTTCCCTTCGGGATCGAAGAAATGGTGGCTGACGATGTCGACCGGGCCGAAGCGGTTGCGCAACGGATCTGAGACATAGGCTCGCTTGCCGTGGCGGGCCTTGCCGCCCGAAACCAGCGCCAGCGCGATATATCTGCCGAGCGCCGGCGAGAAGCAGGCGCCGGTGATGTGGCCGAGCGAGTCGTGCGGGTTTTCGGGATCGGCAACAGTGACGATGTGAGCGCCGCCATTCAGCGGGCGTCCATCGAGCGAAACTAACCCTACCAACTCGAGACGGTCGGGGGCGACAAGCCCCTCGCGGTCCATCATGGCGGAGCCGATGAAGGGCTTTTTCTTCGACAGCATCCATTGCAGGTTGAGGTCGTGCGCCGAGGTGCGGCCGTCGATCTCGGCGCCGGTGACGTGGCCCTTTTCGATGCGCAGCGTGCCGAGCGCTTCCAGCCCGTATGGCACCATGCCGAAGGGCTTTCCCGCCTCGGTCAGTGCTTCCCAGACTCGCGTGCCGTGACCGGCGCCCGAGTAGACCTCGAAGGCCATTTCGCCCGAGAAGGACAACCGGCAGATCATTACCGGCACGCCCGCGATCTCGCCATGCACGATGCCCATGAACGGTAGCGTCTCGTTGTCGACCCTGGTGCCGCTCACGACCGTCTCGAGGATCTGCCGCGCGTTGGGTCCGCCGATGGCGGCACCCGCCCACTGGTCGGTGACGGAGGTCAGATGGACCTTCAGTTCCGGCCAGACGATGTCGAGGAAATATTCGAGATGCTGCATGACCTTGCCGGCATTGGCTGTCGTCGTGGTCATCAGGAAATCGTTCTCGCCGAGCCGCCAGGTCGTGCCGTCGTCGAGCACGAGGCCGTCCTCGCGCAACATCAGGCCGTAGCGCGCCTTGCCGACCGGCAGGGTCGAAAAGACGTTGGTGTAGACGCGGTCAAGGAATTCGGCGGCGTCGGGACCCTGCACCGCGATCTTGCCGAGCGTCGACACATCGACGATGCCCGCCGTCTCGCGCGTCGTCTGGGCCTCGCGCACATAAGCCTGCTCGACGGTCTCTCCCGGTTCGCCATAGATCATCGGGCGGAACCACAGCCCCACCGGATACATCGTGGCGCCGTTGTCCAGATGCCAGTCATGCATTGGCGTCAGCCGCTCCGGCTTGAGATGGCCGAACCGCTCGGCGGCCAGCGCGCCGACCGAAACCGGGGCGAAAGGCGGGCGGAAGCGGGTGGTGCCGACCTCGGGGATCGGCTTGCCTACCGCCTCGGCCATGATGGCGAGACCCGGCACGTTGGAGCCCTTGCCTTGGTCGGTGGCCATGCCGAGCGTGGTGTAGCGCTTGAGGTGCTCGACGGAAACAAAACCTTCCAGATGCGCCAGCCGCACGTCGTCTGATGTCACGTCGTGCTGGAAGTCGACGAAGGATTTTCCCTTGGCCTTGATCTCGAAGACCGGTGCGGGGCGTGGATCGAGCGGTACGGGGACGACATCTGGCAAGGTCTCGATCTCGAGCGCCGGCTGGTCCGTTGCCTTGCAGCCGGCTGCAAAGCCTTCGGCAATGGCGTCGGCGGTCGAGAATGTGCCTTTGAAGGCGCCGGCACCGCACCAGCCCTTTTCGGGCTCAGGCGGCAGGAAGGCCTGCAGGTCGGCGTCCCAGACCGGTCGGGCGCCGGCCTGGCTGGCGAGGTGGATGGTCGGTGACCAGCCGCCCGACATGATCAGGCAATCGGCCTCGATGTTGCGCGTGGTGCCTGCCGATACGTCGGCTGCGACCGGGAACTGAGCGACTTTGATGCCGGTCAGCTTCTTGCCGCCTTCGGTGCCGACCACCGCATGGCCGGTGAGCAACTCGGCGCCGCATTCCAGCCCGAGCTTGCGGCAGGCGTCCGAGATATCAGGGCGCAGGTCGGCGATGGCCACGATCGTCGCGCCGGCCTTGGCGAGGGCGGCCGCAGCGCGATAGGCGCTGTCGTTATTGGCAAGGACGGCGATCTTGTCGCCCGGCAGCACGCCATACTGGTTGGCGTAGCGCATGGCGGCACTTGCCATCATCACGCCGGGACGGTCGTTGCCGGGAAACACCAGCGGTCGTTCGAAGGCACCGGTAGCCAGCACTACCTTCCTGGCCCGGATCGTCCAGTGGCGGTGGCGCGGGGCGCCCTTGGAAGGTGATGCCTTGTGGTCGCTGACGCGCTCCATAGCGGCAAGAGTATTGCCGTCATAATAACCCCAGACGGTGGTGCGCTTGAGCAGGCGGACATTCGCCTGGTCCTTGAGCTCACCGACGATGTCGGCTGCCCATGCCGCGGCCGGTTCGCCGTCGATGGTTTCGCCGGACCAGTTGGCCGAGCCGCCGAACTGCGGATCGATCTCCGCCAGGATGACGCGCGCACCGGATGCCGCTGCTTCGCGCGCCGCGGCAAGGCCGGCGGGCCCGGAGCCCACGACCAGTGCGTCGCAAAAGGCGTTCATGCGTTCGTAGCGGGCGTTGTCCGGGGTGCTTCCGGCGCGGCCTAGGCCTGCGGCGCGGCGGATGATGTGCTCGCACATCATCCAGAAGCGCGTGCCCTTGAGCGGTCCGATGACCGGGCCCATGAAAGTCTTGTAGTAGAAGCCGGCGGAGATAAGTTTGCCGCCGATCTGGTTGAGGGCGCCAACGTCATAGGCAAGGGACGGGAAGCGATTCTGGCTGACCGCGACGAGCCCGTCGTGGATCTCGACCATAGTCGCCGGAATGTTGGGCTCACGTACCTCGCCGCGCAGAACCGTCACCAGTGCGTTGGGCTCGTCGACGCCAGCGGTCAGCACGCCGCGCGGGCGGTGATACTTGAACGAGCGGCCGAAGAGCGAAACACCATTGGCCAGCAGCGCCGAGGCCAGCGTGTCGCCCTGGTGCCCGGTATAGGCCGTGCCGTCGAAGGTGAAGCGGATGGTGCGGAGCCGGTCGATGCGGCCGCCCGACGCTGTGCGGCGCGGGCTCATGCATTGGCTCCCGACTTGCGACGCCCATGTTTCGGCGCGCCATGTTCGCGGGCGAAGCGCACGCTCGATATCTCGTGGGTCAGCGTGTCTCGCACGATTGCCAGATGGGCGCGGCAGCCTCCGGCGTGCTGCCAGATTTCGTTGTGGATGCCGGCCGGGTTCTGCCGGTCGTAGACATAGGCGTTCCAGGCCTCAAGATCGGTCGAGGCGGGATCGGGCCGCGTCCGGTTGCCGTCGCCCTGGTAGCTGAATTCGGAGACGTCGCGTGGGCCGCAATAGGGGCAGGTGATCAGCATGAATTCGAACCCCTAATGCAGCCGCGGCGTCGGGCCTTGGCCCTTGTCGTCGATGACGGTACCGCGGCTGAAACGGTCCAGTGTGAATGGCGCGTTGAATTCGTGCGGCGTGTCCTTGGCGATCGTGTAGGCGAAACACCAGCCGGATGCCGGCGTTGCCTTGAAGCCGCCGTAGCACCAGCCGCAATTGAGATACATGCCGGGCAAGGGGCCGGTGGTGATGATGGGCGAACCGTCCATCGACATGTCGCAGACACCGCCCCAGGAGCGCAGCACGCGCACTGGCGCCAGGCTCGGGAACAGTGCCAGCATCTCGCTCATCACTTCCTCAACGATGGGCAGGTTGCCGCGCTGGGCATAGCTATTGTAGCCGTCGAGGTCGCCGCCATAGATCAGCCCGCCCTTGTCGGACTGACCGACATAGAAATGGCCCATGCCGAAGGTCACCACCGTGTTGAGGAATGGCTTCAGCGATTCCGACACGAAGGCCTGCAGGACGTGGCTTTCGATGGGCATGCGTTCAATGCCGGCGAGCTGCATCACCCGACCGGTGCTGCCGGCAACCGCGACAGCCACCTTCTTTGCCCGTATCTCGCCGCGGCTGGTGGTCACACCCGTGACCCGGTCACCGTCAACCAGAAAACCGGTGACCTCGCAATTCTCGATGATGTCGACGCCGCGCCGATCGGCACCGCGCGCATAACCCCAGGCGACGGCGTCATGGCGGGCGGTGCCGGCGCGTTCCTGCATCAGTCCGCCAAAGATCGGGAAGCGCGCCGATTGCGACATGTCGAGACCAGGCACGCGGCGGCCGATCTCCGCCGGCGTCATCAGGTGGGCATCGACGCCGAGATGGCGCATGGCGTTGCCTCTGCGGGCAAGATCGTCGAGCTGACCGGGCGTATGGGCCAGGTTGAGCACACCGCGCTGCGAGAACATGACGTTGTAGTTGAGATCATGGGAGAGATTCTCCCACAGCTTCATCGAGTGCTCGTAGAAGCGTGTATTCTGCGGCAGCAGGTAGTTCGAACGCACGGCAGTGGTGTTGCGGCCGACATTGCCGGAGCCGAGATAGCCTTTTTCCAGCACGGCGACATTGGTGATGCCGTGCTCCTTGGCGAGGTAATAGGCGGTCGAAAGCCCATGCCCGCCGCCGCCGATCACCACCACGTCGTAGGAGGCCTTGGGGTTCGGCTTGCGCCATGCCGGCTTCCAGTCGCGGTTTCCCGAGAGCGCGTTCCTGAGCAGCGAAAAGGCCGAATATTCCGCCATCGTGAAAACATCCTATGGGCTGATCGGCGACACTATAAGCAGCATCAATGGTTCAAGGCCAATATTCCGCCATGGCCTTTCGCTAGGCCGACTTTTCCATGGGCCGGTTCAGCCCATCTTGTCCGTCCGAAGGCGCGTCTTTATCAATGGGATGCCTTCGCGCAATCCATCCTGACCGTGAGTCGTAGATTTTTCATGTTCAAATTCGCAGTCCGGCGCCTCGTCATATCGATGGTCCTCATCGCGGTCGCGTTTGTCGCGCAGGCCGCCGCGCAAGATCTCGGCAAGGCGCCGGCCGGCGTTGTCGCCGATCAGCAGCAGGTGATCGCGAAGGTCACTCAAAAGATCGACGATCTCCAAAAGAAGGTTGAGCAAGGGCAGGACGACGATGCCCACCTCGTCGACATCCGCCTTCAGCTCGAGCAATTGTCGCGCGAGCTTTTGCACAGCGGCGTCGCGTTCCGTCCGCGTCTCACAGAGATCAACACGCGCCTGGAGCAACTTGGCAAGCCGCCGGCTGAAGGCCAGCCGCCGGAGGCAGCGATCGTCACCACCGAGCGCGACGCTCTCGCCTCCGAGAAGGCGGAGATCAATGCCATGCTCGGGGTGGCCGAAAATCAGTCGATCCGCATCAATACGTTGGTGGAGCAGATCTCCGAAACACGTCGCCAGCTGTTTCAAAACGTGCTGACCAAGCGCTACGAAATCAATTTCGCGCTGGCATCGGAAATCATGCAGGCCTTCAGGTCCGAAATGGGCGATCTGTATCGCGCCGTTTCATCCTGGATGCGATTTGTCGTCAGCTTCAAGCTCAAGTCGATGCTGGCGGTGACCTTCTTCGCCCTTGCCGCAGCTGCTGTCATCATCATCGGCGGCCGGCGCATGTTCGGGCGGTTGTTCATTCCCGATCCAAGAGTGCAGGAACCGTCCTATCTCAGCAGGATCTCCGTCGCATTCTGGCTGACGCTGATGCAGACGAGCGCGGTCGTCGTGTTCCTCGGCATCACCTATTATCTGTTCGACTATTTCGAGGTGCTGCGTGGCGACATCGGCGAGATGCTGTCGTCGCTGTTCTACGTCATAGCTATTGTCTTCTTCGTTTCCCGTCTGGCCACGGCAGTGCTGTCGCCGAGGCTTCCCAACTGGCGCCTTGTTCCTGTCGAAAGCGGCGCGGCGCGCTGGCTGGTGATGCTGATCATCGCAACGGCTTTCTTCACCGGCCTCGATCACTTCCTGAGCTCTGTCTACAAGGTCCTAGGGGCACCGCTTTCGCTGACCGTGGGTGAGGCACTGGTCTCGACCGTCATCATCGGCCTGCTTGTCATCCTGATCGGACTGGTCAAGCCGTTCGTCGGCGAAGATGGTCAGCCGAAGCCGTGGCCGCAGCTTTTGCGCTACGTTCTGTTCCTGCTCGGTGGGGTCACCACCCTTGCGGCCCTGCTGGGTTATGTCGGGCTCGCACGTTTCGTGTCGCAGCAGATCGTGGTGACCGGCGCGATCCTCACCACGATATATATCGGCTTCCTGTCGTCCCAAGCGATGAATGAGGACGATGCCTTCGCCAAGACGACTGTGGGGAGGCGCTTGCAGCGGCGTTTCAATCTCGACGACACCACGCTCGACCAGCTTGGTCTTGCCACCAGCATCGTCATCAACCTTCTGGTGCTTGTCGTCGGCGTCCCCCTGATCCTGATGCAGTGGGGATTCCGGCCGGGCGACATGATGACCTGGCTCTACAAGATTGCCGGCGGCTTCCAGATTGGAACCTTCACATTCTCACCGACCGGCATCCTTTCTGGCATCCTCGTCTTTACGGTCCTCTACTTTTTTACGCGCTGGTTCCAAGGCTGGTTGGACGGCTCGGTCATGGCGCGCGGAAAGGTCGATGCTGGCGTACGAAATTCGATCCGGCTTTCCGTAGGCTATGCCGGCATAGCGCTCGCCGCGCTGATGGCGGTTTCGGCTGCGGGGCTCAACCTGTCCAACCTCGCCCTGGTTGCCGGTGCTCTCTCCCTAGGTATCGGTTTCGGCCTGCAGAACGTGGTGTCCAACTTCGTCTCGGGTTTGATCCTGCTCGCCGAGCGGCCGTTCAAGGTCGGCGACTGGATCGTCGCTGGCGCGGTGTCGGGTACGGTCAAGAAGATCAGCGTGCGCGCGACCGAGATCGAGACGTTCCAGCGCCAGTCCGTGATCCTGCCCAATTCGGAGCTGATCAACAATCCGGTCGGTAACTGGACCCACCGAAACAAGCTCGGGCGCATCGAGGTGCCGATCGGTGTTGCATATGGCTCTGATGCCAAACGCGTGCACGCCCTGCTGCTCGAAATCGCGCGCAGTCATCCCCTGGTCCTCAAAAATCCTGAACCGTTTGTGCTGTTCCAGGCGTTCGCTGAGTCGTCGATGAACTTCGAGATCAGGGTGTTCCTTGCCGATGTAGGCAACAGCGCCACCGTGCAGAACGATCTGCGCTTTGCCATTCTCGACACTTTCGCGCGCGAGCACATCGATATTCCATTCCCACAACGCAATATCCGCGTGCTTGGGGACAAGCCGGCCGGAAATTGGCCGGTGGACGACGAACAGGCCGAGGCCGAATACGCCGAGAAGGAAGTAGCCAGGATCAAGGCAGCCGAAGAAGAACAGGCAAAGACCAAGGCGCGACGGCGCAAGCCTCACCCGAGCTAGGCTCGATTGTGGCATGAACAAGGCGTTCAGTTGCCGTTCAGCTTCGAAGTCATATAAGGTTGTCGCAACGGGCGAGAATGCCACGTGAATTTGAACAGAGGCGGTGGAAACACCGATTACGCAATGAACAGGTTCCTTGTCGCCTCAGGCGCGCTAATCCTGGCCATGTCGGGCGCGGCTTTTGCCGCGAGCGCGGTAAACCGCGACTCCGAACCGCGTACACTGATCGTGACGGAAGGCGGTTCCAAGTCCGAACTCGCGATAGCGGCCGGCGAAACCGTGGAGTTCTGCTCGAGCGGTTGCTTCGTCACGTTGCCCAACGGCGACCGCGAAGCTCTGTCCGGTTCGGAAACGGTAGAGATCTCAGGCGGATCCGCCCGGATCAAGTAAGTCCGGCACGAGGCTGCGATTATGTTCGAAGGCCGGGCAATGCCCGGCCTTTTCCATGTTCCGCAAACTGATTTTCGTGAGGTCGCGCGGCTTTTTGGCAATGTCGCAAACAGGCTGCAATCGCATCGCAGCGCCCTATAGTCTGCCCGCAAATATCATCTCGGAGTCGTGGGCAATGGCAGGGTTTCCGCAAAAGGCGAAGGTCGTCATCATCGGGTTGGGTGGCATTGTGGGCGCGTCGGTTGCCCATCACCTGATCGAGCGCGGATGGGACGATATCGTCGGCATCGACAAGTCCGGAATCCCGACCGACATCGGATCTACGGCACACGCCTCCGACTTTTGCTACATGACCAGCCACGACTTCCTGTCCTGCTGGACCTCGCTCTATTCCGTCGAGTTCTACGACAAGATGGGCCACTACGCCCGCGTCGGTGGTCTTGAAGTTGCCCGCGTGGGCGACGACGCCCGTATGGAGGAGATCAAGCGCAAGGTTGCCTCGGCAAAGGCTTTCGGCACGCGCGCGCGCCTGATCGAACCAGCCGAGATCAAGGAGAAATTCCCGCTGATCGAAGAGCACCTGGTGCAGGGCGGTCTTTGGGATCCGGATGCCGGCCTCGTCATTCCGCGCTCGCAGACCGTCGCCGGCAAGCTGGTCGACCAGGGGATTGCTGCCGGAAAGCTGCAGGCCTTCGCCAACACGCCGGCCAAGTCGCTGATCATCGAAGACGGCCGCATCAAGGGTGTGGTGACCGACCGCGGCACTATCATGGCCGACCACGTGGTGGTCTGCGCTGGCCTGTGGGGTCGCCTGATCGCCGAAATGGCGGCCGAGGACCTGCCGGTCATGCCGGTCGACCATCCGCTCACCTTCTTCGGCCCCTACAACGAGTTCGCCGGCACCGGCAAGGAGATCGGCTGGCCGCTGCTGCGCGACCAGGGCAACTCGGCCTATATGCGCGACACCGGTGACCCCAGGACCGCCGAAGGCGGACAGATCGAGTGGGGCTACTACGAAGAGACCAATCCGCGCCTTTGCCATCCGCGCGAGCTCCTCGAAAAGCACGAGGCGCGTCTGTCCCCCTCGCAGCGCGACCTCGATATGGAGCAGATCATCGCGCCGCTCGAACGGGCCATGGAACTGACGCCGATACTGGGCGAACTCGGCTACAACGAAAGCCATTCCTTCAACGGCCTCTTGCAGGTGACGGCCGATGGCGGACCTTCGATCGGCGAGAGCCAGAAGGTTCGCGGGCTATGGTATGCCGTTGCCATCTGGGTCAAGGACGGCCCCGGCATGGGCAAGCTCATCGCCGACTGGATGACGGACGGGCGCACCGGGATCGACCATGCCAAAATAGACTACGCGCGCTTCTATCCGCACCAGATGGAAGAAAAGTTCGTGGAGGGCCGCTGCGGCGAGGCCGCACAGAAGATCTACAATCCGGCCGTTCATCCGCGTGAGCCCTATGCGACCGGCCGCGACGTGCGCCATTCGCCCTTCTGGGAGCGCGAGAAGGAACTTGGCGGCTATTTCATGGAGCTTGGCGGCTGGGAGCGCGCCCATGGCTATGCTGCCAACGAGCACCTGCTCGAAAAGTACGGCGACCGCGTGCCGGTGCGCGAAAACGAGTGGGACAACCGCCATTTCTGGCGCGTCTCCAATGCCGAGCATCTCGCCATGAGCGAGGATTGCGGCATGGTGAACCTGTCGCATTTCGCGATCATCGACGTCGAAGGCCCCGACCATGTCGCGCTGATGGAGTGGCTGTGCGCTGCCAGGATCGGCGGCGATGCCAATATAGGCAAGGGCATCTACACCCATTTCCTCGACGACGAGGGCATGGTGCGTGCCGACCTGACCGTGATCCGCATGGCCGACCGCTGCCGCGTGATCGACGGGGCGGACGCCGGCCCGCGCGACTTCCACTACATGCGCCGGGTGGCTGAGGACAAAGGCTTCGACGTCACGATCACGGATGTCACCCAGAAGTACGTCACCCTCGGCATCTGGGGGCCGAACGCGCGCGCGGCACTGCAGAAGGTCGTGGACGCCCCCGATGGGCTCTCGCCCGAAAGCTTCCCCTTCGCTGCAATCAAGCCGATCCGGATCGCCGGCAAGGACGTCACTGCCTTCCGCATCTCCTATGTGGGTGAGCAGGGCTGGGAACTGCACATGCGCTACGAGGATGCGCTTGCCGTCTGGGACGCGTTGCGGGCGATTGGCGTGATGGCCTTCGGCGTCGAGACCTATGCCAACAGCCGCCGCATGGAGAAGAGCCTGCGCCTGCAGAACGCGGACCTGTTGACCGAGTACAATCTCCTGGAGGCCGATCTCGCGCGTCCGAAGGTCAAGGAGGCCGATTTCCGCGGCAAAGCCAAGCATGAGGAGTACCGCGCGCGGAAGAATCAGCCGGCGATGCTTTGCACGCTCGTCATGACCGACAATGTCGACCCCAAGGGCGTTGCCCGCTACCCGGTCGGTATCATGCCGGTGATGGACCCAGATACGGGGGAGACGCTGGTCGACGAACTTGGCCGCCGGTCCTTCACGACCTCGGTTGCTTACGGCCCGACGATCGGGAAGAACATCGCGCTCGCCTATCTGCCCTGGTCCTATTGCCAGGAGGGTCGGAAGCTCACGGTCGAATATTTTGGCGAGACCTACCCCGTGGAAGTGGCGAGCATCGGCTACAAGCCGCTCTACGATCCGGAGAACCTCAAGCCGCGGAGCTGACGTCCCGCGACAAGGCGACTTTCTTATCCTGGCGGTTCGCAGGTATTGCAGGCCATTGGGCTGACCATCGCCGACGTTCCCGAAATTGTGAATGACTTGCTCGGCTTTGTGGCCGGGCTTTTCTTTTGAACCGCGCCATTGTCGCTTACCCTTGCGGCATGTCTGCCGTGACGAAAGCTCTCCTCGCAGGCAGCGCCAGTTTGGCGCTGGTGCTTGGGCTGGCGGTTCGGTCGATGGCGGCGGAACAGGTCGATGTCGAACTTGTGCTGGCGGTAGACGTGTCGCTGTCGATGTCGCCCGACGAACTCGAAATCCAACGCCATGGCTATGCCGCCGCATTGACCGACGACCGTGTTCTGGAAGCGATAGCTGAAGGTGTCTACGGCAAGATCGCCGTCACTTACGTCGAGTGGGCCGGCACGACCTCTCAGATCGTCGTCGTGCCCTGGACAGTCATAGCCAATCGCACCGATGCGGAACGCGTGGTCAAGCAACTGTCGGCCAAGCCGCCCAACAGTGCCCGGCGGACGTCGATCTCGAGCGCCCTCGACTTTGGCAGAGACCTGTTTGTCGAAAGCAGTTTTACCAGCGCCAAGCGGGTGATCGACATTTCGGGCGACGGTCCCAACAATCAGGGCCCGCCGATCGATGTCATCCGTAATGAGGTGGTTGCCCAGGGCATCACCATCAACGGCCTGCCGCTAATGACCAATGGCGGGTTCGGCAACGGCTACGAGGTTGCGGATCTCGACCGCTACTACGCCGACTGCGTCATCGGCGGACCGGGCGCCTTCATGATTCCGGTCAATGACTGGTCGCAGTTTCCGGAAGCGATCCGGCGCAAGCTGGTGCTCGAACTCGCCGGTCCGAGTTCGCGGCAATGGGCAGCCATGGAGGCGGCCCATCCGCCGGTGATCCACGCCCAAGACAAGCCGAAATATGATTGCCTGATCGGTGAGAAGCTGTGGCGCGACCGGACATGGCTTTGGGAAAACAGGTGAGCAGGCTTCGCTGCGCCCCGGCGTGACCTGCGCAGACTCTGCGGCGCAGGGCAAATTACGCGGCGATCAGTTGCTTGCGATCGATGCGCTCCTGCTGCGGCGAGCGGGCGTAGAGCTCGCGGTAGCATTTCGAGAAATGCGAGGCCGAGACGAAGCCACAGGCGACCGCGACTTCGACGACCGGCATCGACGACTGGATCAGCAGGTGGCGGGCGCGGTCGAGCCTGATCTCGAGATAGTAGCGGGCAGGGGAACGCCCCATCTCGGTGCGGAACAGCCGTTCGATCTGGCGCCGCGACAGCCCGACGTGGTCGGCGATCTCGATCAGCGACAATGGCTCGGAAAGGTTTGCCTCCATCAGTTCGATGATGGTGAGCACTTTGGAGTTCTGCACGCCGAGACGTGCCCTCAGAGGCAAACGCTGGCGGTCTGTCGGGCTTCTGACGCGGTCGGTCAGCACCTGCTCGCAGATGCGGTTGACCAGATGGTCGTCGAAATCGTCGCCGATGAGCTTGAGCATCATGTCCAGCGCTGCGGTGCCCCCGGCGCAGGTGTAGATGTTCTGGTCGACCTCGAAGAGATCGGCATAGACATTGGCCTTGGGAAACGCCTCGGCAAAGCCCGGCAGGTTCTCCCAATGGATGGCGCAGCGCTTGTTGGAGAGCAGACCTGCATTGGCCAGCACATATGCGCCGGTGCACAGTCCGCCAACGGCGACGCCACGATTGTACTCCTCGCGCAGCCAGGCAAAGACCGACTTGTTGGCATAGGTCTCGACATTGATGCCGGTGCAGACGATGACCATCGAGGGGCGATCGGGCCCTGCCATCTTCTTGCGCTCGTCCTCGAGCGAGGTGTTGACGGCGCATTCGACACCGTTCGAGGCACGCACCGGCTTGCCGTCGTAGCTTGCCAGCCGCCATTTGTAGGCCTCGTAGCCCAGCATCCGGTTGGCGATGCGCAGCGGGTCCAGCGCCGTCGCAAATGCGACCATTGTGAAATCAGGGACGAGGAAGAACACAAGCGATCTTTTGATCGGATGGTTGATGGCGTTCAAGTAAGCCTCACGTTGACGGCAAATGGCGCGACATGATGTCGCTAATAGCATAGCGACATCAGTAAAATCGTTTGCTGTCAATGGGGTTACGGCTGTCTCTGGAACTTTATCCGCGACATGCCCGACACTACCTGGCCGTGTGGTGTGGCCGGGACGAGTTCAGCTGACCAGCATGCCGAGCCGGTTGGCGGCCATAGCTGCGGTTTGGCCGGGCATGGTCCTGGCAAGGCGCTGGCGTTCGATCACGGTGGCCAGCGACGCGTCGCGGCGCAATCCGAACAGGCGGGCGAAAATCTTCATGACACGTCTCCATGCATCCCAGCTACACGGGGTGCCTTCGCGTGGTGGAGTGGGCAGCTCGTTTCTGTGGCGGATATAGTGATTGGGCGGGGCTTGGTGTGCTGCAAAAGCGAAGTGCCACGCCTTGAATGCGACACCGCGCGCGATCGCCAGCAGTCGCGATCATGTGACATCAAAGACGTGCAATGGGCCTGCCTTTGCGGCAGGCCCGTTGCGCAATCCATGGTCGACTAGCCGCGGCCGCTGCGATACTCCGTCCTGGAGTCGAGTGCCTCCGGCCAGCCGATGTCCTTCTGCAGTTCGAGCGGCAGCGCGCGGATCGAACGCTCCGTCTGGTAGCGGGCGCGGGCGGCGCTGAATTCGTTGGCGATGCGCCCAATGGTCGATAAAATGGACATTGCGGTTTCCTTTCCTGCTTGCCGGTCAGGGTCGGCTTGAGGTGCTCGCCCGGTGGGCACCGCTGGTTTCAACCGTTTTGCGCAACCCGATGCGCTTGCATTCCGGGCCGTTGGAAGCGGCAAATGACGCCTGCTTCGATGCCGTTGACTATCGCGCATGGATGAGATTCAATCAAACGAAATGAAGTGATTGCGTCGATCAGAAATATTGAAGGATGAGACCATGAACGCACCGCTCAATCATCCCCTTCCATTGCTCGATCTCGACGTGCTCCGCACCTTCGTGGCCATCGCCGAGACCGGCAGTTTCACGACGGCGGCCAATGCGGTGTACCGCACGCCATCGGCCGTCTCGATGCAGATCAAGAAGCTCGAGGACATTCTCGGCCGCTCCGTTTTCCTGCGCGATGCCCGTTCGGTGGCGCTGACGACCGATGGCGAGATGCTGCTCGGCTATGCCAGGCGGATGCTTGCCATCAATCGCGAGGCGGTGTCGAAGTTCATCATTCCTGATATCGTGGGTGTTGTGCGCCTGGGTTCGCCTGACGATTTCGGCGAACGCGTCCTGCCGCATGTGCTCAAGCGCTTCGCCCAGACCCATCCGTCCATCGCCGTCGACGTCATCATCGACCAGAGCACCAACCTGCGCCGCCGGATGGACGACCGCGCACTCGACATCACGCTGTTGACCAATTCCTGCAAGGCGGTCGCGGCGGGTGCGGAAGTGCTTTTGACCGAGCCGATCGTTTGGGCCGGCGCAAAGGGTGGATGCGCCCACATGCGCGAACCCTTGCCTGTTTCGATATGGGAGGAAGGCTGCGCCTGGCGGGCAGGAGCGCTCGAGGCGCTGGGGCGCGATGGACGCAATTATCGCGTCGCCTATATGAGCGCGCACACGACCGGCCAGCGGTCGGCCATCCTTGCCGATCTGGCCGTGGCTCCGTTGCCGAAGTCGTTCCTCGGCGAGGAAATGGTGGAACTCGGCCCCAAGGACGGAATGCCGGAGATCGGCAACTACAGCCTCGCAATGATCGTGGCGCCGGAGGCGAGCGCGCCGGTCAAGGCGGCTGCCGACCATATCCGCGCTGCCTTCGAGACCTTCAGCGCGACCGGCAAGTTCTGAGCAATAAAATAGCAGGGCTGGCTGCGGTCGCGGATTGCAGTTGAGCTGAGCCGTTCCATATTGCTCTTACGCGCTCGTTTGCCTTCCGGAGCCCATCTGCGTGCAGGCGTCGCGGGCGGATTGGAGGAGCAATGATCAGGCATTGCGTGTTCGTCCAGTTTCGCCCCGAGGTTTCGCGGAGTGAGCGAGAAGCGATCTATGAGGCGCTACGCGGCCTCAAGCAGAAAATCGACGGGTTGGATGGTGTCTGGTCCGGTCCCAACGTCAATACCGAAAGGCTGGCCTGGGGGTTCGATGAAGGCTTCATCATCGACTTTCGCGATGCCGCGGTGCAGAGCGCCTACAACACCCATCCGGACCATTTGCCGATCACCGAGCGGTTGCTGGCCGCCGCGCAAGGCGGGCTGGACGGGGTCTTCTGCTTCGACATGGAGATTGCCTGACGCTAGCGCATCGGCCCGAAAATCGGAATCGGTTTTCGGCAAGCACGATGCGCAGATTCAAAGTGTTAGAGCGCCGCGCGTCCGAATGGACGCGCGGCGCTCTAAGCGTCAGCGACGCACGGAATAGGCCATCCAACGGTAGACCTTGGCCATCAGCGAAGGAGGCGGGTTCCAGTCGAGGTCGCGCTGGATCTCCGGCGGCAGCGCGTTCATGATGCGCGCCGTCCTGCGGGCGCTGCGCGCCAGCCTGTAGCGCGCGCCGATGCGTCCGAGATCGTCGAAAAGTGGCATCGTGCTCTTCCGTCAATAGTCGTGAATTTGCAGGTCAGCCAGTGCGTTGCGATACCATGGGGAACGAGCAATCGTGCCGGTCGGCTGCACTCGGCCAGCCGGAACCGAGGAGGTGCCAAGTCGGCGAGTAGCCCTTGCGAGGGTCATGCGCAGCGAAGCTTCCGCCGGTCGAATGCAATCACATTGTTCATCGATGCCAGCGGACCAACCGGCCAACCGAGTTCGACTTGGATGTCGAGCGGCAGCTTGTTCATCAGCAGTGCGACGCGGCCGTATTTGTGCAACTGACCGGCGACGCCCGAGCCATGCGGATTGGGCCCGTCGATCCAGCCGAGTTCGATCTGCAGTTCGCGCGGCAGGCCATCCATCATCTTTTCGATATGGCTGTCGCGGCGCGCATGCCTGAGCACGGCTCCGAACTGATGGAACTCTCCGATGATGGACATGGTCGTCTCCTGGGAGTGATGGGCCGGCAACGCCACGCGAGACTTGATGCGTCGCCGGCCAGTGCGCAATTTACCTTCGCTTGTGTTTCAGTTTGATCCCGCTTCGACGCGATTTTGTTTCAAGTTGGGATGCGCCCGGAAACACAGAACGGGTTGTGGCGGCAGGCTCAGTGTCCCGGGAGGACCGTCGAATAGAGCGATCTTGCGCGCGCATCATTCTCCACCGGCCAGCCGATGTCCTTCTGGATCTCTGGCGGGAGGCTGTTGAGATGGCGGATGGATCTCGCATTGCGATGCGCTTTCCGGATGGCCGCACCATAGCGGCCGATCGAACCCATGATCGACATTGGTGTGTTCCTTTCATCTTCGGCCGAAGCGGAAATGCTCCGCAAGCGGTGGTTTCGATCGATGAAAGATAGTTCGCTTGTGTTTCGCATCGAGTTCGTTCGTACAGCAACCGCAAGTAGATCGGTTACGCGATGGAAACACAGCCGAAACGCGAAATCATACTACGAATCAGCCACCAGCGGAGCAGGATGTGCTCCACCGGTGACGCCAAAAATCGAATGAAAGGCTCTAAATCAATCGCGGGCGCGGCGGGCGGCACGCTCCTCGCGCGAACGTCGCCGCGGGGAGGCGTCCGCGGCTTCGCCCTCGGCGCTCGTTGCCTTGCGCGGCGGCAGCTTGACCTGCTCGGCGAGTTTGGCGAACGGATCGACCTTGTTGGGCAGCGCCATTGCGTCGATGAACAACTGCTGGAAATGCGGCTCCAGCGCGGTCTCGATCTTCTCGATGCGGCCGACTTCCTTCTCGATCTCGCGGCGATGGCCGCGATTGAGCAGCGCCATGAGCGCGCCGGTGCCGGCGGCATTGCCGACCGCCTTGACCTCGGCCAAGTCGCAATCAGGGATGAGCCCGAGCACCATGGCGTATTTCGGATCGATGAAGGTGCCGAAGGCACCGGCGAAACGGATCATGTCGACGGCCTCGACACCCTGTTTTTCCATCAAAAGCTTGATGCCGGCATAGAGGGCTGCCTTGGCGAGCTGGATGGCGCGCACGTCGTTCTGGGTGACGGTGATGCGCGGCTCGCCGTCGTTGAGCAGATAAGAGAAGGTACGGCCGTTCTGGATGATGCGCGGGCTCTTGGCCATCAGCGCACCGTCGATGACGCCGTCTTCCGAGATGATGCCGGAGAGATACATCTCCGCCACGACCTCGATGATGGCCGAGCCGCAGATGCCGGTGACACCGACAGCTTTGGCGGCTTCGGCGAAACCGTCCTCGTCCGACCACTTGTCGACGCCGATGACGCGGAATTTCGGTTCCAGTGAATCAGGGTCGATGCGCACGCGCTCGATGGCGCCGGGTGCGGCGCGCTGGCCCGACGAGATTTCGGCACCTTCGAATGCCGGGCCGGTGGGGGACGACGCCGCGACGACCCGGTTCTTGTTGCCGAGCACGATCTCGGCATTGGTGCCGACATCGACCAGCAGCATCATCTTGTCCTGGCGGTAGGGGCCTTCCGACAGCGTCGCACCGGCGGCGTCGGCTCCGACATGGCCGGCGATGCAGGGCAGGAGATAGACGCGGCCGCCCCTGTTGACGTCGATGTCGATCTCATGCGCCCAATATTGGAGTGCGCCCGAGACGGCGAGCGCAAACGGCGCCTGGCCAAGTTCCGTCGGATCGATGCCGAGGAACAGGTGGTGCATGATCGGGTTGGCAACGAAGACGGCATCGAGGATGTCGTGGCGGTCGACGCCGCCTTCCTCGCAGACCTTGCCGATCAGCGAGTTGACCGCCTCTCGCACGGCCTTGGTCATGGCCTCGCGTCCGTCCGGGTTCATCATCACGTAGGACACGCGGCTCATCAGGTCTTCGCCGAAGCGGATCTGCGGGTTCGACGTGCCCGAGGAGGCGACGATGCGGCCCGACAGCAGCGACACCAGATGCATGGCGATCGTGGTCGAGCCGATGTCGCAGGCAATGCCATAGGCTTCGTTCTTGAGGTCCGGCCACAGGCCGATGATGAAGGGGCGCGAAGACTCCGTGTCGCGGTGGATCGCGGCGGTGACACCCCAGTTGCCCTTGCGCAGGATACCTTGCACTTGCGGGATCAGGTGCGGGGCGACCAAGAGGTCCTTCCAGCCCCAGTCCTTCTCGAGCACGGCCTTGAGCCGGTCGAGGTCGCCGAGCGGCTTGTGCATGTCGGGCTGTTCGACTTCCACAAAGCAGAGCTGGACGGCGGGATTGCGCTCGATATGGCGGTCGACGGCAGCCTTGCGCACCACCTGCGCGTTGATCACGGTGTCTTGCGGTACGTCGACGACGAGATCACCCAGGATGGTCGCCGAGCACGACAGGCGCCGTCCCTCGGGCAGTCCGCGCACGCGATCGTAGCGCTCCTCCTTCGGGCCCTTGGCCGAGATGTGGTCGTTGGAAGAGACGATCTTGTGCTTGGCGAAGTTGCCTTCCTGGACCTCGATCTGGCAGCGGCCGCAGGTGGCCCGCCCGCCGCATACGCTCTCGACATAGACGCCGAGCTGGCGCGCCGCATCGAGCACCGGAGTTCCCACCGGGAACCGCCCACGCTTGCCCGAGGGCATGAACAGGACCAGCGGGTCGGTGATGTTGGCGGGAGAGTTCATGGTCGTGCGTCCTTCGAGGCTCGCTGCGCTCGCACCTCAGGATGAGGGATGTATGTGCGACGACGTCCGACAATTCGACACGTCGGGCGGAGGCCTCTTTGATCCAAGGTATTTCGGCGGTCGGCGTCCTTCGGAGTCCGTATGCCCGAGCGAAAGCAGTTCAGCAATGCGGGCACGCGCAAACCATCCTCATCCTGAGGTGCGAGCGCAGCGAGCCTCGAAGGACGCACCAATTCTCTACCCCCTTGCCATCCGGGCTTCACGCCCGCCACGCCGGCGGCCGCCATTGGCCGCGCCTTCGCTGGGTGAGGTAACCGCTACGGGAGCCGGGGCGGCATGCTCGCCCGGCTTGTAGTCCTTGTAGGTCTTGATCCAGTTGGTGCAGTTGGCGTCGGTGCCGTTGAGCACGTTGGCAGCGCGCACCGCTTCCATTTCCTGCGGTCGCACCGGGTTCATGATGGCGGATGTCATGCCGGCGCCGATGACCATCGGAATGAAACCGGCATTGATGCCGTGGCGGTGCGGCAGGCCGAAGGAAATGTTGGACAGGCCGCAGGTGGTGTTGACCTTGAGCTCCTCGCGCAGGCGACGCAGCAAGGCAAAGACCTGGCGGCCGGCGTCGCCGAGCGCGCCGATCGGCATCACGAGTGGATCGACAACGACATCATGCGCGGGAATGCCGTAGTCGGCGCAGCGCTCGACGATCTTCTTGGCAACGGCGAAGCGCACGTCCGGGTCCATCGAGATGCCGGTCTCGTCGTTGGAGATGGCGACCACCGGGACGTTGTACTTTTTCACCAGCGGCAGGATGGCTTCAAGCTTCTCTTCTTCGCCGGTGACCGAGTTGACCAGAGGGCGGCCCTTGGCGACCTTGAGCGCGGCTTCGATCGCCGCCGTCACCGAGCTGTCGATCGACAGCGGCAGGTCGACGAGGTTCTGCACGATCTCCAGCGTCTGCACCAGCAGTGCCGGCTCGGTGGCGTTGGGGTCGACGGCGGTCACGCCGGCATTGACGTCAAGCATGGTTGCGCCTGCGGCGGCCTGCTCGAGCGCGTCCTTGATGACGGTGTCGAAATTGCCGGCGACCATCTCCGCCGCCAGCTTTTTACGGCCGGTCGGATTGATGCGCTCGCCGATCACGCAGAAGGGCTGATCGAAGCCGATGATGATTTCCTTGGTTGCCGAGGCAACGATCGTGCGGGTCATAAATCCTCTCCGTGGGGATATAAGGAATGCTGTGCCGTTATCAGTGTTTCGTTCAGTGCGCGGTCTTGACCATGTCGACCTGGGACTCGGTCACGTTGTCATGCAGGATATGGTCGAGCCGCTTGGCGACCAGTTGATCGTCGGCGCGGGCTTCGCGCTTCCATGGCCGGCGTCCTTTCAGCACGCCCGATTCATCGACGATCTCGGCGACATATTCCTCCTGGCGGTAGGCCATCACATGGACGCCCGACACGCCGGGGATTTCCTTCACCTCGTTGATGATGTCGATGCAGAGCTGCTTGCCTTCCTTCTTCTGGTCCTGAGCACCTTCGAGCCGCTTGATGATTGCGTCCGGGATGTGGATGCCGGGCACGTTGGAGCGGATCCACTTGGCTGTCTTGGCCGAGGCGAGGGGGCCGACACCGCACAGGATGAAGACCTTCTCGGTCAGGCCGAGGTCGCGTGCCCGCTCCATGAAGCTGCGGAACATCGGCACGTCGAAGCAGTATTGGCTCTGCACGAACTGCGCGCCGGCGGCGATCTTCTTGCCGAGATGAACCGGCCGGAAATCGAAGGGCGGCGCGAAGGGGTTGACCGCGGCACCTAGGAAGAGCTGGGGCGGGGTGCTCAGCTTGCGGCCGGACAGGAACTTGCCGTTGTCGCGCATGATGCGGACGGTTTCGAGCAGCGACATCGAGTCGAGATCGAATACCGGTTTCGCGCCGGGCTGGTCGCCAGCCTGCACACCGTCGCCGGTGAGGCAAAGGATGTTGGCGACGCCCATGGCAGCGGCACCCAGCACATCGCCCTGGATGGCGATGCGGTTCTTGTCGCGGCAGGCGATCTGCATGATCGGCGCGTAGCCCATGCGCGTCAGCAGCGCGCAGATGCCGACCGAGGACATGTGACAGTTGGCGCCTGAGGCATCGACGGCGTTGATACCGTCGACCCAGCCATCGAAAATTTTGGCGCGGTTGTAGACGTCTTCGGGATCGGCGCTGTCGGGCGGATTGAGTTCGGTCGTGACGGCGAATTCGCCGCGACGAAGGACGCGCTCAAGCCGTCCGCGCGACGAATGGCCGGGCAGGGGGTCGAGCGGCAGGTCGATGCCGGCGGGATTTTCATCCTGTTGGCGCGGGCGCGGCGGGGTCATGCGACTTCCTTGCTGGCGGTTTCGCGGGCGGCCGCGGCTTGTGCGGTCACGCGCAGCCATGCCGAGGTTTCGCGCAGCGACTGATCGACCGGTTTCTGCACGTTGAGGATGGCGTCGCCATGGACCATGTTGCGCGAACCCTCCCAGGCTTTGACCCAGACGCAGGGCATATCGGGTTCGACCTCGCAATTGCCGTTGGCGCGCACGCCGCCGCAGGGCCCGTTGCGCAATTGCTTGGGGCAGTTCATCGGGCACGACATGCCGGTCGAGGAAAGCACGCACTGGCCACACATGCGGCAGTCGAACATGAAGCCCTTGACGTGCCTTTCGACGAATTTCACCGGGGCTTCGACGCGGCCGTAGCCGATCTTCTTCCACAGCGGATGCAGCGTGAGGAACGCGTCGGCGAAACGCGAATAGACCCATTCCAGTGCGCGCGAATGGCGGACCGACCAAAGCCGCACGGCAAAGGAACGCTGGACGCGCCGCTGCGGCGATACGTCGGCCGGCTTGTAGTCGCTTTTGGGCGCGGCCTTCTTGACCAGCGTTGCCTGGGTTACCGTCGGCTGGGTATCAACCATCTGCCTTGCCGCCTGCCTTGACGAGAGCGACCAGGCGCTCCCGGGTGAACTTCGCATCGATCTCGGCCATGGCCTTGTCGGCCTCGGCCTCGAGGTCGTCGCCGACCGGAACCGGGTCCGCCTTGCGCCACTCTGCCAGATAGGCGTCGGTGTCACCGGCACCGGTGCGCATCGCGCACATGTCGATCGCCTCGGTGAAGCGCAGCGGCAGTTCGCGCTTGGCGTTCTGGCGCCCCTTCTTGACGATCACCTGTGCCGGGATGTCGCGCCAGTAGACGATGATCAGGTCGGCCATTTCGCTCTCGCTTTCAGTTGGCTGAGCATTGCCGTAACCACAGGGGTGCCGCTTGTTATGGGACGACGCGCGCGCCTTCAAAAACGACGCGGCAGGCTGTCGCGCAAAAGACAGGGTGGAGCGAGGGGAGGCCTGGCGGACGCGTCTGGCAAAGCTGCTGGGCCAACGGTCTATTCAGGCTAGCCCAGCCAGACCATGAAGGCATGTGTCGCAAACCCCGCGCCGCCCACCACGACGCTGATCACGGCCAGCGAAGCCACGCCGACCATGCTGCCCACGACAAACAGGATGCCGTCTCGTTCCGAGAGTGCCAGGCCCAAAAGTGCGGTTGCAAAGGCCGGTAGCCAGTTGCCGAGAGGAATGGGAAGCGTGATCGACACGGACAGGATAAGAGCGATGAAGCCGACGACGCGGTCGCCCTGCCTACGCCAGAAAGGCCAGTAGCGCGGCCGGATCACCTCTTCGAGGCGTATCAGCCTGGGAACGGTCCAGTCGGTGACGGTACGAAACTGCTCGGGCGAGAGCGAGCGCCTGCTGATGAAGGCTGGCAACCATGCCCTATTGCTGCCGAACGCCATCTGTGCTGCCACAATCAGCAGCGGCAGGCCGAGCACGGCTGACGCACCGGGCGGCAGCGGCAGCAGGTTGAAGGCTGCAAACAGAACGAGCAACGGCGCAAAGCTGCGATTACCAAGCGCGTCCCTGATATCGCCTATGGATATGTCGTCCTTGGCTTCGCGGGCGAGCTTGGCGAAAATCTCCGACAAACGACGGCCGCGCCGGGGGCTCGGACCTGCCTGATTGCCCTTGTCGTCCTCGAACCCGTCCGCGTCCTGTTTCATGAAGCTCCCGGCTCATCTGCCTCTGCACCGGCACCATGATGCCCGCGTCGCAGATTGCGACGGTCAGGTTAACCATTGATGGCGCCGGAGGGTTGCAATGTGATGTCGCTGGACGCCGAATGCAATGTCAGCGCCGGAAGTTCACAATGTCCAGCCTGGATTTGTACCGCAGGCGGAATCAGGCGCTTTCGTGATCTGCCGCAGCGGCTGCAGCATTGGCAAGGACTGCCGGCAGGTCGCCGTAGCCCGTGGCGCGGCGCTCATAGACAAGCCCAAGCATCCTGGCTGCATCCTCGGCAACCTTGTCGAGCGCCGGATCGTCGGTCTGGGCTAGGTAAATCAGCTTCTCGTAGTTGCCGAAATAGTCGTGGACCAGTTCAGGGTGACAGTCGAGGCCGAGCGGCTTGATGAAGAAGGCGTCGAACTGCCGGCACAGGAAGTCGGTCATGTAAAACGACATCATGTCGGCCTCGCCGACCTTCGCGTAGGCAGCGGCGCCCTGGTAAAAGGCGAAGCAATGCGGGCCGGCGATACGTTCAACGCCGTGTTTCTCGCAGACGCGGTCGAGCAGGCCGCCGGTGCCGCAATCGGCATAGCCGACATAGATGTGCTGGTAGCCTTCAGCCTTGGCCTCGGCGATCGCCTTGTCCATGGCAGGGGCGATGCGGTCGGGGCGGAAGTGGAAGTCGGCCGGTAGGCAGGTCAGTTCAAGATGGTCGAGGCCAAGCTGTTGTTTGACCGCCAGAATCTCGCGCGCGATCATGCCGCAGCCGATGACCAGCAGCCTGTCGGCGTTTTTGTCTCGTTGTTTTTGCGGCGCGCTCATGCGACCCAGTCCGGCAGGGGTTAGGGGGCGAGTCTACGGAGTGAGGGATACACCGTCCATGAAACTGTCACGTCTGGCGCCGATCGCCGTCATTGCCTGCGCGCTGGCGCTTGCCTCATGCGCCAACACGATCCGCGGCGTCGGCCAGGATGTCAAAGGCACGGCACACGCCATCCAGGATACCGTCCGCTAGGGGCGGACCATGCCATTCCAAATCGTATCAAAGGGGCCGCGCTGCGAGGCGCGGCCTTTTAGTCTCAGGCCGAAGCGCGCAGATTGTGCTTGCGCTTCATGAAGTCCTTGGCGGTCTCGACCGTGACTGCCGCGTCGCGGCAATAGGCGTCCGCACCGACGGCCTTGCCGAACTCCTCGTTGAGCGGCGCGCCACCGACCAGCACGACGAAATCGTCGCGGATGCCCTTTTCCTTCATCGTGTCGATGACGACCTTCATATAGGGCATGGTCGTGGTCAGCAGCGCCGACATGCCGACGATGTCGGGCTGATGCTCCTCGATGGCGTTGAGGTAGTTCTCGACCGGGTTGTTGATGCCGAGGTCGATGACGTCGAAGCCGGCACCTTCCATCATCATGCCGACGAGGTTCTTGCCGATGTCGTGGATGTCGCCCTTGACCGTGCCGATGACCAGCTTGCCCTGCTTGGGCGCACCAGTGGCGGCGAGCAGTGGGCGCAGGATGGACATGCCGGCCTTCATCGCATTGGCCGAGAGCAGCACTTCGGGAACGAACAGGATGCCGTCGCGAAAGTCCTCGCCGACGATGCGCATGCCTTCGACCAGCGCCTCGGTCAGCACCTTGTAGGGTATCCAGCCACGCTCGAGCAGGATGTTGGTGCCTTCCTCGATCTCTTCCTTGAGCCCGTCATAGAGGTCGTCGTGCATCTGCTGCACGAGTTCGTCGTCGGAAAGCTCGGACAGGATGATTTCGTCGTCGGACATTTCGCAGGCTCCCTAGGGCTGCACCCGTCAGCGGCGTGCGGCTTCTATGCTATTCCTAGCGTGCAAGTGTCGCAAATCCATAGCTGATTTGCGACTTCCTGCGCGACGAAAGCGACCGACATCCGCGCGTGGTTTCTTGTCGAAATTGCGACAGGTCTTGGCGCTGGCAAGCCGTTTCGCTTCGGGTGCATGGCTACGATCCGGCGAGAGGCCGTACAGGCGGCCGACACGCGATTCAGGGAAGAAACGGCCATGGGCGATAACCCGTCAGTCGATCAGGAACAGGCAGGCGGCAGGCGGGCGCGCGGCGACCGCGGCGGTGGGGCGGCAGCACGACGTGCGGCGCGTTCGGGCGGCGGTCCCGGCACCCAGCTCACCTACATCAAGCGCAAGGTGAATGTTTATGAGGTGCTCAACGAAGAGGGCCTCGCCATCATCGAGCGGAACGCCGATACGGTGCTCGAGGAAATCGGCATCGAGTTCCGCGACGACGCTGAAGCGCTGCAGCTGTGGAAAGAGGCCGGCTGCGACGTCAAGGGCGAGCGCGTGCACTTCCCGAAAGGCCTTTGCCGCGAACTGCTCAAGACCGCGCCGTCGACCTATATCCAGCATGCGCGCAACCCCGAGCGTTCGGTGCAGATCGGCGGCGATGCCACGGTCTTCGCACCGGTCTATGGCCCGCCCTTCGTGCGAGATCTTGACGGTAACCGGCGCTACGCGACGATCGAGGATTTCCGCAATTTCGTGAAACTGTCCTATATGGCGCCGTCGATCCACCATTCGGGTGGAACGGTGTGCGAGCCGGTCGACATTCCGGTCAACAAGCGCCATCTCGACATGGTCTACAGCCACATCAAATATTCGGACAAGCCGTTCATGGGCTCGGTGACTGCACCCGAGCGCGCCGAAGATACGGTGGCCATGGCCAAGATCGTGTTCGGCGACGATTTCGTCGAAAACAACACCGTGCTGACCAGCCTGATCAACGCCAACTCGCCGATGGTCTTCGACGAGACCATGCTGGGGGCGGCCAAGGTCTATGCGCGCCATAACCAGGCCTGCATCGTCACGCCGTTCATCCTGGCCGGCGCGATGAGCCCGGTGACGGTCGCCGGCACGCTGACGCAGGTGCTGGCCGAGGTTCTGGCCGGGGCCTCCTTCACCCAGCTCATCCGGCCGGGCGCGCCCGTCCTGTTCGGCACCTTCGCCTCGTCGATTTCGATGCAGTCGGGCGCCCCGACCTTCGGCACGCCGGAGCCGTCGCTGGTTTCCTACGGTGCCGCCCAGCTCGCCCGTCGTCTCGGGCTGCCGTTCCGCACCGGCGGTTCGCTCTGCGCCTCCAAGGTACCGGACGCGCAGGCGGCCTATGAGAGCGCCAACACGCTCAACTCGACGCTGCTCGCCGGCACCAATTTCGTGCTCCACGCGGCCGGCTGGCTCGAGGGCGGTCTCGCCTCCTGTTATGAAAAGTTCATGATGGACATCGACCAGCTCGGCATGCAGCAGCGGTTTGCCGAAGGCGTCGACCTCTCCGAAAACGGCCAGGCGATGGACGCCATCCGCCAAGTCGGCCCGGGTAGCCACTTCCTCGGCTGCGATCACACCCAGGCGAATTTCCAGACGGCGTTCTACCGTTCCAACATCGCCGACAACAATTCCTACGAGCAATGGCTCGCCGAGGGCCAGAAGACGGCTCCCCAGCGCGCCAACGAACTGGCCCGCCGCTGGCTCGAAAGCTATGAGGCGCCATATCTTGATCCGAGCATCGATGACGGCCTGAAGGACTTCATGGCAAGCAAGAAGGCGTCGATGCCCGACGCCTTCACTTGAAAGGAGCCCGTGACAGGCGGGGCTAAAGTCGCCAACATAATTCACAAGGAAGTCTGGCGGAGCGCATTCTCCGACCCGGGCCCGAAGGGGTGACATTTGTCGCTCTTCAAGCTTGAAGATATTTCCGCCGCGCTGGCCGGGCATGGGCTCATTCAGCGCGGCGGTTTTGCTTTCGGGGAAGCCGACGACGCTCCACCCGGTCCATCCGGTTTGCCGGCCAGGTCGGTGCTGTTGGTCGGGCAGGCGGGAGCGGCGCCATGGCCGCATTTTCAGCGCTGGCGGAAAACTCAGCCGGCGGAGTTGCAAAATCCGCTCGATAGCTGGTCGCGCGAGGTCATCGGGGCAGTGGCGCAAAAATTCGGTGCCTGTGCCGTCTCACCTTCGGACAGGCCCTACATGCCGTTCCAGCAATGGGCGAGGCGGGCGGAGAGGCTGAAGCCGTCGCCGCTTGGCATCCTCATGCACTCCGAATACGGCCTGTGGCACGCCTATCGCGGGGCGCTGCTGTTCGACGTCGAAATTCCGTTTCAGGTTCCTCACGAGCCGATTCACCTTTGCGACCTATGTCCCGGGAAACCTTGTCTGAAAGCCTGTCCGGTGGACGCTTACACCGAAACCGGATTCGCCTATCAGGCCTGTCTCGGCCATGTGCGTGGGCCGCAAGGCGGAGCCTGCCGGGGCGGTGGTTGCCTTGATCGCAACGCCTGTCCATATGGCGCGGCCTATCGCTATCCGGCCGACGTGCAGGCTTTCCATATGGCAAGTTTTGCGGCCGCAGCAGGCTGATCTAGGCAGTGTGCGGGCCGCTGTTCTGTCCTGTGTTGCCTTGCCACCTCAAACTGCCCCATTGACCGCAACCACTCGCCAGACTATTCATCAAGTCATCCGATGACTTGATGAATAGGCCGATGCAGCCTGCTACCCGCATAAACCTTGCCGACAGCGCAGCCTCTAGCCTGCGCGCCGAAATCGTCAGCGGCCGCTGGGCCGTCGGCGCGCGCATACCCAATGAAGCGGCGCTCGCCGAGCTTCTGTCGGTCAGTCGCGGCACCGTGCGCGAGGCAGTGCGAGCGCTGGTCTCGCAAGGGCTTCTGGAGACCCGGCAGGGTTCTGGCACCTATGTTCGTTCCGCAGTAGACCCCACCGCAGCCCTCGAACGGGTCAAGCGCACCGGATTGCGCGATCAGTGGGAGGCGCGTGCGGCGCTGGACGTCGAGGCCGCACGGCTTGCAGCGTTGCGCCACACGCCCGCCGATCTCGAGAACATGCGCCGCTTGCTCGACGCACGCGGCACGGTGGCCGACATCGGCAGCGACGCTTTCATTCGTCGCGATATCGCCTTTCACAGATCGGTCGTCGAGGCGTCCGGCAACAGGGCGATGATCGAGATCTACGACTTCTTCACCGCCGCCATAGCCGAAGCCATCCAGGCCACGCTCGGCGGCGATCTGCCCGAACCGGACCAGAACGCCCACGTCGCAATCGTCGAGGCGGTCGCTTCGGGCGACCCCGACCGTGCCGCCGCCTCCGTCCGCGCCTTCATGGCGCCGGTACTACTCGAACTTGATCGGCTTCTTGCGCAATGAACCAGACTTTTCGTCAATCGGAGCCGACGGCTCGCCACACAACCGTTCAGGGACTGGACGGCCAACTCGTCGACGCTGAAGCCGACAGCCTGCCCGAGCCGCAACCACCCGCCTTGCGCAGCCAAAGTGCGCGTTTCGTGCTTGGCGCAAGTCTTGTGCTCATCGCCTTCAATCTCCGGCCGCTGTTTTCCAGCCTGTCGGTGTTGTTGCCGGAGGTGATGCAGGAAACCGGGCTTTCCACCGCAGGTGCCAGCCTGCTGACGACGCTGCCGGTGCTCTGCCTTGGCCTGTTTGCACCTTTCGCGCCGAAGCTGGCCCAGCGTTACGGCGCCGAACGCACGCTGCTCGGCGCATTGTTTCTGCTGGCTGTGGGGACGGGCTTGCGCGGGTTCGGATCTGTGCCGCTGCTTTTCCTCGCCACCTTCATGGCGGGGGGCGCAATTGCCATCGGCAATGTGCTGCTTCCGGGCCTGGTGAAGCGCGACTTCCCCGACAAGGCGGCCATCATGACGGGGCTCTATACAATGGCGCTGTGCGCGGGGGCTGCCAGTGCCGCCGGCCTGACGTTGCCCATCGAACACCATCTGACCGGTTCCTGGTCCGGTGCGCTCGCTGCCTGGGCCGTGCCGGCGATGATCGTGCTGATGATCTGGACGCCGCAGGCGCTTGGCAGTCGGAGGCAGGCGAGCCATAGCGGCTTTCGCGTTGTCGGCCTGTGGCGGGATCGCCTGGCCTGGCAGATCACGTTGCTCATGGGCTTCCAGTCGGCGCTCGCCTATTGTGTCTTCGGCTGGCTCGCGCCGATCCTGCGCGAGCGCGGCTTTGATGCCACCACTGCCGGAGCCATCGTCTCTGTGTCGGTGATGGCGCAGGTGGTGACCTGCCTGGCGGTGCCTTCTTTCGCAGTGTGCTGCAAGGACCAGCGTGGCGTCACCGTCGCCTCGGTCGCCGCGGCCGTTATCGCATTGCTTGGTATTCTCTTCGCGCCGACTTCGACGGTGCTGTTTTGGGCAATCCTGCAAGGCATCGGGCAGGGCGGTCTGATTGCGGTGGCCATGACGATCATCGTACTGCGTTCGCCGGATTCGCATGTCGCAGCACATCTGTCCGGCATGGCGCAGGGCGTCGGCTATGTGCTGGCGGCATTCGGTCCGCTGGTTGTCGGGTTGATCCGCGGCTGGACCGGTGGCTTCGCCGCCACGGCGTTCCTGTTCGTGGGGCTAGGCCTTGTAGCTGCGGTCATGGGGATTGGTGCTGGCCGTGCGCTGCATGTTGGGGCAAGGACCGTCCGGATTGAGGGCGACAGCTGACGGGTGCCGCACCTGGTATTGCAGCGGCCGGCGAAACCCTTATTTTCTCGCCTGAAACGCAGGAAGGAGACGTCCCGTGGCAACCAAGCGACAGATCGAGATCAAGACCCCTGACGGCGTTGCCGAGGCGGGGCTGTTTGGTCAACCGGGCGCGCGGGCTGGGGTCATCTTCTACATGGACGCCTTCGGGCCGCGCCCGGCCCTGGACGATATGGCGGAGCGGCTGGCCGGGCATGGCTATGCGGTGCTGGTGCCGGACCTGTTTTACCGGCACGGTGCCTATGGGCCGTTCGATGCCAAGACCGCATTTGCGGTGGAAAAGACCCGCACCGAGCTGCGCGCCATCATCGCTGAAACGACACAGGGCATGACCATGCGCGATAGCGGCGCGTTCATTGCCGCATTAGCCTCGCATGGCATCTCGGGTCCGATCGGCGCGGTCGGCTACTGCATGGGCGGCGCCCGTGCTCTCAACGCGGCCGCAGCCTATCCAGACTGGATCGTTGCGGCCGCGAGCTTCCATGGTGGCAATCTCGCCAGCGATGCGCCCGACAGCCCGCATCGGAGCGCAGCGCAGATCAAGGCGCGCGTCTATGTCGGCTGCGCCGGCGTCGACGGCAGCTTTCCGCCGGAACAGTCCGCATTGCTTGCCGCATCGCTGCGATCGGCGGAAGTTGACCACATCATCGAGAACTATGTCGGCATGGGGCACGGTTGGTGCGTGCCCGACCATGGAGTCTTCAACGAAGCCGGTGCGGAACGTCATTGGAAGCGGCTGACGACGCTTTTTGCCGAAACGCTAGGCTAGAGCCGCATCTTGCCATTCGTGCTGGGTCGGTTATCAGGCATGCGAGCAGTCCAGCCGAAAAGCAGGGAACCGCGCGTCGCCAGTCGACTGCGGGTACAAGTCCGAAATGCAATCCTATGATGTCGTGGTGATCGGTGCCGGCGCGGCCGGCATGATGTGTGCCGCCGAAGCCGGAAAGCGCGGCCGCTCAGTGCTGATCCTCGACCATGCCGCAGCCCCTGGTGAAAAGATCCGTATCTCTGGTGGCGGGCGGTGCAACTTCACCAATATCCATGCCAGCCCGAAGAATTTTCTGTCGCAGAACCCGCATTTCTGCATCTCGGCGCTGAGCCGCTACACGCAGCGGAATTTCATTGCGCTCGTCGAGCGTTACGGCATTGCCTATCACGAGAAGACGCTCGGCCAGCTCTTCTGTGATGGTTCGGCGCGCCAGGTCATCGACATGATGGTCGAGGAAATGCGCGGCGTTGGCGTCGAGATGCGTCTGGCGACCAAGGTCGAGAGGGTCGGCAAATCCGAGGCCGGGTTCGAGCTTCAATTGGGCACCGGCCGGATCGCCTGCCAATCGCTCGTCGTAGCCAGTGGTGGCAAGTCGATCCCCAAGATGGGGGCGACAGGCTTCGGCTACGAGCTTGCTGCGCAGTTCGGCGTGCCTGTCGTCGAAACGCGCCCCGCGCTTGTGCCGCTGACCTTCGACGCGAACACGCTGGAGAGGTTGACGCCCTTGGCTGGTGTCGCGGTCGATGCGGAAGTCGCCTGCGGCAAGACGCGGTTTTCGGAGGCCATGCTCTTCACCCATCGTGGCATCAGCGGGCCGTCGATCCTGCAGATTTCGTCCTACTGGCGCGAGGGCGACGAGATCAGCATTTCGATGCTGCCGGGAACGGATGTGCTCGGCCTGCTGCGCGATGCCAGGCGCAGCAACGGGCGGCAGGCGGTGCAGACCGCGCTGGCACCCCATCTGCCGAAGAAGCTGGCGCAACTGGTCGCCGAGCGGGCTGGGTTTGAAGGGCACCTTGCCGACCTCAGCGATGCCCAGCTGAAAATGATCGACGCCGCTGTCAACGCCTGGCGCATCAAGCCGGCCGGTTCGGAAGGCTATCGCACGGCGGAAGTCACACTTGGCGGAGTCGACACCAAGGCGCTCGACCAGAAGACGATGCAGGCGAGATCTGTACCAGGCCTGTTTTTCATCGGCGAGGTCGTCGACGTCACCGGCTGGCTCGGCGGTTACAATTTCCAGTGGGCCTGGTCTTCCGGCTGGGCGGCCGGGCAAACAGTCTGATGTTTTCAAAGAAAGCTGTTACTAAAGTGGCTTGCAGTCTGGTGTTGCCCATATCCAAGCTGTCATTTGTAAGCTCGCACGGCAAATCCGTAAGATTTATGTAAATTGTGATCCTGACCGGGAACAAGATCGTAAGAGGTCGCTGCTACGCCCGGTTGGAATGTAATGTGACTGGAGTCGATGATGCATATTGGAAGTCTGGCCTCGGGAACCGGTCAGACAGTACGCGCGGTCGAGGCAGTCGTGTCGCCTGCCGCGTCGCAAGTAGGGTCGAATGTTGGACCACAGGGGCCGTCGCAGCGTCCGAGCCACATTCACGTGCCGTCCAAGGAGTCTGCATTTGCCGCGCGCGGAGCGTCTGGAGCAACGCTCGGCTTTGCCAATTCGTCGAGGACGGTCGACAAGGATGTCGAAAATGCCCACCAGACAGCATGGTCGGCGCTAAAAAATGAGCGTTTCCGGCATGTGCTGGAGCAACTGAGCGACGTCGGCACATCCGATGCGATGATGTTGATGCGCCGTGTCGATGGAGGGGGTACCGATTTCCAATCGGCCCGCGCAATCTATGCGGAAAACAGCGAATAGCTGAACATTGCCGGTGGCTTAGCTGGCGAACTTCTGTCGCAAAAAAACAGGCCGGCGAGGAGCACCTCGTCGGCCTTGTTCGTTCCGGCATTGCGGTCAGGACCGGCGGCGGCGCTCGCGGCGAGCTTCGCCTTCGCCTGCATTGGCGTCGGCAAGCTTGTTGCGCATCGGGCCGATACGCTCGACGATCGTTTCGACCGTCGGGCGCGACGACTTTACATGCCCGTCGAGCGCCTTGCGCATGGCGGCGAGGTGCTCGAATGAGGTGCCGCAGCAGCCGCCGATGATCCTGGCGCCACCATCGACCGCGAGGCGGACATAGTCCGACATCAGTTCAGGCGTGCCGGAATAGTGGATCTCGGTGCCGCGGAATTCGGGGATGCCGCAGTTGCCCTTGACGATGACCGTTGCCTCCGGCTTCGCCGCGGTCATGTCGAGGAGGGAAGCCAGGATGTCGGAGGCGCCGACGCCGCAGTTGGCGCCAACGCCGAGCGGCGCTTCCGCAAGGCCCTCGGCAACGCCGTGGATGTCCTTGGGCAGCAGGCCCATCATGGTGCGGCCGGCTGTGTCGAATGAGCCGGTATAGGTGTAGGGCAGGCCGACGCGGATCGCGGCTTCAGCAGCGGCGCGGATCTCGTCGGGTGCGGACATCGTTTCGATCCAGGCGACTTCGGCACCGCCGGCCTTCAGGCCCTCGATCTGCTCGGCGAAAGCGTCGACCGCCTCGCCATATGTCAGCGCGCCGAGCGGAACCAGAAGCTCGCCGGTCGGCCCCACCGAGCCTGCGACGACAACCTTGCGCCCTGCCTTGTCGGCAACCGCGCGGGCGATCTCGGCGGCTCGCTTGTTGAGCTCGTGGACGCGGTCCTGCGCATGGTGCAGCTTGAGGCGATGGCGCGTCCCACCGAAAGAGTTGGTCAGGATGATGTCGGCGCCGGCCTCGACAAATTTCTGGTGCAGCGCCGTGATCTTCTCCGGCGCGCTCTCGTTCCACAGCTCCGGCGCTTCGCCGGCCTCGAGGCCCATGCCGAAAAGGTTGGTGCCGGTAGCGCCGTCGGCGAGCAGGATGCCTTTCTCGGCAAGCAGGGTATCGATCGGGTTGTTCATCAGGGGGCCTTCAGCGAAGAGGATAGATAAAGATATAAGGAACTCTTTATATCCGGTCAATCGGCGTGGTTGTGTCAGGTGGCGAAATGCGTTTCCGCCAGGCCTCTGGCATAGGCTGCCGCCTCGTGGGCGTTGACGTCGGCGGCGCGGATGAGATTGTCGAAATGGCGCGTCAGCGTGCGGATCGGTTCGGTGGCGTAGAGGACGAGATACATGTCGCCGACATAGATGGCGGCGCGAAGATGGCCGAATATCGTGTACGGCACCGAGTAGCGCATGCGGCCGTCATAGAGAAACAGGCGGAAGGTGGGGTAGAGGTCGTCGAGCAGGTCGGCCATGTGGTGTAGCTGCTGCTTTCGTTCGCGATCGGGCAAGCCCGACCAGACACCCAGCCCGCGCGCGAAAATCTCAAGCGTGTGGCGCGGCATGCAGACCTCCATGTCGGTCTCGGGCCGGCGATTGTAGTCGATCCGGTATTGCGTCTCGCCTGCCTGCGTCTCGCGGTTGCGGTTCGAGATGTCGGCCTCGTAGTCGACCAGAACCTCCGTTCTCAGAAGGTCGGGAATGCCGGCGGGAACGTAGCGGATCTTGGTGCCGGCTGCCTCGGCATGCCATTTGGCAAGCAGCGTGCGTTCGAAGCCGCCTGACGCCTCCTCGATCTCCAGGCTTTCGCGGATCTCTCCGGTAACCCCTTCATCCTGGCTGAGGCCGAGCAGCCAGTCGAGCGACACATTGCGGGTGGAGGCGATGGTCAGAAGCGTTTCGGCGCGGGGCAGCCTGGTCGTGGCGCCCGACAGCAATTGCGAAAGGGCGGATCGATCGATGCCGACCGACGCCGCAAATGCCGACTGGTTCAGGCCGGAACGCTGCACAAGCGCCTTGAGACGTTCCCTGAAGACTTCCGATAGGTCGCGTTTGTCCATGGTCAGCTGTCCGGGTTCGGATTGCCCTGGCGGCAACTTGGTGCACCAGGACCAACAGATCGCCTCACGTGTTTACTAAGTACAACGTTTGATGTCCATGCGGCGCAATGTAAACGCTATGTGCGCATTGTCGCGTTGAAGTATCGTTTGATTACTGACAACGTTATGTCAGGAACCGTCGCGTTCCAGGGGGCATGGGACAAACAGCATGGCAAAGCGGGGAAACAAACGCGGCACGACCATGGCGGTCGAATGGCCGACAGTGTTTCTCATTGTCGCCTGCTACGGCTCCTGGCTCGTCGCGGGGCTGGTAATTTGGCCGGCGTGGCCGGTAATTGCACTTGCGGTAATGACTCTGACGGTGGCGCTGCAGTCGTCGCTGGTGCATGAGGTTCTGCATGGGCACCCGACGCGCAATGCGCATGTCAACGAGGCGCTGGTATCGCTTCCGATCGGCCTCGTCTGGCCGTATCGCCGCTTCAAGGCCCTGCATCTGCGCCACCATGCCGACGAGCGCCTGACCGATCCGCTGGATGATCCCGAAAGCTACTATTGCGCGCTATGGCAGCATGAGGGCCTTCCCGAAGCGATGAGGCTGATGCTGCGGATCAATAACACCATGGCCGGCCGCTTCGTGATCGGACCTCTGCTGTCATCCGTCGGCTTCATCCTTGGTGATTTCAGGGCGATCCGTGCCGGCAACAAGGCCATAAGGACAGCCTGGATCCTGCATGGCGCGGGTCTTCTCATCGTGCTGCCGCTCGTGCATTTCGGCTTCGGGCTGCCGCTGTGGCTCTACGTCTTGGGGCCCGTATGGTTCGGACAGTCGCTGATTGCGATCCGCACCTTTGCCGAGCATCAATGGTCGGAGCATCCGGAGGGGCGTACCATCATCGTCGAGCGCTCGCCGCTGTCGCTGCTGTTCCTCAACAACAACCTGCACTTCGTCCACCATAAGAGCCCGACGGTGGCGTGGTACAGGCTGCCGGCGCTGTTTCGCGAACGTCGCGGCGAATGGCTCAGGATGAACAAGGGCTATGCCTATCCGAACTATTTCGCGCTCGTCCGCGCCTATGCCTTCCGGGTCAAGGAACCGGTGGTGCATCCGGTGTTGCGCCGGGCGCCGGAGCCGGGCAGGGCATTTGCGCCGCGCATCCGGGCCCGCAATGTCAACGGCCTGGGCACCGCGCCGGTGCCAGCTGAGCCACCCAAAGAATAGCCGTTGTCCGATTGCGCTTCCATGCTGTCCCAGTTGAAGTGACGCCATGAGCGATTTCATTGCCGCGCTGCCCATGTATGACTGGCCGGAATTGCGCGATCAGGTCGATGCGCAATGGGCAAAGCTGTGCGGCGCCCTGCGGAAGGCGGGCGTGGACGCGCCAGAAACGCTCGTCCGGCGCAATGCCGACGTGCCGGCAGTGCCGGGCGGCATTCGCGATGCTGTGGGCAGGGTGATTGCGCCGGATCCGTCCACCCTACCGCCCGACGAGTTCGATCTGCCGACGCTTTGGCGGCACCCCAAACTGCTGCTTGGCCAGACCTGCTGGGGCCCCATGGAGACCACGGGGCTTGCGCCGCTGGTTCGCGTCATCGGCCAGCCGAGCTATGACGACGTTGAGGGCGGGCGGGGCGAACTCTATTCCAGCGCCATCGTCATGCGACGTAGCGACATTGCCTCGAGGCATGCCGTAGCCCCCGCAGACAATGCCCCCTCGATCCCGCGCGATCTGATCTGCGGCAAGCGCCTTGTCTTCAACAGCCACGATTCCATGTCCGGCTATCTCGGCATTTCCAGGGATCTGGCAAGCTTGGGCGAAGGCTTGGAAATGTTCTCCGAACGCATCGAGAGCGGCGGCCATCGCGCCTCGATCGTGGCCATCGCCGAGGGCCGCGCCGATGTTGCGACCATCGACTGCCGCAGTTGGCACCTGGCGCAACGCTTCGAGCCGGCTGCCGACGAACTCACTGTCGTCGGTTGGACTGCCAAGCGCAAGGGATTGCCCTACATCGCGGCGCTTTCGGTGCCGCCGGAGTGTTTCGTTCACTCTCCAAGTTCTTGATTTTCCTAACGTTGCGTCATTGTTAAAAAGTCGCAACCCGGCGTTTTTGATTGCGGATTTGCTAATTTAGAGGGACAAGCGCGCAACTTTCTGTCGCGCCGCGGCGAAAGCCATTTCCCAATAAGAATCCCCCCAAGGACGTCCTTCGTGAAAACCATTGCTGCTTTTTCCAACTTCATCGGCCGCAGTTTCGCCATCTGGGTGATCGTGTTCGCCGTGCTCGGCTTCGTGCTCCCCACAACTTTCAGCATCTTTGCGCCATGGATCGTGGTGCTGCTTGGTATCATCATGTTCGGCATGGGCCTTACGATATCGGCCAAGGATTTCTCCGAGGTCGCTCGCCGTCCCTTTGATGTAACCATCGGCGTGCTCGGCCAGTTCATCATCATGCCGCTGCTGGCAGTTATCCTGACAAAATTGATCCCGATGTCGCCGGAAGTAGCCGCCGGAGTTATCCTCGTCGGTTGCTGCCCTGGCGGCACCGCCAGCAATGTGATGACCTATCTCGGCAAGGGCGATGTGGCGCTGAGCGTCGCCTGCACCAGCGTGACCACGCTGCTCGCACCGATCGTTACGCCGTTCCTGGTGTGGATGTTCGCCAGCCAGTACCTGCCTGTCGATGCCATGAGCATGTTCTTGTCGATTGTGAAGGTTATCCTGGTTCCGCTGGCACTCGGCTTCATCCTGCAGAAACTCGCGCCGTCGCTGGTCAAGGCAGCCGAGCCGATGCTGCCCTTGGTCAGCGTCGTCGGCATCGTGCTGATCGTGTCGGCAGTCGTCGCCGTCAACAAGGCCAACATCGCGCAGTCGGGCCTGGTGATCTTCGCCGTGGTCGTACTGCACAATGGCCTCGGTCTGCTGCTGGGCTACTTCGCTGCCCGCGCCGCCGGCCTCTCGCTCGCCAAGCGCAAGGCGATCGCCATCGAGGTCGGCATGCAGAACAGCGGCCTGGGCGCAGCTCTTGCCAACGCGCATTTCTCGCCGCTTGCGGCAGTGCCGAGCGCGGTGTTCAGCGTTTGGCACAACATCTCGGGCGCGCTAGTGGCCAACTATTTTTCGCGCATGGAAGAGCCCGACGTGAAGCAGGAAACCGCTACGCAGAAGGCCTGAGCCGCTGCCATAGCCGACATGACAACGCCGGGGCCCGTCCCCGGCGTTTTCTTTTCACCATCAATCGGGGCGTCGGACGGCGCCGTCAGCCCCGCATCTTTTCGCCTGACGGATCGAAGGGCGGTTCGACATTGATGCGGGCAGGGCGGCGATGACCGAGGATTTCGATCTCGAACAGGCCGCCCGTCTCGTTCTCGGCCAGTGCCGCCGGCACATAACCCTGCGCCATGGACTTGCCGACGTAGTGGGCATAGCCGCCCGAGGTGACCCAGCCGACGACGCGCCACTCGCCATCGACGATGCCGCGCACCGCCGACGCGCCCTCGGCCGCGATGGAGCCCGAGACCTCCTTGCCGGTTTCGTCGAATCTCGGCGCGCCATAGCCATGTGGCTTCTCGACGGTGCCGTAGTCGGTCGGGACCTTCGCCCAGATGGGCTCGTCGCCCATCACGTCGGCGTCGGTCGCGTCGACGATGAAGGAGACGCGGCGCAGCTTCGGACCCTCGGCGTGTTCCCTGGCCGCCGCCTCACGGCCGATGAAGTCGTTCTTCTCGAGCTTGATGAAGCGCTCCATCGCACCTTCGAACGGCCCGTAGATCGGACGGAGTTCGCGGAACCATGTTGGAAAATTCTTTTCAAGCCGCATCGACAGCAGCGCCCGCATGCCGAAATCGATGATGCCGAACTCTTCGCCTGCGTCCTTGATCGCTTTGTAGACAAGGCGTTGGTAGGCCGGCTGCATCCAGATTTCGTAGCCGAGATCGCCCGTATAGGTGATGCGGTTGACCATGCAGGGTGCGCCGCCGACGGCCATCTCGCGGAAGTCCATGAAGCGGAAGGCCTTGCTCGACACGTCGACGTCGACCAGCTTTTGCAGCAGCGCCTGCGACTTCGGACCGGCGATCGACAGGCCAACCAGCGTCTGGTCGAAGCGGTGGATGCGCACCTCTGCCCCCCTTGGGCCATTCTTAGGCGTATGCTTTTCGAACCAGCGCATGTGGTACTTCTGCGCCGCCGACGAGCCCCAGATCATGAACTTGTCGTCGCCGGTCCTGGCTATGGTGAAATCGCCGATCAGTTTACCAAACTCGTTGAGCATCGGCGTCAGCACGATGCGGCCTTTCTTCGGCATGCGGTTGGTCATCAGTCGGTTGAGGAAATCTTCCGCACCCGCGCCGGAGACTTCATATTTGGCGAAGTTGGCGATTTCGGTGACGCCGACGCGCTCGCGCGTGGCGCGGACCTCGTTGCCGATGTGCTCGAAGTCGTTGGAGCGGTGGAAGGAGACGACATCCTTGGGTTCCGTGCCTTGCGGAGCAAACCAGAGCGGTGTTTCCAGTCCCCAGCTGTCGCCCATGACGGCGTTCTGCGCGACCATGGTGTCGTAGAGCGGCGTGGTCTGCGCCGGGCGTGCCGCCGGCAACTCTTCGTTGGGGAAGCGGATCGAGAAGCGGCGCGAATAGTTTTCGCGGACCTTGGCGTTGGTGTAGCGCAGGCTTGCCCATTCGCCCCAGCGCGCGACATCCATGCCCCAGACGTCGAAGCCGGGATCGCCATGGACCATCCAGTTGGAGAGTGCCAAGCCGACGCCGCCGCCCTGGCTGAAGCCGGCCATGACAGCGCAGGCGCACCAGAAATTGGTCAGGCCCTGCACCGGTCCGACCAGCGGATTGCCATCGGGGGCGAAGGTGAAGGGGCCGTTGATGACCTGCTTGATACCGGCATTGGCGATGCCGGGGTAGTGCTGGAAGCCGATCTCCAGCGAAGGGGCGATGCGGTCGAGGTCCGGCGCGAGAAGTTCGTGGCCGAAATTCCACGGCGTGTTAACAGGTGACCATGGCTTGCAGGCCTTCTCATAGGTGCCGAGCAGGATGCCGTTGCGCTCCTGGCGCGTGTAGATCTCGCCCTTGAAATCGAGCACGCCGATCATCTCGCGGCCGGTCTCGCGGTTGAAGGCCTCGACCTCGGGCATCGGCTCGGTGAGCAGATACATGTGCTCCATGGCGAGCACCGGCAGCTCGACGCCGACCATGCGGCCAACCTCGCGCGCCCACAGGCCGCCGCAGTTGACAACGTGCTCGGCCTTTACCGTTCCGAGTTCGGTGATGACGTTCCAGGTGCCGTCAGGGTCTTGCGTCAGCTCCTTGACCGGATTGCGCAGCACGATTTCGGCGCCGAGCTTCTTTGCCGCCTTGGCATAGGCATGGGTGGTGCCGGATGGGTCAAGATGCCCCTCGACCGGATCCCACATGGCGCCGACGAAGTGCTTTTCGTCCATCAGGGGGAACATCTTCTTGGCTTCGGACGGCGTGATCAGTTCGGTGTCCATGCCGAGATAGCGTCCCTTGGCATGTGCAAGGCGCAGGAAGTCCATGCGTTCCGGGCCGTCGGCGAGCATGACGCCGCCGGTCAGGTGCAGCGAGCAGGACTGGCCGGAGATCTCCTCCAGTTCCTTGTAGAGCTGAACCGTATAGGCCTGCAGCTTGGCGACGTTGGGGTCGCCGTTCAGCGTATGGAAGCCACCGGCGGCATGCCAGGACGAGCCGGAAGTCAGCTCCGAACGCTCGATCAGCATGACGTCGGTCCAGCCGGCGCGGGCGAGGTGGAACAGCACCGAGCAGCCCACCACGCCGCCACCAATGACAACTGCTTTCACATGGGATTTCATCAGCTTAGGTCCAGTCGTGTCAAAAATGAATCAAGGAGTTCAGTGATTGAATCAGGCGGTCGCCACGGCTTCGATTTCCAGCAGCCAGGCTTCGTCGAAGATGCCGGTAATGATGACGGTCATCGCGATCTTGCGGTCGCCGAGCACCTCGGCGCGAATGCGCCGGTTGTCGAGCGCATGGGCGCGGTCGGACAGGAAGATCGTGGCCTTGACCAGATTGTCGAGGTTCATGCCGGCGGCGTGTAGCTGGGCCTCGACATTCTGCCAGGCCAGTCGGCACTGGCCTTCGAAATCGGCGGGAACGGTTCCGTCTTTCGCTACCGGGATCTGGCCCGAGATGAACAGCGTGCGTGCATTGTTCGTCACCTCGATCGCTTGAGCGTAGCCGCCAGCGGGTGCCGGCGCATCGGGCGAGTTGATTTCGCGCTTGTGCATATAGCCCTCCCTAGAAATCCGTCGGCGCGCCGCCCTCGGCCTTGCGCTTGTCGACAAAGGCGTTGAGCTCTTCGCGGATCGCCGGGTCCATCCATGGCTCCTCGTACGACGCCAGGCGCTCCTTCCAGATACGGTTCGCGCGCTCCACTGCAGTGGGGGAGCCGGCCTCGGCCCAGGTCTCGAAGTTGCGCCAGTCGGAGATAACAGGCGGATAAAAGGCGTTCTTGTAGCGGTCCTGCGTGTGCCGGGTGCCGAAGAAATGGCCGCCCGGGCCGACATCGCGGATGGCGTCGATGGCGAGCGCGTCCTCGGACAGGTCGAGCGGGGTCAGGAACTCCGCCACCATCTGCAACAGGTCGATGTCGAGGATCGTCTTCTCGTAGGAACAGCGCAAGCCGCCTTCGAGCCAACCGGCGCCATGCAGGATGAAGTTGGCGCCGCCCTGAATCGCACCCCAAAGCGAAAAGACGCTTTCATAGGCCGCCTGCGCGTCGACAGCATTGGCGGCGCAGACATTGGAGGTGCGGTAGGGAATGTTGTAGCGCCGGGCAAGCTGGCCGCCGATCAACTGCGCCTTCATGTATTCCGGCGTGCCGAAGGCGGGTGCGCCAGACTTCATGTCGACATTGGAAGTGAAGCCGCCATAGCCGACGGGCGCGCCCTTGCGCACCATCTGGGTGAAGGCCAGGCCCGAAAGCGCTTCGGCGTTCTGCTGCACCAGCGCGCCGGCAATGGTCACTGGTGCCATGGCACCTGAAAGCGTGAAGGGGGTGACGATCACCACCTGGCCCATCGACGACATCTGGATGATGCCTTCCATCATCGGCACGTCGAGCTTGAGCGGGGAGTTGGTGTTGATGATGGTGTAGACCGAGGGCTCCTCCATCATCTGCTCACGGGAAATGCCGCGGGCGATGCGGGCGATCTCGATGCCGTCGACATTGCGTTCCTTGCCGAGCGAGTAGATGTGGAACACCTTGTCGGTCAGCGTGGCGAGGTCGCGGATGCATTCGAGGTGGCGGATCGAGGGGTGGATGTCCACCGGCTCGACCGGATACCCGCCCGTGGTGTGCAGGATGTTGTGCATCTGGGCGAGTTTCAGGAAATTGCGGTAGTCGGCCTGGTTGCCGGGTCGCCGGCCACGGTCGAGGTCGGAGCAGTTGGGCGCCGAGGCCATCTGCGAGAAGACCACATTGTTGCCACCGAAGCGGACGTTGTGCGCGGGGTTGCGGGCATGGAGCGTGAATTCCGCCGGCGCATGCGAAATCAGCTCGAGGATCATGTCGGGATCGAAGCGGACCCGCTCGGAGCCGTCGCGCACGTCCGCGCCATGCGCCTTCATGATGCGGCGTGCCTCGTCGTGCAGCACGTCGACGCCGATCTCCTTCAAAACCCTGAGCGAAGCGAGATGGATCGATTCAAGCTCGTCGTCGGAAATCAGCTTGGTTGGCGGAAACGGGATCTTGAGTTGGCGGAAGGGCGGCTGCTCGAAGGCCGACGATGCTCCCGCCCGCTTGCCGGCACGGCCGCCGCGGCGGGTTCGGTCGTCAGCGGGTGCCGGTTCGGTCGCAAGCGGGGCCACGGTCATGGGAATCCTCACGGCAAGGGCGAATGTCGCGGGCATAATGGACCGGGCAAATTGCGCTCATTGCGGTGGCGGCGACCAGTAGCGCGAAGGAAGCGACATCACGCATGGCGGAAATGCCCACACTCGTCCACCTTCAGCACCAATGCATGGCAACGTGCCGTGGTTCGGGTCTCCACCGTAGAGTCGATGTTGGGTCGGCGCAGCGAGGGGGTAGTCATTCAGCCTTGAGGACGTGCCACTTTCCGCCCATGTCGTTGCCGTTCATCTCACCGGGCTTCGTGTCGAGGGCAAATCTGTAGAGCGGCTTGCCGTCGTAGGCCCACATCTTTGAGCCGTCCATTCGCGTGACGATAGACCAGTCACCCTCCGCCGCGGCATCCGCTGGCGCCTTGAAGGGGATCCAGGTCTCGGTGCAGGTCGCCCTGCAATTGGACTTGTCCTTGCCGTCCTCGTCGAAGGTGTAGAGCACCATGCCCTCGTCGGTGGTGAAGACCTTCCCGTCCTTAGTGTCCATCACCTTGGCGGGTTCGGCAGCCAGGGAAAAAATCGAGCTCGCGAGCAAAACTGCAAATGCTGAGAGTATCGTTCTCATGATGATCGCTCCCTTTTGCAGTGGCCGGGCGCAAGATGCCGGCGCACGCCTCCATAACGGTCGTTGCGGGGCGGTGTTCCCATTGCATTGGGCGATGAAATCGCTTGGCGCTTGTCGTCGCCCGAAGCTCCGGGTTAGAGTGCGGCCATGAGCGCATCTCACGCCCATATCCGGTTGCAGGAAGCTGCCTCGAAGCCGTCGCCGCGCACGCGGCATACCGAGCTTCTGCGGCTTTGCGCGCGTATTGGCTACTCGCCGCCCAGCCATCTCTGAATTCGCCCCGGCCCCTGCCGGATTGATTCAAGAGAGAGGCACAAGTCAATGACTTATCAGAACTATTCGCTGAAGCAGCTTCAGCAGATCGATGCCGCGCATCATCTCCATCCCTTCACCGACCACAAGGAGTTGCGCGAAATCGGCTCGCGCATGATCACCCGCGCCGAGGGGCCGTTCATCTATGATTCCGAAGGTGCCGAACTGCTCGACGGCATGGCCGGGCTGTGGTGCGTCAATGTCGGCTATGGCCGAAACGAGCTGGCGGAAGCGGCCTACACCCAGATGAAGGAGTTGCCCTACTACAACTCGTTCTTCAAATGCTCGACGCCGACACCGGTGCTGCTGTCCAAGAAGCTTGCCGAACTGGCTCCGAAAAACATCAACCAGGTGTTCTACGGCTCGTCGGGTTCGGAATCCAACGACACGGCCCTTCGGCTCGTGCGCCACTACTGGGCGCTCGAAGGCAAGCCGCAGAAGAACCGCATCATCTCGCGCCAGATGGCCTATCACGGTTCGACGGTTGCCGGCACCTCGCTCGGCGGCATGGATGGCATGCACCACCAGCTCGGCGGGGCGGTGCCCAATATCGTCCATGTCATGATGCCCTATGCCTATGAACTGGCCATGCCGGGCGAGAGCGACCACGATTTCGGCCTGCGCGCCGCCAAGGCTGTCGAAGACGCGATCCTGGAAGCCGGAGCGGACAATGTCGCGGCCTTCATCGGCGAGCCGATCATGGGGGCGGGCGGGGTCAAGATTCCGCCGGCCAGCTACTGGCCGGAGATCCAGCGCATCTGCCGCAAATACGACGTGCTGTTGATGCTCGACGAAGTCATCACCGGCTATGGCCGTACCGGCGAATGGTTCGCGGCCCAGACATTCGGCATCGAAGCCGACACGATCACCACCGCCAAGGCGCTGACTTCGGGCTACCAGCCGCTGTCGGCACTTCTGGTCGGCGATCGTATCGCCGCGACGCTGGTCGAAAAGGGTGGCGAGTTCTACCACGGCTACACCTATTCCGGTCACCCTGTGGCCTGCGCGGTGGCGCTCAAGAACCTCGAGATCATCGAACGCGAAGGGCTGGTCGAGCGGGTCAAGAACGATACGGGCCCGTATTTCGCCCAGATGCTCAAGGAGCGGATTTCGGGCCACAACCTCGTCGGTGAGGTGCGTTCGGTCGGCCTGATGGGCGCAATCGAGATCGTCAAGGACAAGGCGACCAAGGAGCGTTTCTCGCCAGGCGGTAGCGCCGCCGTGATCGTGCGCGATCATGCCATCGCCAACGGCATGATGATGCGTGCGACCGGCGACTCGATGATCCTGTCGCCGCCGCTGATCTGGACGCGCGACACCATCGACATGGCCGGCGACCGCATCCTCAAAGCGCTCGACCTGGCCGAGGCCGATCTCAGGAAAGTCTGACGACTTCAGGCCGGGCAGGGGTGATCCTGCCCGGCTTTTTTCGAAGGGAGGACATGATGAGCGGAAGGCCGATCGTGCCGTTGATCGAGTATGACGATGCGAGCGATGTCGTCCGCGCCGTCTATGACGACATCATGGCGACCCGGAAAGTCGATTGGATCAACAATTTCTGGAAGGTGCTGGCGCATGATCCGGCGCACCTGAAGCGGACCTGGGAAACATTGCGCGACGTCATGGCGCCGGGCGCGCTCGATCCGCTCACTAAGGAACTGATCTACATCGCCGTTTCGGCGACGAATGGTTGCGAGTACTGCACATTTTCCCACACGGCGTCAGCGCGGGCCAAGGGCATGAGCGAGGCGCAACTGATGGAACTGCTCGCCGTCGTCGGCATGGCCAACGAGACCAACCGGCTGGCGAATGCGCTGCGCCCGCCGGTGGACGCGGCGTTCGAGCCAAAGGGCTGAACGCTTCCTGCTTGTTCATGACACGCCTGCGACGTACATTTTGCGCCGCACAATAGATGCCGGCTGCAGTTGTCGGCCGATGTGGCTCTGATTCCCAGGCAGGGAGCGCCTTTGCATGACACGTCGGAGAATGCTCAGGGCCTCGCGCCAATCCACTGCCATTGCCGGCAATCTGATGCTGGCGCCGATGGTCATTGCGATGCGACTGCCCCTGATTGCAATGGAAGCTAACGGCGACTCCATCTTGCGCGGGGAAGGACTGACCGCGGTCACGGAAAAAGCCACGGCTCTTGCCGAAGGGGTTTTCGCCGCGCAGATGGCCTATTTCCGGTCGGCAATGTTGTTTTGGCCAGAAATCCTGTCGGGACACATGCCTTCGATGCTGAACGGCGCGGCGGTGCAGCGGTCCGCCACAGCGGCCTTGCGTCCGGCAGGCCGGCGCGTGAAGGCCAATTTTCGTAGGTTGGCGACGAAGGCTGGCGGCAAGTTGGGCTGAACGGGGGGGTAAAACGCAAAAACCGCGCCCCTGATGGGAACGCGGCTTTGCCACTTGAACGCATGGCCCTTCGCAACGCTTGACTGGCGAAGGTTACGGCTCCGGTACGCAAGACCTGATCCGGAGCGCCGGGCGGCTGCGACGACCGCCCTTGCAAACCGTTTTAACCGGACATCGTTACCGCGTGGTTAGCGAGAGCTTAATCAATTCTAAATTTTAGACTTTTTTGACTTAAAGTATTGAGGGAAGTGCTTTTTCAGGACTGCTCGCCCCGCAGAAATCTTATGATGCCGGAAAAGTCCGCACCGCCATGGCCGAGCGCCGAATAGAGCGCGTAGAGCTGGGTTGCCTCGGCCCCGAGCGGGGTGACGGCACCTGCCTGCTGGGCGGCTTCCTGCGATAGCTTCAGGTCCTTGAGCATGAGGGCTGCGGCAAAGCCGGGCTGGTAGTCGCGATTGGCCGGCGAGTTGGGCACGGGACCAGGCACCGGGCAATAGGAGGTCAGCGACCAGCACTGGCCCGACGATGTCGAAGCGACGTCAAACAGCGCCTGATGCGAAAGGCCGAGCTTCTCGGCAAGCACGAAGGCTTCGGCGACGCCGATCATCGAGATGCCGAGGATCATGTTGTTGCAGATCTTGGCGGCCTGGCCTGCGCCGGCGTCGCCGCAATGGACGATGCGGCCCGCCATCGGCCTGAGGATCGGTTCGGCCTTGTCGAAGGCTGCCTGGGAGCCGCCGGCCATGAAGGTCAGCGTGCCGGCCGCGGCCCCACCGGTGCCTCCGGAAACGGGCGCATCGACGGAAAGCAGGCCGTGCTTGGCTGCGATGGCATGTGCCTTTCGCGCCGAATCGACGTCGATGGTCGAGGAGTCGATCAGCAGCGCGCCCTTCTTCACCTTCGGGGCAATGTCCTCGTAGACGGAAAGCACGTGTTTTCCGGCCGGGAGCATCGTGATCACCACGTCGGCATCCTTGGCTGCCGCAACCGCATTCGCCATGATTGTGACGCCATTGTCGCGCGCGGTGTCGAGATGGTCAGGCATTAGGTCAAAGCCCTGGACGGCGTGGCCAGCCTTGACGAGGTTTGCAGCCATGGGATTGCCCATGTTGCCCAGGCCGATGAAGGCGATGATGGTCATTTGGTGGTTCCTCCGGGATAGCGAATAGGGAGTAGCGAATAGCGAACAAGGAACGGGATGGAGCGAACAGCGAAGGACGAACCCGAAAGGCCAGCCTTCTACTCGCTATTCGCTACCCCCTATTCGCTATCTTCCGATCAGATGCCTGGCGATGATGACGCGCATGATCTCGTTGGTGCCCTCGAGAATTTGGTGCACGCGCAGGTCGCGGACCAGCTTTTCGATGCCGTAGTCGTGCAGGTAGCCGTAGCCGCCGAGCAGTTGCAGCGCATTGTTGGCGACGTCGAAGCCGGTGTCGGTGACGAAGCGCTTGGCCATGGCCGACCATTTTGAGGCGTCGTGCGTCTTGCGGTCGAGCTTGGAGGCCGCGGCATAGAGGAACAGGCGGGCGGCCTGAAGCTCGGTCTCCATGTCGGCAAGGCGGAACTGCAGCGCCTGGAAGCGGTCGATGGTCTGGCCGAATGCCTTGCGCTCGGCCGTGTAGGCAAGTGCCTTGTCCAGCGCCGATTGGGCGCCACCAAGCGAGCAGGCCGCGATGTTGAGTCGGCCGCCGTCGAGCCCGGCCATAGCGATGCCGAAGCCGGCGCCTTCGTCGGACAGGCGGTTTTCGGCCGGCACGCGGCAGTCGGTGAAGATCACCTGGCGCGTCGACTGCATGTGCCAGCCCATCTTGTGCTCGTTGGCGCCGAAGGAAAGACCGGGCGCGTCCTTGGGCACGACCAGCGTCGAGATGCCCTTGGGCCCATCGGCCCCCGTACGCACCATCACGACGTAGATGTCGCTGTCGCCGGCGCCGGAGATGAACTGCTTGGCGCCATTGATGACGTAGTGGTCGCCGTCGCGAACGGCGCGGGTGCGCAGTGCCGCTGCGTCCGAACCCGAACCCGGCTCGGTCAGGCAATAGCTTGCCAGCCATTCCATCGACGCCAGCTTCGGCACGAAGCGCTGCCGCTGCTCTTCGCTGCCGAACCGGTCGATCATAGAGGCGACCATGTTGTGAATCGAGATGAAGGACGAGAAGCCGGGGCAGGCTTGCGCCAATTGCTCGAAGACGAGGACGGCATCGAGCCGGCTGAGCGCCGAGCCGCCGACATCGTCGCGTACATAGAGGCCGCCGAAACCGAGCGGGCCGGTTTCGCGGATCACGTCGGCGGGGAAAGTCTTTGCCTTGTCCCATTCGAGGGCCAGGGGCGCAATGCGTTCGGCGGCAAAGCTGCCTGCCATGTCGCGGATGGCCAGTTGGTCTTCGTTGAGCTCGAATTGAACGGCACTCGCTTCGATTGCGGCGTCCATGTCGGCCTCCCTGACGTTTTTGGCTATGCGCGAAGATCAATCTAGACCAATGATGCCGCCGCGCAACCCGACGTTCTACACAGAGCGGCTGTGCGCATTATCATGGGCGAGATACGACGTGACGACAAAATTTGATGGGCCGCTGAAGCTGCGTTGCTGGGGAGCACGCTGAGCCATGGCCAAGGCGATCATGCTCCAGGGCACGGGCTCTGATGTCGGCAAGACGGTTTTGGTTGCCGGGCTTTGCCGCGCGGCTCGCAACCGTGGTCTTTCGGTCCGGCCGTTCAAGCCGCAGAACATGTCGAACAATGCCGCCGTCGCCGACATGCCGGGCGAAGCTGGCGGCGGCGAGATCGGACGGGCGCAATGGCTGCAGGCGATAGCCTGCGGGGTAAAGCCGTCGATCCACATGAACCCCGTGCTGCTCAAGCCGCAGAGCGACATCGGCAGTCAGGTGGTCGTGCAGGGCAAGGTTTTCGGGCATGCCAGGGCGCGGGACTATCAGGAACTGAAGCCGAAATTGATGGGCGCAGTACTCGATTCCTGGGAGAAGCTGGAAGAGGGCGCCGATCTCATCATCGTCGAGGGTGCAGGTTCGCCGGCCGAGATCAACCTGCGGCCGCGCGACATCGCCAATATGGGCTTTGCCACCCGCGCCGACGTGCCGGTCATCCTGGTCGGCGACATTGACCGCGGTGGCGTCATCGCGTCGGTTGCCGGCACGCATCTGATCCTGCCCGAGGAAGACCGGCGGATGATCGTCGGCTATCTCATCAACAAGTTCCGCGGCGATGCCAGCCTGTTCGACGAGGGAATTGCTGCGATCGAACGGTTCACCGGTTGGCGCAGCTTTGGCGTGGTGCCGTGGCTGAAGGCCGCGGCCTTGCTGCCATCGGAAGATTCGGTCGTCCTCGAGCGGCTCGCAACCGGCGAGAAGCGGGCACTCAAGGTCGCCGTGCCGATGCTCGGCCGCATCGCCAATTTCGACGACCTCGACCCTCTGCGAGCCGAGCCGCAGGTCGAGGTGGTCTTTGTACCGCCGGGCCAGCGCCTGCCTGAAGATGCCGGCCTTGTTGTCATCCCCGGCTCCAAATCGACCATCAGCGACCTCATGCTGTTTCGCCAAAATGGCTGGGACCGCGACCTCGATGCGCATCGCCGGCGTGGCGGCCACGTGGTCGGTATCTGCGGTGGCTACCAGATGCTCGGCCGCGTCGTGCGCGACCCACATGGCATCGAAGGCAGCGTGACGGAGGCCGAAGGGCTTGGGCTGCTCGACGTCGAGACCGTGATGGAACCGGAGAAAACGGTGCGCAACGTCGAGGCGCGATCGGTCCGTTTTGACGAGCCGCTGTCGGGTTACGAGATTCATCTCGGGCGGACCATCGGACCGGACTGTAGCCGCCCCACAGCCGTGATCAACGGCGTCGATGATGGCGCCACTTCAGCCGATGGCAAGGTGTTCGGCACCTATCTGCACGGGCTGTTCGGCGCCGATGGGTTTCGCGGACGTTTCCTCGAAGGTCTGGGCATCAGGGGCGGTGGCATCGACTACCGGGCCGAAGTCGAACGTGCCCTTGACGAGATCGCCGAACATCTCGAAAGGCATCTCGACTGCGACGCGATCTTTGCGGCTGCGCGGTGAACTGAGGTCAGAAACCCATCATTGCGCGTAGCGGGTTGGCCGGATCCATCAGGAGCTTGATGGCGAGCGCCACGCAGGTGCAGACCAGTAGCGGCTTGATCAGCCGCGCGCCGTTGCGCATCGCCAGATGAGCGCCCAGCCTCGCGCCGAGGAACTGGGCGATGCCCATCACGATGCCGATCTTCCAGGCTATAGCGCCGACCAGCGCGAAGACTCCGAACGCGCCGAGATTGGAGGCGAAGTTCAGCAGCTTGGTATGCGCGGTTGCCTTGAGCACGCCGTAGCCGGCAAGGGCGACAAAGGCGAGCATGAAGAACGAGCCGGCGCCGGGCCCAAACACGCCATCGTAGAAGCCGATTGCGGGAACGATGGTCATGCCGAGCACAAACGGCGCCATGCGCTCAGTGCGGTCGATATCGTTCATGTTGGGCTTGAAGGCAAAGTAGAGCGCGATGGCGACGAGCAGGAAGGGTAGGAACATCCCCAATATGTCGCCGGGCAGTATGGTGGCGAGCAGCGCGCCGAGTACCGATCCGATGAAGGACAGGGCAGCAAAGGGCAGTTGCTTGCGCAGGTCGACGTGGCCTTTGGCTGCGTAGCTGATGGTCGCCGAGCCCGAGCCGAACAGCCCCTGGAGCTTGTTGGTGCCGAGCGCTTCGACCGGCGGAAACCCGGCCAGCAGCAGTGCCGGGATGGTGATCAGCCCGCCGCCGCCGGCGATGGAATCGATGAAGCCGGCGATGAACGCCGCAACGGTCAGGAACAGGATGGTTTCCGTGGCAATGTCGAACATCGGCGCGAGTGCCTTGCGCTTGAGGGCTTGAGCGCGTTCGACCACAGCGAACCCGCTTGCGCAATAGCATCGCCAGACCATAGTCCGCTTACCTGTCGAGCCGAGTGTCTTTAACGTCACTTTGTTCTATAGCGGAAACAGTAGCTGCCTCGACGGAAGGGATTCGCATGGCGACAGGATTGCTGACCCAGATTCGCACCTTCTTCGAAGGGGATGCCGGCGTGCGCAAGGTTGCCGACGATCCGGTACTATCGGCCGAACTTCTTCTGCTTTTCCGCATGATCCTGGCGGATGGCGTGGCCAGTGAAAGCGAGATGGCGGCATTCCGTCGGATCTGCAATCAGGCCTTCGGCATCGGCGAGGAGAGCATCGACGCCGTCGTCGAATATCTCAACGACATCGGCTACGAGACCAATGGGTCGCAGGCCATCGCCATGTTCCAGGATCTCGATGTCGAGAGGCGCAAGCTCCTGGCCCGGCATATGGCCGACATCGCCAAGGCAGACACCCATCTGGCGGAAAACGAGGTCAAGCTGCTGCGCCGCACGCTCGATCTGTTGGGCATCAGCCCCGTCGACGTGGTGAAGTCGACGAGCTGACACGGCCACTCACCCCTGTTCCTGCAGCCTCCGCGCAATCGCCCGGTGCAAATCGGGCGCGGCAGATACCAGTGCCTGTGCGGCCTCGGATGACGGGCGGTTGAGCACTTCGGCAGTCTTGCCACGTTCGACAATCCGCCCCTCATGCATGACCAGCACGTCGTCGGTGATGGCGCGCGCCACGGTCAGGTCGTGGGTGATGAAGAAATAGGCAATGCCAAGCCGCAGGTTGAGTTCGGCGAAAAGGTCGAGGATCTGGGCGCGGATCGACACGTCGAGCGCCGAGACCGGCTCGTCGGCAACCACCAGCTTGGGCCGGGTGATGATGGCCCGGGCAATCGACAGGCGCTGGCGCTGGCCGCCGGAGAACTCGTGGGGATATTTCTCCATGTCGGCGCGGCTGAGGCCGACCTCGTGCAAGGCGCGGGCGACCATGTCGCGTCGCTCCTGGCGTTCCGGCCGGTGTTCCATCAGGTACAGCGGCTCGGCAACCAGCCGTTCCACGGTATGGCGCGGGTCGAATGAGCCATAGGGATCCTGGAAGACGACCTGCATGTTCCGCCGCGCCCGCCGCAGTTCGGCTTCGCTGCGACCGGCGATATCCATGCCGCGGAATTTGATGACCCCGGAGGTTGGCTTGTCCAGCGCCAGGATCATGCGGGCGAGGGTGGATTTGCCGCAACCGGAGCGGCCGACGAGTGCGACGGATGCGCCCGGCTTCATGGTCAGCGACACGCTGTCCACAGCCCGAACCGGCTCCGGCCGCGAGAACAGAGACTTTCGCCGGCCGGGATAGTCGCGCGTGACGTCGGCCAGTTCGAGCAGGTTGCCGGCCTGCTCATCGATGTGAGGTTTTGCCCGCGCCGGCACGTGCATCGAGGCAAGCGCGAGCTGGCGCGTATAGGGATGGCTGGCCACCGACAGCGTCTGCGCGGTTTCGCCCGTTTCCATGACCGCGCCATCGCGCAGGATGGTGACCCGGTCCGACATCTCGGTGACCACGGCGAGGTCATGCGAAATGAACAGCAGGCTCATCCTGTTTTCGCTGACCAGTTCCTTGAGCAGGTCCAGGATCTGGGCCTGCAGCACCACGTCGAGCGCGGTCGTCGGTTCGTCCGCAATCAGCAGCTTGGGTTTCAGGGCGCAGGCAATCGCAATCGCCACGCGCTGGCGCTGGCCGCCGGAAAGTTCGTGCGGATAGCGCGACAGCGGAAACTGCTGCGCCGGCAGACCTACGCGGTCGAGGATCTTTCTCGTGCGCTCCTCTGCCTCGGCGCGGCTGGCCCTGGTGTGCCACCTGATGCCTTCGGCGACCTGTTCGCCGATCGTCTTGACCGGGTTCAACGCCGTCATCGGCTCCTGGAACACCATGCCAATGTCATCGCCGCGCAGCGCGCACATCATTTGTTCGGAAGCACCGAGGATGTCCACGCCATCGAAGCTGATCCGGCCGCTGGCTTTTGCCGAAAGCGGCGCAAGGCGCATGATGGCAAGTGCCGTCATCGACTTGCCGGAGCCGGATTCGCCGACCAGCCCCATGACCTCGCCTGGTGCTATGGATAGGTCGATGTCCTTCAGGATCGACAGGCGGCCGATCTTCAGCGACAGCTTTTCGATGGAGAGCAAGGTCATGGCCGGCGCCGCGCACGTGGATCGAACACGTCGGAGATGCCATCGCCGAGCAGGTTGAGCCCGAGCACGGTGAGCAGGATCGCGCACCCGGGGAACAGCGCCAGCCATGGGGCCACCATCATCAGCGTCTGCGCGTCGAACAGCATCCGCCCCCAGCTTGGCATCGGCGGCTGGGCGCCGAGCCCGACATAGGACAGGCCCGCTTCGGCCAGGATGCCGAGCGCGAATTGTATCGTACCCTGGACGAGCAGCAGGTTGGCAATATTGGGCAGGATGTGTTCGATGGTGATACGGGCCGGGCCCTTGCCGGCGGCGCGGGCGGCGAGAATGTATTCGCGCGGCCAGATGGACAGTGCGCCGGCACGGGCGACGCGGGCGAAGACCGGAATGTTGAAGATGCCGATGGCGATGATCGCATTGATCGCGCCGGGGCCAAAGACGGCGGTGATCATCACTGCCGACAGCAAGGCCGGGAAGGCGAAGACGAGGTCGTTGAAGCGCATCAGCGCTTCGTCGATCCAACCACCGCGGGCGGCAGCCCAGCAGCCGAGCGGGATGCCGATGCCCATGCCGATACCTACAGCCACGAGGGCTACGGCGATCGAGTTGCGCGCGCCGAGCATGATCATCGACAGCACGTCGCGACCGAAATGGTCGGTGCCGAACCAGTGCGCCCATGACGGCGGCTGCATCCGGTCGGCAACGATCAGCTTGGTGACGTCATAGGGCGTCCAGAAGAACGAGACGAGCGCCATGGCGGCGATCAGGAGGGTGATGAGAAGGCCGATGACGAAAGAACGGTTCGTCATCGCGCGGCCGATGAATTCGGCGAAATTCTCCGGCTCTTGCGGGATTGCCTCGCTCATCGTCGCGACCTCAGGCGGGGGTCGACCAAGGCATAGGAGAGGTCGACCAGCAGGTTGACGACCACTACGGTGGCGACCAGCAGCATGACCACGCTTTGCACCACGATCAGGTCGCGCTGGGTGATCGCCTGGAACACCAGCCGGCCGAGGCCGGGCAGATAGAAGACGTTTTCGATGATGATGGTGCCGGCGAGCAGGAAGGCGAACTGCAGGCCCATGATGGTCAGCACCGGGATCATGGCGTTGCGCAGCGCATGGCGCCACAGAACCGCGCGCATCGGCATGCCCTTGGCTCGCGCCGTGCGGATATAGTCCTCGCCCAAAACCTCGACCAGCGCGGCGCGTGTGACACGCGACAGGATCGCGGCCTGTGGCAGGGCAAGTGCGAATGCCGGCAGGATCAGAGCCTTGAGCGCCGGCCAGGTGCCAGCGCTCCAACCGGGAAAGCCGCCGGCCGGCACCAACCTGAGCCAGACGGCGAAGATGTAGACCAGTAGCAGCGCGAACCAGAAGTTCGGCATCGCGACGCCGACCTGTGCCGTTGCCATGGCAATCGTGTCGGCCGCCTTGCCGCGGCGCGCGGCGGCGAAAACGCCGACCGGAATGGCGATCAGCGTCGACAGCGTGAGAGCGATGATCGCCAGCGGCAACGATACGACCATGCGCTCTTCGATCAGGTCGAGCACCGGCACCGAATAGGTGTAGGATTTGCCGAAATCGAGCGACAGCAGCCCGCGCGCCCAATCGAGGTAGCGGATGAGCAATGGCTGGTTCAGGCCCATCTGCTCGCGCAGCAACTCGACCTGGGCATCGCTGGCGTTCATGCCGAGCATCAGCCGGGCCGGATCACCAGGGACCACCTCAAGCATCAGGAACACCACGACCGAGGCGACGACAAGGGTCGCAACTCCGATCACAAGGCGCTTGAGCAGGTATGCGGTCATTGGCTCAAACTGCCCGAGAAAACACCGCTCCGAAAGCTCGCAAGGATTGCGGAGCGGTGTCTGTTCACAGGACTTTTGTCAATCTGCCCACTTCACCTTGGTCAGGTCGTTGGCCTGGATGGGTGAATTCTCCCAGAGCCCCTCGATCTTGGCGTCCCAGATGCCGACCTTCGGCAGCTCGAACAGGAAGCCGTTGACGGCGTCGTCGGCCAGGATCTTCTGCGCCTGTTTGTAGAGTTCGATGCGCTTGGCCTCGTCCGACGTCAGGTTCAGTTCATCGATGACCTTGTTGAAGGCCGGGTTGTCGTAGTTGAAGTAGTAGTCCTTGCGCGCGTAGATATCGATGTCGTTGGGCTCGGTGTGCGAGACGATGGACAGGTCATAGTCCTTTTCCTTGAACACCTGCTTCAGCCAGTCGGCCCATTCGACCGGGATGATCTGCAAGTCGATGCCGATCTCGCGCAACTGCGAGGCGATGATCTCACCGCCCTGGCGCGCATAGCCCACCGGCGGCAGCTTGAGCGTCGCCTTGAAGCCTTCCGGATAGCCCGCTTCCTTGAGCAGTTCCTTGGCCTTGGCGAGGTCGTGCGGATAGGTGCCGGTCAGGTCGACATAGGCCGGATTGTGGGGTGCGAAATGCGAGCCGATCGGCGTGCCGAGGCCGGCAGTGGCGCCGTCGATGATGGCCTTGCGATCGAGCGCATGGGCGATGGCCTGGCGCACCTTGAGGTTATCGAAGGGCGGACGCTTGTTGTTGGTCGACAGCACGGTCTCGCCCTCGGTCGTGCCGATGACCACCTTGAAGCGCGGATCGGCCTTGACCTGGGCCAGCGCGTCACCGAGCGAGAAGTTGGGCAGCGCCTGCACGTCACCCGAAAGCAGGGCAGGGATGGCGGCCGCGGCATCCGGAATGATGCGGAACTCGGCCTTGGTCAGCGCGATCGGATCACCCCAGTAGCCGTCTGCCTTGACCAGTGTGATGGCTGAGCCCTTGGCCCAGTTCTGGAACTTGAAAGGACCGGTGCCGATCGGCTTTTCCTTGTTGGTCTCGGCCGTCTCCGGCCCCACGATCACTGCGTCGCCCCAGCCGAGATTGTGGAGGAAGGAGCCGAGCGGGTTCTTGAGCGTCACCTTGACTGTGGTCGGGTCAACGACATCGACGGTGTCGATAGCTGCAAAGAGACCCTTCTGGGCGTTCACCGAGTTTTCACCGCGGGCGCGGTCGAGCGAGAACTTGACATCGTCGGCGTTGAAATCAGTGCCGTCGTGGAATTTCACGCCCGAGCGCAGCTTGAACGTATAGATCTTGCCGTCGTCGGAAATGGTCCAGCTTTCGGCGAGGTCGGGCAGAACTTCGCCACGCGAGCCGATGCGGGTCAGGCCTTCGAAGACATTCGCATAGAGCACTTCGTCGATGGCAGCAGCAGCGCTGGCGGTCGGATCGAGGTGAGGCGGCTCCAGCGGCATGCCAAGCACCAGGTCGGTGCGTGCGGCCATTGCGGCGGTGCTGGAAGCCAGCGCGATCGCTGCGGCCGCCAGAATGGTTTTCCACTGCTTCATGTTGTGCTCTCTCAGCTTCGACTTGGACGGGTCGGATAGAAGCGCGTTTTCCCGGCCAAGTAAATCAAGTTTGTCGTAATTGCAGCGATGCTGCGGATGTGCATTTTGTTGGCGTTTCGATTGGTGTTGCTTGGTCGCTCAGCCGCGATACTGGCCGCGCAGCAATATGTCGAGGCCGACTGCCATCACCTTTGCCGATTGCACCATGTCGTCGATTCCAACCCACTCATCGGGCCGGTGGGCGAGGTCGAGGATACCTGGACCATAGGCGATGCAATCGTACAAATGGCCGATACGGGCGACATGTTTCTGGTCGTAGGTGCCCGGCGAGATCACATATTCCGGTTCCTTGTCGAAAATCTCACGAATTCCCCTGGCGATCGCCGAGACCACCGGCGCGTCACGCTCGGTCATCAGCGGCTGCACCTCCATGATGTCGCGGATCTCGTAGTCGAACTTCTTTCGCTCGCGCTTGAGGCGGTCGAGGATGCCGGTCACTTCGCCCTTCACGTCGGCGATGTCTTCTTCCAGCAGGAAGCGGCGGTCGATGGTGAGGCGGCAGGAATCGGGCACGTTGGGCGAGGGCAGGCCGGGGCGGAAGTCATCGGTCTGGCCGCCATGTAGGGAGTTTATGTTCATGGTCGATCGTCGCGCGCCCTCGGGCACGACGGGCATCCGCGTCGTCTTTTGGTCAAGGACGGGAAAGAGTTCACGCTCGAAGGCTTCCAGCACAGCGCCCATGTGACGCACGGCGCAATCGCCGAGGAACGGCATCGAGCCATGCGCGATCTCGCCCTTGGTCTCGATTTCCGCCCACCAGACGCCGCGATGGCCAAGGCAGATGCGGTCCTTGTTGAGCGGTTCGGGGATGATGACGTGGTCGACCTTTGGTTTCGAGAAATAGCCCTTGCCGGCGAGATAGGCGACGCCGCCAAAGCCACCGGATTCCTCATCGACCGTGCCGGAAATTTCGATGGCGCCCGGAAAATCCGGGTTCACGTCCATGAAGGCTTCGGCGGCGATGATCGACGCGGCGAGGCCGCCCTTCATGTCGCAGGCGCCGCGCCCGTAGACACGCCCGTCGCGGATGACGCCGGCGAACGGATCGACCGACCAGCCTTCGCCGGCCTCGACGACGTCGATATGGGAATTGAAGTGGACAGTCTGGCCGGGGGAGCGGCCATCGAAGCGGGCTACCACATTGATGCGCGGGAAACGGTCGGTGTCGCCGGGCGTGCCCTCGGCCCTGATATATTCGACGCCGAAGCCGCGCCTGGCCAGGCGCTTGCCGATGAACTCGGCGCAGGGGCCGTAAGCATCGCCGGGCGGGTTGATGGTCGGAAAGCGGATCAGTTCGGCGGTCAGCGCGGCCAGTTCGTCGCGGCGGTCGTCGATGGTCTCGAAAAGCTTGTCATACATGCGGTCGACACGTGTCTCTTCTGTCCAAATCGACGGCCAGTCTTGCGCATCCGCTGAGCCGTGTCGAGCACCCGGGCCAATCGGCCCTTGGGCCAGCCTGGGCACGCCACGGCGCTCGGAAAGCCGGAGACATCAAATTGCCGCTACTACAGGTGTCGCCGCTGGCTGGCCTCCTCGCTCGCGCTAGATCTCCCGGACTTACTGTTCTTCATGATTCACTTGATGCCGAAATGAAAACTGCCGTTTGGAGGAGTGTGACCAATGTGCAAGGCGCTCTTCATGGCCGCAGCCTTGGCGTCTGCCGGAATCCCGGCGCAGGCATTTGCGGACATACTCGTGGCGAGGATCGACTTGTCGACGCAGTTGATGACCGTCAGCATGGATGGAGAGGTGATCTACCACTGGCCCGTGTCGACCGCGCGGCGCGGTTACGTCACGCCGCGTGGCTCCTGGCGCCCGAAGCGGCTGGAGCGGATGTGGTATTCCTCCAAGTACGATGACTCGCCGATGCCATATTCAGTTTTCTACAATGGCGGATATGCGATCCACGGCACCGGGGCAGTGAGGCAGTTGGGCCGCCCGGCATCGCATGGCTGCGTGCGACTGCGGGTCGGCAATGCAGCGCGGTTCTATTCGCTGGTTCAGGAAGTGGGTGCGCGCAACACGCGGATCGTTGTGACGAACTAGACCGAGTGGAAGTGCCGCCGATTTTCTGACCTCTTAACTGCCGAAGACACGGAAATACACAAATCGTTCTCGGCATCTGGTAGGATTCTGTTGCTGAATTGTATCAGTTCATTTGCAAAAACACGGATTGGGCAAAATCACGCCGGATCGATATTCTCGATCATAGAAGTCGGCGCTAATATTAGTTAGTCGCCGCGCGGCTATGGAAATAGCGCGCACCAACTAGATCGTTCGCTGATTTCAGTCGGGGTGACAGGCATGGGAAAGGCCAGGGGGTGGGGGCTCCCTGGCCTTTTCATTTCCGCCACATCTTTGGGCAATCAGACTAAACTGCTCTTCGGGCAGAGACAAAATTTGCCGTAGACTGCGGTTCTTGGGCATTTCCTTTCATGAAATGCCCCGGTAGGACTCCTGCGGGGGAGTTCATTGATGACGTCAGAACCACGCGTCGCACTTTCGGAGCCTGTCTCCGACGAGGTCCGCAAGACCACATGCTACATGTGCGCCTGCCGCTGCGGCATCGAGGTGCATCTCAAGGACGGAAAGATCCGTTACATCGAGGGCAACCGCGACCACCCGGTCAATCGCGGCGTCCTGTGTGCGAAGGGCTCCGCCGGCATCATGCAGCACTACGCACCGGCGCGGCTCAAGGCGCCGCTGCTCAGGACCGGTCCGCGCGGTTCAGGCCAGTTCAAGGAGATCTCCTGGGACGAGGCGCTATCGCTGGCGACCAACTGGTTGGGCGAGGTGCGCCAGAACGATCCCAAGAAGCTGGCGTTCTTCACCGGGCGCGACCAGTCGCAGTCGCTGACCGGCTTCTGGGCGCAGCAGTTCGGCACGCCCAACTATGCCGCGCATGGGGGCTTCTGTTCGGTCAACATGGCCGCCGGTGGCATCATGACCATCGGCGGTGCGTTCTGGGAGTTTGGCGCGCCCGATTGGGATCGGACCAAACTGTTCGTCATGTTCGGCGTGGCCGAGGATCACGATTCCAACCCGATCAAGATCGGCATTTCCAAGCTCAAGCAGCGCGGCGCCCGCTTCGTTTCGGTCAATCCGGTGCGCACTGGTTACTCGGCCGTTGCCGACAACTGGATCGGCATCCGCCCCGGCACGGATGGGCTTCTGATCCTGTCGGTCGTGCATGAATTGCTCAAGGCGCGGAAAATCGATGTCGACTACATCGTCCGCTACTCGAACGCGCCCTGGCTGGTGATCGATGCGCCGGGCACGGCCGAGCATGGGCTGTTCGCACGCGACGGTGAGGGCAGGGTCCAGATCTTCGAGACGGTGACCGAACATGTCGTTCCGCTCGGCACCAAGGGCGCGCGGGCGGCGCTTTCCGGCCGCGTCGAACTGCCTGATGGCCGCTTTGCGGTGCCGGCGTTCCAGCTTCTGGCCGAAAAGTATCTCGATCCCCAATATGCACCGGAGGTGGTCGCACAAGGGACTGGCGTTTCCGCTGATGTCATTCGCGGGCTGGCTGCTGAGATCGCACGCGTCGCCTTCGATGAAGCGATCAGCATCGACCAGCCATGGACCGACATGAACGGCGAGCGTCACGAAGCGTTTGTCGGTCGGCCGGTCTCCTTCCATGCCATGCGCGGGCTTTCGGCCCATTCGAACGGCTTCCAGACGGCGCGCGCGCTGCACATGCTGCAGGTGCTGATCGGGGCGGTAGACTGCCCCGGTGCCTTCCGCTTCGAGCCGCCCTATCCCAAGCCGGTCGAAGCGCATCCGACGCCGCATGGCAAGGCCGAGCATTTCGGCTCCAACAAGCCGCTTTCGGGGCCGCATCTTGGCTTTCCACGCGGGCCGGAAGACCTTCTGGTCGATGCCGAAGGCCGGCCGATGCGCATCGACAAGGCGTTTTCCTGGGATGCGCCGATCTCGGCGCACGGACTGATGCACATGGTCATCGCCAATGCGCATGCCGGCGATCCCTATCCGATCGACGTGATGTTCCTCTACATGGCCAACATGGCCTGGAACTCGTCGATGAACACTGCGGGCGTCATCAAAATGCTCGAGGACAAGGACCCGGCGACCGGCGAGTACCGCATCCCCAAGATTATCTATTCGGATGCCTACTCCTCCGAGATGGTCGCCTATGCCGACCTGGTGCTGCCTGACACGACCTATCTCGAGCGCCACGACTGCATCTCGCTGCTCGACCGCCCGATCTCCGAGCCCGACGCGGTGCAGGATGCAATCCGCTGGCCGGTGGTCGAGCCCGACCGCGACGTGCGCGGCTTCCAGACGGTGCTGCTCGATCTCGGCGCGCGGCTCAGGCTGCCCGGTTTCGCCGACAATCACGGCCATGCGCTCTACAAGGACTATGCCGACTATATCGTTCGCCATGAGCGCCGGCCGGGTATCGGGCCGCTGGCAGGTTTTAGGGGCAGCGACGGCGACCGCACCGGGCGAGGGGCGATCAACCCGGACCAACTCAACCGCTACATCGAGAACGGCTCGTTCTTCTCGGCGCATATCCCGCTCGAGGCGCAGTTCTTCAAGCACGCCAACAAGGCCTATCAGGATTTTGCCGTGCGCATGGGCTTCTTCGACGAGCCCAAGCCGGTGACCTTCCAGCTCTACCAGGAGACGCTGCAGAAGTTCCGCCTGTCGGCCGAGGGCCTGCGCGAGCCGGTGGCGCCTGAGACGCATCGCGAGCGTATCCTCGCGACCTTCGATCCTCTTCCGGTCTGGTATCGCCCGTTCGAGGAAGCGGCCGTCAGCCGCGAAGAGTACCCCTATCACGCCATTACCCAGCGGCCGGCGGCGATGTACCATTCCTGGGGCTCGATGAATGCCTGGCTCAGGCAGATCCATACCAGGAACCCGCTCTATGTGCCGGGTCCGATCTGCGATGAGATCGGGTTGGTCGATGGCGACTGGGTCTGGGTGATCTCGCATCGCGGCCGCATCAAGGTCGAGATTGCCCGCATGGAGGCGGTCAATTCGAGCACCATCTGGACCTGGAACGCGATCGGCAAGCGCAAGGGCGCCTGGGCGCTCGACAACGATGCTCCGGAAGCCAAGAAAGGCTTCCTGATGAATCACCTGATCCACGAACTTCTGCCGCCCAAGGGCGACGGAATGCGCTGGTCGAACTCCGATCCGATCACCGGCCAGGCTGCGTGGTACGATCTTCGCGTGCGCATCGAAAAGGCCGAGCGTGCCGAAGCAAGCGAGCCGCAATTCTCCGCGTTGGCGCAGCCTCCTGGCGAACCCCATCCGCAAGAACTGCGCTACGGGCAGGAGTGGGCGAAATGACCAGCCTGCCGTCACTTCCCACGCCCAAAAAACTTGGGCTGGTCATCGATCTCGACGTGTGTGTCGGCTGCCATGCCTGCGTCATCAGTTGCAAGGAATGGAACACCGGCGGCTATGGCTCCGCGCTTTCGGACCAGGAACCCTACGGCGCTGACGTCTCCGGCACCTTCCTCAACCGCATCCATACCTTCGAGGTCGTGCCCGAGGGCGGGCAGGTGATCGGCGAGGCGGGCGAAGCGCGCATCGTGCATTTCCCCAAATCCTGCCTGCATTGCGAGGACGCGCCTTGCGTCACCGTCTGCCCGACCGGCGCCTCCTACAAGCGCGCCGAGGACGGCATCGTTCTGGTCGACGAAAGCAAGTGCATCGGCTGCGGTTTGTGCGCCTGGTCCTGCGCCTATGGTGCACGTGAGATGGATCTGGCGGCCGGCGTGATGAAGAAATGCACGCTATGTATCGACCGGGTCTATAACGAGACGCTCAAGGAGGTCGACCGCGTGCCCTCCTGCGTGCGGACCTGTCCGGCCAACGCCCGGCACTATGGCGATCTTGCAGATCCGAATTCGGATGTCTCACGCATGGTGGCCGAGCGTGGTGGCTTCGACCTGATGCCTGAGCAGGGCACGCGCCCGACCAACAAATATCTTCCGCCACGCCCGCGCAAGCCGCTCGCCTCAAGCGCCAGCTCTGCAGTGCTTGCCGAAAACACCGACGGAGCCAAAGGCTTCTTTGCCTGGCTCGACGGCATGCTGGACCGAATCTGAAAAATGCATCCTGCACCTTCCATCATCATCTTCACCACGCTTTCCGGCCTCGGCTACGGCCTCGCCGCCGTGCTCGGTCTCGGCCTTCTGGAGCCGGCCGCCATGGCCACCAAGATCGCCCATGTCGCAGCACTCCTGATGATCGCCGGAGGGCTGCTGTCGTCGACGCTGCATCTCGGCAATCCCCAGCGTGCCTGGCGCGCCCTGTCGCAGTGGCGCTCGAGCTGGTTGTCGCGCGAGGGCGTGATGGCGCTCCTCACCTTCGTGCCACTGACGATCTCCGCATGGCTGTCGGTGGTCGAGGGGCGCCATGTTCCGCTGGTCGGGCTCGTCGGGGCGGCCCTATGCGTCGTGACGGTCTACTGCACGGCGATGATCTACGCTTCGCTGCGGGCGGTGCAGGGATGGAATACGGGGCTTACGCCGATTTGCTACCTGTTGTTTGCCGCAGCCGGTGGACTGCTGCTCGCGACTGTGGCGGCATTCGCGTCGGGCGGCCCCGGGGGCTTGTGTGCCGCGCTCGCGCTCGTTGCGGTGGTCGCTGCTTGGGGCGCCAAGACAATTTGGTGGAACCGGCTGCGCTCGCTGGTGCCGCTGTCGACGCCGGAGAGCGCCACGGGGCTAGGCAATATCGGCCGCGTGCGGCTGTTCGAGCGCCCACATGTCAACGAAAACTACCTGACGCGCGAAATGGGCTTCAAGGTCGCCCGCAAGCATGCCCTCAAGCTGTCTAAGTTGGCGCTAGTGGCAGGGGGCGCCTTGCCGGTGCTGCTGATGATTGCGGCAATCGTGGCGGGAGTCGGGGGCGTGGCGGTCGTGGCTGCCGGGCTCGCAGTGTTCTTTTACGCGTTGGGCCTGGTCGTCGAACGCTGGCTTTTCTTCGCCGAAGCGCGCCACGCCGTCATGAACTACTACGGCGGCTGATCGTTCAAACGTCGGGGGCTGTCGGTGCCGTCGCTGCGTGCGGCTTGCGGCGCTTGCCGTTGGAGAGGATCCAGCGCTTGTGGAACCACATCCATTGGCCCGGATCCTCGCGGATCCAACGCTCGACGGTGTCGTTGAGCCGCTGTGTCGTCGCCTGCACGTCAACCGAACCGTCGGCGCGGCGGGGCAGGACCAGCTTGTCCTCGACAGTGAGCCGATAGCGGTTGCCTGGCAGTCTTATGCAATGCGCCGGATAGACATCGCAGTCATAGTGGCGGGCGAGCATGGCGAGCACCGGATTGGTCTCGCAGTCGCGGTCAAAGAATTTCGTCCTGAGGCCGCGGCTGAATTTCTGGTCGACCAGCACGCCGATATTGCCGCCCCGGTCGAGGATGCCAGCCAGCGCGAAGGAAGCGCCGCGCTGGGAGGCGAGCAGGTCGCCCATATTGTCGCTGCGCGCCGAAAAGATGTATTCGGCGAGATAGGGGTTGTTCGGTGGGCGGAACAGCGAGGTGATCTTCATGCCGAAGGTGGCGGCGGCGATCGGCAACAGTTCGAAATTGCCGAGATGGCCGGTAAAGACGATGTGCGGCTTGTCCTCGCTGGCAATCTTGATGAAGTGCTCGATGCCGGACACTTCGATGCGGCCGGGCGTCGTGGCGTGGGGATCGTAGTCGAAAATCTGCCCGAGGAAGATGTACTCCGCCCCGAGCCGGCCCATGTTGCCCCACATGTCCAGGGCGATGGATTCGATCTCGGCGTCGCTCTTTTCCGGATAGGCGTTGCGCAGGTTGTCCAGCGCCACGCGATGGCGGCCGAACCACGGACCAAGCGTGCGAGCCGCGCGGTCTGCGAAATTCAGCGCCTTGTCGACCGGCAAGAGTCTCAGCAGCTTGAGCGCCACCAGCGCAATCTGTGCAACCAGCCAATAGTTGAACATGCGAAGCCGCCCCATGATCCGCATGACCGTGGGGTTGGGAATCTTGCTGGCTTTCTTCCGGGGCAACGCCTGACGATCCTCAGTCGATGCGAAGGATGATCTTGCCGAACACGTCGCGGCCTTCCATGCGCTTGAGCGCCGTGTCGATGGAGCCGAAATCGACCTCGGTGTCGATCACCGGCCTGACCAGGCCCGCTGCCATCTTCTGCATGGCGTTGGCCATGTTTTCCATGCGGCAGCCGAAGGAGCCGAACAGCTTGAGTTGCTGCTGGAACAGCATCATCAGGTTGATTTCGGTCGAAACGCCCGAAGTCGAGCCACAGGTGACGAGGCGGCCGCCACGCTTGAGGCTGAACATCGAACCTGCCCAGGTATCCTTGCCGACATGCTCGAAGACGACGTCGACGCCCTTCTTCTTGGTCAGCTTGCGCACCACGCCCTCAAACCGGTCTTCGCGGTAGTTGATGACATGATCGGCACCGAGTGCCTTGGCCTTCTCGATCTTGTCGTTTGAGCCGACGGTGGTGATGACGGTGCAGCCCATCTTCTTGGCAAGCTGGATCGCGGCCGAACCAATGCCGGAACCGCCGGCATGGACAAGGATGGTCTCGCCCGGCTCAAGCTTGGCATTGTCGAACAGCATGTGCTCGACCGTGCCGAAAGTCACTGGTGCGACCGCAGCGCCGATGGCGTCGACGCCAAGCGGGGCAGGCACCAAAAGGCGCGCCGGCAGGTTGATCTTTTCCTGCGCGAAGCCATCGAGGTGGAAGCCATGCACGCCGGAGACGTGCTCGCAGAGATTGTCGCGGCCTTCGCGACAGGGGCGGCACAGCCCGCAGGTGCGCGCGCCATAGATTGAAACGAGCTGCCCGGGCGCCAATCCGGTGACACCGGGGCCGACTTCGGCGACTTCGCCGGAGGCTTCCGCACCGATGACCAGCGGCATCTTGCGCTTGGCGAAGGCCATGCCGCGCCAGCCCCAGACGTCGATATGGTTGAGCGCCACGGCCTTGATGTTCAGGGTCACTTCGCCAAGGCCGGGAGGCGGCGGAGGGGCGATATCGACCTGTTCGAGCCGGCGGTCGTCGACGAGCTGCAATGCGCGCATGGTGTCGCTAAATCCTTGTTTCTACAGCGCCGCGCGTCCCTTTCGATCCGCAAAGGACGCTGTAGCACCTTTAGACGGTGCATGATTCTTTCTGAAAACCACTTCCGATTTTCAGGGTCATGCACTGGAACGTTGAAACGGTCGCTTAGACCGGTTCCCGCGCCATGACAAGGCAGGTGTTCTGGCCGCCGAAGCCGAAGGAGTTGGAAAGCACGGTGCGAACCTCGGCCTTCCGCATCACATTCGGCACCACGTCGAGCTCGATCGAAGGATCGGGATTGTCGTAGTTGATGGTCGGCGGAATGACGCCCTCGCGCATGGTCATCAGCGAGAAGGCGGCCTCGATGGCGCCGGCGGCCGACAGCGTGTGGCCGATCATCGACTTGTTCGATGACACCGGAATCTTGCGGATACGCTCGCCGAATATGGTCGACAGCGACAGGTGTTCCATCTTGTCGTTTTCAGGTGTCGACGTACCGTGGGCGTTGACGTAGTCGATCTCGTCCTCGCCGAGGCCAGCGTCCGCAAGGGCCGCCTTGACCGCGCCGATGGCCGGCGAGCCGTCGGGCTTCGAGCGGGTGCGGTGGAAGTCGTCGGACTTTTCGCCGCAGCCGCGCAGGATTCCGAGAATCTCGGCGCCACGCGCCAGCGCGCTCTCGAGCGATTCGAGAACCAGAGCCGCCGAGCCTTCGGCAAGCACGAAGCCGTCGCGGTCCTTGGAGAAGGGCTTGGACGCCTTTTCCGGTACGTCGTTGTTGGTCGAAAGGGCGGAGAGCAGCGAGAAGCGGATCAGCGCCTCGGCGGTCGCGGACCCATCTGCGCCGATCGACAGCGCGCGGTCGCATTCGCCGCGCCGGATGGCCTCGACGCCGAGCTGGATGGCGGTGGCGCCCGATGCGCAGGCGGTCGAGGTGGTGATAGGTAGGCCGCGCGTGCCAAAACGGTCGGCTAGGCGATCGGCGATCGATCCGAACTGCGAGCTGTCGAACATGTCGAGCGAGTTCAGGCCACGCGCCACCTTGAGCAGACGCTCCGAGGCCGAGCCTTCGTTGTCGCCGGCGTAGAGCGCAAAGCGGTCGCGCCAGTCGAGTTCGACCGGCGGGGAGGCGAGGAACAGCGGTCCATCGAAATCGGCAGAAGCAAATCCGGCTTCCTCGATTGCTTCCTTCGCAGCGGTCTCGGCCAACTCATAGGTCAGCGCGCTGGCACCCTTGGTGCTCGAAGGCAGGAAATCGACCATTCCCGAAATGCGGGTGTTGAGGTGGTCGACCGGAAACCGGGTGATCGGGTGGATCCCGGATTTTCCTGATGTCAGCGCCGCCCAGTTATCGGCCTTGCCGACGCCGAGCGAGGTGACGACGCCGATGCCGGTGACGGCGACGACGGGTCTGCCGAGGTGATCCTTCAGATTGGCCATGTTCTGTCCTGACACCCTTCAGCGCGGCGCGGAGACGAGCGCCATGCCTTCGAATTGGTGATAGCCGACTGCAGTTGCCAGCACATTTGTCGGCTTGCCTGCAAAAGTCTTTTCGCCTGGCTCGAACGCCGGATAGCCGGTGCCACGTTCGACGGCGAGGGCGGCAAGCGCCACGGCGAACGGGAACTGCGCTTCCTTCATGTGCCCGGTCAGCGAGGAGAGGGCGCGTGCGGCGATTGCGGTATTGGCGTCGAACGCAGCCTTTTCGGCGGCGGTCGCGGCATGCGCACCGGAGGCGCCGGAGATCGTCAGCAACTCGCCGTCAGGCAACTGGGTCTTGGCCAGCAGTTCGGCGATGCCCGACGTAAGTCCGCCATTGCGGCGCTTGGCGCGTCCAGAAACCACTGGTCCCAGCTCGGCGTAGATCTTCTGCCCGCGGCCTTCCGCATGTTCGCGGGATTCAAGCACGAGGAACGCGCCGCCCGAGCCGCTGACGACGCCGCCGCCTTCCGAGCCCTGGCGCTGCCACACGGGCTTCCACGGACCGCGATGCAGGTAGCCGGCCAGTTCGTAGCCGAGCAGCATGTCGGAATGCTCTGTCTGGAAGGCGCCGCCGACCAGCACATGGGTCGACTGGCCCGATCTGATGCGTGCAGCCGCCGTCTCGATGGCCGACACGCCAGCGCCTTCCTCGCCCATGAAGGTGCGCGAGGAGCCGGTGACCTTGTGGACGATCGAGATGTTGCCGGCGAGCAGGTTGGAAAGCTGAGCCAAAAACAGCGTAGGCCTGAGTTCGGTGGTCAGCTTCTCATTGAGAAGCATGTCGTGGTCGGCGCGGTTTTCGGAAGCAGCCAGAACGCCGGCATCGACGGCCTCGTCGCGTTCGCCGCCACCAGCAGCAACCACCATGTCCATGGTCGCGCTCAGTTCGTCATTGCCCTTGATGCCCGCATCGTCCAGCGCCATGCCGGCCGTGTAGGTGCCCAGCCGCTGCCAGGTTTCCATCTGGCGCTGGTCACCGCGCTTGGCGATCTGCAGGCCCCAGTCGATCTCCGGCAAGGGATGGATGGAGTAGGGCGGGAAGCGTCCCGCATCGATCACCGGCTTGGTGTCCGGTGCGGTCAGCTTGTCCCAATGGGCAGCGCCGCCTTCCCCAAGCGAGGAGACGAGGCCGATGCCAGTGATGACGACGTCGCGATTGGCCATGGACAGCTTCGGCGTGCTCAGGCGGTCTTGGCGGCGACGAGCGCGTCGATCTTGGCGCAGAGGTTCTTCATGACGAAGTACTCGTCGGTCGAGGCCTTGCCGTCATTGACTTCCTGCGTCCACTTTTCGAGCGGCACCTTGATGCCGAATTCCTTGTCGATCGCAAAGACGATGTCGAGGAAGTCGAGGCTGTCGATGCCGAGATCGTCGATGGTGTGGCTCTCGGGCGTGATGGTGTCGATATCGATCTCGCTGGTCTCGGCTATGATCTTGGCGACTTTGTCGAATGTCGTGGACACGGCTTTTCCTTTGATGAGGCGGTCATGAACCCGAAGCAGATTCTGCACTATGGTTTTGTGGGCTGTCTAATCGGTTTTTCCGGACAGGAAAAGGCCAAATCCTGCGCTTTGGCCGCGACGCCTGGCCCCGTACCCTGCGGAATGCAGGACTGGCATGCGGCTAAAAGACGATACGGCCAAGCACATGCAGCTTGTCTCCTTGCAGGCCGACGATCAAGGCTTCGCCTTCGCGCGCCGACGTTCCGGTCAGTGCCTGTATGTTTTCGAGGTGGGTGACGAGCACGATGTTGTCTGAGCCCGAGTAGCTGCGGATGATGTCCATGACGGCGGCGACATCGGCTTCGGCGGTCGCTTCGGTTGGTTTATCGAGCGCCGGCATAGGCTCGACCTTCTGGTCGTCAAATGCCAGACGCGCCGTCTCCAACGTCCGGCAATAGCGGCTGGCCAGAACTTTCTCTACAGGCGCGGCGCGGGCGGCGAACAGCGCGCCGATCTTGCGCGCCTGCTGGCGGCCGCGCTCGGACAGGTTGAGCTGGGTAGCGCATTTTTCGATGTCGAAGTTTGGCGGCTCGACGGTGCCGGTGGTCATGGCGTTGCGCAGCAGCACGACATGGCCGCCATTGCGCAGCAACGCCCAACCGGCCTCGGTAGCCTGGGCAGGCAACGCAAAAGACAAAAGGAAGATGGCAATAGCAATTCTGAGCATGAAGGATCCTGGCCGGCGTTGCGGATATAGGGATGTCAAAGCCGATTGAAAGGCAAGGCGACGTGTTCAAGACGCGGCATCGTCGGCTGGCGTACCCGGTGCCAATGGGGCGCTGGCCTCATATCACATGGCCAACGCGACATCCGGAACCGCCATCGCCGCGGCCTTCCGGCTGACGCTGCAACGCCGGGTTTTGGACAGCGCTGGCCCAAAGTATTTGTGCCATAATGAGGTTGATCGGCGGCCTTGCCGCGAGCTACTAGTCTGGATCGACTAGTCCGCAGTGGGAGCTGTACGCACTGACGCGTCCGGGACGGTCGTCAAGTTCAAGTCTGCGTCCATCCGACGCCCTAAAAGGAGGCGAAGCCATGCTTCAGAAAACCAGCCATTTCATGCGGCAGGCCAATCTCATCAACGGCGAGTGGGTGCAGGCCGATTCCGGCAAGACCATCGACGTCATCAACCCCGCGACGGGCCTCAAGATCGGCACCGTGCCGAGGTCGGGTGCAGCCGAGACGCGGCGCGCCATCGAGGCCGCCAACGAGGCGTTCAAGACCTATCGCAAGACCTCGGCGCTCGAGCGCTCGAAGCTGCTGCGCAAGCTGCACGACGCCATCATGGACAACCAGGATGTGCTGGCCGAGCTTTTGACCATCGAGCAGGGCAAGTCGCTGACCGAGGCCAAGGGCGAGATCGGTTCGTCGGCCGCCTACGTGCTCTGGTTCGCCGAGGAAGCCCGTCGTGCCTATGGCGATGTCGTGCCGTCGCCCTGGGCCGACCGCCGCATCCTCGTCACCAAGGAACCGGTCGGCGTCATCGCCGCGATCACGCCTTGGAACTTCCCGTCCTCGATGCTGTCGCGCAAGCTCGGGCCGGCACTCGCCGCCGGCTGCACGGCAGTCGTCAAGCCGGCCTCGCAGACCCCGTATTCCGGCCTTGCCTGGGGCGCGCTGTGCGAGGAAGTCGGCTTCCCGAAGGGCGTGGTCAACGTTCTGACCGGTTCGGCCGGCGAGATCGGCGACGAGATCTGCGCCAACCCGCTGGTCAAGAAGATCACCTTCACCGGCTCGACCGAGATCGGCAAGCTGCTCATTGAAAAGTCAGCCTCCACGGTCAAGAAGGTGTCTATGGAACTGGGCGGCAATGCGCCGTTCATCGTCTTCGATGATGCCGACATCGATCGGGCGGTCGAAGGCTCGATCACTGCGAAATACCGCAATTCGGGCCAGACCTGCGTCTGCACCAACCGTTTCTTCGTTCAGGCGGGAATTTACGACAAGTTCGTCGAGAAGTTTGCCGCAGCTTCCAGCAAGCTCAAGGTCGGCTCCGGCCTCGATGAAGGCGTGCAGCAGGGCCCGCTGATCGACGAAAAGGCAGTCGAGAAGGTCGAGGAGTTCATCTCCGACGCCACCGCCAAGGGCGGCAAGGTCGTTGCCGGTGGCAAGCGCCACGCGCTCGGCGGCTCGTTCTTCGAGCCGACCGTGATCGCCGATGCTACACCCGCGATGAAGTTCATGAAGGAAGAAATCTTCGGGCCAGTCGCGCCGGTCTTCAAGTTCGAGACGGAAGCGGAGGTCATCAAGTTGGCCAATGACACCGAGTTCGGCCTGGCCTGCTACTTCTATACCGGCAATCTCGGCCGCGCCTTCCGTGTCATGGAAGGGCTGAAATACGGCATGGTCGGCGTCAATGAAGGCCTGATCACCACGCCCGAGGCGCCATTCGGTGGCGTCAAGGAATCCGGCCTCGGTCGCGAAGGCGGGCATCAGGGCATCGAGGACTATCTCGACACCAAATATGTCTGCATCGGCGGGCTGGGTCTCTGAATTTAGTCCTTTCGGGTATTCGAAAGCGCGCGACATCTTGGAAGGTGTCGCGCGCTTTCCTTTTAGGAAGAGGCGTTTGCCAGTTTCTTGCGCTGAGACATTGAGTCCGGAGATGCAGGTAAAGTGTTGTTTCAGAAGCTTTTTGCCTTCTGGTGAATGACGGCTGCGGGTTTTCCTTGGTGGAGTTTGGAGCGCCGCTGCGCCATGGTTCTGGCTGGCGAATCTGATGCCTGGCAAGGCAAGACGGGGCGCAGTCGTTGGCAGGAGCGGGGAGATAGCGAATTGACTTCAACGTGGCGCATGGTTGTCGGGGGGATCGGGCTGGTGGCGCTGGCGGTTGGTTTCCTCGCTATCGTTTACCTGACCGCGCCGGCAGCACCGGGGCCGGACCTTGCGCGCTCGAAGAACTCGGCCAAAGGCGTATTCTCGGTGGAGATTGCTCCTGAGGCTGGCGACATCAGGCAAGGCGAACTGCATTCCTGGGTGGTGACGGTCAAGACGCGGCAGGGTGCACCGGTTGAAGATGCCACGATCACCATCGGCGGCGGCATGCCCGAGCACGCGCATGGCTTGCCGACCAGCCCGCAGGCGACGGCCTATCTCGGCGACGGGCGTTATCGCATCGAGGGTGTGAAGTTCTCCATGGGCGGTTGGTGGCAACTGAAGTTGGCGATCGAGGCTGCCGCGGGAACTGACGAAGCCACGTTCAACCTGGTGCTCTGAGGCCATGGCGCGCGGTCTGCCCAGACGGCTGATTGCGGCGACCGCGCTGGCCGCCACGCTGGCAGGCTGCAGCGACGCGGACTTTAGCGATGCCGAAAGGCGCACCATCGCCGCGATGTCGCTTTCCGCACTTGCGCCGCTGCCTGCCGATCCGACTAATCGCTTCGCCGACGATCCGGGTGCCGCCGCGCTCGGGGCAACGCTGTTCTTCGATACAGGGTTGAGCGGTGATGGCAATGTCGCCTGCGGCACCTGCCACAAGATCGATCGGCAGTTCCAGGACGATCTGCCGCGAGGCGTAGGCGTCGGCCAGACGAACAGGCGGACCATGCCGCTGGCCGGGGTGGCGCGCGATCCATTCCTTTTCTGGGATGGCCGGCGTGACAGCCTGTGGGCGCAGGCGCTGGTTCCGCTCGAAAACCCACTCGAGCATGCGGGCACACGAACCGCTTATGCCCACTATCTCAAGCGCCGTTTCGGCGAGCGCTACGAGCGCATCTTCCGCCCGTTGCCTGACCTGTCTGGCCTGCCTGCGAACGCTGGACCAGTTGGCACACCGGCGGAGCAGTCCGCCTGGGCGGCCATGACCGACGAGCAGCGGCAAGACATAGACCTGATATTCTCCGACATCGGCAAGGCACTGGCCGCTTTTGAACGGTCGATCACTCATGGCGAGACGCGCTTCGACCGGTTCGCGAAGACCGTCGTAACAGGCGCTTCGCCTTCGGACGATGCCATGCTCTCGGATGAGGAGAAACTCGGCCTGAAACTGTTCATCGGCAAGGCCAATTGCTCGACCTGCCACACCGGCCCGCGCTTCACCGACAGCCATTTTCACAATACCGGCGTACCGCCGGTCGAAACGCTGCCTCTGGATCGCGGGCGCATCGCAGTCGTGGATGAAGTTCTGACCGATCCGTTCAACTGCTTCGGGCGCTTTCGCGACGGCAGCGACGAGGCCTGTGGCGAGCTGCGTTACATGCAGAAGTCGTCGCCGGAGCTGGTGCGCGCCTATAAAACGCCATCGCTACGCGGTGTGGCCGACCGTCCGCCCTACATGCATGCTGGGCAGTTCGCGACGCTTGAGGATGTCGTCGGCCATTATGCCAAGGCGCCGGCCAGCATCGAGGGCGAGTCCGAAGTCCATCCGATTTCGCTCTCCGATCGCGAGCGCGCCGCGCTGGTGGCCTTCCTGAAGACCTTGTCGGACTGAGCTCAGCGGTCCTTGACCGTCTCCATCGCCACGAAGGTCGAAGTCTGGGCGACGTGGGGCAGGGCGGAGATGCGCTCGCCGAGCACGCGCCGGTAGGCGGCGATGTCCTTGGTGCGAACCTTGAGCAGATAATCGAAGCTCGCCGCCATCATGTGGCACTGCTCGATCTCGCGCACGCCCTGAACCGCACGGTTGAAATCGTCGAGTGCCGCCGAGCGCGTATCCGAAAGCTTGACCTGGACAAAGGCGACGTGGCCTTCGCCCATGCGCTCGCTGTCGATGATCGCCTGATAGCCCTTGATGAAGCCATCCTTTTCGAGCCGCTTCACGCGCGCTTGCACTGGGGTCTTGGAAAGTCCGACTTTTGTGGCAAGCTCGGACATCGACAGGCGACCGTCACGCGTCAGCGCGAACATGATGTTCCGGTCTATGCGGTCCAATTGGTCTTCTGCCATGGGATCTGCGGCTCAAATGACAATGACTTCGTGGTGAACGTAGGCGTTTTGACCTGCGATGTCGAACTATTTGGACCGGCCGGAGTTCGAGCCATGTGTTAACTTTCGGCGAAAGGCTCGGCCGCAAGTTTCCGCCGGGCGCAGTTCAATTTGCTCGACAGGAACGCCATGCCCCTCGACGCCATACGCCAGCAAATCCGCGCCAACTATCTTCCCGATGAAGCCGAAGCCGTAAAGCGGTTGTCGGCAACCGCTGCGCTTTCGGCTGACGAGCGCAAGGCGATATCCGCCCGCGCCGCGGATCTGGTGCGCGCCGTGCGCGGCTCGACCGACCCGCGGCTGATGGAGGTTTTCCTGTCGGCCTACGGCTTGTCGACCAAGGAAGGCGTGGCGCTGATGTGCCTGGCCGAGGCGCTGCTGCGCGTGCCCGACACCGAGACGATGGACGACCTGATCAAGGACAAGATCGCGCCGCACGACTGGTCGTCGCATTCGGGCGGTTCGAGCTCGATCTTTGTCAACGCCTCGACCTGGGCGCTGATGCTGACCGGCCGCGTACTCGACGAAGGCGAGGGCTCGATCGAACGCACGCTGCGCGCCATGGTGCGCCGTTTGGGCGAGCCGGTCATCCGCACGGCGGTGGCGGCTGCGATGCGCGAAATGGGCGAACAGTTCGTGCTCGGCCGCACGATCAAGGAAGCGGTCAAGCGCGGCCGCTCGATGATCCAGAAGGGCTATCTCTATTCCTTCGACATGCTGGGCGAGGCCGCGCGCACCGAAGCCGATGCGCTGCGCTATCACCGCGCTTATGCCGAGGCGATCGCGTCGCTCGACAGCGGCACCAATGGCGCCGACATCCGCTACAACCACGGCATTTCGGTCAAGCTGTCGGCGCTGCACCCGCGCTACGAAGTCTCCCACAAGGACGAGATGCTGCCGGTCATGGCCGAGCGGCTGCTGTCGCTGTGCGTGGCCGCAAAGCGGGCCCGGATGGGGCTCAACATCGACGCGGAGGAGGCCGACCGCCTCGACCTGTCGCTCGACGTCATCGAACGCGTCCTGGCTGATCCGCAACTTGAAGGCTGGAACGGCTTTGGCGTCGTCGTGCAGGCCTATGGCCCGCGCACGGCCTTCGCCATCGACTGGCTCTATGCACTCGCCAACAAGCTCGACCGCAATATCATGGTTCGCCTGGTCAAGGGCGCTTACTGGGATACCGAGATCAAGCGCGCCCAGACGCTCGGCTTGCCGGGCTATCCGGTGTTCACCCGCAAGGCTAACACCGACGTTTCCTACATGGCCTGCGCGCGCAAGCTTTTGTCGATGACCGATCGCATCTATCCGCAGTTCGCCACTCACAACGCGCACACGGTCGCGGCGATCCTGTCGATGGCCAAGGACCGCACCTCCTTCGAGTTCCAGCGCCTGCACGGCATGGGCGAAGCGCTGCACGAGACCGTGCGCAAGGCCGAAGGTACGCGCTGCCGCATCTACGCACCTGTTGGCGCGCATTCGGACCTGCTCGCTTATCTGGTTCGCCGCCTGCTCGAAAACGGCGCCAACTCGTCCTTCGTGCATCAGTTGACCGACGAGGACGTGGCGCCGGAAGATATCGCTCGCGACCCGCTGGAAACCGTGGAGATGCAGGGCCCGGCATCCAACCCGTCAATCCCGGCACCTGCGGCGATCTTTGGCGCCGGCCGCCAGAACGCCAAGGGCTGGGATATCACCGACACCGTGACGCTGGCCGCCCTCGACAAGGCCAGGGCAGAATTCGCGGGCGCCGAGCGCTGGACCGCCACGCCGGTCACGCGGGCTGGTGCGACGGGCACTTCGCGCAAGATCGTCAATCCGGCCAAGCCCGACGACATCGTCGGCACAGTGACCGAGGCGACTGCCGCACAGGTTCCGGCGGCCGTCGGTTTCGCGCTCGAGGCGCAGGCGGCCTGGGCTAGGAGGCCGGTTGCCGAACGCGCCGCTGTCCTGCGCCGCACCGCCGACCTCTACGAGGCCCATGCTCCCGAGTTCTTCGCCCTCGCCACCCGCGAGGCCGGCAAGTCGCTGTCCGATGGCGTCGCCGAGGTGCGCGAGGCGGTCGACTTCCTGCGCTACTACGCGGCCGAGGCCGAACGCGCCGAGGCCGGCACCGAGGCGCGCGGCGTGATCGTATGCATCTCGCCCTGGAACTTTCCGCTGGCCATCTTCACCGGCCAGATCGCGGCAGCTCTCGTCACCGGTAACACCGTCATTGCCAAGCCGGCCGAGCAGACGCCGCTGATTGCGGCGCGTGCGGTCGAACTGATGCGCGAGGCCGGCGTGCCTGAAGACGTGATCCAGCTTCTGCCGGGCGACGGCCCCACTGTCGGCGCGCCGCTGACGGCCGATCCGCGCATTGCCGGTGTCTGCTTCACCGGCTCGACCGAAGTGGCAAAACTGATCGAAAGGCAGCTGGCCGAGACGGCTGCGCCCGACGCCATGCTGATCGCCGAGACCGGCGGGCTGAATGCGATGATCGTTGATTCGACGGCGTTGCCCGAGCAGGCGATCCGCGACGTGCTGGCCTCATCCTTCCAGAGTGCCGGCCAGCGCTGCTCGGCGCTGCGCGTGCTCTACGTCCAGACCGATGTCGAAAAGAAGATGGTCGAGATGCTGAAGGGCGCAATGGAAGCGCTGAGTATCGGTGATCCGTGGCAGCTTTCGACCGATGTCGGTCCCGTCATCGACGAGGAAGCGCAAGCCTCGATCCGCGACTATTGCGCCGACATGGAGGCCAAGGGCAAGCTGATCGCCAAGCTTGACGCACCCGCCGACGGCCGGTTCGTCGCGCCGCACGTCTTCCGCGTCAAAGGCATCGAGGAGATGGCACGCGAGGTCTTTGGACCCGTGCTGCATGTCGCAACCTTTGAATCCGATGAGCTGGACGATGTGATTTCGGCGATCAATCGCAAGGGCTACGGCCTGACCTTCGGCCTGCACACCCGCATCGAGGGCCGTGTCCAGCACCTTGTCGACCGCATCCACGCCGGCAACATCTACGTCAACCGCAACCAGATCGGTGCGGTCGTCGGCTCGCAGCCCTTCGGCGGCGAGGGGCTTTCGGGCACAGGTCCCAAGGCGGGCGGCCCGCACTACCTCCGCCGCTTCCGCAAGGCTGCCGAAGCCGGAACGGAACAGCTGGAGGCGCGCAAGGTTACGGCGACCGAGCTGGTCGACAATCTGGTCGATGCCGGAGACTGGGCTAGCCGCCACGATCGTATCGCCATCCTGCGCAAGCATCTGCGTGGCAAGGGCGCTGCGATCGTCGCTGCCGCTGCGAGTGTCGACTTCGGCCAGGTCGACCTGCCCGGGCCGACGGGCGAGGCCAACACGCTGTCGCTCAATCCGCGTGGCCGCGTGCTGTGCCTTGGGCCTGATGCCGAGACGCTGCTGGCCCAGGCGATCCAGGCGTTAGCGGCCGGCAATTCGGTTCTGGCGGTTGCACCCGGTGCGTCGGCTGCGGTGCATGCACTGCTTGGCAAGGGGCTGCCGATCGCAGCGCTCGACGGCTGCGCCGATCCACTGGAAGCCCGCGCACTGGCAATCGACGTTGTTGCCTATTCGGGTTCGCAGGGAGCCATGAAGATCGTTCGCAAGGCGCTGTCCGAGCGCAAGGGCACGATCATTCCGCTGGTCAGCGAGGTGATCTACCCGGCCGCCTATGCGCATGAACGGGCGGTTTGCGTCGACACCACGGCGGCAGGCGGCAACGCCAGCCTGCTGGCCTCGGCGTAGTAAAACAAGGTAGGGGCGGACCTCGGTCTGCCCCTGCGTGTAAGCGTTCGTGCTAACTATTCGGGCGCGAAGCTCAGGCGCCTTCGACGACCGAAAAGCCCTCGAACTGCGGGTGGCCGACATAGGACGCCTTGGAGGAGCCGGCGTTCTTGTGCGCATTGCGGAAGTTCTCCGACCGGGTCCAGGCGCTGAAATCGTCAAAGCTGTCCCACACGGCGTGCGAGGCATAGAGCGTATAGCCTTCGGCCTCGTTGACCGGGCCGCGCAGCAGGTGAAACTCGCGAAAACCCTTCATCTGGTTAAGTGTCGAGTCGCGCTTCTTCCACACATCCTCGAAGGCTTCCTCCGTACCGTTCTTCACCTTGAAGCGGTTCATTGCGATGTACATTGGCTTTTCCTTTCAATCACATCGCCGCAATTGCCGGCGATTTTGCCACACTGGTTGGTTAGCGATAGTGGATGGGGGGCTTCCGGTCGATTGTTTGACGGTCAGCCGGCGACACCCAGCGGCAGTGTGAACTGCCAGCTTGAGCGGCCGGCCTCGGGCGGAATGGGCGGGAAGGGGGCGGCACGGCGCACCATTTCGACCGCGGCGCGGTCAAGTTCGGGTGAGCCTGAACTTCGCACCACGCGCACCCCGCCGACCCCGCCCGCGGCGTCGACGACGAAACCGACGTGAACGTCGTTTTGCGCTTTCGCCCGCACGCCGCGCGAGATGCCCCGCAAGGCGCGCCGCAGTTTGGCAAGAACTTTTCCTGGATAGTTGGATACTGCGGCATTTCCGGCGGTGGCGCTGTTTCCGTTCTTGCCTTTGGTCGTCGTGGTGCCGTTGGCGGCCCCGTCTGCCTCACCCTTGCGCGTGTCGGCCTGTCCGCTGCCGCCTGAGCCGGTTCTTGCAGGCTTTTCTTGCCTTGCCGGCGCCTTGTCTGCCTTCTTCGGCTGCTCTGCCTTGTTCTCCGGTTTCTTGGCGGGCTTTGCCTCTGCTTTCCTGATGGGTTTTTCGAGCGGCTTTTTAACCGGCTCGGGCGCTGGGTCGACCTCGGCGGCGATTGCCTCAGCTTCGGCCGAAGGCTCAGGCTTTTCGATTTCGACGGGTTCGGCTTTGGTCAGTTCGACCGGTTTCTGGACGATGTTGTCGTCTTCAACCGGTTCCAGCGTATCGGTGGCCAGGATTTCGGGAAGCGGGCTGGTCACGGCTGGCTGGATCGGCTGGTCCGATATCGGCTGGATGGTTTCGGTGACAGGCGTTTCGACGGCGACTACCTCGACAGCCTCGATCGTTTCCGGCTGCGCGACCGCCTGAGCCTCGATCGTTTCCACTGGTTTGGCGTCGAGCATGGTCACCATCGTGACGTTGGTGACGGTGCTTGGGTCGAATTCGGAGAGATCTACAGCTGCGGATTGATCCTCGGCTGCGTTGCCGAGCAGTGTGATGCCGGCATTGGCGCTGCCTTCGATCAGCACCTGTTCATCGTTGCTACGCATGATGAAGAACATGGCGACCGCCGCATGGAGTGCACACGAAGCCATGACGGCGGCCAGCCATTTGCGGCTGCGAAGCTTGACCAGGGTTGCCACGGGCGCCAGCGGTTCGCTCGCCCGAACCGACACCAGCGGACTCTGGTCAACCAGATAGGTTCGATCGGCGGTATCGCGGGCGCAAATCCTGAGCGCGCCGCGCGGGATGGCAAATTCCGGGTCGTCGGGCTCGGTCGGCCAAGCACCGAAGCCGGCCAGCGGCCAGGCTGCGGTATTTTTGGCAAAGGCCGGTTCGAGTCCCACAGATTGCTCCTCAGATCCCGAACGCGATGCCGGATTTGGACTGGGTTTGCAGCGACCTGAGGCAGGCCGAAGGTTCAACGCCCTGGCCGACGCAATCCGTGGCGTTGTTAATCAGCACGCGGCTGACCTTGGCGCAGTCGGTGCCGGGCAGGTCGAAGCGTGTGACCTTGGTCTTGCCTGCTGGAAGCTCCTTGAAGTCGAGCACGGTCAGGCGGTCGACAACCCCTGCTTCGTTGAACAGGGCAACCTCGATCGCCGCCTTGGAAAGTTCGGCGCCGAGATTGTTGGTCACCACGAAGGTGAAGCGGCAGCCCTTGTCGGAGGGCTGCGCTGCGTTGAGTTCCAGCACCAGGGCAGGCGACGGCGCCGCATCCTGCGCGACGGCGTTAGCCATCGTCGCGCAGAGCATCGCTGCGGTCAGCACGTGCATGGCGAGCGTGCCAAATCGCATGGTTACCACCCAAGCTCTTTGGAGAGGGAGATCTTGAACGTCCGGCCCTTGGCATCGTCATTCATCAGGAACTCCTTGTATTGGCGGTCGAACAAGTTATCGACGCCGAGGTTGGTCTCCCAGCCGGCGAGTTGGCCATCCTGCGGCTTCCAGGTCAGGAAGATGTCGTGAACGTCGAAGGCCGTGGCGAAGCGCGTCGAATTCGGATCGCCGACAGGGGGAGTGTTCCGGTCGCGTGCGGGATCTTGCGGTCCGGCAACAAAACGCGCCTTCCAACCGAAAGTGACGTCGTGGTCGGGCATTTTACCACCGAGCGTCAGCGCCAGTTCGTGCGGCGCGACCGTCGTCAGATAGGCACCAGTCTGCTTGTTCTTGCCGACGACGTAGGAATAGCCTGCGTTGGCGAAAACGTAGTCGGCGTCGTAGGCGGCCTCGACCTCGAAGCCGTAGATCTCGGCCTCTTCGATGTTGATGAAGCCCGGCTTGTTGTTGAAGCCCGCGGTGAACGGCCGGTTGAGAGCGATCAGGTCCGTTACGGCGTTGAAGAAGCTGGTGACCTTGAGCTGGCCGGCGTCGCCAGCCTGCAGCAGGTCGGATCCGGACAGGGCGAAGCCGGCCTCGAAATTGTTGGATTGCTCTTTCTTCAGGCCGAGGCTCGGCAGGAAGGTCGAGGATGAGCTCGCCGTCGAGAACACCTCGTCGATGGTCGGGAAACGCTCGGTATGTGCGACAGAGCCGAACACCGAGAACGTATCGTTGAATTTGTAGAGAGCGGCGATCTTGGGCGAGAAGGCGGTGTCATCGCTCGATGGTGCATCGAGCGCCGAATCCGGCGTCAGCTTGTGCCAGTCGAGCCGCATTCCGGGGATGATCGTCAGGCGGTCGTCCCAGACGAACTCATTTTGCGCGAAAACACCGGTCTTGAGGTCGGTGCCCTCGGGGTGGAACGCAACGGGGAACTGCGTGCCATCGTTGAAGAAGGCTTCGGCAACGCGGGTCTGGTAGCCAGTCTGCGACCCAAATGTGAAGTGGTTCGTCCAGCTGTCGCCGACCCATTCCATCGTGTTCTGGGCGTTGAACTGCCAGGTTTCGTAGGCGTAGTTCGAATCGCAGACAACCGCCATGCTGCCCGTGCCGCAGGCCGCCCGCATATCGGCGTTGCGCTGCTCGTTGTGGGTGTTGGAGTAGGATGCCGACAGTTTTACGTCGAGCATGTCGTTGTCGGCGAACGGGTTTTCGTAAGAAGCGATGGCCGTCTGGTCGACGATATGGCGATCGATCAGGCCGAAGAAGGCAGTGGCGCTGGTCTGCGACAGCTGCTGGTCGTCGAGGTCGGAATCCCACTGTTGGTAAGACAGCCGCAGCGTGCCCTCGTCACCGACGTTGAAAGTGCCCTTGGCAAGGCCCGACCAGGCCTTGAAGTTCGTGCCGAGTATCTCGTTGCCGTTGCCGGAGGTGTAGACGTCGGAGGCGCGAGAGTTGCCGGTCAGCAGGAATTCGGCATTCTCGCCCCAGCGCTGGGCCAGCACCGATGACAGCAGATAGCCATTGCCGTTGCTGTTCCACGAGCTTTTCAGCCGCAATGCGCCGTTCTGGCCTTCGGCGATGAAGTCGGAGGCGTCCTTGGTCTCGAAATTGATGACGCCGCCGAGCGCACCCGAACCGTAGAGCGTGGACGAGGCGGGGCCGCGCAGCACTTCAGCGCGCTGGTACAGCTCCGGTTCGGAAAAGAAGGAGCCGAGCCGGTACTGCTCGTAGAATTTCTGCGCGCCGTCGACATTGACGATGATGCGGCCGCCGTCGCCGGTGTTTTCCGGCGCACCGATGCCGCGGATGTTGAAGCTCTGGCCGAGCAGTCTTTCCGAACCGGTGATGTTGATGCCCGGTATGTCGCGGAAGATCTCGCCGATGGTCTCGGGCTGCCGACGGTCGATGTCTTCCTGATCGATCACAGTGACGGATTGCGGCGTGTCGATGGCGACCTTGTCCAGGCCGGTCCCGATCACCAGACGCTGCAGCAGCGTTACGCGGCCATTCTTGTCCTGTTCATTCGTCTGCGCTTCTTGCGCGTTCGCGGCCTGCAATCCGACCAGCACCATTATCGCTGCACCGCCCAGCAGAGCAGTCTTGTTTCGAGCCACAAGCCCCATGTCCCAACTCCAAATGTCCCTTGCTGGCTCGCCTGGTGCTCGCTTGCATTTTTTCGTCTGCGCGGCGTGTCTTAAATGTTGACTCGATCACTCCGGTATTGCACTGACTAGTAAACATGATTGATCGAGTCAACAATTTGATTTGACCTGATGGCCACGCCGGATTGGGTCGGCGCGGCGAACGGATGAAGGAGTGGAATGAGATGAATTCGCACAATCCGAGCCATTTCCGTTCGGGCCAATTCCGGCACGGATACCGCAGGACCGAAGGCCAGGTTGGGGTGCGTCCGATGGCCGGCTCGCTGGCCGTCAGGACGCTGACCAGCGAGTCGCTTTTCCTCGGCGATTTCGAGATCGGCATCGACCATGGCGGTGCGCTCTACCGCCTCAAGATTACCCGTCAGGGCAAGCTCATTCTCAACAAGTAGGTAGTTTGGACATGGACCAGCGCGTAAAACCCGCCCCGCACGAAATCCGGCAGGCCCGAGCAGAAAACCCCAAGATGCGCGAGCGTGATCTGGCGGCCCAGCTCGGCATTTCCGAGGCAGAATTGGTTGCGGCCCATGCCGGCGAAGGCGTGGTACGCATCGAACCGCGCGTCAACGACCTGCTGGCCGGCCTGGAAGCTCTGGGCGAGGTCATGGCACTGACCCGCAACGAAAGTGCGGTGCACGAGAAGATCGGTGTCTACGACAAGGTCGTGCCGGGCAAGCATGCCGCGATGGTGCTGGGCGAGGACATCGACCTTCGCATCTTTCCGTCCAACTGGGCTCACGGCTTTGCGGTCGAAAAGCGCGACGGCGACGACATTCGCCGCAGCCTTCAGTTCTTCGATGCTGCCGGAAATGCCGTCCACAAGATCCATCTGCGGCCCACGTCCGACGTTGCTGCCTACCAGGCACTGGTCGATCGGTTGGTCAGCGCGGATCAGTCGCCTTCGGTGCCTACGGTGGCGGCTAGCGCGGAGAAAGCCGAGGAACACGCAGGGGCGAGCGTCGACGAGTTGCGCCAGCGCTGGAGCAACCTGACGGATACGCACGAGTTCTTCGGCATGCTGCGTTCGCTCAAGCTCGGCCGCCAGCAGGCGATGCGCATGGTTGGAAACGACTATGCCTGGACGCTGGAGAAGGACGCGCTATCGGCGCTATTCCACCAGGCCGCCCAAAGCGGCCAGCCGATCATGTGCTTCGTCGGCAACCACGGCTGCATCCAGATCCATTCCGGCCCGGTGAAGGACATCAAGCCGATGGGGCCGTGGATCAATGTGATGGACGAGACCTTTCATCTCCATCTGCGCGCCGACCATGTTGTGGAACTGTGGGCCGTGCGCAAGCCGACCAAGGACGGCCATGTGACCTCGGTCGAGGCCTATGACGCCAACGGGGAAATGATCATCCAGTTCTTCGGCAAGCGCAAGGAAGGCCAAGGCGAGCGCGAGGATTGGCGCAGTCTGGTCGAAAATCTCGCGGTGGCTCCGCAGCAGAGCGCAGCGTAACCGGCACGAGGAGAGGGACTATGCATTTTACCCACAAGCTGGTGCGGGCCACCGCACTGAGCCTGGCGGTCGTCCTGTCGAGCGCTCCCGCAGGTTTCGCGGAGGGCGGCGAAACCCAGTTCCAGGACCAGTCGCGCATCGCTTCGGTTGGCGGTTCGATCACCGAGATTGTCTATGCGCTCGGTGAAGAAGGCAAGCTGGTCGCGCGCGATTCCACCAGCGTCTTCCCGGAGGCCGCGCTCAGTCTCCCTGACGTCGGTTACATGCGTGCGCTGTCGCCGGAGGGCGTTCTGTCGGTCAATCCATCCGGCATCCTCGCGCTTGAAGGCAGCGGGCCCAAGGAAGCAATCGACGTACTCAAGAAGGCAAGCGTTCCCTTCGTCACCGTGCCCGACGGCTTCAGCCACAAGGGCATCCTCGACAAGATCCATATCGTCGGCAAGGCACTCGGTGCCGACGCCAAGGCGGACGCACTTGCAACTGAGGTCGACAAGCAGTTGACCGACGCCGAAGCACTGACGAGCGCCATTCCGCCGGCCGAACGCAAGCGGGTACTGTTCATTCTGAGCCTGCAGGGCGGCAAGATCCTCGCCGCGGGAAGCGATACCGCCGCCAATGGCATCATTGCGCTCGCCGGCGGCATCAACGCCGTCGAAGGCTACTCCGGCTACAAGCAACTGACCGATGAAGCGGCGATCACCGCCCGCCCCGACGTCATATTGATGATGGATCGCGAAGGCGGGTTGGCGATTGATGACGCCGACCTCTACGCCCATCCAGCCATCGCCCCCACTCCGGCGGCGCAAGCCAAGCGGGTCATCCGCATGGATGGCGCCTATCTGCTCGGCTTCGGCCCCCGTACCGCCGCTGCCGTCAAGGAACTGGCCAGCGCCTTCTACGGCGACGCGGTCAAGAAGTGAGGCCTGACAGGTGGTTGAAGAGGCGATGACCGGCCTGGCCGGTGCGCGAGAGCGCGGTCGAGAAGTTACCGGCGACCGTTCCGCGCGCGCAATACTGGTGATTGGCGTGCTGGCCGTAGCGCTTGCTGCAGCCGCCCTCGTCAGCCTGACCTGGGGGGCCTCCGACGCATCGGCGCTGGGGCTTCTTGGGGCGTGGCTATTCGGGGCAATGCCGGGCAGCGAGGCGCTGTCGGCACGGGACGCGATCATCGTCTTCGATATCCGCCTGCCGCGGGTCATTCTCGGTATCCTCGTCGGGGCGGCGCTTGCTGTCTCTGGCGCGGTGATGCAGGGGCTGTTTCGCAATCCCTTGGCCGATCCGGGGCTGGTCGGTGTCTCGGCAGGTGCTGGGCTCGGAGCGGTATCGGTGATCGTGCTTGGGGCGACTTTCCTCGCTCCGTTCACCAGCCTGCTCGGCAGCTATGCGCTGCCGCTGTCAGCCTTTGGCGGCGGCCTGGTCACGACCCTCATTCTCTACAACGTCGCGACGCGACAGGGCCGGACGTCGATTGCCACCATGCTGCTGGCAGGCATAGCACTTGGCGCCATGGCGGTCGCCTTGACCGGAATCCTGGTCTACATGGCCGACGATCGGCAATTGCGCGACCTGACCTTCTGGCAGCTCGGATCGCTAGCTGGCGCAACCTGGGTGAAGATCGCTGCGGCCGGGCCGATCATCGTGCTCGCGCTTGCGGCAACGCCATTCCTGGCGAAGGGGCTCAACGCACTAGCCCTGGGAGAGGCGACCGCCAACCATCTCGGCGTGCCGGTGCAGAAGCTGAAATATGTGGCGATCGTTGCCGTCTCGGCGGCGATTGGGGCATCGGTGGCGGTCAGCGGCGGCATCGGCTTCGTCGGTATCGTCGTGCCGCATCTGCTGCGGCTGGCGATCGGTCCCGACAACCGCTACCTGCTGCCCGCCTCGGCGCTGCTGGGTGGCTGCCTGCTGCTGCTGGCTGATGCCGTCAGCCGCACCATCGTCGCTCCCGCCGAACTGCCGATCGGCATCGTCACGGCGGCCGTAGGCGGCCCGTTCTTCCTCTGGATCCTGCTGCGCAAACGTGGCGTCGTCGATCTTTGACGATGGCCAATGTGAATTGAGAGAGCAAAAAATGATCGAAGCGCGCCAGGTTTCGGTGTCGATCGGCCGCAAGCGTATCGTTGGCGACGTTGATTTTACGGTGCGCCCCGGCGAGTTGGCGGCGATCGTCGGGCCCAACGGCTCGGGCAAGACCACCTTCCTCAGGGCGCTGACAGGCGAGTTGCCTTACACCGGCAGCGTCTCCCTGAATGGTCGGGATATCGCAACGCTCAAGCCATGGGAGGCCGCCGGCATGCGCGCCGTGCTGCCGCAGGCGACCGCGCTGTCCTTTCCGTTCACGGTCCGCGAAATCGTCAAGCTCGGCGTGACCGGCGGCAGATCGGGCGCGCCCACCCGAGAAGGCGAACGGCTGCCCGAACGGGCGCTGGCGCGCGTCGATCTCGAAGGCTTTGCCGGGCGCTACTACCAGGAACTTTCGGGCGGTGAGCAGCAGCGGGTGCAGCTAGCTCGTGTTCTCTGCCAAGTCTGGACGCCAGTGCTGGACGGGCAGCCGCGCTACCTGTTCCTCGACGAGCCGGTGTCCAGCCTCGATATCAAGCATCAGCTGATCATCATGAACATCGCTTGCGATTTCGCCCGGCGCGGCGGCGGGGTGGTCGCCATCCTGCACGACCTCAACCTCGCCGCCATGTATGCCGACCAGATCTGCGTCATGCACCAGGGCAGGCTGGCCGCGACCGGCGCGCCCGATGAAGTCCTGAACGATGATCTGATCGAAAAAGTGTTCGGCTGCCGGCTTCGAGTCGGCGCTTTGCCGGCGGCCAATGTGCCGTTCGTGCTGCCGCAGACGGCGGCCGTATGACTACAGCGCCGCGCGTCCTCTAGGACGCGCAAAGGACGCTGTAGCACCTTGAGTTTGTGCATGATCCTTTCCGAAAATCGATTCCGATTTTCGGGGTCATGCACTAGCCGACCAGCGCCCGGGTCTCCGGCAGCTCAATCCCGAGCAGGTCGCGCATGTTGGGGCGCGCGGCAACCAGGTCAGCGATCGAATAGCGGGCAAGAACCTCGAAAAACGCGTTCAGCGCCTCGCGCAGCGCCGAGTTGAGCCCGCAGCTGTCGACCAGCGGGCACTCGGCAGCATCGGTCTCGAAGCACTCGGCCATGGCAAAAGACTCTTCGGTCACGCGCACCACGTCGAACAGCGAGATCTGGTCGGCGGGCTTCGCCAGCCGAACACCGCCGTTGCGACCGCGCACCGTCTCGACCAGCTTGGCCTCGACCAGCGGCTGCAGGATCTTGAACAGGAACAACTCCGACACCGTGTAGGCGGCGGCGATTTCGGGCACTCGGCTCAGCCGCCCTTCATTGGCCGCGCAATACATCAGGATACGCATGGCGTAGTTGGTCTGGCGTGTGAGGCGCATGGATGTGATTCCTCGCTGTGGCGCGGGCAGGCTTGTTATATGGCCTATACCTTAGAACAATTCCAGACAAGCACTGTCAACAATCTGGGGGGCCGTCGTCCCCTAGACGCAGCCCAGCCTTGCATTCGTGATCGGGCTGGACGGTTGAAAATTTTGCTGCATTGCACAATATTGCTGATGTCGGGAGTCGAAGACTCTGGGGAGGAACCCATGAGGACTGCGACATGCAAAAGATCACTCCGGCCAGACGGCCTTTGGTAGGCACGATACGCCAGTTGCGGCCTTCGGATTTGCCTCGTTTCGCCGAACATCTGACAAGGCTGGACGAGCAGAGCAGGCGCGACCGTTTCAATGGCCTGGCTGACGATGATTTTCTCAGGGCCTATGCCGAGCGTTGCTTCCATGAGGGGGTAACGGTGATCGGTTATGTCGAGGGCGACAAGGTTCTGGGGGCGGCCGAACTCCATGAACGTCCGGAGGAGGATGAGCCCACCGCAGAGATCGCCTTCAGCGTTGAACGCGAACTCCAGCATCGCGGAATCGGCGGCCGCCTATTCCGGCGCGTCATCGCGCAGGCGAGGGGGCTCGCTTACGCCCGCCTGCAGGTGACCACCCACGCCAACAATGCCGCCATGAGAGCACTCGCCCGGCGTTTCAACGCCAGGCTCAGCTTCGAGCATGGCGAGGCAAACGGCATCATTGAGCTCGATGCGGATGGAGCGGCCGATCCCGACTTCGGGTTTCCCTGGGCGGGGGAATTTGGACAAGTGAGCAACGCCGCGTCCATCGCCGCTTGAGCGGACAATTCGAATTGAAGCGCTGCGCCTGCACGCCGATATAGTCCCTGTGACCAACAGGGACGGCGTTCTATGACCTCACCGCACATACAGGCGTTGCCGGCTGCCATGCTTGGGGTTCCAAGCGCTGCCGACGCCCAAAAACTGGCGGCGCTGCGGCGGACCAAGTTCATCGCCACGGCAGCGCTTGTCCTGTGCGTCACTATCTTTGCGACAGCTAAGTCCCTGCAGGGACGCTGGCCTTGGCTCGGTTTCGTTGCCGCCTTTGCCGAGGCTGCCACCATCGGCGGCCTCGCCGACTGGTATGCGGTTGTTGCGCTGTTCAAGCGGCCGCTCGGCCTGCCCATTCCGCATACTGCGATCATCCCATCGAACCAGAACCGAATCGCCGATAATCTCGGCCTGTTTATCGAGGCCAATTTCCTCGCGCCCGAGCCGGTACGGCAGAAGCTTAGGGAAGTGGATTTCGCGGCCCTCGTCGCCGACTGGCTGTCGGATCGAAGCCGAGCGGAGGGGTTGTCACGCTTCGTCGGCAGGCTCGTGCCGCAGATGCTTCAGGCACTCGAAGGCTCGGGCCTGCGCGATTTCGCCACCCGCCGGATGATCGAACGCTTGGGCAGGGTCGATGCCGCGCCGCTGGCGGCGGAGCTGCTGTCCGCCTTTACCGACGATCGCCGGCATCAGCGCCTGCTCGACGAGTTCATCAAGATCGTCGGCAATTTCCTGAAGGACGAGCAGGCGCAGGCCATGCTGCGCGAAAAGATCAGGGACGAGCTGCCCTCGGTTTTCAACCTGTTCCGCGCCGACGCTTATCTGCTCAAGCGCATTGTCGCCTCGGCGGCGACGCTGCTCGATGAGGTCAGGGCCGATCCCGACCATCCGTTGCGTGGCGAATTCGACACTTTCGTCCATGGCTTTGTCGACAGGCTGCGGCATTCGCCCGACTACGCGCAACGCGCCGAACAACTGAAGCGCAATTTCCTTGCCCGGCCTGAGTTGCGCGGGCTGGCGCGTGATGTCTGGGCGAGCATGCGTGGTTTCATCGAGCAGGATGTCGCTTCGCAGGACTCGCTGACCCGCAAGCACCTCACCAGCCTTTTCATCGAGATCGGCCAGAATCTGGCGAGCGAGCCGGAGGTCAGGGCCGAGATGAACGAGGGTTTTGTCCTTGCGCTCGCGTCCTTTGTGGAGAGCCAGAAGAGCGGTGTGTCGGGCTTCATCGCCGATCAGGTGAAAGGCTGGGACCTCGGCCAACTGACCCGGCTGATCGAGCTCAACATTGGTCGCGACCTGCAATACATCCGATTCAACGGCATGCTGATCGGCGGCCTTGCGGGGCTGGCGCTCTATTCCGCCGAGTTGCTGTTTCTGACGAACTGACGGCACCCAAGGTAATGCCAAGCCACTGGCGGGGCGGCGGATTTCAGCTCTCCTGTGGGTTTCGCGATACTGGCCGCGCATTGCCGGCCATTGGGTGCTAAGGGACGCCGATCACCCCTAAGATATCAATCGAGGAAGAGGATGAAGGTAGGTATCGAGATGGGGGCTGCGTCCGGCGGGACGAAAGCCCAGCTTGATCTCGAGGAACTTCTTGCGACCCGTTTGCTGGTTCAAGGCAATTCGGGCTCGGGAAAGTCGCACCTGCTGCGCCGCCTCCTCGAGCAGAGCGCACCGTGGGTGCAGCAATGCGTGATCGACCCGGAGGGCGACTTCGTCACGCTGGCCGACCGCTTTGGCCATGTGGTGGTCGATGCCCAGCGCACCGAGGCGGAGCTTACCCGCATTGCCGGGCGTATCCGCCAGCACCGCGTCTCCGTCGTCCTCAATCTCGAGGGCCTCGACGTCGAGCAGCAGATGCGCGGCGCAGCGGCCTTTCTCAACGGCATGTTCGATGCCGAACGCGACTTCTGGTACCCGGTGCTGGTCGTTGTCGACGAAGCGCAGCTGTTTGCACCCGCCGTTGCCGGCGAGGTTTCGGACGAGGCGCGCAAGATTTCGCTCAGCGCCATGACCAACCTGATGTGCCGAGGCCGCAAGCGCGGGCTGGCCGGCGTCATCGCCACCCAGCGTCTGGCCAAGCTCGCCAAGAACGTGGCGGCGGAAGCCTCCAACTTCCTGATGGGTCGTACCTTCCTCGACATCGACATGGCGCGCGCCGCCGACCTGCTCGGCATGGAGCGGCGCCAGGCCGAGATGTTCCGCGATCTGGCGCGCGGTAACTTCGTGGCACTTGGACCGGCGATGTCGCGTCGCCCGCTTCCCGTCGCCATCGGGCCGGTCGAGACGTCGGCTCGCTCGGTCAGCCCCAAGCTGATGCCACTGCCCGATGCCAGTGACGATACGCGCGACCTGATCTTCGCGCCGGAACCTATCGAGGCGCGCCAGACGGTACGCCGCCCGGCTCCGCCGCCGCCGACCCCGACCGCCGACATCATCGCCCAGCTTTCGCAGGTGCGCGCCGAGGCATCGGCCCCGGTCGCCGAACCGATCTTCCCGCTGTTCGACGAGGCCGAACGCGAGGCACTGATCGATACGATCGTGCGCGAGATGGTCGATGATCCCGATGCGGCCTTCCGCACCGATGCGGTGCTCTACCAGGACTTTCTGGTGCGCTGCCGGATCAAGCGCATGCAGGGCGAACCGCCGCCGCTGTCGACGTTTCGGCGCCGCTATGCCGTGGCCCGCGCGGGCGTCGACGACGAGACCGCGTCGAGCGATACCTGGCAGCAGGCGCTCGGCCTGTCGGCAAGCCTGCCGGAAGACCTTCAGGCGGTGTTCCTGATCGTCGCGCAGGCGGCGGTGAAGGGCGCCCCGTGCCCCTCCGACGCGGCGATCGCTCAGGCTTACGGCAGCCATTCCGCGCGCCGGGCACGGCGTCTGCTGACCTATTTCGAGGAGCAGGGGCTGGTCGTCGTGCGAACCGATTTCCATGGCAAGCGCTCGGTGGCGTTCCCGGACCTGGGGTGCGAAACCGCGCTGGGCGATCCCGACAGGACCGACGATCTTTCCGACCGTCAGGCGGCTGAATAGAACGCGTGGCTACCCGCAAAGGTTGACAAGCTGCCGGAGTTCATGATCCCCAAGCAATAGGCATGGCAGGGGGTGGGGAACATGAGCCTGGAAAAGCCGATTGAGACCTATGAGGAATTGCGCGGGAGCGTTGGCCAGGAGATCGGCGTTTCCGACTGGGTGCTCGTCGATCAGAGCCGCATCGACGGCTTTGCCGATTGCACCGGCGATCGCCAGTGGATCCACGTCGATCCCGAGCGGGCGCGCCGGCAGAGCCCTTTCCGCACCACCATCGCCCACGGCTTCCTGACACTGTCGCTGGTCGGTGCGCTGATCCAGGAAATGGGTGTGATCCCGCTGAACACCCAGGCCGCCTTCAACTATGGGCTCGACAAGGTCCGCTTCATCTCGCCGGTCAAGGTGGGGGCGCGGGTCCGCATGCGCACCGTGCTGATGTCGATGGAGGACAAAGGCCCAGGCCAGTACCTGCTCAAGGCCGAAAACACCATCGAGATCGAAGGCGAGGCCAAGGCAGCACTCGTCGCCGAGACCTTGGTCATGCTCTACGAGCGGCGCAAGAAGGCGATGGCTTGAGCCATCGAGCCGCTATTGCGGCTCGCCGGTGCCGTAGACGCTGCCGGTGATCCTGTCGTCGATTTTCACAGCGCCACCGCCGACCTGAGTTCCGCTGCGGATCAGGTGAATGGAAAGCGCGGTGCGCCGGCGACAGGGGCATATGCCGCCGGTGGGGCAATTGTGAGACTGGCCAAGGTTCGGGCCTGGACCCTGGCTTCCCATGAATGTGAGGTAGGACTCGCGCATGATCTGCGTAGCCATTCCACTTGCATTCATCAGGGGCCAGACCAGGCGTGTCAGCTTTGGCCAAGTCGTTGCTTGTCAGGCAAGCCCTCCTTGAGGCGATATTTCTGCGCTGGCCTGCACGCAATGCGTGTCTGGGTCCAAAAAGGTGCTTGCAGCCGCAATTTGCAGGGATAGGATTTGCTTACCTGACGGGTGCGGGGTCTGCCTGGCCGGTCGCGGCAACAGTGGGAGGTTTCATGTCGGAAGTTACTTTGGTCGTGAACGGCCGAAAGGTCAGCGGCGTGGTGGAGGACCGCACGCTTCTTGTTCATTTCCTGCGAGAGCATTTGGGCCTGACCGGAACGCATGTCGGATGCGACACATCGCAATGCGGCGCCTGCGTCGTCCATGTCGACGGCAAGGCGGTGAAATCCTGCACGATGCTTGCGGCACAGGCCTCCGGCTCCACCGTGACCACGATCGAGGGCCTCGCTGATGGCGCGGACCTGCATCCCGTCCAGGCCGCATTCAAGGAGCACCATGGCCTGCAGTGCGGCTTCTGCACGCCGGGTATGATCATGACCGCCACCGACATGATCCGCCGCCATCCCGAAGGCCTTGATGAGGCGACGGTCCGCGCGGAACTGGAAGGCAACATCTGCCGCTGCACCGGCTACCACAATATCGTCAAGGCGATCCTCGCCGCATCCAAGACGATGGCCAAGGCATCCAAGGGGAAGGCGAAGAGGGCTGCATAGAGCGAATAGGGAGTAGCGAATAGCGAGTAGGGAATTCTCCCGAAAGCAAACGCTGTCTCCCCTGTTCGCTACTCGCTATTCGCTTTTTGAGGTTCGGGAGGAACTGCAATGGGAATGGAAGGCATTGGCGCGCGCGTTGCGCGCAAGGAAGACAAGAGGTTCATCACCGGCGCGGGGCGCTATGTCGACGACATGGTCGTGCCCGGCATGAAACATGCGGCGTTCGTGCGTAGCCCACACGCTCACGCCGACATCAAGAAGATCGACACCAAGGCGGCCGAGGCGATGCCCGGCGTTATCGGCGTGCTGACCGGCAAGCAGCTCAAGGCCGACGGCATCGGCAACCTCATTTGCGGCTGGATGATCCACTCCAAGGACGGTTCGCCGATGAAGATGGGCGCCTGGTCGCCGCTGGCGGTCGACCGTGTGCGCTATGTCGGCGACGCCGTCGTCATCGTGGTCGCCGAGACCAAGGGACAGGCGCGCGACGCTGCCGAGGCGGTCGAGATCACCTACAAGGAGCGCAAGTCGGTTTCGGACGCTGTGGAGGCGCTCGGCAAAGGCGCGCCGCAGATCCATCCCGAGGCGGACGGCAACCTGATCTTCGACTGGGGTATCGGCGACGCCGCCGCAACCGACGCGGCGCTGAAGTCCGCCGCTCACGTCACGCGCGTCAACATCGTCAACAACCGGCTGGTTCCAAATGCGATGGAACCGCGCGCCGCCCTTGGCCACTACGATAAGGCCGAGGATCACTACACTTGCTGGACGACCTCCCAGAACCCGCATGTGGCGCGGCTGGTGATGAGCGCGTTCTACAATGTCGCGCCAGAGAACAAGCTGCGCGTGATCGCCCCCGACGTCGGCGGCGGCTTCGGCTCCAAGATCTACATCTACCCCGAAGAGATCGTCTGCCTGTGGGCCTCCAAGAAGACCGGCGTGCCGGTCAAGTGGGTGGCCGACCGTACCGAGAGCTTCCTGACCGACGCTCACGGCCGCGACCATCACACGACAGTCGAGATGGGCTTCGACAAGGACAACAAGATCGTTGGATTGAAGGTCGACACCATCGCCAATCTCGGCGCCTACATGTCGCTGTTTTCATCGGCGACGCCGACCTATCTCTACGCGACGCTGCTGTCGGGCCAGTACAATATCCCGGCGATCTACGGCAATGTTCGGGCCGTCTACACCAACACCGCGCCGGTCGACGCCTATCGCGGGGCAGGGCGGCCTGAGGCGACCTATGTCTTGGAGCGCACGATGGAGATCGCCGCGCGCGAGCTCGGCGTGGCGCCTGCGGAACTGAGGCGAACCAACTTCGTCACCTCCTTCCCGCACCAGACCCCCGTCATCATGTGCTACGACGCGGGCGACTATGGCGCGTCGCTCGATGCGGCGATGAAGCAGGCCGACTATGCCGGCTTTGCCAAGCGCAAGGCGGCGGCGGCCAAGAATGGCAAGCTGCGCGGCATCGGCATGAGCTGCTACATCGAGGCCTGCGGCATCGCGCCGTCGGCTGCGGTCGGCAGTCTTGGAGCGGGTGTCGGCCTGTGGGAGTCGGCCGAAGTCCGCGTCAACGCGGTCGGCACCATCGAGGTGCTGACCGGCTCGCATAGCCATGGTCAGGGCCACGAGACGACCTTCGCCCAGCTCGTCAACCAGCGCTTCGGCGTGCCGCTCGACAGCGTGTCGATCGTTCATGGCGACACTGACAAGGTGCAGATGGGCATGGGCACCTATGGCTCGCGCTCCGGTGCGGTCGGCATGTCGGCCGTCGTCAAGGCTCTCGACAAGGTCGAGGCCAAGGCCAAGAAGATCGCTGCCCATCTGCTCGAGGCCGACGAGGGCGACATCGTCATCGAGAACGGCGCGCTCAAGGTCGCCGGTACCGACAAGAACGTGCCGTGGTTCCAGGTCGCGCTCGCAGCCTACACCGCGCACAACCTGCCGGCGGGCATGGAGCCGGGTCTCAAGGAGACGGCGTTCTACGACCCGTCGAACTTCACCTTCCCGGCCGGTTGCTACATCTGCGAGGTCGAGATCGATCCCGAGACGGGCACTACCGACATCGTGCAGTTCGTGGCAGCCGACGACTTCGGCAACATCATCAATCCGATGATCGTCGAGGGGCAGGTCCACGGTGGTATCGCGCAGGGCGTGGGCCAGGCCTTGCTCGAAGGGGCCGTCTATGACGCCGGGGGACAGCTACTGACGGCGAGCTACATGGACTACACCATGCCGCGCGCCGACGATCTGCCGTCGTTCCAGGTCTCGACCTCGAACACGCCGTGCCCGGGCAATCCGCTCGGCATCAAGGGGTGCGGGGAGGCGGGTGCCATCGGTTCGCCGCCGGCTGTCATGAACGCCATCACCGATGCGCTCGGCCACGAGGACCTGACCATGCCAGCGACGCCGCAGAAGGTCTGGGCGGCACTGCGCGCCGGCACGAAACACTGAGAGAAGCGAATAGGGAATAGGGAGTAGCGAATAGGGAAGAAATTGACAGCGGAAGCAGAACTACTCGCTATTCGCTATTCCCTACTCGCTTCTTTCCCCGAAGGGAGAAAGACACATGTATTCCGTCAACTATCATCGCGCCACCTCGGTCGCGGACGCTGTCAAGAAGGTCAAGTCGGGCGATGGCAAGTTCATGTCCGGCGGCATGACGCTGATCCCGGCCATGAAGACGCGGCTTGCCGCGCCTTCCGACGTGGTCGACCTGACGCATATCGCCGAACTCAGGGGCATCAAGGTCAGTGGCAAGACCGTCACCATCGGGGCGACGACGACGCATTTCGAAGTCGCAAACGACGAAAAGCTCAAGAAGGTTTGCCCGGCTCTGTGCGCCTTGGCCAGCCATATCGGCGACCCGGCCGTGCGCCACAAGGGCACGATCGGCGGCTCCATCGCCAACAACGATCCGGCCGCCGACTACCCTTCGGCGATGCTGGCGTTGGGGGCGACCATCGTCACCAACAAGCGGGAGATTGCGGCAGACAAGTTCTTCAAGGGCCTGTTCGAAACCACGCTCAAGGATGACGAAGTCGTCACCGCCGTCACCTTCACTGCACCCGCCAAGGCCGGCTACGCAAAGTTCCCGAATCCCGCGTCGCGTTACGCCATGACCGGCGTGTTCGTGACCAAGGGCAAGGACGGCGTGCGCGCGGCTGTCACAGGCGCGGGCGACGACGGCGTGTTCCGCTCCAAGGAGATCGAGGCGGCACTCGCCAAGAAGTTCGAAGCCTCGGCGCTCGAGGGCATTTCGGTGCCGTCGAACAATCTGATGAGCGACATCCACGCTTCCGCCGAATATCGCGCCAATCTCGTGGTGGTCATGGCCAAGCGCGCAGTGGCTGCGGCTAACGCCTGAGCGCTTGCTCTCGAAGAATCGTGAGGGGCCTTCGGGCCCCTTGCTCGTTCTGACGAAGCTGCGTCGCCCCGGCCTCTTGGCAGCCGCGGCCCAGGCGGCTTACATGCGGCGAGCGTCGAGGGGGCGCAGCCGAGCAACTGGAGCATATTGGAATGGCGCGTCCGATAACCTCGATCGCCGATCTTCGCGCAATCGCCAAGCGGCGCGTGCCGCGCATGTTCTACGACTATTGCGATTCCGGCGCCTGGACCGAGAGCACCTATCGCGAGAACGAGAGCGACTTCGTTCCGATCAAGCTGCGCCAGCGCGTCGCCGTCGACATGCGCAACCGCACGCTCGAAACCACTATCATCGGCCAGAAGGTGTCGATGCCGGTAGCACTGGCACCGACCGGCCTGACGGGCATGCAGCACTCGGACGGCGAAATCCTTGCTGCGCGCGCCGCCGAGAAGGCGGGTGTACCGTTCACGCTTTCGACCATGAGCATCTGCTCGATCGAGGACGTGGCCGAGCACACCAGCAAGCCGTTCTGGTTCCAGCTCTATGTGATGCGCGACCGCGAGTTTGTCTTGAACCTGATCCGCCGCGCCAAGGCAGCCAATTGTTCGGCACTGGTGCTGACGCTCGACCTGCAGATCCTCGGCCAGCGCCACAAGGACATCATCAACGGCCTGTCGACGCCGCCGCGGATGACGATCCCCAACATCATCAACCTGGCGACCAAGCCGCGCTGGTGCTTCAACATGCTGGGCACCAGCCGTCGTACCTTCCGCAACATCGCCGGCCATGCCAAGGGCGTCACCGACCTGCGCTCGCTGTCGTCCTGGACGTCGGAACAGTTCGACCCGGCCTTGAGCTGGGACGACGTCAAGTGGATCAAGGACCAATGGGGCGGCAAGCTGATCCTCAAGGGCATTCTCGATCCTGAGGATGCGGAAAAGGCGGCGGCGAGCGGTGCGGATGCGTTGATCGTCTCCAACCATGGCGGTCGCCAGCTCGACGGCGCCGTCTCCTCGATCTCGGCGCTGCCTGAAATCGTCGATGCCGTCGGCGACCGCATCGAGGTGCTGATGGATGGCGGTATCCGCTCCGGCCAAGACGTCATCAAGGCGCTTGCACTGGGCGCCAAGGGCGTGTTCATCGGCCGTGCGTTCCTTTACGGGCTCGGCGCCGGTGGCGAGGCCGGGGTAACCAAGTGCCTCGACATCATCCGCAATGAGCTCGACATCACCATGGCCTTCTGCGGCCTGCGCGACATCAAGGACGTCGATGGCCGCATCATCGCGCGGCGGTGAGGGGGGACGTGCCATCCAGGGGAGGTGCCGGTGGCGATGCCTGCGCCCGCCGGCCGGCCGCCATCGGTTTGAATTAAATGAAACGGCAAGTTCGCCGCGTAGCCGGCATGGCAACTCTTGGCACCAAAAGGGCCGGCTACCTGCTGCTGGGGATGGTCATGCTCGTTCTCGGCATAATCGGCGCCTTCCTGCCGCTGATGCCGACCACGATCTTTCTGATTGCAGCCGCGTGGTGCTTCAGCCGTTCGTCGCCGCGGGTGGAGGCGTGGTTGCTCAATCATCGTCGGTTCGGCCCGACGCTGCGCGACTGGCGTGAAGAAGGCGCCATTCCGCGCAAGGCCAAGCTGGCGGCCTATGCTGGCATGTCGATCGGCTACGGGCTGTTCCTGCTCGGAAGGCCAGGGGCATTGTTTGCGATCGCGGCGGCGATTTTCGTCGGTGCCGGCGCTGTCTACGTGGCGACGCGGCCGGATCCGAGGCCGAAGCCGGAACGTGAGTAGCGTCGCTCGGGCGATCACGGAGGCCGTTCTGGCGAATAACGACAATAGCAGTTCGCTGCAGGCCCGATTTGGCCTCGCTGGGCTTGTTGTGCTAGGGAGCGGGCTTATCTGAAGGCCACCGCAGACCCACGCACACCGAAATGACCATGACGAAGCTCTACGACGACGGCGTGAAAATTCTCGCCGTAGCCCCCATGATGGACTGGACCGACCGTCACTGCCGCTATTTTCACCGGCAGCTGAGTGGCGATTCCCTCCTCTACACCGAGATGGTGGTGGCGGATGCGGCGATTCATGGCGTGCGCGAGCGGCTGCTTGGCTTCGACGCTAGCGAACATCCGGTGGCGTTGCAACTTGGCGGTTCCGACCCTGCCAAGCTCGCCGAAGCCGCGCGGATTGGTGAGGGTTTCGGCTACGACGAGATCAATCTCAATGTCGGTTGCCCTTCCGACCGGGTGCAGTCGGGAACCTTTGGTGCCTGCCTGATGAAGACGCCCGAATTGGTCGCCGAATGCGTCGCGGCAATGAAAGGGGCAGTCACGATACCGGTGACGGTGAAGTGCCGGATCGGCGTCGACCACCAGGATCCGGAGCCGGCGCTCGACGCGCTCGCCGACCAGGTTTTCGTCGCCGGCACTGACGCGCTGTGGGTCCATGCCCGCAAGGCATGGCTGGAAGGCTTGAGCCCCAAGGAAAACCGCGAAATCCCGCCGCTCGATTATGATCGCGTCTATCGGCTCAAGGCGAGATATCCAAATCGATTCATTGGCATAAATGGCGGTATCCAGACGCTTGCTGAAGCACGCGCCCATCTCGCCCATGTCGATGGTGTCATGCTTGGCCGCGCCGCCTATCATACCCCGGCGATCCTTGCTGGTGCAGATGCGCTGCTGCGCGACGAGGTGGCCGAGGCGTTCGATTTCGCTGCGCTCATCGATACGATGGCCGACTATGCCGATCGTCACATCGCTTCAGGCGGTCGCCTCGGCCATGTCACGCGCCATATGGTCGGGCTGTTCCACGGTCTGGCCGGCGCGCGCCGTTATCGACAAATCCTCTCGACCGACGCCAACAAGCCGGGCGCCGGGTCGGAGGTGCTGCGCAGCGCCTTTGCCGCGGTCGAACTCATCCGCGACAGCGAAGCGGCCTAATCGCGGAGAATCATCCGGTCGCCGCGGACGTCGAAGCCCGACAGTGAGCCGATGAAGTTCATCCCCAGCAGGCTCTGCCGCAACCCCTGGTCGGCCACGAGCATGGGCAGGTTCTTGCGCTCGATGGCGCCGAGTTCGACAGTGCCGGCGGTGACGCGGGCGGCGTGAGCGATGCCGTTGGCAGTCGATACCGGGATCGTAAAGCTCAACTGGTCGAGGTCGAAACCAGCCTTGCGCGCGTCTGCCAGGGTAAGAACCGTTGTCGTGGCACCGGTGTCGACCATCGCGTCGATCGTTGCGCCGTTGATCGACAAGCGCGCTCCGAAATGGCCATTGGACAATTTGTCGAGCGTGACCGTGGCGCGGCCGTCGCTATCCATCGCCGACAGCGGGCTGCCGGGTACCAATCCGGCGGTGACGCGGCTCGCGACATCCTGCAATTCGTAGCGAAACTGATAGCCGGCGACGAGCACCAGGGCGATCAGCAGCCACATTGCGATGCTACGCAGGCTGTCGCTCCATGGCACGCGGCGGCCAAGGACGCTTGCGCCGATGACCAGGGCCAGTGCGCCTAGATAGATCAGGCTGCCGAATTGGTCGTTGCCCATTCCGAAGGTTTCGCCCGAAGAATGGTTGAACAGGAGCAGGAGCAGTCCGCCGCCGAGTAGCGCGATGACAATCCAGTAGAGGCGATTCATGTCCGGTACGGCCCTCAGACAGCGCTGCGTTCACGCGCCATGCGCGTCCGACGGGTCTCGCGGCGGGGCTTGCGCTCGACGGTTTCAAGGCGCGCGGGTAGCTCGGCCATGACGGCGCGGCGCGTTTCGGGCGTCATCTTGGACCAGGCCCAGACTTCGTCGCGCGTGCGTCCACAGCCGAAACAATAACCGGTGCGGTCATCTAGAGAGCACACCAGGATGCAGGGCGTTTCTATCTTGGTCATCAAGTGGTCCATGGCGGGCATGCATTCCGTCGATGTATACCCTGTGCGGATCACAGATGATGTAGCCCGCGCGTCATTGCAAGCGCTTTCCCGCGACGCCATGGCCTCGGCAGCGTCACCTTGACCGTCATCATGCGATTGTCTTCGTGCGGCGAGGGGGCTATGCCCCAGCCATCGAATTCGAACGGCAGGCTCCACTTCCATGACCAGCGCTCAACCCTTTGATGATTTCCGCAACCTCTTCGCCCACCTGCCCGAAGGGAATGTGGCGCAGGCCGGCAAGGTATGGTCGCTCTTTGCCAAGGCCGACAAGCCGCAGGGCTCGCTCGGGCGGATCGAGGACATTGCCGCCTGGCTGGCGCGCTGGACCGGGCGCGCGCCGCCGCAGGTGCTCAAGCCGCTGGTGGCGATCTTTGCCGGCAACCATGGTGTCGCCGCCCGTGGCGTATCGCCGCGCTCCATGGAGGCGACGGCACAGCGTGTCGAGCTTTGTGCTGCCGGTGGGGCGGCGATCAACCAGATCTGCGTAGCCAGCGACCTCGGGCTCAAGGTCTTCGATCTCGCTCTGCATCTGCCGACTGCCGACATCACCGTCGAACCGGCACTCGACGAGCGCGGCTGTGCTGCAACCATGGCCTTCGGCATGGAGGCCATTGCCGGCGGCAGCGACCTGTTCTGCATCGGAGATCTCGGTGTCGCCAACACCACGGTCGCGGCGGCCCTGTGTGCAGCGCTGTTCGGCGGCAATGGGGCTGATTGGGTCGGGCCGGGCTCCGGCGCGGATGCGGCGATGCAGGCGCGCAAGGCAGATGTCGTCGACCGCGCGCTGGCGCTGCATGGGCCGCATATCAAGGATCCGCTCGAGGCGCTCCGTCGCGTCGGTGGGCGCGAGTTCGCCGCGATTGCCGGCGCGATCCTCGCTGCGCGAATGGAAAAGATCCCGGTGCTGCTCGACGGCTTCGCCACCAGCGCGGCAGCCGCGGTGCTCTATGCGATGGACAAGACCTCGCTCGAGCATTGCATGTTCTCGCATATCTCGAACGAGCCGGGCCACGCTCGCCTTCTCGAAAGGCTTGGCGCGCGGCCGCTATTCGACCTCGGCGTCGGTCATGGCGAAGCAGTGGGGGCCGGGCTTGCCGCAGGCCTGGTCAAGACGGCAGCGCAGATCAGTTCGGGCATGGCCGAAGCTGTCCGCTAACCTTGCGCCGCTAACGGCTGCCGACCGCCACCTTCGGCGTCGGCAGGCCGTCGAGGACGCGCACTGACGGGAAAATGGCGAGGGCCTCGGTGCCTTCGCGCAGCTTCGAACGCAGTTCGAATTCGCCGCCGTGCAGCGCAAGCAGGCCCTGCACGATGGGCAGGCCGAGACCGGTGCCCTGTTCGGCGCTCTTGATGGCGATCGCACCCTGGCCGAAGGCCGACAGGACGACGGGTATCTCTTCGGGCGGAATGCCTGGCCCATTGTCCTTGACGGAGATGTATTGCCCGCCACCGGCGGTCCAGCCCACGCGCACGCGGATTTCGCCTCCGGTGGGCGAGAACTTGATGGCGTTGGACAGGAGATTGAGCGTGACCTGGCGGATGGCGCGCTCGTCGCCGAGCAGGTGCGGAAGCGACGGCTCGAAATCCTGGACGATACGCAGATCCTTGTTGCGCGCCTTCAGCTCCATCATGTGGCAGCAGTCCTCGACGATCGACAGCAGAGCCTGCGGTTCCTCGTTGAGCTGGTAGCGGCCGGCTTCGATGCGCGACAGGTCGAGGATCTCGTTGATGAGATCGAGCAGGTGCTGACCGGAATCGTGGATGTCGCGGGCATATTCGCGATAGGTCGGGCTATTGAGAGGGCCCAGCACCTCACCGGCCATCACTTCGGAGAAGCCGAGAATGGCATTCAGCGGCGTGCGCAACTCATGGCTCATGGTCGCCAGAAAGCGCGATTTGGCCAGATTGGCGTCTTCGGCGCGACGACGCGCCTCGTCGGACATGGATTTGGCCGTCTCCAGCTCGACGATGAGCGCATCCATTTCCGAACGAAATGACATCAGCATCAGCGATGAGCGGTTCTTGAACCGCGCCACATACTCGAAGAAGGGCAGGGCGGCGGCCAGCAGCACCACCAACATGATGCCGACCGGCTGGCCGAGATCGGCACCGTATGCCGTATAGGTCGCGACTGGCACGGCGAAGGTTGTGACCAGCAAGCCCCGCAGCGACGAAGCGACGATGGCTGTAGCGGCCATTGCCACGAGCAGTAGAACCGCTTTGGTGATCGCGAGTTGGCCCGCTTCACAGCCGGTGCAGGACATTGCGGCAAGATATGCCCAGGCTAGGCCCGTGACGAAGTGGCCGACCAGGAAATTGCGGCGCATGGCCGCTGGCGTCATGTCGGGAGGCTCCGCCCCGGCGACCCGGCGCGCGAGGACGGCGAGGCCGACATAGCCCAGCACGGTAAAGAGCGCCCAGGCCAGGATGGCCTCGTCGGCGCCGAGCAAAATGCCAATGCCGGCGAAGATCACGACCAGTAGCGGGATGGTGGCCGAGTTCGTTACAATGGAGCCGGCGTGGAGCTTCAGCAGTTCGCGATCGAACGAAATTCCGCCCGGCTGTTGCGCCAGGCGATCACGGGTCTTGCGCACAGCACGCGCCACATCGCTGTTGCGATGGCGTTTCCTGCGGTCCACAATTATCTTGTCCGCCGTGTTCGAGCGTTGCAACGGCATTTCTATGTTTCGAGATTCGCGCGCACTTGTCTTGTGACTGCACGCTAGGCTGGAATGATTAAGGGATTGTTTGCCATATGAGCCGTTCGTGGCCAGGCAGGCCGCGGCAGCGGTATTTCAGGCGTCCGCGCAGCCGCTGGCGCAAGATTGCCGACTATGGGCTGACGGCGGCGATATTCGGGCTTCTCTTCGTCGTCTCGGCTCGGCTGGATCGGGTCGAGACACGCCAGGCCGAAGGTGTGCCGGTCATAAACGATGGCGATTCCATCACGCTTGGCACCGAGCGCATCCGCCTGCGTGGCATAGATGCGCCCGAATATTCGCAGACCTGCCGCAACGATGGCGAGGCCTATCCCTGTGGCCGGCGCTCCCGTGAGGCGCTGACCAAGCTCGTCGCCGGGCGACAGGTGACATGCACGGGCTGGGAGCGGGACCGGTACGGTCGCCTGCTTGGTGAATGCAGCGCCGGCGGCATCGATCTCAACCGGACGCAGGTCGAGACCGGCTGGGCAGTGGCTTATGGCGACTACGGTGCGGAAGAGGCGGTTGCGCGCCGCGACCGGCTCGGTATCTGGGCCGGCGAGTTCGACAGGCCGCGCGAATGGCGACGGACGCATGGCAATGTGCTGGAGGTCGAGCACGGCGTCTACGGGAGCATAGTCAATTGGCTGCGGGAAATCTTTCGGTTGTCGTAGCTGGAGGCCTATACTTGAATGATCAGACCAAGCTGGGGAGCAGAAATTGAAGCTGTTTGACGGAGGCCGTGCGCCCAATCCGCGACGCGTGCGGGTATTCCTTGCCGAGAAGGGCATCGAGGTGCCGATGGTGCCGGTCGATATGGGCGCGCTCGAACACAAGGCGGGCGAGGTCGCTTCGCGCAACCCGCTACGGCGCCTGCCCGTGCTCGAACTCGACGACGGTACGATCATTACCGAATCCGTCGCCATCTGCCGCTATTTCGAGGAGTTGCATCCTGAGCCGGCGTTGTTCGGCCGCGGGGCGCTGGGCAGGGCGCTCGTCGAAATGTGGCAGCGGCGTATCGAGTTCAACCTGTTCCAGCCGGTGGCCTTCGCCTTCCGCCATATCCATCCCGCCATGAGGGAGTGGGAGGTGCCGCAGGTGCCGGAGTGGGGCGAGGTCAACAAGCCCAAGGCTGTCGAGTTCCTGGCATTGCTCGACAAGGAACTCGCATCGCGGGAATTCGCGGCGGGCGACGAGTTCTCCATCGCCGACATTACCGGCCTGATCGCCATCGACTTCATGAAGCCGGCGCGGATTGCGGTGGCCGACGAGCTTTCCAACGTGTTGCGTTGGTATCGCGCCCTTGCTGCCAGGCCGAGCGCCGGGGCCTGAGAATGTCCGAGGAACTGGACCGGCTCGTCGCGGAGATCAGGGCCTGTCGCATCTGCGTGGAACATCCGGCAGGCAGGCCCCTCCCGCATGAGCCGCGCCCGGTGGTGACGGCCTCTTCGACGGCGCGGATACTCATCGCCGGACAGGCGCCCGGCACCAAGGTGCATCTGAGCGGCGCACCCTTTACCGATGCCTCAGGTGACCGTCTGCGTGACTGGCTGGGGGTATCTTCGGCGACCTTCTACGACCCGGCGAAATTCGCCATCGTGCCGATGGGGTTTTGCTTTCCCGGGCAGGATGCCAAGGGCGGCGACCTGCCGCCGCGGCGCGAATGCGCGCCGGCCTGGCGGGCGCGACTGTTGGCGCTGATGCCGCAGGTCGATCTGGTGCTGGCGGTCGGTCAATATGCCCAGCAATGGCATATGGGCCCTTCACGAGCAGGCACGCTGACCGAAACTGTTGCCGACTGGCGAGCCGTTTGGGACCGCTGCTCGTCGCCGCATGTCCTGCCCTTGCCGCACCCATCGTGGCGCAATACGGGCTGGATCAAGCGGAATCCCTGGTTTGAAACGGAATTGCTGCCTTTTCTGAAGGTAGAAATCCAGCGTCGTCTCCGCTAGGCGAAATGGAAAACAATACCGACGATGCGGGGTGTTCGGAGAATTCCTTTCTTGTATGATGGGTCCAATAACAGGATTATGGCGAACCTTTTCTAACGGAGCCCGCATATGGACCGCCTTGACCGGAAGATTCTTCGCCTCCTCCAGGAGGATGCGACACTGGCAGTCGCCGATGTCGCCAAGAAAGTCGGGCTGTCCACCACGCCGTGCTGGCGCCGTATCCAGAAGCTCGAGGAAGAGGGCGTCATCAGGCGCCGGGTCGCCATCCTTTCCCCGGAAAAGATCAATGCGCGCGTCACCGTCTTCGTCTCGATCCGCACGAACTCGCACAGCCACGAGTGGCTACGCCGCTTTTCCGAGGTCATTCAGGAGTTCCCTGAAGTCATCGAGTTCTACCGCATGAGCGGCGACATCGACTACCTGCTTCGCGTCGTAGTGCCTGACATTGCGGCCTATGATGCCTTCTACAAGCGCCTGATCGCGAAGATCGAGATCCGCGACGTGTCGTCTTCCTTCGCCATGGAGCAGATCAAGTACACGACAGAGATGCCGCTCGATTACATGATCCTCGACAAGGAAAGCGGGGCCAGCGCAGCCTGATTAGCGTCTCTTTGCATTCAGGCGTACGAGAAGCTTTGGGTCGGCAAGTTCGCGCACCGCGTCCTTGCCGATCCATCTTGCAGTCTTGTCCGTGCTGGCTGCCAGTTTCGTCGCGAGATTGAGGGCATGGAGGTGTAGCGCCGTAGACCGCTTGCCCACTTGCCGCAGTGCCCAGTTGATGGCTTTCCTGACGAAATTCCTGTCGTCGGTAGAATGAACCTCGACCAGGGCGAGCCAGCCAACGAAGGTCTCGTGCGGTTCATGTCTCAGGTGCACCGCGGCGGTGGCGATCGCGGCGAAGGCGGCTCGGCGAACGAACTCGCGTTCATCTGCCGCATAGGCCGGGATGATCTCGTGGGCCAATCCTGCCATGCAGAAGAGATGCACGGCGTGATCGACAATCTCCCAACTTTCGAAGTCATCGGCCATGGCGTCGGCGCGGGCACGCGTGATCCTGGCCGGTTCGTCGGTGCCGATAGCAAGAATCCGTGCCTCGCGGATTCCCGTCGACCATAGCAGCAGAGACCTTTCGTGGTCCCATTTCACGGTCTTGGCGATTGGCCCGAGCACCGCGTTCGAGATGCCGAGGGCATTGTCGGTACGGATGCCATATCGGCCCATGCCGGCGCGGTTTTCGTCCGAGGCCAGCGTGCGCAGGTACGCGACGATCTCGTCGGCACTCGACGTTGGCGTGAGGGTCATGCTGGCCGGTGCTACTTTTCGAGCCGGGCGAGCAGCGAGGAGGTGTCCCAGCGCCTGCCGCCCATGGCCTGCACATCCTTGTAGAATTGGTCGACAAGGGCCGTCACCGGCAGCTTGGCGCCGTTGCGGTCGGCTTCCGCCAGGCAGATGCCCAGGTCCTTGCGCATCCAGTCGATGGCGAAGCCGAAATCGTATTTTCCGGCATTCATCGTCTTGTGGCGGTTCTCCATCTGCCAGGAACCGGCTGCACCCTTGGAGATGACCTCGACGACCTTTTCGATGTCGAGACCGGCCTGCTTGCCGAAGTGGATGCCTTCGGCAAGCCCCTGGACCAGGCCGGCAATGCAGATCTGGTTGACCATCTTGGTCAGCTGTCCGGCCCCAGTTGGTCCCATCAGGCCGACCATGCGGGCGAAAGACTCGATCACCGGCCTTGCGCGGTCGAAGACATCCTGCTCGCCGCCGACCATGACGGTCAGCGCGCCGTTCTCGGCACCGGCCTGGCCGCCGGACACCGGCGCGTCGAGGAAGTGGAAGCCGCGGGCCATTGCTTCCGCAGCCAATTCACGAGCCACCTCGGCCGAGGCAGTGGTGTTGTCGATGAAGACCGCCCCCTTTTTCATCGACAGGAAAGCGCCGTGCTCGCCTGTCGTCACGGAGCGCAGGTCGTCGTCATTGCCGACGCAGGCGAAGACGAAATCCTTGTCTTTCGCGGCTTCGGCCGGCGTCGTCGCGTGGGCTCCGCCATGCTGCGCCAGCCATTTCTTGGCCTTCTCTTCGGTCCTGTTGTAGACGGTCACGTCGTGCCCGCCCTTGTTCTTGAGATGTCCGGCCATGGGATAGCCCATGACGCCGAGACCCAGGAACGCGACCGATGCCATGGCAGAACCTTTCAAAATCCGAGTATCCTGGCCTCGTGGTTTATGCCCCGAGGCATTTTCGTCAAGTAGAACGCTTGTTGCGATTGGCGTTCAGCGATGGAGATGACGGGTGATGCGTCTCTCGATCCATTCCACCAGATGGCGCAAGGTTTCGACCAGCGACAGATAGAGCAGAGCCGCCCAGAGATAAGTCTGGAAGTCGAAAGTGCGCGAAAATGCGCGGCGTGTTTCACCCATGAGATCGTAGACTGTGATGATGGCGACGATAGCCGAGCCCTTGATCATCAAGATGATCTCGTTGCCATAGGGACGAAGTGCCACGATCAATGCCTGCGGCAGGATCACCTTGTACATCGTCTGCAGCTTCGACAGTCCGAGTGCGGAGGCTGCCTCCCACTGGCCCTTGCCCACGCTTTCGATAGCGCCGCGCAGGATCTCGGCCTGGTAGGCTGCCGTGTTGAGTGCGAAGGCCAGGATGGCGCAATACCATGCCTCGCGGAAAAAGCCCCAAAGGCCCACCGCTTCGAGTTGCGGCCGGAACGAACCAAAGCCGTAGTAGATCAGGAATGTCTGGGCGAGCAGCGGCGTGCCCCGGAAGAAATAGACATATCCATAGGAGATAGCATTCAGCACGCGGTTCTTCGACATGCGCGCGTAGCAGATCGGCAGCGACAGGATGGCGCCGAGGATGATGGAGATCGCGACCAGCGTCAGCGTCACGCGCAGTCCGGACAGATAGCTTGGCGCGTATTTGGCGAAAAGCTCGGGGTTCCAGGCATCGAACAGGTAGAAGACCAGGCCGAGGCCCAGGGCGATCCACAGGCCGACCAGAATCCATCCGATGATGCGCTTTCTCGGCCAGCCGCGTGGCGGGGCGGGCGGGCGCTGCACTTTCTCAACTGTTTCTGTCGAAGCGTTCACCGCGCGGCCTCCCGCTTGCCGACCCTGCGCTCGATGGCGCGGATGCCGAAGGACGAGATGATGGCGAGAGCCAGATAGATCAGGCAGGCGACGCCGAAGAACAGGAAGGCCTGTTTGGTGACGCGCGAGGCGATGCTCGCCTGCCGCAGAATGTCGGTCAGTCCTATCGCCGATACCAGCGCGGTATCCTTGAGCAGGATGAGCCAGAGATTGGAGAGGCCGGGCAGGGCGATGCGCACGAGCTGCGGCAGGATCACCAGCCGCATGGTCTGGCGCGGCGAAAGCCCGACCGAGTAGCCACCCTCATACTGGCCGCGCGGAATGGCGCGAAAGGCCGAGAGGAACACCTCGCTGGCATAGGAGGAGAAGACCACGCCGAGCGCCACCATGCCGGCGATGAAGCTGTTGATCTCGACCGTCGTATCCGGGCTGACCAGGCGCACGACCTGCTGGATGCCGATCTGTGCGCCATAGAACACCAGGAACAGGGTCAAGAGTTCCGGCAGGCCACGGAAGATGGTTGTGTAGATGTTGCCGGCGAGGCGCATCGAGGGCTCGCTCGACTGCTTGGCAAGCGCCACGAGGAAGCCGATCAGCAATCCCAACGGCAAGGTGACCAAGGCTAGCGAAACGGTCGTGAACACGCCGCGGGCGAGGTCGTCGCCCCAACCGTCCGGTCCGAAACTCAGAAGCGCCCAGATGCTCTGCATCGGTCGGCTGTCCCCTTTTGCCCCCGGTTGCAGGAGGCCGCCCGCCTTTCATGGCGGCTTGTCGTTTTGTCCATGTTAGCCAAACGGCGGGAACTTGTCCCGCCGCCTGTCCAGTTTTTCAGGCCGTGGCAGGCTCAGTCGCCATAGACGTCGAACTTGAAGTACTGGTCGTTGATTTCCTTGTACTTGCCGTTGGCGCGGATCGCGGCAATGGCAGCCGTGAACTGGTCGGCCAGAGCGGTTTCGCCCTTGCGGACGCCAACGCCGGCGCCTTCGCCGTGAATTTCAGGCATGTTCGGAATGGTGCCGACGATCTTGCAGCAAGCGCCATCCGGCGTGTCGAGCCACTGCTGGATGGACACGAGGTCGTCGCTGACGGCGTCGACGCGGCCGTTGGCCATATCCAGCTTGTATTCTTCCGAGCTCGGATAGGACTTGATCTCGCTGTCGGTGAAGACCTTTTCGGCGTAGTTGTAGTGGATGGTCGAGCCCTGGACGCCAATCGTCTTGCCGGCGAGGTCTTCCTTGGTGACACCCTTGATGTCGGTGTCCTTGGCGGCTGCAATCACTGCCGGCGTGTTGATGTACTTCTTGGAGAAGTCGATCTTTTCCTTGCGCTCCGGCGTGATCGACATCTGGGCGATGATGGCGTCGAACTTGCCGGCCTGAAGAGCAGGAATCATGCCGTCCCATTCCTGGGCGACGATCTCGCACTTGACCTTCATCTCCGCGCAAAGGGCGTTGGCGATGTCGACGTCGAAGCCAACGAGCTTGCCGTCGGAGGTGAGGTTGTTAAACGGAGGATATGCGCCTTCGGTGGCGATCTTCAGCGTCTTTTCCTGCGCCTGCGCGGCTCCGATGGTGAGCGCGAGTGCCGCCGATGCGGCCAAGGCGATGCGAGTTGAAATTTTCATAATGCTCCTCTCTATTCGATTCCGGTCAAATATACTCCCACTCGACCGGACGACGGAAGTTTTCCGTTCGTTGGTGGGGATACTCCCACTGTTTTCAGCAAAAAAGCAATCGTGAATCAGGGGTTAGCTGTGAACGTCTCCGCAAGAGCTCGCTGACGTTACGTTAATTTCTGGCAAGGCCGGCGCGTATCTCGATGAAATCTGCGATTGCATCGATGTCATCGATCCCGAATACCGGCAGCGTCTCGCCTTCGACCGGATGATCCGACGCAATGGCAACGATCGCAGGGTCGGTGGCCGTCAGTGGCGAACGGTCCTTCGACTCCAGCCGGCGCGTTTCGATCTTGAGGTGGCGCTCGCGCTTGTAGCCCTCGACCAACACCAGGTCGCACGGTGCTATTCGGGCGAGAACGTCGTCGAGCGAAGGCTCGTTCTCGTTGCGCAACTCGTGCATCAAGGCCCAGCGACGCCCCGAGACGATGGCCACTTCGGTTGCACCGGCTTCGCGGTGACGGAAACTGTCGGCACCTGGCTTGTCGATGTCGAAGTCGTGGTGGGCGTGCTTGATGGTCGATACCCGCCAGCCGCGGGCGACAAGTGCGGAAACCAGCCGTTCGGTCAGCGTCGTCTTGCCGGAATTCTTCCAGCCGGTGATACCGAATACGCGGTGCGTCATCATCAGGCTCCGCTGAGCAGACGTTCCGCCTGTGCAAGATCCTCAGGCGTGTTGATGTTGAAGAACGGATCAACCGTTGCCCGTCCGAGCTGCTCGTTCGGGAAATCCACGGCGTCCATGCCGGTTTGCTCGAGAAAAGTTATCACCCGCCGGATATCGCCGCTTTCCAGGAAAGCCGCAAGCTTGTCGCGCAACTGGACGGGCCACAAGGCAAAGGTCGGATGCAGACGCCCGGCAGAGGCGGCAACGCGAATGCGCGCTGGATCGCCGGCAGTTGCGAGCCGAGCGGCGAGGTCTGGCGGAAAGAATGGCGTATCGCCGGCGACGCTGAGCAGATGAGTAATCTTCGGCTTGACCGTTGCCCATTCGAAGCCGGCGAGAATGCCGGCGAGCGGCCCCTGATAGCCGGCGAGGGTGTCTGCGATGATATCGACGCCAAAGGGTTGAAAGGGTGCAGGGTCGCCATTTGTGTTGATGGCGATTGGCGTTGCCTGCGGCCGAAGGCGGTCGAGCACGCGGCCGATCAGCGGCTGTCCGTGCAGGGGCAGCAGCGCCTTGTCGGTGCCGCCCATCCGGCGGGAGAGTCCACCAGCGAGGATAAGCCCTGCGATCTGGCCGGTCATATGCCGTCCGGTGCCATGGCCGGCCCTGTGCTCTCGGCTGCTGGCCTGGTCTTGCCGACAATGCGTTCGCGATAGAGTGAATAGAGGCCCGATGCGACGATGAGGGTGGCGCCGGCGATCATGGCGCCATCGGGCATGTCATTGAAGACGAGGATACTGAGCGCGATTGCCCAGACCAGCGAGGTGTAGCGGAACGGCGCGATGAACGAGATTTCACCCTCGCGCATCGCATTGATGATGAACTGATAGCCAAAAAGCACGAGCACGGCCGCACCTGCCAGGATAACGACCAGTTCGATCGACATCGGCCTCCAGCCGCCAAAGGGTACGACGGTCACCGCCCCGGTCAAGGTCACCACGATCGCTGTGACCGTCGATACGAACACGGAAGGGACATGGCCGGGGATCTTGCGCGTCGCAAGATCACGGATCGCGCAAAAGCCGACCGAAACCAGCACCAGCACGGAGAAGACGTTGAATCCATCCATCCCGGGCCGGACGATCACCAGCACGCCGCCGAAACCTATCGCGATGGCCAGCCAGCGTCGCCAGCCCACGCCTTCGCCGAGAAACAGTGCAGCCCCGATGGTAACAGCCAGCGGAAGCGCCTGCAGCATGGCCGACACGTTGGCGAGCGGCAGATGGGGCAGGGAGGTCAGGAAAGTCAGGGTTGCGCCGACTTCGCCGAAAAGCCGAAGAAACACCATCGGGTGCAGGTACTGGCGTACTCCCCCGAGCGCGCCCTGGTGCCAGGCGAGAAGGCCGATGAGGGTTGTGGCAAACACGCCGCGCACCAGCATCAACTGCCCTGGATTGATCGATTGAGACGCCAGCTTGCTCAGCGCGTCACTGAAGGTGAATGCGGCCATCGCGATCACCATGAAGACGGCGCCGCGGCTATTCGAGGAAAAAGGCAATTGGGCTTCCCATTGCTGCTGCTGCCTACGGCTTAAGCACGCTCACGCAAAACAGCAATGGCAATCGGATGGGCCAATGGCCGGCGACGGGTCACGGTCCCTTGAGGCTGTTGGCTATCACGCCAACGAGGGGGCGTTTATTGCCTGCGGGCCAGTCAGCCCCCGGTCACGCTCATGTGGCGCGAAACGGCGGGACGATTGGTCCGCCGATCGATGACGAAATCGTGGCCCTTGGGCTTGCGGCCGATCGCCTCGTCGATGGCGTTCGACAAAAGTTCGTTGCCCTCGGAGGCTCGCAACGGCGCCCTGAGGTCGGCATCGTCATTCTGCCCGAGGCACATATAGAGCGTGCCGGTGCAGGTCAGTCGCACCCGATTGCAGCTCTCGCAGAAATTATGCGTCATCGGGGTGATGAAGCCGAGCCGACCGCCGGTTTCCTCGACCTCGACATAGCGCGCCGGACCGCCGGTCTTGAACGGGATGTCGGTCAGGGTGAACTGCCGCTCGAGATCGGCCCTCAACAGCGACAGCGGCAGATACTGGTCGGTGCGGTCGGCATCGATCTCGCCCATCGGCATCGTTTCGATGAGCGTCAGGTCCATGCCGCGGCCATGCGCCCAGCGAAGCATTTCGGGGATTTCCGCGTCGTTGAAGCCCTTCAGCGCAACCGCATTGAGCTTCACATGCAGCCCGGCGGCCTGTGCCGCGTCGATGCCTTCCAGAACCTTGGAAAGCTGTCCCCAGCGCGTGATGGTGTGGAATTTGTCGGCGTCGAGCGTGTCGAGCGAAACGTTGATGCGGCGAACGCCGCAGTCTGCCAGTTCCTGCGCGAAGCGTGAAAGCTGCGAGCCATTTGTGGTCAGCGTCAGTTCGTCCAGCGCGCCGCTTTCGAGGTGGCGCGACAACTGGCGTACCAGATGCATGATGTTCTTGCGCACCAGCGGTTCACCGCCGGTCAGGCGCAGCTTCTTCACCCCCTTGTCGATGAAGACGGTGCAGAGACGGTCGAGTTCCTCGAGCGACAGCAGGTCCTTCTTGGGCAGGAAGGCCATGTCCTCGGCCATGCAGTAGGTGCAGCGGAAATCGCAGCGATCCGTCACAGACACGCGCAGATAGCTGATCGAGCGACCGAAAGGATCGATCATGTCCATGGCCTGCGCTTCCGTTTCCCGTTTGCGCCGTCTCACGCGGCATAGTTCCCATATCGCTATGTCGTGTGTGGCGCACTGTCAATCAAGGGTGGGCTGGGTACTGCGAATGGTGCTTTCCGCGCCTTGCGAAGCGCAGTAGTGAAGGGGGACACGAAACGGCAGGGCATATCATGACGGCACCGAAGGAATTGAGGGTCTCCAAGGATCGCAGGCTGCTGACGGTGACCTTTCCCGACCATCAGCCGTTCGAGCTTCCGGCCGAAATGCTGCGCGTGCTTTCGCCCTCGGCCGAGGTGCAGGGCCATTCGCCCGAGCAACGCGTGACGGTGCCGGGCAAGAAGGATGTGGCGATCCTCAAGATCGAGCCGGTGGGAAACTATGCCGTGCGCATCACATTCGACGATTTCCACGACACCGGCATTTTTACCTGGAATTATCTCCACACGCTCGGCCACGAGAAGGATGCTCGCTGGCAGGGTTATCTGGACGAACTGGCGGCGAAAGGGCTTTCGCGCGACCGTTAGGCGGCTGTCGCCCACCGTGAAAATCGGTCGGCTTGGTAACTGCTCAAGACAAAGTGATTGCCCGCTTGTAACTTAGATCCTGCTTCAGCCGTATACCGGGCATGATGAAACAGAGCCATTTTGCATGACGCCCTGGACCGACCGCGCCGGAAAATTCTCATCCCTCAAGGCAACGGCCTTTGCCGGCACCCTGGTTCCGGCACTGCTGCTTGCCTACTATGCGGTGACCGGGTTCCCGTCGCTGGCGCCTACGGGCGGCCTGCTCGGACCGCGGCCATTCACCGCCGCGATCCATCATACCGGAGATTGGGCGATCCGTTTCCTGTTGCTTACCCTCGCTGTCACGCCTTTGCGGCGCATCGGCCAGTGGCCCAGGCTGATCCTTGTCCGTCGCATGCTCGGCATCGCCGCGTTGGGCTATGCGCTCGGCCATCTGGTGCTCTATTTTTTCGACCAGAACTGGGATCTGTGGCGGGTGGCGAGCGAGATCGCACTGCGGATCTACCTCACCATCGGCTTTGTCGCCTTGCTGGGGCTGCTTTTCCTCGGCGCCACATCGACAGACCAGGCGATCCGAAAGCTTGGCAGCAACTGGAACCGCCTGCACAGGATCGTCTACGGCCTCGGCATAATGGCTGCGCTGCATTTCTTCATGCAGTCCAAGGCCGATGTCTACCAGCCGACGCTGATGGCAGGCTTTTTCATGCTGCTGATGTTCTATCGCATGGGCCATTGGCGCGGCTTCAATCTGACGTCGCCGCTCGTGCTCGTTGCAATCGCCGTTGCGGCGGCACTGGCGACAGTGGCCGTAGAGGCGGCCTGGTACGGCTTGGCGACCGGCGTGCCGCCAAGCCGTGTGCTCGCCGCCAATCTGCAGTTCTCGTACTCGATCCGTCCGGGATGGTGGGTTCTGGCGACAGGTCTTGGGGTTGCGCTGGTCGGTTATGTCCGTTCGATGAGCAAGTCCGCTCCTCAGCGGGGCAGGCGCGCGGCAAGCGCTGCCGCCTGAGCAATGCGATTCTCACTGTTCGTCCGGCGCACAGGAGCGTCGTCTCGCGCCGATATGAAACTGTTCGGCAACAGCTCCAGGGAAATTTATGAAAGCTTAACGTTATCAGTATGAATCGATACGGGCGCGCCTTACATCCGCCATGCGGCGACAGCAAATCTCCAACCGGGCGCGATGGGGATTCCAGGCCACATTTGCGGCAGGGATGGGTACTTGATGACGATGGCATTCCTGAAAAGGTCGATTTCTCTTCCGCTGGCAGCGTTGGCTGCGAGCCTTGCGATGGGCGCGCCTGACGCAGGCGCGCAAAACCTCCTCGATATACTGTTTGGCGGTGGCAACCGCGCCTATCGTCAACCGCGCGGCGAATATCCACCGCCGCCCCAGCCGGAAAGGAAGCGTGCGCCGGTTCAGGCAGCAAAGATCAGCGCGCCATCCTACTACAACTACAAGGCCGACCAGATGGTTTCGGTCGATTTTTCCAAGCTCATCTCCGCCACCCAGTCGGTTTCGCTCGAGCCCAGCCTACCGGGATCGGCCTTTCGCGAGGCGATCGGCGGGCTAGCCGAATTCGAACTCAGTGCCGAGAAGGAAATCGCCAAGGCGCTGGTCGAATATTACTCGGCCAATCCCGATTTCATCTGGGTCAGCGACCACGCCGCCAACAGCCGCGCCGAAGAGGCGATCCGGATTCTGAACGACGCCGCCAGCCATGGCCTGAACCCGGCAGACTATGCGGTTTCTGCACCGACTGCGGGCGCTGGGCCGATCGACGCCGCTGGCGGTCTGCAGGACCTGATGCGCTTCGAGATGGCACTGTCGGCGCGCGCATTGCGCTATGTCCATGACGCCCAGGGCGGTCGGATCGATCCGAACCGCATCTCCGGCTACTATGATTTTGCCGCCAAGCCCCTCGACATGGCCGGCGTGCTCAAGACGCTGAGCCAGGCACAGGACGTGCGTGGACTGCTCGAGGCGTATCATCCCCAAAATCCGGAATACAAGGCGCTGCGCGCCGAACTGGAGACGTTGCGGGCAAGTGAGGAAAACGCGATCGTCGTCGATCCCAAGCTCGTGCTAAAACCCGGCGAAACAAGCCTGGAACTGCCCAAGCTGCTGCATATCATCGCCCGCGATCTCGACGACGAGATGGGCGGACAATTTGGCGAAGTGCTCGCCCGCCTCGTCGATAGTGATGTCTACTTGCCCGAACTGGTGCCGGTCATCGAAGCGGTGCAGAAGCGGGCAGGGCTCAAGGCCGACGGCGTCGTCGGTCCGCGCACGGTGGCAGCGCTCGCTGGCACTTCCAAGGCCGACCGGCTCGACAAGGTTCTGGTGGCGCTCGAACAGTTGCGCTGGCTGCCTTCCGATCTCGGCAGCACGCGCGTCTTCATCAATCAGCCGGCTTTCACCGCGACCTACATCGAAGACGGTGCTGAGAAGCTGAACATGAAGACGGTGATCGGCAAGACCGCCAACCAGACCAGCTTCTTCCAGGACGAGATCGAGCAGGTCGACTACAATCCTTACTGGGGCGTGCCGCAGTCGATCATCGTCAACGAAATGCTGCCGCGCTTGCGCCAGGATCCGAGCTATCTCGACCGTGCGGGCTATGAGGTCACCGATTCGAGCGGCCAGCGCGTCCCGTCCTCGGCGATCGACTGGGGCCAGTATGGCGGCAAGGTGCCGTTCAACGTGCGCCAGGCGCCGAGCGAGGCCAATGCGCTTGGCGAACTCAAGATCCTGTTCCCTAACAAGCACGCCATCTACATGCACGACACGCCACAGAAGGCGCTGTTCAATCGTGACAACCGCGCGTTCAGCCATGGCTGCATCCGCCTGTCGGATCCGCGCGGCATGGCGGCAGCCGTGCTCGGCACCAGCGTCGATCATGTCGCCGCCAAGCTCAAGCAGGGCCACTCCTTCGAGAAGGTGAACCGCAAGATTCCGGTCTACGTCGCCTACTTCACCGCCTGGCCCGATCTCGACGGCAAGGTCGAGTATTTTGGCGACGTCTACGATCGCGACGCCAAGCTCAAGGAGGCGGTGGCGAAGACCGAGGCGGCGCGGGCGCCGAGCATCTGATTGCTTCGCGCCCGACGTAGGCGCGATCAGGGGCCCGTGGCCGCGTCCGGCGAGGCCGGCTTTTCCTGCGTGCGCAGCTTGGCCATCACGCCTGCCAGTCGCTCCGGATAGTCTGGCGGGAAGGTCCAGTACTCGGCGCCAGACGGGGCCTTGCCGTCGTCAAGCCCGCGCTGGTCAGGCGGTAGGTGGAACAGAAGCGTGATCAGCACGTCGCTGCTCACCCATGGATCGTCGTACCAGAAGGTGTGCGACCGCTGCGACAGGCCTGGAATGTTTTCCGGACGTACCCTCAGCAATTCGAGACCGTAGGCTTGCGTTGCGCCGAGCAGCCACTCCGTGGCCTCGGGCGTGAGTTCCCTCATGTCCGGCCGTCCCGCCCGCGAGGCGCGATTGACCACCTGCGAGAGCCGGAGCGCACTGTCGTTGAGGTTGACCGAGACCGTCACCCGCTCGGCCTTGTCGGCATATGCGCGCATGTCATCGACGAAGCTGCGGAAATCGGCGTCGGGAGCGGCGTGGTAGACCTCGCCGAGGCGCGGCGAAACCGCCCCTGGCATGGATGCATCATTGCCGACGAGTGCAAGCGCGTCGCTGCCGACGGTGCCGCCGGCGCTGTAGGTGAACACGTTGACGTTCCTGGCGTCGGTATTTTCCGCCAGCAGTTCGACCAGCTTGGCGAGGTGCGGGGCCGCACCGAACGCGGTCACCATGTCGCGCGAATAGCGCAGGAAGTTCTCGGCGGTCGGCCAGGCGAACAGGACGACGACCGAATTGCGCCCGGTGAAATGATGGAGCTGGGCTGCCTGGCCGGCGGCGCGCTCGACTGTGGTGTTGGCGCCGTGGACATAGACGGTGACGTCTTTGTCGCGGCTGTTTTCAAGCGCCTTATTGATCTCGGCGAACCAGGCTTTTGCCTCCGGAGACAGCTCCTCGTCGTGGGTCACCGAGGCCTGTTCGCTCATGTTTTCGAGATGAAGGAACGGGCGCCGATCTTCGCTCGCGCGGGTGGACCATTCGTAGATCCGCTCCCAGGTCGTAGCCTCGTCTCCAATCCGGACGGTCGCCACGCCAAGATGAAGGTCGCGGCCCGGCACCACCGCGTAGAGGCGGTTGTCGCGCGGCCCGATTGGCAGGCGGTTCGTCGCATAAAACAGCGGAATGCGCGGATCGGGCGTCAATGACGGATTGGCGGAAAAGGCGTTCGATTCTCCGTCGAGGAACACCGCCGGAGCAGGCATCAGCCGCATGGGCGGCTGATGGAACGAGATGGCGACGGTGATGCCGGCAACGAGCAGGAGGAAGATGATGATGTATCGGCGCATGGTCTATCCTGTGGTCCCCAGCTGCTCAGTTGCCGACGAAGCGGCGGAACAGTTCGTGCAGCGTCAACTCGTGATCAAAATGTCCCTTGCGGAGGAAGTTCAACGTCTGAGCGATCACGAGCGGGTTGTTCATCATGAAGGTATGGGTCGTGGCGATGACGATGTGATCGCTCATGCCCTCGAGCTTGGTGCTTTCCACCGACACCTTGCCGTCGTTCGGCCCCCTGAACATCGAGGACAGGATCGGATTGACGCTCCTGTCGCCTGCGATGATGCCGAGTTCGAACGTGGCCGGGCCAAGCCTGTTGGGAATGCTGTCGGCGCCCGTTCCGAGCTGGATGCCCGCCGGGCCGTTGATCATTTCGAATGCCCTCAGATGTCCGAACGTATCGACGATTTCCGAGCCGTGGTTGGGCGGTCCAAGCATGACGCTGCGGCCGAGATTGGCCGGCCGGTGGTCCAGAAGCCAGGCGCGCAACAGGATACCGCCCATGGAGTGGGTAACGAAATGGACCTTGTCGACCTTGCCGCATTGGGCGACCGAGGCGTCGACATGGGCGAGCAGCTCTTCGATAGGTGCGTTCATCGACGGATAAGTGTCGTTGACGACCTTGAAGTCGAAGCTCTCAAGCGTCTCCTCCATCAGCAGGAACGACGAGTCCGTTCGGCCGAGGCCGTGCAGAAGCACGACGCATTGCTGCGCAAACGCAGCCGATGAAAACAGTGAGAACAGCAATGCAATGAGAATACGCATGGGAAAAACTAGTCCGGATTGATCGATTGCCTCAAGGCGGGGGCTGGTGATTGAATCATCGACTGCGTCCGGCAATCAGGGCGCCGCCGATGATGCGCGCCGGCAGGTAGACGACGAGCGCGGCAGCACCTTCGACCGCCGAGCCGCCGTCGGCCAGAACCGTCTCGGTGGCGCTGCCTTCATCGCTGTCGATGAAGCGGCGCATGAGAAGACCGTTGCCGAAAAGGCCGATCAGTGTCGGGGAGCTGGCAAAGACGGCATGGTTTCCGCCATCGAGTTCCGAGGCATCGAGAACGGTGATGCCTTTCTTCTGGAGAAGAGCGATGTCGGAGCCGCTGCCGACGCGCGGGTGGCCACCGGCAATACGTCTCGAAATGCTCAGTGCCCGGTCCCGACGCGAGACGACGATTGCGAAGGGTTGGGGCAATTCGCCGATGTCCCTGACCTGGCTCTGGAATGCATCGACGTCAATGTCGGGTGCTGCGAGCACGACGCCGCCCAGCCGCTTGAGATATCGGCCGCGACCTGTCTGTGCCAGTTCGCGCAGCGCTTCCATGACGACATAAGCCCCCATCGAATGGCCGACCAGAATAATCCTACTGGCCTTGGTCTGGCCAGCGATCTCTATGGTGTCGGCAAGGCCGCCGCGCCCCACAACCGTACTGTCCCGGTCATAGACATAAAGCGGCAAAGCTCCACCTGACGGCCAGGCATAGTGCAGGGAGACGGCCTGCACGTTGAAGTCCTGCGCGATCTGCGCGGCGCGGAAGACGCTGTCGGCAATATTGTTGTTGTAGCCGTGGACAAAGATGAAGATCTCGCGGCTGGCGGGCGGACGCTGCATGAGCGCCGCGTCGAGCTGCGCCACGAACTGCTTTCGGTCGTCGATCGGGCGATAGGTCCGGGCGGTGAAATGCCGTGCTGGATCAGGGGTATGGCCGGTCTTTTCCACCTCGCCGGGAACGTGGTTGCGCGGAATGCCAATGTCGAACTCGGCGAAATTGAGCATTTGCGACCGTTCCGCCGAATAGGGCCGTGACAGGTCGTCGGAACGGGCGCGCGTGGTCGCCATAAAAATCGGGACGGCTGTCGCGGGTTCGCCCCGTCTGGCCGAATCCAGCCCCATCACCGCCCTGGGGCCGCCGCAGCCGGTCAACAGCATCAGGGCTGCAAGTAAGGCCAGACGCTGCTTGACTGCCATGCTCCATCTCGAATTCGTCGCGAGTGTCTGGAGCAAAGAGCAGCAAATCTTCGTGACAGCAACAGCCGAAATGCGTTCATGAGCTCGAAATTGTCCATTCTTTTGCACGTGCTGAATACTAAATGGGACGTCAGGCAAAACTCTGGGATTCTTTGCCAATCACACCATGGCAAACCAGGGGCTAGATTGATGTCCGGCCCCTGGCGCATGTGCTTTGGTGTCAATCTACTGGGCACCATCAGGGCGGCGATTTCGATGGACTCAACACCTGTACAGAAATTCTCCGTTTGGACGCTGATGGCGATGGTCGTCGGCTCGATGGTCGGCGCCGGCATCTTTTCCTTGCCGCAGGCCTTCGGCCGGGCTACCGGCCCGTTCGGCGCGTTGATCGCCTGGTCGATCGCCGGCGTCGGCATGCTGATGCTGGCCTTCGTGTTCCAGACCCTGTCGCGGCGCAGGCCCGACCTTGATGCCGGCATCTACGCCTACGCCAAGGCAGGCTTTGGAAATTACCTCGGCTTCCTGTCCGCCCTCGGCTACTGGTCGGCGGCCTGCCTCGGCAACGTTTCCTATTTCGTGCTGATAAAATCGACGCTCGGACTGTTCTTCCCGGTTTTTGGTGACGGCAATACGGTGATAGCCGTCGTCGTTTCCTCGATGCTGCTGTGGACCGTCCATTCGCTGATCCTGCGGGGCGTCAAGGAGGCGGCGGCGATTAACACGATCGTGACATTCGCCAAGATCATCCCGATCTTCCTCTTCATCGTGTTCGTGGCTGTGGGCTTCCAGGCGGATGTGTTTGCCGCCAATTTCTGGGGCGGCGAGCAGGTCAGCGTCAGCAGCATGGCCAGCCAGGTGCGCGCCACGATGCTGGTCACCGTCTTTGTCTTCGTTGGCATCGAAGGGGCGAGTGTCTATTCTCGGTATGCGCGCAATCGATCCGACGTCGGCGTGGCCACGCTGCTCGGCTTTCTGGGCGTGCTTTGCCTGCTCGTCCTGGTGACGATTCTTTCCTATGGCATCCTTCTCAGGCCCGACCTTGCAGCATTGCGGAATCCGTCGATGGCCGGCGTACTCGAGGCGGTGGTGGGGCCCTGGGGCGCGAAGTTCGTCAGCCTCGGACTGCTGATATCGGTTGCCGGAGCGTATCTTTCTTGGGTGCTGCTGGCGGCCGAAATTCTCTTTTCCGCGTCCCGGCACGACACCATGCCGCGCTTCCTTTCGCATGAGAACCGCAACGGCGTTCCTTCCAATGCCCTGTGGCTAACGAACATCATTGTCCAGACGTTCCTCATCCTGACGCTGTTTGCGCAGTATGCATTCAGGTTCGCTCTCGAACTCACGAGTTCGATGATCCTCATCCCGTATCTGCTGGTCGCCGCCTATGGCTTAAAGCTCGCCTGGACCGGCGAGACCTACGATCGCGATCCCGAAGGCCACCGTGGCGACCTGGTGCGGGCGGCGATTGCCGTTGTCTATGCCGCGGGCCTGATCTACGCGGCTGGCGCCAAGCATCTGCTCCTGTCTGCGGTCATCTACGGACCCGGCACCATCCTGTTCTTCATGGCGCGGCTGGAACAGGGCAGGCGCGTGTTCACGGCCGCCGAGAAGGTCATGTTTGCGGTTGCAGCACTTGGCGCGGCGACTGCGATCTATGCCATCGCGACGGGGTTGATCTCCGTCTAGCGCCCAACGACGCCGGGCTGTCGTCGACATCGTTCCTATATGCGGGCGGTTCAATCTGGGGCGATTGGCCCCGTGAGGACAATCTTCCAGCAAGGGTTGACGCAAAAACATTGGGACGCACGGCCTAGTCGTGGGATTCCATGCTGATCACAGCCGCACCTGAACCACCCTATAATTCTTCCAAGAAGCGAAATGCACACGCCGACGGCGGATCCAAGTTCGGGCGGTGCAGAAGGGGGTTGGATGGCTACCGGTAATGCTCAGAAGCTGTCGCTGTTTGCACTCACGTCCATGGTCGTGGGGTCCATGGTCGGCGCTGGCATATTCAACCTGCCCGGACGTTTCGGCGCAGCGACAGGTCCGTTCGGCGCCATCATCGCCTGGGCGATCGCCGGAACCGGCATGTATATGCTGGCACGCGTGTTTCAGGCACTGGCCGAAAAGAAGCCGGATATCGACTCCGGTGTCTTCGCCTATGCCAAGGCGGGCTTCGGCAACTACATGGGGTTCCTGTCCGCCTTCGGCTATTGGCTCGGCAGTTGCCTCGGCAACGTCTTCTACTGGGTTCTGATCGGTTCGACCCTTGGGCGTTTCTTCCCCGGCATCTTCGGCGATGGCAGCAGCGCGACCGCAATCATCGTGTCGCTGATCGGCATCTGGGCCTTCCATTTCCTCATCTTGCGCGGCGTCGAGCAAGCCGCATTCATCAACACCGCCGTCACGATCGCCAAGATCGTGCCAATCCTGGTGTTCATTCTCGTGCTGGTCTTCGCCTTTAATTATTCCCAGTTCTCCGAGAATTTCTTCGGCGGCGCCGACATGCCGGCCAAGTCTCTGGTCGCGCAGGTGCGTGACACAATGCTCATCACCGTGTTTGTCTTCCTCGGCATCGAGGGCGCGAGCGTCTACTCGCGCTTCGCCAAGGAACGCTCCGACGTCGGCAAGGCAACCATCCTGGGTTTCGTCGGCGTAACCGGCCTGATGGTGGCAGTGACTATGCTGCCCTACGCAGCAATGCCGCAATCGGCGATCGCGGCCGTCCAGCAGCCTTCGATGGCAAGCGTTCTCGAGGCCGTTGTCGGTCACTGGGGGGCCGTCTTCATCTCCATCGGTGTGCTGGTATCGGTGCTGGGCGCTTATCTCGCCTGGTCGCTGATTTGTGCGGAGGTGCTCTTTGCTGCGGCCAAGTCCAACGACATGCCGAAGCTCTTCGCCGCGCAGAACGGCAATCGCGTGCCCGCCAATGCCTTGTGGCTGACCAACATCGTGGTGTCGCTGTTCGTGATCTCCACCTACTGGTCCCGCGACGCCTTCAACTTCATGCTCGACATGACGAGCGTCACCGCGCTGCTGCCATATCTGCTGGTTGCCGGCTACGGAATTCTGATCGCGCGCAGCGGTGAAGGTTATGAAACGACCCCCGGCGACCGTGGCCGTGATCAGGTCATTGCCTGGATCGCGGCGATCTACACGATCTTCATGTTCGTCGCCGCCGGTCTGAAATACGTGCTGCTCGTCGCTGTGCTCTTCGTGCCGGGCACTATTCTCTACTTCTGGGCACGTCGCGAACAGAAACTGCAGTTGTTCACCCCAACCGAACTCATCGTCTTCGCCGTCACCCTGATCGCCGGACTTGTCGGTTTCTACGGTCTGGTGACCGGGATCATCACACCCTGAACATAAAGGCAGAAACGTCATGACAAACGACACTCCCTACGGCGTTCATTCCGAGGTCGGCCAGCTTCGTAAGGTCATGGTCTGCGCGCCAGGCCGAGCCCATCAGCGCCTGACGCCGAGCAATTGCGACGATCTGTTGTTCGATGACGTACTTTGGGTCGACAACGCCAAGCGCGACCATTTCGACTTCATGACCAAGATGCGCGACCGCGGCATCGAGGTCGTGGAGATGCACAACCTGCTCGCCGAAACGGTTGCCAATCCCGAGGCCAAGGCCTGGATTCTCGACAACCAAGTGGTGCCCGACCAGGTCGGTCTCGGCCTCGTCGATGAGGTCCGCAGCTATCTCGAGGGCCTGTCCAACCGCGAGCTCGCCGAAACGCTGATCGGTGGCCTGTCGACGCATGAGTTCCCCGAGACGCATGGCGGCGAGATGCTGCAACTCGTGCGCGATGCGGCAGGGGTGAACGAGTACCTGCTGCCACCGCTGCCCAACACGCTCTATACCCGCGACACCACTTGCTGGATCTATGGCGGCGTCACCCTGAATCCACTCTACTGGCCGGCCCGCCACGAAGAGACGATCCTCACCACCGCCATCTACAAGTTCCACCCCGACTTCGTCGGCAAGGTCAACGTCTGGTACGGCGACCCGCTCAAGGATCATGGCCTCGCCACGCTCGAAGGCGGCGACGTCATGCCCATCGGCAAGGGCAATGTGCTGATCGGCATGAGCGAGCGCACCTCGCGCCAGGCGATCAGCCAGCTCGCGGCCAACCTTTTCGAGAAGGGCGCGGCCGAACGCGTCATCGTTGCGGCCATGCCGAAGCTGCGCGCGGCGATGCACCTCGATACGGTGTTCACCTTCGCCGACCGCGACTGCGTGCTGCTCTATCCCGACATCGTCAACAACATCCAGGCCTTCTCCTATCGTCCTGATGGCAAGGGCGGCGTGGAACTCCACAAGGACAAGGGATCGTTCGTGGAGACCGTGCGGGATTCGCTCGGCCTGAAGAAGATGCGCGTCGTCGAGACCGGCGGCAACGCCTACATGCGCGAGCGGACGCAGTGGGACAGCGGCGCCAACCTGGTCTGCGCTTCGCCCGGCGTGGTCTTCGCCTATGATCGCAATACCTACACCAACACCTTGCTGCGCAAGGAAGGCATCGAGGTCATCACGATCACTGGTGCAGAACTCGGGCGTGGACGAGGCGGCGGTCATTGCATGACCTGCCCGATCATCCGCGATGCGGTCGACTACTGACCAGCTGGATTACGAGATCGCTGGAGCCAGCGTGCGGCGGATGCCGCGCGCTGGTTGTCTGACGAGGGGACGCGCAATGATGCCCAGGCCATCCGCAACCAGATGCAGGGCCGGTCTCGGTCTCGCAGCCGCGACGCTTGCCACACTGCTGGTTGCTGGATGCCAGCGGGAAGAAGAGGCTGTCGAATCGCAGCCGCGTCCGGTGAAGACCGAGACGGTCTCGTTCAGCCCCGAAGACACGTTCGGCTCGCTTGTCGGCGAGGTTCAGCCGCGTTTCGAGACCAATCTCGGCTTTCGCCAGGGCGGCGAAATCCGCGAGCGTAATGTCGATGTCGGCGATCTCGTCGAGCCAGGCACGGTGTTGGCGCGACTGGACATCGAGGATTCGCAGGATGCCGCGCGCAAGGCCGAGGCCAACCTTGCCGCTGCGCAGGCGAATTTCGACAATGCCGATGTGGCGCGCAGCCGCCAACAGCAGCTCTACCCGCGGACGACGAGCCGCGCCGCGCTCGACAACGCCATCGCCCAGGCAAATGCGGCGCGTGCCGGGGTCGATGCCGCGCAGGCTGCGCTGCGTGTCGCGCAGAACAATCTCGACAACCGCGTGCTCACGGCAAATACGGCCGGCGTTGTCACGGCAGTGGGCGCCGAGGTCGGGCAAGTCGTCGGCGGCGGGCAGATGGTCGTCCGCTTGGCGCAGCAGGCGGAGAAGGACGCCGTTTTCCAGGTGCCCGAATCTACCTTCCAAGCCGCGGCCCGCGACATGCAGGTCGAGACCCGCCTGCTCAGCAATCCCCAGAGCATGGCCACCGGTACGGTCCGTGAAATTTCGCCGACCGCAAATCCGGTCACGCGCAACTTCAACGTTCGCGTGGCGCTCGAAAACGTCCCGAGCGACTTTCGCTTTGGCAGCGCGGTGCGCGGTACGGTCAAGATTCCGGGCGAGCCGGTTGCACGGCTGCCGATGACCGCACTTTTCAACAAGGGCGCGCAGCCTGCCGTCTGGGTCGTCAATCCTGCCGACAGCACGACAAAACTGGTGCCGGTCGAGGTGGCGCGCTTCGGCGACCGTGATTTCTTGGTGTCGCACGGCCTTGCCGATGGCGACAGGGTCGTCATTGCCGGCACCCAGCAGTTGCGTCCGCAGATGCCCGTCCGCCTGCTGCAGGGCGGAGCGCAATGAACGGCGGTTTCAATCTTTCCGAATGGGCGATAAAGCGCCGGGGGCTGATCGTCTTCCTGATGCTGCTTGGCGCCGTTGCCGGCGCCTTTTCGTATGTGCGTCTCGGCCGGAGCGAAGATCCCGAATTCACCGTCAAGACCATGCTGGTGCATGCGGCATGGCCGGGCGCCACGATCGAACAGACCACCGATCAGATCACTGATCGGCTGGAACGGACCCTGCAGGAAGTGCCGGGCCTGGATCAACTGCGCAGCCTGACCACCGCCGGCCAATCGGTGATCTATGTCACGCTCGACGATGCCACTGCGCCCGACAAGGTGGCCGACCTGTGGTACCAGGTGCGGAAGAAGGTCGGCGACATCCAGGCGACTTTCCCCTCGGGCATACGCGGCCCGTTCTTCAATGACGAATTCGGCGATACATTCGGCATCATATACGGCTTCTCCTCGGAGGACTTCAGCGACCGCGAGGTCCGCGACTGGGCTTATGAGGCAAGGAACCGCCTGCTGCGGCTCGACAACATCGGCAAGGTCGAGTTGCTCGGCACCCAGGACGAGACCATCTACATCGAATTCTCGACGCAGCGGTTGGCCAGCCTCGGCCTGAGCGCGTCCACGATCATCGGCACCATCCAGGCGCAAAATGCTGTGCTTCCTGCCGGCACGATGACCACTGAACACGATCGGACCATCCTCGAGGTGTCCGGCGACCTGCGCAACGAAGAAGACATCCGCAACCTTAATATTCCGACAGGGTCTGGCTTCGTCCGCCTGGGCGACATCGCCAGCGTCGTGCGCGGCACGGTGGATCCACCCCAGCCGTTGTTCCGGGTCAAGGGCAGGCCGGCGATCGGCCTGGCCGTGTCGATGGCCTCCGGCGGCGACATTCTCGAGCTTGGCCGCAACATCGATGTGGCGATGAAGCAGTTCGAGAACGATCTGCCGATAGGCATCGATCTGGTGAAGGTCGCCGACCAGCCGACGGTCGTTACCAATGCGATACGCGGGTTCACCGTCTCGCTTACCCAGGCCGTGCTGATCGTTCTGGGCGTCAGCTTCCTGGCGCTCGGTTTTCGGGCCGGGCTGGTCGTGGCGGTGTCGATTCCGCTGGTCATGGCCATGACCTTCCTGGCTATGGATCTGATGGGGATCGCGTTGCAGCGCGTCTCGCTCGGCGCCCTGATCATTGCCCTGACGCTGATGATCGACGACGCCATGGTCGCCACCGAGATGATGGTGGCAAAGCTCGACGAGGGCTACGAGCGGGTCAAGGCGGCCTCTTATGCCTACACCGCCACCGCCTTCCCGATGCTGGCGGGTACGCTCGTGACGATCGCGGGCTTCATCCCCGTCGGGTTTGCCCGCAGCGTTTCGGGCGAATATGCGCGCTCGCTCTTTGTCGTGGTCGCCGTCTCGCTGATCGTGTCATGGCTCGTTGCGGTGCTGCTCACGCCCATCGTCGGGCTTGCCGTTCTGAAGCCGGACCCGAAGGCGGCCAAGAAGGGCGAAGGTACCATGACGCGGTGGTTCAAGAAGATCCTTGGCGCCTGCATCCGGCTGCGCATCGCAGTGGTGATCGGTACAGCGGCACTGTTCGTGGCCGCATTGCTTGCCTGGCCGCTCCTCAAGCAGCAGTTTTTTCCACCGTCGGATCGGCCAGAGCTGATGGTCCAATTGGTGCTGCCGCAGAATGCCTCGCTGCGCGCTACCGAGGCGGACGTCAAGAAGGTCGAGCAAGTCCTGGCTGCCGACCCTGATGTGGTCGACTGGAGCTTCTATGTCGGTTCGGATGCCATCCGCTTCTATCTGCCGATGGACATACAGGCACCTGCGCCTTTCCGCGCGCAGGCCGTGGTGATCGGCAAGAGTGTCGAGGCCCGCGACGCGCTCCAGGCCCGGCTGCAACAGGAATTCGACAGCCGCTTCCCGAACATGATTGCGCGGGTTTCGCCGCTTGAGATGGGACCTCCGGTCGGCTGGCCGATACAGTATCGCGTCAGCGGACCAACCGTTGCGGGCGTTCGCGACGTCGCCTGGCAGGTTGCCGACGCGCTGGCGGGGATCAAGGGCGTGATTGCGCCCAACCTCGACTGGAACGAACCGGTCAGGAAAGTCGTGATCGAGGTCGACCAGGATCGCGCCCGGCTGGTCGGACTGAATTCCGCGGCGATCGCGCAGTCGCTGTTTGCGACCGCATCTGGGCTTCCGATCACGCAGGTGAGGGACTCGATCTATCTGGTGAATGTGGTGGCCCGCGCGGGGGCGGACGAGCGTACGAGCATCGATACGCTTCGTTCCCTCCAGATTCCGATCGGTACCAACAAGACCGTGCCGCTGGCCAGTATCGCTACGATCGAATACCGGACGACCCAGCCGATCATCTGGCGGCATAACCGCGAGACCACCGTCACAGTCCAGGCCGACACTCAGGAGGGCGTCCTTGCCGCCACTGCCGTAAATGCTGCGGCCAACAAGATAGATGCGATCCGTGCCGACAATCCGGGCTTCAAGATTGAGGTCGGCGGTTCGGTCGAGGGCGCAGAAATGGGGCTCAAGTCGGTAGTCGAAATGCTCCCGTTGATGGCGATCGTGATGGTCGTGATCCTGATGTTCCAGCTGCAGAGCGTACAGAGGCTGCTGCTGGTGCTGAGCGTTGTTCCGCTGGGGCTGATCGGTGTCGTGCTGGTCATGCTGATCGCAAACATACCGATGGGCTTCATCGCCGTGCTCGGCATGATCGCCCTGATCGGCATGATCACGCGCAATTCGCTCGTGCTCATCGACCAGTTGGACAAGCGGATGGCGGCCGACGGCAGGTCCTGGCAGGGCGTGATCGACGTGACAACGGAGCGGGTGCGGCCAGTGTTCCTTACTGCCGGGTCGACCATCTTTGGCATGCTGCCGATCATCCGCGATCCGTTCTGGGCGCCGCTGGCATTCACGGTTATCGGCGGGCTGGTCGTCGCGGCGGCACTGACGCTCGTGTTCCTGCCCGCACTTTATGTCCTGTGGTTCGGCATTCCCGCTGAGCCGGATGGCGATGCTCGCCAATCGCTGCAGGCGGAGGCCGTTGATGTGGTCGGTTGACGATCTGGCGCGACGGGCAATTTCGGCCTTCAGCGATTGGAGAATCCCATGCGGCTAGAATGCCGAGTTTTTCAAGCAAAGCCGGGGCGGGGGCCCTGGTTCCGGAGGCCATCGCGATGACCCGCTATGCACCATTGGAACCTGGGCAGTCCCCGGCGATCGAGATCCGCCTCGACGATGTCTCGCAACTCTTCGATACGATGGATCCATTTCCGTTCCGGGAGCGCGACCTGGCGAAGGAGGCGGATGAGTACATTTGCGATTGGGTCGACGAGTTGCCTGCGGACAAGCCGATCCAGATCCGCATCCACGTGCCCGCGAGTGCGGAAGAGGACCCGGAGGTCAGTAGTCTGGAAACTTCAGTTCAGCATCATTTCGCCCATCGCGAAAAGACCATGGGGCGCGAACTGAGCGACCTTTTCCGGCTCGGGCGGCGCACCTTGCTGATCGGCCTTACGGTACTCGGCCTCTGCCTCGTCCTTGGCCAGACATTCGCGGCATATTCCTCCCGCGGCGGTGTCAGCCATTTCGTGGAGGAGGGTTTCATCATCGTGGGCTGGGTCGCGCTGTGGCGGCCACTCGACATTTTCCTCTACGATTGGTGGGCTCTCCACGAGAAGAAAAAGCTCTACCGTCGGCTGGCGAATGCTCGCGTGAGCGTTAGCTTCTACAATGCTGTGGCCGGCGGCGGGAAAGTTGCTTGAGAGCGTTCGCAGTTGCACAAATTGGAACGCAATGCACAGTCGCGGGATTCAACGCTAATCCCTTCCGTATGCCCGTCGCGCTAGTGTCGCGGACGAGACGCGAAATTCTCGCTCAGTCGTTCTGCATACAGGAGTTACCATGTCCGATCTGATCGTTATCGTTTACCCTACCGAAGCCAAGGCAGAAGAGGTGCGTGAGCGCCTGTTCGAACTGCAGAAGCAGTACCTGATCAAGCTCGGCGACGCGGTCATTGCGACCAAGACGGAAGCCGGCAAGATCAAGCTCAATCAGCTGGTAAACACCACTGCGGCGGGTGCCGTTTCCGGCAGCTTCTGGGGCCTGCTGGTCGGCGTCCTGTTCCTCAATCCGCTGCTCGGCGTGGCTGTCGGCGCTGCTTCCGGCGCGCTTGGCGGCGCGCTCAGCGATTTCGGCATCAACGACGCCTTCATGAAGGAACTGTCGGGCAGCATGCAGCCAGGCAACGGCGCGCTTTTCGTGCTGGTTCAGGATATGACGGCCGACAAGGTGCTGAAGGAAATCCAGGGTTTTGGCGGCGTGGTGCTGAAGACCTCGCTCGACGAGACCAAGGAACAGGCGCTGCGCAACGCGCTGCAGCAGGCAGGCCCGGCCGCCTGAGGCCGATGGCGAATGGGGCGGATCGCCAAGGTCCGCCCATCGCACATGACGATCCAGGCAGCACGGTGATGTCCGCGCAAACCATCATCCCCATTCTGATTGAAGCGATCTGCGGGGCGGCGGGCGGACTGGCCGTGGGCCATTGGGTAAACAGCGCCAGCCTCGGTCGCGGCGTCAACGCACTGGCGGGCGCGGTCGGAGGATTGATCCTCACCTGGCTCGTGGCTCGCACGCCGGGCATCGAGTGGTTTGTCGGCGGAGCAGGGAACGCAGCCGCTGACATGCTCGCTCCCACGATCATGATCGGTGTAGGGATCGCGGGCCTTCTCGGCGGGGTCGTTTTCATCCTGGCTCTCGGGTTCCTGCGAAGGCTCGCCGGAACCTGGGACCTTTAGTGCGCCGGCGACGAAGCCCGGCTGATTTTCACGGAGCCTTACGGCACTTCAAAACCCGAGGGGGGAGATTGATGACCATAGTCTATCGTTTGTTTGGGCCGGTGTTGTTATTGGTCGCCGCCGTTGCATTGTCTTCCTGTGTTCCGCAGTCACCAGGTCCTGGCCCCGTTCCCGGTCCTTCGCGCCCGCAAATGTGCAGTTTCGAATACGCGCCCGTTTGCGGCCAACGCGCCGACCGCACCCAGACCTTCTCCAATGCCTGCCTGGCGCGGGCCGACGGGTTCCGCGTGATCCACAACGGGCAATGCCGTAGGGCCGAGCCGCCGCGTGCCTGCACGATGGAATTCGTGCCCGTCTGTGCCGTCAGGGGCAACAGATGGCAGACTTTCTCCAATAGCTGCCTTGCGCGGGCGGATGGCTTCCGCATCGTGCATCAAGGCCAATGCCGCTGACGCAGCGGCGAGCCGTCAAAGCAAGTCCACACGCGAAATCGAATTCGACTTCGCGTGTGCTTTTGCATCAAGGCGCATATTCATAGTGGACAATGCTGCCGGAGTTGTTGAACTTCGGTTGGACAGAGCTTTGGCATGAGGGGCAAGGGGCGGTGATGGCAATTGGCGGTGAGGGTCGCTTGATCGGGTATCTGGCGACCGGAATTCTCGTACTTGCCCTGCTGTATGTGGGGCAGACGATCTTCGTTCCGCTGGTCTTTTCGCTTTTCGTCATCGCGATGGTCTGGCCGATGCAGGCCGCGCTTCAGCGCTTCCTCCCTAAATTGCTGGCGCTGTTGGTTACGCTTTCGGCGACGATTGCCGTGGTGCTCGCCGTCGGCTCCGCCGTCTTCTGGGGGTTCGGCAGGATTGGCCAGTGGCTGTTCCTCAATGCCGGCCGATTCCAGGCAATCTACACCGATTGGACCAACTGGCTCGAGGAACACGGCCTGGCCATCGCCGGGCCACTCGCCGACCGCTACGATGTCAACTGGCTCGTCGGCTTTACCCAAGGGGTGGCCGGGAGGCTTAATGGCTTCGCCGGTTTCGCGGTGCTTGTGTTCATTCTGGTGATGCTTGGCCTGCTTGAGGTCGAGGACTTCAACCGCAGGCTAGCCGCGCCTTCTGCCCAACCTCAGGGTTCGCGTATCCGCACCGCCAACCGTCTGATTGCCGCCAAGCTCAGGCGCTATATGGTCGTGCGCAGCTTCGCCAGCGTGCTTACCGGCCTCGTCGTGTGGGTGTTTGCACTCGCGGCCGGCCTTGAACTTGCCGCGGCCTGGGGGGCGATCGCTTTCGCGCTCAACTACATTCCCTTCCTCGGGCCATTCGTCGCGACCATGTTTCCCACGCTCTTTGCCATCGCGCAGTTCGAATCCTGGCAGATGGCCGTCGTGATCTTCATCGGCCTCAACGTGATCCAGTTCATCATCGGCAGTTATCTGGAGCCGCTGCTGACCGGTGCCTCCTTGTCGATCTCGCCCTTCGCCGTCATCTTTTCGGTGTTCTTCTGGAGCTTCATATGGGGCATTGCCGGTGCATTCATCGGCGTGCCGATCCTGATCGCGTTCATCGTCTATTGCTTCCAATCGCCGAATGGCCGGTGGATCGCGACATTGCTCGCGTCAGGCGATGTCGAGAGGTCGTTTGCCCAGGCCGAGTATCGCGAGGAATAGTTCGGGTTCACTAGTGTTTTAAATATAAATTAAATTTAGACATGTTTTAGTTCGTATTTTTTGATTGTTTTGATGATTTAAGCATAATCGCAATATTGCTTAATGCTTTTAGTATGTTGCGTAGAAATCTGCGCAAAATCGGGTTGAATGCGATATTGCTTCGATGTAATTTTCATTGTCCGCAGATGATGTGCCGTCAGCGGACAGGATAAGATAGCGGCGACCGCGGCGGGACATAGGGCGCATTCGCGCCTGCCTGTTGGGGTTGATAAGTTTGCCACCAGAGGCAACGCTGACGTTGCCTCTCATCAGGGAGGCAGCATGACTGCAGCGCAGCGGGCGTTGGGGCGGAATGGTCGCAGTCCAACCGTTGTTCGCGGCGGGCCTGAATTTACCTTCAGTCATGCCCAGGCGCTTGATGAGCAGCGGGCGCCAATCCCTCATTTCGAGTTTTCCACCGACGGGTTCTCACGGACTGACCAATTCGCGGCGTGGCGGCAGAACTTCGCTCCCATGATTGATCTTTCCAATCCAGGCAGCCGAACGCCCGGATTCGACGCAAGGCAGGCGATCTGGGATCTTGGCTGCATGGCATTTTCGTCGATCAGCACCGAAGGCTTCGACTTTGCCGGTTTGCAAGGACGTGTCCGCCGCGAGCCGCTCGACCATTGGATCATGACCTTGCTGCTTGAGGGCCACGCCCACACGATGGCCCGCCGCGGCAGTTTCTCCGCCGGTCCTGGGGTGGTGCAGATCCACGCCCTTGATGGTCCCTTCGAGGGGCACGTCAGCGACAGCCATATGCTGATGCTGTTTGTGCCTAGGGACTTGTCTCACAATCTGGCGGCAACGCTTGGTGCGGCCGAGTTCTCGACGCTTGGTGGCGGATTGGGGCATCTTTTTGCCGACTACATGTCCGGGCTCGCCCGTTGCCTGCCGACAATGACGGTCGCTGACCTCCCTGAACTGGCAACGGCGACGCGTGCCATGATCCAGGCATGCGTGTCGCCATCCGGGGACAGTCTGGAGGAGGCCAGCGCTCCCATTTCGGCAGTATTGCTGGAGAGGGCGCGGCAGCATATCAATGCCAACCTCCATGACCCGGGATTGGGGAACGAGAGCTTGTGCCGGGCGCTCGGTGTTTCGCGCACTCGGCTCTATCGGCTGTTCGAGCCAAGCGGCGGGGTCATGCGCTACATACTGCATCGGCGGCTTGTCGATGCGCATGCGGTCCTCACCGACCCAGCAGATACGCGCCGCATATTTGCAATAGCCGAGCAGCGCGGCTTCAACGATGGGGCAGAGTTCAGCCGGGCCTTCAGGCGTGAATTTGGCTACAGTCCGAGCGAGGCGAGAATGCGCGGCAAGGGTGCCGTACCTGCCAAGCCCGGCGTGGATCTCGAGACATGCGCGCCGGATGAGCGGCTGGGTATTCTGCTTCGGCGGCTACACGGGTGAATGCCTGCGGGCGTCCGATCGGCAATGCCAGTCAGGAGTAGCCCTACGCCGCAAGCGTGAACGCTATTGGGCCGTTCCCGATACCATCCGATGGTAAGACGCAACCAGTCCCTCGAGTTGGTCGATTGCCGATGACTCCGCTGGTTTGGTGGCGTCCATTTCTGGCGAAACCTTCCAGCCGGGGGCGACGTTCTGCATGTTGGGCAGATTGTGGGCGATGCCCTTGTGGCAGTCGATGCAGGTCGCCTTTCCCGTAAGCAGGTAGCGTTCGTGTATTTCGGCTGCTCGCTTGGTCTGTTTGGACAAATCCATGGCGACGGCGGAATGACAATTGCGACATTCCAGGCTGTCGTTGGCCTTGAAGCGCGCCCATTCGTGCTCGGCCATGGCCAGGCGGTGATCGAGAAACTTGCGCCTTGTATCGATGGTGCCGAAGATCGTTCCCCACACTTCCTTGGACGCCTGCATCTTGCGCGCGATCTTGTCGGTCCAGTTGTGGGGAACGTGGCAATCCGGACAGGATGCCCTAACGCCCGAGCGGTTGGTGAAATGCACAGTGTGCGTCAGCTCGTCATAGACGTTGTCTTTCATCACGTGACACGAAATGCAGAATTGTTCGGTGTTCGTCAGGTCCAGTGCCGTGTTGAAGGCGCCCCAGAACATGACGCCTCCAATGAAGCCGCCAAGCGTCAGGAAACCAAGGCTGAGACTGACGGCGGGCCTGGAGATAACTGCCCAGAATCGGCGAAGCAAATCCTTGAGCCGCTGCATCGCTCACTCGCTCCCAGTCGGCTTGAAGCCCAGTTCGCTCATGTCCCTGAACGTGTTCTTCACGAGAGGGACCACATCGGCCTGAGGGACGTGGCATGCCGTGCAGAAATAGCGGCGAGGTGCTACGTCGGCGAGCATCTGGCCGTCGCGTGTCATGTAGTGAGTCACGCTGATCATTGGCGCGCCTGACCCGACGGTGAACTCGCGCTTGTGGCAACTGAGGCAGCGGTTGGTGTTGACTGTAAGCTGGTAGCCTTCGATCGAATGCGGAATGACCGGCGGCTGGTCAGGAAAGGCTCGCATCACTCTCACATCGTTGGTGACCCATTTCGGGATTGGAGGAGCTGGAATCGGCCTCATGGGTGGAACCGGCCCGGTGAGTTCCGAAATCATCTGCGCGATTGCCGCACTGCTGGCGCAGAGCACGACGAGACCAAAGACGGTCGCGAGCTGGCGCGATCCGCTCAAGCGACGGAAACGACCTTGACTGCGCATTTCTTGAAATCCGTCTGTTTGGAGATGGGGCAAGTGGCGTCGAGCGTAACCTTGTTGATCAGCTGGCTCGCATCGAACCACGGCACGAAAATCACTCCGCTCGGCATTCGATTGCGGCCACGCGTCTCGACCCGCGAACGGATTTCGCCACGGCGCGAAATGATCCTGACTTCGCCTCCCTGATTGATGCCGCGCTTGCGGGCATCGTCGGCGTTCATGTAGCAAACCGCACCGGGGAACGCCTTGAAGAGCTCGGGTACGCGCAGGGTCATCGAGCCGGAGTGCCAGTGCTCGAGCACCCGGCCCGTCACCAGCCAGATATCGAATTCGGCATCCGGCGGTTCGGCGGGCGGCTCGTAGGGAACGGCCAGGATGATCGCCCTTCCGTCGGGCCGCCCATAAAAACTGACGCCTTCGCCGGCCTTTACATATGGATCGAAACCTTCGCGGTAGCGCCAATTGGTCTCGTTGCCGTCCACCACCGGCCAGCGCAGGCCTCGTTCCTCGTGGTAGCGGTCGAAATGCCCGAGGTCATGGCCGTGGCCGCGGCCGAATATGGCGTATTCCTCGAACATGCCCTTCTGGATGTAGAAGCCGAACGCCTCGGATTCATGGTTCTGGTAGTTCGGGTCGATGTCGCTGACCGGGAACTTGTCGACCTGACCGTTCTTGAACAATACGTCGAACAAGGTTTTTCCCTTGAACTCGGGATTCTCAGCCAGAATCTCGGCAGGCCAGACCTCGTCCGTGGTGAAGCGCTTGGAAAACTCGGCAAGTTGCCAAAGGTCCGAGCGCGCTTGGCCTGGAGCTTTGACCAACTGACGCCAGAACTGGGTGCGCCGCTCGGCGTTGCCATAGGCACCTTCCTTCTCCACCCACATTGCGGCGGGCAAGATCAGGTCGGCGGCCATGCCGGTAACGGTGGGGTAGGCGTCGGACACCACGATGAAGTTCTCAGGGTTCCGGTAGCCGGGGTAGGTCTCGTTGCTGCTGTTCGGTGCGGCCTGCAGGTTGTTGGTGACCTGGATCCAGTAGAAATTGATCTTGCCGTCCTTGAGCATGCGGTCCTGCTGGACCGCGTCATAGCCTATCTTGGCGGGCAGCAGACCTGACGGTACTTTCCAGATATCCTCGGCGATCCTGCGGTGTTCCGGGTTCGTCACCACAAGGTCTGCAGGAAGGCGGTGGCAGAACGTTCCGACTTCGCGCGCCGTGCCACATGCGGAGGGTTGCCCAGTGAGCGAGAACGGGCTGTTGCCGGGCTCGGAGATTTTTCCGGTCAACAGGTGGATGTTGTAGAGCATCTGGTTGGCCCAGGTGCCGCGGATGTGCTGGTTGAATCCCATCGTCCAAAGCGACATGACCTTGATCTTGGGATCGGCGTATAGCTCGGCGAGTTCCAGCAACAGCGACGGCTCGACGCCCGACAGGTCCGACGCTTTCTTGAGCGTGTAGTCGGAGATGAAAGTCTTGTAGGCCTCGAAGTCGATCGGATCCATCTTGCCGGGATCGGCGGCGTTCTTGGCCGCTTGCTGGAGCGCATGCTCGGGCCGCAGGCCGTAGCCGATATCTGTTACGCCGCGCATGAAAGTGGTGTGCTTCTGGACGAAATCCTCGTTGACCCGCCCTGTGGTGATGATGTGGTTGGCGATGTAGTTGAGGATCGCGAGGTCCGTGCCCGGCTTGAAGATGATCGGTATGTCGGCAAGGTCCATGCTGCGATTGGTGAAGGTCGACAGCACCGCTGCCTTGACGTGCGGGGTACCAAGCCGCCAGGCGGCGAGGCGCGACCACAGCACCGGGTGCATCTCGGCCATGTTGGAGCCCCAGAGCACGAAGGCGTCGGCATTCTCGAAGTCTTCGTAGCAGCCCATCGGCTCGTCCATGCCGAAGGTCCGCATGAAGGCGTAGGCAGCGGAGGCCATGCAGTGGCGGGCGTTGGGGTCGAGGTTGTTGGTGCGGAAGCCGGCACGCATCAGCTTCGTTGCCGCGTAGCCTTCCCAGATGGTCCACTGGCCCGACCCGAACATGGCGACATAGTCCGGCCCCTTTTCCTTCAGGACCTTCTTGCACTTCTCGGCCATGACATCGAAGGCTTCGTCCCAGCTGACCGGCTCGAACTCTCCGTCCTTGTCGTAGACGCCATTGCGCTTGCGCAGCAGCGGCGTCGTCAAGCGGTCGGCGCCGTACATGATCTTCGACAGGAAGTAGCCCTTCACGCAGTTGAGGCCCCTGTTGACCGGCGCCTGTGAGTCGCCGTGGGTGGCAACGACCTGGCCTTGCTTTACCCCGACCATGACGCCGCAACCGGTGCCGCAGAAGCGGCATGGCGCCTTCGACCATTGGATCTCAAGGGCATTCACGCCTCCAGGCACCGGCTGGGCCGGCGCCGGTAGACTGATGCCGGCAGTTGCCGCAGCAATTGCCGCAGCCTGTGCCTTGAGTACGTCGCGCCGCGTCAGATCGGCTGTCATTGTTCCGTACCTTCCAGTTTGTCGACGTGTTCGAAGACCATGTTTGCGGCGAACACGCCGTCGAGCAGCGCAATCTGCATCAGGCTGTCGCCGAGGAATCCGGTCGTGGCACCTTCAATGGTGATGACGATCTTACTGCCTTCACGGGCATGGACCTCCACACCTGGCATGCTCGCGACCAGCGTGGCGACGCCTTCCGCTTTCGCAGGCTGCACGGTTATGATGGCGCTGGAGATATGGTAGAGGCGACTGGCGTCAGGCATGGGCTGGCTCCATCTTCGGTGCCGCCACACCAATGGCTGTCGCAGGGCAGATGCCGATGCAAGCACCGCAGCCGGAGCAGGTATCCTCATCTATCTCCGGGACGAAAATGCCGCCGGGGCGGGGGCGCATGCGGATAGCCTGTTCAGGACAGACATCGCGGCAGATGCCGCACGCAATGCCGAGCCTGGCGAGGCAGCTATCGGAAATGGCTGCGACATGAGCGAACCTGACCGGCGACACGGCGTCGAAGACGGGCTCCGGGCATCCTTTGGAGCATTCTCCGCAGAAAGTGCATTCCCCCTTGGCAAGATCTATCTCGGGGACCCCGTCCGCCAGCACGATGATGCCGGTCGGACACGAAGCAACGCAGGCTCCGCAACCGATACAGGAATTCAAACCGCCTTCAGACGCCTCTGGCGGGTAGATGCGGAACCGCTGCCGGGAGGCCAGGTGCCCCAGAAGCAATGCGCGCCTGCTGAGCGAGGAGGGCGCCATGGCCGGTCATCCGCCGGGCGGGCCGGGCGGGCCGGCCCAAGCCTGCCACATCCATACGATGAATCCATAGGTTGCGACGAAGCCAACTGCGATGAACGGCCAGATGACGAAGGCAAGGACAAGGAACGCCCATTGTTCCCACCGCCTGCGTTTGCGCTCGACAGGCTCGGTGGCCGGTTCGACTGAACCACTGGCCATGGAAATACTCCGTCAAGGCGAGTTCGTACTGCCTGTCAGGGCAACTAGGTCGCTGAGGCGGCTTGTCCAGAGGGATGGGCGGGCGCTTGCCGGGATCACTCCCAGGCGAACCCAGAGCCGCTGTTGGCGACTGCCGTCGCACGGCGCGGCAGCAAAGCAGCGCCAAGCTCTTCGAACTCGACTGTGCGCAGCAATGGTTCCGCAGTCATTGTTGATGGCAGGGCTGAATTGCTCGCGCACGCAGCGTTCGAGATGCTCGGCGGACACGGGTATTCCCATCGTGTGCGTTGCCCGAGCAAGCGACGATTTGTTCACGCAGAGTGTGTGAAAAGCCGAATTCAGCGAAGGAGAATGGTGGGCGATATAGGGATTGAACCTATGACCCCACCCGTGTGAAGGGTGGCGCCGCTCTGGAAGCCGCAAAAATGCGCCGTTTTTGCTGTGTCGTTTGAGGAAAGGTTGGCCATCTGTTCACCTTCCGGTCACGGGCACTGGTTCAAGCGTACCAGTGGGAACACCTTCCACGAAACTAAGATCCAGAACATCGGCGGCATCCTGCATGTGTCCGGGGGCGAATCGAGCGTAGACGCGCTCCGTGATCCGGCTGTCGCTGTGCCCAAGATACTGCGCAATCTTCGACATGGGAATCCCGGCCTCCTGCCTGCCACCTAGCCGCCGAGTGGCGGAAAACGTGAGCGGTAACGCCATCCGGCTTTGCCTTCTCGGCGGTCTTCGCAAGTGATCGTTTGACGGACTGCACTGGTTCCCCGCTCCACTCGATCACGTACTTGCTGAGGGCCGCCCTACGTGCCTCAACCAGCGCTGCCCGAACGGTCTTGTTCATGGGCACCGATGCGCGGCCCTTGCGCTTATGCGTTGCTTGCTGGTCATCGAGGTAGATTATCCCCCGCACGAAATCAATCTGCTCCCACCGGAGCGAAAGCAGCGCTTCCTTTCGCCCGCCTGTCGCTATGGCCAGGATGATAAACAGGCGAATGTGCTCGCCCGTTGCATTCTCGGTAAGCCTTTGCACTTCGGTGCGGGTTAGCCACCTGTCGCGCGGTGCGGGCTTCAGGGGCATGACAATATACGGTGCCTGCGCGATGCGGTTTCTCCGCTTCGCCCACTCCAGGACAATGCGGAGGTGGTTGAGTTCCGTCCAGATCGTGCCGTCTGATCGTCCATTGGGGTAGGCCGGTCTTGAGCCGGGTCCGCCTTCAATTGCTTCGGTCGGCTTCCGGTGGAGCTTGATGTAACCCTGGCAAGTCTCATCCCCGATGCTCTCGGCCACTCGGTTGCCGAACGTCCCTTCCAATGCCTTCCATCTAGTGAGCATGCTTTCGGCGATGCGCCGCCCAGACTTCTCTTGGCGGTAGGCGTCCCAGAGCGTTTTTACAGTCTGGCCGGGCGCGCTTTCCTCACTCTTGTTGAGCTTATCTACGGCCTCTTGAGCCCTTGACGATCAGCTTGCCGTCCTGCCTACGCCTACCTGATGACGTCTCTTTGACTTGGGCGTCGTGGTTGCCGCAGAGGGTCCGGGTGTTGCTCAGAACATCGAAGCCAGTCGGATATTCGACGTTCGGGCGGCGGTGGATATGGTCACAGGTGAGGCGGTATGTCGGGGTCTGGCATCCTGGCACTACGCAGCGCCATCCATCTCGTTCATGTGTGCTGCGCTTCAGTGCTGCCCAATGGGGCGTCCGGTAGTAGGTGTTACGGGCCATGCAGACCTACCTGTCCACCAGCGTCTGTTGGCTTTGCCCCTTTCAGGGGGATGGTGCTTGCCGTGCCGATGGATTGGACCGGCGTCGATTGCTACTGTCGGCGCGGCACCTCTCTCAATGGAGGACAGTATGGTCCGTCCAACGATTTCCGCTCTCCGGGTGGCAGTAGCGGTTTTCATGTTCCTTGGGGTAGCAAGCAGTTTCGCCAAGGATGGTCAACCAATCGAGATTGCCGTGGCGCAATTCTACTTCGTCGACACCTCGGGCGAGGTCGAGGACCAAAAGGCCCGACACGAAAATCAGCTTCGCCAGTTTGAAACAGAGCTGCAGAAAACGTTGTCAGCGGATAACCGTCTAGAGATTGCTGCGCTGCCATGCGGGTCGGATCGCTGTTCGTTGGAAAATCCTGGAATTGACACGCTGAGACGCCAGGCCAAGACGGCGAATGCGAGATACCTCCTTGCAGGTGGGATCCAAAAGATGAGCACGCTGGTCGGCTGGGCCAAGATCACTGTCTTCGACTTGGAAGACAGTAACCGTGTCTGCGATCGCCTGTTTACCTATCGCGGGGATACAGAGGAAGCATGGCGGCGAGCGGCCGAGTTTGGCGCCAAGAATGTCATCAAGGCTTGCTTTCCCTGAGCGCTGGTTACAGCTTGAAACGAACCCCCGCGCGTTTCGGTACAGGGGTGAAAATGCTTTCTGCTGGCGGCTGCACTGGTTCAATTCCTCGCAAACGCTCGATTGGCTTGCCCGCACTGGAGTTTCAATTTGCATCTGCTCGTGACCAGGCGAGGTGAGCCCACTTGGGGCCAGCGCCTGTGGTTAAATGTTGTGGTTCAGGAAGCTATTTGCGAAGAGTTGCAATGTCAGCATTTGCAAGCAGACGTGTGCCCGACGGAAACTGAAGTTTTCTGAAGTAGCTGATACCCCTGCTGCTCGGCCGTCCTCTAGGCTCCTGCACCGATGAGGAGAAGGTCGCGATCGGCCGCATGCTTTCTTGAGCGCGGCGACGACTACAGCCGGACTGTCGAAGCATGCCAACGCCAGCATGACATATGTTCGCTGCCCGCTGGTGAACTTGCCTTTGCGCGGTATGGATCGTGGTGTTCGGTCGCGCTATAGCCAGCGCATGATCAGATCGTTTGCACGACCATTCGCCTGGCTGCTGCTTGCGGCCATTCTGTTCGTCACCGTCTCGCCCATTCAGTGGCGGCCGCACACACATGAGCCGGCTGACGTGGAGCGCTTTGCCGCCTTTGCGGCGGTCGGCTTCGCCTTTGTCCTTGGTTACCCGCGGCATTGGCTTCTGCTGACCTGCCTTGTCGTCGGGTCCGCATTCGCGTTCGAAGCAGCCCAGCTTCTGTCGCCCAGTCGGCACGCTCACATCCAGGACGCTATCATCAAGGCGGCTGGCGGAATCGCGGGGATAGTAGCCGGTGCCGCCATCAGCCGTTTCACTGGGCGGACCCGGGATTAAAGTCACCCATCGACCCGCGCGACCATCTCGCCCATAACGATTTTGCCCAGCCCGCGATCGAATGCGATTTGCTCAGCGGCGGGCCCAGCGATGATTTTGCCGCCGTAAGATCGCCCTGGCTCGGTCCGTGCTACGGTCGTTGCAACCATAACAGGCGAGAACCCTGCTCCTGTGTCCCCTCGATGCTTGTAGGTGAGGGACAACAGCACCGGCACGCAGGCAGCGATGTCAGGTTTTTTCAGGTACCGGTCAGGTATCGATCCGTCTTGGTACGCGTGCGGCGCGGTTGTTTCTTTGGGTTGAACTCGCCTTTTTCAATAGCCTCTGCGACTTTTCTGAAGCAGTTATCAAGAACCCGTCAAGCAATCGTGCCGTCCGCAACTGGCATGTGCTACATCCCAACGGTGCGCCTGCACGGCAGCCGCTTGGGTGATTTGTTTTGCTTTGACCGTCGATGCGTTCCCTGACGCTCCCGTGAATGCTTTCATTTGCCTTTAAGCGCGCGGCAATGCCGAGCAGGATGCGAAGGCGATCTTCGCCAGATCGTCTATGATCCGTTCTTTGCTGATTTCGAGCTTTGCTGCGGTCTTACTTCTGGCCTTCTCGATGGCCTCTGCGATTTCAGGTACTTTCAGGTTCTCAAACCCAACCTGTCCAGCCGTCTTCGCACGTATCGCTGGCTGGGTCGCGTTCAGATCGAAGGGGGACCCACAAGCAACAAGACAGCGACGGTTACAGCGTCGACGAATTGCATTTTGGTACCTCGCGAGAGGAGGGAGTGGCACGAGGTTGCTCAGGCTGTCGTAGCATTTACCTGACATCCTTCGGAACAGAAGGCTGGCTGTGGTGTTGAGGAAGTGATACCTCCAGAGGAGACCAGCAATGGATCACAGCAACCACCGCCGCCTCACCGGGGCAGAGCTAACTCCCGATGTGCTTCAGGATGTTTCGGTCTTCGGGCCAGACGATGAGGACATCGGGACGGTCTCGCACGTCCACGGCTCCGGAAGCACCGCTCAGGTCATCATCAATGTCGGCGGCTTCCTGGGCATTGGCGCAAAGTCGATTGCCGTTAAGGCACACCAACTCGAGTTCATGCGCGGCGAGGGCGGCGAAGTTCATGCCGGGTGCGCCTCGGCACTTCATATCGCAAGCACTGCCCATAGGAAGATGGCCGCGCCGACAAGGCCAAGCGCTGTCGAGGCGAGCCAAACGAAGCGGTTGCGAGTCAGTGCCGCTACGGCTCCTAGCGCAATCGCCACCTGAAGCATCGCCACCGCATAGGCGAAGAAGTGATGTCGATGGATCAGAAGGTCGGCATCCGTACCCTTCTCGTCGCGCTGGTGCTCGAACTCCTGGGCCTTTTGCTGCGCTTCCTGCTGCTCGTCTTTGTAGCGCGCGATGTTCTTTCCAAGGTCGGACGAAACAGATTTGCCGCTGCTCGTCAGCAGAGCCATCTGTGACTCTAAAACAACGGCCTTGATGCCCTTGGCCTGGTAGTAAGCCCATTGGTCGGACGCTTGCGCCTGCAGCTGCGTCGCCTCGGTTTTGAGTGCGAGTGCTTCGTTGACCGAGCTGCCGGCAAGTAGCGACGAGACTGCCGCCAACGCTGCGAACAGCGCTGTAGTCAGCGCTATCGTACGAAGAAATGTGCCACCCTCTTTCTCCACCTCCTCGTGGATCGCCTCGTGCAGCTTGTCGGTATCCACTTCGATCTCTTCGGGCATGGCGCTCACCGTTGCGCATCAGCCTAGCTTAAAATCGCACCTGGCTGTAGCCACCTCGCATCTGGGCGGAAATGTCAGGTTTTGTCAGGCTCTCGGACCCGATCGGTCGCGCGTGCAGGGTAGCTTTGTTCGGCTTGAGCCCGGTCTGATCAATGCTGCATGACAGCATTTGACAGCAGGCGCACCTTCGTCATCAGCAATAATCTGAAGCGTCGGCACCTGACCGAAAGCCAGCGCGCGATGGTCGCGAAGAGGTTGGCGAAGAAGCCACGTGGCAGCTTCTCGAAATCGGAGCACTTGCCAGTTTCGACGATGAGCCAATCCGAAGCAACTACGGCGCTCAGCAGCCTTTCCCGGTGCTTCTCAGGACGTGCAGGAGCGCGTTTCCCTGTTGCCTCTCTGGTCGCCCCTACGCCGCCTATGGGGCGCCAAGACGGCAAACTAGTTGGCGGCCGCTTGGTGCATCCTCGATAACCACAAGTAGCGACTGGCCTTGGCGCCTTACTCGCCAAGAACCGGCCCGCGATAACCCGGGAGGGGGAGGGCGTGGGAATGAGGTGGTGGCTATTTGGCGCTTCTGCAGCCGGCGCTATTGCGATTGGAAGCGAGACGGGCAGCGCATAGAGGCCCAGCAAGCAATTCGCATCAACTCCATTGGGGACGATGGCCGCCACCTTGCGTCTTTTCCGAGCAGCTGCACCGCGGCTCGAGCAGTTGTCCTGGCATCCGCCATACGTGGAGAGCCGGGTTACTGGCCGCCCCGCCATGATGCTGCCAATGACGGCATCGAGTGTTATGCCCTACCGGCGAAATCTCACCCACGGGCGGATCTTCTACTCGCAATGCCGTCACCTATGTTTATGGGACTGCTGGAAGCCAGCCACATCGTACTGAGATACGCTCTTCGGATTCTTGGAGTTCTGCGGCTGGGTGCCTGCGTAGTGTGTTCCCGCGTTCCCATTTGGGTTGAAGGCTGAACCCGGGGCCCTACTAGCGTGGCCAGGTGTGACACTGCCGGTCTGTGGGGTTCCAAACGTTTGGTTGGGCTGACCCTTCGTCCCCGTTGAATGGTGGACATTGCCAGCCAAAGCCAAGCCACTGGAGGTTATGAGCAAGGAAACGCCAAGCATCATCGGTGTTACGAGATGTTTCATGGTGTCCTCCCAAAAGCGTTTGATTTCAGGAGGGGTGCTCGGGTTTGGGAGCACCCGGCGAACCCGCTATTATGCCACTGCACGCTGTATGGGACCACGGCGCTTTGCGAGCATCGCGAATCTGTGATGTCGCGAGACACCGGTGTTGTGTGGCCGCCTTCTTTGACAATAGGGATGACCATGTGTCAGCTGTCGATCTAAGGTGCTTGAGATGGAACTCTGCACGATGTTGTGGGCTGACGAAGCTGACATTCTGGCGGACTACCCGGCATCGCTCGCCGCATCTGGCCCGGCCGCACAGCTGTGCCGTCTTCGTGGATGCCGCGGGCGTTCTCATCGACTTGCACGGACGGCGAATGTTCCGGGTTTTGTCGCGTTCCCGATGCCCGCCTCCAGGCGAATGGCACCAGCAATACGCCGAACAACGCGAAGGCTGCCAACATCGCCCATGCGTCGTTAACGCTCCAGACGAAAGCGGCCTTTTCGATCAATGGCCGCACATAGGCCTCCGCGTTGGGCGTTATTGGACCGGATAGTCGGCTCGCCAACAAATCCGGATCCAATCCAATTGCATCCGCGGCCGCCCTGTCACCGGCCAGGAGTCGAGAGCCTAGGACGTCCGCGTGAATAGCGGTACGACCGTAGAGAAGCGTGTCGATCAGCGCGATGCCAATCGCGCCACCCAGATTTCGCATCAGATTGAAGAGCCCGCTGGCACCCGGCACGTCTGCCTCGGTCAGCGCGCCCAGTGCCAGACGAGTGGGCGGCAATAGGCAAAACATGATTGCCACGCCGCGAATGACCTGCGGCCAGAACATCTCATTGAAGTCCGTGGTGTGCGTCTCGAGTGTGCTTAGTCCCAATCCCAGCGCAAATAAGCCAAAGCCAAAGGCAGTCAGCAGTCGCGGATCCAGACGTCGCTCCAGCGCGACGGCGACAGGTGCCGTCGCAAGTTGGGCAGCGCCGGTCACCAACATCGTCCGGCCGATTTCCAAGGCATCGTGCCCCCGGACGAACGCAAGAAACACAGGGATGAGATACACCGAACCGAACAGGCCGATACCCAGGCAGAAACTCAGCATGCACCCGATCGCGAACGAGCGGTCCCTGAACAACGTCAGTTCCACAATCGGACGCAAGGCCCGCAGCGTTCTCCAGACAAAGAAGCCGCTGCAGAGCGCGCTCAAGGAAAACAAGCCGATGCAGATCGAAGAAAGCCATCCTTCATGTGGCGATTGCTTCAGTCCGATCATGAGACTCGCGAGCGCAACCACCATCAGAACCAAGGACAAGCCATCGAACATCTTGCCATCGACGAAATTCGTTCTGTGCCGGGGCAACAGGAACGGCATGGCCAGGCAGGCAATCAGTCCCGGAGCAACGTTGATGAGAAACAGCCAGTGCCAGGAATACGTTCGCGTGATCCAACCACCAACCACGGGGCCGACAGTCGGTGCAAGCACGGCCATGATCCCGGCCAACGTCGTTGTGATTCCTTGTTCGCGCGGTAAGAACAGGATGAACACCGCGGCAAATACTGCCGGGATCAGCGTACCGCCCGCAAATCCCTGCACCACGCGAAACGAAACCAGCGTTGAGAAGCTGTTGCTCGCGGCGCATCCGATCGAGGCCAAGGTGAAAAGCGCGATGGCCGCGGTGAACAGCCAGCGCATCGACAGCAGTCGCGTCAGCCAGCCCGTCAGCGGAATGGCGATGATCTCGGCGATCAGATATGCGGTCTGGATCCAGCTCATTAGCTCGGGATCAATTGCAAGAGCGTGCTGGATTGCCGGCAGGGAAGTCGCCACGACCTGGATGTCGAGAATTGCCATGAACATGCCAAGGCACATCAGGCCGAAGCCGATCCATGTCCTGGTAGCTGCGAGGGGCAATTCGGTACGCAGGAGGCGATGGAGGGCGGCATGCCGGTGAAGGCGTGGCGCTGGAAGAAGCAGTCCTGAAGCCTGCTCGAAGGACAACGGAAAAGCGAGACAGGCCGCCCCAGGATGTGCGGCAGCATGAAATCTCCCACTGTCGCGTAGTAGACGGCGATGTCGAGCTTGGTCGGCCCCGCCTTGCCGAGCAGCCGGCGCGTCGGGTTGGTGATCGAGATGCCGGCCAGGTCCGCGTCCGAGATCAGCCGCTTGCGCTCGACCGTCGTTCCGTTGGCGCTCAACTGGGCCTCGCGCAACCCCTTGAAAACGGCGTGCCGCAGGGCATTGTCGGCTGTCTTGTTGGCATAGTGGATACGTGCCGTCAGCACCGGGCGCACCGGGATCACCTCTTTGGGAGCTCGCTCAAGCTGCGATGCATCGTCCCTCAGTGCCTCCAGACGGGGCAGCAACGTTTCTGCGTCGAAGCCGGTTCCCACCTTGCCGCGATATTCGAGATCGCCGTCGACCCATTCGCCGAGCGCCAGGGCGCCGAGGCCACCGGTGGCCTTGGAGGCGGTATAGCCGGCGATGATGAACTCGCCCCGCTGCAGCGCCTTGATCTTGGTCCAGCTGCGCGTGCGCCCGCACACATATGGCGCTTCAGCGAGCTTGGAGACGATGCCCTCCAACCCCATTTCGCTGACGCGATCGTAGAACTGCCCGCCGTCTCCGATCACATGGTCGCTGTACTGGATGGCGCTGCGGGCATTGACGTGTCCGGCGAGCAACTTATCCAGCAGCGCCTTGCGCTGCGCCAGCGGGACCTTGGTCAAATTCCAACCGTTGAGAAAGAGCAGGTCGAAGGCAGCGCCTCAAGCAGCTTTCGGTGTGCCGCTCAAGCCTGGCTTTTATCAGACGTCGACGCACCGCATCTATACCGAAGCGGCGCTCAGTGGCACGCTGTTCCTTCAGGTCGCCGATCCACTCGAGCACAGGTGGGAAGCGATGCGTGAAAGCGCAGTCTCGCTCCTTGTCCCAGTGCTTCCGCTTGCGCCCCTGAGTCTCGGAGTGATCTGGCTTGTCGTCAGGCGGTCCCTGAAGCCGATCAAAGCCTTCAGGCACGAGATCGGAGCGCGCGACAGGGCCAACCTGACGCCCATCGCGATAGAGAAGCTGCCGACCGAACTGGCAACGATCGCCAGTTCGGTAAATCACTTGCTTGTGCGTCTGCGCCACGCCATCGAAGCCGAGCGGGAATTCGCCGCCAACGCCGCCCATGAACTGCGAACGCCGGTTGCCGGTGCGCTTGCACAGATCCAGCAACTGAACCTTGAATTGCCGTACGGAAACGCACGGACGCGAGCCCAGGAAATCGAGAAATCGCTGGTGAGGCTCGGTCGACTGACGGAAAAGCTCCTTCAGCTTGCCCGTGCCGAAGCCGGCATCGGATTGGCCGAGGAAACGGCCGACCTCGCAGCTGTCATTCGCCTGGTTGCCTCCGATTTTGAGCACAGCCCGACTATTCTGGGCGGGTCGTACTTGTTGTGGATCCTTCAGCCACGCTGATCAGAAGGGTGGATATCGACGCTTTCGGCATCGTATTGCGCAACCTGATCGAGAATAGCCTCATCCACGGGGCTTCCGACGGCGCTGTGACCATTTCGCTGCTGAATCAGGAAGCTATTTCCTCCTCCAACGCCGGCCAGACGATATCGGCAGAACAGCTTGAAAAACTGACAGCCCGGTTCCAAAGGGCATCGGCGCGTTCTGCAGGCACAGGCCTTGGCCTGTCCATCGCGGCGACACTTGCCCGGCCGATGGGCGGGACGTTGCGCTTCCGATCTCCGGCCAGCAACAGGACAGACGGGTTTGAAGCCTTGTTGACTTTGTAGGTGAAGGAGTCGGTCGCGTTCGCCTGCGTGCCGTTACCCATTGAGCCCTTTGCACTCATCCGGATTTGTTCGCGCAGCGACGCGAATTGATCCGTCAGTGACCTTCACCGACCGCCTTGCGAATGGCTGCATCGCGGTCATTCAGTGGGTTTCGGTGGGTCACCGTCGCGGGCGGACGAGCGAAGCGGGAACGCCTGGACTGGCTGGATCATGCTTGTGGCGACTGCCGAGGCGCTCCATTGGAAACCTCCCAATGTTGTTGAGATGTCGCTCAACAAGCTTCCGGGTCCGTTGGTTGCGTGAAGCCGATTATTGAACTTCGGGCTTTCAGCCTTAAGTCTTGTGGGTCGTTTCGTGACGCGGAAGCGCCCGACCAGGTACGCGGAGACGCAGTCGAGCATCATCGTCGCGCCCGCAGCGTTTCGGAAACGTAGGTCTCGCAAAGAGAGCCTTTGGAGCTACGTCCATCCGGCAATGGAGGGGCAGGCTCTTTAGCTGATCGGTTTCCTGCGGGGAAACGGAGATCAAGATGGGCATCGTTCGGTTTGCACTGCGTTTCCCCTACACATTCTACGTCCTCGCCCTCCTGATCGTCTTCCTCGGCGTTTCGGCCATCATGGTCATGCCGATGGACATCTTCCCCCAGATCAACATTCCGGTGGTGTCGGTGATCTGGCAGTACACGGGCCTGAGCACGCCCGAGATGGAGCAGCGCGTCACCACCTACAGCCAGTACGCGATCAGCTCCAACGTGAACGGCATCAAGAACATGGAGGCGCAGACCCTCAACGGCATCTCGGTTCTGAAGATCTATTTCCAGCCGGATGTGAACCTCGACCTCGCCATCTCCCAGATCGTGGCGGGGACGAATGCCATCCGGGCCCTGATGCCGGCCGGCATCCAGCCGCCGGTGGTGGTCCAATACAACGCCTCCAGCGTCCCGGTCTTGCAGCTCAGCCTGAGCTCTGACCGCCTCAACGAGCAGCAGCTCTACGACTATGGCATCTACAATCTGCGCCAGCAGCTGGCGCCGGTCCAGGGCGTGACGTTTCCGACGCCGGATGGCGGCAAGTATCGGCAGATCATGGTCGACATCGATCCGGTGAAGCTTCAGGCCCGGGGCCTCACCCCGGCGGATGTGGTCAACGCGGTCAATGCGCAGAACCTTACCTTGCCGTCGGGCCTCGCCAAGATCGGCAACACGCAGTACACGGTACGCACTGATGCGATGCCCGCGACCATCGCCGATCTCAATGCCATTCCGATCAAGTATACAAACGGCCAGACCGTATTCCTCAAGGATGTCGGGCAGGTGCACGACGGCTGGGCGGTTCAGCAGAACATCGTGCGAGACAACGGCCGCCGTTCGGTTCTGCTGAGCGTGATCAAGAACGGCAACGCCTCTACCGTTGCCGTCGTCAATGGGGTCCGGAACGCACTGCAGATCGCGCGCGCCGCCGCGCCGCCCGGACTGAACATCAACGAGTTGTTCGACCAGTCCAAGCTCGTCACCGCCTCGATCGTGGGCGTCGTCCGTGAGGGAGCGATCGCTGCCGGGCTCACGGGGCTGATGATCCTGCTGTTTCTTGGCTCGTTCCGGTCGACGCTGATCGTGTTGATCTCGATCCCGCTTTCCATCCTGACATCGATCGTCGTTCTCTATTTCCTCGGCCATACGCTCAACACCATGACCCTGGGCGGGATGGCGCTGGCGGTGGGAATATTGGTCGACGATTCCACGGTGACGATCGAGAATACGTTTCGGCTGCGCGGCGAAGGTATGAGCCTCGCTTCCGCAACGCTGCACGGCTCGGCCGGCATTGCGGTTCCGACACTGGTCTCGACGCTTGCGATCAGTTGCGTGTTCACTTCGGTGGTATTTCTCGAAGGTCCCGCCAAATTCCTGTTCACACCGCTCGGGCTCGCGGTCGTGTTTGCCATGCTTGCTTCCTATGTCCTGTCGCGGACATTGACGCCCATCGCCATCGGCATGCTCCTGAAGGGCGAGCATCAAGAAGGGACAGAAGGCAGGGGAGGCTGGTTCGCGCGGTTCCATCAGGCGTTCGAGCGCGGCTTCGACCGGTTTCGTCAGGGTTATGTGCGCGTGTTGACGCTGCTGCTGAAGCGGCGGGCGATCATCCCGGTGATCGCGGTACTCATGCTCGCGCTGGGCGCGGTGATGTTCATGATGGTTGGCCGTGACTTTTTCCCCGTCATCGACGGCGGACAGATCAAGCTTCATGTCCGCGCCCCGGCGGCGACACGCATCGAAGCCACCGAGCACATCTTCCAGGAGGTCGAGAACAAGATCCGCGAGGTCATCCCTGCGCGCGACCTTGACCTTATCGTCGACGACATCGGTGTGCCGCAGAGGGTGTACAATCTTGCCTTCACCGACGGCTCGACGATCAACGTCAATGACGGCGTGATCCTTATCTCGCTCAAGGAAGGGCACGCGCCGACAGCCGAATATGTGCGCAAGCTGCGCGCGGCACTGCCGGCTGCCTTTCCGGCCGACACCTTCTATTTTCAGGCGGCCGACATGACGACCCAGATTCTCAATTTCGGGCTGCCGTCACAGATCGACGTTCGCGTTGTCGGTCGCGACCGCGTCACCAATTTACAGGTGGCGCAGCAGCTACGCAGCCGTATGGCAGCCGTTCCAGGCCTTGCCGACGTCCATCTACAGCAAGAGGTTGATTCACCAGCCTTGTTGGCCAAGATCGATCGCTCACGGGCGCTGCAGCTCGGTCTCAATGCGCAAGCGATTGCCAACAACATCAACATAAGTCTTAGCTCGTCGGAACAGGTCTCGCCCAATTTCTGGACCGATCAGGCGGCCGGCATTCCCTATTTCATCGCGGTTCAAACGCCGCAGTATCTCGTGAGTACGCTTGGAGAACTCGGCAACACCCCGCTGGCCACCGCTGCGGCTGGAGCCGGCGCGCCGGTGCCCAGCCTCCTGAGCAATGTAGTCACGCTGCAGCGCGGCAGCGTGCCGACGAATTTGAACCAGACCAACATTCAGCCTGTCTACGACATCTATGCCGGCGCACAAGGACGGGATCTCGGCAGCATCTCCAACGACATTGCAAAGATCGTCGCCGAGCTGCAGCCGCAGCTGAAGCCCGGCAACACGATCCAGCTTCTCGGGCAAATCCAAAGCATGCACGATTCCTTCCGAAATCTGATCATCGGACTGATTTTCGCAGCCGTGTTCGTCTACCTGCTCATGGTCGTCAACTACCAGAATTTCGGCGATCCGTTGGTGGTCATCCTGGCGCTGCCCGCGACCTTTTGCGGCATCCTCACGATGCTGTTCATCACAGGCACGACGTTGAGCGTCCCCTCGCTCATGGGGGCGATCATGGCCGTCGGCGTCGCCTCGGCTAATTCCATTCTTCTGGTCACTTTCGCGCGCGAGCGACAACTGGACGGGCGCTCCGCGTTCCGGGCTGCCATCGACGCCGGCTATACCCGTATCCGCCCTGTGCTGATGACCGCGGGCGCGATGATCATCGGCATGACCCCAATGGCCATTGGCGCTCCCGGCGAGGAACAGAATGCGGCGCTGGCGCGCGCGGTGATCGGGGGCCTGCTGTTCGCAACGCCCACCACCCTCTTGATCGTGCCTTATCTGTTTGCCTTGCTGCGCAAGCGCAACGACGGTGTCGCCTCCTACGGCGTCTTTGAGGAGCTTCCTGATGAATAGCGTGCGCATCGACCAGGAAGACGAACCTGCCCGTGGATTGCAGGAAACTGTGGATCGCGACGCGGAGAGCCCGCCCAAGTCTCCCCCGGCAGTACGACGACGCTACGGTGGGCGGCTGCTGGCGCTTGTCACATTTCTGCTGCTCGCCGGCGGTCTCGCGCTTGGGGCCTGGCGCGCCTATTCGCGGCAGCAACAGGTCGCGGAGGCTGCCGAACAGCAGCGTAACTTGGTACCCAGCGTCCGCGTTGCCAGGATCGAGCCCAATTCCGGCATAGTGCCGGTCAGCCTGCCGGGAACGACGGCTGCCTTCGCGACGGCCAGCATCTACGCACGTGCCACCGGCTACATCGGCAAACGAAACGTCGACATAGGGGATGAGGTCAAGGAGGGGGACCAGCTGGCGGAGCTCGCGGTTCCCGAACTCGACGATCAGATTTCACAGAACGAGGCGACGCTCAAGCAGTTGCAGGCGGCGCTCGATCAGGCTCAGGCCAATATGAATCTTGCCCAGGTCACCTGGAATCGAGACACGAAGCTGGTGGACCAGGGCTGGGTGACCAAGCAGCAGGGGACGATCGACGTTCAAAACCTCAAGGCGCAGCAGGCAGCCGTCGGGGTCGCGCAGGCCAACATAGCCGCCCAGGAGAACCAACTCGAGGTACTTCGGCAGAACCGGAGCTATGCCGCCGTGGTCGCACCGTTCGACGGCACCATCACGCAGCGCAATGTCGATGTGGGCAGTCTGGTGCAGGGCAATTCCAACACGGGAACCTTCCTGTTCGAGATCATGCAGACCGATGTGATCCGCGTCGGGGTGTATGTGCCGCAGGATTCCGCGTTCGGCGTGGAGCCGGGCGTCGAAGCCATCGTGCGCGTGCCCGAGCTGCCTGATCGCGAATTTGCAGGCAAGGTCACCCGGATCGCCACCGCACTTCAGAGCGGCACACGCACGCTTCTCACCGAGATCGACCTTGCCAATCCAGACGGCGCCTTGAAGCCCGGCGCCTACTGCATGGTCGAACTCAAGGTGCCAAGCAAGTCGCAGTCGGTCGTCGTGCCTGCCGAAGCCCTCATCTTCAACCGCGACGGCCTGCAGGTCGCGGTCGTCAACGACGGCAAGGCCAAGATCCGCAAAGTCAGGGAGACGCGCGATCTCGGTACAAAGGTGGAAGTCGACACCGGGGTAAAGGCGGGCGACCAGGTGATCCTCAACCCACCGGTCGACCTCACCGACGGCAGCAGGGTGCAGCCTCAGTCCGAGGCCACTGCGCCGAGCAAGTAGGCTTGAAGGGATCGTGTGGGACAATATGCAGTCCGACGCAACAAGGCCCGACGGAGAACAGCGAAATGCCTCCCACCTCGCCAGCAGAGAACAAGGCACTCGTACTCGTAGCCTTCGACGCGCTGTTCAACAAACGCGACTATTCCGCTGCGGAGCGCTACTGGTCGGACCGCTACATCCAGCACAGCGCCCATATTCCGCCTGGCCGCGATGGCCTGTTCAATCTTGTTCGCGGCCTGCCCAACACACTCCGCTATGAACATCACGTGATCCTTGCCGAAGGCGACTACGTGATCGTCCATGGGCGCTTTTCAGGTCATGGTCGCCCCCGGCCTGGATCGCCGCCGATATCGTGCGCGTCGAAGGTGGCAAGCTCGCCGAACACTGGGACGTTCTTCAGGACGAAGCTACTGAAGCGGATTCAGTCAGCGGGCTGCCGATGTTCGGCGACCGTTTCTCGGTGTAACGGTCAGGTGCGCCGCCTTGCGGCTGCGAAACAGTGGCGATCCGGCGCGCGCGCCCGATATCGACGATGCGGTGATGTCGCTGTCTGTCGCGGCCGGAATAACCAAGCAGGATGTGATCGGCAACATCATCCGCGACTGGTTGGACAAGCGCTGGCATCTGTCCGTGGGGACACTGGACGACAGCGAAACGGGCGGCGCGTAGAGTGGCGCGACAATACAACTTCGAGGAAGAGGTTCGCCGCAAGAAAGCTGCTCAACGTTCTCACCAACGGGCGTTTCAGGTGTATAAAGCGGGATATGGCGATCAGGTAGGCCGCGCGCTGGCTCCCCGGCACAGGATGCGAAGCCTGCCGAGATCGTCGAGTGCGTCCCTGCGGCTGTAATGCGCATCGCCGCCGACGCAGTCGCCACAGGGAACCCGTAAGGGACAGCGACCTTGCGTCGCGATGAGAGCGGGGAAGCTTTCAAGTTTCTGAAGCGTTTGTTTAGGAGGTCCGATAGAGCCCATCCCCTACGATCGTCGCAGGCCCTGAGTCTCCACGGACATTTTTCCTTGGAGAAGACAAATGAGACGCTATCTCTCCGTACTCGCATGCTCGGGGTTGCTGAGCCTTGGAGTGCTCTACGGCGCACCTGCCATTGCCGGCAGCATTCCTGGTCCCATTTCCGACATTGCCCCGACCGTCGGAATTGCCTGGCACGGTGATCTAGGCGGCGGCGTGCAACTCGTCCGCGGCGGTATGGGCGGCGGCGGTCATGGCGGTATGGGCGGTGGCGGTCACGGCGGCCTCATGTTTCCGCGAATGGGTGGCTTCCACGGCATGGGCGGCCACGGCTTCCACGGCATGGGTGGTTTCCACAATGGTTTCCACGGCATGGGTGGCTTCCATAGTGGCTTCCACGGTCATCGCTTTGATCACTTCCACCACTTCCACAACAATAACTTCTTCTTTGGCGACGGTGGGGACGTCGTGATTGGGTACGGCCTGCCGTGGTGGTATTCTTACTGTGGCCCCTATTATTCCAGCTACTACTACGGCTCCTGCTATCCTGGGTACTACTAGGGATATTAGTCGCGTCGGATAAGTTCGATAAGTTCGGCACTTCACTTCAAGCCAAACATTGAGCCCCGCTGCCGAAAGGAGGCGGGGCTTCTTTGCTTCTTCCAGATTGCCAGGGCTAGTACCAGACCCAAACGCGCCGCCTATAGCAGCGTACGATCCTCCGGCCGCGTCGCCAGTAGCTTCGGCAATACCTTCGCCAGACAGGGCGCCTACGACGGTAGGGCCCCGGGCCCCACTGGACGAGTGTAGGCTCGGCGTCGCTTTCGGCGACGTCATCTGATGGTCTATCCAGATCGCCCAGGATACCGCCCCGAGCGGACGAGCGAAGCGGGAATGCGTGGGTTGGCCGGATCATGCTTGTGGCGACTGCCGAGCCGGCCAGAGCGACCATACCGGTCAGGAATAGTCGGCGATCCATTGAAGGCCTCCCGATGCCGTTGAGACATCGCTCAACAATCTTCTGGGGAGGTTGGTTCCGTGTCCATCACGCCGGCAAGGCCTAGGTGTCTCGCTCGCCTTGATAGCGCGGCGGGCAAAGCTTCATGCGTCGGCGGCTTGCCTTTCGACAATGGTGAGCCGGTCGTCGGGCAGGGGCGTCAAAGGGTTTTCGCCTCGTCCCAAGGTGCCTACCGCCGCGCAGCTTGTACGAGTGGCCCTGTCTCAGATGGATGTGTCGACGCACTCGTCCTATTTCATGGCGGTCGTGAACGAGGTGGAACGCGCCGCCGACACCAGCTTCACTTCGGTCCCTCGTAGCCTCGCTGCAGCGAATGCATATCCGTCGGTCGTGCGGACCTGATTGTAGTGGGATTCAACCAAAGCCCTAACAGGACGACCGTTCCAAGGATGAACAATGGTCGTGCGCAATTCCCGGAGGTTTGGCCACCGGAGCTTCCACCCGTTGTAGGCAAGGGCCCGGTGAAGAACCGTCGAACATGTCGCCCAACCCACTTCTGATACGGACCTTCCAGGACGATCGACAAGCCGAGTGTAAGTGTCCCTGTAAGCAATACACCAAGCCAGAAAGGAACAGGGAGGCTCTCACGCCAACCAGTCATGATCGGAAAGTGAACTACATAAATTGCATAAGAAACGGGAGCCAACTTCGCGAATGGGCCAAGCAGAGATGCAAAATTACTCCAGCCTAAACGCCCCCAACCCAGGAGAAGAGCCGTCACCGCAAGTGCCGCCGTGAAATGACGCAGCTCCAGAAACGGAAACAGGACCGAGGCGCCAACCTCAAGCGTAATCTCCGCCCTAAGCGTCAGTGCCAAAAGGATCGCCCCCATAAGTGCAACAGGCGCTATCGCAAATGCGATTTCCCGATGCCCCGTACGTCCGAGATGAACATCGCAAAGCACGACGCCGACCCACCAGATCGGGAAATAGGCGAAGAATCGTGCAAACTGGTTCGGATAAGCCAGCATCAGCAAGAACGCTGCCGTGGAGACGACCGCCACTGTGGGCGTCCGCAGCTGCCTTGGCACGAATTGAATGACCACAATGTAAAGAGCGTAAAAGGCGCACTCATAGGACAACGACCAAAGTGCTGCGTTCCCCAGGTAGGGTTCAACGATTGTGCCCACTCGGGGGCGGTCCTGTAGCATGGCCAGATTGCCAGCCAGAGCCCGCAGATCTGGGTCAATAAGATCGCCCCGAAGCGATACCGCGCAAAAATATGAGACGACTAGTGCTGCGATAAATATTGGCAGGATACGAACTACCCTGGCAATCACGTACTTCTGCCAATTCCGCTCAGTCGCTGTGACCCAAGAGTAGCGGATTACGAACCCGGACAGCACGAAAAATACGATCACGGCTTCTTGACCGAAGCGAAGCGGAACCGAGAGCAGATATGAGTAGGTCTGCAGTTCTGGGCGCAGCACATGGAATGCCACGACGTATGCCGCAGCGAATCCCCGCAAGCACTCGAGTTCGAACAGGCGATTTGTTCCACCGATCTTTGAGAACTGCATTGGGAAATTCCGAAATTTCTACTTCTCTTGCGTTGCCGCAGTCGTTCGTCGAACGCGGCCGGCGCGCCGATGGAAGTCCTCCGTCAGAGAAGTACCTTGCCCCGCTGTTACTTGAAAAAACAATCAGCGGCTATGGGTGGCATCGTGCCCAGTCACGATCCAGCGCTTTACGTTGTTGCTGAGTTCGCAACGCTTAGACCACAGACCGAACGGCGGTGACTGTGTTCCAGGTCGTACCACCCGGGCGCTTGAGATGTTGGGATAGTTTACGCAGCCCTTCGTTCAATGCTTGCTGGCGCTTCGCCTCCCTGATCTCCGCGGTTCTCCCACTCGTCTGCTGCATCCTGGGCCGATGTTCTAGTGTGGGTAGCAATCTGGATAGCGCGGCTGCCTGAGCTTCATGCTGCGGTTGGCTGCCTCTCGACGATGGTGAGCCGGTTGTCGGGCAGGGGCCGCTGCAGTGCCTTGGCCTCGTCCCAAGGCGCCGACAGCCATGTGTCGACTTCCTCGGGCTCGGTGAGGATGACTGGCATGGCCTTCTGGTGGATCGGTTCCACCACTTGGTTGGGCGACGTAGTCAGGAAGCCGAAAAGCTCGAAATCGCGCTCGCCGTCGCGGACCTTCTTGATGCCCTTCCATGGAGTCCAGAGCCCGACGAAGAAGGCGAGGGCGCGCCGCCAGTGGCTGGAGAGCCGGGGCTAGCCTGAGTTGCGCATCTGGATGATCGCCCTGGTCCGCGTCGAAGGAAGCCCGCACAGGACAGGGACTTCACGTCTCATCACTAAACGTTGAGCGGGGGAAGCATCGTCGCTGCCGAACGTTTACAAAACGTCGTCCGATAGTGGCCTAACTCCTCCGATGATCGTAGGGCGCGCCACGGACATCCCCTCCCTTGGAGTAGACAAATGAGACGCATTCTCTCCATACTCGCATGCTCGGCGTTGCTGAGCACTGGTGCGCTCTACGGTGCACCTGCTTTTGCCGGCAGCATTCCTAGCCCCGTTTCCGACATTGCCCCAGCGGTCGGAAGTGCTTGGAATGGTGATCTTGGCGGCAGCGTGCAACTGGTTCGCAGTGGTGGTCACGGCAGCGGCTCCCACGGCAGCGGTTCCCACGGCAGCGGTGGTCATCACCACTCCCACGGCAACAGCAGAGGTAGCATGCACGGTGTCTTTGGGGGCGGCCAGTATTCTCACTGCGGCTCCCACTATGGCTCTTGCACGTAGCCGTATCGGATAAGTTCGGCGCTTCGCATTCAAGCAATCATTCGCCCCGCTGCCGAAAGGTGGCGGGGTGCTCTTTGCGTTTCAGGCGCGAACAAAAACCCCGGCGCTAGGCCGGGGCTGGAGCATAGCGGATCCGGCGTAGGTCAGAATTTGTAGCTCAGACCAACACGCGCAGTTTCGAAATGGTTAGCGTTCCAGGTAAACACGCCTGGGTAGTCGAAACTACCAGGGGTACAACTCGTGCACGGCGCCGTGCTTGTTTTGCCGGGCAACCCATAGAAGAGATACTCGACTCGAAGCAGCCAGTTATTCCTCCATGGCGCCACTCGATACCGGCACCGGCGACCCAACCGGTGGAGCCACTGGAGAATTCCGATTGAATGGATGTCACAGGCACACTGACGAGGCCATTGACAATGCCGCCCTGGAACCTTTGCTCGGCGATGGCGATACCGCCAGTTCCGTAGAATAGCCAATTGTCGGTCGCGTAGGCCACACGGCCACGAATGCTTGCGAGCCAGCGCAGTCTATCGGCCATTGTTACGAAATTGCTTCCGGCAATTCCCGGGGGTGAACTGTCGAGTTGCCTCGACGCAGCCTTAGCCATTCCAGAATGGTTGTAGTCGCCCTCGATGCCTAAAACCCAATTCGGAGCGACTTGCCAATTGTAACCAACGTGAGCCCCTCCGACCGCGTCAGAGGGGGTGCCGCGATCAAAGGCCACCGGAGCAAATTGCGTGGCACTAAAGGGTGCGGCATTGCTTTGATAAAAAGATTGGTTTGGTCCATCGAAGACGGCCCCGACGTTCGCACCGATATAGAAGCCAGACCAATTGTAGGTTGACGCAACTGGCAACTTGCCGCTTGCATCCGCAGCATATGGCGTGCCGGCAACAGCAAACAAGAATGTCGACGCGAGAAGAATCGTTTTCATGCAAAACCCCTCAATCAATCGGGGCAGACATAGACAGTTGTCATTGTATGGCACGGCGTGCTTCGTGATCTTCCGTTGCGGATTGACCACATATTCTAAGCCGCTGATTTTGGGGCGCGCGTCAGCCCGCTGCCGAAAGGTAGGGGCTTCGAGTCTCGATCAAACAGACAAGGCCGGCGCTAGGCCGGGGTCCTTGTCCTGGCGGCGGTGCTGGCGGCTCTCCTTGGCAGGGAACCCATAAGCGACAGCAACCTTACGACGCGATGAGAGCGGGGAAGCTTTCAAGTTTCCGAAGCGTTTGTTTAGGAGGTCCGATAGAGGCCCATCCCCTACGATCGTCGCAGGCTTTGAGTCTCCACGGGCATTTTCCTTGGAGAAGACAAATGGGACGCTATCTTCCCGTACTCGCCTGCTCAGGGTTGCTGAGCATTGGAGCGTTCTGTGGGGCGCCTGCTTTTGCCGGCAGCATTCCTGGTCCCATCTCCGACATTGCCCCAACGGTTGGAAGTGCATGGAATGGTGATCTTGGCGGCGTGCAACTCGTCCGCGGCGGCATGGGCGGCGGTCATGGCGGCATGGGCGGCGGCGGTCACGGCGGCTTCATGTTTCGGCGTGGGGGTGGCTTCCATGGCATGGGTGGCCACGGCTTCCACGGCATGGGCTTCCATAATGGCTTCCACGGCATGCGTGGCTTCCATAATGGCTTCCACGGTCATCGCTTTGATCATGTCAGTCACTTCCACAAGGACCACTTCCACCGCGTTCACAATGATCACTTCCACCGCTCCAACAACGATAACTTCTTCTTTGGCGACGGTGGGAACGTCGTGATTGTGGGGCCGCCCCCGTGACCTAATCCAGCTTGAAGTTCGTTCTGGCCGACTTGAAAGGATCAGAACATGAAGCGTAGCCGGTTCAGCGAGGAGCAGATCATCGCGATCCTGAAGGAGCTGGAGGCGGGCGTTCCTGTCTTGGAGCTCTGCCGGAAGCACGGCGTACGCGATGCTCGACAATGTCGCGCTGAAGGACCTCTTGGGAAAGAGGTAGTGATGCCCGCTGCCGAGCGGAAAGCTGTCGCACATCTCGTAGAGCGTCGCTGCGATTTCCTCGGCGCCCCAGCCTGCTGTCGCCATGTTCTCCCAGACTTCCCGAAACGCTTCGTCTGCCGCTTCCTGGCAGTCGATGCCGCGGTTGGGGTAGCAATCCGGACGGCGCAGCGGGTTGAGCCTCATGCAGCTACGGCCTGCCTTTCGACAATGGTGAGTTGGCCATCGGGCAGGGGGCGCTGAAGGGCTTTCGCCTGTTCCCATGGCTCGGACAGCCAAGTGTTGACCTCATCAGGCTCGGTCAGGATCACCGGCATAGCCTTCTGGCGGATAGGTTCCACGACAGAGTTGGGCGACGTGGTCAGGAAGCCGTAGAGTTCGAAATCACGCTCGCCGTCGCGGACCTTCTTTACGCCGTTCCATGGCGTCCTGATGCCGGCGAAGAAGGCGAGCGGCCGGTCGGCGCCTGTTGCGAACCAGGCGTTCGGCGTAGCGTCCACCATCGACCTTGCGCGCCGGGTCCGGCTCGGCAAAGGCGGTGAACGGCACCACACAGCGGCTCGCCGGCCCGAGCCAGCGCTGCCAGTGGGGTGAGGAGGTGTTGCGGATGTTCGTGACGCCGGGATCGTAGTTCTTCACGTAGGCCGGCGGCGACGGCATGCCCCATGTGGCGGCCACCATCTCGCGCTGACCGTCCTCGCCGACACGCACGATCGGAGCGAGCGTGCCCGGATAGACGTCACGTGACGGCTCGTTGAAGCCGGTCAGGTCGCGCATGGCGCGCGTCCACTGGATGAAGGGGCGCGAGCCTGCCTTGGGTTGCGGCCGGCGTCAATTATGCAAACAAGAACCCCGGCGGGTGGGCCGGGGCTTTTGTCAGGCGGGAGGATGCCGGTCAGAACATGTAGGCGACGCCGAGGCGGACATCGTGGGTTCGGACATCAAATTCATGAGTGTCGAACGAGAATTCAAAATCATCGGTTCCGTAGTCGGAGAAAAGATACTCGGCGCGCACAATGAGTTTGTCCGTGGCAGCCCACTCTACGCCGCCACCCACGACATATCCGGTGATCGTTTCCGTGGCCAATACGTCAGCCTTGCCGGCAGCATGGTCGACACGGAAACTACCCATGGCCAGGCCGCCCGTGGCATACGGCATGACCTGGCCAAGCGAATAGCCTACCCGCCCACGAAGTGATCCGGCGACCCGACTTTCGATCGGGCGAATGTACGGAAGCGGGTATACGATGTCTTCCACCTCAGCATTGCTGAACTTCAAATCAGCTTCGGCACCGAAGACCCAATTTCTGTACTGGAAATTGTAGCCGGCATAGATTGCGCTCCCAAGACCGCCGTCCGCAATGCTGGGTTGACCCTCTCCAACGTCCTCGGTGCGGATAGAAGAGTAGCCAATTGCAGCGCCGACGTAGAGGCCAGACCAGTTATAAGCGGCGGCGCCTTCCTGGTAGACGACTGCGTCAGCAGCAAACGCGCTGCCAGAAACAGCAAACAAGAATGTCGAAGCGAGAAGAGTCGTTTTCATTGTATGCCGTGCCCTCGAAGATGCAGCATCTGTCTCATAGGTGATGCAGTGTTGTCGCGTAAGGTGTCGCATTGTCTGTCGTCAGCGTCTTGGGCTGCACCGCACCCGAATTGTCATGGACAGCACAGCGGCGCTTTCCCGATCAGTGTGGCTGTTCTGCCTCAGTCGGAGGGCGTGTTCGCACCGCTGCCTGTTGGCAGCGACATGCGAGCGGCCGGCCTTGGGTCGCGCGAGACTACCTGGTGCTGCTCGGCGTCGAGCCGAAACGACGGCGAAAGCAGCGATTGAAATAAGACACGTCGCTAAACCCGCTCAGCAATGCGATCTCGCTGATCAGCATCCGGTCATTGCGCCTGTCGGAAAGCATCCGGTGGGCCTTTTGCAGGCGCAGTTCGAGAATGCGCTCGGCAAAGCTCATCCCGGTTTCCTGCAAGAGATCATGGACATAGCGCACGGAGAGCCGCAGTTGCTGGGCAACGCCCTGGGCCGAGACGGAGGGATCGGCAAAACTGTCCCGTATCTTGTTCAGGATGGCCTGGAGCCTTGCCGCACGCAGGCTACGCAAGCCCGCCAGTTCGGCGGCCTCGCCTTTCGCGCCGGTCGCCAGGCCGATCAGGTCGACGATCGTTTCGGTGACATGGGTGATGAGATCGGGCGAGGCTATGGCGGGGCCGGTATCCAGAAATCTGCAATAGCGCTTGAGCATATCAAGGGCCTCATTGTCGGCCCCGATGGACAGCGCCAGCCGATCGTCGATATGGGCGAAGGCGTCCGCCAGGACGGCGCGGGGTACCACCACATTCGCCCAGATATTCTTGTCGCTGCCGGTCATTTTCAGCGCCTCCGAAGCCGAGACCAGTGCTGCTTCGCCTTTGCTCACGCTGTAGTCGCGGCCGACCTGGGTGCCGCTCAGCATGGTGTCGCCGTTGTTGACTCCGTTCGAAATGGCGAACTTGTTACGTTGAGGATCGATCGCGATTACTCCTGGGCCTGGCGATGGCCCTTCGCCAAGCCGTTGAGGCGCGAGATCGTCGCCACCGTTGCCGGTGCATCGAAAGCCACATCCTTGCCCCGGTTGGGGCATGAAAAGGGCCCCACCCATTGGAGGGGCCCGAATAGATGCGATGCATTCAAAGGTGCTTGCGCTGGGCATCGTCTTCAAACTGCGACGTCTGCATTCGCCGATAGCCGGACCGTGCCATTCTCTATCTCAACCACGAGGCTAAGAGGGATGAAGTGATGGTGCCCTAGAACGAGGCGAGAACAAAGCACGAAAGCGCCGCGCGACTGGTTCAAGTGAACCATTACGGCAGCGTAACAAATTTTGGCTAAGTCTTTGAAAAGAAATGGTGGGCGATATAGGGATTGAACCTATGACCCCACCCGTGTGAAGGGTGTGCTCTCCCGCTGAGCTAATCGCCCGTCCGAGGCCCGAAGGCCGAACGTAGCGGCGATATAGGGGAGCAGCGTGAGGCGTGTCAAGGCGGCTTCAGCGACTTGCTGCGCTTATCAACTTTTCAGCGAGGCCAAGCGTCAGTTCATCATAGTGCGAGATGATCGCCGATGGCTCGAATTCGCTGACATGGCGGTCGGTGTAGCCGAAATCGACGGCGACGACAGGAATTCCGGCGGCTTTGGCCGTGTCGATGTCGGTGACCGAATCGCCAACCATGACCGCGCGCGAAACGTCTCCGCCGGCCATGGCGATGGTTTCGGTCAGATGACGCGGGTCGGGCTTGCGGATGCCGAACGTCTCGGGGCCGGTGATGGCAGCAAAGCGCTCGGAAAGTCCCAGTTCACCGATCAGGTCGACAGCGAGCTTTTCGTATTTGTTGGTGCAGACGGCGAGCAGGTAGCCTGCCGAGGCGAGCCGGTCCATCGCGGCCACCACGCCGGGGTAGGGTTGCGACCGGCCGGGGATGTTGAGCGAGTAGTGATCAAGGAAGATGTCGAGCAGGCGATCGTGTTCGTCGGCGTGCAACGATTTCTGCTGCGCGGCGAAAGCGCGCTCGATCATCACCCGGCCGCCCTGGCCGACAAAGCGGCGGAAGGCTTTGTCGTCAACCCTGGCGAGACCGCCGGCGACCAGCGTGTGGTTGAGGCTGTCGAGCAAGTCGGGGGCTGTGTCGACAAGGGTTCCGTCGAGGTCGAAAACGATGATCGGCTGGGCCATGGCGACGCTTTCCTGAGGTATCGGATGGCCGCAGGCGATAGCCCTTGGCCGGCCCCGGTGCAAGCTGTAGCCCATAAAGCCTTTGACCCAACCGGCAAAAATGCTAGGAGCCAAGGCTGTCATTCGAGGATTTTGCGAACATAACATGGATGCCAAGGCTTTGAAGATCGAGGCAGCGCGCGCTGCCCTTGGCTATGTCGAGAGCGGTATGCGCCTTGGCATCGGTACCGGCTCGACCGCGGAGGAATTCGTCCGGCTTCTGGCCGAGAAGGTCGCCGCCGGCATGGAGATCATCGGCGTTCCGACCTCGGAGCGCACGGCAGCCCTGTGCCGCGAACTCTCCGTGCCGCTTTCCACCCTCAATGAAACGCCTGAACTCGACCTCACCGTCGATGGTGCCGACGAGATCGATCCGGCGCTGACGCTCGTCAAGGGCGGCGGCGGCGCGCTGCTGCGCGAGAAGATCGTGGCGGCAGCGTCCACGCGCATGGTGGTCATTGCCGATGAAACCAAGCTGGTCGACACACTCGGCCGATTCCCGCTGCCGATCGAGGTCAATCCGTTCGGTCTCAAGGCTACTGAAATCGCCATCGCAATGGCCGCAGAGAAGCTCGGCCTGTCGGGGCCGCTCGTGCTGCGCAAAGCGGGCGGCGAGACCTTCGTAACCGACGGTGGACATTTCATTATTGATGCATCTTTTGGCCGCATTCCGGATACAAGAGCGCTTTCCGATGCCCTTCACGCCATTCCCGGCGTCGTTGAGCACGGCCTCTTTCTGGGATTGGCCACCGTCGCCGTTATTGCCGGCTCCAACGGTGTCAGAACCGTCCATCCGATCCGCTAAACAGGAGTTCTATTCATCATGAATTCGACAAACGGGCTTCGCCGCTTTTCCGTCATGGTGGCGGCTTCGGCATTCGTGGCCGTCAGCTTCTCGGCCCTGGCGCAGGAGATCGGCGATTCCCACATCAAGGCGGCACATGCAGCGATCGGGGCGATCCATGCCACCGATTCCTTCGATGGGATCCTGCCTCAGGCGGCAATGGCGCTGAAGCAGCAGCTGATCCAGCAGAACCCCGACATGCAGGAACTGATCACTCAGACGGTCGACGAAAAGACGCTTGAGCTCGCCTCGCGCCGCGCCGACCTGGAACGTGAGTCCGCGCTCGCCTATGCCAAGGCCTTCAGCGAGAAGGACCTCAACGACATCGCTGCCTTCTACAGCTCGGAAGCCGGCAAGAAGCTGATCGAGAACGGTCCCATCGCCTCGCGCGAACTGGTGAAGGCTGCCGAGATTTGGCAGAACGGCATCGCGCGCGATCTGGCCGAGCAGGTTGGCGAAAAGCTGAAGGCCGTTGCCGGCGCCAAGGCTCCGACTGCCAGCGATGGCGCAGCCTCTGCCGCACCGAAGAACTGATCGGCACAGACCGACAGCCACTTATCGACGAGCCCGGCTTTGCCGGGCTTTTCTTTTGATGCGGCTGCCACTACCTGTTGCGCACGTTGCGCCAATAGCCCGAAGCCGATCCGGTCTCCGGGGCTTCGCGGTGCGGCTTCAGAGATTCGGAGCGGCCTCTGCGTGCCAAAGCGCGAGCGACGCTCCAACTGCAGGAAGGACATCATGGCCCAGTACGACTACGACCTCTTCGTTATCGGTGGCGGCTCGGGCGGTGTGCGCGCCGCGCGCATCGCCGCCTCACTTGGCAAGCGCGTCGCGCTGGCCGAAGAGTTCCGCTTCGGGGGCACTTGCGTGATCCGCGGTTGCGTGCCGAAGAAGCTCTACGTCTATGCCTCGCAGTTTCCCGAACATTTCGAGGATGCCGCCGGCTATGGCTGGACGGTGGGCGAAACCAAATTCGACTGGAGCACGCTCGTCGCCAACAAGGAGCGCGAGATTTCGCGGCTCGAGGCGATCTACAAGCGCAATCTCGAAGGTGCGGGCGGCGAGACGATCCACTCGCGCGCCACACTTGTCGACAGCCACACGATCCGGATCGAGGCGGAAAACCGCACCGTCACCGCCGACCAGATCCTGATTGCCACTGGCGGACGCCCGAGCATCCATCCGGCACTGCCGGGCCATGAGCATTGCATCTATTCCGACGACGTCTTCGATCTTCCCGAATTGCCCAAAGCGATCATGATCGAGGGCGGTGGCTACATCGCCGTCGAATTTGCCAACATCTTCCACGGCCTGGGCGTCGAGACGACCCTGGTCTATCGCGGCAAGGAGATTTTGAGCCGCTTCGACATGGATCTGCGGCACACGCTTCACCAGACCATGGTGGAGAAGGGCATTCGCATCGTCTGCCCGGCAGTCTCCGAAGAGGTGGTTAAACGGCCAGATGGGCGACTAGACGCGCGTCTGAACACCGGTGAGGTCCTGACCGTCGACCAGGTGATGCTCGCCATCGGGCGCACGCCCAACACCGAGAACCTCGGGCTGGAGGCCGCAGGCGTCGAGATGGACAGGTCGGGCGCGATCCCGGTCGATCGCTTCTCCCGCACGAATGTCGGCAACATCTGGGCGGTGGGCGATGTCACCAACCGCGTTCAACTCACGCCGGTCGCCATCCACGAGGCGATGTGTTTCATCGAAACGGCGTTCAAGGACAACCCGACCGAGCCTGATCACGATTGCATCGCCACTGCCGTGTTCTCTCAGCCGGAGATCGGCACGGTGGGGCTTTCGGAAGACGAAGCCTCGAAGCGCTTCGCTCATCTTGAGATCTATCGTGCCAGCTTCAGGCCAATGCGGCATACGCTTTCGGGGCGACAGGAAAAGATGCTGATGAAGCTGGTCGTCGATGGCGATACGCGCGTCGTGCTCGGCGCCCATATCCTTGGCCCCGATGCCGGCGAGATGGCGCAGCTGCTCGGCATCTCGCTCAAGGCCAGGCTCACCAAGGACGATTTCGATCGTACCATGGCGGTCCACCCTTCGGCGGCCGAGGAGCTTGTGACCATGTACAAACCTTCCTATCTGGTAAGGAACGGCGCCCGCGTCGAGAGTTGAGCGGGCGTTGTCCTCCACCGCGGCGGATGGGAGTTGAAAGGCGTCTGCGGAGCCTGCCTAAGAGGCGTCGCATTCGATTTCCGTCAGGTTCCGGGGTAGAATAGAGGCGCTTCATCGTGTAAACAGCCGCGTTCCCGCTATTGCGGGGCCGGCGCGGGTGAGGTGCCCGTAGCGAACTTTTTTGGGTGCGAACATGACGAAATGGTCACCGAATTCCTGGAGAAGCATGCCGATCCAGCAGGTGCCGGCTTTTCCGGACGCTGCGGCACTCGCAGAAACGGAAGCCCGTCTCGCAACCTTTCCTCCCTTGGTTTTTGCAGGTGAGGCGCGCAAGCTGAAAAAGCAGCTTGCTGCCGTTGCCAATGGTCAGGCGTTCCTCCTGCAGGGCGGCGATTGCGCCGAGAGTTTCGCCGAGCATGGCGCCGACAATATCCGCGACTTCTTCCGCGTATTTCTGCAGATGTCGGTCGTGCTGACCTTCGCCGGCGCGCAGCCGGTGGTCAAGGTCGGCCGCATTGCCGGTCAGTTCGCCAAGCCTCGCTCGGCCGATACCGAGACCAAGGACGACGTGACGCTGCCGAGCTACCGCGGCGACATCATCAACGGTCCGGCATTCGATGAGAAGTCGCGCGTGCCCGATCCGGCGCGCCAGGAGATGGCATATCGCCAGTCGGCCGCGACGCTGAACCTTCTGCGCGCCTTCGCGCAGGGCGGCTATGCCAGCCTCGAGAACGTTCACCAGTGGATGCTCGGCTTCGTTTCGAACAGCCCGGCCGGCGAACGCTATGAGGCACTTGCCGGCCGCATCACAGAGACGATGGATTTCATGCGGGCCGTCGGCATCACCTCGGAGACCAACTACGCGCTGCGCGAGACCGATTTCTACACCAGCCACGAGGCACTTCTGCTTGGCTACGAGCAGGCGCTGACCCGCGTCGACTCGACCTCCGGTGACTGGTATGCGACGTCCGGCCACATGATCTGGATCGGCGACCGCACGCGCCAGCCCGACCACGCCCATATCGAGTACTGCCGTGGAGTGAAGAACCCGCTCGGCCTCAAGTGCGGCCCGTCGCTGACGCCCGATGGCTTGCTGAAGCTGATCGACCTGCTCAACCCCGAGAACGAGGCGGGCCGGCTCACGCTGATCGCGCGTTTCGGTCACGACAAGGTCGGCGAGCATCTGCCGAAGCTGATCCGCGCGGTCGAGAAGGAAGGCCGCAAGGTCGTCTGGTCGTGCGATCCGATGCATGGCAACACGATTACCGCAGCAGGCTACAAGACGCGGCCGTTCGACCGGATCCTCAGCGAAGTGCAGAGCTTCTTCGACGTCCACCGCGCCGAGGGCACGCATGCTGGCGGCATCCATGTCGAGATGACCGGCAAGAACGTCACGGAGTGCACCGGCGGCGCCCGTGCCATCACGGCGGACGAGTTGCAGGACCGCTATCACACGCATTGCGACCCGCGCCTCAATGCCGACCAGGCGATCGAGCTCGCTTTCCTGGTTGCGGAACGGCTCAGGAAGAGCGCCGCGACGCCGGAAAAGAAGGCAGTGAACGCCTGATCTGCAGGGCGACGTCAGACAAACAAAAGGCGCTGGTTTCGACCGGCGCCTTTTTCGTTATGGGGTTGTGTCTATTTCGCTGGCATGAGCCGCTGCTGGCAGCGCTTCGACCGAGGCCGGCTCGGATTTCGGGTAATGCTCAGATTTGCTGAGTGCCGGTTGTGCCGAGTTGTGCCGAGTTGTGCCGAGGTCAATGGTCGGCCATGGCGGGAGAGATGAGGCTTCTCGTCAGTCCTTTTTGTAAAGAAGCCAGTTCTTGCCCTGCTGGGTGGCAATCGACGAATAGCGGGTGACGCGATTGCGTCCAATCACCTTGGAACGATAGAGCGCGCGGTCCGCTTTGGCGTAGAGATCTTGCGGCCCGTCCGCGTCCGATGCCATGCACACGCCCATCGAAACGGTGACCTGACCCCAATCTATGCCCGGCTGGATGTCCTTGAGTTGGGTCTGTTCGACCAGCATGCGGATGCGGTCGGCAATCTCCACGGTCGCATCTTCGGTCATTCCTTCCACCACCAGTGCGAATTCTTCACCGCCCGTGCGGGCGACAAACATGTCGCGGTGCACGCTGGTCTGGAAGATGCCGGCAACGATCTGAAGGATCTTGTCGCCGACGGGGTGGCCGTAACGGTCGTTGATATCCTTGAAGCGGTCGATGTCGGCCAGGATGAGCGCGCTGAAAAGCACGCCCTTGTTGCCATCGTAGATCGCGGCAATTCGATTGTCGAAAGCGCGACGATTCCAAGCGTGGGTGAGGGGGTCGGTATCGGCAAGCTTCTTGTATTCTTCGAGCTTCGACTTGACCGTCTCGAGTTCGGCAGACTTGTCGCCGAGAGTACTCGCAAACTGCCTGCCATGATCGATGGTTGCGGCAGTCGCCACCGACATGACGCCAGCGATCTTTTGCAGCAATTCTTGCGACATGGCTGTCCGGTTGCTCAGCCCGCTTGACGTTTCGTCCAGCACCTGGCCATAGCGCTCGATGTGGCTACGTTCGCTACGCAGCAGGCTAGCAACCCCTTCCAGTTCGCGCGCAAGAACCTCTCGCGCCTGCTCGACTATTCGCTGGCCGTGGTTCTGCGCAAAGAACTTTCGACCGATCTGGTCGAGTTGCTCCTGGGTCGGACGGTTGCCGAGAGCGATCACCTCAAGGCTAAGGGCCGGATTCGAGCCGGTAAGGGCCTCGTAGAAAATCTCGTAGTTGCGGGGCAGGCCGATGACGCCCATCTGGCCCATCGTCGTTACAACGGTGGTCGCAATGTCGTTGCCTCGATCCGTCGGGGCTGCTGCGGATTGCATGTTTGTCCCGTTTCAGTTGTCCGACCGGGCGCTTCAGCGCCGGCGACAGTGCGGCGGTAGGCCGGATCAGGGGGGCAGATGGCTGGCGTGGATACTCGTCGGGGCGCAGGTTCCCTCTGTACCCGTCATTTGTATTTAAACTTAATTTGTCTGGGCTAATGCTTCCTTAATTTACGCTGACCTTGCGCGCAATATTCTACCAGCGGGTGTGCCATCGTTTCGGCGGGATGCCAGTCAGGTACAGTCGAAACCGCGTGTCGTTGGAACCGAAGGACCATTGAACGCTCCCGCGGCTATTGTTCCACTTTATTGAACGCTTCGTCGCAGGTTGGCGCTCTGCCGGATACCCTTGGGCAAGCGTATATTGAGAGCAAGGAGAAACACCATGACCTCGTTGCCCACACTCTTCATTTCGCATGGCGGTCCCGACATCGTCTTGTCAGATACTGCAGCGCGGCACTACCTCGAATCCGTTTCGACACTCATGCCGAAACCGAAGGCTATCGTCATCGTCTCTGCGCACTTCGAGACCGATGGCGTCGCGGTCGTCACTGACCCGAAGCCGGGCATGATCTATGACTTCGGTGGCTTTGCGCCCGAACTGTACAAGATGATCTATCCGGCTCCGGGCGAACCGGCTCTGGCAGCGCGTGTCTTCGACATGCTCGATGCGGCAGGTCTCAAGCCGCACACCTATGAAAGACGCGGCTACGATCATGGCACATGGACACCGCTGAAGCTGGCCTTTCCCGATGCCGATATTCCGGTCGTCCAGGTTTCCATCGATCCCAATCGCGATGCGGCTTGGCACTATGCGATCGGCAAGGCACTCGCGCCGCTGCGCCGGGAAGGCGTGCTCCTGATCGGTTCGGGCCATATCACGCACAACTTGCGGGCTTACTTTTCGAAGTTGCGGCACGGCGCTGCGCCTGATCCAGCCCTGTCGGACAAGGTGAATGAATTCACCCGATGGTTTGCCGCCAAGCTGGGGACAGGCGACACCGACGCGCTGCTGCACTGGAAGGAGAGGGCGCCTTATCCCTCCGAGAACCACCCGACGGACGAGCATCTGATGCCGATCTTCTTCGCCTATGGAGCTGCAGGCGACGGCGCCAAGGGGCGGCGGGTGCACGATTCGGTCGACTATGGCTTCTTCGCCAATGATTCCTATCTGTTCGACTGACCGCCAAGCCGCTACATGATGCCCTTTCGATCACGTTGAAAGGGCATTTCATGGAGCGGCTGGTCAAGGCTTTCCAGAATTCGGTGCGCGCGTTCTCGCGGCTCATGCGGACCGAGGCTGCGTTCCAGCAGGAGGTCATCTTGCTGGTAGCGGCGCTTCCTGTGGGATGGTTCGTTGCCGGGACCTGGAGCGGCTATGCGCTGTTGATCGGCTCGATCCTGTTCCTGATCACGGTAGAAGTGCTCAACACCGCCATCGAAGCCGCTTGTGATGCGGTTTCGCGCGAGTTCAACATCGACATCCAGCTTGCCAAGGACTGCGGTTCGCTCGCTGTTCTGATCACCATCGTCATCGTACTGGGCGTCTGGGGCTTCGCCGTGGCCGAGCGCTTGCTTGGCCTTCCGATCTGACCCAATCGACCCTACATGTCGGTTACCAAAGGAGACTGACATGTCTGACCACGCCAATATCCAACATCTCGAAGTTCGTTCAGGTCTGCCTGACGATTTGCGCTGGCTGGTCGAAAACTATCCGCGTGAAAGCTGGCAAGGACACGACAACATTCATGGCATGGCGTCGATGTGGCTGCAGCGGCACGATATGTTCCGCGAACTGGGCGGCATGCTGACTTCCGGCATTGCTGACTATCGGGAGGGGCGGCTCGATGCGCGGGGATTCGCACAGTGGTTCGCGCCACGGCTCAACTTCTTCCTCGGGAACCTCGACGGCCACCACAATGTCGAGGACCATCACTATTTCCCCGTTTTCGCCAATGCCGAAAAGCGGCTGAAGCGCGGCTTCGAGATCCTCGATGCCGACCATCACCTCATCCATGAGGCGCTGGAGCGCAATGCGGAAACTGCGAACTCCTTTATCCGCTCGCTGCAGGAAAACGAGGACCAGCAGCGATTTGCTGCCGACGCCTATGCCGACGAGAACGCACGGCTGGTTGCGATGCTGACCCGGCATCTCGCTGACGAAGAGGATCTGATCATCCCGCTGATCCTCGACCGCGGCGATCGCGCGCTAGGGATCGATTGAAGCCTTTTCGGGCGGTTCCTTCTTGGCCCTGTGATGAGCCACGAGCAAGGCGGCGATCGTCACGGCGGCGCCGATGCCCAGGCCGATGACAAGGCGATGGTGCGCCTTCAGCGTCTCGCCTAGGATATGTTCGGCGCCCAAGCCGAAGACATAGCCAAGGCTGACAAAGATCGCGGCCCATACCAGCGCCGACAGCGCATTGAGAATGACGAAATGCGATAGCGGGATGCGCGACAGGCCGGCGGCTATGCCGCCTACCAGGCGCATGCCGTAGACATAGCGGTTGCCGAGTACGTACAGGTTGGGGTGTTCCTGCACGAGCCTGAAGGCGTGACTGAAGCCGGGCCTTCGCCGCAGCAGGCGCACATATTTATGGCCGGCGTAGCGACGGCCGAGGATGAAGAAGAGCGTGTCGCCCAGGAAGGCGCCGACTGCGGCTACGACAAATACATGCCAGGTGGCAAAAAACTGCTGATGGGCGAAGAAGCCGCCAAGGATTGCAACGCTTTCACCCTCCGCCATGCAGCCGATGAAGACTGCGAGAAGCCCAAAACGCTCGACGAGGTAATGGAGCGTGTCCATCATCAAGCTGGTGCTTTGCTCATCGTGGTCTCCGTTTCGCGGTCCGATTGATCGGCAGTCTCACCGGCACGCCAGCCAACGTTTGGCCAAATCTGTCGTGTCTTGGTCGTCGTCCACTCCGCAGTGAAGACGCCTGCTTGGCAGCCGCAAATCCATATAAGAAGATGACAGCGCACCAAGCCACCGCGGCCTGCTAGGAGACATCATGCTGGATTTTGCCAAGATCAGGGCTCGTGCAGCTGCGCGCAAGGGGGGCGAGGCAGTTTTGACATCGTTGCTCGGGCCTGCGCCGGACAATGGTGCCTTGACTGACGTCAGCGATGATCGCGTCCTCTCCACAATGGCCGAGCGGGTATTCGCTGCGGGTTTCGTATGGCGTGTGATCGAGCAGAAATGGCCGGGCTTCGAGGAGGCTTTTCTCGGGTTCGAGCCGAAGCGGCTTTTGTTCCAGCCCGACGATTTCTGGCACGATCTAGCTTCAGACAAGCGCATCGTTCGCAATCCGCAGAAGATCAGGTCGGTGCGCGACAACGCCGCTTTCGTCGAGCGCGTGGCTATTGAACATGGCAGCTTCGGCAAGTTTCTCGCGGCATGGCCGGCAGACGATCAGGTAGGGCTGACCGCCTATCTCGGCAAGCATGGCAGCCGACTCGGCGGCAACACCGGCCAGTATCTCCTTCGCTGGCTCGGCTGGGACACCTTCATCCTGTCGCAGGACATGATCGCTGCCCTGCGCGACGCCGGGCTCGACATTGGCGAGACGGCGTCGTCGAAGAAGGATCTCGCCAAGGTGCAGGCCCAGATCAACGACTGGGCTGCCAAGACCGGGCTGCCGCGCGCCCATATCTCGCGCATCCTGTCGATGTCGATCGGCACTAATCATCCTGTCGACGAGCTTCGCGCCTATATGGGCGAGTGATGGCCCAGTCGATCGCCATTGCCCGAGCGGAATACTGAGGCTAAATCGCTGACATGACGAAAAGATCCATTCCCGACGTGCTTCGCATTGCTGTGGCCCAGCTCAACCCGACGGTCGGCGATATCGCCGGCAATCTCGCCAAGGCACGCGAGGCGCGGGCGGACGCGGCGCGCCAGGGTGCGGACCTTGTGCTCTACACGGAACTCTTCCTCGCCGGTTATCCGCCGGAAGATCTGGTGCTGAAGCCGGCTTTCGTCACCGCGTGCGAGCGCGCGGTGGAAGAGTTTGTCAATGATACGGCTGACGGTGGGCCGGGCGTGATCGTCGGGGTGCCGCTTCGGCGCAAGAGCGGCCTGCACAATTCGATCATCGTTGCCGACGCTGGTAAGGTCATCGCCGAGCGCTACAAGGTCGACTTGCCAAATTACGGCGAGTTCGACGAAAAGCGCGTCTTCCAGCCTGGCCCGGACATGCCCGGGCCGATCAACTTTCGCGGCGTGCGGCTCGGAATCCCGATCTGCGAGGATATCTGGGGCGATCTCGGCGTCTGCGAGACGCTGGCCGAGAGCGGTGCCGAAATCCTGCTGGTGCCGAACGGCTCCCCCTACCATCGCGCCAAGATGGACGTCCGCCATCAGGTAGCGATTCGCCAGGTGATCGAGAGCGGCCTGCCGCTGCTTTATGCCAACCAACTGGGCGGCCAGGACGAACTGCTGTTCGATGGGGCGTCCTTCGCGATCAATGCTGACCACTCGCTGGCCTTCCAGATGAGCCAGTTCGAAGAGGCGGTGGCGATTACCACGTGGAAGAGAAACGGCGAGCGCTGGGCCTGCGTTGAAGGGCCGATGTCCAAAATTCCTGAAAAGGAAGAGGCCGACTATCGCGCCTGCATGTTGGGACTGCGCGACTACGTCAACAAGAACGGCTTCAAGAATGTCGTGCTCGGCCTTTCGGGGGGCATCGATTCCGCCATTTGCGCAGCCCTTGCGGTCGATGCGCTCGGCGAGGAGCGGCTTCGCGCCATCATGATGCCGTATCGCTATACGTCCGGTGAGTCGCTCAAGGATGCCGAGGACTGCGCCCGCGCGCTCGGCTGCCGCTATGACATCGTGCCCATCCAGGAGCCGGTCGAGGGCTTCTTGCATGCGCTGACGCAGCTGTTCGAGGGCACCCAGGAAGGCATCACCGAAGAGAACCTGCAAAGCCGCGCCCGCGGCACGATCCTGATGGCGGTCTCCAACAAGTTCGGCTCGATGGTGGTTACCACCGGCAACAAGAGCGAGATGTCGGTCGGCTATGCCACGCTCTATGGCGACATGAATGGCGGCTTCAACCCGATCAAGGACCTCTACAAGATGCAGGTCTACGCGCTGTCACGCTGGCGCAACACGCACGTGCCGCCCGGCGCGCTTGGTCCCTCGGGCGAGGTGATCCCGCAGAACATCATCGACAAGGCGCCTTCGGCGGAACTCAGGCCCAACCAGACCGACCAGGATTCGCTGCCGCCATATCCGGTGCTCGACGACATCCTCGAATGTCTCGTCGAGAACGAGATGGGGGTCGACGAGATCGTCGCGCGCGGCCATGACCGCGACACGGTGCATCGCGTCGAGCACCTGCTCTATGTCGCTGAGTACAAGCGTCGCCAGGCGGCACCGGGCGTGAAGATCACCAAGAAGAACTTTGGCCGCGATCGCCGTTACCCGATCACGAACCGATTCAGGGATCGCGGGTAAGTCGCTGAATTCAATTTCAAATCAGTTTGAGGGTAGGGGTCCGTGACCGCGGTCGAAATCAGCTTTGACGTTTCGCGGATCGACTTCGACAAGACGTCCGAAGCCGTCAAGGCGAGCTATTGGGGAGCGGGCCGCACTGACGAGGGGAATCGCCGCGCCTTCGCCAATTCGCTTTGCGTGGCTGCCCATCTAGCTGGCCAGCAAGTCGGTTTTGCCCGGGCTATCACCGACTACGCCTGCTTTGCCTATATGTCCGACGTCATGGTCTGGCCCGGGAATCGCGGTCTCGGCATCGGCAAGAAGTTGATCCAGGCCCTGCTCGACCATCCGGACCTGGCGAGCGTGACAAGCTGGAGCCTGCGCACCAGCGACGCGCACAGCCTCTACGAGCAGTTCGGCTTCGAGACGGCGACCGACGGCATGTATATGCGGCTTGCCCGGCAGCCAGCATGACTGGCGCAAGTCTAGCCGGATTGTCTTCCGGAACTGCCCGGAAAATGTCGAATTCGTTCATGCGATGAAACCACATTTGGTTTGCCTACTGCACGACCGCGAGGAACTTCGTCGTTGCTTCTGGCCCAACAGGTTTTGATCTCTTGCCGGGGTTGGCGGCTCGGCATTGCTCGGCTATAAGCAAGTCTTTCGCGGCTACGAGCAGGGAGGTCTGAATGCCAGAGTACGACATGTCCTCCCGAGGTTTGAACCGAGGTCGCTGACCAGTCGAACCGCTCCCGGCGTCCCAAATTTTCGACGCCGCCGTATCGCGACTTCCTGATTCACCAAGAATTATTCGTCGCGCCTTTGGACATTCTTTTTTCGAGGAAGGCGTCAGTTGCGGCGCCTCGATGACATCATGGCTCGTTTCCGTATCAACTTGCGCGGCGGCGCATTCCGCAGCGTTCTAGGGTTCACTTTCCGGCACTGGCGGCGTCAGCCGGTGCGGATCGCCGCCATCTCCGGGGCCGTACTCATCTCGACGATGGCCGATGTGCTGACGCCGCTCTATTCGGGCCGCCTGATCGACGCGGTCGCCAGCGGCGCCGCCACCGACGAGGTGGCGTGGAATGCGGCTTTGTCTGCGTTCTTCACGCTGCTGGCGCTCGCTACCGGCTCGCTGGTGTTCCGCCACATCACCTTTGCCGGGATCATCAAGCTGACCCTGAAGATGATGTCCGACATCGCGGCCGACGCCTTCCACCGCGTCCAGCGCTTTTCGACCGACTGGCATGCCAACAGCTTCGCCGGCTCGACGGTGCGCAAGGTCACGCGCGGCATGTGGGCGCTAGATCTGCTCAACGACACGCTTCTGGTGGCGCTGTTGCCGTCCTTCGTGATGCTGGTCGGCTCGACCGTTCTGCTCGGCTGGCATTGGCCGATGATGGGCCTGATCATCGCGGCCGGTTCGCTGATCTTCATCGCCCAGACGGTGTTGCTGTCGCTCGGCTTCGTCGCGCCGGCGGCGAGCCTGGCCAACAGTTGGGACACGCGGCTCGGCGGCTCGCTGGCCGATGCGGTCTCCTGCAATTCCGTGGTCAAGGCCTTCGGTGCGGAAGAGCGCGAGGAAGATCGTCTCGCCAAGGTCGTCGCCAAGTGGCGGCACCGTACTGGACGCACCTGGATGCGCGGTACGATCAATGGAACCTCGCAGAACATCACACTTGTCCTACTGCGCGCTGCGATCATCGGCTTCGCACTCCATTTGTGGTCGAGCGGTCAAGCGAGTGCAGGCGACATTGCATTCGTTCTGACCTCGTTCTTTCTGCTGCAGGGCTATCTGCGCGATGTCGGGATGCACATCCGCAACCTGCAGCGATCGGTCAACGACATGGAGGAACTGGTCGATATCCAGGGGCAGGCGCTCGGCGTCGCCGATCGGCCTGGCGCCAGGCCGATCCAGATTCGCGACGGCGGCATCGAGTTCGACCATGTGACGTTCCACTATGGCAGCCATTCGCGGCCGCTCTACCGCGACTTCTCGGTGTCCATCCGCCCGGGCGAGCGTGTCGGGCTGGTCGGGCATTCGGGCTCGGGCAAGACGACTTTCGTCAAGCTCATCCAGCGGCTCTACGATGTCGGTGATGGCCGGATCGTGATCGACGGGCAGGATATTGCCAAGGCGACGCAATCGTCGCTGCGCGCGCAGATCGCCATCGTCCAGCAGGAGCCTATCCTGTTCCACCGCTCGCTGGCCGAGAACATCGCCTACGCCCGGCCGGGCGCTACCCAGGCCGAGATCGAGCACGCGGCGAAGCTCGCCAGCGCGCACGACTTCATCCAGCGGCTGCCCAAGGGCTATGGCACGCTGGTCGGCGAGCGCGGTGTCAAGCTGTCGGGCGGCGAGCGCCAGCGCGTGGCGATTGCGCGCGCCTTCCTCGCGGATGCGCCGATCCTGATCCTCGATGAGGCGACGTCGAGCCTCGATTCGGAATCGGAGGTGTTGATCCAGCAGGCGATGGAGCGGCTGATGGTCGGGCGCACGACGCTGATCATCGCCCACCGGCTGTCGACGGTGCGCGCACTGGACCGGCTGCTGGTCTTCGACCGGGGCAGGATCGTGGAGGAAGGACGCCACGAGGCGCTGGTCCGTCTCGACGGCGGCATATATCGCCGGCTGTTCGAACGCCAGGCGCTGGAACTGACCAAGGGGCTCGTCTGAAACCTCCGATGGGTCGCGAATTTTTGCGGCTCATCGGCCACTTTGAAGCTGTCGTTCCCATGGTTGGCTTTCAATGGAACCGGGGATCATCTATTTCTGAAAGGGAAGGAACGAGGGCGCAGCCTTGTCAACGCAAATGCCATCCGCTACGCCCCCGGCCATGACCGTTACAGTTCGCTTCGCCCCTTCGCCCACCGGCCGCATCCATATCGGCAATGCGCGCACGGCCTTGTTCAACTGGCTGTTCGCCCTCAAGCACAGGGGGCGCTTCATCCAGCGCTTCGACGACACTGATGTCGAGCGCTCACGCCAGGAATACGCCGACTCGATCCTCTACGATCTGCATTGGCTCGGCATCTTCCCCGACCAGACCGAATACCAGTCGCGGCGCTTTGGCAGCTACGACGCTGCCGTCGAAAAGCTCAAGGCTGCCGGTGTGCTCTACCCCTGCTACGAGACGCCGGAAGAGCTCGACCTGCGTCGCAAGGTGCGTCGTACCCGCGGCCTGCCGCCGGTCTATGGTCGCGAGGCGCTGAAGCTGACCGAGGCCGAACGCGCGGAATACGAGTTGGAAGGCCGCAAGCCGCACTGGCGCTTCCTGTTGCCCAATTTCGGCTCCGATCCGTTCGAGACCGAGCGCACCGAGATCGTCTGGGACGACCTGGTTAGAGGCGAAGAGACGGTCGACCTCGCATCGCTTTCCGACCCCGTGCTGGTGCGGGCCGATGGCACCTATCTCTACACGCTGCCTTCGGTGGTCGACGACTTCGAGATGGGGGTCAGCCACATCATTCGTGGCGACGACCACGTCACCAATACCGGCGTGCAGATCGCGCTGTTTCGCGCACTCGGTGCTGAACCGCCAGTGTTCGGACATCACAACCTGCTGACCACTGCCTCCGGCGAGGGGCTGTCCAAGCGCACCGGCGCGCTGTCGATCGAGAGCCTGCGCGAGAGCGGCATCGAGCCGATGTCGGTCGCATCGCTCGCCGTACTTGTCGGAACGTCGGAAAACGTGACGGCGACGGCAAGCCTTGCCGATCTCGCGGAGAAATTCGACCCGGCGGCGACGTCGAAATCGGCGTCGAAGTTCGATCCGGATGAGCTTGTCGTGCTCAATCGCGCGCTGCTGCATCATATGCCCTTTTCCGAAGTGCGCGATCGACTGATGGTGATGGGCATCAGCGGCGACCATGCCGAGGCCTTCTGGATGGCGGTGCGCGGCAATCTGGACCGGATTACGGATGCCGCTATCTGGTGGCGCATCCTGCGCGAAGGACCTCAGCCGGCAGCGGAACTTGCTGACGAGGATCGGGCGTTTGTCGGCCAGGCGCTCGACCTGCTGCCGGAGGAGCCTTGGGACGGCAATGTCTGGAAGAACTGGACGACCGCGGTGAAGGAAGCGACCGGCCGCAAGGGCAAGGCGCTGTTCATGCCGCTCAGGCTGGCGCTTACCGGCCTTGAGTCGGGGCCGGAGCTTGCAGATCTATTGCCCCTTGTCGGTCGGGAAGGAACGTTGGCCCGACGGCCCTGACCTTGCGGTCCGGGGCGGGGATGGCGCTGGGGCCACTGGCTTCAGGCGCCGGCCGCTCGATCGTCGGCGTGGTGACGGGCGCGCTCGGGACCGGGCGCCCGTCACCCGCGATGATCGAGAAGTTGCTGTTCTGGTTCTGGCCGATGTTGCAGCCGCAAGCGGGCACACGCGGCAGATCGGTCCGCTTGTAGCGATAGGCTGTCGGCAGTTTCCGGTAGGGCTGGCCCGACCGTGCCGAGACCATGTCGTCCTGGGTTTCGCCATCAGCCAAGTGATAGAAGAGTTCAACCTCCGTTCCCGGGCAACCGGCTTCGCAACTCTTCTGGTCGCGCTGGAAGTCGGACACTGTCGCTGTGCTCGATAGTGGGAAGGTGTAGCCGTCGCAGGTGCGAACGCAAAGCGTGCGGTACTCGCCCATGCTTTGCGGCCCGGTTCTGCCGACCACGATGCGTTGCGGATAGCCCGAGCCCGTCTCGACGGACTCCGTGCTGCCACCGCGGATGATCGTGCCGCCGAAGTCTTGCTCTGCTGGCGCAACATAGGGCGATTCCGCCTCTTGGTCCTCGGCGTCAGGGTCGTGGCAGCCCGCCAGTTCCATCGCGTCGAGAATGCGGACGCGCTCGCGCCTGGTATCCGCGCTTGGCGGAGCGTGGGGGCGCTCGAGATTGTCTTGCATCCTGGCGATATCAGCGTTCAGGGCGGCGCAAACGCTGATCATGTCGCCCGATATAGCCCGGTCGCAGCCGAGTTTAGCCGCGCGTGTACGCGCCTCATCTATCTGATCGCCGGACAGCATGCCGGGCCCGCCAAGCACGCCCGATGCTCCTTGCGGCCGTTCAAGCTGTGCCGCGAGTTGTTGACATTCCGGCGTGGCGGCCAATGTCGGCCCAATGGCGAAGGGCAGGAGTGCAAGCGCCGCCAGCAAAACGTTAGGCGGCCTTTTCCGTGCAACTTCGCATGCGCCGCGTCCGAACATGCCGCTCCCTTCGAGGGTCGACTCAAGCCTGCTGCAGCCGAGAGTAACCGTTTTGTCGGCCGCGACCTATTCCCGATGGGGCTCAGATGGTCGCCTGAGCCCTTTGGGTGGCCTCGACCACGGCAAGCGCGGTCATGTTGACGATGCCGCGCGAGGTGACCGAGGGCGTCAGGATATGGGCCGGCTGGGCGGTGCCCAGAAGGATCGGGCCGACATGCAGCGCGTCGAGCATCGTCTTGACGGTCGTCAGCGCGATATTGGCGGCGTCGAGATTGGGGAAGACAAGCAGGTTCGCTTCGCCCTTCAGCGTCGAGTGCGGGTAGACGCGCTGGCGCAGCGCTTCGGAAAGCGCCGAATCGCCATGCATTTCACCGTCGGCCTGCAGCTTGGGGGCGATGCGCTTCAGGATCTCGGCGGCATCACGCATCTTCCTGGCGCTCGGCGTGTCGCGCGAGCCGAAATTCGAATGGGATAGAAGTGCGGCCTTGGGCTCGATGCCGAAGCGCCGGATTTCCTCCGCCGCAAGGACCGTCATTTCGGCGATCTCTTCGGCCGAAGGGTCCACTGTCACATAAGTGTCGGTGAAGAACATCACGCCGCGCTGCGAGATCAGCATCGAAAGTGTCGACAGATCCCGATCACGCACGCCCTCGCGGGCGCCGACGATCTGCTGGACGTTACGCAGATGGCGCTCGAAGCGTCCTTCCAGGCCGCAGATCATCGCGTCCGCATCGCCGCGCTTCAGTGCAATGGCGGCAATCACCGTGTTGTTGGTGCGTACCATGGTGCGCGCGGCTTCAGGCGTGATGCCGCGGCGGCCACCGAGCTCGATGAGGAGCTCGACATAGTGACGGTAGCGCGGATCGTCCTCGGGGTTGATGACTTCGAAGTCGATGCCAGGACGTATGCGCAGCCCGTATCGCTTCAGCCGTACCTCGATGACATGCGGACGGCCGATCAGGATCGGCTTCGCCAGATCCTCCTCGAGCACCACCTGGGCGGCGCGCAGCACGCGCTCGTCTTCGCCGTCGGCATAGATGACGCGCTTGGACGGCGCTTGTTTTGCGTTGGAGAAGATCGGCTTCATCACCAGGCCGGAGCGGAAGACAAAGCGGTTGAGCTTGTCGACATAGGCCGCAAAATCGGTGATCGGCCGGCTGGCCACGCCTGTCTCGCAAGCGGCCTTGGCGACGGCAGGCGCAATGCGCAGGATGAGGCGCGGGTCGAAGGGCGAGGGGATGAGGAAGTTCGGCCCGAAGGTCGGGGTTTCACCCGAATAGGCGCGCGCGGCAACGTCGGACGGTTCCTCGCGTGCGAGTGCGGCGATCGCGCGCACGGCGGCCATCTTCATTTCCTCGTTGATGGCGCGTGCGCCGCAGTCGAGTGCGCCGCGGAAAATGTAGGGGAAGCAAAGGACGTTGTTGACCTGGTTGGGGAAATCCGAACGGCCGGTGCAGATCATGGCGTCTGGCCGTGCGGCCCTTGCCTCCTCCGGCATGATTTCCGGTTTCGGGTTGGCGAGCGCCAGGATCAGCGGCTTTTCGGCCATCTGGCCGAGCAGTTCCGGCTTCAGAACGCCGGCGGCCGAGAGGCCGAGGAAGACGTCGGCGCCGCCGATGACGTCGGCCAACACGCGTGCGTTGGTGTCCTTGACGTAAGGGTCCTTCCAGCGATCCATCTCTTCGGTGCGGCCCTTGTAGGCGACGCCGAAGCGGTCGGTGACCCAGATGTTCTCAACCTGGGCGCCCAATGAGACCAGCAGGTTGAGGCAGGCGAGGGCCGCAGCCCCCGCGCCTGACGTCACGATCTTGATGTCCTCGATCTTCTTGCCGGCGAGTTCGAGCCCGTTGAGCACCGCCGCCGCCACGATGATCGCCGTGCCGTGCTGGTCGTCGTGGAAGACGGGGATTTGCATCTTGGCCTTCAGCTGCGCCTCAACCTCGAAGCACTCGGGCGCCTTGATGTCTTCGAGATTGATACCGCCGAAAGTCGGCTCGAGTGCCGCGATCGTATTAACCATCTGGTCGATTTCGGGGGCGTCGATCTCGATGTCGAAGACGTCGATGCCGGCGAACTTCTTGAACAGCACCGCCTTGCCTTCCATCACCGGCTTGGAGGCCAGCGGGCCGATATTGCCAAGGCCCAACACGGCCGTGCCGTTGGAGATGACCGCAACAAGATTGGCGCGGGCGGTGTAATCGGCAGCGGTCTCCGGGTTGTCCTGGATGGCAAGGCATGGGGCCGCGACGCCGGGCGAATAGGCGAGCGCCAGGTCGCGCTGGTTGCCGAGCGGCTTGGTCGCCTGGATCTCGAGCTTTCCGGGGATCGGGTACTTGTGGAAGAAGAGGGCGGCGTGATCCAGGTCGGCGATCGCTTCCTTCTTCTTTTCGTCCCCGGTCATGTCCTGCTCCTTAAGAATCCAATCGCAAAGGACGTTATTAGCACGGCCGCCGGTATTTTCGAGGCGTCAACGGCCAAACGGAGGATGAATCACTTTCAAGTTCCGGAATGGCAATCATTCCAGCGGTTTGCCGACGACGGTTGAAGGAGCGATGCGGTCATTTGTGCGACCTCGGGGCGCCACGCGTCCATAAGACGCGCTCGTGGCGCTGTCCCGAACATCTTGGTGATCGGTCAGAATGCGCTCACATAGAGCCCGCCGTCGACCGGGATGTTCTGGCCGGTCATGTAACCGGCATGCACCGAGCACAAGAAGGCGCAGATCTGACCGAACTCTTCCGGCGTGCCAAGCCGGCCGGCTGGAATTCCGGCACTCAATCGCCCACGCCGTGCTGCAGCCTCTGCGGGGTCCTCGATGCTGCCGGGGTCGTGCGGCCCACGCAGGCGGTCGGTGTCCAGCTTTCCCGGCAGCATGTTGTTGATGGTGACATTGCGGTCCGCGACCGTGCGCGCCACGCCCGCCAGGAAGGCGGTGAGGCCGGCGCGTGCGCCCGATGACAGATCGAGGCCGGGTATCGGCACGTAGACCGAAAGGGAAGTGATGTTGACGATGCGGCCGAAGCCGCGCGCCGCCATGCCGTCGATGACCGCCTTGATCAGTTCGATCGGGGTGACCATGTTGCTGGTTACGCCTGCGAGGATCTTTTCCCGATCGAGTTCGCGGAAGTCGCGATAGGGCGGCCCGCCATTGTTGTTGACCAGGATGTCGGGGGCCGGGCAGGCCGCCAGCAACGCCTTCTGGACCTCGGGATCCGATATGTCGCCGACGATTTCGGTTACCGGCACGCTAAAGCGCAGGCGAATCTCGGCCGCTGTCCTGCTGAGGGTGTCGGCGTCGCGGCCATTGAGGAAAAGCTCGCAGCCCGCCTCTGCGAGCGCCATGGCGCAGCCCTTGCCGAGTCCCTTGCTCGACGCGCAGACGATTGCCTTTTTCCCGCGGATGCCGAGATCCATTACGTGTCTCCTGTAGGTGATGACCAACCCTAGGTCCGCTTGTCGTCAGCCGCAAGCGTCACACGGCTGTTGCATGAATCTGGGCATAGCGACGCCAAAAGCAACGGGTCGCATGCCATGTCCGGCACGAACACACGCAAACTCCGCACACTCTTCATTTCTGATTTCCACCTCGGATCGAAGACCGCGAAGGCCGAACATCTGATTGATTTCCTCCGCCACCAAGAGGCGCGGCGCTCCAATGTCTCGCGCCGTTGGCATGAGGGGCCGAGCCACGCTTTGGCCCATGGTGGATATGCCACGCTGACAGCGCAGAAGCAGGCGCAAAGGCTCGGCGTCCACGCGCCCCTGCCGACGTGCAAACCGCCGCACGTCCTGGCCGAAGCGGCGCACCGGCCGTGGCCCAACCCTTGCCGTCCTCGCCATCTGCGGCCGCTTTCACGCTGAGGGCACCCATGATATTGGATCAGAAAAATCGGTGAGGCAGGCTCAGTTCGGGTCTTCACCCGGATCGCATACCCGCCATGATGCTTCCACCGCTTACGCCAGAACAGCAGGTCAAGCCGCGCCGCTTCGAGTTGCGGATGTCGTTGCTGTTTGCAGCACTTTTCCTGCCGATGGGCGTGCATCTACCCTATTTCCCATTGTGGCTCGAAGTCGAAGGCTTCGACCCCGAACAGATCGCCATCATCCTGTCGGCACCGATGTTCCTGCGTGTCATCACCACGCCGCTGATCTCCGCGATGGCCGATCGCGCCAAAGACCGCGCCAATGTTTTCATCTGCCTCGCTGCATTGGCACTCCTGCTGTCGCTCGGATATTTCCTCGAGCCGGGTTACCTGACCGTGCTCGCAGTCTCGTTGGCGCTGGCGGTGGTGTGGACGCCGCACGCACCCATCGCCGATTCGATGGCGTTGTCAGGCGTCCGTCGGTTTGGCTCGGACTATGCGGCGATGCGCATCTGGGGGTCGATTTCGTTCCTCGGCGGCAGTCTGGCAGCCGGCTTTATCCTGTCGCGGAGCGGCGCCGGTGCGGTTCCTGCCATAATTTCGGCCGGGCTGCTCGGCTGCATTGCCGTATCGTTCGTCATCCCGCGCCTGGGTAGGCCGCGCCGGGCCCTGCAGCACGCTTCTATGGGCGCGCAGCAGGCTTCGCCCAAGCTATTCAGCCGCTATTTTCTGGTAATGGCTGCTGCAATCGGTGTGCTCGTCGCGAGCCATGGTTTTCTCTACGGCTTCGTGTCGATCTACTGGAAGTCGCTGGGCATCAGCGAAACGGTCGTCGGCCTGTTGTGGAGTTGGGCCGTGGTGACCGAGATCATCATGTTCATGTTCTTCACCCGGTTGCTGGGCGCTCGCTCGACCACCTTCGTGGTGGCGCTAGCCGCGGTTGGCGCTTTGCTGCGCTGGCTGGCCTACCCGCTGATCTGGCCGCTCGGCCTTGGTGTGCCTGGCTTCTTTGCCGTGCAAAGCCTGCACTCGCTCTCCACAGGACTGGCGTTGATCGCTGTACAGAAGCTGATCGCCGAATCGGTCCCAGAGGAACGCACTGGCGCCGCCCAGGGCCTGGCCTATTTCACCAACGGGATGTCGATGGCGCTGGTGACGCTCGCCTCCGGCCCGCTCTATCAATATTTCGGCGCGAACGGCTTCTATGTCATGGCAGTCGTGGCTGCATTCGCGATCGTGCTGGTGCTTGTCGGCGGTCGATCAGCCCCAAAGTTCGGGCAGGGGCGGTGATACCATCGAGCCCTCGTAGGTGAGGCCCGGCGCCCGGTCGCGCGCCAGCAGCAGTGGGCCGTCGAGATCGACGTACTCCGCGCCTTGAGCCAGCAGCACGGCAGGTGCCATGGCAAGCGACGTGCCGACCATGCAGCCGACCATGACCTCGAATCCCATCTGCCGGGCGCAGTCTCTCAGCTCGAGCGCGGCCGTCAGTCCGCCCGATTTGTCGAGCTTGATGTTGATCGCGTCGTAGAGCCCTTTGAGCTTGTCGAGATCATCTGCGACATGCACGCTCTCGTCGGCGCAGATCGGCACCGGATGCGGGATGCGGCCGAGGATTGCATCGGCTCCCGCCGGGAGCGGCTGTTCGATCAGCGCAATGCCGAGTTCCGCCGCAGCCGCCAGGTTTTCGACGATGTTGGCATCTGTCCATCCTTCGTTGGCGTCGAGGATGATGCGGCTGCGCGGTGCGGCCTCGGTGACGGCGCGGATGCGGGCGATGTCGTTGTCGCCGCCGATCTTGACCTTGAGCAGCGGCCGCGCGGCGTTGGCGCGCGCCTGAGCACCCATCGCCTCGGGCTCGCCAAGCGAAAGCGTGTAGGCTGTCTCCAAGGCTACGGGCTGGCCAGTGCCGAGTGTTGTCCAAGCGGCCACGCCGTTCGCCTTCGCCTCAAGATCCCACAAGGCGCAATCAACTGCATTGCGGGCCGCGCCCGCCGGCATGAGCCCAAGCAGTTCCATGCGCGAAGCGCCTGCCTCTACCGCCCGGCGCGCCTGCTCGATTGCCGCGCGCACGCTTTCCATCGTCTCGCCATATCGCTTGTAGGGCACGCATTCGCCACGTCCGACATGGCCTGATTCGGCGATCGTGCATGTGATCACTTCGGCCTCTGTCTTCGAACCACGCGAAATGGTGAAGGTTCCGGCGATTGGAAAGGTCTCGGATACGACCGAAAGGACACGCGGCATGGAAAACTGCTCCGATCATCGGTCGGGGGGAGTGGCGAAAATCGACATGGCGGACCCGACGCGTTAAGTAGTGTGCCATGTTGACCATCGGCAAACGGGAAGCAAGCGGCGGTGCTGCCAGCGGCGGCGACCATCGACCACAGGTCGCGGTTGCGGAGCGCGAAGGCGTGTTGGTCTGCGTGCTTTCGGGCATATGGACAACCCGCACCGTGGCCTTCGTCGATGCCGAAATGCGCAAGATCGAAGCCCGCAAAGGGTTTGCCGCGATCGCGCTCGACCTCTCGGCCATCGAGAAGATGGATACGGCCGGCGCCTGGCTGATCCACCGGCTGGTCAGCACGAATGAAGGGAGAGGGGTCGAGGTAAGAATATCGGGCAGCAGCGACGCCGCCGATATCTTGCTTGGCGCCGTCAGAGAGGCAGTGCGGGGCGACCGCAGTGCGGCCGAAAGAACCCCGCCGAACATCGTCATCCGCGCACTCGAAGCGGTCGGTCGGCGCGTGTTCGAGATGCGCGACGACTTCCTTTCCGCGATGAACATCCTGGGCGCCACCATCCGCGGTGCGCAGTTGAAGCTCGGGCGCGGCCACGCCGTCAATCCCGCCGCCATCTTCAACCAGATCGATCGCATGGGAGTCGGGGCCATACCTGTGGTGGTGCTGATGTCGGCGATCGTCGGTGCAATCGTCGCCCAGCAGGGCGCCTACCAGCTCAGCTATTTTGGCGCCGACATCTTCGTCGTCGACCTGGTCGGCGTGCTCATCCTGCGCGAGCTCGGCGTGCTGTTGACGGCGATCATGATTGCTGGCCGCTCCGGCAGCGCAATCACCGCCGAGATTGGCTCGATGAAAATGCGCGAGGAGGTCGACGCGCTGACCGTGATTGGCCTCAATCCGATCGGTGTGCTCGTTTTTCCGCGCCTCGTCGCACTCGTGATTGCATTGCCATGCCTTGCCATCATCGCGAATTTTGCGGCGCTCGGAGGTGGGATTGCTGCGGCCTGGCTCTATTCAGGCATTACGCCCGCTGCTTTTCTCGAACGTCTGCGGGTCGCTATCGATCTGAGCACAATTTTTGCCGGCTTGATCAAGGCGCCTTTCATGGCGCTGATCATCGGTGTCATCGCTTCGGTCGAGGGAATGAAGGTTGGCGGCAGTGCTGAATCGCTCGGCTTGCATGTCACAGCTTCGGTGGTGAAGGCGATCTTTGTGGTCATCATTCTCGACGGCTTATTCGCGATGTTCTACGCCGCGATCAATTTTTGATATGGGCAGCATGACTACGACACGCGACGTGGAGACGGAGGGTCCCGATGGCAACGGCGAAGTGCTGTTGTCGGTGAGCGATCTGACGGTGGCGTTTGGCGACAATGTCATTCTCGACAGGCTGGCGCTCGATATCAAGCGCGGCGAGATCCTGGGGTTCGTCGGTGCCTCGGGTTCGGGCAAGTCGGTACTCCTGCGTACCATCCTCGGCCTGATCCGCAAGCGGTCGGGAACCATCAAGTTGTTCGGACTGGACCTGGAGAAGGTCACCGAGGAGCAGCGCCTCAGGATAGACATGCGGCTCGGCGTCCTGTTCCAGCATGGCGCACTGTTTTCGTCGCTTACTGTGCTGGAGAACGTGCAGGTGCCGATGCGCGAATATCTCGATTTGCCCAAGAAGCTGATGGACGAGCTCGCCATGCTCAAGATCGAACTTGTCGGTCTGCCGCCCGACGCGGCATACAAGTTCCCGTCCGAGCTTTCCGGCGGCATGATCAAGCGCGCCGCACTGGCAAGGGCGCTGGCGCTCGACCCAGACATCGTCTTTCTCGACGAGCCGACCTCGGGTCTCGATCCGATTGGCGCGGCCGATTTCGACGAACTGGTTGCCAAGATGCGCGACACGATGGGATTGACCGTCTACATGGTCACCCACGACCTCGACAGCCTGTTTTCGGTCTGCGACCGCGTTGCGGTGCTCGGCAACAGGAAGGTGCTGATCGAGGGCACGATCGACGACATGCTCAAGAGCGAAGAGCCGTGGGTGAAGTCCTATTTCCGCGGAAAACGTGCCCGCCAGCTTGATCTGGCGGCAAGGCCATAGAATGGGTTGATGTAATGGAGACTCGGGCCAACTACGTCATCGTCGGCATCTTTACGCTGGTTGCCATCCTGTCAGCCTTTGCCTTCGTCTACTGGACGGCGGCCATTGGCGAGCGCGGGGCAACGACCACGCTGCGCGTGCGCATTCCAGGCTCCGCGTCCGGGCTCAGCCGGGGCAGTTTCGTGCTGTTCAATGGCGTGAAGGTCGGCGACGTCCGCCGCGTCTATCTCGACGTCAACAATCCCAGCTTTGCCATTGCCGACACGGAAATCGATGAACTCACCCCAGTCACCAAGTCGACCGAGGCCGATATCGGCTTGGCCGGCCTGACGGGGCAGGCCAATATCGAGCTCAAGGGCGCCAATACCAACGAGCCGAATCTGCTGGCGCAAGCCGCAGCGGAAGGGAAGGTCGCCGAGATCGTCGCCAACCCCTCGGCCGTGACCAATCTGCTGCAGACGGCACAAGGCCTCTTCAAACGCGCTGATGTGGTACTCAAGAATCTCGAAGGTTTCACCAATGACGTGCGCGGTCCCCTGACCGAGACTGCTGCCAATGCACAGAAGTTTTCTGAGGCCCTGGCACGCAATTCCGAGGGCGTCGACAAGTTCCTGGCCAATATAGGCGCCTTGTCGGAAGAACTCGCTGGCGTCTCCGGCAAGCTCGACGGTACTCTCAAGGCGGCCGAAGACCTTCTGAATTCCGTCGACACGGCAAAGGTCAAGAACATCGTCGCCAACATCGACACGTTCACCACCAGCTTGGGCAAGCAGAGCGAGCAGATTGGTGACATCGTCAAGGGTGTGAACACCGCGGTCGGCTCGATCAACGATGTCGCCAAACAGACTGGCCAGACCTTGGGCAAGGTCGACAGCGTGCTTGAAGGGGTTGATGCGAGCACGGTGCGCAAATCGCTCGACAACATCTCCAAGGCGAGCGAAAACGCCAACAAGGTCGCTGCCGACATCGCCGAGGTTACCGGCAAGCTCGGCAACCGTGGCGACGACATCAACCAGATGGTTACCGACGCCAAGCAGATGATGGCGCGCCTCAATCAGGCATCGGTTCGCGTCGACGGCGTGCTCGCCAAGGTCGACAAGCTGCTGGGCACCGGCGAAGCGGAAGGTGTGATGGCCCAGGCCGGCGCTACCTTGAAGTCATTCAAGCAGGTGGCTGACACGCTGAATGCAAGGCTAGCGACCATTCTGGACAACATTTCGCGCTTCTCCGGCAAAGGCCTGAACGACGTCGACTCGCTGGTGCAGGACGCCCGTCGTTCGGTCACTCGCATCGAGCAGGCCGTCACCGACCTTGAGCGCAACCCACAACGCATCATCACCGGCGGTGAAGGCACCGTGCGCGAGTTCGACGGCAGGGCGCGTCGTTGACATCGCAGGCCTGCCGCCGCATGACTAAGGTGAGGGTGGTTCGCGCATCGCGCGTGTGAGTCTTGTCCGGGGACAGCGTGTGAAAGCTGGTAGATCGAGATTGCTGCTGACTGCAGTGGCGCTGGCGTTGTCTGGATGTACCTCTTTGTTTGTCCGCACGCCGCCTCCGCTCGACACCTACGAACTGACCGCGCCATCGGTGATCGGCCGCAGCGGCCTGAGCCGACGCCAGATTCTGGTCGCTGAACCATCTGCGCTGAAGTCTTTCGACGGTCAGAACATCGTAATAAAGCCATCGCCGGCTTCGATTGAATTTCTCAAGGGCGCGCAATGGTCGGACCGCTTGCCGCGCATCGTCCAGGCACGGCTTGTTGAAACCTACCAGCGCGCCGGCGGCTTCATCGGCGTCGGCAAGCCGGGGCAGGGACTGGCGATCGACTATCAGGTGATTGTCGAGATCCGCGGCTTCGACATCAAGCTTGGTGGTGGCGATCGCGCCGAGGTTGATCTGTTCGTCAACCTGCTCAACGATCGCACCGGTCAGGTGCGTGCCTCGCGCCTCTTCAAGGCCAGCGCGCCGGTGTCCGGCTCGGGCAATGCTGCCTACACGGACGCGCTCGACCGCGCCTTTGGCGAGGCTGCGCGAGAAATCGTCAAGTGGACTGAAATGCTGATCTGATCGGCTAAGCTGCTGTCCGACAGGACGCAACGGGCCATTCAGCTACGTCGCACTATCGAGCAAGTCGCAATGTGCGACCGGCTTCGTTCTGCTGGGGCCAGCACCCGGCATCAATTCCAGTGACTGCAGACACGAAAAAGGCGGGACCGGGTCCCGCCTTTTTCTTTGCCCTATACAGCCTCGGCTTACTTCAGGCGCCCTGCAGCATGCGCGAGCATGGTGTAGACCTTGCCGGTGTCCGAGCTCAGGTAGGTCTGCGTCATGATGTTGTCGCGGTCGTTGCGCGAAACGTCGTTGAGCAGCTTTTCGAAGTCGTCGCAGTAGCGGTCGACGGCGCTGCGGAATTCGCCGTCACCCTGGTACTTGCGGCGGATCTCGTCGAAGGTCTGCTGGCCCTTGAGCGTGTAGAGCCTGCGGGTGAAGACGTCGCGCTCGCCTTGGCGATAGCGGTTCCACAGCTCGATGGACGCGTCGTGGTCGATGGCACGGGCAATGTCGACCGACAGCGAGTTGAGCGACTCGACCACATGCGCCGGCGAACGCTGGGCCGGTATTGCACGCGGCTCGGGCTGCGCCGTCTGGCGGTTCGGCTGCTGCTCGCGAGAGGCTCCGGTCAGCAGATCGCGCACCCAGCCACCCTGCTGGCCACGACCTGCGGGCTCGCGTGCCGGCTGCACCTCAGACGGACGCTCGATATCGAGCGTGCCGCGCAGGCCTGCACCGCCGAGCGGCAGCCGCGGCTCAGGCTGCGGCTCGGGCTGCGGGGCTGGGCGACGCGGCGGCTGCGCCTGCGGTGTACGCAGCGAGGCGTCAGAGACGTCGACCGTGCGGCCCGACTTGGCGACGATCGCCGACAGTTCCTTGAGCGCGTTGATCTGCTCGGAAACGGCGCGACGGATCGCGGTGGTCGATTCCTTCGCTTCCTCGGGCATGTCGAGCACGCCCTTCTTGAGTTCCGCACGGGTGCTTTCGAGCTCGGTCTTGATCGAGCCGGCGGTGCGGCGCATGTCCTCGGTCGCGTCGGCGAAGCGCTTCGTGGCGGCTTCGACGACGTCGGCGATCGCCGCGCGAATCTTCTCGGCCGATTCCATGGTCTTGCCCTCAGCCGTTTCCAGCGTCTTGCCGACCAGATGTTCGAACGAATGCATGACGCGTTCGAGGTCTTCCGACTTCTTGACCAGGCCGACGGCGAGGTCCTCGAGCGACGACTGCCGCTCGAGCGTGTGCTCGAGGTTGCTCTGCGCCGAAGCGAGCAGGTTGGACGCGCTCGACAGCAGGCGGCTGTGCTCGTCGAACTTGGTGGCGATGGAGGCCACTTCGCGCAGCGTGCTCGACGACAGGTCGGTCAGGCGGTTGGTGTTGGAGTCGACCAGGCGCGCAGCACTTGAGAAGGTCTGGGCGGCCTTTTCGGTTGTCGCCGCGAAGCTGGAGGTGCTGCCGGTCAGGCGGTCGTCGACGGTGGCGAGGTTCTGCGCAGCGCGTTCGATCAGATCGCCGAGCTGCGAGCTCGATGTCGTCATGCGGCCGATGAGATCGGCCACGCTCTCGGCAAGCGTCGAGCGCGCGCCCTCGACCGCCGACAGCGTCTCGGCGGTGCGGCTGGCAAGCGCGTTCGCAAGCGCCGCATTCTCCGAACGCAGCTTTTCGGTTGCCCGGGCGGTTGCTTCTTCCATGCTACGCTGCAGTTCGGTGCCGCCTTCCGCAAAGCGGTCGACCAGCGGACGTGCCGTCTCGTCGAGAATCTTTGCGATCTCGTTGGAGCGCTCGACCAGCATGTTGTTGAGTTCGCGCGTGTTGCTGCCGATGGCGCGGGCCGCTTCGTTGGTGCTCTGGCCGATATGCTGGCCGACGGCGGTGAAGGTCTCGGCAATCACATTGGCGCGGGCGACAAGCTGCGCCTCTGCCTGGGCGACCTGCTCGTTGAGCTTCTGTCCCATCGATTCTGCACCATGGGCGAGGCGGTTTTCTGCACTCGACAGGTGTTCGCCGATGCGCGTGGCAACTCCTTCGGCTCCGGCGGCGAGACGCTCATCGACATTGGCCAGCGTTTCTTCGATGGCGCGGGCGCGGGCATCGAGGTCGGCGGCCGTGCGATGGGCGCGGGCAACGACGCGCTGCTCGGTCTCGGTGAAGGCGTTGGCGATCTGCGCCGCATGCGCGCCGATACCGGACGCGCTCTGGGCGAGCCGTGCGGCAAGCTGCTGTCCGGCCTCGTCGAAGGCCTGCCCGATTTCCGAAGCGCGGCCTTGCAGCGACTGCGCCGTCAGGTCGGCTCGCGCAGCAAGCTGCTGCCCGGCTTCGTCGAAGGCCTGACCGATTTCCGAAGCGCGGCCGAGCAGCGACTGCGACGTCTGGTCGGCACGAGCGGTGAGTTGCTGGCCTGCCGCGTCGAAAGCCTGGCCGACGTGAGATGCACGACCGAGCAGCGACTGCGACGTCTGGTCGACGCGGGCAGCAAGCTGCTGCCCGACCTCTTCGAAGGCCTGGCCGATTTCCGAGGCGCGGCCAAGCAACTGTTCGGCGGTCTGGTCGACGCGAGCTGCGATGCGGCTGTCGGCCACCTCGAAGGTGCGGCCGATTTCGGCAGCGCGGCCATGAAGCGTGTCTGCTGTCTGCGCGGCGCGGGCGGCGAGGCGCTCGTCGGCTTCCTCGAAGTTGCGGACGATTTCGCTTGCACGGTTGCCGAGCGAATCTGCGCCTTCGGCAATACGCGTTGCGAGTTTCTCGTCGGCGGCGTCGAAGATGTGGCTGAGCGCATCTGCGCGGCTGCCGAGCGAATCCGCGCCTTGGGCAATGCGCGTGGCGAGTTTCTCATCGGCGGCATCGAAGATGTGGCCGAGCTCTGCGGCACGGGCAGCGAGTGCGTCGGCGGATTCGCCGATGCGCAGACCAAGCCGTTCGTCGGCGCTATCGAAGTTGCGCAGGATGTCGCCGGCGCGGGCCGACAGCGATTCCGCCGTTTCGATGGCGCGAGCGATGAGCGTGCGATCGGCGCTGTCGAAAGTGCGGGCGATCTCGCCGGCCTTGGCCGACAAGGTGCCTGCGGTTTCTTCGGCGCGGGCGAGCAGCGAGCTCGAGGTTTCCTCTGCACGGGCCGCCAGGCGACGGTCGGCATCCTCGAAGGTGCGTGCGATGTCCTCGGCTCGGGCGAGCAGGGCGCTGGAGGTCTGTTCGGCGCGTGCGGCGATGACGCGGTCGGCGTCCGTGAACGCGCGGCCGGCTTCCTCATTGAGCGCAGCGGTGACTTCCATGACCTTGTCGCGCAGGGCGCCGGCCACGAAGACAGCGCTCTTTTCGAGCACGCCGCGGACGTTGTCGACGCCAAGCGACAGGGCGCGCTCCATGGTGCCGGTGCGTTCCTCGATGACGCCGGTCTGGCGGCGGAAGGCGTCTTCGATCTTCTCGATGTCGCCGGCGATCGCGTCGGAGATATCGACGCGGCGGGCGGCGATCTGGTCGATGTGACCAGCAATCGCGAGGTCGATCTCGCGGCGGGCCTCGCCCAGCTTGCCAAGATCCTCGTCAAGTGCACGGGCCATGGTTTCGCGGCCATCGACGAGCTTGCCGACATGGCCGGCGACGATGTCGTCGATGCTGGCGCGGCTGTGGTTGAGCATCGCGAGGTCTGCTTCGAGGGCCCTGGTGAGCGCGTCGCGGCCGGCGGCCAGCTTGTCGACCTGGCCGAGCATCATGCCGTCGATCTTGGCAAGATCGGCTTCCAGCGCGCGCTTGAGGATGTCGCGGCCCTCGGCCAGCTTCTCGACCTGACCGGCCACGAGGCCATCGATGCCCGAGCGGCTTTCTGCCAGCTTGGCGAGATCGTCTTCCAATGCGCGCGACAAGGCACCGCGTTCGGCCACGAGGCGTTCGGCATGGCTGGACACGAGACCCTTCACGCTGTCCAGGTCGGCTTCGAGCGACCGGGCGAGCAGTGCGCGATCTTCGGCGAGCCTGTCGGACTGCGAAGAGATGGTGTTGCTGATGGTGTTGAGGTCGGCTTCCAGCGCGCGCTTGAGAATGTCGCGGCCCTCGGCCAGCTTCTCGACCTGACCGGCGACAAGGCCGTCGATGCCCGAGCGGCTTTCGGCCAGCTTGGCAAGATCGTCTTCGAGCGCCTTCGAAAGTGCGCCGCGTTCTGCTGCCAGACGCTCGGCATGGCCCGAAACCAGACCGGTGACCTTGTCGATATCGGTTTCAAGCGAGCGCGACAGCAGGGCGCGCTGTTCGGCGAGCTGCTCCGACTGCGAGGCTATGGCGCTGCGAACGGCGTTGAGGTCGTTTTCGAGGGCGCGCTTGAGAATGTCGCGGCCTTCGGCCAACTTCTCGACCTGGCCTGCGACAAGACCGTCGATGCCGGCACGGCTTTCGGCCAGCTTGGCAAGGTCCGATTCGAGCGTCCTGGACAACTCGGCGCGTTCATCCGCTAGCTTGCCGGCATGGCCTTCGATGAGACCATGGACATTGGCAATGTCGGCATCGAGGCTGCGCGACAGTTCGGCGCGATCGGCCGCGATCTTCGAGGAATGGCCATCGACCAGCGCCTTGATGCCCTCGAGGTCGGTTTCGAGTGCCTTGGCGAGGATGGCGCGGCCTTCGGCGATCTTCTCGACCTGGCCGGCGACAAGGCCGTCGATGCTGCTGCGGCTTTCGGCAAGCTTGCCGAGATCGGCCTCCATCGCACGCGACAGGATGTTGCGGCCTTCGGCCAGCTTGCCGACATGGCCGGCGACCATTTCGTCAATGCTCGTGCGGGCCTGGACGAGCTTTTCGGAGTCCTCCACGAGCGCGTGGGCGAGCTGTTCGCGGCCCTGTGCGAGCTGCTTGAACTGGCTGCTGAGGGTCTCGTCGATGGCGTGGCGCGACTGCTCCAGCTTGCGCATGTCGTCGTCGAGCGCCTGCGAGACGAGGCTGCGCCCTTCGGCGAGTTTCTGCACCTGGAAGCCGACCGCAGCCTCGATGCTGGCGGTACCTTCGGCGAACTTGCTGAGATCGTCCCTGAGCGCTGCGGCCATGCGGTCGCGTGCCTCGGAAAGCTTGCGGGTGTGGTCTTCGACCGCCTGTTCGATACCGACGCGTGCTTCGGAAAGACGCTGGATGTCGCCGTCGAATGCACTCGATACCGTGTGGCGTGCAGCCTCCATGCGGCCTGCGAAGTCGCTGGCGCGCGCTTCGAGCATGGTCGAGGTCGAGGTGATGATGTCGGCGAGGTCGGTGCCGATCTGGGTCTTGCCCTGATCGATCATCGCAGACAGGGAATCGCGGCCCTGTACGAAGGTCGTGGCGATTTCGCGGGCGCGTTCGACCAGCGTTTCGTTGATCTGGCGGGCGCGGGCCTCGAGTGCTGCGTTGAGCTTGGCGGTGCCGGTGTCGAGTGCTTCGGCGCGGGTCTGGAACTCGCCGATCAGCGCCTGGCCGCGTTCGGCCAGCGTGCGTTCGATGCCGTGCAGGCTCGCCTCGAATTCCGAATTGATCGTCTTGGCAGCGCCACCGAGCAGCGAGACCATGCCCGAGGTGCGATCGTCGAGCAGATCGGTCAGCGAGCGGGTCACATCGTCGGTGCTCTGGGTGAGTTTCGCGATGCGGGTGTCGAGCAGGCTGGCGAAGGCTTCGCCCGAGGTCGACAGGCGGTCGCTGATCGAATCCATGCGGGTGTCGATGGCCTCGTACAGGCCCATGCCGCCTTCGTTGATGCGGTCGATGAGCGTATCGCCCGAATTGGTGATCGTCATCGACAGCTTGGTTGATGCGTTGAGGATGCTGTCGCGGATGATGTCGCTGGCCGAGCCAAGCTCGTCGCGCAACGTCTCGTGTGCGCCGGCGATCGAGGCGCGAACGCGCTCGGCATGCGACACCACGGCTTCGCGCTCACTGCCCAGGCCATCGACGAGCGAGCGGATACGGGCCGCGTTCTCCGAATAGGAGCGCTCGATCTGGTTCACCTCGGTGTGGACGAGTGTTTCGAGCTCGACGGCGCGCGCCAAGGTCCGCTCGATGCCTTCACCCATCGCGGCCACTTCGCGGCGAACCGCCTGACCGACCATCATGACGCGGTCCTGGGCGAGGTTTTCGGGTTCCGCGAGGCGGAAGGCGACTTCCGTCATGGACTGGGCGGCGAGACGCATTTCCTGGGCGCGGCGGATCATCGCCGCAAACGCCCAGAACAGGGCGATCGGCACGAAAGTGGCGGCGAGCAGGGCGAACAGGCCGGGCCGGGCCAGCGCATCGTCGACAGAGCGGATGGCCCAGATGCTGGGCGTTACGACACGGTCGGCGAAAGCGAGCGCGCCGGCGACCCAGGCAACGGAGACGAGGCCAACCATCCAATAGATGGTGCTTGATGCGCGACGGTTGAGAGTGTGCAGCAGGGACTTGTAGTCCTTGGGGCGCTCGTCATTGGCTGGATTGAAGCCGCTTGGCTGCAGCGAGCCGCGCGTCTCCACAGGGCGCAATTCGGCAGGGGGCTCGGCAGCGGCGCGGGCAGCGGGCTGCACTGGTGCTGCCCTCGGCGCTACGGGTGCAGCCGGCGTCTTTTTGCTTTCGCGGGCCAGTTCTTCGGCGGCTTGGGAAATCTGCGCCTCTAGATCATTGATCGAGGCGATCATGTCGAGGCCGCCTTCATCGCCTGAAAGGTCAAGGTCGAGTGCCTGCTCGAGCTCCTTGGCCACATCGAGGTCGATGTTTTTGGTCGGAGTGGATTTTTTCGCCATGCCTTCGCTACCCTGTACTAAAGACGCGGAATTGCTGGACTTTTTGTCCTATTTTTGACCGCGTCCGAGGCTCAATATGGACCGCCCGTATCGTAGTGACACAATCGGGTAAAGAAAACATGCATTCGCCCCGATACGTAAAAGTTTAAATATACGGTTAACATTGCGGTGAGTTTGAGCCCCGATGCCGCGGGATTGCTGGGGTTGGCGGGTTAACGGGTTATCCACATGCCAGGCCTAGGCTACCAACCCTGGGGCGAGCCGTGGAGAAGGGGTTCAATGGTAGCGCGCGAAACCGATTCCGTTGCCTTCAATATGCCCGGTGGCGAATCTTCTGGAGCGGCGCATGCCCGCCCGGTCGACCTCGAACACCTCGCTCGCCAGACCATGGATGATCGCGAGGTCGAACGCGAAGTGCTCGATTTGTTCGTCCATCAGGCGCTTTCGGTTCGCGACGCGATCAGGTCCGCCGACCTGGCTGAACGGCTCAGTCTCGCTCACGCCTTGAAGGGCGCGGCACGTGGCATCGGGGCATTCACCGTCGCCGACTGTGTCGCGGAGATCGAGGGGCGTCCCGATGACCCGAACCTCATAGAGAAGCTGGCGCACTTGATTGACGAAGTGCGCGACTTCATCGCGGCTATCAGCCGATAAAGCGTTCGCGCGTCCGTTGACACCCGCGGGGCGCGATAGCCCAGCCCATCCTTCCTGATCCTGGCACGATGCGGCGCTTTCGCTCGGCAGTTGACTTGCACGCCGGAGTGATTATCTGCCGGGTGGACCCCATTAGGAACGAGCATGACCAAGCTTACCTTTATTGCCCATGACGGGACGCGCTTCGACGTCGAGGCAGAGAACGGTTCGACCGTGATGGAAAATGCGATCCGCAATGCGGTGCCCGGCATCGAGGCCGAATGCGGCGGCGCTTGTGCCTGCGCGACGTGCCATGTCTATGTAGATGAAGAGTGGACCTCAGTCGTCGGCGAGCCAGAGGCGATGGAAGAGGACATGCTCGATTTCGCATACGAGGTTCGGCCGAACTCGCGCCTGTCTTGCCAGATCAAGGTGCGCGACGAGCTAGAAGGTCTGGTCGTCACGGTTCCGGAACGCCAGGGCTAGGTTTTTCCTAGTCCGCGTGTTCCTTGGCATGGCGCCCGACGTCATGCCATTTGCCATCGAATGCACACGGGTGAGCGGCGAGGGCGATTTGAACGAGGTCACCAGAACCGACGTCCTGATCATCGGTGCCGGGCCGATCGGCCTGTTTGCGGTGTTCGAGCTCGGCCTGTTCGACATGCGTTGCCACCTGATCGACATTCTCGACAGGCCGGGTGGTCAATGCGCCGAGCTCTATCCCGACAAGCCGATCTACGACATTCCGGGCTATCCCTCGATCGGCGCCCAGGAACTGGTCGACAAGCTGCTGGAGCAGATCGCGCCATTCAAGCCGGGCTTCACCTTCAATCGTATGGTGACGGCGCTCGAGCGACTGGAAGACGGTGGCTTCCGCATCACAACCGATGAGAACGAGGTTTTCGAAGCCAAGGTCGTGGTCATTGCGGCCGGCGGTGGCTCGTTCCAGCCCAAGCGCCCACCTATACCAGGCATCGAAGCCTATGAGGGGGCGAGCGTTCATTATGCCGTGCGCCGGATCGAGGAATTCCGCGGCCACGACGTGGTCGTAGTCGGCGGTGGGGATTCTGCACTCGACTGGACGCTGAACCTTGTGCCTATCGCCAGGCGCGTCACCCTCGTCCACAGGCGGCCGGAATTCCGGGCAGCCCCCGACAATGTCAACAAGATGCATGCGCTACGCGACCAAGGCGCTCTCGATCTGGTGATCGGCCAGGTCGCGGCATTGGAAGGCGAGCGTGGTGAATTGCGCTCGATCCTGGTCAAAGGTGCCGACGGCGAAGTTGAGGTTGCCTGCACGCGGCTGCTGCCGTTCTTCGGGCTTACGATGAAGCTCGGGCCGGTGGCCGAATGGGGCCTCAACCTTCATGAGAACCAGATACCGGTTGATACCGAAAAGTTCGAGACCTCGGTGCCGGGTATCTTCGCCATCGGCGATATCAACTGGTATCCCGGCAAGCTGAAGCTGATCCTGTCGGGATTCCACGAGGCGGCGCTGATGACCCAGGCTGCCAAGCATATCGTCAGCCCCAGGGAGCGCGTCGTCTTCCAGTACACGACGTCGTCGACGAGCCTGCACAAGAAGCTTGGCGTTCCCGATTAGGGAGGGCTTGGTTACGCTCAGCCCTTCAGCTTGCCTGCCTCGATTCGCTCCAGGCGATAGCGCAGCAGCCGCAGGATGCGACTTTCGAAATTGATGCCTTCGATGCGATCGAATTCGTCCTGCGCCCGATCGTGAGCGCCGAGTATCTTTTCGCTGGTCGCCTTCGCCTTGGCGGCGGCGATTTCGCAGGTCCTCTGCTTGCCGATCGCCTTCAGCGCCTGTTCGAGCTCATACGCGTGGTTCTTGGCGATCACCACGTGGCTTTCCTCGTGGCGCTTGATGTCGGACGACAGCGTGTTCCAGATCAACTTGACGTCTTGCGGGGCCTTTCCGTTCTGGCGCCAGCGCGGCAGGATGATCTTTGCCTTCACGCTGACCCGCGCCGAGACAATGGCGCAACCGCCCTTGACCGGGCCGTAGCCGATACGGTTGGTGAACTCCATCTGCGTGGCGCCGGGGTGCCTGCCGCCGGTGCTCTTGACCTCAGGCCCACGCGTCATCAACTGCTGCTCGATCTCATCGAGCGTTTTGCCGGTAATGGTGAAGTAGCTGTATGATTTCGAAACACTCGCCGCTTGGGCAGGCAGGCAGATGCCCGCGACAAGGAAGGCGGCGAGGAAGAGTTGCTTCATTATGTTGCCTCTTGGCCTACCTTGCTTTAGGGGCGTTGGCGGCGCAATGGAAATCGGTTGGCTGCAGAAAATGCTGCCCGGCGAATTGATGCTGCAAGCGTTGATATTTCGTGACGCGACTGTCCTGTGGAGTTCTTTTGTGGCGACGGCATGACCGGAAAGCGATGGCAACTGGCGCATGGACGTCATGTCGACCTCGGCGGCAGGGCGCTCGTCATGGGCATTCTCAATGTCACGCCCGACAGTTTTTCGGACGGGGGCAATTTTGCCGCGTTCGAAGCTGCACTTGCTCAGGCGCGACGCATGGTAGCCGAAGGCGCAGTGATCATTGACGTCGGCGGTGAGTCGACGCGGCCCGTTGCGGCTGCGGTATCTGCTGGTGAAGAGCAGGACCGTGTGCTGCCGGTCATTTCCGCGTTGGCCGGTTCCAGCGACGTACTGATTTCAGTCGATACCTATCGCGAAGAGACCGCTCGGCAAGCGGTCGCGGCGGGTGCTCATATCGTCAACGACGTCTGGGGCCTGCAACGCGAACCCGGCATCGCACGGGTGGCGGCCGAGACCGGTGCCGGTCTGGTCATCATGCATACCGGCCGCGAGCGCGAAAAGCTGCCTGATGTGATCGACGATCAGCGTCTCTTCTTGAGCCAATCCTTGGCGATCGCCCACGAATCCGGCGTGCGAGACGAACAGATCATGCTCGATCCGGGGTTTGGCTTCGCCAAGGATGCGGACGAGAATCTCGAAGTGATGGCGCGCTTTTCGGAGCTTGCGCAGCTTGGCTTTCCGCTGCTGGCTGGCACGTCTCGGAAGCGGTTCGTCGGTCATGTGACCGGCCGCGAGGCTGCCGACCGCGACGCCGGAACGGCCGCGACCAGCGTCATTCTTAGACTGCAAGGCGCACACGTATTTCGCGTCCACAATGTCGCAATCAACGTGGACGCCCTGGCATTCGCAGATGCTATGCTGGCGCGCCAGATCAACCTGCCGGGACGCTGACCCCATGTATCTTATCCGTATGAAGAATTGTGCCTTCTTCGCCCGGCACGGCGTGCTCGACGAGGAAGAGACGCTTGGCCAGCGCTTCTATGTCGATGCGGAACTGACCGTCGAGCCGGATCGCCCGCTCCAGGACGATTCGATGGAAAGCACGGTCGACTATGGCGTCGCCTTCGAGGTGATCGAAAAGATCATCACCGGCCAGCGCCGCTTTCTCATCGAGGCGCTTGCCCTGGAAGTCGGCAAGGCCCTGAGCGAGCGCTTTCCACAGATCAGGAAGGCGGCAATCACCGTCCGCAAGCCAAATGCGCCGGTGCGCGGTGTGCTCGACCATGTAGAGGTTACCGTTGTCTGGCCAGAGTGAGCAGCGGGCCTTTCTCAGCCTTGGCGGCAATTTGGGCGATCCCGCCAAGGCGATGGCTGCGGCACTGCGCATGCTCGACGCCAGCGGCAATGTGCGGGTGATGACGGTATCGTCGCTCTACCGGACGCCGCCATGGGGCAAGCTCGACCAGCCCGACTTTCTGAACATTACGGCCGAGGTCGAGACGTCGCTGACCCCGCTCGAATTGCTCGAGCTTTGCCTTGATGTCGAGCGGAGGCTCAAGCGCGTGCGCATCGAGCGCTGGGGTCCGCGGCTCATCGACATCGACGTGCTGTTGCACGGCGACAGCCACGTCAGCGACGTTGGGCTGGAGATTCCCCACCCGCGCATGCTCGACCGGGCTTTCGTCATGGTGCCGCTGGCCGAAATCGCGCCGGAGCTCATGTTGACTGGAAAGACGACGGTTGCATGGGCCGCCGCATTGGACAGTACTGGTATCGAAAAGCTCGACACCGGCCGTGAGTGGTGGCGCGACGAAGGCGAGTAGCCGGGCAGGCCGGAAGGCCTAAATCCCGAGCGCCGAGGCAATCTTGGGCGCTGCCTCCGACCAGTCGTCTGCAACCACGATGCCTTCCGGCAAGGGCGGCAGAAGCGGGCGCATGTCGCGATAAGCCATCAGGTTGAACAGATGCGCGTCCGCCACCGCCTCTCGCACCGAGACCAAATTGTGCGGGATGTCGTCAACGAAGGCGACCGAGCGGCCGCTGTCGCCTCTCAGTTGCCGCAATGCCGGCCCTTTCGCCGCTTCGGTAGTCAGGAGCGGGTAGGGGAAGCCGAGCGTGTCGAGATGTTCGCGCCGGACCTGGCGATGCCTATGCGGCATGGCGGTGAGCATGACCACTTCCGCACCTTGAGCCAGGTCGGCCACCGCCTCGGCTGCCCCCAGTGCCGCGGTCTGCCAGTCGCGTTGGGCATCAAAGAAGCTGCCGAGGAGCGCGGATACTGCCTCTTGGTCGAGCGGCCTGTTCGTCTGCCGTTCAACGATGTTGCCGGTCAGCCTGAAAGATTTCGACAGGAACTGGAGTCCCTGGGCGTCGAGGAAGCTCATGAAGGGCGACATGAACTCAAGCAGCACCTCGTCGACATCGAGCACCAGCAGAGGTCTGGAGTCGCGGGCAAGCTCGGCAATCTGGCGGGCTGTTTCTGGATCGTCACTCATATCGAACGCTCGTGGTCTTCGTTGCCGAGGGGCAGGGCGCGGGCGGCCTTGCCGACTTCGCCCGGTGCGATGCCAGCCTCTTCGGAGAAGCGCAGCAGGGTCGGCTCATGGGCGAGGATGAATTGGAGCACGCCGGCGAGGAAGCCGGGCTCTATGGCGGCGCGGCGGATATGCTGCGCCTCGATTCCCGTTATGGCGAGAAAGCGCGGCAGGAGTTCCGGGTCGGATGCGACGAAGCCAAGCGCCTGCACGGCAAGCGCTTCGGCTGACTCCCGTGAATGGTGATTAACCTGCATCGACCTATCCATTCTTTCGTTCTAGCATTGGAAGTAGACGTAAGCGGTCTCTGCGGCAACCCGCGAGGCATTGCGCAACGAACGTGATTTGGCTGGAGCGTTTTACGTTTCGTAACGTTCTTGAGTTAACGTCCGATTCAGGCTTGGTGTGCGCGGCGGCGCACATGATGATTGCCGCAGAATCGTGGCGTGCAATCGGGACGGAAATTCGATGGCTAAGAAGGTGATGATCGTCGAGGACAATGAGCTCAACATGAAGCTCTTTCGCGACCTCATCGAAGCGAGCGGCTATGAGACGGTGCGGACACGCAATGGTCTCGAGGCCCTCGATCTTGCCCGCAAGCATCGGCCCGACCTCATCCTGATGGATATCCAGTTGCCGGAGGTTTCCGGGCTGGAGGTCACCAAATGGCTGAAGGAGGACGATGACCTCCACACCATCCCGGTCATCGCCGTCACAGCCTTTGCCATGAAGGGCGATGAAGAGCGGATCAGGCAGGGCGGCTGCGAGGCCTATATCTCCAAGCCGATCTCGGTGCCGCGCTTCATCGAAACGATTAAATCTTACCTGGGCGACGCCTGATGCCCAAGCCGCTCCTCACGAGGTGCTAGCATGACAGCTCGGATCCTCGTGGTGGACGACATCGCGGCCAATGTGAAGCTGCTGGAAGTCAGGCTGCTGGCTGAATATTTCGAGGTTCTGACGGCCTACAACGGGCCCGACGCAATTGCAGCCTGTGCAGCCGGCAAGGTCGATGTCGTGCTGCTGGACGTGATGATGCCCGGCATGGATGGCTTCGAGGTGTGCCGTCGGCTGAAAGCTGATCCCGCCACTGCGCATATTCCGGTCGTGATGGTCACCGCTCTCGACCACGTCAGCGATCGGGTGCGCGGGCTCGATGCCGGGGCAGATGATTTCCTCACAAAGCCGGTCAACGACCTTCAGCTTGTCACCCGCGTGAAAAGCCTGGTGCGCCTCAAGGTGTTGACCGACGAATTGCGATTGCGCGCATCGACTACGCACCATCTCGGCGTCGATGAACTGCTGGGGCGACCCGACACGACGCAGGGCGCCATGCCTAAGGTTCTGCTTGTCGATGAGCAGACCTCGTCGGCGGCACACATCTGCGCGCTGCTGGATGGCGCTGCCGATGTCCAGATCGCGACCGATCCGCAGTCCGGCCTCTTCAGTGCGGCAGAAGGCGCATATGAATGCGTGATCGTGTCGACCGGTTTTTCCGATTTCGATCCTTTGCGGCTGTGCTCGCAGCTTCGCTCGCTCGACAGGACGCGGTCGCTGCCGATTATCCTTTTGGTCGGAGAACAAGATGAGCACCGCATCATCCGCGCGCTCGAACTTGGCATCAACGACTATCTCACACGGCCCTTGGCCCGTGAGGAACTGATTGCACGGCTACGCACTCAGGTGCGCCGCAAGCGCTACAATGATGCCCTCAGGCAGAGTGTCGCCCATTCCATCGAAATGGCCGTTACCGACGGGCTCACCGGCCTGTACAATCGTCGTTATCTGGACGGCTACCTGCCTCGTCTGGTCGAGCGTGCTGCGGCTCGGCGCAGGCCGCTTTCACTGTTGATCACCGATATCGATCGATTCAAGCGCATCAACGACACCCATGGCCACGATGGTGGTGACGCGGTGCTGCGCGAATTCGCCCGGCGACTGAACAAGTGCGTCCGCGGCATGGATCTGGCTTGCCGTTTTGGCGGTGAGGAATTCGTGATCGTGATGCCGGATACCGATGTGGCGCATGCCGAGTTGGTGGCAGAGCGTATCCGCTTGGAAATTGCCCAAACGCCGTTCCCGGTCGATGAGGCCGGCAAAACCGTGCCTGTCACGGTCAGCGTCGGGGTATCCTCGCTCGGCCCTGCAGGCGACACTGTTGCCGCCTTGATGAAGCGTGCGGATCTTGCCCTGTATGATGCCAAGGTGAGCGGTCGCAACCGCGTGGTCGCGCGCGCGGCCTGAGTTGGGTGTCTGCAACGGCAGTCAATAGCGTTAAGCACAATTGTTTACCTTAACCCCAGCGACTCGGCAGCGCGGTTAAGAAAGTGTTGATTTTCAAGCAATCTTGCGCGACTGTGGAGTAGGGAAGAAGGTCGGGCATCGGCGCGAGGAGCATTGGCCGAAACGCCCATCTGATACCCCATGAAGCTCAGGTCCGCCGCATCTCCTGGGTCCGTGGGGTCGGCCGGCCGGCACTGGCGCATAGTGGCCTCCTCGTACCGCTGTCAGAAGCCGGCCGGCCCCCAATTTTCTCCGATCGATAGAAATTGGCTACCAGGCGCGAACCGGTGCGCAATCGCACTGCGCGGTCACTGGCATTTGGGTGCAAGGGAGCGCGTTTCGCGCAACTGGCGTCCTTCGCCGCTGCGCGTTGTCGCTTGCTGCATTGGTCATTACGGCGTCGTCAGCGCCTGTTGCGCGGGGCCGCCGTTTTGGCTCTAACGTCTTATTGCGCGGCCAACTGCGATCAATATGCAGGCGCCGATGAAGCCGGCGATCAGGTAGCCGATCCAGCCGCCGAGGTTGACGCCAACGAGGCCGAGCAGGAAGTTGGCAACCACTGCACCGACGATGCCGAGGACGATGTTCATGAGCAAGCCCATGTTGCTCTTCATGAACATCTCGGCGAGCCAACCGGCAATGCCGCCGATAATGATTGCAGCGATCCAGCCAATCTGTGCCTTTTCCATCGATTGTTCCTCACCTGGTTGCGCATACCCCCGGTTGAAATGTGGCAGACAAATCGTTGCATGGCCAGTGGCCAGTCATGTTGCATCGCCGCATGCCGAATCTGGCCCTGCATCGTTCGGCTAGGCCAATCCCTTGGGCGCATCCCGGCGTCGCGCGGAAAATCGCGTCCTGGAAAACAAAAACGCCGCCCAATGGGCGGCGCTTTGGAATTCCAACAGGCAACCAGATTACTTGATCTTGGTTTCCTTGAATTCGACATGCTTCTTGGCAACCGGGTCGTACTTGCGGAACGACAGCTTCTCGGTCTTCGTGCGGCTGTTCTTGCTCGTCACGTAGAAGAAACCGGTGTCGGCGGTCGACAGAAGCTTGATCTTGATGTTTGCAGCCTTGGCCATGATTCTCGTCCGTTTATTGTCTGGAGTTGCACCCGCCTCAGGACGGGAAACAACCCGGACGCGGAAAACTTGGCGGGACACATAAAGAAAGCGCCCGGAAAGTCAAGCCTTTGAGCGTGCGAGGCTCGATTTCGCGGCAACCCGACCCAGTCCGATGGCGATATATCCGCCGAAGAATATCGCTAGCGCCCAGCCGAATCCGTTCGGGCCGAAGATATCCATGAAGATGCCAATCATCTGCGGACCCAGGATCATGCCGAGCCCGTAGCAGAAGATGAAGGCGGCATTTGCCGAGGCGAGATCGCGGCCGGAAAGCTGGGAGCCGAGATGGGCAAGGCCAACCGTGTAGAGGGCCGCAACCACGCCGCCCCATACGAACAGCATTGCGGCCATCAGGTGCCAGCTTGCCGTAAGGAATGGCATCGCCAGCGTCCCGGCCAACCCGACGAGGGCGCAGATGAGCAGCAATACTCGGCGGTCGCGGACGCGGTCGCTCAGCATGCCGATCGGGATCTGCAGCAGGAAATTGCCCAAGCCGATCATCACCAGCAAGAGTGCCGCCTCTGATTCCGAAAAGCCGACTCGTGCGCCATAAACCGGAAACAGCGCAAAGCCACCCGTCTCGACCGCGCCGAAGACCAGCACTGCGGCTGTAGCGGTGGGAACGATCCAGATGTAGCGGAAGAAGCCGCCCTTGCCACCCTCGGCGACGATCTTGGGGCTCTCGCTGCGGGCTAGAAGCACTGGAATCGCGGCGACCATGACCAGTCCGAACGTCAGTCCGAACGGCAGGAAACCGGTACTGCCGATCTGCGAGAACAGCCAGGGGCCGGCAGCGAATCCGAGCGAAAGCACGGTGGCATAGATGCCGAGCACCAGACCGCGCCGGTGCGGAGGGGCACAGGTGCTGATCCAGAACTCCGACAGGATGAACAGCACCGTGAGGGCGAAGTGCAGCGCGGCGCGCAGCGGAAACCACATCCAGAACGAGGGCGCGAAATGGAAACCGACAAAGGCGATGGCGCCGACCAGAATCATGGCGAGCATCGTCCAGACGACGCCGAAGCGCATGGCGATCGGTGTCGCCAGCGGTGCCGCGGCGATCGAAGCGAAGCCGGCGACGGCGGTATTGAGCCCGATCATGGAGGACGAATGGCCGCGCGATTCCAGAATCACGCTGAGCAGGGGAACGCCCAGTCCGATGGCGATGCCGACGACGCTGATCGAAGCAATCGCGGCGGAAATCGACCGCCACTGCACATGCTCGACGGCCTGAGCCTCGTTGGTGGTCTCGGTCATGGAAAGCCTAGAGAAAGTTGCGCCGGAAGCGTCGGTTGATCATGCGATAGAAGGGAACTGGGCAGCCGGGATTGAGCTCCGGGTCGACCTCCAGCCGCTCTCTGAGGTCCCCGAGCACCGATTGGGTGATGGCGGGAATGTCGGCCTTCATGGCGTCCGCCAGCGGCAGCCAGACCAGTTCTTCGAGCTCGTTGGTGGGGCCGCCGCCGGGCAACTCGACCGCCACGTCGCTGCGCCAGGCAGAGAGGAAACGGGTGTCGAATCGGCGCACGCGGCCGGGAGGGGTCACCGCGCGGGCAATGAATCGCAATCGGCCCAGTGCCGGCTCGACGCCATGTTCGGCAAAACCCTGCCAATCGGCCTTGCTGGTCGAAAATGCGCCGCGTCGGCCGATCAGAAGGCCGGCTTCCTCATAGGTTTCGCGAATCGAGGACAGCGCGATTGCCCGGGCGCGCGCGGCGCTGACGCGCCCCACGCCAGAGCGAAGCTTGGCCTCTTCGATGGGGTTCAGTTCTTCAGTGATCTTGATGCGGCTATCGGCCGGATCGGTTCGCCCGCCAGGAAAGACGAACTTGCCGGGCATGAAGGCATGCTTCATGTGCCGCCGGCCCATCAGCACGAGCACCTCGGTGCCCTTGCGGTCGAGCAGTATCAGCGTCGCCGCGTCGCGCGGCCGCATCGGAGCAGCATCGCGCGCCATCTCCTTGGCTTCAATCGTGTCGAGTTGTGCTTTGCTCAGGCCATCCATCGCGGCTCTCCTAACGGAATGTTGGCGTGGAAGGAAGCGCTTGGCCGCAAGATGGCATTGCGCCAGCGCTCGCTCAGGCCTCAGGATGGCCGTCTATAGCGTCGTCTTCGCCGCCGAAGCCGTGCATGTAAAGTGCCCACTGCACGCCGACCACGCCCCCCTTGATGGGACGGAGCATGGCGAGTGCGGAGCCGATGGTCAGCGGAACCCAGATGGCCAGATGCTGCCACATCGACAACGTGCTGTTGGCTTCAATGGCCATGAAGGCACCGACGACGATGTGGCCGACGATGACCATCACCAGATAGGCGGGCAGGTCGTCGGCACGGTGGTGGAACATCTCTTCGTGGCAGGCCTCGCAGCGGTCGACCGTCTTGACGAAGGAGGTAAACAGCTTGCCCTCGCCGCAATTCGGGCATTTGCAGAACAGGCCGCGCTTGATCGCCGGCCAAAGCGGGCGCGTTGCCCGGGTGGCGTGCTGAAGGTCGCCGCCGAAGACCTGTTCTTCCATCGTCATCTCCTGGCGCGCGGTCCACGCCTCGGCTGGGAGGCGCGGGCACGCGATCGTTGCCCCTTCGCCTTGTGGAACGACCGCTTCGAGCCGGGCAGGGGCTTCGGTTCGGTCAGCATCTCGAATCGCATGGCGCCGGCCAGCGGGGCGATCTCCACCAACCGTACTTCCACGCGGTCAGCGAGCTGATAGCCCTTGCCGGTGCGCTCGCCGAAAAGGGAGCGGGCGGCTTCGTCAAAATGGTAATATTCGTCCCCCAAGGACGATATGGGGATGAAACCATCTGCCCCATATTGCGGCAATTGGACAAATAGTCCCGCCTTGGTGACGCCGGAGATGCGGGCGTCGAAGGTCTCATCGACCCGCTCGGCCAGGAAACCGGCGATCAGCCGGTCGACAGTATCGCGCTCAGCGGCCATGGCGCGTCGTTCGGTCTGCGAGATCAGGCCGGCGATCTCGTCCAACCGCGCTTCCTCGGCGGGGGTGAGCCCGCCGGCGCCAAGGCCGAGCGAACCGATCAGCGCACGATGGACGATCAGGTCGGCGTAGCGGCGGATCGGCGACGTGAAGTGCGCGTAGCGGCGCAGATTGAGGCCGAAGTGTCCGATATTGTCGGGGTTGTATTCGGCCTGGCTCTGCGAGCGCAGCACGACCTCATTCACCAACTGCTCGTTGTCTTCGCCACGCACGCGCTCAAGGATGCCGTTGAACTGGCTCGGCCGCATCGCTGCACCACGCGCCAGGGACAGGCCGATGGTCTGCAGGAACTCGCGCAGCGATTCCTGCTTGGCGAGCGACGGTCCGTCATGAATGCGGTAGACTAGCTTCTGCTTCTTGTTCTCCAATGTCTCGGCAGCCGAGACATTGGCCTGGATCATGAACTCCTCGATCAGCTTGTGCGCATCGAGGCGGTCGGGAACGATGACGCTGTCGACAGTGCCGTCGGGCTTGAGCAGGATCTTGCGCTCGGGCAGGTCGAGCTCGAGCGGCTGGCGGCTGTCACGGCCGCGCTTGAGCACCTCATAGGCGGCCCATAGCGGCTTGAGAATCGTCTCCAGGATCGGCCCGGTCTTGTCGTCGGGCATCCCGTCGATTGCCGCCTGTGCCTGCTGATAGGCGAGGCGGGCCGACGAGCGCATCATGATGCGATGGAAGGAGTGCCTGATCTTGCGGCCTTCCACGGAAAAGGTCATGCGCACGGCAAGTGCGGGCCGGTCGACAGCCTCGCGCAGCGAGCACAGATCGTTGGATATGCGCTCGGGCAGCATGGGAACGACGCGGTCGGGGAAATAGACCGAGTTGCCGCGCCTCAGCGCCTCGCGGTCGAGCGCCGATCCGGGGCGGACATAGGCGGCAACGTCGGCGATGGCCACGGTCACCACCACGCCGCCGACGTTCTTCTCGTCGGTGTCCGGCTCGGCATGGACCGCATCGTCATAGTCCTTGGCGTCGCGCGGATCGATGGTGACCAGCGGCAGCTCGCGCCAGTCTTCGCGCTTGCCGTCGAGCGTCGCCGGCTTGACTGCCTCGGATTCGGCGATCACCTCGGCTGGGAAGATGTGCGGGATGTCGTGGGCATGGATGGCGATCATCGAGACCGCCTTCTCATTGGTCAGCGAGCCCAGCACCGAGATCACCTTGGCACGCGGCAGGCCGTAGCGGCTGGCGCGCTCCGGCATCACCTCGACCAGATCGCCGTCCTTGGCGCCGCCCTGGGAATCCTTGTCGACCACCAGTTCCGGCTGCCGCCGTTCGACGGGTTCGATGCGGAAGGTGCCGTCCTTGAGGATGCGGAAGACGCCGAGCGCAGTGTCGCTGCGCTTCTCGAACACCTTCATGATCCGCGCGGTATAGGCGGGCTCGTTCTCGTCGCCGAGATGGTCCTCGATCGGAAAGGTCTTGGCCAACACGCGGTCGCCGACGCCGGGCGTCGGTCCGGTGCCGCCGCGTGGCTGTCTGATCAGGACGATTGGGCCTTCCGGCTGTTCGGATGCGCGGGCGAGCAGGGCGCCCTCCGCATCGCGGCCGAAGATGTCGAGCACGGCGACGTGGGCAAGCGCACCGGCGCGCTTGAGGCGCTTGCGGCTCTTTTCGAGCAGGCCCTCGTCCTGCAGGTCGCGCAAAAGCTCCTTGAGCCAGATGCGGTCCTCATTCTTGAGCGCAAAGGCCTTGGCGATGTCGCGCTTGCCGCTGCGGTCCGGATTCTCCGCGACATAGCGAAGAATTTCGTCGCGCGAGGGGCGATAGACGTCCTTGCCGCGGACCTCGTCGCTTGCGGCGCGTCTGGTGCCGGCGTTTCGTCCGGAGATCTTTCGCGCCAAGGTCGGTCAGTCCTTCTTCTTGGCTTTGCTGGCGGCCGGCTTCTTGGCGGCGCTGCTGGCAGTTTTTTTGGCCGCGGCCGGCTTCTTGGCTGCAGCGCGGGCCGGCTTCTTGGCCCCGCCACCTTTCGCCTCTTTTTCGGCGATCAGTGCAAGCGCATCTTCCATCGTCACCGTAGCGGGATCCTTGCCCTTCGGGAGCGTAGCATTGACCTTGCCGAAATTGACATAGGGGCCGTATTTGCCGTCGCGCACGGTGACGTTCCCGCCGCCGGCGGGGTGCTCGCCCAGCTCCTTGAGAGCCGCGGCGGCAGCACCGCCCCGGCCACCCTTGCCCTTCGACTGCTTTTCGGCAAGCACGGTGACCGCGCGGTTCAGGCCGATCGAGAACACATCCTCGATGCTTTCGAGATTGGCATAGGTGCCGTCGTGCAGCACGAACGGGCCATAGCGGCCGAGACCGGCAGAAATCATCTTGCCGGATTCGGGGTGGGCGCCGACGTCGCGCGGCAGTGCCAGTAGTGCCAGCGCCTTTTCGTGGTCGATGCTCGCCGGCGTCCAGCCCTTGGGCAGGCTGGAGCGCTTGGCTTCCTTGCCTTCGCCACGCTGGAGATAGGGGCCGAAGCGGCCGCTGCGCAGGGTGATCTCTTCGCTGGTGTAGGGATCGGTGCCGAGCACCTTGGTGCCGTCCTCGAGCCCGCCATTCTCGCCATTGCCACCGGGCCCATCGAGCTGGCGGGTAAATCCGCATTCGGGATAGTTCGAGCAGCCGACGAAGGCGCCATACTTGCCGAGCTTGAGCGACAGGTTGCCGGTGCCGCATTTCGGGCAGATGCGCGGGTTCGAGCCGTCCTCGCGTTCGGGGAAGACCAGCGGAGCCAGTTCTTCGTTCAGCGCATCGAGCACGTCGGTGACGCGCAGTTCCTTGATCTCGTCGACAGCGCTGGAAAAGTCCTTCCAGAAGTCACGCAGCACGTCGCGCCAGGCGAGCTTGCCGTCGGAGACCTCGTCCAGCTTTTCTTCCAACGATGCGGTGAAGTCGTACTCCACATAGTTCTCGAAGAAGCTCTCCATGAAGGCGGTGACGAGCCGGCCCTTGGGCTCGGGCACGAGCTTGCGGTTTTCGATCTTCACGTATTCGCGGTCTTCAAGCGTCTTCAGCGTCGCGACATAGGTCGAGGGTCTACCGATGCCGAGTTCTTCCATCTTCTTGATGAAACTCGCCTCGGAGTAGCGGGGCGGCGGTTCGGTGGTGTGATGGGAAGCGTTGACGGTCTCGCGCTTGAGCGCTTCGTCAGCGCGGATCTCGGGCAGGCGACGGTTTTCCTCGTCTTCCGAATCCTCGTCCTTCTGCTCGGTATAGGCTGCGATGAAGCCGTCGAAGCGGGTGACCGAACCGACAGCGCGCAGGCCGGCGGTCTTTGTGCCGTTGCGCGCCTCGATCTCGACGGTCGTGCGCTCGATCTCGGCCGGCTGCATCTGGCTGGCGATCGCGCGTTTCCAGATCATCTCGTAGAGACGGGCCTGGTCGGCATCGAGATACTTACGCATCTCGGTCGGCGTGCGGTTGAAGTCGGTCGGACGGATGGCCTCGTGCGCTTCCTGCGCGTTCTTGGCCTTGGTCGTATATTGGCGCGGCTTTTCGGGCAGGTACCTGGCGCCAAATTCCTTGACGATGGCCTCGCGCGCGGCCTCGATAGCCTCAGGCGCCATCTGCACGCCGTCGGTACGCATATAGGTGATCAGACCGGCGGTCTCGCCACCGATCTCCATACCCTCATAGAGGCGCTGGGCGACCTGCATGGTGCGGCTTGCCGAAAAGCCGAGGCGCGAGGACGCGGCCTGCTGCAGGGTCGACGTAGTGAAGGGCGCGCTCGGATTGCGCTTGGTCGGCTTGGCTTCGACCGACAGCGCCTTGAAGGACGCGCCGTCGAGCATTGCCTTGATCTCGTCGGCCATGGCCTGCGAGGAAATGTCGAGCTTCTGCAGTTTCTTGCCGTCGTAGACGGTGAGCCGGGCCTCGAAATTCTCCGCCCGAGGCGTGCCGAGAATGGCTGCGATCTGCCAGTATTCCTCGCGGACGAAACGTTCGATCTCGGCTTCGCGGTCGCAGACGAAGCGCAGCGCCACCGACTGGACGCGGCCGGCCGAGCGGGCGCCCGGCAGCTTGCGCCACAGCACCGGCGAGAGTGTGAAGCCGACGAGATAATCGAGCGCGCGGCGCGCCAGATAGGCGTCGACCAGCGGCGGGTCGATCTCACGCGGATTGGCGATGGCTTCGAGCACGGCCTGCTTGGTGATCGAGTTGAAGGCAACGCGCTTGATCGTCTTGTCCTTGAGCACGCGCTTCTGCTTCAGCACCTCGAGCACGTGCCAGGCGATGGCTTCACCTTCGCGATCCGGATCGGTTGCGAGGATCAGTCCGTCGGCTTCCTTGACGGCCTTGGCGATGTCGCTGAGCCGCTTCGCCGACGCGGTGTCGACAGCCCAGGACATGGCAAAATCTTCGTCCGGCTTGACCGAGCCGTCTTTGGCCGGCAGATCGCGGACATGGCCGAACGAGGCCAGAACCTTGTAGTTCCGACCCAGATACTTGTTGATGCTTTTCACCTTGTTCGGTGACTCGACGACAACGACGTCCATATGTGGCTGATTTTCCAGTGGGCGCCAGGACACGGCAATGGCGCGTGGCGAACATAATTCAAGTCGCACGTCAAATGGCTGCCCTTTCTCGTCCGGTCAAGGGGAAGGGGGCAAAAACGGGTGCGCTTTGCGGGAATACAACCACAAGATGTGCATCTGGATGCATTGCAATCTAAGGTGTGCGTGATATGTTTATGCAATCGCTGGTTGCGCCAGGCGCTTCGGGCGATGCGCGGCGGCATGTAGCCTTCCGCTTGGGGTATTCGAGGGAAAGTCAAAGCCATGCACCAAACGGCGCCTGCACGCAGGCGAGCCGAAACGCTGGACTATGTGCAGTCGATGCTCGGTCAACTCCGGGTCATGGCAGAAGCAGAACGCTGCATGATGCTCGCCTACCTGATCGAGATGGCTTACATCGAAGCTGGCGACATCATCCGCGGCGAGGCACCTTCAAGCCTCAGGCGCAACCATCGAAACACGTCCGCCTGAGTGGCGCTCGAGGCGGCCGGCAAGATCAAGTTCCAGTAGAATCATGAAGAGCTGCGCCGGGTGCAACTGCGTGTGGCGGATCAATTCGTCGATCTCGACAGGCACCGGGCCCAGTGCCTCTATGACGCGGGCGCGGTCGTCGTCGGCGGGTGGCGGGGTGGCTGAAAAGTCCGGCGGCTCCTCGAGGCGGGTCGGCACAGGCAGCGGGCCGCCGACAAGCGGCGCCAGCGCCTCCATCACGTCGCCGGCTTCCGTCACCAGCGTCGCCCCCTCCTTGAGAAGGCCATTGGTACCTGCGGCGCGGGGGTCGAGGGGAGAGCCGGGCACGGCAAACACCAGGCGACCCATTTCGCCGGCCAGCCGCGCACTGATCAACGAACCCGAACGTTTCGCCGCCTCGACCACCACCAGGCCGAGCGCCAGCCCGGCAACGATACGGTTGCGGCGCGGAAAGTCCTGCGCGCGCGGCTCCCAGCCGAACGGCATTTCCGAAACGATGGCGCCGCGTTCGGCAATCTCGGCGCAGAGGTCAATGTTCTCTGCCGGGTAGGGACGGTCGAGCCCGCCGGCGAGCACGCCCACGGTCCCGGTGTCGAGGCTACCCTGGTGGGCTGCGGTGTCGATGCCACGGGCAAGACCGGAGATGATGGCATAGCCGCTGCGGCCGAGCTCCGCTGCGAGTTGCCGCGCCATCTTGATTCCGGCTAGCGAGGCATTGCGCGCGCCCACGATAGCCACGGGCGGTAGGGTAAAGACTGCGGCATTGCCCTTGAGGGCCAGCAGCGGCGGCGGATGATCCATGCGCTTGAGCAGCGCCGGATAATCCTGTTCGCCGATGGCGACGAAACGCGCACCAGCTTTGCGCGCCACTTCCACCTCCGCTTCGGCTTCAGCGACCGACGGTATTCGGGCAATCCTGTTCGCACCGCCCGCCAGCATGATTTCGGGCAGCATCTCGATTGCCGTTTCGGCAGATCCGAAGCGGTTGATCAGGTCGCGAAAGCTCGCCGGGCCGACATTGGGGGTACGGATCAGGCGTAGCCAGTTCAGCCGCTGCCGGTCGCTCAGTTGCGGGCCGGCGGCGGGGTGGGTCATCCTTTCGACCCGATCCGCGATTCGGTGCCGGATAGCAGCCTGGAAATGTTGGCGCGGTGCCTGATGAAGACGATGAGGCTCATCAGGGCGAGCAGGCCGGCTGCGCTGGGCATGTCCATCATGTAAAGCGCGATCGGCACCACGACGGCGGCGACCAGTGCGGCGAGCGAGGAATAGCGGCTGACAAAGGCAACCAGCAGCCAGGTGACGGCGAATGCCAGTGCGCCGAGATAGGAAAGGCCTAGCAGGACGCCGAGATAGGTGGCGACGCCCTTGCCGCCCTTGAAGCCGAGCCAGATCGGATAGAGGTGGCCGATGAAGGCCCCGAAACCGGCGGCAATCGCCGCGTCCTGGCTCCAACGGCTGGCGACGATGACGGCAACGGTTCCCTTGAGCGCATCGAGCAGCAGGGTTGCTGCCGCAAGCTTCTTGTTGCCGGTGCGCAGGACATTGGTCGCGCCGATGTTGCCTGAGCCGATCTTGCGCACGTCGCCGAGGCCGGCCGCCCGCGTCAAAAGCAGCCCGAAGGGGATCGAGCCCAACAGATATCCGAATACGACGGCCGCAACGAGCACATGCATGGCCGTCGGAAAAATTTCATCCGGCATCAAGATACTTCTTCTCCCCCGTGGCCCGAACGTATCAAGCCGAGAACACTGTGCGTCCAGCGACCATCGTTTTCAAGACCTTGCCTTGCAGCCTGGCGCCTTCGAAACAGGTGTTTTTGGAACGCGAGCGTATGTCCGCCTCGCGCACGATCCACGGCTCGTCGAGGTCGACGAGCGCGAGGTCGGCCAAGGCACCCGGCTTCAGCGTGCCGCCGGCAAGACCGAACAGCTTTGCCGGCGCCGTCGAAAGCGCCTCCACCAAGCGGATCAGCGGCACATCGCCATTGTGGTACAGGCGCAGAGCAACCGCCAGCAGAGTCTCCAGCCCGATTGCGCCGACAGCGGCATCGGCGAAGGGCAGGCGCTTGGTGTCGACGTCCTGCGGGTCGTGCGAGGATACGATCACGTCGATGGTGCCGTCCTTGAGCGCCTCGATCATGGCAAGGCGGTCTTCCTCGGCGCGCAGCGGTGGCGCCAGCCGGAAGAAGGTGCGGTACTCGCCGATGTCGTTCTCGTTGAGCGACAGGTTGTTGATCGACACGCCTGAGGTCACCTTGGCGCCATCGGCTTTGGCTCGCGCGACGGCGCCGGCTGCCATGGCGGTGGAGATCTTCGCGGCGTGGTAGTTGCCGCGCGTCAGGCGCGCGAGCGCAAGATCGCGTTCGAGCGGGATCATCTCGGCCTCGCGCGGAATGCCCGAAAGCCCGAGCCAACTGGCATAGAGGCCTTCGTTCATCACACCTGACGAGGCAAGGTCGGCATCCTGCGTCTCATGGACGATCACCGCGCCGAAATCGCGCGCATAGGTCAGCGCCCGGCGCATCATCAGCGAGTTGGCAATGGTATGGCGGCCGTCGGTAAAGGCGACGGCACCGGCCTCGCGCAGCAGGCCGAATTCCGTCATTTCCTTGCCTTCGAGGCCCTTGGTGATGGCCGCCGCCGGAAGGACGTTGACGGATGCGGTGTCTTTCGCCGTCCTGAGTACGAATTCGACCAGCGCGACGTTGTCGATCACCGGGTCGGTGTCGGGCATCATCACGATCGAGGTGACGCCGCCGGCTGCCGCAGCAATGCTGGCCGAGGCAATCGTCTCGCGATGCTCGCCTCCCGGTTCGCCGATGAACACGCGGCTGTCGACCAGTCCGGGGATGATTGCCTTGCCGGCACAGTCGATCACCTTGGCGCCGCCGGGGACGCCCTGGTTGAGCGCGTCGGCGCCTGCAGCGACGATCTTGGTGCCATCGACGATGACGGTGCCGGTCTCGTCCATGCCCCGGGAGGGGTCGACGATGCGGGCGCGCTGGAAAACCGTGATGCTCATGCGTTCTCACCGTCGCGGTTGCGGCGCGGGTCGAGCAGCGCTTCCATCACCGCCATGCGCACGGCAACGCCCATCTCCACCTGTTCCTGGATGACGCTCTGCGGTCCGTCGGCGATTTCCGAGGCGATCTCGACGCCGCGGTTCATCGGCCCCGGATGCATCACCAAGGCGTCTTCCTTGGCCGCCTTCAGCTTCTCGGCGTCGAGGCCCCAGTAGCGGAAATATTCACGCACCGAAGGCACGAAGGCGCCGGCCATGCGTTCGCGCTGCAGGCGCAGCATCATCACGACGTCGGCACCTTTCAGGCCTTCGGCCATCGATTGCGTCACCTCCACGCCCATCTGGGCGATGCCGGAAGGCAGCAGCGTCGAGGGCGCCACGACGCGAACGCGCGCGCCCAGTGCATTGAGCAGCAATATGTTGGAGCGCGCCACGCGCGAATGCAGGATGTCGCCGCAGATCGCCACCGTCAGGCGCGAGATGTTGCCCTTGGCGCGGCGGATGGTCAGAGCATCGAGCAACGCCTGGGTAGGATGCTCATGCGCGCCGTCGCCGGCATTGACCACCGAGCAGCCGACCTTTTGGGCAAGCAGGGCGGCGGCACCCGCCGACTGGTGGCGGATGATGAGGATGTCAGGCCGCATCGCATTCAGCGTCATCGCCGTGTCGATCAGCGTCTCGCCCTTTTTCACCGAAGAGCTCGCAACCGACATGTTCATGACGTCGGCGCCGAGGCGTTTGCCGGCGAGTTCGAAGGACGACTGCGTGCGCGTCGAGGCTTCGTAGAACAAATTGATCTGGGTACGCCCACGTAGCGTCGTGGTCTTCTTCTCCGATTGGCGCGAGATCGACACGGCCGCGTCGGCGCGGTCGAGCAATATCTCTATGTCCAATGGGGAAAGGTTGCTGATGCCAAGAAGATGGCTGTGCGGGTAGAGCGGCAGGGGCTGGGTGTCGGTCATCTCAAGTCGCTGCTATAGGCCGTGCTCAAATGAGCCGCAAGCCGGCATTTTGCGGACGAAAGTTCTCCCCTGCGATTTTCATCGCATATTGGGTGCATCATAAGCTATCCATAAGCTTTTCGGCTATAAAGCGGGCCATGGTGGCGGAATCGTGCCCGCCACCCCACCGATGAAGGACAAGGCGTGACGCAGGACGTGCCGAACCAGACACCTCCGCTGACGGGCTCCAATGCCTGGCGCGGCGACCCGTTGCTGATTCAGATCGCGGAGGGCTTTTCCGAACCGGTCCGCCGAGATCTCGACGGGCTGGGGCGCTTTGTGCTGACCCAGGAAGCGCAGGACCTAGCGCGCCTTGCCAACAGCGAGGTGCCGAAGCTCAGGACATTTGATCGCCAGGGCCGCCGCATCGATCAGGTCGAGTTCCATCCGGCCTACCACGCGCTCATGCGCCGATCCATTACGGGCGGTCTCCACTCGTCCGTGTGGGAGAATGGCGGTTCCGAGGCTGGTCGCAGGCATCAGATTCGCGCAGCGCGTTTCTATCTGACCGCCCAGCTCGAGTGCGGTCACCTTTGCCCGATCACCATGACCAGCGCCTCGCTTGCCGCGCTGATGGCGAGCCCGAAGCTGTTCCGGGAATGGGCGCCGCGCGTCACCACGCGCAAATACGACCAGGCGCAGAAGCCGCCGGTCGAAAAGGCAGGGCTTACGCTCGGCATGGGCATGACCGAGAAGCAGGGCGGCACCGACGTGCGCGCCAACACCACGCGGGCCGAACGCGCCGGTGGCAGTTTCTACCGGCTCTCCGGCCACAAGTGGTTCATGTCGGCGCCGATGTCTGATGCGTTCCTGATGCTCGCTCAGGCACCGGAGGGCCTTTCCTGCTTTCTGGTTCCGCGCGTCCTCAGCGACGGCTCTTCGAACGGCCTGCAATTCCAGCGGCTCAAGGACAAGCTCGGCAACAGGTCCAACGCGTCCGCCGAGGTTGAGGTCGCGGGCGCCATCGGCGATCTGGTCGGCGAACCCGGCGGCGGCGTGAAGACGATCATGGACATGGTCACGCTGACCAGGCTCGATTGCGCTGTCGCCTCGTCGGCGATCATGCGGGCAGGGCTGGCGGAGGCTGTCCATCACACCCGCCACCGTCAGGTCTTCGGCGCCAATCTGGTCGACCAGCCCCTGATGCAGCGCGTGCTTGCCGACATGGCGCTCGACGTCGCCGGAGCCACCGCACTGGCCTTCCGCCTGGCGCGCTCCTTCGATGAAGCCGCATCGGATCGCGGCGAGGCTGCCTTTGCGCGCGCCATGACGCCGGTGGTGAAATATTGGGTCTGCAAGATTGCCCCTGCGCTTCTTTACGAGGCGATGGAGTGCCTGGGCGGCAATGGCTATGTCGAGGAAGCGCCGCTTGCGCGCTACTATCGCGAGGCCCCGGTCAACGCGATCTGGGAGGGCTCGGGCAACGTCATGGCGCTTGATGTCCTCAGGGTTCTGGGACGTGCGCCGGGCCTGTTCGACGATGTGCTTGCCGGTATCGAGCGCGATCTGGGGGCAGGCGGGCGCAGCATTCTTGGCGTTCTCCGGGCGGCGATGCAGGTGGCGAGTTCCGACGAGGGCTCGGCGCGCATCCTCACCGAGCAGTTGGCGATCTCCGCTGCAGCCGCAGAACTGCGCCGCATGGGGGCAGGGCGCATCGCCGACGCCTTCATCGAGACGCGCCTGGCCGGCCAATGGCGCGGCACCTACGGCATGCTCGACGCCCGCCACGATTCGCGGCTGATCATCGATACGCTCTACCCGCAGGTTGGCTGAGAAGGCTGCTACCGACCGGGCCGTGGCGGTCAGGATGGTATTGCAACTGCCTGTTGTGCGTTAACCTTAATAAATGGTTTACGTTGCACTAAGGGCCAGCAAGGGCCACTGTCTTCCGACAAGGAAGCGGGACGCCCGATGACCATCTCTTTGACCCCAGACGTCGAAAGCGCGGAGGAAGCATCCTGATGCGCTACATATTCGGTATATGGGCTGCGCCACTGGTGCTTTTCTGGGGCTGGTATTTCCTGTCGATCAACGACATCAATTTCGGCTACCTGATGATGAGCCGCGCATTCAATCTGGCGCTCTTCGACCTCTATGGTGAAATGATCGGCGTCGATCCCGCAACGATTCCGTGGATGATGGGCAAGGCCTTTTTCCTCGATACGATGATCATTCTGGCGATCTGGGCGTTCCGTCGCCGCCAGTTGATCGCCGAAAGGGTGAAGTTGTTGCGCCAGCGCTATCTCGCGGCCGAATCTGCTCCCAATGCGTGAAGCCGGTCGAGCACGCCCTGCAGGATGAAGGCGGCGGCCGCCGAATCGATCCTGCCGTCGCGCTTCTTGCGTGACACGTCCATTTCCAGCAACGCGCGCTCGGCAGCCACGGTCGACAGCCGTTCATCCCAGAAGGCGAATGGCAGGTCGGTCAGGTTGGCGATGTTGCGCACGAAGGCGCGCGATTTTTGCGCGCGCGGGCCTTCGGAGCCGTCCATGTTGACCGGCAGGCCTATGACGATCGCTGCCGTGTTCTCCTTGGCCAGCATGGCGAGGAGCGCTGTGACGTCGAGCGTGAATTTCTTCCTCATGATGACCGGGCGCGGATGGGCGAAGGAGAGTCCGCGATCGGACACCGCCACACCGATGGTCTTGTCGCCAAGGTCGAGCCCGGCAAGCGTCTTGCCGCCTGCAAGCAGCGCGGGAAGCTCTTCGATGGTGATGATGGCCAAGCGGCTTTCCTTTCAACCGGTTCACCGGGCGCGCTCAAAGAACGCGCCGCCAGTATGCTTTAGACCCTTTGACAGAGGCTCGGCGCGTTCTATCCTTTAGGAAACGAAATTGCGAGGAGTGCCGGAACGATGAAACTGACTTGGTACGGACATTCGGCGTTCCGCATCGAAGTGGCGGGCGCCAATATCCTGATCGACCCGTTCCTCACCGGAAATCCGTCCTGGGGCAAATCCTGGGATCAGGCGGCCGACGGCGTGACCCATGTGCTTTTGACCCACGGTCATGACGATCATATCGGCGATGCCGCCGAAATCGTGAAGAAGACGGGCGCCATGCTGGTCGCCAATTTCGAGATCTGCATGTATCTCGTCGGCAAGGGCGTCAGCGACAAGGTCATCAATCCCGGCAATGTAGGCGGCACGGTCGATTGCGGTGGGTTTACCACTACCTTTGTTGCCGCACAGCATTCGTCGTCGGCGAGCGGGCCGGGAGGGACAAACACCTATCTCGGCAATCCCGGTGGGCTGATCCTGCATTTCCCGGGAGAGCGCACGCTCTACCATATGGGCGACACCGACATTTTCTCCGACATGGCACTGATCAACGAGCTGCATCAGCCAGAGATTGGCATCGTGCCGATCGGTGACCGCTTCACCATGGGCGGGGCGGTGGCGGCTCTGGCGTGCCGGCGGTTCTTCAAGTTCGAGACGGTGGTGCCATGCCACTACGCCAGCTTCCCGATCATCGACCAGACGCCGGATAAGTTCGTCGACGGGCTGGAAGGTTCGGGCATCGAGGTGGTGTTGCCGAAGGTGGGCGTGGCTACTGATATTTGAATTTTTCCGGCGGTGCGCGGGTGCAGGGGGAATGAAGATGAAGAACTGGCGATTTGGGACTGTGTCTCTTGGGCTTCTCCTGCTCGGCGCTCCCGCGGCCGCCCAGGCCGAGGACTTCATCAAGGGCGTCTATCTCCAATCCGAAGAGCTCTGTGCCCAGGCAAAGAAGGAAACGCTGCAGAGCCTGATCGATGCAGGCTCGCTGATTCTGTCGGCGCGGGGCATTGAAAGTGTCGAGTACAGCTGCGAGTTCCTGAACGTCACCCGCGCCAAGCGGTCTCCGGCCTGGGCCGTGACCGCGCTTTGCCAGGAGCCGGGCCACATGTTCCCTGATACGCTGTCCATCCTCGAACTGAACCCGACCCAGTTGGAGGTCGGCTCGGTCCGCACCATCGACGACGAGGGCGGCGAGACGGACAATTCGGGCACCTACTATCTGTGTGCCGGCATCACCATGCCCTGAGGCATGATCAACCATGTTGCGCGTCGGGCGTCGCGCCGTTATAGCCCGACCTGACCATTTTCCCGGCCTTCCGGAGTTTTTCGATGTCCGTTGATCTCAAGACAGTCAAGCGCGTCGCGCATCTCGCCCGCATTGCGGTAAGCGAAGACGACGCCCAGCGCATGACCGGCGAATTGAACACAATCCTGGGCTTTGTAGAGCAGCTCAATGAGGTCGATGTGTCGGGCGTCGAGCCGATGACCTCGGTTACGCCGATGGAGATGAAGAAGCGCGCCGATGTCGTCACGGACGGCAACAAGGCCGCCGATATCGTCGCCAATGCACCGGCCACCGACGAGAACTTCTTCCTCGTGCCGAAAGTCGTGGAATAGGCGTTGGCCGGCCACGTTTTTTACCACAAGCAGCGTTCGGCTGCGTGACCCGAAGTGATTTCGCCATGACCGATCTGACCAGACTGACGATTGCCGAAGCGCGCGAGAAGCTGCGCGGCAAGGAGATTACGGCCACCGAGCTGACCGACGCCTATGTCTCGGCGATCGAGCAGGCCAATCCGACGTTTAACGCCTATGTCGCCACCACGCCCGACAAGGCGCGCGAGATGGCCAAGGCCTCCGATGCCAAGCTCGTGAAGGGCGAAGGCGGTGCGCTCGAAGGCATTCCGCTCGGTATCAAGGACCTGTTTGCAACCGAGGGCGTGCATACCCAGGCGTGCAGCCATGTGCTCGACGGCTTCGAGCCGCGCTACGAATCGACGGTGACGGCCAATCTCTGGGCCGATGGCGCCGTCATGCTCGGCAAGCTCAACATGGACGAGTTCGCCATGGGCTCGTCCAACGAGACCTCCTATTACGGCCCGGTGATCAACCCGTGGCGGCGCTCGCGCCCCGGCGGCGGCCTCGACAATGCGCAGCTGGTGCCCGGCGGTTCGTCCGGCGGCTCGGCAGCGGCGGTTTCTGCATTCCTGTGCGCTGGCGCCACCGCAACCGATACCGGCGGCTCGATCCGTCAGCCCGCTGCCTTCACCGGCACCGTCGGCATCAAGCCGACCTATGGCCGTGTCTCGCGCTGGGGCACGGTCGCCTTCGCCTCGTCGCTCGACCAGGCCGGCCCGATCGCACGCGACGTGCGCGATGCGGCTATCCTGCTCAAGTCGATGGCTTCGGTCGACGCCAAGGACACGACATCAGTCGACCTGCCGGTGCCCGACTACGAGGCGGCAATCGGCAAGTCGCTCAAGGGCATGAAGATCGGCATTCCCAAGGAGTACCGAGTCGAGGGCATGCCCGAGGATATCGAGGCGCTCTGGCAGAAGGGCATCGCCTACCTGCGGGACGCCGGCGCCGAGATCGTCGATATCTCGCTGCCGCATACCAAATATGCACTGCCGGCCTACTACATCGTGGCCCCAGCCGAGGCCTCTTCGAATCTCGCCCGCTACGACGGCGTCCGCTACGGCCTGCGCGTGCCGGGCAAGGACATCGTCGAGATGTACGAGAACACCCGCGCCGCCGGCTTCGGCCGCGAGGTCAAGCGCCGCATCATGATCGGCACCTATGTGCTGTCGGCCGGCTACTACGATGCCTACTATCTCCAGGCACAGAAGGTCCGCACGCTGATCAAGCGCGACTTCGAGCTGGCCTTCGCTGCTGGCGTTGACGTGATCCTGACGCCGGCAACGCCGTCGGCTGCTTTCGGCATTGCTGATCAGGACATGGCCTCAGATCCGGTGAAAATGTATCTCAACGACATCTTCACGGTGACGGTGAACATGGCCGGGCTGCCAGGCATCGCGGTGCCGGCCGGTCTCGACGGTCATGGCCTGCCGCTCGGCCTGCAGCTCATCGGCCGGCCGTTCGACGAGGAAACGCTGTTCCAGACCGCTCATGTCATCGAGCAGGCGGCAGGACGCTTCCAGCCGGAGAAGTGGTGGTAGGCCTTTGCGCTACGGCTGTCCGTGAAATGGTAGCCAGTCAGATGGCTGCTGCAATTTTGGGTTGATATATTGCATCGCCTGCAACTTTGAATAAGCTGTAGATCGCAGCTTGTCGAGGGAGAGGGCGATGCTGATTTCGTTGCTTGCGGCAATGATCCTGTCTGGCTGGCTCGGTTGCTTCGCCAGGTACTTCATCAATTTTGAATCTGCCAAGGAACCGGCGCTGTCATTCCGGGACGGGCGCACCGGCCTGAAGGGCAGTTCGTCGGTCTTCGTTCTCGGTACGGCAGCCGCGCTGGTGGTTCCGCTGTTCCTGTCGATCGGCAACAACGACATCATCGGCAATATCTTGTCGGGCGCGGACCGTTCGACGGTTGCAGCCGACATTCTTGTCGTCGCTGGCTTTTGCGTCCTTGCGGGTGCCGTCGCTCCGAGCTTCATCGAAAATCTGGCACAAAGGGCGCTGAGCCTGGCCAGGAAGAACGAAGAAAAGATCGAATCGCTTGAGGAAAAGACGCAAGGCAACCTTGAGCTGATTGCCGAGAAGATCGAAGGCGGCAACCAGGCGTCGCCGGCTGCTGCCACGCCAAGAATTGCAGGACTGTCCGTCTCCGCCACGGGGGATGAAGGGCGGGTCGTCGATGCCCTCAACACGAGCGCATATCTGAAGCGCACCGTGACGGGCATTGCTGCCGACACCGGCATCGGCAAGGACAAGGTGCGAGAGATCCTGAACACGCTGGTCCACAACGGAGACGTCGTCCGAACGACGTCGGGCAAGACAGGGGTGGTTTTCTACGAACTCGTCGAGAGGTAGGAATAGGTGGCATTCCCCCTGTTCCCAATGGTGTTCCGATTTGTTTTTCTACCTGTCCAAGATCTTCTGGTTCTTCGCCCAGCCGCTCAACTTCGCCATCCTGCTGCTCGCCGCCGGCTTCGTCGCCAACTTCCTTGGACGCCGGCGGCTGTTCCGGGCGGCCACGCTGACGTCGCTGCTTGTCCTTGTGGCGGCGACATGGACCTCTCTCGGCTCCCTGATGCTCAATCCCCTGGAAGAGCGCTTTCCGCGCCCTGCGGTGCCTGAAAAGGTCGACGGCATCGTAGTCCTTGGTGGCGGCTTCGAGGGGGCGATCAACCTCGCCAGGGGCGGCTACGAACTGAACAGCGGCGGCGATCGATTCGTCGAGACGGCGATCCTCGCGCGGCGGTATCCGGATGCGAGGATTGTCGTATCAGGTGGCACGGGTGCGCTGGTTCTTGAGGGCGAGGGCGATGCCGATACCGCACCCCGGCTGCTCGAAGCGCTCGGCGTCGCGCGCGAGCGCATGGTTCTCGAAAACCGATCGCGCAACACCTACGAGAACGCGCTGTTCTCCAAGGACTTGGTCACGCCCAAGCCCGGTGAAACCTGGCTGCTGGTCACGTCGGCTTTCCATATGCCGCGTTCGATGGCTTTGTTTGCCAAAGCTGGTTTTCCGGTCGTCGCATGGCCGGTCGACTACCGTACCTCTGGCCGGGAGGGCATAGGGCTGTTCACTGACAACCCCGCCGATTCACTCGCCAACACGACAATGGCCATACGCGAGTGGATCGGGCTGATGGCCTATTGGCTGTCCGGCAGGATCGACGAGCCGTTTCCCGCGCCCGGCCGCTGAACGAGAACGGCCTGCCGTGCTTCCGAAAAGAACTGGCGCCTGACGAGTACTGCCAGCAACACGACGGTGGTGCCGAAGAAGACGCGCGCATCGACGAACCAGCCGAGATAGCCGAGCGAGAAGAACACGCCGCGCAGGCCGGCGTTGAAATGCTTGCCAGCCAGTTGGTTCATATAGGTCGCCCGCAGCACCGCGATCTCGATACTCTCGTCTGGCTCGCTGCCGCTCCGGAGATGGGGCACGGCGCCAATCAGGATCGAGCAGTAGTTGAACAGCCGATAGGACCAGCCGAACTTGAAGAACGAATAGGCGAGGATGGCGATCAGGCCGATGACCTTGATCTCGAATAGCGGGCGTGCCGTCGCGCCCGCCAAAGGCACGTCGCTCAGCACCGCAAGCACGCGGTCCGAGGCGCCGAGCAGGGCGAAGCATCCGCCCACGGCGATCAGCGAGCTCGAGGCAAAGAAGGCCGTGCCCTGCTGGAGGCCATTCATGATAGACGTGTCGACGATGCGGACCTCGCGGCGCGCCATCGTCGCCATCCAGGCGGCGCGCTGCGCATTCATCGCCCGTGTCAGCGACAGCCGCTTGACGATATGACCTTCGGACGCCAGCGCATGAAGGGTCCAGCCGGCTAGAAAGAACGCCAGTGCTGCGAAGTCAAGGCGGGCCAATGGGCCCAACAGATGCAAGGAATCGCCAATCATTGGCGAAAACTAGAGCATTTTGCAGCCAGACGGAATCGTCTGGCGTCGCACAAATGCGGCTAAGAAAATGGATAGAGCGGCAGAATTGCATTCGTCAGAATGCCCGTCGCTCTAGCATGGTCGGATGCGCGATATCGATAGCGTCAGGCTGCCGCCGTGCTGCCGCAAAGGTTTTGATTTGGTAAACGAGCTCTGCGCAGCAAGTAGCTGATTTAAATAAAAATATGTTAACTCAAGTGCCGCCGCAAAGCTGGTTTTGCCATGGTTTCGCCACTTTTTGCAGTTGCGAAAAGCGGTGCCACCGCGTATGCAATGCGCTTACTCGCAGCGAGTTGGAATGGCGTGCCAAACGCCTACTCGGCGAAGAAAAGGGTCTTGCATCACATCATGGATGACGACGTTCAGAAATCCTGCTGGGGCCTCACGGCCAAGGCAGTGGTTGGCTTTGCGGTTTTTCTCCTGCTTGCCTGGCTCATCAGCGGCGGCGCCGAGAAGGCGGTTATCGTGGGCGCGGGCTGACGCTCAGGCGCTTGGATCGAAACAGGAAGCGCGGCTGGGCCGCGCTTTTTTGCGTCATGGCCTTGCACAACCCTACAGCGCCGCGCGTCCAAAAAGGACGCTGTAGCACTTTGAATTTGTGCATGATCCTTTCCGAAAACCGATTCCGATTTTCGGGGTCATGCACTAAGCATTTTTCGAATGTCGCGCGCCGAGCAGACCAGGTCGGAGCGCGCCACGTGCTTGGCGTGAAAAAGGCAGATTGATTGCATACATATGCAGTCGGGCATCAGCAGTCGGGTTCCGTTGCAGGGAGTAGGCATTGTTTCTTTCGGTATTCGACCTGTTCAAGATCGGCATTGGTCCATCGAGTTCGCACACGATGGGGCCGATGACGGCGGCTGCACGCTTCCTTGACGAAATGCTCAGCGGCGACTGGCCGCGACCGGCAGGTGCTGTGGTCGACCGTATCGGGGCAAGCCTGCACGGTTCGCTTGCCTATACCGGCGTCGGCCACGGCACCGACCGCGCCGTCATTCTTGGCCTCCATGGCCTGACACCGGTTACGGTCGATCCCGACTTGACCGACGCCATCGTAGACAAGATTTCCCATGACAAGCGGATCTCACCGCCCGGTCATCCGACCTATCGCTTCGACCCGGCCGTCGATCTCGTGCTCGACAAGAAGACGCCGCTGCTCGGCCATGCCAATGGCATGGCATTCTATGCCTACGACTCCGGCGACAGGCTGCTGCTGAAACGCATCTATTACTCGATTGGCGGTGGTTTCGTCGTCTCCGAGGAAGAGCTGCAGCGCATGAAGGCCAAGACATCAGCGCCCGCCTCGGGCAAGCGCGTGCCTTACCCCTTCTCGAACGCCGTCGAGATGCTGGCCATGGCGGCGCGGAGTGGGCTTTCCATCGCCGAGATGAAGCGCGCAAACGAGGAAGTCCACACATCGCGCGCCGAGCTCGACGCCGGTCTCGACGCCATCTGGGATGCGATGAGCCGCTGCATCGACCGCGGGCTGTCGCAGGACGGCATCATGCCCGGTGGGCTCAAAGTCCGCCGCCGCGCGCGCCAGCTGCACGACAAGCTGCAGGAGCAGTGGAGCCAGAACCGGCCCAATCCACTGCTCGCCAACGATTGGTTGTCGATTTACGCCATGGCCGTCAACGAGGAGAACGCGGCCGGTGGACGCGTCGTCACCGCGCCAACTAACGGTGCGGCGGGTACGCTGCCGGCCGTGCTGCGCTACTGGCTGCACTTCCATGTCGAGGCCGACAAGGACAGCATTCGCGACTTCCTGCTGACCGCTGCGGCGGTAGGCGGCATCATCAAGACCAACGCCTCGATCTCTGGTGCTGAGGTCGGCTGCCAGGGCGAGGTGGGTTCGGCCTCCGCCATGGCCGCTGCCGGCCTGTGCGCTGTCATGGGCGGAACGCCCGAGCAGGTCGAGAATGCCGCCGAGATCGCGCTCGAGCACCATCTCGGCATGACCTGCGATCCGGTTGCGGGCCTTGTCCAGGTGCCGTGCATCGAGCGCAACGCGCTCGGCGCGGTCAAGGCGGTGACCGCCGCATCGCTTGCCATCAAGGGCGACGGCAAGCATTTCGTGCCGCTCGATGCCGCCATTGAGACGATGCGCCAGACCGGCATGGACATGAGCGAGAAATACAAGGAAACCAGCCTTGGCGGTCTCGCGGTCAACGTCGTCGAATGCTGAGGCCGCACCTGTGCAAAACAACAGCCGGCGTTGAACCCATCGGCTGGAGCGATTAGTTTTCGAAAAATGTCACTGAACCTCATCAAACTCTGCGTCGGCTGCGACAGCGTCGAAGACCTCGAGGAATGGATCGCCTTTCGCCACGACGAGAAGCGCCGCGCTGGCGAGCCTGCGGAGCAGTTCCACACCACACGCATGGTTCCCACCCGTGCCAGCGAGTTGACCGACGGCGGCTCGCTCTATTGGGTCATCAAGGGCAACGTTCAGTGCCGCCAGCGCCTGCTCGAAATCCGGCCCTTCACCGATTCGGAGGGCATCTCGCGCTGCCATCTGGTTCTTGAGCCAGCCGTCGTGCGCACCGAGTGGCAGCCGCGCCGTGCCTTTCAGGGCTGGCGCTATCTCAAGCCGGCGGATGCGCCGGCCGATCTGGGCCAGGGCAACGCGGCACTTGCCGAAATGCCGCCGAAACTGCGCCTGGAACTCGCCGAACTCGGCTTGCTCTGAGCAAAGCGCAGCTGGTCCAAAACGCGGGCTTGCAAGCTGGCGCGCGCCGCCACATCTTGATTGCTGATGAGCGATGACAGCAAGCCCCCGGCCACCTCTAACGCCAATCGGCCGCCCGCCGAACGGCGTTCGGCTGCTGCCGAGATCGAAGCATTTGTCCGACAGGCCCGCGCGCTTGCTCCCGGTAACGCCAATGGCCGGCTGATCCTGGCGCTCGACGCCACCATGAGCCGCCAGCCGACATGGGACCTTGCCTGCGAACTGCAGGGGCAGATGTTCGATGCGGTCGGCAATACCGGCAGGCTCAATGTTCAGCTCGTCTATTTTCGCGGCCTCGGCGAATGCCGCGCCTCCAAATTCGTCGCAGATACCGGCTCGCTCAAGAAGCTGATGACCTCCATCCAGTGCCGCAGCGGCCAGACGCAGGTCGGCAAGGTCCTCACCCACGCACTCAAGGAGAGCGCAGCCGCAAAGGTCGATGCCGTTGTCTATATCGGCGATGCCATGGAGGAGAACATCGACGAGCTGGCCGAAAAGGCTGGCAGCTTGGGTCTACGCGGGGTTCCGGCTTTCGTTTTCCAGGAAGGCCACGATGCCGGTGCAGAGCGCGCCTTCAAGGAGATCGCGCGGCTGTCGAAGGGCGCCTGGTTCCGCTTCGATGCCAAGGCTGCTGCGACCTTGTCCAGGCTGCTGTCGGCCGTCGCTGTCTTCGCCACCGGCGGCATCAAGGCGCTCGAGGCGAGGGGCAGGCCCGAGGACATTTTGATGATCGAGCATTTGAGGAGCGGCAAATGACGGTCGTTGCCGGTATCGCCGCTGCCCTGTTTTTTTCAGCCCTGGTGGTGATTGCGTTCCTGCGCGCTGACGCAAGCCAGCTCGCAGCGGCGCTGAGAATAGCTGGCCCGCTCGCACTGGGGCTTGTCGGACTGGTGTTGTTGCTGTTGGGCAGGGCAGCCGTCGGCGGCGGTCTGATCTCGGCAGCACTTGCCTGGTATGCCGCGAGCAGGAGAGGTCACTCGACCCGCAAGACGCCAGGGCGACGTTCGACAGTGCGCACCGCAGCTCTTGAGATGGAGCTGGATCATGACAGCGGAAATCTGCAGGGCTTTGTCCTGGCTGGGCGCCAGGAGGGCAAGTCGTTGGCCTCGCTCGGCCTGACCGAGCTGAAGGCGCTTCATGCTGAGCTTTCCGGCGATCCGGAAAGCTGCCAGTTACTCGAGACCTATCTTGACGGCCGTTTTCCCGTCTGGCGCGAAGACGCGAAGCCTGACGGTGACCACGGGCAGCGTGTTGCGCCAGGTTCTGGCGCCATGACTAAGGAGGAGGCCTACAAGATCCTTGGTCTTGAAGCGGGGGCTGCCGCGGCGGACGTCCGCAAGGCGCATCGTCGACTGATTCAGCGCCTGCATCCCGACATGGGAGGCTCGTCGTTCCTCGCGGCGCGGATCAACGAAGCCAAGGACGTCCTTCTCTCCGATCATCACTAACTCTCCTTCGACACGGTACATTTCCAGGAGGGTGGCAGGGGCCTACTGCGCGATGGCGTAGCAGGCGATCTTCTTTTTCTTCAGTGCGTTGCAGGCGTTCCAGGCGGCATCCTTGGAGTCGAAGCCGGCAAAGCGCGCGCGGTAATAGGTGACGCCACCCTTTTCGAAGGGCGATGTGAAGGCCGAGGCTTTTGCCAGGACGGCGCCTGCCTGCTTGGCGGTCTTGTCGAGGAGGGCACGGGCCTCGCTGTCGCTCGGCGACGAGGCGACCTGAATGGCCCATCCGGCGCGGACCGTGGCGGTCTTGATCGCGTCGACCGCAGGGGCCTGTGCCGGCTCGGCATAGGCCTGCTCGACGCGTTCGGCTGCAGCGGTCGGCACTGGCTCCTTCGGATTGCGGAGCTTGAAGGGCAGCGGTCCGCCAAAGCGCTCGGCCGAGGCCATGGCGATCTTGGGCTGCGACGAAGCGCCGATGGTGGGCTTGTTGGCCGGAACCGGGGCTGCTTCCGCGACGGCTGCGTCGGAGGCGACTGCGGCCGCGTCGCTGGTGACCACGTCTTCGATCTTCGCTTCGGCCACTTGCACCACGTCTGCTTGCGGGCGGATGTCCGGGGTTGGCGCATCGTGCTTGGGCAACTCGACCTTGGCTGCTGCAACCTGCGGCATCGGGGTATCGGTCTTGGCGATCAGGTCGCCGCCGCCGCCCTTGCGCGATGCCTGCGGCAGGTAGGTCTTGATCAGATCGGCCATCTTGTTGTCGCGGCTGGCACCGCTGGCGCCGCCCATGACCACGGCCACGAGGCTGCGATTGCCGTCCTGAACGGACGAAACGAGATTGAATCCGGAAGCGTTGGTGTAGCCGGTCTTGATGCCGTCGACGCCCTTCACGCGGCCGAGCAGCCGGTTGTGGTTGGCGATGCGCTGGCGGCCGAAGGCAAAGGAACGGGTCGAGAAGTAGCTATAGTACTGCGGAAAATGCTCGCGCAGCGCGATGCCAAGCGTGGCCATGTCGCGCGCGGTGGTGAACTGGGCCGAATTGGGCAAGCCGTGGGCATTGCGGAAGACGGTGCCATTCATGCCGAGGCTGCGCGCCTTGGCCGTCATCATGCGGGCGAAGTTTTCTTCCGAGCCGCCGATCGTTTCGCCGAGCGCAGTCGCCGAATCATTGGCCGAGCGCGTGATCAGAGACAGGATTGCCTGCTCGACGGTGATCGAACCGCCTGCCTTTACGCCAATCTTGGTGGGCGATTCTGCCGCAGCGTTTTGCGAGAAGACAACCTTGCCGTCCTTGCTGAGTCGCCCCTTGGAGAGGGCTTCAAACGTCAGGTACAGGGTCATCATCTTGGTCAAGGAGGCCGGAAAGCGGCGTGAATCCGCGTTGGCCGAATGCAGCGTCTTGCCGGTATTCGCGTCGATGACGATCGCCGCGTATTTCGAATTCGCCGCAGCAGGCATAGGGTTCGCGGCTGCCAGACCAATGGCCGCTGCGACCGTAAGTGCCAGAGATTTGAATGAGATAGCCGCCTTGAAGACTTTACCAGGCATAGTTCGACGCACTGTTACACCCTTGAATTATCGTTGACTTGGGGCGGCAAAGGTTCCTGCCCCGTATCAAGCGAGAGTAGGGTGTCAGCGTTACCAATCCGTTTATGGTGACCACGCTATTTACGGTTTTGGTGGGGTTTTAGGCGAACTTTAGGCAAACGTTAGGAAATGCCGCTAAGTGCGACAACGTTGACCGTGCCGTAGGGTCAGTTGACAATTTGTGCGCTGCACAATATCTAGGCCGCATCGCACAATCGCATGGCGTAGCGCTCCCAAACGGAAAGGATGCAGCGATGACCCAGACCCATGAAGATTTCAGCAAATACGGCAAGGATTTCGTCGACACCGGCCTGAAGAGCTTTGCCTCGCTCTCCAAGGGCGCCCAGGCGATCAGCGCCGAAGCCTCCGACTACACCAAGAAGAGCTTCGAGGCGGGCGCAGCCACATTCGAGAAGCTGCTCGGCGTGAGGTCGTTCGAGAAGGTCGTCGAGATCCAGACCGACTACGCCAAGCAGGCATACGAAGGCTTTGTTGCCGAAGCCACGAAGATCAGCGAGCTCTACGCCGACCTGGCCAAGGAGGCCTACAAGCCGTTTGAGTCGTTCGTCGCAAAGACGAAGTAACCGACTGATCGCCCGAACTGGGCAGGCGAATCTCGGGATTCGCCCAAGTTGAACCCGGCTGCGCCTGCGCAGCCGGGTTTTTTCGTTGCGATTGTGCCTGTGACCTTCACGTTTCGGCCAAAACACGCCGGCTTGGGCGCTCGCCATATTGTCAGCACGTTAGAAGGGCTTAAAATTGATCCGATGACACCTACATGACGGGGTGTGTCGGAATTGATGAAGGGCTGGAACAGATTGACGACGGGCTTGGAGGCCACACGGCTCGATGTGGCGCGGATGCAGAATGGTGACGAGGGAGGCAACGGTCCCGGTCGTGGGACGGCTGTCATCACCCGTACCAAAACCAAGACCAAGCGGCCGAGCCTCTATCGTGTCCTGATCCTCAATGACGACTACACTCCGATGGAATTCGTCGTTCACGTGCTTGAACGTTTTTTCCAGAAGGACAGGGAGGCAGCCACCCGCATCATGCTGCACGTCCATAATCATGGCGTCGGCGAATGCGGTATCTACACCTTCGAAGTGGCGGAGACGAAAGTGTCTCAGGTCATGGACTTTGCCAGACAGAACCAACATCCGCTGCAATGCGTGATGGAGAAGAAGTGAGGTATTGAATGCCGGCTTTCTCCCAAGGCCTCGAAAAGGCGCTTCACCAGGCGCTAACGCTGGCCAATGAGCGCCACCACGAATACGCCACCCTCGAACACTTGCTGCTCGCCCTGATCGACGACAACGAGGCGGCCGCCGTCATGCGCGCCTGCAATGTCGATCTGGATGAACTGCGCCAGACGGTGCTGACCTATATCGATACCGAGCTCGACAATCTCGTCACCGGTTATGACGAGGATTCCAAGCCGACTGCCGGCTTCCAGCGCGTCATCCAGCGCGCGGTGATCCACGTCCAGTCGTCCGGCCGCGAGGAAGTGTCTGGCGCCAATGTGCTCGTCGCCATCTTCGCCGAGCGCGAGAGCCATGCTGCCTACTTCCTCCAGGAGCAGCAGATGACCCGTTACGACGCGGTCAACTACATCTCCCATGGAATCGCCAAGCGTCCCGGCGCGTCCGAAGCCCGTGCGCCGCGCGGTGCCGACGAGGAACAGCACGGCCCCAGCGGCGACGCAGGCGAGGAAAACGGCAAGAACAAGAAGCAGCAGGACGCGCTTACCGCCTACTGCGTCAATCTCAATGCCAAGGCTCGCGCCGGCAAGATCGACCCGCTGATCGGCCGTGAGCCGGAAATCAACCGCACCATTCAGGTGCTGTGCCGTCGCTCCAAGAACAATCCGCTCTATGTCGGCGATCCCGGCGTCGGCAAGACGGCGATTGCCGAAGGGCTGGCCAAGCGCATTGTCGAGGGCGACGTTCCGGAAGTGTTGGAAGACGCCACCATCTTTGCGCTCGACATGGGCACTCTGCTGGCCGGCACGCGCTATCGCGGCGATTTCGAGGAGCGTCTGAAGCAGGTCGTCAAGGAACTCGAGGAGTATCCGGGTGCCGTCCTGTTCATCGACGAGATCCACACCGTGATCGGTGCCGGTGCCACCTCGGGCGGTGCGATGGATGCGTCGAACCTGTTGAAGCCCGCGCTGTCGTCGGGTGCGATCCGCTGCATTGGCTCGACCACCTACAAGGAGTTCCGCCAGTTCTTCGAGAAGGACCGGGCACTTGTCCGGCGCTTCCAGAAGATCGACGTCAACGAACCGACGGTCGACGACGCCATCGAGATCATGAAGGGCCTGAAGCCCTATTATGAGGACTTCCACAAGGTGAAGTTCACCAACGAGGCGATCAAGGCCGCAGTTGAGCTTTCGGCGCGCTACATCAACGACCGCAAGCTGCCCGACAAGGCCATCGACGTGATCGACGAGACGGGTGCCTCGCAGATGCTGCTGCCCGAGGGCAAGCGCAAGAAGACGATCGGCATCAAGGAGATCGAGGCTACCATCGCCACCATGGCGCGCATTCCGCCGAAGACCGTCTCGGCCGACGACGAGAAGGTGCTGGCCGGCCTCGAGGTCGAGCTCAAGCGTGTCGTCTATGGCCAGGATACGGCGATCACCGCCTTGGCTTCGGCAATCAAGCTGGCGCGTGCCGGCCTGCGCGAACCGGAAAAGCCGATCGGCTCTTACCTGTTCTCCGGCCCGACCGGCGTCGGTAAAACTGAAGTGGCAAAGCAACTGGCGCTGTCGCTCGGAGTTGAATTGATCCGCTTCGACATGTCGGAGTACATGGAACGGCATACGGTCAGCCGCCTGATCGGCGCGCCCCCTGGATATGTCGGCTTCGACCAGGGTGGTCTTTTGACCGACGGTGTCGACCAGCATCCGCACTGCGTGCTGTTGCTCGACGAGGTCGAGAAGGCCCATCCGGACCTGTTCAACATCCTGTTGCAGGTGATGGACCACGGCAAGCTGACCGACCACAACGGCAAGCAGATCGACTTCCGCAACGTGATCCTGATCATGACCACGAATGCGGGCGCCTCCGACATGGCCAGGGCCGCCATCGGCTTCGGCTCCTCCAAGCGCGAAGGCGACGACATGGAAGCGATCAACCGGCTGTTCTCGCCGGAATTCCGCAACCGTCTCGATGCCATCATTCCGTTCGGCTCGCTGCCGGTGCCGGTCGTGCATCAGGTCGTGCAGAAGTTCGTCATGCAGCTGGAAACTCAGCTTTCCGAGCGTGGCGTCACCTTCGACCTATCGCCGGAGGCCATCGCCTGGCTTGCCGAGAAGGGCTATGACGAACGCATGGGTGCGCGTCCGCTCAGCCGCGTCATCCAGGAGCACATCAAGAAGCCGCTCGCCGACGAGGTTCTGTTCGGCAAGTTGAAGAAGGGCGGCACCGTCCGTGTCACCGTCGAGAAAAAGGAAACCGGCGATACCGGTCTGAAGCTCGAGTCGCTGGCAGATGAATTGCCGGTCAAGCCCAAGAAGGAAGAGCCGACCGACCAGCCGAAGCTCAAGAAGCCCGCAGCCAAGAAGCCGGCTGCCAAGAAGGCGGTGACGCCGAAGGCCAAATCAGGGCCCAAGGGCAAGGACGGCGGCAAGCGCAGCCTGGTGCCGCAACTGCCCCGAAAGGGCTGACATTACTGAATATACTGAAGATGAAGCCCCGAATTTTCGGGGCTTCTTTTTTTGCCGCCGGAAGTGCTTCTGGTCAGGCGATTACGGGGCTTTCGACGCGATTGCGGCCGCGCCGCTTGGCCTCGTACAGCCAGGAATCCGCATCACGGATCATCTGTTCCACAGGAATTGGCCCGTTTTCGGCGGTGGTCACGCCGATGCTGACGGTGGCACGCAGGCTGTGTTCAGCGCTAGTTGTCGCCTCGACGGCGGCGCGAACGCGTTCAGCCAGCACGGCCGCGTCGCCAGCATTCAAATCCTGGCAGATCGCAACGAACTCCTCGCCGCCATAGCGGAAGAGTCGGTCGGTGCTGCGCAGCGCGCTGGACAGTGAACGGGCGACGTCCCTGAGCACCTTGTCGCCCGTGACATGCCCGAATTGGTCGTTGATGCTCTTGAAATGATCGATGTCGATCATCAGCAGGCTTACCGGCATGCGGTCCCTTAGGCCCCGGTCTATCAGTGACTGGGCCACGGCTTCGAACTGGCCCCTGTCTTTCGTGCCGGTCAATGTGTCGATTCCGGTTCGCTGCAGCAGATCCTCGTAGCGATGGCGGAAGGTCAGGCGGTCGAAGACCTTGAGCAGCGGCTCGGGCCCGGCCAGCATCGGCCTGGTCTCGACGTAGCGAAGATAGCCGACGAGCAGGGCGCTATATAGCAGGGCAGCACCCATCTTGGCGATCCAGCCGCCATAGAGCGCGCTGAGCGGCACGCCGGATACGAGGTGCAGACCAACGAAGAACAGCAACTGGTCGATCGTCAGCACGATCGCCGCGCTCAGGAAGATGCGCTTGAAAAGCGTATTGGCGATACGCTGCCCGAGTTTCTCGTAAAGCAGGATCAGGGCAATGCTGTCGAGGAACAGCAGCGCCGTGCCCCAGACCATCAGCACGCCCATGTCGTCAAGGAAGGTGAGGTCGGGCTTCGGGCCAGAAAGTTCCGCGACATCGCCGAACAGCCTCAGAAGCAGAGCCATCGCCACCATCAGGACGTTGCCGACCAGGAGGCCGTAGATCGGCTGGCGCACGGTCTCCGCATCCTCCTTGATATAGAGAAGCAGCAACATCATTAGCTTGCCGGAGAACATCACGGTCGAGCCGGGGGAGGCGATGCCGAACGGGACAGGCAGGAAATAGACCGCCGCGAGGTAGGTTTCGAGGAAGTGCATGACGCCCAGCACGCACAAGAATGTGCCAATGCCGAACCTCTGCCGCGTGTGGAACACCGCAGCCATGGTGACGAAGTAGATCAGCGCCTGCACGACGAGGAGAAATGTGCCGGTCATCGTGTACTTCGCTCCGTTGCACAACCTGTCTAGCCAATGAGATTGCGCAAATCGTTAATCTACCGCCGCTGGGTGCAGCTTCTTTGAATTTGGTGCGATGGCCGTTCGGCACGGATGGAGGGACGGCCGTTAGGGCAGCAAGGCTGACTTGTCGCGGCAGCCATGTTATCTGCAGTGCGGATGTCTTCAGAAAACGCCTTGCCCATGCCGAATTTTGCCGCCCGTCGTCATTGGTACTTGCGCGGCGTGCGCGTGGCCTTCTCAGTGCCTGGCCTGATCCTCGCAAGCGCCTTCATCGGCTTTGCCGGCCTCGCCAAGGAAGCCGGGCTGACATTGTTGCAGACCGTCTTCATGGTTGGAATGGTCTGGGCGTTGCCGGCCAAGGTGGTGCTCATCGGCGCCATACTCTCAGGCGCCTCGCTGCCCGCCGCCGCATTGGCGGTGGCCTTGTCGTCGATAAGGCTGACGCCGATGGTGGTCGCGTTGGTGCCCGAATTGCGCGGACCGAACACGCCGCGCTGGGCGCTTTATGTGCTTTCGCATTTTGTCGCCGTCACGTCGTGGGTGCTTGCCATGGAGCGCTTGCGTGGCGTCCCGCGTGAATTGCGTACAAGCTACTATGCCGGCCTTGGCTCGACGCTGGTGCTGGTCAATATGATCGTCGTGGCCGTTGTCTACGTGCTTGCTGACAAGATGCCTCCTGCGGCCTCGGCGGCGCTCTTCTTCTTGACGCCTATGTATTTCCTGACCTCGCTATGGGGATCCGCACGCGAACGGGCGGGGCAAATAGCGATGGCACTAGGGATCGTCGTGGGGCCGCTCTTCCATCTGGTCGTTCCGGGATTCGATCTTCTCGGCGCCGGCCTCGTCGGTGGCGGTGCTGCGTTAGTCTTCCATCGGCTTTCGAGGCGGACGGTGCCGGCATGACATTCGACGCCTTGGATAGCTGGTGGTGGCCGTTCCTGTTCATCCTCGTCGGCGGCTGGCTGGCAACTGATGCCTGGCGCTTCCTCGGCGTCTATCTCGGCGATCGGATCGCCGAGGATTCCGATCTGCTCGTGTTGGTGCGCGCGGTGGCTACGGCGCTTGTCGCGGCAGTCATCGGCAATCTGATCGTCTTCCCAAGCGGGGTATTGGCCGAAACCGCGCTTGCTTTGCGCATCGGCGCCGCAATCGTGGGATTCGCGGCCTATCTCTGCCTCGGGCGGAAGGTGCTGGTCGGCATCGTCGCTGCAGAAGCCATCTTGTTGGCAGGGATGAGCTTCGGCTTATGAACGTACTTCGCGGCATCAGGCAGCAGTATTCGCCAATCCGTCGGGCCAGGTGGTCCGGGCCTGACGGGTGAAACGGTGTCTTTCGGGACATCCGCAATTTCAACGCGGTCGCAAGCTCGCTAAGCGGCTGCCCGGGGCGTTCAGCCGCGTGCCAACACGGCCCGCAATTTCTCCGCATTGGCAACAAGCACGTCGGGCTTTTCCATCTGTCCGCTGTGCGGCTTGAGCGGAATGCCTTGGAAGCGTGGCAGGATGTGGACATGCAGGTGATAGACCGTCTGGCCGGAGGCGGGTTCGTTGAACTGCATGATCGCTACGCCGTCGGCTTCGAACGCCGTCTTGGCAGCCTTCGCCACCTTCTGGACCACGGCCATGAGATGGCCGAATATCGCCGGATCGGCGTCGAGCAGATTGCGCGACGGCGCCTTGGGCACGACCAGCGCGTGTCCGGTGCCCTGTGGCATCACATCCATGAAGGCGACGACAGCTTCGTCCTCGTAAACCCGGTGCGAGGGGATTTCGCCGCGCAGGATCTTGGCAAAGATGTTGTTTGGATCGTAAGCGAGGCTCGACATAGCCAATCCCAATTTGATGCGGTTTCGTGATGGATGTTTCGGCGCTGATGCCGCGAACGTCAAGCCGCGAGCGGCCGAGAGGATCGAAGTTGACCTACATCTATCTCATCATAGCCGTGGCTTTCGAGGTCGTCGCGACCTCGGCGCTCAAGGAAACCCAAGGGTTTACGAAGCTGTTGCCGTCGCTCGTCACGGTCACAGGCTACGCAGCCGCCTTCTACTTCCTGTCGCTGGTCTTGAAAGTGATGCCTGTTGGTGTCGTCTACGCGATGTGGTCCGGCGCGGGAATCGTCCTGATCACGGCGATCGCCTGGATATGGTTTCGCCAGTCGCTCGATCTGCCCGCGCTGCTCGGCATCGGCCTGATCATGGCCGGGGTCATCGTCATCAACCTGTTCTCGAAGTCGGTCGCGCACTGAGCTCACGGGTCATTCGCGGCGGAACGGGCCGTGGTCCTCGAGGTATTCGCTGACCTGCGCGATTTCCTGCATTTCACGGTGCAGATATTCGGCAACCGCGCGCCGCAGCCCGGGGTGTACGATGTAGTGCGCCGATTGCGTCGCCACCGGACGATAGCCGCGCGCCAGCTTGTGCTCGCCCTGTGCGCCGGCCTCCACGACCTTCAGCTTGCGTTCGATGGCGAAGTCGATGGCCTGGTGATAGCAGACCTCGAAATGCAGGAAAGGGTGGTCCTCGATGCAGCCCCAGTTGCGGCCATAGAGCGTGTCCGAGCCGATGAAATTGATCGCACCGGCAATGTAGCGGCCGCCGCGCCTGGCCATCACCAGCAGCACGTCATCGGCCATGCGTTCGCCGACCAGCGAGAAGAATTTCCGGTTGAGATAGGGACGGCCCCATTTGCGGCCGCCTGTATCCATGTAGAAGGCAAAAAAGTCGTCCCAGACCGCTTCGGTCAGGTCGCGCCCGGTCAGCCAGTCGATGGAAATGTCTGCGGCTAGCGCTTCGCGCCGTTCTTTCTTCAGCGCCTTGCGCTTGCGGGATGCGAGCGTGGCGAGGAAGTCGTCATAAGACGAAAATCCTTCGTTGAGGAAATGAAACTGCCGGTCGGTGCGGCGCAGGAACCCGGCAGATTCGAGAATTTCGATCTCATCCGGCTGGCCAAAGGTGACATGGGCCGAGGACACGCCGACGCCTTCCGCGACGCTGCGCAAGGCCGTGGCAAGTGTTGCCTTCGAGTGTGAGGCCTCGGGGCCTTGGACGGTCAACAGGCGCGGGCCGGTGGCGGGTGTGAACGGTACCGCACATTGAAGCTTGGGATAATAGCGACCGCCGGCGCGCTCGAAGGCGTCCGCCCAGCCATGGTCGAATACATATTCGCCCTGGCTGTGCGACTTGGCGTAGCAGGGTACGGCGCCGAGGAAGGTACGATCAGAGGCTTCAAGCCGGAGGTGATGGCCCTGCCAACCGGTCTTGCGCACGGCGCAACCGGACTCTTCCAGGATGCTCAGAAAATCAAACGAAACGAATGGGTTATAAGGCGCTTCTGAGACCTTGGCTGCCCCAGACAGGCTGTTCCACTCGTCGCGGTCGAATTCGGCAATGCTGGAGACGACGCGGACGGCGTAACCGCCATCCGCCACTTTCGCCCCGGCGTCGCTCGCATTGCTCATGCCTTGTTACTTACGTTCAAAAGCGGCCGATGCAAGACCGCTCATGCTGCCGGCGTGGCATCCGGTTCGAATCCCTCGAAGGTCATCTGGTCGGCATGGGCGAACGTCTTGGTTACGGCGTCCTGGTCGCGCACCGTCCAGGTGATGACTGGCATGGCAAGCTTTTCGCGGACGAAGCTGACGAAGCGGTTGGGCAGATGCCCGACACCGTAGGAGACGAAGGAGATGTTGTGCGCCAACATCGAAAAATGCGCCTCCAGTTCGTGCACCTGATCGCCCCAGGCGGTCAGCCCGGCCGGGATGCCAGGTGCATGACTAGAAAAGTCCCTGATCAACCAGTGATCGAAGGACATGATCGCCGCCTTGCCCTTGTAGTCGCGTAATGCCGCACCGACCTTGGCGACCAGGCCCTCGTCCTTGCCGGGAATGCCCTTGAGCTCGATCACCAGCGGCACACGGCCGTCGACGAGATTGAGCAATTCAGTGAGGGTGGGCGCATGGTCAGCAGTGCCGCCGATCCTGAGTGCGCCCATCTCGGCTGCGGTCCGCTGCCAGATATAGCCGTCGGTCCCGGTCAGTCGCTTGAGCGTGTCGTCGTGGAAGACGACCACCTCGCCGTCCGAGCTCAGATGCACATCGCACTCGATCGCGTAGCCGCGCTCCACGGCCCGTTTGAAGGCCGTGAGCGTGTTTTCCCAGCAGCTCTTGTTGAGGTCATGCAGGCCCCGATGGGCGATGGGACGGGCGGTCAACCAGGAGAGGTCGCTCATCGTTGTCACTCGGTCTCGATGATCGCTTCGATCTCGACGGCGGCGTTCAGCGGCAGCGAGGCGACGCCGACGGCCGAACGCGCATGCTTGCCGCGCTCGCCAATCGCTGCGACGAGGAAATCGGAGGCGCCATTGGCGACGAGATGCTGCTCGGTGAAGTCAGGCGTGGAGGCCACGAAGACCGTGATCTTGACTAGGCGGCGGATCTTCTCGAGGTCGCCGAGGGCCGCTTTGGCTTGTGCGAGGATGTTGATCGCGCATTGCTTGGCGGCTGCCTGGCCGGCAGCGACGTCGACGTCACGGCCCAGAAGACCGGTGGCGAGCAGCTTGCCGTCCTTGAGCGGCAACTGGCCGGCAGTGAGGAGCAGGTTGCCGCTTGCCATGAACGGAACGTAGTTGGCGGCGGGGGCCGCGGCAGCGGGCAGGGTGACACCGAGACCGCCCAGCCGCTTTTCGATTGTTTCGCTCATCGTCTTTCCTTATCTCTGAGTCTCTGATGGCAGTGAGGTTGCGCCGAAAGTGCAATTTTTGCCTCGCTTCCGCCACGACTTTTTCTAAGGTGAACCATCATTCCCAGCGGTCCGTCACGGCCGCGCCGATCGGAGCCTCGTATATGCGCGCAACGCGCCTTGCCGTACTCGCCGCCCTTTCCACTTCAGCCCTCGGCTTGGCCCCCGCGTTTGCGGCGCCCGTGCTCGCACCGCATCGTGCAGTTTACGATCTGGTGCTCGACCAGGCGACAGACGGGTCAGGAATCACCGGGCTCACCGGCCGCATGGTCTATGAGTTCAATGGCTCGGCTTGCGAGGGCTATACGGTCAAGTTCCGATTCGTGACGCAGATCGCGACGCGTGAAAACACGCGCATGACCGACCAGCAGACGACGACCTTCGAGGACGGGGAGGGCAAGACCTTCTCCTTCGTTACCAAGTCCTTCGTGGATCAGAACCTCGAACGTGAGGTCAAGGGCACGGCGACCAGGGAAGCCAATGGTGTCAAGGTGCAACTGGACAAGCCGGTGTCGAACACGCTCGAGCTGATCAAGACGCAGTTCCCGACGCAGCACCTGGCCGAACTGATCGACAAGGCCGAGAAGGGTGAAACCTTCTATGAAACCAGCCTGTTCGACGGTTCGGAGGATGCCGACAAGGTGATGACGACGACCGTCATCGTCGGCAAGAAGGCGGAAGCGCCCAATGCCGATCCGGAGTTGCCGGCACTCGCCAGCCTCGCCAAGGACAAGTATTGGCCGGTGGACATCGCCTATTTCGACCAGGATTCGGAAGGAGGCGAGGAGGTCCCACAATACCGGATCAGCTTCAAGCTGCACGAGAACGGCCTGACGCGCGATCTGGTCATGGACTACGGCGATTTCTCGATGACCGGCAAGCTGGTCAATCTCGCGCTCTTCCCCACCCCACAGAGCAACTGCCAGAAGTAAGTGGCGCGCCGGTGGCGGTCTATGTCGACGCAGCGATCTGGAAATGGGTGGGCCACCGCTGGTGCCACCTGCTTGCCGACGACACTGACGAGTTGCACCGCTTCGCCGCCCAGCTTGGGCTCAAGCGTTCATCCTACCAGGGGCCGCCCAAGACTTCTGCCCCGCACTACGACATCACCGGCTTCGAGCGCGACCGTGCCGTGAGGCTGGGCGCGGTGGAATGCAGCCGCGAGGAGATCGTGGTCGTCTTCCGACGTGTGCGCGTGCGCAATTTCAAGCGTCGTCCGCCCCGGCAGCAGGCGGAGGCTGCAAGGTTGGAGCCGAACGGCGCTCCTTCGTCCGCGGGCAGTTGAACTGCGCTGGCGGGGTTGCTTTCGCGAGGCAACACGTCTATATGCCGCCGCATTCCACACACGGACTTTGGTTTCTGCCCGGGAGAAATCCGGCTGAGACCGCCGGTGGCGTTTCAAGCAATTGCACGAAATCGTCATGGTCCGTGGAGGCTAACCGGAAAGGAAAATGACAGATGGCATTGCCTGATTTCAGCATGCGTCAGCTTCTCGAAGCTGGCTCTCACTTCGGCCACCAGACCCACCGCTGGAACCCGAAGATGGCGCCCTACATCTATGGCGCCCGCAACAACATCCACATCATCGACCTCAGCCAGACTGTGCCGCTGCTGCACCAGGCTCTGAAGCAGGTCTCCGACGTTGTGTCGCGCGGCGGCCGCGTGCTGTTCGTCGGCACCAAGCGCCAGGCTTCGGACATCGTCGCTGACGCTGCCCAGCGTTCGGCTCAGTACTACGTCAACTCGCGTTGGCTCGGCGGCATGCTGACCAACTGGAAGACGATCTCGAACTCGATCCAGCGTCTGCGCAAGCTCGACGAGCTGCTCGCCGGCGACGCCCAGGGCTTCACCAAGAAGGAGCGCCTGAACCTCGAGCGCGAGCGCGAGAAGCTGGACAAGGCCCTCGGCGGCATCAAGGACATGGGCTCGACGCCGGACCTGATGTTCGTCATCGACACCAACAAGGAAGCGATCGCCATCCAGGAAGCCAAGCGCCTTGGCATTCCGGTCGTCGCAATCATCGATTCGAACTGCGACCCGGACAACATCGACTTCCCGATCCCCGGCAACGATGACGCTGCCCGCGCGATCCAGCTGTACTGCGATCTGATCGCCAAGGCCGCGATCGACGGCATTGCCCGCCAGCAGGGCGCGCTCGGCGTCGACATTGGCGCCGCGGCCGAAGCTCCGATCGAGCCGGCCCTGGACAATACCGCATCGGGCGAAGCTTCCGAGGCGTAATCGCGAAGGCCGGGAAACCGGCCTTCCTTTTCAGGATTGGGCGCACCTTGCGCCGGCGTTCGGCGCATCATCGAAGCATCGGTGGTGCGCTAGCGCATTTTGAAGCAAAGAGGCCACAATGAGCATTTCGGCAGCACAGGTTAAAGAACTCCGCGAACTCTCGGGCGCGGGCATGATGGATTGCAAGACGGCTCTGAACGAGACCGGCGGCGACATGGAAGCCGCGGTCGACTGGCTGCGCAAGAAGGGCATCTCCAAGGCCGACAAGAAGGCTGGCCGCACCGCGGCCGAAGGCCTGATTGGCGTGGACGCCGGCGTGCGCGAAGCCGTTGTCGTTGAAGTCAACTCCGAGACCGATTTCGTCGCCCGCAACGCCGCTTTCCAGGAAATCGTCGCCAACGTAGCCAAGGTCGGCCTGGCCTACGGCGCGACCGAAGCGGTTGCCGCAGCGAAGTATCCCGGTTCCGACAAGTCGGTCACCGACACCATCAAGGATGCGGTCGGCACCATCGGCGAAAACATGAGCTTCCGCCGTTCGGTCAAGCTTTCGGTTTCTGAAGGCGTCGTTGCGACCTACGTGCACAACGCGGTTGCCGACAACCTCGGCAAGCTCGGCGTTCTGGTCGCCATCGAGACGGCTGGGAACCATGACGCGGCCCGCGCCTTCGCGCGTCAGGTCGCCATGCATGTCGCCGCGACCAACCCGCTGGCACTGACCCCCGACGAAGTCGATGCCTCGGCAGTCGAGCGTGAAAAGGCGATCTTCGCCGACCAGGCCCGCCAGTCGGGCAAGCCGGAGAACATCATCGAAAAGATGGTCGAAGGCCGCATGCGCAAGTTCTATGAGGAAGTCGTGCTGCTCAAGCAGGCATTCGTGCTCAACCCCGACCTCACCGTCGAGGCAGCATTGAAGGAAGCCGAAAAGCAGATCGGCGCCCCGGCCAAGATTTCGGGCTATGTCCGCTTTGCACTGGGTGAAGGCATCGAAAAGGAAGAGAGCGACTTCGCAGCCGAAGTCGCCGCAGCGGTCAAAAGCTAACGCTGCATCAAGCGCTTCCTGAGGAAAGCCGGAGGGCGCCGCGTGACATCGCGGCGCCCTTCGTGTATCGGAACTCCCGATCTTTCAATACCTGCGAGGAATTCATGACCGACAAGCCGCTCTACCGGCGCGTACTGCTTAAAGCGTCGGGCGAGGCCCTGATGGGCGAGCAGCATTTCGGCATCGATGTCTCGGTGGTCGATCGCATTGCCTCCGATATCGCCGAGGCGAGGGCGCTCGGCGTCGAGGTCGGCGTGGTCATTGGTGGTGGCAATATCTTCCGCGGCGTGGCTGTTGCCTCCAAGGGCGGCGACCGGGTCACCGGCGATCACATGGGCATGCTTGCCACCGTCATCAACTCGCTGGCACTGCGCACGTCGCTGGTCAAGCTCGGCGTCGACGCCGTGGTCTTGTCGGCGATCGCCATGCCCGAACTGTGCGAAAGCTTTTCGCAGCGCCAGGCTACCGCCTATATGGATGCCGGCAAGGTCGTGATCTTCGCTGGTGGCACCGGCAACCCGTTCTTCACCACCGATTCGGCGGCAGCCCTGCGCGCAGCCGAAATCGGCGCTGACGCGCTGTTCAAGGGCACCCAGGTCGACGGTGTCTATTCGGCCGACCCGAAGAAGGACCCGGAAGCAACCCGCTTCGAGCGGATCACGCATGCCGAAGTCATCCATCGGGGGTTGTCGATCATGGATACGGCAGCGATTGCGCTTGCGCGCGAAAACAACATTCCGATAATCGTCTATTCGATCCACGAAGAAGGCGGCTTCGGCGAAATACTGAGAGGTGGCGGCCGCTGCACGATCGTTGCGGACGCCTGACAATTGGAACGACGGCCCCGCCGTTTCGGGACCTAGGAGGCTTTGATGAGCTCGGACTACAATGATCTTCAGCGGCGCATGGAAGGCGCCATCAATGCGTTCAAGAGCGATCTCGCTTCTCTGCGCACCGGTCGCGCCTCGAGCAACCTTCTCGATCCTATCCAGGTCCAGGCCTATGGCTCGGCCATGCCGCTCAACCAGGTCGCGACCGTGTCGGTGCCCGAGCCGCGCATGATCTCGGTTTCGGTCTGGGACAAGTCGATGGTGGGTGCGGTCGATCGCGCCATCCGCGAATCCAACCTCGGCTTCAACCCGATCGTAGACGGCACCAACTTGCGCATCCCGCTGCCCGAGCTCAACGAGCAGCGCCGCAAGGAACTGGTCAAGATCGCCCATACCTATGCCGAAAACGCCAAGGTGGCGACGCGCCATGTGCGCCGTGACGGCATGGAGTCGCTCAAGAAGGCCGAGAAGGATGGCGACATCAGCCAGGACGACCATCGCGTCCAGTCCGAGAAGGTCCAGAAGCTGACCGACGACACAATCAGCCAGATCGACAGCCTGCTCGCCGGCAAAGAAGCCGAGATCATGCAAGTCTAGGCCCGCTGGAGGCCGGCTCGAAAGCGAACGGATGACTACACCCGCGCATGTCGCGATCATCATGGACGGCAATGGCCGCTGGGCAAAGGCCCGGGGGCTGCCGCGCGTCGCCGGCCACAAGGCCGGCGTCGAGGCGCTGCGCCATACCGTGCGCGCGGCCGCGGAGCTCGGCATATCCTGGCTGACCGTCTATGCGTTCTCGTCGGAGAACTGGTCGCGACCGAAGTCCGAGGTCGCTGACCTCATGGGGCTGCTCAGGATCTTCATTCGCCGCGATCTTGCCGATCTCCACAAGAGCGGTGTGCGCGTGCGCATCATCGGCGACAGGACCAGCCTGCAGCCGGACATCCGGGGCCTGCTTGAGGAAGCGGAAGTCTTGACCGCCGGCAATACGTCGCTGACGCTGGTCATTGCCTTCAATTATGGTGGCCGCGACGAGATCGCGCGTGCGGCACAGCAGCTGGCCGAAGCGGTAAAGCGCGGCGAGATCGCTTCCGAGGACATCACGCCGGAACTGTTTGCCGAACACCTCGACACGGCAGGTATTCCTGATCCCGACCTGGTGATCCGCACCAGTGGCGAGATCAGGCTCTCAAACTTCCTGCCCTGGCAATCAGCCTATAGCGAACTGATATTCCAGCCCTGCTACTGGCCGGATTTCACGCGCGAACACCTCGCCGAGGCATTGCGCGAATATACCGGCCGCGAACGCCGCTTTGGCGGCCTCGCCGCATGCGACGTCGCTTTGTAACGGCGGACAAGATGAGCAATCTCCAGATCCGGGCAATCTCGGCTATCGTGCTTGGCGCAGTGGTGCTGGCGCTGACCTGGCTTGGCGGCCTGCCGTTCCGGCTGATGTCGTCGGCAATGGTGATTGCCATATTCTACGAGTGGTCGCGCATGGCGCGCCCCAGGACCGAGGCTCCCTGGGCTGCGGGTGCGCTCGGCGTGCTCCCCGAGGTGCTGGTTGTGGTGTTTGCAGCAGCCCTCCTTGCCGGTGCGCCCGCACTTTACCTTCTCGGCCTGGTCGTTGTGTTCACCCTGGTACTTTGGGTTGCCGGCCGGATGCGGGGCGCCGGTTCATGGGATGCGGCCGGCTTTGGTTATGCTGCGCTTTCCGGGCTGTCGCTCGCGTTGCTGCGCGGCAATGACACGCCGGGTCTCGTCGCCATCCTGTTCTTGTTTGCGGTGGTCTGGGCGACCGACATCTTCGCCTATTTCGTCGGCCGCAAGGTCGGCGGGCCCAAGCTTGCGCCGGCCATTTCGCCGGGCAAGACCCGCAGCGGCGCGCTGGGCGGAGCCGTTGGCGGCGTCGTGGCCGGCCTCCTGCTTGCCTTTGCCGCCGGCACCGGCAATCTGGTTGCGGTCGGCGCTGTTGCGCTGTTGCTTTCGGTGGTCTCGCAGGTGGGAGATCTGTTCGAATCCTGGGTCAAGCGCCGGCACGGCTACAAGGATTCGGGGTTCATCATTCCCGGCCATGGCGGTGTGATGGACAGGGTCGATGGGCTTGTCGCGGCGGCCTTTGCCCTATACGTCATCGGGTGGATGTCCGGTTCGGCCGATCATCCGGCACACGGCCTGTTCCCGACATGAGCAACGGCGCCCCTAGCCGCTGCGGGATACGGTGAAGGCGCAATGGTGCTATATCTGGTTGAGGACTTGATTTGAGCGAGTATCTTCCCGCCTTCCTGAGCACCGACGGAATTCTGATCGGCACCATCGTGCCGTTCCTCTTCGTGCTGACCATCGTCGTTTTCGTCCATGAGATGGGCCACTACCTGGTCGGGCGCTGGTGCGGCATCGGTGTGAACGCCTTTTCGATCGGCTTCGGGCCGGAACTCATCGGCTTCAACGATCGCCGCGGCACGCGCTGGAAGCTATGCGCCATCCCGCTGGGTGGCTACGTCAAGTTCGTCGGCGACATGAATGTCACCAGCAAGCCAGAAGGCGGCGAAGCCGACAATCTGAGTCCGTCCGAACGCAAGGTCGCATTCCACACCCAGCCGGTATGGAAGCGTGCTGCGACTGTGGTCGCTGGGCCGCTGTTCAATTTCCTTCTGACGATCGCCGTGTTCACCGTGATGTTTTCGGCCTATGGCCGCTACGTGATGGAGCCGACCGTCGCCGAGGTGCGTCCCGGCAGCCCGGCCGCGATTGCAGGCATCATGCCGGGCGACCGATTCGTCAGCGTCGACGGAAGTTCCGTCGAGACATTTGCCGATGTGCAGCGCATGGTTTCCGGCCGCGGCGGCGATCCCATCACCTTCGTCATGATGCGCGACGGCAAGGAGGTGACTGTCACCGCAGCGCCGGAACTGGCCGAGCAGAAGGATGCGCTCGGCAACGCCGTCAAGGTCGCGGTTATCGGCGTCGTCAACAATGAGGCGATGGGGCAGCCGCGCCTGATCAACTACAGCGTCGGCGGCGCCTTCGTGCAGGCGGTTACCGAAACGGGCCATATCATCGAGCGCACGGGACAGTTCCTGAAGCGATTCGTGGTCGGCCGTGAAGACAAGTGCCAACTGGGCGGGCCGGTGAAGATTGCCGACATGGCCGGCAAGGCCGCCAAGCTTGGTTTTGAATGGCTTGTGCAGCTTGTCGCGCTATTGTCGGTCGGTATAGGTTTTCTCAACCTCTTGCCGATTCCACCGCTGGACGGCGGCCATCTGGCATTCTATGGGGTCGAGGCAGTGATCGGACGCCCCGTTTCGGAGCGGGCGATGGAGGTGGTATACCGGGTCGGGATGATTCTCGTCCTTGCATTCATGGGCTTCGTTTTTTGGAACGACCTGTTTGGGTGCTGATATCATGAAGGAATTTGGCGCAGGCAGCGGGCGCCGTTGAGGGAGCGTTTACCATGCCGGTGGGTATGAGTGACGCGAAAGTCACGCTCGCAGGGGAAGTAAGGCCAAATTAACCAGAAGCCTTGCGTGTAGGGAAAATCCGGTTATTACGGTATGGGAATAACACCGCACGTCCGGTTTTCTCGCCGTGGGGACTTCGAGAAAAGGTTTTTAAGCCCGATGAAGGCAGCATTGAAATTTGCTAGCGCCGCGTCCGCGGTCGCTCTGTCCGCCGCACTCGCCGTTCCTGGCGCGGTGGCAGTCCAGTTTGTTGCCGTGTCGGCGGCGGAAGCCGCGGTGGTCAATCGTGTCGAAGTGCGCGGAAATCAGCGCGTCGATGCCGATACCGTGCGCAACTACATCGCTATCAAGCCGGGCAAGTCGTTCTCGAACTCCGACATCGACGACGCCGTGAAGGCGCTGTTCGGCAGCGGTCTGTTCTCGGATGTCCGCATCAATCAGGTCGGCTCGACCCTGGTGGTTCAGGTTTCTGAATATCAGGTCGTCAACAACGTGCTGTTCCAGGGCAACAAGAAGCTCAAGGATGCGCAGCTTTCCGGAGCCGTTCAGCTCAAGCCGCGTGGCGCCTTCTCGCAGGCGGCGCTCGAAGCCGATGCAGCGGCGATCAAGGAAGCCTACAAGCGCGTCGGTCGTGATGACGTCACTGTCGGCACCAAGATCATGGATCTCGGCGAAAACCGTGTGAACGTGGTCTTCGAGATCAATGAAGGCGGTCGCACCAAGATCGCGGCAGTCAATTTTGTCGGCAACAACGCCTATAGCGATCGTCGTTTGGCCGACATCATCTCGACCAAGCGTTCGTCGCTCCTGTCGTTCATGCTGCGTGACGACATCTATGACGAGGATCGTCTGCGCGCCGACGAAGAGGCGCTGCGTCGCTTCTACTTCAATCATGGCTATGCCGATTTCCAGGTCGTCTCCGCCTTCGGCGAACTCGACGAGGCAACCAACCAGTACACCATCACCATCACGGTCGATGAAGGTCAGCGCTATACGTTCGGCGATGTTGCCGTCGAGAGCTCGATCCCCGAGGTCGATGGCGCGCAGCTGCAGTCTCTGCTTGAGACCCGCAAGGGCAACGTCTACAGCGCCAAGCAGGTCGAGGACTCGATCATCGCCATCACCGAGAATGTCGCCGGCAAGGGTTATGCCTTCGCCAAGGTGACGCCGCGTGGTGACCGCAATTTCGAAAACCGCACCATTAACGTCGTCTATACGGTCGACCAGGGCGCCAAGGCCTATGTCGAGCGCATCGAGATTCGCGGCAACGAACGCACGCGTGACTTCGTAATTCGTCGCGAGTTCGACGTCAGCGAAGGCGATGCCTTCAATCAGGTTCTCATCCAGCGCGCAAAGAAGCGCCTCGAAGCCCTGAATTTCTTTGAACGCGTAGAGATTTCCACGGCTCCGGGTTCGCAGCCCGACCAGGTGGTGCTGGTTGTCGATCTCGTCGAGAAGTCGACCGGTGAGTTCTCCATCGGTGCCGGCTATTCGACCGGTGGCGACAATGCCGGCCCGTCGGTGGAAGGCTCGATCACCGAGCGCAACTTCCTCGGCCGCGGCCAGTTCATCAAGTTCTCCGCCGGCGGCGGCAAGAATTCCCGCGACTACAGCTTCTCGTTCACCGAGCCGTATTTCCTCGGCCGTCGTATCGCTGCTGGTTTCGACGTCTATCGCCAGACCCGCAATTACGATGACTACAACAGCGACATCACCGGCGGCACGATCCGCTTCGGTCTGCCGATCACCAACAATATCTCGACGCAGCTCGCCTACAATCTGTCGCAGGAGAAGTACGAGCTTGACGACGGTTGTGTCCCTGCGCCACTTGGGAGCTGCGACGTGTCGCAGGCTATCGTCGATGGCGTCCGCCAGAGCCCGTGGATCAAATCGTCGGTCAGCGGTACGCTGGTCTACAACACGATCGACGACATGAAGAACCCGCACAATGGTATCTATGGTAACTTCATGACCGAAGTGGCGGGCCTTGGCGGTGATGCCAAGTTCGTCAAGTTCACCGGCCGCGCGAGCTACTACCAGACGCTTTCGGAAGAACTCGACATCGTCGGTCTCGTGTCCGGTGGCGCCGGTCACATTCAAGGCTTTGGTTCGGACAGCGACCTGCGCGTCTTCGATTACTTCAAGAGCAACGACCGCATGATCCGTGGTTTCGCCTACAACGGCATCGGGCCTGTTGACGGTGACGATCATCTCGGCGGTGCGACGTACTTCAATGCGTCCGCCGAAGCGCAATTCCCGATCCCGGTCATCCCGGAGAGCTTCGGTCTCAAGGGCGCTGTGTTCGCCGATGCGGCAACTCTCTACGGCAGTGGTCTCGCAGATGCCGATCCTGCCTCAGTCGGGTCGCAGTGGCGCGCTTCGGTCGGCGTTGGTCTGCTCTGGGCGTCGCCCTTCGGGCCGTTGCGCATCGACTACGCCATGCCGGTGGCCAAGCAGGACACCGACGAGACGCAGGAATTCAACTTCGGCATTTCGACCCGCTTCTGATTTTGCGGTACCATGCTTCCGGGCTGTCATGGCCCGGAAGCCGATTGCCCGGCCTAGCTGGAACAGCACTTCATGACGGATCCGGTTTTCTTTGTGCCGTCGCGCCGATTTACGGCAGGCGAGGTGGCCGACATTACCGGCGCCACCCTGGCCGATAGCGGTCTTTCCCAGATAGAGATTTCGACCATTGCCTCCGCCACTGATGGTGGGGAAGGCGCGTTGGTGTTTGTCGAGGGCAAGCGCAACGCGGCGCCTTTGGCGACGCTTCACGCTGCCGCGGTGCTTTGCACGCAGGACGTAGCTGCGCTTGTGCCTTCAGGCATCGCCATCCTCGTCACGCCACGGCCGCAGCAGGCGTTCGCCCGCATCGGCCGGCTGATCTATCCCGATGCTGGGCGCCCGGTTGGCGTGACCGGCGAGACCGGTATTTCGCCATTTGCGCATATCGATCCGACTGCCCATGTCGAGGACGGCGCCATCATTGAGGCCGGTGTCGTCATCGGGCCGAACGCTTCTGTCGGCAGTGGCACGGTGGTCGCCGCCAATGCGGTCGTCGGCCGTTCCTCGCAGGTCGGCCGCGACTGCTACATTGGTCCGCACAGTTCGATCCAGTATGCGCTGATCGGCAACGGCGTCATCATCCATGCCGGCGCCCGGATTGGCCAGGATGGCTTCGGCTTTGCCGGAGGCCCGCGTGGGCCCGAGCGGGTGCCGCAGATCGGCCGCGTCATTATCCAGGACAATGTCGAGATCGGCGCCAATTCGACCGTCGATCGTGGCGCCATGGCCGATACGGTGATCGGCGAAAACACGAAGATCGACAATCTCGTCCAGATTGCGCACAACGTGCGCATCGGCCGCAATTGCATCATCGCCGGCCTCTCCGGTATTTCGGGCTCGGTCAATGTCGGCGACAACGTCATGATGGGCGGCGGGGTCGGCCTGGCCGATCACCTGACAATCGGGGCGGGCGCCCAGTTGGCGGCGCGCAGCGGGCTCATGCACAACGTGCCGGCGGGCGAAGTGTGGGCGGGCTTTCCGGCAAAACCAATGAAAATGGCCATGCGCGAATTTGCGCTGATCAACAAACTGGCCAAGGCAAAATCGAAGGAGGGCGGGAAAAATGACTGACCAGGCAACCAAGACGCTCGAAACCGTCGACATTCTCGGCCTGTTCAAGCTGCTGCCGCACCGTTATCCGTTCCTGCTGATCGACCGCATCGTCGACATCGACGGCGACGACTCGGCCGTCGGCATCAAGAACGTCACCTTCAATGAGCCACATTTTCAGGGTCATTTCCCGGGCCAGCCGGTTATGCCGGGTGTGCTGATCATCGAAGCGATGGCGCAGACGGCAGGTGCTATCTGCCTGCGTCTGGTGGTCGATGAAAGCCCGTCGCTGGTCTATCTGATGACGGTCGACGGGGCCAAGTTCCGCAAGCCTGTCGTACCCGGTGACCAGCTGAGAATCCACGTCAGGAAAATCAAGAAGCGCGGCAACATCCTCAAGTTTGCCTGCGATGCACGCGTCGATGGTGCCACGGTTGCGGAAGCCGAGGTGGCGGCCATGATGGTGCCAAAGGAATAAGACCTAGCTCAATGCAGAACGAGACATTCATCCATCCCGCCGCCGTTGTAGAGCCGGGTGCCAGCCTTGGCGCAGGCGTTCGCGTGGGCCCCTTTTGCCATGTCAGCGCCGACGCCGTCATTGGCGACCGCGTCGAACTGGTCAGCCATGTCTCGGTCATGGGTGCCACTACCTTGGGCGAGGGCTGCAAGGTGTTTCCGATGGCAACGCTCGGTGCTGCGCCGCAGAACAACAAGCACAAGGGCGGCCGCACGACGCTGATCGTCGGCAAGAACTGCACGATCCGCGAAGGTGTGACGATGCATGTCGGCACCGATACCAGCCGTGGCGAGACCACGGTCGGCGACAATGGGCACTTCCTGGCTTATTCGCACATCGCCCATGATTGCGTGGTTGGCGACAATGTCACCATGGCCAATGTGGCGACGCTGGGCGGCCATGTCGAGGTCGGCAACAATGTCACCCTGGGTGGCCTTTCCGCCGTCCACCAGATGACGCGCATCGGCCACCATGCCTTTGTCGGTGGTGCGGCGATCGTTGATGGCGACATCATTCCCTATGGCATGGTGATGGGCAACCGCGCCCGCCTGCGTGGACTCAACGTGATCGGCATGAAGCGCTCGGGCGTGGCGCGCGCCGAGATCTTTGCCCTGCGCAAGGCTTACAAGATGATCTTCGATCCGGCCCGCGCGGTTGGCGAGAACATCCCCGACGTGGAACGCCAGTTCGCGGACTCGCCAATCGTGCGCGATCTGCTTGATTTCATCCAGGCGCGCGGCAAGCGCCACTTCACCGTCCCGCCGCTCAGAAACGCCGTCTCCGATGACGACGCCAATGACGAAAGCTGAGGGCGAGAACAGATTTGAGCTTTCCGCGGCCGACCGGGTCGCTGTCGTTGCTGGCAGCGGCCGGCTTCCGGTCAACGTCGCAGATAGTCTGGCCGAGGCCGGCCACCAGCCGTTCATCGTAAGAATCGCGGGCGAGATCGATCCGGGCACCAGCCTGTCTGGCTATGACGGCGAAACACTCGCCGTCGAGCAGTTTGCAGCGCTTCTGCCACTGCTGAAGCGCCACCGTATCACCCATGCGGTTCTGGCCGGCGCCATCAGCCGGCGCCCGGCGTGGCGCGCGGTGAGGCCGTCAGTGTCGCTGCTTCGCATCCTGCCGCGCGCGCTGGCGGCGCTGACGCGGGGCGACGACGGCCTGCTGCGTATTCTTGTCGACACCATCGAAGACAATGGCATCAAGGTTCTGGGAGCGCACCAGATCGTCCCCGACCTTCTGGCCACGGTCGGTCGGATGGGGGCCCACGCGCCCATGAAGTCCGATTGGGCCGACCTCAATGCCGGCCTGAAGGCCGCCCGCGCTATCGGTGCGCTGGATATCGGCCAGGCAGCGGTCGCCATTGGCGGCCGCGCCATAGCCCTTGAAGGCATCGAGGGTACGGACCTTCTCCTGGAACGCGTGCGCGACCTGCGGGACAATGGCCGCATCGCCGGTCGCAAGCGCGGCGTTCTGGTCAAGAGCGCCAAGCCCAACCAGGAATTGCGTGCCGATTTGCCGACGATCGGCCCCGCCACCATCGACGCTGCCCATGCCGCCGGATTGGTTGGCATCGGGGTCGAGGCCGGGCGCTCGCTGGTTCTCGATTTCGGCGAGATGGTTGCCCGGGCCGACCGGCTAGGTCTTTTCGTCGTCGGGCTTACCGGCGAGGAGGGGGAGGAATGAACGAGCGGCCGCTCAAGATCGCCATCGTCGCCGGCGAGGAGTCGGGCGATCTTCTGGGGGCCGACCTGGTGCGTGCGCTGCAGCGCCTGAGCGGGCGTGAGGTCAAACTCGTCGGCACCGGTGGCCGCCATCTGCAAGAGCTTGGTCTTTCGCCGCTGTTCGACGCCGGCGAGATCGCGCTGATGGGGCTGTCGGCGATCATCCGCGACCTGCCGCGCCTGATGCGGCGGATTAGCGAGACCGCACGCTTTGTCGCGGCTGAAAAGCCCGATTGCCTGGTTACCATCGACAGCCCCGATTTTTCGCTACGCGTGGCGAAGAAGGTCAGGGCGCTGGCGCCCGGCATCCCCATCGTCCACTATATATGTCCGAGTGTCTGGGCCTGGCGGCCGGGCCGCGCCAAGGCAATGAAGCCGCATGTCGACGAGGTGCTTTGCATCCTGCCGTTCGAGCCGTCCGAACTGGCACGCCTTGGTGGTCCATATGGCACATTCGTCGGTCACAGGCTTTCAAGCGATCCAGGCGTAGCGCTCGCCGCGGCCATGCAGGAACGCGACCGCAGCTTCTCCGCGGATCGCGAAAAGACCCTGCTGCTGCTTCCTGGGTCGCGCAGAAGCGAAGTACGTGGCCTGATCGAGCCCTTCGGTGAGACCGTTTCGATCCTCAGGGCAAGGGGGCATCGGTTGCGGCTGTTGCTGCCGACGGTGCCGCATGTCGCCAAGCTGGTTGAAGCTGCCGTTGCCCACTGGCCGCAAAAGCCCGAGATCATTCTGGACAGCCAGCACAAATGGCAGGCCTTCGGCGAGGCCGATGCGGCCCTGATCGCATCGGGAACGGTATCACTCGAACTGGCGCTTGCCGGCGTGCCGATGATGTCGAACTACAAGCTCGACCCCTTCATGCGCATGGCGCAGGGGCTGATCACGGTCTGGAGCGCCTCGTTGCCCAACCTGATTGCCGACCGGCCCGTCGTGCCAGAGCACTACAACCAGTATGTGCGGCCGCAATGGATGGCGCGCTATGTCGAAGTACTGTTCGACGACACCGACCAGCGGCGTTGGCAAAAGCACGGCTTTGCCGAGGTGCGGCGGCTAATGGCCACCGGCCGTCCCTCCGGCGAGATCGCCGCCGAAGCAGTCCTCAAACATATCCTTAAATGAAAAACGCCCGCCGATTTGGCGGGCGTTTTCGTCAGGTTTGTCGCTGCGCTCAGCGCTTGGCGATAGGCACGTAGTCGCGCTCGGTAGCACCCGTGTAGAGCTGGCGCGGACGGCCGATCTTCTGGCGCGGATCCTCGATCATCTCCTTCCACTGGGCAATCCAGCCGACCGTGCGGGCGAGCGCGAACAGCACCGTGAACATGGTGGTGGGGAAGCCCAGCGCCTTCAGCGTGATGCCCGAATAGAAATCGATGTTCGGGTAGAGCTTCTTTTCGATGAAGTACTCGTCGGTCAGCGCGATGCGCTCGAGTTCCATCGCTACGTCGAGCATCGGATCGTCCTTGATGCCGAGCTCACCGAGCACTTCATGCGTGGTCTTCTGCATGATCTTGGCGCGCGGATCGTAGTTCTTGTAGACGCGGTGACCGAAGCCCATCAGGCGGAACGGATCGTTCTTGTCCTTGGCACGGGCAACGAACTCGGGAATGCGGTCGACGTGACCGATTTCGCCCAGCATGTTGAGTGCCGCTTCGTTGGCGCCGCCATGCGCCGGGCCCCACAGGCAGGCGATGCCGGCCGCGATGCAGGCGAACGGATTGGCGCCCGAGGAGCCGGCAAGACGCACTGTCGAGGTCGAGGCGTTCTGCTCGTGGTCGGCGTGCAGGATGAAGATGCGCTCCATGGCGCGGGCGAGCACCGGATTGACCTTGTACTCCTCGCACGGCACGGCAAAGCACATGTGCAGGAAGTTGGCGGCGAAGTTCAGCTCGTTCTTCGGGTAAACGAAGGGCTGGCCGATGTGGTACTTGTAGGCCATGGCCGCGATCGTCGGCATCTTGGCGATCAGGCGGATGGAAGCCACCATGCGCTGATGCGGATCGGAGATGTCGGTCGAGTCGTGGTAGAAGGCCGACAGGGCGCCGACCACGCCGCACATCACGGCCATCGGGTGCGCGTCGCGGCGGAAGCCGGTGAAGAAGCGCGACATCTGCTCATGCACCATGGTGTGGCGCGTCACGCGATAGTCGAAGTCGTCCTTCTGCGCCTTGGTCGGCAGTTCGCCGTAGAGCAGCAGGTAGCAGACCTCGAGGAAGTCGCCATGCTCGGCTAGCTGATCGATCGGATAGCCGCGGTGCAGCAGCACTCCGGCATCGCCGTCGATGAAGGTGATCTCCGACTCACAGCTGGCGGTCGAGGTGAAGCCCGGATCGTAAGTGAAGGCGCCGGTGGTGGCATAGAGCGATGCGATATCGATCACATCCGGCCCGACCGTTCCGCTTCGGACCTTGAACTCGTGGGTCTGGCCGCGGAAGTCCAGTTTGGCGGTTGAATCAGTCATCGCATACTCCTTAGTCCTGAGTTGCCGCAGGGCGGCGCAATATTCTTAACAAGGCAACCAGATTGGCCCGGAACGCTCGAACCCGCTTTCCAGCTTCCCCCGCTGCTTCCAAATTGGCCTGTTGCCACAATGTTGCACCGCAAAAGCCTGAATTCAATGCAAAATTAGGAAAGCATTGCTGACCTAATCGATTTGATCGGAAATGCGGGCGAGACTTTCGTCCCGACCCAGAACGGCAAGCACGTCGAACACGCCGGGTGACGTGCTTTTGCCCGTCAGAGCGGCCCGCAGGGGCTGTGCGACGGCGCCGAGCTTGAGGTTTTCGCGGCCGGCGAACTCGCGGATCGCAGCTTCCGCCGAGGCAGCGCTCCAGGCTGAGTCGACACCGGCGAGCGCCGCATGCGCGCCCTTGAGTACGTCCTTGGCCGGCCCGGCCAGGAGGCCTGCTGCCTTCTCGTCCAGGGGAAGCGGGCGCTCCGCAAAAAGGAAGGCCGCGCCGTCGGCCAGTTCGACCAGCGTCTTGGCGCGTTCCTTGAGGCCCGGCATTGCCGCCAGCAGCTGCGCCTTGAGCTTGTCGTCGAGCTTGCCGAGGATCGCATCGCCTTCAGGCAGATAGGGCAGGGTCGCGACAAAGATGTCGAACAGCTTCTGGTCATCCATCTGGCGCATGTGGACGCCGTTCAGCGCCTCGAGCTTGGCGAAGTCGAAGCGGGCAGCGCCCTTGTTGACGTCCTCGATCTCGAACCAGCGGATCATGTCCTCGATGCTCATCACCTCGTCGTCGCCGTGGCTCCAGCCAAGGCGGGCAAGATAGTTGAGCAGGGCTTCGGGCAGATAGCCCATGGCGCGATAGGCATCGACACCGAGCGCGCCGTGACGTTTGGACAGCTTGGCGCCGTCGGCACCATGGATCAGCGGAATATGGGCCATCACAGGCACGTCCCAGCCCATGGCGACATAGATGATCGTCTGGCGCGCGGCATTGGTCAGGTGATCGTCGCCGCGGATGATGTGGGTGACGCCCATGTCATGGTCGTCGACGACGACCGCATGCATGTAAGTCGGCACGCCATCCGAACGCAGGATGATGAAATCGTCGAGATCCTTGTTGGGGAAACGAACGTCGCCCTGCACCCGGTCGCGCACCAAAGTCTCGCCTTCCGTCGGTGCCTTGATGCGGATCACCGGCTTGACGCCTGCCGGCGCCTCGGACGGATCGCGGTCACGCCAGCGGCCGTCGTAGCGGGGCGGCCGGCCTTCGGCGCGGGCCTTCTCGCGCATCTCGGTCAGTTCTTCCTGCGAGGCATAGCAGTAGTAGGCCTTGCCCAGCCGCACGAGTTCTTCCGCGACCTCGCGGTGGCGTGGCGCGCGCTCGAACTGCGAGATCGGCTCGCCTTCCCAGGTCAGGCCAAGCCAGGTGAGCCCTTCGAGGATGGCAGCCGTCGCCGCATCGGTCGAACGCTCGCGGTCGGTGTCTTCGATGCGCAGCAGCATCTTGCCGCCGGTGTGGTGGGAATAGAGCCAGTTGAACAGCGCGGTGCGCGCGCCACCGATGTGCAGGTAGCCGGTTGGTGATGGGGCGAAGCGGGTGACGACGGACATAGCTATTTCCACGGGAGGCATGGCGTCGCCCGGTCGGAAGACCGGCGGCGCATGGCGTTTCGGTGGCGTTGATGTAGCATAGAAGGTCAGGGGCGCAAGGGGCAGGCCCGATGGGCAAGCGCGTGCGGGAGGGGCAAGCCGGTGAAAATCCGGTGATCGAGGCCAGCGAGCGCGACTTGCTGGCGGCAGAACGGTTTTCTGCGCCTACACCCATCGGGTATTTTCAGTCAGGTCCATATGTAGTTCCAAGGCTTGAGGAGGCACAGCCGCTTCAAAAGCCGTCTGCCGAATTGCTGACGTGGCTGCGGGGGGCGTCGAATTCCGCCATACGGCAGCTCACGCTGTCGCGCTTGACCAGCGCATTCGAAACCGAACTCGACCGTGGCGCTGCCTTTTTGTTTGTTCCAGTGCTCTTGGCAATCGGCGCACTGGTCTATTTCAACCTGCCGACCGAACCGAGCCCGCCGCCGCTGGTAGCAGCTTCCGCGCTTGCGGTTTTGCTTGCCCTTTTCGCGCGGTCGCATCGGCTTGCCCACTATGTGTTCGCCGCTATCGCCATCTTCCTGATCGGTGTCAGCGTGGCCAAGCTCGAGACCTCCCGCAAGGCGACGATGATGCTCGGCGCAGAGGTGTCGACCACGCTCAGCGGTCGCGTCGTCGAGATCGACCATCTAGGCACTGGACGCACCCGCCTGACCATCGATGTCTCCTCGACCAAGCGGCCCAAGCTGCGCTACGCGCCCGAGCGGGTGCGCCTCACCGCGCGCAAGGTTCCCGAGGGCGTGCTCGTAGGTTCGACTGTGACCGGTTACGTCCGGCTGATGCCGCCATCCGGTCCGGTGCGGCCGGGCAGCTACGACTTTTCCTTCGAAAGCTATTTTGATGGCATTGGCGCCAGCGGCTTTTTCATGAAGGGGCCGACGCTTGCCCCATCCTCGCAAGCAGCATCGGCCGCAAGTCGAGCCTTGGTTTGGGTTGAAAATACGCGCAACCGGATTGCCGAGCGCATTCGCGGTCGGATCGGTGGCGCCGAGGGCGAGATCGCCGCGGCATTGGTCGTCGGCGTGCGCGGCGGCATCCCCGAGGACATCAACGAAGCGCTGCGACGCACCGGGCTCTACCACATCATCTCGATTTCGGGGCTGCACATGGCAATGGTCGCCGGCACGGTCATGTTGCTGATGCGGCTGGGCTTCGCAGCCTTTCCCGGTTTCACGTCGCGCCGCCCGGTAAAGAAATACGCGGCAGGCGCAGCGTTGGCCGCGACTGGCGGCTATCTCTTCATCTCGGGCGCAGAGGTAGCAGCCCAGCGCAGCTTCATCATGCTGGCCGTCATGCTGACGGCCGTCCTGTTCGACCGGGCGGCGCTGACCATGCGCAATCTCGCGGTCTCGGCCATCGTGGTCATATTGGTCTCGCCGCATGAGGTGGTCGGGCCGAGTTTCCAGATGTCGTTTGCCGCAACCGCAGCGCTCGTGGCAGCCTATGCCTGGTGGTCGGACTGGCGCGAGGGGCGGGCGCAGCCGCTCGTGCAAAGGTCGGTGCCGGCCAAAATCTGGCGCTGGCTGGCCGCCGCAGCCGTTGGCCTTGTCGCCACCTCGCTGATCGCCGGGCTCGCCACCAGCGTCTTCGGCGCATGGCATTTCCAACGCGTCTCGCCGCTCAGCCTTTTCGCCAATCTGGCGGTCATGCCGATCGTTTCCACCTTGGTCATGCCCTTTGCGGTGGGCGTCGGAATCTTAATGCCGCTTGGGCTGGACGGCATTTTCCTCGACGTCATGGGTTTCGGGTTGCAGGCGATGATCGCAACCGCCCAATGGTTTTCCGAGCGCTCGCCCATCGATGCCGTGGGGGTGGTCTCGACCTTGTCGGTTGTTTTCGCAACAATAGCGCTCGTCGCCGCATCGGCGGCCACGACCTTTTTGCGCGCTGCCGCCCTGCCGTTCGCATTTCTGGTGGTCCTCACGCTGCCCTTTGCCACGACACCCGATGTGCTGGTCTCAGAGGACGGTCGGCTGATTGGGGTGAGGACAGGCACCGGGCAACTGGCTGTCAACCGCCCACGGCCGAGCCAGTTCACACTCGACAACTGGAAGCGAGTCCTGGGATCGGAAGATGTGGTGGGGCCCCGGCGCACCGATCCGGGCAGCAACAACCTGTCCAAAACCGACCCGGCCTTTGTCTGTGGACACGGCCTGTGCCTGTCAGAACTTGCGCCACGCATCCGGATCGCTCACGCGGAAAACGTGGCCTCAGCGAGGCGTGCTTGTGCCGAGGCCGCCCTTGTCGTTGTGGCCGACGCCACGGCAAGGGATGTTTGTCCTGGTTCGGATGCCGAAATCATAACCACCCGCCAATTGGCGCGGCTCGGGAGTGCCGCGATATTCGTGCAGCAGGCCTCGACAGGCCGGAACCCGAAGCTTGAGATCCTCCATGCCGTGAACGAGCCCTACCGCCCATGGCATGTGCAACGCCAGTTCTCCCGAGAGGCAAGAGGCTTGCCTCCCTATCAGCGCGAAGACCCAGGAAGGCGCAAGCTGGCTTCCGCAAACCAGGCTCTGCTGCCTACGCAAGCGGCTGTCAATCAATAGCGGCGGATCAGCCCGACCAGCTTGCCCTGAACCTTGACCCTGTCAGGCCCGAAGATGCGGGTCTCATAAGCCGGGTTTGCGGCCTCGAGTGCAATCGAAGCGCCCTTGCGCCGGAAGCGCTTGAGTGTGGCTTCCTCGTCGTCGACAAGCGCCACGATGATTTCGCCGGGATTTGCGGTGTTCGCATTGCGGATGATGACCGTGTCGCCGTCGAAGATGCCGGCCTCGATCATCGAGTCGCCCTTGACCTCGAGCGCGTAGTGCTCGCCGCCCATGATCATGTCCGGCGGCACCGAGATCGAGTGCGTCTTGTGCTGGATGGCGTCGATCGGCACGCCGGCCGCGATACGCCCCATCACCGGGATTGCCACTGCCGAACCCGCATCGTCGTCGTTTCCGGCTGAAAGCGAGCGCGACGGCTCGGGCTTGCGGCCAAGGCTGCCTTCAATGACGCTGGGCGAGAACTTGCGCGCCGCGTTGAGGCCGGGTGCGATCGAATCGGGCAGGCGCAATACTTCGAGCGCGCGCGCCCGGTTGGGCAGGCGCCTGATGAAGCCGCGTTCTTCGAGCGCGGTGATCAGCCGATGGATGCCCGACTTGGAGGCGAGGTCGAGCGCCTCCTTCATCTCGTCGAAGGACGGAGGGATGCCCGTCTCTTTAAGCCGCTCATGGATGAACAGCAGAAGCTCGTGTTGTTTGCGCGTCAGCATGGCCACCCCCGAGGGAATCGAAAGAAAAACAAACCCGGAACAAACGCTATATGTTCCAGTTGTGTTCTGCAACTGTTTATATTTGGTGAAGGGCGAGGCGCTATGTTCAGCGCAGCATCAGTACGCTGCAGGCACTGCCAGGTTCGGCCGCCGGTACGAAAGGTTCGCGGATGATGACGCAATTGGCGTCGGCGAGCGTCCGCAGCATCGACGAATCCTGCACCGCGAATGGCGTCGCGACCAAGCCGTCCGGGGTATCGCGGGCTGTCGCCCGGACATAATCCCGGCGCTGATCGTTGGCGCTCATCGGTCGGTCCAGAACAGCCTGCCTGATATCGGGTGCATAGCTCCGGCCTGCGAGTTGTGCCAGCAGCGGCTTGAGGAAGATATGCGAGCAGATCAGGCTGGCGACCGGGTTGCCGGGCAGGCCGATGCAACGCGTGTCGCCGAGGCGACCGAACATCAGCGGCTTGCCGGGGCGCATGGCGATCTTCCAGAAATCCAGCTCCATGCCAAGGCCGGAGAGCACTTCATGGACCAGGTCGTGGTCGCCGACTGACGCGCCGCCAAGGGTTACGATGACGTCCGGCCGCGCCTCCAGCGCCTTGGCGACGAGGGCTGCGATGGCATCCTTGCGGTCCGCGGCGATTCCAAGGTCGAGTACGCGCGCTCCGACCGACCGCGCGATCGCGGCGACCCCATAGGCGTTGGAGGCGATGATCTGATCGGGACCGGGGTTGCTCCCGGGCGGCAAAAGCTCGTCGCCCGTCGCTATGATGGCGACCAGCGGGGCGCTGGTGACCTCGACTTGCGCGTGGTTGGCGGCAGCGATGAGCGACAGGGCGGCCGGGTCGAGCAGCCGTCCGGCATTGAGGATGAGGTCGCCCTGCTTGAAGTCCAGGCCCTTGGCGCGGATGTTACGGCCTGGGGCGGTCGGCTCCAGCACATCGACCAAGCCTTGGCCGAGATCGCGTACATTTTCCTGGATGACGACCGTATCCGCACCATCAGGAACCGGCGCGCCGGTGAAGATGCGCACCGTCTGGCCTTGCGCCACAGTGCCGGTGAATTGCCGGCCGGCCGGTGCAGTCCCGATGACTGAAAGCCGTGCCGGAAGGGATGCGATGTCGTCGGCGCGAACCGCGTAGCCATCCATCGCCGAGGCGTCGAAGGGCGGCTGCGTGCGCAGTGCATGCAACGGTACCGCCAGCACGCGGTCGAAGGCTTCGCTGAGGTTGACCGTTTCCGAGCCGCCGGGTTCGGCTCCTTCGAGCAACCGTTCCAGGGCCTCGGCTACCGGCAGCAGTGCCATCTCTACCCGGCCGCCCTGTAGTCGCCCGACTTGCCGCCGCTCTTTTCGATCAGCCGGATGCCGGAAATCACCATGCCGCGATCTGCGGCCTTGGCCATGTCGTAAATGGTGAGGCAGGCAACAGAGGCGGCGGTGAGTGCCTCCATCTCTACGCCGGTCTTGCCGGTCACGCGGGCCAATGCCGTCACGCGCAGTCCTGGCAAACTCTCGTCGGGCTCGATTTCGACCGAAACCTTGGTCAGAAGGATAGGGTGGCACAATGGCACCAGTTCGTGCGTGCGCTTGGCGGCCATGATGCCGGCAAGCCGGGCGGTGCCCAGCACGTCGCCCTTCTTGGCGTTGCCCGACAGGATCAGCGCCAGGGTTTCCGGCTGCATGACGACGAGGCCCTCGGCAATTGCCGTGCGCGTCGTCTCGGCCTTGTCGCCGACGTCGACCATGTTGGCTTCACCCGCAGCACTGATATGGGTGAGGGTGTTGGCCATTTCAGGCACGCTCGGCAATCGGCGCGCCTTCGAGCAGCGCGCGCGTCGCAGTGGCGACATCGGCCTGACGCATCAGGCTTTCGCCGACGAGGAAGCTGCCGATGCCGGATTTTTCCAGGCGCAGGCAGTCGGCATGGGTGAAGATGCCGCTTTCGCCGACGAGCAGTCGATCGGTCGGAATCATGGGCGCGAGCCGCTCCGAGGTTTCGAGGCTGACCTCGAAGGTGCGCAGGTTGCGGTTGTTGATGCCGAGCAGGCGCGACTGGAGCTTCAGGGCGCGCTCGGTCTCGGCCTCGTCATGGACTTCGATCAGCGCATCCATGCCGTGTTCGAAGGCCGCGTCCTCGAGCCGCCTGGCGTCGTCGTCGCTGACGCTCGCCATGATGACGAGGATGGCATCCGCTCCCCAGGCGCGCGCCTCGTGCACCTGATAGGGCTCGAACATGAAATCCTTGCGCAAGGCGGGCAGGGCGCAGGCGTTGCGCGCCGCGGTAAGGAACTCCGGTGCACCCTGGAAGGATGGCGTATCGGTCAGCACCGACAAGCAGGCAGCGCCGCCTTCCGCATAAGCCTGGGCTAGTGACGGCGGATCGAAATCGGGCCGGATCAGGCCCTTGGACGGGCTCGCCTTCTTGATCTCGGCGATCAGGCCGAAACGTCCCTCGCGACGCTTGGCCTCGAGTGCTGCGAGAAAGCCGCGCGGCTTGGCCACGTCGCGCGCACGCGCCAGAAGTTCTCCAACAGGCACGCGAGCCTTGGCGGCGGCGATCTCGTCGCGCTTGTAGGATTCGATGTGGCGCAGGATGTCGGCCATGGTGCTATCCGTTCGAGACGCTGACCAGGCGGTCGAGCGCGGCAAGGGCATGACCATTGTCGATCGATTCCACGGCGAGCTTGATGCCTTCGCCGATGTTCCCGACCTTTTCGGCCACCACGAGAGCAGCACCTGCATTCATCAGTACCGTGTCGCGGTAGGCGCCCTCGGCCCCCTCCAGCAGGCTGCGCAATGCGGCGGCGTTGTATGCCGAATCGCCGCCGCGCAATTCCTCGCGCGTGTGGCGGGCAAGGCCGACCTGCTCGGGGGTCAGCACGAAACTGCTGATGCTGCCGTTGGCAACAGCCGCAATCTTGGTCTCGCCGGTGGTGGTGATCTCGTCAAAGCCGTCGCCGTGGACGACCCAAAGGCTCCGCGCGCCCAGTTTCTTTAGCGTTTCGGCGACGGGCTCGACCCATTCAGGCGCAAAGACGCCGATCAGTTGGCGTGTCACACCGGCTGGATTGGACAGCGGGCCGATCAGGTTGAAGATAGTGCGGGTGCCAAGTTCGACGCGCGTCGCGCCGACATGCTTCATTGCCGGGTGATGCGCCGGCGCGAACATGAAACCTACGCCGGCTTCGTGGATGCAGCGGCTGATGGCCTCGGGCGACAGGTCGATGTTGACGCCGAGCGCAGTGAGCACGTCAGCGGCGCCTGTCAGCGAGGACAGGCTGCGGTTGCCATGCTTGGCAACCGTCACGCCGGCGCCGGCGATGACAAAAGCCGAGGCGGTAGAGATGTTGACGCTGTGGGTGCCGTCGCCGCCGGTGCCGACGATGTCGATGGCATCGTCAGGCGCCTCGACGCGCAGCATCTTGTCGCGCATGGTGGCGACGGCGCCTGAAAGCTCGCTGACGGTTTCGCCGCGCACGCGCAGCGCCATCAGGAAGCCGCCGATCTGGCCGGGCGTGGCTTCGCCAGACATGATGATGTCGAAAGCCTCGCGCGCCTCTTCGAAGGTGAGCGGCGCGCCCGTCGCGACCTTGGCGATATGCGGCTTCAGTGCGCTCATCTGATGCCTGCCTCAAGCGCGCGGGTGATCGCGCCCTGGTTTATCGTGGCGCCATATTGCGTCTGCAACTGTGCGACCAGTTGGTCGAGCAGGTCGTCCGAAATGCCCGAGGCAAACGACTTCCGGGCATCCTCGGGCACGGCGCTCGCGTCCGCGCCGGCTGGTTCGAATACCTCGGCGACCTTGAACAGGATCTGCGCGTCGCCGGTGGGCGAGGGGATGACGCCGGTGCCGCCCTGGCCCATCGCGAACATGGCCTGTGCTCCCGCACGACCGAAATCGGCATCGTCGGCTTCGCGCTTCAGTCCGCGCTTGGTCTGCTTCTCGAGCTTCAACTCGGCAGCAATGGCGTCGAGGTCATTGCCGTCCTTGAGGCGCTTCTCGAGTTCTGCGGCCTTGTCCTTGAGGCGCTTTGCCGTCTCTGCTGCGGTCCAGTCGGCGACGACCTTGTCATGGACTTCATCGAGCGTGCGGTCGCGCGCTGGCGTGATGCCATCCACTTCGTAGAAGACAAAGCCGTTGGTGCCGACATTGATGGGCTGGTTCTCGATACCGGCTTCGGCTTCGAAGGCAGCCTGGATCAGGTTCTGCGAGTCCGGCAACGTGTTGACGATGGTGCCGTCGGGGCGCTGGCCAGCGCGGTCGATCGCGTCGATGGTCACCACCTTGAGCTTCAGCTTGTCGGCGGCAGCCTGCATGGACTCGCCGCCTGCGCGCGCATCCTCATAGGAATCATGCACATCGAGCAGAATGCGGTTGGCTTCGGCGAGCGCCAGGTCCTTGCGGATCTGGTCCTTGACCTCATCGAATGCCTTCACCGTCTCGGGCGTGACCTCGCTGACGCGGACGAGCACCGGGCCGAACGCGCCCTGGACCACGTCGCTGACCTGGTTCGCCTGCAGCGTAAACGCCGCTTCGGCAACGGCTTTGTCGGCGATCGCATCCTTGGTCAGCGTTCCCAATGCCACGTCGGCTACGGTCTTGCCCTGATCGGCGACGATCTTGTCGAAGCTCTCGCCGCCCTTGATGGCTTCGGAAGCAGCCTTGGCTGCATCGGCGCTAGCAAAGACGAGCTGATCGATCTTGCGCGTTTCGGCGGTGGTGAAGTGCGACTTGTTCTTTTCGTAATCCTGGCGAACCTGCTCGTCGGTGACCGAGCCGAGGTCCATGATGTCCTCGGGTTCGAGCTTGACGTAGCTCAGCTTGCGGTATTCCGGCGCAGCGTAGTTCTTCTTGTTTTCCTCAAACCACGTCTTCAGCACCTCGTCGGTGGGGGCTGCGATCGGCTCGACCAGAGACTTGGGCAGTGACAGGTAGTCGATAGTGCGATCCTCGCCGCGATAAAGTGCCACGGCGCGCAGGAAGGTGTCCGGCGCCTTGATCCCGTCGGCAACCGCCTCGACGATCTGCTGGCGCACGGCGACCTGGGCGCGGTTCTTGAGGTAGTCCTCAGGGCGCATGCCGATCTGGCGCAAGATGTATTCGAAAGACTGGCGATTGAATTTGCCGTCCGGACCCTGGAAGGTCGGGTCGTCCCAGGTCAACTGGGCGAGGCGGTCCTTGGACAGGCCAAGGCCCAGCTTGCGCGCCTGCTCGTCGAGCACGGCGCCTGCGACGAGCTGGGACAGGACCTGATTGTCGATGCCGAGCGCATTTGCCTGTTCGCGGGTCAGCCTCTGGCCGAATCTCTGCGACATGACGTTTAGCTGACGGTCGTAGGCGAGGCGGTATTCGACGCCCGAGACGGACGTGCCGCCGGCCGTGATCACCTTGTCGCTGCCGAACTCGTGCAGCATCCGTCCGGAAATGCCCCAGATTGCGAAGCTCAACACGAGCAGCAGAAGCAGGAGCTTAGCGACCCAGGTTCCCGCAGCACTTCGCATCGTTTCGAGCATGTTCAGATCCCATCTTCGCGCATTTTCGCATGCGCCTGCATGAACGAAGCGCAATAGCGCCCTTCGGCGCCAGTGTCGATTGCTTTGTGGCTTGTTTTTGGTAGTGAGGGTCCCCGAGCGAATATCGATGTCGAGGGAAAATCACATGACGCCAGGAATACGCCCACTGGTTGCCGGTAATTGGAAGATGAACGGAACCAGCGCGTCGCTCAACGAACTGCGCGGCATCGCCGGCGGTTTCATGGACGGCCTGGATGCCGAGACCGAGGCCCTGCTATGCGTGCCGGCCACGCTTCTTTCGCGCGCTTCCGAAATCCTTCATCGCACGCCGGTAAAGGCCGGCGGGCAGGATTGCCATCCCAAGGAGAGCGGCGCCCATACCGGCGACATCTCGGCTGAGATGCTGAAGGATGCCGGCGCAAGCCACGTTATTGTCGGCCATTCCGAGCGACGCACCGATCACGGCGAGACTGATGAACTCGTTCGCGCCAAGGCCGAAGCGGCATGGCGTGCCGGGTTGGTTGCCGTCATCTGCATCGGCGAGACACAGGCGGAGCGCCAAGGTGGTGCTACGCTTGCGGTTCTGTCGCGGCAGATCGAAGGTTCCGTGCCGACGACGGCTACCCCTGCCAACACCGTGATCGCTTATGAGCCGGTTTGGGCCATAGGCACCGGACTCACCCCGACAGTCGGCGACGTGGCCGAGGCGCACGCTCACATCCGCGCGCGGCTGACCGAGCTGCTTGGGTCTTCTGCCGCCAAGATGCGCATCCTGTATGGCGGTTCGGTCAAGCCGTCGAATGCGGTGGAGTTGCTTGGCGTGGCCAATGTCGACGGCGCACTGGTTGGCGGCGCCAGCCTCAAGGCGGCCGACTTCCTCGGCATAGCCGAAGCCTATCGCAAGCTCTGAATTCGCCACACGCGGCCGTTGCAAAGGTCGCGTGTCTCCCCATATTCGGGCGGCGGGCTTGGAAATGCCATGAAAGCATTGTATTGAGCCGCCTCCGGAATGTCGGCCGCGTCTGCGTGCCGGCCGGTCCACGTCAGGAAAGATCCCAGGAAGCGCAATGGAAACCGTCATCATCGTCATTCATCTGATGGTCGTGCTCGCCCTCGTCGGCGTGGTGCTCCTGCAGCGCTCGGAAGGCGGCGGCCTTGGCATCGGCGGCGGCTCGGGCTTCATGACGGCGCGCGGCGCCGCCAACGCTCTGACGCGCGCCACTGCGATCTTGGCGACCATTTTCTTCGTTACCTCGCTGACGCTGTCGATCATCGCCCGTTACGGCGAGAAGCCGATCGACATTCTCGACCGTGCCCCGGCCACGCAAAGCGGCACGACGGGCGGCAAGGGTGTTCTCGATCAGCTCGGCGGCTCGACGCCCGCACCGGTACCTGGCGCCACTGCGCCGGCAGCGCCGTCGGGTGAGCAGCCGGCAGCACCGGCTCCTGCAGCTTCGGGCAATGCTGAACAGCCGGCTGCTCCTGCGGCACCGCAAGTTCCGAACTAATAAACCAGACCGGCTGCCGCAACCTGTTGTTGTTTGACCACAGTTGCGGCAAATGCTGCGTCGATCACGAAAATTAGATCATTTCGCCGGAGGTGCCTCCCTTGAGGCTTCTCCGGCTAATCGCTTATAGCTGAGCCGCGGCGAAATGAACGGGGGCCTTGGGGGCACTGTGCGTTGCCGCGAATTTCATTCGTTTTGAACGCTCGGGATATCCTCCACCATGCAACTCCGCAGCATCCTTCTTGCTGGTCTTTGCGCCTCTCTGATGGGCTCTACCGCCTTTGCCGCCACTCCCGCAGGTAGTGCTGCTTCACTGCAGCCTGAAGTTGCAAGTGACGTGATCACTGTCGCTGCCAAGAGCGACGCTTCCGAACTCAAGATCCTCAAGAAAAAGAAGAAGCCCACCGACGAGGATCTTGCCCGAATCAAGGTCCTCGAAGCCAAGATCAAGGCTGACAGGGAACTCGCCCGCGAAAAGATGCTCGAGGCCAAGAAGATGGCGATGCGGGCCGCGGCAAAGGAGCAAGCTGCAAAGGAGCGCGAACTGGCGCGGCTGAAGCGGGCCGAGCGCGCGACTGCTCAAGTCGCAACTGCCGCTCCTGCACCTGCCGCCAAGCGCAATCTCCAGCCGCTCGAGGTCATGCAGCCGATCGAGGCGCTGGCGCCCGACGCCATGGAAGTCGCCTCGACCGGCAACACCGGCGAGCTGCGCAGCGAGAGCCAGGCGAGGCCGCAGAAGGCCAGCCTGCTTTCAGGTATCTTCGGTGGCAGCGCTCCCCAGCAGAGCATGCTGCCGCAGACCCGCGCGCTCGACGCCGTATTGCAGGCCAAGCAGTCCAAGAAGCAGTTCAAGGTCAAGTCCGAGTTCGAACCGCAGGAGGTTGCGTTCTCCGGTTATCAGCCCGGTCAGATCGTGGTCGATACCAGCAAACGCTTCCTCTATCTGGTCGAATCGTCCTCGACGGCACGTCGTTATGCGATCGCCGTCGGCCGCGAAGGCCTCGAGTTCAAGGGCAAGGCCACCATCGGCGACAAGCAGGAATGGCCGCGCTGGTTCCCGACCAAGGACATGCAGGAACGCGAGCCGCAGAAGTACGGCAAGCACAAGGACGGCATGAACGGCGGTCCGGAAAATCCGCTTGGCGCTCGCGCGATCTACCTGTACCAGGGCAAGCTGGATACCCATATCCGTATCCATGGTACGAACCAGCCGCAGACGATCGGCACGAATTCGTCGAACGGGTGCTTCCGCATGGTCAACGACCATGTCATGGACCTCTACAATCGCGTGAAGATGGGCTCTGAAGTCATCGTCATGTAAAGCGTTTTCACAACGCGGATTGCGGGCCGGCGGTCACGCCGGCCTTTTTGTTTGCGCGCCATTTTGGCGGCAACATTGAATAGCCAGATAGGGAAAAGTCCGGCGCGGCGGATTTTTCTCTGGCGGAATCGATTTGGCCGCGATAAGCGATAACTCCCATGGCGCGATATGTATTCATCACCGGCGGCGTGGTCTCTTCCCTTGGAAAAGGCATAGCCGCAGCGGCCCTAGGGGCACTTCTGCAGGCACGCGGCTATCGCGTGCGCATCCGCAAACTCGATCCGTATCTCAACGTAGATCCCGGAACGATGTCGCCTTACCAGCATGGTGAGGTGTTCGTGACCGATGACGGGGCGGAAACCGACCTCGATCTCGGACACTACGAACGGTTCACCGGACGCTCGGCGAACCAGAGCGACAACATCACCACCGGCCGCATCTACAAGAACATCATCGAACGCGAACGTCGCGGCGATTACCTCGGCGCGACCGTGCAGGTCATTCCGCACGTCACCGACGAGATCAAGAATTTCATCCTCGACGGCAATGACGAGTTCGACTTCGTGCTCTGCGAGATCGGCGGCACGGTCGGCGATATCGAGGCGATGCCGTTCCTCGAGGCGATCCGCCAGCTCGGCAACGACCTGCCGCGCAACAATGCGGTCTACGTTCATCTGACGCTGATGCCCTACATTCCGACGGCCGGCGAACTGAAAACCAAGCCGACCCAGCATTCGGTCAAGGAACTGCGCTCGATCGGTATTGCGCCTGATATTCTTCTTGTCCGCGCCGATCGCGATATCCCCAAGGAAGAGCGCCGCAAGCTGTCGCTGTTCTGCAATGTCAGGGAATCGGCTGTTATCCAGGCGCTCGACGTCGGCCACATCTACGATGTGCCGCTGGCCTACCACAAGGAAGGCCTGGATTCGGAAGTGCTGGCAGCCTTCGGCATCGATCCTGCGCCCAAGCCGCGCCTCGATGCCTGGCAGAACGTTTCGCAGCTCATCCACAATCCGGAAGGCGAAGTCACCATCGCCGTGGTCGGCAAGTACACCGGCCTCAAGGACGCCTATAAATCGCTGATCGAGGCGTTGTCGCATGGCGGCCTCGCCAACAACGTCAAGGTCAAGCTCGACTGGATCGAGAGCGAGGTCTTCGAGAAGGAAGATCCGGCACCGTTCCTCGAAAAGGTCCATGGCATCCTGGTGCCAGGCGGCTTCGGTGAGCGCGGTTCGGAAGGCAAGATCCTGGCGGCCAAGTTCGCCCGCGAGCGCAAGGTGCCGTATTTCGGTATCTGCTTCGGCATGCAGATGGCTTGCATCGAGGCGGCGCGTTCGCTCGCCCACATTGACAATGCCTCGTCCACCGAGTTCGGCCCGACCAAGGAGCCGGTCGTCGGTCTGATGACCGAATGGCTCAAGGGCAACATGCTCGAAAAGCGCAAGGCGTCCGGTGACCTCGGCGGCACGATGCGGCTGGGAGCGTTCGAGGCGGCGCTGGCCGAAGGGTCCAAGATCGCCGAGATCTATGGTGACACCCAGATTTCCGAGCGTCACCGCCACCGCTATGAGGTCAATATCGACTACAAGGAGCGGCTCGAGGAATGCGGCCTGGTCTTTGCCGGCATGTCGCCCGACGGCGTGCTGCCCGAGACGGTCGAGTATCCTGACCATCCATGGTTCATCGGCGTGCAGTACCATCCGGAACTGAAGAGCCGGCCGCTTGATCCGCATCCGCTGTTCGCCAGCTTCATCGAAGCGGCCGTCGAACAGAGCAGACTGGTCTGAGGACCATGCGCGCCGCCGAGTTCGTGGCGGCGCGCAACTGCAACATCCATGCATGGACCTCCAGCGCCGGGCTGACCGAGGCTGGCAGCCTCGGTTGGGATACGAAATTGAGGCACAGCGCAAGCGCATGACCAAGATCGTTCACGAGAGCCCGCGTCCGCTCGATCATGTGGTGCTGCCGACCGCCGACCTCGGCATTGCCCGGGCCCGGCTGACGGCGCTCGGCTTCACGGTTTCTCCCCAAGGCGTTCATCCCTTCGGTACGGTCAATTGCTGCGTCTATCTTGGCGACGGGACCTTCATGGAGCCGCTGGCTGTGGGCGACCCTGCCGCCGCCGACAAGGCTGTGTCGGAAGGAAACGTTTTCGTTGCCCGCGACAGGGCATTTCGCCAGGCTCATGGCACAGAAGGCTTCTCGGCGGTCGTGTTCGGCACCGATGACGCCGACGCCGACCATGCGGAGTTCGTTGGCGCCGGCGTTTCCGCTGGCCCAAGGCTCGATTTTTCGCGACCGTTCATTGATGCATCCGGCCGCGCTGATCAGGCGTCGTTTCGACTTGCCTTCGCCGCCGAGCCAGAAAGCGCTTCCGCGGCGTTCTTTTTCTCCTGCGAGCGTGCCAAAGCGCCGAAGGTCGACCGCAGCTCCCTGGAAGTCCACGCAAATGGCGCGCGGCGTGTGCTTGCCGTCGAGGCGAGCACAGGCATTGCTGCCGAGGCGGGCAAATTACTTGCCACCATTGCGCGCAGCAGCGTCAAGGTAGCGCCGCTGGGCGAGGTCGTGGTGCCGCTTGCCAATGTCGATTTGATCGTCAAAGAACGGTTAGGCGAAACCGGCCTAGGCCTCGGCGCCATGGTCTTTGGCGTCGACGACCTTGGTGCTGTAAAATCGCTTCTTGTCCAAAACGGCATCGAACACGATCTAACCGGTCAAAGGCTGGTGATCCCGCCAGCGCCGGGGCAGGGTGCCGCCTTCATTTTCGAGGAACTGAAATGACCAAGCCGAATGCAAATGTGACTGTTGGCAAGACCCTTTTTTCGAACACCGCTCCGCTGTCGCTGATCGCGGGTCCATGCCAGTTCGAATCGCGCCAGCATGCCTTCGACATGGCCGGCGCGCTCAAGGAGCTGACGCACAGGCTCGGCATCGGATTCGTCTACAAGTCGAGCTTCGACAAGGCCAATCGCAGCTCTCTCGCCAGCACGCGCGGGGCCGGCCTCGATGCTGCGCTGCCCGCATTCGCCGATCTGCGCAAGGAACTCGGCGTTTCGGTTCTGACCGACGTTCACACCGAAGAGCAGTGCGCGATCGTCGCCGAGGCCATCGACGTGCTGCAGATTCCGGCTTTCCTCAGCCGCCAGACCGACTTGCTGGTCGCTGCCGCCAAGACCGGCAAGGTCGTCAACGTCAAGAAGGGGCAGTTCCTGGCGCCCTGGGACATGAAGAACGTAGTCGCCAAGGTAACTGGCTCGGGCAATCCGAACGTGCTGGTAACCGAGCGCGGTGCATCCTTCGGCTACAACACGCTGGTTTCCGACATGCGCGCACTGCCGATCATGGCCGATATCGGTGCGCCGGTGATCTTCGATGCGACCCATTCAGTGCAGCAGCCTGGCGGGCTCGGTGCGACCTCGGGCGGCGAGCGTCGCTTCGTCGAAACCTTGGCGCGTGCTGCTGTCGCCGTCGGCGTCGCCGGTGTCTTCATCGAGACTCATGAGGACCCCGACAATTCGACCTCGTCCGATGGCCCCAACATGGTGCCGTTCAAGGATATGCCGGCACTGCTCGAAAGGTTGATGGCTTTCGACAGGATCGCCAAGGCCTAATACAACTGGTGCTTGAGCCCGGCCTTTGCCGGGCGTAGGCTTTTCTCCGTGACTGAGCGTATCAGCAGGAGGAAATCCATGTCTGTTGCCCGCGTTACGGAAATCACGTCATCGTCGACCAAGAGCTTCAAGGACGCCATCGAGGCGGGAATCGCCCGCGCCGCCAAGACGTTGAAGAATGTCGAGGGCGCCTGGATCCAGGACCAGAAGGTCGTCGTCGAGAACGGAAAGATCGCGGAGTACCGGGTCAACATGAAGGTGACTTTCATCCTCACGGATTGAAACTCCGCTGCACGGCTTGGTCTTGAATCTTGGAACCTCCCCGCCGGGGCAGGTGAACCTTGCGTGCATCGACGCAACGAGGAGCAGGACGATGACGGCCGCCTGGCGTGATGCGTCATTCGAGCATTGCAGGGTCGAGCCGTGCAAGCTCTGAGTTTCAGGAGAGCGGATCGAAAAAGCCCCGCGCTGGCGGGGCTTTTCCTTTCAGGCGTCTCTTGCGGCGCTATCTCGGCGTCGGAATGATCCTGATATGCGAAGAACCTTGCGGCGGAGGCTGGGTATCGCAGGAGGTCAGGAAGGCCGCTGCGATAAAGAACAAACTCAGAATGCCACTCCACTCATACATGGCGAAACTCCCGTTGTTTCGCCCCGCGCATCGACAACCTTAACAGAAAGTTTGGCAAAATTCCTGCCGGTTGTAGTGAAATGTGACGGCGCGGCGGTGCCGAATGTGAATCCGCGGCCTGCGCGCCCCGATAAATGGCGTGGCGCGATTGCGTTTTTGTCGGCTTTGGCTAAGACGGGCGCGGAAATCCAACCGATCCTTTTTTGCGATCAGCTCCCGGGGATGCCTCACATGACAGCAATCATCGATATCGTCGGCCGCGAGATTCTCGACAGCCGCGGCAATCCCACCGTCGAGGTGGACGTCGTTCTCGAAGACGGCTCGATGGGCCGTGCAGCCGTTCCTTCGGGCGCTTCGACTGGTGCCCATGAGGCCGTCGAGCTGCGCGACGGCGGCTCCCGCTATCTCGGCAAGGGCGTCGAGCGCGCCGTCGAGGCCGTCAATGGCGAGTTGTTCGAGGCCATTGGTGGCTTGGAAGCCGAAAACCAGGTCCAGATCGACCAGACGATGATCGAACTCGACGGTACGCCGAACAAGAGCCGCCTCGGCGCCAACGCCATCCTCGGCGTCTCGCTCGCCGTCGCCAAGGCCGCAGCCGAAGCCTCCGGCCTGCCGCTCTACCGCTATGTCGGCGGCCCCAACGCGCGTGTCCTGCCGGTGCCGATGATGAACATCATCAATGGCGGTGCCCATGCCGACAACCCGATCGATTTCCAGGAATTCATGATCATGCCGATCGGCGCGCCCAGCCTGCGCGACGCCGTGCGCTGGGGCTCGGAAATCTTCCACACCCTCAAGAAGGGCCTGAAGGACGCCGGCCACAACACCAATGTCGGCGACGAGGGCGGTTTCGCCCCGAACCTCAAGAGCGCCCAGGCAGCCCTCGACTTCGTCATGGCGTCGATCGAGAAGGCCGGCTTCAGGCCGGGCGAGGACGTGGCACTTGCGCTCGACTGCGCAGCCACCGAATTCTTCAAGGAAGGCAACTACGTCTACGAAGGCGAGCGCAAGACGCGTGATCCCAAGGCCCAGGCCAAGTATCTCGCCAAGCTCGCTGCCGACTATCCGATCATCTCGATCGAGGACGGCATGGCCGAGGACGATTGGGAAGGCTGGAAGTACCTGACCGATCTGTGCGGCGACAAGGTGCAGCTGGTCGGCGACGACCTGTTCGTCACCAATTCGTCGCGCCTGCGCGATGGCATCAAGATGGGCGTCGCCAACTCGATCCTGGTCAAGGTCAACCAGATCGGCTCGCTGACCGAGACCCTCGACGCCGTCGAGACCGCGCACAAGGCGGGCTACACCGCCGTCATGTCGCACCGTTCGGGCGAGACCGAGGACTCGACCATCGCCGATCTCGCGGTCGCCACCAACTGCGGCCAGATCAAGACCGGCTCGCTGGCGCGTTCGGACCGCACGGCCAAGTACAACCAGCTCATCCGTATCGAGGAAGCGCTCGGCCAGCAGGCGCGCTACGCTGGCAGCTCCATCCTGCGAGGCTGATCGTTCGATAGCCACGGGTTTTGAAAAGGCGGGATTTTCCCCGCCTTTTTTGTTTTGCGGTCTCCGAACCTGTTCGCCGTAACCCTCCATTAAGCACAATGGAGCGACAAGGGCGTGAGAGAGGTTCGAGCCATGTGGACACGCCAGCACAAGCAGACAAACAGGGGCCGTTTGATCGTCCCTGCATTGACCGCGATGTTCCTGTCCTATTTCGGTTTCCACGCCTATCACGGCGAGTTCGGCATCTATTCCAAATACCGTCTCGAGGCACGCGCGGTCGAGTTGCAGGCCCGTCTCGATGCCGTTCGCGAACAGCGGCTGGAGATCGAGCGCCGCGTGCATATGCTGCATGACGGCTCGCTCGAGAAGGACATGCTCGACGAGCAGGCGCGCAATGCGCTCAATGTCTCGCATGCCGACGAGCTGACGATCATGCGCTCGCGCGGTCAATCCAATTAACTGAATCCTAGTTAATCGGCAAGAAATCAAGTATTTCCCGGTGTTTAACTGCATACGAGCTATGCATTTTTCCGCATGGCGTGCGGTAGTGCTCCATGCTAGCTTTTTGATCATGGAGAGGAGGGATTATGCATGATCTCCTCAATGTCCGCAAAGAGACGCCACTAGGGAGTTATGCATGGCCATCGCCGCTCGAAAAGCGCCTGCCAAAGCCAAATCCGACACCAAGCAATCAGGCCCGGTAACGCCCCGGCCCGCCGAATTCACTAGGGAACAGGACCTCGCTGCTTATCGCGAGATGCTGCTCATCCGCCGCTTTGAGGAAAAGGCCGGCCAGTTGTATGGCATGGGCTTCATCGGCGGCTTCTGCCATCTCTACATCGGCCAGGAGGCTGTCGTCACCGGCCTGCAGATGTCGCTGGTCGAAGGCGACCAGATGATCACCGCCTATCGTGACCACGGTCACATGTTGGCGATGGGGCTGTCGCCGCGCGGCGTCATGGCCGAACTTACCGGGCGTCGCGGCGGCTTGTCGAAAGGCAAGGGCGGCTCGATGCACATGTTCTCCAAGGAAAAGCACTTCTACGGTGGTCATGGCATCGTCGGTGCGCAGGTGTCGCTCGGCACGGGTCTGGCCTTCGCCAACCGCTATCGCGAGAACCCGAATGTCAGCGTGACCTATTTCGGCGATGGCGCTGCCAACCAGGGCCAGGTCTACGAGAGCTTCAACATGGCCGCGCTGTGGAAGCTGCCGGTGATCTACGTCATCGAAAACAACCGCTATGCCATGGGCACCGCCGTTACGCGCGCTTCGGCCGAAACCGATTTCTCGCAGCGCGGCGTCTCCTTCAAGATCCCGGGCATTAAGGTCGACGGCATGGACGTGCGCGCGGTCAAGGCTGCGGGCGATCTGGCAACCGAATGGTGCCGTTCGGGCAACGGCCCGATCATCCTCGAGATGGAGACCTACCGCTATCGTGGCCACTCGATGTCCGACCCGGCGAAGTACCGCTCCAAGGACGAAGTGCAGAAGATGCGTGCTGAGCATGACCCGATTGAGCAGGTAAAGGCACGCCTGTTTGCCAAGAAGTGGGCGAGCGAAGACGATCTCAAGACGATCGACAAGCAGGTGCGCGACATCGTCGCCGATGCCGCCGATTTTGCCCAGACCGATCCGGAGCCGGATGTTTCCGAACTCTGGACCGACATCGTGATCTAAGGGAGGGCGAAAACATGCCGATTGAAATTCTCATGCCTGCGCTCTCGCCGACGATGGAAGAGGGCAATCTGTCGAAGTGGTTGAAGAACGAGGGCGACAAGATCGCCCCCGGCGATGTCATCGCCGAGATCGAGACCGACAAGGCGACCATGGAGGTCGAAGCCGTCGATGAAGGCACCCTTGCCAAGATCGTGGTGCCGGCCGGCACCGAAGGCGTGAAGGTCAACGCGCTGATCGCCGTGCTTGCCGTCGAAGGCGAAGACGTCGACAAGGCCGGCGAAGGTATCGGCGAAGAAGAGGTCAGGTCCGCCGCTGCTGCGGCGGCTGCACCTGCCGCATCCATCGCTGCCGCCCCTGTTGCCGCCGCGCCGAAAACCGAAGTCACTGGTGATCCCGACATTCCCGCCGGCACCGAAATGGTGTCGATGACCGTGCGCGAAGCGCTGCGCGACGCCATGGCCGAGGAGATGCGCCGCGACGGCGACGTCTTCATCATGGGCGAGGAAGTTGCCGAGTACCAGGGCGCCTACAAGATCACCCAAGGCCTGCTGCAGGAATTCGGTCCGCGCCGCGTCGTCGACACGCCGATCACCGAGCACGGCTTCGCCGGCGTCGGCGTCGGTGCCGCGATGGCCGGCCTCAAGCCGATCGTCGAGTTCATGACCTTCAACTTCGCCATGCAGGCGATCGACCAGATCGTCAACTCGGCAGCCAAGACGCTTTACATGTCGGGCGGCCAGATGGGCGCGCCGATCGTGTTCCGCGGCCCCAACGGTGCCGCAGCGCGCGTCGCCGCCCAGCACTCGCAGTGCTATGCGGCCTGGTACAGCCACATCCCTGGCCTCAAGGTCGTCATGCCCTACACGGCCGCCGACGCCAAGGGCCTGCTGAAGGCTGCGATCCGCGATCCAAACCCGGTCATCTTCCTCGAGAACGAAATCCTCTACGGCCAGCATTTCGACGTGCCGAAGCTCGACGATTTCGTACTCCCGATCGGCAAGGCACGCGTTCACAAGACCGGCAAGGACGTTACCATCGTCTCCTTTGGCATCGGCATGACCTATGTCGTCAAGGCCGAGGCCGAGCTTCGCGCGCTGGGTATCGATGCCGAGATCATCGATCTCAGGACCATCCGGCCGCTCGATCTCGACACCATCATCGCCTCGGTCAAGAAGACCAACCGGCTGGTCGTGGTCGAAGAGGGCTTCCCGCAGTCCTCGGTCGGCGATTTCATCGCAAACCAGGTGTCGCAGCGCGCCTTCGATCATCTCGATGCACCTGTCATCACCGTCGCCGGCAAGGATGTGCCGATGCCTTACGCCGCCAATCTCGAAAAGCTCGCCCTGCCGAATGTCGGCGAGGTGGTCGAGGCGGTCAAAGCAGTCGCGTATCGCTGACAGGGGCTGGAGGACATCATGCCGATCAACATCACCATGCCCGCCCTGTCGCCAACCATGGAAGAGGGCAACCTCGCGAAGTGGCTGGTCAAGGAAGGCGACAAGGTTTCGCCCGGCGACGTGATCGCCGAGATCGAAACCGACAAGGCGACGATGGAAGTCGAAGCCGTCGATGAAGGCACGGTTGCCAAGCTGGTTGTTCCGGCCGGCACCGAAGGCGTCAAGGTCAACGCGCTGATCGCAATCCTTGCCGAAGACGGCGAGGATGCGAGCGCTGCCGCCAAGGGTGGCAACGGCGCGCCGGCGAAGGCCGAGGCTCCCAAGGCCGAAATGGTTGCGGCTGCTCCGGCTGCCACCGTTGCGGCTCCGGCTGCAAAGCCCGTTGCCGTTGCAGGCAATGGCGCAGCGACTTCTGGTGACGGGCGCACCTTTGCCTCGCCGCTCGCGCGCCGCATCGCCAAGGATGCCAATGTCGACATTCTCTCGGTGACCGGCACCGGTCCGCATGGTCGTGTCGTCAAGGCCGACGTCGAAGCGGCAATATCAGGCGGCGTCAAGGCGGCGCCTGCCGCGAAGGCTCCTGCGGCCGCCCCGGCTGCGGCTCCCGCGCCGAAGGCCATGTCCGACGACCAGGTACTCAAGCTGTTCGAACAGGGCAGCTACGAGCTCATCCCGCACGACAACATGCGCAAGACCATTGCGCGACGCTTGGTCGAGGCAAAGACCACCGTTCCGCATTTCTACCTGACGCTCGACTGCAACATCGATGCGCTTCTGGCGTTGCGCTCGCAGCTCAACGCGGCAGCCCCGGTACAGAAGACCGAAAAGGGCGAGGTGCCGGCCTACAAGCTGTCGGTCAACGACATGATCATCAAGGCGATGGCTTTGGCGCTCAAGGCCGTACCGGACGCCAACGTTTCCTGGACCGACCAGGCGATGGTCAAGCACAAGCACGCCGACGTCGGCGTCGCCGTGTCGATCCCGGGTGGGCTGATCACGCCGATCATCCGCCAAGCCGACATCAAGACGCTGTCGGTCATCTCCAACGAGATGAAAGATCTCGCCGGCCGCGCCCGCAATCGCAAGCTCAAGCCGGAAGAGTACCAGGGCGGCACCAGTGCCGTTTCCAATCTCGGCATGTTCGGCATCAAGGACTTTGCCGCCGTGATCAACCCGCCGCATGCGACCATCCTGGCCGTTGGCGCTGGCGAGGAGCGCGCGGTGGTCCAGAACGGCGAAATCAAGATCGCCAACGTGATGTCGGTGACGCTGTCGACCGACCACCGCGCCGTCGATGGTGCGCTCGGCGCCGAACTGCTCGCCGCCTTCAAGCGCTTCATCGAAAACCCGATGGGCATGCTGGTCTGATCGAGTACAAAAAAGACCTCCCCGCTTGCGGGGAGGTTGATCGCCTTGCGCGATCTGCGGAGCGGGGATTGAGGATCCTTTCATGAAGACCGTTCTTTGCTACGGCGACTCGCTGACCTGGGGCTACGATGCCGCGGGACCCAGTCGCCATTCGCTGGAAGACCGCTGGCCAAGCGTGCTGCAACAGGCGCTCGGCGCCGGCGTGCAGGTCATCGCCGAGGGGCTCAACGGTCGCACGACCGCCTTCGACGACCATCTGGCCGGTGCCGACCGCAACGGCGCGCGCACGCTGCCGACCATCCTCGGCACCCATGCGCCGCTCGATCTCGTCATCATCATGCTCGGCGCCAACGACATGAAGCCGTGGATTCACGGCAATCCGCTGGCGGCCAAGCAAGGCATGGCGCGACTGGCGTCGATCGTCAGAAGCTACGACCATGGCATCGACTATCCGGAGCCGCAGATCCTGCTGGTCTCACCGCCAGCCGTCAGCCGGACGGCCAATGCCGACTTCAAGGAGATGTTCGCCGGCGGCGACGAGGCGTCCAAGCGCCTGGCGCCGCTCTATGCGGCGTTGGCCGACGAGGTGGGCTGCGGCTTCTTCGACGCTGGCTCGGTGGCGGAGACCACGCCGCTCGACGGCGTGCACCTCGATGCTGAAAATACTAGGAAAATTGGCGAAGCGCTCGCGCCCATCGTGCGCGTGATGCTGGAGCTCTAGGACGGAGAAACGCCTTGGCTGAAAACTACGACGTCATCATCATCGGCTCGGGCCCCGGCGGCTATATCGCGGCGATCCGCGCCGCTCAGCTCGGCCTCAAGACCGCGGTCGTCGAGCGCGAGCACCTGGCCGGCATCTGCTCCAACTGGGGCTGTATCCCGACCAAAGCGCTGCTGCGTTCGGCCGAGGTTCTGCACCTTGCCGAGCACGCTAAGAATTACGGCCTGAAGCTCGAGGGCTCGATCTCGCCTGACCTCAAGGCCATTGTCGACCGTTCGCGCGGCATCGCCCAGCGCATGAATGGCGGCGTCGGCTTCCTGATGAAGAAGAACAAGGTCGACGTCATCTGGGGCGAGGCGAAGCTGACCAAGCCCGGCCAGATTGTCGTCACCAAGTCGTCGAAGAAGCCGATGGAGCCGCAGGCGCCGCTGCCCAAGAACACGCTGGGCGAGGGCACCTACAGTGCCAAGCACATCATCGTCGCCACCGGCGCCCGTCCGCGCGCGCTGCCCGGCATCGAGCCTGATGGCAAGCTGATCTGGACCTATTTCGAGGCGATGGTTCCGCCTGAGATGCCGAAGTCGCTGCTGGTCATGGGCTCAGGCGCAATCGGCATCGAATTCGCATCGTTCTATCGCACGATGGGCGTCGATGTGACCGTCGTCGAGGTGATGCCGGCGGTCATGCCGGTCGAGGATGCCGAGATCTCCGCCTTCGCCAAGAAGCAGTTCGAAAAGCAGGGCATGAAGATCCATCTCGAAGCCAAGGTGACCAAGGTCGAGAAGGGTGCCAACTCGATCACCGCCCATGTCGAGATGAAGGACGGCAAGGTCGAGAAGATCACCGCTGACCGCATGATCTCGGCCGTCGGCGTGCAGGGCAACATCGAGAATATCGGCCTCGAGGCGCTGGGCGTGAAGACCGACCGCGGCTGCATCGTCATCGACGGCTACGGCAAGACCAATGTGCCGGGCATCTACGCCATCGGCGACGTCGCAGGTCCGCCCATGCTCGCCCACAAGGCCGAGCACGAGGCTGTCATCTGCGTCGAGAAGATCGCCGGCCTGCCCAACGTGCACCCGATGGACAAGCTGAAGATTCCGGGCTGCACCTACTGCAACCCGCAGGTCGCTTCCGTCGGCCTGACCGAAGCCAAGGCCAAGGCCGAGGGCAAGGACATCCGCGTCGGCCGCTTCCCCTTCGTCGCAAACGGCAAGGCGATTGCGCTCGGCGAGGACCAGGGCATGGTCAAGACCATCTTCGACAAGAAGACCGGCCAGCTGCTCGGCGCGCACCTTGTCGGCGCTGAAGTCACCGAGCTGATCCAGGGCTTTGTCGTGGCGATGAACCTGGAGACGACCGAGGAAGAGCTGATGCACACCATCTTCCCGCATCCGACGATCTCGGAGACGATGAAGGAAAGCGTGCTCGACGCCTACGGCCGCGCGCTCAACGCATAACGGCCACGCACGGGCGTGTCTTTCGCGGCGCGCCCGATGGCACTATATGGGCTTGAAATTGCCATTCGGCCCAACCGGGTCGAATGGTGAGGATCGAGAGGAGCGATGGAACAGAGCCAGGGAATTCTCGGCATGCCCGGTGTCGGATTCTTCGGCATGCTGCTCATCGGTTTCCTCGCCGGCTATGTCGCCGAGCGCACGATGAACCGCGACCACGGTTTTCTGACCAACATCCTGGTCGGCATCGCCGGGTCGTTTGTCGGCGGCACACTGGCGGGGCTGCTCGGCATCCACTATTACGGGTTCCTGGGCAATCTCGTCGTCGCCATTGCCGGCGCCGTGTTGCTGCTTTGGATTTTCGGTCGCTCAAGGTCTCAGCGCCCGGGTTAGGAAGAACTGATGGTCACCGTCCTCGATCTCAACGACCGTCCGCGCGCGCGGCATCCCGAGAAGGCCCACCGGCCCGATCAGGAGGTCCTGCGCAAGCCCGACTGGATTCGCGTCAAGGCGCCGGTGTCGCGTGGCTATCAGGAAACGCGCGAGATCGTGAAATCGCACAAGCTGGTGACCGTCTGCGAGGAGGCTGGTTGCCCCAATATCGGCGAGTGCTGGGAAAAGAAGCACGCCACTTTCATGATCATGGGCGAGATCTGCACGCGCGCCTGTGCCTTCTGCAACGTCGCTACGGGCATTCCGACCCCGCTCGATCCGAACGAACCCGAGAGCGTCGCCAAGGCCGTCGCGCAGATGGGGCTGACCCATGTCGTCATCACCTCCGTCGACCGTGACGACCTCGCCGATGGCGGCGCGCAGCATTTCGCCGACGTTATCCACGCGATCCGTCGCCTGACGCCGGAGACGACCATCGAAATCCTGACGCCCGACTTCCTGCGCAAGGAAGGCGCACTCGAGATCGTCGTCGCCGCCAAGCCCGACGTGTTCAACCACAATCTGGAAACCGTTCCGTCGAATTACCTGACCGTACGTCCCGGCGCGCGCTATTTCCATTCGATCCGCCTGCTGCAGCGGGTCAAGGAGCTTGATCCCAGCATCTTCACCAAGTCCGGCATCATGGTCGGGCTCGGCGAGGAGCGTAACGAGATCCTTCAGCTCATGGACGACCTGCGCACCGCCAACGTCGACTTCATGACCATCGGCCAGTATCTCCAGCCGTCGAAGAAGCATCATCCGGTCAAGAAGTTCGTGACGCCCGAAGAGTTCGAATCCTATGCCACCGTCGGCAAGACCAAGGGCTTCCTGCTGGTGGCGTCGAGCCCGCTGACGCGCTCGTCGCATCACGCGGGCGACGATTTCGCCAAGCTGCGCGCAGCACGCGAGGCGCGTCTTGCCAAGCCGGCCTGACGCGTCCCTGGACTAACATGCCCAAGTTCGAAACCACGCGCCGCGTCAGCCACTCGCCGGAAGAAATGTACGCGCTCGTGGCCGACGTGGAAAAATATCCGGAGTTCCTGCCGCTGTGCGAGGCGCTGAATGTGCGCTCGCGGCGCGCGCGCGACGGCCGCGAAATCCTGGTCGCCGACATGACCGTCGGCTACAAGGCTATCCGTGAGACGTTCACGACGCAGGTGCTGCTCACGCCCGCGGAACACACCATTGACGTCAAATATCTTGACGGTCCGTTCCGCTACTTGACCAATGAGTGGAAGTTCCTGGCCGGCCCCAATGGGGGTTCCGACGTGGAATTCTTCATCGACTACGAGTTCAAGAGCCGCATCCTGGGCGCGTTGATGGGTACGATGTTCGATCGCGCCTTCCGTATGTTCGCCGAAGCCTTCGAGAAGCGCGCCGATGCGATCTACGGGCCGGCGAAACCTGCCTGACCGACGGCCCTGAGGCCTAGCCCGAGCGCTGTCCTCACCGTTTCGCGGCGAATGAAGTCGCGGCCCTTGTCCTCGAACAAGCGGAATTCAGCCTCGACGGGCATTCCCTTCCTGGCGACGCCGAACCAGACAAGCCCGACCGGCTTTTCGGCCGAGCCGCCGCCGGGCCCGGCGACGCCGGTGACCGCAAGCGCCAGGTTGGCGCGTGAATGGGCAAGCGCGCCGGTCGCCATTTCGAGTGCCGTTTCCCGCGACACCGCGCCATGCGCCTTCAGCGTCGCTGGGGAGACGCCGATCATCTCCATCTTGGCTTCGTTGGAATAGGTGATGAAGCCGCGGTCGATGACCGCCGAGGAGCCGGCGATGTCTGTCAGGGCGGCGATGATCATGCCGCCGGTACAGCTTTCGGCCGTGGCGATCATGATGCCGTGCGCCTCGCAGGCATCGAGCAGTGCCTGGGCGAGGGCGCCGGTGTCGCTCATTCGGGCAGTTCCCCGGGATAGACCACGCTTGCGGTGGCGATCGCCGCGATGCCTTCCTCACGGCCGACGAAGCCGAGTTTCTCGTTGGTCGTCGCCTTGACGGAGATGCGCTCGGGCGCGATGCGCAGCATGTCGGCGAGTTCCGCGGTCATCGCCTCCCGGTGCGGCCCGACGCGCGGCGCCTCGCAGATCAGCGTGATGTCGGCATTGGCGATGCGACCGCCGCGCGCCCGCACGATTGCGGCCGCATGCTCGACGAAGATGCGCGAGGCTGCCCCTTTCCACTGCGGGTCCAAGGGCGGGAAATGCGTGCCGATATCGCCGGCCCCGCAGGTGGCGAGCAGCGCATCGGTAAGCGCATGAAGGCAGACGTCGGCATCCGAATGGCCATTCAGCTTTTTTGAGTGCGGGATTTTCACGCCGCAGAGGGTGACATGATCGCCGGCCTCGAATGAGTGCACGTCATAGCCGTTGCCGGTGCGGACGTCGGGGAAATGCGGCATTTGGCCGGAAAGGCGCTGGTCGGCCATGGTGATATCTCGTGCCCAGGTTAGTTTGACGTTATCCGGCGAGCCAAGCACCAGCCGGACCGGAATGCCGGCCCATTCGGCGATGGCCGAATCGTCGGTGAAATCGCTGCGACCGGCCTCGAAGGCGCGCTGGTGCGCTGAAAATATCGGCTCGAACGGAAAGCCTTGCGGCGTCTGTGCCGAATGCAGGCCGGCGCGCGGCACTGTTTCGGCCACGGTGCGGTCGAAGGCTTCCTTCTTCAGCGTGTCGGAAACGGGCAGGGATGGCAGCGATCCGTGCTTTTCGTCGATGCCTGATATGGTGCGGTCGATGACTTCGGCGCCAATGAAGGGGCGGACGCCGTCATGGATCAGCACGGCGTCCGGATTGGCATCCTTCAGCGCCAGCAGGGCAAAGCGCGTCGAATCCTGTCGTGTCGCGCCGCCGATGACCGTGGTCACGCGGGCGGCGAATTCGCCTGCCGCATTGGCGAACAATTCGGCATCATCGGCATGGATTGCCACCGCCACGGGGCCGATGCGCGGGTGCTCCAAAAACGCCTTTAGCGTGTGCCAGATGACCGCCTTGCCGCCGATCCTGCGATACTGCTTCGGCCCGTCGGCCTGGCCTGCACGTTCGCCGCGGCCGGCCGCGACGATCACGGCGGCGACGGTTGAATCAGTGCGGGTTGGCAACGGTTTCGAATTCATGCGCTGAGGCTTAGTCGCGACAACTGCGGAAGGCCAGAAAAATCCCGAAAGCGCCTCAATGGGCTGTCATTTCGCAGTTGCACAATGATCGAGACCTGTCTACTCATTGTGCAAAGACAAATGGTGCTTTGTTTTTGTGCATGAATAATCTCGTGAAACTCGGCGAGCCGCTTTCGATCGGCGATGTCGCTATCCGCAATCGCGTCTTTCTCGCGCCGATGTCCGGCGTCACCGACGAGGCTTTCCGTACCCGCGCCTACGCGCACGGTGCTGGCCTGGTCGTGTCGGAGATGGTTGCCAGCGGGGAGTTGGCCAAGGGGCGCGGCTCGAGCGGCTTCCGTATTCGTCATTCCGGCCTGCCTGTCCACATGGTGCAACTTGCTGGCCGCGAGGCTGCCCACATGGCCGAAGGCGCGCGCATCGCCGCCGGCGAGGGGGCAGACGTCATCGATATCAACATGGGCTGCCCGGCCAAGAAGGTGACCGGCGGCTATGCCGGATCGGCGCTGATGCGCGATCTCGATTTCGCGCTGACGCTGATCGACGCCGTCGTCGAGGCGGTCGATGTGCCGGTAACGGTCAAGATGCGACTCGGCTGGGACGACGACGCGCTCAATGCGCCGGAACTTGCCCGTCGGGCCGAACAGGCTGGGGTGAGAATGGTCACAGTGCATGGCCGCACGCGCTGCCAGTTCTACAAGGGCAAGGCAGACTGGCGAGCCATCGCGCAGGTCAAGGCGGCGGTGAGCATCCCCGTCGTCGCAAACGGCGATGTGGCGACGCCTGAGGACGCGGCGATGATACTCGAACAGTCCGGCGCGGATGCCGTCATGGCAGGGCGTTCCCACTATGGCGCGCCATGGACAGCCGGCACGATCGCCGCTGCGGCAATTGCCGGCAACGCTGCCGGTGTGCCGCAGAATCCAGTGGAGATGGCCGACTATGTAGTTGCCCACTACGAGGACATGCTCGCCCTCTACGGCGTCGAGAGCGGCCTGCGCCAGGCGCGCAAGCACCTCGGTTGGTATCTCGAACGCCATACCCTCGATGTGCCCGACGATTTGCGTCGCGACGTTCTGACCTCCTTCGAGCCGAACCGGGTGATTTCTGCGCTGCGCGAAGCACTTACGGCCTTCGGCGAATGCACTTTCGAAAGGGATGCTGCATGAATTCTGCTCCGCTTGCCGCCGCTGCAGATCCGGCGGATGCCGCCCAGATCGTGCTCAATACGATCCGCCGCCCGGTCATCATGATCGGCCCGAACAATTTCATCACCTACGCCAACGCCGATGCCGAAGACTTCTTCCGCTCCAGCGCCACTGTGTTGGCGCGCAGCGAGCTGTCACGCTTCCTGCCGTTCGGAAGCCCGATTCTGACGCTGGTCGAACAGGTGCGCGAGCGCAACACGCCGGTCAACGAGTACCGCGTCGACGTCTCGTCGCCGCGCCTCGGCATCGAGAAGATGGTCGACATCTATGTCGCGCCGGTGCCCGAGTTTCCGGGGTCGGTAGTGCTGATGTTCCAGGAGCGCTCGGTCGCCGACAAGATCGATCGCCAGATGACGCATCGTGGTGCGGCACGTTCGGTGACCGGGCTGGCGGCGATGCTGGCGCATGAGATCAAGAACCCGCTGTCAGGCATTCGCGGCGCAGCCCAACTGCTCGAACTCTCCGCCTCGGACGAGGACCGTGCGCTGACGCGTCTCATCACCGACGAGACCGATCGCATCGTCTCGCTGGTCGACCGCATGGAGGTGTTCTCCGACGAGCGTCCGATCGACCGCTATCCCGTCAACATCCATGTCGTGCTCGACCATGTGAAGGCGCTGGCCAAAAACGGCTTTGCCAGGGGCATCAAGATCGTCGAGGACTATGATCCGTCGTTGCCGCCGGTCTATGCCAACCGCGACCAGCTGGTGCAGATATTCCTCAATCTGGTGAAGAACGCGGCCGAGGCCATCGGCCACGATCCGCAAGGCGAGATCAGGCTGTCGACCGCTTTCCGGTCGGGCATCCGCATGTCCATCCCCGGCTCGCAGGACCGCGTGTCGCTGCCGCTCGAATTCTGCGTCCACGACAATGGTCCTGGTGTCTCGGAAGATCTCCTGCCGATCCTGTTCGACCCCTTCATCACCACCAAGCCCAATGGTTCGGGGCTGGGTCTGGCGCTGGTGGCGAAGATCGTCGGCGATCACGGCGGGGTCATCGAATGCGATTCGACACCGCGCGGCACGACGTTCCGCGTGTTGATGCCGGCTTTTAAGGAACTGCCCCTGGCAAGCGACGCCGAACGTGAAGGAGACCATCGATGAGCGTGCGCGGAAACATTCTCGTCGCCGATGACGACGCGGCAATCCGCACCGTGCTCAATCAGGCGCTCTCACGCATGGGGCACGACGTTCGCGTCACCTCCAACGCCGCGACGCTGTGGCGCTGGGTGGCGGCGGGCGAGGGCGACCTGGTCATCACCGACGTGGTGATGCCCGACGAGAACGCCTTCGACATGCTGCCGCGTATCAAGAAGGCGCGGCCAGAGCTTCCGGTCATCGTCATGAGTGCCCAGAACACGTTCATGACGGCGATCCGCGCCTCGGAGACCGGCGCCTATGAATATTTGCCAAAGCCATTCGACCTCACCGAACTGCTTGCCATCGTCAACCGGGCGCTGGCCGAGCCGCGTCGGCCGAAGATTGATGCGCGCCCTGAGGACCAGCTTGAAACGATGCCGCTGGTCGGTCGCTCGGCGGCGATGCAGGACATCTACCGCATGCTCGCACGCATGATGCAGACCGATCTGACGGTAATGATCACGGGCGAATCCGGCACCGGCAAGGAGCTGGTCGCGCGTGCCCTTCACGAATATGGACGTCGCCGCAACGGGCCGTTCGTCGCCATCAACATGGCCGCCATTCCACGCGACCTGATCGAGTCGGAGCTGTTCGGTCATGAGAAGGGCGCCTTCACCGGCGCGCAGAACCGCTCGACCGGGCGCTTCGAGCAGGCCGAGGGCGGCACGCTGTTCCTGGACGAGATTGGCGACATGCCGATGGAGGCGCAGACACGCCTGCTGCGCGTCCTCCAGCAGGGCGAGTACACCACTGTCGGTGGCCGCACCCCGATCAAGACCGATGTCCGCATCGTTGCCGCCACCAACAAGGACCTGCGGGCTCTCATCAACCAGGGCCTGTTCCGCGAGGACCTGTTCTACCGTCTTAACGTGGTGCCTCTGCGGCTACCAGCGCTGCGTGAAAGAAGCGAGGATATTCCGGATCTTGTCCGCCACTTCTTCAAGCAGGGGGTGAGCGAGGGGCTGCAGGCAAAGCGCATTTCTTCAGGCGGCGTCGAGTTGTTGAAGCGCTATCCCTGGCCGGGCAATGTGCGCGAACTGGAGAACCTGGTGCGCCGGCTGGCCGCACTCTATCCGCAGGACGAGATTTCGGCCGAGATCATCGATGCCGAACTCAAGACCGGCGATCAGCCTGTCGTTCCCGGTGGCAACCTGATCCCCGACGACCTTTCGATCGGACAGGCGGTCGAGCATTTCCTCCAGCGCTATTTCGCGATGTTCGCCGGCGATCTGCCGCCTCCTGGCCTCTACCAGCGCATCCTGGCCGAGGTCGAATATCCGCTGGTGCTGGCCTCGATGACCGCGACGCGCGGCAACCAGATCAAGGCCGCAGAACTGCTGGGCTTGAACCGCAACACGCTGCGCAAGAAGATCCGCGAACTCGGCGTCAACGTCTACAAGGCTGCGAGAACCAGTTAGGTGGCTTTCACGCACGTGGCGCGAAGCCGAAACGCTTAACTGTCGAAAGTCTGGCGAAACATTTTCGCTGGCGTCCGAAATGTTGCATAATCGCCACAATGTGTTGCATAGATTCAACGCAATAGATGTCTCTACACGGCAGTATGGCGATTCGGGCACAATCTCTGAGCGAACCGATTTTCCCAAACCAGGGGAAACAGGAAGGCCGGCGTCTCATGGCGCTTCCCGGCGTGGTGGCTATTGTCGCCGCGCTGGTGACGTCTGCCGTGTCGTTTGCGATCTTGGTTGGCGCCACGCCGATCACGCCCGACTCGACGACGACGCTGACGCTGATCGCCGTCAATGCGGTGTTCATTCTCGTCCTGGTTGGGCTAATCGCGTTCGAGATACAACGCATCGTTTCGGCACGCCGCCATGGCAAGGCGGCATCACGCCTGCACGTGCGAATCGTCACCATGTTCGCGCTGGTTGCGGCGCTGCCGGCCCTGCTGGTCGCCATCGTCGCGTCCATCACGCTCGATATTGGCCTCGACCGCTGGTTCGAGATCCGGACGAAGACCATCGTCAACTCGTCGTTGTCGATCGCCGAAGCCTATGTGCAGGAAAACGCCCGCAATCTGCAGAGCACCACGCTGTCTATGGCCAACGACCTCGACAACGCGCGCTCCCTCTACGGCCTTGATCGGAGCGGATTCCTCGATTTCATGAGCCGGCAGGCGACCTTCCGCGCGCTCGCTCACGCCGCGCTGATCCGGCCCGACGGGTCCTTTGTCATGAGCGCCAAGACCGGCGCCGACTTTGCCATGCCGGAGCCGCCGACTGTGGCGGTCGATGCGGCTGCCGACGGCAAGCCGGTGCTGATCGAGCCGAAGACCCGCAACATCGTCGGCGCCATCGTCAAGCTGCGCGAGATCGAAGGGCTCTACCTCTATACGATCCGCCTGGTCGACCCGGAGGTGATCAAGGCGCGCCAGATCGTCACCGCGAACACCGAGGAGTATCGCGATCTTGGCGCCAACCGGCGCACCACGCAGATCGCCTTCGCCCTGCTCTATCTCGGATTGACGCTGGTCGTGGTGTTGTCGGCGATCTGGACCGGCATTGCGGTGGCCGACCGTCTGGTGCGGCCGATCCGCCAGCTCATTGGCGCTGCCGACGAGGTGGCGACAGGCAATCTCGACGTGTCGGTGCCCGTGCGCCTGTCCGACGGCGATGTCGGCGCGTTGAGCGACACGTTCAACAACATGCTGCTGGAGCTCAAGTCGCAGCGCAACGAGATCCTGACGGCGAAGGATGTCATCGACGAGCGCCGCCGCTTCTCCGAGGCCGTGCTTTCGGGCGTTACCGCTGGCGTCATCGGCGTCGATCCCTATGGTAGCATCACCATCGTCAACCGTTCGGCCGAAACCATGCTCGGGCTGTCCGCGGCAGAATCGCTGGGGCAGAACCTGTCGATCCTGTTGCCACATGTCGGGCGCGTCTTCGAAATCGGCCGCAAATCCGGCCGGCCGGTCTATCGCGAACAGGTGACCTTCTACCGAACCGGGGCGGAACGCACGTTCAACGTGCAGGTGACGGTCGAGGAGGACGAAGGCGAGGCTGCCGAGAAGTCCTACGTGGTGACGATCGACGACATCACCGACCTGGTGTTGGCGCAGCGCACCTCCGCCTGGGCCGATGTGGCGCGCCGTATCGCTCACGAGATCAAGAACCCGCTGACCCCGATCCAACTGTCGGCTGAGCGTATCCGCCGCCGCTACGGCAAGGTGATCACCGAGGACCGCGAGGTCTTCGACCAGTGTACCGACACGATCATCCGCCAGGTTGGCGACATCGGTCGCATGGTCGACGAGTTCTCGGCTTTCGCGCGCATGCCGAAGCCCGAGATGAAGGTCATCGACATTCGCGAGCCGCTGCGCGAAGCGTCGTTCCTTGTTGAGGTCAGCCGCTCCGACATTGCGTTTGAGCGCGACATCACGCCCGGTCCGCTCAAGGGAACCTTCGACAGCCGCCTGATGGCGCAGGCCTTCGGCAACATCATCAAGAACGCCGCCGAAGCGATCGAGGCGGCGGAGCGCCAGACCGGCGAGCCGGGTGTCATCAGGATCCAGGCAAGGCGCGATGGCAATTCGATCCGCATCGACGTCATCGACAATGGCAAGGGCCTGCCGCGTGAAAACCGCCAGCGGCTGCTCGAGCCCTACATGACGACGCGCGAAAAAGGCACAGGCCTCGGCCTCGCTATTGTCAAGAAGATCGTCGAGGACCATGGCGGTCAACTGGAGCTTCACGACGCGCCTGCCGAATTCCACGGCGGTCGCGGCGCGATGATCAGCATGATCCTGCCTGCAGCGGCCGAAGAGGCTGCGGCGCCGAAGGGTGCCGGGGACGCAGGCCAGGATCCAAAAACTGAAAAGGTCGGAAATGGCGTCTGATATTCTTATCGTCGACGACGAGGAAGACATCCGTGAACTCGTCGCCGGCATCCTGAGCGACGAGGGGCACGAAACTCGTACGGCATTCGATGCCGACAGCGCACTGGCGGCGATTGCCGATCGGGCACCACGTCTGGTCTTCCTAGACATCTGGCTGCAGGGGTCGCGTCTCGACGGGCTGGCCCTGCTGGACGAGATCAAGACGTTGCACCCCAATTTGCCCGTCGTGATGATCTCCGGCCACGGCAACATTGAGACGGCGGTCTCGGCGATCAGGCGTGGCGCCTACGACTTCATCGAGAAACCGTTCAAGGCCGACCGCCTGATCCTGATCGCGGAGCGTGCGCTCGAGACGTCGAAGCTCAGGCGCGAGGTCTCCGACCTCAAGAAGCGCAGCGGCGAGACACATGATCTGATCGGCATGTCCTCGGCGATGAGCCAGTTGCGCCAGACCATCGAGCGCGTGGCGCCGACCAACAGCCGCATCATGATCATCGGCCCGTCAGGTTCCGGCAAGGAAATGGCCGCGCGCGCCATTCACGCGCAGTCGTCGCGCAAGAACGGGCCATTTGTCACGCTCAACGCCGCCACCATCACGCCCGAGCGCATGGAGATTGAGCTGTTCGGCACTGAATCCAATGGCGGCGAGCGCAAGGTAGGCGCGCTGGAGGAGGCGCACCAGGGCATCCTCTACCTCGATGAAATCGCCGACATGCCGCGCGAGACCCAGAACAAGATCCTGCGCGTCCTGGTCGACCAGCAGTTCGAGCGCGTCGGCGGCACCAAGCGCGTCAAGGTCGATGTCCGCATCATCTCGTCGACGGCGCAGAACCTGGAGGCGATGATCGCCGAAGGCCGTTTCCGCGAAGACCTTTACCATCGCCTTGCCGTCGTGCCGGTGATGGTGCCGGGGCTGGCCGAGCGGCGCGAGGACATTCCCTATCTCGTCGACAACTTCATGAAGCAGATGGCCAAGCAGGCGGGCATCAAGCCACGCCGTATCGGCGACGATGTGCTGGCCGTTCTGCAGGCCCACAACTGGCCTGGCAACGTCCGCCAGCTCCGCAACAATGTCGAGCGATTGCTGATCCTTGCCCGCAGCGACAATCCCGAAGCGACGATCACCGCGGACCTTCTGCCGTCCGAGATCGGCGACGTCATGCCGCGCGCGCCGAACCAATCGGACCAGCACATCATGGCGCTGCCGCTCCGCGAAGCGCGCGAGACGTTCGAGAAGGAATATCTCATTGCGCAGATCAACCGGTTCGGCGGGAATATCTCGAAGACGGCCGAGTTTATCGGTATGGAGCGGTCGGCACTTCACCGGAAGCTGAAGTCGCTGGGCGTGTGAGCGCTGCCGGTCAGCCAGGATAGACATTCCAATGCGTGTAATCATTTGCGGGGCAGGACAGGTCGGCTACGGCATCGCCGAGCGACTTGCGGCGGAAAAGAACGACGTCTCGATCATCGACACCGCGCCCGAACTGATCCGTTCGGTGCGGGACCAGCTCGATGTCAGGGGCTTTGTCGGCCACGGCTCGCATCCGGAGGTACTGGAGGCAGCGGGCGCGCAGAACGCCGACATGATCATCGCGGTTACGCTGTTCGACGAGGTCAATATCGTCGCCTGCGAGGTCGCGCATGCACTGTTCAACGTGCCGATGAAGATCGCCCGCATCCGCTCGCAGTCCTATCTGCAGCCGCACTATCAGGACCTGTTCTCGCGCGAACATATGCCCATCGACGTGATCATCTCGCCGGAGATGGAGGTCGGCGAGATGGTGCTGCGGCGCATTTCGCTGCCGGGCGCCACCGACGTTGTCCGCTTCGCCGAAAATCGCATCATCATGGTGGCGATCGAGTGCCTGGAGGATTGCCCGGTCATCAACACGCCGCTGGTCCAGTTGAGCGAGCTGTTCCCCGATCTGATGTCGACGGTTGTCGGCGTCAGCCGCAATGACCACCTCTTCATCCCCCATTCCGCCGACCATCTGCTTGCAGGCGATCTCGCCTATGTCGTGACGACCAAGGATCAGGTGCGCCGCACACTCGGCTTGTTTGGGCATGACGAGCAGGAGGCGACACGCATCGTCATCGCCGGTGGTGGCAATATCGGCCTGTTCGTCGCCCGCACGCTCGAACAAGGGCAGAGCCGAACCAAGATCAAGATCATCGAGTCCAGTCGGGAGAGGGCGGTCAAGGCCGCCGACGAATTGCGGCGCACCGTGGTACTCAACGGCAGCGCGCTCGACCAGAAGCTCCTGATGGAAGCCGATATCAACGATGCCGACCTGTTGGTCGCACTGACCAACAACGACCAGGTCAACATCCTTTCGAGCGTCATGGCCAAGCGGCTCGGCTGCAAGGGCAATCTGGTCCTGATCAACAATCCCTCCTATCAGGACCTGACCAAGCCGCTCGGCATCGATGCCCATGTCAACCCGAGCGCGGTGACGATCTCGCGCGTGCTCCAGCATGTTCGGCGCGGTCGTATTCGTCAGGTCCATAGCATCCAGCGTGGGGCCGCCGAAATCATCGAAGCGGAAGCGCTGGAAACCTCTCCGCTGGTCGGCTCGCAACTGCGCGACCTGGAACTGCCCGACGGCATGCGCATCGGCGCGATTTATCGCGACAGCCAGGTCATCAAGCCGAACGGTTCGCTCAAGATCAAGCCCAAGGATCGCGTCGTCATCTTCGCGCTCGACAAGGCAGTGAAGCAGGTCGAGCAGATGTTCCGCGTCAGCCTCGAATTCTTTTGATTCTTGAAACCATTTCCGCGCGCCGCCTGGCGCGCACCATCCGCAACAAATCTCCGAAGGTAAGCGAACCATGCCGCGCACTGCCTACGTCAACGGGCGCTATGTCGCTCATGCCGACGCCTACGTGCATATCGAGGATCGCGGCTATCAGTTCGCCGACGGCGTCTACGAGGTCTGCGAAGTGGCGCGCGGTTTCATCGTCGACATGAAGCGGCACCTCGACCGCCTCGACCGGTCACTTTCCGAGCTCAGGATCGACTGGCCGGTCAATCGCCGCGTGCTCGAGCTGATCATGCGTGAGGTCATCAGGCGCAACCGCGTCCACAACGGCATGGTCTACCTCCAGGTGACGCGCGGCGTGGCCCCGCGCGACCATTTCTTCCCTGCCGCCAGTACGCGTCCTGCGCTGGTGGTCACCGCCAAGCGCACCGACCCCGTAGCTGCGGCCAAGAAGGCGGCGGCCGGGCTCAAGGTCATCACTGTGCCTGAGAATCGCTGGGAACGCGTCGACATCAAGAGCGTCGGGCTGCTGCCCAATGTGCTGGCGCGCCAGCAGGCCAGGGAAGCCGGGGCGCAGGAGGCCTGGTTCGTCGACGTGGACGGAACGGTCAAGGAAGGGGCCGCGACCAATGCCTGGATCGTCACCAGGGACGGCAATCTGGTCACTCGGCCGGCTGATCACGGCATTCTTCGTGGCGTGACCCGCACGACCCTGTTCGAGGTCGCCGAGAAGCTCGGGCTCAAGATCGAAGAGCGCGGCTTTAGCGTCGACGAAGCCAAGGCCGCGCGCGAGGCTTTCATCACCGCTGCGACCACCGTCGTCATGCCGATCGTCGCCATCGACGGTCAGCCGGTCGCCAACGGACATCCCGGTTCGGTGGCGCTTACCCTGCGTGAAGCTTTTTTTGACATTGCGGAAAAAATCCAAGCCTGATAACCGCTCGGACGTATTTGGTTAAATTCATCTCGTTCAGCTTGCCACCTATTGCGGCAAGGGGGTGTTTGCTCGCTTGACATGTGCTTCGTAATTTGGCGCATTGGCGGCATCCAGGGATCGGCGAAAGAAAAAAACAATGGCGGAACGATCGCAGAATCTTCAGGACCTGTTCCTGAATTCAGTTCGCAAGAGTAAGAACCCACTCACCATTTTCCTTATCAACGGCGTGAAATTGACCGGAGTCGTCACTTCCTTCGACAATTTCTGTGTTTTGTTGCGCCGTGACGGGCACTCTCAGCTCGTCTACAAACATGCCATCTCCACGATCATGCCGAGCCAGCCGGTTCAGATGTTCGATGGCGAGGAAAGCCAGGGCGGCTGATTGGCTCGTGACAGGAACGCCGGCGCCAAGGCCGGTACCAGCAATGGACCCGAATCGGTAGGGGGCGACAAGGCCCCCACGCGTGCGGTCGTTATCGTCCCGGTACTGACGCGTCAGCCCAAGGGTGACGACGACAGCGCCCGTCCGCGTTTGTCGCGCTCGGCTGACGCTCGTCACGACGAGGCTGTCGGGCTGACGCGCGCCATCGATCTCGAGCCCGTTCACACGGCGGTGGTAACCATCAACGATCCGCGCCCTGCGACACTACTCGGCAGCGGCAAGGTCGAGGAATTCGCTGAGATCGTGAAGGAGCGCGGTGCGGAACTGGTCATCGTCGACCATCCGCTCACGCCCGTTCAGCAGCGCAATCTCGAAAAGGAGATGAATGCCAAGGTGCTCGACCGCACCGGCCTGATTCTCGAGATTTTCGGGCGCCGTGCCCGCACCAAGGAAGGTACGCTGCAGGTCGAGCTTGCCCACCTCAATTACCAGAAGGGCCGGCTGGTCCGAAGCTGGACCCACCTTGAGCGTCAGCGCGGCGGTGCCGGCTTCCTCGGTGGTCCCGGCGAAACGCAGATCGAGGCCGACCGGCGCGCCCTTCAGGAAAAGATCCTCAAGCTCAAGCGCGAGCTGGAAACGGTGCGCCGCACTCGCGACCTGCATCGCGCCAAGCGCCGCAAGGTGCCGTTCCCGGTCGTTGCCATCGTCGGCTACACCAATGCCGGCAAGTCGACGCTGTTCAACCGCCTGACCGGGGCGGGTGTTCTGGCCGAGGACATGCTTTTTGCGACGCTCGACCCGACCTTGCGCCGGGTGCGCCTGCCGCATGGCACGCCGATCATCCTGTCAGACACGGTCGGCTTCATCTCCGACCTGCCGACGCATCTGATCGCGGCCTTCCGCGCCACGCTCGAAGAGGTGGTCGAGGCTGATCTGGTCATCCACCTGCGTGACATTTCCGACCCCGACACCGCGGCTCAGGCCGAGGATGTCGAGCGCATCCTTGCCGATCTCGGCGTCGATGCGGCCGATACCGATCGCGTCATCGAGGTCTGGAACAAGATCGACCAGCTCGACGAGGGCAACCGCCAGCGCCTGCTCGACGAAGGCTCCGCCGGCAGCAAGACGCCGCCGATTGCGATTTCCGCTGTCACGGGCGAGGGCATTCCGGTTCTCACCGCCTTGATCGAACAGCGTGTGTCGGGTGAACTCGAAACCATGGACGTCACGCTCGAGCCTAGCCAACTCGGTCAGATCGACTGGCTCTATCGCAACGGCGACGTGGTTTCACGCACCGACAATGACGATGGCAGCGTGTCGATCACGATCCGGGCCACGGCCTCGGCGCGCGAGGAGATCGCGGCGCGCATATTCCGCAAGCACAGGCATTAAGGCGGCCTACTTCGCCGCCTTGGCCTGCTGCCAGAGCGTTTCCATCTCGTCCAGCGTGGCGCCTTCGAGGCTGTGGCCGGCTTCGGTGAGTGCCTTCTCGATATAGTGGAAGCGCGTGCGGAACTTGTCGTTAGTCGCGGAAAGTGCTGCCTCGGAATCGAGCTGCAGGTGGCGGCCCAGATTGACCAGCGCAAACAGCATGTCGCCGAACTCGTCCTTGACCGCCGCCTGGTCGCCCTTGGCCATCGCCTCGCGCAACTCGCCGATCTCTTCTTCGATCTTGTCGAGTATGGGGGCCGCTTCGCCCCAGTCGAAGCCGACGCGCGCAGCCTTTTCCTGAAGCTTCAGGGCGCGCGTCAGCGCGGGCAGCGCCACCGGCACGGAGTCGAGGAAGCCATGGCCGTGATCCTCCGGGTCCATTCCGCGGGCAAGGCGCGCAGCGCGCTTTTCTGCCTTTTCCTCCGCCTTGATCTTTTCCCACATGCCCTTGGCCGAGCGAGCCTCGCGCGCCTCGGCGTCACCGAACACATGCGGGTGGCGACGGATCATCTTGGTCGTGATGCCCTGCACTACGTCGCCAAAGTCGAACTCACCGGCTTCGTCGGCCATCTGGGCGTGATAGACCACTTGCAGCAGCAGGTCGCCAAGCTCCTCGCGCAGGTGGTCGATGTCGTTGCGGGAGATCGCATCGGCGACCTCGTAGGCCTCCTCGATCGTGTAGGGCGCGATCGTTGCGAAGTTCTGCTCGATGTCCCACGGGCAGCCGGTTTCCGGTTCGCGCAGGGCAGCCATGATCTCGATGAGGCGGGCAATGTCTTTTGAAGGTTGCATGACCGCGATGCTATAGCCCGGCTGGGGCCAACCCAACAATGGCTTCGTTGCAACCGGGCTTGTCCACAATGGATGTTCTCGTGACGAATTCCCCTGTTCCGCGCGCCCCGACGCGAAAAGGCCGGTTTTCCTATTGACCGGCAATTCGCCTGAAGGCAGGAAATCGTCATGCTTCATCTCACGCTCGTTGCGTTGGGCGGTGCCATCGGGGCCGCGTTTCGCCATCTCGCCAATCACTTCGCGTTGCGCTTTGCCGGCCCCAATTTCCCTTGGGGGACGATGGTCATCAACATCGCGGGCTCCTTCGCCATGGGGCTGTTCATCGGCTATCTCGTGCGGCGCTCCGGTTCGTCGAACGAACTGCGCCTGTTCGTGTCCACCGGCATTCTGGGAGGCTTCACGACGTTTTCCGCATTCTCGCTCGATTTCGCGACGCTATGGGAGCGCGGCGAGGCCGTTTCGGCCGCAGGTTATGTGCTGGCAAGCGTGTGCGGCGCCATTATCGCGCTGTTTTGCGGCTTATGGCTCGCAAGAAGCATCGGCTGATGCTATTGGGCCGCTTCGGAACGGACAGGTGAACAATGGCTGGCATTGAACAGATTACGGTGGAGGCCGGCGAGGCGGGCATGCGGCTCGACCGCTGGTTCAAGTCCCACTATCCGGGGCTGGGCTTCGGTCACCTACAGAAATTGCTGCGTTCGGGGCAGGTTCGGGTCAATGGCGGCCGAGTGAAGGCCGACACGCGCGTCGAGCCCGGCCAGACTATCCGCATCCCGCCGCTTGAGGTCGACAAGAAGAGCGAAGGGCCGCTGACCGCGCGCACCATGCGCAACCAGGAAGACGGCGATGTGCTCGCCCAGATGCTGATCTACGAGGACCCCAAGGTTTTCGTCTTCAACAAGCCGGCTGGTCTTGCGGTGCAGGGCGGCTCGGGCGTTGTGCGCCATGTCGACGACATGCTGGAGGCTTGGCGCAACAAGAAGGGCGAGAAGCCGCGGCTGGTCCACCGTCTCGACCGCGACACGTCGGGCGTGCTGGTGGTCGCGCGGACGCGACTGGTGGCCATGAAGCTCGCCGAGTCATTCCGGGCCCGCGAGACCAAGAAGACCTATTGGGCGCTGGTCAAGGGCGTGCCGCCGAAGCGGGAAGACAAGATCTCGACCTGGCTGATCAAGGAGCAGACGCCCGACGGTGATCGCATGCGCATCGCCAAGCATGGCGAAAAGGGCGCCGACCACGCCGTGTCCTACTACCGGGTGCTCGAGCAGGCGGCCCAAGCCCTCACCTGGCTGGAGATGGAGCCGTATACCGGCCGAACCCACCAGCTCCGCGTCCACGCCGCCTATATCGGCTGCCCGATCATCGGCGATCCCAAGTACTTCGAGCACGACACCAACTGGGAATTCCCAGGCGGCATCCAGAACCGGCTGCATCTGCATGCGCGCCGGATCGTCATTCCGCATCCCGACCAGGGCGTGATCGACGTGACCGCGCCGATGCCGCCGCATATGCGCCAGAGCTGGAACCTGATCGGCTTCGACGACGAAAGCGGGGAGCCGGCGTGACGGCAGTCCCTTCGCGTGACGGGGCGCCAAGGCTCGTTCTCTTCGATTGCGACGGCACGCTGGTCGACAGCGCCGACATCATTCACGCCAGCATGGTGTCGACCTTTCGCGAGGCCGGGCTGGCAGAACCGACGCTCGACGCGACCAAGAGCATCATCGGGCTCACGCTCGACCTTGCCATTGCGCGCCTGCTCGACCGGCCGCTCGACCCGGAATGCGGTCGGCTTGCCGAGCGCTACAAGGAGCACTTCATTGCGTCGCGCCAACTGCCCAGTTTCCACGAGCCACTGTATGACGGCATAGCCGAACTGATCGGGGTTTTGGCCGAACGCGACGATGTGCTCATCGGCATGGTCACCGGCAAATCGCGCCGCGGTGTGAAACGGGTCCTGGAAGCCTATGGTTTCGAACGGCATTTCGTGACTGTGCGCACTGCCGACGACTGTCCCTCGAAGCCCCATCCGGCGATGGTGCTCGAATGCTGCGGTGAAACCGGCATCGACCCGGCCTCGACTTTCGTGGTCGGCGACGCCATCTATGACATGCAGATGGCCAGGAGCGCTGGCGCGAAGGCCATAGGCGTGTCGTGGGGCTACCACGACAGCGGAGCGCTGTTTGCGACCGGCGCGAATGCCGTTCTGGGCAAGCCCAGAGATCTGCTCGCCCTTATCGACTGATTGGAAGAAACCATGCGTGACATTCTGAGCGACCTTGAAGCCGGCGACATGCTGTCCGATCCCGATCCGATCCGCCGTGCGCAAAGCACGCTGCACCGGCCGCTGCCGAAACGGTTCTATGAAAACGCCGGGGTTGCTGAGGTTGATGGCAGCTACGCCGTGCAGCTCGATGGCAAGTCGGTGCGCACGCCGGGCAGGGCGCTTCTGGCGCTGCCGACGGCGGCGGCTGCACAGCTCGTCGCCGACGAGTTCTCCGCCCAGGGCGAAAACATCGATCCTTTCACCATGCCGGTGCTGCGCCTGGTCAACACGGCCATCGACGGTGTCGCGACGGACCCGCAGGCAGTGCTCGAGGACATCCTGCGCTTTGCTTCGTCCGATTTGCTCTGCTACCGCGCCGACAGCCCCGAAAAGTTGGTCCAGCTCCAGAACGAGGCGTGGGACCCGGTTCTCGACTGGGCGCGCACGTCGCTCGGTGCGCGTTTCGTGCTGGCCGAGGGCGTGATGCATGTCGACCAGCCGCGCGAGGCGATCGCGGCACTTGGCGTTCACCTGTCGCAGCGCGCCGAGCCGATGCGGCTGGCAGCCCTTCACGTCATGACGACGCTGACCGGCTCGGCACTTCTGGCCCTTGCGGTCGAGATGGGCGAACTCGACGTCAAGGAAGCATGGGCCGCGGCCCATGTCGACGAGGACTGGCAGATCGAGCACTGGGGCCAGGATTCCGAGGCCGTCGCCCGCCGCGCCAATCGCAAGCGCGACATGCTTGCAGCGGTGGCGCTTCTCGAGGCACTGAAGGCGGCCTGACCTGGGCCGCTCTGGCCTGCCGGGCCGGGGAGCACGCCTGTTGTGCAGATTGGCTGGCGGTGCGCCTCATGCTGCCTGATTTTTGTGCAGGCTTTTGCTCGGCAGGCTGCGCAGTGGGCGAATTTGACGCCTTTCTGAAACTGGCACGAGCCTTGCTTTTCTAACCTCGACATCGCGGCCGCCAATGGCCGCACGCGTTTCGATGAGAGGTTAGCATGACGAAATACAAGCTCGAGTATATTTGGCTGGACGGATATTCGGCGCCAAACCTTCGTGGCAAGACGCAGGTTAAGGAGTTCGCCGAATTCCCCAAGCTCGAGCAGCTTCCGCTGTGGGGGTTTGACGGGAGCTCCACCATGCAGGCGGAAGGCCGGAGCTCCGATTGCGTGCTCAAGCCCGTTGCCGTCTATCCCGATCCGGCGCGCAAGAATGGCGTGCTCGTCATGTGCGAAGTGATGATGCTGGATGGTGTGACGCCGCATCCGTCGAACACCCGCGCGACCGTGCTGGAAGATGACGGTGCCTGGTTCGGCTTCGAGCAGGAGTATTTCTTCTACAAGGACGGCCGCCCGCTCGGCTTCCCCGAGCATGGCTTCCCGGCCCCGCAGGGTGAGTACTACACCGGCGTTGGCTACAAGAATGTCGGCGACATCGCCCGTCAGATCGTCGAGGAGCATCTCGACCTTTGCCTGGATGCCGGCCTCAACCACGAGGGCATCAATGCCGAAGTGGCCAAGGGCCAGTGGGAATTCCAGATCTTCGGCAAGGGCTCGAAGAAGGCAGCTGACGAAATCTGGCTCGCCCGTTACCTGCTGCAGCGCCTGACCGAGAAGTACAGCATCGACATCGAGTATCACTGCAAGCCGCTGGGCGACACCGACTGGAACGGCTCGGGCATGCATGCCAACTTCTCGACCGAGTATCTGCGCGAAGTGGGCGGCAAGGCCTATTTCGAGGCGCTGATGGCGGCATTCGCCGAGGCGCGCGAAGACCACATTGCCGTCTATGGTCCCGACAACCACCTGCGCCTGACGGGCAAGCACGAGACTGCTTCGATCAATGTCTTCACCTGGGGCGTGGCTGATCGCGGTGCCTCGATCCGCGTGCCGCACAGCTTCGTGCGCAACGACTATCGCGGCTATCTCGAGGATCGTCGTCCGAACTCGCAGGGCGACCCCTATCAGATCGCCTCGCAGATCCTGAAGACCATTTCGACGGTGCCAACCAGCGTCGAGACCAAGGCTGCGGCCTGAGTTCTTCAATCAGTCGAATGAACAAGAACCCGGGGGCGACCCCGGGTTTTTCGTTTCAAGGAGCGAGCGCCTACATCTCTCCGCTCGCTGGTCTGTGGCCACGCAGATAGAGCGCGCAGGTCGTGCGCAGCATGGAGGCGAAGTTCGGGATCTCGCCGTTGATCTCGATGGCCTCGTCATGAAGCTTGGAGATGAACTTCGGCGTCGTCAGATGCTGTGAGGCGGCGATCTCGTCCAGAAGGTCCCAGAACGTGGCCTCCAGCTGGATGCTGGTCGAATGCCCGGCGAGCCTGATCGACCGGTTGATCTGCCGATAGACTGTCGGGTCCTGTCCGGCAAATACCCTGCACATTTCCTTCCTCCCGATGGCTCGCCCGGGCGCTGCCGCCGGTGTGGCGTCCACTTGCATCATCGGCCCGAGCGCCGGCTACCGCAACATGAGTTTCGTTGGCGCGTAGCCCGGATTCTCTTTAGAGGCGTGGTAGCGGGCTGCCACCATTCGCAGCCGCGCAGTTTCATAATCCCACAGCCCAAACCTACCAGGAGGTCTAATGGCGAAAGCAATTCACACCATGGTGCGCGTTCTGGACGAAGCGCGCTCGGTTTCATTCTACCGTACCGCCTTCGGCCTGGAAATTGCGGATCGTCTCGATTTCGAAACCTTTACCCTCGTCTACCTCAGCAATCCGGAAACCGAATTCGAGGTCGAGTTGACCGTCAACAAGGGGCGAACGGAGCCCTATGCGCTGGGTGACGGCTACGGTCATCTCGCAGTGTCGGTGGCGGACCTCGAGGCGGAACGCGAGAGGTTGGTCGCTGCCGGCCTCAGCCCCAAGGACATCGTCGACTTCGCGCCGGGTGGCACACCTCTTGCCCGCTTCTTCTTCATCGAAGATCCCGACGGCTACAAGATCGAGGTGCTGCAGCGGGGAGGCCGATACAAGTAACACGCCGCGGCGGGGGAGCGCCGCGCCAGCCAAGCGCCGGAGGCGCATAGCCAGCAAGGGAGGAAAATCATGGTGACCATCTATCAGGGCAGGTCAGGCCTGTCGCGACGCGAACTGCTCAAGCGCGGCAGTGCGGCCGGCGCCCTGTTCATCATCAGCGGGTCGGCCGTCCTCAGCGCCAGCGAATCCTGGGGGCTCGAATCCACGGCCTTGAAGCCCGAAACCATCGCCACCCTCATCCAGATGGCGCGCGACGTCTACCCGCATGACCAAGTGCCGGACCGGTACTACGCCATCGCCATCAAGAGCCACGACGAACTCGCCGCCAAGGATCCCGCCCACAAGGAACTGATCGAAAAGGGCATCGCCGACCTCGATCAGAAATCCGGCGCGGGCGGCTACACCGGACTCGGGTGGGAAGACGAGCGGGTGGCGGTGCTCAGGCAGATCGAGGAGACGCCATTCTTCCAGGCGATAAGGGGAGGCCTCGTCGTCGGCCTCTACAACCAGAAGGATGTATGGCCGATCTTCGGCTATCAGGGCGAATCCTACTCGAAAGGGGGATACATCAACCGCGGCTTCAACGACATCGACTGGCTCTGAGGAGGCTGTCGCCTCTGGTCAGGGTCTTTCCGCAGTCTCTGGGAGGAAATCATGGCTGCACCTTATGATCTCAACGACGATGGCGTCGTCGTCATCATCGGCTCCGGTGCTGGCGGCGGCACGCTCGGCAACGAACTTGCCCAGAAGGGCATCGACGTCGTCATTCTCGAAGCCGGTCCGCGCGTCGAATACGAGGACTTCGTCAACGACGAATGGGCCTCCTTCGGCCAGCTCGCCTGGCTGGACAACCGCACCACCGGCGGCGGCTGGCGCGTGCACAAGGATTTTCCGAACCTGCCTGCCTGGATCGTCAAGGCGGTAGGCGGCACGACCACGCACTGGGCCGGCGCCTCGCTGCGCTTGCAGGTTCACGAGTTCAAGACAGCGACGCATTACGGCAAGGTCGAGGGGGCGAACCTGCTCGACTGGCCGATTTCGCTCGCCGACCTCGAGCCCTATTACGCCAAGGCCGAGGACAAGATGGGCGTGACCCGCACCAACGGCATCGAAGGCCTGCCCGGCAACAACAATTTCAAGGTGTTCAAGGCGGGCGCCGACAAGCTCGGCTACAAGGAGTGCAACACCGGTCACATGGCCATCAACTCGGCCGAGCGCGACGGCCGCAATTTCTGCCAGCAGACCGGCTTCTGCTTCCAGGGGTGCAAGTGGGGCGCCAAATGGTCGACCCTCTACACCGAGATCCCGAAGGGCGAGGCCACGGGCAAGCTGGAAGTCAGGCCCAACAGCCAGGTGCTGAAGATAGAGCACGATGACAATGGCAAGGTCAGCAATGTCGTCTACGCCGACAAGGACGGCAAGCTGCAGAGCCAGAGGGCCCGCATTGTCTGCGTCGCCGGCAACTCCATCGAAAGCCCGAGGCTGCTGCTCAATTCGGCGTCGGCGAAGTTCCCCGATGGCCTCGCCAATTCGTCCGGCCAGGTCGGCAAGAACTACATGCGCCATACCACCGGCTCGGTCTATGCCATCTTCGACAAGCCGGTGCATTTCTGGCGCGGCACGATCATGGCCGGCATCATCCGCGACGAGGCCCCACATGATCCTTCGCGCGGGTTCGTCGGCGGCTACGAACTCGAGACGCTGTCGCTGGGTCTGCCTTTCATGGCGGCGTTCCTCGACCCCGGTGCCTGGGGCCGTTCGTTCACCACGGCGCTCGATCACTACGATTCCATGGCCGGCATGTGGATCGTCGGCGAAGACATGCCGCAGGAGCAGAACGCGGTGAAGCTGCATGGCGAGTTGAAGGACAAGTACGGCATGCCGATCCCCGATGTTTCGTTCACCGACCATCCCAACGACGTGGCAATGCGCGATCATGCCTACGGCCGAGGCAAGGCGCTCTATGAGGCGGTCGGCGCCACGCGCACCTTCCCGACACCGCCCTATCCGTCGACCCACAACCTGGGCACCAACAGGATGAGCGAGAAGGCGTCGGACGGCGTGGTCAACAAATGGGGCCAGACGCACGACATCAAGAACCTGTTCGTGTCCGATGGCAGCCAGTTCACCACCGGCGGCGCGGAGAACCCGACGTTGACCATCGTGACTCTGGCCATTCGCCAGGCCGACTACATAGCCGACCAGATGGGCTCAAAAAACATCTGAGCGGCGGCATTCCGGCCCGGTCGTAAAACAAAAAAAACCCCGGCGCGCGCCGGGGTTTTCCTTGGGTCTGAAAGCGATCAGACCGAGTAGTACATGTCGTATTCGACCGGGTGCGGGGTCATTTCGAAGCGCATGACCTCGGCCATCTTCAGTTCGATGAAGCTGTCGATCTGGTCGTCGTCGAAGACGCCGCCGGCCTTGAGGAAACCGCGGTCCTTGTCGAGGCTCTGGAGTGCTTCGCGCAGGCTGCCGCAGACGGTCGGGATCTTCTTCAGTTCCTTGGCCGGCAGGTCGTACAGATCCTTGTCCATCGGCTGGCCGGGGTGGATCTTGTTCTTGATGCCGTCGAGGCCGGCCATCAGCAGTGCGGCGAAGCAGAGGTAGGGGTTCGCGCCCGGATCGGGGAAGCGGACCTCCACGCGCTTCGACTTCGGCGAGTTGCCGAACGGAATGCGGCAGGACGCTGAACGGTTGCGCGCCGAATAGGCGAGCAGGACCGGCGCTTCATAACCAGGGACCAGACGCTTGTAGGAGTTGGTCAGCGGGTTGGTGAAGGCGTTGATCGCCTTGGCGTGCTTGATGACGCCACCGATGAAGTACAGGCAGCTTTCCGACAGACCAGCATATTCGTTGCCGGCGAAGGTCGGCTTGCCATTCTTCCAGATCGACATGTGGACGTGCATGCCCGAGCCGTTGTCGCCGAAGATCGGCTTCGGCATGAAGGTTGCCGTCTTGCCGTAGGCGTTGGCGACCTGATGCACGACATACTTGTAGATCAGCATCTTGTCGGCGTTGCGGACCAGCGTGTCGAACTTGATGCCGAGCTCGTGCTGGGCAGCTGCCACCTCGTGGTGGTGCTTTTCGACGCGCACGCCCATCTCCGACAGCACGGTCAGCATCTCGGAGCGCATGTCCTGGCAGCTGTCGATCGGCGGAACCGGGAAGTAGCCGCCCTTGACGCGCGGACGGTGGCCGAGGTTGCCGGTCTCATAGTCGGTGTCGTCGTTCGACGGCAGTTCGGTCGAGTCGAGCTTGAAGCCGGTGTTGTAGGGATCGGCCTTGTACTTGACGTCGTCGAAGACGAAGAACTCGGCTTCCGGGCCGACATAGACGGTGTCGCCGAAGCCTTCCGACTTCAGGTAGGCCTCGGCCTTCTTGGCGATGCCGCGCGGGTCGCGGTTGTAGGCTTCGCCCGAAACCGGATCGAGAATGTCGCAGAGGATGACCATGGTCGACTGGGCGAAGAACGGATCCATGTGGACCGTGTCCAGGTCGGGCATCAGGACCATGTCGGACTCGTTGATGGCTTTCCAGCCAATGATGGACGAGCCGTCGAACATGACGCCATCGGCGAACATTTCTTCCTCGACTTCGGCGATGTCCATGGTGACGTGCTGGAGCTTGCCCTTCGGGTCGGTGAAGCGCAGGTCAACGAACTTAACGTCGTTGTCCTTTATCTGCTTCATTACGTCTTTGGCTGTCGTCATATCAATTTTCCCTTGTGATGACGTTGGGACGAGAACTGGGGTCGGGGAGGCGTCAGATGGCGTCGATGCCGGTCTCGCCGGTGCGGATGCGCACGACTTCCTCGATGTTGGAGACAAAAATCTTGCCGTCGCCGATGCGGCCGGTCTGGGCGGCCTTGCGGATCGCGTCGATCGCCGCTTCGACCGCGTCGTCGCCGAGGACGACCTCGATCTTCACCTTGGGCAGGAAGTCGACGACATATTCGGCGCCGCGATAGAGTTCGGTGTGCCCCTTCTGGCGACCAAAGCCCTTGGCCTCGATAACGGTGATGCCCTGCAGGCCGGCTTCCTGGAGCGCTTCCTTCACTTCGTCGAGCTTGAACGGCTTGATGATCGCTTCGATCTTTTTCATGTGAATACTGGCCTCCACTGCCGAAAATTCTGGGTGAAAATCCCACTCGCGCATCTCTCATGCACGAAGTGTGCCAGTTGCCTCGACCGCAACGGATTCGGGTGGTCTGGACGGCAACCGGGCCAATAGGCCCTCTTTGCGTGGGAGATTTCAATGGCCTCATGCCGGCGCACAAAATTTAGTCGTTGGTTGTGGAGTTCTTGTGCTCAAAAAATAGGCGTCGTGCACGAGAATTGTGCGCGCCAGCTGCGCGATTGGCGCCAGATCTTGTTCCGGTCGGCGGTCCCGCCGTGCTACCTCTCTTATGCAGAAAATCTTCCGGGTTGGCACCATGGCATTCGAGTTACTGACTCCGACCGAGATGGCAGAGGCGGATCGGCTGACGATCGCGGCCGGAACGGCCGACGGGATCGGGCTCATGCGGCGGGCAGGCGGCGCCATTGCCGACCTCATCCTTGCGCGGTTTCCGGCTGCCCAGTCGGTGCACATTCTGTGTGGGCCGGGCAATAATGGCGGCGACGGCTATGTGGTGGCGCGGTTGCTGCACCAAACTGGCGTCGCGGTCCGGCTGTTTGCTATGGCTGAGCCACGCCCGGGCAGCGATGCCGCACTTGCCGCTGCCGAATGTCCTGTTCCGCCCGAGCCGCTCTCCGCCTTCGACCCCATGCCGGGCTCGCTGGTGGTGGATGCGCTTTTCGGCGCCGGCCTGTCCAAGCCGCTTGCCGGCGAAGTGCTGGCGGCAATTGAAAAGACCAATGCCGCCGCTCTGCCTGTCGTGGCGGTCGACCTGCCGTCCGGCGTGTCCGGGGCAAGCGGGACGATACTCGGCGGCGCGTTCAAGGCCGTGGCGACCGTGACCTTCGCACGGAAGAAGCCCGGGCACCTGCTGCAGCCGGGCAGGGCGCAGTGCGGCGACGTCGTCGTGGCCGACATCGGCATTGCGGACGCGACGATCGCCGCCACGGGCGCATGCTGCTTCGAGAACGAGCCGGGCCTGTGGCAGCGGCATTTTCCATCGCCGGCCAACGACGCGCACAAATATAGCCGCGGCCATGTCGGGGTCTTCTCCGGCGGGGTGTCGGCGACGGGTGCTGCCCGCCTGTCGGCCATGGCTGCGGCGCGGGCCGGGGCGGGGGCGGTGACGCTGCTGTCGCCGGGCGGGGCGCTGGCGGCGAATGCTGCCCATCTCACCTCGATCATCCTGAGGCGCTGCGACACGCTCGACGATGCCCAGGCCTTTCTCGATGCCCGCAAGCCCGAGGTGCTGGTCTATGGGCCGGGGCTCGGGCCCGAGCCGGAGGTTGGCCGTTTCGCGCTCGACCTGATCACCCACGCGGCTGGCCGTTTCGGCGCGCTGGTGCTCGACGCCGACGGCATCACCTCGCTGGCGCATCGGCGGCTGGCCTTCTTCGAGGCCGCGAAACGGCCGAATGGTCCGGCATTGGTGCTGACGCCGCATCATGGCGAGTTCGGCCGTCTGTTTACCGACATTGCCGCCGACGGCGCGCTTTCCAAGCTCGAGCGGGCAAGGGCTGCCGCGCAACGGGCCAATGCCACCATCATCTACAAGGGACCGGACACGGTGATCGCCGCACCCGACGGGCGCGCGGCGATCAACGCCAACGGCACGCCACTTCTGGCGACCGCCGGCTCGGGCGACGTGCTGTCGGGCATCGTCGCGGCGCTGCTCGCCCAGGCGATGCCACCCTTCGAGGCGGCCTGTGCCGCCGTGTGGATGCATGCCGAGGCGGCACGGCGGTTTGGGCCGGGCCTGATCGCCGAGGATCTGCCACTGGCGTTGCGCGAGGTGCTTGGGGAACTGGCCGGATGATTTTCCCGCCAGAAGGGCTTTCCGCGTCCGTTCAGCCCCCGTTCAGCCGCTTCATCAACGCCATCGCGCCAAACGGGGCGCGGACCTTGCCCTCGGTGATGAAGTAGACAAAGACGTCGCGCGGCTTGACCGGTGCCTCGGTGTCAGGTGAAGCGCGGGGCAGGTCGGCCGGCACGCCGCCTGCAGCCCAGATTTTTGCACGCGCGGCCCATTCGTCCAGTCCTGCTGATGTATAGCAGTCGGCGTTGTCGTCGCTGCCGGTCTGTAGCCGCACGTAGACGAAATCGCCTGTCACGTCTGATATGGCTGGATAGGTGGCGTGGTCGGCATAGACGATCGCCACATTGTACTTACGCGCCAGCGTGACGAATTCCGGCACGATAAAGGAATCATGCCGTACTTCGACCGCGTGGCGAAGCGGAACGCCGTCCTGCTTTTCGGGCAGGAGCTTCAGGAACGCCTCGAAATCATCGGCGTCGAACTTCTTGGTCGGGGCGAACTGCCACAGGATCGGCCCGAGTTTTTCGCCGAGTGCCACGATGCCCGAGCCCAGGAAACGCATCATCGACTCGCCGGCCTCGCCGAGCACGCGGCGGTTGGTGACGAAGCGGTTGCCCTTGAGCGAGAAGACAAAACCGTCGGGCGATTCCGTTGCCCATTTGAGGAAGGTCGGCTCCTTGAAGCTGGAATAGTAGGTGCCGTTGACCTCTATGGTCGGCACCTGCCGGCTGGCGAATTGCAACTGCTTGGCCTTGGAAAGCTTGTCCGGATAGAAGGACGTATCCCACGGCTCGAACGTCCAGCCGCCCATGCCGGCGCGGATTGTTCCTGAATTGGTCATTTCTTCGTCCCCTCTGGTAGATTGGTCGTCGAGACCATGCCGCCTGTCATTCGATTTCATGCGTCCCGGCCGCAGGCGCTGTCCCGGTTGCAATAGGTTTCGGCATTTGCCGACAGGTAGAAATCCCGCTGTTCAAGTGCCGCCCATCCGCCTATGTCTGTGCACGGGGTCTATTCGTGCATCTTTCACCATTCTTGGGGCGATCATGAGCATGTCCAAACGCATTGTCCGCAAACTTGCCATCGCCGCACTGGCACTGGCCGCCGGATTTTACTTCATACCCTTCGTCACACTGTTCTTCCTCTGCACCGGGCTGATCGACGTCATGCGTAACACGCGGCGCGATGCGATGGTGTTCGAGCGTTACTTTCTCGGCAACGGCATTCCGACCTGGCTGCTGTCGCCATTCAACCTGCTCATCGACCTTCTCAGCCACCGCAACAAGGGCGTCTACAAGCTCGACGACATGCCGCCGGAATGGCGTGAGGAACTCGACTTCGTGCTCGACACGTTCCGGGCGCGCAAGGACGAGATCGTTGGCGACATTGACCAAGTGTTCGAGGCCGGGCGGCGCGGCATGTATGTGTTCAAATGGTACGGCAAGGAGAACCCGCACAACATCCAGGAGTTCAAGCGCGAGTTCCGCTTCATCAAGACCATCGCCGTGTCGGTGTTCTCGGGCCGCGAGTCGACCTCGTTCCACTATGGCCCGCTCAGGCTGACGCTGAGGGTGCTCTACAACCTGTCGCCGGTGAAGACGGATCAGATCTTCATCGAATGCGGAAACCAGAAGCATTATTGGCACAACGAGCCGCTCTACATCTTTGACGACACGCTGATCCATCGCTCGGTCAACCAGTACGACGCTCGCCGCTATTGCGTGTTCATGGACATCGTCCGGCCGACACCGTATCCGGGGCTGCTGTCGTTCCTGGTCTCGGTCGTCTCGACGCTGGTCGAGAAGATCAACGCGATCTTCTACAGCCACTGGAAGATTTTGAGGCCCGTCGGCAAGCCGGCGCCGGCCGCGGCGGGAAAAAGCTCGCAGCCGACGGAGTGAGGCAGCCTACTCGGCCGCCTCGCGCTTGCCGCCCGGGCGGCGCTCCAGCAACTCCTTGAGGAACTGGCCGGTGTAGCTGCGCGGCTCGCCGACGATGTCTTCCGGCCGACCTGCCGCCACCAGCTCGCCACCGCCGTCGCCGCCCTCGGGGCCGAGGTCGAGCACCCAGTCGGCAGTCTTGATGACCTCGAGATTGTGCTCGATGACGACGACCGTGTTGCCCTGGTCGACCAGTTCGTGCAGCACCTCGAGCAGCTTGGCGACGTCGTGGAAATGCAGGCCGGTGGTCGGTTCGTCCAGGATGTAGAGCGTCTTGCCAGTAGCCTTGCGCGACAGCTCCTTGGCGAGCTTGATCCGCTGGGCCTCGCCACCCGACAGCGTGTTGGCCTGCTGGCCGATATGGATGTAGCCGAGGCCGACCTGCTTGAGCGTTTCGAGCTTGTCGCGGACGACGGGCACGGCGGCGAAGAACTCGACGCCTTCCTCGACCGTCATGTCGAGCACGTCGGCGATCGACTTGCCCTTGAACAGCACGTCGAGGGTTTCGCGGTTGTAGCGCTTGCCGTGGCAGACGTCGCAGGTGACGTAGACGTCGGGCAGGAAGTGCATTTCGATCTTGATGACGCCGTCGCCCTGGCAGGCCTCGCAGCGGCCGCCCTTGACGTTGAAGGAGAAGCGGCCGGGCTGGTAGCCGCGCGCCTTGGCTTCCGGCAGGCCGGCGAACCAGTCGCGGATCGGCGTGAAGGCGCCGGTGTAGGTCGCCGGGTTCGAACGCGGGGTGCGGCCGATCGGCGACTGGTCGATGTCGATGACCTTGTCGAGGAATTCGAGGCCCTCGATGCGGTCGTGCTCGGCCGGGTGCTCGCGCGAGCCCATGATGCGGCGCGAGGCGGCCTTGAACAGCGTCTCGATCAGGAAGGTCGACTTGCCGCCGCCCGATACGCCGGTGACGGCGGTGAAGGTGCCCAATGGGATTTCGGCGGTGACGTTCTTGAGGTTGTTGCCGCGGGCGCCGACGATCTTGATGCGCTTGTTCTTCTTCAATTCGCGGCGCGAAGCGGGCGTAGCGATTTCAAGCTCGCCCGACAGATATTTGCCGGTGATCGAGTTCGGGTTGGCCATGACCTGCTGCGGTGTGCCTTCGGCGATGACGTTGCCGCCATGGATGCCCGCGGCCGGGCCGATGTCGACGACATAGTCGGCGGTCAGGATGGCATCCTCGTCATGCTCGACGACGATGACGGTGTTGCCGATGTCCCTGAGGTGGCGCAGCGTGTCGAGCAGGCGTGCGTTGTCGCGCTGGTGCAGCCCGATCGACGGCTCGTCGAGCACGTAGAGCACGCCGGTTAGTCCCGAGCCGATTTGCGAGGCGAGGCGGATGCGCTGGCTTTCACCGCCCGACAGCGTGCCGGAATTGCGCGACAGCGTCAGATATTCGAGGCCGACATCGTTGAGGAAGCGCAGGCGCTCGCGGATTTCCTTGAGGACGCGGACGGCGATCTCGTTCTGCTTGTCGTTGAGCAGTTCGGGCAGCGCCTCGAACCAGGCATTGGCCTTGCGGATCGACTGTTCGGTGACCTCGCCGATGTGCTTGCCGCCGACCTTGACGGCGAGCGCCTCGGGCTTGAGGCGGTAGCCGGCGCAGGCCGGGCAGGGCGTGGCCGACATGAAGCGCTCGATCTCCTCGCGCATCCAGGCGGATTCGGTCTCCTTCCAGCGACGCTCGAGATTGGGGATCACGCCCTCGAAGGTCTTGGTCGTCTTGTAGGAGCGCAGGCCGTCGTCATAGTTGAAGGTGATTTCCTTCGTGCCGGTGCCGCGCAGGATCGCTTCTTGCGCTTCCGCAGAAAGGTCGCGCCAGCGGTCGCCGAGCTTGAATCCGTAGACTTTCCCCAGCGCTTCCAGCGTCTGGGCGTAGTAGGGCGAGGTCGACTTGGCCCAAGGCGCGACAGCACCCTCGCGCAGCGAGACATGGTCCTCCGGCACGATCAGCGCGGGGTCGATGGCGCGCTGGTTGCCGAGACCGTCGCAGGCCGGGCAGGCGCCAAACGGGTTGTTGAAGGAGAACAGACGCGGTTCGATCTCGGGGATGGTGAATCCCGATACCGGACAGGCGAATTTCTCCGAAAAAAGAATGCGTTCGTGGGTTTCGTTCGCAGACTTGTTGACCGAGTCCTCGCCGGTCTGGCTGGCGTCGAGCGGGCGGTCGGCGAATTCGGCGACGGCAAGGCCCTCGGCCAGCTTGAGCGCGGTTTCGAGCGAGTCGGCCAGGCGGGTGGCGAGGTCGGGGCGGACGACGATGCGGTCGACGACGACGTCGATGTCGTGCTTGTACTTCTTGTCGAGGACAGGTGCTTCGCCGATTTCGTAGAAGGCGCCGTCGATCTTGACGCGCTGAAAGCCCTTCTTCTGAAGTTCGGCCAACTCCTTCTTGTACTCGCCTTTGCGGCCGCGGACGATGGGGGCGAGGATGAACAGGCGCGTGCCCTCGTCCAGCGCCAGAACGCGGTCGACCATCTGCGAAACCGTCTGGCTCTCGATCGGCAGGCCGGTGGCCGGCGAATAGGGCACGCCGACGCGCGCGAACAGCAGGCGCATGTAGTCGTAGATCTCGGTGACGGTGCCGACAGTCGAGCGCGGGTTCTTCGAGGTGGTCTTCTGCTCGATGGAGATCGCCGGCGACAGGCCGTCGATCTGGTCGACATCGGGCTTCTGCATCATCTCGAGGAACTGGCGGGCATAGGCCGACAGGCTCTCGACATAGCGGCGCTGGCCCTCGGCATAGATGGTGTCGAAGGCGAGCGACGACTTGCCGGAACCGGACAGGCCGGTCATGACGATCAGCCTGTCGCGCGGCAGGTCGAGATCGACATTCTTGAGATTGTGTTCGCGCGCGCCGCGAATGGAAAGGTACTTGTGATCGGCCATGCCCGGTCCGCCGCCTCAAATCTGGAATTGCTCGGAGTGGCGGGGGTGCCCGGCCATTCCCTCATGTAGGTATTCGCGACGCCCGGTCGAGAGGCGCTGCCACGCAAACCGCACAGCGTTTAACCGTCTTTGGCGCCGAGGGGCAAGTCAAAAAGAACAAAGATCGAACACCTGCTGACAGCGTGGTGGCAGGAGCGGGCCTTGGCCCGTACGCTGAAAAGACGGCATCGGATCACATTTTACGCTTCTAACAATGTTGTGGTTGACGTGGTCAAACCAGGGGGTAGAATCCAAGCGTTACCTGATGCCGAGCCTCTCTGGATGGCTCCTCACCATGCTAGGGTCGGTCTGCGAGACGCCGCAGACACGCGAGTTGAGCACCAGGCTGACAGTGGTACAACTGGCACAGGAGGAGAGGCATGACTCCACCGGACGGTTACACAAGGTTCCGCTAGCGAGACGGAACCACGGCGGGCACATGTGCCCGGCATTTCCTGAGTGAAAAGCCCCGCAAACCGAGCCTGTCGTTTCCCCTTACAATTTGAGACCATGGTCGGATCAGTGGCTGCGTGTCACAGAGAATCCGAGAGAGCAGAGCCGGTAAACCACTCCCGGCGGTCAAGGGTACAACCCGACAACAGGCCCCGTGCGCTCCCCGGAGCGGCGGGGCCAAATTTGTGTCCTGATATTGCGACGTGAGAAGCCAAAGGCAATGGCGTGCGGCGGGGGCGCCAATGGTACGGGTGGTGCAGCGTGACAAGCTGCAGCCATGACGATGGGGGGTAGATGTTCCCGCTCATGTTCCCGCTTATGGGCTCGAACCACGATTCACGCCTGCACGGGGCGGCGTGACGAAGCGGGCTATCGCCTGCTGCCGATGCGACGCATTTCGACAACGCGGCCATCGCGCTGTCTGATGCCGACCTCGAAGCGAGTGTTTCCTCGCCATGCCCGATAGACGAAGAACCGACCGCGGCAGTCTATACGGCGCACATCCCGGAACCCACGACTGCGGAGCAGCCTTTCCCCCTGACTGCAGGTAATTCCTCTTCCTCTGTTGAGGTTGGTGCCAATACCGATGCTGATATTGACGTTGGCCTGGGCCGTCGCCTCTGGAGGAAGCGCCACGGGCGAGGCCAATAGGCCAAAAGCCATTGCTAGTGACAGAGACCAAGATCTGAGCATTGCTATCTCCCGATTTGGCATCAATTGAAGGTAACCAGATGTGGCGCTGACTGACAAGCGGCGGCGGTTCGTCGCATGATACCTTGCCGATCTGAACGCGACCGATGCCGCGATATTGCCGCTCGAGCATTTGCTGAAGCTCATGCGCAACCCGAATGCAGATGCCTCTCGTTGCGGCGATATGGCGGACGGAATTCTCCACACGAACCTGCTTGACAGGTCGATATGACGTTATAACCTCTTGGCGCGGGCCATAAAAGGGAACAGTCCGCATCTGGAGGATTTGTCATGAAGCTTGCGTGGACCATCAAATGCGCGCTGGCCGCCGGCATCGCTATGCTGCCGAGTGCCGTGCTGGCGCAGTCGGTCAATATTTCCTATCTCACCCACTGGTCGCCGGAGACCGTGGCGCTGCTCGAGCAGGCGGCCAAGGATTTTTCCAAGACCAATCCGGATGTTGCTGTCACGGTGCGCGCGGTGCCGTTCGGTGACCTGTTGACCACGCTGCGTTCGCAGGGTGGCGGCGACGGCGCGACGATTGCCGGCATCTACGACCTGTGGCTGCCGGAACTGGCGCGCGACAAGCTGGTGGCTCCAGCACCCGAGGCCGTCGGTGGCGACGTCAAGGCCGGCTGGCCGGCCGGTGTGGTGTCGGCGGCGAGCGTCGGCGGCACGCTTTACGGCATTCCCAACGAAATCGACGTCTATGCGCTGAACTACAACAAGGCGCTTTTTGCCGAGGCGGGCATCGCGGGCGCTCCCAAGACCTGGGACGAGCTCAAGGACGCGGCCGCCAAGTTGACCAAGAAGGATGCCGGGCAGCAGGGCTTCGGAATGATCAATTCATGGGCGGCGGGCGTTGTGCATCCGTTCTCGTCGCTTCTGGTGTCGAACGGCGGCGATCTGGTCGTCGACGGCAAGCCTGTGCTGGACAGCAAGAACGCGGGCGAGGCGTTCCAGCTCTACGAGGACCTGATCAAGGCCGGTTCCAGCGATCCGGCCATGGGCACGGCAGACGCCAACACGACCGGGCCGTTCCTTGACAATTTCGTCTCGGGCAAGACCGGCATGATCATCATGGCCAACTGGTGGGAGAGCGCGCTGAAGGGCGGCATGGGCGACAAATTCGCCAATATCGCCACCGCACCGATCCCGGTCGGGCCGAGCGGCGACAAGCCGCGCTCGATCTCATATTCCTGGATGACCGTGGTGAATGCGGGGGCTGCCGAGGCCGAGCAGAAGGCGGCCTGGGATTTTCTTGCCTGGCTCAATAGTCCGAAGTCGGGCCCGAACGGCGCTTCGGCCATGGCCAACATCCTGATGTCGATGGGCATCCTGCCGTCGCGGACGTCAGATGTCGAAGCCTTCAAGGACAAGCTCGGTTCCGAGTTCCTGTCGGGCTATGTCAGCGTGCTGGCCGACGCCAAGCCGTTCCCCGTGGTGCTGGGCGGACAGGAATTCTCCGAATCCCTGCAGCAGACGGTCGAGGCGCTGCAATACGGCAAGGTTTCGGCAAAGGACGCGCAGGCGAGCGCCCAGGCCGATGCCGCTTCGATCCTGGAGAAGGCTGCGAAGTAGGGCCTTCTTCTTCGGGTACGAGGCCAGCTGATGAAGTCCCCCTCACCGGTTCGCTGCGCGAACCACCTCTCCCCCATTCCATGGGGGCGAGGAACCCAAGCCCTGCATGGTCGCGACCAAGGCGATTGGCGATTCCTCTCCCTTACGAATGTGGGGGAGAGGTGGTTCGCGAAGCGAACCGGTGAGGGGCTATTTGTTTTCAGACACACGGCCGTTGCGGTTTCCGCGGGCACGAAATTGAAATGACCAGGACCCACCAACATTCCGTCTGGGCGTTGCTGACGCCAGCCGTCTCGCTCATAGGCGCCTTCATTTTCCTGCCGATGCTGCTGACGGTCTGGCTGTCGCTGCAGCACTGGTCGACGCAGACTGGCTTCCAGACCGCCCAGTTTGCCGGGTTCGACAATTTCCGGGAGATTTTCGGGGCGACCTCGGTCGGCCGCGACTTCAAGGGTGCGCTGGTCAACACTGCGATCTACACGGTGCTCTCGGTGGCGCTGATCCTGCCGCTTTCGGTGGTGCTGGGGCTGCTGGTCTACCAGCGCAACGTCGCTGGTGGAAACGCGCTCAGGACCATCCTGTTTTCGACCTACATGGTGCCGATGATCGCCGTCGCCCTGGTGTGGTCGAAGCTCTATTCCCCGACCGAGGGGCCGATCAACCAGATGTTCGGATGGATCGGCATCGGACCGCAGCCATGGTTGTCGTCGCCTGATACGGCGCTGGTGTCGATCGTCTTCCTCAATGTCTGGCAGCAGGTCGGCTATTTCACCGTGCTGGTGGTCGCCGGACTGACGCAGATCCCTACCAGCCTTTATGAGGCGGCGACCATCGACGGCGCCAATGCACGCCAGCAGTTTTCGGCGATCACGCTGCCGCTGCTGCGCCGCACGCTGCTGTTCAGCGCGGTGATCGCCATCATCAATGCCGTGCAGGTGTTCGAGCCGGTGGCGCTGATCACGCAAGGCGGGCCCGTCGGTTCGACCAATGTTCTCACCTATCACATCAGGCGTGTCGGCATCGAGCGCGCGCAAGGGGGCCTGGGCTCCGCCATGGCGGTGACGCTGATGCTGTCGCTGATCGTGGTGATCTTCGCACTGTTCGCCTTCGCCCGGCGGGGTGACGACGAATGACCTCGGCAAGCAAATGGCGGCCGCGCCGCGGCCTGATCTTTTTCCGGCCAAGGCCGAGCGGCGGCGACTATCTGGTGGCTATGCTGATGCTGGTCGTGGCGGTTGCATCGGCCTTTCCGCTGGTCTGGATGGTGTTGTCGAGCCTGAAGACGCCGGCCGAGACAATGCAGGTGCCGCCGGTGTGGCTGCCGGAGAGCCCGAGCCTGGACGCCTTCGGCAAGGTTGCGGGCGTCATCAATGTCGGCCGCTCGATGGCGAATTCAGCCGTCATCGCCACGGTGACGACGACAGGCATTCTCGTTACCAGCCTGATGGCCGGCTATGCCTTCGCCAAGCACCGGTTTCGCGGGCGCGATCTGCTGTTTGCCGCATTGATAGCGACAATGTTCCTGCCGCCGATCGTCACGTTGATCCCGCTCTACCGGATGGTCGGGACTATCGGTCTCAATGCCAGCCTGGCGGGGGTGATCCTGCCGAACCTGGCCAATGCCTTCGGCATCTTCCTGATGCGGCAGTTCATAGCGGGCGTGCCCGACGACCTGATCGACGCGGCGCGCATGGACGGAGCGTCGGAGCTGCGCATCCTGTTTGCCATCGTCGCACCTTTGGTGACGCCGGCGCTGGCGGCGCTCGCCCTGTTTGCTTTCGTCTATCACTGGAACAGCTATCTTTGGCCGCTGACCGTGCTGCAGGGCAACAGCGAGCAATATCCCATCGTCATCAGCCTCAGCAGGCTGTTGAGCTACAATCGCGGCGCGATGAACACCAATCTGGTGATGGCGGGCGCGACGCTGGCGGTGCTACCGCCGCTGGTGCTGTTCGTGTTCCTGCAGCGCTTCTTCGTCGATTCTATCGTCAGTTCCGGGGTGAAGGGATGAGCAAGATCCTGGCCATCGACCTAGGCGGCACGCAATTGCGGGCGGGTCTTGCGGACTGCAGCAATCCGGCCGGGGTCGAGCAGGTCGGCGCATGGCCCGCGCCGAAAGGCATCGATGAATTTCGCGGGAAGCTGTCGGGCCTCGTCGAGACGCCTGGCATCAGCCGCATGGGCATTTCCGTGCCCGGCACAGCTGATGGCACGCGCTGCCAGTGGATCCCCAACCTGCCTTTCCTCGACGGTGTCGACCTGGCGGAACTGTTTCCTGACGTCGAGATCGGGCTGGGCCAGGATGCGCAACTGGCGCTGCTGGCGGAAGCGACAGCAGGGGCAGCGCAGAGAATGACCGACGCGATCCTGGTGGCGATCGGCACCGGAATCGGCTCGGCGGTGCTGTCGGGCTCGCGCATCGTGCGCGGCGCACATGGTGCCGCCTGTTCCTTCGGCTGGGCCTGCGCCGATCTCGCCGACGCCGGCAACGACCGCGACGGCTGGCTGGAGCGGCAGGCCTCGGGCAGGGCGCTCGACGCGCTCGGCAGACAGGCGGGTTTCGGTGACGGCCGCGGGCTGGTGGCGGCAGCGCGCGAGGGCGAGGCGAAGGCGCTGAGCGCGCTCGCGCATCCGACGCGGGCGCTGGGCATCGGTCTGGCGACCGCTGTGGCGCTGCTCGATCCGCAGGCAGTGATACTGGCCGGCGGCGTGGCCGAGGCGGCCGACGTGCTGGTGCCGATGGTGCGCGAGGCCATGGAAAGACAGTTGCCACCGCATCTCAGGCGGGTGCGAATGGAAAAAGGGACCTTCGGGCCGAATGCCAGCCTCGTCGGGGCGGCGTTCGCCGGGGCGAGGGGCCAGAAATGGGACGAAATCCGATGAGCGGAAATTTCGCAAAACCCAACCGCAGCCGGCCGGAACCGCTGTGGCATCAGGCCGAACAGGCGATGCGGGCGCTGATCTCCTCGGGCGAATGGGCGACGGGGTCGCAGATTCCCAACGAGGAGCGGCTGTGCGACCTGCTCGGCGTGAGCCGCATCACAGTGCGCCATGCCCTGCGCAATCTCGAGGATTCCGGCCTGCTCAGCCGCGAGCATGGGCGCGGCACCTTCGTGCGTAGCCCGACCGTCATTGCAGGCGTGCGCGGGCTGACCAGCTTCACCCAGGAGATGGCCAATCTCGGCCTCAATCTCGGCACGCGGTTGCTCGATGCACGGATCGTTCCTGCCGACTCCCAGGTTGCGGGTGCGCTGGAGATCGAGGAGGGCACCCCTGTCGTGCGGTTGCGACGCCTCAGGCTTGGCAACGACCAGCCGATCGGCATCCAGACCGCGCACCTGCCCGAGGCGCGCGTGCCCGGCCTGCTGGAGACAGCAGGAAGCGTCTCCTCGCTCTACGAGACGCTCAAGGCCGCCTACGGCATCGTGCCGCTGGAGGCGCGCGAGATCTACCGCATCGGCTCGGTCAAGCCGGAGGATGCCGATCTCATCCAACTGCCGGCCGGCAGCCCCGCCTTCGTCGTCGAGCGCATTGCCTTCGATCGCAGCGGCCCGTTCGAATTCACGGTCTCGACCATGCGCGGCGACCGCTACGAAATCCGTTCCGTTCTTCATCTCTGACAAGCGAAAGGTTCTTTGTCACCATGACCACTTCCTACATCAGCCGGTTGGCCAAGCTCATCGACGGGGCGGCGACAGCCAACGAGGCGGCCTTCGAAACGGTGTCGGCAAAGCTTGCCGACACGCTCGCCAACAATGGCCTGGTTCACCTCTACGGGTCGGGCCATTCGGTGCTGCCTTGCCAGGAGGCGTTCCCGCGCTACGGCTCTTATGTCGGCTTCAACCCGCTGACCGACCCGCGCGTGATGTGGCACAATGTGCTGGGATCGGGCGGCGTGCGCGAGCTTCTGTGGCTTGAGCGCACCGAGAAATATGCGGAAAAGTTCCTCGACCATCAGCCGCTCAATCCTGGGGATTCGATCATCATCTTCGGCCACAGCGGCCGCAACGCTTCCGGCATCGACACCGCACTCTATGCCAAGAAGCGCGGGCTGTTCGTCGTTGCCATCACCAGCAAGAACAACCTCGACAAGCCGGCGAGCCATTCGTCGGGCAAGCGACTGGCGGATGCCGCCGATATCGTAATCGACACGACGTCGCCGATCGAGGATGCGATCGTGCCGGTAAAGGGCTGGAGCCGGCCGGTGGCGGGCTCTTCGACCGTGCTTGCCATGATCATGACCCACGAACTGATCGCGCGCACGGCGCAGAAGCTGGCCGACCGCGGCATCGAACTGCCGACCTTTGCCTCGCCGACGATCGAAGGCGTGACCCTGCACGACACCGACGTAATCTATGGCATCTATCGCGAGAAGATGATCGAGGCGCAGAAGAAGCATCTCGACTTCTTCAAGGATCGGATGCAGGGCGAGGCCTGAGCCGTTCGAGCGCTGCAGGTTCGGAGGGCCGTCCGCAAGGGCGGCCCTTCGGTGCTTTTAAGGGGCCCTTGCCATCTTGGGTCGTTTTGTATAGAACAAAATAAGAACGAAAACTATTTGTGGACTGCACCAGCTTTTCCGCGCTCAGGGGGCGCGGGGACCCTGTGCGTTGGGCTAAGGTGCGGCTCACAATTCGGATCTGGTTTCGGACGAGCGCGGAGCGGTGTTATGGCAGGTAGCGTCAACAAGGTCATTCTGGTCGGCAATCTCGGTGCCGATCCTGAAATCCGCAGGCTCAATTCGGGCGAGCCGGTGGTCAACCTGCGCATCGCCACCTCGGAAAGCTGGCGCGACAAGAACTCGGGCGAGCGCAAGGAAAAGACCGAGTGGCATCAGGTGGTCATTTTCAACGACAACCTCGCCAAGGTCGCCGAGCAGTACCTCAAGAAGGGCATGAAGGTTTACATCGAAGGCCAGCTGCAGACCCGCAAGTGGGAAAAGGACGGCATCGAGCGCTACACCACCGAGATCGTGCTGCAGAAGTTCCGTGGTGAACTGCAGATGCTCGATGCACGCGGCCAGGGCGGCGACGCCGGCTATGGCGGCGGCCAGGTCGGCTATAGCGGCGGCCAGGGTGGCGGCTATGGCGGTGGGCAGGGTGGCTATGGCGGCGGCGGTGGTCGCGGTTCTGACTTCGGCCAGTCGGGCCCGGCCGACAGCTATGGCGGCGGTCGTGGCGGCGGCGGCGGCGGTGGTGGCCGTGGCGGCATGGGTGGTGGCGGTTCGTCGCGCGACCTCGATGACGAGATTCCGTTCTGATTCAGTTTTTCCGGGCGTTCGATGGGCATCGAAACCATGGAGCGCCTGCGCAATGGCTTGACGGGTCGCGTGGCTGAATTGCTAGGCGGTTTGTCCGGGCGTGCAAGGTATGTCGCAAGCGCGAGGCAGCGGGTTGCTGCCGTGTGGGGTGTGGCGATCATGCGCGTGGTGCATGAAAGGTAGACTGCAGTGAAAGCACGCGTGAAATGGGTTGAGGACCGCACCTTCGTCGGCGAGTCCGGCAGCGGTCACAAGCTGGTGCTCGGCACGGCCTCGGGGCCAGAGGGCAAGACGCCGGGCCCGAGCCCGATGGAGTTGGTGCTGCTCGGCACCGGCGGCTGCTCGGCCTATGACGTCGTCCATATCCTTGAAAAGGGCCGTGAGGCGGTCGAGGACGTAGTGGTCGAACTCGAAGCCGATCGTGCGGAAACCGAGCCCAAGGTTTTCACCAAGATCCACATGCACTACATCGTCAAGGGTAAGCGGCTGTCGCCTGACAAGGTCAAGCGTGCCATCGAGCTGTCGGTGGAGAAATACTGCTCGGCCTCGGCGATGATGGCCAAGACCGCCGAAATCACCCACGACTTCGAAATCGTCGAGACCGCGGCGTAGGCTGCAGTGCTACAGCGCCGCGCGTCCTTCTGGACGCGGAAAGGACGCTGTAGCACTTTGAATTTGTGCATGATCCTTTCCGAAAAATGTTTCCGATTTTCGCTACGCGGACTTTCGGTTCGGGGTCATGCACTGGCGTAGGCCAGGCAAATGGCATCCCACGCCGGAATTTCCTTGGGGCCGTGGCGTGTGCCTGAGGACGGGGTTGTGCACCGCATGGCAGATTCGTCGAGTGGGCAATATGGTCGATGCGTTTGGCGCACAGGTTCCGGTGATATGGCGCAGCTATGATGTCACCGGCACCATGCAGCGGGCTTTTCGCAATGGCTTCGTCGGCACCGTTGCAGCCAAGAGCGTTTGACAAATGGCCGTTCCGCAAAGCAAATCCGAACTGCTCGAGGCGATTAGCGTTGGCTATGACAGGCTGGCGCGCGAGCTTGCGACCGTGCCGGTCGAATTCGCAGGCGAGGCAACGCTGGACGGCCACGTTAACGGCGCCGTGATGAGTGTTCGCGACCTCGTCTCCTATCTCATTGGTTGGAACGAGCTGGTACTGAAGTGGCACGCGCGCGCAGCCGCCGGCGAAGCCATCGATTTTCCAGAAACCGGATTCAAGTGGAACGAACTCGGCCGGCTGGCCCGGAAGTTCTATGGCGATTATCAACCGCTTTCATTTCCCGAACTGCTGCAACGTTTTGGCGACGCCAAGGCGCGTATCGTTGCGCTGGTCGAAGGCTACACCGAAGCCGAGCTATATGGTCGACCGTGGTACAGGCAATACACCATGGGCAGGATGATCCAGTTCAATACTTCGTCACCCTATGCCAATGCGCGCGGCCGGTTGCGTAAATGGAAGAAGGCCAAGGGGGGGTACCTGAACTCCGGGGCCGGCGGCGACTACCAGTCGGCACGCTTGGCTTGCTGCTGGAACGGCAGCGCGCTGCTCGAAACAGATATGGGTCCTCCATCGCTGCAGGCAACCAACAGGAACATGGCCGGGTCTGTCTACAAATCGGCTGCTGACCGCACTTGCCAGATCGCGGCGATGCGGATCGGTCTCTCCAAGCATAAAAGAATAATTCGTCAAAGCGCCCGGAAGGGTATGCAAGTATTCGCGCAGCGCGCGGATCTCAGCCGAGGTGCTGGAGATTGGTCGTGGCGCGCCCGCCAAGCTGTATTTGGCTGCTTTCTGGCCGATTGCCTCAGCATGGGCGACAGTGTTCGGGCAGTCGTTGTGGAAGTGTCGCATCAATGCAGGCCGTCGCCCGGCCTCACATTGCTGCCAGTTCCTTGATGCCGTCGGCGACGAACTGAACCGCAAGTGCGGCCAGGATCACGCCGAGCAACCGGGTCAGGATCGAGCGGCCGGTCTGGCCGAGGAACTGGTCGATGCGTTCGGCGAGAATGAAGACCAGGAAGGTCAATGCCAGGCAGGCCAGGATAATCAACACAAGCATCGCCTGCGCCGTCCAGCCCTGAAACGAGCCGGACAAGAGAACCGTGGCCGAGATGGCGCCCGGGCCGGCGATCAGCGGAATGGCGAGCGGGAAGGCTGCGAGATTGTGGATGTGGTCGCGGGTGATCGCCACGTCCGAGATCTTTTCCTTGCGGTCCTGGCGGCGCTCGAAGACCATTTCAAACGCGATGAAGAACAGCAGGAAGCCGCCGGCCACGCGGAAGGCCGGCAAGGTGATGCCGAACACCTTGAGGATGGCAGCCCCTGCTATGGCGAACAGGGCCAGGACCGCGAAAGCGATGATGCTGGCGCGCACTGAAACCTGGAGGCGTTGCTCGCGGTTCATGCCGCGCGTCACGGCAAGAAACAGCGGTGCAAGGCCGGGCGGATCGATGGTTACCAGGATGGTGACGAAGGCATTGAAGACACTGTCGAAAAGCGGCATCGAACATCCCCCTGGGTGAACGCAGGCTAGCGTGCGCGCGACGCCCGCGCCAGAGACAAAATGCGCCGGGGGCGGGCGCTCGGCGGCGATGCCGGCGACAATGTGGCGGACACACTGTCGCGGAAACGCCGGCGCCAGCTATCCATTTGAATTGGCGGGTGAAATCAGCTCTGGAAAAGCGCCGTGGGAATTGGTCTTCGTGGCAGCAATCCTATATAAGGGTTGAATGATTCCCAACATGCGTGATCAGAGTTGACCGACCAGAAATCACCGCGCGGGCCAGAGGGTCCTTTCGGCATCGAGCCGATTTCCATCATCGAGGAGATGCAGCGCTCCTATCTCGACTACGCCATGAGCGTGATCGTGAGCCGTGCGCTGCCCGACGTGCGCGACGGCATGAAGCCGGTGCATCGGCGTATCCTCTTTGCCTCGCATGAGAGCGGCTACCACTGGAACCGCAAATATGTGAAGTCGGCGCGCCCCGTCGCCGACGTGATGGGTAAGTACCATCCGCACGGCGATGCCTCGATCTACGACGCGTTGGTGCGCATGGCCCAGGACTGGTCGATGAGCGTGACGCTCATCGACGGGCAGGGCAATTTCGGTTCGATCGACGGCGATCCGCCCGCGGCGATGCGCTACACCGAAGCGCGGTTGACCAAGGTTGCCCACGAACTGCTTGAGGACATCGACAAGGATACCGTCGATTTCCAGGACACCTACGACGCCTCGGGCCGTGAGCCGCGCGTCCTGCCTGCGCGCTTTCCGGCATTGCTGGTCAATGGTGCTGGCGGCATCGCCGTCGGCATGGCGACCAACATCCCGCCGCACAATCTGGTCGAGGTCTGCAACGGCGCCATCGCCGTCATGGAGAACCCGGCGATTGATCTGCCCGATCTGATGGAGATCATCCCCGGTCCTGATTTCCCGACCAGTGGCCTTATCCTGGGCCGCTCGGGCATCTACAACGCCTATTCGACCGGGCGTGGCTCTGTCGTCATGCGCGGCAAGGTCAATATCGAGCAGATCCGCAACGATCGCGAAGCCATCATCATCACCGAAGTTCCCTATCAGGTGAACAAGGCCTCGATGATCGAGAAGATGGCGGAGCTCGTGCGCGACAAGCGCATCGAGGGCATCTCCGACATCCGCGACGAGAGCGACCGCCAGGGCTACCGCGTCGTCATCGAGCTCAAGCGCGACGCCAACGCCGAAGTGATCCTCAATCAGCTCTATCGCTTCACGCCGCTGCAGACCTCGTTCGGCGCCAATATGGTGGCGCTCAACGGCGGCAAGCCGGAAGTGCTGACGCTGCTCGACATGCTGAAGGCGTTCGTCGCCTTCCGCGAAGAAGTGATCAGCCGACGCACCAAGTTCCTGCTCAGGAAGGTGCGCGACCGCGCCCACGTCTTGGTGGGCCTGGCGATTGCAGTTGCCAATATCGATGAAGTGATCAAGCTGATCCGCACTGCGCCCGATCCGCAGACGGCGCGCGATCAGCTGATGACGCGGCGCTGGCCGGCTTCCGACGTCGAGTCGCTGATCATGCTGATCGACGATCCGCGCCACCGCATCAACGAAGACGGCACCTACAACCTGTCGGAAGAGCAGGCGCGCGCCATCCTCGAACTGCGCCTGCAGCGCCTGACGGCACTTGGCCGCGACGAGATCGCCGACGAGCTCAACAAGATCGGCGCCGAAATCACCGACTATCTCGACATCCTGTCGTCGCGGGCGCGCATCCAGCAGATCGTCAAGGACGAGCTGATCGCCGTGCGTGACGAGTTCGGCGTTCCGCGCCGGACCGAGATTACCGACGCCGGCTCCGACATGGAAGACGAGGACCTGATCCCGCGCGAGGACATGGTCGTCACCGTCAGCCATTCCGGCTACATCAAACGCGTGCCGCTATCGCTCTATCGGGCGCAGCGCCGCGGCGGCAAGGGCCGCTCGGGCATGTCGACGAAGGACGAGGATTTCGTCACCCGGCTGTTCGTGGTCAACACGCACACGCCGGTGCTGTTCTTCTCCTCGCGCGGCATCGTCTACAAGGAAAAGGTCTGGCGGCTGCCGATCGGCAATCCGCAGTCGCGCGGCAAGGCGCTGATCAACATGCTGCCGCTCGAACAGGGCGAACGCATCACCACGATCATGCCGCTGCCGGAGGACGAGGCAAGCTGGAGCGAACTCGACGTGATGTTCGCCACCACGCGCGGCACGGTGCGCCGCAACAAGCTGTCCGACTTTGTGCAGGTCAACCGCAACGGCAAGATCGCCATGAAGCTGGAGGAGGAAGGCGACGAGATCCTCGGCGTCGAGACCTGCACCGACAATGATGACGTGCTGCTGACAGCCGATTCCGGACAGTGCATCCGCTTCCGGGTTTCCGACGTGCGCGTGTTCCAGAGCCGCAACTCGGTCGGCGTGCGCGGCATCGCCATGGGTGAGGCCGACCGCGTCATCTCGATGGCAGTCATCGAGCATGTCGAGGCGACCCCGGCCGAGCGTGCGGAATATCTCAAGCGCGCTGTGTCCGAACGCAAGGCGGGCGGCACCGAAGAGGACGAGATCGCGCTGACCAACGAGGAGGTTGGCGAGACGACGGACCTGAGCGACGAACGCTACGAGGAGCTCAAGGCGCACGAGCAGATGGTGCTGACCGTCAGCGAATATGGCTACGGCAAGCGCTCGTCGTCCTACGATTTCCGGCTGACGAATCGGGGCGGCAAGGGCATCCGCGCCACCGACGTGTCGAAGACGGCCGAGATCGGCAAGCTGGTGGCGACCTTCCCAGTCGGCGGCGACGACCAGATCATGCTCGTTTCCGACGGTGGCCAGGTCATCCGCGTGCCGGTGGACGGCATCCGCATGGCTAGCCGCGCCACCAAGGGCGTGACCATCTTCAACACCGCCGAAGGCGAGAAGGTGGTTTCGGTCGAGCGGATTTCCGAGCCGCAGGGCGAAGACGACGGCGACGAAGCGCCGAACGGCGACGGCCCGGTGAGCGAGGAAGCCTGATTGCCTGCAGCACCTTGAAGGGAAATTCTTTCAAGGTGTTAGGTGGAAATCTGAAAGCTAGGTGAGAGCGGCGCGCAAGCGCCGCTTTTGCGCTTCAGGCGCTTAGCGCAGGGAACGTGGGGTGTGCCAGCCGGGCAGCTGGATGCGGGCGGCCTGCACCTTGGTGCGGAGACGGTTGGCCTCCTGATGAATGGCAAAGGCAGTGGCTACGAGCATGGCAAGGGTCATAGCCGCGGCGAGCATGTAGATCATCATGGCGCTGTTCTCCTGTCCGAAACAACGGACGAAACGCCGTTTGGTTTCACCGTCTCTAGCAGCAAATTATTCACGTCCGCTTGAACTGATGCTGAGATTGCGGTTCATCGTGCATTCAATTCGTAAACCATGCGCCGGCGCGCGCGGGCAGGTTGTCGGCGAAGCCCGCTTCCCCCTTTGGCGCCGATGTTCTAGAAGCAGCACCCATGACTGACCGCATCGCCATTTATGCCGGGTCGTTCGACCCACTCACCAACGGCCATCTCGACGTGCTCAAGGCGTCGCTGGCGGTTGCCGACATCGTCTATGCGGCGATCGGTATCCATCCCGGCAAGAAGCCGCTGTTTTCCTTCGAGGAGCGCGTCGCGCTGATCGAGGCCGTAGCGGAAGCCGAACTCGGTCGGGACAGCGGGCGCATCAAGGTCGTCGCCTTCGACGGGCTGGTGATCGACGCCGCCCGCAAGCAGGGCGCTTCGATGATGATCCGCGGCCTGCGCGACGGCACCGATCTCGACTATGAGATGCAGATGGCCGGCATGAACGCGACGATGGCGCCGGAGCTGCAGACGGTATTCCTGCCGGCCAGCCCTTCCGTTCGGACCATTACCGCCACACTTGTTCGTCAGATAGCCTCGATGGGCGGCGACATCGGCCCGTTCGTGCCCGCCGCGGTCGTTGCGCCGCTCAAGGCAAAATTCGCGAAATAAACCCAGGGAGTACCGATCATGCAGCTCAGGAAGCTTGCTTCGTCCTTCGTCGTTTTCGCCGGCCTGCTGGCCGGTTCGGTTTCGGCCTTCGCCGCCGACCCCGAGAACACGATGATCATCACGCTGAAAGATGGTGATGTGACGGTGGCGCTGCGGCCCGACCTCGCCCCCAAGCACGTGGCGCAGATCAAGACGCTGGTGCGCGAAGGCGCTTATGACAACGTCGTTTTCCACCGTGTCATCGATGGCTTCATGGCCCAGACCGGCGACGTCGAGTTCGGCAACCAGAAGAGCAATTACAACCCCGCGCGCGCCGGCATGGGCGGTTCGAAGCTGCCCGACCTGCCTGCCGAATTCTCCAATGAGAACTTCAAGCGCGGCGTTGTCGGCATGGCGCGGTCGCAGGATCCGAATTCGGCGAATTCGCAGTTCTTCATCATGTTCGACGCTGCCCCCTCGCTCGATGGCCAGTACACCATCGTCGGCGACGTCGAGAAGGGTATGGAACTGGTCGACGGTATCAAGAAGGGCGATGCGGCCCAGAATGGCGTCGTCTCCGACCCGGACAGCATGGTCAAGGTCCGCATCGCAGCGGACGCGAAGTAAAGATAGCAATAGAGAAAAAAGGAATTCCACCATGGCCGAGATCAAGGATCGCGAAAACGCGCTGATCATGGAAACCACCAAGGGCAACGTCGTCATCGAGCTGTTCCCCGAACTTGCCCCCGGCCATGTCGGCCGTATCAAGGAACTGGCCCGCGAGGGCGCCTATGACGGCGTCGTGTTCCATCGCGTCATCGACGGCTTCATGGCCCAGACCGGCGACGTGCAGTATGGCAACTCGACCAAGTCGTCGTTCAACCCGTCGCGCGCCGGCATGGGCGGTTCGGACAAGCCGGACCTGAAGGCCGAGTTCTCCAACATGAACCACGGCCGCGGCACCTGCTCGATGGCCCGCGCCCAGAACCCGAACTCTGCCAACTCGCAGTTCTTCATCTGCTTCGAGGATGCCGGCTTCCTCAACCGCCAGTACACGGTCTGGGGCCAGGTCATCGAAGGCATGGACAATGTCGACAAGATCAAGCGCGGCGAGCCGGTGCAGGATCCCGACAAGATCGTGTCGCTGAAGGTCGCCGCGGACGTGGCCGAATAACATGGCAATGGCGGGCGTTCTCTGGTCGCTTCTCGGCGTTCTGGCGGGCGCCTTCATTGCCATTCAGGCACCTGTGAATGCGCAGCTGGCGCGCGGGCTTGGTGTGCCCGTCGCGGCGGCTGCGATTTCCTTCCTAGCCGGCGCCGTCGTGCTGGGCATCGTGACCTTGCTGACCACGCGGACGCAGGGGCTCTCCATCGACTGGCGCGCGCCCGCTCCTTGGCTGTTCGTTACGGGTGGCGCGCTCGGTGCGGTCTATGTCACCAGCTCGGTGCTGCTCACCCCGCGCATCGGTGCGGCAGCACTGATGGCCTTTCTGGTCGCCGGCCAACTGGTTGCCGGCATGCTGGTCGACCGCGCCGGTTATCTTGGCGTTGCGGTCCGCGAGATCTCCATGGGGCGCATCGTCGGTGCCATGCTGCTGCTCGTCGGCGCACTAATGATCCGAATCTACTGATGCGCGTAGACCTTTTCGATTTCGAACTGCCCGAGGAGCGGATCGCGCTGCGCCCGGCCGAACCGCGCGACACGGCGCGGTTGCTGGCGGTGCGGCCGGGCGAGCAACTGGCCGATCTTTCGGTGCGCGATCTGCCGTCGCTGCTCGAGCCCGGCGACGTCTTGGTGCTCAACGACACACGGGTGATCCCGGCGCAGCTCAAGGGTATCCGCGTGCGCGGCGAGGCGGTGGCGCATGTCGATGCGACGCTGCACATGCGCACCGCACCCGATCGCTGGCTCGCTTTCATGCGACCGGGCAAGCGGGTCGCGGTCGGCGACCGCATCCAGTTCGGCCACAGCGCCGAAGCATGCATGCTGGGACAGCTCGACGCGACAGTCATCGAGAAAGGCGAGGGCGGCGAAGCGCTGCTGGCCTTCGATTTCTCGGGTGCAGCGCTCGACGAAGCGCTGCACGCGGTGGGCCATATCCCGCTGCCGCCCTATATCGCCTCCAAGCGCGCCGACGACGATCGCGATCGCCAAGACTACCAGACAGTCTATGCGCGGGAGGAGGGCGCGGTGGCGGCACCGACCGCCGGGCTGCACTTCACGCCGGAGCTGTTTGCCGCACTCGAAGCCAAGGGCATCGAAAAGCAGTTCGTGACGCTGCATGTCGGCGCCGGCACCTTCCTGCCGGTCAAGGCCGACGACACGGCCGAGCACAAGATGCATTCCGAGATCGGCCATGTCTCCGCAGAAACGGCAAGCGCGCTGAACGCCGCCAAGGCGCGGGGCAACCGCGTCGTTGCTGTCGGCACGACTTCGCTGAGGTTGATGGAGAGTGCCGCGCGCGAGGATGGCAGCATTGCCGCTTGGTCGGGCCCGACCGACATCTTCATCACGCCGGGCTATCGTTTCAAGTTCGTCGACGCGCTGATGACCAATTTTCACCTGCCGCGCTCGACGCTGTTCATGCTGGTCTCGGCCTTTTCTGGGCTCGAGCGCATGCATGAGGTCTATTCGCACGCGATTTCCAGCGGCTACCGCTTCTATTCCTATGGCGATGCCAGCCTGCTGTTCAGGGACGACCGATGAGTTCAGAGTTCAAGTTCAACGTGCTGGCCACCGAAGGCAAGGCGCGGCGCGGTGAGATCACCATGCCGCGCGGCACGATCCGCACGCCGGCCTTCATGCCGGTGGGTACCGGCGGTACGGTGAAGGCCATGTATATGGACCAGGTGCGCGGTGTCGGCGCCGACATCATCCTGGGCAACACCTATCATTTGATGTTGCGTCCGGGTGCCGAGCGCGTCGCCCGGCTCGGGGGCTTACATGAATTTGCCCGCTGGCCGCACCCGATCCTGACCGATTCCGGCGGGTTCCAGGTCATGTCGCTGTCCAAGCTGCGCAAGATCAGCGAGAAGGGCGTGACCTTCCGCTCGCATATCGATGGCGCTGCCTACGAGATGTCGCCGGAGCGCTCGATCGAGATCCAGGGACTGCTCGATTCCGACATCCAGATGCAGCTCGACGAATGCACGGCACTGCCGGCAACTCCGAAGGAGATCGAGCGCGCAATGGAGCTGTCGCTGCGCTGGGCCGAGCGCTGCAAGACTGCGTTTGGCGACCAGCCGGGCAAGGCGATGTTCGGCATCGTCCAGGGCGGCGACATTCCCGACATGCGTGTGCGTTCGGCGCAGGCGCTGAAGGGGCTCGACCTCAAGGGTTATGCCGTGGGCGGGCTGGCCGTCGGCGAGCCGCAGGAGGTGATGCTCGACATGCTCGACATCACCTGTCCGGAACTGCCGGCCGAGAAGCCGCGCTACCTGATGGGCGTCGGCACGCCCGACGACATCATCAAGTCGGTGGCGCGCGGCATCGACATGTTCGACTGCGTGATGCCGACCCGAGCCGGCCGCCACGGTCTCGCCTACACGCGGCGCGGCAAGGTCAATTTGCGCAACGCCCGCCATGCCGACGACCCGCGGCCGCTGGACGAGGAAAGCGATTGCCCCGCCGCCCGCGACTACAGCCGCGCCTATCTGCATCATCTGGTGAAGTCCGGAGAGTCGCTGGGTGCAATGCTTTTGACCTGGAACAATCTTTCCTACTACCAGCACCTGATGAGCGAGATCAGGTCGGGCATCGAGGCGGGCAGGTTCGTGGAGCGCACGGCCGAGATTAGCGAGGGCTGGGCGCGGGGCGATTTGCCCCCGCTCTAAGGCAACGGCTGGATTTCGGCGTGCTTTCGATCTATCGCTCACCCGACGAAGCATTTGGGTAGCTAAGCGATGAACAACCGCTACGGAACACTGGCCTCGTGGGTCTATAATCTGGACAAGCCCGTCGGGCGATCATTCGGGGACGTCGAATACTATCGCCAGCGCCTGCATGACTGTGCAGGGCCGATCCTTGAACCTGCTGTCGGTAACGGCCGTTTCTTCATTCCCATGCTGGAAGCCGGGCTTGCAATCGAAGGTTTTGACCCGTCCGAGGAGATGCTCGGCTATTGCAGGAAGCAATGCCGGGAGCGGGGGCTCAAGCCGAAGCTGTCGCGCCAGACCTTCGAGGATTTTTCCTCCGACCGGAAGTTCGAAGCGATCGTCGTTCCGCTGGGATCGTTTCAGTTGATCACTGACCTGGAGTCGGCGAAAAACGTTCTGAAGCGGTTTCATGACCACCTCGCGCCAAATGGCCGGCTGATGGTCGATCTCGATTCGATCGGGGGGTTCCTAGGGGCGGACGGCCGCGTGCGTAGCTGGACGACCGAGGGTGGCGACCTGCTGACGTTGACTGAAAACCGCGTCGAAACCGATTACGTCGCGCAGAAAACCGTTTCTCATCTGCGCTACGAGCATTGGCGAGCCGGGAAACTCGTCGATGCCGAATTGGAGCTGTTCAGCCTGCGCTGGTGGGGCGTTGAGGAGTTCAAGATGGCACTCCGCGAAGCCGGCTTCACTGACGTGGTTGCATCAGGCAACTATCAATTTGGCCAGGCGCCGCAAAAGGCCGACAATACCTTCAGCTTCGAGGCGCGGCGGCCGGCGTAAACATCGGACCGAGCAACCTCACGTGCTTTGCGAGTTGGCCGCGCGCAGCCTGACGCCTGTGATGCGCCAGACACCATCAGGCTGCAATTCGAGCGAATAGACGGCTTCATAGTCCTTGCCGTCCTGGCCGACGATCAGCACCTGCTGGACGATCGCGCTCGCGCCGGTTTGCCGGGACTTGCCAAAGGAAAAGCTCTGGGGATGGCGGACCGGCCGATAGGCGGCGGCCACCATATCCATGAAGGCATCGAGTGTGGGGAAGATGCGTTTCAAGTTTGGCGCGGCGTAGCCATAGGCACCAGCATTGTTGCCGGAACGAAAGGCCTGAAGCTGACCAGAGATGCTGTCCTGCGCCGACCTGATATCGGCATCGCCCGCAATCGTTGGGGACGCGAACAGCAGGACGGCAAAGGCGATTGCAGCTCGGTGCATCCTGGCATCTCCCGATGGATCGCGGAACTGGCTGACACCGTAATGTACCATAACCAGCATCGGTCTTCGCGGTTGCAACGCCGTCGATGAAATGCGGGTGGCTGGGAAGCAGAAGCATTGGCTTGAAAGCGCGGGCCCGTTCTGCGACAAGACCGCCAACGATGGCAGGCCCGGAACGGACGGTGCGATGAAGACCTTTTTCGTGCAGATCAAATGCGAGTTGGGCAAGGCCTATGAAGTGGCGAGCGCGCTGGCGGACGCCGAGATCGCCTCGGAGATTTATTCTACGGCCGGCAACTACGACCTCCTGGCGAAATTCTATGTCGATGACGACGTGGATGTCGGTCATTTCGTCAACGAAAAGGTCCATGCCATCGGCAACATCAAGGACACTTTCACGACTGTGACCTTCCGCGCATTTTGAACGCGGACAGGGCAGGGATACGCCCAAGGCGCGGGCTTGCTGCCCATATGATGGGCAAACTTGAGATTGCGCTGCCGACTGCGTCTTAAATGTGCGATTGCGCTTGATTTTCTCCCACGAGGTCATTTCACTGGCCTCAGAGGGGAGTTTTTCAGTGGTCGCTTTCGACGAAATGCTGCCGGCCGAGGCCGGATTGAGACGGCCCTACGAAGCCTACGATAGCTGGCTCAAGAACCAGGATCCCGCTCGACTTACCGAAAAGATGCGCGATGCCGAACGCGTGTTCCGCAAGACCGGCATCACCTTCGCCGTCTATGGCGAGCAGGAGGCGTCCGAACGGCTGATCCCCTTCGACATCGTGCCGCGCATCATCTCCGGCAACGAATGGCGGCGCCTGACCCAAGGCATCGAGCAGCGCGTGCAGGCGCTGAACGCCTTTCTCGACGACATCTACCATCGCCAGGAAATCCTGCGGGCCGGCCGCGTGCCGCGCGAGCTGATCGCCACCAATGAGGCCTTCCTGCCGGAGATGATCGGGGTCAGGCCGCCGGCGGGTGTCTACACCCACATCATCGGCGTAGACATCGTGCGCATCTCCGAAAACGAATTCTATGTGCTCGAGGACAATGCACGCACCCCTTCGGGCGTCTCCTACATGTTGGAGAACCGCGAGACGATGCTGCAGCTTTTCCCCGAACTGTTCCAGCGCATCAAGGTGCAGACGGTCGAGAACTATCCGCAACTGCTCAGGCAATCGCTGTCGGCCGTGCGCCCGAGCGGTGCGAATGGCGCGCCGACCATTGCGGTGCTGACGCCCGGCAGCTTCAACTCGGCCTATTTCGAGCACGCGTTCCTCGCCGACCAGATGGGCGTGCAACTGGTCGAAGGCCAGGACCTGCGCGTCGTCGACGGCCATGTGGCGATGCGCACCACCGAGGGATACAAGCAGATCGACGTGCTATACCGCCGCGTCGACGACGCCTATCTCGACCCGCTGACCTTCAGGCCCGATTCCGCGCTCGGCGTGCCCGGTATCATGGACGTCTACCGCGCCGGCAACATCACCATTGCCAATGCGCCGGGCACCGGGATCGCCGACGATAAGGCGATCTATTCCTACATGCCCGAGATCATCGAGTTCTATACCGGCCGCAAGCCGATCCTCGGCAATATCCCGACCTGGCGCTGCTCCGAGCCCGCCAGCCTGAAATATGTCCAGGAGCATCTCAGCGAGCTGGTGGTCAAGGAAGTGCACGGTTCGGGCGGCTACGGCATGCTGGTCGGTCCCGCCGCAAGCAGCAAGGAGCGCGAGGAGTTTTCCAGGAAGCTCGCGGCGCGGCCGTCGAATTACATCGCCCAGCCGACACTGTCGCTGTCGACCTGCCCGATCCTGACGGAAAAAGGGCTGGCGCCACGCCACGTCGATCTCCGGCCCTTCGTACTGGTTTCCGACCGCATCCGCATCGTGCCCGGAGGGCTCACGCGCGTGGCGCTGAAGGAAGGCTCGCTCGTGGTGAATTCGTCTCAGGGCGGTGGGACGAAGGACACGTGGGTGTTGGATGATTGAGGGCGAGTAGGGAATAGGGAATAGCGAATAGCGGGAGGGCGAACTGCAATCGACGATCAACTCATACAAGGATCTGGTTGTTTGGAGGGCTGCTGTAGAGCTGGCAGTCAATTGCTACTCGGTGACCAAGGCGTTGCCAGCCAGCGAAGTCTACGGAATGACGTCCCAGATCCGAAGATCCGCCACCTCGATTGCTGCCAATATCGCTGAAGGACACGGTCGAGAGAACACGGGTTCGTTCGTCCAATTTCTTAGAATTGCCCAAGGTTCTCTCAAAGAGCTGGAGACACATCTGATCCTGTGTGGACGAGTTGGATTGATGCGCGAGGCTGAGGCGAGAACGTTGCTCGATCAAGCTGACGAAATTGGGAGAATGGTGCGTTCCATGATCCGGAGTCTGCAACAGAAACTATGACTATCAGCCCTACCTATTCGCTATTCCCTATTCGCCATTCGCTTGCCCGGAGGGCCCTTTGACATGCTCCTCGGACGCACCGCCAACGGCCTCTACTGGATGAACCGCTACATCGAGCGGACCGAGAACATGGCTCGGCTGATCGATGCCGGCCTGCGTATGGCGCTGACCCGCAGCCAGGATGCTTCGGAGGAGTGGAGCTCGGTGCTGCTGTCGGCCGGCGCGGCCAACTCCTTCGCGGCCAAGCATAGCGACTACACGGCTGAAAATGTCGCCGATTTCCTTTTGCGCGACATGTCCAACCCGTCGAGCGCGATCGCGGCGATGGAGACGGCGCGCAACAACGCGCGCATGGTGCGCACGGCGCTGACGCGCGAGACATGGGAAAGCATCAACGAGGCCTGGATGTCGTTGAAACGCATGCTGGCCGCACCTATCGACCAGCGCGAGCTGCCGAACGTACTCGACGCCATCAAGCGCGAGACGGCGCTGATCCGCGGCGCGTTCTACGGCACCATGCTGCGCAACGAGATCTTCGATTTTGCCCAGCTCGGCACCTATGTCGAGCGCGCCGACAACACCGCGCGCATCCTTGACGTCAAATATTACGTGCTGTTGCCCTCGGTCTCATGGGTGGGGTCGTCTCTCGACAACTACCAGTGGGAATCGATCCTGCGGTCGGTGGCGGCGCATCGCTCCTACCGCTGGGTTTACGAGGCTGAATACAAGCCGACCAACATCGCCGAATACCTCATTCTCAATGTGCGCATGCCGCGCTCGCTGACCTTCAGCTACCGCTTCATCGCCGAACATCTGAAATTCCTGACCGAGGATTACGGCGCCCGGCATGCCAGCCTCGACGTGGCCGACCGCACCTATGCCAAGCTGCTCGGCGCCGAGATCAAGGACATATTCGAAGGCGGGCTGCACGAATTCCTTGCCGATTTCATTGGCGACAACAACCGTCTGGGCGAACAGGTTGCCCAGGATTTCGGTTTTTACTGAGCGGACAGGCTGATGCGCCTCAAGGTCACTCATCGCACCGAGTACAACTACCAACAGCCGGTTCGCTACGGCCTTCAGCGGGTCAGGCTGTGGCCCGCAAGCGGGCCGGCTCAGGCCGTGCTCAACTGGACGGTACGGATCGAAGGCGCTCGCGAGGAGGTCCGCTTCCTCGATCAGTTCGGCAACGACACCCGACTGCTCAGCATCGATGGAGAGCCGCACACGATCAGTATCGTTGCAGAGGGTGAGATCGAGACCAAGGATACCGCGGGGGTGTCGGGGCCGCACCGCGGTTTTGCCCCCTTGTGGCTATTCGAGCACCAGACACCGCTGACTGCACCCGGAACGGCGATCCAAGAGCTTGCAGCTGATATCGGTCAGGGCGAGGAGATCGAGCGCCTTCACCGGCTGATGGCACAAATCCAGTCGCGCATTGCCTATGTGCCGGGAACGACCGACACGCAGACGACTGCCGAGCAGGCACTGAACAAAGGCACAGGCGTGTGCCAGGACCACGCACATGTCTTTGCAGCCGCTGCCCGCCTGCTTGGCTTTCCGGCACGCTATGTCAGCGGCTATCTGATGATGGACGAGACGGTGGACCAGGTGGCCAGCCACGCCTGGGCGGAGGCGAATGTCGCCGGCCTCGGCTGGGTTGGCTTCGATGCCGCCAATGGCATTTCTCCGGACGAGCGCTATGTGCGGGTGGCGGTGGGGCGCGACTATCGCGAGGCGATGCCGATTTCCGGAATCCTGATCGGGCAGGCGCAGGAACGGCTTGCAGTCCACATCACCGTAGAGCAGTAATCCCAAGAACAAGCACGTCCCGGACTGGAAACGATGACCTATTGCGTGGGCCTGAAGATCGATCGCGGCCTGGTGTTCATGTCGGACACGCGGACCAATGCCGGCATCGACAGCATCTCTACCTTTCGCAAGATGAAGCTGTGGGAGAAGCCGGGTGAGCGCGTGATCGTGCTGATGTCGGCCGGCAACCTGGCCACCACGCAGGCCGTGGTCAGCCTGCTCGACGAGCGCACCAAGGCCGCCGCCGACCGTGCGCCGACATTGTATGAAATGCCCTCGATGTTCCAGACCGCGCGGCTGGTTGGCGATACGGTCAAGGAAGTGATCGCACAGTCGGCCCCGGCGGGACAGACCGCCGATTCGAGCTTCAACGCTTCGTTCATCCTCGGCGGCCAGATCAAGGGCAGCGAGCCCAGGCTGTTCATGATCTATCCCGAGGGCAATTTCATCGAATGCAGCGACGACACGCCATTCTTCCAGATCGGCGAGACCAAATACGGCAAGCCGATCCTCGTGCGTGCCTACGATCGGCGGATGAGCCTTGCCGAGACCGTCAAGCTGCTCATGGTGTCGTTCGATTCGACCTTGAAATCGAACCTGTCTGTCGGGCTGCCGCTCGATCTCGCCTTCTATGAAAAGGACAGCTTCAAGATCGGCCTCAACAAGCGGATCGGCGCCGACGATCCTTACTACAGCAGCGTTTCTGATGGCTGGTCCGATGCCCTGAAGGCCGCCTTCCAGAGCCTGCCTGACTTTTCGGAATAGCTATCCAGCTCATTGAGTTTCTGGCAAATTCAACCTTTCCAAGGGGAGGTCGCCATGAATTCGAACGAATTTCGCGACTGGTCGCACAGGGCGGCCGACTGGGGTGCCGACTATCGCGCTGGACTGCGTAACAGGCCGGTACGCCCCGATGTCGAGCCGGGAAAGACCTTCCGGGCGATCGCAGAATGCCCGCCCGAACAGGCAGAGGCGATGGACGCGATCTTTGCCGATTTCGAGGCCAAGATCGTGCCCGGCATGACGCATTGGCAACACCCGCGCTTCTTCGCCTATTTTCCTGCCAATGCCGCGCCGGTGTCGGTGGTCGCCGAGTACATGGTGAGTGCGATGGCCGCCCAATGCATGCTCTGGCAAACTTCGCCGGCGGCTACCGAACTCGAGACGCGCGTGGTCGACTGGATGCGCCAGGCGCTGGGCCTGTCGCAGGACTTTACCGGCGTCATTCAGGATTCGGCGTCCTCGGCAACGCTGGCAGCAGTTCTGACCATGCGGGAGCGCGCCTTGGACTGGCAAGGCAACAAGGCCGGGCTGTCCGCCGCACCGCGACTCCGCATCTATTGTTCCGAACAGGTGCACACCTCCATCGATCGTGCCATCTGGGTGGCGGGGATAGGCGAGGAGAATTTGGTGCGCATCCCAACAGCGGGCGCGCACAGGTCGATGGCGCCTGCTGCCCTGGACAAGGCGATCGAGGAGGACCGCGCGAGCGGATATCTGCCTATCGGCATCATCGCCTGCGTCGGGGGGACAAGCATCGGTGGTACGGATGACATCAACGCCGTTGTGACGGTCGCAAAGCGCCATGGGCTTTACATCCACGTAGATGCGGCCTGGGCCGGCTCTGCGATGATCTGCCCCGAGTTTCGGCACTTCTGGGCAGGTGTTGACGGGGCGGATTCGATCGTCTTCAACCCGCACAAATGGCTCGGTGCGCAGTTCGACTGCTCGATACAGTTCATTCGCGAGCCGGAAAACCTGGTCAGGACGCTGGCAATCCGTCCTGAGTTCCTGAAGACACATGGCCGTGACGGCATCACCAACTATTCCGAATGGTCGGTGCCGCTGGGGCGCAGGTTCCGCGCGCTCAAGCTGTGGTTCCTGCTGAGGGCCCACGGCCTGGAAGGTCTTCGTGCCATGATCCGCAATCATGTTGCGTGGAGTGCGGGGCTGGCGGAGCGGTTGCGCCGCGAGCGTGACTTCGAAATCACCAGCGAACCGATGCTGTCGCTGTTCTCGTTCCGCCATGTGCCGCGGGAGGGCACTGACAGTGACGACCACAACCTTTCTCTGGTGGAGAGGATCAACCGCGACGGTCGCATCTATCTCACGCAGACGCGGTTCGACGGGCGGGTGGTCATCCGTTTCCAGGCGGGGCAGTTCGAGACGACCGAGGCCGATGTCGATCAGGCCTTTGACGTGATCGTGGAGCTTGCCCGCAGCGCCAGCTGACGAGTTTCGCAGATGGCCAGGGCGCTACAATTTAGCTTTCGTCGCGCCTTTTCACTGGTTTCGTTTTCTCCTATCGTCCGCCAAAACGAAACCAGGGGAATGCCAAAATGTATCTTTCGCCGCGCCAGTCGGAAATCATCCAGCTCGCCAAGGACAATGGCCGCGTGCTGGTCGACGATCTGGCGACGCATTTCCAGGTGACACCCCAGACGATTCGCAAGGATCTTAACGACCTCTGCGATCAGCGCCTGCTGAGCCGCATCCATGGCGGGGCGCTGTTTCCCTCGGGCATCGAGAACCTCGAATACGAAGCGCGGCGCAAGATCGCGGCCGACGAGAAGGACGCCATCGGCCAGGCGGCAGCGCGCATAATCCCCGACAATGCTTCGCTGTTCGTCAACATAGGCACGACCACGGAGGCGGTCAGCAAGGCACTGCTCGACCACAAGGGATTGATGGTCATCACCAACAACATCAATGTTGCCAATAGGATGCGGGTCTATCCTTCGATGGAGGTGGTGATCGCCGGCGGCGTGGTGCGCGGTTCGGACGGAGGCATCGTCGGCGAGGCGGCAGTGGATTTCATCCGCCAGTTCAAGGTCGACTATGCGGTGATCGGTGCGTCGGCGATCGACCATGACGGTGCGCTGCTCGACTTCGATTTCCGCGAGGTCAAGGTGGCCCAGGCGATCATCGCCAACGCCCGGCATGTCATCCTGGTGGCCGATCGGACCAAGTTCGAGCGCACGGCACCGGTGCGGATCGCGCATCTGTCGCAGATGGACACATTCATCACCGACCAGTGTGAACTGGCAAGCGTCCGCAGGATCTGCGCCGAATCGGACGTGCAACTCATTGAAACGAAAAGACCCGCGCCGCTGTAAGCGCGGGTCGGTCCAGTTGCCGGGGCGGTTCACTCAGCCATAGGGCGAAACGCACTGCCGGCGCGGTCCGCTGTTGGGCTGGAACGTATTGTCGGATGCCCTGTACGACCGATAGCGGTTGTAGCACCACTGCACATGGGCGTTTCCATAGCTGGGCTGTGCATAGTAGGTGGGCTGGTTGGCAACTGCGCTGCCGATTATGGCGCCGCCGACGAAGGCGGCAGCCGGATACCACCAGCCATTGTAGTAGCGATAGCCGGGGCGATAGTCGCGATAGCCGCGATAGCCGCGCCAGTAGCCGCCGTGGACGTGGCGGGGGCCGCGGTAGTAGTTGCGGTTGTAGTGGCCATATGCCGGGCGCCGATAGTGGCCGCGATTGTAGTGGCCGCGGTTGTAGTGGCCGTGCCCACCTCGCCGGTAGTTGCGTGAGTGGCCGCCATGCGATCGATGCCGGCCACCCCGATCATATCTGACATCCTCGACGGCGTTGTCGCCCTTCATATCGCCCTTCAGTTGCAGGGGATGCACAATCGCGGCAGAGACCGGGATAGTTGTCTCCACCGCAAACGACCCAATGATGGCCGTGGCCATCAAAGCACAAATCATCTTGTTCATGATCGTTTCCTCATGGGCCATTGCCTGAAACAGAGCTTGTCCCACTCCAATGACGCCGGAATGGAGCAGGCTCTAACTGCTTGTTCGAACGCGACCTTTTACGAAGCCCGGTTCCCACCCTTCGGGGGTCATGTTCGAGAAGGAAACGATCAAGCAGGGGGAACGTTCCGGTGCCGTGTCGCTCAGCGCAAGCTACCCCTTTGTCCGCAGCGTCCGGGCCGCGAAGTTCGCCTGCATGGTGAAGATTCGAGGATCCGCGTGAGAACGGACCCTCGACTGGCCGGTCAACCGCGGTCAACTATATGGCGAGTAGCACTGCTGGCGCGGACCGCCATAGGGTTGGAAGGTGTTATCGTAGGCCCTGTAAGAGCGGTGGTGGCCGTAGCACCACTGGACATGCGCGTAGGCATAGTCCGGCCCGGTGTAATAGTTGTAGTAGTCGTATGATCCGTCATAGCCTCCGACGAAGAAGAAGGGGAAGAAACGGTCATTGAAATGATCATGGTCGTGGAAGTGGCGATGATCATGGAAGCGGTGGTCGTGGAAGCCGCGATCATCGAAGCGCATGCGGCCGCCATGGTCGGCGAAGGCCATGTGCCTGTTCATCCCGCCGTCGAAGCGGCCATGCCCCATGGAACCGGCAAAATGTCCGCCACCGAAATGGCCACCGCCTCCGCCGAAATGGCCACCGCCACCGAAATGACCTCCGCCGCCACCACCGCCCATCTGCAACATGCCGCGGGCGTCAACCGGTGCCGCGAATGCCATGGCGAACGAGGCCGCGACGGCCGCAGCCATCAAACCTGATATGATCTTGTGCATGAAAGCCTCCTCACAAGAGTTCGTTCCATCAAGGAACAAACGTCTGTGCGACGCGGCATATTCCTGGCGCGCGGCCGGGCGCCCCTTGGTTGTCGGGTTGATCTTCTGCAGCTCGGCGAAGCCGGCATTTTTGTGGCCGAAATCGCCGAGGATCGCGGCCGCGTCATTCAGCTGCAGCGGAAAATCCGCCATCAGCTTGTCCATGATGCCGGGTGCTTTCGCTCGGAATGTGTCCTGGGCGGTGCCCTTGGCCATGCCGATTCCCCTTGGTGGGGTTGGGGCATTTTTGGGAGGCGCGGAATTGCCAATTGGGGGCGAGATCAGTGGAGCTATCCCGGTGCTGATCGGCCCCTACCGCCATTATTTCTGCAAGATGCGGGCCATGTGCGCTCAGAGGAGCTTGAAGGTTAGGACGGCCAGTTCATGGCGGCTAGCTCAGAAGCAGTTGAGGCGCACGCCGCCTCATGCTAACCGAGGTCAACCTCAGGTGGTACGGTGAGGGCTACTGCACAAGGCCATAGATCGTTTTACGACGAATGTGGGGCAACCGATATCTGGTCGTAGGCTGAATAGGAAGGCGGATGATCAACGAACTGTTTTTCACCCCAGGCATTCATGAAAGCAGCGCGCTTGCGGTCTTCGATGGCGCCGTCAAATACTCTGGGGACCCTATCTATCCCTTTCCCCTTTATCTCATCGGCTTTACCAACCGTTCCGGGTCGAATCTGATTGCCGAGCACCTGCAATCCACAGGGCAATTCAGCGGGCTCCAGGAGCGCTTCAATTGGGACGCTATGCCGATCGATGCTGCCGAGTTCGGAGCCAAGTCATTCCCCGAGTTCGTGACGATGATCGTTGACCGAGGGCTTGTCCCCGGGACGGTCTACGGCTTCAAGGCCGGATGGGATCAGATTGCGATGCTGTTGAGGTGGCGCATTGACACCATGTTCTCTGGTGGTGTGCGCGTCATCCACACAATCAGGCGCGACCTTTTGGAACAGGCTGTTTCATTTTCAATCGCTGACCAAACAAAGCGTTGGACAAGTCTGGTCGAAGGCGAGCCGGATGCATCGCCCGTTTTCCGGTTTGAAGACATCGAGGGTCGAGTGGCCGGGGCTGCGCAGGCAAACCAGTTGATCGCCTACCTTTGCAGTCTCTTCGAGATTCCCAGGCTGGAGGCCTACTACGAGGAGTTTGCTGCCGACCCAATTCCTTCGATCCATCGGATCGGTGAATTTGCTGGTCTGGATCTTTCGCAGTGGGTACCTACTGAAACGCGCCTCAAAAAACAAGCGGACGATACCAACATCCAGTTTATTGAGCGCTTCAGAAAAGCAACCAGACAGCAAATTCTTGATGTCGCAAGTCAATATCGCGCTTAGGCTACTCGCCCTGGATTAACGCCGGGACGCTGTAACGAATAGCTGATCGACCTGCGCGTCGCTCAATCCGAATTTTAGTTCAGGCGCGCTGAGGCAAGCGTCGCCGAAGGTGACCGCTATGGCACAGAAGGCCTCTGAGTAGGTCGGTTCTGTAAGAACCGTTTGGTCATGACAGAGCTAGGAATCGCTGGACCTAAAGCCCGATGTCGTCAATTCTCAAGGTGCCCATGCAATCCCACCGCGCAGGAAAGCAGGTCGGAAGTTTCTTATAGGTGATTGTCGCATTGGCTACGGCTCTGCGAGCACATTCAGCACAGCCTTCAGGCGCCATGTCGGCCTGCCGCCCGGCCGCTTCATGAGAAGCTTGGAGACACGGGCGTTTGCTTCGAGCAGATGATGCGTCCCTCATGGCGGGGCATGTTTAGAGCAACATCCTCAGTGCCAGTTGTGATTTCGTGTGCTGATCGATGGAAAAGCGCAAGGCGCGGCCCACGGAATTGCCGTTGACGAACAAGGCTACGGGACGCTGACCAGTCAACATCTCGATCAGCTCGTTCGACAGACAGGACCGACCGTCGATCGCCGGTTTGAGATCGAGTTTTTGGAACCGGTGCCGAGGTCTTTGCGTTCAAGTTCGGATCAGCGCGAAGAGCGAAAGGTGGCGCCTCGCTTGCCGACCGCAATTGATCCTGCAGCACTCTCCTGTTGTTGTTGCCGATGACGGCACTCAAGCCAGAGGAGAACGACGTGCCTCGCACCGTTCCGCAAGATAGCGAATCCGCTGGGGAAACCCCGGCAGCATCCGGCGTCGACTTGAAGCTGGAGGTGGTGATCGTTCCGGTTTCCGACGTCGATCGCGCCAAGGCCTTCTATGTTGGCCTGGGCTGGAGGCTCGACGCCGACTTCGTCAATGGTGACACGTTCCGGGCCGTGCAGTTCACGCCTCCCGGTTCGCCGGCCTCGATCCACTTTGGCAGGGGGCTCACCTCGGCCGCGCCGGGCTCGCAGAGCCTTTACCTCGTCGTGTCCGACATCGAGGCCGCGTGCGCCACACTCGTCGCCCGCGGCGCGGATGTGAGCGAAGTGTTCCACAGGGCGGCGGTCGGCGGCCCGCCGATCAGCGGCCGCGATCCCGAGCGGCGCACCTACAACTCGTTTGCCACGTTCCTTGATCCGGACGGCAACAACTGGCTGCTGCAGGAGATCACCACGCGACTGCCTGGGCGCGTGGACTCTGGCGTCACGGCATTCACCTCGGTTAGCGATCTGGCGGACGCCATGCGACGCGCGTCGGTCGCCCATGGCGAGCATGAGAAGCGCAACGGCGGCCAGTACGATGTCAACTGGCCGGACTGGTACGCCGAGTACATGGTTGCGGAACAGTCCGGCAAGGCATTACCCGAATAAGCGACGGCCAGGTGGTGGTTCGCCGGCCGCCGGGGCGCCTCCGGAGGCGTGCATGTCACTGGCATCGCACTCCCGGTTCTATCGGACGATCGTCCTTGGTGTCCAAATCCGCAACGGAAGAGGAGAGCCTCATGTCCATTGCATCGAACTCACCCACACGGCGTGATCTGCTTGCCACTACGGCTGCCGCGGCAGCTGCGAGCCTGCTGCCGGGCGCGGCGCAGGCGCCCCCCGGCGGCGAGGCGATACGCCCCTTCACCGCCAGCTTCCCGCAGGAGGATGTCACAGAGCTTCTGCGGCGCGTCGCGGCCACCCGGTGGCCGGATAAGGAGACCGTCACTGATGACACGCAGGGCGTGCAGCTCGCGACCATGCAGAATCTCGCCAGATACTGGGCGACGGACTACGACTGGAGCAAGATGCAGACGCGGCTCCAGGCCCTACCGCAGTTCGTCACCGAGATCGACGGCCTGGACATCCACTTCATTCATGTCCGCTCCAGGCATGACAACGCGCTGCCGGTGATCGTCACACATGGATGGCCTGGCTCGATCATCGAGCAGCTGAAGATCATCGAACCGCTCACCGATCCGACGGCGCATGGTGGCAGCGAGGCCGACGCCTTTCATGTGGTGATCCCGTCGCTGCCGGGTTACGGCTTCTCCGCCAAGCCGACGATGCCGGGCTGGAACCCGCCTCGCATCGCGAAGGCGTGGGCGGTGCTGATGCCTCGTCTCGGCTATCCGAAGTATGTCGCGCAGGGTGGCGACTGGGGCAACGCTGTCTCGGAGCTGATGGCGGTGCAGGCGCCGCCGGGATTACTCGGCATCCACACCAACATGGCCGCCACCGTCCCTGCCGACATCGCCAAGCTGCTCGCGGCAGGCGGCCCGCCGCCCGCAGGCCTCTCGCCCGACGAAAAACGCGCCTGGGATCAGCTCGACGATTTCTACAAAAACGGGCTAGGCTATGCCATCGAGATGAACAACCGTCCGCAGACGCTGTACGGGATCGTCGACTCGCCGGTCGGCCTGGCAGCATGGATGCTTGACCACGACATTCGCAGCTACCAGCTGATCGCGCGCGTCTTCGATGGAAAGACCGAAGGGCTGACGCGCGATGATATTCTCGACAACGTCACGCTCTATTGGCTGACGAACACCGCCATCTCATCGGCGCGCCTCTATTGGGACAATGCGCATTTCCCGTCAGGGGGCTTCTTCGACCCCAGGGGCATCAAGATCCCGGTCGCCGTCAGCGCCTTTCCCGATGAGATCTACCAGGCCCCACGGAGCTGGGCGGAGAAGGCCTATCCGAACCTCATCTACTACAACGGGCCCCCCAAGGGCGGGCATTTTGCGGCCTGGGAACAGCCCGCGGTGTTTGCGGAGGAGCTCCGCACGGCCTTCAGGCCGCTGCGACAACAATTGTGAAGTGATCGGGCGGAACGCCCCGCCGGGGCTGGCGCTTACTATTGGCGTGGGCCCAGCCCAGGCTTTCGCTGACAGCGTCGCGACGGATCGGAAGCGATCCGTGAATTTGGATGGAGACGCACATGACGGCCATTCAACATATCAGGACCGCCTTGCTTGGAGCCGCACTGCTCCTTGGGGCGGCCGCAGGCCTACTGGCGGCGGCAGCGGCGCAGCCTGCCCAGCCGACCGTCGTGCTTGTGCATGGCGCTTTCGCTGACGGCTCGTCCTGGGCCGAGGTCATCCCGCTGCTGCAGGCCGAGGGGCTGAACGTGGTGGCGGTCCAGAACCCGCTGACCTCGCTTAGCGATGACGTTGCCGCGACCAGACGCGCCATTGCCACCCAGGCGGGACCGGTGGTGCTGGTTGGACATTCCTGGGCGGGAACCGTGATCACCGAGGCCGGAAACGACGATCGCGTCAAGGCCCTGGTTTATGTTGCCGCCTTCTCGCCCGGGGACGGTCAGGCGACGTCCGATCTGACCAAGAACTATCCGACCCCGCCGGGGTTGGCCCATCCTCAGGTCGATGCCGCCGGCTTCCTGACGCTGTCGGCCGCCGACATCGCCACCTACTTCGCTCCCGACGTTCCCAAGGAAGTATCGAACCTGATCGCGGTCACGCAGGGGCCGGTGCGCGCCGCGAACTTCGACGAGAAGATGACGACGGCGGCGTGGAAGTCGAAGCCGAGCTGGGCGATCGTCACCGAGGACGACCAGATGATTGCTCCCAAGCTCCTGGCGGACAGCGCCAAGGCCATGAACGCCCATGTCACGCCGATCAAGGCCAGCCACGTCGTGATGCTGTCGCATCCTAAGGAGGTCGCCGCCGTCATTCTGGAAGCGGCACAATCCGCCAAATGACGGCCCGCCGCCGCACGCCGTGTCAACCAGGAGCGCACCATCATGGACGAGATCGAAGGTTCCAATCCGGTTGATCAACGCCGCCGACTTTTCCTCGGCGAGGTTGTGGCATCGATGATGACGATCGAACTCGGGATGATCGGGCAGGCACGTGCAGCGGGGACGGCAGGCGCCGGCAAAACCGCTACAAGTGGAGGCTCATTCGAGGCGCTCAAGCAGATCGACGCCGGCGTGCTCAACGTCGGCTATGCCGATCTGGGCTCTGCCGATGGCCCACCGGTCATCCTGCTCCACGGCTGGCCCTACGACATCCACACCTATGCTGACGTCGCGCCCATCCTGGCCTCGAGGGGATACCGCGTGATCGTGCCTTATCTGCGCGGCTACGGCACGACGCGCTTCCTGTCGGCCGCGACGATGCGCAATGGCCAGCAGGCGGTGGTCGCCGCCGACATCATCGCGCTGATGGACGCGCTCAAGATAGGCAAAGCCACGATTGGTGGCTGTGACTGGGGCGCCCGCACGGCCAACATCATGGCCGCGCTTTGGCCGGAGCGCTGCAAGGCGATGGTCTCGGTGAGCGGCTATCTCATCGGCAGCCAGCAGCTTGGCAAGGTGCCGCTGCCGCCGAAGGCCGAACTGCAGTGGTGGTACCAATATTACTTCGCTACCGACCGCGGCCGCTCCGGTTACGCGATATACACGCGCGATTTTGCCAGGCTGATCTGGCAATTGGCCTCGCCGCAATGGAAATTCGACGACGCCACCTTCGAGCGCAGCGCGGCTGCCTTCGACAATCCGGATCACGTGGCGGTTGTCATCCACAACTACCGCTGGCGTCTTGGACTGGTCGAAGGCGAGGCACAATTCGACGGACTGGAGGCGCGGCTCGCCCAGGGGCCTGTCATCGGCGTGCCGACGGTCACACTGGAGGGCGACGCCAACGGTGCGCCGCATCCCGACGCGAGCGCCTATGCCAGGATGTTCTCGGGCAGATACGCGCACCGCGTCATCACCGGCGGCATCGGCCACAACCTTCCGCAGGAGGCGCCCCAGGCCTTCGCCGAGGCGGTGATCGACGTCGACACCGATTGTTAGCACCATCAAGGGGGCACCAACCGGTGACCACCGGACCCTCGCGGAATGGAAAGGAAAACATCATGGCCTTTACCATCGAGATCAACGGAAAGCCGCATAGTGTCGATGTCGACGACGACACGCCATTGCTATGGGTCCTGCGCGATGTGATCGGCATGACCGGCACCAAGTTCGGTTGTGGAATGGCGCTGTGCGGCGCGTGCACCGTACATATCGATGGCGTCGCGACCAGATCCTGCATCACGCGAGTGGACAGCATCGGCGGGTCGAAAGTGACGACCATCGAAGCCATCGGTACGACCCCGGCCGGGGCGGCAATCCAGAAGGCCTGGCTCGATCACCAGGTCGTGCAATGCGGCTATTGCCAATCCGGGCAGATCATGTCGGCGGCAGCCCTGCTGGAGAGCAATCCAGATCCGAGCGATGCCGACATCGATGACGCGATGAGCGGCAATATCTGCCGCTGCGGGACCTATGTCCGCATCCGCGAGGCGATCAAGCTCGCCGCGCAAGCCGGCAAGAATGGAGGCTGATCATGGCTCGCGCTCGCACACCCTGCCACGACTGCAATCTGTCCCGTCGCAACTTCCTGGTGATCAGCGCTGCCGCCGGTGGCGGGCTGATGCTTGGTCTCGCTCTGCCATTCGGCCGGGGGGAGGCCGCTGGTTCGGCCGACTTCGCACCCAACGCGTTCATTCGTATCGGTGGTGATGGCGAAGTCGTCATGATCATGCCTTATGTCGAGATGGGGCAGGGCACCTACACCGCGATCCCGATGCTGATAGCGGAGGAACTCGAAGTGAACCTGGCGCAGGTTCGCCTGGAGCATGCCCCGCCGAACGAAAAGCTCTATGCCAACCCGTTGCTGGGCGTGCAGGCGACCGGCAATTCGAACGCGATACGCGGCGCCTGGAAAGGCATGCGCGAGGCCGGTGCGGTCGCGAGGACAATGCTGGTGGCGGCGGCAGCGGCGCGCTGGGGCGTCGATCCGGCGACTTGCCGCGCGCAGGACGGCGAGGTGATCCACGAGCAGACGGGCCGACGCGCCAAGTACGGCGAACTTGCCGCCGAGGCGGCAAAAATGCCCGTTCCCGAAAATGTACCGCTCAAGGCTCCACGGGACTTCAAGCTGATCGGCACGCCTGTCAGACGGCTGGATGCGCCGGGCAAGGTCAATGGGACGGCGGTCTATGGCATCGACGTCCGTCCGGAGGGCGTGAAGGTCGCCACCCTCGCGCAGTCGCCGGCCTTCGGTGGCCGCGTGAAGAGCGTCGACGATACGGCGGCCCAGGCCGTCAAGGGCGTGCATCAGGTCGTCCGGCTCGACGATGCCGTGGCTGTCGTCGCCGATCACATGGGCGCCGCGAAGAAGGGCCTGGAAGCGCTCAAGATCGAGTGGGACGATGGCCCCAATGCCGGGCTCGACACGGAGCAGGTTGCCCGTCAACTAGAACAGGCAACGCTCGGCTCCGGCGCCGTGGCGCAGAATATCGGCGATGTCGAGAAGGCAATGGCGAGCGCCGTGACCAAGGTCGAAGCGAGCTATGAGGTGCCGTTTCTGGCGCACGCCGCGCTCGAGCCGATGAACTGCACGGTGCATTTTCGCAACGACGAGTGCGAGATCTGGATCGGCAGCCAGGCCGTCGCCCGCGTCCAGGCGATGGCGGCCGAGGCCCTGGGCCTGCCGCAGGATAAGGTCATCGTACACAATCACCTGATCGGCGGCGGCTTCGGACGCCGGCTCGAGGCGGATGGCGCAGTCCGCGCCGTCCAGATCGCGAGGCACGTCGACGGCCCCGTGAAGGTCGTGTGGACCCGCGAGGAAGATCTCCAGCACGACATGTACCGGCCCTACTGGTTCGATCGGATCTCCGCAGGACTGGACGGGGAGGGCAGGCCGGTTGCCTGGTCCAATCGCTTCGCCGGGTCCTCGGTCATCGCGCGATGGGCTCCCCCCGGCTTCAAGGACGGCCTCGATCCCGACACGACGGAAGGCGCCATCCATCTGCCCTATGATCTGCCAAACTTCCACCTCGAATATGTGCGCGTCGAACCGCCAGGCATCCCGACTGCCTTCTGGCGCAGCGTCGGTCCCTCGCACAATGTCTTCGTCACCGAGAGCTTCATCGACGAAATGGCCGCGGCAGCGAAGCAGGACCCCGTCGCCTTTCGCAGGGCGCTTCTTTCCAACTCGCCGCGGGCGATGGCGGTGCTCGACCTCGCCGCGGAAAAGGCCGGCTGGGGGGAAGCAATGCCGAAGGGAAGAGGGCGGGGCGTTGCGCTGCAATTCGTATTCGGCAGCTACCTTGCCCAGGTCGCCGAGGTCGAAGTGGTGAAGGACGGCTCCGTTCGCGTTCATCGTGTGGTCTGCGCCGCCGACATCGGCACAGCCGTCAATCCCGACACCGTCCAGGCGCAGATACAAAGCGGGATCATGTTCGGCACCACAGCGGCGCTCTACGGCGAAATCACCCTGAAGAACGGGCGCGTCGAGCAGGCCAATTTCGACACCTACCAGATGCTCCGCATCAACGAGGCCCCGGCGATCGAAGTGCACGTCGTGCAAAGCGAGGAACCTCCCGGGGGATTGGGCGAAGCCGGGACTTCGTTGATCGTCCCGGCGATTGCCAATGCCATCTTTGCTGCGACCGGCAAGCGGCTGCGCAAGATGCCGGTCGACCCCGAGATGTTGAAACAGGCCGGCTGAACCGCAATGGAGGAACGTAATGAACACGATCACGACCAGTGACGGCACGGAGATCTTTTACAAGGATTGGGGCACGGGTCAGCCAATCGTCTTCAGCCATGGCTGGCCGCTCTCGGCCGACGATTGGGACACGCAGATGCTGTTTTTTCTCAGCAAGGGCTTCCGCGTGATAGCTCACGACCGGCGCGGCCATGGTCGCTCGACGCAAACCAGCGACGGCCACGACATGGATCACTACGCCGATGACCTGGCAGCGCTCACCGCCCATCTCGACCTCAAGGATGCCATCCATGTCGGTCACTCTACCGGCGGCGGCGAAGTCGTCCACTACATAGCGCGCCATGGCGAAAGCCGGGTGGCGAAGGCCGCGATCCTGAGCGCCGTGCCGCCGCTCATGGTGAAGACGGAGGCCAATCCTGGCGGCTTGCCGAAAGATGTATTCGACGGCCTCCAGGCACAAGTGGCCGCTAACCGGGCCCAGTTCTACTACGATTTCGCGGCCGGGCCGTTCTATGGCTACAATCGGCCTGGTGCGAATCCTTCGCAGGCGGTGGTCTGGAATTGGTGGCGCCAGGGCATGATGGGCGGCGCCAAGGCACACTATGACGGCATCGTCGCCTTCTCTCAGACCGACTTCACCGAGGACTTGAAGAAGATAACCGTCCCGGCGCTGGTGATGCACGGCGATGACGACCAGATCGTGCCTTATGCCGATTCCGCCCCGCTGTCGGCAAAGCTGCTGAAGAATGGCACCTTGAAGACCTACAAAGGCTACCCGCATGGCATGCCGACCACCAATGCTGAAACGATAAACGCCGACCTGCTCGCCTTCATCAAGGGTTGAAGCGCGCGTAGGTGGCCGATGCGCAGGAGGCAAGCATGAGTTTGGACATTACCTCACACCCCGGTAGGCCGGGGCCTGACGAGTTGGTTCCGTCGCGCTATGCGCTGCGGGTCGGCGATATTGACGTCATGGTGATCAGCGACGGAGTGTTGTCGCTGCCAGGGGCGATGTTGGGCCACAACGTCGACCCGGCCGTCCGCGCGGCGTGGCTGGAGGACATGTTCCTGCCGCCGGACGAGATCGAATGGGCGCTGAACGTGGTCGTGGTGCGCAGCGGCGGCCGGACCATCCTCGTCGACGCTGGGCTCGGCGCGGACCCGGACCTGAACTTGCCGCGGGCCGGACGGCTGGTCCAGCGACTGGAAGCCGCCGGCGTCGATCTCGCCTCCGTGACCGACGTGGTGCTCACCCATCTGCACATGGACCACATTGGCGGGCTGCTCGTCGACGGGGTGAGGGACCGGCTGCGTCCGGACCTGCAGATCCACCTGGCGGCGGCCGAGGCCAGGTTCTGGGCGTCGCCCGATTTTTCGCGCGTCTCCATGCCGCCGGGGTTCCCGGACGCGCTTCGGCGGGCGGCCACGCGGTTCCTGAACGAGTACCAGAGCCAGTTGCGGCCGTTCGAGGCGGAATGCGAGGTCACGCCGGGGGTGCTCGTCCGCCGCACCGGCGGCCACACCCCCGGCCACAGCGTGGTCCGCCTGGCGTCCGGAGGCGACCGGCTGACGTTCGCCGGCGACGCCGTGTTCCAGGTCGGGTTCGAGCACCCCGACTGGTACAACGGCTTCGAACACGACCCCGAAGAGGCGGCCCGCGTCCGCGTCCGGCTTCTGCGGGAGGTGGCGGCGAACCGCGAGGCGCTGGTGGCCACGCACCTGCCGTTCCCGTCGATCTGCCATGTCGCGGTCGACGCCGACGCCTTTCGCTGGGTGCCGGCTCCGTGGGAATATTGACTGCTGAGTGGGGTAGGGCCGAACGACGACCGCATGCGAAAGGTGGGTGTGGGAACACAGTCTGGTCCTGACGACGCAGCGACCTAATCTATTGTGTTCCATCGGGGCTGAAGTGGCGGCCGAACCGGCCGCCCACCCGATCGGTGGGAGGCAGAGAATGTTGAAATTCCTCCTCGCTCTCGGGCTGCTGGCTTTCGCCGCGCCGGCCATCGCCCAGGTTCCCGACTTTCCGGCCTCGTTCAAGACACAGGAGATCGCGACCAACGGCGCGACGATCCATGTCCGCGTCGGCGGCAGCGGGCCAGCCGTGGTCCTGCTCCACGGCTATGGCGAAACCGGCGACATGTGGGCGCCGATGGCGGCCGAGCTCGCCCGCGATCACACGGTGATTGTCCCGGACCTGCGCGGGCTCGGCCTATCGTCGAAACCGCAAGGCGGCTTCGACAAGAAGACCCAGGCCGGTGACGTGACCGGCGTGCTCGATACCCTCAAAGTCGACCGCGCCGATCTGGTAACGCACGATATCGGCAACATGGTCGGGTTCGCCTTCGCGGCTCAGCACCCCGACCGGGTCAAGCGCTTCGTGCTGATCGACGCTCCCGTTCCGGGTGTCGGCCCGTGGGAGGAAGTCCTGAAGAACCCGCTGCTGTGGCACTTCCGCTTCGGCGGACCGGACATGGAACGCCTCGTTTCCGGGCGCGAGCGCATCTATCTCGACCGCTTCTGGAACGAATTCTCGGCCAGTCCGAGCCGGTTCAGCGAAGCTTCGCGTGAGCACTACGCCAAGCTGTACGCCTTGCCCGGCGCCATGCACTCGGGCTTTGCCCAGTTCGCCGCCTTTGATCAGGATGCAATCGACAACCGCGCGTTCCTCGCTGCCGGAGGCAAGCTGACGATGCCGATTTTCGCGATCGGTGGCGAGAAGTCGTTTGGCCCGATGATGGCGACCGTGATGCGGGCAGCAGCTACCGATGTGACCGAAGGCGTCGTTCCCGATTCCGGCCATTGGATCATGGAGGAAAACCCCGAAGCAACGACCAAGATGGTCCGAGCATTTTTGGATGTTGGCCAATAGTGCTTTCGCCAAGGGACTGCCGGCGAGCTGGAGGCGGTGGGCAGCCAATGTCTGCTGTTCGCAATTCAGCCTTCCAAGAAAAGCCCGCGTTGTGGGCTTAACGCCCCGGCAATGGCGCCGCACGAAGCTTGAATAGTCTTGGCCGGATCGTTCCACGTTTGGCCGGTTCATTCACGACCCATGAGGGTGCGCTTCATAGCATTTTGGCTGCCAAGGTTCTGAAAGGAGAACTCCAGATGTCGAGTTTGTTCACTTTGCTTGCCGCCGCCTCCGCGCTTGCATTGGGCGTCGGCGCAACAGCAACTAAAGCTCAGGCCGCCGATGTGAAATCCGTGGTGCTCGTGCACGGCGGTTTCGTCGACGGCTCCGGATGGCAGGGCGTCTACGATATCCTGACGAAGGACGGGTACGACGTGACGATTGTCCAGAACCCGACGACCTCGCTGGCAGATGACGTCGCCGTCACCAGGCGCGCCATTGCCGCGGCACCCGGTCAGGTGGTCCTCGTGGGGCATTCCTACGGCGGCGTCGTCGTGTCGGAGGCCGGCACCGATCCCAAGGTTGCGGCGGTTGTCTACATCGCGGCCTTTGCGCCCGATGCCGGGGAGTCGGTTGCGAGCCTGATCGCCAACCCGGCGCCGGGCGCACCGGTGCCGCCGATCCTACCTCCGGTCGACGGCTTCCTGTTCCTGGACAAGGCAAAGTTTGCCGCTTCGTTTGCGGCCGACGTTCGGCCGGACATCGCATCCTTCATGGCCAACTCACAGGTGCCGTGGGGCATGGCCGCCCTTGAGGGCAAGGTCACGGCCCCCGCCTGGAAGGCGAAGCCGTCCTGGTACCTCGTTGCGACGGAAGACAAGATGATCCCGCCCGAGGCGCAGCGCGCGATGGCCAATCGTGCCGGCGCAACGGTCTCCGAGGCGAAGGGCAGCCACTCGATCTACGTCTCGAAGCCGCAAGCGGTGGCTGCGGTCATCGAAAACGCCGCGAAGGGTGCACAAACGGCGGCACAGTAGATGCGGGCGACTCGTCCTGGATGCGGGTCAGATTATTAGGAGAGCGGGCAGAAATGCTGCTCGCTTTCCAGCCAGTGCTGACCACCAGTTCCTTGTGAACGGTTGAACTGCGAAGCCACGGCGACCAGTATTCCGGCAGCCAGGCCTTGCAGCGGCGGTCCGTCAGGAGCGTGCAGCCGGCGTTACGGTCGCCTGGCGGACTCCGGTGCGGTTGATCACTGCAAACACCGTTTCCCTGCCGATCCTTTCGGCGTCCAGCATTCGCACCAGATCGTCGACGCCGCCGACGGCGTGACCGTCGATGGCAACGATGATGTCGCCTTCCTTCAACCCGGCTTTCGCAGCCGGTCCGTCCGCCTCGACTGCGCGCAACCGCACCGCCGCGCGACTGGTCACGGCTGCTAGCAGGGCCGCGCGGCGCGGCAGGGCGACCGTGTCGGCCGACACGCCAATAAGGGCGCGGCGCACGCGCCCGAAACGGATGATCTCCGCAATGACGAAACTGGCCGTATTCGAGGCGACGGCAAAGGCGATGCCTTGGGCGCCGCGGATCGTGGCGGTGTTGACGGCGACAACTTCGTCGGCCGACGATACCAGCGGTCCGCCGGAGTTGCCCGAGTTGAGCGCGGCGTCGGTCTGGATCACGTCGTCGATGAGCCGGCCGCTCAAGGCGCGCATCGACCGGCCCAGGGCCGAGATGACACCGGTCGTCACCGTCCACTCAAAGCCGAGAGGATTGCCGATGGCAATGGCGATCTGGCCGCGACGCAGGCGCTTCGAATCCCCGAGCGGAGCGAAGTTGGAAAAATGACCGTCGGCACGCACTAGGGCAATGTCGGTATCGGCGTCGCGGCCAAGCACGCGCCCATCAGCAGACGTGCCGTCGGGCATTGCGACACGAACGGCGCGTGCCTCGCCGACAACGTGGAAGTTCGTGACGATCAGCCCGTCCGGCGCAATGACGAAGCCCGAGCCCTGGCCAGCCGCGCGGCGGCCGTCGGCAACGGGTCCGATACGGCACACGGTCGGTCCGATGCGGTCGACCGCATCGGCGACGGTGGAAGAGTAGGCATCAAGCAGGCCGGCATCATGGGGCTGCTGGTCAGTCGCGGGCAGGGCCATAGGGGCCTCCATGTCAGTCGAACCATCGATGCCTATATGTGCTGTGTGCGCCGGTGTACCGCGACCTGACCTGATGGCTAGTGACTAGCCGTTCCTAGCCATCAGGCGAGTTGGAAGCGCCAAGCGGTGCAGCAATATCTGGGTTCCGGAAACTCTCAACGGCCTGACCCAGGAGTGCGTGATGACCAGTTTTAACCTTGCCGCCTTTTCCGATGCAGTCGCCGACATCGCCGAACAGGCGGCGTCCGTCACCGCAAGCTTTTCTACCCATCATGGCCGGACCGCGACGGCCTTCCACTGGGGCGATGGGCTCTACGTCGCCGCCGAGGAAACCGTCGAGCCGGACGAGGAGGTGCAGCTGACCTTGCCCGGCGGCGAGTCTATGACGGCCGAACTGATCGGTCGCGATCCTTCGACCGGCGTAGCCCTGCTGAAGCCTTCGACAGCCGCCAGCGGCACAAGCTTCAAAAAGGCAGGGCCGGTGCGCCTCGGCGACGTCGTCGTCGCGGCCGGGCGTGAGGGCGCTTCGCCTCTTGCCGTGTTCGGCTCGGTGGGGGAGATCGGGCCTATGTGGCGATCCCTACGCGGCGGCGCCATCGACCGCCGCATCAATCTGGCCGTGATGGCGGGCGGTAGGTTCGAGGGCGGGCCGGTACTCGATGCCCGTGGCGGCCTGGTCGGGATGTTGCTCTTCGGACCGCGCCGCCGGGCGCTGGTCATTCCCTACGAGACGATCGAACGTACCGTTGCGACGTTGCGCGAAAAAGGCCACGTCCTGCGCGGCTATCTTGGCGCCAGCCTGTATCGCATCCACCACGGCCCTGTGCAGGGCGCCATGGTCATGGGGCTCGACGACGACGGGCCGGCGAAGGCCGCCGGCATTGCGCTGGGCGACATCGTCACCGCCTGGAACGGGGAACCGGTGCGTGGGTCGCGTGAACTGATCCTTCGGCTGGGGCCGGACAGCGCAGGTGCCGCGGTCACGCTGGGGATCTTGCGCGGCGGCGAGGTGCGTGACGTGGCGATCACGATCGGCGAAAAACCCCTGATCTGAGAGGGCCGGGTGCAGGCTATGCCGGAAACGCAACACAGGCTGCTCGTTCTGGTGGCGCTCGGCGACGCGGCATCGAGCGAGCAGCTTGCCCTTCGCCTGTCGGGGGAAGATGGACTGATGCCGGTGACGGCCGGGGATCTGACCGAAGGTGACCGCGCCGACGTGGTGATCGTCGATGACGAAACCGCGAGCAGCGCGCGGACGCTGGGCGCACCAGCGCTGGTCCTCTCCTCCCTAGCGACGCACCGGCCGGCGGTCGCGGCGGTGTTGCCGCGGGACGCTGATGTGGCGCTGATCGCTGCGGCCGCACGGCTTGCCGCTGCAGGCTATCGCGTCACTTGTACGTCAGCTGAAATGGATGAGGGCGACGGCAGGCTTGACGCCGCTAACGGGCGCCTGGGTGGCGGTCTGTCGGCCGGTGGCGAGGCAGATCACGACGCGTCTTCGATCCGGTTGTCGCCGCGCGAGGCGGAGGTGCTGGCACTGCTTGCCGAGGGCGCGTCGAACAAGGTGATCGCCCGGCATCTCGACATTTCCGTACATACCGTCAAGTTCCACGTTGCGGCGATCCTGGTGAAGCTCGGCGCGGCCAACCGCACCGATGCCATCGCCACGGCGATGCGGCACGGGCTGGTGCTGGTCTAGCATGCCGTTGAAAAAGTGCGCCCCGTCGCCGCCCCCGACCGGCCGAGCGCGGGCAATGCCACCTGCGCTCCTCAATCGTACCCTTTCGTCGGTTGAACAAGAGAAGTTGCGTGGATGGTCGGCGAGAGCCGGTGCTCCCACTCCCCTCTGATGGCACAACAAGCCACTTCAAACCTCGCCACTGTAGCGGTACGATCGTCACATGGCTCCTGCCGCAAGCTCGACCATCGACGCCCGTCGTGACCAGATGTTTCTCGTGCTGGCCGATGCGGATGTCGAGCGCATGCGCCGGTTTGGTGAGGCCAGATTCTACGCAACCGGTGAACGTATAGTCACAGCCGGCGAGGTGTCGCCCGGGCTGATCGTCATCCTGTCGGGCAGGGCCGACCTCACGCAGGATGGCGGACTTGGCCAGCGCGAGGCGATCATCAACTGCGGCCCGGGTAACTTCATCGGCGAGTTGGCGCAGCTGTCGGACCGCCCCTCGCTGGTCAATGCCGAGGCAATCGAACCGGTCGAGGCCGTTGTCATTCCCTCGCAGCGTCTACGGGACCTGATAGTGCAGGAGGCAAGTCTCGGGGAGCGCGTCATGCGAGCCCTGATCCTGCGCCGCGTCGGCCTCCTGGAGAGTGGTATCAGCGGGCCGACCATCATCGGCCCGCACGGCAAGGGCGACATGCTGCGGCTGCAGGGCTTTCTGACCCGCAGCGGCTTGCCGCATCGCGCCCTCGATTCTGACACCGATCCTTGCGCCAAGACCCTGATCGAGCGCTTCCACATCGATACGCACCACCTGCCAATCGTGCTCACGCCAAACGGCAAGCTGTTGCGCAATCCGCGCGAGAACGACCTCGCCCGTTGCCTCGGCCTGCTGCGGCCCGTGGATGCCAACAAAGTCTACGATGTCGCAATTGTCGGCGCAGGCCCTGCCGGACTGGCGGCCGCGGTCTATGCGGCCTCGGAAGGGCTTTCGACTATCGTGCTCGACTGCCGCGCCTTCGGCGGGCAGGCAGGTGCTTCCTCGCGCATCGAAAATTATCTTGGCTTCCCGACCGGCATTTCGGGAATGGCGCTGATGGCGCGCGCCTACAACCAGGCACAGAAGTTCGGCGCCGAATTGGTGATACCCGACGAGGTGAAGCTGCTCAGTACCGCTGCCGACAGTTCAGACGCCCGCTACGCGCTCGATGTAGGTGACGGCGAGACCGTGCGGACGCGCACCGTGGTGATCGCGAGCGGAGCACGCTATCGTCGCCTCGAGATCCCGAACCTGGCGCAGTTCGAGGGGGCGTCGGTGCACTATTGGGCTTCGCCGATTGAGGCGCACCTTTGCGAGGGCAGGGAAGTGGCCCTAGTTGGCGCCGGCAATTCGGCCGGTCAGGGGGCTGTCTATCTGGCCAACCATGCGAAGAAGGTGACGCTGTTGGCACGTCGCGGCAGTCTCGATGAGACCATGTCTCGCTATCTGGTCGAGCGCATCGCGGCACAGCCGAACATCGAGGTACAAACCGAGACCGAGATCGAGGTGCTCGAAGGTCATGGCGGCAATCTTGATCAGGTGCGCTGGCGCCACCATGCCACCGGGAGGGAAACGACACGCGCCATAAGTCATGTCTTTTTGTTCATTGGCGCCGACCCGAACACGGACTGGCTGGTGGACTGCGACGTGGCACTCGACGCCAAGGGCTTCGTGCGCACCGGACCGGATCTGACGCCGACGACCGGCCTGCTGGAGACAAGCCGTCGTGGCGTGTTTGCCATCGGCGACGTCCGCTGCGGCTCCATCAAGCGTGTCGCTGCCGCCGTCGGCGAAGGAGCCCAGGTGGTGGCGTCGCTGCATGCCTATCTTGCGCAGAACGGCGGCCGCACCGTTGTGCCTGAAGCGGCGAGGAGACCGTGATGGATGAATGCAGGCATACGAGAGACATCAAGGACGTCACGCCAAGCGCACTCGGCTGCGAGGAATGCCTGAAGATCGGATCGCCATGGGTGCATTTGCGGATCTGCCGTAGCTGCGGCCATGTCGGCTGCTGCGACGACTCGCCCAACCGACACGCCACCAAGCATTTTCAAGCGACCCGCCATCCGATCATTGAGGGCTACGACCCTCCGGAAGGTTGGGGGTGGTGCTATGTCGACGAGCTATTCATCGACCTAGGTGACCGCACCACGGCGCAGAACGGCCCGATCCCACGCTTCTACTAACCTTGGTCGGACCTTCGGAGGGCATGGGCTTGAATTGAGTCACGCCCTCAGTCGATGCATTCCCATGCCCACCGCGCCCCGAAGGGTCGCCTCATTACCGGTTTGCTCTACCCCGGCAAACTTGAGTTCCGGATTCTTGGGGCTGGCCGCTTATGCGTTCGCCGTTTCATTTCCAAAACGAGACTGTCTGTTTTGGGGTCTTCGGGTGCCGTTCCTCCGAGGTGTCGGAAGAGTTCATTGCGAAGGCCATCACCACGTTTAGACGCATGTACGTGCATCGCATAGAGAAGAGGCAACATCTGTCTGGCCTTTCCTTGGTTGATGACCAAGTGTCAGACTTGCGGATGTTGATGGCCACCCGTTTCCTGCCAAGGCAGGAGGAGAGAGACCACCCCGTGACCGTCTTCCGATGTCGAGTTTGAAACCGACTAGCAGTTGCGGCTAGCTGTTCTGAACAGCGCCAGCGGCTTTACGGATCACGTCAAGTACGAAGTTGGGATTGGTGGCAACATCCCACCCCCACTTCACCAGGATGCGGCACACACGAATGGCAGCAACGGGTCACTTCCACGCATACCAAATAGGCTTCAGGTGCGTTCGTCGAGCGAAAGATCTGCCAAACGGCAACCCAGCCGGAGTTTCGGCCGGCGCGGTTGACCAGCTTGCGTCCCAAAAACCGCAGTCCGGCGGGATTTGTATGGCCTCAGATCGACGCAGAGAATGTTGGGGCAGGGGCTTTTGGCGGGTGAAGCGGAATAGAAGTGAGAACCACGATTCAAGTTGGTTTATCAGTATCTTAAGAGAAAGTATAAGAAGGAAGACCCCGCGCAGGAGATGGCCAACACAATCATCGCGCTGCATGTAGAGGGGCTCGGCTTCAAACGCATAGCGAAAAACCTGGGCCTCGCGCCAAGGGCAGTCCAACTCGTTTTGACGAAGGCGAAGCGCTTATGACAGTTTTTCAGGGCCAGTGCTCGTTGCATTGGCGCACGAGCTTGTCGACGTCTAGCTACCTGTCGATCTTCATGCTCTCTTTCAGACACCCTTTCGGATTCTGATCGCTGGTCCGTCCGTTGCGGTTTCCGGCACGAACTGGATGCCTGCTTGCTCCAGTGCCTTTTGCACGCGCATGCTCGTATCGAGGCGGACCGGCTCGCGGGATTCAATGCGGACGAGCGAGCGTTTGCTTACCCCCGCCATCTTGGCGAGGTCCTTGGCGCTGATGTCGAGCAGAACGCGCGCAGCGCGGAGGAAGTCGTAGGAAGCCTGCATGGGGGTGTTCTAACGAGGATTCGCGCGCACATCCAGGAGTCCGCGACTGCACATTTCAACTTCTGGCGTCTCGACGCCAGAATGGCGACGCCATAAGGAACGGAGCAGATTTTGAAGAATCGCCGGGGATCCGAACGAAACGAATCCTTGGCTGCCACCGGAGAGTTCGATTGATGATCACGTTCAGGCAGTGCAGCGGCAATCAAGATGCGATCTTCGATTTCGAGGTGGCGCGTCTGGCGAGGTTGGTTGCGGACTTGGAGCAGATCCGTGCCGGTACGTCGCCTGAGCATCTAACGAGTGGCCAGGTTCCTGTCCTCGATCGGTGGGTAGGCCACCCTGCCTTGCAGGGCTATCGTCCGGCCACCCCAAGCTGCCCGGCACGCAGCGGCCAATCAGAACGTCCGACGTCTGGCTAGTGTCCCAGGATTGGGGGTGGGCACGTACTCTTTCGCGGTGGTATCGGCTCGGCCGGCCCGCCGAGCTTCAAAGTCTCGATTCGTAAGGTGGCGTTGTGACTAACCGAACCTCTCAGCATCATCGCCATGTCGAGCGTCGCACGAAGGCAGCAGGCGTCGGCATCAGCCGGGTGCTTACGAGCTTCAGTTCTGGGACGCGATCAGGAAGTCGAGGTAGGAAACACCAGCGTCGAGGGAACCTCCTCCAGTCGAGAGCTGTTTGGAGTCCGCGATCGGGACAAAGCGGCCACCAAGCGACATGGTTTGGGTGGCAACGTGATTGTACGCGCCACGGGCGCGCCTGCTCTATCTGACATGTCTGATAGGTCACTACGTACTCAGTGGAGGACCGAATCCTGCACTGCCACGCTTATGGGAAAGGATCGCTAATGACGATGTGGTCTGCCCCCTGAAAAGTGGTCCTCCCTTATGTATGGCTTTTGAGCCGATGGAGGACTTAGGAAATGGCCAGGAAGAGACACAGCGCGGAAGAGATCGTCACGAAGCTGCGGCAGGTTGATGTTCTGACTTCGCAGGGCAAATCGGTTGCGGAAGCGGTCCGATCGATAGGTGTGACGGAAGTTACATATTATCGTTGGCGGTCGGAATACGGAGGCCTGAAGGGCGATCAGGTCAAGCGGCTGAAGGAACTTGAGACGGAGAATGCGCGGCTTCGGCGCGCCGTCTCCGACCTGACCCTGGACAAGATGATCCTGGCGGAAGCTGCGCGGGGAAACTTCTAAGCCCCGCACGTCGCCGGGCCTGCGTGGATCATGTTGTTGCCGAGCTTGGCGTCCGCGAACGACGGGCGTGCCGGGTTCTTGGTCAGCACCGCTCCACGCAGCGCAAGGTTCCAACGACACCGGATGATGAAGCGGCTTTGACTGCCGACATCATCGCGCTTGCCATCCAATATGGCCGCTACGGTTATCGCCGCATCACGGTGATGCTGCATCGTGCGGGCTGGGTGGTGAACGTCAAACGGGTCGAGCGGATCTGGCGGCGTGAGGGGCTGAAGGTTCCGCAAAAGCAGCCCAAACGAGGCCGTCTGTGGCTGAATGACGGTTCCTGCATCCGGCTGCGGCCGGAGTATCCCAACCATGTCTGGTCCTACGACTTCGTCGAAGATCGCACCCACAACGGAAGGAAATTCCGCATGCTCAACGTGATCGATGAGTTCACAAGGGAATGCATCGCAATCAAGGTGAGCCGGAGGTTGAAGGCCGTCGACGTGATCGACGCTCTGTCCGACCTGTTCATCCTGCGCGGCATCCCTGGCCACATTCGATCCGACAATGGCCCCGAGTTCATCGCCAAAGCCTTGCGTGAATGGATCGCCACCGTCGGTGCCAAAACTGCCTACATCATGCCCGGCAGCCCTTGGGAAAATGGCTATTGCGAGAGCTTCAACTCGAAGCTTCGTGATGAACTGCTCGATGGAGAAATCTTCTACACGCTGAAGGAGGCCCAGATCGTCATCGAAGGCTGGCGGCAACATTACAATACGGTGCGACCGCATTCATCGTTGGGCTACAAACCGCCTGCGCCGGAAGCGATCCTGTGGCCGGCTGCGCAACCCGGACCAGCTTCGCCGGCCACCCCGGCCATAGCGCCAAGACCCATCATGCACTAAAATTGAACCCGGACCACCTGAGGGGGGCAGGCCAGCACCGCATGGAAGGCGAGTGGGACAATTTCTAGTGCAAGCAGTTAAGCCGCACCCTATCCATGCCCAATGTCCTGGTGGAGCTAGGCAAGATATTCATGCACACGGCGGCTGGCGAATATAAGGTGCCTCGGGCCTACATGTTTGTTGCGCCGCAGGGGGCCAGCGGGCCGTGCAGCAAGCCATAGCGCATCCCAAAAAGCTGCAGTCTAGGTTCGTCGATGTGTGGGATGCCGAGATCGCCCACCGATTGGTGGAGAACGCCAAGGTACCGCTTACAGCCGAAATCGAGGCCGCCATCATGGCTTTCGACTTTACCAAACTCACTTGGCTGGACGCGGGGCGGCTGGTCGATGACCCTGCGTGCAAAGCCGCTTTGGTCAAATGGTTCGGCGACGACCCAGGTCGTGCACCCCGCGGCGTGGTGCCAGCCGAAATGCAAGACGAGGAGTCGTCCAATGTCAGCCAATTCCTGGTGCTTTACGGTGCCAAGGGCCCCGACACATACCCCGATGCCGCGTCTGCCGCAGTCAGCCCCGAATACGGACGCCACTTCACCGACCAGCGGACGCGGTTTTTCGACGCCGAGGCATTCGATCGCTTTTACCGCGACTCGACGCCGGCGGATTATCTCGTGACTTTTAAGGACGAGATCTATCTTGATGTCGTCGATGTCCATGGTGAACCCCACGCCGACGGTCTCGTCAAACTGTCCCAGGTCATGAAGCACGCTGGCGTTCTTCAAGCCTCGGGGATTTTGGGCAAGCATGCGGGCCCCCAGGTCAAACAAGGGACTTGCCATCAATTCGCAAACGAAGGGCGTCTCCCTTGGCATCCATAGACGAAAGCAAAAGACAGGCCCATCCCTTCAACAGCACGCTGGAGACGGGCATCCGTGCCCTCGTTGTGCTTGATGCCATGTATCCGAGGCGCTGCGACCTTATGGAAATGACATGGCTCGACCATCTCGTGGTGCATACCGGCGACCTCGATGGCGACGATGTGCCCGAGAGCCTGCATCCTGATCTTCCCAACAGGGTAGGTGAATTGCTGGTCCGGCGTCAGCTCGTCGAGCGAAGCCTGCGACTGATGCAGCAGTTTCACCTGATCGAGGTGTTCGACACTGAAGCGGGCGTCGAATTCGCCGCCGGCGAAGACGCTCCCAGCTATCTTGACCTGTTGCGCACCCCGTATTCCGTCGCGCTCAAGCAGCGTGCCGGGTGGATGGCGCGTCAACTTTCCTATATGACCACGGCGCAGCTCCGCCAATTGATCGATGACCGTATCGGGCGTTGGACAGCGGAATTCCGCGCAGATGAAGCCCCAACTGGCTCGAGTATCATATGAGGGGTATCCGACTACGACATCTGGCCTTTACCGGGCCAAACGTGCCTGACGCCGAACTCACGTTCGGCGATGGGTTGAACATCCTTTATGGCGCTTCGAACACTGGCAAGTCGTTCACCGCCCAGACCATTCTCTTTATGATGGGCGCAGTGAAGAATCTGCCTGTCACGGAAGAGGTCGCCAAGTACGATGGAGTGTGGCTCGGCCTCACGCTGCCCGACGGAAACGAGATTACACTTTACCGTGCCTCCCGCGGGGGGCCATTCAAGAAGTACGATGGTCTGGTCAAGGCCGCCGGGACACTCACAGGTACGTCCCTTCTCGGTCAACATGACCATAGGCGAAGTGACACGGTCTCCCAGCTTCTGCTCGAGGCCATCGGCCTGGCTGGTATGCCGTGGTTTCTGAAGAGGCGATCATCGCCCAGCGGAGCCCCGTGCTTTATTCCGGAGCACCGACCGAACGCACTCTGGAGCAAAATCTCTTCAAGCTGCTGCTGACCGGGATCGACGATTCCGCAACGGTGGAGGTTCAGAAGCCGGGCGATAAGAAGGTGGCCAAGGCCGCTAAGATCGAACTGCTCGACGAGTGGATCGGCAAGCTCGACGAACAACTTGGTGAAGATGTCGCCGATGAAGATGAGATCAACGTTCAGCTCGATCGTCTGGACAACAGTTCGGAAGGTCTATGGGACCGGTTGCGCCTGGCCCAGTCTTAGCTTGATGACCTGATCCGGAGGCGCCGGGCTCTTCTCGATCGCAGGCAGGAAAATGAGCTGCGTCTCGACGAGCTCGATGTCACATTGCAGCGCTTCGCCCGTCTCAATGCCGTCTATTCGTCCGATCTCGAGCGACTACGGTCCATCGAAGAGGGTGGTTATGTCCTGGTAGCGTTGGCGGACAGGGAATGCCCGATATGCGGGGCGCCACCTGAGGCTCAGGTTCACGACCACGGGGGTAGAGAGATCGCGTTGGCGCACGCGGCCGCAGCGGCCGAAACCCGCAAGATCGAAGTCGAGCAGTGCGAGCTTACCCAGACCGTATTAGCACTGCGGGGCGAGGCGGCCAGCCTCCGGCGGGTAGTCAAGGAATTGACTGACCAAATCGAGGAAATCGACAGCCAAATCGAAAACGACAGGCCGCTCGAAGCCATGGCGCGAAGTAACTATGAGACCTATGCTTCGGCAAGGGCGGACCTACAGAGGGTCGTCGACGTTTACACGCGCCGTGCCGAACTTGTCGCGAGCAGGGAAGAAATCGATGGCCAGAGCACCAAGCGGGAAGGTGACGCGTTGGCAGTAGGGCCAGATTCCACCGTTGCGTTTGCCTTCGGTGCATCGGTGAAAGCCGTCCTCAAAGAGTGGAAATTCCCGGATGCCGACAAGGCCCAGTTCGACCTGTTGACCAACGACATTATGATCGGCGGCAAACCGCGATCATCGAACGGCAAGGGCGTCCGGGCAATTCTCCACGCAGCTTTCAACGTCGCGTTGTTCGTTTACCGCATCGAAAAAAGCTGCCACATCCGGGCTTCTTGGCGCTGGATACGCCTCTGCTGACCTATAGGGAGCCGATGCGTTCAGAAAAGCACGGCGCTCTGACGGAAGACGAGCTTGCCCTCAAGGCGACGACTCTTGCCGAAAACTTCTACAAGCACCTGGCGAGCCTGAAGGATCAGGTGCAGTTCATCACAATCGAAAACACCGACCCCCCAACCAGCATAGAGGGACTGGCCAACATCACCACGTTCACCGGCCTCGACGGCAACGATCGGTATGGACTCTTGGCCCGACGCTAAGCGCAGCGTTCGGCAGAGCGGATGGGCAGCCTTGCGTCTGGTGGCTAGCATAGCCGAAGCGCCGGCGCTCGCGCGCGATCTCCCTTATCCGCTCCCGAAGTTGGCGATCGTCGGGCCGCGCGGTCTCGTAGCGCACCGTCATGCGGCAACAGCCGATGGCTTTACACGCCCGCCGTTCGCTCATCCCGAAGGCAGCCTTCAGATGAGCGGCAGCCTTCCGCTTGGCTGCGGGCGTCACCACTTCTTTCCCAACAGATCCTTCAATGCCGCATTGTCTAGCATGGCATCGGCCAAATGCCGCTTCATGCGTGTGTTCTCGTCCTCAAGGCTCTTCAGCCGCTTCGCCTCGGACACGCCCATACCACCGAATTTGGCCTTCCATTTGTAGATCGAGGCATCGCTCACGCCATGCTTGCGGCACAAATCCGCGACCGATACCCCGGTCCCATGCTCCTTCAAAATCCCGATGATCTGCTCATCCGAGAAGCGGCTGCGAAGAAGAGGAATGGTGTGGAACAACCACGGACGGCTCATCATGCGATGGTCGTCTGTCGACGTGCTTGGAATGTCGCTCATCGTATCCAACCAGCGCTGGTGCCGTTTGAGAACCCATTCAGCAGGATGGGATTAAATTATAGCGCGAAGGCCACTCGTCCGGTTGGGTTCGATGAGTTGATGCACATTGTTAGATGCGTCGATATGGCGAACAAACGGTCAATAGGCACCGCGGCGATGGTCGCATTCTTTTGGTTGCAGCGCGAAGAGGATATCATTTCGCGTCTATCGTGGCAGCACTATCGACCGTCCGATGCACCCGACTTCGTGCGAATTTTTCACCACAAGACCGGGCAGCTAGTGGACCTTCCTCTGTACGACGAAGGCGGAACCCCGCTTTGGCCTGAATTGATGCAAAGGTTAGATAGTGAGGCGCGGAGAGGTGACCTGATCATTGTGCGGGACGCACCCGACAGGTCTAAAAAGACTATTCTCCCGTGGATCATAGACAATTTCATACATCGGGTGCGGGACGTCATGACACTGGCTGGCTTTGATTCAAGTGTCACTTTCTTGGGCTTGCGACATGGAGGCAGCACAGAGGCCGCAGACGCAGGCCTGACGGATGCGCAAATTCGCGCATTGAGCGGACACATATCGAATGCGGCCATGCTGCCGTATGCTCAGGCTACCGTTAAGCAGCGCCGCATTGGGGCGCGACTCCGACTGGAGAGCCGAAAAAAAGCCGTTGTCAGAATAGGCCGCTAACGGAGTCAGAATTTGGTGAGCGCGCAGGGATTCGAACCCTGGACCTACTGATTAAAAGTCAGTTGCTCTACCGGCTGAGCTACGCGCTCCCGAAGGCCGCGTTGTGGCCCCGAAATTGGGCCGGAACATAGGGAGAGCGCTTCCACGGGTCAACCGGAAAAACGTGATCTCCAACAGACAGTTTCACGTCACCGGGTTGCGATCTCGGTGCCGGCAATATTGCCCGGCACTGATGTTGCTGGCGCAACGCCGTACTGTTAAACGAAACTGCCCAATATCGGGCTGCCTATCGATCTGGACATTGATAAATGCATACCCTTTTGAAAGTCGCCGTTGCTTCGGTGTTGGCCGTTTCGGCTCTTCCGGCTGTCGCACAGGCAGATGATCTGGTCTTTACGCTCAAGAACGGCACCAAATCTGTGCTGACCAATTTCTACGCGTCGCCGGTTGGCGTCGACAAGTGGGAAGAGGATATCTTCGGCCGCGATACGCTGGCGCCCGGCGAGACGATGCAGATCACCATCGCCGATGGCCGTCGCGCTTGCGACTACGACATGCGATTCGAATTCGAGGAAGGTTCCGACCTCGACACGACCACCGACAAGCAGAATCTCTGCGAACTCGGCGAATACACGATCCATGAATAATTGAGGGCGCTGCGGCGCTGAATCGGAGCACGATCCTCTCCGAAGGCTGGTTCCCACCGTTCGCTGCGCGGGCCTTCGGTTCGGGATCATGCTCCAGAATATCGAGGGGCCGGGCATGCGGCCCTTCGACCTGCCACAGAATGGTGATTGGTACGGCAGCATCGAGCCCGCTATATGCGGCGCCTGAAACAGCGCGGAGCATTTTGGCATGGCATTGGATATCGGTTACCTGAGCGCACTGGGCGCGGGCGCATTGTCTTTCCTGTCGCCCTGCGTGCTGCCGCTGGTGCCGCCTTATCTCTGCTATATGGCTGGCGTTTCGGTCGACGATTTCAAGGTCGAATCCGGGCTGGCGACGGCTTCGCCGACCAGGCGCGCGCTGCTGACCGCATCGGTCTGTTTCGTTCTCGGTTTCTCCACCGTCTTCGTCGCGTTGGGCGCGGGTGCTTCGACCATCGGACAGCTGCTGCGCACCTGGCAGGAGCCACTGGCTATGGCTGCCGGCGTGCTGATCATCCTGATGGGTCTCAACTTCCTTGGCATCCTGCGCATTCCGCTGTTTTCGCGCGAGGCGCGTTTTCATTCGCAGGGCAAGCCGGCGAGCAATCTTGCCGCCTATCTCATGGGCCTCGCCTTCGCGTTCGGCTGGACGCCCTGCATCGGGCCGGTGCTCGGCCCGATCCTGACGCTTGCCGGCGGCCGCGAGACTGTCGCCGAGGGCGCCGCTCTCTTGGCCGTCTACTCGCTCGGTCTCGGCATCCCCTTCCTGATCGCTGCCATGTTCTCCGGAGCGTTCATGCGCTTCCTGTCGAGGTTCAAGGTGCATCTCGGCAAGGTCGAAAAGGTCATCGGCGGCCTGCTGGTCATGGCCGGGGTGCTGTTCCTGACCGGAGGCGTGCAGGCGGCCTCCTATTGGCTGCTCGAGCGCTTCCCGGTGCTTGGCCAGTTGGGGTAGCCCATTCAGGCCCGAATCGTCCGCGCATTGGAGCGGATTGCCAGCAATGCTAGAAAGGTGGCCGATTCCAGCCGCCTTCGAAGAACTCCGGACGACGCCATGACCTCAAGAACCTGCCTGTCGATCATCCTCGCCGCCGGCGAAGGCACGCGCATGAAGAGCGCCATGCCCAAGGTGCTGCACAAGATTGCCGGGCTTGCGATGGTGGCGCATGTGGCGACGACGGCCGAGGCAGCCGGCGCGGGCGATATCGCACTGGTCGTCGGCCATGGCGGCGACGAGGTCAAAAAGGCGGCCGAAGGCTTCGCGCCCAAGGCGGAAGTGTTCGAGCAGAAGGCGCGGCTGGGTACTGCGCATGCGGTGCTGGCAGCACGCCATGCGATCGAACGCGGCTATGACGACCTGCTGGTGATGTTCGGCGACACGCCGTTGATCGAAGCTGAATCGCTCGCTGCTGCGCGGGCAAAGCTGGCTGAAGGCGCTGCCGTTGTGGTCATCGGCTTCCGCCCGCCGAATCCTGCCGGCTATGGCCGGCTGATCGAGAAGGACGGTCGCCTGGTTGCCATCCGCGAGGACAAGGATTGCAGCGACGACGAGCGAAAGATCGGCTTCTGCAATGCCGGGCTGATGGCGGTGTCGGGGTCTCAGGCGCTGAAACTGCTCGACCAGGTCGGCAACGCCAACGCCAAGGGGGAATTCTACCTCACCGACATCGTCGAGCTTGCCGACAGAGCCGGGCTCAAGGTAGTGGCGACCGAAGCCGCCTTTGAAAGCGTGCTCGGCATCAACAACCGCGCCGAACTGGCCGAAGCCGAGGCGATCTGGCAGAAGCGCCGCCGCCGTCAGGCGATGCTCGATGGCGCCACACTGATTGCGCCGGAGACCGTCTATTTCTCGCATGATACCGAAATCGGCACCGATGTGCTGGTCGAGCCGAATGTCTGGTTCGGCCCGGGAGTGAAGGTTGCCGCCTCGGCCACGATCCATGCCTTCAGCCATCTCGAAGGCACGAAAGTCGGGCCGCGCGCCGAGGTCGGACCGTTCGCGAGGCTGAGGCCCGGGGCGGACCTGCACGAGAAGGCCAAGGTCGGCAATTTCTGCGAGGTCAAGAAGGCGACGATCGAGAAGGGCGCCAAGGTAAATCACCTGACCTATATCGGCGATGCGCGGGTCGGCGCCGGCGCCAATATCGGGGCGGGCACCATCACCTGCAACTATGACGGCTATTCGAAATTCTTCACCGACATTGGCGAAGGCGCCTTCATCGGCTCGAATTCGTCGCTCGTCGCGCCGATTGCCATCGGAGCTGGCGCCTATGTGGCCTCAGGCAGTGTGATTACCGACGAGGTGCCGGCCGATTCGCTGGCTTTCGGGCGGGCTCGGCAAAAGACGCTGCCGGGCAAGGGCAAGCAGTTGCGCGAGCGTTTCGCTGACGCTGCGGCAGCGAAGAAGAAATCGGCCGCAGAGTAACTTCACTTCAATCCTGACGTGCAATTCTGCCGCTATTTCGTGCCCCTGTGGCTGATACGGAGCGAAACGGAATGTGACTTCCGCTTCACGCCGGCTCTGCCTAAAAGGCCGACAGGGTTTCGAGCGGGATAGAATGGGGGCGCGCGCATGTGCGGTATCGTCGGAATAGTCGGCCAGACGCCGGTAGCGCCACTGATCGTCGATGCGCTGAAAAGGCTCGAATATCGCGGCTATGATTCCGCCGGCGTGGCGACCATCGAACATGGTGAACTGGCGCGCCGCCGCGCCGAGGGCAAATTGGTCAATCTCGAGCGCCGGCTGAAAGCCGAGCCGCTGGACGGGCTGATCGGCATCGGCCACACGCGCTGGGCGACCCATGGCGTTCCCAACGAGACCAATGCACATCCGCATTTCTCCAGCGGCGTTGCCATCGTCCACAATGGCATCATCGAGAATTTTGCCGAACTGCGCCAGGAACTTACGGCCGACGGCTTCGAGTTTACCTCGCAGACCGACACCGAGGTTGTGGCGCATCTGATCGCACGCGAACTGGCACGCGGCGTGAAACCGGTCGAGGCGGCGCATGCGGCCCTAAAGCGCCTCAACGGCGCCTTTGCGCTGGCCATCATGTTCAAGGGTGACGAGGACCTGATCGTCGGCGCCCGCAACGGCCCGCCGCTGGCCGTTGGCCATGGCGAGGGCGAGATGTTCCTCGGGTCGGATGCGATAGCACTGGCGCCCTTCACCAATTCCATCACTTATCTCGAGGACGGCGACTGGGCGGTGGTGCGCCGCAATCAGTTCCAGATCTACGACATGGCCGGCAATCCGGTTGAACGCCAGCGCCGCCAGTCGGTCGGCACCAGCTATCTGGTCGACAAGGGCAACCACCGCCACTTCATGGAAAAGGAAATCCATGAGCAGCCGGAGGTTATCTCGCACACGCTGGCGCATTATCTGGATTTCACGCAAGGCACCTCGAAGCCGCTCGACCTGCCGTTCAGCTTCGCCGACATCGACCGCATCGCCGTTTCGGCCTGTGGCACGGCATATCTTGCCGGGCTGGTCGGCAAATACTGGTTCGAGCGCCATGCGCGGTTGCCAGTCGACATCGATGTGGCGTCGGAGTTCCGCTATCGCGAGATGCCGATCTCGAAGAAGAGCGCGGCATTCTTCGTGTCGCAATCGGGCGAAACGGCAGATACGCTGGCTTCGCTGCGCTACTGCCGCAAGGCGGGCGTGCCGATCGGCGCCATCGTCAATGTGCGCGAATCGACCATTGCGCGTGAATCCGATGTGACGCTGCCGACTCTGGCCGGGCCGGAGATCGGCGTCGCCTCGACCAAGGCCTTCACCTGCCAGCTTTCGGTCCTCGCGGCACTGACCATCCGTGCGGCTTCCCAGCGTGGAACGATCTCGGCGGACGAGGAAAAGGCGCTGGTGTACAGCCTTTCGGAAGCGCCGCGCTATGCCTCCCAGGTGCTCAAGCTCGACAAGCAGATCGAGAAGGTGGCGCGCGAGCTCGCGTCCTACAAGCACGTGCTCTACCTTGGCCGCGACACCAATTTCCCGCTCGCCATGGAAGGCGCGCTCAAGCTCAAGGAAATCTCCTACATCCACGCCGAGGGCTATGCCGCGGGCGAGCTCAAGCACGGGCCGATCGCGCTGATCGATGAGAACATGCCGGTCATCGTCATCGCGCCGCATGACCGCATCTTTGAAAAGACCGTGTCGAACATGCAGGAAGTGGCGGCACGCGGCGGCAAGATCATCCTGATCACGGACCAGAAGGGGGCGGCCCAGGCGACGGTGGAGACGCTCGAGACGATCGTGCTGCCTGACGTGCCCGAGTTCATCGCGCCGATCATCTATGCGCTGCCGATCCAGATGCTCGCCTACTTCACCGCCGTGTTCATGGGCACCGACGTCGATCAACCGCGCAATCTCGCGAAGTCGGTCACGGTGGAGTAGGGCCGTCCAACTTCGCAGTTCCAAAGCAGCACCGGCTTCACTAATGTTGCGCTGCGAACGGGGCGGCGGTGTACGATGTCAGATACCCACAGGACTTCGGCCATGACCCGGTTGAGGAACTATTTCCTCACCGGCTTCGTCGTCTGCGCGCCGCTGGTGCTGACCATCTACATCGTCTGGTCGTTCGTCGGCTGGGTCGATTCCTGGGTCAAGCCCTACATCCCCACCAACTACAACCCCGACACCTATCTTTCGGTCCGGATCCCCGGATTCGGGTTGATCGTGGCGTTGGTGCTGATCACCCTGATCGGCTTCCTTACCGCCAACTTCATCGGTCGCGCCATCGTCTTATTCGGCGAGCGGCTGCTGACCCGGACGCCGCTTGTGCGTGGGCTCTACAAGGCGCTGAAGCAACTATTCGAGACCGCACTTTCGGACAAGAACGAGATGTTCCGCACCGTCGGCATGGTCGAGTATCCCCGCAAAGGCGTGTGGTCGATCGTTTTTGTCGCTGGCGACAAGCGCAGCGAAATCAACGAAAAGCTGGACCAGGAGGGCGATCCGCTGATGGCCGTCTTCATGCCCTGCACGCCGAACCCAACCACCGGGTTCCTGATGTATGTGCCGAAGTCCGAGGTCGTGCTGCTCGACATGAGCATCGAGGACGGGGCGAAGCTGATCGTGTCGGCCGGGCTGGTGGCGCCGGAAGTCAAGGGCAAGGCTGCCGCGAACGATGTCGTGCTCGAGGGGCCGATGGGCAATCCGGCCGCCGGCACGCTGCCTCAGCCGGCCCTGAGCAGGCGCACCGCTTCATCCCTGCCGAACAAATAGAGCAAGAGCCTGAGCGCCTCGCCGCGCGGCGAGATCAGATCGGGGTCGCGGGCGAGAATCAGCCGGGCGTCGTCGCGGGCGATCTCCAGAAGATCGGCATGGGCCTCGATGCGGGCGACCTGGAAGCCCGGCGTGCCCGACTGGCGCGTGCCCAAAAGCTCGCCTTCGCCGCGCAGCTTCAGATCCTCTTCGGCGATGAGGAAGCCGTCTTCTGTCTCGCGCATCACCGACAGCCGGCGCTTGGCGGTTTCGCCGAGCGGGTCCTTGTAGAGCAGCACGCAGGATGACGGTTTCGAGCCACGGCCGACGCGGCCGCGCAACTGGTGCAACTGGGCGAGGCCGAAGCGCTCGGCATGTTCGATGACCATGATGGTGGCGTCGGGCACGTCGACGCCGACCTCGATGACGGTGGTAGCGATCAGAACACGCGTCTCGCCCGCCTTGAAGGCGCGCATGGCTTCGTCCTTCTCAGCTCCCTTCATGCGGCCGTGGACGAGGCCGAGGTGGCGGCCGAAAACCGGCTCGAGCGAGGCGAAGCGATCCTCCGCCGACATCAGTTTTATCTCCTCGGATTCTTCGACAAGCGGGCAGATCCAGTAGATTTTTTGCCCCTCCGCCACCGCATCCCTGATGCGGCCCACCAGCTCGTCCAGCCGTTCGAGCGGCAGGGTCACGGTGCGGATCGGCTGGCGGCCCGCGGGCTTTTCGGTGAGGCGCGACACATCCATGTCGCCGAAGGCGGTCAGCACCAACGTGCGCGGGATGGGGGTCGCGGTCATCACCAGCATGTCGGGTGCATCGCCCTTGGCGGTGATGGCGAGGCGCTGGTGGACGCCGAAACGGTGCTGCTCGTCGACGACGGCGAGCGCCAGATCGCGGAATTTCACCGCCTCCTGGAACAGCGCATGCGTGCCAATGACGATGTCGATCTCACCGTTTTCGAGATCGGCAAGGATCTGCGCGCGCTCGCGGCCCTTTTCGCGGCCGGTAAGCACCGCGACATTCATGCCGGCGCGTTCAGCCAAGGGCGCAATGGTGGCGAGATGCTGGCGGGCGAGGATTTCGGTTGGCGCCATCAGCGCTGCCTGGCTGCCGGCCTCGACCGCGCGCGCCATGGCGAGCAGTGCGACGACCGTCTTGCCGGCGCCCACGTCGCCCTGCAGCAGGCGCAGCATGCGCTCCGGCTTGGCGAGATCGGCATCGATCTCTTCGAGCGCGCGCTGTTGCGAGCCGGTCAGCGAATAGGGCAGTGCCGCGCGCAGGGCATCGACGATGCGGCCGTCGCCGGTCAGTGGACGCCCGTGCAACTTGCGCACGCGTGCACGGACCAGCGCCAGCGAAACCTGGCCGGCGAGGATTTCATCATAGGCGAGGCGGCGCCAGGCGGCGTTTTCCGGCGAGGCGTCGATTGGATCGGCCGGATTGTGGACGCGCAACAGGGCAGGGGAAAAGGCCGGAAAGCTCTGCCGTCGCATAAGCTCGGGGTCGAGCCATTCGGGAAAAGTGGGCAGGCGTTCGAGCGTTTGGCCGATCGCACGGCGAAGGACCTTTGAGGAGAGGCCGGCGGTCAGCGGATACACCGGCTCCACGAGCGGCAGTTTGTCGGCCTCGCTGGCGAGCGCGATGTGGTCGGGGTGGACCATCGATGGGCGGCCGTTGAACCACTCCATGCGGCCCGAGACGATGACCTTTTCGCCTTCGGGCATCGCCTTTTCGAGATAGGCGGCATGCGCATGGAAGAAGGTCAGCGCGATCTCGCCGGTGTCGTCATGGGCAAACACGCGGTATGGAACCGAGCGATTGCCGCGTGGCGCCGGCTGGTGGCGGTCGATGCGCACTTCAAGCGTGACGATCGCACCTTCTGCGGCGAAGGCGATGCCGGGGCGGTTGCGCCGGTCGATGACGCTGTTGGGGAGCACGAACATCAGGTCGCCGACGCGTGCGGGACGGTCGCCCAGATCGGCAGGCACGACCTTCTCGATCAGTACGGCGACCTTGGGGCCGACACCGGCGAGCGACGTGATGGGCGAAAACAGGGGATCGAGCAATGACGGACGCATGATGTCAGCTTATGCGCTGGAGTTGCCGGGGCAAAGGCTGACAGGGGCGCCTATCCACGCTATATGCGCCCCGACATGCAGGGATTGTGGATATGACCGGAACGACACGTTCGAGCGAAGGGCTGGACACGCGCAGGCGCAAGCTGCTGTTCCGATCATGGCATCGCGGTATGCGCGAGATGGACCTGATCCTCGGCAGCTTTGCCGACGCCAATATCGACCGGTTGAGCGACGAGGAACTCGACCTCTACGAGGTCCTTCTCGACATCACCGACAAGGAACTGCTGTCGTGGATCATCGGCGAGAGCCCGGTGCCGGCGGAAGTCGACCATGAAGTATACCGCCAGATAGTGGCATCGCGCGGCGCCTTCACAGCCTGAGTGAAATCATGAGCCTGATAAAACCCATCGGCCTACCGAAAGGTCGCGCCGGACAGTTCATGGTCGACGGCGTAGCTGATGGCTACGAGGCCTTTGCACTGGCTGAGGCCGCTGCCGAGATGGCGCCAGACGGGCCGTTGCTGTTTGTGGCGCGCGACGGCCAGCGCCTGCCACAGATCGTCGAGGCGCTGAACTTCGTCGCGCCCGAACTGCCGGTCTTGGAACTGCCGGCATGGGACTGTCTGCCATACGACCGCGTATCGCCGGGCTCTGATGCGGCGGCTCGCCGGCTCGATGCGCTGGCGGCAATCATTGCGCTGAGAAAATCGCCGCACCGGGCGATCGTGCTGACCACGGCGAATGCGATTCTGCAGCGCGTGCCGCCGTCGGCTGCGATCGAGGCGCAGGAATTCCGTGCCAAGCCGGGCAACCAGGTCGAGATGAACGCGCTGGTGGCGAGGCTCGAACGCGCCGGCTTCGAGCGTGTGCCGACGGTACGCGGCGTGGGCGAATTCGCCGTGCGCGGCGGCATCCTCGACCTTTATGCGCCGGGCGCTGCCGATGCGCTACGTCTCGACTTCTTCGGCGACACACTGGAGACGATCCGCGCCTTCGACGTCGCCACCCAGCGCACCACGGGCAGCCGCAACCAGGTGGTGCTGCAGGCGATGAGCGAAGTGGCGCTGACACCGGAGACAATCAGCAAGTTCCGTCGCAGCTACATTGAAGCCTTCGGTGCGCCGTCGCGCGACGATGCTCTGTATGCGGCGGTCAGCGAGGGCCGACGCTTCTCTGGCATGGAACACTGGCTGCCGTTCTACTACCCGCACATGGAGACGGTGTTCGAGTACCTGCCCGACGCGCCTGTCGTGTTCGATCATCTAGCGCGCGAGGCGCTGGGCGAGCGGCATGCGCTGATCCTCGACCACTACGAGGCGCGTAAGAAGCAGGCGGAAGGCTCAGGCCTCAAGGACGCGGTGCCCTACAAGCCGGTTGCGCCGGACCTGATGTATCTGTCGCCGGAAGAGGTCGCCGCCGCACTGGCCGACCAGACGGCGGCGGAACTGACGCCGTTCGATACGCCCGATGCCGGCGGCCGCAAGGTGCTCCATGCCGGCTCGCATGCCGGCCGCAGCTTCGCCGAAGAGCGCGCCGATCCCAATGCCAATGTGTTTGACGTCGTAGCCAGATACATCGCCGACCAACGCGCCGCAAAGCGCCGCGTCGTCGTCGCTGGCTGGACCGAAGGCTCGCTCGACCGGTTGGCACAAATTCTCGACGAGCATGATCTCGGCAATCTCAAGCGCGTCGCCAGCCTCGCTGATGTCGAGGCAATGAAGGCAGGCGAGGCGGGTCTCGCCGTGCTGCCGATCGAGGCGGGCTTTGCGGCCGGTGATCTGGTCTTTGTTGCCGAGCAGGACATCCTGGGCGACCGGCTGATCCGGCGGTCGAAGAAGCGCAAGCGCGCAGCCGATTTCATCGCCGAAGCTTCCTCGCTGTCGTCCGGCGACATCGTCGTGCATGCCGACCATGGCATCGGTCGATTTGTCGGCCTGCGCACCATCGAGGCGGTAGGCGCGCCGCATGACTGCCTAGAAATCCACTATGCCGGGGACGACCGCCTGTTCCTGCCGGTGGAAAATATCGAGCTTCTGTCGCGCTACGGCTCGGATTCGGCCGAAGCGACGCTCGACAAGCTCGGCGGCGGTGCCTGGCAGTCGCGCAAGGCCAAGCTGAAGCGGCGCCTGCTGGATATGGCCGGCCAGTTGATCAAGCTTGCCGCCGAACGGCAGATGCGCGAGGCGCCCGTGATGAGCCCGCCCGAGGGCGTCTACGGCGAATTTGCGGCGCGCTTCCCCTATGAAGAGACCGACGACCAGCAGAGCGCCATCGATTCCGTCATGGAAGACCTGGCCGACGGCAAGCCTATGGACCGGTTGATCTGCGGCGACGTCGGCTTCGGCAAGACCGAAGTGGCGCTGCGCGCGGCGTTCATCGCGGCGATGGAAGGCTTCCAGGTCGCGGTCGTGGTGCCGACGACGCTTTTGTCGCGCCAGCATTTCAAGACGTTCACGCAGCGCTTTGCCGGCCTACCGATCAAGGTGCGGCAGGCGTCGCGGCTGGTTGGCACCAAGGAACTGGCAGAGACCAAGCAGGGCATCGCCGACGGTACGGTCGACATCGTGGTCGGCACGCACGCGCTGCTCGGCTCGTCGATCTCGTTCAAGAACCTCGGCCTGCTGATCATCGACGAAGAACAGCATTTCGGCGTCAAGCACAAGGAACGGCTCAAAGAGCTGAAGAGCGACGTGCACGTGCTGACGCTGTCGGCGACGCCGATTCCGCGCACGCTGCAATTGGCGCTGACGGGCGTGCGCGAGCTGTCGCTGATCGCCACCCCGCCGGTCGACCGCATGGCGGTGCGGAGCTTCATTTCGCCCTACGATCCGCTGGTGATCCGCGAGACCCTGTTGCGCGAACGCTATCGGGGCGGGCACAGCTTCTATGTCGTGCCGCGCATTGCGGATCTCGCCGAAGTGCATCAATTCCTTCAGGAATCGGTCCCTGAACTGAAGGTCGCGGTCGCCAACGGCCAGATGGCGGCGGGCCAACTCGACGACATCATGAACGCCTTCTACGACGGACAGTATGACGTGCTGTTGTCGACGACGATCGTGGAATCCGGTCTCGACATTCCGACCGCCAACACGCTGATCGTGCACCGCGCCGATATGTTCGGCCTAGCACAGCTCTACCAGCTGCGCGGTCGCGTCGGCCGTTCGAAGGTGCGCGCCTATGCGCTGTTCACGCTGCCGGCCAACCGCAAGCTGACTGACACGGCGGATCGGCGGCTCAAGGTCCTACAGTCGCTCGACACGCTGGGGGCGGGTTTCCAGCTCGCCAGCCACGACCTCGACATCCGCGGCGCCGGGAATCTGCTGGGCGACGAGCAGTCCGGACACATCAAGGAAGTCGGCTTCGAACTCTACCAGCAGATGCTGGAGGAGGCGGTGGCAGAACTGCGCGGCAGCGGCGAGGCGCTCGACACCGGCTGGTCGCCGCTCATCTCGGTCGGCACAGCTGTGATGATCCCGGAAAGCTACGTGCCCGACCTGCAGCTCAGGCTGGCGCTCTATCGCCGCCTCGGCGACCTCGAAAATACCGAGGAGATCGACGCCTTCGGTGCCGAGCTCATCGACCGTTTCGGACCGCTGCCCGACGAGGTCAAGCATCTGCTCAAGATCGTCTTCATCAAGGCGCTGTGCCGCAAGGCCAATGTCGAGAAGCTCGACGCCGGGCCGAAGGGCGTGGTGGTGAATTTCCGCAAGCGCGAATTCCCCAACCCCGCAGGACTGGTGCGCTTCATCGCTGAGCAAGGTTCGCTGGCAAAGATCAGGGCCGACCACAGCGTGGTCTTCTCGCGCGACTGGCCAAACGCCGACAAGCGCCTGGCGGGTTCAGCCGTCGTCATGACGCAGTTGGCCAAGCTGGCGGAAGCGGTGTGAGGCGGTTGACCGGTCGTGCGTCCTTCGACAGGCTCAGGATGAGGACCATAGTGGCCGGCGCAGGATGAGGACCATAGTGGCCGGCGCAGGATGAGGACCATAGTGGCCGGCGCAGGATGAGGACCATAGTGGCCGGCGCAGGATGAGGACGATAGTGGCCAGCGCAGGATGAGGACCGTAGTGGCTCAAGCTCGGGATGAGGACGGTGGTGGCGCAAGCTCCGCAACAGGTTTGCGCGCCTCCTTGTTCAATGAGCCACTGGCCCTGGACCAGTGGTAGCCCCCAGGGAATCAGTTGCAGTGCTGGCGGTCCTCATCCTGAGCCTGTCGAAGGACGCACGACCGACCAGCCGCCAATCCTAACCCGCGCTCGGCTCGCCGCTTGCCTTTTCGACCGCGACCTGGCGGATGGCGTCGGCGAGGGTGGCGGCGTCCTGCGCGCCCATGACGGCGTATTTGCCATCGAGCAGGAAGCAGGGCACGCCAGTGATGCCCATGCGCGAGGCGGTCGCGACCTCGTTGGTGACCTCATCCCGGTCGGCATCGGTGGGCAGCATTGCCTCCACCACTGCCGCGTCCATACCGGCATCGCGCGCGGCCTCGATCAGCACCCTGTGGTCGCCGATATTCTTGCCGCGTTCGAAGTAGAGACTGAACAGCGAGCGCACCAATTTGCTCTGCACGCCGTCTCCTGATGCCGCGGCCCAGCGGATGACGCGGTGGGCGTCGAGGGTGTTGGGTGAAATCGAAATGGCGTCGAAGTCGAAGGAGATGCCCTCCAGCGCGCCAAGCGACACCAGGTTGGCGTGAATCTGCTGCAGGCGGGCCTCGTCGTTGAACTTGGCGAGCATGTAGGCGCGGCGGTCCTTGCCTTCGGGCGGAATCGTCGGGTCGAGCTGGAATGGCCGCCAGCGGATTTCGGCATTGATGCCTGGCAAGGCGGCAAGCGCGCTTTCCAGCCGCTTCATGCCGAGGTAGCACCACGGGCAGACGACGTCCGAGACCACGTCGATGGTCACCTGGTTCTGGTCGGTCATGGACAAATCCTTGTTCATGAGCGCGGCAACGACTGCGCCGCGCTCTCTTTGAAATCTGCGGCTTACTCGCCTTGGCTCCACCAGACTGGCAGCTGATAGCCGAATGCTGGGGTCTTTTCGGGATGCTTCAGCCGCTTTGCATAGGCGATCCACTGCTCGGAGTTGTGCTGCATGGGCACCATGTAGTTGCCGGAGATGAGCAACCGGTCGAGCGCGCGCACGGCGGCGACGAAATCGTCTTTCTCCCGGGCCTTGAGCATGGCATCGATCATCGCATCGATCGCCGGGTTGGCGACGCCTGCGAGGTTGAACGAACCTGGCTTGTTGGCCGATGACGAACCCCAGCGGCCGATCTGCTCGATACCGGGAGACAAGGTGCCGGTGAAGCCGGTCGAGCCGATCAGCACGTCGAAGTCGAAATTCTGCTTGCGCGATTGGATCTGGTCGGCTTCGAGCGCGCGGATGGTGACGGCAATGCCGAGCTTTTCCAGAGTGCGCTGGTAGATGGCGGCCAGCCGCTGTTCGGCCTCCGAGGACGTCAGGATCTCGAATGCGAACGGCTTGCCGTCCTTGTCGAGCATCTTGCCGCCTTGCAGCGTGTAGCCCGCGCTCTTGAACAGGTCGAGTGCGGCCTTCAGAACCTTGCGATCCTGGCCCGAGCCGTCGGTAACGGGGGCACGGTAGGTGCCGTCCATGATGTCGGGGCGAACGGCACCGGGGAAGGGCGCCAGCAGCGCCTTTTCCTTGTCGCTTGCCGGCACGCCATAGGTGGAAAGCTCCGAACCCTGCCAGAAGCTGACGGTGCGCTCGTATTTGCCGCCGAACAGGTTGCGGTTGGCCCATTCGAAATCATAGAGCATGCCGAGCGCCTGACGGACGACCGGGTCTGAGAATTTCGGCAGCCGCGTGTTGAACATGAAGCCGGTGACAACAGGGGGCAGGCCGCTCTGGAAGGTCTCAGCGACGATGTCGCCGTTCTTGTAGGACGGGAAGTCGAAACCGCGCTCGCGCTTGACAGGGTCCGCTTCGGTGAAGGTGTCGCAGATGCCCTTCTTGAATGCCTCGAAGAGGGCCGCGTTGTTGAGAAAGTACTCGATGGTGATCTGATCGTAATTGTCGAAGCCTCGTTTCGACGGGATGTCGCGGCCCCAGTATTCGGGATTGCGCTTGAAGACGATTCGCTCACCCGGCTTCACTTCAGCGACTGTATATGGGCCGCTTCCGATAACTGGCTTGAGCGTGGTCTGGTCGAAGGTCTCCTTGTCGAAGAAGTGCTTGGGCACGATCGGCGTCATCGCGATGATCAGCGGGAATTCGCGGTCGGCCTGATCGTTGAAGGTGAAACGGACGCTGCGGTCGCCGGTCTTTTCGATCTTCTCGATCTTGGACATGCGGTCGCTGTAGGGCGGGCGCCCCTTCTCGGTGTAGACCTCGTAGGTGAAGATCACGTCTTCGGGCGTGATGGGCTGGCCGTCCGACCACTTGGCATTGGGGTCGAGTTTGAATTCGATCCACTTGCGCTCGGGATCGATCTCCACCGACTGCGCGATCAGCCCGTAGATGCTAAAGGCCTCATCGGCGCTGCGCTGCATCAGCGATTCAAAGATGAGATTGCCGTAGATGGTATCGATCATGCCGCGCGCCGTGGTACGCAGGCTCTTGATGATGAACGGGTTGAGGTTGTCGAAGGTGCCGATGACGCAATAGGTGATCTTGCCGCCCTTGGGGGCATCGGGATTGGCGTAAGGAAAGCTCTGGAAGTCGGCAGGCAGGGCCGGCTGACCGTGCATCGACAGGCCATGAACGGGCTCGGCGAATGCTGCGAGCGGCGACAGGATGGCAATTGCGGCGGTGGCGGCCAGCGCCGAAAATATGCGTCTCACGACGGTTCTCCACGAATTCGGGAAGCTTTTGTGATTCGAAGGGTAGCGCAGCGATGTGCGGGCCGTCCATTGCCAGCAAAGGACACAAGAAATGCGCAGGAACGGGCTGGATTCGCAGTTCACGGCAGTGTACACGCGCAACGAAGTCATGCTGTTGCCTCATTTGCCCAACAGGTAGCGTCGACACACGGCTTGATGGCCGGTCCCGGGATTGTTTGAGAGGATTTCATGAAGATGACGAGCCAGAAATTCGACGGTTTTCGCCTGTCGGCCATGGCTGTAGGCGTCGCCGGTATGCTGGCGTCGGGCCTTTCGCCGGCGGCTGCGCAGCAGCAGCAGCAACTCCCGCAGGGCTGGTTCAAGGCCTGCTCCAAGCAGGCAGACGTGGACATCTGCAACGTGCAGAACATCCTGACTGCTTCCAACGGCCAATTGGTGACCGGCATTTCGATGATCGAGCTCAAGGGCAAGGTCAACCGCAAGGTGTTCCAGGTCACCGTCCCGAGTGGTCGCCTGATTCCTCCCGGCATCGGCCTGCAGGTCGACAACGGCAAGGCGCAGAAGCTCGACTATGTGATCTGCTTCCCTGATCGCTGTGTTGCCGAAATAGCGCTCACCGACCCGCTCGTGGCTTCGTTCAAAAAGGGCACCGACCTGACGCTGACGTCGGTCAATTTCCAGAATCAGCCGAACCCGATCAAGGTTTCGCTCTCGGGCTTCACCGGCGCCTATGACGGCGAGCCGCTGAAGCAGTCGGATCTGGAAGACCGCCAGAAGAAGCTCCAGGATTTCGTGTCGAAGAACAACCAGGACTTCGCCAAGAAGCTCAAGGAAGAGCAGGACAAGGCCAAGGCCGCGAACTAAGTCTTCGACAGTCGCAAGAACTGAAAAAAGCGGGGTTTCTGGCCCCGCTTTTTTTGTTACGTCGTTTTTGTCCAAGGTCAGTGGCTGATGCGCGGTTTGAGCGCGTAGCGCCCTTCCGGCGTCTTGTCGAAATAGTCGTTGACTTGCGGATGGCGAACGGGTTCGCCGGAACTGTCTTCGAGCAGGTTCTGTTCGGAGACATAGGCGACATATTCGGTCTCCGCGTTCTCGGCCAGCAGGTGGTAGTAGGGCTGGTCGCGCCGCGGGCGTACTGCGGCCGGGATGGCCTCGTACCATTCCTCGGTATTGGCAAACTCCGGGTCGACGTCAAAGATTACGCCACGGAACGGAAATACCCGGTGGCGCACCACCTGTCCGATCGAGAACTTGGCCGTCTTCATGCTGGTCACCATGCCCCGCAAATGACCGGTTCGATCATATGCGTAATCAGTAGGTTAGGGCGAGCGGGCGACAAGATCGAGCTCTGTGCGCATTCACTGCCCTTGCTTGGTCCCTATTTGGCGCAGCAAAGCAAGCAATTCAATGGCGGGGTGCCTTGACGCCCGCCAAAGCGGCAAGCTAACCGGATTCTGCAACTCCGCCGCTCGACTGCGCCACCATCCGCGCCGCGAACAAACCAATCTGGATCGGAAGGTGGCCATGTCGGACGTGATCGGTCTCGTGCTGCCGTTTTTCGGTCTGATCTTCCTCGGCTTCGTGGTTGCGCGCATCACGCGCCAGCCGGTGGAGGCGCTCGGCTGGATGACGACTTTCGTCGTCTATGTCGCGCTGCCGGCGCTGTTTTTCCAGTTGCTCGCCAAGACGCCGTTCGAGCGACTGACCGAATGGGGCTACATCTTTGGTGCGGTGTTTTCGACCTTCATCATCTTTGCGTTGATGTTTGGCGCGTCCGTCATCAAGGGACGGGGCGAGATCGCTCAATCGACCATCAAGGGCCTGGCAGCCGCCTATGGCAATATCGGCTACATGGGGCCGGGTCTGGCGCTGCTCGCCTTTGGCGAGGAGGCGGCGGTGCCGGTCGCGCTGATCTTCTGCTTCGAGAACATCATGCATTTCACCATTGCGCCGATGATGATGGCGCTGGCCGGCGACGAACCACGCGCGCCCATGAAAGTTGCTGCCGAGGTGGTGAAGAAAATTGCCTTCCACCCCTTCATCATCGCCACCGCGATCGGCGTGCTTGCGGCCTTTGTCGAATTCCGACCACCGCTGCCGGTCGAGCGCCTGCTGGAATATCTGGCGCACGCTGCCGCACCCTGCGCGCTGTTTGCCATGGGCGTGACGCTTGCGCTACGCCCCCTGAAGCGGGTGCCGCGTGAAATGGCGCCAATCGCGCTGCTCAAGCTGATCGTGCATCCATTGCTTTGCTATGTCGTGCTGAGCTGGATCGGCAATTTTCCGCCGGTGTGGCTGTTTTCGGCGATGCTGCTGGCGGCACTTCCGACGGCGACGAACGTGTTCGTGATTGCCCAGCAATATGGCGTCTGGGTCGAGCGCGCTTCGGCGAGCGTGCTGATCACCACATGCCTTTCGGTGCTGACCGTGACCGGTCTGCTCTACATGATCCAGCATGGCATCCTGCCGCCGGACCTTTTTCCTTGACCCTATTCGGTTGGAGCGCCCTGTGCGCGTCGCGGCAAGCGCAGGCCGGAGACGATGGAGGCAAAGCCGCTGCCCGGCCTCAGGCCCTCACGCATGAAAAAGCCACGCAGGGGCGAGAAGCCGCCGAGGAAGTTGAGCCCCGCATTGCGAGCAAGCTGCGCTGGCAGCATGTCCGAGAGCAGTGACCTGTTGAGTAGATTGACCGCGCTGGTGCGGGCGAGGATGTCGGGCCGGCGAGACGAATCGTAGTCGGCCAGTGCTGCCGGCGCGCCGGGGTCGGCGACGTGTTTCGTTGCAGTTTCAACGAGTTGCTCGACATCCCTGATGCCGAGATTCAAGCCTTGAGCGCCGATTGGCGGGAAGACATGGGCTGCTTCGCCGACGAGTGCGACTCGGTTGCTGGCAAAGCGCCGCGGCAGCATGGTCGATAGAGGATAGATTTGCCGGCCGCCGTCGACGGTGACGCGGCCGAGCATCGATTGCATCTGGCGTTCGATGCGCAGCGACAGTGCCGCCTCGTCGAGGCCGGCGAGTTCCTTTGCCGTCTCCGGCCTCACGACCCAGACAAGGCTCGAGCGTCGACCGGGCAGCGGCACCTGGGTGAAGGGGCCGGTCTCGGTGTGGAACTCGGTCGAGGCGAAGGCGTGCTCACGGCTATGGGCGAAATTCAGCACCAGTGCCGCCTGCGGCAGCGTCTGCGCAGAAGCCGATATGCCCGCGGCCTGGCGCGCGGGCGAGTTGCGGCCGTCGGCGGCAACGGCCAGCGGAGCCTCGACGGTGGTGCCGTTGGAAAGCCTGGCTGCGACTCTGTCGTGGGCGATCACCCAGTTCTCCACCATGGCGCGGCGCCATTCGATGCCGGCATGGGCTTCGACTGCCTTCTCCAGCACTGCGTTGAGGACGCGGTTCTGGAAATTGAAGCCGAAATGCTCTTCACCGATCTCGCCGGCGCGGAAGGTGACGATGGGGCTTCGGATCAGGCGCGAAGTGGCGTCGACGATGCGCATGACCTTGAGCGGCGCGGCATCGGTGGAAAGTGCTGCAAGAACGCCAATCCGATCGAGAAAGTTGAGCGCGGGCACCATGAGCGCGGTGGTGCGGCCGTCATCGGCGCGCGCCGGAGGGCCAGCGAGCACGACATTGAAACCCGCCTCGGCAAAGGCCAACGCGGAAATCAGCCCCACGGGCCCGCTACCGGCCACCAGAGTACGGGTCGTGTCGTCGACGCTCATGTGCCGTCGTTCCTGTTTGCAGAGCGCCTGTCGCACTCGGATAGTCTTGATATATTGCAGGCCTAAGCCATTGATCAACGCGGCGTTTCATCCCATCGGTGACCATGGACGATCCTCGATCCGATTTCAGGCATCTCGACAGTGCGGGTCGCACCGCGGCTTCCGTCGCGCGCCGGCCACGGGAGTTGTCTATGCCGTAGTTGGCGCTGCGATTGCGCTGTCCTGGTTCATCCTGATCGCCATGGCGGTGCGCGGGGCGGATGTCAGGACGCCGGGCCTTTCGGCACCCGGCGACGATCTGCTCCGGCAACTGCCGGCGCTGCCGTTGCCGGCGTGGCTCGACCAGGCGATCGCGCTGTGCCTCGCGCCGCAGCCGCTAGAAGGCGGCCTCTGGGCGCAACTGGGTGTGCTGGCCGCGATGTGGAGCCTGATGTCGGTGGCGATGATGCTGCCATCGGCGGCGCCGATGATCCGCACCTATTGCGAGATCGCAGACACGGCGCGCGCCAAGGGCGAGGTGGTGGTGCATCCGCTGGTTCTGGTAGGCGGCTACCTTGGCGTGTGGACCACTGCCTCCGTCGGCTTTGCCGCCCTGACCATCGCCGTACAGCAACTGTCCACGGCCTCGGATCCACTTGCGCCGGCGCAGGGACTGGCGGCAGCAGCGGCGCTCGGGCTTGCCGGGCTCTATCAGTTCAGCGGGCTGAAGGCTGCTTGCCTCAAGAAGTGCCGCAATCCGTTTTCCATTCTGTTCGCGCGCTGGAGCACCAGGGTAGTCCGCATCTTCAGACTGGGCTTGGAACAGGGTGTCTGGTGCCTCGGCTGTTGCTGGGCACTGATGCTAGTGATGTTCGCAGTCGGCGTCATGAACCCGTTCTGGATGGCTTTGCTCGGTGTCTTTGCCCTGTCCGAGAAACAGATGGCCAGTTCCCTACCGTCGCGTGTGGTCGGTGCGATACTGCTTGTCTGGGCTGCAGGGCTGCTATTAAGTGCTGTATGAGAAAGGGAGACAGTTGATGGGCGACCAGAGCTGGGCAATGAAGGGCGAGCTTGTGCTTTCCTGCAATTGCACCGTGTTCTGCCCATGCGTGCTTTCGCTCGGCAACCATCCGCCGACGGAAGGTTACTGCCAGACCTGGGCCGGCTTCCGCGTCGACCATGGGCATTTCGGTGACGTCGATCTTTCCGGCCTGAATCTCGGCCTCGTCATGGAAATCCCCGGATATATGAGCCGCGGCAACTGGACGGCGGGGCTTTTTATCGATAAGCGCGCCTCCATATACGCTGCCAAGGCCTTCACGAAGATCTTTACCGGAAAGGCCGGCGGCACGACTTCGCTGCTGTCGATCCTGGTCGGCAAGTTTCTTGGAGTCGAGCAGGTGCCGATCACCTATGAGACGGAGGACAGGACGCGGATTTTCCAGATCCCGAAGATCATAGATGGGGCGGTGACGCCGATCCCCGGAAAGAATCGTGAAGGTGATACGGTAATCACCAATTCGGAATACTGGATCGCACCTGAAATCATTGTGGCCAAATCCGACAAGAGCAAGATGCGCGCCTTTGGTCGCAACTGGAACTTTGCCGGACGTTCGGCCGAAATCTGCAAACTTGATTGGCGGGGACCGTGAAGCCAAAGAAAGTCACCTGGCCGCAGGCACGCGCCTTTTCGGTCCATCTTCTTACCGCGTCGGGCTCGTTCCTGGCCTTCGTTTCTCTCGTCGCGGCCAGCGAGGAGCGCTGGACGGCTATGTTCTGGTGGCTGGGACTGGCCCTTTTCGTTGATGGCATCGACGGCCCCATCGCGCGCAAGCTCGAGGTCAAGGAAATCCTGCCGACATGGTCGGGCGAACTGCTCGACAACATCATCGACTATGTCACCTATGTGCTGATCCCGGCCTTTGCGCTCTATCAGAGCGGCTTCATGGGCGAGGGGTTGTCGTTCCTGTCGGGCGCGATCATCGTGGTGTCGAGTGCGATCTATTATGCCGATACCGGGATGAAGACGAAGGAGAATTTCTTCAAGGGCTTCCCCGTGGTCTGGAACATGGTGGTGTTCACACTGTTCGTCATCCAGCCAGGCGAGTGGGTCTCCTTTGGCGCCGTGGTCATCGCGGGTATCCTGACCTTCGTGCCGATGAATTTCCTGCATCCGGTGCGGGTCGTCAGGCTGCGCAGCATCAATCTGCCGATGACGCTGCTCTGGTGCGCCTTCGGCGGCTTCGCCTTGGTGCAGGACATGCAGGCAAGCGAATGGGTCAAGATCGGCATCGCAGTCAGCGGCATCTATCTGTTCTTCATCGGCGGCGTGATGCAGTTCTTCCCCAATCTCGGTGCCAGGAAGGATTGACGCCATGTCGAGGGCACTCAGGGTTCACACGCACGGCGGGCCCGAGGCGCTCGTCTATGAGGAGGTCGATCCAGGCCGGCCCGGACCAGGCGAGGCGCTGATCCGTCACACGGCGATCGGGCTCAACTTCATCGACGTCTACTACCGCACCGGACTTTATCCAGCACCGAACGGTATGCCAGTGACACCAGGCGGCGAGGCGGCAGGTGTCGTGCTCGAACTGGGTGCGGGCGTCGATTGGCTCGAGGTCGGCGACCGCGTCGCCTATGCGGTGCCCACCGGCGCCTACTGCGAAGAGCGGCTGATTGCCGCCGACAGGCTGGTCAAGGTGCCCGAGGGCATCAGCGACCAGCAGGCCGCAGCCATGATGCTCAAGGGCATGACTGCGGAATATCTTCTGCTCAGGACCTTCAAGGTGAAGGCCGGCGATACCATCCTCTATCATGCGGCTGCGGGCGGCGTCGGGCTCATCCTCGGGCAATGGGCAAAGCACCTTGGCGCAACGGTGATCGGCACAGTGGGCTCGACTGAGAAGGGCGCGCTGGCCAAGGCGCATGGCTTCGACCATGTCATCGACTATCGCGAACAGGATTTCGTCGCCGAGGTGGCAAGAATCACCGGCGGCCGGAAATGCGACGTCGTCTATGATTCGGTTGGCAACGATACGTTTCCCGGTTCGCTCGACTGCCTGCGTCCCCGTGGCATGTTCGTGAGCTTCGGCCAGTCTTCCGGCCCCATCCCCCCGTTCAGCATTTCGCTACTGGCGCAAAAGGGATCGCTCTATGCGACTCGGCCGACGCTTTTCGCCTACAATGCGAAACGCGAGGATCTGGTCCGTTCAGCGGATGCCTTGTTCGATGTGGTGCTTAGCGGTGCAGTCAAGATCAGGATCAACCAGAAGTATGACCTGCGAGATGCAGCAAAGGCTCATGCCGACCTCGAGGGCAGAAGGACGACCGGAACGACCGTGCTTATCCCCTAGGTTCTCGCTTAAATTCTTGAAGCTCTTTCAACATTTGACGTGCTTTGCGCCCGAAGCTAGACACGCCTACCATGCTCTTGGGAACAAAATAAAAATACGACAATGGGAGGCGTTGTGAACACAACCCCTTTGGCCGAAGGGCCGAACCTGCTCGAGGTTCGTGGCCTGACAAAGGTTTTCGGTACGCTGACGGCGTGCGATCATATCGACCTGACCATCGCCAAGGGCGAGATTCACGCTTTGCTTGGCGAAAACGGAGCCGGCAAGTCGACGCTGGTGAAGATGCTGTTCGGCTCGCTGGAGCCCAATGCCGGAGAAATCCGCTGGAACGGCCAACCGGTGCGGATCGCCAATCCGGGCATCGCCAAGAAGCTTGGCATAGGCATGGTTTTCCAGCATTTTTCGCTGTTCGAGGCGCTGACGGCGGCCGAAAATATCGCGCTTTCCCTGGCCGATGACACGCCGATCAACACGATCGCCGCCAAGGCGAGGGCGCTTTCCTACAGCTACGGCCTGCCCCTCGACCCGGACGCGCTGGTGGGCGACCTTTCGGTCGGCGAACGCCAGCGTATCGAGATCATCCGCTGCCTGCTGCAGACGCCTCAGCTTATCATTCTGGACGAGCCGACTTCGGTGCTGACGCCGCAGGAGGCAGACAAGCTGTTCGAGACGCTGGAGCGGCTGCGCACTGAGGGCAAGTCGATCCTCTATATTTCGCACCGCCTGGAAGAGGTGAAGCGCATGTGCGACCGCGCCACCGTGCTCAGGCACGGCAAGGTGGTCGGCCATTGCGACCCGCGCCAGGAAACGCCGGCCTCGCTGGCCCGCATGATGGTGGGCAGCGACGTCAAGAACGCCGAGCGCACCACGGCTGCGGTCAGGGGCGAGGAACTGCTCAGCATCCGCGGCATGAGCCGCAAGCCGGCCGGCCCGTTTTCGATGCCGCTCAAGGACATCTGGCTGGATGTCGCCGGCGGCGAGGTGATTGGCATCGCCGGTGTCGCCGGAAACGGGCAGGGCGAGCTGTTCGAGGCAATTTCGGGCGAGGCGCTGCAGGATAGCGCCGACGCCATCCGCATACGCGGCAAGGCGGCTGGTCGCTTGGGAATTTCAGCGCGCCGGATGCTGGGCGCGGCTTTCGTGCCGGAGGAACGGCTAGGCCATGGGGCGGCGCCGCGCATGCGGCTGTCGGAAAATCTTCTTCTGTCGCGCCACGCCACCGACGGCAAAGCGTTTGTCGGCAGCGGCGGTCTGGTCAAGTCCGGTGCCATCCAGCAGGCGGCACAACGCATCATCGCCGCGATGGATGTGCGCAAGAGCGCACCCGATCCGGAAGCTGCAGCCTTGTCGGGCGGCAATCTGCAGAAATTCATCATCGGCCGCGAACTCGACCGCAATCCTGCGGTGATGGTCGTCAACCAGCCGACATGGGGCGTGGACGCCGGTGCGGCAGCCCGCATCCGCCAGGCGCTGATCGAACTCGCTCGCAACGGTTCGGCCGTGCTGGTGATCAGCCAGGACCTTGACGAACTGTTCGAGATCGCGGACTCGATCGCAGTGATGCACAATGGCGAGTTGTCCAAGCCCATTCCGATCGCCGAGGCAACGCTAGAACGCATCGGCCTGCTGATGGGCGGCGCCGAGCCGGGTCACGCCGAGCATGGCAAGGAGGTCGCGTGATGCGGATCGAACTCGTCAAGCGTCCCGAGCGTTCGGCGCTTTTCTCGGCATTTTCGCCGTTCATCGCGCTGGCGCTGACGCTGGTTGCCGGCGCGATCATGTTCTCGCTGCTCGGCAAGAACCCGGTCGAGGCGCTCTACTACTATTTCATCGATCCGCTGCGTGAGGTCTGGTCGCTGCATGAGCTGGCGATCAAGGCCGCCCCCCTGATCCTGATCGCGGTCGGGCTCTCGATCTGCTTTCTCTCCAATAACTGGAACATCGGCGCCGAGGGCCAGTTCGTCATCGGCGCCATCACCGGCTCGATCCTGCCGGTGATGTTCCCCGACCTTCAGTCCTGGATCGTACTACCGCTCATGCTGCTGATGGGGATCGTGGGTGGGGCTCTCTATGGCGGGATTCCGGCCTTTCTGAAGGTTCGCTTCAACACCAACGAAATCCTGACGAGCCTGATGCTGGTCTATGTCGCGCAACTGTTCCTCGACTGGATGGTGCGGGGCCCCTGGCGCAACCCGTCCGGCATGAACTTTCCGGAAACCCGCACATTCAGCGACGCTGCGGTGCTGCCGGAAATCTGGTCGGCCTCTGGCCGTGCCAACTGGGGCTTCGTCTTTGCGATTGTTGCGGCTGTTGCATTGTGGTTCATGCTGTCTCGGACCATGAGCGGCTTCAGGATCCAGGTGCTGGGCCAGAGCCCGCGCGCCGGCAAGTTCGCGGGCTTCTCGTCCTCGAAGATGGTGTTCTTTGCCTTCCTGCTGTCCGGCGGACTGGCCGGCCTCGCCGGCATCTCGGAAGTGTCGGGCGCGATCGGCCAACTGCGCCCATCGATCTCGCCGGGCTACGGCTTCGCCGCGATCATCGTGGCGTTCCTCGGCAGGCTCAACCCGCTCGGCATCATTGCCGCCGGTCTGGTGCTGGCGCTGTCCTATCTCGGCGGCGAGGCGGCGCAGATCTCGATCGGCGTGTCGGACAAGGTCGTGCGTGCCTTCCAGGGCATGCTGCTGTTCTTCGTGCTCGCCTGCGACACCCTCATTCTCTATCGCATCCGCTTTGTCGGCTCCTCCGCTGCAAAGACCGTGGAGGCCACGCCAAATGCTTGAAGGCATTCTGATCACCATTGCGACGGCGGCGACCCCGCTGCTGATCGCAGCAATCGGTGAACTGGTCGTCGAACGCTCCGGCGTGCTCAATCTCGGTGTTGAGGGCATGATGGTCATGGGGGCGGTGACCGGCTTCGGCGTGGCGTTGGCCACCGGCTCGCCCTGGCTCGGCGTGCTCGCCGCAGTCATCGTGGGCGCGCTGTTTTCGCTGCTGTTCGGTTTCCTGACCCTGACGCTGGTAACCAACCAGGTGGCGACCGGCCTTGCGCTGACCCTGCTCGGTCTCGGCCTGTCGGGCATGCTCGGCGAGAGCTTCGTAGGCCTGCAGGGCGTGAAGATGGACTATGTCTACATTCCCGGGCTGACCGACCTGCCGCTGGTGGGCAAGCTTTTCTTCGGGCAGGACCCGCTGTTTTATGTGTCTCTGCTGCTGACAGCCGGCGTCGGCTACTTCCTGTTCCGGACCCGTGCAGGTCTGACGTTGCGATCGATCGGCGACAACCACACCTCCGCGCACGCGCTCGGCATCAATGTCATCGGCATCCGCTACCTGGCCGTGATGTTCGGCGGCGCCTGCGCAGGCCTTGCCGGCGCCTATCTGTCGCTGGTCTACACGCCGCAGTGGATCGAGAACATGACCGCCGGCCGGGGCTGGATCGCGCTGGCGCTCGTCGTCTTTGCGTCGTGGCGCCCCTGGCGCGTGCTGGCCGGAGCATATCTGTTCGGCGCGGTTTCGATCGGCCAGTTGCATGCCCAGGCTCTCGGCGTTGGCGTGCCCTCGCAACTGCTTTCTTCGCTACCCTATCTGGCAACCATCGTCGTGCTTGTTCTAATCTCGCGCAACCGGCGACTGACAATGGTGAACACTCCGGCTTCATTGGGGCGGCCGTTTGTGCCAGATCGCTAAGGGCACGTTCGCGAGCCGAGACCGGCACTTTGGGCATCGGCGGATGGGCGTGTTTCTGGGACTATAAAATGGATGGGATAGTGCCCCGGGCAACCTGTAAGAGGAACTTGAGAATGAAGAAGACAATAATGTCACTGGCCGCTGCCGCCGCAGTGATGTCGTTCGGAACCATGGCCGCCGAGGCCAAGGTCAAGGCTTGCTTTGTCTATGTCGGCCCGATCGGCGACTTCGGTTACTCCTATCAGCACCACCAGGGCCTGCTGCAGGCCAAGGAAAAGTTCGGCGACCAGCTCGAGACTGCTTATCTCGAGAGCGTGCCGGAAGGTGCCGACGCAGAGCGCGCCATCGAGCGCCTGGCTCGTTCGGGCTGCAACATCATCTTCGCAACCTCCTTCGGCTTCATGGACGCGACGAACAAGGTCGCCGGCAAGTTCCCGGACGTGAAATTCGAGCACGCCACCGGCTACAAGCGCGAGCATCCGAACGTTGCGACCTACAACTCGCGCTTCTATGAAGGCCGTTACGTCCAGGGCGTGATCGCCGCCAAGGAATCCAAGGTCGGCGTTGCCGGTTACATCGCCTCCTTCCCGATCCCGGAAGTCGTGATGGGCATCGACGCCTTCATGCTCGGCGCGCAGTCCGTCAACCCTGATTTCAAGGTCAAGGTCGTGTGGGCCAACACCTGGTTCGACGCCGGCAAGGAAGCTGATGCCGCCAAGGTACTGATCGACCAGGGCGTCGACATCATCACCCAGCACACCGACTCGACCGCGCCGATGCAGGTGGCGACCGAGCGCGGCATCAAGGCGTTCGGTCAGGCCTCGGACATGATCAAGTTCGGCCCGACCACGCAGCTGACCTCGATCGTCGACGATTGGGGCCCGTACTACATCGAGCGCATCCGGGCGCTGATCGACGGCACCTGGAAGCAGCAGGACGTCTGGGGCGGCATGAAGGAAGGTCACGTCGTGATGGCGCCTTACGCCAACATGTCGGACGAGGCAAAGAAGCTGGCGGAAGAAGCCGAGGCCAAGATCAAGGCCGGCACCTTCAACCCCTTCACCGGTCCGGTCACCAAGCAGGACGGCACCGAGTGGCTGAAGGCCGGCGAAGTGGCTGAGGACGGCGTGCTGCTCGGCCTCAACTTCTACGTCAAGGGCGTCGACGACAAGCTGCCGCAGTAAGCAGTCTGATATCTACGGGGTCGCGATTGCGCACTCGGACAACGAACCCCCGGTTTTGCCGGGGGTTTTTTCGTTGCTGACGGCTGAATGACTCAAGCGCCGCTCGCCACGACCAAAGCATCTACCGCCACCGCGCGGTCGGGCAGAACGATTACAGGATTTAGATCGAGTTCGGCGATCCGTTGCCCGGCTGCAAGTCCCAACTGGGCGACACGAAAAACGAATTCGACCAGCGCTTGCCTGTCCACAGGGGCGGCACCGCGCGCACCGTCGAGCAGCGGCGCCAGACGCAGGCTTGCGATCATCTCACGGATGTCGTCGCGGTCGACTGGCAACGGCCGCGTGGCGGCATCCTTCAAAATCTCGGCATAGATGCCGCCGGCGCCGACGGTCAGAGTTGGGCCGAAGTCAGGATCCTGCGACAGGCCGACGATCATCTCGACGCCCGATCCGATCTGCTCCTGCACCAGCACGCCTTCGATCCGCGCCGAAGGCGCGTGTTCTTTCGCCCGCGCGAGCAGATCGGCGTAGGTGTTTGCCGCCGACGTCCCATCAGCGACGCCAAGCTTCACAAGCCCAGCGTCCGACTTGTGGGCGATGTCAGGTGAGGCGAGCTTCATCGCGACCCTACCGCCCAGTGCCGAAAGCGCTTCGGTGGCTTCGGCGGGAGAACCGGCCAGCCGTTCGCGGGCGCGGTCGATGCCGGCGCCGTCGAGCAGCGATGCGGCGGCGGCACTGTCGAGGATACCATCGCAGTTGAGTGCCGCAGCCTGAGCGGGCGACAGCGCCGGGGTGTCCCATGAGCGGCTGCGGAACGAGGCCTTGGCGCGCTCGTAGTCAGCCTGTGCCCTCAGGGCGCGGAAGCATTTGCGGAAGGAGCGGAAGATCGGCACGCCCGATCGGACCAGATCACGATAGCCGGGGCTGTTGGTCAAAACCGACCCCCAGACCGCGACGATCGGCTTGGGCGAGCGCGGCGCGAAGGCCAGCACGTCGGCAGCGAAGCTGTCAGAAAGCAGGCCGAGTGCGGCCGTCAACCCGACCACGATGACATCGACATTCGGATCCGCGGCAATGAGCTCGAGCACCTCGAGACGCTGCTTCTGTGGGGCTGCGATGACGAAGCCGCCGCCATTGTCGATGGGGTTGGAAACCGTCACGTAGTTCGGCAGGTGCGTGTAGAGCTTATCCACCGTCCCGGCCGTGAGATCGGGAAAGGATACGCCGTAGCTGTCGGCCAATTCGGCCATCAGCGTCGTCGAACCGCCCGAGACCGAATAGAGCCCGCAGTTGGGCCCGGTGTCGCTTGGCATCTTGGCGAAGAGGTTGGCGGTCTCCAGCAATTCGTCGAGATCGCGAACGCGGATCACGCCATACTGTCTGAACAGGCCGTCGATGACCGCGTCGGCGCCGGCAAGGTGGCCGGTGTGTGACGCCGCCATGCGCGCGCCGCGCTCGGTCGAACCCATCTTCAGCATCACCACAGGCTTCTTCTGGGCATTTGCGGCTTCGAGCGCGAGCCGGAGTTTTGCGATGGATTTGAAGCCCTCGACATAGGCGGCAATGACGGATGTCTGCGCATCGTGGGCGAAATAGTTGATGAAGTCGGCGACTTCGAGATCGACCTCGTTGCCGACCGTCACCCAGCGTCGAAATGCGGCGCCCATGGCCACGCCCTCGACGATGGGCCGGCCGTTGAAGCCGCTCTGCGTGACAAGACCGATGAGGCCGCCGCGGTGATGCTCGGGCACCGGGAATTGCTCGAAGGTATTGTCGTTGGTGTTCGGTCCAATGACGCGCACTCCGAATTCGCGGGCGGCATCCGCCACCTTCGCTTCGAGGGCGGCCCCCTCCGGTCCTACCTCGGAGAATCCGGAGCTAAAGACGATGACGTCGCGCACGCCGCGCCGACCGCAGTCCGCAATGACCTGAGGGACGATAGCCGGTGCGACCTTGACCACGGCAAGGTCGACATAGTCGGGCACGTCGGCGATCGACGTGTAGACGGGCACGCCCGCAGCCTCGCCGCCGCGCGGATTGACGTAGCAGAAGCGCACGTCATCGCCGAAGCGGCGGAACCAGTTCTGGGCCTGCGGCGAGGTGTCGACGCGACCGACATAGGCAATGCCGGATTTCTTGCGGAACATGCGCCTAAGGTCGTCCAGGCTGTGGTCGAGTTCGGCGCGTGCTTCGGCGACAAGTTGTGGTGCGGTGCGCATGATAGGAGGCCCTTCGGTCTTGGTACTTGCAGGTGGAGTGAGCGCGCGGCGCCTAGGCCAAATGGCCGAATTCAAGGCGCTGGCATGGTGTCAAGCTTGCTGAAAACGATAAAGTCCGGGCGCAAGCGCATCGGTCAGGGGGAGGAGATCGTGATGGGCGTAGCCGCCAACATGGCCAGACGCGTCGATCCGGAGGAACCGAACGAACTGCTGCGGGGCGTCGCCAACGACCGCTCCGGCGGGGTCGTGAAATCCAGCCTGCGCGTGCTTTCGGTGCTGGAGCATTTCCAGGCGAATCCGCGTCCGGCGCGTACCACCGAGATCGGCCGCGCGCTGGGCATTCCCAATTCCAGCATCGACGACATTCTCAAGACCCTGGTTCGCACCGGCTATCTTGCCTTCGATCCCAGGCAGAAAGTCTATCTGCCGTCCTATCGCATCGTGACGCTGGCAAGGCGGCTGGAAGGATCCTTCTTCGGGGGCACGGCCGTGTCCGACCTGATGGATGAGGTTCATCGCCGGACCGGCCAGACGATCTGGCTGTGCATGCAAAACGACCGCTGGGTGCAATGCTCGGCGATCATTCCAGGCTCGGACTTTCATTCGGGCGTGCATGTCGAGGGTTTCACCGACTATGACTGGTCCACGGCTGCCGGAATGGCGCTGTTGTCGAGCAAGCCGCAGGAGATGGTGGTGGAGATTGCCAAGCGCATGTTCCGAACCGAGCCACCGGCCAAGCGCACGGCCAGCGTGACCGCGTTGCTCGACAAGGTCAGGACAGCTCGCAAACAAGGCTATGCCACCTCCCGCGGCTTCTCGGCGGAAGGCGCGACCGCGGTGGCGGTGGCCTTCCAGCCGAAGTTCATGCGTGTTCCGGTTGCCATCGGCCTGGTCAGCACCGAGCCGGAGGATGCGCCCGGGACGTCCGCGCTGGGCACTGTGCTTCGCCAGATCGCCGCCCGGCACCAGCGCCTTGCGGAACTGCACCGGGCCAACGAGGACGACCTGGCTATTTCGCCGGAGTAGGTACGCCCGCGGCAGTGATGAAACCGCGGTCGACGACACCATCCTCGGGCATGAGTTCCTTGTAGGAAAGCACCTCAGGCATGAGCGCATAGGTCTTCTGCAGCCGCGTTGCGAGGTCGAGCGGCATATAGAGGTTGGGGTCGAAGGTCAGGGATACGCCCTTCCTGAGCGTTTCCTCGGGCAATTGCAGTTCCTCGAGCATGATCTTCATGATCTCGGGGTTCTGGTGATAGTCGCCCTGGAGATGGCTGCGGGTGGTGCGCACCAGCGCGCGCATGACGGCTTCGCCGACGTCCCTGCGCTCCTTGAGCAAGCGCGGGCCGAAGCTCCACGAGCCGGCCGACATCTCGGGGCCCTGGACGAAGGCCAGGGAAACCTTGGATTCGTCGGCCTTCTGCCAGATGGAATCGATGAGGTAGCCGAAGTTGACCGCTCCGTTTTCGAGTGCGACCAGGATGTCCGGCGAGGCCATGGTCTGGAACTTCACGTCCTTCAGCGACAGGCCGACCTTTTCGAGCTCGGTCTGGAGGAAATAGGACGCGGTCGACCCCAGGCCAATGGCGCTGGCGATCGTCTGGTCCTTGAACAGATCGACAGTGAACTTGCGGCCATTGAGGAAGGCGTTGTTGGCCCAGATGCCCTGCTTGGATGCCGGCGACTGGACGAATAGTGGCGCCACCACCCTTATATCGGCGCCGCTTGCGATGGCGTTGAAGACGGCCGCGCTCGGCTGGCCGCCCAGAACGTCGGCGCGGCCGGTCGACAAAAGCACGATGCCGTCGCTCGACTTGGCGAAGGTGTATTCGATGTCGATGTTTTCCTTGTCGAACTCTCCCATCCGGTCAGCGAGGATCAAGGGGATGTAGGCCTCGACCTTGGCGGTCATGGCGACCGTCACCTTCTCGCGCTGGGGCAGGGGTTTGGGCGCATCTGAACCTTCGGCCTGCGCCGCAAAGCTCGTGCCCATCATGGCAGCCGCAACTGCCAGCTTCTTCCATAGAGATTTCATCGGTTCCTCCCTTTTGCTCCTGATTGCCGCCGTCCGTCCGTCCGGCCGGCAAGTTCCTTTCAGCTGGCGTCGTAGACCAGCTTCCACTTCGCCCCTTCGAGTTGCCGGATTCGCGGCCCGCCGAAACGGAACGCCGGATCGCCCGGTGGTTCGGCGAACGAGATGACCGCGGTTTCTGGGTCTGGCGGCAAAGCCGCCCAGATGCGCTGTCCAGCGGTGTCGACATCGACGCGGTTGACGATGTTGCGCTTGAGGCTCGCGACCCGCGGATAGAGTTCGGGATCGACCTCGGCGGCAGCACGAAGGGCGGGCGTATCGACGCCACCGGGCCGGACCGCAACAACCCAGGGGCCCTTGCCGCCGCGGCTCTGGCGCTCGCGCGAAACCACTTCGACCCAGTGCTCGATGGCCGCCTTGGACGCGCAATAAGATGCGAGGCCCTCGAGTGCTGCTACAGCGGCACCGGATGACAGCATCACCAGACCGGCTTCGTAACCCGGTCGACAGGCATCGAGAAACGCCTCGGCGAGCACGAAAGGCGCGGCGAGATTGGCGAGAACGCCCTTTTCATACTTGTCTGATTGCACCCTGCCGACGACACCTATCGCTTCGGAATAGTAGGCGTTGTGGATGAAGATGGCGCGCTTGCCGCGGAACGCCGCGAGTTCCCTGATGAAATGACCGCGTACCCGGTCCCATGTCATGGGATCCGTCAGGTCGAAGGTCACCGTTTCGTAATCGGGGTGCTTGCGGCGCGACAGGTTGATGACGCGGGCGTTCTCGAACGGCACGTTGCGAGCGAGGCCGAGCCCGATACCCTGCGTGGCGCCGCTGATCCAGACGATCGTGTCGTGCATATTGGTCTCCGTTCAGTTGCGCAGGACGATCGCGCAGGTCGGTCCGAGATCGCTGCTGCTGACGAAGCAGCAGTCGGCGTTTTCCACCTGCGCGGTCGAGGTGCCGCGCATCTGCTTGACGCCCTCGGTGATCATGTTGAAGCCATGCAGGTAGACTTCCGACAGGCCGCCGCCGCCGGTATTGATGGGCAGGCGTCCGCCATGGGCGATGCCGCCGTTCTCGGTAAATGGCCCGCCTTCGCCACGTCCGCAGAAGCCGTAGCCTTCGAGTGTGAACAGCACTTCCGGTGTGAAGGCGTCATAGAATTGCGCGACCTTGACGTCGGATGGACGAAAGTCGCTCTGGCGCCAGAGCGACTTGGCGCAAGCGGCCGCCTGCGAGCGCATGGGGTCGCGGGTGAAGTAGTTGGCGAGCATCGTGCTGCCGCCATCGAAACCTTGCGCTGCCGCGTGGATGTAGACGGGCCGCGTGCGGCAATCCCTGGCCCTGGCGGCTGAGGTGACGACGAAGGCGATTGCGCCGTCGGTTTCGAGACAACAGTCGTAGAGGCAGAGCGGTTCGCTGACCCAACGGGCGGAGAAATAGTCCTCGCGCGTCATCGGCTTGGCGTGCATGACCGCATCCGGGTTGCGATTGGCATGGCCGCGGAAAGCAAGCGCGACATTTGCGAAGTGGTCTCGTGTAGCGCCGAATTCGTGCATGTATCGTGTGGCCAGAACGCCCACGTCGTCGACCGGCCGGATGACGCCCCACGGCCGGAGCCAGGTGTCGCGACCATGCACGGGCTGGTCGGTCTGCGCCCAGATGCGGCTGGCACGACCGCTGCGCTTGCGCGACCGCCAGCCGACGACGACATTGGCCTGGCCCGTGGCAATTGCCATGGCGGCATGGCCGACCGTGCCGCAGCCGCCGTGGCCACCGGCCGGCATCTGCGCATAATAGGTCACCTCTTTCATGCCGAGGTCCCTGGCGATGTCGTGCTGCCAGACATTTTCCATGTTGAGCGAGCACAGGCCGTCCACCTCCGACGGCGAAATGCCGGCGTCATCGAGCGCCGCCTTGATGGCGATGCAGGCAAGCCGCTCCTCGCTCTCGGCCATGCCCTTGCCGAAAGACGTTTGGCCTATGCCGGTGATCGCCGTGCGATCCTTGAGAGAGAACGTGTCGCTCATGGCTGCGCCTCTTCGATGATGCGCGGCATCCAGCGCGGCAGGGTGACGTCGTCGGAAACGACGGCGAAGGTGACGTCGACCGGCATGCCAATGCGGATGGCTGAAGGAGGGACGCTGTTGATCGGTGCTTCTGGCCCAGTCACGAGGCTGCCGACGATGCGGATGTCGGGATGTTCGTCGAGTTCGACGACGATCATGGGATAGGGGACGACGTCCTGAAACCCTGGCAGGGTTGGCCCATGGGCTACGCCGAACGACCAGATTCGTCCGCCACCCGTAGTCTCGACCCATTCGATCTCAGCGTGGGCGCAGTTCGCGCAAAAGGGATGTGGAGGGAACTGGCAATGGCCGCAGGCGGCGCAGCGTTGGATAACGAGCCGGCGCTCGCGGGCAGCATCCCAGAAACCTTTGGTGTCAGGATCGTCGGTGTAAGGCAATGGCATTGCGGTCATGTCCGGTGCTCCGTCTCGTGGAAGATCGCCGGCACCTCGATAGCTTCAAGCACCGGCTCGCCGGCGAGCGCCACGTGGACATCGACCTGGCGGGCGCAGCCGGGGCAATAGAAATGGCGGATGCGGAAGCGCTCGCTGCCGGGATAGCGATCGGTAATTGCGGATCGTTCGCCGGCAGGAGCCTCCTGGATGGCGAGGTGCTCAAAGAGATTGGCGCCGGCGTCGCATATCTGGTGGCCGCAGGCGACACAGGCGACGCGCTTGTCGGTTGAGACCTCGATGACCTGGAAATGGCCTGACAGGCGTCGTCCGGCAGCGATGGCCTGGGGCGTCGTGGGTTGGCGTCCGCCCAGGCGCAGCTTCAGGCGGTCCTGGCGCTCGATGGCCGTTGCGGCATGGTCGACGATGGCGTCTTCGCCCGACACCCGCAGCACCACGCCATAGTCGCGCCGTGCACCTTCCGGGCTGACCAGTTCGTCGAGAACGTCGGCGGCGACAGCGGCTGGATCGCGTTCGAGTGGGTCACCGTAACCGCCACCGCCCTGCGAGGAGGTAACCAGCATCTGATCCGTATCAAGTCTGGTATCGGCCGTCGGCAGAGCGATTTCGGTGCAGTCGGCGAGGGCGGCCCATCCCCTGGCATCGACGAGAGGCACGTCACGACTCATAATTGCGAACCCGCTGGGCAGTCCCGGCTCGCCGCCCGCCACGCCCATGGTCGCGGGATGCTGCAAACCTTGTGCCATGGATAGGAGCGACAGTGAGCGCTGTGTTTGGTGCGGACGGTATGCATGCATGGTGCCGACGCCTCCGCGATGCATGCCGGGGCCGCCGGAGTCGGCAAGCTCGCGCCGCGCCAGGTACAGCACGGGATAGTACGCTTCGTTCGTTTCGAGGTTGGAGGGAGTCGCGCCAGGCGAGGTCGCGGTGCCCGACGTGTCGCTGCCATCTGCGTTGCAGGTGGCGCCGCCGCCACCGCTCAACTCGTCGAGGAACAGCGTGGTGAAGGGGCGGCCGTCAGACTGATGGCCCGAGATGGACATGCCGCCGGCTCCGGAGGACTGAGACGAGGCCATGGCCATGCGTGCATGCGTTTCGGAACCGTCGAGGAGTCGGGCGAGGCAGCCGCTGACGCAGTTGCGGATCGCCTGCGCGGAGGTACCCGTGCTCATCGCGACGCCGGCCGGCCATTCGGCATCGACCACCGAGCCTTTTCGGCTGCGGATGTCGATCGTGCGCCAGATGGCGCCTGGCATCCATGGCAGGCCCTGGCAGATATGGACCAGAACCGCCGCCATGGTGAAGTTGGCCAGCGTCGGATAGGTGGAATTGACCGCACCGGGCGCCTGGTTGTCGCTCGACGTGAAATCGAAGGTAAGCCTGTCAGCGCTCTTCGTCATGGCGAGCCGGACGGCATAAACCTGGTTGGGCAGGTACTGGGCTCCCTGTCGCTGCTCATGCTGGATAAAGGAGTGTTCTCGCCAGACGCCGTCGGGAAGGTCACGCAAGCGGCGGCGAAAGGCAGCCTCGGTGGAGGCAAGCAACCTGTCCATCGCTTCGACCAAGCCGTCGGCGCCATAGGCGGCGCAGAGTTCAAGCACCTGGCGCTCGGACGCGCGGTTTGCTGCGATCTGGCCGAGCAGGTCGAGGGCATTCAGCTCGGGTGTGCGGGTGCGTGCAAGATAATCGCGTTCGATGTCGCGGCGGATTCGGCCATCCTCGACGATCTTGATCGGCGGGATGGGGATCGCCTCGTCGAAGATCGAACGGGCTGCGTAGTTGAAGCCGCCGCTGACAGGACCGCCGACATCGGGCTCGTGCACGGTCGACCCGGCCCAACCAATCAGGCGCGCGCCATGGAATATCGGCGCGACCAGCGTCACGTCGGGCTGGTGAAGGGTGCCCAGATAGGGATCGTTGGTGAGAAACTGGTCGCCGGGGCGGATACCGGGGTTTTCAGCATAGCGTTCGAGAATGTCACGGACGATGAGATTGAGTGACGTCGACTGCACCAGGATGAACTTGCTGCAGGAGACGACCGTGCCATCGGCAGTCATGATCGCCGTGTTGAAGTCGCTCGCCTCGGAGGCGATCTGCGAGCCGGACACGCGCACCAGCGTTTCGCCGGCATCAGCGTTGATCGCCTCAAGTCGATGACGGATGATTTCCAGTTCGATCGGACCAAGCGTCATGCGAATTCCTCGGCTATGGCCGGCGCCGCGCCCGGGCGCGGCTGCGGGACGGCGATGGAAAGGTTGCCCACGGCATCGGTCCTGGCCGTGTGGCCGGGATAGATCACCGCCGTTGTCTGTTCGGATTCGATGAAGGCCGGGCCAGCGATCTCGGCGTCGGCACCGAGTTGGTCCCAAAGGAACACGGGCGTTTTGCGTTGCTTGCCAGCAAACCATGCCAACCGCTGCCGCACAGCCAGCAGTTTGCCGTGCTGCGCTTGTGGCGCAGCGTCGGGCATAGCGATTGGCATCAGCGCCTCTACAACGATGGCCGCGAGTTCGATGGTGCTGTCGGCATAGGCCGAACCGCGGCCAACGACTTGCTCGTAGCGTGTGCGGAACGCTGCCTCGGCAGCGGCGATCTCGGCCATTCGAAGTCGAGAGCTGGGCACCTCTATGTCGATGCGGTGGAGTTGGCGGGTGAACTTGAGACCGACCTTGCGCCGGATCTCTATCGCACCTGTCATGCCCGTTTCGGCAAGGCCATGGAACTCACCCAGAGCGCGCTGCTCAAGCCGGTCGAATGCCTCTATTTCCTGGTCCAGGAAATCGTGCAGCGGCCGGGACGGCAATTCCACCTCGTATGTGGTGCGCAGGTCGCTCGAAGCCGCTCCCCATGCTGAAAATTCCGGAGCGAGGCGCGGAATGATGATCGATTTGACACCGATCTCGGCTGCATAGCGGCCGACGTGCTGGGGGGCCGCGCCGCCGTAGGCGTAGAGGACGAAATTGCGGGGATCGTGGCCGCGTTGGATGCTGGCACGGCGAACGAGGTCCGCCATCTGTGCATTGGCGACGCGCAGGATGCCCTCCGCCGCTTCCTCGATGCCGAGACCGAGTTTTTCGGCGAGCGGTGCTACCGCGGCCAAGGCGGCCTCGCGGTCGAGCTCAAGGGCTCCGCCCAGGCGATCGAGATAACCTAGCACCGCCGCCGCATCGGTAACCGTCGGCTGGGTGCCCCCGCGTCCGTAACAGGCGGGGCCGGGCATTGAGCCGGCGCTTTGCGGCCCGACCCGGAGAACGCCCAGTTCTGGATCGATATAAGCAATGCTGCCGCCGCCAGTACCGATGGAAGCGAGGTCGATCACCGGAACGGCCAGGCTGTGCCGCTCGATACGCGGGCGCGATGCGCTCGGCAATGATCCACCTACCACAAGGCCTACGTCAAAGCTGGTTCCACCGACATCAGTGGCCAGAACGTTTGCATGGCCGAGTCGCGCGCCGAGCTGCCGAGCCGCCATAATGCCGCCTACCGGTCCCGACTGAAGAAGGTGGACCGGGGCGTCACGCAGCGACTCTACGCGACGTACCCCGCCGCCCATGGTGACGATCAGGAACAGGCCGGCAAAGCCATGCTCGCGCAGCGCCTCGTCGAGCGACGTGAGATAGTCGCGCACCAGAGGTGCAACATATGCGTTCATCGCGACGGTGGCGGTGCGTTCATATTCGCCGATACGGGGAGCAAGCTGGCTTGAGAGCGTGACGTGGAGGCCTGGCGCCTCTTCGGCGACCAACTCGGCAAGCCGGCGCTCATGCACGTCGCTGACCGGAGACCACATCAGTGAAATGCCCACGGCCTCTGCGCCGCGATCTACAAGTTGGCGGATCGCCTGGCGGGCCTGTTCTTCATCGAGGGGGACGATGACGTTGCCATCGACGTCGATCCGCTCACGCACGCCGACAATCCGGCGTCGCGGCACCAGCAGATCTGGCTTGCGCCATTTGAGGGCGTTGCTGGCGTCCTCGTCGGGCAGCCCGTGAACCTTGTTCGAGCGCGCGATGGGCAGCGTCGATTCGAAGCCGGCAGTGACCAGCAGGCCAACCTTGGCGCCTGCTCCGGTGAGCAGGGCATTGAGGCCCACGGTCGTGCCGTGCGACAGAACGTCGGTTGTCGTCAGGATTTCGCCAAGGCTCTTGCCGAGCGAGCGCGCGGCTACGCTGAGCGATGCGATGACGCCCTCCATCAGCCGGCCATGGGTGGTCAGCGCCTTGCCGACGCCGATGCGTCCTTCATTCGTCAAGACGACCGTGTCGGTGAAGGTTCCGCCAGTATCTATGCCGACAATCTGCATGCTCGAACTCGTCGAATTTTCCAGGCGCAAGCCGTCGTTGTGAAAAACGCATTGCGTCATTCACGTCTAGAGCTTGCCGATTTCGCCGTTTCTGGCGGGTTTTTGAAACTTCGCTTCGGTGCGCAAGATTTCGGCCTGCACGCCCGTGTCCGAAGTAAGGCAATGATTTCCGTTACTTGAGACGCCTCGATTAGGCTTTGATCCTCGGCCTCTGTCAAACCTAACCGCAATTTTTCCGGATATCCGGAAAAACCGCGGAAGCCGTTGTTTTGGCTGCGGCTGTTCGCCTAGCTTTTCGTCCGCAAGTGCCGAGCCTGCGCCTGCGCGAAATGCTATCTGCTTGGACGGAGCGACCGATGAATTCACTGCGCAGTACCGATGTCGCTACCGCGATGCCAATCGCGGCCGAGGTCCAGGCCAAGATCGAGGTGCGTGGCGTGCGCAAGCGCTACGACGCCAATGGCAATGTCGAGGCGCTCGCCGGTGTCGATATCACGGTAAAGAGTGGCGAGTTCGTTTGCCTCGTCGGCCCGTCCGGCTGTGGTAAATCGACTGTGCTCAGGATGATCGCCGGCCTGCACAAGCCTAGCGAAGGCGAGATCCTGGTGCATGCTAGCGGCGCCCGGGTAGTGCCCACTGCGATGGTTTTCCAGAACTACAATGTGTTCCCGTGGAAGACGATCCAGGCGAACGTCCGTTTCGGCCTGGAAATGATGGGCATGGCTTCCGCAGAGGCGGACCGGCGCGCAAGCCTCTGGTTGGGCAAGATGGGGCTCCGGGACTTCGCCCATGCCTACCCGCCGGCGCTTTCCGGCGGCATGCTGCAGCGCGTGGCAATTGCCCGCGCCATGGCGGTCGAGCCCGAGATCCTGCTCATGGACGAACCGTTCGCGGCGCTGGACGCGCAGCATCGCCGCATACTCCAGGATGAATTGCTTTCGCTCTGGCAGGAGGATCGGCGCACCGTGGTGTTTGTCACGCACAGCCTCGAGGAGGCCCTGCTGCTCGGTGACCGTGTGGTCGTAATGTCGGCGAGGCCAGGCAAGATCATCGCCGAGTTCGAGGTGCCGTTCGCGCGGCCGCGTTCGCCGGAGATTCGCGCCGATCCGACTTTTGCCATGCTCGAACAGGAGATCTGGAACCTGCTGCGCGAACAAGTAGGCAAGCATCCGGCCTGAAAATCTGAACGAGGCGGAGGAGATGACGACGATGATGGAAAAGACGATTGCGATACGGCCGGGGGAGGCCGAGCGGGACCCGCGTGGCTATGCGCGGCGGGCGCGACGTCAGGAGAGAGTACTGGCGGTCGTCACGCCGGTGGTGTTCTTCGTACTGTGGGAGCTAATGGCGCGTGCGGGCGTGCTCGACGCGCGGTTCTTCCCGGCGCCAAGCGCCATCTTCATGTCGGCGTTGGAGATGCTGAGCACCGGCATACTGCAAAGGGACATCCTGGCAAGCGCGCTACGTGTGCTGGTGGGTTTCGCCATAGGCGTGGTGACCGGGCTCGGGGCGGCGTTGCTGTTGGGCCTGTCCCGGCTGACACGAGCTGCGCTGGAGCCGTTCCTGACCGCGCTCTATACCGTGCCCAAGCTTGCCCTGTTGCCGTTGCTGCTGCTCATCTTCGGCCTCGGCGAGTTGCCCAGCGTACTTCTGGTCGGCATGACGGTGTTCTTCCTGGTCTGGATTCAGTGCATGGAGGCGGTGCTCGCCATCCCTGAAAACTATTGCGAGGCTGCGCGGTCGTTCGGCGCGAAGGGTTGGAAGATGTTCCGGCACGTCACCTGGCCGGCGCTGCTGCCTCAACTGTTCATCTCGATGCGCATCGCCATCGGAACGGCGGTGCTGGTGATCGTTGGCGTCGAGTTCGTGCAGGCAAGCCAGGGTATCGGTTACCGCATCTGGCATTCGTGGTCGCTGTTTCAGGCCAATCGCATGTATGTCGGCATCTGCACTGTAGCGTTGATGGGGTTCCTGTTCAGTTCGGTCGTGCGCTGGCTAGGACGCGTGATGCTGCCGTGGACGCGGCAAACAGCGGGCGGTGCCAACAAGATATAGTCCGAACGGACCTGTGAGCGGGCGGCAATGCGGACATTTTGCGCCGAACGCCGCTTGTTTGAGGACAAATGATGAAGGCCCGCGAATACATTTGCAGTTCCCACACGATCAGCGGCGTGGTTCCGGGCGGCCCGGTCGCTTCGCGCCATGGTTTTGCGGCGCGGGTCGAGGCCTGTGCGCAAGCAGGTTACACCGGTATGTGCCTGCATTTTCGCGACTATGCCGACCAACGGCAAGCAGGTTTCAGCGATGCTGAGTTGCGCGCCGTTCTCTCCCGCCATGGCATGAAGCATGTGTCGGTCGAGTTCCTGACGGACTGGTTCATGGATGGCGAAGCGGGCGAGATTTCTCGCCGCAACGAGACGCTTGCCTTTGCTGCGGTCAAAGCACTCGGGGCGAAAGTGCTGAATGTCGGACCCGATCTCGGGGAACGTGGCATTCCGCAAGAGCAGATGCGTACCCGGTTCGTCGAACTGTGCCGGCGGGCCGAAGAACAAGACATAGTGATCGCGCTCGAAATGGTCGCCTGGGGGAACGTTCGTGACGTCGATACCGCGCTGGCCCTGATCGAGGGCGTGGCCAATGCCGGTCTGGTGATCGATTCGTGGCATGTTTTCCGCGGCGGCGTGCCCCTGGAGGATTTGCAGCGGATTCCGGCCAGTCGGATACTTTGCGTCCAGGTCAACGATGCTGAAGCGGAACCGATTGGAACGCTGGCGGACGAAACGATGAACCGCAAGCTTTGCGGGGAGGGTGCTTTCGATCTGAAAGGTTTTTCCGAACTCCTCGACCGCATCGGAGTCGCCGCTCCTTACAGCGTCGAGGTCATTTCGCCGCAACTTGCCAGTTGTCGCCTGGCCGAGGCTGCCAGCTCGTCTTTCACAACCTCGCGCGGTTGCTTTGGCTGACAAAGAGATGGTGCGTCGCCGGGACGGATGAAACGCGTAATGTTGCACCCGACGGGGCTTCGGGCCTGAACGCTGGGGATTTTCTGTCCTCACATCGGGCGGCCAATCGGGTCGATTTCTCTACATTTGTAGTTAGTCCGTTCGAACGATGTTGCTACGGCACTGGTTCCGCATAAGGTCTCGCCACAATGCGCCTACTTCGTCAGTGCCTCGGGCTTGCCCGTGTCAGAGGCGAAGCGGCGCAGTAATTGTGGTCAGGGAGGCGAGCTTATGCTCAGCGAAATACTGATCATCGTGATACGCGGGATGGCCATCGGGTCGATCTTCGCCACGATCGCGATGAGCTTCAATATCGTGCATGGTGCGACAAACATCTTCAACTTCGCCCAAGGCAACATGTTCATCCTGGGTGGTTTTGCCGCCTACTTCCTCGCCAATCAGGTCGGGCTTGGGCAGTGGACGCTGATGCTGGTCCTCACCGGCCTGCTCATTGCCGCCGTTGTCACCTTTCAGGGTTACATCACGCTGCTGCCGCTGCGTAATTCGGTCGAGCAGGACTCGTGGCTGATCTCAACCGTTTCGGTGTCGGTGATCGTGGCGGCGCTGCTGATGATCACGCAGGGGCCATTCGCCTATTCGGTGCAAAGCATTGTGCCGAGCTTCCGTATCCTGGGTACCAGGACGCCGGGCGCCTATGCGCTGGCGATCGGGGCGATGTTCTTCTGGTTTTTTGCCTTGCGCTATTTCCTGCGTCGCACCTTCCTCGGCCTTGCCATCAGCGCGCTGTCGCAGGATTTCGATGCTGCGCGTGCCGCCGGCCTGCCGGTTCGCCGCCTTCAGCTCATCGCTTTCGCAATCAGCGGCCTGATGGTCGGCACTGTCGGTTTCCTTGTCGCTCCGGTCATCTCGGTCAGCCCTGATGCCGGCCTGAAATACGTCCTCAATGGCTTCGTTGCTGCTGTTGTCGGCGGTATCGGCTCCAATGCCGGAACGCTGATCGGTGGTCCGCTGGTGGGCGTGGTCGCCATGCTGACCGCCTACAAGGTGGGTGGCGCCTATCAGGATCTCGCATCGCTGCTGGTGCTCGTGCTGATCCTCATGTTCCGGCCGCAGGGCCTCTTCGGGCGCGTCGGCGCAAGGCGGGTGTAACCATGCAGACCGCTACAAACGTACAGTCCGGATCCATTTCCATGGCCGCTGAAACCAAGCCGAAAGGCCGCTTCAATTCCGACCTGACGCAGGTGTGGATCGGCGTGGCGCTGATCGCGATCACCGGCTTCGGGCCGGCGATCATCGGCAACTCCTACTGGATCCACACGTTCCAGCTGGTGAACATCTATATCGCCGCGGCGATCTTCCAGAACATGCTGTTCGTCGATGCCGGGCAGAAGTCGTTCGGCCAGGGCGCGATCCTTGGTCTGGCCGCCTATGGCGCGGCGATCCTCTATGGACTGCATGGCTGGTCCTTCGCGGCCGCCTCGGTTGGCGGTATCGTGGCGGCCGTGCTCGGCGGCCTGCTCTTCGCGCTGCCGGCGCTGCGCGTGCAGGGCTTCCATCTCGGCTTCGTGACCATGAGTGCGGCAATCGTCTTTCCGCAACTTCTGGTTACGCTCGACAGGTGGACCAACGGTATCAACGGCGTCAGCGTTACCGTGCCGGAACTGACCAACCCGGTCGTGTTTGGCATGTCGCCGCTGGCGATCGCGGTGGCCGTGTTCCCGATGATCGCGCTCGCCGCGCACTACCAGATCCGCCGCTCCAAGCTCGGCCGCAGCATGTTCGTTGCGGCGCTCAGCCCGGAGGCTGCTCGCTCACTGGGCATCAAGCCCGGTGTGATGCGCTTCACCGCATTCGTCATCGCTTCGATCGGCACCGGTATCTGCGGCATCCTCTATCTGCCGACGGTCGCCTTCGTCAGCCCGCAGGGCTTCAACATCGAGCTGTCCTTCGTCTTCTTCTTCGCCGTCGTTGTCGGCGGACGTGGACAGATGCTGGGTCCGATCATCGGCATCTGGATCGTCTTCATCCTGCCCAACATCCTGCTGGCAAGCTGGGTCGAGTACCGCCTGCTGATGTATGGTTGCTTGACGCTGCTCGCGGTCATGGCCTTCCCCGACGGTCTCGTCGGTTCCATCGAACGTCTGCGCGCCAAGCGCAAGCAGACGGGTGGTGGTGAGCAGGCCTTCCGCATCGATGGTTTCCTGGCTGACCTCCAGTCGGGCAAGACGTCGCGTGAGCCGAGCGAAGAGATCGTCGTCGAGGTGCGCAACGGCACCAAGAAGTTCGGCGAAGTGGTCGCGGTGGATTCCGTCAACCTCAAGGTCCGCAAGGGCGAGGTGCATGGCCTGATCGGCGCCAATGGCTCCGGCAAGACCAGCCTGCTCAACGTGCTCAGCGGTCTGAGCCGCCTGAATTCGGGATCGTTCCTGATCAATGGCGTGGATGCGACCAACCTGCCGGCTGACCGCATCGCGAATATGAGCCTTGGGCGCACCTTCCAGGCACCGCGCATCTTCAGCCAACTGTCCCTGTGGGACAATCTGAAGATCGGCATGGACGCCCGCGTGGGCGCCGCCAGCCCCGACATCACCACCCTTGCCAAGGCAATGGAGGAGGAGTTCGGTCAGGACAGCGCCAATCTGCTGTCGCACGGCCAACGTCGCCTGGTCGAGGTGATGCGCACGGTGCTGAAGGAAGCAACCATCGTGCTGTTCGACGAGCCGGCTGCCGGCCTGTCGCAGAGCGAACGCACCAACTTCGCCAATCTCGTCAAGTTCCTGAGCCGCAAGATGGGCAAGACCGTCATCCTGGTCGAGCACGATCTCGATCTGGTCTGGGGTATCGCCGACACGATCACGGTTCTGGAGCAGGGCCGCATGGTGTCCACGGGTAAGCCGGATGTGGTCGCCAAGGACCCGGCAGTGCAGCATATGTTCGTGGGGTCGCGCCATGCTTGAGGTCAAGAATCTGGTTGCAGGCTATGGCACCATCCCGGTGCTGCGGGATGTGTCGCTGACGGCCAAGGCAGGCGAAATCCTGCTGATCGGCGGCGAGAACGGTGCCGGCAAGTCGACGCTGATGCGGGCAATCGCCGGCTTCAACAAGCCTGACAGCGGGCAGATCCTGCTCGACGGCAAGCCGATCGGCGGGCTGGCCCCTGAAAAGGTAGCGCAGTCCGGTTTGCGGCTGGTGCTCGACGGACACCGCGTGTTCCCCGAACTCAGCGTGTTCGACAACCTGCGCATGGGAGCTGCGGCGCGCCGCGGCGACCGTGCCGGCTTCAACCGTGCGGTCGAGGAAATCTATGCGGTTTTCCCGATCCTCAAGGAGAAGCAGAAGCTCTATGCTCGCGACCTCTCGGGTGGCCAGCAGCAGATGCTGGCTCTCGGTCAGGCGTTCATCGCCCAGCCGAAAGTCCTGCTTTGCGACGAACCATCGATGGGCCTGGCCCAGGCGCTTCTGCCGCCGATCCTCGCCTTCCTGCGCCGCTGGGCGCAGACTGGCACGGCGGTGGTTATCGTCGAGCAACATCTTGCGGTGACCGCGCCTTACGCGGATCGCGCGATGATCGTCGAGCGCGGCCAGGTGAAGTTTTCCTGCCTGGCTTCCGAGCTCGACGAAAAGCTCAACGTCCCGTCGACTGCGGCGGCGGAGTAGTCGGGAATGGCTAGTGAGGGCGCGGGGACAGGCGTGGCGTCTGGTATGGTTGCCGCAACGTCTGGCGAGGCGCCGCGCCCTTACATCAGCTTCCGTGGAAAGGTCGAGCCGCATTGGCTCGACGTCAACCAGCACATGAACGTGTCCTGGTACGACCGTGTCTTCGACACGGCCGAAAGCGACCTCTTCGAAGTTTTCGGCATCCATGACGACTATATCCGGGCCACCAGCTTCAGCTTTTTCCGCTTGGAGAAGACCATGCGCTACGAGCGCGAGCTGATGCCTGACGCGCGGCTTGAGGCACGCAGTGTGATCCTGTGGACCGACCTCAAGCGCATCCATCACTTCCATGAATTGTGGAATGTCGATCAGGACTACCGGGCCGCGACGGTCGAGGGCCTGTCGATCCATGTCGATTTGCGGGTGCGCAAGGCCGCCAGGATCACGGTTGAAGATACCGCCGCAAGGCTCTCGGCACTTGCCGCCGAACATGCACAACTGCCCTGGCCCATTGGTGTCGCGCGCCGGGATTTCAGGAAATCTACGTGAGCGTTACCGCCGATCTGGAATTCGACTACGTCATCGTTGGCGCAGGCGCTGCCGGCTGCGTGCTGGCCGCCAGGCTGTCCGAAAACCCTGATGTCCGCGTGGCCATCATCGAGGCCGGTGGGCTCGACAAGGCGCTGCTGCTCAGGATTCCCGGCGCCAATGTCGTGACCGGAACCCATCCGGCCTACAACTGGAGCTACGAGACCGAGCCGGTGCAAGCACTGGGCGGGCGGCGGCTTTATTGGGCACAGGGGCGCATCGTCGGCGGCTCGGGCTCGATCAACGGCATGATGTACATGCGCGGCCATCGCAGCGACTACGACAACTGGCGCGCCCTGGGCTGCGACGGCTGGGGGTATGACGACGTCTTGCCCTATTTCAAGAAATCCGAGACCAATCAGCGCGGCGCCAACGACATCCATGGCGACAAGGGGCTGCTGCAGGTCAGCAAGGGCCAGGGAACCGCGCCTGTCTGCGACATGTTCCTCGATGCAGCCGAACAGGAAGGGTTGCCGCGCACTGACGACCTCAACAAGGAGGCGCCCGAGGCCTTCGGACATGTGGATTTGACGATCGGTCGCGGCAAGCGGTCGAGCACAGCAGCGGCGTTCCTGCATCCGGCGCTGAAGCGCCCGAACCTGACGCTGATCGTCGATGCGCCTGTGCTGCGCGTCATCATCGAAGGCGGTACGGCTACCGGCGTCGAGTTCGCACGAGGCGGACGACGCAGCATTGCGCGTGCCCAGCGTGAAGTGATCCTGAGTGGCGGCGCGGTCAACTCGCCGCAACTGCTGATGCTCTCGGGCGTCGGCGATGCCGGGAGCCTGCAGAAGCTGGGCATTAGGTTGGAAGCCGACAGGCCCCAGGTGGGAAAAAACCTGCAGAACCACCCTATGTATCGGCTGATGTACACGACGACCAAGCCGGTCAGCGCCTACAGCCATGTCCGGCCATGGGGCGCAATGAAGGCCGGCGCGCAATATGTGTTCGGCCGCAGCGGCGTTCTCAGTCGTGGGCTGTTTCCCACCAGTGGATATCTGCATGCGGTCAGCGGCGATGCTGGCAGCGAAATCCAGATATGCATGGCGCCCGCCCTGGTCATCCGGCGCGGCCCGGGAGTCCTCGGCATTTTGCCGAAAGAGCATGGCTTCACACTGTTGCTCAACCACGGCTCGCCCTACAGCCGGGGATGTGTGACGCTGAAGTCGGCCGATCCGCTTGACCATGCGGCGATTGCGCCCAACTATTTCTCCGATCCGCGCGACCTGCGCATCCTGGCAGAGGGGGCGGACCGGGCACGGGCGATCGTCCATCAGTCGGCGCTTGCCGGCTCGCTGGGCAATGAATTGCTGCCGGCCCGGCCGATCCGATCGGTCGAGGATCTCTGCGCCGACATTCTGGCAACGACAGTGACGCACTACCATGCTGCCGGCACCTGCCGGATGGGCGCGGACGAAGATGCGGTCGTCGATCCGCAGTTGCGGGTGCGCGGGGTCGAGCGGCTGCGAGTCGCCGATGCCTCGATCATGCCGGTACTGGTCAACGGCAACACCTATGCGGCAACGATCATGATCGCCGAGAAAGCCGCCGACATGATCAAGGCGGCGGCTTGAGGTCAAACGACATAAATACAGATAGTTATCGACTAGAGATGATGGAGTAGGCGAGATGGAAAAGCGCGTTCTGGGCCGGTCAGGCCTCGAGGTATCGGTGGTCGGCCTCGGCTGCAACAATTTCGGCGGCATGATCAAGGGCCTCGACACCGAAGGTGCCCGCAAGGTGGTTTTCGCGGCGCTCGATGCCGGCATCACGCTGCTCGACACGTCCGACTCCTACGGCGTCAATGGCGGTTCGGAAAGCACGCTCGGCGAAATCCTCGGCGACCGACGCAAGGATGTCGTACTCGCCACGAAATTTGCTTCGCCGCTGAACCGCGAGAAAAGCACGCGCTACAACGGCTCGCGCGGCTACATCATGGGTGCGGTCGAGGACAGCCTGCGCCGGCTCAAGACCGACTATATCGATCTCTATCAGTACCATTTCCCGGATCCGCTGACGCCGATCGAAGAGACGCTCAGGGCGCTCGACGATCTGGTGAAGCAGGGCAAGGTGCGCTATCTCGGCTGTTCCAACCTGCCGGCATGGCAATTGGTCGATGCCGGCTGGACCTCACGCCACCATGGCCTGCACAGCCTGCTGTCGACCCAGGCTGAGTACAACCTGATCTCGCGCTCGGCCGAGACCGAACTGTTCCCGGCGATGCGCAGCACCGGCATGACACTTTTGCCCTATTTCCCGCTCGCCAGCGGCCTGCTCACGGGCAAGTACCGCAAGGGTCATGAAATTCCAGCCGATACGCGCATGAGCATGGCCTATTTCAAGGCTGGCCTGACAGAGGCCAATCTCGACAAGGTGGAAAAGCTGATCGCCTTCAGCGAGGCGCGCGGCAAGTCGATCCTCGAACTGGCGTTCTCGTGGCTGGCGTCGCAGCCAATCGTATCGAGCGTGATTGCGGGCGCGACGCGTCCGGAGCAGGTCGTCGCCAATGCGGCGGCAGCGTCGTGGAAGCTCACGGCCGAAGAGCTGGCCGAGGTCGACACCATCTGCAAATGATGGTGGCATTCCGCGCGTCCCAAAGGGGCGCGCGAGACCGCCTTTGCGTCGCTCCATGCTACGATTCCTGACGTTTCAGAGGCTTGTACGTTAGTCTCTTTGGACGATTGCACCCCTTGCCTGGAGACGTAGTTTCCCGTCAGCTACGAATTTGAATTGTCAGCGGAAAAACCGAACATGAGCGATCTTGTAGAGCCGCGCACGGCAAACATTGCCTATGAGACCGACCAGCCGGTTCTCTATGAAACCGAAGGTCCGATCGCCTGGGTGACGATGAACCGCCCGACGTTCAACAACGCCCAGAACTCGCAGATGACCTACGCGCTCGACGACGCCTTCAAGCGGGCCGTCGACGACGATGCGGTCAAGGTCATCATCCTGCGCGGTGCGGGCAAGCATTTTTCCGCCGGCCACGACATCGGCACCCCGGGCCGTGACGTCAACAAGACCTTCGATCGCCGCCTGATGTGGGCCGACCACACCAACAAGCCGGCAGCCGAGATGCTCTACACCAGGGAGCACGAGGTTTACCTCGGTATGTGCCGGCGTTGGCGCGACATCCCCAAGCCGACCATAGCGCTGGTGCAGGGTGCCTGCGTGGCGGGCGGGCTGATGCTGGCCTGGGTCTGCGACTTCATCGTCGCCACCGATGATGCCTTCTTCCAGGATCCGGTGGTGCGCATGGGTATTCCCGGCGTCGAGTATTTCGCGCATGCCTTCGAGCTGCCGCCGCGTGTCGCCAAGGAATTCCTGATGCTCGGCGAACGGCTGCCGGCAGCCCGTGCTGAACAGTACGGCATGGTCAACAAGATCGTGTCGCGCGAGGAACTCGAAGGCGCTGGCCGGACAATGGCCAGCAAGCTCGCGGAATATCCGCGTCTCGGCCTGTGGCTGTCCAAGCAGGCGATCAACCACGTCGAGGACCTGCGCGGCAAGCGCACGGCGATGGATGCCCACTACCACATGCACCACTTCGCCCATGCCCAGAACGACCTGACCACCGGCAATACGCTGGGCGGACAGGATGCCAAGAGCATGGCTGCGGCGAACAAGAAACAGGCCGGGGAAGGCTGATCTTTTCACCGAACGACCGACCCAACAGGATTTTCCAAGCGTGGATTTGAACTACACCGAAGAGCAGAAGGCCTTCCGGCAGGAAGTGCGCTCCTGGCTCGAAACCAATGTTCCGGCAAAGCCGCTGCCGTCCTTTGATGCGAGCCGCGAAGGCTTCGAGGCGCACCGCGCCTGGGAGCGCGTGCTCAACGAAGGCCGCTGGGGCATGGTGACCTGGCCCGAAAGCTACGGCGGACGCGGCCTCGATCTGATCCAGTGGCTGATCTTCGAAGAAGAATACTACCGTGCGGGGGCGCCGCTACGCGTCAACCAGAACGGCATCTTCCTGCTTGGCCCGACGCTGATGGAATATGGCACCGAAGAGCAGAAGGCGCGCTTCCTGACCTCCATGGCCTCTGGCGACGAGATCTGGGCGCAGGCCTGGTCCGAGCCGCAGGCTGGTTCCGACCTGGCAGCTGTGCGCTCGACGGCCGTGCTGGAAGGCGACGAATATGTACTCAAAGGCCACAAGATCTGGTCCTCGCGCGCCGTCTTCGCCGATTGGGCGTTCGGCCTGTTCCGCACTGATCCGGCATCGCAGCGCCACAAAGGCCTGTCGCTGATCTTTTTCCCGCTGAACGCACCGGGCGTTCGCGTGCAGGCGATCCCGCAGATCGACGGCGAAACCGGTTTTGCCGAGATCTTCCTCGAGGATGTTCGCGTTCCCGCATTCAACCGCCTCGGCGGCGAGGATGAGGGCTGGAACATCTGCATGGCAACCGCCGGTTTCGAGCGCGGCCTGATGCTGCGCAGCCCGGCGCGCTTCCAGGTGGCGGCGCGCAAGCTGGTCGAACTGTTCAAGGCTCATGAGACAGAGGTCGAGCCGACCGTGCGTGCAGCCGTGCTGCAGGCGTGGATGGATGCAGAAGCCTATGCGCTGTCGATCTATGCCACCGCTTCGCGTCTTGCTGCCGGGGGCCATATCGGGGCCGAAGCCAGCACCAACAAGATCTTCTGGTCGGAAATGGATATCGCCATGCACAAGGCGGCGCTCTCCATTCTCGGTGCGCGTGGCGAATTGCTGCGCTCGGCACCTGAGGCGGGTGACATCGGGCGCTGGCTCGACGGCTATTTCTTCTCGCTGGCCGGTCCGATTTATGCCGGTTCGAACGAGATTCAGCGCAACATCATCGCCGAGCGCATGCTTGGCCTGCCGCGCGCATAAGGGAGGACGAAAGATGGATTTCCGTTTCTCCGAAGAACAGACGATGACCGCGGACGTGGTGCGCGAGTTGCTCGCCGACGTCTGCCAGCCGGCAGACTTGCGCCGCCTGATGGGCGAGGGCGCTGCGCGTGACGAAAACCGCTGGTCCAAGATCGTGGAGATGGGCCTCGCCGGCGCATTGGTGTCCGAGGACAAGGGCGGCCTCGGCCTGTCCGCAATCGACTTCGTGCAGATCGCAGAAGGCTGCGGCTATGCCGGATTGCCTGAGCCGCTGGTCGAGAATGCCGGCGTGGCGCTGCCGCTGCTCGCCGCCTTCTCCGGCAATACCCGTGCGGCTGCGCTGCTCGAGCGGGCTCTGGCGGGCGAGGTGACCGTCACGGTCGCTCATCCGGCCAATCCGTTTGTTGCCGATGCCGATACGGCCGAAGCCGTGCTCGTCGTGCGCGACGGCGCTGTCCATCTGGTCGAGACCGTCAAGGCAAAGATCGTGGCGCAGCCGAGCGTCGACCCGTTCCGTCGGCTTTTTACGGTGGAGTTCGAGCCGACTGCCGACACGCTGGTTGCCGACGCCGCTGAGGCTGCGGCACCGCTTGCAGCCGCGCTTGATCGCGGCGCGCTGTTTGCGGCAGCGCAGATGCAGGGCATGGCCCAGCGCTGCGTCGACCTCGGCGTGGCATACGCCAAGGAGCGCCAGCAGTTCGGCAAGCCGATCGGGTCCTACCAGGCGGTGAAGCACCATCTCGCGACCGCGCAGGTCAAGATCGAGTTCGCGCGGCCCGTGCTGCATGCCGCGGCGGCCCAGCTCGAAAACGCCGACCTGTACAGCTGCGCCCGCATCTCGCAGGCCAAGCTGGCTTGCGCCGACGCTTCGGATGTAGCGGCCCGCACCTCGATCCAGGTCCATGGCGCCATGGGCTATTCGTGGGAAGTGGACGTGCACTTCTTCCTCAAGCGCGGGATCGCACTGACCAACTGGTGGGGCGGAACCGCCTTCCACCGCGACCGCGTCGCCGCGCGCGTCTTTGGGGCTCCGCTCGGACCCGAACACACCTTTGCTAGAGAGGCCGAAAATGCCTGAAGCCTATATCGTCGACGCCATCCGCACGCCTATCGGCCGCAAGAAGGGTTCGCTCGCGGGCCTGCACTCAGCCGACCTCGGTGCCCACCCGATCAATGCGCTGATGGCGCGCACCGGGATCGACCCCAATGCGGTCGACGACGTCATCTACGGCTGCACCGACACTATCGGCTCGCAGGCCGGCGACATCGCCCGCACCTGCTGGCTGGTGGCCGGCATGCCCGAGCATGTGCCCGGCGTGACCGTCGACCGCCAGTGCGGCTCGGCACAGCAGGCGGTGCATTTCGCCGCACAGGCGGTGATGAGCGGCACGCAGGATCTGGTCGTCGCCGGCGGCGTGCAGAACATGAACATGATCCCGATGGCGTCCGCCATGCTGGTCGGGCCGCAGTTCGGGTTTCCGGACCCATTCAGCACCTCGCCGGGTTGGATTGCCCGCTATGGCGAGCAGGAAGTCAGCCAGTTCCGTTCCGCCGAGATGATTGCCGAGAAGTGGCATTGCTCGCGCGAGGAGATGGAGCAGTTCGCGTTCGAAAGCCACCAGCGCGCTGTCGCGGCGATCGATGAAGGGCGCTTCGTCAACGAGATTGCACCGATTGGCGATTTCGCCGTCGACGAGACGCCGCGCCGCGACACCTCGATGGAGAAAATGGCGACGCTGAAGACGCTGGTCGAAGGCGGTCGCGTGCATGCCGGCGTTGCCAGCCAGAACGCCGATGCCTCGGCAGCGCTGCTGATCGCCTCCGAGCGGGCCGTCAAGGATCACAATCTCAAGCCGCGCGCGCGCATCCATCACATGACGGTGCGCGCCGCCGATCCGGTGTGGATGCTGACCGCGCCGATTCCGGCAACGCGCCACGCGCTGGCGAAGACCGGCCTCAAGGTCGAGGATATCGACCTGTTCGAGTGCAACGAGGCCTTTGCCTCGATCCCGCTGGCCTGGATGAAGGAACTCGGCATTCCGCGCGACAAGGTCAACGTCAATGGCGGTGCGATCGCGCTTGGCCATCCGCTCGGCGCTACTGGCGCGCGCTTGATGACCACCATGCTGAACGAGCTCGAGCGTCGCAACGGCCGCTATGCGCTGCAGACGATGTGCGAAGGAGGCGGCCAGGCCAACGTGACCATCATCGAAAGGCTCTGACCATGCCGGTCTATGCATTCGAAGGCATCGTGCCGGTGGTCGACCCGACCACCTATCTGCACCCGAGCGCCGTGTTGATCGGCGACGTGACCATAGGTCCGCGCTGCTACATCGGGCCGAATGCCTCGCTTCGCGGGGATTTTGGCCGCATCACCGTTGTCGGCGACGCCAGCGTGCAGGATAATTGCACATTGCACACGGGTGCCGGTTCGGACTGCATCATCGGGCGCGGCGCGACCTGCGGCCATGGTTCGATCCTGCACGGCTGCACGGTCGGCGAGAACGCGCTGATCGGCATGAATGCGGTGGTGCTGGACGGTGCCGTGATCGGTGACGACAGCCTGGTGGCTGCGCTCAGCCTGGTGAAAAACGACACCGTCACTCCGCCGCGCAGCCTGATTGCGGGCAACCCGGCCAAGGTCATCAAGGAAATGCCGGATGAGGCGATCATCTGGCGCAACAACGGCGACGGCGAATACCAGAGGCTGGCCGACCGTTCGCTCGCCGATCTCGTCGAATGCGAACCGCTCCGCGTGCCGGAGCCCGACCGCAAGCGCAATGCCGGTGAGGCGCGCGCCGTGCGTCTGTCGACCAAGACAAAGTGAGAAGGACGAAAATGTCGGGAATCTGCGAAAACAGGGTTGTGATCGTCACCGGCGCGGGCCGGGGCTTGGGCCGCGCCTATGCGCTGGGCCTCGCCGCCGAAGGCGCGAAAGTCGTGGTCAACGATCTCGGTGTCGGCACCCATGGCGACACCACTGCCGAGACGCCGGCCCAACAGGTGGTCGACGAGATCAAGGCAATGGGTGGCGAGGCTGTCGCCAACTATGACGACGTCGCCGACTTCGAGGCAGGCGGGCGCATCGTCAAGGCCGCGCTAGACGCGTTCGGCGACCTGCATGCCGTCGTCAACAATGCCGGCTTCGTGCGCGACCGCATGTTCGTCTCCTGCACGCCGGAAGAGTGGGATGCGGTGCTGCGCGTACACCTGCGCGGTCATTTCTGCGTCAGCCGCCATGCAGTCGACTACTGGCGCGGCCAGCAGAAGGCGGGCAAGCAGGTCGACGCCCGCATCATCAATACTTCGTCGGGCGCGGGCCTGCAGGGCAGCGTTGGGCAGAGCGCCTACTCGGCGGCCAAGGGCGGAATCGCCTCGTTGACGCTGGTCCAGGCGGCCGAGCTTCGCCGCTATGGCATCACCGCCAACGGCCTTGCGCCGAACGCCCGCACGCGCATGACCGAAACGGCGTTTGCCGAGGCGATGCAGGCCAAGGAAGGCGAGTTCGACATCTTCGCGCCGGAAAACACTGCGCCTCTGGTGGCCTGGCTGTGCAGTTCGGCGTCCGCCGATGTCACAGGCCAGATCTTCGAGCTGATCGGTGGCAAGATCCGCGTCTGCCTCGGCTGGAACGACGGTCCGGAGTTCGACAAGGGAAGCCGCTGGGATGCGACTACGCTTGGCGACAAGATCAAGCAGCTGGTGGCGGAGCGCCCGGCGCCGAAGGCGGTCTATGGCGCATAAGCCAACCACTGCATGAAGAGCTTGCAAGGGCGTCGGGAAACCGGCGCCCTTCTTCTTTGGCCAAGTGGCGACCGGATGCCGGCAGGGCAAAGCAAAACGGGACGGCGCATTTGCACCGTCCCGTTGATCTTCTGCTGAATTTCTGTGCCTGCCGCTCCGGACCCCGCGTCGGAGGGCAGGCGGGCACGGTCAGGCGTCTTGGGGAGCCTCGTCGCGCAACAGATTCTTGAGCACCTTGCCCTGCGGGCTGGTGGGCAGCGAAGAACGGATTTCGACGAAGCGCGGGCACTTGTAGTTGGCCATGTTGGCGCGCGACCAGTCGATGATTTCCTTTTCCGTGGCGGTCGTGCCTGGACGCAGCACCACATAGGCCTTGCCGACTTCGCCCAGGCGCGCTTCCGGCACGCCGATGACCGCGACGATGCCGATCGCCGGATGCGTGCTCAACATACGCTCGATCTCGGCCGGATAGCAGTTGAAGCCGCCGGTGATGTACATGTCCTTGAGACGATCTTCGATGCGCAGGTTGCCGTCCGCGTCATAGTAGCCGACGTCGCCGGTGTGCAGCCAGCCGTCCACGTCGATGGTCTTGGCGGTTGATTCGGGATCGTTGAAGTAGCCCTTCATGACGATGTAGCCGCGGATGACGACCTCGCCTGGCTGTCCGTCCGGCAGGAAATTGCGGTCGTCGTCCATGATGCGGACTTCGACGCCGGGTGCTGCCTTGCCGGCGGTGTTGGCGATGACTTCGTCAGGGTCGGTTGCCAGGCACATGGTGCCGTAGCCGCCGCATTCGGTCAGGCCGTAGCCGTTGACCACGCCGGCAAAGCCCAGCTCTTCACGCATGCGGCGGATCAGGATCGAAGGGACGACCGCGCCGCCAGTGATGCCGAGACGAAGGCTCGACGTGTCGAACTTCGCCAACTCCGGATGCTGCAGCATGCCCTGGAAGATCGCCGGTGGGCCGGGGATGACGCTGATCTTTTCTTCGGAGACACGCTTGAGGATTTCGCCGGCATCGTAGGTCAGATGCGGCATCAGCACCGCGCCACGCATCATCGAGACGATGGCGCCGGAACGGTAGCCGAAAGCGTGGAAGAAGGGCGAGATGACCAGGATGCGGTCATGCTCGCGGATGTCGACGCGGGTCGCCCAGGCGTCGACCGCCTTGAGGCACTGCTGGTGGCCGTACATGACGCCCTTGGGGTAACCCGTGGTGCCCGAGGTGAACAGCATGTCGCAAAGGTCCTCAGGACCAACCGAAGCCTCGCGCTCGGCGAGTTCCGCATCGCTGACGCTGTCGCCCAAGGCGACAAAGCTGTCCCAGTCCTGGTCGCCGCCGCGCGGTTCGCCGATGACCACAACCTGACGCAGCAACTCGCGCGTCTCCGGCTTCAACTGGTCGGGATAGTAGGTGCCGAGGAACTCGCCGACCGAAAACAGCATCGAAGTGCCGCTACGCTTGGCGAGTTCGGCGATTTCGGCGCCCTTGAAGCGGGTGCTGGCGGGAATGAGCACCGCACCAGCGCTGACCAGGCCAAGTGCGGTGGCAAACCATTTCCAGGTGTTGGGCGCCCAGATCATGATCCGGTCGCCCTTCTTGACCCCAGAAGCGATCATCGCCTTGGCGACGCGCTTGCGGATAGCGTCGAGCTCGACGAAGTTCAGCGTGATGCCGTCCTCGATCGCCGTGCGCGTGCCATAGAGCTCGGCAGCGCGTGCGCAAAGTGCGGGAATGGTGGTGAACTTCCAGTCGGCGTCTTCTGAAATCATCTGGTTACCTGGCGGCGCTGGGCCTGTAAGACGGTTTGGCCGGGCGCGGGCGCGCCAGCCGGGCTAGTTTGACGGGAACATAGGCATCATCAGGCGTCCAGCATCGTCCGAAGGGACGAATAAAGCTGCCGACGTTGGACTTAAAGGCGGGTAGGACTACGCGCAATGCAAGAAGCGCGCGACATGCTCGAGCAAGCTTGGAGAACGAAATGAGCAATGCCCCGCAACAGGTTTCGGCCCCGTTCGAGGGGCGCGTGGTCGTCGTGACTGGCGGCACGAAGGGCATTGGCCGGGCGATTGCCGAAGGATTTCTCGGCGCTGGCGCGACCGTCGTGGTCTGCGCGCGCACCGAGCCAGACAGCCTGCCACATGCTGCGGGCCGTCACGCCATATTCATGCAATGCGACGTGCGCACGGCGAGTGCCTGCAAGGAGCTTCTCGACCGGGTCGGTGAGGAACACGGACGCGTCGACGTTCTGGTCAACAATGCCGGCGGTTCGCCCCATGTCGATGCAGCGACCGTTTCGCCGCGCTTCTCCGATGCGATCATCAACCTGAACCTGATGGCGCCGATCTACCTGTCGCAGGCTGCCTACCAGTGGATGGCGAAATTGCCGGAGGGCGGCAACATCATCAACATCGCCAGCGTTTCCGGCCGCCGGCCGTCGCCGGGCACGGCCGCCTATGGTGCGGCCAAGGCTGGGCTTCTCAGCCTGACCGCGAGCCTGGCACAGGAATGGGCGCCGAAGGTCAGGGTCAACGCCATCATCGTTGGCCTGATCGAGACGGAGAAGGCCGAAGAAACTTACGGTTCGCGCGAAGCGCAAGAAGCGATCGCAGCTTCAGTGCCGATGAAGCGCATGGGACGCGGCGAAGATATCGCACGCGCGGCACTTTATCTCGCCAGCCCGACCGCGACCTTCGTGACCGGCGCCCAGCTCGAGGTCCATGGCGGAGGTGAAACGCCGCTGTTTCTCGACCTCATCAAGCGCCACGCCAAGGCTGCAGAAGCAAGCTGATCTGCAACGGGCAGCATTTTTCCTGGCGGCACGAGCAGCATCGCCTGAACGGGCTGGCTGGTTTGTGCCGCCTTGCAGTCAATTCACCGGCAGGACCCTCGCATAGCCTGTCGGGGCCTCCCGTTTTGTGTCCTCGATCAAGTGAAATGAGATTGGCAGCAGGACGCTGCGTCATGGTCCGGCCGTCCGATTTTGGATCAAAACAATGGTCCTTATGGACGATGCATCCATCAGGCATTAGGCGGAGAGGGCGCTTTCCGATTTCCGAGGAGTAGAGCCTATGACTTCCACCTTCCGCAGCCGCCGCGCGCTTGCCGCCGCACTGATGTCCTTCACAGCCCTTGTCGGCGTCAGCGCGGCCCAGGCTGAAGAGACGATCAAGATCGGTGGCATCATGTCTCTGACAGGCGCCGGCGCTTCGATCGGCAAGAATGCCGAGATCGCCTGGAAGCGCGCGATCGAAGACATCAATGCAGCCGGCGGCATCCTGGGCAAGAAGGTCGAGCTGGTGCTGGCCGACACGATGACCGATCCGACTCACGGCGTCAGCGAAATGCGTCGCCTGATCGAAAGCGAGAAGGTGCAGGCCGTGGTCGGCCCGGCTACCAGCCAGGAAACCACGCCGTTGATGCCGATTGGCACCGAGGCCAACATTGCCCATGTTTCGAGCGCAGCCTCGACCGCGCTGACGCCGCAGGTCGGCCCCTACCACTTCTCGACCTCGCCGATCGGCGAGAACCAGATGATCCCGAACATCGCCTATGCGATCGACGTGCTGAAGCTCGACAAGCTGGCGCTGATTTCGGACAACGGCGGCATGTCGAAGGCGGCGGTCGCCGACATCGTCACCTACATGAAGGGCAAGGGTGTCGAGCCGGTGGCGATCCAGGAATTCGCCTTCCGCACCGAAGACATGACCCCGCAGCTGTTCTCGTTGCGTAACTCCGACGCACAGGCGGTGCTGCTGATCAACTCGATCGGCGACGATTCGCGCAAGATGCTGGAAAATCGCTACGACATCGGCTGGGACGTGCCGGTTCTGGCGAGCCTGACCATGACCAACTACGCGGTAGGCAATGCCGCCACGATCGGTACCGAAGCCTTCGAGGGCGTTTATTCGGTTCAGTTCGAAGGCATGACCTACTGCCCTGGCGATGCACTCGGCGAGAAGGATTTCGCCAAGTTCGCAGCCAAGGCCAAGGCCGACATTCCGGATCTCGACCGCATGGGTGGCCCTTCGGCCCTGACGCCTTACTACATCCAACCCTACATCCTGGCGGCAGCCATGAACGGCTCGGGCAAGACGGACGGCAAGTCGGTGGCAGCCTGGATCGAGGCGAATGCCGGCGAGATCAAGACGCTGACCGGCAAGCTCTCGGCCAGCGCCGACAACCACTTCCTGCCATCGGTTGAAAGCCTGAAGGTCGTGAAGAACCCGTACCTGCTGCGCGAGGACGGCCTCGTCGAGCGGGCGGACTGCGCCCAGTAAGGATTGCGGCTCTACGATGATGAAGGGCGCTGCCGGAAACGGCGGCGCCTTTTTTCTTGGCGGCCTAATTCGCCTCAGGGCCTGTCGGCAATGATGAACTCGGCGGCGCGCCAGGCCAGCGCCATAACCGGACCATTGGTGTTGCCCGATACGGGCGCTGGGATGACTGAGGCATCCACCACTCGCAGGCCCTCGACACCGTGGACCCGCAAGCGGCCATCGACCACGGCGTCGCCGTCATTGCCCATTCGACAGGTGCCCGTTGCATGCAATCCGGAGACGAAGGTGCCGCGGAAGGCTTCGAGCAAGGCTTCGTCTGATTGAACGTCCGCACCCGGCCAGATCTCTTGCCGGACATATGGACGAAGTGCAGGCTGCGCGACGAAGTCGCGCATGACGCGCATCATTGCGACGGCCGTGCGGCGATCGCCTTCCGTGGTGAGCCAGTTGGGCTTTATGTGCGGCATGTCGCTCATTTCAGCAGTGCGGATCGCGACTTCACCGCGGCTTTCGGGCCGCAGTGCATAGCCGATGATCGTAAGCCCCGGCTTGTCCTCGAGCGCGAGCTTGCCTTGCAACAGCCCGCGCGCGAAGGTGTAGGGCGACAGCGAAAGCTGGAGGTCGGGGTAGGGCACCTCAGGTGCCGAACGGACAAAGCCCCCCATTTCTGACGCTCCAAAACTCATCAGTCCAGTTCCGGCCAGGTAGTAGCGCAGTACCTCGCCGACCAGCTGCACGTCGCGCAGGCGGCGGTTGTGGCCATCAAGGCCGGCAAGGCGATAAGGCAGCGCTACGACAATATGCTCGGCCAGGTTCCGTCCAACGCCCGGCAGGGCAGCGACCGTATCGACGCCGGCAGATGCAAGCACATCGGCCGGCCCGATGCCGGACACCTGGAGTAGTTGCGGGGACTGGATGGCCCCGCAGGCAACGATGATCTCGCTGGCCGCGTGGGCGACTTCCTTACGCACGCCGCGCCGGTATTCGACACCCACCGCGCGGCGCCCGTCGAAGATGATCCGCGTCGCTTGCGCGCCGGATCGCACGACCAGGTTCTTGCGCTTCATCGCCGGGCGCAGGAATGCGCGTGCAGCACTCATGCGCCGGCCCTTGTGGTCGACGCTGTGGCTGTATGTGCCGACGCCCTCCCTGCTGTCGCCATTGAGGTCATCGAGCCTAGGCAGTCCGAGCGATTCGCCCGCTTCCAGAATAGCGCTGCCGAGCGGATCGGCGAGCGGTCGGACACTCACCTGCAGCGGGCCATCGCCGCCGCGAATGGCATTGCCGCCGAACTGGTGGTGCTCGATCTGGCGAAATACTGGCGCCATGTCGGACCAGTCCCAGCCCGTGACACCGAAATCGCGCCAGCCGTCGTAATCCTGTGGCGCGCCGCGGCAGTAGAGCATGCCGTTGATGGAGCTCGAACCGCCCAGGCCCCGGCCGCGCGCCCAGCTTTCGCCTGCGGGCCTGCCTGCTTCGCGTTCTACCGGAAAACTCCACGCGCGTTGCGGGTGCTTCGTCAGCTTGACCCAGCCGCGCGGCATGCGCACCAGGGGGTGCAGATCGGATGGACCGGCTTCGAGCAAGAGGACTCGGTGGCGCGGGTCCTCGCTCAGTCGGGCGGCCAAAACACAGCCGGCGGAACCGGCACCAACGATGATCGTATCGAAATTACTCATGGGGCGATTTCGATCTGTCCGCGTACAGCACACATCCCACAAACGAACTAGCGGATTCGTTGTGGGTGAAGAACTGCCGCCTGGGCAACGCTTACGTGCGCTAGTCCGCATGGACGATGCCCAAAGCCCGCTCTTCGGGCGACTTCTGCTCGGAAGTGCGGCAACTCGTTCGTGATGTGCCGCCTTTGCGCGCATTCAGCTGCCGGCGCGCATTCAAGACCGGCGCGAGAAGTTTCGTTCCTCGGGAGGAATTGTATGAAGAAATCCATTCTTGCAGCGGCTCTGCTGCTGTCGACCGCGCTGACCGCCGCCGCCCAGGACACGCCAAGCGTCAAGCTCGGCGTGCTCAACGACCAGAGCTCGTCCTTCTCCGCCCTTGGCGGCACCGAAGTGACCGAAGCCGTGAAGCTCGCCATCTCGGACTTCGGCGGCGAAGTGCTCGGCAAGCCGATCGAACTGGTTTCGGCCGACCACCAGAACAAGCCGGAAATCGCGCTCTCGATCGCACGCGAGTGGCTCGAGCGCGACAATGTCGACGCGCTGTTCGACGTCGCCAACTCGGCGATCGCGCTTTCCGTCAACACGCTGCTCGGCGAACAGAAGAAGCTCGGCTTCTTCGTGTCGCCGATGACCGACAAGATGACGGAAGCCGACTGCAACGGTTACGGCATGGCCTGGGCTTATGACGCCTACTCGCAGGTGCGCTCTTCGGTCAGCGCCCAGCTCAAGGCTGGTGGCGAATCCTGGTTCATCCTGTCGCCCGACTATGAGGCCGGCAAGGTGATGGAAACCAACGTGAAGGCCGCTGTCGAGGAAGAGGGCGGCAAGATCCTTGGCGCTGTTCGGGCGCCGCTCGGCTCCACCGACTTCTCGTCCTATATCCTTCAGGCCCAGGCTTCGGGCGCCAAGGTTCTGGCGCTGACCGTCAACGGTCCCGAACTGGTCAATACGCTGAAGCAGGTCCAGGAATTCGGCCTGATCGACCAGGGCATGCGCGTGGCAGTGATCGTGCTGCACCAGTCGGATGCGCGCGCCATCGGCCTCGAGGCGCTGAAGGGCATCCAGTTCGCTGCCGCCTGGTACTGGAACACCGATGAGGCTTCCAAGCGCTTCAAGGAAGAAATGCAGAAGAAGACCGGCAATGCGCCGGGCTGGGTCGCAGCGGGCGCCTATTCGGCGGCCACCAACTACCTGAACGCTGTCAAGGCCGCCGGCACCGACGAGCCTACCGCCGTGCTCGCCAAGATGCGCGAAGGCAAGATCAACGACCTGTTCGCAAAGAATGCGACGCTCATGCCGAACGGCCGTCTCGCGCACGACATGCAACTGCTCGAAGTGCGCGCGCCGGGCGAAGCCTCGGATGCCCAGGACGTGTTCAAGGTCGTGACCACCGTCCCGGCTGACCAGGCCTTCCGTTCGATCGACAAGAGCGCCTGCAAGCTCAAGGGCTGACATAGGCTGCCGGGCCGCAGTCATGCGGTCCGGCATCCGCTTTTTGGGGAGCGCAAGTCGTTGCCAGGCTATCTGATCTTCGAAATCGAGGTCACCGATCAGGCGGCCTACGACCATTATCGCGAGGTTGCCGGGCCGATCATGGCCAACGGCGGTGGCCGTTTCGTGCTGTCGAGCGATCGCATCGAAAGCCTCGAAGGCGGCTGGCAGCCGCCATCTATCTCGGTCGTCGAATTCCCGAGCGCTGAGGAAGCAAGGCGCTTCTATCATTCGGAAGACTACCAGAAGGTTGTCGCGCTCAGGCAGATAGCCTCGCGCGCCAAAGGCATACTCGTCGACTGCTAGGTCGGCGCAGCGGCATCGCCGCAACATCTGAACATACGTGGAGGACAAGGTGCGACAAGGCACTGCGGACGACTACATCATCGAGGCGTCTGGGCTGAGCAGGTATTTTTACGGCTTTGCGGCTGTGAAAGACGTCGACCTCAAGGTTCGGCGGAATACTATCCATGCCCTGATCGGCCCGAATGGTGCCGGCAAGACCACGACATTCAATCTCATCACCAAGTTCCTCGCACCAAGCGAAGGGACCATCCGCTACAATGGTGAAGACATCACCGCGCTGAAGCCGGAAGAGGTGGCGCGCAAGGGTATCGTTCGGTCGTTCCAGATCTCGGCGGTATTCCCTCGCATGAGCGTGCGCGAGAATGTGCGCATGGCGCTCCAGCGACCGTTGGGTAGCTCCTACCGTTTCTGGCAGAGCGAACGCACGCTCGGCGTGCTCAACGACCGCATCGACGAACTGCTCGACGCCGTCGGAATGCTTTCCTATCGCGACCATATCGCGGTCAACCTGCCTTACGGGCGCAAGCGCGCACTCGAGATCGCCACCACGCTGGCCCTCGATCCCGAGATGCTGCTGCTCGACGAGCCGACCTCCGGCATGGGCCACGAAGATGTCGACCGCATCGCCGAGCTGATCCGCAAGGTGTCCGCGCAGCGCACGATCCTGATGGTCGAGCACAATCTTTCGGTCGTGGCGGCCCTTTCCGACACGATCACCGTGCTGGCCCAGGGCCGCGTGCTGGCCGAAGGCAATTACGAGACCGTCTCGCGCGACCCGCGCGTTATCGAAGCCTATATCGGTGGTGCCGATGACTGAGAAATCCAACAGCCAGGTCCTGCTCGATGTTGCGGACCTGCATGCCTGGTACGGCGAGAGCAAAGCGCTGCACGGCATGAATTTCGATATCCGCGAGGGTGAACTGGTCACGCTGCTGGGCCGCAACGGCGCCGGCAAGACGACGGCCCTGCGCTGCATCATGGGCCTGGTGCGCAAGAAGACTGGCACCATCACCTACAGGGGCGAGAACGTTGTTCAGAGGGCGCCGGAATTCATCGCGCGCCGCGGCATCGCCTATTGCCCCGAAGAACGCGGCATTTTCTCGAGCCTGTCGGTGGCTGAAAACCTCGAGCTGCCGCCTGTAATTGCACCGGGCGGCATGTCGGTGGATGAGATCGTCGAGCTGTTCCCGAACCTGAAGGCCCGTTGGTCGAGCCCGGGCACCAAGCTTTCTGGTGGCGAGCAGCAAATGCTGGCCATTGGCCGCATCCTGCGTACCGGCGCGAAGCTCTTGATTTTCGACGAGCCCACGGAAGGCCTGGCTCCGGTCATCGTCAAGCAGATCGCGGCAGTGATCGAAAAGCTGAAGACGAGGGGCTTCACCATCCTCCTGGTCGAGCAGAACTTCCGCTTCGCCTCAAAACTAGCCGATCGGCATTTCGTCGTCGACCACGGCAAGGTCGTCGAACGCTTCAGCCGCGATGAACTCGCCGGCAACGAAGCCAAGATCCAAGCATATCTCGGGGTATAAGAGCCATGATGGACCTGTTTGGCGTCCCGTCGACGCTCCTTTTCGGCCAACTCCTTGTCGGCCTCATCAACGGCTCGTTCTACGCCATGATGAGCCTTGGCGTGGCGATCATCTTCGGCATGCTGCGCATCGGCAATTTCGTGCATGGCGCGCAATATATGCTCGGTGCTTTCGGCGCCTGGTATCTGATGCGCTTGCCGGAACTGTTTCCCGGTCTCGGGCTCCCGTCCATAGGCTACTGGTGGGCGCTGGTGATCGTACCGCTGGTGGTCGCCGTCATCGGCGGCTTGATGGAGCGTATCTTCATCCGCCGCGTCTATGATCTCGACCATGCTTACGGACTGCTGCTGACGGTCGGCCTCGCCATGGCGATCGAAGGCGCGTTCAACGTCTACTACGGCGCTGCCGGGCAGATGTATAGCGTGCCGGATTCGCTCAAGGGCGGCATCAATCTCGGCTTCATGTTCCTGCCGATCTATCGCGCCTGGGTCATCGTGGCGGCGATCGTCGTCTGTTTCGGCACCTGGTATGTCATCGAGCGTACCAAGCTCGGCTCCTACCTGCGCGCCGCGACCGAAAACCCGGATCTGGTACGGGCCTTCGGCATCAACGTGCCGCGCCTGTTGATGCTTACCTACGCCTTCGGCGTCGGTCTCGCTGGCTTTGCCGGTGTCATGGCGGCACCGATCTATCAGGTCAGCCCGCAAATGGGCCAGGGCATCATCATCACCATCTTCGCGGTGGTGGTTATCGGTGGCATGGGCTCGATCTTCGGCGCCATCGTTTCCGGCCTGATGCTGGGCGTGATCGAAGGCCTGACCAAGGTGTTCTATCCGCAGGCCTCGGCCACGGTGATCTTCATCATCATGGCGCTGGTGCTGATCTTCCGCCCGGCAGGCCTGTTCGGCAAGGAAACGAACAGTCATTCGGTGGCGGATGTGTCGTCCGGACGTGCCGGCAGCATCCTTGAAAACGGCAGGCTTTGGCTTGCGGTCTTCACGGTGGGCGGCGTGGCATTGCCGTTCCTCGTCTATCCGATGATGGGCATGAAGATCCTGGTGCTGGCGCTGTTCGCCTTGGCCTACAACCTGATCTTCGGTTATGTCGGCCTTCTCGCCTTCGGTCATGCCGCATTCTATGGCACCTCTGCCTATGTCACCGCCCATGCGGCGGCCGCCTGGGGCTTGCCGACCGAGCTGTGCATCCTGATGGGCGTGGTAGCGGCAACGGCGATCGGCGCACTGTTCGGCTGGCTGGCGATCCGCCGGCAGGGGCTCTACTTCGCCATGATCACGATGGCGATGGCGCAGATCATCTATTTCTACGCCGTGCAGGCGCCATGGACCCATGGCGAGGACGGCATCCAGTCGGTGCCGCGCGGCACGTTGTTCGGCGTGATCGACCTCTCCGACACGATGAACATGTACTATGTGATGCTAGCGGTGTTCCTGGCAGGGTTCGCTTTCGTCTACCGCATCATCCATTCGCCATTCGGCCAGACGCTGAAGTCGATCCGCGAGAACGAACCGCGTGCCATTTCGCTCGGCTATTCCACCGACCGCTTCAAACTGATCGCGTTCACGTTGTCGGCCATGCTGTCGGGCCTGGCTGGCGGCATGAAGGCAATCATCTTCCAGCTCGCGTCGCTTGCCGACGTGTTCTTCATGACCTCGGCGGACGTGCTCCTGATGACTTTGATCGGCGGTGTCGGCACGCTACTCGGCCCGGTGGTCGGCGCTGCGGTTCTGGTGACGCTGCAGCGTGAACTCGCGACCTTCGGCGCCTGGGTTGTGGTGATACAGGGCATCATCTTCGTGCTTTGCGTGCTGTTCCTGCGCAAGGGCGTCATCGGCACGCTGGAGGAGTTCCTCACCAATCGTGCCGAGCGCAACGCGCAGCAGACTGGCAATGCCGCCGAGGCCACGACGCCGGCAAAGGTGGCGCAATGAGCGCGCCATCAACAGTCGTCATCGGCATGGGGCCTGGCCTTGGTCAGGCTCTGGTCAAGAAATTCGCACGTGAAGGGCACCGCGTGGCCTTCGTCGGCCGCAACGCGGACGCCACAGCGCGATACGAACAGGCACTTCGCGCGGATGGGCTCGACGTTGCCGGTTTTGCGGGGGACGCCGGCCGACCCGAGCAGATGGAGAAGGTGCATGCGGCGATACGGGAGCGTCACGGCGCCCCGGAGGCGCTGATTTACAACGCCGCGATCATCGAACCGTCGCGCTTCGTGACGCCTTCGCGCATGGACGAGGTGAAGTACGGCACGGCCGATGGTTGGAAGTCGCATGGTGAGCCGGCCAGCGTCGACTACGTGGTCGATGCCTTCAGGACCAATGTCGCGGGAGCACTGCATGCGGCGCAAGCTGTGGCACCGGCGATGATCGACCGGGGACGGGGTACCATCCTGCTGACAGGCGGCGTGCTCGCCTTTGGCCCCTGGATCGAGTGGGGCGTGACCTCGCTTGGCAAGGCGGCGCTGCGCAGCCTGGGGCTGTCGCTGGAGAAGGAGCTTTCGGCGTCCGGCATCCATGTCTCGACGGTTGCCATTCACGGTACGATGCAGGCGGGAACGCCCTACGACCACGATCTGGTGGCTGAGGCCTATTGGCGGCTGCATGTCCAGCCGCGTGAACAATGGCAGCCGGACTTCCATTTCAGGCAGGATGGTGCCGACGGAGGAGATCCCGACGCATGAGTACGCCAGCGATCCGTCTCGACGGCAAACGTGCGCTGGTGACCGGCGGTGCCAGCGGCATCGGCGAGACTGCGGCACGGCTGTTGCATGATCTCGGCGCAAAGGTCGTGATCGCCGATCTCAATCGTGAAGCCCTGGATGCGGCGGCCACGCGCACAAGCGCAAGCGCTGTCACGCAGGGTGACGTGTCGAGTGAAGCCGACAGCGAACGGATGGTTGCGGAGACCATCTCCGCGCTCGGCGGGCTCGACCTCGTCTTCAATTCGGCCGGCATCGGCGACGATCTTGTGCCCGTGCACGACCAATCGGTGGAGCGTTGGCAACGCGTCGTCGACGTCAATTTGCGCGGCACCTACCTGATGTGCCGTGCTGCGTCCCGAACGATGCTTCAGCAGAAGAGCGGGTCGATCGTCAACGTCTCCTCCATCGTCGGGCTCGGCGGCTTTCCTCGCCGTTCGGCCTATGCCGCGGCAAAGGCCGGTATCAACCACCTGACGCATACGCTGGCCTGCGAATGGGGTCCTTCAGGAATCCGCGTCAATGCCATCGCGCCCGCCTATACGCGCACGCCGATGGTCGAGGCTTTGCTCGAGCGCAAGGCCTTCGATCCGACAATTCTGGAGAAGCGCACGCCGCTCGGCCGTCTGGCGCTACCGCAAGAGATGGCGCAGGCAGCTGTGTTCCTGCTGTCGGACTGGGCGTCCTACGTCACCGGCACCGTGCTGCCGGTGGATGGCGGCTGGAGCGCCTTCGGTGGCGCGGGTGAAGTGGCAAGCGCCTGAACCAACGGATCAGTTTGGCGTCATGGTCTCTACCGCCATGGCAGAAATCGATCGCAACGAATTGATCTTTTTGATTACTATTGTCTGAAACTGAAAACGGCCGCGCTTGAAGCGCGGCCGTTTTCAGTTGGGTGAGCCTGCAACCTTATTTGTTGCGGAAGTCGTCCATGCGGTTCTCGCGCAGTGCCAGCACCAGTTCGCGCTTGCGGATCTTGGCAGCTTCGACCGGCATATTGTCGATGAAGTGGACGATGCGCGGTGCCTTGTAGGCGGCGAGGCTTTCGCGGCAGTAGCGAACGATTTCTTCGGCGGTGACGTCCTGGCCGTCGGCCTTGACGATCACCGCGACGGGGATTTCGCCCTTGCTCTCGTCGGGCGCGCCGACGACGGCGCACATGGCGACCGCAGGATGCTTGTAGAGCAGCGCCTCGATCTCGAGCGGATAGACATTGTGACCGCCGGCGATGATGACGTCCTTCTTGCGGTCAACGATGAACAGGTAGCCGTCCTCGTCGACATAGCCGAGGTCGCCCGACTTCCAGCCGCCATTGCCGAAGGCTTCGGCGGTTGCCTTCTCGTCCATCCAGTAACCCTGGGCCACGCAGTCACCTTCGATGATGACCTCGCCGATCTCGCCCTGAGGGACAGGATCGCCGTCGTCGTCGAGGATGGAGATGCGCGAGCTGCCGACGGGCAGGCCTGCAGAGCCTGCCTTACGGATGCCGGCGGTGGGCTCCATGACGTTCTGGCCGCTGGTTTCGGTGGAACCATAGACCTGGGTGACACGCGCGCCGGAAAGCTCCTCGAAGCGGCGGATGACCGGCTGCGGCACGGGCGAGCCGCCTGTCGTGCAGATGCGCAGCGACGACAAATCGTGCCTGGCCGGATCGACCTCGTTGACCATGTACACATACATGGTCGGCGTGCCGCCGAAATAGGTCGCCTTGTACTTGCCGATGTCGGTGAGCACGCGCTGGGTGTCCCAACGCTCATGCAGAACGATGGTGCCGCCGGTATAAAGGCAGAGGTTGAGCGTGACAGTCAGGCCGAAATTGGTAAATAGCGGCACGGCGCAGAGGTAGGTTTCCTGCGCAAATCGCGTACGATGCGAAACCATCATGTCGCGTAGCGTCGAGCACTGGTTGAAGTGCGACTGCGCGGCGCCCTTGGGCGAACCGGTTGTGCCGGAAGTAAAGAAGAGCGCGGCAATGTCGTTGATATCGCAAGCTACGTCCTCGAAGGTCGAGGGGGCTGCCGCCATCAACGGACCGAGAGCGTCAGGGCCGCCTTCGGCACATGCCACTAGGCAGTGCGCGAGGTCCGGGAACTCGTTACGAATCTCGGAGAAGTAGGGCCAGGTCGAACCGTCTGCAATCAGAGCCTTCATTCCGGTCTGGGTGACGATCTTGCGCAGTTCGGCATGCCGGAACATGGCGCTGAGTGCTGCGGGGATCGCACCAAGACGTTGGCAGGCCCAGAAGCCGATCGCCATCATAGGCGTGCTTGGCAGATAGAGGCCGACACGGTCGCCCTTGGTCACGCCGCGTGCGGCCAGCACATTGGCAAGTTGGGCAGTCAGTTGGTCGAAGCGCGCGTAGGTGATCGTTTCCTTGCCGGTCACGATGAAGTTGCGCTCGCCGATGAGCCGCGCGTTCCGCGCCAGGATCTGGCTCAGGATTTCCATACTCGTCTTCCTGCACTCGAAGGTTGGGATTCGTCGCCGACTTGAAAACCTGCGCCCACGCGCCGGCATCGTCTGCATAGACTAATGCCGGCGCGGGCCTGCGTCAGGAGATGAGGATACCGCCGTCGATGGGCAGTTGGTGGCCGGTCATGCGCCGGGATTCGTCCGAAGCCAGATAGAGTGCTGCGTTGGCCACATCGATCGGTTCGGCGATGCCCAACAGATAGGCGTCCCACTGCGCCTTGAGATGCGGTTCGCGCTCGAAGAAGCCGAGCACGCGGTCGGTGGCCACTGCGCCCGGCACCAGAACGTTGATGCGGATGTTGTCCTTGGCGAACTCGACGGCCATCGAGCGCGTCAGCGAGATGATGCCGCCCTTGGCTGCGGAATAGGCGTCACGGTTGGGGATGCCCATCGCGCCGACGATGGACGAGCAGTTGATGACCGAGCCGCCGCCCGACTGCTGCATCAGGGGAATGGCGTTGCGGCAGCAGACCCAGGTGCCGAACAGGTCGAGCTTGATGCAGCGCCAGAACTCCTCGAACGGCGCAACGGTGACCGGGCCGTCGGCCGAACTCGAGCCGCCGGCATTGTTGTAGAGCACGTCGAGGCGGCCCCAGGCGTCCATGACGGACTTGAACGCGGCCTCGACGCTGTCGGGCTCGGTGACGTCTGTCTCGACATACATGGCAGTGCCACCGGCCTCGGCGATCGATGCGGTGATTGCTTCACCTTTGGCGCGGCTGCGGCCGGCCACGGCGACCTTGGCGCCTTCCTGGGCGAACAGCCGCGCTGCCGCCTCTCCGATGCCACCGGTCGCGCCGGTGATGAATGCGACTTTGCCTGCGAGACGACCCATTTTCTGCTCCTTGAATTGCTTGGTCGAACCTGCGCGCGACAGCGCTCGCAACAACGTCCGAAAGGACTAGCGTTCGATCGTGGAAACCGGCGGTCCGGCAGGAAAAGGTCGGTTCCGGACGCCTAGTCCCATCAGACGATGTTCGGGTCCTGTCGGTGTCCCATTCCTTGCCTCGATCAAAGATATTGGCAGTGCCGAAATGGCAGCAAAAAGCGGCGTAGGAAAATGAAGGCAGTGATCTGCAGGGAGTTCGCCCCACGGGCCGAACTAAGGATTGAAGACGTTCCCGAACCCAAGGCGGGCAAGGGGCAGGTGGTGATCCGCACCGAAGCATGCGGTATCAATTTTTTCGACGGCCTGATGGTCGAAGGCAAGTACCAGACCAAGCCTGAACTTCCGTTTACGCCGGGCAGCGAAGCTGCAGGCGTCATCATTGCGGTTGGCGAAGGTGTCGAGCGGCTCACGGTGGGCATGCGTGTGCTAGCTTTCGCCGGCATCGGCGGCTATGGCGAGCAGGTGGCGGTGGACGCCTGGAAGGTGTTTCCGATCCCGGCCGAGATGAGCTTCGTCGAGGCTGCCGGCTTTCTCATCACCTATGCGACGTCGCACCACGCTCTCAAGGACCGCGCGCAGATCAAGCCGGGCGAAACTCTGCTCGTACTGGGCGCTGCCGGCGGCGTCGGGTTGACTGCGGTCGAACTCGGCAAGCAGATGGGTGCACGCGTCATCGCCGCTGCGTCGAGCGACGAGAAGCTTGAACTGTGCCGCGAATACGGCGCGGATGAAACCATCAACTACGCCAAGGAAGACCTGCGCCAGCGCCTCAAGGACCTGACCAATGGGCAGGGCGTCGACGTGGTCTATGATCCGGTCGGTGGCAGCATGACTGAAACCGCCGTGCGCGGACTGGCGCTGAACGGACGTCTGCTGGTGATCGGCTTTGCCGCCGGCGACATCCCCAAGATCGCGCTCAACCTGCTGCTGCTCAAACAGTCGGCGCTGATCGGCGTGTTCTGGGGTGCCTTTGCGCGCGCCGCACCGGAGAAGAATGCGGTCAACATCGCCGAACTGATGGACTGGTTCGCCCAGGGCAAGCTCAAGCCGCATATCTCGGCCGAATACCCGCTCGACCGTTTCGCCGAAGCGCTCGACGTGGTGATGGAGCGGGCGGTCAAGGGCAAGGTGGTGCTGGTCACCGGCAATTCTGGAAATAGCAAGGAAGGAGTGTCGGCATGACCGCGCAACTCACGCAGACCGTATCGGTCGCAAAGCACGGCAACATTCTGGTCGCGACCGTCGACAACCCGCCGGTCAACGCGCTGTCGCATTCGGTGCGGTCGGGCCTGATCGAAGCCGTGAAGACGCTGGAAGGCGACGCCGAGGCGCGCGCCATGGTCATCGTCTGCGAAGGGCGCACCTTCATCGCCGGCGCCGACATCAACGAATTCAAGAAGCCGATGGTGGCGCCGCTGCTCGGTGAAGTGATCGATACGCTCGACGCCGCCACCAAGCCGATCGTTGCCGCGCTTCACGGCACGGCGCTCGGCGGTGGGCTCGAAGTGGCGATGGCTTGCAGCTATCGTATCGCGCTCGAGGGCTCGAAGGTCGGCCTGCCTGAAGTCAAGCTCGGCATCCTGCCGGGCTCGGGCGGCACTGTTCGGCTGCCGCGCCTGATCGGCGTCGAGCAGGCGCTGACGATGATCAGCGAGGGCGGCCAGATTTCGGTGCGTGATGCTCGCGAAAAGGGCCTTCTCGACGAGGTCGTTTCGGGCGACCTGAAGGCAGCCGCCATCGCCTACGCCGAAAAGGTGGTCGCCGAAGGCGCCAAGGTGCGGCGCACCACCGATCTGCCGGTGCCGAGCTTCGATCCGGCAGCGCTCGAGGCGAGCCGCGCCGCTTTGGCGAAGAAGTACAAGGGCTTCAAGGCTCCGCTCGTTGCAGTCGACCTGATCAAGATGGTCACCGAGACGCCGGCCGCAGAGGCGATCGCGCTCGAATACAAGACCTGCAAGGAACTGCTGGTTTCGCCGCAGTCCAAGGCGCTGCGCCATATATTTGCTGCCGAACGCGAGGCGCTCAAGATCGACGGCGTCGGCGCGGACAACAAGCCACGTGACGTCAAGAAGGTGGCGATCGTCGGCCCCGGCACCATGGGGCGCGGTATTGCCGCCTGCTTCCTCAACATCGGCATTCCGGTCACGCTGATAGGCCTCACTGACGAAGGTCTTGCTTCCGCGACCAAGGCGATCGGCAAGATCTACGAAGGCAGCGTTAAGCGCGGCAGCCTGAAGGCTGAGGACATGGAGCGCCGCATGGCGCTGCTGGCCACTACGACTGCCTATGACGGCATCGGTGACGTCGACCTGGTCATCGAGGCGGTGACGGAACAGCTCGACGTCAAGAAGGAGGTGTTTGCCAAGCTCGATGCCGTGCTGCGCGACGATGCGATCATCGCCACCAACACGTCTTTCCTCGACATCGAGGAACTGGCCCAGACTTCCAAGAACCCGGCTCGCGTTGCCGGCATGCACTTCTTCAATCCTGCCAATGTCATGAAGCTGCTCGAAAACGTTCGGGCGGCGAAGACGGCTCCCGATGTGCTCGCCACCACGACGGCGCTTGGCAAGCGCCTTGGCAAGGTGCCAGTGATGGTCGGGCGGTCCGAAGGCTTCGTTGCCAACCGCATGCTTTCCAAGCGGACGCGCGAGGCGCAATTCCTGCTCGAGGACGGTGCGACCCCACAACAGGTCGACCGCGTGCTAACCGCCTTCGGCTTCCCGATCGGGCCGTTCGCGCTCGCGGACCTCGCCGGCATGGACATCATGGCCGCCGCGCGCGCTGCACGCGTCGCCCGGATGTCGCCGCGCGAGCAGCAGTGTAACATCGTCGACAGGCTGGTGGCTGCTGGTCGTCTCGGCCAGAAGTCCGGCGCGGGCTACTACGTCTATGACGAGAACCGCAAAGCGTCGCACGATCCTGCCGTGGACGAGCTGCTCGAGGCTCATCGCCGCGAGCGTGGCTTCACCGCGCGCACCATCACCGACGAGGAAATCCTCGAACGCTGCTTGTTCGCCATGGTGAACGAGGCAGCCAAGATCCTCGACGAAGGTGCGGCCGCACGGCCGAGCGACATCGACGTCATCTGGACCAACGGCTTCGGCTTCCCGACCTATTTGGGAGGACCGATGTTCTACGCCGACCAGGTCGGCCTGCCGAAGGTCAAGGCGGCGCTCGACAAGTATGCCGGTCTCGTAGGCGACCAGTATTTCAAGCCGGCCGCGCTCATAGAGCGGCTGGTATCCGAGGGCAGGGGTTTCTACGGCTGAGCCGTAGACCTGCCGAACCAAGACGAAGAACAAACGGAATAGGTTTCTATGAACAAGGAAATGGACCTGAAATCGGTCGTCGCCCAGTTGCGCGACGGCATGACGATCGGATTTGGCGGCTGGGGCCCCCGGCGCAAGCCGATGGCGATCGTGCGCGAGATCCTGCGTTCCGATCTGAAGGATCTGACGCTGGTGGCTTATGGCGGTCCCGAGATCGGCATGCTGTGCGCGGCCGGCAAGGTGAAGAAGCTGATCTATGGCTTCGTCTCGCTCGACGCGATGCCGATCGAGCCCTACTTCCGCAAGGCGCGCGAAGCCGGCTCTGTTGAAGTGAGCGAACTCGATGAGGGCCTGCTGCTGCTCGGCCTGCAGGCAGCTGGCCACAACCTGCCGTTCGCTGCAACCCGCGTCGGCATCGGCTCGGACGTGCTCAAGTACAATCCGGACTTCAAGACGATCAAGTCGCCCTATGCGGACGGCGAGACGCTGCTGGCAATGCCGGCGATCAAGCTCGACGTGGCCCTGATCCACACGAGCCGCGCCGACCGCCTGGGCAACACCCAGACCGATGGTCCGGACCCGTTCTTCGACGCGCTGTTTGCACGTGCGGCGGACAAGGTGTTCGTCACCACCGAAGTGCTGGTCGACCGCATCGACGCCGAATACTCGGACAAGGCCAAGCAACAACTGTTCGAGCGCTGCTTCGTCACCGGCGTGGTCAAGGCGCCGCTCGCCGCACACCCGACCGCATCGCACGACGCCTATGGCTGGGACATGGGTCACCTCAAGGACTATGCCGCATCGGCCGGCGAAGAAGGCGGCTGGCAGCGCTATTTCGACCAATACGTGAAGGGCGATGAGGCCAGCTACATCGCGAGCGTGGGTGGCGAAGCCAAGATCCGCGCCCTGCCGCTCCCCATTTTCTGATCGGATACGACATGACGACTGCAAAAGAATTCACTCTAGCCGAACTGATCATCGCCGCCGGTGCGGAAGCATTCCACAACGATGGTGAGGTTCTCGCCACCGGCATTGGTCCCTTGCCGCGTCTCGCCGTTGGACTTGCCAAGCTCACCTGCGCACCCGGCCTCATGATGACCGATGGCGAGGCCTATCTGGTCGAGGACCCGATCCCGCTTGGTGCTCGCGGCGACTACAAGCCCAAGTTCTCCGGCTGGATGCCCTACCACCGCGTCTTCGACAGCGTCTGGAGCGGCCGCCGTCATGCCATGGTGACGCCGGTCCAGATGGACCGCTACGGCCAGGGAAATATCTCGGCGCTTGGCGGCGACTTCCAGAAGCCCAAGGTTGCCATGCTCGGCGTTCGCGGCTTCCCGGGCAACAGCCTCTGCCACAAGAACTCGATGTTCCTGCCCAACCACAGCAAGCGCACCTTCGTCGAGGGTGAGGTCGATGTGGTGGCAAGCGTCGGTTTCAATGCAAAGAACTGGCCCGAGGGTACCAAGCCGGGCGACGTCAAGATCGGCCGGATCATCACCGATCTCTGCGTGTTCGACTACAATGGCCCGAACCACGCAGCACAGGTGCTGTCGCTGCATCCGGGCGTCACTTTCGAGCAGGTGCAGGAAGCAACCGGCTTTCCGCTGCTGCGGGCAGAAGGCATGACCACGACGGCCGCGCCGACCGAAGAGCAGATGGCAATCATCGCCAAGCTCGATCCGCACAACGTGCGTGCGACCGTGCTGAAGGGCAATCCTTCGGGCGTCCGCGCAGCGTGACGAAAACCGCCGCCGGCAGTCTGTTTTGCCGGCGGCACCTTTCCTGAATTACCAGCGGCGGACGCAAGATGGACTTCGAATACAGCGACAAGACGAAAAGCCTGCTCGAACGGCTCAATGCCTTCATGGATGAGCATGTCTACCCTAACGAACGCCGCTATCACGAAGAGGTCGAGGCCGATCGCTGGGGCCATCCGCCGGTCCTCGAAGAATTGAAGGCAAAGGCCAAGGCCGCAGGACTGTGGAACCTGTTCCTGCCGGAATCGAACCATGGCGCAGGCCTTACCAACACCGAATATGCGCCGCTGTGCGAAGTCATGGGCCGGGTGCATTTTTCGTCGCAGATTTTCAATTGCTCGGCACCCGACACCGGCAATATCGAGACCATCGAACGCTACGGCACCGAAGAGCAGAAGGCACGCTGGCTGCCCGGCATGCTCGACGGTTCGATCCGCTCCGCCTTCGCCATGACCGAGCCGGATGTCGCCTCGAGCGATGCCACCAACATCCAGAGCTCCATCGTCCGCGACGGTGACGACTACGTCATCAACGGCCGCAAGTGGTGGATTTCGGGTGTCGGCGACCGCCATTGCGAACTGCTGATCTTCATGGGCAAGACCGATCCGAGCGCCCACAAGCACAAGCAGCAGTCGATGATTCTGGTGCCGATGGACACGCCGGGCATCAAGGTGCTGCGTCCCATGACCGTGTTCGGCTATGACGACGCGCCTCACGGCCACATGGACATGACCTTCGAGAACGTGCGCGTGCCGGCAACCAACATGCTGCTCGGCGAAGGCCGCGGCTTCGAGATCGCTCAGGGCCGCCTCGGACCTGGTCGCATCCATCACTGCATGCGCCTCATCGGTCTTGCCGAGCGCTGCCTGGAGCTAATGTGCAGGCGGGTGAAGAGCCGCGTCGCCTTCGGCCGCCCCATCGGCGAGCAATCGGTGACACTGGAGCGCATCGCCGAATCCCGCATCATGATCGACCAGGCGCGCCTGCTGACGCTGAAGGCTGCCTACATGATGGACACCGTCGGCAACAAGGCCGCACGCGCCGAGATCGGCATGATCAAGGTTGCGGCTCCCAACATGGCCTGCAAGGTCATCGACTGGGCCATCCAGGCGCATGGCGCGGCCGGCGTGTCGCAGGACTTCGTGCTCGCGAATTATTATGCGCATGCCCGCAAGCTGCGCTTCGCCGACGGTCCTGATGAGGTGCACCGCAACCAGATCGGCCGCCTCGAACTCGCCAAATACGCAGACATCGGCTGAACGGGAGGGCGGGACATGGATGCCAGCCGTTTCGTCGGCACCGAGCCGCTCGCTGCCGACAGCCCGATCGATGTTGCCCGGCTACATGCTTACCTCAAGGCCAATATCGAGGGCTGCGAGGGGAAGTTGACGGTCGAGCGCTTTCGCGGCGGCCAGTCCAATCCGACGATGCTCTTGAGCTTCGACGGCAAGCGCAGCCTGGTGCTGCGCAAGAAGCCCGACGGCAAGCTTCTGCCGTCGGCGCATGCCGTCGATCGCGAGTTCCGGGTCATCAGCGCACTGCGTGACACCGATGTGCCGGTCGCCGGCGCCAAGCTGCTCTGCGACGACGACAGCATCGTCGGTGCGATGTTCTACGTCATGGATTTCGTCGAGGGGCGCTCCTTCTGGGCGCCGTCGCTACCGGATCAGTCGCCGGCCGAGCGCCGCGCGATCTACATGGAGATGAACCGCGTCGCGGCCGCGCTGCACAAGACCGACTACAAGGCCGTCGGCCTGGAGGATTTCGGCAAGCCGGCCGACTATGTCGCCCGGCAGGTCGCACGGTGGACCAAGCAGTATCGCGCATCGGAGACCGAAACCATCGAGGCCATGGACCGGCTGATCGAATGGCTGCCAGGCAACATCCCGCCGGAAACGCGCACATCGCTGATCCACGGCGATTTTCGCATCGACAACATGCTGTTCCATCCGACCGAGCCGCGGGTACTAGCGCTCGTCGACTGGGAGCTTTCGACGCTCGGCGAGCCGATGGCGGATTTGGCCTATCACATGCTGACATGGCGCCTGCCGAACAAGCCCTATCGCGGGCTCGGCGACCTCGACATCGGAGAACTCGGCATTCCGGACGAGCGCAGCTACCGCGACGCCTATCTCAAGGCGACCGGGCAGGAGGGCGTGTCGGACCGTCACTGGTACGCCTACCTGGCCTACAGCCTGTTCCGGGTTGCCGGAATTCGTCAGGGCATCATGAAGCGCGTGGTCGATGGCAACGCTTCGAGCGCCCATGCGCGCGAAGCCGGCGCCTTGGCCCGGCCGGTGGCCGAGTTCGGCTGGCACTACGCCGAAATGGCGATGAAATCGTAAGGGAGAGAGCAACATGAGCACGATACAAGCGCAATCGCTGTATCCGGCCGAAGGCACGGCCATCGTCATCGGTGGCAGTGGAGGTATTGGCGCCGAGATTTGCCGGGTGCTGGCGCGTGACGGTTGTGACGTGGCACTGACCTACCACAGCAACCAGGCCAAGGCCGAGGCTGCGGCTGAAGCCGTGCGCGGCGAGGGGCGCAAGGCCTCCGTCCACAAGCTCAACATCGAGGACGTCGAGGCAACACGCGCCTTCATCGACGGCGTTGCCGAGGCTGGGGGCGGCATACATACCGTGGTCTATGCCGCAGGGCCGCTGGTCCCGTTGATCCATCTCAGCAAGATCGAGCCGGAACAGATGCGCAAGCACCTGATGCAGGATGCGTTCGGTTTCTTCAATGTCATTCATTTCGCCATTCCGCATCTGCGCAAGGCGCGCGGCTCGATCGTCGCTTGCCAGAGTTCAGCGCAATATCGCTACGCTTCGGCCGATGGGCTGTCGGTGGTGCCCAAATTCGCCGTGCATGGGCTGATGAAGGGCGTGGCCAAGGAAGAGGGGCGTTACGGCATTCGTGCCAACGGCGTCGCCATCGGCCTCATCGAGACCGGCCAGCACACCGAACTGACCAAGCTCGGCTACATCGACGAGAAGTATACGCAAGCTGCCGCAATGAATACGCCGCTGCGCCGCAATGGCAAGGCCATCGACATCGCCGAGGCGGCGTCATTCCTGGCGTCGAGCCGAGCTGGTTTCATCACCGGCGAAGTCATCAACGTCGATGGCGGCTACCACGTCTAGCGGATCGGCCCGAAAATCGGATTCGATTTTCGGAAAGCGCGTTGCGCAGTTTCCAAGTGTTGGAGCGCCCTTGGCGCGTCCGAATGGGCACGCGGCGCACTAGTGGCCTTCATGGCGCGGGCGAAAAATCGTCCGCGCCGGCCGTTAGTCTTTTCAGACGATGCTCGGCAGCGTTCCCGCTCCTAGGCAAGTAGTTGGAAAACTTCGGTTCCGGACGTTTGGATCGCGGCAAAATCGGCCGCTTCGCTTCCGGTTCCTTGTGAAGAAAACAGCAGTTCTGGAGCTATCCCTTGCGCGAAGCAGTCATCGTTTCCGTCGCCCGCACTCCCATCGGCAAGGCCTTTCGCGGCGCCTTCAACGACACCGAAGCGCCGGCTCTGTCGGGTCACGCAGTGCGCGAGGCGGTCAAGCGTGCCGGAATCGAGCTGGACTCGGTCGAGGACGTGGTCATGGGCTGCTCGGCCCAGCAGGGCACGCAGGGCTACAATATCGGCCGCCTGAGCGCCGCTGCCGCCGGCCTGCCGGACAGCGTCTCTGGCATGACGATCGACCGCATGTGCTCGTCGGGCCTCATGGCAGTCTCGATCGCTGCCAAGCAGATCATCGTCGACGGCATGGAGACGGTGGTTGCCGGTGGCGTCGAATCGATCAGCCTGACCCAGAACAAGTACAAGAACAGCTACCGCAATCGCTCGGAAGCGGTCATTTCGCAGTGGCCGCACATGTACATGACGATGATCGAGACCGCCGAGATCGTCGCCAAGAAGTATGGCGTGAGCCGTGAGGCGCAGGACGAGTTCTCGCTTGCCAGCCAGTTGCGTACCGCTGCCGCGCACCAGGCCGGCCGCTTCGACGACGAAATCGTGCCGATGGCCTCGCGCAAGTCAGTGTTCAACAAGGCGACCAACGAGACCACTTTCGAGGACGTGACGCTGACCCAGGATGAGGGGTTCCGCGCCGACACCAATCTTGAGGGGCTTTCGAAGCTGAACCCGGTCTTCGCCGACGGCGAACTGGTCAAGGCTGGCGAATACATCACGGCCGGCAACTCCTCGCAGCTTTCTGACGGTGCGGCAGCACTGGTGGTCATGGACGCCAAGCGCGCCGAACAGCTCGGCCTCAAGCCGCTGGGCGCCTATCGTGGCATGGCCGTTGCCGGCTGCGCGCCCGAGGAGATGGGCATCGGCCCTGTCTACGCCGTGCCGAAGCTGCTGCAGAAGCATGGACTGACGGTCGACGACATCGGCCTGTGGGAGCTCAACGAAGCTTTCGCCAGCCAGGCGATCTATTGCCGCGACACGCTCGGCATTGATCCGGAGAAGCTCAACGTCAATGGCGGCGCGATTGCCGTCGGCCATCCCTTCGGCATGACCGGCGCCCGTACCACGGGCCATGTCCTGATCGAAGGCCGCCGTCGTGGCGTAAAGTACGGCGTCGTCACCATGTGCGTCGGCGGCGGCATGGGTGCGGCCGGCCTGTTTGAAATCTTCAACTAACGAGTTGGAAATACCGGGAGGGGTCCGATGACAGCTACAGAGATCGAAATTCAACAGGGTCTCAAGCCCATTCTCGGACCTGCCACCCAGCTTGGCTTTGTCGTTCGCGACATCGAGGCTGCGATGCGTCACTGGATCGACGTCTTCGGCGTCGGTCCCTTCATCTTCATGGAACGTGGCGTCAGCCAGCCGGTCGGCACCACATACCATCGCGGCGAGGCGGTTCAGGTCGAGCTGCGGCTGGCCTTTGCCTATATGGGCGACGTCCAGATCGAACTGATCGAACAGACCAACGACGCGTCGTCACCCTACAAGGATTTCCTCGAAGCCGGCCGTGAAGGCCTGCAGCACCTGGGCTTCTGGGTTCACGACCATGACGAGGCGACAAAGCGCGTCGAGGCGGCAGGCTACGAGCGCGACTATGAGATCCGTGTCGCCGGACAGACGCAGTCGATCATCTACTACAGCTCGCCGTCGCTATACGGCCCGATGCTGGAGATCGTTCCGCCGATGTGGCGTCGCTCGCGCCAGGCCGTGCTCGACCATATCCGCGCGTACAAGGGCACGGATCCGATCATCCGCTTCGACACCTACAGTGCCTTCATCGCCCATGCCGGCGTGAAGTTCGACTGATCCAGTCCTTGCGCAGAAACAAGGCCATCGGGAAACCGGCGGCCTTTTGCTATTTGACCAGCTTTTCCAGATCGTCGATCTGCTGGCGCAGGCCGGCAATCGTCTGACGCACAGCTTCTGCATCACGCGGGCGATCGTCATGGGCGCGCAGGCTGGCCAGAGCCAGGTCGGCAATGATCTCGCCGATCTCGGTCGGGGTCCTGGCGCCTGATGGCGAATACCAGCGCGACGTCCAGTTGGCCATGCCGATCACGGCAAAGGCGGTGACTTTCGGGTCGACTGTGCGGAACTCACCGGTTGCAATGCCGTCAGAAATGCAGCGCACGTAAAAATCGTAGATGTGGCGTCGACCCTGATTGTAGAGCGGGCCAAGCGCCTCGGGAATCTGCGTTTCCAGACGCGACAGCAAGATGAAACGTGCGCCAGAGGACAGTCGCCGCACGATGCCGTCGACGACGGCGCGGCGAAGCCGTTCCGATGCCGAGAGTCCGGGTTCTGCCATCAGTTCCTGCAGGCGGTGCGACGGGGTCAGCGCTTCCGATTCGACCAGTGCCGCCAGCATCTCTTCCTTGTTGCGGAAATAGTGGTAGACCGCCGACCGGCCGAGGCCGAGCGCTTGCGCGATATCGTTGATGCTGGTCTGGACATAGCCCTTGCTGTCGAAGAGCTCGGCAGCGATGTCGATCAACTGCTCGCGAACCAGCTCACGGCGGGGATTGGTCGCCCCGCGCGCCGAGCTATCGCGTTCAAGCGTTTCCGTGACAGTACTGCCAGCATCCATCTGTGCCATTCGCGCTATCCTGCTCAACGCCGAAACTCCGGTCCCTTGATGCGGGGAACAACCCGCGACCGAAACGCCTTCAACCGGGAGTCGAATCGACCGAAGCCGCCGGAGCCCTTGGTCAAATCGATTATAATACGGTTCGCGCCTTCATAAGACTGCAAAAGTGCAGAAAACGTATAACAGCCTGCCGGCATCATGATGCTCCCGCAAAGACTTCGCCGGAGAGCGGCGAAAAATGCGGGGCGCCGAACATCGGCCGCCGAGAGACTGGACGCCGGCCATCGGCGTCGATGACGCCATAGTGCTCGGCGAGTTCGGTCGAATAGAAGGTGCCGCCGCTCAGCGTCATGGCATCGCCCGCTGCGTGAATCGCGGCAAGAACCCGGCCGATGAAAAACGGCGTCTCGACATGTGGCAGATTGCCGGCATTGTCACCGACCACACCGCCTGACGCGATGCCCGCCAAAGTACGCTCGGTGCCGATCAGGCCCGGCCAGAGCGATATCGCAGCGACGTCGAATGGTTGAAGCTCATGGGCCATGTCGTGAGCGAGCTTGTCCTGGCCAGCCTTGCCGACGCCATAGGGCAGGCTGTGACGATAGATCTTGCCGCCCGGTCCGGACGTGTTGGCGATCAAGCCTGAACGTTGGCGAACCATGATGGGTGCTGCGAAATGGCTCGCCGCGTAGCTCGAACGCAGGCCGACGTCTATCATGTCGCGCCACAAAGACAGCGGGCGCTCCCAGAAATTGCCATCGGGCACAGCCCAATCGGGCATGGCGAAGGCGTTGTTGACCAGGAGATCGAGCCGGCCCTGTTCGGCGTCGACGCGGTTGAACAGCGCCTCGGTCTGACTGTCGTCGAGATGGTCGCAGATCGCGACGATGCCCTTGCCGCCGGCCTGGTCGATCGCCTCGGCGGTTTCGCGAACCGTACCGCTCCACGGGCCGATCGCAGCCTTGTCGCTGCGGCCGGTGCAATAGACGGTGAAACCAGCCTGGCCGAGCGCGATTGCGATGCCGCGGCCAAGACCGCGGCTCGCGCCGGTGACGACGGCTACGGGCGGAATGTCAGATTTGCTGGTCAATTCGGCTTCCTTGCATATCCGAGGCCTAGCGGCTGCTGATTGCCTGCGAGGGTCTCGGCGAATGCGGCCTGCACTGCCGCATCGTCCCAGTCGCCATCAAGCACGGGGTCCGCGATCAGCGGATGCGTGACAAAAGACAGCTGTTTGCCCGCGATGCGCACGACCTGCCCATTGATGTCCGATGCCGCGTCGGACAGCAGGAAGCTAACCACCGGCGCGTTCACTTCCGGATCGGGCAGGGCAGCGTAGTGGACTTCGCGACTGGCAGCCTGCTCGCCCATCAGCGCCTTGTTCTGGGCAGCCATGGCGGTCTCTGCGAGGGGCGACAGGGCATTGACGCGGACACCGGAGCCGCGCAATTCCATCGCCCAGCTATAGGTCAGCGACGCAACGCCGCCCTTGGTGGCGCCATAACCGCCGAGCGCGATGTCGCCGGCTTGCGAGCCTGAGGCGACGTTGATGATCGAGCCACCCTTGCCGGCGGCCAGCATGCGCCGCGCCGCGTGGCTGGCGCAGGCTGCAGTCCCGATCAGATTGACCTCGACCATCTGGCGCAAATCCCTCTCGGTGAGGTCGAGGATCTTGCCGATGCGCAGTATGCCGGCGTTGTTGACGATTCCCGTGATCGCTCCGAAGGCATCGACGCAGGCATCGACCAGCGATTGGGCATAGGCCCAGGAAGAGACGTCGCCGGCATGGGCGACCGCTGTGCCGCCGGCGACCCGGATGGCGTCCACGGTCTTCTGCGCACCTTCGGCGCTGATGTCGTTGACGACGACCGAGGCGCCGAGAGCTGCCGCATGCCGCGCATAGGCCGCGCCTAGGCCGGAACCGGCGCCCGTTATGACGACCGCCTTGCCTTCCAGTAATTTCATTTCGTGTCCTCCCGGGCGACAAGCATGATGTCTAAGAATTGCCTGCGCATCCCACGTTCGGACGATACCCGTTCAGGCCGCCAACTGGTCGCCGGACGGCCTGAAGGTAGCCTCAACCCTTCGGTTCAACGCCGTCGGATAGCAATTCACGGGCCTCCGGCCTGCCGTCGAGCAACCGATTGACACGATTTTGTACGCGCCACCCCTCGGCCGTGCGGGTGAGTTCCCACCTGTTGGCGCTGGCCCGTTCGACGCGCCAATGGTCGCCCTGATTGAGGTAGACGCGCGAGTATCCGGTCGCCACGGCCTTGTCGCCTTCGACGGTAACGTGCGGCATGCTAAGAACGTGGGCGCAGCCATCGGCGACGTAATGGATGTGCGGCTCGATATTGACCAGCGAGCCGACGTTTTCGGCGCCAATGAGAGGCTCGGCGCCAAAATCATAGGCCCCATCTTCCGCCCAAAGCGAGGCGGTGACATTGCCGGTGCGGCTGTCGACTGACGGCCCGTAGGTCGCGATGAGCTGGTAGATGGCAAGCTGGTCTTCCAGGCCCTTGATGCGCGCCTCGAGTGCTGCCAGCCGCGCTTCGGTATCAGACATGAGTTCCTCCGATCTACTGGGTGTCGGACTCCATAGCGTCCAACGTGGCGACATACGCCATCGTTCGTTTGGAGGATGAAACAGTTTTTCCCTGCCGCAACGGTGGCGCGAGTCGTTGAGGGAGGACAAAATGGAATCGGCCGAACGGATTGCTGTCGAACATGAATGCGCGAAGCTGGTGCAGCGCTACTGCATCCTGGTCGACGAATATCGTCACGAGGAACTGGTCGGACTTTGGGCCGCGGACGGACTCTGGGAAACCTGGAAAGGGCCGCTGAAAGGCCATGCCGAGATGCGGGCCTATCTCGACGCCAAGGCGCAGACGGATACGACAATCCACATGGCGCACAACATAGTCATCGACGTCGTCAACGCGGACAATGCCACGGGCGTCGCGACATTCACCTACTACGGTACCAGCCGCGACGATCCCAAAGCCACTACGGCACGCGTTGTTGGGCGCTATTTCGACCGGTTCGTCCGCACGGCCGAGGGGTGGAGATTTGCCCATCGGCGCACGGACATGACGTTCCGTGCTGGTTGAGAAATTTAATTCATCTAACTGATTTGACAGGAATATCATGGCAGACACTTCACTCGCCGGAATGGCGGATTCGCTGCTCGGCAAAATCACACTGGTCAGCGGCGGCGGGGCAGGAATCGGGCGAGCGATCGCACTCGCCTACGGGCGTTGCGGCGCCGTAGTGGTCGTCGCGGAAAAGGACGCCGGACGGGCGGACAAGGTCCGCGCCGAACTCGACGTTGCCGGTGTTACCAACATCGTAGTCTGCTGCGACGTGACCGATAGAGAGGCCGTCGACAAGCTCATGGCACTCGTCGCTGATGGATTCGGTCGTCTCGACGTGCTGGTCAACAATGTCGGCGACTTCCTCGGCGTGAACAAGCCGTTCGCCGAGACTACGCGGGCCGAATGGAACGGCCTCTATGGCGTAAACCTCGAGCATATCTTCCTGATGACGCACGCAGCCCTGCCATTGCTCCGCCGGGGCGAGAACGCCAGCATCATCAATATCTCGACCATCGAGGCCTTCCGGGGCATCCCGAACTTTGCCGTCTACAGCGCGTTCAAGACGGCGATCACCGGCTTTACCAAGAGCCTTGCGCTGGAATTGGCGCCGGAGAACATTCGCGTCAACGCTATCGCGCCGGAGACCACCGAGACCGAGCAGATCCAGATCCTCAAGTGGATTCCGGAGGAACACCAGCACATGGTCAAGCGCTGGATGCCGCTCGGCCGCTATGGCCAGCCGGACGATTCTGCGGGCGCAGCACTGTTTCTGGCGTCGAATCTGTCGAGCTGGATCACCGGCACGACGATCAACCTCGACGGCGGCGCGCTGGCGGCGGGCGGTTGGCGCCAGACTGCCGACGGCACATGGACCAACCGGCCGGTGATCACCGCCCACGCGCACAAGGGCTGATCTGAAAAACGCGGCGCCGGCCGAGACCAATTTCGGCCGGCGCTGCCGCCGTGGCTTAATGGTGGTTGTCAGCCGACCGTCTGGGCGCCGTCGACCACCAGGATCGAACCGGAGACGAAACAGGCGTCGTCGGACGCGAGATAGGCGAAGGCGCTGGCAATATCCTCGGGGGAGCCGCTCTCCTTGCCGGCGAGCTTGGGCGGCTTGACCATGATCGCTGGATCCTGGTTTTCCATTGGCGCGAGGCCCGTGCTGATCTCTGTGGTCACGCGGCCAGGGCAGATGGCGTTGAAGCGCACACCCTTGGGGCCATATTCGGTTGCCAGCGACTTGGTCATGGCGATGATGCCCGCCTTCGACGCGGCATAGGCGGCGGCGTAGGCGATGCCATCAAGGCCAGCGGTCGAGGCGGTGCACACCACATTGCCACGCGAGGCGACAAGTGCTGGCAGCGCCTGCTGCACGATGTGGAAAACGCTTTCGAGATTGATGCCGAAGACGAGTGCCCATTCTTCGCCGGTCTGATTGGCGAAATGGTCGCGGCGGTAAATGCCGGCGTTGTTGATCAGACTGTCGAGGCGGCCATGCAGGGAAATAGCACTGTCCACCATCCGGCGTGCCGACTCCTTGTCGGCTGCGTCATATGCGATGGCATCGGCGCGCACGCCGAATTGCTCGACAGCCGCGGCGCAGACCTTTTCAGCGCCCTCCAGGTTGCGGTCGGCGAGGATCAGCGTTGCGCCCTCGGAAGCGAGGCGAAGTGCAGTTGCGCGGCCGATCCCGGTCGCAGCACCGGTGATCAGCACCACCTTGTTGTCGAAACGCTTGAGCCCCATTGTCTTCCTCGCTGAAATAGCAGCCGCGTCGCGTTCGGCGGCAATTGTACGGAGTAGACTAGCCGCCATGCCGTGCCGGCATCCCACATTCGGACGATGTTGCTGGCCACAAGCAGTGGCATCCGGCATGTAGCGCATTCGTGGCGCCTTCAATCGCCTCAAGCGTTTGAACGGCAAGAGACGCACCAAATCGTGCCTGATGGGACCGCATGATCCTCGAATTCACACCTGACCAGCAAATGATCCGCGAGGAAGCCGAGCGCTTCTTGCGCGAGCAGTCCTCATCGGAGGCGGTGCGCCGTGTCGTCGACGCTGGCGCTGCATATGATCCGGAGCTGTGGAGCAAAATCTCAAGCGAGCTCGGCTGGTGCGCCATGGCGATCCCCGAGGAATTCGGCGGGGTCGGACTCGGCGCCACCGAGATCGCTATCCTGATGGAGTTGACCGGCTCCCGCCTTGCCTGCGTGCCATTCTGGTCGACGGTGTGCCTGGCGGCACCACTCATCCAGGCGGCAGCAAGCGAGGAGGCCAAGGCAAAATACCTTGGCGCCATCGCAGCCGGCGAAATGGCCGTGACAGTCGCTTATGCCGATCTTTCCTCCGCTGAGCCGGCGAGCATGGTTTCGGTCAGGGCTGGGAAGACGGCTGGCGGCTACCGGCTTACCGGCAAGCTTGCGCAGGTCGTCGATCTTGCCGTAGCCGACCTGCTGCTCGTCCCGGCTTGCCTTGATGATGGAACGACAGCGCTGTTTGCACTGCCGCGCAATGCCGGCCACAAGATTGCGCCGCTCAAGGTGCTCGACGGCACGCGCCCGATTGCGTCGCTCGAGCTCGCAGGGCTCGAACTATCGGCGGAGTGCCGCATCGACGCCGGCGGTATGTCCGAAAGTCAGCTCCAGCAGGCTTTGTCCTTCGCCAATCTCGGCCTTGCCGCCGAGCAGGTCGGGGCCGCACAGGGTGCGCTCGACGGCACGCTCGCCTATATTGCCGTGCGCGTGCAGTTTGGCCGCACCATCGCCTCGTTCCAGGCGATCAAGCACCGCTGCGCAAGGCTGGTCGTCGACATAGCCGAGGCCCGCTCGCTGGTCTACGGCGCTGCCGCCGTACTTGGCGACGCCGATGCACAGGAGAGCGCTCTGGAAATCGCTGGCGCTCGCGCTATCGCCTCCGAAGTGCAGTTCCTTGCTGCCGAAGAGGCGATCCAGCTGCACGGCGGCGTCGGTTTCACCTGGGAATATGATCCGCATCTCTACTTCAAGCGAGCGCAGGCGAGTGCGGCTTTGCTCGGTTCGTGTGAGGCGCATCTCGACGGCATTGCCGCGGCTGTTTTCGGCGACGGAGGCCGGGCATGAGCGATCTTAACGCTTTCCGCGCCGAAGTGCGCGACTGGATGGAAACGCATCTGGTCGGCAAGTTCGCCGAGCTCAAGTTCCGTGGCGGTTCGGGAGAGGGCGATGCCTTGCCTGAATTGCGCAAGGAGTGGGATCGCGAGCTGGCGGCCGGCCGCTGGACCTGCCCGGGCTGGCCTGCCGAGCATGGCGGGCGCGGGCTTTCGGTCGCCGAACAGGTGGCCTTCCAGGAGGAATATGCCCGCGCCGGTGGTCCCGGCCGCATGGGGCATATCGGCGAAGGGCTGATGGGGCCGACACTGATTGCCTTCGGCACGGAGGAGCAGAAGAAGCGCTTCTTGCCCGGCATTCTCGGCGGGTCCGAATTCTGGTGCCAGGGCTATTCCGAGCCAAGTGCCGGGTCGGACTTCGGCAATATCAAGACACGCGCCAGACTGGATCCCGAAACCGGCGACTGGATCGTCTCTGGTCAGAAGGTGTGGACGTCGCTTGCGCATCTGTCCGACTGGATCTTCGTCGTCGCGCGCTGCGAAGAGGGCTCAGTCGGTCGCAACGGCCTGATCTTCCTTTTGATGCCGCTCGACCAGCCCGGTGTCGATATCCATCCGATCAAGCAGATCGGCGGCGGCTCCGAGTTCAACTCGGTGTTCTTCGACGAAGCGCGCGCCAAGGCCGAGCACGTCGTCGGTCAGCCCGGCGACGGCTGGAAGATCGCCATGGCGCTGCTCGGCTTCGAGCGCGGCATCTCCACGCTCGGCCAGCAGATGGGCTTCCAGCAAGAACTTGATCTGATCGTCGAGATCGCCAAGGAGAACGGCAGCGATCGCTCGCCCCTGATCCGGCAGCGCGTCGCCCGCGCCTGGGTCGGCCTGCGCGCCATGCGATACCTCGCCATGCGCGTGTTGAGCGACGAGCCGTCGGCGGACACGCGCCGCGAAGCGCTCGGCTACAAGTATCACTGGTCGAACTGGCACCGCGACCTCGGCCGCCTCGCCATGGACGTGCTGCGCATGGATGCCAATGTTGTGACCGACGATCCGCGCCGCGAGCGCCTGCAGCAGATGTTCCTGTTTGCGCGCGCCGACACGATCTACGGCGGCACCAACGAGATCCAGCTCAACATCATCGCCGAGCAGGGGCTCAACATGCCGAGGGAACAGCGCGGCAAGCTGTAATGCAAGACCGCACCGTTTTTCGTGCGGATAGGTTTTGGGAGGACCTGCATGGGAATTCGTGAGGCGGATCTGGGCGAACTGACAGCGCGCGACAGTCTGCGAAGGCTGGTTACGGCCTATTCCAGGGCTGTGGACCGGCGTGATTTCGCGCTGCTGCGCAGTCTTTATCACGACGACGCCCATGAAGTTCACGGCGATATGTTCGTCGGCGGCCCCGATGCTTATGTGGCGTTCGTCGAGAAGGCGCTGTCGAACTACGCTGCGACTGCGCACTACGTTGTCAATACAAGCTTCGAGATCGATGGAGACCACGCCGAGGGCGAGGTCTACAAGATCAACTACCACCGCACGCTCGGCCCCGACGCCCATGAGGTCATCACCGGAAGCCGCAGTCTCGACCGCTACAGGCGCGACAATGGCGAATGGCGCTTCATGGGGCGCTCGATCACGCTCGACTGGTCGACCAAGCGCGGTGTCGACGCCGACGCCTACCGCGATTTCGCCGCCGGCAGCCCGCCCGGACGGCCGGGACCGGATGACCTTTCCTACGAGGTCCTGAAGCTGTTCGGCCGCTTCAGCACCTGATCGAAGAACAGTGCAAAAGCGGAACATTCCGCGCGGAGGAAACATGACTGCACAGCCAGGACAATTCGCCGGCAAGATTGCCGTGGTGACCGGCGCCGGAAACGGCATCGGTCGTGCCATTGCAATTGCCTTTGCCCAGGATGGCGCCGATGTCGCCATCCTCGACCGCGAGGCAGAGGCGCTTGCCGAGACGGCTGAACTTGTGCGCGCCCTGAACGTCAAGGCGCTGCCGCTGGTCGGTGACCTGACGAACCAGGAAGTCGTCACCGGCAGTTTTGCCCGCATCAAGCGCGAACTCGGTCCGGTCGACATCCTGGTCAACAACATCGGCCAGACGGCACGCGAGAACTATTCCGAGTTCTGGCAGGCCAAGCCCGAGACGCTGCAGTTCGTGGTCGGTGTGTCGCTAATGACGACGCTCATGTGCTCGCGCCAAGTGGTCGAGGACATGCGCGAGCGCCGCACCGGCAAGATCGTCAGCATCTCGTCCGACTCGGCCATGAACGGCGACATCGGTTGTGTCGACTACGCCTCGGCCAAGTCCGGCGTTCTGGGATTTACCCGCGCGCTCGCCCGGGAATTGGGGCCGTTCAAGGTCAACGTCAACGCCGTCTGTCCCGGGCCGACGAACACACGCGCCATGCAGCGCATCCCCAAGGACGCCTATGAAAGGGCCAAGAATGCCATCCCGCTGGGCGAACTCAGCGAGCCGGAAGATATCGCCAATGCGGTCATTTTCCTGTCCAGCGACAAGGCGCGCTTCATCACCGGCCAGACGCTGATGGTCAATGGCGGCCGCGTCTTCTACTGAACTGGGACGTTAGTTCATTCAGACGATGTTCGCCTTTGTGCGGCGCATCATTTGGAAAGAGACAGCGCGATCGCCCCAACGCAGCTAGCAAAGGGGCGGTCGCCAAAAATTCCAGCGAGAGAGAACGAGCATGACCCTGCATACCGTATTGTGCGAACGCCTTGGCAGCCGATACCCGGTGGTGCAGACGGCCATGGGCTGGGTTGCCGACGCCAACCTGACTGCCGCCACTTGCAACGCCGGCGGCTTCGGGTTCTTCGCCGGTGCCACGACCGAACCGGGCGACGTCGAGAACCAGCTCCTTGCCATCAAGGCGAAGACCGACCGTCCCTTTGGCGTCAACTTCCACATGTTCCAGCCGAACGCCGAGGAAGTGATTGCGGCTGTCATCAAGCACAAGGTGCGCGCCGTCAGCTATGGCCGCGGCCCCGACGCCAAGACGATCAAGCGGCTCAAGGATGCCGGCGTGGTCTGCATGCCGACCGTTGGCGCGGTCAAGCACGCGGTCAAGGCAGTCGAACTCGGGGCCGACATCATCACGGTGCAGGGCGGCGAGGGCGGTGGCCATACCGGTGCCGTGCCGACGACCATCCTTCTGCCCCAGGTGCTCGACGCGGTGAAGGTGCCGGTCGTGGCTGCCGGTGGCTTCTTCGATGGTCGCGGCCTTGCAGCAGCACTCGGATACGGCGCGGCCGGCATTGCCATGGGAACGCGCTTCCTGATGACCAAGGAATCGCCGGTGCCCCGTTCGGCGCTTGACCGCTACCTCGCCACCAAGGATCCGACGCTGATCCGCACGACGACCGCTGTCGATGGCATGCCGCAGCGCTTCATCGAGAACGCCGAGATCAAGCGTCTCGAGAACATGGGCCTGCCGGCGCGGCTTGCCATGAGCATGAAATATGCTCGCCAGTGGGGCAAGGAATCCGGCCTCGGCCCGATCGCCATGGCCAAGCTGGGGCTCAAGGTTCTGTCAAGCGGCGAAAACAGCTTCGCCCAGACGGTAATGGCGCCGAACCTGCCGACGCTGGTGCAGCGCGGCGTGGTCCAGGGCAATACCGAAACCGGCCTGCTGCCGTCCGGCCAGGCAGCGGCGATGATCGACAAGCTCGAAAGCTGCGAAGAACTGATCGCGCGCATCGTTGCCGAGGCAGAAGCACGCATTAAGGCAACTTCGGCGCTCGTCGCCGCGAACTAAGGGAGAATTCGGATGAGCGAACAGTTCAGGACCAGTATCGAGGCAGGCATTGCCGAGCTGGTGATCGAAAACCCACCGGTCAACGCGCTCGACAGCTTCGGCTGGCGCAAGCTCTCACAAGTCATCGATGGGCTCAACGCCGACCCGGAAGTACGGGTGATCGTCATCCGCGCCGAGGGCAGGGGTTTCTGCGCCGGCGTCGACATCAAGGAATTGCAGAAGCATCCTGAGCGCATTCCAGAAGTGAATGCCGGCAACTGGGAAACCTTCCGCGCGGTTCATCGCGGCCTCAAGCCGGTAATCGTGGCTGCGCATGGCTACATCCTGGGCGGCGGCATCGGCATCTGCGGTTCGGCCGACATCATCGTCTGCTCACCCGATGCGACCTTCGGCGTGCCGGAAGTCGATCGCGGCGCACTCGGCGCCGGCGCGCATCTGCAGCGCCTGTTCCCAGTGCAGAAGGTGCGCCAGATGTACTTCACCGGCGAGCCGATCGATGCGGCCGAGGCCTACCGTCTCGGTGCAGTCGAAAAAATCGTCCCGCGTGAGGAATTGCGCGCGGCGGCCATGGAAATCGCCAAGACGATCGCGGCCAAGAGCGCGATCATGATCCGTCTCGCCAAGGAAGCGCTGAACGGTGTCGAGGACGGCGATCTCGAGAAGAAATACCGCTGGGAGCAGGGTTTCACCGCCCAGGCTTATCTCACCCAGGAATCGCAGGAGGCGCGCGACGCCTTCGTCGGCAAGCGCGACGCCGACTTCAAAAAGTAATCAAGACCAGGACGCCCACGACATGACTGCCACCAAGATTCTCCCAGCACCGCCCTATGTCGAAGGCCATGGCCTGCTCAAGGGCCGCTCGGTTCTCATCACCGCCGCTGCCGGCGTCGGCATCGGCTTTGCGGCCGCGCGCAAGGCAATTGAAGAAGGCTGCCGCGCCATCATGATCTCCGACGTTCATGAGCGTCGCTTGGCCGAGGCCGCGGAGAAGCTGCGCGAGTACTCGGCAACCGTCGAGATTTACAGCCAGCTCTGCAACGTCACCGATGAAGAACAGGTCCAGGCGCTGGTCGACGCGGCCGAGGAAAAGCTCGGCGGCATCGACGTGCTGATCAACAATGCCGGTCTCGGTGGCCTCAAGCCGGTGGTCGAGATGACCGACGCGGAATGGAACCTCGTCCTCGACGTCACGCTCACCGGCACGATGCGCATGACGCGCGCGGCACTGAAGAAGATGCAGCCGCGCGGCAAGGGCGCCATCATCAACAACGCCTCCGTGCTCGGCTGGCGCGCCCAGAAGGGCCAGTCGCACTATGCCGCCGCCAAGGCCGGCGTGATGGCCTTCACCCGCTGCTCGGCGGTGGAAGCTGCCGAATACGGCATCCGCATCAACGCTGTGTCGCCGTCGATTGCCATGCACGACTTCCTCAAGAAGTCTGCGCCGCAGGAACAGCTCGACGCGCTGACCAGCCTCGAGGCCTTCGGGCGCGCGGCTGAGGTGTGGGAAATCGCCAACGTCATGATGTTCCTGGCCAGCGACTATGCCGGCTACATGGTCGGCGAGATCGTCTCCGTTTCCAGCCAGAGGGCGTGAGGATGGGGCTCGTCTTCTCCTCGCCCGAAGAGGCGGTGGCGGCAATCGGCCAGAATCTCGGTTCGAGCGACTGGCTGACGATCGACCAGAAGCGCATCGACACTTTTGCCGAGGCGACAGGCGACCACCAGTGGATCCATGTCGATCCCGTCCTGGCAAAGGACGGGCCGTTTGGCACCACGGTGGCCCATGGCTGCCTGACGTTCTCGCTGATCAACGGTTTCCTGCCTGATCTGTTCAAGGCGGAAGGCATGAAGATGGGCATCAATTACGGCTGCGACCGGCTGCGCTTTCCAGCACCCGTGCCGGTCGGTTCGAAGGTCAGGGCCATCGGCGAACTGGTCAATGCCGAGCTTTTGGCCGGAAACGCCGTTCAGACGACCGTGCGGGTGACCATCGAGATCGAGGGTTCGGCGAAGCCAGGCTGCGTCGCCGACATGGTGGGACGCTACTATTTCTGAGGCGTCGAGGTACGCCGTTCAGGTATCGGAGATGACAATGGACAAGACGAGCGACGCGCAAGCGGAGATTCTTGCGCGGCTGGACCGGCTCGAGTCGCGAGACGAGATCCGTCAGCTGATCTCGAAATATTCGCTGGCGCTAGACATGCGCGACATGAGTGCGATGGCCTCACTCTTCGCACCGGACGTCAAGGTCGGCGGGGGCAAATCGGGCAGGGCAGCGCTACGCGACTGGCTCGACGATACGATGCGCAAGCAGTTCGACGGCACATCGCATCACGTCGGTTCGACAATCATCGAATTCATCGATGCCGACAATGCGGTCGGCGTCGTCTACTCCAAGAACGAGCACGAGTGCGGGGCGGAATGGGTCATCATGCAAATGATGTACTACGACCGTTACGAGCGCATCGATGGCCGCTGGTGCTTCCGCCGCCGCCAGCCGCTCTACTGGTACGCCACCGATCTCAACAGGCCGCCTGTCGGATCGCGCAAGATGCGCTGGCCCGGCCGCGAGCCCTATGAGGGGTCGTTCCACGATCTGTTCCCGTCCTGGAAGGAATTCTGGGCGCGTTCCGGTCCCGAAGAAGCGCTGCCGGAGCCGGCACCGCTCGAAACTTTCATTGAAACCATGCGGAAAGGCAACGAAGTCCGTGGAAACCGCGTACGCTGACAACATGATCGCCGACAGGCTTTTTCGGCCGATCAAGGTCGGCCAGCTTGAACTGGCAAACCGCATCGCCATGGCGCCGATGTCGCGCTATTTCTGCGAGGACGGCGTGCCGCATGACAAGGTCTCGGCCTACTATTCGCGTCGCGCACTCAACCAGGTCGGGCTGATCATCACCGAGGCGACCTATATCGGACATCCGACGGCGCCGAGCTACGAGGGCGTTCCCCACTTCCACGGCGAAGCGGCCCTGGCGGGATGGGAGAAAGTGCGCGCGGCAGTGCACGCCGCGGGCGGCAAGATCTTCCCGCAGCTCTGGCACACCGGCAGCTTCCGCAACTCCGCCATGGCTCCCCAGCCGGGTGTACCGGGCGTCGGCCCTTCGGAAAACCTGAATGCCTTCACCGGGCATCCCGAACCGACCAAGGCGATGACCGAAAGGGAAATCATTGAGGTCATCGAAGCCTATGCGGATGCAGCCGAAGCAGCCCAGAAACTGGGCTTCGACGGTGTCGAGATCCATGGCGCGCATGGCTACCTGATCGATGAGTTCTTCTGGGCGACATCCAACCGCCGCACCGACCGATACGGTGGAGACCGTCGCCAGCGCACCCGTTTCGCCGTCGAAGTGATTGAGGCAATGCGTGACCGCGTTGGCCCGGATTTCCCGATCTCCTTCCGCTATTCGCAATGGAAGCAGCAGGACTACAAGGCGGTGCTTGGCGAAACCCCGGCTGAACTCGCCGAGGTGCTGCAGCCGCTGGTCGATGCCGGCGTCAGCATCATGCACTGCTCGACGCGCCGCGTCTGGGAGCCTGGCTTTGCCAACGAAGGCGACCTGACGCTCGCCGGCTGGACCAAAAAGCTGACCGGGCTGCCTGTCATTGCGGTGGGCGGCGTCGGCCTCGATCGGCCGGGCCTCAATGCGGCCGAAGTTGCGCCGCTCGATGTCATCGAAAAGCCTTTGGCTCGCGACGAGTTCGACATTCTGGCCGTCGGCCGTGCGCTGCTAGCCGATCCGGCCTGGGCGCTCAAGGTCAAGCAAGGCCGCACCAACGAAGGCGTCGGCTACACCAAAGAACAGCTCAAGTCGCTGTTCTGATGCCACCAAAGGGGCGCCGTACCGGGAAACCGTGGCGCCTCTTTCGCCTGTGGCGACAGGCTGTGCCTATCACCGACAGCCAGGCAGCTTCGATCCAAGAATGACAATAGAGCAAAAAGAAGCGCCGGGGACCATGTCCGCCGGCGCTTTCATTGTCAGCGTATGGGACCGCCCAGGCCTACGCGGCCTGGCGCGGTCCATGGCCGAGGATGACGGCGCTGTTGAGCACCAGGCGCACCAGTTCGGTCTGGCGTGTGATCCCGCTCTTGGAGAAAATCGAACGCAGGTGGGCGCGCGCTGTATTACGGCTGATGTCGAGCGAGGTTGCCGCATCTTCGAGCGATAGACCGGCGGTCAGGCGGCGCGCGACCGCAGCTTCCGCTGGCGTGAGATCGAACAACTGACGAACGAGTTCGCCCTCGACCTCCGGGTTGGTCTCCGGGTCCCTGATATAAACGGCAACCGCCGAATTTGCCGCCGCGGCGCTATCCTTGTTGGCCTGGATCGGGCGAACGATGACGCCGAGATTGCGCGACCCGGACAGCTTGGTCAGCGACAGGCCGCGCGAGGCGGGAGCCTCGGCACTCGCGGCGCTGCTCATCGCGGCCTTAATGGCGCTCTGGAACTCGCGATCTTCCTTGGCGGAGGTCGCACGCAGCCGATTTCCCTGGATCTGCAGGCCGTCGCGGGCTTCGAGGAAGCGGTTGGCAGCGTCCGACGCCCTGACGATCTTGCCCGAGTGATCGAGGATGACGACGCCAACATAGAGCCGATCCATGACATCGGAATAGAGCGTGCGCTCGACCTCGTTGGCGCCCATGCGCCAGGACATTTCGATGCCGCGGGCAAGTTGCGAGACCAGGATTTCGCAGACCGATGCCGCTTCTTCGTTGAACTTCGCATCCGCACGGTCACGGAATACCCACAAGGTGTAGCGGGCAGACTCGTCGGCAGTGACAAGAGAAGCCGACATCGGCTGGCAGCGCTCGGTGAGGTAGCTCAGTTGCGCTGGGCGCGGAAGAGGCGTTCCCGAGTCGTCAGTCATGTTCTCGTCGATCTCGGTGAAGACATAGAATGTCTCACCGGTACGGACCCGATCCTCGATGACGACGACGGCCGCATAGGCATCGAACTGCTCGCGAACCAGTTCGAGCGTGTTCCTCAGCGGACCGCCATTGTGAAGGCTCTCCGAAACGCGATTGAGGAAATGGCCGAATTCAACGATGGACCTAGAATGAAACGTCACCTTGGAACTCCCCAATATCCGCCGCACGGACCATAGGGCGTGCGGAACCAGTCCCTGGCAGTGGAGTGCACGCCAGGATTGTGAACGATTTGGATTTTTCGCTAGGGCCGTCGGAAGGCCCAGGGCGTCGGCGTATCAGGATGGAGGGAGAAAGCCTCGTCGGGCATAGCGCCGGACAAGCGAAGACGCAGTTGTGAGGCAGAACCGTCTCGAACCGGTCATCGCGCTTCCTCCCGAATGCGAAATGATTAACGTCGACAGTTATGTCACTAAATCGACACGTCGTCAAATCTCAAATGGTCAGCGTAGAATTTTTGACACCATGTCAGCAGTGGATAAGTTCTGAGCAGGCTGCAAACGAAACGGGCCGGGTCTTGCGACCCGGCCCGTTCAATCCAGAAATCCCAGATTTGCTTATGCGCCGCAGTTGGCGCGCTCGACCATACCGTCTTCGCGCAGCTTGTAGGCGTTCTTGACGACCTTGATCGACTCGGGAGCCGGCAGGAAGTGGCTGGTCGCGCTCGCCTGGATGGGGCCGGTGAGCATTTCCACCTTCGAGGCGTTCTCCTGCAGCCAAGCCGCAATCGACGGACCATCAGTCTTGCCGGAGCCGTTGATCGCAGCCGCAAGCACGATCGGCTGGATGTAGTAAGGGATCAGTGCAGGGGCGCCGCCCATGCGGTCGACATCTGCGACCTGCTCCTTGGCGCGCTTGACGAACTTCGCGAACGGCGATTCGCCGACCGCATCGCTCGGGCAGTAGGTCATGCCGACGAACTGGACGCTGTAGACGTCCTTGAACGCCTCTTCGCCGACGACGCCGGCGTTGCCGACGGCATAGTTGGTCATGGTCTGGCTGGCCAGAACCGGAACGTCCCAACCAATGTCGGCGCGGTTTTCAAGCAACTTGCGCGAATCGTCGCCGATCGAGTTGATCAGCAGGATCGCCTCGGCACCCGAGCTGCGCATCTGGAACAGCTGCGGGGTCATGTCCTCGGTACGGAACGCAAATTCCTGCACTGCCGTCGGCTCGATGCCGCGCGACTTGAGGTAGTCGACGATTTCCACCACGGCAGCCTTGGACATGCCGCCATTGTCCGAGATCAGAGCCAGCTTCTTGAGCTTCAGGACGTCGAGCGCATAGTCGATGTTCGGCTTCATCTGGTTGAGGCCAGTCACCGAACCCGAGAAGTGGAGCGGACCCGCTTCCGGAGTAAGCTGAGTGGATGCCGCCGACGAAACCTGGGCGATACCCTTTTCGGTTGCGACCGGAACGACCGGGATGGTCTCCTGGCTGGTGGCAGGGCCGACCAGTGCCTGGACCTTTTCGTTCTCGATCAGGCGACGGACTTCGCTGACCGCGTGGGTCGGGTCGGTCATGGTGTCGCCGAGCACGAGCTCTGCCTTCTTGCCGAGGATGCCGCCAGCGGCGTTGATGTCCTCAATTGCCAGTTTCCAGCCCACTTCGGCCGTCTTGCCGATCGACGCGCCGCCACCGGTGAGCGACATGATGCCACCGATCTTGATCGTTTCGTCCGCCTGCGAAATGCCGGCAGACAACGCCAACGCGGCCACCGAAACCATTCCGATGGTCAGACGACGAGTAATGGAACTATTCCATTGGAAGTGCATGCGTATCTCCTCCGCTTACTTCACCGGGAAACTGGCCACACCGCTTTTTGTGGCGCATCGTCCGGTCGGACGATGGCGCGATTGCGCGCTGCAGATTGCGCATCGAGTACATCGATCCGCATCAGTCGAAAAGGGACGGTCGAGCCGATCAGGATGCTGGCGTCTGGCGAGCAACGACAGCCCGTGCCATGGCCGGCTCCGGAATCCTGCGCCAGACCAGCCACGCAAGGACGGCGCCAAGGCCCATCAAGGGTACTACGACTGATATGCCCATGATGGCATCGCCCATGAGGCCGGAAAGGACAGCGCCGAGCAGGCCCGCGCCCATCTGCAGGAACCCGCTCAGCGATGAGGCCGCGCCGGCGTTTTCTGGATAGGCTGCAACGGTTGCTGCGGACATTGCCGGCATGACAAAAGCGTTGCCGAAGATGAAGATCGCGATAGGCGCCATCACCGTCACGAAGGTCGCTTCGAACAGACCAAGCAGGATTGCCATCGCTATTGCTGCGAGCGAACTGAAAATGAGCCCGAACGGCACCATGCGATAGGCACCGTACCGCGGAATAAGGCTGCGCATCACCAACGAACCGGTGATGAAGCTGGCGGATTGCAAAAGCATGGTCAGGCCGAACTGCGCTGGGCTGAGGCCAAGCCGAGCCATCAATACAAAGGGAACGACAGTAGACATCGTGTAATAGGCACCGAGGGTGCCGGCGATGACGAGGCTGGAGCACAGGAAATAGCCGTCGCCAAGGAGCTTGCGATAGGTCGCCAGAACGGCCATCGGCCGGACGCGGGACGGGTCGCGCTCGACCGTTTCGACCAGAGCGAACTTGACCGTCAAAAGTGCCGCAACCCCCATTGCAAACATGATCAGGAAGATCGCGTGCCAATCGGCGACTTCCATCACCAGTCCGCCCGCAGTCGGGGCAAGCGCTGGCGCAAGCGCCAGGATCAGGGTGATGAGATTGAGGATGCGCGCCGATTGCTCGTGGGCAAAGAGATCGCGGACGATCGCGCGCGACAGGGCCAGGCCGACAGCCGCACCTGCGCCCTGAAGCAGCCGGGAAAAGATCAAGATATCAATCGAAGGTGCGACGAGCGCCCCCAGGCTACCAACGAGATAGAGCCAAAGGAACGCCATCGTGACCGGCTTGCGGCCATAGCCGTCCGAAAGCGGGCCGCAGACCAACTGGGCTAAAGCGAAGCCCGCGAAATACAAGCCGAGCGTCATTTTCACGGCATCTTCGGTCGTACCGAAGGCATGGACGATCTCTGGCATGGCCGGCGTGAAAAGCGACAGCGAGGCCGGCCCGATCCCGGCAAGCACGGCCCCAACGATGGTTACGCGTCGCTCGCTCATCAGGCCTGCGGGGCGCGCGCTGTGGGGATCGATGTTCATGGCGCAAGCCTCCGGCTGGATGGTCGGCAGGCGCCAGTTCGGCTGAGTGCCTACATCCACTTCCAACCGGGGTTACGAAGCGTCATCGGTCATTCGGACTATGCCAATGACATGCGCGAATCCGCCCACTTGATCGGGCAGAGAGCAAAGAGGCCGCATGTTCCAGCATACGGCCCTTGCGCGCCCAGGGGTTAAACGGCCGAACCGTGGAGGTCGTAGGCGTCTGCGCGTTCGATCTTCACGGTGACGATGTCGCCGACGCGCAAGGGGCGGCGCGACTGGATATGAACCGAGCCGTCGATCTCGGGCGCGTCGTATTTGGTGCGGCCCTTGGCCAAAGTGCCTTGCGCCTCGTCGATGATGACGGGCAAGCGCTTGCCCACCTTCTTCTGGAGCAGACCAGCCGAGACCTTCTGCTGGCGCTGCATGAAGCGATGCCAACGCGCTTCCTTGACCTCTTCAGGGACCTGCTCGAGACCGAGATCGTTCGACCGCGCGCCCTGAACGGGCTCGTATTTGAAGCAGCCGGCGCGCTCGATCTTGGCTTCGTCGAGCCAGTCGAGCAGCATTTCGAAGTCTTCGTCCGTTTCGCCCGGAAAGCCGACGATGAAGGTCGAGCGGATTGCGAGATCCGGGCAGATTTCGCGCCAGCTGCGAATGCGCTCGAGCGTCTTTTCGCCATGTGCCGGGCGGCGCATGTTCTTCAGCACCTGCGGCGAGGCGTGCTGGAACGGGATATCGAGATAAGGCAGAATCTTGCCCTCGGCCATCAGCGGAATGACATCGGCCACATGCGGGTAGGGGTAGACATAGTGCATGCGCACCCAGATGCCGAGTTCGCCGAGTTCCTGCGACAGGTCGAGGAACTTCGCCCTGACCTCGCGGTCCTTCCATGGAGAGGAGGCGTATTTGATGTCGATGCCATAGGCGCTGGTGTCCTGGGAGATGACAAGCAGTTCCTTGACGCCGGCATTGGCGAGCTTTTCGGCCTCGCGAAGCACATCGCCGGCCGGGCGCGACACCAGGTCGCCGCGCAGGTCAGGGATGATGCAGAACGTGCAGCGATTGTTACAACCCTCTGAAATCTTGAGGTAAGCGTAGTGGCGCGGGGTCAGCTTGACACCCTGCGGCGGCACCAGGTCGGTGAATGGATCATGAGCCGGCGGAGCCACTTCATGCACGGCTGCCATGACGCTTTCATAGGCTTGCGGACCCGTGATCGCCAGCACGTTGGGGTGCTTTTCGCGGATCAGTTCCGGCGTCGCGCCCATGCAGCCGGTGACGATGACCTTGCCGTTTTCCTTGAGTGCTGTGCCGATCGCGCTCAGCGATTCATCGCGCGCGGAATCGAGAAAACCGCAGGTGTTGACGACGACGAGGTCGGCGCCGTCATGCTTGCGGCTAATCTCATAGCCCTCGGCGCGGAGCCGCGTGATGATACGCTCGGAATCCACCAGTGCCTTGGGGCAGCCAAGGCTGACGAAACTGACGCGGGGTGCTGCGGACATGGGCAGGTTTCCAATGGAAGCGGGCCGGAAACCCTGAGGTCCGGCCCGGAAATCTCGGACGAAAGTCGGTTTGCAAGCTCGCTGGCGAACTCAATTTGAGCGGCGCAATAGCACAGTTCCCCAATCATGAAAACCTGGGGACTGCCGGCAAACAGCACGGGCTGGAAAGGACCGGCCCGTGCTGTGCTGCCCTCAAAGGTCAGTGGCCGCCGGCGCTCGGACCGAACCACGGCGCCAGGAAGGCGAAATGATCCGGGAACTGCTGGACGGCGCCGTCGAGCAGCATCTTCACGGCGACATAGAAGATGATCAGCAGGCCGATATAGGCGATCCAGCGATACTTGTGCAGCAGTCGCGCCACGAAGGACGCGGCAAAGCCCATCAGCGCGACCGACAAGGCCAGACCGATGATCAGGACCGTCGGGTGATCCATTGCTGCACCAGCGACGGCGAGCACGTTGTCCAAAGACATCGAGACATCAGCGATGACGATCTGCCAGGCTGCCTGGGCAAAGGTCTTGCGCGGGCCCTTGCCGGCTACCGTTCCATCCTTGTTGTAGTCTGCATCGGCGAGCGCTTCGGTTGCGTCCTGCTCTTCCTGATGGCTGACGCGCAGTTCGCGCCACATCTTCCAGCAGACCCAGAGCAGCAGTAGACCGCCGGCGATGAGCAGCATCGGCCCGACGGCCAACAGCCATTGGGTAATGAGCGCGAAAAAGATACGCAGAACGGTAGCCGCAGCGATACCGACGAGAATGGCCTTCTTGCGCTGGTCGGCGGGAAGGCCGGCGGCGGCAAGGCCTATGACGATGGCGTTGTCGCCGGCAAGGACCAAGTCGATGGCAATGACTTGCAGAAGGGCCGTAAAGCCTGCGGCTGTGAAAATTTCCATGTCGACGTGACCTCTCCGTAGCAGCGTCGAAACGGGCTATAACGCGAGCAGGTGGCGCGTCAACCGAAGAGCGACAGGTTTGTATGAAATCACCCGGAACCGGGCTTTTGCTGACGCGTAGCTGACAAATTCAGGTGAAAACTAGTCTATCGAGGGAAGCTGCACACCGATAAATGCGTGTCAGTCGCAGTAATGCCTGACGCGCCCCGTGGGGCTGGCCACGCTACGGCATGCAAGCGGATCGGAATTCCTGCTCTCGCCGACGCCGCCAGATTTGCTTTTCGGGCCGCGCCGCGCCGACATGGCCTGCTGTTCGACGAAACGAATTTGTGGACCGCCTTCCGGGTAGCGTGCGGCCAACTCACGCTCGGTGGCTGCACGCTTGGCCTCGTCATCCTGCCAGAAGCGTCGGGAATCCATATGCTTGGGGATGATCACCGAACCATCGGACGAGCGACTGCAGCCACCCAGAAGTGTGGCGGAGAGGCAAACCAGGAGCGAGAATGCCGAATGGTACGAAAAGCTCATGCCAACTCTATATCGTGCGCAGAGACGCCGATAAAGTATCTATTTTCAAGCGGTTGAGATGAAGGGTGAAGTCGCTTCGAGCGGCGGGGCAGGCGTGTCTATGCAGGAGCCAGGCAAACGCTCAGGATTGCGGCCAACGCTGGAGTGCTGCACGTCCTGAATCGGTCAGACCATAGACCCCGCGTTCAATCCGCACGAACCAGCCATAGACATTGTCCAGAAGTATCTTCGGAGCGCGCGAAACCGTCTGGGCCAGGTCGCGTGGCCGCAGCGGGCCGGAAGCCAGGCCAGCGGCACATCTCAATGCGTCCTGGCGATAGGCGGTCATGATTGGAGACCGCGTGCTGCCACCAGCCACCGGATCACCCTGCCGGCGCCGGTGTTCGTCGATGAGCCGGGACCGACGTTTGGGATCCCGCCGTGGGGCTGGAGCGATCGGGCTGAGCAGCACCTCCACCCGGTCATTGTCGAGAACACCAAGCAATCCAAACCCGAGCCGTCGGCAAAGGATGCGAAACCGCTTGTCGCTTTCGCGTCCCTTGCCGCGCCTGGACATGCGCGCCGCGAGCCAGATTTCATCGGCTGCCGCAGCCCTGTCTACTGCCTGCAGGACCAGTTCAAGATTGAATTGCAGCTTGAGTTCGCAAACCACCACGACCGGCGGTGCGTCGGCGCTAAGCGCCACCAGGTCGCAACTACCGATCTCGCCTTTGACCTCGAACCCCAGCCCTTCGAGGAAACCCTTAACCGGGCCATAGAGCGCCGTTTCGTGCAATCAGATACCCCCGTGTCAAAATATTCCGACAGCCGTTTGATCATAAGAAGAAATTTCGAATGATGTCGCCAACCTCAACGCCAAAGCTGGTTTGCCCTATCATTAACCAGCGTCGCTCGTAGACGTAGCGCATGTGGCCAGCGATCTGGCCGCGACTTTGCAATTTTCCCAAGTATTCCGGCTTGCCTGCAAATTCCAGACGGCTTGTAACGCCTGCAGGTCACGTCCGTGGACACAACGCCGCGAATTTTCACTCCCCTTAGCCGCGATCGGATTGACGCGGATCAATTACAGGCCGTGCAAGCCTGTTTAAGAATGTCGCATACCGCAGGACTCCTAGACGTGAGGAGGACCGACTGCCATGTCCGCAATCAATGCGCTCGACACCCCGCAGGCGATCTCCTCGCCAGTGCAAAAACTGACTCTGCTGCCTTTGGTGGCGCTTGTCGTAGGGTCGATGATCGGCGGTGGTGTCTTCAATTTGCCGTCGGATATGTCGCGTGGAGCGTCGCCAGGCGCAATATTGATCGGTTGGTTGATTTCCGGTGTGGGCATGCTCATGCTGGCTTTCGTCTACCAAAACCTGGCAGTGCGCAAACCGGATCTGAACGCTGGCCCATATGCCTATGCGAAAGCCGGGTTCGGCGCCTTTGTCGGCTTCAACAGCGCATGGGGCTACTGGCTGAGCGCCTTTCTGGGAAATGTCGCCTATGCGGTCGCAATCTTCTCGGCGCTTTCCCACTTTTTCCCGGTATTCGGTAACGGCAACAACCTCGCATCGATCCTCGGCGCGTCGATCTGCCTGTGGCTGGTCCACCTGCTCGTCCTCAGTGGAATCAAACAGGCGGCATTCGTCAACGTCATCACGACCATCGCCAAGCTCGTACCGCTGGTCATTTTCATTCTCATTGCGCTGGTGGCATTCAACTGGGACAAGTTGACCTTCAACTTCTGGGGGCGGGGCGACATTCAAGGCGTCGGCGGACTTGGGTCGATTTTAGCTCAGGTCAAGAGCACGATGCTTGTCACTTTGTGGGTGTTCATCGGCATTGAAGGGGCTAGCGTGTACTCAGCTCGCGCTGAGCGTCGTGCGGACGTCGGTCGCGCAACGGTGATTGGTTTTGCCGGAGCGCTTGCGATCTACGTTCTCGTATCGCTGCTTGCTACGGCGGTGATGAGCAGGCCGGAGTTGGTCGACCTGAAAGTCCCCTCCATGGCCGGCGTGATGCAGGCGCTCGTTGGCTCCTGGGGTGCAGCGCTGATCAACGTCGGGCTCATCATTTCCGTCGGCGGCGCGTTCCTGTCCTGGACCCTGCTTTGCGCGGAGATACCGTACACATGCGGCCGCGACGGAACCTTCCCGAGGTGGTTTGCGGCAGAAAACGCACACGGGTCGCCGGTCAACTCGCTATGGGCAACGAATGCGCTCATCCAGGCATTCCTTTTGCTCAGCTTCTTTTCGAAGAGCGCCTATCAGTTCTTCTATCTCATCGCGTCGGTGGCGATCCTGCCGCCATATGTGCTGTCGGGCGGCTACGCGCTGAAACTGGCCCTGACCGGTGAAAGTTACACGGGCGAAAAATCGCGCCGCAACAAGGATATACTGATCGGCGCGCTCGCCACCGCCTACGGCATCTGGCTCGTCTATGCGGCTGGCCTCACATATCTGCTGATGTGCGCCGTGCTCTTTGCACCAGGCATCCTAGTCTATCTCAAGGCACGAACCGAGCACGAAGAGCGCGCCTTCTCGGGTATCGAATATGTCATCGCTGCCGGCATCGTCATCGCTGCCGCCGTAGCGGCCTGGCTGATGTGGACCGGCAAGATCAGTCCACTGTGAATGCAATCGGGGGCACATTGAAGAGGAGACGACCGATGCGACAGTTCGGCGTACATTCAGAAATTGGCAAGCTCAGAACTGTCATGGTCTGCCGGCCTTCGCTTGCCCATCAGCGCCTCACCCCGGGCAATTGCCACGACCTGTTGTACGACGATGTGATCTGGGTCCACGAGGCACAGAAAGATCACTACGACTTCGTGTTGAAGATGCAGGAACGCGGCGTCGAGGTCCTCGAACTCCACGACCTGCTCGCCGACACCCTCGCCGAGGGCGACGGCCGCCAATTCGTGCTCGATCGCCTGATCACTCCAAATACGGTCGGCTTGCAGAACGCAGCCTTCATGCGGCCGTGGCTGGACGATTTGGAGCCGGCCCGACTGGCACTCCATGTCATCGGCGGAATCACCGTCGCCGATCTCCCCGACGGTCTGGGGAAAGAGCTGATGGCAGAAGCATTCGGCCACGCCGAGTTCGTCCTGCCGCCGATACCGAACACCTTGTTTCAGCGTGATCCGTCTTGCTGGATCTATGGTGGCGTAACATGCAATCCCATGTTCTGGGCGGCTCGCAAGCCGGAGACCCTGGTCCAGCGTGCGATCTACAAGTTCCATCCCTCGTTCAGACAGGGAGACTTCAAGATCTGGTGGGGCGATTCCGACGAGCCATTCGCCAATGCCACAATAGAAGGTGGAGACGTCATGCCGGTCGGCAAGGGCGTGGTGCTGATCGGGTTAGGGGAGCGCACGACCCATCAGGCGGTGAGCCAGGTGGCTCGAGAGCTGTTCCGCAGCAAGGCAGCAACGCGCATCATCGGCTGCCTTATGCCCAAGAGCCGCGCGGCGATGCATCTCGATACGGTGTTCAGCTTTTGTGACCACGAGGTGGTGACCATGTTCCGGGATGTCGTCGACCAGATCCGCTGCTACAGCTTGTATCCGATCGATGAGAGCGGTCGCTTCGAAATCCGCCGCGAGGACCAGCCGATGCTCTCCGTCGTCCAGGAGGCCCTTGGCCTCGGCAACCTGAACACTGTGGCGACCGGGGGAAACTTCTATGAAGCCGAGCGGGAACAATGGGACGACGGCAACAATGTCGTGGCGATCGAGCCTGGCGTTGTCGTGGCCTACGACCGCAACACATACACCAACACGCTTCTGAGGAAAGCCGGCGTCGAAGTCATCACGATCCGTGGCTCCGAGCTCGGACGCGGTCGCGGTGGCGGCCATTGCATGACGTGCCCCATCTGGCGCGAGCCAGCCTACTGAAATCTTCGTTGTCGAGATTTATCGGGAGTGAAATCATGGGCTTCAACCTTCGCAACCGTTCGCTGCTCACGGTGCAGGACTACTCGCCACAAGAGTTCCGCTATCTTCTCGATCTCGCCCGCGATCTCAAGCGAGCCAAATACGCGCGCACCGAACAGAAGCATCTCGCCGGCAAGGAAATTTGCCTGATCTTTGAAAAGACCTCGACGCGCACCCGGTGTTCATTCGAGGTTGCCTGCTACGATCAGGGCGCCAACGTCACCTACCTCGATCCGTCCGGATCGCAGATCGGGCACAAGGAGTCGTTCAAGGATACGGCGCGCGTGCTGGGACGCATGTATGACGCGATCGAGTACCGCGGTTCGGCACAGGGCGGCGTCGAGCAACTGGCGAAATATGCCGGCGTTCCCGTCTACAACGGACTAACCGACGAATACCATCCGACGCAGATGCTCGCCGACGTCATGACCATGCGCGAGCACAGCGACCGGCCAATCGCCGAGATCAAATATGCCTATGTGGGCGATACGCGGTCGAACATGGGGCATTCCCTGATGATCGTCGGCTGCCTGACGGGCATGGATGTCCGGATCTGCGGGCCGAAGCAATTGTGGCCATCGGATGACTACGTCAAGATCGCCAAGGAACTCGCCGCTAAGTCCGGCGCCAGGCTGACCATTACAGATGACGTAAAGGCGGCCGTGAAGGGCGTCGATTTCATCCATACTGATGTCTGGGTATCGATGGGAGAACCCAAGGAAGTGTGGGCGGAGCGCATCAAGCTGCTCAAGCCGTATCAGGTCAACCAGGCGATGATGGAGGCGACCGGCAACGCGCAGGTCAAGTTCATGCACTGTCTGCCGGCATTCCATGACACGGAAACCACTGTGGGCAAGCAGATCGCCCAGGATCACGGCATGTCCAACGGCCTCGAGGTCACCAACGACGTGTTCGAATCCGATGCGAATATCGCATTCGAACAGGCCGAAAACCGGATGCACACCATCAAGGCCCTTCTGGTCGCCACGATCGGGGATTGATCATGCGTATAGTTATCGCACTTGGCGGAAACGCGCTCCTCAAGCGGGGCGAACCCATGACCGCTGAGGTCCAGCGGCGGAACATTCGTACCGCTGCCGAATCTATTGCCCCGGTCACTGCCGAACACCAGGTGGTGATCAGCCACGGCAACGGTCCGCAGGTGGGGCTCCTTGCGCTGCAAGGGGCGGCCTACAAGGCTGAAGAAGCCTATCCGCTCGACGTCCTTGGCGCCGAGACGGAAGGCATGATCGGTTACATGATCGAGCAGGAGCTTGGCAATCTGCTGCCATTCGAAGTGCCTTTCGCCACCTTGCTGACGATGGTCGAAGTCGATGGCAACGACCCGGGTTTCAAAAACCCGACCAAGTTCGTTGGGCCCGTCTACGACGAAGCCGCAGCCAACAAGATCAAGGCGGAGAAAGGCTGGGTCTTCAAACAGGACGGCCCCAGCTGGCGCCGCGTGGTGCCGTCGCCAATACCCAAGCGGATATTCGAAATCCGGCCCATCAAATGGCTGCTGGAGCAGAGCACGGTCGTCATCTGCGCCGGCGGTGGCGGCATTCCCACGATGTATGACCCGACTGCGAAGCGCAAGCTCGTCGGCGTCGAAGCCGTTGTCGACAAGGATCTCTGCTCGGAACTCTTGGCGCGCGAGCTGGAGGCGGACCTGTTTGTAATGGCGACGGACGCCGCAGCCGTTTTCACCGGCTGGGGCACGCCGGAGGCCAAGGCGATCCACAAGGCCAGTCCGAAGCTGCTTTCGCAGTATCAGTTCCCGGCTGGCTCGATGGGGCCGAAGGTCGACGCCGCCTGCCGCTTCGCGCTGACCACCGGACACGCTGCGGCTATCGGTGCGCTGGAGGACATTCCGGCCATCGTTCGCGGCGAGAAGGGAACCATAGTGAGCGACGAATTCCAGGAGATCACCTGGCACGCATGACAAGGGGCCCGGGGAGGCCCCTGTAAATGGCGCAGGAAACTCCAGTTTCAGATGAAGGCGGCAGTGGGGTGAGGCTCCCGTCGTTGCTCGACTCACTGATCCCGGTCATCGCACTGATGGCGCTCCTCGCGCTGTCCTACTTTCTGTTCGGCAGTTCTGCTTCCTCGGGTCCGAACCAGGTTGCGCTGCTGTTCTGCGGGACCATCGCAGCAGGGATAGCCTACAAGAACGGAATGCCGTGGGACGGCATCCGGCAGGCAGCGGTCGATGGGGTCGCCGCGGGCCTCCCGGCTATCATGATCCTGCTCGCAGTCGGCGCGCTGATCGGCACCTGGTCGCTCAGCGGTACGATCGTCGCGATGATCTATTACGGACTGAAAATCCTCAGCCCGAATTTCTTCTACGCAACGACTGCTCTTGTATGCGCCGTTGTCGGCTTCAGCATCGGCAGTTCCTGGACCGTCGCTGGCACGATAGGCATCGGCCTTATCGGGATTGCAATCAGCATGAATCTGTCGCCTGCTATCACGGCAGGCGCTATCATTTCGGGGGCCTATTTCGGCGACAAGGCGTCACCGCTGTCGGATACGGCAAACCTCGCAACAGCCACCGCTGGGTCTGGCATCTATACGCATATTCGCGAATCCTTGTGGACGTCGCTGCCCTCACTGTTCCTCGCCGTGGTGATTTTCGCATTCCTGGGGGCACCAGGGGACTTCGACGCATCACGGGCCCTTGCTCGTATCGGCGCCTTGGTAGTGATCTCACCGTGGGTCTTCTTGCCTTTCCTCTTCGTCGTGGGCCTCTCGCTCGTCCGATTTCCGCCATTCGTCACGATCTTCGTGGGAGCGCTTGTCGGAGGCATCGTGGCTTGCTTCCACGATCCGTCGCGCGTCATCGCGTTTGCGGGCGATCCTGCGCTGCCGTCGGCCCTGGCATTCTTGAAGGGCGTGTGGTCTGCCATGGCTACCGGATATACTTTCCGCAGCGGCGACGTGGCCCTCGACACGATCATGACCCGTGGCGGCATGTCCAGCATGATGAACACAGTGTGGCTCATCATCAGCGCGCTCGCCTTCGGCGCGATCCTCGAGCATGCTGGCCTGCTCAACCGGCTCATCGCGCCGATTGTCGACCGGGCAAAATCGATCGGAGGCCTCGTCGCCACGCTGGTCGCGACCTGCATAGGTGCCAATCTGCTGACCTCGGATCAGTACATTGCCATCGCGCTGCCAGGCCGGTTGTTCAGACCGATCTTCGCAAAACGTGGTCTGGCGCCCGTGCTCCTGTCACGCGTGCTTGGCGACTCGGCCACGGTCACCTCACCGTTGATTCCATGGAACAGTTGCGGGGCCTATATGGCGGCGACGCTCGGTGTGCCCACCACGGCCTATTTCGCATTCTGCTTCTTCAACTTCCTCAATCCTATGTTCACGATCCTGTTCGCGGCCTTCGGCCTGAGAGTGTTGAAAGTGGCAGCGCGTTCGGATCGCAATGGCGATGCGGACTCGTCCCAGGGGGCGGCTATGGCCGAGCCTCCGGACCACACAGGACGAGCGTATTGAGCTCGCTCTGGCGAACACCCCGGCCGAATCTGTGGCATTCGCGGTCCAGTATCTCGCGAAGCCACGCAGCGTCCCTCTCCGATGCGCGAGCAAGGCGGAGCTTGTGCAGGCGGAAGGGCACCATTTCGAGGCTTCGCAGGCGATGGCTCCGATCCTCTAGATCGACAAAATAGGCCAGCGTAAGATCGGGGCGCAGTTCGTCATATCCGCGTATCCCCTCATAATCGTTGATGAAATCCCCGCATCCATAGAGGATCGGCTTGCCGGCATGGACCTCGATGCCCAGCGGGTGATGCGACGAGTGCCCGTGGACGATATCCACCTCGGCACGGTCGATCAGGGCGCGGGCGAAGCGCAGATGCTGCGCAGGCAGGTCATAGCCCCAATTGGAACCCCAATGGATCGAGACAAGGACGAGATCGCCGGACTGCCGCCACTTCGCGATGCCGGCAGCGACGCTTGCGAGACAGCGCTCGCCGAGGTCGAGCAAGAAATTCACGCCCGGCCGTCCTTTGCCTGCGGCCCATGAGGCGGGAACCCCGCTCGCGGGACAGGCAAACGCGAAGACGAGCACGCGCTTGCCGGGGACCTTGTCGAGCAGGGCAGGGCGCATGGCGGCATCGGCATCGAGCCCCGCGCCGGCCGTGGCGATCCCGGCCCGCTGCAAGGCCACCAAGGTATCCTTCAGGCCCTCCATCCCCCAATCGGCGATGTGGTTGTTGGCAAGGGTGCAGCAGTCGATTTCAGCCGCGACGATGCAGCCCACATTGTCGGGATGCATGCGGTAGTTGATGCCTTTCGGTTCGGGCTTGCCGCGAGCGGTGATGCTCGTTTCGAGGTTGATGATCCTCAGATCAGGCTCGCGCCTGTCGATCTCGTCCAACGCGTCGCCCCAGATGTAGTCGAAGGGCACCGCCCTCGGGATTTCGCCGGACAGGCGTTCCGCCAATCGCACATAGTCGAGCGCCGAGCGGACATGGGACTCGTGAATGGCCGGATCGGAGGGATGCGGCATGATCTGATCGATACCGCGGCCGGTCATGACGTCGCCGCACAGAAAAAGCCTCATCGTCCACAAGCCTCTGTTCCGGCCGGGCGGAAATGCTCGCAGGGTCAAATTCGTCGCGATCTGCTTCTTCGCGCACGACATTAGCATACGGCATTTTACGGCGGAATTGGCGATGCAATCCTGCCTCGCGGCAGGGCTCTCTTCGGTCTTCATCGCGCTACCGTCCAGATGCCGGGTGGGCCAGCGTTCCGGCCCGACAAACATGATCGAAATGGCGCCAGAAGCAGCAAGAAGATGCACGGAGAAGCGCATAGGCCGGCGGAAATGCCGGCGGACGCTTCGGGGCAAGGGCGCCAGAATTGCGGTTTACGTTTCGTTTACCATGGCCTACACCCGCGATCCGATTTGCAAGGACCTGCCTCCGTGAACAGCGTCGCCCCCACCGAGAAGAAGTCGATACGCTTCCGTGCGCGCTCGTTCGTCGCCTTCGCACTTGTGCCCGAAGCACCTTTGGCCGAGTGGTTCCAAGGGTTGGATGGCTGGATCGAGAATTCTCCCGGCTTCTTTTCCGGTCGCCCGGTAGTGCTCGACCTGAACATGCTCAAGCCGGCAGTGAGCGACATTGGCCCCCTGGTGTCTGAACTCGCCGCCCGCGGGATACGGGTCTATGCGATCGAGGCCAAAGGCATCGATGCCCTGGGTCCCGAATTGCCTCCGCTGCTCGTCGGGGCCAGGCAAACGGTCATCGAGGAGTTGCCCGAGGAAACAGAGCAGAACGCAAAGGCTGCCGCGCCGGCCAAGCCGGAAGAGGCGTCGGCCTCGAGCACACTGATCATCGAATCGCCGATCCGCTCCGGCCAGTCGATCCTTCACCCCGATGGGGATGTGATCGTTCTCGGTTCGGCCAGCTCCGGATCCGAGATCATCGCGGGCGGCTCCATTCACGTCTATGGCACCTTGCGCGGACGCGCCTTCGCCGGTGCCTGGGGAAATCGCAAGGCGCGCATCTTCTGCCGGAAAAACGAAGCGGAACTTCTGGCCGTGGACGGCTGGTACCGCACTGCCGAAGACATGGAACCATCCTCGCGGGGCAGGGCGATACAGGCCTTCCTCGATGAGGGCGTCGTTCTGGTCACGGCCCTCAACTGACAATATTGGAGATACAAGACATGGCCAAGGTAGTGGTCGTCACATCCGGCAAGGGAGGCGTTGGCAAGACGACCTCGACTGCCGCCCTCGGCGCCGCTTTGGCCCAGACTGGCAAGAGGGTCGCCCTCATCGACTTCGATGTTGGCCTGCGCAATCTCGATCTCGTCATGGGTGCCGAGCGGCGCGTCGTGTTCGATCTCGTCAACGTGACGCAAGGGGTGGCCAAGCTTTCGCAGGCGCTGATCCGCGACAAGCGCGTCGACACGCTTTTCCTGCTGCCCGCCTCGCAAACGCGCGACAAGGACGCTCTCACCGAGGAGGGCGTCGCCCATGTGATCGGAAGGCTGCGCGAAAAATTCGACTATGTTCTGTGCGACAGCCCGGCTGGCATTGAGCGGGGCGCTCAGCTCGCCATGCGCTTTGCCGACGAGGCGGTCATCGTCACCAATCCAGAGGTGAGCTCCGTCCGCGATTCCGATCGCATCATCGGCCTGCTCGACGCAAAGACATTGAAAGCAGAGCAGGGCGAGAGCGTCATCAAGCACATTCTCGTCACCCGCTACGACGCGGCGCGCGCCGCGCGCGGCGAGATGCTCAGCATCGACGACGTCCTGGAGATCCTATCCACACCACTATTGGGGATCGTTCCAGAGAACCAGGGCGTACTGCGCGCATCCAATGTCGGCTCGCCGGTGACGCTCAACGAGCCCACCAACGCAGCCGCGCGCGCCTATGTCGACGCCGCGAGACGTCTGGAAGGCGAGGACGTGCCGATGGTCCTGCCTGTAGAGAAGAAAGGCCTCCTTAACCGTCTCCTGGGTAGGAGGGTGGCATGAACCTGTTCGACATTTTCAAACGTCGCGCCAGTGCGCCGGTAGCGCGCGAGCGCTTGCAAGTCCTGTTGGCTTACGAGCGCAACAACCGCAATCAGCCCGATCTCGTCGCCGTGTTGCGTGAGGAGATCATGGCCGTGATCGCCAGGCACGTTCAAGTCAACCAGGACGACGTTCGCATAACCATGGATCGGGGCGCGACAACGTCGACGCTGGAGATCGACATCCACATTCCCAATGCAGGTACCGCGGCCGCGTTCTGACGAACTGCTGCTGCATCGACCGCTAGAGTGGCAGACATTCCGACGAAACGGAGCTGCCGCTCTCACGCCTGCCCAATCCAGCCTAGCTTTCGCTCCGAGCAGAGAACGCTTCGCCCTTCACGTCTTGCTCGGCAGCCATGCGCCATCTGACGTGCTGCTCAGGCGCGGTGAGGCGATCGCGCCATGAACGCGGGAAACGAGCGAAGCATCATACCCGGCGAGCGCTGACCGCCAATTGTCGCCTTGCAGCATGGCGAAGACGGCCGCCACGGGTTCGATCCCTGCCGTGCGCAGGAGACGAAGTACTGCCAGCATCGAGGTGCCGGAGCTTATGACATCGTCGACTACGACAACGCGCTTGCCCATCAGCAGCGGCAACATGCGCGGATCGAGATAGAGCCGCTTGGCATGAGTCGGGCTGGTAATCGAGCTCATCGGCTCGGAGAGTTCCTCGCAGTACCAGAATTTTCTGGACGTCCCGAGCGCCACCATCCGCGAATGACCGAGACGCCGTGCCACGCCATTGGCAAGCGGCAGGCCGAGCGTCGGCACGCCGATGACCACCTCCGGCTCGTACGCCGAGGCAAGTGCCGCCATCGCCTCCGTCAGCGCATCCTCGACGGCGAAGCTCGCCTGGTTGACGATCAGCGAGGCCACCGCCTTGCCGCCATCGCCCGGAAGCACGCGGATGGGCAGCGCGATCTGGCGCCCGTCGGCGAGTTGTGCCGGAAAGAGTTCGCGAAAACCCTCCACAGGGTCCATGTCGAAACTACCGGCCGGATAGACCGTTTGCCAGAATTGATGCGGAGCGAGTGGCACAAGCGAACTTTCTGTTGCAGAAGGAGGTGCGGCGCGGACGGTCCCGCGCACCACGAAATCGACGACACAGGCCGGACGGAGTTTTAGCGTGATGACATCGGGCAAGGCCAACGACAAGGGCGAAATCGAGATGCTGACGGCACTGCGCCGCGACATCCACGCTCATCCCGAGCTCGGCTTCGAGGAGGTTCGCACCAGCGGCATCGTCCAGAAGGCGCTGGCGGACGCCGGCATCGAGGTCCACGCAGGCCTGGGCAAGACCGGCGTCGTCGGCACGCTCAGACTCGGCGAGGGCGCGCGACGCATCGCGCTGCGCGCCGACATGGACGCGCTCGCCATGCCGGAGATGGCCGAGGATCGCGCCTACAAATCGAAGGAAGCCGGCAAGATGCACGCCTGCGGCCATGACGGCCACACGGTGATGCTGCTGGGCGCTGCGCGCGAGCTTGCCCGGCGCAAGAATTTCTCCGGCACGGTGCATTTCATCTTCCAGCCGGCGGAGGAGGGCCGCGGTGGCGCGAAGGCGATGATCGAAGACGGTTTCTTCAAGCAGTTTCCGGTCGATGCGGTCTATGGCCTGCACAACATGCCGGGCATTGCGCCCGACAGCATGGCGGTCGTCGCCGGCCCGCAGCTCGCCTCTTCCGACCGCTGGACAGTGACGTTCAAAGGCATCGGCACCCATGGCGCCAAGCCGCATCTCGGCCGCGATGCCATGACCGCCGCTGGCCAGTTCCTGACGGCACTTCACACTATCGTCGCGCGTCGCGTCGACCCGCTGCAGCCAGCCGTAGTCAGCGCCTGCGCCATGGAGGCCGGCAGCTTTGAAGCGCTCAACGTCATTCCCGACCTGGTGAAGATCGGCGGCACCTCGCGCGCTTATTCGGCTGCCGTACGCGACCAATTGGAAGAAGAGATCGGCGCATTGGCGCAGGGCTCGGCGCAGCTCTATGGCATCGAGGCCGACTACCGCTATTTCAGGCAGATGCCACCCGTGGTCAACGACCGCGACGCGACGCGGCGGGCGCTGGCGGCGGCGCAAAGTGCACTCGGCATCGACAAGGTGATGACCGAGTTTCCGCCCTCGACCGCCGGTGACGATTTCGCCATGTTCGGTCAGGAAGTGCCGGGCGCCTATGTCTGGCTCGGCAACGGTCCGGCAGTCGATGGCGCGCTGCACCACAACAGCCGCTACGATTTCAACGATGCGGCCATCGCCACTGGCGTAAAATTCTGGACCACGCTGGTCGAGCAGGAACTGGCTGTAGCGTGATTGCGCGGTCGTCATCCTGAGTGCGGCTTCGCCCCCGGGATGACGAGATTCTCACTCCGCCGACAGGCGCTCGTAGAGCAGCTTCAGCACCGCAGCACTCTCGACCTTGAGCGCCACCGATACGGAAGAACCAGTCTCGTCGACGCTGAGCGCGCCGGCATCGCGCGTCGTGCCGGTGTCAACCGAGAGCTTCAGGGTCTCACAGCCGAACAGGGCCTCATCAAGCGCCAAAAGCATGACGCAAGGGTCATGCAGCGGACGGCTCTCGCCACCAGTGGTCGACTGGAAATAGGCGTCGATGAGCGCCCCCGACGCCACCGCCGCCGGTACGCCTGTGTTCTGCAGCATCGCCGTGTCGTCGCGCGTGGCGCGGACCTTGCGCGTCACGTCGAGCGGGATCAGCGTCATTTCGAGACCGGCGTCGAACACGATCTCGGCGGCCTCGGGGTCGGCGGCGATGTTGAATTCGGAGCGCGGGCCGATATTGCCGGGCTCATAGACCGCACCACCCATCGCGATAACCCGGCCGATGCGCTTGGCTGCGTCTGGGTGTTCCTGCACAAGTCGGGCGATGTTGGTGAGCGGTCCGAGTGCCAGGATGGCGATGCTACCTGCATCAGCCGTGTCGAGCGTCTCGCGCAGCCAGGCCACTGCGTCGTTGCCTGCAGGGGCTGCCAGCGGGTCCGGGAACGCCACGCCGCCAAGCCCGTCATTGCCGTGGATGTCGGCGGTGTCGAAGCCTTTTCGCGACAGCGGCCCGGTGGCACCGGCGATGACCGGCACGTCGTTGCGACCTTCCAACGCCAGGATGCGGCCGGCGTTGCGCGTCGTCGTTGCGATGCCGATATTGCCGGCAACAGTCGTGATGCCCTTGACGTCGAATTCCGCCGACTTCAGTGCGAGCAGGATTGCCACCGCATCGTCGATGCCGGGATCGGTGTCGATGATGACAGTGCGGGTGGGGTTCTGCTGCATCGCGCGACCTTTCGTTTCAGTCTCAAAACAAGTCTGGCTTCGCTTCCCATTTTCGGGTCAGGTGAATCAAGCTGAAATACATGACGACACCCAAACGAGTTTACGAAATTGACCGACGCCACTGACCGCCCAGACGATCTTTTGATCGATGCCGCCGACGAAATCCGCATCCGCCAGCATCTGGTCCTTGTCGCCCTGGGCAAGCACGAGGCCGATCGGCTCGTCCAGCTCGGCCGCGTGCTCGACGTGCACACCGGCACCTGGATGGACGATTGCGAGGTGGCGATCAGCGGCCGGCGGATCGCCTATGTCGGTCCGGCGGGTACCTTTCCGGGCAAGGCACGCGAGACCATCGATCGCACGCATCTGTCGGCTGTGCCCGGCTTCGGCGAGGTGCACAAGCATATCGAAAGCTCGCACCTGACGCCCGAGCATGAGGCGGCACTGGTCATGCCGCGCGGCAACACCTGGACCTGTGAGGCGAGCCACGAATTCTCCAACGTCAACGGCCCGAACAACCTCGAATTCTGGCTGACGGCACGGCGCGCCGGCTCACCGATGAAGATCTTCCCGCTGCCCGGTTCGGCCGTGCCGCCGACCGCCTATGAATGCGGTGGGGGGCATTTCGGTTATGACGAGCAGGCTGCCTTCCTCGCCGAAAGCGCGATGGTCGCCGGCCTCGACGAGGTGATGGACTGGCCTGCGGTGTGGAACCCGGAAAATCCGTCCTACGGGCGGCTGTGGGGCATGATCCAGGCGACTTTCGAAAAGCGCGGCGTCGTCGAGGGCCATGGCTCGGGTCTGCGCGATCTGGCCTCGATCAATGCGTTTTCGGCCGCGGGCCTGTCGTCCGATCACGAAGCCTGGACGCCTGAGGAAGCGTGGGACAAGCTGAGACGTGGCATCTTCATCGAAATCCGTCCCCATTCGATGCCCGACATCATCAATGGCCTGCTCGAGCGCGGGCTGCGCGACTGGAGCCAGGTGGCCTTCGCCACCGACGACCGCAGCGCCTCTGACACGCTCAAGATGGGCGCGACCGACTACAATGTCCGGCTCGCCATCGAAAGCGGGCTGGCGGCTGAGATCGCCTATCAGTGCGTGTCGATCAACCCGGCGCGGCACATGCGATTGACGCCATTCGTCGGCTCCATTGCGCCCGGCCGCTTCGCCGACATGGTGATGCTCGACAAGGCGGCAACGGTGTCGATTTCAGAGGTCTGGGCTGACGGCGAACAGGTCTCCGCGGGCAAGACCTTCACCGGCCACCTGCCGCGCATCGACTGGCCCGACTGGGCGACGAAAACGGTCAATATCGGCCGGCGGCTTTCCGCCGGCGATTTCGCCATTCGCGCCGAACCGGGCCGCGAGACGATGCAGGCAGCACTGCTTAGGCCATTTCACTGGGACGACAATTTCATCACCGGCGAACTGCCTGTGGTCGACGGAGAGGTCCAGCGCGACAGCGAGCGCAACATCACCAAGTTCGCGATCGTCGACCGCTTCTCGGGCGAGGGCAAGGTGGCCAAGATGTTCTGGCTCGGCTGCGGGCCGAAGACACCCGACACCGCCGTCGGCTGCACCGTGGCGCATGACAAGCACAACATCTGGGTCGTCGGTTCATCCGACGCGGCGATGGCCGAAGTGGTCAACCGCATCGTCGACAACCAGGGCGGCTGGGCGCTGGTCACTGGCGGCGAGGTGGTTGCCGACGTGCACTACGAGGTCGGCGGTCTCATGACCAACCGCCCCGCCGAGGCCCTCGATGCCGAGATGGAAAAGCTCTACGCCGAGGCCAACAAGATCGAATGGCTCTATGAACCGACCTTCTCGCCACGCTGGTTCCCGGGCTTCCCCGAGCGGCTGCAGTTTGCAACCCTGACTTGCGCGCCGTGGCGCTGGGTGCTGGTGGCGCCGACCGATGCGGTGCCGCAAGGTTTTGTCAATGTGCAGACCGGAGCGAGCCACCCGGTGGTGTGGTGAGGACAGGATTATGAGTACGTCCTTCGAGGCTCGCCCGCCCATGCTGGTGTTGGTTCTGTAACGGCGTTGCGGGCTCGCACCTCAGGATGAGGACTGTTGAGCTGGGTGCCAGGCGAGGCGTAGGAATGCGAATTGCGGCAAGTCTTGAGGGCAGCTGAACCTAGTCAAGCCTTGGGTGCAGTCTCTCAGAACAGCGCGCTCGCACAACGGTCCTCATCCTGAGGTGCGAGCCCGCGAAGCGGTTGCAGATGTTCCAAAAGTGTTGGCGGGCGAGCCTCGAAGGACGCACCCAGCCGAAACCGCCTCGTTCAGTGCGCCTCTTCGGCAAAAGCCGCCAGGATCCGCGCCCACGAACGGATGCCCTTCCGGAAACTGCTGAGGTCGTATTTCTCGTTCGGGCTGTGGATGCGGTTGTCGAAACGGGCGAAGCCTACGAGCAGCGAATCCATGTCGAGCTTGTCTTTGAAGGCGCTGAGAATCGGGATCGATCCGCCGGTGCCGGCGACCGCCGCTTCGCGCTGCCATTCCTCGGTCAGCGCACTGAGCGCCTTCTGCAGGAACGCGCCATCGATCGGCATGACGGTTGCGGCACTCGCGCCATGGTCGAAGAATTCGACCGAGCAATCTGCCGGAACGCGCGCTCGAACGTGAGTGCGGAACGCAGCACGGATCTTTTCAGGGTCCTGGCCGGCGACCAGCCGGAACGACAGTTTTGCCCTGGCTATGGCCGGAATCACGGTCTTGAATCCTTCGTCGTTGTAGCCACCGATGACGCCGTGGATCTCGCAGCTCGGCCGCGCCCAGACCTGTTCGAGTACCGAGCGACCCGCTTCGCCGGCCGGCAGGCTGAGCCCGATATTGCCCAAGAAGCCCTTTTCGTCGAATGGCAACCGCTGCCATTGCGCCTTCACCACCTCGGGGAGTTCCTGCACGCCGTCATAAAAACCTTCGACAGCCACGCCGCCATCGGGCGTGCGCAGGCTCGCAAGTATGTCCGACATCAACTGCAACGGGTTGCGCGCGGCATTGCCGTAGATGCCCGAATGCAAGTCGCGATCGGCGCAGGAAATCTCGATCTCTTCCTTCAACACGCCACGCAACATGGTGGTGACAGCAGGCGTCTCGGCGTCCCACATGTCGGTGTCGCAGACCAGCACGACATCGGCCTTGAGCTCGGCGCCGGTCTTTTCGAGGAAGGGCGCCAGACTCGGGCTCGAAATCTCTTCTTCGCCCTCGAACAGCACGGAAACCTGGATCGGCAGGCTGCCAGTGACCGCCTTCCAGGCGCGACAGGCCTCGACGAAGGTCAGCAACTGGCCTTTATCGTCGGAAGCGCCGCGCGCGACGATATGGGTGTCGCCGTCGGGCTGAGGCACGAGCTTGGGCTCGAACGGATCGGAGTGCCACAGCGCCAGCGGATCGACCGGCTGGACGTCGTAGTGGCCGTAGAACAGCACATGCGGGCCATCGCCTGAACGGTCATGGCCGACAACCATCGGATGGCGCTCGGTCGGGCGCACCGAGGCGTCGAAGCCGAGTGCTGTGAGCTCTTTCGACAGCCAGTCAGCGGCGCGGCGGCAATCGGCGGCATGAGCCGGATCAGTCGACACCGAGGGAATGCGGATCAGGTCGAACAACCGCTGAAGGCTGGCATCGAGATTGGCGTCGACATTGGCGAGCACCTGGTCGAGGTGTGCTGCGGATTCGTTTCTGTTCACTCGCGTAGTCCTAATGTGGTTCGAAAATCCCGGCCTCAGCCAGCGGCATCAATGCGCGCCATCTCGGCCTTGAAGCTCTGGGCAACCTGCAGCGCATCGCGCAAGACCTTCTTGCGTTCGAGGCTGAGCACCTCACGACCGCGCATCAGCCATTGGCCGGCCACCATCACGTCGCGCACGTCGGTCGGCATGGTGGCGAAGACCAGCGTCGAATAGATGTCGTAGATCGGCTGCTGGCGCGGTGACGTGAGCTCGACGCGGATAAGATCGGCCTTTTTGCCCGGCTCGAGCGAGCCGACCTTGGCGTCGAGCCCGAGCACCTTTGCGCCCTCGATAGTCGCCATACGGACAACCTCGACGGCCGGCATCGGCTTGCGGCTGCGGCCGAGCAGTTTCTGGAACATCGAGACTGGTCCGAACTGCGAAAACAGGTCGAGCGTATTGCCGCTCATCGCGCCATCGGTCGAGATGCCCACGGGAATGCCCGCCTTGCGCATCGCCTCGACGGGGGCGATGCCGCGTCCAGCCTTGCCGTTGGAGCGGGCGTTGTGCGCGACGCCGACCCGGGCATTGGCCATGCGCTCGATGTCGGCCTCGTCGACATGCAGGCAGTGGGCGCAGATCAAGCGCTCGCGCAACAGGCCGGCCTTTTCGACCACTTCCACCGGCCGCATGCCATGGCTGGTCGCCGCCCACCGCAGTTCGTCGTCGGTCTCGGCGAGGTGCAACTGCACCGGCACATTGGGATGGTCGTCTGCCCAGCGGGCGATGCGCGCCAGCGTTTCCATGCCGGTCGAATAGGGCGCGTGCGGCGCGATCGACGGAATGATCCGGTCATGGGCGGCAAACTCGGCAACCAATTGCTCGGTGAGGGCGAAGCCTTCGTCAAAGCTCTTGTGGTCGGGCGGATCGAAATTGGCGATGGTCTGGCCGATGACGCCGCGCATGCCGGCGGCATCGGCCACACGGCCGACCTCGGTCTCGAAATAGTACATGTCGGCGACCGTGGTGACGCCGCCCTCGATCATCTCTAGGGCTGCGAGCGCGGTACCGGCCCGCACCGGCTCCGGACGCATGAATTTCCGCTCCAGCGGCAGCATGTAGCGGAACAGCCGGTCGTCGACGTCTTCCCCCAGGCCGCGGAACAACGTCATTGCCATGTGGCAATGCGGGTTGACCATGCCCGGCATGACCAGATCGCCGCCGGCATCGATGATTTCCGCACCAACGATTTCAGGCGCTGGGCCTGCCCCAAGCGCCTTGATCGTGTCGCCCTCGACGTGCACGTAGCCGCTGTCGATGACCGGCATCTCCGCCGTGCAGGGCAGGATGGTAGCGTTGGTGATGAGGATGGACATCGGCAGTCCTCAGTTCATTCCGGCTTGAGTACGCAGCACTGGTCGGGCACCGGCACCAGCTTTGCCGTGCTGCCCGGCTCGAGCGGGCTCGACAGCGCGCCGTTGGCGATCAGCATGCCGGCCGCCGTATCGCTCTGGTACTGGTAGGCGCGGCCGAGATAGGTCCTGAGTCCGAGCGTCGCCGGGATACCCTCGGCCTTGGCGTCTGTAGACACGGCAAGCCCGTCGGCGCGCGCCGCCAGAACGAATGCATCGGGGATGGAACCGAAACGATCCTGCGACAGCTTGAGCTGCGAACCGTCCGATGTCGTCGCGGTGACAGTTGCGCCGTCGCGCGCGGAAACCTTCATCGGAACCAGATTCTCGAAGCCGACGAAGCGCGCGACGAACGCGTTGGCCGGGCGCTGGTACAGCGTTTCGGGTGTGTCGAACTGCATGATGCGGCCGGCATTCATGATCGCCACGCGATCGGAGATCGAGAACGCCTCTTCCTGGTCGTGAGTGACATAGACCGAGGTCGTGCCGTTGGCGCGCTGCAGCTGGCGTATCTCGACGCGCATATCAACACGCAGCTTGGCGTCCAGGTTGGACAGCGGCTCATCGAACATCAAAAGCGGCGGCTCGATAACCAGCGCACGGGCTAGCGCGACACGCTGCTTCTGACCGCCCGACAGCGCCCCGGGCAGCCGGTCGGCGAGCTGCGAAAGGCCGACGCGCTCGAGCATTGCCTTGGCGCGCTTTTCGCGCTCAGGTGCTGCCACACCGCGCTGCTTGAGCCCAAAACCAACATTGTCGAGCACTGACAGATGCGGAAACAGCGCGTAGTTCTGGAACACCAGGCCGATGTCGCGCTTGTAGGCGGGCAGCCGCGTCAGGTCCTTGTCGCCCAGCCGGATGCTGCCCGAAGTCGGCTCAAGGAAGCCGGCGATGAGACGCAGCGTCGTCGTCTTGCCGCAACCGGAAGCGCCGAGCAGCGACACCAACTCGCCGGCGCCGACGGACAACGACAGGTCCTCCAGCACCTTGGTGGCGCCGTAGTGAGCAGTGAGGTTTTGTACTGATAGTGCCTGGGTCATAAGGTTCTACTTCGCAAGGAAGGTGAGGCCGAGCGTGCGCTCGACGATGGCCATCACGGCGACGGTGAGCAGCATGAGCAGCACCGACACCGAGGCGATGGTCGGGTCGAAGAACTGCTCGACATGGGCGAGGATCTGGATCGGCAAGGTCGAGATGCCGGGTCCGGTCAAGAACAGCGACGTCGACACGTCGTTGATCGAGGTGATGAAGGCCAGGATGAAGGCTGCGATCACGCCTGAGCGGACATTGGGCAATACGATGGTGAAGAAGGTTTTCACCGGTGGGCTGCCAAGGCTGACGGCGGCCTCTTCGATCGAGAAGTCGAACGAGGCAAGGCTCGCCGAGACAACGCGGACGCAATAGGGCAGCACCAGCAGCATGTGACCTACGAGCAGCGTGAGAAATATCGGCGTCTGCAGACCGACGGCGACCGACTTCAATAGCGAGAAGCCAAGCACGATTTCCGGCACCAGGATCGGCAGCACGAAAACGGTCGAAAGCCACGACGGCAGCTTGATGCGGTAGCGGTTGAGCGCATAGGCCGCCGGAATGCCGATCAGCAGCGCCAGTCCCGTCGCCAGGAAAGCAAGCTGCAGCGAGGTGACGATGGTGCGTTTGAACGCACTGATCGCGAAGATGTTTTCAAACCAGCGCAACGTCAGGCCTTGCGGCGGGAAGGTCAGATAGGTGGTGTCGCTGACCGAGGCGCCGAGCACGATGATCAACGGCCCCATCAGGAAGATGTAGACCAGGACGGTAAACAGGATCAGCAGGGGATTGATACGGCTGGTCATCATGTCGCCATCGGGTTGAGACGCCGCGCAACGCGGCTCATGGCAAGAACGACGGCGACAGTGATCACCACCATGATTGCTGCGATTGTCGAGGCGCCGACCCAGTCGAACGAGACCATGGCGCGCTGGTACATCAAGGTGCCCATCACCATCTGGCGCTCGCCGCCAAGCAATTGCGGCGTGGCATAGGCGGTGAACGAGCCCGTGAAAACCAGCACCGCGCCGACGATCAGGCCGGGCACGGCGAGCGGCAGGATCACCTGGCGGAAGGTGCCGGCGGGCGTAGCGCCGAGCGAGGCGGATGCCTGCACGACGTCGTCTGGAATGTTTTCCAGCACGCCGACCAGCGTCAGGATCATGAGCGGCACGAACAGATAGACCATCGCGACGATGACCGAGCCTTGCGTGTAGAGCATTGCCAGCGGCTCGGAGGTCAGGCCGATGCCGACAAGGAAATTGTTGAGGATGCCATTCTTGCCGAGGATGATCAGCCAGGCGAAGGAGCGCACGACCACCCCTGTCAGCAGCGGGAAGACGGCAGCGATGATCAGCAGGCTCTTGAGCTTGCCAGGTGACTTCGAAACCACATAGGCGGTGAGAAAGCCGACGACCAGCGAGATGGCGGTGGTGGCGAGCGAAATCTCGATCGTGCGCCACAGCACGGTGCGGCGGAAGCCGCTGCCGAAGAAGGCGACGTAAGGGGCGAAAAGGCCGTTTGGCTCGGCAAATGTCGTGGCGATGGTTGCGGCCACCGGCAGTACGAGAAATACCAGAACGGCCAGCGTAGCGGGCCCGGCGAGCCACCATCCGGCAAAGCGTTTCAGCATGAGGTCCGATCTCTTCCAGTTCATCGAGCCGCGTCGCGTTCGGAGGCAGCGCGTGGGGCTAGCTAGCCTTCATTGTCTGGTGGGGAAAGACGCAGAATGCCGCAAAGGCTGGTAAAACAGCCAAAAGACGCTGTTTGTGGCTCTAAATACACAGGAAAGCGAGAAAGGGCAGGCGCCCTTCCTCGCGTCTGTCATCTTACATGCCGAAGACTTCGTTCCAGCGGTCGACCCAGTCGGTCTTGGCCGTGTTGAGCTTCTCGTAATCGACCTGCTTGAGCGAGGCGATCATATCCGCACCGTAGGTCCACATCTTGGCCTGCTCGGGCGTCAGCTCAACTGCCTTGACGACCGGTGCATCGACGCCGTTCTCGGCGGTCTTCTGCTGCACTTCCTTCGACAGCACGAAGTTGATGAACTCGTGCGCCAGATCGACGTTGGCCGCACCCTTGGGGATGTTGATGGTGTTGAGCGTGGCAATCGCGCCATCGGAAAGATCGGCCCAGGCAGCGGTCGGAACGGCAGCCTGGATCTGGGCAAGGGTGAAGTCCTGGGCGACGGCGGCAGTGATCTCGCCGGTCGAGAACAGGTTCACCAGCTCGGAGCCGGTGTTGTAGTTCTTGACGACGTTGGGCTTCAGCGCCTCGATCGCCTTGAAGGCACCGTCGGCATCGGCAAAGGGATCGACGCCAGCATGCGCGCCGGCGATCATGACGGCCATCGGGCCGGCGGTGGTGGTGATGCCCGGCAGCGACAGCGCGCTCTTGAAATCTTCCTTCCAAAGGTCGTTCCACGAGGTGACTGGGGACTTGACCTTGGCGGTATCGTAGATGACGCCGACGCGGCCGATCGTGTAGGCCGGGCCGAATTCGCCCTGCGGCGCCTTGGCAAGATCATAGAGACCTTCAAGGTTCGGTACCTTGGACTTGTCGATCGCCTGGAAGAGACCTTCCTTGATGCCGATCTGCGAATAGGCGTCGGTGAAATAGGCAACGTCGACACCTTCGCCGTTGCGGATCTTGATCTTGTTGAGGCGGTCGGCGTTGTTGCCGGTCTCGAACACGATTTCGCAGCCGCATTTTTCCTTGAACGGCTTGATGATGTACTCTTCCAGCTTGTCGCCGTTGAAGCCCCACCACGAGATGGTCAGCGTCTTGGCCTGAGCCATTGCCGGCGCGGCGACGAGGGACGTCGCCAGACAGGCTACGCCTGCCGCGAGAAGGGAGTGAAGTCGTGTCATGGAAAGCCTCTGTTGTTTGACGCCCTGCCGCCAACAGGCGCGCTGAAGGGACGCGCGAGCCTATTTTCACGGCCGCTGAGGTGCAACTCCAAATGTTGTGCAGCGCACATCATTATTGATTGTCGTTGCATGGTTTGCAGGCACGCTCTTTGCGGCGTCAGGCTCTCAGTAGCCGCACCTGAATCCGAACTGACGGCCCGCTGCTGTTCGAACGACTGCTAATCCTCGTATCCGCGAGGCCGGCAGAAGCCAATGATGCCGCTATCTGAGCTCTGCCGCATATTAAGTTCAACTTAACCAAGTAGGCCTAGCTTGCTCGTCGTCCCACCCAGGGAGAGGAACGATGCGCAACAGGCCGATACTTGCCGCTGCTTTTCCTGCAATCGTCATGCTCCTCCTCATGCTGGAGCGGATCACTACCGCCATGCTGGCCTGGTATCCAGGCAGCCCAGAATTGTGGCGCGCTTGGCTCGCGCTACGGCAGGTGTCGGGGATGTTCTGGGTCGAGGTCGACTATTTCTTCGGGACATACGTCCCCTTGCAAATGGCGGGCATCGTCGCGGCGGTCATCGTCGTGAGATGGGCCTGCCTGCGCAGCAGGTCCTTCGCCGTTCCTTTCCTCGTCAATCACGCTGCCTTGCTCGCCTTCGGCACGATGTTGCTGGCCGGGCAGCCGTCGATGAGTGCAAGCGCGTTCGGTGACATTGGCATGCTCCAAGGGTTTCGGATGCCGGCCGGGATCGAACTCAACGGGCTGAGCGGGGCCGTGCTGCTGGCAGGCATTCTAGCTTGCGCGTCCTGCCACCACGCCTATCTGAGCCAGGCTCGGCGTCGCGGCCGTGATCTGTCCCTGGCACTCGTAGCCGTAGAGCGCGGCTTCTGATTTGCCGGCACCGTTGGCCGGTCACTTGACCTTGCGATAGTAGACCTTGCCGTCGGCGGACTCGAGCCGCTGATAGGATGAGCTGGGCGCTGGCAGGGATGCCCGCGGTGTCGGCCTCGGCGACGCAACGGGACCGTTCACAGCCTCCATGGCCTGCGGCATGTCCTCGAGCGTGGGCGGCAGGGGGGCGAAATCCACCGGCGCATCCTCGGTCGGCGGCAGCATGCCCGTTTCGATCTGGCGGGGCATGCCTTCGCGCTCGATTTTGTCCAGCCGTTCGCGGACATCGCTGAACTTTCCCTGCAGATCGCCGTCGAGCTTCTCAAAGCGGCTGTGCACGCCAGTGTTGACCAGCTCCATCTTGTCAATGATGTGGGCTTCGAACTTGGAAAGCTGGCCAAGCTTGAGCTCAGTGGCCCGTAGCTCGGAGATGCCGCGGTAAAGATAAACCACCGCCCCAATGTTGAGCGCGGTCATTCCGATGGCTCCGGCCACGGCGAGAGCAATGTAGCGCGGCCGGCTTGCCTGATGGTCGAGAATACCGTCGGTTGCGCCGATGGCGATGACGCTGGGATCGATGATCATAGTCATTCGACAACCACCTTCGTGCCGACCGGCACGCGTTTGAACAGATCGACGACGTCGGTATTGGTCAGCCGGAAGCACCCCGAGGTGCCGTCGAAACCGACGCCCTTGGGGTCATTGGTGCCATGGATGCGGTAGAGAGTGTCTCGGCCTTCCTCATGGAGATAGAGCGCCCGTGCCCCAAGTGGGTTGTATGGGCCTGCGGGAACGAATTCCGGCAACCCCGCCTGGCGCCCACGCATTTCGGCCGGCGGGCGCCATTCGGGCCATTCCTTCTTGGCGCCGACCTTCACGGTTCCGGTCCAGCCAAAGCCGTCGCGGCCTACGCTGATCTGGTAGCGCAGCGCCTGGTCGGCGGAGGTGATCAGGTAAAGCGCCTTCTCCTGCTTGCGGATCACGATGGTTCCCGCCGTCTCCCTGGTTGCGAAGGCAACGAAACTGCGCAGACTCGGCCCCATCGCTGGCAGAGGCGGTCGGCCGCCTGCGATGGCCTCATGTGCCGGGATTTGCATCATCCCGGCAACGATAAGCAAGGCAAATCCAAGGCGTATCAGGATGGCTTCAAAGCAGGGCCTAGCGTGCATCGGCTTCGAGCCTGTCGCGGAACATTGACTTCAGTTCCTTGTTGAAGCGGGCGCGTGCATCGACTTCGGAAGGCAGGATCGCGCGGTTGAGCGCCTCGGTGAGCAACTTGTCGTCGAGGCTGACCGATCGGATGTTGGGCGCCTTGAACACCTTCTCCAGCTCCTTGCGGGAGAAGTGGTTGCCGAACCACCTGCGCTTCTGCTTGTTGGCGACCAGCGTGATGCTGGCGCCATTGCCGCGGAGCTCGCGGATCTTGCCGTAGAGCCGCTTGGCCTGCCGCAGCGAGGCGAGGTTCAACTCGAAGACGATGAAGATCTCGTCGCTGGTCGACAGCACCGATGCTTGCCAGGGCGTCTCGAGATTGGGCAGGTCGATGACGATGTCGTCGAAGCGGTAGGCCGCAAGATCGAGCAGCTTCAAGACAAAATCGGCGCCATGGCCATCGAAGGGCAGGTCGGGCCGCTCGAAGGAATAGATGGTCAGGCCGCTGGGACGCGACAGCTTGATGACGTCGAGCAGTTCGACGTCGAGCCGTTCCGGCTGGGCGACGATCCCGGCGAGATCGAACTGGTTGAACAGGTTGAGATAGGCGCCGCAATTGGCGCTCTGGAAATCGAGGTCGACCAGACAGGTTGCGGTAGCGCGCTCGGGCGACCTGGCGGCGAGCTGCTCGGCGGCCGCGAGTGCCAGCGTGGTCGCACCGGCGCCGCCGCTGGCGCTGATAAAGGTAGTGATGCGGCTGCGGTTGGACTGGCTGCCGCTGTCGTGGAAGGTCACGGCATTGATCAGATCCTTGCCGTCGAGCGGCTTGCGCAGCCAGTCGGAGGCGTTGAGGCGCACAAGCTTGCGCATCCGCTCAGGCTGCAACTCGCTGGAAATGGCAATCAGCGGCACCGACGGCCAGGCGGCCCGCGCCTCGAACAGGCCGGGACTGTCGAGCATTTCGCCCTGATCGAGGTCGAGGATGATGATGCCGGGCCGCGCGCCACCGACACCCTTCAGATAAGCAGCCGGTTCGGCGATCTGGACATCGTAGATCGCCAGCGCTTCGAGCCGCGTGGCAATTTCGCGCCGGAACTGAGCATCTGCCGAAAACAGCGCGATCTGCTTGCGACGGGTCGGCAGGACTTTTGAATCGATGGCGTTCATGGCGCTGTGCTCTTCAGGTCTTCGCCCGTCACCGTGCTCAGCATGGAGGGCATGGCGATGTCGGTGAACCCCATCAGTCCGCTCAGGAAGAAGAAGCGGAAGTTGACGTTTTGCAGGCTGACGGTGATCGTGGGAACGGGTCCGCTTAGCCGTGTCTGGAACCCGAGCCCTGTGGCGGCGTAGGTGATCACGACGTTCTCGCGCTTGAGGGCCGGGAAGAAATGGCACATGCCCGGCCTCTGCGTGCCCGTCGGTGGGGGGCACGCGTCATTGGCGGTGACTGCCGTATCGCCACGGAATATCCGGCTGAAATTGGTGGAGTCGTAGCTTGGGCATGATACGCCGCCGGCCGAAGTGCAAACGAAAGGCCCATAGGCACCGGCAGTGACAGGCGCGCCGGGAGTGGCAGTGGGCGCGGCCGTCAGCAGGCCCTTTGCCACCGGATCGGAGATCGAGGCCAGCCTTGCACCTACCTGTACCGCCTTGTTGGCGGCGTTCCACTGATAGAAGGCATAGCCGAAATCGACGAAGCCGAGGGTAAGCGCCAACAGCAGCGTCATGACGATGGTCATTTCCACCATCGCCGCACCACTTTCCGCCGTTGCAAACCGCTTCAGCATGATCAGAACCGTATCAATCGTTCTTCGTGGGTGCCGTTCAGTGTGATCGATCCGATGCCGATGACGCTGAGCATGCCGAGGTCGGCATAGACCTTGGCGTTGGTCACCTTGGCGATGCATACCTGCGGGGTCACCGAGCGATATTGGGTGACGCCGCCGACGACTGCGTCGTGGCAGTCGGCAGGGCTTGCGATCGCCACTGTGACATCAGATGTTTCCCAGTCTGCGACCCTTGGGCTACCGGAGCCAGCAGGGTTCCCGAATACCGCGATGTTCTTGGCCATATCGGCGCAGTTGATCGCCGGCAGGCCATACTCGGTATACATCTGGCTGTTGCAGCGAGCGGCGAAGCGCGCGGCGTCGTTGACGCCGGCCTGCATCAAGAGCTTCTGGTGCATGATGTTGCCGAACTCGAAAACGCCGGCCGACAGTATGATCATCAAAGGTGCTACGAGCGTCATCTCGACCAGCACCGCGCCGCGCTGGTCTTGGCCGAAGCTATCTCTCAAGCGTTTGAGCGCATCGAGCATGGCGATCACCGATAAAGTTGCGCTTCGTCGCGCAGGAAGTTGTCGAGCGTGCCGCGGCCGCCCTTGCCGGTGATGTCGACCAGTTCGACATAGATGTTCTTGCCGTCCTTGATCGGCTCGGTGAGGAAGAAGCTGCCGAAGGCGCGGACGGGCAGCCCCGTGGATCGGCCGTTGAACTTGACGCCGGATGCCTGGAGCGCGATGCAGTCGAGGATCGCGCCATAGAGGATGCGCCTGTCGACCTTGGTCACCGGCGTGCCGCAGGCTGGAATTCCGGTCTCGCCGCCGACGGCCTTATCCTGATAGATGTTCTTGTCGATCTCGTAGCGGTACATCTCGTAGCGGGTCGCCCCGACCAGTTCCGTCGGCAGCGCCCCGCGACTGGGGTGGTTGACCGTCCAGTAGCGCGAACTGTTCCAGTCGCCCGCACCCATACGGCCGCCCATCATCGTGCAGTTGCCGGCGATATGGCAGCTGTCGCGTTCCAGGCCGACGCCCTTGCTCACGTCGGTCTCGTATTGGACCTTGTTGTCCTTGACGCATTGATTGCCATTCTTGGCGCCCTTTCGGACGTTGACCGCCGGGCCGTAGTCGGCGCCAGTATAGCCTGTGTTGATGCCGAAGCGCGTATTCAACCCGTTCTTGACCGGCCCGGCATTCTGGCCGGGTTCGGTGTCGACGCCGTTGCGCGAATAGCAGGCCAGCGGCTTGGAACTCGCCAGCATGTTCTCCAGGGCTTTGGCGCCGTTGCCGTCGGGGGCGCTCAGGAATGCGAAGTTGCCGGGCGCGTAGGAACCGTCGCCGCGCAAGATGATCTGGCGGCGCCGGTATTGCTGTGACTGTGCCGCCTGTTCTAGGGTGACGCCACCGGTGATGCTGGTGTTTTCATAGGGATTGCACATGAAGACCGGCGTGTAGTCGCAGACGCTTGACCGGAAGCCGGCGACGGCCTTCGCGCCGACGTTGAATGCATTGTCGGCGGCGTTGCCGGTCAGAAACGATGCCGGGAAAAGCGAACGAAAGCCGGTCGGCGTGACCGTCACTTGGATATAGGCGCTTTCCTTCTCGCCCTTTGCCTTGTCCGCGTCCGCGTATTGTGTGCTGGTGACAGCCGAGCTGTCATTCTGCGGCAATGTCTTGAGGAACTTCCAACTGATGTTGCCCGCGCTATTGGCGTTCAACGAGCCGCCCGGTTGTCCCGCCGTTAGAGTCGGCACATCAGCAGTGGAGAAATAGCTCCGGTTCTTGACCAGCTTGTCCATGGCGCGCTCGGCGCGGGCCCAAGCGCCGGCGGAGCCATCCAGCTCCGCCGCCGCCGCCAGCGCAAAGGCATCCGCCGCCTTCTGCAGGTCGTTGTGCAAATTGTTGGCGCGGCTCATGTCGATGACGAGCAGCGAAAAGCCGATGATCGCCGGCAGCATGATGCTGACGAGGATGAGGGCTACCCCTCGCTGGTCGTGCCAGAATGCGCGGAGCGTCCGCAGCATGGCGAAATCCTCCTCTTGCTCTCCGCGCCGGCCGCCTCGTACGTCCGGTGCCGCCTGTCGCCGCATCCTTGCCTCATGAGCCGCCGTCGCCGGGGCCGGGGCCGGCGTCGCCCGCGCCTTCCGACGGGGCGGGCACGGTCGGCGGCAGCAGCAGGCGGCGCATCACGAAGGCGGTGCGCGCGCCGCTGGTCGGAATGTGGTTGTCCTGGGCCGCCGGGTTGAACGGATCGGCCGTCTGCAGCAGCATGTTGTGCTTCTGCGCGTCGCCGGCGGCGAGCGTCACCGTGTCGTAGCGGTTGAGATAGTCGGCGCAGCCACAGAGCAGCCCGGCGATCGCAATGAGGGGCAGGGCGCTATTTCTTGACATAGACCAGCTGATCCTTGGAATTGACGTCGAGCATGTGGCCGTAGGGACCGGTCACGCCCTTGCCGGTTTCGTAGGCGCGGACCATGTCCTTGGTGATCTCGAGTTGCCCCATCAGGAAGAATTCCGGGTCGTTGGTCGGCCGCGTCTTGTCGAGCGGGGTCGCCAGCGGCTGGCCGGGCTTGGTCGGACGCACCAGCCGCGGGGTGACGATGATGACGAGGTCGGTCTCGTTCTTGATGTAGCTCGACGAGCGGAACAGCGCGCCGAGGATCGGCACCTGGCCAAGCCACGGCACCTGAGCCTGGATCTTCCTGTTGTGCGACTGCAGCAGGCCGGCGATGGCAAAGCTCTGGCCGTCGCGCAGCTCGACCACGGTCGAGGCCCGGCGGGTATTGAAGGAGGGGATGTCGAGGCCGTTGGCGCGGATCGTCACCGTCGGATCGACCTCGCTGACCTCCGGGTTGAGCCGCAGGTTGATCTTGCCGTTCTCCAGCACGATCGGGATGAAGCGCAGCTTGACGCCGAACTCCTTGAATTCGATGCTGGTCTGGCCACTGTCCTGCGCCACCGGGATCGGCACCTCGCCGCCGGCCAGAAAGCTCGCCTCCTCGCCCGAAAGGGCTGTGAGGTTCGGTTCGGCGAGGCGGCGGGCCATGCGCTTGTCCTCCAGCGCCCGGATCATCATGTCGACATTGACGCCGGCGTCGATCACCCGGGCAATCAGTGTCGCGAAGGGCGCATTGCCGGTGGCGAAGGTGCCGGCCATGCCGACAAGTCCTTTGAAGGACTGCTCGCCGATCGGGCCCGGCACGCCGGGTGCCTTGGTTCCCTTCTCTCCGGCAGCGAAGCTGACGCCGATCTCGCGGCCGGCGTTGCGCGACACTTCCAGCACCCGCACCTCTAGGTTGACCTGCTGGCTATCCTCGACCTCGATGGCGTTGATGATCGCGTCGGGGCCGTATTGCTGCGCGACCTGGAGGATCGCGGCGAGCTGCGCGCCGTCCTTGACGCGGCCGCCAAGCCTGACGCGGCCATTGACCGAGCCGATGGTGACACGCGAGCGCGGCGCCACCTGGCGGATGGCCGCGGCCATGTCGTCGACGTCGACGCCGACCTCGACCTCGATGACGCCGAGCGAGCGGCGGTCTTCCGAAAAAAGATTGATCGAGGTCGTGCCGGGGCCCTTGCCGATGACATAAAGCGTCCGGTCGGTCATCGGCTGGGCGTCGGCGATCTTGGTGTCGGCAACGACCATGTCGCCGAGGTTCCTGTTGACCTGGATGGTCACCGACTGCGAGGTCGGCAGGAAGATGCGGTGCACGCGCGGGCTGGACACGTCGATGCTGCGGTCTGCCGCGGCAGCCACGGTCGCAGTCAAGGCCGACGGCGCAGCAACCGCCACCGCTACCGCCAGCAAAGCTCCCCGAAATCCCCCCATCAAACTCGCTCCCCCTGGTACTACACTCTGGCTACGCACTTGTCGTTTCGGCTTGCAGTGTCGCGGCGAGGCGCTTTTCGCCTCACTTGGCGCGGGGCACGTCGTAGGTCGCCCGCTCGGTGCCGCGGAACACGCCGATGGTGGCAAAGGCCGGCGGTTCGGGCTGCACGTACCTGATCACTTCCTTGACGATTTCCTTGGCCTCCTGGGCGGGCGTTGCGACGGGCTTGGCCTTGCCGAGTTCGTCGAGGCGGCTGTCAACCTTTTCGACCGCCTTGCGCAGGCCGTCGAACTGGGCATCGTTGCGCTGGCGTTCGGCGTCGAGCGCGGCCTGGCGGTCGAGTTCGGCCTGCCGGGCGGCGACGTCGTCGGGCGTATCGCCGGTGAGATCGGAAAGGGTGACGCGCGCGGTGGATTCGCCCTCGTTGGCCGCGACCTGGCGCAGCGCCAGCGACAGCTGGCCGGCACCTGCGGCGAGCGTCAGCTTCTGGGCGTCCTTGGTCGAAACCTCTAATGTCACCGCCTTGACCACGGTCGGGTTCTCGCTGCTTTCGTCGGCCACCTGGTCGACAGCAAGCACCTTGATGCTCTGCAACAGCACGTCGACAAAACTCTGGTCGGTGCCGTCGGTGTTGCGCACCGTGCGGGTCAACAATATGTCGACGCGGTCGCCGGGAAAGACGAAGCCGGCAACGCCGAGCACGTCGTTGACGCGAATGGAAACGGCCTTCATGCCGTCGGCCAGCACCGCCGACAGCGTCGCGCGCTGGCCGGGGCCGGTGATCTTGCTGGCCAGAATGGGTTCGTTGGCGCCGATCGCCTGCAGCGCCTGGCGGTTGCCTTCCTTGGCAAGCACTTCCTCGACCGTCTTGAAGGCGCCGGCCGGAATGGCACCCGCCGGCCAGGGAATGACACGCATCTTGTCAGTGGTGACGGGGTCGCCGAATTTCAGCCCCACGGCGGCAACGACGATTGTCGCCTTGGGCGCTTCGTCGGCGTGGGCCATCTGGCTGCGCTGGTTGGCGAGCCACATGTTCGCCAGCACGACGGCGAGGACGCCGAAGATGCCGGCCAGAACGATCATGACAATGGAGTTTGCGCGCAATGTAATCCGCCCCTTGCCAGCGTTGCCATCGCCCCACGCGACTAGTGCTTTCATTGCGAACTGGGCCCAGGCTGCGAGCCTGGGCCCGGATCGCGCTTAGCCCTTATTGGACGTGCAGGTGGTGCCAAGATTGTCGCACAGTGTGTTCCACGCATCGGTGACGTAGAAGCCCACGCCTACGATGATGGCGATCGTGGCAGCTGTAATGAGCCCGATCAGTATCGAGTATTCGACCATGGCAGCGCCGTCTTCATCGTCGCGGAACTGCCGGGCCATCGTCATGAACTTCTTCATGGCAATTTCTCCCCATTGAGTTGCAACCCGACGAGCCGAGCAAGAGATGAAATCCATACCCAAGCATCCCCCGTCGACGCCAAGATTAGAAGGAGCTTATTTAAGCTGTCAAACGATTTAACGAAACCTTAACCAATTACTACTTGTTTTGACGCAAAATTGCCGCATTGCCATTCGCACAAACCCATGATTACCCAGCGTTTATTCGAGCGTTAACCATACGACCTTGCCGGCAATCCAATTAATGCTAAATTAGCTAGTTCGCATAAGCAGTTATATGTTATTTTAAGATGATGAAATTTCTCTGTTTTTGTCATTTCATAAATCCGCACATGGAACGCGACCATTTCCACGGCCTGCCGGAAGTATGTCATTGTTGGAATTTGTAGTTGATATGCGTTGACTATTTTTAACTATAATCAAGTAATGATCATCCAGCTCGCTTTACACGCTTGCGCAACCCTTGGTTAGCAAATAGTTTACGGGTTGCTAATGGATGGGGTGGGGGATAGGCCGAGGGGCAGGGTGCAGGCCCCGGGGCATCGGATCTGAAGCTGTACGGCTTCGGCGCCACGGGGCGCGGCGGCATCCGCGCGATCTCCTCCGCATCCGCAGGAACGCAGGTGCAGGCGAGCTGCCAGCGGGCAGGGCCTCGCAAAAGGGGGAGTGGGGCAGATCATGCTGGGCCGCTTTACCGGTACATCCAGGCCGAAACTCGTGGGCACTTCCGCGGTTCCTCAGGCGCAACCGGCCGAGGTCGTTGCCGCGCCCGGCACTGAGGAAGCCGTCGTCTCCCAGGCCGACGCGATGCTGGCGCTGAAAGTCGACATCCATCGTCATTTGATCGAACGCTTCAATCTGGCGACGCTCGAAACCGCCTCCAAAGACGAGATCCTGCACGAGATCCTGCCGCTGGTGCGCGAATTCGTGCGCAGCCGCGCCGTGCCGCTCAATGCGCGCGAGCTCGACCAGCTGACCAGCGACACCGCCGACGAGATGCTGGGGCTCGGGCCGATCGAACCGCTGCTCAAGGACGATTCCATCGCCGACATCCTGATCAACACGCACCGGCGCGTCTTCATCGAGCGGCGCGGCGTGCTCGAGGAGACGCCGATCCGCTTCCGCGACGAGGCGCATCTGATGCGCATCATCAACAAGATCGTCTCGGCCATCGGCCGCCGCGTCGACGAATCCTATCCGATGGTCGACGCCCGCCTCGAGGACGGCTCGCGCGTCAACGTCGCGGTCCGGCCGATCACCGTCGACGGGCCGCTGGTGTCGATCCGCAAATTCTCCAAGAAACCCTATTCGCTGGAGCGGCTGGTCGAGTTCAACTCGATCCGGCAGCCGATGATCGACCTGCTGCGCATTGCCGTGCAGGCGCGCAAGTCGATTTTGGTGTCGGGCGGCACCGGCAGCGGCAAGACCACGCTGCTCAACGCGCTGTCGAGCTACATCTCGCACCGAGAGCGGCTGCTGACCATCGAGGACGCGGCCGAACTGCAGTTGCAGCAGCCGCATGTCGGCCGGCTCGAAACCCGGCCGCCCAATATCGAGGGCAAGGGCGAGGTGCGCCAGCGCGAGTTGGTCAAGAATGCGCTGCGCATGCGCCCCGACCGCATCATCGTCGGCGAGGTGCGCGGCGAGGAAGCCTTCGACATGCTGCAGGCGATGAACACCGGCCATGAAGGCTCGATGACGACCATCCACGCCAATACGCCGCGCGATGCGCTGTCCAGGCTCGAGCAGATGGTCGGCATGGCCGGCATGCCCATGACGATCGAGTCGATCCGCGCCCAGATCGCCTCGGCCATCGACATCATCGTCCAGACCCAGCGCCTGGCCGACGGCGGCCGCCGGGTCATCTCGATATCGGAGATCACCGGCATGGAAGGCAGCGTCATCCAGCTCCAGGAGATTTACCACTTCGTCCGTCGTGACGTGGGCGAGGACGGCAAGATCGTCGGCGAGTTCCGCGCCACCGGCATCCGCCCGCGCTTTGCCCAGGAGGCGGCGGTGCTCGGCCACCACTTCGCCAAGGACGCCTTCAACCCGCAGGTGGCGCTCTGATGCTGACCGGACAGACCCTTCTCTACATCGTCTATGTGCTGGCCGCCGCGTCCGCCATCCTCGCCGCCGAGTCGCTCTATCTGTCATTCGCCGCGCGCCGCGCCAAGGCCGGAGCGATCAATCGCCGCCTCAAGCGCCTGGGCGAGGATGCACCGGCCGAGCAGGCCCTGCGCAGCCTGCTGCGCGAACGCGGCCTGACCGACAGCGGCGACTTTGCCTATGGCCTGGTGGCGCTCAACCGGCTCTACACCCAGTCCGGCGTCACCGGCAGCCCGATTGCCTTTGCCACGACCTTCCTTCTGGCGGGCGTCGTGGTGGCGCTGGTGCTGGTCGTGCTGTTTGCCGCCCACCTGTGGGTCGGCGCTCTCGCCCTGCTGGTGGTCGGCTTCGGCCTGCCGCTGCTGGTGCTGCGCCGCGCCCGCAACAAGCGTGTCGCCAAATTCGCCAGGCAATTGCCCGATGCGCTCGACATGATCGTGCGTTCGCTACGGGCGGGGCATCCCACCACCGTCGCCATCGCCATGGTGGCGCGCGAGATGCCCGACCCCATCGGCACTGAATTCGGCATCGTCGCCGACGAAATCACCTTCGGCCTGAGCCTCGAACAGGCGGTGAAGAAACTGTCGCAGCGCGTCGGCTTCGAGGGGCTGCACCTGCTTTCGGTGTCGCTGTCGATCCAGGCAAGAACCGGCGGCAATTTGACCGAGATCCTCGGCAATTTGTCGAGCGTGCTGCGCGAACGCCAGAAGCTGCGCCTCAAGATCCGCGCGCTTTCGGCCGAGGGCCGGGTGTCGGCATGGATGATCTCGCTGTTCCCTCTGGTGATGTTCGGAATCCTGCTGCTGGTCTCGCCGAGCTACTACGGCGCGATCTGGGGCAACCCGCTGATCATGCCTGTGTTCACAATCTTCGGCGCCTGGGCTCTGCTTGGTGACTACATCATGTATCGCATGGTCAATTTCGACTTCTAGGGAGGCGGGCGATGGACTTTCTGGCTTCCTTCCAGGACTCAGGGCTGCTGCTTTCGACAGCGGTGTTCCTCGCCGCCGCCTCGCTGTTCCTGTTCGCCGCCCTGGTCATCATGCCGGTGATGCAGACCCGCCGCATGGTGACGCAAAGCCTGCTTTCCGACGGCATAGACAGCAGGCGCTCGCTGGCGGCGCAGGACCAGATCACCAAGATCTCGGCGCAGCGCCCGGTCGACGCCTATTTCAAGGCCGCCGAGCGCGAGCGCGGCCAGCCCGACGCGCTCGAGGCGAAGCTCTTCCGCGCCGGCTTCCACCAGGCCAGCGCGCCGCTCATCTACACGCTCTGCCGCATCGGCTTCGTGCTGGTCGGCTTCCTTGCCGCCTATCTCGGCCTGTCGGCCATCCTGCCGCAGCATTTGCCGGGCTTCGTGGCCTTTGCCGGAGCGGCCGTCTTCGGCCTTGCCTGCATGGTCATTCCCAGCATTGCGCTCGACCGTTTTGAGAAGGCGCAGCAGCAGCGCTACCGGCGCGGCTTCCCCGACTTCATGGACATGATGATCACCTGCGCCGATGCCGGCATGAGCCTCGAGGCGGCGGTCGAGCGGGTCAGTGGCGAGCTCGCCGGAACTCACAAATGGCTCGGCATCCAGCTTTCGATCATGAACCTGCAGATGCGCGCCGGCAAACCGCTGCGCGAGGCGCTGCGTGACCTCTCCGACCGCATGGGGCTCGACGAGGCGCGCTCGCTCGCCGTGCTGTTCCGCCAGTCGGAGGAACTCGGCACCAGCCTGACCGAGGCGCTCAGGGTCTACAGCGACGAGATGCGTTCGCAGCGCATCCTGCGCGCCGAGGAGCGCGCTAACGCCTTACCCGTGAAGATGGTGATCCCGCTGGGGCTGTGCATCTTCCCGACCGTCCTGATGATCATCATGCTGCCGATCATCATTCGCATGAAGGGCGTTTTCTTCTGAGCCGGCAGCGGCAACGGAATTGGCACGAGGGGTGCCGGGAGACGTGTGAATGACCAGGCTTATGCGCATTGCCTTCGCCCTGTGCCTCGCAGGATCACTTGCCGCTTGCCAGACCAGCGAGACCGACGGCACGATCCGTAGCAACGAGCCCACGCCCACGGAGTTCACCGCCTTCGGCGACACCTTCAAGGGGCTTCAGACCATTGCAAACGTCGACTTCTACGCCTCTGACCAGGCCATGGCCGAGGCCAAGAACCAGTTCCGCTCGGCGAACTACGGCAACGCTGGCGCGATGTTCTACAAGGCGGTGCAACTGGCGCCCAACGACGGCGTCGCCTGGCTCGGCCTTGCCGCATCCAGCGACCGCATCCACCGCTTCGACCTGTCCGACAAGGCCTACAAGCACGCGTTGCGGCTGCTCGGGCCGACGCTCGAATATCAGAACAACTACGGCTACTCGCAGCTGTTGCGCGGCAATCTTCAGGAGGCGAGGGCGAGTTTCCTGAAGGCCTATGACATCGCGCCGAACGACCCGACGGTCAAGAACAACCTCGAGCTGCTGTCCTCCAGCTACAAGAACATCGAGCGCTGAGATGCTGGTGTTCGCCGCAATGGTGATGAAGCTGCTGGCGCTGCCGCTGCTCGTGCGCATCGCCTGGGGTGACTTCACCACCCAGAGGATCGCCAACAGCAATGTGCTGCTGCTGCTTTGCCTAGGCGCCGCCTCGCTGCTTCTCGCTGCGCTTGCCGAAAACTCCTGGTGGAACCTCACCCTCAGCGCGGTGGCCGGGGCGGTGCTGTTTCTCTTGCTTTTTCCGTTCTGGCTGCTGCGCAGGGTCGGCGCCGGCGACGTCAAGCTGATGGCCGTGGCCCCGCTGGTCGCCGGCGGCAACGACCTGCTGGTCTTCGCACTTGCGCTGCTGGTGTTCGCCCTGCTCACGGCCGCGGTGGTGAAGAACCCGATGCTGCTGCCGTCGCCGGCCTTCCGCGCGTATGTCGAGCATCTCGACCGGCAGCGCGTCGTCCCCTTCGGCGTGCCGATCGCAGCGGCACTGTTCCTGACTATTGTGCTGCAAGTTGCTGCGAAGCTCGCAAGCTTCTGAGAAGCATACGCTTTTTAAGGTCTCTATCATTTTAGCCATTTGCGCAACGCTTCCTGAATGTCAGCGTGCTCTAATCTGCTGCAAATTCCTGATGAGGAACGGTTTCCTGATAGGGGACAGGCGATGCGGAAGTTTTTCAAGTCGGAAGGCGGAAATTTCGCAGTCATCACCGCGTTGGCCATGGTGCCGATCATGGCGGGTGTTGCTGGGGCTATCGACTTCGTCAGCATCAACAACAAGGGCGAGAAGCTGCAGAATTCGCTTGATACGGCCGGGCTGGCGATTGGCACGAAATACTATTCAGGCATGACCAAGGAGGAATTGACCAAGCTTGGCCGGGACTTCTTCGATGCCAACCTCCTGTACGACCGCCCGCAGGCCTCCGATCTCATCTACAATGATCAGGTTGCCGATTTCGCCGCATCGGCGACGTCATCGGGCGAAAACAGCCATATTGAAGTCAAGTCGACAATCGAACAGCAGGGCATGATCGGCGGCGCGATCACGTGGCGCACCGCACGCCGATCGGTGGTGCAGGTGGCGCCGGGCGCGCCGGCCTGTCTGCTGGCGCTCGATCCACATGCCTCGAGCGCCGTCAAGCTGCAGGGCTCGACCGAGGTGGAGCTTAAAGGCTGCGTCATCGCAGCCAATTCCGACGCAAGCGACTCGATCTCGCGCGGCGGCTCGGCCAAGGTGACCGCCGAATGCGTGAACACGGTCGGGGGCACCTCCGGACTGACCGGTTCCAGCACCAAACTCAAATGCGGCGCGGCGCGCGAACGCCAGTATGCTTCCATCGACCCGCTGGCGAATGTCGTCCCGCCCGCCTTCACCGGCTGCAAGAGCATCCCGGGTGGCAAGACCGTCACTCTGTCTCCCGGCACCTATTGCAACAAAAGCATTTCAGGGGACACGACGCTCGAGCCAGGGACCTACATCCTGCGTGGCGGCGAGCTCAAGCTCAACGGCGGCAATTTCACCGGAACCGGTGTCACGATTTTCCTGATGGAGGGGGCGAAGGTCACCTCGAATGGTAACGCGGTGATCAACCTTACGCCGCCGACCAGTGGGCCTTATGCCGGTATCACGATCTACCAGGAGAAGGCCAATACCAACGAGGTCAAGATCAACGGCGGCTCTGGCTCGAACGTAACTGGCTTCATCTATGCCCCTGGCGCACATGTCTTCTATGCCGGCAATTCGGTCATGACGGGCGCTGGCCAGTGCATTCGCGTAGTCGGCAAGACGATCGAGATGACCGGCAATTCGTCGGTTGCCTCGGACTGCGACGCCGAGCTTGGCGGCAGGAAGCTGTATGCCGGCCGCATCATCTCGCTGGTCCGGTGATGGAGCAGGGCGGGAGGCTGAATATTGTCGTTCAGCCTGCAACTCTCAATAGCTGGCGTGCTTTTCGCCGTTTCCTAATCTGAAGCGGGCTTGATTCGAAATCTGTACGAGAGAGGGAGAAATTCCTGTGGTCACGAGCAGAAAAGTCCTCATTGGCGCAGCCTCAGCGCTCGCCATCAGCGCGCTGCCCGTAAAGTTCGATACAGCCTCCAATTCGGGATTTGCCAAGGCGTCGGCCTATGCCAAGAGCGAAAAAGGCGGCGGTAATGACAAAGGCGGAGGAAGCGACCGAGGCAACGGCGGTGACCGCGGCAATGGCAAGGGCGGCGGGTCTTCGAACGGCAAGTCGGCTTCGGCACCGAGCAAAGGCCAATCTGGCGGCGGCGTCCAGACCGCATCTACCGGCGGATTTATGAAATCGCTCTTCGGCGGCGGGCAGTCGAAGAAGACTGCCGCTCAGGATACGAAGCATGCGACGCCGAAGAATGCCAAGGCCAAACAAAACCCCAATGCACGCGCACCTCACGTGCTACCGGCATCCATAGCGATACCGGTTGCCAAGCCCGCCAAGGAAAAAAACCTGCATGCGCGGCTCGCCGGGCTCAATTCGCTCAACCGCAATTACCACGCCTATCTGAACTCGCAGTCACCTAGGATGGCGCTAGTCAGGGAATATGTACTGAACTCCGCCAAAGCCGAACTTGCAACTGAGGCGGCCGCGGCAGCGACCGAAAAGGCGGCGCAGTCTCAGGCCGCACTTGATGCGGCGCTGGCGGGAATCGTGACCTACGACGGTAGCGCGTTGATGGACGGCACCCAGACTGCACTTGCTGACCGCAAGGCGGCACTTGAGGCGCTGGTGCCCGCCGATGAGGCCGAAGCTGCAGCCATCCAGAAGGAGCTGGACGGACTGAATGCAGCGATCGCCGCGACGAACGATCTGGTCGCAGTCGAACAGGAACTGGCTGACGCGCAGGCTGCCGCAGAAGTAGCAGGCGAGGGCACCAGCGAAGACGACCTCAAGGAGGCCCTGCTTGCCGCAGCCAACCCCAACCGCGTCGCCGAATATGGCGACGACTATCTCAACGATGAGGTCATGGACTGGGCCAAAAGCGTACTCGGCGTCGGCGACGCCCAAGGCAAGATCGATGAGGTCAAGGGCACGTTGCAACAGCGGTCCGCAGCCGCAGCCCCCGCGCAGCCTGAGCCTGTGCTTGAACCGGAGCCTCAACCGACCATCGCACTGGTACCCGTCAAATAAATCACAGTGCAGGCCCTTTAGGGAGAGCCGGACGGACGGACAAATGCTCGACCGCTGCCCGGAACGCTTGTGGATGCCGGGTTAGGTTCTCGGCGATCACCTCGACCCAGACGCCGGCCTGGCGCCGACGTGCGATCTTGCGCCGCTCATCCAGATCGATCTGCGAGTAGGTGCGTTTCATCTGCGCTTCCTTGCGTGCGATAAGCCATTGGTATGGCTGCAAAGTCGCACTTCAAGGTAGAACCCACCCGCGCTACACGGGTTTGTCGCATAAGATAGATTATGGAACTAGCAACAATGATGGGGTGCGTGCGGTAGTGTCAGCCGTACCGGGTCCGACGCGCGAAGAATTCGCGATTCCGCAGACGCCTCTATCAATCAATGCGACTGTATCGCTTGATCTTCGGCCTGTATCACACTGAAAGATATGGAATTTCGATAGCCAATCCATCATAGGCCGGCGCGACATGCGGCGGCGTCTCGGCCATGACGGCCTCGTAGTCCAGCGGCACGTGCATATGCGTCAGCACGGCACGGGTGGGCTTCAGACGGTCGATCCACTGGAGCGCTTCGGGTAGCGACAGATGGCTGACATGTGGTCGGTATTGTAGTGCATCGACGACCAGTAGCTCCAGCCCGGTCATCCGTGTAGCTGTCGCTTCAGGGAAATCGCTGACGTCGGAGCAGTAGGCGATCGGCCCAACGCGGAAGCCGAGCGAGATGATGTCGCCATGGATCTGCGGCAGCGGCAAAAAGGTGAGGGTACCGCCCTCTCCCGTCACCGCAAACGGTTGGTCGTGATCGATCAGGTGCGGCCGGACAATGGGCGGATATGAGCTTCCCGGAGGTGTTTCGATGCAATAGCCAAACGACTGCGTGAGGCGCTCAAGCGTCGGTTCATCGGCGAAAATATCGATCAGGCTGCCGCGCGAGAGCACATAGCCCCTGAGGTCGTCGATACCGTGAATGTGGTCGGCATGCGGATGGGTATAGACCACGGCGTCGATGTGCTGGACGCCGACGGCGAGCATCTGGCTGCGAAAGTCGGGCCCGGTATCGATGATGACACGCGTCGTGCCTGTATCCGAGATACGCTCGACCATTGCCGCGGCGCGGGTGCGCCGGTTCTTTGGATTGCTGGGATCGCAAGCACCCCAGTCGCCGGTAATGCGCGGCGTGCCCGGCGACGAGCCGCAGCCCAGGATGGTGAGACGCAGAATGTCCGCCATCGCTCAGGCCGGCTTCGGCATCTTGGTGAACAGGCGAAAGAAATTGGCCGTCGTGATCTCGGCGATCTCTGCCGTACTGACCCCGATTGTTTCGGCCAGCACGGCTGCCGTGTTGGCGACGAAAGCCGGCTCGTTGCGTTTGCCACGGTGCGGGATCGGCGCGAGATATGGCGCATCCGTCTCGACCAGCAACCGGTCGCGCGGCACTTGCTTGGCTATTTCACGCAGTTCGGCCGAATTCTTGAAGGTCACGATGCCGGAGAACGACACGTAGCCGCCAAGCTCGACGCCAATACGGGCAAGTTCTGCACCTGAGGAAAAGCAGTGCAGGATGAACGGGAAAGCACCCTTCCCCGTTTCTTCTCTGAGGATCGCCGCCATGTCGTCGTCGGCGCTGCGCGCGTGGATCACCAGCGGCAGTCCGGTCTCGCGAGCTGCTGCGATGTGGTTGCGCAGGCCCTTGGCCTGCGCGTCACGCGGCGCCTTGTCGTAGAAATAGTCGAGCCCCGCCTCGCCGATGGCCACCACCTTGGGGTGCGCTGCGAGGCGCACGAGATCGGAGACGGTTACGTCCAGTTCTTCGTGGGCGTTGTGCGGATGGGTTCCGACCGAGCAATAGACTTCGGCGAATTCCTCAGCAATCTCAAGTATTTCTGGAAATTTCTTCACCCGTGTCGAGATGGTGACCATACGCTCGACGCCGGCCGCCTTGGCGCGCGCGACGATTGCCGCGCGCTCCTCGGCGAAGTCGGGAAAGTCGAGATGGCAGTGACTGTCGACCAGCATCGTCTTGAGGCCTCAGCTTTCCGCCGCCTGTTCGACATAGCGAGGGAACACCGGCTGTGGTGCGGGCAGTGGCGCCCCCGGAACCAGCGCATGGGCTTCGTCGACATGGATGAAGTCGCGATCACTGACGGCCAGCAGGTCGAGCAGCTTCGATGCCGAGCCCGGGATGAAGGGCTGGCACAGGATGCCGACACGCCGGATGACCTCGGCGGTCGTCCACAGCACTGTCTCCATGCGCGCCGGATCGGTCTTTTTGAGCGCCCACGGTTCCTGTGCTGCGAAATAGCGGTTGGCTTCGGCGACCACGGCAAAGATCGCGGCAAGGGCGTGATGGATCCCCTGCTCTGCCATCGCCTTCCGCGCGGTCTCCAGTGCGGCGGCCGCCTGGTCGAGGATCGCCTTGTCGGCTTCGGTCAGCGTTCCGCGCTGCGGAACTGCGCCACCGCAGTTCTTGGCGATCATCGACAGCGAGCGCTGCGCCAGATTGCCGAGATCGTTGGCGAGGTCGGCATTGGTGCGATTGACGATCGCCTCGTGGCTATAGCTGCCGTCCTGGCCGAACGGGACTTCGCGCAGGAAGAAGTAGCGCACCTGGTCGACGCCGTAGTGCTCGACCATCGTCGAGGGATCGACGACGTTGCCAAGCGACTTCGACATCTTCTCGCCGCGGTTGAACAGGAAGCCGTGGCCGAACACGCGCTTGGGCAGTTCGATGCCTGCTGACATCAGGAAGGCCGGCCAGTAGACGGCATGGAAACGCACGATGTCCTTGCCGATGACGTGGACATTGGCCGGCCAGTACTTCCAGCTTTCGGCACTGGTGTCAGGATAGCCGGCGGCGGTGATGTAGTTGGTCAACGCGTCGACCCAGACATACATCACGTGCTTTTCGTCGCCCGGAACAGGTACACCCCAGTCGAAGGTCGTGCGCGAGATCGACAGGTCCTTCAGCCCCGAGCGAACGAAGCTCATGACCTCGTTGCGGCGCTCGTTGGGGCCGATGAAATCCGGCTGGCTTTCATAGAGCGCGAGCAGCTTGTCCTGATAGGCCGACAGGCGGAAGAAATAGCTCTCCTCCTCGACCCATTCGACCGGCGTTCCCTGCGGCCCGTAGCGGATATTGTCGGGACGGACCTCGGTCTCTTCCTCGCCGTAGTAGGCTTCGTCGCGCACCGAGTACCAGCCGGCGTAGCTGCTCTTGTAGATGTCGCCCTTCTCCGCCATCGCCTTCCAGATCGCCTGTGAGGCAGCGTAATGACGATCTTCGGTCGTGCGGATAAAATCATCGTTCGACGCATTCAGAAGCGTCGTCATCTTCTTGAATTCGTTGGAATTTCTGTCAGCAAGCTCGCGTGCAGAGATACCTTCCCTGGTGGCCGTCTGCAGCATCTTGATGCCATGCTCGTCCGTGCCAGTCAGGAAGAATACGTCCTTGCCGTCATGGCGCTGGAAACGGGCAAGCGCGTCCGTGGCAATCAGCTCATAGGCGTGGCCGATATGCGGCTTGCCGTTCGGATAGGAAATCGCGGTCGTGATGTAGAATTTTTCGCGGGACATGGAGTGGCCATCGTCAATGTCGGAATGGAAAGGGTGGCGGTCAGATAACGCATCGGGACGGCGATTGCCACCCGGCACGAACGAGCGTCACATTCGCATTGCGGCATTCAGGCGGTCGACCATAGTCAATACGTGCTGTTTGCGATCGAGATTGTAGGTTTCGGTCTCAGATATAGCGTTTTGTGCATCGTGCCAAGCATCCGACAGCGCCTTCGCACGCGAAAGCTCGGAGTTGCGCGCAGCCTCCGTCGCCGTGTCGGAAAGCAGGTCCAGCACGCGGCGGTTGAAGATCTCGAACTGGATGGCGCTGTCCCTGCCGGCCACCGCATCGGCCAGCTTGTGTGTCGCGGCAATGTCCGTGCGACCCGAAAAAACTATCTTGTCGAGCGCATCGGCAATCTCCAGCCCGCCATATTGCGTGAGCAGGATCGCGGCGCGGGCACTGCCCCCTGCCCGCTCGACTAGCGCTGATCGCGCATCGGGCTCTTCAGGTGCAGGTTGCCCGGCACTATCGAGGGCTGCGAGAATTTCTTGGCGATCCAGCGGCGTCAGCCGGATCGTCTGGCAGCGCGAGCGGATCGTAGGTAGCAGGCTGCCTGGCGCATGAACGATGAGGACGAACAGCGTGCGCGCCGGCGGCTCCTCGAGGTTCTTCAGTAGCGCGTTGGCCGCATTGACATTCATGTCGTCGGCTGGATCGACGATCACGACACGGTAGCTGCCGTCATGCGAGGTCATCGACAGGAAGCGTGACACCTTGCGGATCTCGTCGACGGTGACGACGGTCTTGAACCCCTTTGTCTTGTCGTTCTGCGGGCGGGTAAGGTGCAGCACCCCTGGATGAGCGCCCGTCGCAACCTGCCGAAACACAGCGGATAGCGGATCAGGGCCCGCCAGCGTTTCGGGCGCGGTTCGGTGATCAGGGTATCTGAGCAGGTGATGGGCAAGGTGAAACGCCAGCGTCCCCTTGCCGATGCCGACCGGCCCGGCAAGGATCAGCGCATGCGGCAGCTTGCCGGCTCGGTACGCGCCGGCAAGCATAGCCTTGGCCTGCTCGTGGCCGAACAGGTGGGGATTCTCAGCAGGCTCCGGCACGCCCTCGAGCGTGTCGTGCTGCTCAGGTGCGAGGCGTTCGAACATCAGGCGTCGACCCTCCCCCGACTGCCGGCCGAGGCGCGCGCCTCAAGCGCTGCGAAAACCGCCGCAGTGATGGCGGCTTCGACCGCCTCGGGCGATTGGGCGGCATCGATGACCACGCAGCGTTCCGGCTCGTTTGCGGCGATGGCCAGGAAGGCCTCGCGCCGCTTTTCATGCACTTCAAGCGTCTCCTTCTCGAAGCGGTCGGCAATGCCCTCGCCTCGCCGTGCCGTCGCACGCTTGAGCCCTTCGGCTGGATCGAGGTCAAGGATCAGCGTCAGGTCCGGCATCATGCCGTTGATGGCGACGCGCTCGACTGCCGCCATGAAATCGGGATCGAGATTGCCGGTGATGCCCTGGTATACCCGGGAAGAATCGAGAAAGCGGTCGCACAGCACGACAGCGCCGCGCTCGACGGCCGGCCGGATCACCTGCTCGACATGATCGGAGCGCGCCGCGGCAAACAGCAGTGCCTCCATCTCCGGACCAAAAGGCTCGGCAGCGCCCGACAGCAGCACGTGCCGCACGGCTTCAGCGCCAGGCGAACCACCCGGCTCGCGGCTTACGATGATGTCGTAACGCTTGTCGCGCAGCTTGGCGGCGAGGCGCTCGATCTGCGTCGACTTGCCCGCGCCCTCCCCGCCTTCGAATGTGATGAAGAAGCCGCGCGCCACTCCGATGCCTTTCTGCCCGCCGCGTCGTTGGACCTCATATAGAGACCGCACGGTCTCACGGCATATGTATGTGCTGAAGCTCTATCTTCGAGAGCCGCAAAGGTCCACCGGTCTATCGCATCTATCGCAGCCAGCCGACTGCAAGTTCCTTGACGGCATCGAAGGCACGGCTCTGCAGCGAACCGACGCCGATCGATTCGGCCGCGAATAGTGGCGTTTGCTGGCTCAGCGTGTCGCCAATCCACACTTTCAGCGTGCCGATCGGGGTGCCTTTTTCGACCGGGGCCGTCACCGGGCCGTCATAGACGACACGGGCGACCAGCCGCTCGCGGTTGGTGATCGGCAGGAAGATAGATACCGGTTTCTGGGCCACCAGCGGTACATGCGATTTAGTGCCGCCGAAGACCTGCGCCTCGCCGACCGTCTCGTCAGCCGCGAATATCTCGGTTTTCTCGAAGGCGCGCATGCCCCAGTCGAGCAGCTTGCGGGCCTCCTCGGAGCGCTCGCGGTCGCTCGCCATGCCGCCCATGGCGGCGAAGAGCCGCCTGCCGTCGCGGTTGATCGAGCCGACGATGGAAAAACCCTCGCCCTCGGTGAAGCCGGTGACCATGCCGTCGGCACCGAAATCCATCGCAATCAGCGGGTTGCGGTTGCGTTGCAGGATCTTGTTCCAGGTGAATTCCGGCAGTCCGTAATATTTGTAGAAGTCCGGATACTCGCGCCAGATATGCAGCCCAAGTTCGGCGAGTTCGCGAACGGTGGTGACCTGGCCTTCGGCCGGCATTCCGGTCGAGTTCTTGAATATCGATTTTGCCATGCCGATCTCGCGGGCGCGGTCGGTCATCTGCAGCGCGAAATTGGCTTCCGAACCGGCCATGCCTTCGGCCAGCACGATGCAGCCGTCATTGGCGAGTTGCACGGTCACACCCTGGATCAGGTCCTCGATCCTGATCTGCGACTTGACCGCCGCGAACATGGTCGAGCCGCGCGAGGCCGCACCACCGGTGCGCCAGGCGTTTTCACTGACGGCAAACGTGTCGTCGAGCTTGTAGCGCCCCGCCTTGATGGCGTTGAACACCACTTCCATCGTCATCAGCTTGGCAAGCGACGCCGGCGCGATGAGCTTGTCGGGATCCTTGGAAAACAGCACGGTGCCGGTCTCGGCATCGATCATGTAGGCTTGGGCAGCCTTGGTCTCGAAAAGTTGCGCTTGAGCCTGAGCGGCAAAGGCCAACATTGCGAGCAGGCCAGCCAGAAGCGTCAGCGGCGCGTGTAATCTGGAAAACATGGAAGATACTGCCCCCTGCGCTTTTCCGGTCGAGCGCTGTAAACTTAACAGGCTTCAAATACTGGGATCAACCGTGGCCGGGCAGATAGCCACAGTTCACGCGCCTATAGCCCGGATCAGTCGTGCACGGCAAAGGCGTCCGGCGCACCATGCGACCACGCCGCCTTGAGCACGACATCAAGCGAGAGGCCGCCGTTCGGATAGACATCAACCGAATACCAGGTCTTGCCCTCGAAATCGGCTTGTTCGACCGAGGTGCGACCATAGGCAGCGAGCGCCTTGGCGACGCGCCTGGCTTCGTCGCGGTCGTCGAAGGTGCCGGCGGCGACATAGGCCTCGGACGCCTGCTGGGCGCGCGGACCCGGGTTCAGGCGCTTCCATGAATCGACGATGTCGCTTGATGTCATGGCCTTGCCTTCAAGTGCATCGAAGGCTTTTGCGGCTCCCGAAACGGGCTCGCTGGCATAGGACATGGTCGCAAGCGCCATCCGCATCTGCGGAACGGGCATCATGCCATCAGGACGCTGAGGCGCGATCGGGCCGAATTCGGGAAGCACGACGTCGCTGATGCCTTGTCCTTGCGCTGCCATCACCGGCTCTCCGAACTGCGCGGCTTGCGCGGCAAGCGTGTCGACCGGCGCGCTGTTGGCGAGCGCCACCGCTGTCGGCACAGGTGCGACATCTGGCATGGCTACCGGGAAGGCAGCCGCCTGCCCGACACCGACGCTCGGCGACGGACCGTTCATGGCAATCATCACACCTTCGGGCAGGCCAATATTGGTGGGGTCGCCCATGCCCTTGCCCGGACGATACGACGCGAGCAGGTACTGATCGTCCTGACCGTCGAGGGGCGCCCTGCCGACATATTCGACCTTCACGTCGGCGGTGCCGCTATGGGCGTAGTCGAGCATTTCGGCCGCACGCCTGGACAGGTCGATCACACGCCCGTCCGAATAGGGACCGCGGTCGTTGACACGCACGATCACCGAACTGCCGTTCTTGGTGTTGGTAACCCGCGCATAGCTCGGCAGCGGCATCGTCGGATGCGCGGCCGTCAGGTGGGTCATGTCATAGATCTCGCCATTGGCGGTCAAGCGGCCGTGGAACGCATCGCCATACCATGAGGCGCCGCCGGTTGCGGCGTAGCGCTTGTCTTCCTTGGGATAGTACCACTTGCCGCGCACCTTGTAGGGCTTGCCGGTCTGGTCGCGACCGCCGCCTCGCGGCAGATTGGACATCTGGGAAGTGACGCGCGGGCTGGCCTTCACGCCATACTCGGATTCGGCGAAATATTCTTTCGGGCGCTTCTTGCCGGCCGTCTCCGTGGGCTTTGCGGCACATCCGGCAATGACAGCGGCAGCAGCAGCGACGACGGTGACCGTTGCTGCGCGACCGAGACGCGTCCGCATCGAATGCTGCATTGTCCCGATGCCCCCTGCCAGTACTACTTTGCCGCCGACGATCGAATCAGAGTGAATTGACGTCATTGGTGTAAAAACAATTTCCGCACACGTTCCCCGTCCCCTTGTGCGCAGGAAATGCTTGCCAGCGTATTAATCGACTTTGGTCTGAAACGGGCGGGAATGTGGCACAAAAGTGGCAAGCGCCTGGTGCGCCCTGCGCACAGGCGCACGCGGAGGCGTACCATGACAAACTTGGCAGCCTGCAGCGATCCCAGATGGAACAACTCGACGCGGCTCACCGACGAGCGCTGAATGCACGCCAAGAAGGTATTGGCCAGCAGCCCTTCCTGCCTGGCGCATAACCCTGTAGATCGATATCGATTTAGAGTAAGGATTATGCGCAGATTCAAAGTGATAGAGCGTCCTTTGCGCGTCTGAATGGACGCGCTGTGCTCCAGGAGGCATGGCTTAGTGGACGCCGGCATCTCCAAGCATCCGCCAATATCAACTTACATTAAAAAAGTCGCAGTTGGGCGATATTGCTTCACGATGTGCCGCAGGATAAGTCTTGTCCGGGGGGCGCGCAAATTATGAGAAACAATTCATTCGATTTCATGCGCTTCGTTGCTGCTGTCGCCGTTTTGGTCAGCCATCACAAATCGCTGAGTGGAGCGACCGCACCTGCGATGCCGATCTTCCGGGACAGCCTTGGCGGCGTTGCCGTCTGCGTATTTTTCGCAATGAGCGGCTTTCTAATCTATCAGAGCCTGGAACGGTCGGCCCGATGGAACGAGTTCTTTGCGGCTCGCTTGGCGCGACTGATGCCGAACCTCGCATTTGCGTTGGTTCTCACATCGCTGGTGATGATGCTCTGGTTCAGAAACTTTGACCAGTTGGCTGCGCATGTCGGATACGTCAAAAACAACCTGCTGATGTTCTTTCGTGGCGTGCAGTTCACTATACCAGGCGTCCTTGAAGGGCGCCCGCAGCCGGGACCGAACGGGTCGCTGTGGACATTGCCCTATGAATTCTGGCTGTATGTCGCGCTCTTTGCGATCTTCCTGCTGACGCCGCGCTTGCGCCTCGCCGGGGTGGCTTTAGCCTTCGTCGCCGCCGGAGCACTGTGGATGCTGGCCACTCCTGGCGAGCACGTGCGAGTAGCTAGTATGGCGTTTGGCGCGATCGCACTCGGCAAGCTCGGTAGCTACTTTTTTGCAGGGGCCCTGCTTGCCTCTCTATGGCCGCTGATATCGCATCGGCTATCCATCGTTGCAGTGGTGGCGTTGGCGGGCGCAGGACTTTCAATTTTCGTATTCCCTGCGGCAAATCCGGCCCTTGCCTTGACATTCTCCATGCTGGTCATCGCCCTTAGCCTGACACGATGGGCCGCCCCATTCGGCAAGTATGGTGACGCATCCTATGGGGTCTACATTTTTGCCTTCCCGGTGCAGCAACTGACGCTGCTGGCCATTGACGGGTTTTACGCTTCGATGGCGGCCGCGCTGGTGATCACGATCGCACTTGGCTACATGACATGGCATTTGTTCGAAGAGCGATGCGTGCTAAACCGACACGCTCTGGCTCGGCTGCTGGCGATGCCATTCAGACGCCATGACCCTGATCTGATACGAGGCTCCCAGCGCGGGCAGCCCCAGACGTAGCGCCCCTGCTATTTCTTCCTGCCACTTTTGTGATGTCTTGTCGCGAGGTCTGCTCTTGTGCTTGGGCGCCTGCGATTTTCTGAAGTGCAATCTTCACTGCACTGCACGCCGGAACCTCTTGCCCGCTCAATGTTGTGCGCATCATGGACTGCATCGCATTGTGTGCGATTTCAGGAGATAAATGCTCTCGGCCAGCGAGCATCCGAAGGTCGCCAGCGAGCGCCTCGACCAATCGAGGATTGGCATCCCCCTCGATCTCCACTCGCACGTCATGCCTGGAATGCAGGCAGATGCCGCACAGCAGGTTGACGCCGCGTTGCAGGCAGCTATAAGCGCAAGTCGGAAAACCAAATAGTTGCCAAGTGTGCAGCAAAGGCCGATGCTGAGAATGTTCTCACAGGCTGAAAGCTCAACAAAGTTAGCTAGTTGGAGGGATGGCCGAGTGGTTTAAGGCAACGGTCTTGAAAACCGTCGAGGGCGCAAGTTCTCCGTGGGTTCGAATCCCACTCCCTCCGCCAACAGCCCCTGCCCCAACATTCTCTGAGACGAACTGAGCACGCATTAATCTCGCAGGGCAGCGGGTTTTGCGACTCAAGCTGTCAACCGCGCCGTCCGCGATTCCAGCTGGGCTGCCGTTCTCTTGCCCCGTATTCTCCAAAGCTGTGAACCTCGCATTTCTGGTTCACAGGTTTTGAGCCTCGCAATTTCAATAACTTACCGGTTGTTCGATTCTACGAAGTTGGCAGATCTTTCGCTCGACGAACGCACCTGAAGTCTAACTGGTATGCTTGGAAGCGACCGGTTGCTGCCATTCGTGCCGCATCCTGGTGAAGTCGCGAATGGGTGGAATGTTGCCATTCGTCGAGCAGCTAGCGCCAGGAGCCGCCCTCGTCAGAGCGATCTATAAATGCCGTGTTCGGGGCCGATACCGGACTGTCCGGTTTCAGGAGCCGCCCAGGTGATACCTGCCATTCGGCATACGACCTCATTACAGTCGCTCGTAGGGAGGCCATGCCGCTGAAAGCAGAGCTTGCGTGTGGCGATTTTCGTGGGTCATACCTGTCGCAGAAAGCAAGCGCGGAGCTTTCTTCGAAGCGAGTGCCGACCATAATCGATTTCGATGCGCTTTACTCGACACCGCAAGTTGAGGCCATCGAACGGTTCATCATCAAGCACTATCCGCTCGCACGGCCGCTCTCCTGCCGAATGCTCCAACGTGGGCTGAATGATGTTTATCTTGTCGTAACAGCAACTGGAGAACGTTATGTCTTCAGACTTTCCCATCGGCGTGCGCGCGGCGCAGCCGATGTTGGAACTGAAACGGCCTTCGGCGGTTCGAACTCATGCCGGAAAATACCGCCGAAAATGTTAAGGCGACGCTCCCCCCTTGCAACAAAACCCGTCAGCCGCTCAAACCGCAATCTGCGAGGATCATCTCCGACGCCTTCTCCGCGATCATGATGACCGGCGAATTGGTGTTGCCCGAGACGATCGACGGCATGATCGACGCATCGACGACGCGCAGGCCGGACAGGCCGTGGACCCTGAGACGCGTGTCGACCACTGACAAGGGATCCGAGCCCATCTTGCAGGTGCCGACGGGGTGGAAGATCGTGGTTGCGATGTTGCCGACCTTGCGCAGCACGTCGGCATCGCTCGCGACTGCCGGTCCGGGCAGTATCTCCTCCGGCGCAAAGCGCTTGATGGCCGCGGTCGACATCAGCTTACGCACGTGGCGGATCGAAGCGATGGCGACGTCGCGGTCGCCGTCGGTCGACAGATAGTTCGGACGGATCGCGGCCGCCGCGCGTGGATCGGCTGACACAGCATGCACCGTGCCCCGGCTTTCCGGCCTCAAATTGCACACCGAAACGGTGACCGCCGGAAAGCGGTGCAGCGGTTCACCGAGCTTGTCGGTGCTGAGCGGCTGGACGTGGTATTCAAGGTCGGGCGTCTCGAGCCGCGGATCGCTGCGGGCGAAGATGCCGAGTTGGCTGGGTGCCATCGACAGCGGGCCGGAGCGCTTGAGCGCATATTCGATGCCCATCGCCGCGCGGCTGAACAGATTGTGGTAGCGCTGGTTCAGCGTCGCGGCATTGCTCACCTTGAAGACGGTGCGGATCTGCAGATGATCCTGCAGCCCCTCGCCCACACCGTCGAGCCGGTGCGCTACATCGATGCCAAGGCCCGAAACCACATCAGGCCGGCCGATACCCGACAGCTCCAGGATCTTCGGCGAATTGATCGCACCGGCGGCAAGGATAGTCTCCCCGGCCTTCGCCTCAAACAGCTTGCCATCGAGGCTGAAGACGACACCGCACACCTGCCGCCCGTCGATCACCAGCCGCTCGGTCTCGGCGCCGGTGATAACGCGCAAATTGGGCCGGTTGAGGATTGGCCTGAGGAACCCTTTCGAGGTGTTCCAGCGCACGCCCTTCTTTTGGTTCACTTCGAAATAACCGGAGCCTTCATTGGTGCCCTGGTTGAAGTCATCGGTGCGGGGGACGCCGATCTCCTCGGCGGCATCGCGGAAGGCGTCGAGGATCGGCCAGGACAGGCGCTGGCGTTCGACCCGCCACTCGCCGCCTTTGCCATGTCCGGATGACGCCGCGCCATTCCGCACGGATGCCGCAGCGATCATCGAGCCAAGTTCGGAGGTGGTTCCGTGCTGAACCTCCTTTCCGTGGCAATGGAAAGATGCTCTGCCTGTCCGAACGTGCTGTCAAGAACGAGAATTCCGTGACAGCTTGCCGGAGATGGGTTCGAATAGATACGTGAAACCGAGCCGGCCGATCTCCGACTTGAGAGAGGCTACAACGTCCTTTAGGCTAGGTAGCATCATCACACTCTGCTGCTCGGGCGCCTTCACCGCCACGAAGCGCATGGTCCGGCTCACCGCCCCGGAAATGGCCGCGGCATCAGCCGCGTCGTTCTTCTGCGGCTTCAAGTAGGGCTTCACCTACTGCGCCCGACGAGGCATCGGGGCAGATTCTCGAAGAACCCAAGCACGCGCCCGCGAGTCAGCTTGCCTGACTCTGAGCAGACATTCTTGAACGCGCACATGTCAAAGCAAGCGCCTTGTCGCGGCTTCAAGAGGTCGTCTGCTACAAATTGGTGGACGCGCCAAATCATGTCATCTGAATGGCCGCGTGTCGCGGGCTTGCAGGAGCGTGCCGCCCAGAGCGATCGCCGCCATGCTCGCCAGAAGCACGGCTGCGTCCAGGAAAAGCCCCTCATAACCAGCGGTCATGATCACCGGTGTGCTGAGCAGCGGCGAGATGAATTGGCCGGTGAACACCGAGGCCGTCAGTACGCCGCCGGCTACCCCCCGGCGATGCGGTGGCGCAAGAGCGAGTGTCAGCGCAACAAATGTCGGCGAAACCGCCGCATAACCCGCACCGATCAGAGCAGCGCCAGCCAAGGTGAGCAAAGGCGCCGCTGACGATGTCACCAGCAGCAGGAAACCGGACGCCATGGCGGCATACCCGATTGCATAGACACCAGCGTAGCCGATAGCCCGCTGTATCCGGGAGTAGGCCAACGCCACGCTGCCGCCACTCAGCATCAGCACGCTGAGCGTCATGCCCGTCATGGCGGCACTGCTATAGCCCTTGGCATCGAGGAAGAACGGTAACTGCGTCGGCATGATGAAGAAGAACATGTTCGTTGCCGACTGCAGGACGACCAGACCAAGAAATGGCAGACGCCATTTCCGCTGCTCCTCCGATCCGGACGTATAGGCAACGTGGCCGACTGAAAGCGTCCGCCGCGGCTCCACGATCACCGTCCATGCAATCGGCAGCACCAGCAGGGCCAACCCGTAAACACCGAAGACCCATCGTGGCGATACCGCCGCGACCAAGCCCGCCAGCAGTATGAAAACCAGGCCGCCAAAGTTTCGCGCCGAGATCTGCAATCCGGTCAGCGCACTCCGGGCCTCACCAGCGAAATAATCGCCGACCAGCGCCGTCTGCGCGGTCATGATAAACGCGACGGCGATCCCCAGTACAATGCGACTCAGGAAGATCGTGGGCAAGTTGGGAAGGTACAACCCGGCGCTGCCTGCGATCACAAAAAGCATGATGCCGGCAAGTAGCAGAACGCGTCGCCCGATCCGGTCCACGGCAAGCCCCACCAATGGAGCTAGGAGCGCAATGCTCAACGAAGGGGCCGTGACCAGGAGCCGCGTCAGCAATGCCGAATGGGGATCGTCTGCGAACAGTTGTTGCAATCCGGGGAGCGCGGGGCTGATCGTCGCGTTTGCCATCACCGTTAGCGTTGCCGCCATCAACAGCGCGACTGCGCGGCTATCCCGCCAGATCGCCATTTCAGTCGTTCTTGATATGCTCTCCATCTTATTTCCCTTGCCGCAATTGCCGTCGCAAGAGATGCTACGACTTCAAGCCAACTTGAGGTCAAGCATGAAAATGATGGATATTGGCGAGGTAGCGGAGCGCGCCGGCGTACGGCCCTCGACCCTGAGGTACTACGAGGAGATTGGGCTTATCAGATCCTTCGGCCGGCATGGGTTGCGGCGACAGTTCGACGGAGACGTCCTGTTGAAGCTCTCCCTGATCGCGCTCGGCAGAACGGCAGGTTTCTCACTCACCGAAATCGCAGCGATCCTTGGGCAGGACGGCCAGTTGGAATTGCCGAGGGAGGAACTGCGTGCCAAGGCGGACGACTTGGGGAGACAGATGGCTGGGCTGCGCGTTTTGCGCGACACGCTTCGGCATGTCGCCGATTGCAGGGCACCGAGCCATCTCGAATGCCCGACATTCCGTAAGCTCCTAAACACAGCGTCCAAAATTGCAAAGCCTCGGAAAACGCCAACGAGGGCATGAGCATAAGTCAGATCGGCCCGCGATTGCGGATTTTGGTTTGAGCCGATTGCAGACACTAGGAGACCTGCCGCGAAAGTGTGGATTGGGGCGCGTTGCCGACTGGCAGCTTCAGTTGCTGCCCCGCAGCAATGCCCATGGCAGCTCTCCTCCAGCACTAGCCCCCCGCCTATGCCGCAGGGGGCAGAGAGCCATCCACCTCATCAAGAGCGGAACGGCTGATTGGTTGACAGGGTGCTGAAGCGGACGGTCACCGAGCTGCCTGACCGGATGCTCGTAATTGACCGCTACTGATGGTTGCATTGGGGGCACCTCGAGTTTTCGTCGCGCATGTCAGTGGACTGGCCGTGACCCTATGACTTGAACCTCTCGAGGGGCCCTGATGGCTAGGCCCCCGGCAGCATGCGCCCCGTACTTGTACGCGCATTCGGGTTTCGGGTGGCGAGGGCACTCCCCGGCAAGCGGATTTTCGCTCTCAGGCCCCCTTCCGGACGATTCTCCAGATGCAACTCCCCTCCGATGCGCTTGAGCGCCATTTCGGCAATTGCGAGGCCAAGGCCGGATCCCATCGACGTCTTGTTGCGCCCCCTGAAGAACCGGTCTCGAACCTTGTGAAGCTCGTCATTGGGGATCCCTGGACCGGCGTCGTCGATTCCCACGACGACGGCGTTCGCATCCCGCTGCAGCCAGCAGTTTACCGGGTGGCCGGGAGGGGAATGCAGGACGGCGTTTTCGAGAAGATTTCTAGCGGTTAGCATGAACAGTGAGCCGTTCACCGACAGCGTGACCGGGAACAACTCCTTGGCAAGGATGATTGGCGACTTCTTCGGATGGTGCTGAGCGAGGTCATTGGCGACAGCTTCCAGGGCGCAGCCGACGCGCACGGCATTGTCTCCCTCACCGAACTCCCCACTCTCTGCGTTGGTGAGATCGGTCAGTTGACGTATCAGCCTCGCGGTCCGGTCGACTCCGACGGCAATCTGTCTGAGCGCGTTCTCCCGGACGGCTTGGTCAGAATTCGCGAGCGCGACCTGCGCCTGCGTCTTCAGCCCGGCGATCGGCGTGCGCAGTTCATGGGCGGCGAAGGCAGTGAAGTCCCTCTCGCGTTCCCGGGCGGCTTCGACACGCGCGAAAAGCCCGTTCAGGGACCGGACCATCGGTGCGATCTCCGACGAGCTGCCACTCTCTTTAAGAGCGCTGAGGTCGGATGCGGACCGAGACTCCAGTGACCGCGCCAGGGAACTCAGTGGCGCCAATCCCTTCCGGACGCTCAACCAGATCAGTCCGGCCAGTACAGGAAGAATGAACAGGCCCGGCACCGCAAGTCCCCGGATCACATCCGCCACAAGGCTGTCCCGCACGCTGAGACTGTCTCCCACGAGCACCCGCATGCCGAGTTCGGCGTTCTCGACTGTGTAGACCCGCCACTTTTCGCCGTTGACCATCGTTTCTGAGAAGCCGGATCCGCCTGGAGCCATTGACTGCAAGGGCGCTCCGTCCGAGTGGCTCACCAGCGTGCCGTCAAGCGCCCATATCTGGCAGGCGAGCTGCCTGTCGTAGGAGGGATGCGACACCACCATGTCCGGAATGAGCGAGCGATCAGGCAGTGCCGCCAGTTCCTGCCTCGCGAGCAGGGAGCTCACCATGCGCGCAGCCTCGCTGAGCCGCGCATCCAGCACGCGCTGGACCTGCGCCTGGGTGCTGAGGGAAATCCAGGCTGCGGCCGAAATCCAGACCACGCCCGTGGTCAGCATCAGGATCAGGAACAGGCGAGTGCGGATCGAGTTCATCAGGCCGCATCCGACAGGCGGTAGCCAACGCCGCGTACCGTCTCGACCACGCCCGGCCCAAGCTTGGCCCGCAGATTGTGAACGTGAACCTCGATCGCGTTGCTCTCGATGTCCTCCTGCCACCCGTACAGACGCTCCTCGAGCTGGGTCTTCGAGAGTATCTGGCCGGGCCGGTCGATCAGCGCATGAAGGATAGAGAACTCCCTCCGCGACAGCCGCATCGGCTCGCCGTCTCGCGAAACCGCCATGCTGGCTGGGTCGAGGATGATCTCGCCCCATTGCAGGGTCGCGGATGAATGGCCGCTTGCTCGCCGGATCAGCGCGCGGAGCCGGGCGGCCACTTCGTCCAGGTCGAAAGGCTTCCCAAGATAGTCGTCAGCCCCCGCATCGAGGCCTGCGATGCGATCGGACACGCCGTCGCGCGCCGTCAGCAGGAGCACCGGTTCTGGCGACCGTCGCTTCCGCATCTCGGCGAGAACATCGAGCCCTGATCCGTCGGGGAGCATGAGGTCGAGCACCACCGCATCGAATGCGGCCGCACGGAGCGCTGCGGACGCGTCGGCGCAGGACATCACCGGTTCGACGGTGAAGCCCGCCATCCCAAGCCCCACCTGCAGTCCGTTCAACAGAACCTCGTCATCCTCTAGGACCAGCACTCTCATCCGTTGCCCATGGCTCCTTTCGACATCCCATTCGCCACCTGCCCTACCTTAAGCCAGCCTTAAGGTAGTAACGGGACGACGCAGCCACTTACCCCACAGGATGGAGCAAAAGAATGTCGGCATTTACGCGCAGAGGGGCGATGGCGGTGCTTGGCGGCGCGATCGGCCTGCTGACCACGGGAAGCCTGGCGCGGGCCCAGGGTATCGAGGTCACCAAGGAGATGATCCTCAACGATCCGGCCGCACCGACCGGAGGAAACCCGAACGGCGACGTCACGATCGTGAACTTCACCGACTACAACTGCCCGTACTGCAAGCAGGTGGCTCCGATCCTTGCTCGGGTCATAGAGGAAGACGGGCACATCCGGCACGTCTACAAGGATTGGCCGGTGATACGGCCGACATCCATCGACGGTGCGCGGCTCGCGCTCGCCGCGCACCACCAGGGAAAATACGAAGCCGCTCACGCTGCCCTGATGGGAATTCCCGGCAGCGGCATCGCGGCCGACCAGATGCGGTCGGCGCTCGGCGATGCCGGTATCGACTTGGCACGCCTCGACAGCGATCTCAGTGCCCGGAGCGGGGAGATCGAAGATCTGATCAAGCGCAACATGGCCCAGGGAGATGCCCTCGGCCTGACTGGAACTCCCAGCTTTCTCATCGGGCCCTTCCGCCTCTCCGTGCTCGACTACGACGGCTTCAAGCAGGTCATCGCCGACGCGCGGGCAAGCCAGAAAGACAAGAACGGCTGAGCTTCAGCCAAACCATACACATACGATCGTGGTGGGCGGAGGCCCGGCCGCGGACTGCCAAGGGGGCAAATTTGCGTTTCATTGCATACTCGCGAAGCGTTCCGCTCGCGATCCTGGTCGCCGTCGCACTGTCGGGGTGCTCGACGTCGTCTGATCCGGAAACTGCAGCCACTATAGTCACTGCCAATGCGGCTCCAATCGCGGCTTTTCAGCCTGCGGAACGCGATCCGGTCACCATGTACCGGGAAATGGACGACAAAGGCTTCCGGATAGCGGCAGTGAACGCTGCCGGGATGAAGCCTGAACTTGTGAGGCAGGTGGTCGACTACCCGACGACCCAGGTACCCGGCACCGTTGTCGTCGACCAGACGACCCGCTTCCTCTACTTCGTTCTGCCTGGCGGCCAGGCGATCCGCTACGCTGTCGCCGTCGGGCCGGTGGCGCGAGCGTTCCCGGGCGGCGAAGCCGTGATCGCGCATAAGGCCTCATGGCCCCGCTGGACACCGACGCCGAACATGATCAAACGCAACCCCGCGCAGTACGAGCGTCACCGTGGCGGGATCGACGGCGGCCCGGCGAACCCCATGGGCGCGCGTGCGCTCTACATGCACCAGAACGGCGTCGACACCTACTACCGGGTACATGGCACGAACGACCCTTCGTCCATCGGCCGGGCCGTCTCGGCCGGCTGCATCCGGCTGCTCAACCAGGACATCATCGACCTGCATGACCGGGTAAGGCCTGGGGCCAAGATCGTGGTCCTTTGATCTCGACACAGGGGCTGCAGCCTTAAGCTGGGTTTAAGCTGCAGCCCGTTTCTCCGCCTGATCGCCGGGAAAATTTGACCGCAGATGGAGTGACAATGAAACCACCAATTTCGATTTCGAGGCGTGCGATGCTCGTCGGAGCAGGCTCTTTGGCCTTGTCGGGATGCATGTCGGCACCGGCGCGCATGCCCGCAGCCCAGCCAGCGTCTCCGACGCCGAAGTTCGTGGTCCCGTTGATGTACGCCGCGATGCCGGATGAACAGTTCCCGATTCCGGAGGTGAAGATCTCCCAGATCGACCAGCGGTTCTGGCGAACGGAAGTCGATTACCCGACCGACGAGGTGCCTGGCACGCTGGTCGTGGATACGCCTGCGAAGTACCTGTACCACGTTCAGAAAGGCGGCCGTGCGACCCGATACGGCATCGGCGTTGGCAGGGATGGGTTCGCCTGGTCGGGCTCGGCGCGAGTCGCCTACAAGCGCAAGTGGCCACGCTGGACCCCTCCGGACGAAATGGTCGCAAGGCAGCCCGCGCTCGAACCGTACAGCATCGCCAACGGTGGCATGGGTCCGGGACTGACCAACCCCCTCGGATCGCGTGCGCTTTACATCCATGAAGGCAACCGGGACACGATCTATCGCCTGCACGGGACACAGGAGGCATTCTCGATCGGCAAGGCAGTCTCCTCCGGCTGCATCCGCCTGCTGAACCATGATATAATCCACCTTCACGATCAGGTCCGGGACGGCAGTAAGCTTGTCGTCATCCCGGATCCGACAATGGCGCATCTTCTTGTTGGCTGAGCCCTGCGATCGGCCGGAGATGGTCGAGGGTGGCCGAAAGGACCGCCCTTTCAGTCGCGATGCAGGTCAGCAATCTTGCGTTCGAAGACTTCTCTCGAGATCTCCCCGATATGCGCGTCCACGAGCCTGCCGTCGCGGCCGATGAAAAGCGTCGCGGGCATGCCTATCGCCTTGTAATGCCATCCAAGGGTGCCGAGTCTGTCGAGCAAAAGGTTCGGCGGGTCGATGCCCTCCATGGCCAGGTATGATCGCACGCGTGGTGCATCCTCGCCCTGGTTCGCGAAGACAAAAGTGATCCCTTCCGTGGCTTTGGCGGTTGTTGCCATCATTGGCATCTCCCGCCGACAAGGTGGGCACCAACTCGCCCAGAGATTGATCACCATCGGCTGCTCGCCAAGACCCATGAGAGAAACGCCATCGCCGGCGAGAGTATGGAGGGGCTGCCCCGGAAGCGGGATAGCTTCGACGCCGCTCGTAAGCAGCATGGCCGAGTGCCAGACGAACAGGCCGGCCGCGAGACTGGCAAGGCCCGCAGCCTTGGCAATGCTGTCCCGAACCAGGGGCAAGAGCAGCATCACCGCGGCGGCCACGCCTGCTGGCCAGTAGAACCCGCCCTGCCATAAGGCGAGGATGCGAGACGGTTCCAGCGAGAACGTATCCCAATGGATCGCCACATGTCCGGCTCTGGCGGCCGCAAGTCCCGCAAACAGGGCAAAGGATGACCACTTCGCCAGGGACTCGTCCAGCTTTCTGGCGATCAGCCCCGAAACCACAAGGAAAGCCATGATTCCGGCAATCGCGCTTGCCCTGTCGGCAGCCAGGACCAGCGGCCCGATGGAGACCGCGTTCATCGGGAGGCCAGTCCTGCCGAGCGGGCGACGGCAGCGACGGAGACCTCCCCCACAAGGCGGGTGTCGGCCACCTCGCGGCGGGAGACGCTGAAGAACACCATCGTCGGGGGGCCTGCGACCTTCAGTTGCCTAAGGACGGCTTGGGATTCCTCGTCAAATTCCGTGACGTCGAGCTTGACGAGCCTCATGCCCTCCAGTGCCGCCACCACTTCGGCGTCCGGCAGCACGGACCGCTCGATCGTCCTGCAGATGACGCACCAGTCGGCCATGACATAGACCAGCAGGGGCTTCCCGTCTGCGGCCTGGAATTCCTTGACGAGATCTGCTGCCGAACGTGCCTTGTGGAAGGTGAGCGGCGATTTCGGCGGGACTTGCGAGGTGATCGATATCCGCGCCGTCGCCTTTGTGATCCCGATGCCGTCGGCGACCAGGCCGACAAGGCCGCCACCGGCCACAATGGCGATCACCAGTGTCGCCGTCTTTGAGGAACGAATGCGTGCCCGCACGACCAGGTCGGCGGCCAGCACAAGCGCCAGCATCGCGTAGAGCGCCACGTCGTACCCCACGGGCATCAGCGGCGTCGCGATCCAGATCGCCATTCCGATGAAGGCGAAGCCGAACAGCCGGCGCACCGTCTCCATCCATCTGCCTGCCTTCGGCAATAGCCTGCTTCCTAACGTCGAGAGGGCTATCAGCGGCAGGCCCTTGCCCAGGCCAAGCATGAACAGGGCGAGCGCGCCAACGCGCCAGTCTCCGCCTTGGCCGATGTAGAGCAGCGCGCCTGCGAGGGGTGCCGTCACGCAAGGACCAACGATCAGCGAAGAGGTGAAGCCGAGTGCGGCGGCCTGCCCTACCGAACCGCCCTGCCCCGCCTGGAGCTTCGATGCGGGCGACGTGACGAAATTTGGCAACTGCAGCTCGAATGCGCCGAAGCTCGCGGCGGCCAGCACGACGAATAGGACGGCCATGACCAACGTAGTCAGCGGCGACTGGAGCGCGAACTGTATGTTCTGCCCTGTCCAGCCAACCACAGCGCCGACCAGTCCGAAAGCGAATGCCAGCGAAAGCACGTAGGCGGAGGACAGGACGAACCCTCTGGTGGCACTCGAGCCCGCGCCGCCCCGTCCGAGCATTCCAAGCACGCTGGGGTACATGGGGAACACGCAGGGTGTGAAGGCCAGAAGCAGGCCAAACCCGAGGAATGAGATGGCGATCCAGACCGGATTGCTGCCCCTCAAGATCGCTGACGATGGGTCGGCGTCATCCGCAAGGACAATTCCCGCATCTGCGAGCGACGCGCCATCGCCTCCCCTATCGACCGTTGACCTCGCCGCGGGCTCGGCCTGAATTTCGAGCGATGCCAGGTCGACGTAGCGGACTTCCGGCCGATAGCAGATGCCGCCGTCCTGGCATCCTTGAAAGGTGACTTGCGCCGTCCCGCTCCGCACAGGCACGGTTACCTTCGCCTGGTGATACAGGACTTCAACATCACCGAAGCCTGGATCGCTCTTCTCGACGCCTTCTGAAACGTCAAAGACAACGTCTTCTCCGTTCACCGAGATCCTGAAATGGTCGCGATAGAGATAGTAGCCGTCAGCGACTTGCCAGGTCAGCGCCGTGCCATGGTCTGCCCTGGAGGCCTCGAGCACGAATGCCTTGTCGACCGCCATGGGCTCCGCCGGCATCCCACTGGCAGCACCCGTTCCCAGGCACAGGGCTGTGACTATCGCGGCTATCGTTTTGATCATGCGGAACCTCATTCTGTCTCGACTGAGGTTCCGGGCGCAGCTTAAGTGGCGCTTAAGGGTGCGGCTGCCGGCTACTCCACCTGCCCCATAGCACGTCCATCAAGCCCGGCATGCCAGCATCGTGTGCTTGTACCTGGCGGTCGTGTCGGCAGCACGGGGACAAATTCGAAGCGCCTGCGTGAACAAGAGCGCACCGCTTGGAGGATGCTGGCAAACGGCCTATGCGATAGCGCTCATTAACGACGGGTAGAAGGGGGCCGACCGAGGACTGGCAGCTTTTGGCGTAGAGGGCCAAAAAGCGGACGTTTTGGATCATAAGACGTCATGTCCGAGGCCTCCCCTCCCGAACATGGAGCCTATCCGACGATTGAGAGAGTTCGATGGAACGAACGGCAGTATCGACATAGTCGGTGAGCCCGGCGGGGGAGCGTGACGCCGTGGGTTCTGTTGTATGTCTTACCGTGTGTCCTTCCGCCTACCGTGCGACCATTATGGCTGAAATTCGTCGACTCGGACGACGACTTCGACGATGATGAGTTGGATGGCGGCCATAACTGTTTGTGACGTGAGCCGAGCCAGCTAGGTGCATTTCCAATGCCCAACCTCGATGAAAACACCCAGCGAATAGTGCGCCGCAACATGCTCCTTGGGGTGTGGGCCGCGGAAAAGTTGGGGCTTGTGGGCGAAAGCGCTGACGCCTATTCGACCGATCTCGGCATGCGCGCATTTGATTACTGCGACGTGGCTAGCAAAATTCGCGAAGATTTCAACGCCGCGGGCGTGGTCGAATCCGACGAGGAAATTCGACGCATCATGAATGAGTCCTGGCTCCAAGCGTCGAGCGGCAAACGAACAGGAGATGCTCACGACGGCGCTATGGTACAGATCGTGCGCAATCTTGTGCTGAAATGACAACCTCACCGAGGTGCGTTCCCAATCCGAGTCCCTTTTTCCAAGGCTGTCAGGGAATTTTGCTCAGCTATCCATTTTGATTACGACGCATCCATGCTCACCGGCATAGCTTCGTGGTCGACTGCGGTCATTTTTGAATTTCTACGGAGAGCATTGGCACGACAGTAGCGAAAAATCAGAGGAGGGTCGTGAAACTTGGACCTGCTGCTCAAGGAGCTCCGCCATAACCCTTTGCTCTGGCTCCTGGTACTTGTGCCGGTGGCGTTGGTCGCTGCGCAACTGCTCCCCAACGCGCACACGCTTCTGTTCGTCCTCTCAGTGCTCGCGATCGTGCCGCTTGCCGCCTTGCTCAGTCATGCTACCGAATCTATCGCAGAAAAGACTGGCGACGCTGCGGGCGGGCTGCTCAACGCTACGCTTGGAAACCTGACCGAGCTGGTCATTGCGGGGGCGGCTCTCCGGGCGGGGGAGTATACGCTGGTGAAAGGCTCCATAGCCGGCGCTATTGTTACCAACACGCTTTTCATGCTTGGAGCATCCTTTCTTCTCGGAGGCCTCAAGCACCATCTCCAAGAGTTCAATCGGCCTACCGCCCGCCTGCACGCAGCTTTGCTCTTTCTAGCTACAATTGCGCTCATAAGTCCTTCGGCGATCGCCCAAGCCGACTTGCTGCCGGGCGCCGCTTTGACCCAGAAGCTCAGCGTCGCCTTGGCCGTCCTGCTGATTGCCGGATATGCATTGGGCTTGCTGTTCTCGCTTAAGACACATCGCGAAATCTTTTCCGGCGCAGAGCACACGGAAACGGGCGAACCTGCCTGGCCGATAGGGCTAGCCCTGGTCACGCTTGCCGTAGCAACGGTTTTCGTGGCGTTAGTGAGCGAGATTTTCGTCGAGTCGGTGCAGAAGGCGGCAGAGACATTCGGCATGAGCCAGGCGTTTGTCGGTTTTATTGTCGTGGCACTCGTCGGTGCTACCGCGGAAATGGCGGTGGCGTTTTCCGCGGCACGCAGGAACCGACTCGACCTGAGTGTGGGGATTGCGCTGGGGAGCGCGTCCCAGATCGCGCTATTCGTCGGTCCCGTGCTCGTGCTTTTTAGTTATGCCATCGGACCGACGCCGATGGATCTGCAATTCTGGCCCGGCGCAGTAGTGATGGTCTTTGTTGCCACACTTGTCGCGGCGTTCATCACAAGTGGCGGACGTTCGGCTTGGTTCGTTGGCGTCCTTTTGATATTCGTCTACGCGGTCTTTGCTATCACGTTATATCTGCTGCCGCCGCAAGTGCCGTGACTTTGATACGTCGCCGAATGGCCGCCTAGTGTCCGCCATGGGGCCGGCGAGCGGACCGGCAGCTTCGAGGCTCGGATTGTCAGAAGCAGACATTCAGGTCGGCGCGAGAATCGTCGTGAACTGACCAAGAGGCGACGTACCTACTGAAGTCATTCAGTGCAACCGATGACCGGCGTCGGAGGTTCTCAGCATTCCACTCCTCCGGCGGCTTGATGTCCGAGAACCGCCGTAGAAGGGCTAGGTCGTAGGCCGCCTTGAGGGCGCCTGCGAGGATGAGCGGCCAGCCGAAGGGTGATACGGTCAGCAGCTACCCAGACGGCAGCAGAGCGACTGCGGCAGCAAGGCTCCGCGGGGCCGCCGTCACGCTCGCGGCGGCAGGGCGCTCCTCCGGCGTCACCGCGGCCATGACGTAAGACGACCGGGTCGGCACATCCATCTGGGAGAGCAGCCCCCGCAGGATCAGTAGCCGAACGCGGCCGACGCAGTCGGCGCGAACGCGGTCAGGATCAGGAACATGCTGGACGGCAGGTGCGTGAAGACCATGGTGTTCACGAGTCCGACGGGCCAGCAGCACCGCTGCGAAGTACGAGGCTGCCAAACACAAGTTCACACCGGCGCAAACGATCTTCTCAGCGTTGGGATCACCGGCAGGAGGCCAGGTATCACAGGCAGTCCCCGCGTCAGCGCGTCAATTTGATGCTGCGATATCAGCACAATCCGCTGGCGGAAAGGGTTGTCACCGCTGCCGCAACAGCCATTTCGATCGCCCTGACAAAATGGACGCCAAATACGCCGCGCTTGGACGGTTCGGGTTGCCAGACATTGACATGGTAGGCGATGGGCTGGGCCAACGGGCGTACGACAATCCCGTCCCCGCGAAATGCGAGGGCCGTCAACGGGTTTACGATGGAAAGGCCGATCCCTGCGCGGACAAGAGAGCCAATTGAAGTTGCCGTCGTGGTTTCGACCAGGAGCTTGCGTCTTACACTCGCCGCTTCGAAGTGCGCATCCACCTGCCGGCGATAAGAATCTTCATCCGAATAGTAGATGAAGTCATGACCTTCAAAATGTTCGGTCTCCAGAACCTCGTATTGGGTGAGCACATGCGATGACGGCATGATGCACAACAGATCGCCTGCATAAAGCTCCAACGTGGTGGACGGAGTGCGATCGAATCTGCCTTCGACAATACCGATGTCGAAAAACTTGCTCACCAGGTCGCGCGTGAGCGCAGACTCCTCCAGTGAATGGATCTTGATCGACGTGTTGGGAAACTCAGCAAGGAAATGCTCGACCACCTGCGGGATCAGAGCATGGGCAAAAGCGGGCAGGCAAGCGACGGACACGCGCTGAAAGCTGTCTTCGCGTATCGCTCTGGCGGTACGAGTAACTTCTTCAATGCTGACGAACGAACGCTGGACGACAACGTTAAGCGCAATTGCTTGCTGGCTGGGTTCAAGGCGTCGGTTCTGCCGGTGAAAGAGGGGAAAGCCGAGCAATGCCTCAAGCTCCTTTAACTCCCGGCTTATGGTCGGTTGCGAAGAGCATAACAGGCTTGCTGTTTCTGTAACGTTCAGCGTCTGCATAAGCGAATGGAAGATCTCAAGCTGTCGGTGTGCAAGGCGCATGGTGTCTCCGCTGATATGACGCTACCGCAAAAGACATATCATGAATGAATAATGGCGCGGAAATTATGAATTTGACGCTATGTCGAATTTTGATAGCGTCTCCTTGGTGCAAAAAAAGCGGACAAACTGCTGCACTAACTGGGGGAATGAGATGCCAGCGGAATTCGTGCGCCCGCATGTGGCGCAGATCGGATATCGTTCCGGCGAACTTTTTGTCGAACAGGTTCCAGTAAGAGCGATCGCTGAGGAATTCGGAACGCCATTCTATGCCTATTCGGCAACGGCCGTCCGTGAACGCATCGAGATGCTTCGTGACGCATTGAAGCCCGCCGACGTGCGGATTTGCTATGCCATGAAGGCCAACAACAATCTGTCCCTCTTGCAGATTCTCGCCGGTCTCGGTTGCGGCATGGACATCGTTTCGGGTGGAGAGCTCGAGCGTGCGCTTGCGGCTGGAGTGCCCGCGCAAAGGATCGTCTTTTCCGGCGTCGGCAAAAGCAAGCAGGAGATCAAGGCGGCTGTTGCAGCCGGCGTAGGCCAACTCAACGTGGAGTCGACTGAAGAACTGGAACTGATTGCGAAGGTGGCGCGAAACGGCGGGAAGAAAGCCCCCGTCGTCCTTCGCGTAAATCCGGATGTCGATGCGGCCACCCATCCCAAGATCACGACGGGGACGCGACACAACAAATTTGGCATCCCTTACGAATCCGCACTGGCCGTCTATGCGAAAGCCTCAAAGCTTTCCGAAATCGATTGCCTGGGCGTTGCCGTCCATATCGGCTCGCAGATCACCGATATCCAGCCATTCCGCAGGACATTCGAAAGAGTGGCGGAACTGGTGGGTCGGATCCGCGCGCAAGGCAACACAATCGCGCGGCTCGATCTGGGTGGTGGCCTCGGCGTTTCCTATGACGGTGGCTCCGGCATCGATATCGCCACCTATGGCGCCAATCTCCGCGAAACCCTCGGTGATTGCGGATGTGAGCTTACAATTGAACCTGGTCGCCTCGTCGTCGCGGAGGCGGGCATCCTCGTCAGTGAGGTTCTGTACAACAAGGCACAGGGCGGCGAAAAGTTCACGATTGTCGATGCAGGGATGAACGACCTGATGCGCCCCGCGCTCTACGACGCGCGCCATCCGGTCTGGCCGGTTGCCGAACCCGCTGCCGAGGCGGTGGCTGAGCCCTGTCATATCGTCGGCCCGGTTTGTGAAAGCTCGGATACATTTGGCAAATACGAGCAGTTGCCGCCTCTCGCCAGCGGCGATCTCATCGCGCTTGGCGTCGCCAGAGCCTATTGTGCCGTCATGGCGTCGAGTTACAACGCTCGACCGCTGGTCCAGGAAATCTTGATCGAAGGAGACAGGTACCGCCTGGCTCGCCGTCGTCAGCCAGTTGCTGCAATGCTGAAACTCGAGCAAGCGGGTGAATGGATTGCGCCTTGATATGGACTACGGCCAAGCTTTTTCCTCCCCCGAGCGCTCTTTCATAAAAACACATGGCCTCGGCAACGATTTTGTCGTGATGGACGGACGACGTCAAAATCTTGCGCCGTCTGAACAAGCAATCCGTTGGATCTGCGACAGGCATCGGGGAGTCGGCGGCGATCAACTTCTGATCCTCGAGCAGCCGCAATCCGCCGAAGCGAATGCAAGATTACGCATCTACAATATCGACGGTGCCGAAGCGCAGACCTGTTTGAATGCGACGCGCTGTGCTGCTTGGCTTTTGATGGAAGAGAGCGATGCCACCGACGTCATAATCGAGACGATAGGGGGATCGATACGGGCCTGGCGTGAAGAGAATCACCGCGTCAGCTTGAGCGTTGCTGGCGGCGAATGGGACTGGTGGAAGATTCCTCTGGCAGGTCCTCTCGAAAAGGTGGCGGGTCGTCTCGACAACGGTCCACTCAGGGATCCCGTGGCCGTCAATATGGGCAATCCACATCTCGTCTATTTCGTCGCCGACCGCGATGCGCTGGATGTTCCGGCACTCGCAGATCCTATACAGAAAAGTCCCTGTCTTCCGCAGGGGGCCAATATCGGGGTGGCGGAACTTGTCGGCGGCGACCGCATACGGCTGGTCGTCTACGAACGACCGGGGATCCTGACCCAGGCCTGCGGCAGCGGAGCCTGTGCGGCGGTGCTGGCGGCGCGCAAGAAAGGCTTCATAGAGCAGCCCCACGCCATCGTCGATATGCCGGGTGGGAGCCTGGAGGTCCGCGTTCTCGAAGACGAGACGATCATTCTCACCGGAGACGTCGCTGTATCCTTCTACGGTTTCACTGCACAGGACTTGGTTTGATCATGTCGGACAATACCTTCATTTCCGTCGAGGATGTTTCCAAGACATACGCCGCTACGCAAAGCGGAAAAGCACATCGTGCATTGAACAAGGTTTCCTTTTCGGTTGAGAAGGGGGAAGTCCTTGTCATCATCGGGCCGTCAGGGTCGGGCAAGAGCACGTTGTTACGCACCCTGAATGCGCTGGAAAGCATCGATTCCGGTACGATCGTCGTCAACGACATGCGCATTTCCGACAGCCGAACCGACCTAAATCGGGCGCGATCGGAAATCGGCATGGTGTTCCAGCACTTCAATCTGTTTCAGCACAAGACTGCATTGGAAAACGTGGTTCTGCCACAAGTGGTCGTTCTGAAGCGCAGCCGGGAGGACGCCACGAGGCGTGCCCGCGACATGCTCGACAAGGTGGGTATGGCGGAGCGTGAAGGCCACTATCCGAGCCAGCTCTCCGGAGGCCAGCAGCAGCGCGTGGCAATTGCCCGCGCGCTTGCGATGAATCCGAAGGTCATGCTTTTCGACGAGGCAACTTCTGCCCTGGACCCGGAGATGGTCGGGGGCGTTCTCGAACTCATGAGAAATCTTGCCCGCGAAGGCATGACGATGGTGGTGGTTACCCACGAAATGGGTTTCGCTCGTGAGGTTGCCGACCAGGTGATCTTCATGGACGAAGGACAGATCGTGGAAGTGGGAACCCCTGCCACGCTTTTTGCAGACCCAAGACAGCCGCGCACCCGAAATTTTCTGGAGCAGGTCTTATGAATAACCAACTGAGAGGAGAACCATAATGGGAATATTGAACAAACTTTTTGCTACAGCAGCAATGGCTATCGGCCTTGCAAGCGCTTCGCTGGCGCAGGCTGACGAGATGGACGACATATTGAAGCGCGGAGAACTGATCGTTGCCGTCCAGACGCAGGGAGCGCCGGTCAGCTTTATCGACAAGAACGGCAAGCAGACGGGATTGGCAGTCGAGCTCGCGCGCATGATGGCGGAAGACCTCGGCGTCAAAATTACTTTCCAGGACTATGACTGGAAGGGCCTCATTCCGGCCCTGCTTTCGGGCAAGGTCGACATGATCGCAGCCGACATGACCCCAACGCCTCAACGCGCTTCGCAGCTGCTCTTTTCCCGCCCCATGTTCTACGAAGAGACTGTTGGCGTGGCGCTGAAGGACTCTCCCTACACGAAGTGGGAAGATCTCAACAAGAGCGGGTTAAGCCTCGGCTCCACACAGGCAAGCTCCTACAGCGACGCGATCAAGAAATATCTGCCGGACGCGACCTTGAAGGAATTCAGCGGTGGCACTGCCGCCGTAGCGCAAGCGCTTTCCGCCGGACGGCTCGATGGACTTGTCTCGGACCTGGGCAATGTCTCAAACTTTCTCAACGATTTCGACAATCTGAAATTGCTTGACGGCATCGTCGTCAAGAACCCCCTTTCCTTTGCCGTTCGTCCTGATGCGTTCCATCTGAAGATGTGGCTCGACAACTATGTCGAACTTACAACCTCCGACAAGCGCCTGGAAACATTGGTCAATTACTGGTGGAATACCACCGAGTGGGAAAAAGACCACAAGTAGCAGCGTTCGACGGGAAAGCCCCGGACGTGCAAGCGCTCGGGGCTTTTTTTTCCAATCGAAGTGGAGGCTGAGGGGCACCAATGGAACTGATCGCATCCGCCGAACGCGACGCTGCCTGCGTGACCTGACTGCAAGGTTTTCCCGATGTCATCCTTCATACTAGATTATTATAACTACCGTGTGGTAGCTCAGTATTTCGATGCCTTCGTTCAAGGAATGGGCAACACCCTGTGGGCGGCGGGAGTTAGCTTTATCCTCTCACTGATTTTCGGAACGATCATGGCTTTGGTCATGTTCACGAAAATGAGATGGCTGATAGCCCTGATTCAGGCCTACATAGCGTTTATTCGCGCTACGCCGCTGCTGGTGCAGATCTATCTGGTCTATTATGGCCTCCCGGCGCTGTTGCCTTTCACCGCCAAATGGCCGGAAATGAACCTCGGCATCGCGGCTCTGGTGCTCAACTGTGCCCCCTATATGTGCGAGATCATTCGCGCGGGCATCGAATCTGTTCCGTCCGGGCAATTCGAGGCGGCGAAAGCCGTCGGCATGAACTACAGGCAACGGCTGCGATATATCGTGTTGCCACAGGCCTTTGCGAATGTCGTGCCACCGGTGATCGGACAAACTGCCGTTCTCATCAAGGACACGTCGTTGCTTTCGCTCATCACCGTGTTCGAATTCTCCAGCGCGGGGATTCTCTTGAATAGCGAGCGCGTTCGACCCAACGAGAGTTTCATCACCATTGCAGTTGGTTATCTCGCCATTTACTGCCTGGTTTTGCTGCTGTCCGCGTTCGTCAAGAACCAGCTGGCCGGGCCGGCCTGGAATGCGAAGGGCTGACAATGATCGATTACTATTTGAAGCTCACCGTCGCGATTTTGCCGTTTCTCTGGCAGGGCCTGAAAGAGACGTTCATCGTTTCTTTGTTCGCCATATTTGCCGGTTCGCTTCTCGGACTGGCCATTGGCATTGTTCGCAGCCAAAATATTGCGTTTGTCGCCAAGCTGCTCGGCCTCTATGTCCATTGCCTCCGCGGAACGCCCTTTCTGGTGCAGCTTTATCTCTTCTATTTCGTGCTGCCGAACACAGGCGTCGCATGGTTGAGTTGGGATTCCCAGACCGCTGCCTTTGTCGCCCTGTCGCTTTATACGTCGAGTTATGTTGCGGAAATTGTACGCGGTGCCATCGCGGCAGTGCCAAAGGGCCAGTGGGAAGCAGCCACGGCAGTCGGGATGAATCAGAGGCAGCGTCTTTGGTATATCATACTGCCTCAAGCCCTAAAGCTCACCATTGCGCCGATGAGCAGCGTTTATGTCATCATCATCAAAAGCACGGCCATCCTTTCCGTTGTCGGCATTGCGGAATTGACCCGACAGGGTGAAATCACGATCTTGCGCTATCCGCGCGATATCCTGTTCATATACAGCCTCATAGCAGCAGTTTATTTTATCTATTGCTATCCAATCCTTTGGTTCTCCAAATGGACGGAAAAGCGGATCACCAATACCCCGCGTCTGTCGCTTGATTGAACTTTAGCATCTCGGCGTCCTTGTTTCTTCAACAGCCGTGTTAGCAATCTCTTGGTAACTTTGCTTTCGCGCCCACGAGGAAGGACGCCGTTTCAGAATGGCAATTCGGCGTAGCTTTCGGGCAGTAAAATATTGGTCCGCACCGTTACCGAGTGGGTATATTCGACTGCCAAGATCCCGGTGACGAACAGCGAGGCCGACGGCGAGCTCATCCGGAGTGAGACGGGAGAGTATTTTGAGACTGCTGACGCGCCTTTTTCAGAGGTTTCTAGTGCTCTGTCTAGGCGTGCTCAGCGTCTGGCTGTTAGTCTTCGTCGTTTTCGATACTGCGGACCACAGACTTCCATGGCTCCTGGCGGTGAGCCTCACATACGGCTTGGCCGCCTATGTCATTCTGCCGAACGTGGTCCGAATGGGCCTCAAGATACTTCATCGTGGACTTATCCCCAGGTACACAATCACCGGCGATGGTCTGCCCGGCGACCCAGTAAATCTTGTCCTCATCGGCACGCTTCAACAACTTTGCGATGCGTTTGCGACGGCGGGCTGGTCCACGGCCGACCGTTTGGGGATGGCCAGTTCATGGCGAATAATACGAGCATTTCTGCTCAACTCTCCGTATCCCACCGCTCCTTTCAGCATCCTCTATCTCTTTGCGCGAAGGCAGGACATAGGTTTCCAAGAGCCCATCAATAATAGCCCGCGCAAGCGCCATCACATCCGTTTCTGGGCGCTGAGCCTCGACCACTCCGAGGACGATATGAGCGCAGCGAGCTTCTGGTTGAATACGGACAAACCTTCGGCTGACCAGCGCGTACTGTGGGTTGGAGCTGGCACCAGAGATACTGGATTTTCGCTTACCTGGCCGACGTTCCAAGTTACACACGCTACCGATTCAGATACGAACGCCGAGCGCGACCACATAATCAGCGAGCTAAAAGCAGGACGCGTAATTGGGGATGTCACGTTGCACCAATCTGGTTCACGTTTGCAGACCGGAAAGGTCAACCATTACACTACCGATGGTGAGATCGCGTTCGCCAGCTTGATCGAAATTTGAACAAGGATCTGCGATCGGAAGGTCACTGGAGCTGAGCCGGTTTCTGGTCCAGGCTGCTTCAGCAAAAGGCGCAAGAGACCAAAAACATAGCACAGTAAATCGCTCGGGCAAGCACATGATTTAACCCGTCGCAACATTTAGCTACGCTGCAGAGTTTGGTCTGCTATTGGTGCCTAGAGGACGCTGGAGCAAGATCCCGTAAACTCTGGCAGCAAACGTCGACTTGCAGCATTGCTCTCGGCAATGGCCGCTTTCGGGCAGTGGCAAAGGCGCCCTCAATGGCCGAGATGGCGCGCAGAGCTGTAGATCGTGTTCGCTGACCGAACGTCCGCTTGCTTGCTTGCTATGCCCGGCCGAAAGCCGTCATTCCGCTTCCCCCCCCGAGACAGCGAGAGCAGGAACGTATTCCGCAGGCTGATGCGGTCATCCGTGGTGCATCGGGTGACCGCCCAGATGTCAGATTTCAGTTCTCTCTGCTAAGAGCAGTGCGTCTTCAACGTCTACGCCAAGGTATCGAACGGTGTTCTCGATCTTGGAATGTCCAAGCATGATTTGGATGGCTCGGAGATTTCCCGTCGCCTTGTAAATCATCGATGCCTTCGTGCGACGCAGCGAGTGCGTACCATACTCCTCTGGACGCAGACCGATTGCGGTCACCCATTCGTCAACCAGGCGGGCGTATTGCCTCGTGCTCATGTGGTGAGCGTGATTGATCCGGCTCGGGAATGCATAGTCATCGACCGTGCCGCTGCGCCTTTCAAGCCATGCCAGGAGGCTAGCTCTCACGCCGCTGGTGATCTCGAACTGGACTGGGCGACCCGTCTTTTGCTGAACGACGATCGCGCGGGTGCGGATTTCCGGTCCTGCAACCAGATCGCGAATCCTGACCTTGACCAAGTCGCAGCCGCGAAGCTTGCTGTCGATTGCCAGATCGAACAGGGCACGGTCCCGAACGCGCCTCTCGCGATCCAGGAAGAAACGAACAGCCCAGATCTGTTTCTGTGTGAGCGGACGCTTGGTGCCAACCTTCTTTCCAGCGTTCCAAGCGGCGTGCTCTAGCATCATCGATATGAGAATGACCCATGTGAGTTCTCCTTGGCCTTGATTGGCCAAAGGAGAAACAGCATTCCGACACTACCGCTCGGGGGCCGGAAGCTGTCGGTCCGGTTCCGATGAGCAAGGCTGATAAAGCAGACATCCACAGCGCGTTCGAAACTTGAAGTACCGTTTCGAATCTCCTCCTGCGCGCCACGCCCGATGATGATGGACACTACGTTTAGGCTATAGCCCTCTAACGCCGCATTTTTCGCATCGCCGCCCTCCCCTTTTTTAAGCGAAGCACCAACTGCGCCGTAGGATTGTATTGCCTCGTGTTTCATGCCAGTGACCGGCGAAGACGCAGAATGGGCGGGCCGCGATATGGGATTTTCCTCCTCGCGGTATTCTGTGTGTATGGGGCATGATATTGTATAAGAATTATCTTTATAAGTCAGGCGTTTCGCGCCGGCATTGCGCCAAGCCGGCATTTTTCCCGACGCTTCTGGCCTTGATCTGGCTGATCGTCCTATGGCCGGCAACGGCGGCTCAGGCGGCTTGCACCTCCCCACAGACGGCAACCATAACCTCGGGCGGTACGGCAACCTTTACTTGCGCGGATATGGGCTTTATTTCGCCGGCCAACGCATTGCCATCCCATGGCAGCCTGACTTTCGGAATACCGTCAATCATCTACACCAACAATGGTGACGGCGCGACATCCGACACGTTCATCGTCAAGGATGATTCCGGAGTACGGATTACATTCAACATCACGATCAATCCGTCGGCCTCCCCGCTGACGGTCACACCTTCAAGCGTTGCTGGTCTGCCCCCTGAAAAGTGGTCCTCCCTTATGTATGGCTTTTGAGCCGATGGAGGACTTAGGAAATGGCCAGGAAGAGACACAGCGCGGAAGAGATCGTCACGAAGCTGCGGCAGGTTGATGTTCTGACTTCGCAGGGCAAATCGGTTGCGGAAGCGGTCCGATCGATAGGTGTGACGGAAGTTACATATTATCGTTGGCGGTCGGAATACGGAGGCCTGAAGGGCGATCAGGTCAAGCGGCTGAAGGAACTTGAGACGGAGAATGCGCGGCTTCGGCGCGCCGTCTCCGACCTGACCCTGGACAAGATGATCCTGGCGGAAGCTGCGCGGGGAAACTTCTAAGCCCCGCACGTCGCCGGGCCTGCGTGGATCATGTTGTTGCCGAGCTTGGCGTCCGCGAACGACGGGCGTGCCGGGTTCTTGGTCAGCACCGCTCCACGCAGCGCAAGGTTCCAACGACACCGGATGATGAAGCGGCTTTGACTGCCGACATCATCGCGCTTGCCATCCAATATGGCCGCTACGGTTATCGCCGCATCACGGTGATGCTGCATCGTGCGGGCTGGGTGGTGAACGTCAAACGGGTCGAGCGGATCTGGCGGCGTGAGGGGCTGAAGGTTCCGCAAAAGCAGCCCAAACGAGGCCGTCTGTGGCTGAATGACGGTTCCTGCATCCGGCTGCGGCCGGAGTATCCCAACCATGTCTGGTCCTACGACTTCGTCGAAGATCGCACCCACAACGGAAGGAAATTCCGCATGCTCAACGTGATCGATGAGTTCACAAGGGAATGCATCGCAATCAAGGTGAGCCGGAGGTTGAAGGCCGTCGACGTGATCGACGCTCTGTCCGACCTGTTCATCCTGCGCGGCATCCCTGGCCACATTCGATCCGACAATGGCCCCGAGTTCATCGCCAAAGCCTTGCGTGAATGGATCGCCACCGTCGGTGCCAAAACTGCCTACATCATGCCCGGCAGCCCTTGGGAAAATGGCTATTGCGAGAGCTTCAACTCGAAGCTTCGTGATGAACTGCTCGATGGAGAAATCTTCTACACGCTGAAGGAGGCCCAGATCGTCATCGAAGGCTGGCGGCAACATTACAATACGGTGCGACCGCATTCATCGTTGGGCTACAAACCGCCTGCGCCGGAAGCGATCCTGTGGCCGGCTGCGCAACCCGGACCAGCTTCGCCGGCCACCCCGGCCATAGCGCCAAGACCCATCATGCACTAAAATTGAACCCGGACCACCTGAGGGGGGCAGGCCAATGCCGATGCATCTGTTTAGCGCCACTGGTGACAGAGATAAAACTCACCTATACTAATATAAGTTGAGCACCAAACACTAGAATCGCGTCACGCGTAGGAGCAAAAACTGTCGGGGCAGATCGTACAAGTAGCGCCCTATTTCTCATCACCTAGTCGTAAGTGCATACATTCTTGCCCAAGCATCCAAACCGAAATGTCAGGAGCAAGGGGGCTCCAAGAGCATGACGATAGGGACAAGACGTGTTTTCAGCTTTGCCGCGGCGGCAATGCTGGTGAGTGCCACTCCGGTTTATTCTGCAGACATTGCGCCTCCGCAACCGGAAGTACCGATCGAACATACATGGAAATTCCAGCTCACCATGTATGGCTGGGCCTCGGCGCTCAACGGCGATACCGCTATTCGCGATCTCCCTCCCGTGAATGTGAACGTATCTTTTGCCGACCTGCTGAAGAACCTCGACGGCGCATTCATGGGATCGTTCTATGCCACCGATGGCGAGTGGATGGTTCTGACCGATCTCGTCTGGGCAAAAGTCTCGGACCAGGTCACGGGTCCGGCTGGCGGCACCGTGAAATATGAGCAGACCCAGGCGATCGTATCCGGGATCGTCGGCTACGCGCTGCCGATCGGCGTGCCCGAACTGCAATTGAGTGCGACAGCGGGTGTCCGGATCAATCATCTCAAGGCGAAACTGGACCTCGCCCCCGCGGACTTCCCGGGCGTTTCCCGCGAAGGATCCAAGACCTGGGTCGACCCCACCATCGGCCTGAGCGCGCATTACGAAGTCAACGAGCGATGGTTCGTCAATGCGCTGGCCGACGTCGGCGGCTTTGGCGTCGGTTCGGACATCACCTCTCAGGGGTTCCTGTCCGTCGGGTACAAGTGGAACGAAAAAGTGTCGACGGCCCTCGGCTATCGGGTACTCTATACCGACTACGACAAGGGTGGCTTTGTCTACAATATCACCCAGCATGGCCCCTACGCCGGCCTAGGCTTTCACTTTTGAGGCAACTGCGACAACCAGCAACCGCACATGCAAGTGATAGCAGAGGGCGGCCGCTATGCCCCCTCACCCTGTGGCATTCGCCAGCCCAGGGGTTGGATTCTGCCATGGCCGGATGCAATGTCGACCAAGGCCAAAGCAGCGCATTCGGAGTACTCGGTGACGGACGAACGCATCTCCCATTGGGAAAACGTCTATCGCAGCAAGACGGAGGACGAAGTCAGCTGGTTCCAGCAGACGCCGGAACCTTCACTGACCCTGATTGGGCTTGCGGGCGGCACGCCTGACTCAGGCATCATCGACATCGGCGCCGGCGCCGCGCATCTCGTCGATGCCTTGCTGGGCCTTGGCTACATGGACGTAACGGTGCTCGATATCTCGCAGACCGCACTCGACCAGGACCGGTCGCGTCTGGGCGCGGCATCCGCCAAGGTCGACTGGATTTGCGCGGATGTCACCAGCTGGCAACCAATGCGCAGCTATGACATCTGGCATGACCGCGCCGCTTTCCACTTCCTCACCGATCCCACCGATCAGGCCGCCTATGCCGCGGTGCTGAAAGCGGCGCTGAAGCCGGGAGGCGGCGCGATCATCGGCACATTCGCGCCTGACGGCCCGGAGAAATGCAGCGGACTGCCTGTCGTCAGGCATGATGCCGACAGCATCGGCAAAGTGCTCGGGGCGGATTTCGCGTTGGTTGACACCCGCCGCCACGAACACAGGACGCCGTGGGATAGCGTCCAGCATTTCCAGTTCAGCACCTTCCGCAAGCGGGCTTGAAACAGGCCCCGCCCCTTCTGGTCAGAGGCCTTGCAGGTTCCGCCAGATCATGTAGCCGGCGACGGCCATGATCATCAGTGCAAAAAGGACGTTGAGCATGCCCTTGCGCTGCTGCAGCAGCAGCGCGATGCGCGAGCCGCCGAGTCCACCAACGACACCGCCTGCGATGAACACGAAGGCCAACGGCCAATCGACCAGCCCCGACATGGCATAGGAAATCGCCGTGGTCAGGCCAAAGGCGGTCACGGCCACGAGCGATGAGCCGATGGCGTTGATCATCGGCATGCCCGTTGAAGCTACAAGGCCAGGGACGATCAGAAACCCTCCCCCGATGCCGAAGAAGCCCGACAGGAGGCCCGTGCCGCCTCCAAACCCCATGACCTTTGGCGCATTGTCGCGTGTGCATGCCGCAGCAGGATTACCGGAATCCGCGCGACGGCGAAACATCAGCGCGCCGACGACCAGCATGAGGGCTGCAAAGAGCAGCAGAAGATGGCTGCCATCGACCGCCTTGCCAAGCGAAGACCCAAAGAAGGCGCCCAGCACGCCAGCGACGCTGTAGATGGCAGCGCAACGCCATTTGACGGTTCCGTTGCGGGCATGGCTGGCAAGGCCGGTCACGGCGTTGGCGGCAACCGACACCGCACTCGTGCCGATGGCAAGATGGGCATTCGGCACGCCGACAAGATAGACCATCAACGGCACGGCGAGGATCGAGCCGCCACCGCCAAAGAGGCCCAGGGTAAGGCCCACAAGCCCTCCAGAGACAGCACCCAAAGCATATTGAACGGGTTCCAGAAACATGGTCCCGGCCTTTCCGATTTAGTTTTTTGAGAAATGGCCGGAACGCTGAATGCTGTTCCGGCCGGAAACGTCATGCCGCCGTTGCAGCGGCCTTCCTGGCTGCTGCCATGCGCGCCAGCCACATGCCGAGGAACATCATGGGAAGGAATGCGTAGGCGCCCGTTGCGCCCAATGTCACGGCGGTCAGCGCCGGTCCCGGGCAGAAACCACCGAGCCCCCAGCCGATGCCGAAGATCGCCGGGCCGACCAGTATCCTGCGGTCAATGGCAGTGCTTGCCGGCAAGTGGAACGCAGCGCTTGCCACTGGTTTCGGCCGCTTGAAGACGAGACGGTAGCCGATGAAGGCAGTGACGACAGCGCCGCCCATGACGAAGGCGAGCGAAGGATCCCAGGTACCGAACAGATCAAGGAAGTTCTGCACCTTGGCAGGATCCGACATGCCCGACACCACAAGGCCGATGCCGAACAGCAGTCCGAGCGCGAGATTGACGATGAATGACATGCTCAGGCTCCAATCATATGCCGGACGACGAAAACGGTCGCGAATGCCGTCGCCATGAAAGTCAGGGTCGCCACCAGCGAGCGGACGGACAGCCGCGATAGCCCGCAGACGCCATGTCCGCTCGTGCAGCCATTGCCGTAGACCGAACCGAAGCCAACGAGCAGGCCGGCTATTCCCATCAACGGCAGGTTCGCCGAGACGGTCTGCAACACAGCGCTGCCGGTTGCTGCGGAATAGACTACCGGGGCAATGACCAGCCCCAGCACAAAGGCGAGGCGCGGAAGGAATGCACCGTCCAGGTAGGGCGGCATCAACCGTCCAGCGATGCCACTGATTCCGGCGATGCGCCCTTCCCAGGCCATCAGCAGCACGGCCGAGATGCCGATCAGAACGCCACCGGCGAGCGAGGCGAAAGGTGTAAACTCAGTCATTTCTCTTGCCTTGAAGTGTTGAAATTTCGGGGGTCGGTTCGCAGAACATGCTGTAGAGCAGCGACACGATCGCCTTCACGCGCTCGTCCGCGAGCCGATAGAAGACGGATTTCGATTCCTTGCGGCCAGCAATGAGGCCGGCGTCGCGCAGTTCCGCGATCTGCTGCGACAAGCCCGGCTGCCGAATGCCGAGCGTGTCCTCGAGCTCGCGTACCGAACGTTCGCCTTCCACCAGGGCACAGACGATCATCAAGCGATTGGGGTTGGCGAGCTTCTTGAGGAAATCCGAAGCCTCCCCTGCCCGGTCGAGCAGCTCAGACATCGCCTTGGTGGATTCATTTGACATGGCCTCAGTCCCTGTATGCGGTTTGCAGCGCATCAAGCGGGAATTTCGGGCAGCGCTTGCCGCCGGCGCCGGCTCGCGCAGGCACCTTTGCATTGTCGTCAATGGGGACGAATTCACGAATTGGCGCGCAGCCAATCCTTGGCACCTGTGAGATTGATGCCCAGGCGGGCGCCAATTGCATCGACATCCGTCGCGGCAAGCCGGCCATCGAGAACCTCGCCGATCACCCAAAGCGTCAGCGAGCGCGTGCCGGACTTGCAGTGCGCGAGAACCGGACCATCAGCGCGGCCGAGGGCCGCCTGAAATTCGCGCACGGCCTCCTGCGTAATCCGCCCCGGCACAACCGGGATGTGCACGAACTCCATGTTGAGGTCCCCTGCCCGCGCCGCGGCATCTGCCATGCCAGGCTGCGCTGGGTCCTCGTTCTCCGGCCGATTGTTGATGATGCGACGGACGCCTGCCTTGCTCGCCGCAAGCAGGTCGGCATCGCTCGGCTGGCCGGAAATCCAGAGCTTTTCGGTCACCTGTTTCATTACGCATCCTCTCAAGATCGGTTGCGGCCATCGCCACAATGATTAGATACGTATGATTACATTTTTTTGCAAGTGATTTTTTGCAATCAACAAGAAACAAGTCGGCCGTCGCCCTCGTCGGCTATTCCCCACGCTCCTGCCGGCGCTTGGCCCAGTAGTCGAGACGCTTCTTCACGTCGCGCTCAAAACCGCGTTCGTTCGGCACGTAGAATTCCGGACGGTTCGGTCCGGCCAGTTGCTCAGGCAGAAACTCCTGCCCCGAAAAGGCATCGGGGTAGTCGTGATCGTATCTGTAGCCCTCGTGGTAACCAAGCTCCTTCATCAGCTTGGTCGGCGCATTCAGGATGTGTTTCGGCGGCGCCAGCGACCCTGTCTGCTGGGCAAGCGCTATCGCCTGGTTGAACCCCATATAGGCGGCGTTCGACTTGGGTGCGGTTGCCACGTAGGTAATCGCCTGCGCCATGAACAGGCGCCCCTCGGGCCACCCAACCCGCTCGAACGCAGTCCACGCGGCCACCACCTGTGGCATGGCCTGCGGATCAGCCATGCCGACATCTTCGGATGCGGCGCAGGCCAGCCGGCGGAATATGGTGCCCGGGTCCTCGCCGCCCACCATCATACGCGCAGCCCAATACAATGCGGCCTGCACGTCGCTGCCGCGCAGGCTCTTGTGGAAGCAACTGAGCAGATTGTAGTGCTCTTCCTGCCCCTTGTCGTAGACGGGGGCCCGCTTCTGGACCGTTTCGGCCAACGCAGCCACATCCAGCACCGTGCCGGCGGGAAGCGACAGCAGCTCCTCACAGAGCCCGATCAGATAGCGTCCGTCACCGTCAGCCATTGTCAGCAGCGCTTCGCGCGCGTCCGGATCGAGGGGCAATTTCTTGCCGGTGTGGGCTTCCGCACGTTCTGCCAGTATGGCGAGATCGTCCCTCTCGAAGCGCCGGAGCGTGTAGACCTTGGCGCGCGACAACAATGCCGCCACCAGGCTGAAACTCGGGTTTTCGGTAGTTGCTCCGATCAGGACAATCGTCCCGTCCTCGACATGCGGCAGCAGCGCGTCCTGGGTCGTGCGGTTGAAGCGATGCAGTTCGTCGACGAAAACCACTGTCTGACGCCCTGCTCCGCTGCGCAACTGCTTGGCGGCGTCGATGACCTTTCTGAGATCCGCGACCCCCGAAAGCACCGCCGAAAGCTGGACGAAATCGAGACCAGCTTCCTTGGCGACCAGTCTGGCAATGGTCGTCTTGCCGACGCCGGGAGGTCCCCAAAGGATGAACGAGGAGACCTTGCGGGTCTTGATCATTCGACCGATCGGACCTTCGGGACCGAGCAAATGGTCCTGTCCGACAACTTCGCCGAGCCGCTGCGGCCGAAGTGTTTCGGCAAGTGGACGCGGAACGGTCTCGTCGAAAAGGGAGTTCACGGCCTCATCCTCCCCGCGATCCGTCTATCACACACGCAATCTGCAGCCGTAGTTCCACGCATGGTGTCGCAGCATACCACACTCAGTAGCGCAGCATCTGCCGCATGATGCGACCGCCGCGCTCCACCGTGAAGCGCCACCAGCGGCTGTCCTGCTCGGAGATCTGCTTGAGCTTTGCGACCGTGTCGATCTGCTCGCCGTTGACCTCGCGCACGATATCGCCCCGCTGGAAGCCGAAATTGGCAGCCGGCGAACCACTGTCGATACCAACGATCGCGATCCCCTTGGTATCGGTGGAAACCCTTAGGCGCTGGGCCAGCCGCGGCGACAACTCGGCGACCTTGGCGCCGGCAAACGGGCTACGGCCGCGCAGGGTCTCTTCGACTGTGTTGGCACCCTCAGGAGCACGCTCAAGCGACACCTCGACGGACTTCTCCTCGCCCTTGCTCAGCACCGACAGCGTCGCCTTCGCCCCGATCGTCTGTGTGGCAAGACGGTAGTCGAGCGCTTCCATGTGCTCAATCGGGGTGCCGTTGAACGACAGGACGACGTCGCCCGGCTTGAGACCAGCTCGGGCGGCGGGACCATTCTCTTCCACCGACGAGACCAAAGCGCCTGACGGATGGTCCATGCCGAGCGATTCAGCGATCTGCGGTGTCACCGCTTCGAAGGAGGCTCCTACATAGGGCCGCTCGAAGAACTCCGCACCTGACTTGGCGGCATCGGTGAAGGCGCGGACCATGTTGGAAGGAATGGCAAATCCGATGCCGATCGACCCACCGGTGCGGCTGAAGATGGCTGTATTGATGCCGACGAGCTGGCCGCCCATATTGATCAGCGCCCCACCCGAATTGCCGGGATTGATGGCAGCGTCGGTCTGGATGAAGAAACTGGAATCAGAGACGCCGATGTGCGTCCGCGCCAGTGCGGAAACGATGCCGCTCGTCGTCGTCTGGCCGACGCCGAATGGATTGCCGATGGCCAGCACCAGGTCACCGACCTCCAGGGCATCGGAGTCGCCGATGGCGATCGTCGGGAACGGCTTGTCGGAGTCGATCTTCAGTACAGCGAGATCGAGCGTGTCGTCCTTGAGCAGCACCTTGCTGGTGAATTCCCGCCCGTCAGACAGCGCGACCTTCACCTGATCTGCGTCCTGTACGACATGGTTGTTGGTAACGACGATGCCGCTCGGATCCACCAGAACGCCGGAGCCGAGGGACGACCGCTGGCGCGGCGCACCCCGACCGAAGAACTGTTCGAAGAACGGATCGCCCTCGAAGGGCGAGCGTGCCTTCACCTGCTGGGAAGCATAGACATTGACCACCGCTGCAGCCGTTTCCTTGACCAGCGGGGCGAAGGAGAGCTGCATCTCCTCACGACCGAAGGGTACGCGGCGGTCTGGAGCGGGTGCAGGCGCTCCGCCTGCTTTGCCGCCGTTGAGCAGATCGGTCAGCACATCGGACAGGCCAGGGTCCTGACTTGGTTTTGCTTCCTGGGCGGGTGCAGCGCCGGCAAAGGCCAGCGACGCGCAAAGCACCATCAGGAAAAATCTCTTCGCGCGCATGGCGAATCCTCCAACGCATAGTTGGCGCCATTGTCCCGACGATTGTGCAAAATGAAAGGCTGTTGGACCTTGGAAAGCGCTTATTTCCGCATAGTTGGCATACCTTGCGGAAGGAACGCTGCAGCTTGGCGCGCGCCCCAAAAACAAAAGGGGCCGCGAGGGCCCCTTCGGTTCATTCAGAAAGCCTGGAAGCTTATGCGGCTTCGGCTTCGTTGGCCGCTTCGGCTTCTAGACGAGCGCGGTCACCGGCGCCCTTTGCCGAGGTGTCGCGATCGACGAACTCGATCACCGCCAGCGGGGCGTTGTCGCCGTGACGGAAGCCTGCCTTCATGATGCGCAGGTAGCCACCGTGGCGCTCGGAATAGCGCGGAGCGATGGTGTCGAACAGGCGCTTGACGATGTCCTCGTTGCCGATCTGTGCAATCACCTGACGGCGAGCGTGCAGGTCGCCGCGCTTGCCGAGGGTGACCAGCTTCTCGACGATCGGACGGAGGTCCTTCGCCTTCGGCAGGGTGGTAACGATCTGCTCGTGCTCGAGCAGCGAGACGGCGAGGTTTGCAAACATCGCCTTGCGGTGGCTGGAACTACGGCTGAACCGGCGGCCGGCAAATCCATGGCGCATGGTTCTTCTCCTTTGAGTCTGGTTCTAGAGGCCTGGGCCTCAGTATTGATCTTCGTAGCGCTTGGCGAGGTCTTCGATATTTTCCGGCGGCCAGTCCTGCACTTCCATACCGAGGTGCAGGCCCATTGCGGCGAGGACTTCCTTGATCTCGTTGAGCGACTTGCGGCCGAAATTCGGCGTGCGCAGCATCTCGGCTTCCGTCTTCTGGATGAGGTCGCCGATGTATACGATGTTGTCGTTCTTGAGGCAGTTGGCCGAACGCACCGAAAGCTCGAGTTCGTCGACCTTCTTGAGCAGCGCCGGGTTGAAGGCGAGCTCGGTGACCTGCTCGGCCGCGGCTTCCTTCTGGGGCTCCTCGAAGTTGACGAACAGCGCAAGCTGGTCCTGCAGGATGCGTGCGGCAAAAGCCACAGCGTCCTCACCCGAAATCGAACCGTCGGTCTCGATGGTCATGGTCAGCTTGTCGTAGTCCAGAACCTGGCCCTCACGGGTGTTCTCGACCTTGTACGAAACCTTCTTGACCGGCGAGTAGAGGCTGTCGACCGGGATCAGGCCGATCGGAGCATCTTCCGCGCGGTTGCGCTCGGCAGGCACGTAGCCCTTGCCGGTATCGACCGTGAACTCCATACGGATCTCGGCGCCCTCGTCGAGGGTGCAGATGACGTGGTCGGGGTTCAAGATCTCGACATCGCCCACGGTCTGGATATCGCCAGCGAGCACGGCACCCGGGCCCTGCTTGCGAACGACCATGCGCTTGGGACCATCGCCTTCCATGCGGATGGCGATTTCCTTGATGTTGAGCACGATGTCGGTCACGTCCTCGCGAACGCCTGCGATCGAGGAGAACTCGTGCAGAACGCCGTCGATCTGGACGGCCGTAACGGCAGCACCACGCAGCGACGAGAGCAGCACGCGACGCAGCGCGTTGCCCAACGTCAAACCGAAGCCGCGCTCAAGCGGCTCGGCGACCAGCGTGGTCAGCGTCTTCTTCTTTGACGAGAACTCGATCTTGTTTGGCTTGATCAGTTCCTGCCAGTTTTTCTGGATCATGTTCGCTTCCTTCCGTTAGCCCGACACCATCCAATCGTGACGGGCGACCTGGAAGCCGCAGCGCGCGCCGGAAGCGCTCGCGCGGCGATGAAATAGCTTAGACGCGACGCTTCTTGCGCGGACGGCAGCCATTGTGCGGGATCGGCGTCACGTCGCGGATCGACGTGATGGTGAAACCCGCAGCCTGCAGAGCGCGCAGAGCCGATTCACGACCCGAACCGGGACCGCAAACTTCGACTTCGAGCGTGCGCATACCGTGTTCCTGGGCCTTCTTGGCAGCGTCTTCAGCGGCCATCTGGGCGGCGAACGGGGTCGACTTGCGCGAACCCTTGAAACCCTGGGCACCGGCCGACGACCAGGCAATCGCGTTGCCCTGCGCGTCGGAAATGGTGATCATGGTGTTGTTGAAGGTCGAATTGACGTGAGCAACACCCGAAGAAATGTTCTTGCGTTCGCGACGACGAACGCGAGCGGCTTCCTTAGCCATGGTAGTCCTTTCAGTTGATCTCTTCACCGCCGTAACGCCAGCGGCTACACCAGCCTGGATTTATGGTGTCAGGCCGAACACCCGCCTAAAAAAGGCGAAACCGGCGGGCCGAGACCCGCCGGAAACCAATTACTTCTTCTTGCCGGCGATTGCCTTGGCCGGGCCCTTGCGGGTACGCGCATTGGTATGCGTGCGCTGGCCGCGAACCGGAAGCGAACGACGGTGACGGAGGCCGCGGTAGCAGCCGAGGTCCATCAGGCGCTTGATGTTGATCGAGACTTCGCGACGCAGATCGCCTTCGACCTGGTAATCACGGTCGATCGTTTCGCGAATCGCCAGAACTTCGGCGTCGGTCAGCTGGTTGACGCGACGTTCGGCCGGGATGCCGACCTTCTCGACGATCTCCGCTGCGAACTTCTTGCCAATGCCGTGAATGTACTGAAGCGCGATCACAACGCGCTTGTTGGTCGGGATATTTACGCCGGCTATACGAGCCATCTTTCAACTCCATTTGGGCCGGACCGTGCCGGCGCTTCAAGTTACCCCGCGTCCGGTGGAGGCCGGCCCTTGCGAGTTTTCCGTATCAATGCAAGCCCGCGCCTAATAGGCAATCAGATTCACACATGAGTGGAAGACGGGCCGCCATACTCCAGCTTTGCCCGTCCGTCAAGTTCGCAAGCGTTAGTTGCCCAACGTCTCCGCGAGAACCGCCTCGATCTGAGCGGTCACGTCGTCCATGTCGGACATGCCGTCGACCTGCTTCAACAGGTCGTTGGCATAATAGTAGCCGATCAACGGAGCGGTCTTCTTGTAGTACTCGCGCAACCGCTCGTCGAACACCTCGGCATTGTCGTCCTTGCGTACGGGCTGGCCGGCGGCCTTCGCCTCTTCGGCACGCTTCAGGATCCGACCGACCAGCGCCTTGTCGTCAACGACGAGTTCGACGACCACATCCAGATGCATGCCCCGTTCAGCCAGCATATCGGCAACGGCGTCGGCCTGCACCAGCGTACGCGGATAGCCATCGAGGATGAAGCCACGGCCACAATCCTCCTGATCGATACGCTCGGCGACGATGGCGTTGACGATCTCGTCGGAGACGAGTTCCCCCGCATCCATCACGGCCTTGGCTCGCTTGCCGACATCAGTCTCCGCCTTGACCGCCGCACGCAGCATGTCACCGGTGGAAAGCTGAGGAATGCCGTATTTCTCGACCAGCCTCTGCGCTTGCGTCCCCTTTCCCGCCCCGGGCGGTCCAAGCAATATCAGCCTCATCTTCCCCTCTTACCTCCACGGAGCTTCGACTTCTTGATCAGCCCCTCATACTGGTGGGCAATCAGGTGACCCTGGATCTGCGCCACCGTGTCCAGTGTCACATTGACGACGATCAGAAGCGAAGTACCACCGAGGTAGAACGGAACGCCGGTCGCCGAGATCAGGAACTCGGGCAGCAGGCAGATGACGACCAGATAGGCCGCACCGATGACGGTGATACGCGTAAGCACGTAGTCGATGTAGTCGGCGGTCCGCTCACCCGGACGATAGCCGGGGATGAAGCCCGAATGCTTCTTCAACTGGTCGGCCGTGTCTTTCGGATTGAAGACGATCGCCGTGTAGAAGAAGGCAAAGAACACGATCATCGCGGCATAGAGCGCCATGTAGAGCGGCTGGCCGTGGCCAAGCGCGGCCATGATGGTGCTCACCCAGCCCGGCAGGTTCGTCGTGCTAGAGAACCCTGCGACGGTAGCCGGCAGAAGCAGCAGCGACGAAGCGAAGATCGGCGGAATGACGCCCGCAGTGTTGAGCTTCAGCGGCAGGTGCGAGGTGTCGCCCTGGAACATGCGGTTGCCGACCTGGCGCTTCGGATACTGGATCAGAAGGCGGCGCTGCGCACGCTCGAAGAACACGATGAGCGCAATGACGACGATTGCCAGGACGATGATCGCGAGAATCAGGCCGGTCGAAAGTGCACCGGTGCGTCCGAGTTCCAGCGTGCCGCTGATCGCGCTGGGCAGACCGGCGACGATGCCGGCGAAGATGATCAGCGAAATGCCGTTGCCGATGCCGCGGGCGGTGATCTGCTCGCCGAGCCACATCAGGAACATCGTGCCGCCAACAAGCGTGATAACCGTCGAAGCACGGAAGAACATGCCCGGGTCGGAGACGATGCCGTTGCCGCCCTCAAGCCCGACCGAAATGCCGTAGGCCTGCACGAGCGCCAGAAGCACGGTACCGTAGCGAGTGTACTGGTTGATGACCTTGCGGCCCTGCTCGCCTTCCTTCTTCAGCGCTTCAAGCGACGGGATGACCGACGTCATGAGCTGCATGATGATGGAAGCGGAGATGTAGGGCATGATGCCCAAGGCGAAGATCGCCATGCGCTGCACGGCGCCGCCGGCAAACATGTTGAAAATGCCAAGCACGCCGCGGCTCTGCTGAGTGAAAGCCTGCGCGAATGCGTCGGGATTGATTCCGGGAAGCGGAATGTAGGTGCCGAGGCGATAGACCAGCAGCGCCCCCAGCGTAAACCAGATACGCTTCTTGAGGTCTTCGGCCTTAGCGAAGGCTGCGAAATTTAGGTTGGATGCTAGTTGCTCAGCAGCCGATGCCATTCAGGATTCTCCGCTTGGTCACGCCGCTATGCCGCAGATGGGCGCGGCGCGTGTCACCGAAGCCACGAGATAGGCTCCGGACGGCAAACATGCAAGCGGCGGTATCTCTACCGCCGCCTGCTTGATCAGCCTTTTACTCGGCGGCTGCCACTTCTGGCAACTTCACCGATCCTCCAGCCTTCTCGATCTTCTCGATCGCCGGCTTCGAAGCGCCGGCGACATCAAAGGCCACCTTGGCCTTCAGTTCGCCGTCGCCGAGGATGCGGACGCCGTCCTTGACGCGGCGAATCACGCCGGCCTTGACGAGAGCTTCCGCAGTCACGGTCTCTTTCGCGTCGAGCTTCTTCGCATCGATCGCGACCTGAATGCGGGCCAGCGAAACGGTGTTGTAGCTCTTGGCAAAAATGTTGGTGAAGCCGCGCTTCGGCAGGCGACGATAGAGCGGCATCTGGCCACCCTCGAAGCCGTTGATCGCGACGCCTGAACGGGCCTTCTGACCCTTGACGCCGCGGCCGCCGGTCTTGCCGGAGCCCGAGCCGATACCACGGCCAAGACGCTTCTTGGCGTGGGTCGAGCCGGCGTTGTCACGCAGTTCGTTGAGTTTCATCTTCTATCTCCTGCGCTCGGCTTACGCCTCGTCCACAACGCGGACGAGATGCTGGACAGCCGCGATCATGCCACGCACGGAGGGAGTGTCCTCCAGGGTGCGCTTGCGATGCAGCTTGTTGAGGCCGAGGCCGACCAGCGTAGCACGCTGTTCCTTCGGCCGGCGGATCGGGCTGCCGATCTGCTCGACGGTGATGGTCTTCGATTCTTTCTTGGCCATGGTCTTTTATCCCTGGTCCGAGCGACTATTCTTCTGCCGCAACCGCGGTGCCGCGGCGCGCCTGAAGCGTCGAGTACTTGATGCCGCGCTGTGCAGCCACATCCTTCGGATGCATCTGGCTCTTCAGCGCTTCGAAGGTCGCGCGCACCATGTTGTACGGGTTCGACGAACCCATCGACTTGGCGACGACGTCGTGCATGCCGAGCGTCTCGAAGACGGCGCGCATCGGGCCACCGGCGATGATACCAGTACCCTGCTTGGCCGAGCGCAGCAGCACGCGGCCAGCGCCCCACCGGCCTTCAACGTCATGGTGCAGAGTGCGGCCCGAACGGAGCGGCACGAAAATCAGGTCGCGCTTTGCCGATTCGGTCGCCTTGCGGATGGCTTCCGGCACTTCGCGCGCCTTGCCATGACCAAAGCCAACGCGGCCCTTCTGGTCGCCAACGACGACGAGAGCTGCGAAACCGAAGCGACGGCCGCCCTTGACGACCTTGGCAACGCGGTTGATGTGGACGAGCTTGTCAACGAATTCGCTGTCGCGCTCTTCCCGGTCACGGCTGCGCTCGCGGCCGCCGTCCCTACGTTCTTGTGCCATATTCCTATCCTTGTTTTTTTCCGGAAGCACGGGGGTTAAAAACCAAATCCGGCGTCTATAGCGTCGCCGGATTCATTGCAACTGTTCAGTAATGCGGCGCAGCGCCACGCGCTACGCCGAACACTGCATCAGAAGTTAAGGCCACCCTCACGGGCAGCCTCGGCAAGCGCCTTGACGCGGCCGTGATAGATGTAGGCGCCACGGTCGAAAACGACGTCCTTGACGCCGGCCTTCGCTGCGCGCTCGGCGATCAGCTTGCCCACTGCAGTAGCAGCAGCGGTGTCGGCGCCGGTCTTCAGCGTGCCCTTGAGATCCTTCTCGAGGGTCGAAGCAGCAGCCAGCGTACGGCCGTTGGTGTCGTCGATGACCTGAACGTAGATGTTCTTCGACGTGCGGTGAACCGACAGGCGCGGACGGCCGTTGGCGACCTTCTTGATCTGGCGGCGGATGCGCGACGAGCGACGCAGAGTGGTTTCTTTCGAAGCCATAATAGTAGTTCCTTGCCTTCTGAAACGGGCGCGGCCATCTGCGGTAAGCCGAAATGCTTCCCGCGACCGCGCACCGCGGCGTTGTTGTTACTTCTTCTTGCCTTCTTTGCGGACGATCTTCTCGCCAGCATAGCGCACGCCCTTGCCCTTGTAGGGCTCGGGACCGCGGTATTCGCGGATCTCGGCGGCGACCTGGCCAACCTGCTGCTTGTCGATGCCAGCAATGATGATTTCAGTCGGCTTCGGCACCGTGATGGTGATGCCTTCCGGGGTCTGGTACACCACGTCATGGCTGAAGCCAAGCGCGAGCTGCACGTTCCTGCCCTGGAGCGTCGCACGGTAGCCGACGCCGGTGATCTCGAGCTTCTTTTCGAAGCCGTCCTTCACGCCGGTCAGGATATTGACGATCTGGGTACGCGACATGCCCCACTTGGAGCGGGCGTCCTTCGAGTCGTCGCGCGGCTGCACGGCGATCTCGCCGTTTTCCATCGTGACCAGAACTTCGTCGTTGACCACGAACTTCAACTCACCCTTGGGGCCCTTGGCCGTAACGGTCTGGCCGTTGACGGACGCGGTTACACCCTGCGGAAGCTGAACGGGTTTCTTGCCAATACGAGACATTGTCTTGTCCTCGTCCTTTCTTGTTTCAGCCTACGCAGATCAGAAGATCTGGCAGAGGATTTCCCCGCCGACGTTCTGTTCGCGCGCTTCGTGGTCGGCCATCACGCCCTTCGGGGTCGAAAGGATCGAGATGCCGAGGCCATTGGCGACCGGCGGAATGGACTTGGACGAGACGTAGACACGGCGGCCCGGCTTGGAAACACGCGCGATTTCGCGGATCACCGGCTGGCCGTCGAAGTACTTCAGCTCGATCTCGATTTCGGACTTGCCGTTTTCGAAATCGGTCTGGCTGTAGTCGCGAATGTAGCCTTCCGCCTTCAGAACGTCGAGAACGCGGGCGCGCAGCCGGGACGCAGGCGTCGACACGGTCGACTTCTTGCGGCCATAGGCATTGCGGATACGGGTCAGCATATCGCCGAGAGGATCACTCAAAGACATATCAAATGCTCCTTACCAGCTCGACTTGACCAGGCCCGGGATCTGGCCGGTGGAACCGAGGTCGCGAAGTGCGATACGCGACATCTTCAGCTTGCGATAGTAGGCGCGCGGGCGGCCGGTAACTTCGCAGCGGTTGCGGATTCGAATCTTGGCCGAATTGCGCGGCAGCGCGGCGAGCTTGAGCTGCGCGCGGAAGCGTTCCTCGATCGGCTTGGACTGATCCATGATGACGTCCTTGAGGGCCTTACGCTTGGCAGCGTACTGGTCCACAAGCTTGCGGCGCCGGTTGTTCTTCTCGACTGAGCTGGTCTTTGCCATTTCAGATTTTTCCTTTGCTCGCTGCCGTTACTGCCGGAAGGGGAAGTTGAAAGCCTTGAGCAGAGCCCGGGCTTCGTCGTCCGTCTTGGCGGTCGTGCAAACGATAATGTCCATACCCCACATCTGATCAACCTTGTCGTAGTTGATCTCGGGGAACACGATGTGCTCCTTGAGGCCCATAGCGTAATTTCCGCGGCCGTCAAAGCTTTTCGGGTTCAGGCCACGGAAATCGCGAACGCGCGGCAGCGCAATGTTCACGAGACGGTCCAGGAATTCATACATGCGCTCCTGGCGCAGCGTGACCTTGGCGCCGATCGGCATGTTCTCGCGAACCTTGAAGCCGGCGATCGACTTGCGGGCGCGGGTGACAACCGGCTTCTGGCCAGCGATCAGCGCCAGGTCCTCGGCAGCAACGGTCGGCTTCTTCGAATCAGCCGTGGCTTCGCCGACGCCCATGTTGAGCACGATCTTTTCGATGCGCGGGATCTGCATCACGTTGTCGTACTTGAACTGTTCCTGCATCGCCTGGCGAATGGTCTCGTTGTAGACCTTCTTGAGACGCGGCTCGATGGTTGCCTTAGCCATTGATGACTTCTCCCGAACGCTTGGCGACACGCACCTTCTTGCCGTCCTGCTGGATCTGGAAACCGACGCGGGTCGGCTTGCCATCCTTGGGGTCGGCGAGCGCGATGTTCGACAGGTGGATCGGCGCTTCCTTGGTGATGATCCCGCCCTCTTGGGTCTGGGACTGCTTCTGGTGGCGGCGGATCATGTTCACGCCGCGGACGAGCGCGGTGTCTTCCTTCGGCTGAACCGCCAGCACCTCACCGGTGCGGCCCTTGTCCTTGCCGGCCAGAACGACAACCTTGTCGCCTTTACGGATCTTCTGCATTGTACCGGCTCCTTACAGCACTTCGGGCGCGAGCGAGATGATCTTCATGTGGTTCTTGGCGCGGAGTTCGCGCGGAACCGGCCCGAAGATACGCGTGCCGATCGGTTCTTTCTTGTTGTCGACGAGAACGGCCGCGTTCTTGTCGAAACGGATCACGCTGCCGTCCGGACGACGGATGTCCTTGGCCGTGCGAACCACGACCGCCTTCATCACGTCACCCTTCTTAACGCGGCCGCGCGGAATGGCTTCCTTGATCGACACCACGATGATGTCGCCAACAGAGGCATACTTCCGCTTCGAGCCGCCCAGCACCTTGATGCACATGACACGACGCGCGCCGGAATTATCCGCGACGTCGAGGTTTGTTTGCATCTGAATCATGACTGGCCGCCTTCTTCTTTTCTAACGGGATGGGCCATCGCCCTCCCCGGCTTGTCCAAAATTCGTTCGTTATTACGCCTGGTCCGAAGACACAACGACCCAGCGCTTGTCCTTGGAGATCGGCTTCGACTCCTGGATGAACACGGTGTCGCCGACCTTGTGGGCGTTGTTTTCGTCGTGCGCCTTGTAGTTCTTCGACATACGCACGGTCTTCTTCATTACCGGGTGCGTGAAGCGACGCTCGACCTTGACGACGACCGTCTTCTCGTTCTTGTCGCTGACGACGGTACCCTGCAGGATGCGCTTTGGCATGGTTCTCGTCCTTAAGCCTTCTTGCCGGCCGCTTTTTCGGCCGCGATGGTCTTGATACGCGCGATGTCCTTACGAACTTGCTTAACGCGCGCAGTCTTTTCCAGCTGACCGGTCGCCTTCTGGAAGCGCAGGTTGAACTGCTCCTTCTTGAGGCTGCCGAGCTCGTCGGTGAGCTGGTCCTGGGTCTTCGTCCTGATGTCCGAGGCTTTCATGATCAGCCCTTCCTTATTCTGCGATGCGCTGAACGAAGCGCGTCCTGACCGAGAGCTTGGCTGCGCCGAGACGCAGCGCCTCACGCGCCACTTCTTCGGAAACGCCATCGATCTCGAACATCACGCGGCCGGGCTTGATACGGCAGGCCCAGTAATCTACGGCGCCCTTGCCCTTACCCATACGGACTTCGGTCGGCTTCGACGTGACCGGCACGTCCGGGAAAATACGGATCCAGACGCGACCCTGACGCTTCATTTCGCGGGTGATCGCGCGGCGGGCCGCCTCGATCTCACGCGCGGTGACGCGGTTCGGCTCAAGCGCCTTCAGTCCGAAGCCGCCGAAATCCAGGTTGGTGCCACCCTTCGCGGTACCGTGGATGCGGCCCTTGAACTGCTTACGGAACTTTGTGCGCTTTGGCTGCAGCATCGTTCTAACTCCAAATTCCTATGCGTGTCAGGCGTTTTCGCGACGGCGGCGCTCAGGACGCTCGCCAGCATGCGAATGATCGCCTTCGGTTGCGCGACGCTCGGAAGCCATCGGGTCGTGCTCGAGGATCTCGCCCTTGAACACCCAGACCTTGACGCCGCAGATGCCGTAGGCAGTCTGGGCTTCGGCCGTGCCGTAGTCGACGTCAGCGCGCAGCGTGTGCAGCGGCACGCGACCTTCGCGGTACCACTCCATACGAGCGATTTCAGCGCCGCCGAGACGGCCCGAGCAGTTGATTCGGATGCCTTCGGCACCGAGGCGCATGGCCGACTGCACGGCGCGCTTCATGGCGCGACGGAAGGCGATGCGGCGCTCGAGCTGCTGGGCGATCGACTGCGCGACCAGCGTGGCGTCGGTCTCCGGCTTGCGAACCTCGACGATGTTGAGGTGCGTCTCGGACTTCGTCATCTCGGTCAGCTTCTTGCGAAGCTTCTCGATGTCGGCGCCCTTCTTGCCGATGATCAGGCCCGGACGTGCTGCGTGAATGGTCACGCGGCACTTCTTGTGCGGACGCTCGATCACGATCTTGGAGATCGCGGCCTGCTTCAGTTCGGCCTCAAGATACTTGCGGATCTTGATGTCCTCGTGGAGCAGCTGGCCGTACTCACCGGTGTTGGCGTACCAACGCGAGTCCCAGGTGCGGTTGATGCCGAGGCGGAGACCGATCGGATTGATTTTCTGGCCCATTATGCGGCCTCCCCTTTCTCTTCGACTTCACGAACGACGATCGTGAGGTGCGAAAACGGCTTCTCGATGCGGCTTGCACGGCCACGGCCACGAGCGTGGAAACGCTTCATGACGATCGACTTGCCGACATAGGCTTCCGCCACCACCAGCGCATCGACATCGAGGTCGTGATTGTTTTCCGCATTCGCGATAGCCGATTCGAGGGTCTTTTTAACCGTTCCGGCGATGCGCTTGCGCGAAAATTCGAGATCGGAGAGCGCGGTAGCAACCTTCTTGCCGCGGATCAGTGCCGCAACCAGATTGAGCTTCTGCGGGCTGACGCGGATCGTGCGGAGGACTGCACGTGCCTCATTGTCAGCAAGCCTGCGCGGAGCTTTGGCCTTGCCCATGTTACTTCCTCTTCGCCTTCTTGTCCGCGCCGTGACCATAATAGGTCCTGGTGGGCGCGAACTCACCGAACTTGTGGCCGACCATGTCCTCGTTCACGGAGACCGGGACGTGCTTTTGGCCGTTATAGACACCGAAGGTGAGACCGACGAACTGCGGCAGGATGGTGGAGCGACGGCTCCACATCTTGATCACCTCATTACGGCCGCCTTCACGCACCTTGTCTGCCTTCTTGAGCAGATAGCCGTCGATGAACGGGCCTTTCCAGACTGAACGAGTCACTGGGCTTACCTCTTATTAGCTCTTGCGCAGATGACGCGAGCGAACGATGAACTTGTCGGTCGCTTTGTTGGACCGCGTCTTCTTGCCCTTGGTGGGCTTGCCCCACGGGGTAACCGGATGGCGACCACCGGACGTACGGCCTTCACCACCGCCGTGCGGATGGTCGACCGGGTTCATGGTGACGCCGCGGTTGTGCGGACGCTTGCCACGCCACACCGTGCGGCCGGCCTTACCGTCGTTGATGTTGCCGTGGTCCGGATTGGACACGGCGCCAACGGTGGCGATGCACGAACCGTGGACGATACGCTGTTCACCCGAGTTGAGGCGCAGGATCGCCATGCCCTGGTCGCGGCCCACGAGCTGTGCGTAGGCGCCAGCCGAACGGGCAACCTGACCGCCCTTGCCCGGCTTCAGCTCGATGTTGTGCACGATCGTGCCGACCGGCATCGAAGCGAGCGGCATGGCATTGCCCGGCTTCACGTCGACCTGTTCGCCAGCGATGATCTTGTCACCGGCCTGCAGCCGCTGCGGAGCAATGATGTAGCTCAGCTCGCCGTCGTCGTACTTGATCAGCGCGATGAACGCGGTGCGGTTCGGATCGTACTCCAGACGCTCAACCGTACCGACCACGTCGAACTTGCGACGCTTGAAGTCGATGATACGGTAGGTCCGCTTGTGACCACCACCGATGAAGCGCGCCGTGATCCGGCCGTAGTTGTTACGGCCGCCCGACTTCGTCAGGCCTTCGGTCAGGCCCTTGACGGGCTTGCCCTTGTGGAGACCCGAGCGGTCGACGATGACCAGCTGGCGGGTGCTCGGCGTTGTTGGCTTGAATTTCTTAAGTGCCATTGTCCTGTCCTCGCGGCCTTGCTCAGAGACCCGTCGCGACGTCGATCGACTGGCCGTCGGCCAGCGTCACGATCGCCTTCTTGACGTCGCTCTGGCGGCCGATCGTGCCGCGGAAGCGCTTCACCTTGCCCTTGCGGACCAGGGTGTTCACAGCCATCACCTTGACGCCGAACAGCGCTTCAATGGCAGCCTTGATCTCGGGCTTGCTTGCCTTCTTGGCGACATTGAAGACGATCTGGTTCTGTTCAGAAGCCATGGTCGACTTTTCGGTGATCGCCGGGGAGACGATCACGTCGTAGTGGCGGAGATCCGTCATTTGAAGCGCTCCTCGAGAGCCTCGACGGCGGCCTTCGAAAGGACCAGCGTGCCGCGGCGCAGAATGTCGTAGACGTTGATGCCCTGGATCGGCAGGACATCGATGTTCGGGATGTTCGTCGCCGCACGCTTGAAGTTCACGTCAAGCTCGGCGCCGCCGATCACCAGGGCGTTGGTCAGGCCGAGAGCCGCGAAATTCGCGATCAGAGCCTTCGTCTTGGCCTCGTCGAGCTTCAACTCGTCGACGATGATCAGGTTTGATGCCTTCAGCTTGGCCGACAGGGCGTGCTTCAGGCCGAGAGCGCGGACCTTCTTGGGAAGGTCGTGCTCGTGGCTGCGAACGACCGGGCCGTGGGCCTTGCCGCCGCCGCGGAACTGCGGAGCGCGTGCCGAATGGTGACGAGCGCGGCCCGTACCCTTCTGCTTGTACATCTTGGCGCCGGTCCGTGCGATGTCCGCACGGCCCTTGGCCTGATGGGTGCCCTGCTGCTTCTTGGCCAGCTGCCAGCGCACGACGCGCTGCAGGATGTCTTCGCGGGGATCAAGGCCGAAGATCTCTTCCGAGAGCTCAACCTTGCCGGCATCCTTGCCTGCGAGGGTTGTAATCTTGAGGTCCATTATTCCGCTCCCTCATTGGCCGCAGCCTGTTTGCTGGCAGCGCGGATAGCGGCCGGCTTCGGCGCGTTCTCCGGAAGCGCCACCTTGGCGGCGTCGCGAACCAAAATCCATGCGCCCTTGGTGCCCGGAACCGCACCGCGGATCAGGATCAGGCCGCGGTCGGCATCCGTCGAAACGATCTCGACGTTCTGGGTGGTGACGCGAACGTCGCCCATGTGGCCGGCCATCTTCTTGCCCTTGAACACCTTGCCTGGATCCTGGCGCTGGCCAGTCGAACCATGGCTACGGTGCGACACCGAGTTACCGTGGGTAGCGCGGCCGCCACCGAAGTTGTGCCGCTTCATGACACCCTGGAAGCCTTTACCGGTCGAAGTGCCGGTGACGTCGACCTTCTGGCCGGCGACGAAGTGCTCAACAGTAATCTCGGCGCCAATGTCGAGCATGTTGTCGGCGGAAACGCGGAACTCCGCGAGCTTCGCCTTGGGCTCGACCGAGGCGGCAGCAAAATGACCGCGCATGGCCTTCGACGTATTCTTCACCTTGGCAAGCCCGACGCCGAGCTGAACAGCCGTGTAGCCATTCTTCTCCTGCGTGCGCTGGGCCACGACCTGGCAGCTCTCCATGCGGAGAACGGTGACGGGAACGTGTTCGCCAGCGTCGTTGTAGACGCGGGTCATTCCCACCTTCTGTGCAATAACACCTGAACGCATCGGTTCGTTTTCCTTCAGAGGAGCCGTTTGGCGTTAACCGCGCGGCTCATGTTAGCTCTTAGAGCTTGATTTCGACGTCGACACCTGCGGCGAGGTCGAGCTTCATCAGAGCGTCGACGGTCTGCGGGGTCGGATCGACGATGTCGAGCAGACGCTTGTGCGTGCGCATCTCGAACTGCTCGCGGCTCTTCTTGTCGACGTGCGGCGAGCGGTTCACCGTGAACTTCTCAATCCGCGTCGGCAGCGGAATGGGGCCGCGTACGTTGGCGCCGGTGCGCTTTGCGGTCGACACAATTTCACGCGTCGAAGCGTCGAGAACCCGGTGATCAAACGCCTTGAGGCGAATGCGGATATTCTGTCCGTTCATGGTCACTTCCTTGTTCTGGCGCGGCGCGGGCGTATTCCCGCCCGCGACAGATCGTTAATTCGGATTATTCTTTGATCGAAGCGACGATGCCGGCGCCGACGGTGCGGCCACCTTCACGGATAGCGAAGCGCAGCTTCTCTTCCATGGCGATCGGCACGATCAGCTCGACATCGACGGTGATGTTGTCGCCGGGCATGACCATCTCGGTGCCTTCCGGCAGCGTCACGATGCCGGTCACGTCAGTCGTACGGAAGTAGAACTGCGGACGGTAGTTGGTGAAGAACGGCGTATGACGGCCACCCTCTTCCTTGGTCAGGATGTAGGCTTCAGCAACGAACTTCTTGTGCGGCTTGACGGTGCCCGGCTTGGCCAGAACCTGGCCGCGCTCGACGTCTTCACGGCCAACGCCACGGATCAGCGCGCCGATGTTGTCGCCGGCCTGGCCCTGGTCGAGCAGCTTGCGGAACATTTCAACGCCGGTGCAGGTCGTCTTCGAGGTCGGGCGGATGCCGACGATCTCGAGTTCCTCGCCAACCTTGACGACGCCGCGCTCGACGCGACCAGTGACCACGGTGCCGCGGCCCGAGATCGAGAACACGTCTTCGATCGGCATCAGGAACGGACGGTCGATCGGACGCTCAGGCGTCGGGATGTATTCGTCGACAGCAGCCATCAGCGCGCGGATCGCGTCTTCGCCGATCTTCTTGTCGCCGTCCTGCAGTGCCGCAACAGCCGAACCCTTGATCATCGGGATGTCGTCGCCGGGGAACTCGTACTTCGACAGAAGTTCGCGAACCTCGAGCTCGACCAGCTCGAGCAGCTCTTCGTCGTCGACCAGGTCGACCTTGTTGAGGAACACCACCAGCGCCGGCACGCCGACCTGACGGGCGAGCAGGATGTGCTCGCGGGTCTGCGGCATCGGGCCGTCGGCAGCCGACACGACCAGGATCGCGCCGTCCATCTGGGCAGCACCGGTGATCATGTTCTTGACGTAGTCGGCGTGGCCGGGGCAGTCGACGTGAGCGTAGTGGCGCGCAGGCGTCTCGTACTCGACGTGCGCCGTCGAAATCGTGATGCCGCGGGCCTTCTCTTCCGGCGCTGCGTCGATCTGGTCGTAGGCCTTGAACTCGCCGAAATACTTCGTGATCGCCGCCGTCAGCGACGTCTTGCCGTGGTCGACGTGACCAATCGTGCCAATGTTCACATGAGGCTTATTACGCTCGAATTTACCTTTTGCCATGTGAGGTCTCCATTCCTGCTAGCCCGATAAGGGCGTTGAATTAATAAAACGCTGAAATTCCTTGGAATTACGCGTATTTTTTCTGAACTTCCTGAGCGACCGCAGTCGGGACCGCCTCATAGTGGTCGAACTGCATCGTGTACTGGGCGCGGCCCTGCGACATCGACCGCAGACTGTCCACGTACTTGAACATGTTGGCCAGCGGGACCATGGCGTTGACGACGACGGCGATACCACGGCTCTCCTGGCCCTGGATCTGGCCACGGCGGCTGTTGAGGTCGCCGATGACGTTGCCGACGTAGTCTTCCGGCGTCACAACCTCGACCTTCATGATCGGCTCGAGCAGCTGGACACCCAGCTTCGGAGCAGCTTCACGAAGGCAGGCGCGACCGGCGATTTCGAAGGCCAGCACCGAAGAGTCGACGTCGTGGTAGGCACCGTCGATGAGCGTCGCCTTGACGCCGATCATCGGGAAGCCAGCGAACGGACCCGAGGAAAGAACGCTGCGGAGGCCCTTGTCGACACCCGGGATGTATTCCTTCGGAACAGCACCACCGACGATCTTCGACTCGAAGACGAAATCTTCGCCCTCGGGATTCGGCTCGAACACGATCTTGACGCGAGCGAACTGACCGGTACCACCCGACTGCTTCTTGTGGGTGTAATCCTGTTCGTGCTGACGGGTAATCGTCTCGCGATAAGCCACCTGCGGCGCACCGACGTTGGCTTCAACCTTGAACTCGCGACGCATGCGGTCGACGAGAATGTCGAGATGCAGTTCGCCCATGCCGGCGATGATGGTCTGACCCGACTCTTCGTCCGACTTGACGCGGAAGGACGGATCCTCGGCCGCCAGACGGTTGAGCGCGAGGCCCATCTTTTCCTGGTCGCCCTTGGTCTTCGGCTCGATGGCGATCTGGATAACCGGCTCGGGGAACTCCATGCGCTCGAGGATGACCGGGTTCAGCGGATCGCACAGCGTGTCGCCGGTGGTCGTTTCCTTGAGGCCCGCCAGAGCGACGATATCGCCAGAGAACGCTTCCTCGATGTCGGCGCGCGAGTTGGAGTGCATCTGCAGCATACGGCCGATGCGCTCTTTCTTGCCCTTCACGGTGTTCTCGAGCGAGATGCCCTTGGTGAGCTTGCCCGAATAGATGCGGCAGAAGGTGAGCGAGCCGACGAACGGATCGTTCATGATCTTGAACGCGAGCATCGACAAAGGCTCTTCGTCCGACGACTTGCGGGTCATCTCGGCTTCGGTCTTGGGATCGATGCCCTTGATGTCGGGAACTTCGTTCGGAGCCGGCAGGAAGTCGATGACGGCGTCGAGCAGCGGCTGGACTCCCTTGTTCTTGAACGCGGTGCCGCAATAGACCGGATGGAACTTCACGCCAATCGTGCCGAGGCGGATCAGTTCGCGGATCTTGTCGTTGTCCGGCAGGACGCCTTCGAGGTAGGCTTCCATGGCCGCCTCATCCATCTCCACCGCCGCTTCGATCATCTTCTCGCGGTACTCTTCGGCCTTCGCCTGAAGATCGGCCGGGATCTCGATGACATCCCACTGTGCGCCGAGCGACTCGTCGCGCCACACCAGCGCCTTCATCTCGATCAGATCGACAACACCCAGGAAGTCGCTCTCGGCACCGATCGGCAGCTGCATGGCAACCGGGATCGCTCCGAGACGCGAACGGATCATGTCGAGGCAGCGATAGAAATCGGCACCGATCTTGTCCATCTTGTTGCAGAAGATCATGCGCGGGACATGATACTTCTCAGCCTGACGCCAGACCGTCTCGGTCTGCGGCTCAACGCCGGCATTCGAATCGAGCAGCGCGATGGCGCCGTCGAGAACGCGGAGCGAACGCTCGACCTCGATGGTGAAATCGACGTGTCCCGGCGTGTCGATGATGTTGAAACGACGCGTCTTGCCGTCACGGCCCTTCCACGACGTGGTCGTGGCAGCGGACGTGATGGTGATGCCGCGCTCCTGCTCCTGCTCCATCCAGTCCATGGTGGACGCACCATCGTGCGTCTCGCCCATTTTGTGGCTCTTGCCCGTGTAATACAGGATACGCTCGGTCGTCGTGGTCTTGCCGGCGTCGATATGCGCCATGATACCAAAATTGCGGTAGTCTTCGATCTTATATTCGCGGGCCATGGGAGGTGCCTCTCAGTCGTTCGGTCGCGCTGTTACCAGCGGTAGTGCGCGAAGGCGCGGTTGGCTTCCGCCATCTTATGGGTGTCTTCGCGCTTCTTCACCGCGGTGCCGCGGTTGTTCGCCGCATCCATGAGCTCGCCGGAGAGGCGATCAACCATGGTGGTCTCATTGCGGTTGCGAGCAGCAGTGATCAGCCAGCGAATGGCGAGGGCCTGACGGCGCTCCGGACGCACATCAACCGGAACCTGGTAGGTAGCACCACCGACGCGGCGCGAACGCACTTCCACGTGCGGCGCGACATTGTCGAGCGCCTGATGGAAGACGGCAACAGGCTCCTGCTTGGTCTTAGCCTGAACCTGGTCGAGCGCACCGTAGACGATCGTCTCGGCGACCGACTTCTTACCATCATACATGACGGCATTCATGAACTTGGTGACGACCAGATCGCCAAACTTGGGATCCGGGTTGATTTCGCGCTTATCTGCACTGTGACGACGGGACATAGCTCTTGTCTCTCAATCTCGTGGCCACGACGCAGATGAAAAAGCGCCGAAGCCGGAAAACCTTACTTCGGACGCTTCGCACCGTACTTCGAACGGCGCTGCTTGCGGTTCTTCACGCCCTGCGTGTCGAGCACGCCACGGATGATGTGATAGCGCACACCCGGAAGGTCCTTCACGCGGCCGCCGCGGATCATCACCACGGAGTGCTCCTGAAGATTATGGCCTTCGCCGGGGATGTAGCCAATCACCTCAAAACCATTGGTCAGGCGAATCTTCGCGACCTTACGCAGAGCGGAGTTCGGCTTCTTCGGCGTCGTCGTATAGACGCGCGTGCAAACACCACGCTTCTGCGGGTTGGCCTGCATGGCCGGCACCTTGTTGCGCTTCACCGGCGCAATGCGCGGCTTGCGGATCAGCTGGTTGACGGTAGGCATTAAACCCTCTTGTCTCTCAAATTCCGTGTCTCAAGCCCGTTCGGGGCGGCTTAAAGCGCGATTTCCATACGCAAATTCGGGCCACGAACCGCAGATGCGGTCTTGCCCGAACAAACCGCAGAGGAAGCGTTTCCGCTTCATGCACGACAGAAATGTCATTTCGCTCGTAAAACGAACCCTGTTTGAGGTGAACTCCAAAGCGCGTCGCTTCGAACAAGCCAACCTCACATCGGCTCAGACGAGGCGGTATCTACTCGCAAGGCTGGGAACCGTCAAGCCCGTCCGTCCAAAAACCTTAACGAAACCAGGGCTTCCGTGGCGACAGCAGGCGCGGCGCAACATTATTGCGCCGCAGCAGAGGTTAACAGAGGATTTATAACCCTGTTTACGCTGTCGCGCACCCAACCTTCGTGCGAAAGTCGGGGAAACAAAGGCGAATCTCCCTCGCCTTGCGAATCGAGGTCAAGGAATCAGCGATGAACGACAATGAAGAACGCCCGGTGACGATCATCACAGGGCGAGTCTGGCGCCGGAAGGGCGGAACGCCCGAGGGGGTGCACATCATGCTGGTGGCACCCGACGACGACTCGGCAGTGCGCTCGGCACTCGAAGCCCTTGCGAAGGAAGGATATGCCGAAGCCGAGCTCGACCAGATCGGCGACATGCAGGGCGAGCCCGACGAAGAGCCACACATCTCGGCCTATCAGGGCGCGCTGGAAGGCGAAGTCTCGATCGTCACCTTCAACGAACCGCTCTGAAGAGCTCCCCCTGGGCCAACCTGGCACGAGATAGCCGGCCAATTCGGACCTCGACGGCACGGCCCCTACCCCCCACCAAGAAAAAAGCCGCCGGATCGCTCCGGCGGCTTTTTTTGTCTCGGTAAGAACGCTGCCCTTACTGGGCAGCGTTGACCATGTCGGTCAGGATCGGCTCGGCGACCTCGGCGCCCGAGAGCTTGCGGCGCTCGTCGAGGATCAGGTCGTCGCGCGAGGTGGCGATGCGCCGGATCTGGCTCATCATGCCGCCCGTACCGGCCGGAATGAGTCTGCCGACGATGACGTTTTCCTTCAGGCCTTGCAGCATGTCGGTCTTGCCGGCGACTGCGGCCTCCGTCAGCACTCGGGTCGTTTCCTGGAAGGATGCGGCCGAGATGAAGGACGGCGTCTGCAGCGATGCCTTGGTGATGCCGAGCAGAACCGGCTGACCTTCGGCAGGCTTCTTGCCTTCCTCGATCAGACGATCGTTGATCTCGTCGAACTCGATGACGTCGACGTGGTCGCCCGGGATGTAGACCGAGTCGCCCTGAACGGTGATCTCGATCTTCTGCAGCATCTGCCTGACGATGACTTCGATGTGCTTGTCGTTGATCGACACGCCCTGCAGTCGGTAGACTTCCTGGATCTCGTTGACGAGGTAGGAAGCCAGTGCCTCCACGCCCTTGATCGCCAAGATGTCGTGCGGCGCCGGATTGCCGTCGAGGATGTAGTCGCCCTTCTCGATGGCGTCGCCGTCCTGAAGATGGAACGGCTTGCCCTTCGGGATCAGGTATTCGACCGGCTCAAGCGTCGAGTCATGCGGCTCGATGATGATGCGGCGCTTGTTCTTGTAGTCGCGGCCGAAGCGGACCGTACCGTCAATCTCGGCGATGATGGCGTGGTCCTTCGGACGGCGTGCCTCGAAGAGCTCGGCAACACGCGGCAGACCGCCGGTGATGTCCTTGGTCTTCGCGCTTTCCATCGGGATACGCGCAATCACGTCGCCAGGACGAACCATCGAACCCGGCTCGACCGACAAGATTGCTTCGACCGAGAGCAGGAAGCGTGCATCGCCGCCCTTGGCGAGCTTGCCGACCTTGCCCTTGGTGTCGTGGATCGCCAGCGCCGGCTTCAGATCGTTGCCGCGCGGGGTCGAACGCCAGTCGATGACCTCACGCTTGGTGATGCCGGTCGACTCGTCGGCCGTTTCCTGAACGGAAATGCCGTCGACCAGATCTTCGAAGACCACGCGGCCTTCGATTTCGGTGAGGATCGGACGGGTGTAGGGGTCCCACTCGGCGATACGCTGGCCGCGCTTCACCTTGTCGCCATCGTCCACGAAGATACGCGAACCATATGTGACGCGGTGTGTGGCGCGCTCCTTGCCGGCCTCGTCGAGGATCAGGATCGCCATGTTGCGGCCCATCACCACGAGGTTGCCGTCGGAGTTGCGGACCACGTTGCGGTTACGGATCTCGACCTTGCCCTCATACGAGGCTTCAAGGAACGAGGAGTCCACCACCTGCGCGGTACCACCCATGTGGAAGGTACGCATGGTGAGCTGAGTACCCGGCTCGCCGATCGACTGTGCTGCGATGACGCCGACAGCTTCACCCTGGTTGACCGGGGTACCACGTGCCAGGTCGCGACCGTAGCAGACCGCGCAGACACCGACCTTGACTTCACAGGTCAGCGCCGAACGGATGCGGACGGACTGCACGCCAGCCTTCTCGATCTGCTCGATGTCGCGCTCGTCCATCAGCGTGCCGCCCTTGACCAGCAGGTCGCCAGTCACCGGGTGGTTGATGTCGTCGAGCGAGGTACGGCCAAGGATACGCATGCCGAGCGAAGCAACAACCTGGCCGGCATCGACGATCGGCTGCATGGTGAGGCCCTTGTCGGTGCCGCAATCCACGGAGTTGACGATGCAGTCCTGCGCCACGTCGACGAGACGACGGGTCAGGTAACCAGAGTTGGCCGTCTTCAACGCGGTGTCGGCCAGACCCTTGCGGGCGCCGTGGGTCGAGTTGAAGTACTCGAGAACGGTGAGGCCTTCCTTGAAGTTCGAGATGATCGGCGTCTCGATGATTTCACCCGACGGCTTGGCCATGAGGCCGCGCATGCCGGCGAGCTGACGCATCTGAGTGGGCGAACCACGCGCACCGGAGTGAGACATCATGTAGATCGAATTCATCGGCTTCTGACGACCGTTGTCTTCGAACTCCACCGCCTTGATGCGCGCCATCATTTCGTCGGCGACCTTTTCCGAGCACTTGGCCCAGGCGTCGACGACCTTGTTGTACTTCTCGCCCTGCGTGATCAGGCCGTCATTGTACTGCTGCTCGTATTCCTTCGCGAGCGCTTCGGTCTGTTCGACCAGCCCCTGCTTCGTGTCGGGAATGAGCATGTCGTCCTTGCCGAACGAAATGCCGGCGCGGCAGGCATGGGCGAAGCCCAGAGCCATGATGCGATCGCAGAAGATGACCGTCTCTTTCTGACCGCAGTGGCGGTAGACGGTGTCGATCATCTTGGAGATGTTCTTCTTGGTCATCTCCTGGTTGGCGGTCTCGTACGGCACGTTGACGTTCTTCGGCAGAAGTTCGCCGAGGATCATGCGGCCAGGCGTCGTGTCATAGATCTTGGACACGACATTGCCTTCGGCGTCGACCGTGCGGAAACGGCCCTTGATCTTGGCGTGCAGCGTCACCGCCTTGGTCTCGAGCGCGTGCTGGAGCTCGCCCATGTCGGCAAACACCATGCCCTCGCCCGGCTCGTTCTGGTTGACGATCGAGAGATAGTAGAGACCGAGAACCATGTCCTGCGACGGCACGATGATCGGCGCGCCGGAAGCCGGATGCAGGATGTTGTTGGTCGACATCATCAGCACGCGGGCTTCGAGCTGAGCCTCGAGCGACAGCGGGACGTGAACGGCCATCTGGTCGCCGTCGAAGTCGGCGTTGAAGGCCGTGCAGACGAGCGGGTGCAGTTGGATAGCCTTGCCTTCGATCAGCGTGGGTTCGAAGGCCTGGATGCCCAGACGGTGCAGCGTCGGCGCGCGGTTGAGCAGAACCGGATGCTCGCGGATGACCTCGTCGAGGATATCCCAGACCTCAGGCTTTTCCTTCTCGACCAGCTTCTTGGCCTGCTTGACGGTCGAGGAGTAACCCTTGGCGTCGAGACGGGCATAGATGAACGGCTTGAACAGTTCGAGCGCCATCTTCTTCGGCAGGCCGCACTGGTGCAGCTTGAGTTCCGGACCGGTCACGATGACCGAACGGCCGGAGTAGTCGACGCGCTTGCCAAGCAGGTTCTGGCGGAAGCGGCCCTGCTTGCCCTTGAGCATGTCGGACAGCGACTTCAGCGGACGCTTGTTGGCACCGGTGATGACGCGGCCGCGACGACCGTTGTCGAACAGTGCGTCGACGGCCTCCTGCAGCATGCGCTTCTCGTTGCGGATGATGATGCCCGGCGCGCGCAGTTCGATCAGCCGCTTGAGGCGGTTGTTACGGTTGATGACGCGACGATAGAGGTCGTTCAGGTCGGAGGTCGCAAAGCGGCCGCCATCGAGCGGGACCAGAGGGCGCAGGTCCGGCGGGATCACCGGCACGACCTTCATGATCATCCACTCGGGACGGTTGCCCGACTCCATGAAGTTCTCAACGACCTTGAGGCGCTTGAGGTACTTCTTCTGCTTGAGTTCCGACGTCGTCGTGGCCAGTTCCGAACGCAGGTCGCCAGCGATCTTCTCGAGATCCATGCCGGCAAGCAGGTCGTGGATGGCTTCGGCGCCGATCATGGCGGTGAAGCTGTCCTCGCCATACTCGTCGACGGCGAGCATGTACTCCTCCTCGCTCAGGAGCTGGTGCTCCTTAAGCGCGGTCAGGCCCGGCTCGGTGACGATGTAGTTCTCGAAGTACAGGACGCGCTCGATATCCTTGAGCGTCATGTCGAGCAGCGTGCCGATGCGGCTCGGCAGCGACTTCAAGAACCAGATGTGGGCGACGGGCGCGGCCAGCTCGATGTGGCCCATGCGCTCGCGACGAACGCGGCTCAGCGTCACTTCGACGCCGCACTTTTCGCAGATGACGCCCTTGTACTTCATGCGCTTGTACTTGCCGCACAAGCATTCGTAATCCTTGATCGGGCCGAAGATGCGGGCGCAGAACAACCCGTCGCGTTCCGGCTTGAAGGTACGATAGTTGATCGTCTCCGGCTTTTTGATTTCGCCGAACGACCAGGACAGAATCTTCTCAGGGCTGGCTAGCGAAATCCGGATGGAATCGAACACCTGCGCAGGCGCCTGGGGGTTGAAGAGATTCATGACCTCTTGGTTCATGCCGTTCTCCTTTTGGGGCCCTCGAAAGCCCCTGTGCATCGGGCGCGGGCCAGTGCGCCCGCCATACGTGTCGGCCTGTGGCCGAGGAATTCTCATCGAAACAGCACGATCTTGACCGAACAGGGCCCGTTTCCGGGATCATGCTGAGCGGCGCGCCGCGGGAAATCCCCACGGCGCGCCAATAGTCCTTACTCGGCAGCGTCCGGCAGGCGCTGCTGGTTGTCGTCGATCTTGGTATTCTCCAGTTCGACGTTGAGACCCAGCGAACGCATTTCCTTGACGAGAACGTTGAAGCTCTCCGGGATGCCCGCTTCGAACGTGTCGTCGCCGCGCACGATCGCCTCGTAGACCTTGGTACGGCCGGCCACGTCGTCCGACTTCACAGTCAGCATTTCCTGCAGCGTGTAGGCGGCGCCGTAGGCTTCGAGCGCCCAGACCTCCATTTCGCCGAAGCGCTGACCGCCGAACTGCGCCTTGCCGCCCAGCGGCTGCTGGGTAACGAGCGAGTACGGTCCGATCGAACGAGCATGGATCTTGTCGTCGACCAGGTGGTGAAGCTTGAGCATGTAAATGTAGCCCATCGTCACCTTGCGGTCGAACGGCTCGCCCGTGCGTCCGTCGTAGAGCTGCGACTGACCGCTCGTATGCAGACCCGCCTGCTCCAACATCTCATTGATGTTGGCTTCATGCGCGCCGTCAAACACCGGGGTCGCAATCGAAACGCCGCGCTTCATCTGCTCGCCAAGGCGAACGATGCTCTCGTCGTCGTAGTCGCGAACCGGCTCATTGCGGTCGTTGTTGGGGATGATGCTCTCGATGGTCCCACGCAGCGGCTTGATATCGCCGTCCTGCTTGTAGGCCTCAATGAGATCACCGATCTTCCTGCCCATGCCGGCGCAAGCCCAGCCGAGATGGGTTTCGAGGATCTGACCAACGTTCATGCGCGAAGGCACGCCGAGCGGGTTGAGCACGATGTCAGCATGCGTACCGTCTTCGAGGAACGGCATGTCCTCGACCGGAACGATGCGCGACACGACACCCTTGTTGCCGTGACGGCCGGCCATCTTGTCGCCGGGCTGCATCTTGCGTTTCACCGCAACGAAGACCTTGACCATCTTCATGACGCCGGGCGGCATCTCGTCGCCGCGCTGCACCTTTTCGACCTTGTCCATGAAGCGCTGCTCGAGCTGCTTCTTGGAGTCGTCGTACTGGCCGCGCAGAGCTTCGAGCTCGCCCTGCATCTTCTCGTCTTCGACGGCAAACTGCCACCACTGCGAACGCGGATAGTCGTCCAGCGTCTCGTTGGCGACGGTCGAACCCTTCTTGAAGCCCTTCGGACCGGCAATCGCATCCTTGCCCACCAGCATATCGCGCAGGCGGCTGTAGACGTTGCGGTCGAGGATCGCCTGTTCGTCGTCGCGGTCCTTGGCGAGACGCTCGATCTCTTCGCGTTCGATCGCCATGGCGCGTTCGTCCTTCTCCACGCCGTGGCGGTTGAAGACGCGAACTTCGACGATCGTGCCGTAGGTTCCGGGCGGCATGCGCATGGAGGTGTCACGGACGTCCGACGCCTTTTCGCCGAAGATCGCGCGCAGCAGCTTCTCTTCCGGGGTCATCGGGCTTTCGCCCTTCGGCGTGATCTTGCCGACCAGGATGTCGCCCGGCTGAACTTCCGCGCCGATGTAGACGATACCGGCCTCATCGAGGTTCTTCAGCGCTTCTTCCGAGACGTTCGGAATGTCGCGAGTGATTTCCTCAGGCCCGAGCTTCGTATCGCGCGCCATGACCTCGAACTCCTCGATATGGATCGAGGTGAAGACGTCGTCGGCCACGATGCGCTCGGAGAGCAGGATCGAGTCCTCGTAGTTGTAGCCATTCCACGGCATGAACGCGACGAGCACGTTGCGGCCGAGCGCCAGATCGCCGAGATCGGTCGACGGACCGTCAGCGATGATATCGCCCTTGTTGACCCGATCACCCATGCGCACCAGCGGACGCTGGTTGATGCAGGTGTTCTGGTTCGAACGTTGGAACTTCATCAGGCGGTAGATGTCAACGCCGGACTTGCCCGCTTCGAGGTCTTCCGTCGCACGGACAACGATACGGGTCGCGTCGACCTGGTCGACGATGCCGCCGCGACGAGCGCCGATTGCGGCACCGGAGTCGCGAGCAACGATCGGCTCCATGCCGGTGCCGACGAACGGAGCTTCGGCACGCACCAGCGGCACGGCCTGACGCTGCATGTTCGAGCCCATCAGAGCGCGGTTGGCGTCGTCGTTTTCCAGGAACGGGATCAGCGCGGCTGCGACCGACACCATCTGCTTCGGCGAAACGTCCATAAGGTCGACGTTTTCGCGCGGCGCCATCATCACTTCGCCGGCGTTACGGCAAATGACGAATTCGTCGACGAAATGACCATTGGCGTCGAGCTCGGCGTTGGCCTGAGCAACGAAGTGCTTGGCCTCTTCCATAGCCGACAGATAGACCACTTCGTTGGTCAGCTTGCCGTCGACGATCTTGCGGTACGGGCTCTCGATGAAGCCGTACTTGTTGACGCGTGCAAACGTTGCCAGCGAGTTGATCAGACCGATGTTCGGGCCTTCCGGCGTCTCGATCGGGCAGATACGGCCGTAGTGGGTCGGGTGAACGTCGCGGACTTCGAAGCCGGCGCGCTCACGCGTCAGACCGCCAGGTCCAAGCGCCGAAAGACGACGCTTGTGGGTGATCTCGCTGAGCGGGTTGGTCTGGTCCATGAACTGCGACAGCTGCGAGGAACCGAAGAACTCGCGCACCGCGGCAGCAGCCGGCTTGGCGTTGATCAGATCCTGCGGCATCACCGTGTCGATCTCGATCGAGGACATGCGTTCCTTGATCGCGCGCTCCATGCGGAGCAGGCCGACGCGGTACTGGTTCTCCATCAACTCGCCGACCGAACGGACGCGGCGGTTGCCGAGATTGTCGATGTCGTCGATCTCGCCCTTGCCGTCGCGCAGTTCGACCAGCGTGCGGACCACAGCAAGGATGTCTTCCTTGCGCAGGACGCGAACGGTGTCAGCAGCGTCGAGTTCGAGGCGCATGTTCATCTTGACGCGACCGACGGCCGAAAGGTCGTAGCGTTCGGCGTCGAAGAACAGCGAGTTGAACATCGCTTCGGCGGTGTCGATGGTGGGGGGCTCGCCCGGGCGCATGACACGATAGATGTCGAACAACGCGTCCTGACGGCTCTCGTTCTTGTCGACGGCGAGCGTGTTGCGGATGTAGCCGCCGACATTGATGTGGTCGATGTCGAGGATGCTGATCTCTTCCTCGCCAGCCGACAGCAACACCTTGAGGGTCTTCTCGTCGATCTCGTCGCCGGCCTCGAGATAGATCTCGCCGGTGGCGTAGTTGACGATGTCCTCGGCGAGGTAGCTGCCGAACAGATCGTCTTCGGTCGCCTTGATCGCCTTGAGGCCCTTCTCGGCAAGCTGCTTGGCCTGACGGGCGGTGATCTTCTTGCCCGCTTCGACGACGATCTCGCCGGTGTCGGCGTCAACCAGGTCGCCAACGGCCTTGAGACCGCGGAAGCGATCAACCGAGAACGGGATGCGCCAATGATCGCCCGACTTCTTGTAGGTGATCTTGTTGTAGAACGTCGACAGGATCTCTTCGCCGTCCATGCCGAGCGCCATCAGCAGCGACGACACCGGGATCTTGCGGCGACGGTCGATACGGGCGTGGACGATGTCCTTGGAGTCGAACTCGATGTCGAGCCACGAACCGCGATAGGGAATGACGCGCGCGGCAAACAAAAGCTTGCCCGAGGAGTGCGACTTGCCCTTGTCGTGATCGAAGAAGACGCCCGGCGAACGGTGCATCTGCGAGACGATGACGCGCTCGGTGCCGTTGACGATGAAGGTGCCATTGGACGTCATGAGCGGCATGTCGCCCATGTAGACGTCCTGCTCCTTGATGTCCTTGATCGACTTCGAGCCGGTATCCTCGTCAATATCGAACACGATGAGACGCAGCGTCACCTTGAGCGGGGCAGCAAAGGTCAGGTCGCGCTGACGGCACTCGTCGACGTCGAATTTCGGTGCTTCGAACTCGTACTTGACGAACTCGAGCATCGACGCGCCGGAGAAGTCCGAGATCGGGAAGACCGACTTGAAAACCGCCTGCAGGCCCTCGTCAGGACGACCGCCCTTGGGCTCGTCCACCATCAGGAACTGGTCATAGGATGCCTTCTGAACCTCGATGAGGTTCGGCATCTCCGCAACTTCAGGAATCTTTCCGAAGAATTTGCGTACGCGTCTGCGGCCATTGAAAGTCTGGGTCTGGGCCATCGTCGCTCCTTGCTGCCTTTCTTGGGGTGAGCGTCGCTAGTGCTCACCTTGCATTTCGCACCGCCTCGGCGGCGGCCTATTCAAAACGGGCGAAAACCCGTTTCCTGAAAGCCGAAAATCGGCTCTCAGGAAATAGGTTCCCTCTCCTCCCCCGAACACGGGAGCCGGTGGGCGGCTTTTAGGCCGCCCACCGAAACCGTGAGCTTACTTAAGCTCGATCTTGGCGCCAGCTGCTTCCAGCTGAGCCTTGAGCTTCTCGGCGTCGGCCTTGGAAACGCCTTCCTTGACCGGCTTCGGAGCGCCTTCGACCAGATCCTTGGCTTCCTTGAGGCCCAGGCCGGTGATGGCGCGAACTTCCTTGATGACCTCGATCTTCTTGTCGCCGGCAGAAGCCAGGATGACGTCGAATTCGGTCTTCTCTTCGACCGGAGCAGCAGCAGCGCCAGCAACAGCGGCAACCGCCACCGGAGCAGCAGCGGAAACGCCCCACTTCTCTTCGAGCATCTTCGACAGCTCAGCCGCCTCGAGGACGGTCAGGGCCGACAGGTCGTCAACGATCTTTGCGAGATCAGCCATTTTTCTATTCCTTCAATCAGTTCGAACGTGTGTTGATGATAGCGAGGAACGGCCTCATGCCGCCTCGTCCTTCCGGGCGTAAGCGCCGATGACGCGCGCGACGGATGCCGCAGGCGCATTGACGACCTGGGCGATCCGGGTAGCCGGGGTGGCGATCATGCCAACCAGCCTTGCACGCAGCTCGTTGAGCGACGGGAGTGCGGCGAGAGCCTTGACCCCATCGGCGTTGAGCGTGGTCTTGCCCATGGCACCGCCAAGAATGACAAGCTTGTCATTGGTCTTGGCGAAGTCGGACGCGACCTTCGGCGCTGCAATCGGATCCTCCGAATATGCAACCAGCGTCTGTCCCTGGAACAGCTCGATGATGCTTTCGGATTCCGTGCCCTGAAGAGCGATTTTGGCGAGACGGTTCTTCGCGACTTTGACGGTGCCGCCGGCCTGACGCATCTTCACACGAAGATCGTTCATCTGCGCGACGGTGATACCGGCATAGTGGGCCACGACCACTGAACCTGCGTTCGAGAACGCGTCATTCAGGCCGGTGACGAGTTCGCGTTTTTCCGCTCTGTCCACTGCCTATCTCCAGTTGACCGCCTCCCATTTGCGGGGTGAGCGGTCGGGTTGCCTTTTGCCGGGCGGCTAATCCAGAAATTCCAGATCACCCGAACGGCGCTCGAGGATCCTGCCCCCTTTCGCCACACCTGACGGGCTTGCGGCCCGGCGCGATGCGCAGACAAAAGGCAAACACGGTTCGAACCTTTCATTGGAGCAAAGGCTCCGTTGTCTGGTCTTCACCCGTCTCATGCAGGCCCATTCGAATTAAGGACCAAGGGTCGCTCGGACCGCCTGCAATCTCGGACAGGATTTCGGAAGCTGTTTCCAACTCCCGAGTTCCGGGCCCGGGGGCCCGGAATTCTTGACTGGATCAGGTCACTACAACCCGATCCGCATCGACAGCCTTAGGCTGTCGCCAGCGACGTGAGGTCCAGCTTGAGGCCAGGACCCATCGTCGAGCTGACCGAAACCTTCTTGACGTACACGCCCTTGGCGCCCGTCGGCTTGGCCTTATTGACCGCATCGGTGAAGGCACGGATGTTCTCTTCCAGCGCCTTGACGTCGAACGAAACCTTGCCGACGCCGCCGTGGATGATACCGGCCTTCTCGACGCGGAACTCAACAGCGCCGCCCTTCGAAGCCTTGACCGCAGCCGCGACATCGGTGGTCACCGTGCCGACCTTCGGGTTCGGCATCATGCCGCGCGGGCCGAGCACCTTACCGAGACGGCCGACCAGCGGCATCATATCAGGGGTAGCGATGCAGCGATCGAAGTCGATCTGGCCCTTCTGGACGATCTCGACCAGGTCTTCTGCGCCAACGATATCCGCGCCAGCGGCGCGGGCTTCATCAGCCTTCGCGTCCTTGGCGAACACCGCGACGCGGACCGTGCGGCCCGTGCCGTTCGGCAGATTGACCACGCCGCGGACCATCTGGTCGGCATGGCGCGGGTCGACGCCGAGGTTCATGGCAACTTCGATGGTCTCGTCGAACTTGACCGAAGAACGCGCCTTCAGCAGCTCGATCGCCTCACCAAGGCCGTAAGCCTTGTTCGGATCGATGCCATCGCGGGACTTGGCAACACGCTTTGCAATCTTAGCCATGATCTCAGCCCACCACTTCCAGGCCCATCGAACGGGCCGAGCCTTCAACCATCTTGATGGCGGCTTCGATGTCGTTCGCGTTCAGGTCCTTCATCTTGACTTCGGCGATCTCGCGCACCTTGGCGCTGCTGATCTCGCCAGCCTTGATCTTGCCCGGCTCCTTCGAGCCCGACTTCAGGTTGGCAGCCTTCTTCAGGAAGTAGGCCACCGGCGGCGTCTTCATGACGAAGGTGAACGACTTGTCCTGGTAATAGGTGATCACGACAGGGATCGGCGATCCCTTCTCCAGCTCCTGGGTCTGCGCGTTGAACGCCTTGCAGAACTCCATGATGTTGATGCCACGCTGACCAAGCGCCGGACCGATCGGGGGCGACGGAGTCGCCGAACCCGCGGAAACCTGAAGCTTGAGCTGGCCCGCAACTTTCTTAGCCATCTCTTATCTGCCTTTGTTTCATGCCGGAAAATCCGGCGGTTGCAGTTCGGTGGTGCGAAAAAGACGACCGGCTAAGCCGCCTCATCTCCCACCATGCTTGCGCCAGGCCTTCGCCTGACGCTGCCCACCACCGAAACCGGCGGCGAGCCTTTTTCGATCAGCCCTTTTCGACCTGACCGAATTCGAGATCGACAGGCACGGCGCGCCCGAAGATCGAAACCTCCACCTTGAGCCGCGCCCGCTCCTCATCGACTTCCTGAACGAAGCCATTGAACGAGGCGAACGGACCATCCGAGACGCGAACCGCCTCGCCGATTTCGAAGGTAACCGAAGGCTTCGGACGCTCGACGCCCTCCTGAACCTGATTCAGGATGCGCTGAGCCTCGGATTCGGTGATCGGAACAGGCTTCGAATCACCAAGGAAACCCGTGACCTTCGGCGTGTTCTTCACCAAGGAGAACACGGCATCCGTCAGGTTGGCCTTCAGCAGCACATAACCAGGGAAGAACTTGCGCTCGGCGTCGACCTTGCGGCCACGACGCACTTCCACGACCTTTTCGGTCGGGACCACGATCTGCTCGATCTGGTCGCTCAGACCTTTCTGCCTGGCCTTGTGCTCGATGTCCTCGGCCACCTTCTTTTCGAAGTTCGAGTAAGCGTGGACGATGTACCAGCGCGCAGTCATCTCAGGAACTCTCCGTATTCGCAGCCTTAGCGGCCCATGCCCAGGATCTGCTCGACGGCGAAAGCCATCAGCTGGTCGGCAGCAAAGAAGAAAATCATCGCAATCACGGCAAAGCCGAGAACCATGACCGTGGAGATCATCGTCTCGCGCCGGGAGGGCCACGTCACCTTCGCCGTTTCCGACCTTACCTGCTGCAGAAAGGTGAAGGGGTTCGTGGTTTTCGCCATGTGCCGCTCTGCTTTCAACGTCCGTTGACCGGACTTCTGGATGATCCCGTGACCGGGAGCTACTGCCGCAGGAACCAAAACCTTCACACCGAATCGGTGCGAACATTCCGCCCATGCAATTCGGACGCGTAAAGCCGGGTTCCCAGCTCCACGCGCCGCGTGTCTGTTTCGCTTACATAAAACCGATTCTCACTCCACGCAAGTGGCTGAAATCCGAATTACGTTTGGACACCGCACCGAAACCATCCAGTCGTTCCGTGCCGGCTATAGAAGTCTTTATGCCTGAATTAGCGCATTCTGGCAAGACTGGCACGGGCAGCAGGGCTCGAACCTACGACCTGCGGTTTTGGAGACCGCCGCTCTACCAACTGAGCTATGCCCGTACACTTGCGCCGCGCATCAACTGCGCAGCACGGGCTTCCTAAGGGCTTCCGAAGCGTCTGTAAAGAGCTCAATGCAGGATGTTTCAAACATTCACAGCTGCAATTTCGCAAGGCATCTGCGCAAACGCCCCATCACCATCTGGGGCGCACGCACCTTGGCAACCCAGCCGGAACTGGGGGCCGCCAGCGAGCGAATTCAAGGGCCAACATCAAGCGATTTTCGCTGCTTCATGCCATTTGCGGCCAGCCAAGCCGCCAGCACACAGATGGCGATCTCCAGCGCGAAAGTCCAATGCAGAATGAAACTCAATATCCAGTGTGAGTATCGCGCGGGAACGGTGACAAGCTCAACCGGGAGATCACTGAACGGCATGAGCCACTGCATAGGCGCCGCAATGGAATCGAGGACCATATGACTCAAGACGCCGACCAAGAAGACCCCGGTGGCAACTGTGAGTCGCGGCAATAGCCATCCGACAAGCGACAAAACAACGAATCCAAGCGCGAGCCAGAAAAGCGGCCAGTGCGTGAGATAGAAATGATGATGAGTTTGCCTTCCGTCGACCAAGTAGAAATAGAACATGTCGAAATCGGGGACCACACTCCCAAGGAGGGCTGCCGCTATGAGCGCCCTGGCACCACTTCGAGAGCGCCGAGCAAGCGTTCCCAAAATGAAGCCAGCCGGCAAGTGCGCGATCAGCATTCCATTTCCCCCTCCCCGTCCACATCAAAAAGTCCCGCGGGATTGCGGCGGCCTTAGGGCCGGAAGAAAGACCATTGGGAGGCGGAACTCACCGGTTGCACCTTCGGATAGGCCCGGCATTGTCGGTCTGCCCCCAACAAGGCACGGGGTCGCCGAGTAACAGCGCCGCCCCACTCATGCGTTCAGCCTGGCCGCCGACTTACCGGCCAAGTTCGCGCAGCCTTGTGATCCTGTAATTGGTCTGCTCAGGGGCATCCGGCAGGTGCTGCCGCCCGCAAACAAATCGACATTTGCGGTACGCGCAATCAGGCAGCGGTAGAGCAATTGCGACCGCGCGGCGTCGTCAGGCCTGGCCAGCATCCGCTGAAGCGCAGCGGCCTTGGCGACGCAAACAAAAAGGGCGGCCCGAGGGCCGCCCTTCATGCATTCGACGCTTAAGACGTCGATTATTCTTTGATCGAAGCGACGATGCCGGCGCCGACGGTGCGGCCACCTTCACGGATAGCGAAGCGCAGCTTCTCTTCCATGGCGATCGGCACGATCAGCTCGACATCGACGGTGATGTTGTCGCCGGGCATGACCATCTCGGTGCCTTCCGGCAGCGTCACGATGCCGGTCACGTCAGTCGTACGGAAGTAGAACTGCGGACGGTAGTTGGTGAAGAACGGCGTATGACGGCCACCCTCTTCCTTGGTCAGGATGTAGGCTTCAGCAACGAACTTCTTGTGCGGCTTGACGGTGCCCGGCTTGGCCAGAACCTGGCCGCGCTCGACGTCTTCACGGCCAACGCCACGGATCAGCGCGCCGATGTTGTCGCCAGCCTGGCCCTGGTCGAGCAGCTTGCGGAACATTTCAACGCCGGTGCAGGTCGTCTTCGAGGTCGGGCGGATGCCGACGATCTCGAGTTCCTCGCCAACCTTGACGACGCCGCGCTCGACGCGACCAGTGACCACGGTGCCGCGGCCCGAGATCGAGAACACGTCTTCGATCGGCATCAGGAACGGACGGTCGATCGGACGCTCAGGCGTCGGGATGTATTCGTCGACCGCAGCCATCAGCGCGCGGATCGCGTCTTCGCCGATCTTCTTGTCGCCGTCCTGCAGTGCCGCAACAGCCGAACCCTTGATCATCGGGATGTCGTCGCCGGGGAACTCGTACTTCGACAGAAGTTCACGAACCTCGAGCTCGACCAGCTCGAGCAGCTCTTCGTCGTCGACCAGGTCGACCTTGTTGAGGAACACCACCAGCGCCGGCACGCCGACCTGACGGGCGAGCAGGATGTGCTCGCGGGTCTGCGGCATCGGGCCGTCGGCAGCCGACACGACCAGGATCGCGCCGTCCATCTGGGCAGCACCGGTGATCATGTTCTTGACGTAGTCGGCGTGGCCGGGGCAGTCGACGTGAGCGTAGTGGCGCGCAGGCGTCTCGTACTCGACGTGCGCCGTCGAAATCGTGATGCCGCGGGCCTTCTCTTCCGGCGCTGCGTCGATCTGGTCGTAGGCCTTGAACTCGCCGAAATACTTCGTGATCGCCGCCGTCAGCGACGTCTTGCCGTGGTCGACGTGACCAATCGTGCCAATGTTCACATGAGGCTTATTACGCTCGAATTTACCTTTTGCCATTGTCTCTTTCCTTGGGCATCGGGACCTTGGTTCCGGTCGGATGCGGGGCGATTAGCGATAAAGGCCGAAAAAGACAAGCATCTTTTGGCCTTGCGGGCACGCAGGACCAAAAGCAGCGACGCTCTTTCAGTGCGGGATGCACATATAGGGACAAGCAGCAGCAATTGGAAGGCGTCCCGTATCCAGGAAAAACCTGGAGCGGGTAGCGGGAATCGAACCCGCGTATTCAGCTTGGAAGGCTGCTGCTCTACCATTGAGCTATACCCGCGTCTTACGTCATGGCTTCCCGGCCGGCAGTGGTGGAGGAGGTTGGATTCGAACCAACGTAAGCTGAGCTAACGGATTTACAGTCCGTCCCCTTTAACCACTCGGGCACTCCTCCAACTGCTATGCCGGAGCCATGCAACGAGGCATCTTGGCGATCCCGGTTCGTGGCGAAGCGCCCTGCCCCGAAATCTGGGTGGGCTTATGGCGGCAAGGTATTGGCCTGTCAACCGCGCATCTGACCTTTTCATGCAGAATATTCGAAGCACCAGCCAACGGGCCATATCCAACGCCCCGGGCTGCCGCTATAGCAGGCGCATGACCGATACAAAAAAGCCTGGAACCCCCAAAGACAGCCACTACGCCAAGCTGCGCCGCACCTTCCGCGACCAAAAGAGCGGTGGCGCGCCAGCATTCCGGCCAAAGCGCCCTTTGCCACCCGGCGAAAATGCCCCGGATGGACTGGTGCGGCTCTATGGGTTGCATACGGTGCGCGCCGCCCTCGACAATCCGCGCCGCAAGATTCGGCGGATGATGGTGACGCGCAACGCCGCCGAACGGCTTGAGCTAACCGACCTTTCCGCCCTGCCCTTCACCACCGAACTGGTGGAACCCAGGGAGATCGACAAGATCACCGGCACCGACGCGGTCCACCAGGGCGTCCTGATCGAGGCCGAGCCGCTGAAAACCAAGGCGCTTTCGGCCCTGGGCGATTCGCCGCTGGTGCTGGTGCTCGACCAGGTCACCGATCCGCACAATGTCGGGGCCATCATGCGCTCGGCGGTGGCTTTCGGTGCCGGCGCGCTGATCACCACGCAGCGCCACAGCCCGCATGAAAGCGGTGTGCTCGCCAAATCGGCGTCGGGCGCGCTGGAACACATCGACCTGATCGAGGTGCGAAATCTCGCCGATGCACTCGGCGAACTGCACGAGGCCGGCTTCCAGACCATCGGGCTTGATTCGGAAGGCTCCGCCGAACTCGAAGAGACTTTTGCGTCCGACAAGGTGGCGCTCGTTCTCGGCGCCGAAGGCAAGGGCCTCCGCCAGAAGACTCGCGAAACGGTCACCTCGCTTGCCCGCCTCGACATGCCCGGCGCGATTCGCTCGCTCAACGTGTCGAATGCGGCCGCGGTGGGCCTCTACGCGGCGTGTGCATTTCTGAAGAAGGGCAAATGAGGCCGGCCAGGCAGCTTCAATCTTAAGCCAGCCTTCCGCGTGCCTGCTATGACATCGGCCCTCCGCGCTGCTCCCGTAGCTGCGCGGTCCCTGCTTTGCTCCGCCAATGCAGGGACCGGAACTGAACAATTCCCGTGGGCATCGACACGCGCGGCAAGACACGCCGGCATTTTTGCACCCTGCAGGGGGTGGCAGATCCGCAAGCCCGGCTCATGCCCCGTCCATCTTGACAGGCAGGCACCGACATCGGAAGTCAATCCGAGCGTCCGGACATTCCACGAGCAGCGGAAAGACCATGAGCCTCCAATCCGTCAAAGCATTTTTTGCCGAACATGCCCCAGACATCGAAGTCATCGAGACGCCGACCAGTTCGGCGACGGTGGCGCTCGCGGCCGAAGCGCATGCGGTCGAGACCGGACAGATTGCCAAGACCATCTGCCTGCGCGCCGGCGAGCAGGTCCTGTTGATCGTCGCCGGCGGCAACGCCCGTATCGACAACAAAAAATTCCGCGAGGCATTCGGCGGCAAGGCGCGCATGCTGGAAGCCGAACAGGTCGTGGAACTCACCAGCCACCCGATCGGCGGCGTATGCCCCTTCGGGCTCCCCGCCCCGATGCCGATCTACTGCGACGTATCGCTTCGCGCCTATGACGAGGTCGTGCCGGCGGCGGGTGCCACCAACGCGGCGGTTCGGATAGGGGTCGAGCGCATGGCCCAGCTCGTCGGCGCCGATTGGTGCGACGTCTGCCAGGACGCGGCGGCCGCCGTGAACGCGCGCTCGCAAGCTGCCGAATAGGCGCGACCGAAGCGCTCTCCCAGGCGCGACAGGTTACAGAGGAAGTCCACATCCATGTCGGAGATCGAGCAGGCAGCCCGCCGCCTTCACTACTACATCGAGAATGTTGTCCGCGACGCGCTGCCCCAGGTCCTGTTCCGCAGGCGGCTCGAAAGCTTTTGCGCTGACCTAGCGGAGCATGACGCCGAATATCTGATGCGCCGCCTAAATTACTACAACAAATTTACCGGCGCGCATCCGCTTGGCGACAGGACGTCAACGGTTGGGCGCATTCCCATGCGCAGGAGCAGATACTACTACGACCTCAAGGAACATGCCCGGTACTTCCCGCGGCATCTTCGGCTGCGTCATGTCTTCGGCGACGTGACGCACGTGCCCAGCGAGGCGGCAATCGTCAAAAGCCGTCCGATTGCGGGTGACAACCGCAATTCGATCGTCATGAAGCTCAACAAGTTTCGTCATTTCCGGCTGTTCGACGACAAATTCGGCTTCGGCGACAAACTGCCCAAGGCAGTCTGGCGTGGCGGCGGCGGCAACGACAAACGCAAGGCGCTGGTGAATGGCTTTCACGACCATCCGCTTTGCGATGTTGGCTGGACAAAGGCACATGCCTCGGATCCCAAGTGCAAGCAGTTCCTGTCACCAGCCGAACAGATGAGGTACCGCTACATCGTCTCCATCGAAGGCAATGACGTGGCAACCAACCTCAAATGGATCATGGCCAGCAATTCCTTGTGCCTGATGCCTGCGCCAGTCTACGAAACCTGGTTCATGGAAGGTACGCTCCAGCCGGGCTTCCACTATGTCCAGTTGCGGTCGGACTTCGCCGACCTGGAAGAGAAGATTCTGCACTATGAGAATCATCCCAACCAGGCGCGCGAAATTGTGCGCAATGCCAATGCCTATGTGGAGCAATTCGCCCACAAGCGGCGCGAGCAGGTCCTGTCACTGCTGGTGCTCTACAAATATTTCGCGCTGACAGGCCAACTCGAACCTACTCCCAAGGTAGCAGCGCTCTGGAACCACCCCTGACATAGATACTAGGGCCGCATGGCAATAGCCTCCACCGCAGAATACATATGTCGGCAGCGCAGGGACTGCCCGATACAGGCATGAACAGTGGTGGTGCTATTTGCAGAGATCCACCTCGCCCGCTCGGCATCACAATTGAGCAATGTGCTGTCATCACCTTCGGACAGATCTTTTCGCGTGCATATTCTGTATTTCGGCTTGCGACCCTTGCTCGGATTGCCAGGCACCGCTTGACGCACGGACACGGCATCTCCAAAGGGTGCAAGATTATTGCATTCCCTGGAGACATCATTTTCGTGGCCGCTCTGAAAAACCTTGTCGAATCGCGTCGTTTCGACCTCTTCATCACGGCGTTGATCGTCCTCAACGCGGTCACGCTCGGCCTTGAAACCTCGCCGAGCGCGATGAGCGCGTTCGGCCCGCTCCTGATCCTGATAGACCGCCTGATTCTCGGTGTTTTCGTTTTTGAGTTGCTGGCTCGAGCCATCGTCTACCGTGGCGCCTTTTTCCGTGATCCCTGGCGCATCTTCGACCTTGTAGTCGTTGCATTCGCACTCGTACCTGCGACCGGGAACCTGTCCGTGCTGCGGGCGCTGCGCATTTTGCGCGTCCTGCGCCTGATCAGCATTGTCCCGTCCCTGCGTCGCGTCGTCACCGGCTTCATCGCCGCGCTGCCCGGCATGGGATCGATCATGCTTTTGCTTGGCCTCGTCTTTTATGTGTTCTCGGTAATGGCGACGAAGCTCTACGGCGAGGCGTTTCCAAAACTGTTCGGAGGCATTCCGGAATCGCTCTACACCCTGTTCCAGATAATGACGCTCGAAGGCTGGTCCGACGGTATCGTTCGGCCGGTCATGGAGGTCCATCCGGGGGCCTGGTTGTTCTTCATCCCGTTCATCATCGCCACCTCCTTTACCGTGCTCAACCTGTTCATCGGCGTCATCGTGTCGGCAATGGAGGCGGAACATGACGAAGTGGAGTCGGTCTCGCGGGCAGAGCTTCATGACGAGCAGGACGTCATGCTGACCGAGATTCGGGCGCTCCGTGCGGAAGTCCAGGCACTGGCCAAGGCTCGGGCATAGGTCCCATCACTTGCCTTGAGGCCTCAAGCATCGCGAGAGGCGAGCGTCTGAACGCTCGCCTCGGTCGTGCCCATGCCTTCGCCCTCCAGTCGCAGTTCGGCCGGCCGGCTACTATGCCGACCACGGCCATGGCCAACAGGGCCACCGCCCCTAGCCACGACATTCTCAGCCTTGTGCAACCTCGGAACTGATTCAAGGCTGGCGCGTGAATTCGTTCATCCTCGAGATGGACGGCATTGCAGCGCTTGCGCACTTCGCCAACGGCCAGGCCAAGTGGGAGGATGATTTCACCTTGCCTGAAAACCCTCTCAGTTCCTTCGGAACCTTGCGGCGATGCCGCTTTCTTTCGCCCCGACTCTGGACGTGCTCCAACGTCATTTGCTTTCTTCAAGCACCCTCCAGCGTACAGATTAGTGCACATAGGGGAACGTGCAAGCAGTTGAATTGCTTGGTTTCTGCGGCTTTTCGCGTGGAAAATGGTGCCCCCGGCAGGAATCGAACCCGCGACCTTCGGTTTACAAAACCGCTGCTCTACCAGCTGAGCTACAAGGGCAATGCGTCCCGGTTAGCATATTTTCCCGCTCAGTAAAGCCCATTTCGAGCAAGCGGTGAACCGTGCTCGGGGCGATTGCGACACGCGGGCCTAAAATCACGGCTTTCCGGTCACGACATTTTCTTCGAGGCCGATCATGGCGGATATGGGAGGACAACTGGATGATCAGGTTTGTCATCGTGGCGGTGGTGGCAATCGTCACGTGCCTGCTGTTGCGCAAACTCTTCCGTAGCCTGCAGGAACGGCGAATCGACTGGACAGGAATTACAGCCATGATCGGCTTCGTCGTTCTCGCCTTCTACCTGCGTCACGTCACCGGGATGGGATGAACCATCTAATGTGCGTCCCCCGCTGCCGCCGCAGGTGAGCCCCGGCACACCGTACCCTTGCCTCTCTCTTTGCTTCGCCAAAACCCCGTGCTACCCCGTTGCCGGCGGCCGGCATCGGCGTTCGGACCGCCGACAGGGATCTCATGGACGCCAAGTCGCTGACATTTTCGTTCGCATCCTCCGGCACGCCGGAGGCGGATGCCGCGGTCCAGCGGCTTGCGCAGCGCTACGGCCAGATGCCGGCCGCGGAAGCGGACATCATCGTCGCGCTTGGCGGCGATGGTTTCCTCCTGCAAACGCTGCGCGAGACGATGAGCACCGGCAAGCGCGTCTTCGGCATGAACCGCGGGACGGTCGGGTTCCTGATGAATGAATATAGCGAGGAGGCCGTGCCAGAGCGTCTCGCGGCCGCCGTCGCCGAAACCATCCGCCCGCTCGAAATGGTGACCGTCGACACCAATGGCGAGACCATGGAGGCGCTCGCCATCAACGAGGTGTCGCTGCTGCGTCAATCCTATCAAGCGGCGCGCCTTCGCATCTCGGTGGACGGGAAGGTCCGGCTCGAAGAGCTGATCTGCGATGGTGTGATGGTCGCCACTCCGGCCGGCTCGACGGCCTACAATCTATCGGCACACGGGCCGATCCTGCCGCTGGACGCACCGCTCCTTGCGCTGACGCCGGTCAGCCCGTTCCGGCCGCGGCGCTGGCGTGGTGCGCTGCTGCCCAAGACGGCGGTAGTGCGCTTTGAAATCCTCGAAGAGCAGAAGCGGCCGGTGAACGCCGTCGCCGACCACACCGAGGTCAAATCGGTGGTCTCCGTCGAAGTCAAAGAGTCGGACAAGCATACTGCAACCCTGCTGTTCGACCCTGGCCATTCCTGGAGCGAACGCATCCTCACCGAGCAGTTCAGGTACTGAACATCGGTCAGGACTAGCAGTTTGATCGCGGCATTTGCCGCCATTGTGCCAGTTTGAGTTGACAAATCGCATACTTACGCCTATCGCGTTGCGGCATATCGCAGGCGGTTTGCGCCTGTCGTGGCCAAAAAGCCGCGCCCTTGAACGAGCAAAGACAGCCAACAAACTTGTCCGAAGACACTCAGACCGCTCCAGAAGCGTTGACCTTCGCAGACCTCGGCCTGTCGCCGAAGGTCCTTTCCGCAGTCACCGACGCAGGCTACACCCAGCCTACGCCGATCCAGGCGGGCGCAATTCCGCACGCGCTGCAAGGCAAGGATGTCCTTGGCATTGCCCAGACAGGCACCGGCAAGACGGCATCATTCGTCCTGCCGATGCTGACCAGGCTGGAAAAGGGCCGGGCCCGCGCCCGCATGCCGCGCACGCTGATCCTCGAGCCGACGCGCGAACTTGCCGCTCAGGTCGAAGAGAACTTCGTCAAGTACGGCAAGAACCACCGGCTCAACATTGCGTTGCTGATCGGCGGCGTGTCGTTCGACGAACAGGAAAAGAAGCTGGAGCGCGGCGCCGATGTGCTGATCGCGACGCCCGGCCGCCTGCTCGACCACTTCGAGCGCGGCAAGCTGCTGCTCTCGGCGGTCGAGATTCTCGTCATCGACGAGGCCGACCGCATGCTTGACATGGGCTTCATCCCTGACATCGAGCGCATCTGCAAGCTGATCCCGTTCACGCGTCAGACGCTGTTCTTCTCGGCCACCATGCCGCCGGAGATCACCAAGCTGACCGAGCAGTTCCTGCACGCCCCTGTTCGCGTCGAAGTGGCCAAGGCGGCGTCCACCGCCATCAACATCACGCAGCGGCTGGCCAAGTCCGGGCCGAAGCCCTGGGACAAGCGCGAGACGCTGCGCCGCCTGATTCGGGCCGAAGGCGACGAGATCAAGAATGCGATCATCTTCTGCAACCGCAAGGTCGACGTATCGGAACTGTTCCGCTCGCTGGTGAAGCATGACTTCAATGCCGGTGCGCTGCATGGCGACATGGACCAGCGCGCCCGGATGACGATGCTGTCCAATTTCCGGGATGGTAAGCTGCAGCTGCTTGTCGCTTCCGACGTCGCAGCGCGCGGCCTCGACATTCCCGATGTCAGCCACGTCTTCAATTACGACGTGCCGATCCATTCGGAAGATTATGTCCACCGCATCGGCCGTACCGGCCGCGCTGGCCGCTCGGGCAAGTCATTCACCATCGCCACGCGCTCCGACACCAAATATGTCGACGCTATCGAGAAACTGATCGGCCAGAAGATCGAGTGGCACGACGGCGACCTTTCGACTGTTGTCGCGAGCGAAGGCGACGATGAGGCTCCACGCCATGGCCGCGGCAGTTCGCGCCGTGGCGGCAAGGAGCGGCACGGCCGCGACCGTGACCGCAAGCCCCATCATGACCAGGCGCCGGCTGCCCAGGAAGCCGCCCCCGCAGAGGTGCCGGCCGATAATGTGGTCTCCGACATGGAAGAGCGCCGCGCTCGCAAGGAAGCGATTCGGAGCGGCAATTCCGAACGCAAGTCGCGGCCCGACCACAACGAGCGGCCACGCCGCGATGATCGCAACCGTCGCGGTCGCGAGCGCGAGGACGAGGACGACAACGTTCTGGGTTTCGGCGACGATATGCCGGCCTTCATGCTGATCGCGACCAATATCTGACATACATGCCCACTACGAAAAACGGCCCCTTCCGGGGCCGTTTTCTTGTCGACTTGTTGCCGTGTTCGCTCACTGGAGCGGCGAAAGCTGGATCTCGACGCGACGGTTCTGCGCACGACCATCGGGTGTAGCGTTGGACGCGATTGGACGCGTAGCGCCAAATCCGGTCACGGCGAAGCGGCGCCTGTCCACGCCCTGAGCGCCAAGATAGTCCGCCACCGACAGCGCGCGACGCTGCGACAGATCGAAATTGTGCTGATCGCCGCCGGTCGAATCGGTATGGCCGAAGACATCGACGGTGGTCTGGTTGAACTTCTGCAGCACGAGCGCCACCGAATTCAGCGTCGGGAAGAACGCAGACTTCACGGCATCCTGATCGGTTGCAAAGGTGATGTTGGACGGCATATTCAGGATGATCTGGTCGCCGGCGCGGGTGACGCTGACGCCGGTTCCCTGAAGCTGGGCGCGCAGTTCGGCTTCCTGCCTGTCCATGTAGTTGCCGATGGCGCCGCCAGCCAGGGCACCGATGCCGGCGCCAATCAGCGCATTGCGGCGATCATTGCCACCGGCGAGCAGTCCGAGACCGGCGCCGGCAAGCGCGCCCATTCCGGCACCGGCTGCGGTGTTGGAAACTCTCTGCTGACCCGTGAACGGGTCAGTCGTGCAAGCGCCGACAAACATGCTGCCTGCCAGCACGCACATTACAGTCTTCTTCATAAGGTCGTCCCTCTCCGAATCGCGAAACACGACGATGCTTCGTGCATAGCCCCTTCACCGGCCTTGTAGCACGAATTGCGGCGAAAAACGGAACAGGGAGGACTCCTTGCACGTGTCAAACGCACGGTCTGGCCGGCGTGTGACATTTCAAACCGCGCAGCCATTTGCCGCAGGGCTCTAGGCTCCGCGCAGACTCGCCCCGCCTAGACAGGGACGACACGTGTGGAGAGCCCGTCCCCGTGCAAGGAACTGTAGAGAGACGCCAGTACGGTAGTTCAGAACGACTTCGGCGGTACGAACAGGCAGATCGTGCGGGTGTTGTCAGCCCCGTTCACCGAGCACCAGTGATATTCGCCATCGGGCGAATCGTGCAGGCGAGCGTCCTTATATGGAACCACCTCGCCGGTGCTTGTGATCACATAACCCTGTGGCCGCTCCGTGATCGCCTTCTTCGGCACCTCACGGCAATCAACGCCCGAGCAGCAGGAATAGGGATAGCTCCAGCCCTTCGGCGCGTCGTGAGAAGAGGCCGGTGGAATAGCAAGTGCAGTCAGAATGAGCGTGGAGACAACGAGCGCATGGTTGCGCTTTGGGCGTTTTCCTGTGCACAGCATCGCGTCTTTCCCTGAGATTGCCTCCCAAGCAAATCCTGCACCCCGCTGTTGAACGAGTATTCAGCCGATATGTTCCCGCGGCAGCGTCGGCCCAGTCAAAAATCGCTTTGGCGATGACTGGGCACGATGTAGCGCTTGAAGTCAGTCGAGATCGGCGACTGCCTGCCCTGCTCCACCTTCTATACGCTGCGACAGCGACGCTTCCATGAAGTCGTCCAGATCGCCGTCGAGCACGTCAGACGGGCTTGTGCTTTCGACGCCGGTGCGCAGATCCTTGACCAACTGGTAGGGCTGCAGCACGTAGGAACGGATCTGATGCCCCCAGCCGATGTCGGTCTTGGCAGACTCGGTCGCATTGGCTACGGCCTCACGCTTCTTCAGCTCTTCCTCGTAGAGGCGCGAGCGCAGCATTTCCCACGCCTTGGCGCGGTTCTTGTGCTGCGAGCGTTCAGCCTGGCAGGCAACAGCGATGCCGGTGGCGATGTGTGTGATACGCACCGCAGAGTCGGTCGTGTTGACGTGCTGGCCGCCTGCACCCGACGAGCGATAGGTGTCGATGCGCACGTCGGATTCGGAAACGTCAATCTCGATCGAATCGTCGATGACCGGATAGACCCAGATGCTCGAGAAGGAGGTGTGGCGCCGCGCGTTGCTGTCATAGGGCGAGATGCGGACCAAGCGATGGACGCCCGACTCCGTCTTCAGCCAGCCATAGGCATTGTGCCCCTTGATCAGGATCGTGGCTGATTTGATGCCGGCTTCTTCGCCGTCATGAACTTCCAGCACCTCGACCTTGAAGCGGCGGCGCTCGGCCCAGCGCGTGTACATGCGCAGCAGCATGTTCGCCCAGTCCTGGCTTTCGGTGCCGCCGGCGCCGGCGTGAACTTCGAGATACGTGTCGTTCGAATCAGCCTCGCCCGACAGAAGCGACTCTATCTGGCGCGCCCGGATCTCACCGGCAAGCGAACGGATCGCCGTTTCGGCTTCGCTGATGATGTCAGCGTCGCCTTCTTCCTCGCCCATTTCGATCAAGCCGAGATTGTCGTCAAGCGCCTGGCTCAGGCCCTTGATGGCGCGGATGTTGTCGTCGAGCGACTGGCGCTCGCGCATCAATTTCTGCGCCTCCTGCGGGTCGTTCCAGAGGTTTCCGTCCTCTGCCCGCATGTTCAGGTAATCAAGCCGCTTTACCGCCTGATCCCAGTCAAAGATGCCTCCTCAGCAGGCTTATGGCCTGCCTGATTTCGTCGACGATGTTCTGCGTTTCCGCGCGCATGGGAGCTTGCTTCTTCATGTTTGTGGCGGCCTGAAACGGCCTGTTGAATCGGCGCGGACCATAGGGACGAGGCCGACGCCTGTAAAGTAAAATGGGCGGGCGCGCATGGCGTCCGCCCGTGCATATGGCGCCTTCTAGCGGCCAAATCCAGGCCGTTGCGCCCTCTTCCAGCCGCCCTGCCGCATTCTGGCCGAAACGAAAACGCGCGCCGGCCAGCAGCGCGCGCTTCAATCGTTCTCAGGCTGGGAGCGGCTGCGCCGGCTCCGGCTGGCGTCTTCAGTAGAGTCCGCCGCCGCCCTCGTTGATCTCCTTGCTGGCCTGGGGCGAAAGCGCCTCGCCATAACCATTGCTGCCGTCCTCGCCCATGCCGATGACCCAATAGCTGTCGGCGGGTCCAGTGCCAGGCTTGAAGGCTTCCATGATGGTGCCGCCCTGGCCTTCCTGCGCCTGCATGCCCGTCTTGCGGTCGATGGAAATCAGCCTCATGCCCTCGGGAACGACGAAGTCGACCTTCGGTGTACCTTCGAGCGCCACCTTCATGAAATCCTTGAAGACCGGGGCTGCAAGACCGCCGCCGGTGGTGCCCTTGCCAAGCGACTGCGGCTTGTCGAAGCCGAAATAGAGGCCGACGACCAGGTTCGGCGTATAACCGACGAACCAGGCGTCCTTCTCGTCATTGGTCGTGCCGGTCTTGCCGGCGATCGGACGGCCCAGCTCGAGCAGCGTGGTAGCCGTACCGCGCTGGACGACGCCTTCCAGCATCGAGGTGATCTGGTAGGCGGTCATCGGGTCGAGCACCTGTTCGGAATTGTCGACCAGCTCCGGTTCTTGCTGGTTGGACCATTCGGTAGCGACACAGCCCTCGCAGCCACGCTCGTCGTGCTTGAAGACGGTCTTGCCGTAACGGTCCTGGATGCGGTCGATCAGCGACGGCTTGATCTGGCGGCCGCCATTGGCCATCACGGAATAGGCCGATACCATCCGCATGACGGTCGTCTCGCCGGAGCCAAGCGACATGGCGAGCACGGGCAGCATCTTGTCATAGACGCCGAAACGCTCGGCATATTCGGCCACCGTCTTCATGCCCATATCGTTGGCAAGCCGGACGGTCATCAGGTTGCGTGAACGCTCGATGCCGGCGCGCAGCGTCGAAGGGCCGGCGGCCCTGCCGTCGTAATTCTTGGGCGACCAAGTCGTGCTACCGGTCTGGATGGTGATCGGGCCGTCCATGATCACCGAAGCCGGCGTATAACCATTGTCGAGCGCTGCCGCGTAGACGAACGGCTTGAAGGCCGAGCCGGGCTGGCGCATCGCCTGCGTGGCGCGGTTGAACTCCGATTGCGAGAAGGAAAACCCGCCGACCATGGCAAGCACGCGGCCGGTATGCGGATCCATGGCGATCAGGCCGCCCGACACTTCCGGCGGCTGGCGTAGCGCGTAGCCTTCGCCCTTGGCATTCTTCTCGACGTAGATCACGTCGCCCGCCTTCAGGACTTCGGCAGGCGAGTTCGCCTTGAGGCGCTTGCCGTCGACGACATGGCGCATGGCAAAGCTCATGTCGTCCTTCGAAATGGTGCTTTCCTCGCGTTCCTTCGACAGCGCACCGGAAATCTCGCGCTTCGGCTGCAGGCCGATCTGCAATCCGGCCTTCGAGCTGTCGAGCACGACCGCCAGACGCCATTCGGGGACATCTTCCAGGCCCTTGACCTCGCCCAGCGGCACGCCCCAATCGCCGGAGACGTCGATGTTCTTGACCGGACCACGATAGCCGCGCAGGCGGTCATACTTGAGCATGCCGGACTGCATCGACTTGCGAGCGAAGGCCTGGAGATGCGGATCGAGAGTGGTGCGCACCGAAAGGCCGCCCTCGTAGAGCGCGTTCTGGCCGTAGCGGGCAATCAGCTCGCGGCGGACTTCCTCGGTAAAATACTCGCCGGCGAACACATAGTTGCCGGTACGGCGCGGCGTCACTCCAAGCGGCGCAGCCTTGGCCTTGTCGCCTTCCTCGCGCGACACGTAGCCATTGACCACCATCTGGTCGATCACCCAGTTGCGGCGCTCGATCGCGCGCTCAGGGTAACGGAAAGGATGATAGTTCGACGGCCCCTTGGGCAGCGAGGCCAGGTAGGCCGCCTCGGCGACGGTCAGTTCGTTGACGGACTTGTCAAAATAGGTGAGCGCGGCGCCTGCGATGCCATAGGCACCCATGCCGAAGAAGATCTCGTTGAGGTAGAGCTCGAGGATGCGATCCTTGGAATAGGCCTGCTCGATGCGGAAGGCCAGGATCATCTCCTTGATCTTGCGCTCATAGGTCTGGTCGGCAGTCAGAAGGAAGTTCTTCGCCACCTGCTGGGTGATGGTCGAAGCACCGACCTGGCGGCGGCCGGAGCCAAAATTCTGGAAGTTCGTCAGCACCGCGCGACCGAGGCCGGTCACGTCGATGCCGGGATGGTTGTAGAAATTCTTGTCTTCAGCCGACAGGAAAGCCGCCTTCACGCCGTCGGGCACCGCCTGGATCGGCAAATAGAGGCGGCGTTCGCGTGCGAATTCGCCCATCAGAGCGCCATCGGAAGCATGGATGCGCGTGGTTACTGGTGGCTCGTATTTTGCGAGCACCTCGTAATCAGGCAGTTCCTTGTTCAGCTTGCCGACATAGAGCGCTACGCCCGCAGCGACGACCAGCGCAAGCGTTGTGCCAATGCCGAAGAAATAGCCGATAAGACGAATCATGCCCGCTCCAGATCCAGGTTCGGGGATTCCCTAAACCAACCCGCCACCATCGCAAGCCGCAGGAATCGTCCCGATCCGCAATGGGCACACCCATGTCGCGCGGTTGTGGGCAAAATGCGGCAAATGCCTGCTGCAGCCAAAGATTCAGACCACAGCTGTATCAAATACTCGCGTAGTGGCTCCACGGCAACGACTGCCCTGCAGTTACCCTCCGGTAGTCCCTCGCTCGACCACGAAAGCGGAGACGGCCTTGGCGATGCTCGTTGCGGCCTTCTCGCGCCATTCGGCACTGCGAAGCTGCTCTTCGTCCTTGGCATTGGAAAGGTAACCCAATTCGATCAGGACCGAGGGAACATCAGGAGCCTTGAGCACACGGAAGCCCGCCGAGCGATGCGGGTTGTTGATCATCCCGACCGTCGGCGAAAGCTGCCCCACCACTGACCGGGCAAAACGCGCCGAAAAGCCGTGCGTCTCCCGCCTGATCAGATCGACCAGTATGTCCGCCACTTCATGATTTTCTTCGACGACATCGACGCCGGCCAATTTATCCGAAAGGTTTTCGCGGTCGGCAAGCGCCTGCGCATCGGCGTCGGACGCCTTGTCGGACACAGTATAAACGGTAGCGCCGCGGATGCCCTTCAGTCTGATCGTGTCGGCATGGATCGAAATGAACAGGTCGGCTTCGTTCTGGCGAGCGATGCGCACGCGGTCATCGAGCCGCAGGAAGTCGTCGCCCTCACGCGTCAGCACGACCTTGTAGCGGCCATCCGCCTCAAGCTTGGCCTTCAGCTCATTCGAAAAGGCCAGCGTGATCTCCTTTTCGACCGTGCCGTTCAGCCCCTCCGCGCCGCCATCAATGCCACCGTGGCCAGGGTCAATCACGATGGTGAACGGACGATCGCCAGGAAGTGCGAGCTTACCGACCCTGTCGGTCTTGGCGGTGGTCGTCGAGGCTGTCGTCTCGGCCTGGATCGCCAGGGCCGCATCGAATTCCCGCTCCGAGGCCGCGGCAATATCGGCGACCATGCGATAGCTTGATCCGTCTTCGTTCTGCAGAACCTCGATCTTTTCGACGTTGAATGGCCCCTTGGGCGTCAAGATGAGTCGCGACACCCCATCGCCAAGAGCGCCATAGCGCACGCTGCTGATCAGGCCCCGAGGCTTGACGTCCTCGGGCTTAAGCGCCAGCGCCACGTCCGGCAGATCGATGACAAGGCGGTGTGGGCTGCGCAGCAGCAGCCATTTTGGCTCCGGTTCGCGGTCGAAATTGATGACGACTCGCATGTGGCTTGCGTCGCCTGCCATCTTGTAATCCAGAACCTTGACTGGCTCAGCGGACCAGGCAGGCAAGCAAGCGATGCTCAAGAATGCGGCCATCAGCGCGAGCAATGCCAGCGCGATATGGCACGCGCGCCCGGCTTTGCCGCTTCCGCGTGCGCAGCCATTGCCAGTCCATGCCGCAGGCACCATCTTAGTCTTGTCGCTCCAAAACAGGTGCGCAGGCGCTGCACACAGTCCGTCGTTAGCGGCCACTTGCGGCCTTTTTTCGATTAACGACTGGTAACCAGAGAAGGTTAACCGAGTCTTTGCCGAAATAGCCGCTTGCCGGCACAGGAAATCAGGGTTGCGCTCAACCTCGCCAAATCATAAAAGCGACGTTGGATCACTGCAATCTAGGGCCCGCGCCCCAGCGACTTTCCGCTAGGGAATTACGCGACGAGCGATGGCCCGAATCGCATCAGAGATGAGATCTCGGTGATCGCGTCGATTTTCGCAGAAGCCGACCCGTGGCGGGGCCGGACTGCGTCAGGAAAACGGCCGGACTTTTCGCTCCGCGCCGGCTCTGTAAGAGCAAAATAGCTGGTCCGGTTCTCCGGGCTTAGGTTCAAAACAAGGTTCCGCGAGGTCACGCTTTGGCCGCAGGCAAAATCATGGACAGGTCCGCAAGCAACCGCGCCATTACGGCAGCGGGCGGTACCGCCATGGCGCTTGGGCAGCGACCCGTGGACGCAAAATTATCCGGCACCCCTTTTTCAGCACACTCACGGCGGCGGACGAGTTCCCGCAGGCCGCGGCTGACGGTCGCCGGGAGGACACAATATAATGCCCAACAAGATGCTGATAGACGCCTCCCACCCGGAGGAAACACGGGTTGTCGTAGTACGCGGTAACCGCATTGAAGAATTCGATTTCGAATCCCAGGACAAAAAGCAGCTCAAAGGAAACATCTACCTCGCCCGTGTAACGCGGGTCGAACCGTCACTTCAGGCTGCCTTTGTCGAATACGGCGGAAACCGGCACGGTTTCCTCGCCTTTAGCGAAATTCATCCCGACTATTACCAGATCCCGGTTGCCGACCGGCAGGCGCTTCTACGCGCCGAAGCCGAAGAGGCCGAGGACGAGGAAGACGACGAAGAAGGTGGCGAGGAGCGGCAGGACCGCAATCGCGGCCGTCGCCGTCGTCGTGGCGGAAAGAATCGCGGCCGCAACGGCGACGAGAACAAGTCCGAAACCTCCGGCGATGATGAAAACGCCCCCTCTTCCGAGGACGAAGGCGAATCAGTCGCGGCTAGCGCAGACGCCGATCAGGCGCCTGCTGACGAACATGCATCCAACGATTCCGGCGAAGAATCCGCTGAACGCCAGTCGGGCGCGATTGCCGCGTCGGCCGATGCCGATGTGATTTCCGAGAAGGCCCCCGAACCGGCCGTCACCGAGAACGAAAGCGGTGGCGTCATCGAGGAAGTACACTCGAGCGATCATGACGATCACGAGATCGAGTCGGTCGGCGCGGAAGACGCGCTCGAGGAAGCACGCGACCGCCGCAAGCCGGTTCGCCGTCATTACAAGATCCAGGAAGTGATCAAGCGGCGCCAGATCCTGCTGGTCCAGGTGGTCAAGGAAGAACGCGGCAACAAGGGTGCGGCGCTGACGACTTATCTGTCGCTGGCCGGTCGTTATTCGGTGTTGATGCCCAACACGGCACGCGGCGGCGGCATTTCGCGCAAGATCACCAACGCGCAGGATCGCAAGCGCCTCAAGGAGGTGGTCGCTGACCTCGAAGTGCCGAAGGGCATGGGCGTCATCCTGCGTACCGCCGGCGAAAGCCGCACCAAGGCCGAGATCAAGCGCGACTACGAATATCTGATGCGCCTGTGGGAGAATGTCCGCAGCCTGACGCTCCAGTCGACGGCGCCCGCGCTGGTCTATGAGGAAGGCAGCCTGATCAAACGATCGGTGCGCGATCTCTACAACAAGGAAATCGACGAGATCCTCGTCTCCGGCGAGGATGGCTACCGCGAGGCCAAGGACTTCATGCGCATGCTCATGCCGAGCCATGCAAAATCGGTCCAGCCCTATCGCGACAGCACGCCGATCTTTGCCCGCAACGGCATCGAGGCGCAGCTCGACAAGATGCTGCAGCCGCAGGTCACGTTGAAGTCGGGCGGCTACATCATCATCAACCAGACGGAAGCGCTGGTTGCGATCGACGTCAACTCCGGGCGCTCGACCAAGGAGCACTCGATCGAGGAGACCGCACTCCACACCAATCTGGAGGCGGCCGAGGAAGTCGCACGTCAGCTCAGGCTTCGCGACCTTGCCGGACTGATCGTCATCGACTTCATCGACATGGAGGAGAACCGCAACAACCGCGCGGTCGAAAAGAAGCTCAAGGACTGCCTGAAGAACGACCGCGCCCGCATCCAGGTCGGCCGCATCTCACACTTCGGCCTGATGGAGATGTCGCGCCAGCGTATCCGCGCCAGCGTTCTCGAATCGACCATGAAGCCCTGCCCGCATTGCGGCGGAACCGGCCATGTGCGTTCGGACTCCTCGATTGCCTTGCAGGTGGTTCGCGCCATCGAAGAGTTCCTGCTCAAGGACTCGCGCAGCCACATCACGGTCAAGACGCCGATGGCGACGGCACTCTATGTGCTCAACCACAAGCGCTCCACGCTGGTCGAACTCGAAAGCCGCTTCGGCGTGACGATCACGCTCGAGGCAGACGACAGCGTCGGTTCCCAGAACTACGCGATATTCCGGGGCGCGATCGCCGAGAAGCCCGCCAACTTCGCCCTCCCCGTCCAGGCTCCGGCCTATGAGGAGCCGGAAGAGGTCGAGGAAGAAATCGTCATCGAAGAGGAAGAAGAAGTTGTCGCGGCCGAGGCGCAGCCCGCCCAGCCGCAGCAGGCTTCGGCCGAAGGAGGCGACGGCCAGCAGCAGGACCGCAAGCGTCGCAAACGCCGTCGTCGGCGCGGCGGCCGCGATCGCGCGCATGGGGAAGCGGTTGAAGGCGCAGCCGTAGCCGCTGATGCGGACGAAGCCGAGGAAGGTGAAGCGGAAATCGCGGCCGAGGCATCCGGCGAAGCAGTCGCAAGCGACACCACCGAATCGGAAGCCGAGGCTGAAGCTGCGGCCAAGAAGCGTCGGCGCGGCAAGCGCGGCGGCAAGCGCAATCGCAAGGAAGATGGCGAGCTTTCAGAGGTTGAGGATCTGGCTGCTGCTGAGGGCGCAGTAGCCGTGGCCACTGACGAGGCATCCGAAGTGTCGACGGTCGAGACAGCGGCCGTTGCGGAAGAAGCTGCGGCAGAGCCAGAAGTGGTGGCTGAACCGAAGACGACAGCAGAGGCAAAGCCCAAGAAGCCGCGCCGCACGACCAAGGCCAAGAAAGCCGCTGATGCGCAGGCCGAAGCGCCGGTTGCGGAGGCAGCAAGCGACGCCGTGGCATCCGATGGCGAGCCCAAGCCCGAGAAGAAGGCCGCAAAGCCGCGTGCGCCACGCCGCAAGGCAGCTGCCGCGCCGGTCGAGGAAACGGCGGTCGCCGAGGAGCCTGAAGCTGTGACAGAACCTGCGGTTGTCGCTGAAGCGGCGGAGCCTACGGTTCCCGCAGAGCCTGTCGTCACATCCGTCGTCGAGTCCGAGGCGGATGCATCCGCTGAAGCCAAGCCCAAGAAGGGCGGCTGGTGGCAGCGCAAAGGCTTCTTCTAATCCGCTAATATACAAGACCCCGGTCAGCATTTAGCTGGCCGGGGTATATATAATTTCAGAATAATTTCAGATTATTTCGCTTGCCGTCGAGGGCGCTTTGCACCGATATACGGCGCAGATAGCAACTAGACTCATATTTTGCTGTATACTGCCCGGAGACATATCGGATGACGAAAGATAGCAAGATCGACATATTGGGACTGACCGCACATATTGTCAGTGCCTATGTCGAGAATAACCAGGTACCGGCCGCTGGGCTGCCGGAATTGATCGCCAGCGTCAACAGCGCGATCGTTTCTCTTGGCCAGACCGTCGAGGCTCCAGTAGAGGCACCCCAACCTGCGGTGAACCCGAAGCGGTCGATCCACCCCGACTACCTCATCTGCCTTGAAGACGGCAAGAAGTTTAAATCGCTGAAGCGCCACCTCTCGGTCCATTTCGGACTGACGCCCGAGGAATATCGCGCCAAGTGGGGCCTACCGATCGACTATCCGATGGTCGCGCCGAACTACGCCGCAGCCCGTTCGGAACTTGCCAGGAGTCTTGGTCTGGGCAGGAAGGCCGCCGCTACGCCGGTCAAGGCCCGCGGCCGCGCCAAGAAAGCCTGAAATCAGCCACTCGCTTACATGCGCTTCGGCTAGCGCATCAGCCCGAAAATCGCACTCGATTTTCGGCAAGCACGATGCGCAGTTTCAAGGACTTGGAGCGTCCTTTGTGCGTCCATTCGGACGCACAACGCTCCAACCGATGCGCAGCCGCTATTCCGCAGCAACCACATCCGCGGAATAGCGCAGTTCCCGCATCGGACGGACGCGCAAAGTCGTCTGGTTATAGAGCGGATGGGCCTTGTAGGCAGCCAGCGCAGCCTGGTCGGTGAACTCGCCATAGACGACGATGTCGATCGCGTCGCAGAGCGGGTCAACCTTGGTGTTGACCGTCACTTCGAAGACCGTTGAATGCGGAATCCTGCCGAGGGCCGAGAGCTCTTCGCGGATCAACTCGACGTCCTCTTGCCGCCGCGCACTGAAGAATACGATGTGCCGGATCAAGCCGCGATTCCTTCTGCTGCCTTTGCTCGCGCCTTTTGGGTCGGCTTTTCACCCGCGTCAATCCGGCAAAAGCCAGCGCTGCGATTCTCATGTCAAAGACATGCCCTGCCCTCAACCGGTGACCATCCGGACGACCCGATGGACTTCTCTCACCGTCGAAGCGATCGCCTTGCCCTCGTTGTAGAGAACATCCCAGATGAGGAACAAGGTAAAGCACATGACCACGACAACGTAACGCATCGCCCGTTCCCTCCTCTGAGCACCACAACCTTGAAAGCATGGTAGTGCGCGCGGGCCTCGTTGTGAACCATTAGTAGTCGCTAACTTCTCGTCCCTCATAGCCGCCGAATTGCCACGGGTCAGAAGTGCAACAGTCGTCCTGGCACATCGGCGCGTGACAGATGTCTCTTGAAGTTCGCAAATTTGCCGGAGAAGATCACCTCGCGGTTTCACCGTGGTGGATGGAAGTCTTGGCAAGCCATGGCCAAGTCCATCACGTACCGATCCAAGGCGCGGCCGGCGGCGCGTCTTGGACCAGGCTTCAGAAACCGGCGAACTCGCTTCGAGGAACGAGCTCGACAACGCCGCGTCGGGCTGCAGAGCTTGGGACGACGGCATGGCCCTGGAAAGTGCACACGGATCATCTGACTACGAGGTTACCCGGCTCCATGAGGGCAATATCGCGGACATCGCACACGGCCTCCCTGCCCGCGTGCGCATGGCGCTATCGGTCGCGCTGCACCTGCCGCGCGGCTCGCTCATGGTCAAGATGCCGGACGGGCGCAGCGTGCTTGTGGGCGGCAAGGCGCCGGGGCCCGAGGCGGAGATCGTGCTTCACAACTGGAACCTGCCGAGCCGGGCCTTCAGTGGCGGCACCATCGGGCTCGCCGAATCCTACATGGACGGCGACTGGGAAAGCCCTGACGTCACGAGTTTCCTCGAGCTGTTCGTGATCAATACGGAAGCGGGCGAAAAGGTGGCCAGCGGTGCCAACTGGCTGCTGACGACAATCCAGCGCATTCGCCACTGGCTCAACGACAACACCCGCACCGGCTCGAAGCGCAACATTTCCGCCCATTACGACCTCGGCAACAGCTTCTACCGCCACTGGCTCGATCCGAGCATGACCTACTCGTCAGGGCTCTACGCAACTGGCGCCAATGACCTCGCCGGCGCGCAGACAGAGAAGTACCGCGCATTGGCGCGCGATACCGGCATCGGCCCCAACGATCATGTCCTGGAAATCGGTTGCGGCTGGGGTGGATTCGCCGAATTCGCAGCGCGCGAGGTCGGTTGCAAGGTGACGGGGTTGACGATCAGCCGCGAACAGCTCGATTTCGCGCAGAAGCGCATCCACGACGCCGGCCTCGCCGACAAGGTCGAGTTCAAGCTGCAGGATTACCGCGACGAGACCGGAAAGTACGACCGGATCGCCTCGATCGAGATGTTCGAGGCGGTGGGCGAAAAATACTGGCCGGCATTTTTTGCCAAGATGAAGCAATGCCTGCCTTCGGGCGGCACCGCGGGCCTGCAGATCATCACCATCAACGAGGCGGCCTACCCGCTCTATCGCAAGCGGCCGGATTTCATCCAGCGCTACGTCTTTCCCGGCGGCATGCTGCCGACGCCGACGCTGCTCAAGTCACTGGGCGCCGACCACGGGCTCGACTATCTGCGCGAACGCGTCTTCCCGCAGGACTACGCCCGGACGCTCGCCGAATGGCGCACCCGCTTCTGGTCGTCATGGGAGCGCATCGTGCCACTGGGTTTCGACGAACGCTTCAAGAAGCTCTGGGAGTTCTATCTCCACTATTGCGAAGCCGGATTTCGGGCCGAATACATCGACGTCAGGCAAGTGGTGTACAAGGCGTGACCCCCTGATACCCAATGTTGTCAGCCGCCCGGCGACTTAAGACCGGACAAATACATCGCATTTTGGTTCGCTTTGTGCCGCCGAAAAGCCATATCGTTGCTATTCTTGGCCCGCGCAATTTCGTTGGAGCGAATCAAGATATGCGCAAACGGAGAATTTTTCTTCTCTCGATGCTCGCCCTTTCTGGAGCAGTTTACCTCAACAACACTTCGTTGCTTTCCAACCGACCGGACGGCAAGCCGGTCGTCCTTGCCCATCGGGGATTGGCGCAGGAGTACGACCGCACCGGACTGACCGGCGATACCTGCACCGCCGAGCGCATGCTTCCGCCTCGGCACGACTATCTCGAGAACACGATTCGCTCGATGGAAGCTGCCTTCGCACTCGGTGCAGACGTGCTTGAACTCGACGTGCATCCCACCACTGACGGCAAGTTCGCGGTCTTCCACGACTGGACGGTGGGTTGCCGCACCGAAGGCAGCGGCGAAACCCGCGGCCATTCGATGGCGGACCTCAAGAAGCTGGACGTCGGTTATGGCTACACCGCCGATGGCGGCAAGACGTTCCCATTTCGCGGTCAGGGCGTCGGGCTGATGCCGTCGCTCGACGAGGTGATGGATCGCTTCCCCAATCGCCGCTTCCACATCAACGTCAAAAGTAACGACACCAAGGAGGGCGAGCCACTGGCGGCCTTCCTTTCAGCCCTGCCCCCAGAACGCCGCGCCGCCCTCACGGTCATTGGCGGCGACAGGCCGTTGCAGGCTATCAAGGCCGCCCTGCCCGACATGCGTACCCTCAGCAAGAAATCCCTGACCCGCTGCCTGTTGCGCTACGAAGCGCTCGGCTGGAGTGGATATGTGCCCGAAGACTGTCGGGGCACAACGCTGGGCGTGCCAATCAACATTGCGCCTTGGTTGTGGGGCTGGCCGAACCGATTCCTCGACCGGATGGAAAGTGTCGGCACAAATGTCTACCTGTTCGGACCCTATCATGGCGGTGGTTTTTCGAACGGGATCGACGACCCCGCGACAATCGACGCGCTTCCTGCTGGCTATTCGGGTGGCATTTCCACCGACGCGCTGGATCTGGTGATGCCGGCAATCGAACGCAGAGCCAACTGACCAGTTCCAGGTCTTGCGTAAAAGACAGGGCGGCCGGATCCCTCCAGCCGCCCTCCCGATCTGCCAATTCTCAAAGCGTGATGCGGTATTTCGCAAAGCCCTCGGCACCGTCGCCCGCCGCTTCGATCTTCACCGCCTTGACTTCGGCAATGTGATCCTTGGCCTTGGGGCCGGTTTCGAAGATCACCGAGGCGCCTTCGACCGGTGCAAATGACCAGTTGGCATCCGCCGACGGATTGATGGTGCCCTGATCGATGATGTAGCGCACGATCACGTCGCGGTTGGTGTCTGGGGCTTCAAAGACCAGCTTCGAGGCATTGATCTCGGGGAAGTTGCCGCCGCCGCCGGCCCGGTAGTTGTTCGTGGCGACGACGAATTTCGCTGCTGGATCAATCGGTTTGTCGTCGAACATCAAGTCCACGATGCGATTTGAACCCGCATTCAGCACCGCGCCCTTGGGATCGTATTTCGGTGGCTGCGACAAGTCGATCTTGTAGGTCACGCCGTCGATGACATCGAAATTGTAGGACGGGAAATCCGGATTGATCAGCACCTGGTCGGCCTTGCCCGGCTCGACCTGATTGAAGATGCCGGCAGACATCTCCAGCCATTCCTTGACCTGCGCGCCAGTGATGGCGACCGCCTGGACGGTGTTTGGATAGAGATAGAGGTCGGCAACGTTCTTGATCGCCACGTCGCCGGCTGGCACATCGGTATAATAATCGGGCCCGCCGCGGCCGCCTGATTTGAAGGGAGCGGCAGCCGAAAGCACCGGCAGATCCTTGTGCTCGGTGTCCTTCAGCATGTCCTTGATGTACCAGATCTGCGCCTGGCTGACGATCTGGACCGACGGATCATCGGCAACGAGCGCGAAGTAGGAATAAAGCGGCGCCGAGGTCTTGCCGACCGGCGTGCGTACATATGCCAGCGTCGCCTCGTGCTCTTCCTTGGCCGCCGCTTCCACCTCGGCCTTGCTCTCGACTGTTGGCACCACCTTCTTGTCGACGCGCTTGGAGATCGGCCGGGCCTCGCTGGTCGAACTTACGACCTTCCAGGCATTGCCGTCGCGCTCGAGCAGCAGGTCGATCAGCCCGAGATGCGAGCCCCAGAAGCCACCCATCACGCCCGGCTTGCCGTTGATCGTGCCCTTGGCGTTGTCGACGCCCGCGACACCGTCGAATTTCGGCCCGGGGAAGTCGAGATGGCTGTGGCCGGTGACGATGGCGTCGATGCCGTCAACGCCGGCAAGCAGGATGGAGGCGTTTTCCAGATACTCGCCGGGCTGCGGCGTGCCCATGCCGGAGTGCGACAGCGCCACGATGATCTCGGCACCCTCTTCTTTCATCTGTGGCACCCAGGCCTGCGCCGTCTTGACGATGTCGCGGGTCATTGCCTTGCCGTTCAGATGCCGGGAATCCCAGGTCATGACCTGCGGCGGCACGAAGCCGATGAGGCCGATGCGGATCGGATGTTCGGCACCCGAGCCATCCTTCACCTTCTTGTCGAGGATGACGTAGGGTTTCAGGAACAGCTCGTCCTTGGTGGCATCGGCGGCGAGTTGGCCCTTGGTCAGGTTTGCGCAAACGAACGGGAAATTCGCCCCGTTGAGCACCTTGAACATATAGTCGAGGCCGTAGTTGAATTCGTGGTTGCCGAGCGTAGAGCAGTCATAGCCCAGCGTGTTCATCGCCTTGATGACCGGATGAACATCGCCGTCCTTCATGCCGCGCTGATAGGCCATGTAATCGCCCATCGGGTTGCCCTGGAGAAAATCGCCATTGTCGAGCAGGATCGAGTTCGTCGCCTCGGCACGGATCGCATCGATGATCGAGGCCGTGCGCGCCACGCCCATCGTGTCGTTCGGCTTGTCGGCGTAGTAGTCGTAAGGAAAGACGTGGACGTGCAGGTCGGTCGTTTCCATGATGCGCAGATGGGCCTGATTGGCCTGAGCGCGAGCCGAATACGGATGCAGCATGACCAGCGCACTGGCGGCAGCAGAGCCTGCAAGGAAAGAACGGCGAGTTATCGGGTGAAGCATGCTGGACATTTCCATTCTCCGCGAAAAGAACTGACAGTATTTATCCGGCGTCCCAAAGATCAAATCTTGCGCCAAATTGCGTGCGAGTCCAGCCCGAGTCGCGTGACAACCGCGCGACAAGCTGTGGGGAATGCATTGGTCCAGAAAATTTGCGACCAATTCTGGCGCGCTGGTGTCGCCGATGGACAAAGCTCGCCGCCCGTTGCAGCCTAGGTTTATCGCGGTCTGAAGACATGACGAGGTGCGACATGGGCGATCTCGACGATGAGGGGCCGGCGCAATACGCCTCCCCTCCCTGCTTCATGCATGAACTCGACCCGGAATTTCGCGCGATGCCCGCGCCGGAATGGCCCGAGGTCCGACGCTGGCGCAAGGCCGAACGCGCAAGGCTCATCGAAGGGCGGCTGGAGATTTCGGCCGATGCCCGCGCGGCAATGGCGGGATTGATCGCTGCGGGCCTCGACCAGATCATAGGCGATATGCACGGCAAAATGGTCAGCCTCTACTGGCCGTTCCGCGGCGAGCCGGACCTCAGGTCATGGTTGGCTTCAGTGAATGCCCGTGGCGGCAAGACCGCGCTGCCGATCGCAATCGAATTGGGCCGCCCGCTGATCTTCCGGGCCTATGCGCCTGGTGACAAGCTCGAACGCGGCGTCTGGAACATCCCCATCCCGGCCGCAGGGCCCGAGGTAATCCCCGACATCGTCATTGCACCATTGGTCGGATTCGAAGCCCAAGGTTACCGGCTTGGCTATGGCGGCGGCTTCTTCGACCGCACCCTGGCAGCATTGCCGCGCAGGGCCCTGGTCATTGGCGTGGGCTATGAGGTTGCGCGCATTCCGACGATCTATCCGCAGCCGCACGACATCCCGATGGACAGGATCGTGACCGAGGCCGGTGTTATCAACTGATATCGGAATGCTTGCCGCTCAAGCCAATTCCGGCCGCATGCCCATGGCGGTACGGTCGACAATCTCGCGCAGGGCGAAGGACGAGTTGATCTTGGTCACATGCGGCATCGCCGACAGCCATTCCTTGTGAATGCGCTCATAGTCCGGCAGGTCGCGCGCAGCGATGCGCAGGATATAGTCGTATTCGCCCGACATCAGATGGCATGACAGGATGTTGGGGCAGCGCTTCACCGCGACCTCGAAGTCCGACAGCGTCCTTTCGAACTGTCCCGACAGCGAAATGTGCACGATGACAGTCATCTGGTGACCGAGCGCAACATTGGAAAGGCGAGCGTGATATCCGGCGATGACGCCCGATTTCTCGAGACTGTCGAGCCGGCGGGAACAGGCGGATTGCGACAGGCCGACCTTTTCGGCCAGTGCTGCATTGGGCATGCGCCCATCCTTCTGCAGCGCATCGAGTATGGCGATATCGATCCTGTCCATCGGCATTCTTCGAATTTCCTTCGACAATGCACCCCAAGCTTGCAAAAATAGTTGAACAGGCCCCCTCTGCACAACCCATTTCGCAAACATATTCGAATCGTTTCGTGATTGACTTCGTGCTCAGGGAACGATGGCCAGAATGGCCACGGAGGAGCAGAACATGCGCGTAGGATGCCCGAAGGAAATCAAGAACAATGAATATCGCGTCGGCCTGACACCGGGCTCCGTCCGCGAATATGTCGCCCATGGCCACGAGGTCCTGGTGGAGACCGGCGCGGGCGCGGGCATAGGCGCCGACGACAACACCTACCGCGCCGCCGGCGCCCATATCGCGAGGACCGCCGAAGAGGTCTTTGCCCGCTCCGACATGATCGTCAAGGTCAAGGAACCGCAGCCGCACGAATGGTTGCAGTTGCATGAAGGCCAGATCCTCTACACCTACCTCCATCTCGCGCCCGATCCCGAGCAGACCAAGGGCCTGCTGGCATCCGGCGTCACTGCTGTGGCCTATGAGACGGTGACCGACGAGCGCGGTGGCCTGCCGCTGCTGGCGCCGATGTCCGAGGTCGCCGGCCGCCTTTCGATCCAGGCCGGCGCCACAGCACTGCAGAAGGCCAATGGCGGCCGCGGCGTTCTACTCGGCGGCGTGCCGGGTGTGTTGCCCGGCAAGGTCGCGGTCATCGGAGGTGGCGTGGTCGGCCTGCACGCGGCCCGCATGGCCGTTGGCCTCGGTGCCGACGTCAGCATCATCGACCGCTCGATCCCGCGCCTGCGCCAGCTCGACGACCTCTTCGGCGGTCGCGTGCATACGCGCTATTCGACGGTCGAGGCGCTGGAGGAAGAGTGTTTTTCGGCCGATCTCGTCATCGGTGCGGTGCTCATTCCAGGCGCCGCCGCACCCAAGCTGGTCAGCCGCGAAATGCTGACCGGCATGAAGAAGGGATCCGTGCTGGTCGACGTCGCCATCGACCAGGGCGGCTGCTTCGAGACCTCGCATGCGACCACTCACGCCGATCCGACCTACGAGGTCGACGGCATCATCCACTATTGCGTCGCCAATATGCCGGGTGCGGTGCCGGTGACATCAGCGCATGCGCTCAACAACGCCACGCTGCACTACGGGCTCGCCCTGGCCGACCGCGGCCTCAAGGCGCTGGCCGACGAGCCGCACCTGCGCAACGGGCTCAATGTCCATCGCGGGCGGATCACCAACCGCGCGGTGGCCGAATCGCTCGGCTACGAGATGACCGAAGCCAAGGCTGCGCTGGCGGCTTGAACCTGTTCTGCCACCAGTCCGTACAATCCGCCGCGTCGCCGCGGCGGGCATTTTTCGTGCAGAAGCAGAATTTCTGCACTCATTCTAACATCTTTCGAACAGTGTAGTGCCGCCAGCGAAGTAGATTGAATAACCAACACTGTGGCAGATTAACCACATCAAATAACCGGGAGTCATGCCACAAGTGCTGCGTATTGAACGCAGGGTACTGAATATGAATTTTCCCAAGATTTTCGCAGCCGTCTTGCTTGCCACGACTTCGACCTTTGCCATGGCAAATGCCTCTCAAGCGGCCGATGCGGTGACGGCAGAAGCGCCAGTCGCGTCTGGCTTCAACTGGAGCGGCCTCTATGTCGGCTTCGGCGGCGGCGTTGGGGCCGTGGAGCGTAAAACGGAGATCACCGACGGAGTTGATAGCGCAGGCTTGCCGGACTTTGGCGGCGACGGCGTCTTTGCTGAGGTGACGGCCGGCTACGACCATATGGTGTCGGAACGGGTACTGCTCGGCGGCTTCATAGACGCACATGTCGGCAACATTGCTTTTTCCTTTGGCGACTTGTCCCTCAAAAACAAATACGGCTTTGATGTTGCGGCGCGTGCTGGCTATCTGCTGACCCCCAACACGCTGGGCTACGTCCTTGGCGGGTACACTTGGCAGCGTATCGAACTCGATGTGCCAGGTGCCATACTGATGAAGAAGGATCGTGACGGCTACGTGCTTGGCGTCGGCCTGGAAACCGCCATTAGCGGGAATTGGACCCTCAAGTCCGAATATCGCTATGCCAATTACGGCAACAACGTCGCTATCGAAGATTTGGGCGGTGGTGGTGCGGGGCCAGCCCTCAAGTTCGAGCCGTCGACGCATACGTTCCATGTTGGCGCCAACTACCGCTTCGGCGCCCAGAACGGGGGCGGCGCCTCTTTCGCCGCGCCTGCCTATAGCTGGACAGGCTTTTACGTCGGCGGCGCACTCGGCGCGGTTGCAAAGATCGACGAAATCGATGGCGGCGCGTTGGATGGCATCGGCGGCCAAGGTGCATATGGGGAACTGAGTGTCGGCTACGACCGGGAATTCAACGGCATCTGGGTTGCGGGCCTGCAGGTCGACGGGCGTTACTCCGGCTTGACCACTCAAATGATGGCAATGGGCGGTGACTCTGTGGATGGAAAGACCGACTATGGCTTCGATGTCGTGGCACGCGTCGGCGCCAAACTGAACGAATCGACGCTTGCCTATGTGCTTGGCGGCTATAGCTGGCAGCATTTCACGGCCGAAGGCCTCGACGCCATGAGCTTCCCAGTAGACAAGATTGACTGGAGCTCCAGCGGTTTTTCGATCGGTGGCGGTCTCGAAACTGCTGTCACCAACAATGTGGCCGTCAATCTCGAATACCGCTACTCGCGCTACCAGAGCGAAGCACTGTTCGACGGTTCCTGGGAGACGACGCCGTCCTTCCACAGCGTTCGCGCCGGCGCCAAGTACAAGTTCAACTGAGCGATACCCGCCTTTTGAAGAAAAAAGCCCGCCGCAGCGATGCGGCGGGCTTTTTCATTTGGCGAGCGATTCTCGCCCTCAGGCTCCTAGCGGCTCGTCGCGTTCGATGCGGCACTGATAGCAATTGTTCCTGGCCGAGCGCATGTGGACGTAGGCGACGTCAGGACGCTGCAGCAGTTCGCAGGCCTTTGCGACAATTTCGGGCGTGGGCGTCACGGCACCCGTGCCGTAGACGATACGGTCGTCCGTGCTGTAGCCGCGCAGGATGTAGTCGCGCGTGCGAGCAAACAGTTCCGGCAGTTCTGCCGTTTCCGCCGCACGCGCGCATTCCTCGGCGTGGAGAAAGATCGGCCCGGACTCGGCATAGGGCTGCAGTTCCGGAAACGGACGGTAGGCGAGGACGAGATAGGGCTCGCCTGCATCCACATTGCGCAGGCAATGACGGCAAGGCACGCCATCCCCGTCAGAGATCTTGCGTTCCGGCGTCATGCCATAGGCATCCGGCGCGCCGTTCTGGAGCGCCCTCACCGCGTCGGTGGGAAGTGCCTGGAAGCGAATGGTCATTGCGGCAATCCTTGTTGATCGATTGCCGCAAGCTATGGTGCGATCCGGGCCGCGCCCACCCGATTTGCTACACCGACAGCGTCTCATCCATCAGCGCGTCGAGAACCCTCACCAGCCCGGTGAATTCACGCACACGCCGGATAGCCAGCAGCGTCCCCGCGACATAGGGCACGGCGGAGGTGCCAGCGTCGTGCCGGATCGTCAGCCGCTCCTCCGGAAGACCAAACACGGCCTCGCAAGACAACTGGTAGGACGGCAGGCGCAGCGAATGCACCTGCACCGCGGTGCCCTCGCCCAGCATCGCGCCGCGCGCTTCCGGGTGGCCATAGACTTCGGAGGTCGGCAAGGCGCTCGGCGCACCGCGGATTTCGGAAAGCGTCTCGGCCAGTTCCAACGCGGTGCCGGAAGGCGCGTCGGGTTTCCTTGCGCTGGCATAGTCGATGATTTCAACGTCAGGCACATATTGCGCCGCCATGAGGGCGAACTTCTTCATCAGCGTTGCCGTGATCGAATAGTTGCCCGCGGCCACTACGCCGACGCCATTGGCCCGTGCCGCGGCATTGATCTCGCGGTAGTCCGCCACGCCCAGGCCTGACGTGCCGATCACGACATGGCGGCCTTGCGAGATCGCCAGCATGACATGATCTCTTACCGCCACCGGCTTGGTGTAGTCGACGACGACATCCGACGGCGCAGCTTTGAGCGCCTCTGCCAGCGTGGCGCTGATGCTCAGACCGATCGGCTGACCGCCGGTGGCTGCGCCGGCATCCTGGCCCGCGGCCCTGCGCGCCACGGCACCTGCAAGCTGCATGTCGCCCTGAGCCAATATGCTGGGAATGAGTGCCTTGCCGACCCAGCCGGAGGCACCGGCCATCACTACCCGTATCGTCATCGTCTGCCCCTCCATCTTGGTATACTGTATACCACGGCAAACAATACGAATAAAGCCCGGCTCTTGCAAGCCGGGCCGTTTTTGGATTCGCGGAGCGATGATAAACGCTTCTGCCGAGGCAGTGCGCAGTCAGGGCCGCATCACGCTCGCCGAACGTTCGGCGAAGGTCATTGTCCTGACATTCTCGGTCGTCTGCGCAACGGGCGAAAAGCCCATCTTTTGGTAGAGCGAGAGCGCTGCCGGATGGTCGAGCGTACAGGTTTGTACGGTCACCTTGTGCGGCTTGTAGGACCATGCCGCCGAAATCGCTGCGCCGAGGAACCAGCGGCCGATGCCCTGCCCGGTTGCGTGTTCCATCATGCCGAAATAGGCGAGCTCCACCTCGTCGGGCAAATTAGTCTTGAGGTCGAAGAATCCCGCCGGCGCGCCGTCCAGATAGAGAACCCGAATGTCGCGGTCTTCGCGATGAAGCCCGGCAGCCAGTTCCTCGTCGTCCAGCCGCAGGATGTTGACCCAGTGCCATTTGCGGCCGACTCGATCAGCGAGATAGCGGTAGAAATGCAGCGGTATTTCGCGCGTCTTGAGAAGCGCGATCTGGCGATTCATCGGCAATGGCGGCGCATAGGCCGGCGGAGTATGCATCTCCAGGAAGGTCACCGTGACCGGTATGATCTCGCTGCGCTCGACGGCCATGTTCATGCGCTTCCAGTCACCACTGGCGTATCCTGCAGACTGCCCCATTCGGCCCAGGAGCCATCGTAGAGACGGTTGTCGCCATGTCCCAACGATTGCAGCGCAAGTGTAATGACCGCTGCGGTAACGCCTGAGCCGCAGGTCGTGACGATCGGCCTGGACAGGTCGAGCCCGGCCGCCTCGAGCGTGGTACGAAGGCGGTCGAGCGGCAGAAGTTCGCCATTCTCAGACAGCGTCGAAGACGGCACGTTCCTGGCGCCCGGCATATGACCAGACCGCAGCCCGGCCCGTGGCTCAGGATCGACGCCCTGGAAACGGCCGGCCGAACGAGCATCGGCGATCTGGGCGCTACTGTTTTCGACGATCTTGCGCATCTCTGGGAGGGAAACGACCTTCGAGGCGTCGAAGTCGGCGTAAAAGATGCCCGCAGCCGTCTTTGTCGGTTCCGATGTCACCGGCCGGCCCGCCGCCTTCCAGCGATCGAAGCCGCCATCCAGAATATAGACCTGATAGACCCCCATGATCCGGAACATCCACCAGACGCGCGGCGCGGCCTGAAAGCCTGGGCCGTCATAGATGACGATGGTGTCGTCAGCGGAAATCCCCATCGAGCCGGCGTAACGCGCAAACATCGACTGCGACGGCAAGGCATGCGGCAGGCTGGCATCCGGATCAACGGCCATGTCTTGATCGAAAAACACCGCGCCGGGAATGTGCGCCGCCTGGTACTCGGCACGCGCGTCGCGCTTTTGTGCCGGCAGATACCAGGACGCGTCGACGACCGACAGTCCAGGCGTGCCCAGCTTCTGCTCCAGCCAGTCGGCGTCGATGACGAAAGCGCTTTTCTCGTTCATGGCAGCCTCTCGGGTTCAGTTGGCGGGCATTGTGCCGAAACGGATGCGGAATCGGCGATTCTCGCGTCCCTTCTTCTCGATCTTGCCTATATGTATCTCGCCGATCTCGCCGGTAGTGGCAACATGCGTGCCGCCGCAAGGCTGGCTGTCGATCGAGGCATTGTCGCCGATGCACACCAGCCTGATCTTTCCCTTCCCCGAAGGCGGGCGCACATTCTTGGACTTCACCAGCGTCGGGTTGGCGGCCAGTTCGTCGTCGGAGATCCAGCGCGTGTAGATCGGGTGGTCGGAACGCACGAGCTCCATCAACCGCGCGGTGACGTCCTCCTTGGAGAAGCCGGCGTCCGGAATGTCGAAATCGACGCGCGAATCCTCTTCGTTCACCGACGCACCAGTGATCGGATAGGGACAAATAACGGTCAGCAGATGGCACGCGGCATGCATGCGCATCAAAAGATGTCGGCGCGGCCAATCGATAGAGAGCTTCAAACGCTCGCCGATCTGGGGCACGGCCTGCTCGAGAGCCGGCACGTGAATGATCTCGTCCTTGCTCTCCCCGGTGATGGTGGCAGCCACGGAAATGGAGTCGCCGTCGTCTCGCATGAGCGAGCCGCTATCGCCGGGCTGGCCGCCCGACGTGGCATAAAAGATGGTCCGATCGAGGATGATGCCGCCGCGATCATTGATGCCGATCACATTGGCCTCGGTCTCGCGCAGATAGGCATCCTCGCGAAACACTGCCTCGGTTGAAAAAGCCATTATGCCACCTGTTCGAAGGGAACCTCAATGTCCGGCTGGCGCTCCATCCAGTCCGGTACAGGAAGGCTCTTACCACGCAGGAACTCGGGGTTGAACAGCTTGGACTGGTAGCGGGTTCCGAAATCGGCCAGGACGGTGACGATGGTGTGGCCCGGCCCGAGTTCGCGTGCAAGGCGCATCGCACCGGCAATATTGATGCCGGACGAACCGCCGACGCAGATGCCCTCCTCCTGGATCAGATCGAAGACGATCGGCAGCGCCTCCTCATCGGGAATCTGGTAGGAGAAATCGGGCGTGAAGCCTTCGAGATTGGCGGTGATGCGGCCCTGCCCGATGCCTTCGGTGATGGAACTGCCCTCGGCCTTGAGTTCACCCGTCGTATAGTAGCTGTAGAGCGCCGCCCCAAGCGGATCGGCAAGCGCAATCTTGACGTCCTTACTCTTGGCCTTGAGGCCCATCGCCACGCCGGCCAGCGTTCCGCCGGTTCCGACGGCTGAGACGAAGCCGTCGACCTTGCCGCCGGTCTGCTGCCAGATTTCCTCGGCGGTGGTGCGGATATGGCCCTCGCGGTTGGCGACGTTGTCGAACTGGTTGGCCCAGATCGCGCCGTTCGGATCGGTTGCGGCCAACTGCGCGGCCAACCGGCCGGACACCTTCACGTAGTTGTTGGGGTTCTTGTAAGGGACGGCCGGAACCTCGATCAGTTCGGCGCCGAGCAGGCGCAGCGCGTCCTTCTTTTCCTGGCTCTGCGTGTCGGGGATGACGATGACCGTGCGATAGCCGAGCGCCTTGGCGACGACGGTCAGGCCGATCCCGGTGTTGCCGGCCGTGCCCTCGACGATGACGCCGCCAGGCCTAAGCAGCCCGCGCTTTTCGGCATCGCGAATAATGAACAGGCCGGCGCGGTCCTTGACCGATTGGCCAGGGTTCATGAATTCGGCCTTTCCGAAAATTTCGCAGCCGGTTTCCTCTGACGCCCGCTTGAGCCGAATGAGAGGGGTGTTGCCGATGGCATCGATCACCGAGCGCATGAAAATTCCTTCCTGGTTCGCCGTCGAACCCTAGAAATCTGAGAACGCGGTTTCAAGGTATGAATTTCTCTGAACCAGCCGCATCGTGGCGTCAATGCGCGCGATTCCGGTGGCTTGTGAAATGCCATTCGCCGTCCGGCCGCACATCGCAGAACGGACTTTCCATTCCCGCAAGCCGTCGCTAGATCGATAGCGGAACGCGTAGACAAGGGGAACCGAGTGAGCACCTACCGGGCCGATCCGAAGCAAGGCGTGGCATGGATTACCGGCGGCAGCACCGGCATCGGTCGGTCGGTGGCACGGCTGCTCGCCAGGCAGGGCTACACCGTTGCAGTCACGGTCCGGCCCAACGACCCCATCGACACACTGATTGCCGAAACTGAGGGCATGGCCGGCCGCGTTCTTTCCTTTCCCTCCGACGTCACCGACGAAGCGGGCATGGCCAATGCCGTCGCTGCCATCGAGGCACAGGCAGGGCCGATCGTGCTCGCCATCTTCAACGCCGGCGCCTACCTGCCGGTGAGAGGCGACAATCTGATCATCGCGCCCTTTCGTCAGAGTTTCGATGTCAACGTTTTCGGCGTGTTGAACGGGCTATTGCCAGTCATCGAGCGCATGCGCAATCGCGGACGTGGCCATGTGGTCTTCATGGGTTCTATCAGCGCCTATTTCGGCTGGCCGACAACGGCCGCCTACGGTGCGACCAAGGCTGCAATCAACATCATCGCGCAATCGCTGAAATTCGATTTCGACAAGATGAATATCCGCGTCCAGGTCATGAACCCCGGCTTCATCGACACGCCGCTGACGGAAAAAGCTCAGTTCTCGATGCCAGCCATGATGCCGGTAGAAAAAGCGGCCGAACGCATCTGCAAGGCGATACGTAGCGGTGGTTTCGAGGTCACGTTCCCCCGGCGACTGACATGGGGCATGAAGCTGCTTGCCCTGCTGCCTCGTCCATTGCGCGAGACCGCACTCCGCGCCTCCACCCGCTGGAAGGCCGAGCCGCTCGTCTATCCTCGCCGCTCGACCTTCGACTGACCACATTCCCTTGCAGTGAGTTGGCTTGCCCATACGAAAAAGGGCGGTCGAAGCATCGCCCCAACCGCCCTATTCAGCTCTCGATATCGCAGAAATTACGCTGCGCGCGTGCCCGGCTTGCGACCACCGAAGCCACGACGCTTGCCGCGGAACGGCTTGTCGCCCTGCGGCTTGGCGCCCTTGGGCGCGCCGGCATTCGCACGTTCACCGCCACCGTGGCCGCCCTTGGGCCTGCCGCCGTTATTACCGCGCGGCCTCTGTCCCTGCGGACGACGCTCCTCGCGGTCACCGCGATCGTTGGCCGGCTCGAAGCGCGGCTCGCCAGCAGGACGCTGCGGATCGGGTTGGCCGAGATGATCGGCATCGATCGTCAGCTTCATGCGGATGATGCGCTCGACAGCCTTGAGCTTGGCATTCTCCGAAGGATCGACCAGCGTGATCGCGACGCCATCGGCGCCGTTGCGGCCGGTGCGCCCGATGCGGTGGACGTAGCTTTCGGCCTCGTCAGGAAGGTCGAAATTCACGACATGGCTGATACCGGGAACGTCGATGCCCCGAGCGGCGATATCAGTGGCGACCAGGATACGGACGGAACCGTCGCGGAAGCCGTTAAGTGCTTTCTGGCGGGCATTCTGCGACTTGTTGCCGTGGATCACGGCAGCCTCGAATCCGTCGCGCTCGAGATCGCGGGTGACCCGATCGGCGCCATGCTTGGTGCGCGCGAACACGATCACCGAGCTCATGGCCTCGTCGGCCAGCATGTCGGAGAGGATCTTGCGCTTCTGCTTGGTGCGGGCAAGCACGACGCTCTGGCGGATTTCGGCTGCCGTGGTGCCCTGCGGAGCAACCTCGACCCGCACGGGATCCCTGAGCAGGCCCTTGGCCAATTCGGCGATCTCGGCCGGCATGGTCGCAGAGAAAAGTGCGGTCTGGCGGAACTTCGCAGTCGCCTTGGCGATGCGCTTGACGTCGTTGATGAAGCCCATGTCAAGCATGCGGTCGGCCTCGTCGAGAACCAGCCACTGAGTGTCGGCGAGCACGATGTCGCCTTCGCGAACCAGATCCGTCAGACGCCCCGGGGTGGCAATCAGTACGTCGACGCCAGGTCCGATCTTCTTGACCTGCGAGAAGCGCGATACGCCACCGAGAACCAGCGCGGTCGAGATGTGCGCGCCCTTGGCCAGGATCTTGATGGTGTCTTCGATCTGCACCGCAAGCTCACGCGTCGGCGCAAGGATCAGCGCACGCGCAGTCTTCGGCCGGCGCTTGGTGCCGAGAGCAATGATCTTGGAAAGGATCGGCAGGGCAAAGGCTGCCGTCTTGCCCGACCCGGTCTGGGCGATGCCGAGGATGTCGCGGCCTTCCAGCTGCGCCGGGATGGATTCGACCTGGATCGGTTTGGGCTCCGTGTAGCCAGCCGAATGGGTAGCCTTGAGCAGAGCGCCGGTAATGCCGAGTTTGGCGAAGCCGGTCGGCTCCGCAGCGATTTCATTCGTCAATATCTTCATCTTTCGTGCAACGGCTTACCGTCGCAAACAACAATGGCGGCAGGGCGCAACCTGCCGGCCTATGAATTCCATGAAACGACAAGGCGGCGGACACTGTCCACTCGGCTGCGCTGTCGTGCCCGCCGGCCTCATGCCACGGGTCTATTCCGCCGACTACCGATGTCGGAAAGGGCGAAAACAGACGCAACCAGTCTCGCTTTGGAGAAAGCCGATCAAACGGCCCAAGCGCCTATACCGCCGCATATGGACGATTTGCGCGCAAATAGCAACCCGATCATGCTGCAATGCAGCATCGAGGATCAAATTGGGCCCTCGCCAGCCGGCATCAGGCCGTGGCCACGACCTCGTTGTAAGTATCCAGATCGACGTAGAAAATCCTGGTGATCGCGATGATCAGCTCATCACCCCAATAACCATGCGATTTCAGGATGCTGACCGCGGTGAGTATGTCGACCGGCTCGGTCAGGCGCCTTTTCATGCTTTCCTCGACAAACTGTTCCATCGGGCCGTCCCTCTGTCCGATTGCCTAACGCAGGGGAACACAGACCAGAACACCGGATGAAGCTATGAAACGTCGCTTGCGCGGAACTTGCCGGCTAGATCACTTCAATGACCGATCAGGATTACGCGGCAAAAACGACCGACTCACAGGGCCACCGAGATGCTAGCACGCGCGCATCAACACGCTACGTCGCCGTCCGCTCACCAACATTGGGCGTCGCGATCGCTACCTCGAGCGCAAGCCTGCTCATGTCGGTGAACAGTTCCTGACGCTCGGCAGTATCCGTCTCCTCGCCCGTAACCACGCTATCGACGACGGTGCAGACCGACAGCGCCCTGGCTCCGAAGCAGGCCGCCAGGGTATAGAGCGCGCTGGTCTCCATATCGACGGCCAACGCACCATGGGCCCTCACCCCGGAGAAGCGGCCGAGCGGGTCTGGATGGTAAAACACATCATTCGATGCCGTCTGGCCGATGTGATGGTCGAGCCCAAGTTCAGCGGCACGCATTGCAGCTCGCTGCAGCAATTCGAAACTGGCACTTGGCGCGTGGTTGTATGCGCCCAATAGATGACGATTGACCTGACTGTCGCTGCTCGCCGATTGCGAAATCACCAGGCTCCGCAGCTTGACGTGCTCGGCCAGCGCGCCGCAAGTGCCGACACGGATCAGCGTCCTTGCGCCAAAGGTTTCGATCAATTCATGGACGTAGATGGCGAGAGACGGCGCCCCGATGCCGGTCGTCTGCACGCTCACCGGCACACCTCGATATTGCCCCGTGTAACCGAGCGCACCGCGCACCCGGTTCACGCACCTCACCCCATCCAGAAACGTAGTTGCGATCCACTCCGCGCGTTCAGGGTCGCCCGGCAAAAGCACTGCCTCGGCATAATCGCCCCGCTTTGCCTCATTGTGTGGTGTCGTCTGCATCTTCCCACCCTGACGATGCTCCGTACCGCATCATGACACCACAATCGTCGCCGGAAAAGCGGTTCAAATGGTTGGGCAGACCAGCAAACATGCTTTCCGTGCAGACCTAGCTTTCAAGAACCTCTTTGACGACGGTGGCCAGTTGCTTGAGCGAGAACGGCTTGGGTAGGAAGCCGAACTGAGCATCCGCAGGCAGATTCTTGGCGAACGCGTCCTCGGCATAACCCGAAACGAAGATGAACTTGATGTCGGGCTGCCGCTTGCGCAACTCGCCCAGCAACGTCGGCCCGTCCATTTCCGGCATAACCACGTCGGAAACCACGATATCGACCTTACCGCCGAGTTCCTCGAACACTTCAAGCGCCTCGACACCCGAGGATGCCTCGTGGACGGTATAGCCGCGCGATGTCAGCGCCCTCACCCCGCCCATGCGGACGGCATCCTCGTCTTCCACCAGCAGCACGGTCGCCGAACCTGAAAGGTCCCTGGCAACGGCCTGGGCCGGTTCCTGCGGCTTGGCAACGGCTGTCGCCGCCACCTCGGCGTTCACGGCAACCTCGACCACGGGCTGCGGCTTGGCAACATGCCGCGGCAGGAAGATACGGAACACCGTGCCCTTGCCGACTTCGGAATCGCAATAGATGAAGCCGCCGGTCTGCTTGATGATGCCGTAGACCATCGACAGGCCAAGTCCGGTGCCCTTGCCGACCTCTTTTGTGGTGAAGAACGGTTCGAAGATCTTCTTGAGCACTTCGGGCGGAATGCCTGTGCCCGAATCCGCGACCTCAACCAACACATAATCCGCTGCGACCAACTCGCGATAACCAAATGCCTTGCAGTCCTCTGCCGGCACGTTCTTGGTCCGCACCAAGAGGTCGCCGCCTTGGGGCATGGCGTCACGCGCATTGACCGCGAGATTGACCACCACCTGCTCGAACTGGCCGATATCGGCACGGATCGGCCAGAGGTCGCGGCCATGATCGATCTTGAGCTTGATGCTGTTGCCGACCAGCCGCGCCAGAAGCGTGCGCAGATCCGCAAGCACGTCAGTAAGGTTGAGAACCTCCGGACGCAGCGTCTGCTTGCGCGAGAACGCCAGGAGCTGCCGGACCAGCGAGGCGGCGCGGTTGGCATTCTGCTTGATGTTCATGATGTCGGGGAAAGACGGATCGGACGGCCGGTGGTTGGTCAACAGGAGGTCCGACGCCATGATGATGGCCGTCAGCACGTTGTTGAAGTCGTGGGCGATGCCGCCGGCAAGCTGGCCGACCGCCTGCATCTTCTGGCTCTGGGCCATCTGGCTTTCGAGCGCCTTCTGCTCGGTCGTCTCGACCGCGTAGACGATCGCCGCTTCCTCGGCGCCCTCGACATCCGCCCCCTCGGCCACCGCGTTGACGTAGAAGCGCATGTGACGGTCCTCGTTGTCGGGCAGGACGGTGTCGATCGGCGCGATATCTGCCTGGCGCTGGTGCGCTCTTTCGAGCGCTGCGGCGAACGCTGCGCGGTCGCGTTCGTGGATGACGGTGTCGAGCCGGACGCGGCGGTCGACCGCGTCACGGTCAACTACGGTTGAGAACAGCGACAAGAACGGAGCGTTGGTACGCACGATGCGGCCGTTCTGGTCGACCCCGGCGATCGCCATCGGCGTCGAATTGAAGAAGCGCGTGAAGCGCACCTCCGAGGCCCGGAGCTGGGCCGAGGAATCCTCGCCCTGGGTGCGATTGAGCACAATGGTGCGCGTCGGACCGTTGACGCCTTCGCGGCTTGCCGACACGCGGTGCATGAAGCGCACCGGCAGCGCCTCGCCGTTCACCGTTGCCAGGTCGAGATCGATGACGGCATTTCGCGTCGTGCCCGGATCGGCCTTGACCGAGCGCACAAGCGCCATGCCGTCGCCGGCAACGATTTCGTCGAGGGTAACGGCGCCGGGCGTAAAGCTCGCCAGGTCGATGCCCAGCCAATCGGCCAGGGTTGCGTTGACATAGGTGATGCGGCCGTCCTGGTCGGCGGAAAAGAAGCCGGCCGGCGCATGGTCGAGATGGTCGATGGCCTGCTGCAGATCGAGGAAGAAGCGTTCCTGCTCGGCTCGTTCAGGCGAAATGTCGGCGAGTTGCCAGGCATTCAGCGGCTGACGCTGGTCGGGCACGGAGAAGGCACGCGCCTGCACGCGATACCAGCGCGCGCCGGGGGCTGCCCCCGGACGCACCGATTGCGCGAGGCGAAACTCGCCATCGCGCGCCTCGCCATCACGCAAGCCGGAAGCCAGCTGCGAGATGGTCGCCGATGCCTCAGGCACATCGGAGAGCAGGTTCTCGACCGTCTTCAGGTCGGAAGCGGCGGCAGCACCGGTCATATCGGCATAGGCACGATTGGCATAGACGACGCGACCTTTCGCATCGGTCACCACAAGACCTTGCGCCATGGAGTCCACAAAGGCCTTGGACAGACCGTCGGCGGGCGAACGCGGCGCGATCTGCACGAAACCGATAGCGGTCGCAAATAGGTAGCCGACCCCGATCATTGCCAACACACCAAGCATGCCGAGCAGAAATGGATCGCCTAGGCGTTCCCGGAAAAGTCCGAAAACGACTGCGGCAACTGTCAGCACGACAATAAAGATGATCAGCCGGGTGATGGCATCGGGGCGCGCGGCCTGATCCACGATCGGAACCGGATAAAAGTCGTTGCGCGTTTCCTTGGCCATGCCCCTGCGAGTCTCTCCGGCTCCGTTATTCGGAACCGGTTGAATCACATTCTCCCTGCCGGGAAAAGGCCCACCCACGAATCGGCGCAAGTTCGGCGCAAGATCGCGCACTTAGTGAAATCTCCACCTGCGATGCGCGAAAGGCAACTTGCCGTTTGCTGCGAGGGGGAGTTAGTGTCGACGCGGACGTGCAGACGGGGAAGCAAATGTTCGAATGGCTGGATAAAGTAGCAGGCCCCGGTTACACGGCCGCGATCTTGTGGACCTTTGCGGCGCTGGTGCTGCTCGTCATTGTGCTGGTCATCGTCAAGCTGATCCGCAGCCTTACCTTCGGCACCTTCGTTGCGGGCGGAAGAAACAGGAAGACGCGCCTTGCAGTCATGGATGCCACGGCCGTCGACAGCCAGCGACGCCTTGTGCTTGTTCGCCGCGACGACATCGAACACCTTCTGCTTATCGGCGGACCGACCGACGTGGTGGTCGAGCGTGATATCCGCATGAGCCAGCCGCGCCGCCCGGCGCTGACCGCCACGGAAGGCGGACACGAGGTCCCTCAGGCGCCTCGACCACAGGCGAAGACGCCGCCGTCAGCCCCCACCCCGCGCCCCGCTGCCCACGCGCCAGCACGCCCCTCGCAGCCACAGCAACCTGCGCCCGCCCAAGGCCAGAACCACGTGAAGATGCCTGCCGCCACGGCGCCAACGCTCGCGCCCAACGCAGCCCCCCAAAACCCGGCCACGCCGACCGCAGCGGCGCCAACCTACGCCACGCCGCAGCGGCCGGTACAGGCTCTCGTAGCTCCCATGCCCTCGTCGCGGGTCGAGCCGATCGACGACACGCTCATCAATGAGCTGCAGGTTTCGCTCGACGACAAGCCGCAACCCAAACCGACCAAGCTGGCCGACCATTCGCTCGACGACGAAATGGCAAAGCTGCTCGGCGAACTCTCGAGCCAGAAGAAATAGAAACGCGCGGCAGGCGAATAAAAAAGGCGGCCGGAGCCGCCTTTTTCATCGATATGTGACGCGCGATCAGTCGTCGCGATAGACTTTCTCGCGTCGCTCGTGCCGCTCCTGAGCCTCGATGGACAGCGTGGCGATCGGACGTGCGTCCAGTCGCTTCAGCGAGATCGGCTCGCCTGTTTCCTCGCAATAGCCGTAGGTACCCTCGTCGATCCTCTGCAGCGCCGAGTCGATCTTGGAGATCAACTTGCGTTGACGGTCCCGGGCCCGGAGTTCGATGGCACGATCCGTCTCGGACGATGCGCGGTCGGCAAGGTCCGGATGATTGGCGTTTTCCTGCTGGAGTATTTCGAGGGTTTCACGAGCTTCGCGGAGGATATCGTTCTTCCACGCGATCAACTTAGCTCTGAAGTAAGACTTCTGCCGCTCATTCATGAACGGCTCCTCTTCGGAGGGCACATAACCAAGTGCAACGGCATCGTTCATTAGACTCACCCGACAACCCCGTTTTGGCGCCTATATATTCGCCGGGCAACCCTCACACAAGCCTATTCATCGAAAAGTTCGCACCTGAATCAACCGGCGATAATCAACGTAGCAAAGCTGCAACTCTCCGCCCGGAGAGCGCGCGAGCGCATCGTCCGGTTGCAAGGCGGCTGGCGCTTGTTTACATCCTGAGTTGACACTACGCGCAGGCTCGTCGGGAGCTTGAGCTTCCGGGGGCAACATTTGAGCAGGCTGTATCTTCTCAGGCACGCCAAAGCGGGCTGGGCTCTTCCAGGCATCAGGGATTTCGACCGCCCCCTCGACGCCACGGGTATCGCCGATGCCGAGGCGACCGGCGCAACCATGCGCAGCCACGGCTACGTCCCGGAGCTTACGCTCTGCTCCAATGCCCGGCGCGCGCGGGAAACGCTTGAGGGTATTGCCGGCCGCACCGACACAGGGCGGGTAGTCTTCACCGACGACCTCTACAGCGCCGATGCGACCGGTTACCTCGAAAAGATAGTTGAGAACGGCAGGCATAGCTCCATTCTCGTCATCGGCCACAATCCGATGATGGAGGACCTTGCCACGGCCATTTCTGGCGCCGGCGAGGAAAATGCGCTGCATACGCTGCATGCAGGGTTCCCAACGTCGGGCCTTGCCGTCATCCGCTTCGAGGGTGATCTGTCTCGTGCCGAGTTGGGCAGCGGCTATCTCGAAGCCTTCCTCACGCCGGACGATCTTTGAATTCGCTCGCCATTTCAAAACCCTTTGACGGCACCTATATCGAGCCGGATTGCATGGGGTATCAAGATTGGCGTCTCTGACCACCTTTACCGACGAGGCGCGGATCGCCCTAGACACGCTCTCCGGCCGCGCCACGGGGCTTTTCTCGCCATCCTTGCGGCTTGGCGTCACCGGCCTGTCGCGCGCCGGCAAGACGGTGTTCATCACTTCCTTCGTACATAACCTGATCCATGGCGGCAGGTTGCCCCTGTTCGAAGCGCAAAAGTCCGGGCGCATTTCGCGCGCCTTGCTTGAGCAGCAGCCCGACGATGCGGTGCCGCGCTTCCAATATGAGGATCACGTCGCGGCTCTCGTTGACCAGCGCATCTGGCCGGACTCGACGCGCGCCATCTCGGAACTGCGCCTGACCATAGAATTTGAATCCGCTTCTGGCTGGAACCGCATGTTTTCAGCCGGAAAATTGTCGGTCGACATCGTCGACTATCCGGGCGAATGGCTGCTCGACCTGCCATTGCTCGGCAAGACCTATGACGACTTCTCGCGCGAGGCGTTCGAACTTGCCCGCTTGCCAGTGCGTGCCGATCTGTCGGAAACGTGGCGCGGCCTTTCCGCGACAGTTTCGCCCGATGCGGACGCCGACGAAATGACTGCGCGACGGCTAGCCGAGAGTTTTTCCAGTTACCTCAGGGCCTGCAAGGACGACGAGCGTGCGTTGTCCACGCTCCCGCCAGGCCGTTTCCTGATGCCCGGAGACCTCGAGGGCTCGCCTGCGCTGACGTTTGCGCCGCTGCCCGAATTGGGCGAAGGGCGCGCCCGGCCGGGATCGCTGCGCGCGATGATGGAACGGCGCTACGAGGCCTACAAGACCCATGTGGTCAAGCCGTTCTTCCGCGAGCATATCGCCAGGCTCGACCGGCAGATCGTGCTGATCGACGCCATGCAGGCGCTCAACGCCGGTCCGGGCGCCCTCGCCGACCTCGAACGAGCGGTCACCGAAATCCTCGGCTGCTTCCGCCCAGGCCGAGGCAACGTTCTCACCGACCTTTTTTCACGGCGCATCGACCGCATCCTGGTTGCCGCGACCAAGGCGGACCATCTCCACCACGAGAGCCACGACCGGCTGCAATCGATCGTCCGCCGGCTGACCGACCGTGCCGTTGCTCGCGCCAATCTGTCCGGCGCCGATGTCGACGTTCTCGCGCTTGCCGCGGTGCGCGCCACCCGCGAGGGAACCGTCAAGCAGGGCCGTGATACCTTGCCTGTCATCATCGGAACGCCGATCGAGGGCGAGACCATCGGCAACGAGCGCTTCGACGGCAACACCGAAACCGCCATATTTCCCGGTGACTTACCGGAAAAGGCAGATGTCGTGTTTCAGGATTTCGGCACCAATCACCGCCAGGATGCCAACGACCCGGCGATCCGTTTCGTGCGCTTCCGTCCCCCGCGTCTCGAGCGGACGGCGGAGGGGATGACGCTGTCCTTGCCGCATATCCGCCTCGACCGTGCCCTGCAGTTCCTGATCGGAGACCATTTGGCATGAGCGCTCCCCGAAAGCCCGCTGCTTTCCCGATCAATACGGAACAGCCGTCCCAGCCGTCCGCGCGGGATCAGGAGGCCGAACGTCCGGTGCGCAAGCCCCGTGCACTGGCCGCCGAATCGGCGATCGTCACGCCCGCCGAACTGGACATTTTCGACGAGGCGGACCTTGCCGCGGCTGTACCACCGCCGGCGACTGCGACCAGGCGCAAGTCCTGGATGGGCACTTTGTTTTTCACCGCAGCCGGCACACTCGTCTCGCTCGGCATCGGCCTCTGGACGGACCGGCTGATCCGCGACCTGTTCAGCCGCGCCGACTGGCTCGGCTGGCTGGCGGTCGGAGCTGCGGTAATGGCTACGCTAACGCTCCTCGTCATCGTCGTGCGCGAGGTCTTCGCCCTCTATCGCCTCGCCTCGGTCGAGCGCCTGCGCGAGCGTGCAGCCGATGCCATCGAACGCAACGATCCACGCGCGGCGCGCGCCGTCGCCGACGAATTGTCGAATTTCGTGGCCGCCCGGCCCGAAACCGCCGCCGGCCGCCGGATGCTGGAAGAGCAGCGCGACGAGGTTATCGACGGTGCCGACCTCGTGCGGCTCGCCGAAACGGAAATTCTGGCGCCGCTCGACGCCCAGGCAAAGATCCTCATCCTCGATGCGGCCAAGCGCGTTTCGCTGGTGACGGCAGTCAGTCCGCGCGCGCTGGTCGATATCGCCTATGTCGTATTCGAAGGTGGCAGGCTGATCCGCCGGCTTGCCGAGCTCTATGGTGGACGGCCGGGCACGCTCGGCTTTTTCCGCCTCGCCCGCAGCGCGCTCGCGCATCTGGCGGTGACCGGCTCGATTGCCGTCGGCGACAGTTTTGTCCAGCAGATCGTCGGCCATGGGCTGGCGGCAAAACTCTCGGCCAAGCTTGGCGAGGGCGTGGTCAACGGCATGATGACAGCACGTATAGGCATCGCTGCCATGGAGACCGCGCGGCCCCTGCCCTTCACCGCCCTGAAGCGTCCCGGCATGGGCGATTTTTTGGCGGCATTGACCACATTCGCCAGCAAGGACAAGGCGCCAAACGCCTCAAAATAGACAAAGCATTAACCATTTTTCGCCATGGTCCTGGCAGTTAATCTTCCCAGTTTCCTGTTGTCGGGTGTGTCCATGAAGCGCTTGTTCCTGTCCGCCGTCCTGCCTGTCATGGCGGCTTCGCTGTCGGGCCAGGCGCATGCCGAGTCGGTCAAATCGCCCGAACGCGACAAGAAGTTCTTCAAATCGGTGGAAGGCTCTTGGGTCGGCCCGGGAGAAATCGTCGCCGGCAAGTACAAGGGCACCAAGTTCACCTGCAACTTCACCGGCTCGACGCCTGATGGCAAGGTCGGCATGTCGCTTGACGGCGGCTGCCGTGTCGGCGTGTTCACCCAGAAGATGTCGGCCACCGTCGAGCAGGCAGGCCGCAGCGGCTATCGTGGCACCTTCATGGATGGCTCGGAAGGCAAGGGCCTCGACATCATCTCGGGCAATGTCGTCGATGGGCGCAAAGTCATCCTGTCGCTGAACCGAAACCAGCTCAACGGCGTCATGCAGGCCCGCGTCCCGGACGAAAATTCGATGCATGTCACTGTATCGGTGCGGGTCGACAAGCAGTTGGTTCCGGTGATCGGCATGAAGCTGTCGCGCGTCGACGGCGCCGCCATCGGTGCCATCGCGAAGAACTAGGCCTGTCAGTTGGCAATGAAAAAGGGCGGAGCCATCGGCACCGCCCTTTCTGATTCTAGCTACGCAATCAGCCCTTGATGGCCGCCAGAAGGTCGTCATAGGCCTTGCAGGCATCTGCCTGATCGGTCGAGCCGGAGTATTTGGAAGCGACTTCCTGCACTTTGGCAGTCAGTTCAAGCGCCTTGGCCGGGTCCTTCGTCACCGCTTCCTGGAGAGCAGCGGCAACCTCCTGGCCCTTCTTGGCCAGAGCTTCAGTGGTGCACTCCGGAGCTTTCGAGCAGGCCGAAAGGCCTAGTATGGTGACACCGAGTACGGTAAACAGAACAGTTCTCATTTCGATCCTCTCCTCGCAGCCGGCAGAGAGTGCTGGCGGCAGTTCAACCAGATACTGGCCGAGACCATGCACGCCTTAGCGGCGGCCGATGGGGTGCGCAATGGATGGTTGCCGGGCTGATGCCCCCTCGCGCTACTTTGGTCGCCTTTCAGATGCATTGCAGACTGATGGGCTGTTCGCGAGCCTTCGAAACACCTATCTTTGCGTTTCCCAACTGCGGCCGATGCCGCGCAGCCACGAGGATCGTGAGGACGTATGGCGGCAGAGGCATCGGGCGTAGAGCTGGTTCATGTGGTGGCGCTCCTGACCGCCGGCGTCGTCTCCGTTCCCATTTTCAAGCGCTTCGGGCTCGGCTCCATCCTCGGCTATCTCTCCGCCGGCCTCGTCATCGGCCCGTTTGGGCTTGGCGTCTTCACGGAAGCTGAAACCATCCTGCATGTCGCCGAACTCGGCGTCGTGATGTTTCTGTTCATCATCGGCTTGGAGATGCAGCCCTCGCGGTTGTGGGGCCTGAGGCGCGAGATCTTCGGCCTCGGCGCGTTGCAGGTGGGCCTGTGCGCCCTGCTGCTGACCAGTGTCGGTCTCGTGACCGGGTTTTCGGTGTCGCAATCCTTCATCGCCGGAGCCGGCTTCGTGCTGACGTCCACGGCAATCGTCATGCAACTGCTCGAGGAACGCGGCGAGATCGCGACGCCCAAGGGACAGCGCATGGTCTCCATCCTGCTTCTCGAAGACCTCGCCATCGTCCCCCTCCTGGCTCTGGTCGCCTTCCTCGCGCCTGTGACGCCGACCGACCACGGCACTGGCTGGGCCGGAAGGTTCGCCGAGATCGGCATCGGCGTCGGCGCCATCGTCGGGCTGGTCTTTGCCGGGCGCTACCTGCTCAACCCGCTGTTCCGGATATTGGCAGAATCGCGCGCCCGCGAGGTGATGACCGCCGCCGCCCTGCTCGTCGTGCTCGGTTCGGCGCTGGCGATGCAACTCAGCGGCTTGTCCATGGCGATGGGTGCCTTCCTGGCCGGCGTGTTGCTGTCGGAATCGACTTTCCGCCATCAGCTCGAAGCCGATGTGGAGCCGTTCCGCGGCATCCTTCTCGGCCTGTTCTTCATGGCCGTCGGCATGTCGCTGGACTTGGAGGTGGTCGCCAAGAACTGGGGGATGATCGCCTTCTACGTCGTTGCCTACATGGCGATGAAGGCCCTGGGAATCTACATGGTCGCCCGCATCCTCAGGACTGGACATCGCGAGGCGCTGGAACGCGCTGTTGTCATGGCGCAAGGCGGCGAGTTCGCCTTCGTGCTCTATTCCTCGGCGCTCGCCGTCGGCATCATCGACGGCGAGGCAAATGCGATCCTCACCGCCATCATCATCATCTCGATGGTGCTCACCCCATTGGCAATCTCCGTCCTGCGCCGCCTGGCCCCGCGCGACGAGCAATCGCTTGAGGGCGTCGACGTGGCGGTGGAACTCAGCGGCAGCGTGCTGATCATCGGTTTCGGCCGCTTCGGCCAGATCGTCAGCCAACCGCTGCTGCTGCGCGGCGTCGACGTGTCGATCATCGACAACGACGTCGAGATGATCCAGGCGGCCGGCGATTTCGGCTTCAAGGTCTATTACGGCGACGGCACGCGCCTCGATATACTGCATGCGGCCGGCGCCGGTCGGGCGCGCGCGGTACTCATCTGCGTCGACAAGGAAGACGCCGCGGTACGCATCGCCGAGCAGATGAGGGCGGAGTTCCCGCTGGTGCCGGTGCTCGCCCGGGCCTTCGACCGCGGCACCGCCATCCAGCTGATCCGCGCCGGTGTCGACTACCAGCTTCGCGAGACGTTCGAATCGGCCTTGCTCTTCGGTGGAACGACGCTCGAACGCCTTGGCGAGGACCCCGACGACGTCGCCGAGGTGATCGAGGAAGTGCGCAACCGCGATGCGGCACGCCTCGAAATGCAGATCGCCGGTGACATCCAGTCGGGCCGCGACTATCTGCAGGGCAACATTCCGGAGCCGGTGCCGACGCCCCTCGCTCCGCCGAGGCGCAGCGCCAAGGCGCTCAACGAGGAAGCCGCTGACGCGCTCAGCAAGAAAGCCATCGAGAAGACGGAGAGGTACTAATGAGGATTCAAGTGGACAGGCGGCGCGCGACCGAAGTCGTGACCTTCTGGCGCGAGGCCGGCGCTGAAAAATGGTTCTACAAGGACGAGATGTTCGATGCCGAGTTCCGCGAGCGGTTCGGTGACCTGCACATGGCAGCCGCCAAGCGCCAGTGCGACCACTGGTCAGAGGACGCCGAGGGCGCGCTGGCGCTGATGATCCTGCTCGACCAGTTCCCGCGCAATTGCTTCCGCGGCAGCGGCCACATGTATGCCACCGATCCACTGGGCCGATACTATGCGCGCAAGGCCATCGAAGTCGGCCATGACATGGCGACTGAAGCGCCGATCCGCGTATTCTTCTACCTGCCCTTCTCGCATTCCGAGACGCTGGCCGACCACGACATTCCGATGGAACGCTCGACAGCACTCGGCGGTGACTTCATGAAGTTCGCCATCGGCCATCGCGACATCGTCGCCCGCTTCGGCCGATTCCCGCACCGCAACTACATCCTCGGCCGCGAATCGACTCCGCAGGAACTGGCTTTCCTGGAAAGCGGCGGTTTCTCGGGCTGATCCGTCATAGCTCCAGTCGCATCAATGGCCGGCCGGGCTTGCGCTCGGCGGCACGGGCGAAGCCGGCTTTCTCGAACACGCGGGTTGAGCCGACATAGAGGCCTACCGAGCGCGAATCCTTCGACTGGTCCATCGGGCAGGCTTCGAGTACGCGCGCACCCGACCGGCGGGCGAAATCGATGCCGGCACCGACCAGGCCGTGCGTCAGCCCCTTGCCGCGCGCCTTGCTGCGAATGAAGAAGCAGGAAATCGCCCAGACAGCAGGATCGGCTGCGTCGCCCGGTTCCAGCGGCGCGGACCCCCTGCCCGCATTGTTGAATTCGGGCACGTCGGCACGCGGGCCGATCTGCATCCAGCCGATGGCTTGCCCGTCCTCGAATGCAAGCAGGCCCGGCGGCGGGCCGGCGTCGATGCGTGCTTTAATGTGATCCTTGTTGCGTTCGCGATTGTTCTCGCGACGTGCTGCCGGCGTGCTGCCGGCGGCTGCCTGAAATAGGTGCACCAGCAACCGTAGCAGGCGCCCTGCTTGCCGAACAGATCCTCGAATTGAGGCCACAGGTCGGACGTGAGCGGCAAGATGGCAACAGACATAGAATGCTTCCCCTCGGCGGCCTTGTCGGGACGGTTTGGCTGACATAAAATCGCGTTCGTTCTCTTTATGTTCGCAGCGAAGGCAATGCCTGTCAACGATCCCAGCCACGGTTTCTGCCGCGACTGCCTCGCCCTTCAACGTGGTGGGGGCCCGCGTTGCCATGCCTGCGGCAGCCCGCGCCTGCTGCGCCATCCCGAACTCTACAGGCTCCATCTTGCCCATATCGACTGCGATGCGTTTTATGCAGCGGTGGAGAAGCGGGATAACCCCGCACTGAAGGACAAGCCGGTGATCATTGGTGGCGGCAAGCGTGGAGTTGTCTCGACCGCCTGCTACATCGCCCGCATCCACGGAGTGCGCTCGGCGATGCCGATGTTCAAGGCGCTCGAAGCCTGTCCCGAAGCCGTCGTTGTAAAACCGAACATGGAAAAATATGTCCGTGTCGGCCGCGAGATCCGTTCGATGATGCAGGCGCTGACCCCACTGGTCGAACCGCTCTCGATCGACGAGGCTTTTCTCGATCTCGCCGGCACAGAGAAACTGCATGGCCTGCCGCCAGCGCTGGTGCTCGCGCGCTTCTCAAGCGCGGTGGAGAAGGAGGTGGGCATCACTGTTTCCGCTGGGCTCTCCTACTGTAAGTTCCTGGCCAAAGTCGCGTCCGACTTTCGCAAGCCGCGCGGCTTTGCGGTGATCGGCGAGGCCGAGGCCGTCGGCTTCCTCGCCGAGCAGCCGGTGACGATGATCTGGGGTGTCGGCAAGGCATTCGCCGCCACGCTCGAGCGCGACGGCATCCGCAGCATCGGCCAATTGCAGCGCATGGATCGCGGCGACCTGATGCGCCGCTACGGCACCATGGGCAGCCGCCTCTACCATTTGTCGCGCGGCCAGGATGATCGTGTGGTCTCTCCCGACCACGAGGCAAAAAGCGTTTCGGCGGAAACGACCTTCGACAGCGACCTCGCCTCGTCGGCCGATCTGGTGCCGGTGTTGCGCGCGCTTTCGGAGAAGGTTTCGGCACGCCTGAAGAAGGCAGGAATTGCCGGGCGCACCGTGGTGCTGAAGCTCAAGACCCAGGATTTCAAGACCAGGACGCGCAATCGCCAGCTAGCCGATCCGACGCGGCTTGCCGACCGCATCTTTCAGACCGGCATGCACCTGCTCGACAAGGAAACCGACGGCACCAAGTACCGACTGCTCGGCATCGGCGTCAGCGACCTCTCCGATGACGAGCGCGCCGATCCGCCGGATCTCGTCGATGTCGGATCGCACAAGCGCGCACTTGCAGAGGGAGCCATGGATGCGCTGCGCAACAAGTTCGGCAGCAAGGCAGTCGAGACAGGCTATACCTTCGGCAAGGGCCGCAACGCGCATCCGCCTGAAGCCGTGGACGATTGAGGTTCCGCGAGCACGGCGGCCAAGCGAATCCGATTGCCAAGCAAGCCACGAAAAATATCCTGCCTGAGTGTCGATCTCATCCACCATTGCTCGTCTAGTCGATGCAAGGAAAGTTCGGCAGCAGTTGCCGCGCCGCAAAGCCAGGGAGACTGAAGATGCGTTTCATGATCGTCGTCAAAGCCAGCAAGGATTCCGAGGCCGGCGTCATGCCGCCGGCGGAGATGATCTCCGCCATGGCCGACTATCACGGGGAACTGGCCAAGGCCGGCGTGCTGCTCGATGGCAGCGGCCTTCAGCCAAGCTCCAAGGGCTGGCGGATCAACTGGAGCGGCGGCAAGAAGACGGTGACCGACGGCCCCTTCGCCGAGACCAAGGAACTCATTGCCGGATACACCATCATCCAGGTCAAGACGCGCGAGGAAGCGATAGAGTGGGTCAACCGCTTTCCCAACCCCCAGATCGGGGACGGCGAGATCGAGATTCGCCAGATGTTCGAGCTCGAGGACTTCGAGCCCAGCGAAGGTATTGAACGCTTCCGCGAAATGGGCATCGCGCAAGACAAATAGCAGATGGCCGCAAACGACCACCCCTCGGCTACATCGTCGCAAGGATCCGACGCCAACGACAACGTGGCCAGGAGCCGTGAGACACATCGCGCCATCGAAACTGTGTTCAGGATCGAGAGGGCCCGGATCATCGCCGCGCTGACCCGTTTCGTCCGCGACGTCGGGCTTGCCGAGGAGTTCGCCCAGGACGCGCTGATCGCGGCGCTCAGGCATTGGCCGGAGACCGGCGTCCCCGACAGGCCCGGTGCCTGGCTGATTACCTCGGCCAAGCGGCGCGCCATCGATCATTTCCGCCGCGCCAGAATGGCCCAAGGCAAGATGGCGCTGCTCGGCGCCGAGGCGGAAGCCGACAGCCTGGTCGAGCAGCCGAACCTCGACGACGATCTCGGCGACGATCTTCTGGGACTGATGTTCGTCGCCTGCCATCCGGTCCTGTCGACAGAGGCGCGGGTGGCGCTGACCCTGCGCCTCGTCGGCGGCCTGACCACCGAGGAAATCGCGCGCGCCTTCCTCGTCTCGGAACCGGCCATGGCGCAGCGCATCGTCCGCGCCAAGCGCAGCCTTGCCCAGTCCCTGGCCGCGTTCGAACTGCCTTCCGGTCCGGAGCGCGCCGAGCGCCTCTCGTCGGTGCTGGAAGTGCTCTACCTCGTCTTCAATGAAGGCTACTCCGCCACCAAGGGCGAAGACCTGATACGGCCGCAGTTATGCAAGGAGGCCATGCGCCTGGGCCGCATCCTCGCCGGAGTGGCACCCGGCGATGCGGAAGTGCACGGGCTAGTGGCGCTCATGGAGCTCCAGGCTTCGCGCCTGGCTGCGCGAACCAGTAGCAATGGCGAGCCGATTTTGCTGCTGAACCAGAACCGCGCCCGCTGGGACCGGCTGCTGATCAAGCACGGGCTGGCAGCTCTCGAGAGGGCCGAAGTATCGGCTGTGCGGCCCGGTCCTTACACCCTGCAGGCAGCCATCGCTGCCTGCCATGCACGGGCAGGCACGGCTGACGAAACCGACTGGGTCAGGATTTCAGGCCTCTATTCGACTTTGGCGGCCCTTGCCCCTTCACCGGTCATCGAACTCAACCGGGCCATGGCACTCGCCATGGCCTTCGGCCCGGCATCCGGTCTGGAACTTGCCGACCAACTCGCGCACGAGCCGACACTGCGCAACTATCACCTGGTGCCCAGCGTGCGCGCCGACCTATTGATGAAGCTCGGCCGCCTCGCCGAAGCACGCTGCGAGTTCGAACGCGCCGCCGCCCTCACGCAAAATGAACGCGAGCGGGCGATGCTGCTCAGGCAAGCAAGCGCCTGCCTGGGCCACGGAGCCTAGGCCCTCTGAACCGAAACGACGTTGCCGACATTGTCGATCACGCAATTGAAGCGCTGGCCGCTGGCATTGAGTTCGACCTGATAGCGCGTGGCGTCGATCAGGGCCGAGCCGATGGGCAGAACGGTGTTGGCGTCCACGCCAGCCGAGGTCGCTGCAGCGCTTGCGCAGGTCAGTTGCAGGTCGGCCGGGGCTGTTTGAACAGCCGTGCGTGCCATATCCTGCGGCTCGGGGGCAGTTGAAGTGCAGCCGGTCAATGAAACAGCCGCCAGGGCAGCAAGCCCGACAATGCATTCTGTTCGCACGCTCAGTTTCCCCCCTTGGACACAGTGGCCTTCGCCGGTCCGGGCAGCGGTCCGGTCAACCGCCCCGGTCAAACACCCTTGTAAAGTGCAGCCCCCTGCATCAGCACCACGACCTTTGCACCGACCTGAACCTGCGCGTGCAGGTCGACGATGTCGTCATTGTTCATGCGGATGCAGCCCGACGAAACGTCGAGTCCGATGGTCCAGGGTTCGGGCGTACCATGGATGCGGTAGATGGTGTCCTGGTCGCCCTGGTAGAGATAGAGCGCCCGCGCGCCGAGCGGGTTGTCGGGGCCGCCGGGCATGCCGCCGGCAAACTTGGCCGCGTTCGGGTCGCGTGCCACCATCTCGGCTGGCGGCGTCCAGGTCGGCCATTCCGCGGAGCGCCCCACCCTGAGGATACCGGCCCAGCCGAACCCTTCGCGGCCGACGCCGATGCCATAGCGAACGGCCCTCAGGCCCGGCAGCACGAGATACAGGAAATGCTGGTTGCCATCGATGATGATCGTGCCCGGCTTCTCGGCGGTTCTGAAGGTCACGATCTGTCGGCGAAATGCCTCGGACACCTGGTTGTGGGCAGCGTAGTACTGCCGGGCCTTCTTGCGGTCGTAGTTGATCCATTTATGCGTCTTCGGATCGAAGATCTGCGTTCCGTCGGCCAAGGCCGTGGTCGCCAAGGTCGCCGCGGCAATCGCAATCGCTAATGCCCGTCCTGTCGACCCGCCACCGAAAGCCCGTTTCAGTGATGCCTTCATCGACCTGCTCTCCGATGCGTTTCCAACTCCGCCATCATTTCTGCAGCCACGCCTTGATGCGGTCCGGATGGCTCGCCAGCCATTGCTGCGCGTAGTCGGAAGGATCCTTGCGCTCCACCTAGAGCGCGTAGCTCATCTCCACGACCTCCTGCGTCGTGAAATCGATGCGGTCGAGAATCTTCGCCGCATCGGGCAGGCGTTTCGCAAATTCGGCGGCATATCCTATGCTGAAATGCGAGCGATCCCAGGCAACGGGGGCTTGCGATTTCGACAGCCAGAACGGATCCTCGGAAGGCAGAACCACGTTCCATTTGGCTGGATCATGCGCAGGCTCGTTCAGCCGGACGATGTCGCGCAGCCCGAAGACGTGGTGCGGACTGTAACAGTAGAAAACGATCGGCCTGTCAGTGGCGACAGCCGCATCGACCGCCGACATGCCCACTTCCTCGGGCATCTCCAACAGCGTCATGCTTTCGGCGTAGCCATAGCTCTTGGCCCGTATCCGCTCGATGTCCGTGGACGACCAGGTGACATCGCCGATCCAGATTTCGCCCTTGCCATCGCCATTGGTGTCGAACACGGCGGACTTCTTGGGATCGGCCAGGTCGCTCACGTCGCGCACGCCATAATCGTCAAAGGTCTTGCGGGTGACGCACAGGCCTTGCGTGGCGTCGACACTGTGCGGGCTCAGCCTCACCGTGCCCCGCTCGGCGCTGTACTTCTTGACCAATGAATCGAAGTTGGGCTGCCAGACCTCGGGGTGGACATCGACCGTGCCCGCATCGAGCCCGTTGAACGCGATCAGCATTCCCATCTCCTGCACGTCGACTTGGAGATGCAGGCCCTGTTCAAGCGTGTATTTGATGATGTTGGCGCTCGCCTGGCCGGAAGGCCAATTCGGCATCGCAACCACAAGGTCAGCAGCCGATACGCGCAGGGCGCTCGCTGCCAGTACAATTGCCGCGACAGCAACACACGAAGAAGTTTTCATCTTCACCGGCAGCCTCGTTTCCGCTGCCAATCAGCATGATTTCTTCCATATACAGTGTCAATGCCGCCCGGATCGACCTTGGACAACGACCAAGGCTGGCATCTACTGCCGATCGTCTAGACCAGTTCGACCTCGACGACCCCGGGCACTGCACGCATCGCAGAAGCGATGGACGGCGTGATGCGATAGCGGTTCGGCAATTCGATCTCGATCTCGCCCTGCGCCTCGCCCTTGAGCACGATAAAGCTCACCTCGCCTTCGCCGCGCACCGTCAGATGGTTGGACAGCGTGCCGAGCGGGGCAGCGTCGCGGACGAAGATGCGCAGTGTCTTTTGCACCCGGCTCGCCTCGTCCTCCAGCAGCTGCACCGTCTGGATGCGCAGACTGACGGCTTCGGGCCGGTCTTCGGCCGCAACCGTGATCACCACCGATTTGCCGGGCTCGCAGAGATCGCGGTACTGCGCCAGCGTTTCGGAGAACATGACCGCCTCAAACTGGCCGGAGACGTCGGAGAACTGGACGATGCCCATCTTGTTGCCGGTCTTGGTCTTGCGCTCCTGCTTGGTCGTGACCGTACCCGCCAGCCGCCCGGCGGTCGCCCCGCGCTTCACCGCGGCGGCAAAGTCGCCCCAGTTCTGCACCCGCATCTTTTCCAGCGCCGTCTTGTATTCGTCGAGCGGGTGGGCCGAGAGGTAAAAGCCGACGACCTGGAATTCGCGATGCAGTCGGTCAGCCGCCAGCCAGGCGTCCGCCTGCGGCAAATGCAGAACCGGCGCCTGCCCGGAAAAAGCACTGCCGAAAATGTCGGATTGTCCGATCGTGGCGTTCTCATGCGCCAGCGAAGCAAGGCCCATCATACGTTCCATGCCTGCCATCATTGCCGCGCGCTCATGGCCGAAGCAGTCAAGCGCGCCCGCCATGATCAAGCTTTCGAGCACACGCTTGCCGACGATCTTCGGATCGATCCGCTCGCAGAAATCGGCGAGGCTGGCAAAAGGCTTTTCGGCCCGCTTGGCGACGATGTGGTGGACGGCGGCTTCGCCGACGCCCTTGATGGCGGCCAGCGAGTAGAAGATCTTCTTTTCGCCGACCTCGAAGTCGCGAAAACTGGTCATCACGGACGGCGGCACGACCTCGATGCCGAGGCGCATGGCGTCCTGTCGGAAGTCGTTGAGCTTGTCCGTGTTCGACATATCGTAGGTCATCGAGCCCGCGAGGAACTCGACCGGGTAGTGCGCCTTGAGATAGGCCGTCTGGTAGGAGACGATGGCGTAGGCTGCAGCGTGCGATTTGTTGAAGCCGTAGTCGGCGAACTTCGCCAAAAGATCGAAAATGGAGTTGGCCTGCGGCTTTGAGACGCCCTTTTCCACCGCACCGGTGACGAAGCGCTCGCGCTGCTTGTCCATCTCGGCGCGGATCTTCTTGCCCATGGCGCGGCGCAGAAGGTCGGCTTCGCCTAGCGAATAGCCAGACAGCTCCTGGGCGATCTGCATGACCTGCTCCTGGTAGACGATGACCCCTTGGGTCTCCTTCACCAGATGGTCGATCATCGGATGGATCGAGGCGATCTCCTCGTCGCCATGCTTGCGGGCGTTGTAGGTCGGGATGTTCTCCATCGGGCCGGGGCGATAGAGCGCCACGAGCGCAATGATGTCCTCGACGCGGTCGGGCTTCATGCCGATCAGCGCCTTGCGCATGCCCGCACTTTCAACCTGGAAGATGCCGACCGTCTCGCCGCGCGACAGCATGGCGTAGGTCAAGGGATCGTCGAGCGGGATCAGCGCAAGGTCGATGTCGACGCCGCGACGGCTGATGAACTGTAGCGCCTTCTGCAGCACGGTCAGCGTCTTGAGGCCGAGGAAGTCGAACTTCACCAGCCCCGCCTGCTCGACATACTTCATGTTGAACTGGGTGACCGGCATGTCCGAGCGCGGGTCTCGGTACATCGGAACCAGTTCGGACAGCGGCCGGTCGCCGATGACGATGCCGGCGGCGTGGGTCGAGGCGTGGCGGTAGAGCCCTTCGAGCTTCTGTGCCATGTCGAGCAGGGTCTGGACGATCGGCTCGCGCTCGGCCTCCTCGGCGAAGCGCGGCTCGCCCTCGATCGCCTGGGCCAGCGTAACAGGATTGGCCGGGTTCTGCGGCACCATCTTGCTCAGCTTGTCGACCTGGCCGTAGGGCATCTGGAGCACGCGGCCAACGTCGCGCAGCACCGCGCGCGCCTGCAGCGTACCAAAGGTGATGATCTGGCCGACCTGGTCGCGGCCATACTTGCCCTGGACGTAGCGGATCACCTCTTCGCGCCGGTCCTGGCAGAAGTCGATGTCGAAGTCGGGCATCGAGACGCGGTCCGGATTGAGGAAGCGTTCGAACAGTAGCGAGAAACGCAGCGGATCGACGTCGGTGATGGTCAGCGCATAGGCGACGAGCGAACCGGCACCCGAACCACGGCCGGGCCCGACGGGGATGCCCTGCATCTTGCCCCATTTGATGAAGTCGGCGACGATGAGGAAGTAGCCAGGGAACTTCATGCGCTCGATGATGCCGAGCTCGTATTCCAGCCGTTCCTTGTATTGCTCGGGCGTGTAGCCGTCCGCCAGTCCGCGCGTCTCGAGCCGCATGGCGAGGCCGTCATGCGCCTGGCGCGTCAGTTCCGCCGCCTCAGCCGCCACTGCAGCGGCGGCGTCGGCGATGTCGCCGCCGGTGAAGCGCGGCAGGATCGGATTGCGGTTCTTGGGATAGTACGAGCAGCGACGCGCGATCTCGACCGTATTGTCGATCGCCTCAGGCAGATCGGCAAAAAGCTCCGACATCTCCTTCTGCGACTTGAGAAAATTGTCGGGCGTCAGCCGGCGCCGATTGTCTTCGGCGACCACCGAGCCTTCGGCGATTGCGATGAGTGCGTCATGCGCCTCGTAGTCGGCACGCGCGGGAAAGAAGGCCTCGTTGGTGGCGACCAGTGGCAGGCGATGGCGATAGGCCAATTCGATGGTGGCAGCCTCGATGCCGCGGTCGTAGCTGGCGAGGCGTTCAAGCTCGACATAGAGCCGATCTGCGAACATCGCCTGCAAGGTGAGCAGACGGCTCTCGGCGAGCGCAGCGTGATCGCTCTTGATCGCCGCTCCGACCGGTCCGCGCGGCCCGCCGGTCAGGCAGATGATGCCATCGGCCAGATTGCCGAGCCAGTCGAGCTTGGCGTGCACTGGCTCGCCGTTCGGCGTGTCGAGATACATGCGGCTGACCAGGCGCACGAGGTTTGCGTACCCCTCCTCGGTCGCGGCAATCAGCACGATCGGGAAGAGGTCGAGTGCCTGCTTCCAGCCCTGGCCGCGCTGGGCGTTGTCGCCACCATCGGCGAAGTCGATATCGACCTGGCAGCCGATCAGTGGCTGGACACCGTCCTTGGTCGCCTTCTGGGCAAATTCCAGCGCACCGAAAAGGTTGTTGCTGTCGGCGACGCAGATCGCCGGTGCGGCGTCCTTCACCGCATGGCCGACGACCTTGCCGAGCGGCAACGCGCCTTCGAGCAGCGAATAGGCGGAGTGGACGCGGAGATGGATGAAAGTCCGCGCGGAAACCTCTGGCTTTGCTTCCATTTTCAGCGCTTCACGCTTGAGGGGATCGCGTGGCGGCCGTTCACTCGACATCGAATCGTCTGCCCTTTCAGGGATGCTACGTCGCCCACATTCGGTCACGCGCGTAGCCATGTCCATCCTGCAAGGGGTCGCGCCGGCAACCGGTTGTGGAGTACCATGTCGGTTGCAGCATCGCGAGCACTTGCGATGGCCTTCATGGTTGATCGCCTACGCAAAACCTGAAACCTTGCCCCCGAACTTTTGCCCTCTGCATACTCGAGAAGGAAGACCACCATGAAAACCCGCGCCGCCGTAGCCGTTGGAGCCGGAAAGCCGCTCGAGATCATGGAGGTGGACCTTGAAGGCCCGCGCGAGGGCGAGGTGCTGGTCGAGATCAAGGCAACCGGCATTTGCCACACCGACGAGTTCACGCTGTCGGGCGCCGATCCCGAGGGCATCTTCCCAGCCATCCTCGGCCATGAAGGTGCGGGCGTCGTTGTCGATGTCGGCAAGGGCGTGACCTCGCTCAAGAAGGGCGACCATGTCATTCCGCTCTACACGCCCGAATGCCGCTCGTGCCCGTCGTGCCTGTCGCGGAAAACCAACCTCTGCACCGCCATCCGCGCCACCCAGGGCCAGGGCCTGATGCCCGACGGCACGAGCCGTTTCTCCATCGGCAAGGATAAGATCTTCCACTACATGGGCTGCTCGACCTTCTCGAACTTCACCGTGATGCCCGAGATTGCACTCGCCAAGGTCAATCCGGACGCCCCGTTCGACAAGATCTGCTACATCGGCTGCGGCGTGACGACGGGCATCGGTGCGGTCATCAATACGGCCAAGGTCGAGATCGGCGCGACGGCGATCGTCTTCGGTTTGGGCGGCATCGGCCTCAACGTCATCCAGGGCCTGCGCCTCGCCGGTGCCGACATGATCATCGGCGTCGACATCAACAATGACCGCAAGGCCTGGGGCGAGCGCTTCGGCATGACCCATTTCGTCAATCCGAAGGAGGTCGACGGCGACATCGTTCCCTATTTGGTCAACATGACCAAGCGCGGTGCCGACCAGATTGGCGGTGCCGACTACACCTTCGATTGCACCGGCAACACCACGGTGATGCGCCAGGCGCTGGAATCGTCGCATCGCGGCTGGGGCAAGTCGGTCGTCATCGGCGTCGCAGGTGCTGGCCAGGAAATTGCGACGCGTCCGTTCCAGCTGGTCACCGGCCGGACCTGGATGGGCACGGCCTTCGGCGGCGCCCGCGGCCGCACCGACGTGCCGAAGATCGTCGACTGGTACATGGACGGCAAGATCCAGATCGACCCGATGATCACCCACACGCTCAAGCTCGAAGACATCAACAAGGGCTTTGACCTGATGCATGCCGGCGAGAGCATCAGGAGCGTCGTCGTCTACTGATCCTGTTCGAGACAACCGCACCGCCCAGATGGCGCGGTTGTCCCCTGTCGCAGCCGCAAGCCTTGCGACCTCGTTGCCGAAATGACACTGAAATGACCGACAACATGCCCATCATCTATGTGGACGCCGACGCCTGCCCGGTGAAGGCGGAGGCCGAGAAGGTCGCCGACCGACTTGGGCTGGTGGTCACCTTCGTGTCGAACGGAGGACTGCGTCCTTCCCGCGACCCAATGGTCCGCCATGTCGTCGTCTCCAAGAGCGCGGACGCGGCCGACGACTGGATCGTCGAGAATGCGCGCGCCAACGATATTGTCGTGACCGCCGACATTCCGTTGGCAGCAAGAACCGTTGCGCTCGGCGCATATGTGCTGGGCCCCACCGGCAAACCGTTCACACCCGAGACCATCGGTATGGCGGTGGCGATGCGCGACCTCAAGCAGCATCTGCGCGAAACTGGCGAAAGCAAGGGCTACAACGCGTCCTTCGCGCCACAGGATCGCTCGCGTTTCCTCGGAGCACTTGACCAGATCGCGCGACGCGCGCTCCAGTCAGTACGATCTGCCGGAGGAACGACAGCGTGACGCAGTTTCCCAGACATTTCGCCTTCCTCGCCGGCGCCGTCGTCGGCCTCGCCGCGCTTGGAATGGCGTTGGTGCTACGACATCCGCTGAGCTACGCGATCGGCGCCAACGCTTTTTTCGCTACCTACATCTTCTTGGTACTAATGGAGATGCCGAGCTTGACGGCCGACTTCCTGAGCAGGCGTGCCCAGCAGGCAGACGAACCGGTCTGGATCATCTTCCTGGTGACAGCGGCGATCGCATGCGTGGCGGTCGGGTCGCTTTTCCTGCTGATGAACGCGAAGCAGGTCCATCATCCCTTCTGGCTTGCCTTCTCGGTCACATCGCTGCCGCTTGGCTGGTTCACCATCCACTCGATGGCGGCCCTGCACTATGCCCGCCTCTACTGGAAAGGCGACAAGAAGGCCGAGGCCACCTCAACGCGCGCCCGCAAGCCAGTAGGCGGCCTGCTGTTCCCCGGAACCGAGAGGCCGGTCGGCTGGGACTTCCTCTATTTCGCGGTGGTCATCGGCATGACGGCGCAAACGGCCGATACCAACATCTCAAGCACCCAGATGCGCGCTGCCGTGCTTGTGCATTCCATCGTATCGTTCTTCTACAATACCGTCATCGTCGCGGCAGCCGTCAATCTCGTCGTGTCGTTAGCCAGCTGAACGGTCCCGCGATCACGCGAATATCATCGCAGCGCTGAAACCGAAGCCAATAGGGCCGCGTAATTTCCTCTGAAAGGGCGCAAGATTGCGTCCCGCCGTGGCCAAGGCCAGCGGAGGACGATTGCGATGGATAGTTCTGAACGAAATACGCAAACTGCCGACGGAGAACCGCAGGCCGCATCGCAAGGCGAGTTGATCTACCGCCAAGCCGGCTGGACCCGCCTCACCCACTGGATCTGGGCGATTTCGCTGTTCTTCCTGCTGCTCAGCGGTCTGCAGATCTTCAACGCACATCCAGCACTCTATATCGGCAAGCAGTCAGGATTCCAGTTCTCAAACGACGTCCTGGCTATTGGCGCTGAAGATACCGACGATGATTCAATTGGCTACACCGATCTCTTCGGTCATCGAGTCAACACCACGGGAATTCTCGGCCTGTCCGGCCCCGAGGACGAACAGAGCGAGCGGGCCTTCCCGTCCTGGGCGACGATCCCCTCCGGGCAAGATCTTGCCACCGGGCGGGTGGTGCATTTCTTCTTTGCATGGGTGTTGTCGGCCACGCTTTTGGTGTGGCTCATCGCCAGTGCCGTGAACGGGCATCTGCGTCGCGACCTTGCGCCCCGAGCAGAGGATTTTCGCCGCCTGCCCCACGACATCACCGATCACATCAGGTTCAGGTTCCACCATGACCGCGACTACAACACGCTGCAAAAATTCGCCTATGGCGGCGTCCTGTTCGTGCTCTTGCCACTGATGATCCTGACCGGGCTCACCATGTCGCCAAGCATGGATGCGGCCGTGCCGTTCCTCACCGACCTCTTCGGTGGGCGGCAGACGGCGCGCACGATCCACTTCGCCACCATGGTACTGATCGTCTGCTTCTTCATCATTCATATCCTGATGATCGTCGCTGCAGGGCCGATCAACGAACTGCGCTCGATCATCACCGGCTGGTATCGCACCGATCCGCTGCCACCTGAGCGTCCCACCGAAGGGAGCGACTGACATGCCGAAGTTCCACATAACCCGTCGCCGCTTCCTCACCGCCGCCACGCTCGGCATCTCGGGCGCCGCCCTCTCCGGCTGTGACGCCTTCGACTTCCTGCAGGACCGCGACAACGGCGTGCGCAACTTCCTCGCCAAGGCCAACGACCTTACCTATCACGCGCAACGCCTGCTCGCCGGACGCGATACGCTAGCCCAGGAGTTCACCCAGGCAGACATACGCCAGCCGCAGCGTCCGAACGGCGTGACCGCGCCGGACGATCCTGTCTACCAGCGGCTTTTGTCGAACGACTTTGCGGATTGGCGGCTGGAGGTGGCGGGGCTGGTGGAAAGGCCGTTGTCGTTGTCGCGGCAGCAACTCATGGATATGCCCCCGCGCACCCAGATCACCCGCCATGACTGCGTCGAGGGCTGGAGTTGCATTGCCAAATGGACCGGCGTTCCGCTGTCGTTGGTGCTCGACCAGGCTGTGGTGAAGCCGCAGGCGCGTTATGTCGTGTTCCACTGTCTCGACACGATCGAACGCGACCTGTCCGGAGAATACAAATATTACGGCTCGGTCGACCTGATCGACGCCCGCCATCCACAGACGATCCTGGCCTACGGCATGAACGACATGCCTCTGCCGGTCGAGAACGGCGCGCCGCTGCGCGTGCGGGTCGAGCGTCAACTCGGCTACAAGATGCCGAAATACCTCAAGAGGATCGAGCTGGTCGACAGCCTCGGCGCCATGGGGCTCGGCAAGGGCGGCTACTGGGAAGACCGCGGCTACGACTGGTACGGCGGCATCTGAGAAGCGGGATAACCCGACAGCAATCACGTGACAAAGCACCGTGCTTGGGCTAATGACGACTTGTCGAGGGCCTTTGCGGGCTCTACCTGTTTGCGGGAGAGAACAGCGAAAGCTGTCGCCGAAGGGGAAATCGCCCGAAATCTCTCAGGCAAAAGAACCGTAGACGGGATAGACACTCTGGAAAGTCGGGACTTCGATCCCGCGCCGAAGGTGTAAGCACAACCGACAGAGTTCCGGTTGCGCGAGTCTCTCAGGCTTCAGACAGAGGGGCACGGACTGGCTGCAATTAGCGGCCGATTGCGTGCGACTCTGGAGATGACATGACGGGCGACACCACCAACCAACTTCCACTTGCAGATCTTCACACCGCCGCTGGCGCGCGCTTTGGCGCTTTCGCCGGCTGGAACATGCCGCTGACCTACCCCGCCGGGGTGATGAAGGAGCATCTTCACACCCGCGAGCATGTCGGCCTGTTCGACATCTCGCACATGAAGCTGTTCGTGGTCAGCGGCCCCGGCGCCGCCGACCTCATCAACCGCGCCTGCCCGCTCGATGCCGCAGCACTTGAGTTCAAGCAGTCGAAATACACCTTCTTCCTTACCGAGACGGCCGGCATCGTCGACGACCTGATCATCACCAGGCTCGGCGACGAACGCTTCATGGTGGTGGCCAACGCCGGCAATGCCGCCGCCGACGAGGCGCATCTGCGCGCGCTGGCCAAGGATTTCGATGCCAGTGTCGAGCCGCTCGACCGCGTCTTCGTGGCGATTCAGGGACCCGAAGCGGCAGCTGTTATTGAAAAGGCCGGCATTGCCACCGACCAACTCTTCTTCATGCAGGGCTTTGAGCCACGCGCCGACTGGTTTATGAGCCGTTCGGGTTATACCGGCGAGGACGGTTTCGAGATCGGCCTGCCGGAAGCCGATGCGCGCGAACTGCTGGGCAAGCTGCTTGCCGACGAGCGCGCCATGTGGATCGGCCTCGCCGCCCGCGACAGCCTGCGCCTCGAAGCGGGCCTTTGCCTGCACGGCAACGACATCACGCCTGACACCAACCCGGTGAGCGCTGGCCTGATGTGGGCGATTCCCAAGGACCTGCGCGCCGAGGGCAAATTCATTGGTGCTGCCGCGCTCGCAAAGATCCTTGCCGTGGGCGCCACGGAAAAGCGCGTCGGGCTGAAGCCTGAGGGACGCCAGCCGGTGCGCTCGGGCGCCGAATTGTTCGACGCCGAAGGCAACCCTGCCGGTCGCGTCACATCGGGTGGCTTCGGCCCCTCGGCAGGTCATCCGGTCGCCATGGGCTATGTTTCCACCCCGCTCGCCAAGGCTGGCACCCGCCTCTTCGCCGACGTGCGTGGCACCAAGGTGCCTGTCGACGTACACGCCCTTCCCTTCACGCCGCATCGCTATCGCAAAGGATAATTTCCATGACCACGACCTACTTCACCGAAGACCACGAGTGGATCCGCGTCGAGGGCGACATCGCCACCGTCGGCATCACCGACTACGCCCAAGAACAGCTTGGCGATCTCGTCTTCGTCGACCTGCCTGAGGCTGGCCGCAAGGTCGCCAAGGGCGACGTCGCCGTCGTCGTCGAGTCGGTCAAGGCCGCTTCTGATGTCTACGCCCCGGTCGACGGCGAGATCGTCGACGCCAACGGCGCGCTGTCGGCCGATCCGGCGCTCGTCAACAACGCCGCCACCGGCGACGGCTGGCTCTGGAAGATGAAGCTCGCCAATCCGGCACAGCTCGAAGGCCTCATGGACGAGGCCGGCTACAAAGCGCATATCGGTTGACAGGATCGCCAGGATGACCACTGCACCTTATCCCTTCTCGGCTCGCCATATCGGGCCACGCGCGGCTGATACCCGCGTCATGCTCGCCGCGCTCGGCGTACCCTCGGTGGAAACGCTGATCTCGCAGGCCGTGCCGAAGTCGATCCGGCTCGACCGCCCGTTGGCACTTCCCGCGCCCGCGACCGAGCACGAGGCTCTGGCCGAACTCGGCGAGAAGATGGGCCGCAACAAGGTGCTGAAAAGCTTCATTGGCGCCGGCTATCACGGCGTCAATGTGCCGCCGGTCATCCAGCGCAACCTGTTCGAAAATCCCGCCTGGTACACGGCCTATACGCCCTACCAGGCGGAAATCAGCCAGGGCCGCCTGGAACTGCTGTTCCACTTCCAGACGCTGGTCGCAGAACTGACCGGCCTGCCCGTCGCCTCCGCCTCGCTGCTCGATGAAGCAACCGCCGTGGCCGAAGCCGTGGGCATTGCGCTGCGCCATCACCGCGACAAGCGCAGCCGCGTCGCCCTTGCCGGCGTGCCCCACCCGCAGGTCCTCGACGTTGTCCGCACCCGCGCCGAACCGCTCGGCACCGAGATCGACGGCGAGACCATCGACGACAATACCGCTGCCCTGATCGTCTCCTGGCCCGACACCAACGGCGTCTATGGCGACCACAAGGCCGCGATCGAGAAGGCCAAGGCCTTGGGCGCGCTGGTGATCTTCGTTTCCGATCCGCTCAGCCTGACCGTCACCGATACCCCTGCCAGCCTCGGCGCCGACATTGCCACGGGCTCGATGCAGCGCTTTGGCGTGCCGATGGGCTTTGGTGGCCCGCACGCTGCCTATTGCGCCGTCTCCGACAAGCTGACCCGCCTGATGCCGGGCCGCCTCGTCGGCCAATCGGTCGACAGCAAGGGCCGCCCCGCCTATCGGCTTGCCTTGCAGACGCGCGAGCAGCATATCCGCCGCGACAAGGCCACATCCAATATCTGCACGGCACAGGCCCTGCTCGCCAACATGGCGGCATCCTTCGCCATCTGGCACGGCGCCGCCGGCCTGCAGGCGATTGCCGAGCGCGTCCATACGCTGGCGAGCCGCCTCTCCGAAGGCCTGAAGGCTGCCGGCCTCAGCGTGCTCGGCGCCCAGCGCTTTGACACTGTCACTGTCGAGGTCAAGGGCAAGGCGGAAGCCATCGCCACCGAGGCAGAGAAGACCGGCCGCCTGCTGCGTGTCATCGACGCCGACCATGTTTCGGTCGCCTTCGACGAGACCTCGACGGACGCGGATCTCGATGCGATCGCAGCACTGTTCGGTGCCAAGGCGCCTGCCGAGGCCAAGCGTTCGCTGCCGGGCAAGCCGCGTGGCAAGGAGTTCCTGACCCAGCCGGTGTTCCACGAAAACCGCTCGGAAACGGACATGATGCGCTTCCTGCGCAGGTTGGCAGACAAGGATCTCGCGCTCGACCGTGCCATGATCCCGCTCGGCTCCTGCACCATGAAGCTCAATGCGGCCGCCGAGATGATGCCGGTCAGCTGGCCGTCGGTCGCCAATCTGCACCCCTTCGCGCCTAAGTCGCATTCGCTCGGCTATCGCGCGATGACCGACGATCTCGAAGCCTGGCTGTGCGAGATCACCGGCTTCGATGCTGTCAGCCTTCAGCCAAATGCCGGCAGCCAGGGCGAATATGCCGGGCTTTTGGCCATCCGCCGGTATCATCTGTCGCGCGGCCAGACCCAGCGCAACATCTGCCTGATCCCGTCGTCTGCGCATGGCACCAACCCGGCCAGTGCTGCGATGGCTGGCATGGAAGTGGTGGTCGTGCACTGCCTCGACGACGGCGACATCGACGTCGCGGATCTCAAGGCCAAGGCCGAGCAGCATGCCGACCGGCTGGCGGCGCTGATGTTCACCTACCCCTCGACGCATGGCGTGTTCGAAGAAGGCGCGCGCGACATCTGCGAAATCGTGCACTCGCATGGTGGCCAGGTCTATTTCGACGGCGCCAATCTGAACGCGATGGTCGCACTTTCGCGTCCGGCGGACATCGGCGCCGACGTCTGCCACATGAACCTGCACAAGACCTTCTGCATTCCGCATGGCGGCGGCGGCCCCGGCGTCGGCCCGATCGGCGTCAAGGCGCACCTTGCACCTTTCGTGCCCGGTCACGTCGACGCAGGCAGCGACCACGCGGTTTCGGCAGCCCCCTTCGGCAGCGCCTCGATCCTGCCAATCACCTGGATGTACATCCGGATGATGGGCGCTTCGGGCCTCAAGCAAGCTACCGAGCAGGCGATCCTCAACGCCAACTACATCGCCACCAAGCTCGAGGCGCACTATCCGGTGCTGTTCAAGGGCAGGAACGGCCGTGTCGCGCATGAGTGCATCCTCGACACGCGTGTCCTGAAAGACCGCGCCGGGATCACCGTCGAGGATATCGCCAAGCGGCTGATCGACTACGGCTTCCACGCTCCGACCATGTCGTGGCCGGTTGCCGGCACGCTGATGGTCGAGCCGACCGAGTCCGAGCCGAAGCGCGAGATCGACCGTTTCTGCGAGGCGATGATTGCCATCGCCAACGAAGCGGCGAAGGTCGAGAAGGGTGAATGGCCGAAGGACGACAATCCGCTGGTCAATGCCCCGCACACGGCGACCGAAGCGCTGGCAGTCGAGTGGGCCCACCCCTACTCGCGCCTCGAAGCGGCCTATCCGGGCGGCGATCCCGACACGACGGCCAAGTACTGGTCGCCAGTGTCGCGCATCGACAACGTCGCAGGCGACCGCAACTTGGTCTGCGCCTGCCCGCCGCTTGACGCCTATCTCGGCGCCGCCGAATAGTGACGTAAGACTTGAAAGCGCCGGAAAGCCGCGTTACGCGGTTCTCCGGCGCTTTTGCATTTGTACAAAAGGGGAACCCATGTCGCGTTCCCATCCGATGCATGGCACTATCACTAGTGATTCGCAGACTGGAAACCTCGCCCGCCCATGGACGATAGCAACGATCTTTTCGGCAATTTCGACAAGCAGCCCGCCCGCCCGGTCTCCCGCCCGGCGGATCCGCTGGTGCAGGCAGCAGCGGTGGCAAAGCGCCCGGCGCCGGCCAAGGACGGCAGCGAAGGCTATAGCGCCGCCGACATCGAGGTTCTCGAAGGTCTCGAGCCGGTTCGCCGCCGTCCGGGCATGTATATCGGCGGCACCGACGAAAAGGCGCTGCACCATCTGTTCGCCGAAGTCATCGACAACTCGATGGACGAGGCGGTTGCCGGCCATGCCACCTTCATCGAGGTCGAACTTGATGCACAAGGCTTCCTGACCGTCACCGACAACGGCCGCGGCATCCCTGTTGATCCGCACCCAAAGTTCAAGAACAAGTCGGCGCTCGAAGTCATCATGACGACGCTGCATGCCGGCGGCAAATTCGATTCCAAGGTATACGAGACCTCCGGAGGCCTGCACGGCGTCGGCGTGTCGGTGGTCAACGCCCTGTCCGACGTGCTCGAAGTCGAGGTCGCACGCGGCCGCCAACTCTACCGCCAGCGCTTTTCACGCGGCATCGCGCAAGGCGGCCTCGAAAGCCTTGGCGACGTGCACAACCGGCGCGGCACCAAGGTTCGTTTCCACCCCGATCCCGAAATCTTCGGCAAGGATGCGCATTTCGAGCCGGCCCGCATCTGCAAGATGGCGCGCTCGAAGGCTTACCTGTTCGGCGGCGTCGAGATCCGCTGGAGCTGCGATCCGGCACTGCTCAAGGAAAAAGACGAGACGCCGGCCAAGGCCGTCTTCCACTTCCCTGGCGGTCTCGGCGACTATCTCAAGGCCTCGCTCGGCGACGAGATGCAGGTGACCCGCGAAATCTTCTCGGGCAAGAGCGACAAGCAAGGCGGCCACGGCTCGATGGAATGGGCCGTCACCTGGTATGGTGGCGACGGATTCATCAACTCTTACTGCAACACCATCCCGACCGGCGACGGCGGCACCCATGAAATGGGCTTCCGCAACGTCCTGACGCGCGGCCTGCGCGCCTATGCCGACCTCGTCGGCAACAAGCGCGCGTCCATCGTCACCAGCGAAGACGTGATGATCTCGGCGGCCGGCATGCTGTCGGTGTTCATCCGCGAACCGGAATTCGTCGGCCAGACCAAGGACAAGCTGGCGACCGTCGAGGCCATGCGCATCGTCGAGACGGCGATCCGCGATCCGTTCGACCACTGGCTCGCCGACAATCCGCAGGAAGCCTCCAAGCTCCTCGACTGGGTGATCGCTCGCGCCGACGAGCGCGTACGTCGCAGGCAGGAAAAGGAAGTCTCGCGCAAGAGTGCGGTGCGCAAGCTGCGCCTGCCTGGCAAGCTGGCCGATTGCACGCAGAATGCGGCAGCAGGCGCCGAACTGTTCATCGTCGAGGGTGACTCGGCCGGTGGCTCGGCCAAGCAGGCGCGTGACCGCTCGATGCAGGCGATCCTGCCGCTGCGCGGCAAGATCCTGAACGTCGCCAGCGCCGGTCACGAGAAGCTGACATCGAACCAGCTTATCGGTGACCTGATCCAGGCACTGGGTTGCGGCACGCGCTTGAAATACCGTGAAGAAGACCTGCGCTACGACCGCGTCATCATCATGACCGACGCCGACGTCGACGGGGCCCACATCGCTTCGCTGCTGATCACCTTTTTCTACCAGGAAATGCCGGAACTGATCCGCGGTGGCCACCTCTACATGGCCGTGCCGCCGCTCTACAGCATCAGGCAGGGCGGCAAGGTCGCCTACGCCCGCGACGACGCCCACAAGGACGAACTCATGCGCACCGAGTTCACCGGGCGCGGCAAGATCGAGATCGGCCGTTTCAAGGGCCTCGGCGAGATGATGGCCAGCCAGCTCAAGGAAACGACGATGGACCCCAGGAAGCGCACGCTTCTACGGGTCGATGTGATCGACGACGTCGACGAGACCAAGAATGCAGTCGACGCACTGATGGGCACCAAGCCCGAGTTGCGTTTCCGCTTCATCCAGGAGCGTGCGGAGTTCGCGACTACCGAAGCGCTGGACATCTGACCCCGGCTGCTGGCCGTTCAGGCCGCGGCTATCGCCAGTGCATGGCCGCGCGCGTTCTCGCGCAGCGCTTCGAGATGGATGGACTTGACCAGGCTGGCCAGTTCGCCCCCGGCGGTCTGGCCGCCCAATTCCTTCAGCATCAGCCAGCTGACTTCCTGGGCGCCGGCGACTCGCCGACCGTTGGCCACCTCGCGCCAGATCTTCAGCGCCCGCAGGATGATCGCATGCGTCGCATCGGTCAGCCCGGCCGAACGGAATAGAGCAGTCAACGCAACATCCTGGCCGGATGAGAGCAAGGTCCTCACCCGCTGCTCGTCGCGACCTGTGAGCACAACCAGCGCCGCTCCGAAGAAATCGACCTTGCCATGGGCAAGCACGCGGATGATGAAGCTTGCGGTCAGGTCGCCGCGCAGCCTGAGGTGCTCGACCAGCGCTGCGTGTTCGCCGGATTGGGTGCCTTCGATCAGCGTCAGCGAAGCCTTGACGCAGGCCTCACGCGTCACCCGCTCGGCACGCGCAGCGCCCATCAACGCCAGGACCAGAGGGGAGGTTTTGAGCGCCTCGCCAAGCTTGACCAAAAGTAGGTGCCGGCAATCCGATGGCAGCCGCGGATCAGCGATCAACGCCTCGCGGACGCGCCCGTCATGACCAAAGCGCTCGGCCATGCGCCGGAAGCTCAGCGAGGCGATATTGGCGCCATAGTTCTGGATCAGGACGACGCAGGCATCCGCCTCGCCCACTTCGGCGATGGCAGCCGCAAGCGACATCGATACGACCGGTCGGTCGGCAATGAGCTTCTGGATGGTAACGGGCCCCGCGGCAACCCGGTCGATGAGATCGGCATCGGTGAGCAGCGGCGATCGCGCCAGCACGAGTGCGGCAACGTCAGGCTGGTCGGCGGCAAGGGCTACGATCACCTGAAGAGGCGCGTGCATGCTCATCGACAGCGCCTCGGCCAGAGCCTGCCGGACTTTGGGCGACGGATCGTCGAGCAGCAGCGTCAAAGCGGCCTCGGCAGCACAGCGATCCTCGAAAGGCAATTCGCGACCGACATAGGCAGCCGCAAGCGCCGAAGCTGCAGCAGCACGTTCGGCCACCTTTGCGGTGTCGATCCATTTCAGGAAATGCGAAACCACCATCCGCTTTCGTAGCCCCCGGCAGCCTGTGCCAAACTCAGGAATCGACCTTAGGAACAAAAGGTTTACGAAGCGTTCACCATATCGATTAACCCGCTTGCGGGGTGGCAATGCAGCGCCTATCAAAAACCGGGAACAGGAGGAAACGCGATGGCCGGGCTGCATCTTGAGGAATTCGTGGTCGGCCAGGTGATCAGGCATCAACTCACCAAGACGGTCACCGAGAGCGACAACATGCTGTTCTCGACGATGACGCTGAACGCCCAGCCGCTGCACATCGATTTCGACTTCGCGGCCAAGAGCGAATGGGGCAAGCCGCTCGTCAATTCGCTGTTCACACTCGGCCTGATGATCGGCATTTCTGTTCACGACACGACGCTCGGCACTACCATCGGAAATCTCGGCATGACCGAGACGATCTTCCCTCACCCGGTCTTCCACGGCGACACGATCCGGGTCGAAACCGAAATCATGTCGGTGCGTGGATCGAAATCGAAGGCCGACCGCGGCATCGTCGAATTCGAGCATCGGGCCTACAATCAACACGGTGTTCTCGTCGCCAAATGCCGGCGGCAGGCGATGATGATGAAGAAGGCGTCCTGAAGCTATGCGTTCGCTGCTGTTCGTTCCCGGCGATTCGGAAAGGAAGCTCGAACGCGGATTTTCCTCCGGTACGGACGTGGTGATCATCGACCTCGAAGATTCGGTGGCACCGGAGAAAAAGGCACACGCGCGAGCGGTTGCGGCCGAATTCATAGCAGCCCGGCGCGACGACGCGACGATGGCCATCTATGTGCGGGTCAATGACCTCACCACCGGCATGACCGACGACGATCTGCGCGCGATCATCCCCGTTGGGCCGCACGGCATCATGCTGCCAAAATCCAGTTCGGGCATGGACGTGCAGCACCTGTCGGCCAAGCTCCGCGTGCATGAAGCCGAAAACGGCCTGCCGGACGGTTCGACGCGGATCATCCCGATCATCTCGGAGACCGCAGCGAGCGTATTGTCCGCCGGCACCTATTCCGGCGCGAGCGCCCGCCTCGCCGGCATGACCTGGGGCGCGGAGGATCTTTCAGCGGCCATCGGCGCACGCACGACGCGCGACCCCGCCGGCCGCTACACCGACGTCTTCAGGCTGGCGCGGTCGCTGACGGTGCTTGGCGCGACGGCTGCCGGCACAGCGGCCATCGACACAGTCTTCATCAATTTCCGCGACATCGAGGTCCTACGCAACGAATGCATCGAAGCCGAGCGGGATGGGTTCACCGCCAAGATGGCGATTCATCCCGATCAGGTCGCGATCATCAACGACGCCTTCACCCCAACGGTCGAGGCCATAGCTCATGCCTCCACCGTGGTTGCAGCATTCGAAGCCGCAGGAAATCCCGGCGTCGTCGGCATTGATGGAAAGATGTATGACCGCCCGCACCTCAGGCTGGCGCAGCGGCTGCTCGAACGGGCCAGAGCAGCCGGCCCGCGCGTCTAATCCTCCCAGCGCGGCCGACGCATGGGAAAGACCGCATCGACGGTCGAATTCCATGTAGCCAAGGCGTGCGACATTGCCGGCCTTGACCGCATCGAACAGGCCTTCCTTGAGGAAAGCCTCGTCGATATGGACGCCGACCACTTCGCCAATGACGACGATTGCGCCGGTCTCGTTTCCATCAAGGCCCTTCGGCCGGAAAATCTCGGTGACCTTGCACTCGAGCGCAGCCGGCGCCTCAGCCACGCGCGGCGGCGCCACCAGCTGAGACGGCGCGGGCGTCAAACCGGCATAGTCGAACTCACTCGTGCCACGCGGGGCATTGACCGACGTGCGGTTCATCTTCTCGGCAAGATCGCGCCCGACAATGTTGGCGACGAACTCGCGGGTATCGCCGGCGAAAGCGGCGCTGTCCTTCTGGCCCTCGGAAGAGAACCAGACCAGCGGCGGTTTCCCCGACAGCGCATTGAAGAAGGAATAGGGCGCAAGATTGAGAGCCCCTTCCTTGCCGACAGTCGAAATCCAGCCGATCGGCCGCGGCGACACCAACGCCTTGAACGGATCATGCGGCAGGCCGTGGCCCTTCGACGGTTCGTAGAACATCGTGTCAGCCCGCCCAGGGACCGGAATAGTCGGCGTAGAGCTTGGCGACATCGGGGCGCGGGCGTTCCTGGCCGGTTCCTTCGTAGGAGCCGATGTGAACGAAGCCGACGACCCGCTCATGCGGCGCCAAGCCTAGAAGCGCACGGCCTTCCTCGCAATCCGAATACCAGTTGGTGATCAGGTTGGTGCCGTAGCCAAGCGCATTCGCAGCGGTAATCAGGTTCATCGCCGCCATGCCGCCCGACAGGAGCATCTCCCACTGCGGAATCTTCGGATGGTCCTTGGGGCTGGAAACCACGCCGATGACCAGCGGCGCACGCGAAAACCGGCTTAATTCCTGATTGCGGCGGCCCTCCGCCAAAGGCCCTTCGCGGCGCTCGGCGAGTTCGGCCAGCTTATTGCCGACTTCGATCCTTGCCTCGCCGCGATAGAGAATGAAGCGCCAGGGCTCGAGGCGGCCATGGTCGGGAACGCGTGTCGCCGCACGCAGCATCGTCTCGATCTCGGCGTCGGAAGGGGCAGGTGCGCGAAGTTCCGGGATGGGAGCGGAATTGCGGGTCAGCAAAAGGTCGATGATCGGCGATGTCAAAGCGCAGTCACTCCTGATTTTCGGGCTGAAGCGCCGTCCGAACGGAGGCAGCTTTGGCAGCGGCGGACCATCGGACGATTCCATGGCGCCGGAATAGCCTTGAAATTGCCACCGCCTTGGGCTTCAAACAAGGGATGTCTAGGGGACACGTCCGATTTTTAGCGCCGATTCTGGGTGCCGCACTGCTTACGGTGCAGCCGCTGGCTGGCTTCGCGCAGGACGGCGCGAACGCAGTTGAAGGACTGAGCCTGCCCGGCATCTCAGGATTTGCGACGCCGCGAAGCGACGAGCCACTGGCGACCGGCCCACTAGGCGAGATCACGCTGACCGCCCAACTCACAGCCAAGGGCAAGGACATCAGCCGCGGGCTGGTCTGGCGGGTATTCCGTCCCGAGGCCGGGCCAGACGGCAAGCTGCCGCTCGTGGCCTCCGCGCAAGGCGGCACCAGCATGTTCCAGTTGCCGCCCGGCAGCTATCTCGTGCATGCCTCCTACGGCCGCGCGGGTGCTACCAAGCGCATCACGGTCGGCAAGCAGGGTAAGCGTGAGAATCTGGTGCTTGATGCCGGCGGCCTCAAGCTCGATGCCGTGCTGTCGGGCGGTGTGCGCATCCCCCCGGCAAAGCTCAAATTCTCGATCTATGAAGCCGACCCCGGCAGCGACGGCGAGCGCGCACTGATCATTCCCGACGTTGCGCCAAATGCTGTCGTGCGGTTGAATTCCGGCACCTACCACGTGGTCTCAACCTATGGCAACGTCAACGCCGTCATCCGCTCCGACATCCGCGTCGAGGCAGGCAAGCTGACCGAGGCGGCCGTCGAGCACCGCGCCGCCGACATCACCTTCAAGCTGGTGCGCGAGGCCGGCGGCGAAGCGATCGCCGACACATCCTGGTCGGTCCTGACCGAATCGGGCGATCCGTTGCGCGAGGCAGTCGGTGCCTTCGCCTCAATGGTCCTGTCGGAAGGCGACTACACCATCATCGCCAAGAACCGCGACCGTATCTATCAGCGCGATTTCACCGTCGTTGCCGGCCACAACCAGGACGTCGATGTCGTCGCCTCCGAAGATGCGGCGATCGACCCGACCGAAGGCGCGGACTGAGCCACAGCTCCTCGCGATTTGAGCCGCGCCTGACACTGGCCCAGCCTTGGCTTGAGAACTCCGCAGCCGCCGCCCCACCCCTTGCAGCATGACGCTGCAAACAAAAAGGGCGGCATCACTGCCGCCCTTTTTGTTTGTTTCAGGCCGCCGCTGTGGCGCGCCGGCGATCCGGCGTCATCGCCTCGTCAACCAGCGAGGCAATCGCCTCGTCGAGGCTCATCGACTGCTGGTCGCGCGAGCCGAGACGGCGGACGTTGACGCTCGCCTCCTCCGCCTCGCGCTTGCCGCAGACGAGGATCACGGGGACCTTGGCCAGCGAGTGCTCGCGGACCTTGTAGTTGATCTTCTCGTTGCGCAGATCGGCTTCGGCCGAGAGGCCGGCCGCCTTGAGCTTGGCCACCACCTCGCGGGCATAGTCGTCGGCATCGGAGGTGATCGTCGCCACCACCACCTGCTGCGGCGCAAACCACAGCGGGAAATGGCCCGAGTAGTTCTCGATCAGGATGCCGAGGAAACGCTCCATCGAGCCGCAGATGGCGCGATGGATCATGACCGGCTGCTTCTTCTCCGAATCCGAGCCGATGTAGAAGGCGCCGAAACGCTCCGGCAGGTTGAAGTCGACCTGGGTCGTACCGCACTGCCATTCGCGGCCGATCGCATCCTTCAGCACATATTCGAACTTGGGACCGTAGAAGGCGCCCTCGCCCGGATTGATCGACGTCTTGATGCGATTGCCCGAGCGTGTCCGGATCGTCTCGAGCACGCTCGACATGATCTCTTCAGCGTGGTCCCAGGCCTCGTCGGAGCCCACGCGCTTGTCGGGCCGCGTCGACAGCTTCACCGAAATCTCCTCGAAGCCGAAGTCGGCATAGGTCGACAAGATCAGGTCGTTGATGCGCAGGCACTCGGCGGCAAGCTGCTCTTCGGTGCAGAAGATGTGCGCGTCGTCCTGGGTGAAGCCGCGGACGCGCATCAGCCCGTGCAGAGCGCCCGAAGGTTCGTAGCGATGCACATTGCCGAATTCGGCGAGCTTCACCGGCAGGTCGCGATACGACTTCAAGCCATGCTTGAAGATCTGCACGTGGCCGGGGCAGTTCATCGGCTTCAGCGCAAAGACGCGGTCGTCGTCGGTATCATCGCCGGCAACCGTCACCTTGAACATGGCGTCGCGATACCAGCCCCAGTGGCCGGAAGTCTCCCACAGGCTCTTGTCGAGCACCTGCGGGGCGTTGACCTCCTGGTAGCCCTGCGTGTCCAGCCGGCGGCGCATGTAGCTGACGAGGTTCTGGAACATCTTCCAGCCCTTGGCATGCCAGAAGACGACGCCCGGCCCTTCTTCCTGGAAGTGGAACAGGTCCATCTCGCGGCCGAGCTTGCGATGGTCGCGCTTCTCGGCCTCTTCCAGCATGTGCAAATACTGGTCGAGCTGCGCCTGGTCCGCCCAGGCGGTGCCGTAGATGCGCGTCAGCATCGGATTATTGGCATCGCCGCGCCAATAGGCGCCGGCCACCTTCATCAGCTTGAAGGCGCTGCCGATCTGGCCGGTCGAAGCCATGTGCGGACCGCGGCAAAGATCGAACCACTCGCCCTGCGCATAGATGTTCAGGTCCTGATCCTCGGGGATCGCATCGATCAGCTCGATCTTGTAGGCCTCACCCTTGTCGCGGAACACCTGCTTGGCCTTGTCGCGCGACCAGACCTCCTTGGTGAACGGCTTGTTGCGGCCGATGATCTCCCGCATCTTCTTTTCGATCGCCGGGAAATCCTCGGGCGTGAAGGGCTCGTTGCGGGCGAAGTCGTAGTAGAAGCCGTTCTCGATCACCGGTCCGATGGTAACCTGAGTGCCCGGCCACAATTCCTGCACCGCCTCGGCCAGCACGTGGGCGGCGTCGTGGCGAATGAGTTCGAGCGCGCGCTGGTCGTCGCGGGTGACGATCTCGACCTTGCCGGACTTGCCCAGCGGGTCGGACAGATCGCGCAGCACGCCATCCATCACATAGGCCACAGCCTTCTTGGCCAGCGACTTGGAGATCGATTCGGCAAGCCCAGCACCGGTCATTGCCGCGTCGTATTCGCGGACGGAGCCATCAGGAAATGTCAGGGAAACGGAATTCAGCAAAACTCTTCTCCTATCCAGTCCCGCAAACGAGCGCGGGTGGTTGAAAACCCGGATGCGTCCGGTAACGAGCGGTCTTTTAGGGTGAGATTTCAGCGTCGTAAAGACTTTGCAAGAGATGCAACGACGGCGCCGCCGGCTAACCCCTCAGTTGCCCTTCAGCTTCATCGAAGGCAATTCGGCCAGGAAGGCGTCGCGAACATGCCGGCCAAGCGTGATCGAGCTCTTGCCGTCGTTGACGTGGAGGTTCGCGAACACGATCTTGCGACCATCCTTTTCCGCCCAGCCGACGAACCATCCCAGAGGCCGATTGCGGTTGGGCTGGCCGTCCTTCGCCGGAAGCCAGCCGGTGCCTGTCTTGCCGTTGACACGCCAGCCGCCGGCCTCGAACGGCGGCAACACTGCTTCCGTCAGCTCGAATGCCCTAGTCGAGAGCGGCAACGACCGGTTGACGATGCGGCGCAGCAACGCCACCTGCTCTTCCGGGGAGATCTTGAGCGAGGAGCTTAGCCAGGAGCGCGTCAGACCGTCCTTCTTGCCGGCATTGCCCGAGATGTCCTCGTTGCCGTAGCCGAAACCGGCGATATAGCCGGCAAAACGCTCGTTGCCGAGTTTACGGGCGATCTCCTGCGAGTACCAGACGACCGAATCCCTTTCCCATATGGTGGGATCGACAGGCTTGTGGTCACGCTTCACCGCATTGAATTCGGGCTTGTAGTCCCAGCGCGGCGTGTGTTCGTCGATGAGTATGCCGGAATCGAAGCCCATCAACGCCAAGGGAACCTTGAAGGTGGAGGCGGGGCTGACGCGCTTGTCGCAGACACCTTCACGAAACAGCGTCGCGCCACTCGCGGCGTCAGCTATCAGCGTGCATTCCAAGGCAGGTTTCAGCGCTGCCGTTTGCGCAGAAGCCGGGAAAGCATACGCAAACACTGCGACTGCAAGTAAGGACAAGACTCGGACTTCAGGGGTTACCGACATGACATCCTCTGGGCGGTTGGCCGCCGAGGACTAGCGAGGCTAGCTGGCTTGAATATGACTGAATTTGGACAGCTTTTGTTTACCCTAAGCAAAGGGTAAATCTGGTGTCTTAATACATCATACATCGGGCCACGCGTTGCCTGTCATGCCTGTTTAGGCTTGCTGCCGATGCGCCAGTAGCGCCAGGGGGTGAACCAGCGATAGCGCGGCGCCAGTTCCTCCGGCACCCGGTCGATGCCATGCGTGCCCCACGGCCCGCAGCGCAGCACGCGGAACAGCCCCATCCAGCCGCCGGCCCACAGGCCGTGCCGGGCGATCGCCTCGTGGGCGTACTCCGAGCAGGTTGGCATGTGGCGGCATGAATTGCCGATGAAACCAGAAAGCGTCAGTTGATAGAGGCGCACCAATGACGTGCCCAGCAAACGTCCGGGCGTCTTGGGCCATGGTCCGGGCCAGTTGCGGCCGCGGACCAAAGGCTTGCCGTGGGTATGGTCGTGGCCGTGGCTCATCGCCTTCGCCGCTCAGGATTGATCATCCGCCATAGATGTCAATTCCGACATGCAGACGCAATGCCCAGTCCATGTGACCACGCGACTGCGGCGGCGTGTCACGCGAGCCAGCTACGTTTCCCCGGATGGTTTGGCCACCGGCGCTGTGGCGGCTCAAGTTGCCGCCGATCGGTCCAGCGGCCTGTCCCGGAAGTGGAGTGATCAGTTTGGAACATCGCGATGCGGAACATGTCCGCGTATGCGTCGATGAGCGTCGGCATGGTCCTGCCTCCTTGCTGGCATGATTAGACCGCCCCTAGCCGTTCGCTTCAAACGAGTATAACGTCCGGTTCAGATAACCTGAGATTATGCGAATGAAGCGCGGGCGACTGCCGCTGACGGCATTGCGAAGCTTCGAGGCTGCCGGGCGGCACCTGAGCTTCAGCCGGGCTGCCGAGGAGCTTTTTGTCACACAAGCCGCCATCAGCCGGCAGATCCGCGAATTGGAGGGCTTTCTTCGCCAGCAGCTGTTCGAGCGCCACCATAGGCGCGTGGAACTTACGGAGGCCGGCCAGAAGCTGCTCAGGCAGGTGGTGAAGAGTTTTGACGACATCGATCAGTGCTTGGCCGAACTCGTGGCACGCCCGACGCAGTCGGTCGTCACCGTCAGCGTCGAACCTTCGCTCGCAGCCAGTTGGCTCGTGCCGCGGCTCAACCAATTCCGCGAGTTGCGGCCAGATATCGATGTGTCGCTCGACGTCGAGCCCCGCCTGATCGACTTCCGCAGCGGGCAGGCCGAGCTCGCGCTGCGCTTCAGCGCACAGGCGACCTCATGGCCACGCAGCGAGGCGGAACTGCTCGCCCCTGTCATCGACTCGCCAGTTCTGTCGCCGGCGTTGCTCGGCTCGGGCCCCGAGCTCGACCATCCGGCCGAGCTCGGGTGCTACACGCTCCTGCACGAAGAAAACCGCAGTGGCTGGGCGCGCTGGTTCGCGGCGGCGGGCGTTGCCGAAGAGCTTGTACCGGGCCGCGGCCCCCTGCTCGCGGACGCATCGCTGTCCAAGCAGGCGGCGCTGCTCGGTCACGGCGTCGCGCTTGGCGACTTGCTGCTGGTACGTGACGAACTGGCCTCCGGCGCGCTGGTCAAGCCGTTCGAGACCAACGTCGTCTGCGGCGCCTACTGGCTGGTAGCGAGGAACTTGCGGAAACTGTCCGAACCGACCCTAGCATTTGCCGACTGGATTCGGATCGAATTTGCCGAAGCCCGGCGCTATCTCCAGAATTTCTAGACGGTTTCTGCCTTTTGGCGCTCGATCTGCCCTATCGCGTCGACCACGGCGTCGAAGGTCAGCATGGTCGAGGTGTGGCGCGCCTTGTAGTCGCGCACTGGCTCGAGATATTTCAGGTCTTCGAAACGCCCCTCGGGCGGCTTGCCGTTGTCCTTGAGCATGTGCAGCATGCTCTCGCGGACCGCGCGAAGTTCATCCGCAGAGGCACCCACCACATGCTCGGCCATGATCGCCGACGACGCCTGTCCGAGCGCGCAAGCCTTGACCACATGGGCGAAGTCCGTGACGATCCCGTCCTTCATCTTGAGATCGATGGTGACGGTGGAGCCGCACAGCTTGGAATGCGCAGTGGCTGACGCATCCGGATTTTCGAGTCGCCCGAGGCGGCCGATATTGCCGGCAAAGCCCAGGATTTTCGAGTTGTAGATGTCGTCGATCAAATTGTTTCACTCTCAACGCGTGGAGCGAACATCTCTTGTCGCTGGCGCACTTTCAATCGTCGTCTCCACTCATATATAATGGTGGTATTCGCTTCCCGACAAGCCAGCCAATGTGGCATGGAGCGAAGAGCAAGTTAAGCAGCTTTGGGTACGGCGACATTTTCCGATTTTCCCTGAAGTGGCTGTGATCCGTTCAACTCGTCCCTGCGTCGACAGGGACTACGGGAGACGCCTGATATGGATGCCGTGATTAAAAAGCTGATGCCGCAGTCTGCATATATGGAAAAGCCCGAGACCGCCCGCCCCACGGAGGCGGAGGTCGAAGCGGCCGTAAAGGTGCTTTTGCGCTGGACCGGCGACAACCCTGATCGCGAGGGCCTGATCGACACGCCGAAGCGCGTCACCAAGGCCTACCGCGAGATGTTCAACGGCTACGACATGAACCCGGCCGAAGAGCTCGGTCGCACGTTCGAGGAAGTCGCCGGCTATGACGATCTGGTCATCGTCCGCGACATCAAGTTCCATTCGCATTGCGAACACCACATGGTGCCGATCATCGGCAAGGCGCATGTCGGTTACCTGCCTGACGGCAAGGTCGTCGGCCTGTCCAAGATCGCGCGTGTCGTCGACATCTTCGCCCACCGCCTGCAGACGCAGGAAGCGATGACGGCTCAGATTGCCGGTGTCATCCAGGACGTGCTAAATCCACGCGGCGTTGCCGTCATGATCGAGGCCGAGCATATGTGCATGGCCATGCGCGGCATCCGCAAGCAAGGGTCCTCGACCCTGACCTCCACATTCACCGGCGTTTTCCGGGACAGCCCCGAAGAACAGGTCCGGTTCGTGACCATGGTGCGCGCCGGCGGCGGGATTTGACTTCCCTCGCCGGTCCCCGAACTTCCAGGACCCGGCGATGACATTGCAATTTCCTGCAACCTCCAAGGAAAAGGCCGCCCTCGAGGAGGGCGGCGTGTTTACACCCCGCTTCGATGCCAATGGCCTCGTGACCGCCGTGGTAACCGACGCGGCGGACGGAATGCTGCTGATGGTGGCGCACATGAACGCCGAAGCGCTGGCGCTGACCATCGAGACCGGTATCGCCCATTACTGGTCGCGCTCGCGCGGCTCGTTGTGGAAGAAGGGCGAAACGTCGGGCAATTTCCAGCACGTCGTCGAACTTCGCACCGATTGCGATCAAGACGCGGTGTGGCTGCGTGTAAAAGTTACTGGCCACGATGCAACTTGTCACACAGGAAGGCGTTCCTGCTTTTATCGGATGGTGGGCCTCAAGGACGGCGTCGCGACTCTCAGCGCAGATGGCACTCAGCCGCTGTTCGATGCAGACAAAGTCTACCGCAAGGAATAGTGAACCTGCCTGACGCCCTGCGACACTAAGATTCACGATTTCGACACGGCCTGGATGTAGTCTGGGTGTCGGACAAGGAGATCGTGATGCTCGACTGGGCGTCCTTCCATGCGCGTCAGAATGTCCGGGAAGCCAATGGCTTCTCCTCCGGCAGGAGTACTGACGGTTCCCCCAAAGCCGGGCCAACCGGCATTTCGCTCGCCCTCGGCGGTGGCGCTGCACGCGGCTGGGCCCATATCGGCGTGCTGCGCGCGCTCGACGAGGCTGGCATCCATGTCAACATGATTGCCGGCACGTCCATCGGCGCGCTTGTCGGAGGTTGTTATCTCGCCGGAAGGCTCGATGAGCTCGAGGAATTCGCCCGCAGCCTGACCAAGCGCCGGCTCTTTGGGCTCTTCGACCTGAAGATCGGCGGCAGCGGCCTGTTCGGCGGCATGAAGCTCGACGCCCGCATGCAGCAGCATATGGGAGGCCTGACTTTCGAAGACCTGCCCAAGCCGTTCGTGTGCGTGGCTGCCGAGATCCGCACCGGCCATGAAATCTGGCTGTCGAGTGGGTCGCTGATCAAGGCCATGCGTGCCTCATACGCACTACCCGGCGTGTTCGAACCCGTCACCTGCAACGGTCGCGTGCTGGTCGACGGCGCACTGGTGAACCCGGTTCCCGTCTCGGTGTGCCGCGCCAACGAACAGCCGCTGGTCGTCGCGGTCAACCTGCACTACGACCTGTTTGGACGTGCTGCCGTCATCAAACACAGCGCCGGCGAACTCGTCGTCGAACGTCCTGCAAGGCCAGGCGAGAACTCGCCGCAAAGCGAACGCGAATCGCGTCTTGGCATCACCGGCGTGATGGTCGAAGCCTTCAACATCATCCAGGACCGCATTTCGCGGGCGCGGCTTGCCGGCGATCCACCCGATTTGTCGCTGCAGCCGAAACTCGGCCAAATCGGCCTTTCAGATTTCCACCGCGCCGACGAGGCCATCCGCCTCGGCTACGAGGCCACAAAGGCGCAGATGGAGGAAATCGTGCGCCTGCAAGCCGTGCTCGGCTGAGCCGCTGGCGGCCTATCAACTTATCTGCCCCGGCTCGGCCTGGGCGTGGTCTCCAACTTCCGGGATCGGCGGGATTTTCCCCTGGCGCACCCGCCTCACTCTGGCGTTCATCCAGTGGCGGATACCATAGCGGTACAGCATACCCCGCACCCAGCCGAAATCCTGTCGATGCTTCCGATAGAACTCGTCGGGGCTGTCAAACAGGCCGAGGTCGGCATTGATACCGGTCTTCTGGATGTAGGTGCTCTCGCCCACCCAATCGACCGGTGGCGCGGAGAGGCAATCAGTCCCCGCCCCGTATCCGCAGAGCGCCTCGCCGCTGCTGGCGAATCTTTCCTGCAGGGCCTGCAGGAAAGCGGCATCCAGTATGAAGCCCTCCAGGTTGACCCAACGCCCACCGTGATGGACCTCAACCCAGCTGTGCAGGATGCTATCCGGGGCAAGGCCATAGACGAGTTCGGGCACGACGCCGCGCTGTAGTGCCTTGTGGATGGTGAAGCCGTGCAGGCGGCAGGGCAGCTCCAGCGCTCGAAGCAGCGCCATGAGCAAGGTTCCCTTGGTGTTGCACTGGCCATATCCGTCGTCGAGGACCTCAGACGCCTTGATGTCGTCAGCTCTGTTGTAGCCGAAGGCGATTTCGTCGCGGACGAAGCTGTAGGCAGCGCCGATCCTGTCGAACTCCGACAGTCCGCCCCAGCCGCGTTCGGCGACAAGCGACCGGATCGAAGGCGCCCCGTAGTCGAGCAAAGCTGTCTGGCGAAGATATGCTTCCACACTGTCCGCGGTCACTGGATCGATCTCCCGTCCAGATCGCGGACCTGCATAATTCCTCTAGTCACTAGAGGATCAAGGGCGAATCGGCGTTCGCAGTGCGAATTTCGGGTCGATTGAAAATGCTCTTCCGACTTCGAAAACGGCTGTCGACTAGAATTCCGCCAGGGCCGCATCCATCACCCGCAACTGCACGGTACGGTTGCCGTTCCAGTGATTGACCGAAAGCGAGCCGGCGACATGGATTGTACGGTCCCGGTTCTTGAACAGGAAATCGCCGAGCGGTGTCTCTGCCGCGCGAAAGGAGATGCCCTGTATCCTGCCGCCGCTCTCCGAACGCAGTTCGATGCGGATATGGCCCGTGCCGATGACACGGACATCAGCGATCCGGTGGCGCGGCAGCACGAAGACGGGTGCAACGTGACCGGCACCGAATGGACCGGCCCTTTCCAACGCCTCGACAAGCCCAAGAGTTGCCCCCTCGGCGGCAAGCGCGCCATCGATCTGCAGGCTTTCTTCGCTCTGCAGGCGAAAAACCTCAGCCGAGGCGCGGGCCTCGAAAAACCCACGCAACTCCCCAAGCTTGGCCTTTTCGACGGTGATCCCCGCCGCCATCGCGTGGCCGCCGCCCTTGACCAGCAGACCTGCCTCCACCGCCTCGCGCACCAACCGGCCCAGATCGAAGCCCGAGACGGAGCGGCCAGAACCGGTGCCTACTCCGTTGGCATTGAAAGCTATGGCAAAAGCCGGGCGGCGGGCATGGTCCTTGAGCCGCGAGGCAAGCAGGCCGACGATGCCGGGATGCCAGGTCGTGTTCGCGGTGACGAGTACGGCCGGCCCTGGCCCGGCACCGATCTCGGCATCGGCCTCGGCCCGTGCCTCGGCAAGCATTACGGTCTCCATCGCCTGCCGCTCCTGATTCAGGCGGTCGAGCGTCTCGGCGATCGTTCCGGCTTCGACGGGATCGTCGGTGGCCAGCAGCTTGCTGCCGAGCGCCGCGTCGCCGATGCGGCCACCGGCATTGATGCGTGGGCCAAGCAGGAACGCGAGATGAAAATTGTTGAGCGGCTCGCCGATGCGGGCGACGCGGGCAAGTGCCGTCAGCCCCGCATTGTTCTGCTGGCGCATCGCCTGCAGCCCCTTGACGACAAAGGCGCGATTGACGCCGGTCAAGGGCACTACGTCGCAGACGGTGGCGAGTGCCACCAGGTCGAGCATGGACAACAAATCCGGCCGCGGCGCGTCGGGCAGCCTCTCGCGCAGCACCTTGGCGGTGTGGACAAGCGTCAGGAAGGTTACGCCGGCCGCGCAGAGATGGCCCTGTCCCGACAGGTCGTCGTCGCGGTTCGGATTCACGACCGCACGCGCATTGGGCAGCGGTCCGCCGACCTGATGGTGGTCGAGCACCACCACGTCGGCGCCGGCCTCGTTCGCCGCATCGATGGATGCCGCGCTGTTGGTACCGCAGTCGACGGTGACGATCAGTTGCGCGCCGCGCCCGATCAGTTCGCGCATCGCGTCGGGATTGGGGCCGTAGCCTTCGAAAATTCGGTCGGGAATGTAGACTTCGGACTCGATGTCGAAATGCGCGAGAAAGCGCTTCATCAGCGCCGATGACGAAGCGCCGTCGACGTCATAGTCGCCGAAAATCGCAACCTTCTGCTTGCGCACGACGGCTTCGGCGATCCGTTCGGCCGCCTTGCCCATGTCCGTCAGCGATGCGGGATCAGGCAGAAGGTCCCGGATCGTCGGGTCCAGAAATCGTTCGGCGTCCTCCGGCAGAACACCGCGGCCGGCCAGCACGCGCGCGACGATGTCGGGCACACCATGGCCCTGGGCGATAGCGAGCGCCAGCATGTCCTGACGCTCGGTCAGCCGGTGCTCCCATGAGACACCGGTGGCCGAACGCCTCACGCCAAGGAAATTGCGTTTTTCGGAAGTCATTCAGAAATGGTCCACCCTCTGCGGATGGACCATAGGCGACCAAGCGGGCTGCGTAATCAGAATTTTTCCAGATCCTGATGCCGTGCCTTGATCTCGCGCACCGTCTTGGACGACGAGCGCAGCACGATGGTGTGGGTGGTGATGGAGTCGCGGCCGAATTTCACGCCGGCGAGCATGTTGCCGTCGGTCACGCCCGTGGCTGCAAACAGCACGTCGCCACGCGCCATCTCCTCGGTGCGGTAGACCTTCTTCGGATCGGTGATGCCCATGGTGGCCGCGCGGGCGATCTTTTCGGGCGTGTCCAGCAGCAAGCGCCCCTGGATCTGGCCGCCGGTGCAGCGCAGCGCCGCGGCTGCCAACACGCCCTCCGGCGCACCACCAGTGCCCAGATAGATGTCGATGCCGGTCTCCTCCGGATCGGTGGTGTGGATGACGCCGGCCACATCACCGTCGCCGATGAGGCGGATGGCCGCACCCGTCTCGCGCACAGCCTCGATCAGCTTGGCATGGCGCGGGCGGTCGAGAATGCAGGCGGTGATCTCGTTCACCGGCACGCCCTTGGCCTTGGCAACACTGGCGATGTTGTCGGCCGGCGAAGCGTCGAGGTCGATCACGCCATCCGGATAGCCGGGGCCGACGGCGATTTTGTCCATGTAGACGTCAGGCGCGAACAGCAGGCTGCCCTTTTCGGCAATGGCGATGACGGCCAAGGCGTTGGGCAGGTTCTTGGCGCAGATGGTGGTGCCTTCGAGCGGATCGAGCGCAATGTCCACCTCGGGACCGCCGCAACCGACTTCCTCGCCGATATAGAGCATCGGCGCCTCATCGCGCTCACCTTCGCCGATCACCACCGTGCCCTTGATGGCGAGGTTGTTCAATTCCTGGCGCATGGCGTCGACGGCGACCTGGTCGGCTGCCTTCTCGTCTCCGCGGCCCCTCAGCCGGGCGGCAGCCACTGCGGCGCGCTCGGTGACGCGCACGAGTTCCATGGTGAGAATCCGGTCGAGGCCGGCAACAACGCTTTTCGCCATATCCAGGGTCCTGAAGTCTTTGAATTCCGTTCGCCCGAACAGGGCCGGCCCTTATTGTCAAACCGACATGACAACGGCAAGACCCGTCGCCCGCTTTATCGAAAGCGACGTAATATCAATCGATTGAAAGAAATTGGCCGCTCTCGCCAGTTGCATCGCGCGTCCCGTTGGACGCGCAGCCTGCAGCTATTCTGGCTTAGTCAGCGCGCTCGATGCGGATGACCTGCGGCTTGTCGGTGAGATGCCCGTCCTTGGTCATCCCATCGACCGCCTTGCGCACGGCCGCCTCGGTTGTCTCATGCGTCACCAGGATCACCGTCTTCTGATCCACACCATTCGAACCGTTGGCGTGCTGGACGATGGATTCGAGAGATATATCGGCGTCGGCCATGCGCTTGGCGATCGCCGCGAACACGCCGATACGGTCATGCACCGTCAGGCGGATGAAGTAGCCACCGGCGTGGCTGCGCATCTGCGCCTTCTTGTAGGGCTTGAGTTCCTTTGCCGGGCGACCAAAGACCGGACCGTGCTGGAAGCCGGGGCGGCTCTTGGCAATGTCGGCGATATCGCCAACGACGGCAGAGGCCGTAGCGTTGCCGCCCGCACCGGGACCGGAAAGCAGCAACTCGCCAAGGATGTCGGTCTCGATTGCGACCGCATTGGTGACACCGTGAACCTGGGCGATGACCGATGCAGTCGGCACCATGGTCGGGTGCACGCGCTGCTCGATACCGGTCTCGGTGCGCTGGGCGACGCCCAGCAGCTTGATTCGGTAGCCCAGTTCGCCGGCGGCGCGGATATCGGCCTGGCTGATGTTGGAGATACCCTCGAGGTAAATGTCGTCGGCCGCAATCTCGGTGCCAAAGGCAAGGCTGGTCAGGATCGCAAGCTTATGAGCCGTATCGTTGCCCTCGATGTCGAAGGTCGGATCGGCTTCAGCATAGCCCAGACGCTGCGCGTCCTTGAGGCATTCCTCGAAGGACAGGCCTTCGGCCTCCATGCGGGTCAGGATGTAGTTGCAAGTGCCGTTGAGGATGCCGAACACGCGGTTGACGCTGTTGCCGGCCAAGGCTTCGCGCATCGTCTTGATGACGGGAATGCCGCCGGCAACGGCTGCCTCGTAGTTGAGCAGCACGCCTTTCTTCTCGGCGATCTCGGCCAGCGCCACGCCATGCTTGGCGAGCAGCGCCTTGTTGGCGGTCACGACATGGCGACCGGCATCGAGTGCGGCACGCACACAGGCACGTGCCGCGCCCTCGTTGCCGCCGATCAATTCAACGAACACGTCGATATCGGCCTTCTCGGCCATTGCGATGGGATCGTCGAACCACTGCGCGCCGCCGAGGTCGATGCCGCGATCACGCGAGCGATCACGGGCCGACACGGCGGTGACGACGATCTCACGCCCGCACTGGCGGGTGAGTTCAGCCGCCTTGTCGCGCAGCACCCGCGCCACCGAAGCGCCGACCGTGCCGAGACCGGCAATTCCAACACGCAATGCTTCAGCCATGGTCGGCGGCGCCTCTTGTTTCAGTAGTACTGGATTGTCCCTGCGGCGCGCGCTCAGCGACGAGCGGCAAGCGGAACCACATTGTTGGGCTGATTGGCCGCCGTCGACAGGAAACGCTTGATGTTGCGCGCGGCCTGACGGATGCGGTGCTCGTTCTCGACCAGTGCAAGACGCACATAGTCGTCGCCGTGCTCGCCGAAACCGACGCCCGGTGCCACCGCAACATCGGCATGCTCGATCAGCAGCTTGGAGAATTCCAGCGAACCGAGATGCTTGAACTGCTCCGGGATCGGCGCCCAGGCAAACATGGTCGCTGCCGGCGCAGGGATTTCCCAGCCAGAGCGCGCAAATGCGTCGACCATCACGTCGCGACGCTTGTGGTAGATGTCGCGCACCTCGGCGATGTCGGAGCCGTCACCGTTGAGCGCTGCGGTCGCAGCCACCTGGATCGGTGTGAACGCACCGTAGTCGAGATAGGATTTGACACGCGTAAGCGCTGCGATCAGCCGTTCGTTGCCGACGGCAAAGCCCATGCGCCAACCCGGCATCGAAAAGGTCTTTGACATCGAGGTGAACTCGACGGTGACGTCGATCGCACCCGGCACCTGCAGGACGGAAGGCGGCGGGTTGCCGTCGAAATAGATCTCCGAATAGGCGAGATCCGACAGGATGATGATCTCGTGCTTCTTGGCGAAGGCCACGACGTCCTTGTAGAAGTCGAGCGAGGCGACAAGAGCCGTCGGGTTCGACGGATAGTTGAGGATCAGCGCCAGCGGCTTCGGGATGGAGTGGCGGACGCCACGCTCCAGCGCTGGAATGAAGCCGTCATTCGGCTCGGCCTGCAGCGAGCGGATAACGCCGCCCGACATGATGAAGCCGAAGGCGTGGATCGGATAGGTCGGATCGGGGCACAGCACCACGTCGCCGGGCGCGGTGATGGCCTGCGCCATGTTGGCGAAGCCTTCCTTCGAGCCCAGAGTCGCGACAACCTGGGTGTCCGGATTGAGCTTCACGCCGAAGCGGCGGGCATAATAGTTGGCCTGGGCGCGGCGCAGGCCGGGAATGCCGCGCGACGACGAATAGCGGTGGGTACGCGGGTCGCGCACCACTTCGCACAACTTGTCGACGATAGCCTGCGGAGTCGGCAGGTCAGGGTTGCCCATGCCGAGATCGATGATGTCGGCGCCGCGGGAACGGGCGCTGGCCTTCAGCCGGTTGACCTGTTCGAACACATAGGGCGGAAGGCGGCGGACCTTGTGAAATTCTTCCATGGTGGTTCCAGGCAATCAGGCTTCGGGATGCGTGCGCGTATATACTTAATTGCAGGCGGGGTCGATAGGGTCGCACTTGCCTTGGATAGCCTTCAGCGCCTCAGCGCCGTGCTGCCTTGCAAGCGTAGTCATGGCCGTCGATTCGGCCGCAGCGCTGTTGCTTTTGGCGCCCTGCCGCTGCTGCGCGGAGTGCAACTGGGCCAGCTTGGCAGTTTTCTGCTCCTCGGTTAGCTGCGGCGCGGCCACCTTCGGCAAGATATTGAGATTGGGATAGGTGCCGGTATCCTGCGCGCCATGAGCCCCCGCGGCGACGCTGTTGTTCGCGCTGCTCGCACAGCCGCTGACGGCCAGGGGCAACGCCAACAGGCTCGCCGACAGCATCAGGCGGGCGCCGAAAAAAACATGCCGACCAACACTATATGTCATAAAGTTTCCCCGACAGGCGCGGTAGAGCGCGTTGGACCCGGTAAGACGTCACATGATAGTATGTCAAGAAAAGGCCCTTTGGGAGGACCTGCGAGGACCATGGCGAAGGTAGACGATTCGGACAAGCCGGGTGGCGATTCCCCCTCCTCCGTCGAACAGTATCTGGTGAAAGACCCTGAGCGCTTTGCGATCAATATTGCCCGCATGATCGAGCAGGCGGGCAAGGCGGCAGCCGCCTGGGCCGAACCGCGCGAGAAGGGCGACATGCGCGACACCGTCGCCGAACCGATGGCCGAGGTCGTCAAGACGTTCTCCAAGCTCACCGAGTACTGGCTGTCAGACCCCTCCCGCGCATTGGAAGCCCAGACGCGGCTTTTCGCCGGCTACCTCGAAGTGTGGGGCAAGAGCATCCAGCGCATGGGTGGCGAAGCCGTCGACGACGCCGTCAGGCCGGATGCCAGCGACAAGCGCTTCCTCGACCCGGAATGGGGCCGCAACGCCTTCTTCGACTTCCTCAAGCAGGCATATCTGGTGACGACACGCTGGGCCGGCGATCTGGTCGAGCATGCCGACGGGCTGGACGAGCACACGCGCCACAAGGCCGGTTTCTACGTCAAGCAGATCAGCAACGCGATCTCGCCGTCGAACTTCATCCTGACCAATCCTGAACTGTTCCGCGAAACGGTCGCAAGCAACGGCGAAAACCTGGTGCGCGGCATGAAGATGTTTGCCGAAGACATCGCCGCCGGCAAAGGCGACCTCAAGCTCAGGCAGGCCGACTATTCCGGCTTCGAGATTGGCAAGAATATCGCCATGTCTCCTGGCAAGGTCGTCGGCCGCAGCGATGTGGCCGAGATCATCCAGTACTCGCCCAGCACGGAAAAAGTGCTGAAACGGCCGCTGCTGATCTGCCCGCCCTGGATCAACAAGTTCTATATCCTCGACCTCAACCCGCAAAAATCCTTCATCCGCTGGGCGGTCGAGCAAGGCCATACGGTCTTCGTCATCTCCTGGATCAACCCGGACCAGCGCCATGGCCTGAAGGACTGGGAGGCCTATATCCGCGAAGGCCTGCAATACGGTTTGGACACGGTCGAGCAAGCGACAGGCGAGCGCGAGGTCAACGCTATAGGCTATTGCGTCGGCGGCACGCTGCTTGCGGCAGCGCTGGCGCTTCTGGCGCAAGAAGGTGACCACCGCATCCGCTCGGTCACCTTCTTCACCACCCAGGTCGACTTCACCCATGCCGGCGATCTCAGGGTCTTCGTCGACGAAGACCAGATCGCCGCGCTCGAAAGGGCGATGCAGGACAAGGGCTACCTCGACGGCACAAAGATGGCGACGGCCTTCAACATGCTGCGCTCCGGCGACCTGATCTGGCCCTATGTCATCAACAACTACATGCGCGGCAAGGAGCCGCTGCCGTTTGACCTGCTCTATTGGAATGCCGATTCCACCCGCATGGCAGCGGCCAATCACTCCTTCTACCTGCGCAATTGCTATCTCGAAAACAACTTGTCCCAAGGACGAATGGAGCTCGCCGGGCGCACCGTCTCGCTCGCCGACATCACCATTCCGGTCTACAACCTCGCCGCGCGCGAGGATCACATCGCGCCCGCCCGCTCCGTCTTCCTTGGATGCCAGTATTTCGGCGGTGACGTCGACTATGTCGTCGCCGGCTCCGGCCATATCGCCGGAGTGGTCAATCCGCCCTCGTCGGGCAAATACCAGTTCTGGTCCAACGGCAAGCCGACTGGCGATTTCGACGAATGGATGAGTGGGGCTGTCGAGACGGCCGGATCCTGGTGGCCTCACTGGCAGAGTTGGATCGAGGCCAAGGACGACACCCGGGTTGCGGCACGCAAGCCTGGCGTAAGCGGGCGGGTGCTAGAAGACGCGCCCGGCAGCTACGTGAAAGTCCGCGTGTAACCTGGCGTTACGCGGCGATGCCTCCCCTTTGGGAAAGGGGCTGAAAAGTGGCGTCCAATCATGATCTCGCCTCATTTGAGGCATTTCCATATGTTGGGGCGTTGTTTCTGGTTCAGAAGCGCAGTTGCATCGAAGTACGATTTTAGCGCCAAGTGTAATGTTTGGCCTGTTTGCGTGAGAGGGAACCGGTTTGACGTCAGGACGACTGCGATTCGCAGACCGACGATGCGGCGTTGCGTTGACCGTACTGGTTTCGCTGCTTGCCGCCTCCTGCACCTCGACCGGTGAGCCTGATTTCGAAATGGCGAATGCTGCCCTCACCGCCGAGGCGGCAGGACAGGAAATCGCATCCGATGCGACTCCTGTCACCGGCCAAGCGACCACCGCGCCCTTAGTGATGAGCCTCGAAGGCGACACCGCCCTGCCCGAGCAGGTTGGTTATGTGCCGATCGCCAAGCCCGGCGGCGCAACACCTTCGGAGGCCGCGCTCGCCAGCACCGAGCAGGCGCAGCAACCAATCGCTATGGCGGTTGCCGAGCCAGCCAAGGCCCAGTCCGAAGCACCCCAGACAGGGGAAGCAAAGACGGCCAAGCCGCAGCAGGATACGGGCTTCTACCTGACCAATGGCCCGGCACCCGTAGCGCCGGAGCAGCCCAAGAAGAAGGGCTTCCTCGCTTCTTTCTTCGGCGCCTCGTCCGCAAAGGCCGCGCCTTCCGAACAGAAAACCAAGCCGCTGATCGCGTCGTCGGCCCCAGCCCCGGCGGCTGCCGAAGAAAAGGCCAAACCGATCATCGCGCTCGCTTCGGCCAAGTCCGACGCCAAGCCGGTGGCACTCGCATCGCTCGGCGGCAGTTCGTCGAGCGGCGATTCGGATTGGGCTCTGCCCGGCGTCCGCACGACCGACCTGTTTGAGATCAAGCGCAAGTCCGGCATCAACGACGATAGCGACGTCGACCTTCACGAGGACGAGGATTCCGATCTCCAGGTCGCATCCGTGGCCGGCCTCGCACGACTGGCGCCAAATGGACTGCTCAAGCAGACCGAGAGCGTCGATGTCGCCTGCCTCAAGCCATCGCTGGTGCGCGTATTGAAGGCCGTCGAACAGCGCTTTGGCAAGAAGATGATCGTGACGTCGGGCTATCGCAATCCGGAGCGCAATCGCCGCGCCCGCGGCGCCAAGAACTCGCAGCACATGTATTGCGCCGCCGCCGACATCCAGGTCCCGGGCATCGGGAAATGGGAGCTGGCCAATTTCCTGCGCTCGATGCCCGGCCGCGGCGGTATCGGCACCTATTGCCACACCAACTCGGTTCACGTCGACGTAGGCCCCGAGCGCGACTGGAACTGGCGCTGCGGCCGCCGCAGTGGATAATTAGAAAAAATTTCGCGACGCAGCAAAAAGACGGGTTGCCTGTCGCGAACATCCCAACTATACCCCGCCTCACCTGAGCGCGCCCATCGTCTAGCGGTTAGGACACCGCCCTTTCACGGCGGTAACAGGGGTTCGATTCCCCTTGGGCGTACCAGGTTTTTCACACACACTTCGCATATATTTCGGCACTTGTTCGACGCCGTTCTGTTTGTGCACGAATGCCCCTACGGGCACTGTACACTGCCCAGCAAATCGCGACCTCCCCTGCCCAGCAGATGATCAGCCCGCAAGTCATTGCTGCCAAGCGGCAATGCGACTTCAGCCAATAGCTGGACGACACCACCCTTTCCGCTGCTGGAAATGCGACGTTGCCGAATGATCCAGATGCCGCAGCAAAAAGACGGGTTGCCTGCTGCGAATAACCCAACTATACACCGCCTCACCTGAGCGCGCCCATCGTCTAGCGGTTAGGACACCGCCCTTTCACGGCGGTAACAGGGGTTCGATTCCCCTTGGGCGTACCAGGCTTTTTTCCTTACAAGGATCTGTATTTTCGGCCACTCGGTTGAGGCGAACTGTAGCGCTTGGCTTTTTGCTGCGCGGCTGCTCTGGACCGCCAATGCCAACAGGGTTTTGCCTCCCGGCCTTTACGCCGCCCACCATAAGGCCTAGGCCAGCGCCATCGACGAAACGACCGCGCGAGGAAGAATCATGTCCGACGACATCATCGTGAAAGACAGCAACGGCACCCAGCTCAACGAGGGCGATTCGGTGACGCTGATCAAGGACCTGAAGGTCAAAGGCACCTCGGAGACCATCAAGCGCGGCACCATGGTTAAGAACATCCGCCTGACCGGCAATCCCGGCGAGATCGAATGCAACACCAAGCAGGTCAAGGGCCTGGTGCTGAAGACCGAGTTTCTGAAGAAGGCGTAAAGCAGCCAAAGCGGCAACGCTCATCAGATCGCCACAAGACACCAAGAAGTCATCGCCCCTCATGCGACAGATCAAAGACAGGCGATTTGTTGCTGATTTGCAACAAGGAAACAAATTGCACAACCAGAAGCTGCCACGCCATTTGAAACGAAATTGACCCTTGCTAGACGTCCCCGCCTTAGGGACTCGGCTCCGATCGTGGAAACGAAGAATCGGAAACAACCGAGCCCCAAGGTGGGAGATGCGTGGCAGTTTCAGCTTGGCTGAACACTGACCCGTATATTGGCTTGGGAAGACGTTCATGAAATATCAGTTAGCGCTGGCAAGCGCCGCGTTGGCATTTGCTTGTTCGGTGACGGCTCATGCCGCCGACGCAGTATCACAAGAAGTATTAGAGCCTGTCGCGGCCGAAAGCCGTATCAAAGGTGCTTTCGAAATCGGCGGCTGGGCCAATCACTACAACCAGACCGACTATCCGCGCAGTGATACCGATTATGGTATCTATGGCTCGGCTTTCGCCCATATCGACGTCGGCAGCGGTTTCTTCGTCGGCCTGGATGCACAAGGCGAATATTTGCGCATCGATGAACCTGATGATTTCAGGAACTATCAGCCGAGCAACGCAGGCGTCGTCGGCGCCAGCTTGAACTATCGCTCTGGCGCAGTAGCGCTAGGCGTGTTCGGCGGTGTCGGCGGGACCAACAACGAAAGGCACGAGAACAAGAACGGCACGCCCTATGTGGCTGGCGCACAAGCATCGTTCGACTTCGGCTCGGCCACCGTGTTCGGCCAGATCGGCCGCGCCGACATCCGTGTCAACGAGGAGGACAGCGGCTTCACCGGGACCTTCGGCAAGCTTGGCATGATCTATGGCGTGTCCGAAAACTTCGCGTTGGCACTCGACGGCGGTTATGGCCGCGCGCCGAAGGACTACGAGGACGAAGACGATTCCGGCAAATATTGGACAGTCGGCCTCAAGGGCGCGCTCAAATTGACCGACACGATGCCGTTGTTTGGCACCGCCGGCTACGAGTACCGCAAGTTCGAAGCGAACACCGAAGACAGTGCCTTTGAGCACAGCTTCCGGCTCGGCGTATCCTATGCGTTTGGTGGGGCGACCACGGCGAAGGATACATTCAATCCCTTCCAGACGCCGATCACGCCGTTCCGCGCTGCAGCCTACGGCGAAGTGCTCGACTGAGCATTCATTGTCTCCACGACATCTTCACGACCAAGGGGGCCGCGCGCCCCCTTTTTGCTGCCCAAAGATGCGCGCAGGTTTGCATCCGTGCGCCGACGGATACCCCGTCAACGCGGTTTTAAGCTCTGAAGTCCAGACTCAACCCATGTCTGGATTCGCCCTTCCGAAGTTGAGATGGCTGGTGCTCGGCGCGCTCGCGGCGGGTGCTTGGGCCATGACGCAGGAAGTGCCGAACAAGGCGCGACTCGATGACCGCCCGGCGAGGACAGCACACCGTCCCAGGCCCGAAACCGCACCACGCACCGAGGCGGCGATAGCCCGGCCGAAGGCCAATGTCGCGCCGCGGCCGGATGTTGCGGTGACGCGACCGAAGGTCGACATCGAACCCGCAAAGCTCGCGAAGGTCACGCCAAGGCCCGTTGCCGCAGCGCAGAAGCCGATCGCGGTCACAAAAGCCACCCCGCGCACCAACAGCGAAGGCGGCCCACGCAAGCCGTCCGCCGAGATCGCCACCGCATCGATCAGCCAAGCACCGACACCGGCGCCACGCCCCAAGGCTGGCACCCCTGAGGCCCCGGCAAAGCGCACAGCCACAAACACGACGAGCGATGCCGTTCCGCACCTCAACGTGCTCTACACCAGCACCAGCGTCTATCTGCGCCAGCGACCGAATGCTGCCGCCCCGGTGATCCACAGCCTCAAGCAGGGCGAGAGCGTGCGCATCTTCGCGCGCGACGGAAAGTGGACGCTGGTGTCGGCATCGGGACGCAAGGGCTGGCTGCAAGACAACACGCTGCGGCCGGCGGATCCAACGGCCCCTCGCCCCAAGGAAGTGCTGGCCGAGCCGGCAAGGCCGGCTTCACCCGGCTGAACGAGCAGATTTCGACGCGCAGCCCGCGCATTTTGGCGCGGATCGACCTTTGCGGGTTGAATCCGGATGCGTCAGGTGCCAAATCTGCGGCAACAGTTCGCAGTTCCTGCGCATACCCCGAAAACACCCGGCAGAAATCCATGGTCAGCTATCTCGACGCCGACACGGCGCCCCTCAGGAATACAGGCCAGATCCGCCTCTATGGCGCGGAAGCCTTCGAAGGCATGCGCAAGGCCTGCGCGCTCACGGCGCAATGCCTCGATGAACTGGTCGACCGCGTGGCGCCCGGCGTCACCACCGAATCCATCGACCGCTTCGTTTTCGAGTTCGGCATGGACCATGGCGCGATGCCCGCGACGCTGAATTATCGCGGCTACACCAAGTCGTGCTGTACCTCGATCAATCACGTCGTCTGCCACGGCATCCCCGACAACAAGCCGCTCAAGGACGGCGACGTCGTCAATATCGACGTGACTTACATCCTCGACGGCTGGCACGGCGATTCGAGCCGCATGTATCCGGTCGGCACCATCAAGCGCGCCGCCGAGCGCCTGCTCGAAGTCACCTATGAGTGCCTGGAGCGCGGCATCGCCGCGGTGCGGCCAGGCGCGCGCACGGGTGCGATCGGCGCGGCCATCCAGTCCTATGCCGAGGGCGAGCGCTGCTCGGTCGTTCGCGATTTCTGCGGCCATGGTGTCGGCGCGCTGTTCCACGACGCACCGAACATCCTGCACTACGGCAACGTCAACGAGGGCGTCGAGATGCGTGAGGGCATGATCTTCACCATCGAGCCGATGATCAATCTTGGCCGACCGCATGTGAAGGTGCTGTCCGACGGCTGGACGGCGGTCACCCGCGACCGTTCGCTTTCGGCGCAGTATGAGCATACCGTCGGCGTGACGGCCACCGGCTGCGAGATCTTCACGCTCTCGCCCAAGGGGCTCGACCGACCCGGCCTGTCCGCATAAGATCGTTGCCGCTGGTGGAGAAGCCAGCGGGGGCGATACCGGCGGGAATGGCGAGCAACGACCACGACGAGCGCGGTTTCTTCGGCGAGCAGCCAATGCTGCCCGTCAAGCGCGACACTGTGCGTGAGAAGCCGCACTATCTCGGACATCGCGATCGGCTCCGCGAACGCTTCTCGGCAGCCGGCGATGCGCTCGCCGACTATGAACTGCTCGAACTGCTGCTTTTCAGGCTGATCCCGCGCTCGGACACCAAACCGGTGGCGAAGGCGCTGCTTGCCCGCTTCGGCACGCTGGCCGAGATACTTGGCGCGCCGGTCAATCTTCTGCAGGAGGTCAAGGGCATCGGCCCGGCAGTCGCGCTCGATCTCAAGATCATCGCGGCCTCGGCCAAGCGGATGGCGCGCGGCGAAATCAGCGGCCGCGAAGTCTTGTCGTCATGGAACCAGGTACTCGACTATTGCCGCGCGGCGATGGCCTTCGAGGCACGCGAGCAGTTCCGCATCCTTTTCCTCGACAAGAAAAACGTGCTGATCGCCGACGAGGTGCAGCAGACCGGCACGGTCGACCATACGCCCGTCTATCCGCGCGAGGTCATCAAGCGCGCGCTGGAACTGTCGGCGACCGCGCTCATCCTCGTCCACAATCACCCCTCGGGCGATCCGACGCCCTCGCGCGCCGACATCGACATGACCAAGACGATTGTCGATGTCGCCAAACCGCTCGGCATTTCCGTCCACGACCACATCATCATCGGCAAGAAGGGCTATGCCAGCATGAAGGGGCTGCTGCTGATATGAGCGCGGTGCAATCGCGTCCCGCCTCACTCACTTTCAAAATCCGGCCAGAATCAAAAAGGCCGCCGGATGAACCAGCGGCCTTTTTCATTCGATAGATAGCGCGATGCCTTACTCGGCGTCGCCTTCCTTGGCGGCCTTCTTCTTCGGGGCGGCCTTCTTCTTGGGCTCTTCACCCTCGGCCTTTTCAGCCTTCTTGGCCGATGCCTTCTTGGCCGGCTTTTCAGCGGAAGCCTCGTCCTCGTCTTCGGCGAGCAGTTCTTCCTTGGTCACCTTGTTGTCGGTGACGGAGATCTGCGACAGCAGGTGATCGACTACCTTCTCCTCGAACAGCGGCGCGCGCAGGTTGACCAGCGCCGACGGATTGTTGCGGTAGAAATCGAACACTTCCTGCTGCTGGCTGGCCGGATAGCGGCGAACCGTATCGAACAGGCCGCGCTGCAGCTCTTCGTCGGTAACCGTGACGCCAGCCTTCTCACCGATCTCGGCGAGCACCAGACCGAGGCGCACGCGGCGCTCCGCCAGACGCAGGTACTCGGCGCGGGCGTCCTCTTCCGTCGTCTCTTCGTCGGCGAAGGTGCGGCCGGCGATTTCCAAATCGCGGGTGACCTGGCTCCAGATGTTGTTGAACTCGGCTTCGACGAGCTTCGACGGCGCCTCGAACTTGTAGGTCGCGTCAAGCTGGTCGAGCAACTGGCGCTTGACCTTCTGGCGCGTCATCGCACCGAATTGGTTCTCGATCTGGCCGCGGACGATCTCGCGCAGCTTCTCGAGCGACTCGAGGCCGAGGTTCTTGGCGGTCTCGTCGTTGACTTCCAGCTCGCCAGGAGCCGCGACTTCCTTGACGGTGACGTCGAAGGTCGCTTCCTTGCCGGCCAGATGCGAGGCCTGGTAGTTTTCCGGGAAAGTCACGGTAACCAGCTTCTCGTCGCCGGCCTTGGTGCCGACCAATTGCTCCTCGAAGCCGGGGATGAATTCCTTCGAGCCGAGCACCAGCGGCTGGTCGGAGCCCGTGCCACCGTCGAAGGCGACGCCGTCGATCTTGCCGACATAGTCGATGGTGACGCGGTCCCCTTCGGCGGCCTTGCCCTTCTTTTCTTCATAAGAACGCGCCGATTCGGCGATGCGCTTGACCTGCTCGTCGATCTCGCTTTCCGGAACGTCGTAGACCGGGCGCGAAACCTTGATGTCGGAGAAGTCCTTGATCTCGATCGCCGGGATGACTTCGTAGCTCAGGCTGAATTCGAAGTCGGCACCGCCGGCGAGGATCTTCTCGGCTTCCTTCTCGTCCTCGGTCATCACAACGTCGGGCTGCATCGCAGCCTTCTCGCCACGCTCCGAGATGATCGAGCGGGTCGAATCGGTCAGGATCTCATTGACCACTTCGGCCATGAACGACTTGCCATAGACCTTGCGCATATGCTGCAGGGGCACCTTGCCGGGGCGGAAGCCGTTGATACGGACCTTGTCCTTGGCATCCGAAAGCCGCTTCACGAGTCGGGCTTCCATGTCGCCAGCCGGGACCGTTACCTTGATCTCGCGCTTGAGACCGGAATTGAGCGTTTCGGTGACCTGCATCATCAAACCTTTGTTTTCAGGTGTGGCGCGTCTTGACGGTCCTTTGCCGTCAAGCCTGCCGGAATTCGTTTGCCGGGGATGGCTTCAAGTTCGCAATTCGGTTCCTGGGGTCCGCCATCAGCGGTCCGTTTCTCCCGCCGCCCTCCAAAAATCGCGATAAGTTGTTGTTATTCCTACTTCTTATCGTAACTTTCAGAGACGGATTCTTGCGTACCGTCATATTCGACTGGCCTTTTGTCACAGGCGAGGCGAATTTTCAACCATCTTCGCGGTTTCCACCTGTTCTGCTGATTTCAGCCGTGAGATTGACAGAACGATGGCAGCGTGGGATTGGCAGGTCCATGCGGATGTGGCGGAACTGGTAGACGCCCTGGATTTAGGTTCCAGTGCCGAGAGGCGTGTAGGTTCGACTCCTATCATCCGCACCACAATTCCAGATGTAAGCTGTTATTATTGAATAATTTTTCGAAGAGTGGCTCCGAAAAAGGCGCCCATTGGGGCGCAAAGTGCGCATCGATAAACAACCCAAGTGACTGTGAGTCGCGTAAGCTTTGACCCATCGATCGGGCAGGCTGACCGAGGCCGAGCGCAGGGCCGAGTCCGCCGGCGACCAATTGCTTGCGTATCATATCGGAACCGCACTGCTGGTCGCCATGGAGAACGCCGCGTCCCTCCAGCCACCGAGTGACCCCAGAAGCTGACCGAGATACTTGGCCCGTAAACGCAAAAAAGCGCCCGCCACCCCGAAGGGCAGCGGGCGCAAAATTGGGGGTGCCGGCGTCTAGCCGGGATAGAAAATCGTCGTGTGTCGATCCTTGAACTCAGGACTGTCCCTCTCCGCCGTAAAGATCGCAAGGGCAATCACATAGCCAATGGCGATGCAGAGAGCGGCCAGCGCCGGCGCGCGCTGGCACCTGGCCGCCTTGGCGATATGCTTGCCTGTCAGCATCATTCCGAGCTCCTCCGCATGTCGTCACGACGCAGGCGAAACGCTTTCAGGATGATCTCGATCACAATGATACCAGTGACCCCCATCAAGAACCCGCTGAGGCCGGCGGCGTTCTCCTGAGGAACCTGCAGGTTACCCAGCGCCCAGGCAAGCAACGGTAGGGCGACGGGCGAGAGGTGAAGGGCGCAGATCGTCCCGACGATGATCTTGCGCAGTGCAGGGATCACCCCGTTCCACTCCATCACGGCAGCGACGACGGACCCAAGGAAGCCGGCCTGGAGCAGCTCCCCCTTGCCGGTAGAGAACCATTCCCACAAGCTCATTCTGCTCCCCCCCTCGAATGCGGGCCGCCGCCCTGCTTTTCCAACGCTTCGATAGCGGTCACCAGCACGCGGTTGCGCGCGGCACATTCGCCGAGGTTCTGCCGATCGGTGCCCCAGAGCGGCGCGCTCTCCACGCTGGACAAGTCGCGATCCGGAATGTCGACGACCTCAGCGCACGGTTGCCTGGCCGACTGCGGCGTCACCGCCGGCGACAGGTCCACGTCGACCAATCGCGTTGAGTGCGCGCGACACGCCGCGAGTGAAGGCAGGAGGAGCAGAAGAGCCATCGCTACATGCCGTCGAACCATCTGCCGCCGCCTTCCTGATTTCCTGATCCAGCGCCGTCATGCGAACGACGTCCCCGATGCGCTCGCGGAAGTATGCGCGTTCGGCGGCGTCGATCTTTGCCTGAGCTATTCGCTTGTCCTCGGCCCTCTTGGCCTCGAGACGCCGGCGCGCCTCTTCCCAAGCCTGCCTCTCTGTGATGGCGCCGGCATCCTTGCCAGCTGCGAAGACCAACGGGTCGTCGATCCAACGGTCAAACGCCAGCGCCGCCATGAGGACGAGCGCGCCGGCGGCGCCCATCTTGATCCAGTCGAAGAACCCGAACATCAGCCGACCCGCGCGAACTGCCAGTGCATGCCGTCGCAGTTGGTCTTCCAGTCGCCGCCCCAGACGGCACCCTCGGCGGCGAAAGCCTTGATCACCTCCGGGTAGTCAGCAAAGCGCGGCGTAGGGTCGCGGAAGCCATTGTTCGCAGGGTCGAAGTCGAAGGCGCACGCATACGAGTGCATCGACAGGGTCGTGCCCGACCGCTTCTTGCGGTACTCATAACACCCGGCGTACTTGGAAATGCCCCACTCGTCGACCTTGGCTTGGCTCTTTCCGGAGGCTTCCCAGATCCGGTTGAGCACGCGCAGGAATGCGTCCTTCACCTTCTTGTGGACGCGAACCCGCGTGACCGGCTTGCCGTCGTAATAGATTATGAACGGCAGATCGAATGCGGCGATGTAGACGAGATTCTCGGCCTCCCATTTGGCCGACGCGGATCCATCTGGACCGCGGGGGTTGCCATAAAATGCGTCGCACTCGCTCTGCTTGGGCCAGGCGTTCATATCGTTTCTCCGATGTGGGAATTTGCCCGCCTAGCGAGCGTCCTTGCCGGCGCCGCCCTTCGGCTGCCGCAGTCCAAGCGATGTCGTGAAACCGCCCTGCTTGGAGACCTTGTGCGAGACCGAATGGATCTGGTAGGCCCCGTCCGCCCCGGGCCGCCAGCCCGAAACGATGCACTCGGCTTCCGGCTCGGCAATGGCGTCGCCGATGATAGTGACGTCGCCCTGCCCCTTCTCCCGATCTGATTCCTTGCCGACTGCGCCGCCTTTGGTCTTCGCCTGGTCCTCGTTGGCGACGGTGACCAGAGCGCGCAGCTTGGCGTCCACACCGTCGATCCCAGTGTCGACGTCCACCTCGACCCGCTCGCCCTTCCCGCGATCGAAGTAGGACAGCGTTACGTTCGAGAACTTCGGTCGGCCAATTACAGGTGTGATAGAGCCGTCGATGAAGTTATCGCCCACGCGGACGTGGATGGGTGTGAGCGGGCGGCCTGATGCCGAGATCCCCTCGTTCCGCGGCGAGATAAAAGCGCGGGTGCCGAGGATCTTGAAGGTGCCGCCAACCTCTCGGGCGGTGCGCTGCCCCCACGAAATGAAGCTCTCGTTCTGCTGGATCCAGTAAGGCCGCTGGATCGATGCGAGCGAACCGAGCACCTGCACCTGCAGGCCGGCCTTCTCGCCCCACTCAGCGGCCACGGCGCCCAGCATGGCGTTGTCCTTGTGCCGAAGCGACGGCTGCTTGGCCTTGCCGCCTTGGTCTACGGAACTGGCCGAGACCCGGATTTCGCGGCCTTCCTGCTTGCTGATCGAGCAACAGACCTCCGAGATGAAGCCAATGAACCCCCACTGCCCGTTGAGCTCCACTTCGACCGGGGCGCGATCGCGCGGCATCACGATGCCGCCATAGGGATCAGCGAGCGTCAGGTCGAGGCTGTCGGCAGCCTCGCCGGCGGCCCGCTCGATACAGAGATCCTTCAAGAGCGGACGCAAACGGCTGGTGACGTCCCGACCGTCGATCGTGACCTTGTAACTGCCCTTGATGAACATGAGCTAGTCCGTCAGCCTGACGACATCGCGCCGGCGCGTGTCCGCCTCGATGTTCTCGATCGGCAGCTTCACCACCGAACCGACGGTAAGGTACGGCGACTGCAAAGCGAGATCCTGGTTGAAGGCGAGCACCCGCTCGACGTATCCGGCGGGCTGACGGCCGAACATGCGCCAAACCAGCTGCGACAGCGTCATGTGCTCGGTCTTGACGGTCTCGGTCACGTACTTCTCAGTCACAGGAACAGCCTCAGGATGGATGCAGCCATGCCGGCGCTAGGTGAGCCGACCCGCAACAGGTTGACGGTGAACCGGATCTCCCGACCGACGCCGTGGTGATCCAAATAGGCAGACTTCTCCGCCAAACCTTGGATAAGCACCCAGCCGAGCGGGATGAAGTCGCCACGCATCAGCGGCAGCGGGATCTTGGCCGCACGTGCCGCCTCGAGTGCGGCGAGCGACCCGAGGCCACCGAAGTGCGAGGGGTGGATCACCCCGTTCAACGTAATCGGGGCGTCCTCGTCACCGGTCTCCTCATAGATCGGCGCCGCGCCAATGACGTCGTGCTTGGCAAACGACGTGTTCGCCTCGCCTTCGGTGGCGTCGAGGTTGGTGACCAGGTCGAAGACCACTGGCCCCAGAGACATCAGCGCGATCAAGGCGTCACCCCATAGTCCGAATAGGTCCGGCGCATTTCCTTGTCGACGCTGGAGCCGGCCGAGGCCGCGGAGTTGGCGGCGCTGCGCAGCACGCTTAGCAGCTGCTGCGCCTTTGCAATTGCCGCGTCGATCGAGCTCGAGTCGACCGTCGGGGCGGCAGATGACTTGGCGAGTGCATCCATGCCCGCCAGCATCCGGCCAATCGCATCGTCGCCGTTGAGGACGCTGTGAATTCCACCTGCCCTGTTCGGACCACCAGAAATCATCGCACCGTCCAGGCTGCTGTCTCGTTCGCGCTCCTCGATGCCTGACTTGCTCGCCGCGATACGCTGGTTGGCGAGGAACGTCGCCGACCTTGGGTCGTCGCGCCAGGTGCCACCACCGGGCGTGTCGCCGGATAGGAAGAGCGTCGATAAGAGCGGAGCACGACTACCGGCCCAAGCCAGCCAACCGGCGAACCCGGCGCCCGGCTTCTTGCCTTTGCCGCCGCCAACATTGTCCAGCACGCCGGCGCCCCCCTGAGCCACAGCAGCGGCCTGCAGCGCGGCCGCCGCGATGTTGAGGTTCGTCCCGGCAGTGATCAGGCCCCAGATCGCGGATGCGACCTTCCATGCACCGAATCCAGCGGCGCCAACCCCCGCAACGGCGAGGCCAGTGGCCACCTTCGGATCGCCGTCGCGCACCGCCTGCTGGAATCTATTGATCGTGTCGGCGAAGACATTCAGGCCGGAGCTGATTTGCTCCATGGGCATAAGGGCATCGGACAGGTTCTTGAGGCTGTCTTTGAAGCCCTGCCAGGCCGCGAACGGGTTATCGCCCTGCACCTGACCGGCCGCATCAAGGCCGGCCGCGTTAGGTAAGCGCTGCTCGACGAGGCGCTGATACTGGTCGAACGAGAAGACGATGCGGCTCAGCAGGTCGGACGACAGACGGTTGTTCGTTACCTCACCGAGCACCTTGGCGACAGCGGTCTCGTCCGACATGTCCACGCCGGCCTTCACCAGTTGAGGCAGCAGATGTTCCTTCACCCACTTGATCGGGTTGTTTGTGAAGGCCTTATCGCCTCCGATCAGCTGGCCGTCAGAGCTGCGGATGCCGTACTCCTCCTGCGCCTTGATCGCCTTCTTCGACGCGCGGCCGACGATGAACTGGTCGAAGGCAGCGCGGATCTGCGTACCGGCGTCGGAGCCGCCCGTCTCGGCGATCAGGAAAGGCAGCCACTTCGACATGAAGTCGTCGCCGTAGACCTTACCGGAGGAGCGGGCATATTTGATCGCCTGCGCGTAGGCGCCGGGGTCGATATCCATGCCGGCGACCTGCTGGGCCTTCATGAAGTTCTCGAGGTAATTCGTATACTCCTCCGGCGTGACCTTCTCGATGTTGTCCATTGCCTTGTTGAACTGACGCAGGCCCGAGATCGCCCCTTCAGACCCCATGGCGTTCGAGAGGATGAGGAATGCCTGGGCCATCTTTTCCGAAACCGCCAGAGCGGCGTCAGTCGATGGCATCGACAGCGACGCCTCTTTCATGACCTCGAAAATCTGGGACTTTGACAGGCGGTACTTGCCAGAGAGGTAGTCGGACTGGCTATTGATCCTGCCTCGCTCGCCTTCGGACAGGCCGGAGTATTTCGCCTCAGCCTGAACGCGGCGGCCTTCAGATGCCGCAATCAGCGCCTCCCGGCCGGCCATGCTGCCGATGTACGTTCCGGTATAGCCGCCGAGTAGCAGGTAGGCCGGCTTCATGGCGGCCTGGATGCCGCGACCGATGCGCTTGGCCTCGGCCTCGGTCTCCCGCATGCCGGCACGTACCGACGCGAAGTGCCCCAGCGTGGCCGTCTTCCACGCCGCGATCTCGCTCTTCTGGAGTGCCTTGGACAATCCGCGGGACGACATGTCCCGTTCGAGCCGTTCCCATGACCGGCGGATATCGTCGATCTGCCGGGCGCCGAGGCCAAGCTTTTCGATCTGGCGCTGAAAGCCGACACCCCACGACGCCGAGGACAGCCGCTTGGCGGTCGCCTCGATGTCACGGATGGTGTCGCCAACCTTTTTCGCCTCACCCAAGCCCATCGCTTCGACGACGAGCTGAAGGCGACCGACTAGCGTGCGTGCCATTGGATTACCCTAGTTTTGAGCCGAACAGGCGGGCTTGGAAGCTGGCCTTGTCCCGCTGCAGCGCCAGCGCGCCGCAGTAGAAATCAAGGATTCGCAGCCACTCCATTTCGAGCACCTGAGGAATCGGTGTGGAGAAGGTGTGGGCTACGAGGCCGACGTAGCCGATCCACTCTGAGGGGAAGACCCTGCCGCCGCCTTCAAACGGCGGGGCAAGAAAGGGAGGGCGGCCTCCTCCACGGCCATGCGGTCGTCATCGTCCAAGGCATCGTAGACCTCAAGCGGGCACTCGAACATCGGAGGGGCGATATTCTCTCCCCTTGCCAGCGCGTCGATGTAGCCCTGGACTTCCTTGCCGGTGACGCGGCGGACCGTGATCTCCGTCCAGACCTTGCCGCCGAACTCGACCTCATAATCGAGTGGAACCGTGGCACTGCGGACCTTAGTGCTGATGATACGCGCCTGCGAGGTTTCCGCAGGCGCCGTGGTTTCGGGCTGGTCAGTCATGGATCACCTCACGCCAGGCCGAGATTGCGAGCCATGCCTTGCAGCACGGGAACGCCGTCGATGCGCAGGCCGTTCGGACCGGCCCAGTAGTCGAAATAGAACTTCTCTTCCGCCCCAAGGTGCAGGTGGTAGAAGAGCATCTCGTTGATCTCGTAGCTGGACGACACGCCCTTATCGCGCTCGAATTCGGAGATCTCAGCTTTGGTCATGCGACCTTCAACGACGCACCGGAGGGGGATATCGTCGTGAGAACGAATGTCGCGAACGTTGCCGCGGATCGTGTATTTGATCCGCTGCGCACCGACCGGCATGATGCGCTTCTGGACATTTGGCGCCAGGCCCTCAAGCGTGAACGCGATCGGCGAAAGCGTATACGCCCGCATGCCCAGCTTGATGTTGGTGACGGCGCCGCCGCCAAGATGATCCTTGGTTGCCTCCTCGAGCCCGAAGAACTTGACGCTCTTAAGGATGGTGTAGAGCGATTCCCCGGGGTCATCGTCGCCAACAAACATGTTCGCAGCGTCGAGGTTGTAGAGGGGTGAGGACATTTTCTGGTCTCCCAATGGAAGGATCGCGGCCTTAGGCCGCGATCAGGTTGCCGAGCTGCAGGGAAATGTTGCGGACCAGTCCGTCCAGCGCCTCGGGATAGCGGCGAGACCGGATCGTGGCCTTGCGGAAGACAGGTGGCTCCTCGGCCTTGAACGTCAGGTCGATGTTGCCAAGACGCAGCTCCTCAGGAGTGTTCCGGTCCGGCTCAAAGTCGACCCGGTAGTCGAGAATGTCGCCGTCCGCCTTCAGAACGCGCAGCTGCGTGTCGAGCGTGTTGACGACAGCCTGGACCGTCTGGACTGTGAGATTGAAGCGGCCGAGGAAGTTGCGAACCGCCCTCACCTGCATCAGCTCCATGTAGGTGCGCATGCGGCACACGTTGGCGAAGCGCCAGTCCTCGAGTTCCGCCAATGTGTCGGTACCCCAGAAGGTGAAGCCACCATCGGTCAGGGAGCCAGCCACGCCAGCGTCACCGCGAAATGCAATGCCGAACGACAGCGCCAAGTCGTCCTGCCCCTCGACCGCCGCGTCGGTGATCGAGAACGGGATCGACGGCGACAGGCCGACGATGCCGTAGATCTGTTGGTTGGCGATCGAGAAGCTCGGCCGGCCGTCGCGCTCAGCGTCGCGGCGCGGATAAAGCGCAATGACATAGGGAGACATGGGCTTGGTCACGACGTCGCCACTGGCGTTCGAAACCTTCACGTCCTGCCGCAGCGGATGAAGGATCCACTCGGAACGTGGCAGCGTCTCAAGCCAGTCGATCGCCGCCTGCCGTGTGTTGGTCGGCCCTTCCGGGAGGAAGTGGGCCTGCAGCCGAGCACAGATCGTCGGCATCATCGCGCAGACAGCGTTGCCGATCTGTCCGAGCGTGACCGTCGCCGTCGCACCCGTGAGGCCGGCGGAAGCGGCGAACGACAGCGTCGGCGCCACCGTGTACGTGCCGGGGCTGGTGATGTTGACGGCCGTGAGCGCCCCCCCGGTGACCGTGAACGTGCCGGCTGCGTCAGATCCCGTGCCGCCGGTGAAGGCCAGCGGGAAGGTGCCGTTGGCTCCGCCACTGCCAGCTGCCGTGATGGAGCCGAACTTGAGCCCCTGCGACGACTGCGAAGTGTAGCCAGGCACGATGAGCAGTCGCGGCGTGACCCCGAGCTCCTCCGGTGCGTCGAGCAGCGCCCAGACGCCAGTTCCATTTGCCTCGCTGCCGATGATCTTGGCGATGACGGCCGATGCCTGAGCATTGTCCTCGACGCGAACCACCACGACTCGAGCGGCTGCAGCGCGGACACCCAGCTGGGCTGAGATGCCCATCAGCGCATCGACGAGCGTGCCCGTAGCGCCGAGCGCCGTGAGCTTCGCCTTATCGTTCGTGTAGAAGGTCGCCGCCTTGTCCAGTGGGAAGGTTACGGCGTCGGCATTCGGCGCGGTGCCGATGATGCCGATAACGCTCATGTCGGCCGCAAGCACCGCCTGCGCTTCGATTCCGTCGCGCAGGTGCCTGATACCTGCGATCAGTTCAGTGGCCATGTCTGGGCTCCTCAGGGACTCGACCTTGCCCAAGGGTCACTCAGGGCAACAAAAAAACCCGCCAGATGGCGGGCTGGTGGGGATCGGAGAGTTGAACTGTCAGTAGTGCGCTGATAGGGCGAGCTATGGCACCTTTCAGACAACTACGAATGCGGCTCGGTCTAAAGAAGCGCGACCCCTCGGCAATGCCCGCCTCTGTAACGGTTGGGCGCGGCACATACGGTGTGTCTAAGGAAGGCCTCTATAACTGCTTCCCCACCTCACCGGTCAGCATCGGAGCTTTTTGTTCTATCGCGCGCGAGGTGCTGTTCATGTGCCAGGGCAACCACCCTACCCACACAGCAGCGACGTACCCTTTTCAGAATAAGCGCTTCAAAACGCAGGCGATCGATGAATACCTCCAGACAAACGGCCCCATCGTGGTTGGGAATGACGTTTGGATCGGCGCACGTGCGATCATCATGTCTGGCGTAACGATTGGCGACGGTGCAGTGGTCGCCGCAGGTAGTATAGTCACCAAGGATGTTGCCGCCTACACCATCGTGGGCGGCAATCCTGCCAAGTTCATCAGACGCAGGTTTCCAGAGGACATCGCTGATGCGATGCAGGCAATTCGCTGGTGGGACTGGCCGGACGAGATGATCGCTCGAGAGCAAGCCTCCTTTGATCTGCCGGCCGAAGCGTTCGTCGCCAAGTATCGCCGCTAGCTTCCCGGCCAATCGGCCTCGATGTCGATGGCGTCGAGCGCGGCCTGGTCGGCAGCGCCGTTGATTTGCAGAGCAAGGGCCTTATGCCGGGAAAAGCAGGCCTGAACGTGCAGATACACCGCATCGCCGATTGCGATCATACTCGCCGGATCGAGCGTTACCCATCCGTCTACGCCGTTGAAATCGATTGGCCTGTCCGGGAAGCGTTGCGCCCCGGCATAGGCATTGCCGATGCGGTTTTGGCTTGCGATGTCGGTGGCTATGCGGGTACCACCTACGACGATCCCGCCTGTCTCGACCTGCCAACGTTTTTCCGCCAACGAGGTGAGACGAGCCGCTTTGCGTTCTGTCAGAGGTACTGCCTGTAGCACCCACTCGCCGTCTTGCAGGACATGCAGACTGCTTGGGCGCAGGGGGACAACCGAAGTCCCTTCTGGGTAGTTGGGCAGTAGTTCGTTCGGGCTGCCATCGATAGCCTGCCAGTATCCGCGATCTGGGTGGAAGAAGCCGGTCTCCGCCATCATCTCAACTCCGACCAGTAGCTGAACGAACCACCGCCTAGACGATAGTAGTGACCGTTAGGGACGACTGAGTAGACGATACCAAAGTCATTCACGGTGCCCGCTGCCACCCATGAAGCATTGTCAGTCGATACTTGAAAACTGTTGTTGTTGCCGGTGATGCCGCCATTGATGACGACTTGGATCGGGCGTCCCGTGGTGTTCTGGTATGAAGTGCCCGCAGCTCGGGAGACATTCTGCCATGTCTGCCCCGCACCAAGAGCACGCGCATCAAACGCTTCTTTGGTCCGGATCGGCGTCATGGCAGTGGTGTCATCTATCCCTGCCACGGCCTGAGGGTTCGTCGACTTTGTCACCGTGATCGTTCGATCCGCGGTAAGGTCTCCGCCGCCCGAGGCCAACCCAGCACCCGCTACAGATCGAATTGCCAGCGCGCGTGCCGCCAGCGCCGTGCTTACGGTGGTAGCGAAATTCGGATCGTTCCCTAGTGCGGCGGCCAACTCGTAGAGGGTGTCGAGCGCGCCCGGTGCGCCCGCGATGAGGGCGTTGATCTTTGCGGTAACAGCGGAATCAAAACCAACGATGTCGGCCACACCATGCTGATGGTTGCCCATCGCCGCCGCTGCCGACATCACTTGCCACGACGTCGCGGACTTGACCAGAACGTAACCCGCCGGGGCCGCGGCAGCGCCCTCGACGTCCATCAACTCCGCAAGAGTGAAGGTCTTGCTTGCCGACATCTTGCCGGCCAGCGCATCGACCAAACCCAAGACCTGTGCAAGAGAATGGGTGTGGCTAGCGTTGGCCTTGCTTGCCGCCAGGTTGCTGATCCCAACAACTACGGTTTCGACCATCGCAATGGCGAGCGCGATCTTGTCGAGTGCCTCGTCGACGAACTCTTTCGGCGCGAGGCCACGGGTCGGAATCGGAAACCCGTAAATTGGGGTTTCGGTTTCACCAGCCATTCTCGATATCCTTACCTGATGGAAGCGCCGAGGTCGCCGACGATAAGGCGCGCGGACGGCCCGCCGGTGGCGGTGATCCGGAGGCGCCCCTGGATCGCTGTGATGTTCGTCACCTCGTTGGTCCTCTCGACCCACTGGGGGAAATCGAGCGGCTCAGTGTCGATGAGAGGCAAGGCCAGCCAGTTCCCGTCGGCCTTGTCGTACTCGATCGTGACCGTCGCCCCGCCAGGCAGGTACGCCTTGAAGTAGGCTGTCAGGTCGATGGCTGTCCCGAACTTGAACGCCTCGGTGATGTAGACAGCCGTGGTCGCGATCTCGCCGGCGATGAGCTCGACCGGTGCGTAGAGGATCGGCGAAAGCTTCTCAGTTCCCTTCAGCACCGCGCGCAGCTGAACCGTCTCGGTGATGAACTCGTTGAGCTGCATTACTTGGAACGGTAGGAGCCGCCAGATCGTGCCGTTGGTGCGCTCTATCTCGAACACCACCGAACAAGCCGCCGACGGCAGCTCAACGGCCGCGCGGACCTGCAGGTCGCTGCAGTCGACAAGGTTGAACGAGCCGAGGTTGACCGTCTTGGTCGTCACTGGATAGCGCGCAGCCACCAGGCGGAATGACAAAGCCTCGCCCTGATGCGCCGTCCAACTGCGACCATTGACGCCGTCGAGCCGCGGGCCGATCGGGTAAGGATGCGCCGTCACCTTTCGCTGCAGATCGATGTCGAACCCACCCAAAGCAGCGACCGATACCGAGTGAGCATTGTCGTCGGTCTTGATGACCGCGGAATGGTCCCGGTCATCAGGGGTGGTCACCGGCAGGGGATATCGTGCCGACTTCCATCCCTCTGTGGCCCCGGCCATCGGAACGAACGCCTCAGCCATGACGTCGACGGTCGGAATACCGTTTTCGACGGTAACCTGATGCACGAGGATGTTGTTCGACAGGTTGCCGAGTGCGCATAGGTGGAAATCGATACCGAGCAGCTGACGAGCTTCAGGCAACATGAAGTTCTGCGCCTGAGGATCGGAACCACTCTCGCTTCCGCCGCCGCCGGCTGGCCGCGGCGGTTGCGGGATCCACCGCCGGATCGTCGTCGTTCGGCGCATGACATCGATCTCGATCGTGCCTTGGCCGGTGAACATGGCCTGGGCGGTGCTGCCGCCCAAGCCCTCTGCCCGCACCGTCTTTGTTCCCGCGGGAATATTGGCGGGGATTGTGAAAGCGCCCGCGATTTCGCCGTTGGCGTCGCCCGAAAGAACGCCTACCGGCTTGACGTTGACGCTATCGAAGGTGAGGACGTCGAGGACTTCACCGTGACCGAAACCAGTCAGCTTGAAGCTCACGAGGATCTCACGAAGGAATTCCGCCTGCTCCTGGCGCTGGTCGACAAGCCTGTCCTGAACGTCGACAGTTTGTAGCGGTCCCCTGCCACGCTGGAAGCCGCGCTGGAACTCGAGCGTTTCTTCCGACAACCATTCGGTGCGTGACACTGTCCAGAAGTCCGACGCGGGTGTGAGCGCCAGCGAACCGGGCAACGGCAGGAAGTTGGCGTAAGGATTGATCTTGACGCAGTTGGTCTTGAGCGCCTGGTCGACGATCACTTCCTCGACCCAGTCGAGCGTTACCGGCCCGACCATCGCGGCGTAATGGAACGTCGGCGTGATCTGCAGCTGCATGACGCCGTCGCCGACGGCCGCATTCTGAGGCACCCCGATGTCACGGAAGCTATCGTCGATCATTGGATCGACGAACATGTTCTTCTTGGCGTTCGGATCGCGAGCGTTGATGCCAGATTTCAATCGCTCGAGCTGGATGAGACGGCTATGGTCGCGCAACTGGTTGAAGTAGCGCCACATCTCGCCGTAGTCGATCGAGCGTACGCCGTCGTTGACAACCGTCGGCGTACCCATCCAGTTGTTGCTGATCTGACAGAGCGGCAGCACGTCTAGTGGAGGCACAGGCCTGACAGGATTGGCGCGCGCCGAGATGCCCTTCACGTATTCGACTTCGCCGTTCTGTCGGAGGCAGAGCATGTCGATGCGCGGCAGCTTATAGGTGTACGACACGATGATGTCGCCGCCAGTGGCGCCGCCCGAAACGGTGATGCTCTTGTCGTCAAAACTGGTGGCCACGACACTGTCGCGATAGCGGTACTTGACCGTATACGTCTGGCCTGCGCCGGGCTCCGGACCGGCCGGCCCCCAGTCAACGCCGTTGCCGGTACGGATCCAGCTCGTATCCTTGGCATAGACCGTGGCGCCCTGCTTCACCTCGATAAGGTCGATGACACTGGTGTCGGGGAGCCCATCGATCCCGTGCGCGGTTGCGCCGCGCGTCACGTTGACCGTCTTCTCCTTGGTCAACAGGATCGACGAAATCGTGTCGATGGGAAACGCAGCCACCTGGATCGTAACACTGGCGCCACCAGTGTAGGTGTGGGTCTCGCCCGGCACCGCGCCAACATCCCAGATCCGGGCCTCGGCGTGGCGTAGAGCCGCGAAACGCGTGATCTTGAAGCCGTTGATGTTGGCCTCGCCCTGCTCGATCGAGAAGAGCTCATCCCCTGCGTTGGCGCCCAGCGCCGTAACGCGGCAACCCGACACGATGTAGTGGCCATGGGGGCGATCGTACTGAGCAAGGGCCTGCGCAACACCAGAAAGCTGCGGCGGCGGCGTCTGGTCAAGGATAGTACCGTCCTGCAGGAGATAGACCTGATGGAACTCGCCCTGACCGCTGTCGCCAGCCCCAGCCCATGCGAGGGTCACGACCTCTCGAGCGGCGCCATCTTCGTCCGCAGCTTCGGATCCGGGCACAAGGCCGCGTAGTTCTGGCGCATCGTCGGCCGTCAGCCAGGTGCGGGTGACGCGCACACCAATCTCGACGCGACCGACCATCGGCACGTGCGTGAGCACCTTCTCCGCAACAGGAAAGACGTCCCCCTCGACGTAAATTAGGCCGTCCTGAAGGGTTACCGTGCCCGCCTCGCGGTCGACCACGGCAGACGCGCGCTCGACGCGGTCACCGTCACTGGCGATAAGGCGGCCAAGGCGGTCGTGGCGGCCGCGGATGATGTCCTGCACGTCGTTGAGCTCGGCGCCCTGTAGGAACGGGCGCCGGCCATAGAAGACCACCGACTGCTGCTCACCCCTGCCGTCTGCACGGCTGAAGGCGAGCGGCAGGCCGCTCTTGTGTTCGTACATCAGAACCTCACAAGGAACTTGAATTGATCCCGCACCGTGCGGCGCAGTGGGATGGTGACCGCCCGCTGGGCGAACTCTTGCCCTCCTGACAGCTGGGCGGCCGTAAGCCATTGCTTGCCGGGCTTCACACCGGGCGCGCGAACGGCATTGACTAGGAGCGAAATGGACGTCGCTGCAACGTCATCAGCATCCTCAAACTGGGTCATGGCCTCGATGTAGACACGAGTGCCAGACGGCGACGGGTCGTAGGCGGCGCCGCCAACCCTGTAGGCCCCGCCCGGTGCAAGACCAACAGGTCGCACAGCCCGGCAAAGCCGGTATCCGATGACCGCGCCGCCCGCAGCGCGAAGGCAAAGATAGATCGGCCGCCCGGCAAACCACCCGGCCATCAATGCCTGGCGCTGCGCCTCAGGAGAATCCTCCCAAGCGAAGGTGGCCTCCTCCCATGGATAGGTCATGTCTTCCCATGCGAGGGAGCCCCCCCCTACAGGCGGGTCGATCCAGTTGCCGATGGCCTCGCCTTCCGCCTGCGACAAGGTGTGGTCGAATTCGGCCAAACGGCCGAACGACCATATGGCGGGCTGGCCCGGCCAGGATGGGGTGCCGGGCGTGGCCGCCACACCGCTCTCGAACTCCAGCATGCTTTGGTCGAGCCTACTGTAGTCAAGTTCGAGCGGTTTGATGTCGTAACGATGGACGCCACGGCGGAAACGCGATCGACGCGAGACCGACAGCGTCGAGATGCCTTCGATGCGACTGAGGTCCGGATCGTCATTCGCTGGCAAGGAAGGGAATCGGAGCTGGAACGAGTTCCAGTAGCGCCGATTTGGCGAAGCTTCCTCTTGCGCCGCAGTGTAGCCGAGCCAACCCAGCCCCTTCGCAACAGCCATAGGCGTGCCGCGGATCCGCTGCCAGGCGACACCCTCGTCGAGCAGCTCGTAGAGGTTCGGCAAATACGGCGTGAGCTCTTCAAGCCCACACTCATCGATCAGCCATGGCAGGAAAGACGGCGGCCGTGTGACGTGCTTGGCGACCCTGATTGCCTCGACCGCCTCGAGTATCTGCTGGGTCGGCGCCGTGGTTTCGGAAACCGCCCGCTCAAGTTTGGTGGCGTTCTTTGGGAGCAGAACCTGCTTCATCAGTAGGAACGCCCCTTGAACGTGACAGACACGGTGCCGATGGCGATGGCCTCCCGGAACGAAGCGATTGTATCCGGGGTGGGCACTTCCACCCGCTGGACGCCCGGGATCATCATCATTGCAGTCAGCCAAGCGTTCGGCAGATCGCGGCCGAGGGCCATTATCTCCTGCCACGCTGCCTTGACCGCGGGACCGATCTTGGTGAGGACGTCGGCGTTGGCATCCGGCAAGAGCCAGACATCTGCCGTCGGGTTCACCACAATCCTGGCAGCCGGTTCGACAACGATCGTGTCGTTGACCATCCGCTTTTCCGGATCATTGAGCGCGGCCGCGACGCGCGCGATAAGATCCGGGTCTGCCACCCCGTTGTTGTCCGTGGAGAAGACGGCCGCGTAGATGATCGGGCTGCGGCCGATCGTGTAGATCGACGTGTCCCTGACCCGCAGGTCGACGGCCATAGCGATGCCGCGATACCGAGGCTCGGTACCGCCCGTCGATCGCCCCTGGATAGCCAGGCGAACCCGCTGGCGCAGCCGGTCATCCTTTTCGCCAGGCATGCGCACCACGTCGTAGAACCCGGCCAGGTGGTCGAGCGCGACGTCGATTGCGAAGGCGAGGATATTGGCCAGCACCGCGTCGTTGATGCGCCGACGAACCAGTACCTCGCGATAGGCGTTCTCCTCGATCTGGATCTTCACCGGATCGGTCTCAAGGTTGCCGACGTCGTAGTCGATCCCCTTTGCCGCGAAGAGCTCCTGCGTCTTGTCGACCCTCAGGTCGAGCAACGCTTCATAGACCAGCTCCTCGATGATGGCCGGCTTCGGTAGGTCTGCCATGGGAAGGGAGCCTTCAGTTGCCCGGCCGAACGATCACCGAGCCGCCCTCGATGCTCACGAACATGGCCGTCTGCTGCCAGTCGAGGTGCCCGAACGGACGATAGTCCCCGTTGATGGTGAAATCGCCGAAGCCAAGGCGGTTGATGTCGTTGAGGACGAACTGCCGTATCTTGAAACGAGGTTCGAACAGCTCAGTCAGCATCCAGAGCACGTTGAACCACAGAAGAACCGTACGTTCGGTGGCGTTTTCGCCCAAGAGCTTTAGCCCTGGGTTGCCGAACCATTCGCGCATGACGCGCTCGCCCTGAAAAGTGGTGAAGATCTTGCCGAGGCTCTGCTCGACGTGCGGGAAACCGTCGAGCACCAGGCCGGTATCTGCGTCCACTCCGGCCACGTCATTTCACCTTGCTGCTGCGACGCTTTGGCGCCGGCGCGGCGCGCGGATCCTGAAGGTGTCCCAGGCGAAGGGGGTGCTCGGCCTGCTCGGCCGTGAGCATGACGGTTGCCCCCGCGCCCGGGTTTCTGTTGCCTGCCACGTGGTTCCCCGCGAGCTCGGTGACGATGTATTCCTGCTTCATCCTGCCGGCTCCTCGGTGTGCTGGCCGCCCTTGATCACGCCACCATGGACGTGGGTGCTGCCGACGTTCTTGTCGTTGTGCTGCAGGGCACCGCCCCGCGTGTCGATAAGGTCGGCGAGCATGCCGATCTTGCCCGCGCCGACCTCAAGCACGGTCCCGCCAACCTCGAGCTTCAAGCCGCCGGCTGTGAGCGTTACCGTGACAGACCCGAAGGTCATCACGTGCTCGTCACCCGAATCCGACGGCGACGGATTGTCGTCTGACCAATGGAACGGATGCGCACGGCCCTGCTCCAGGTCGCCGGCCTCGGACGAGATCGTCATCACCTGTCCAACTGAGGGCGGATTGTGAACCTTGAGGGCTCCGGCCGTCTGCGCATAAGGCATCCAGGGCGACAGCACCTCATGGCCGTCATCGTCCTTGCCCAGCACGATCCGGACCAACTTCTTGGCAGGATCGACCTCTTTAACCTTGCCGGTCCAATTGGATCCGGCAAGGCGGCGTTCATGCTCCTGCAGTCGTTCGAAAATCGACCGCAAGGCTTTGTGAACGCTCATGGAACCTCGCTCGGCCCTACGACCGTAATCTCGGGATCGCCGGTAACTTCGTTGAGTGGTGGCACGTTGCCGTCATCGTCAGCCGATCCCAGCACCGGGGCGATGCCGATGGCATCGACCGCAGAGGCGGACAGGCCAAAGTTGACCTGGAATTGTTCATAATCGGGAAGGCCTTGCGGGCCTTCGATCAATCCCTTGATGAGGTCTGCTAGATCCGCACCCTCAGTGCCTTTCGCGCGCAGCAAGGCATCCAGCTTCAGCCACCCACCATAGATCGGCTTGCCGAAATCCGCGTCGGCCACACACGTCAACTCGTACTGGATCTCGAGGCATGGGATCGGCACGCCCTGCTCAATCTGCACGAGGATAAACCGGCTCGTCTTCTCGGCAATGCGGGTCACGAACTTCCGCCACAAGGCGATCCAGTCAGTATTTCCGAAGTGCATCGCGGCATCGACCTGGCGCCCCATGATGTTGAGGGCAAGGGCCGAGCCGACGTTGTCGATCTCGAGGCTAACACCGTCGGGGAGATCGATCCGCGACGGCGGCAGGTAGACGTAGACCATCATCTTGATGGCTTGCGGCCCGCCCTGCGTTTCGAGTCCGCAAGGCTCGCCCTTGGCTTCGGCCGTGTAGATTGCGATCACGGGCGCCGGCTTGCCGGTGGCGTGCCGCATCACCTCTGCGATCGGATCCAGAGGCTGGTCGACGACCAGGTCGCCGGCCCATGTGCGACCTAAAAGCAGTTGGCGAAGCACGGTGCGGGTTGCGAGGCTGATGAGGCTCATGCGGGCACACACACGCAAACGAGGCGACCGAGACCGTCAGGATCCACCCTCGTCACGCGAAGGGCCTGCCCGGCCCGCTCTGGCGCCAAGAGATGGATCTCGTCTTGGTCCTTCGGCCACGCCGACTTACCGTCGGCGAAAACCTGCTCGGAATAGGAAACGTGGATCCGGTCGGCGGCCGTCGTCGGCTGGTAGCCGTCGTACTGGCCCATATCCATGGGCTTCGCCAGAACCGGGTTGAAGTCGACCACCCCGTCCACGTCGAGAGGTGCTCGGCTGCCATCCGCGGACCTCGAGAGGAACTCGCCCTTGACCTTGCGAACGATGCGCGTGGGCTCACCCATCACATCGTCCACCGCCTCGGAGACGAGCTTCTCGAGGTCCGCGAACTCGGAGATCATCTTGGGAGGATGCTCCTTAACCGGCCGCGCCACGCATTAGCACGCGGGGCCGCGTGCAGTAGTGGATGACGTTGTTCTGATACTCGAGCGAGATGCCCTTGTTGTTCTGCATGCGGAACTGATTGACGTAGAGCTCCAGGCCCATGGTGTTGACGGTTTCGATGTAGTCGGCCGGCGCAAACACGGACCGGAAGAGACCAGGAACGCCGAGGGGCACAAACTTGACCTCGTCCGCCGCAACGCCGACATCGAGCCCGCCACGGTAATTGACCCACGTGATATCGAAGAGCGGGAAGGCACCCCAGGCGCCGCTCTGAGTGCTCTGCGAGTTCATCTCGATCGTGGCCTTCCGCAGCGTGGCGGCGGCCTCGTATCCCTTGTAGGTCTCGCGCACTTCCTTGTGCTTCACGAGCTGATCCCAGTACTCGTCACCCGCGATGGCGAGAATGCCGTTGAACGGCAGGCCGCCCAGCGCGGTGCCCATGGCACGAGACAGGTCCGTGGCTTTCTGACGGAGGTCGCCCTCGCCGGGATTCGCGGCCTCGAGATCCCAGTTGACGATTGCGGCCGGCGATTCGTCCATTTCGTCGTAGTAGTCGTAGAGGACGCTACCATCCGCATCCAACAGCTGCCCCTTCGTGACCACGCAGAGCTTGTGGTATTCTTCAGTCAACGCAAACGACTGCCTGACTTCGGTGCCGCGATTGGCAATGCGCCCCTGGAACGTCTCGACAGCGCGCTCGTCGCCGAAGGCGCGGACACCCTGAACCTCGTCGGCGTAGATCGCGTCATCCACCTGGAAGTGGGGGACGCTCAGCTTGCGCATGGAACGACGGTTTTTGCCGAAGGTCTTGCCAGGACCGCCGCGCGGCGACGCGGGCACGATGAAGATGTTCTCCTCCTTGTCCTTCTCGATCACGATATCAAGCGTGTCGATCGAGGTGGACTGGAACAGGCCGAGCTTGGTGATGAAGCCCGGGACGTATTTGACCTCGCGCATCGCATCGGACATCGTCGTGACCGAAAATGCGTCCTGGTCGAAGATATCGAGCACAGACATTGTGTTTTCCCATAAAAAAAACCCCGCACGATGGCGGGGCGATGGACCGATGCGGCGAGGCCGCGGTGGTTCCGCCGGCGGATCAACCGCCAGCGGCAGTTCAGTAGCGGACGATGATGCCCCGCTCCTCGAGCGCCTGGACGGCGTTCGCTTTCTGAGCCGCGGTGATGCTATCCGGCCAGGCGATGCAGTTTCCGTTGAGCTGGGCGGAGCGCGAAATGACGGCCGTCTTGGCGGTCTGATCAGCCGGCGTCTTCACTGCGTAGATCGAGTAGGCGACGGGGATCTCGGAGCCGTCCGTGCCAGCCGGGTTGAAGTCCACGTACTGGAAGTCTTCGGCATCGGCCGCGACGTCGACATAGAATTCGTCGCCCGCCACGTTGGCTGTGCCGCCGGCGGTGATCGTGAACTTCACGCCGCCCTTGTTGAATTCTGCGCCGTGGGTGGACGTGCCGATTTCCTTGCCAGATGGGTCTTCCCAGCGAGCGGTGGTGGCCGTCTGGGCGATGCCCTTGTAGCGACCATCCTTCACTTTCGAGGTGGTCGCAGGCGCTACGCCCATCGCGATCGTCGCGTTGCCGGCGTTGCCGGCCTTGGCCGACGGGGATGCGACGACGCCGGCGGCAACGGCCAGCTTGGCAAGGAGCGCGTTCGGCTCGATGTCCTGCGAAAACGCGATCACCACGTTATCGCGCGAGCGATGGAACTCAGCCTCGCTCATGATGGCCTCGCCGGGGCGACGGCCTTCGGTCAGAACGGTACCCATTTTGGTTCTCCGTTAGGGTCGTGCCGGCGGCTTAGCCGACGCGGCGGTTGGCGTTGGAAACGGCCTTGCCCCAACCGGCCGAGGCGGAAGGTTTGTCGGTCGTTTCGGGGGAGCCCAGGCCGAGCGCGCCGGCCTGGGTCTTCTTCTGCACGTGCTTTTCCTCGCGCTGCGGCTGCGTCTCCTGCGGCTTGGCAGCGGCGACGGCTGCGTTCGTGCCCTCGAGCGCGGCAGCCAGGTAGGTCGTTGCCACGTCCGCCGACACGTTGTTGTCGATGAGGGCCTGAGCCAGCTTCGGATGAAGCTGAGCGCCCTCGGCGCCGTTGATCGCAGTGATGCGCTTGCGCTCATCGCCCTGCGCTTTCTGGATCGCAGCAGCGGTCACCGCGGCGAAGTCCTCATTTTCCGGGTCAGGCATGTCCAAAAATCCTCTTTTGACTTGCGATGAAAGCGCGGTTTTTCCCGCGCAGGGACAGGCGCGCGAGCGCCGCTTCGAACTGGCCGACCTCGTCGGCCATCCCGAGGGCGACGGCATTCGCACCGATTTCGAGGCCGCCTGCCCCGAATTTCTGGACGACATGCTCTGCCGAGACGCCGCGGTGCTTGGCCACCGCGCTGACGAACACGGCGCCGAGGTCGTCGACGAGCTTCTGGATCTTTGCCTTTCCGGCATCGGTCGCGTGGTCTGGTCTCTTGTCAGGAGACTGGGACGAAACGAACTCGGTCCGGCTGATGCCATTCCGGTCATCTGCCTTGCGACGGTCGGTGACTCCGAGGACGACGCCGATCGAGCCGACCGCAGCGACGTCGCTGACCGTGATCTTATCGGTCGCCGAGGCGAGCCAGTAGGCGGCCGAGGCGCCCTGCCCGCTGATGTATGCGGCGATCGGCTTCTGCTGGCGCGCCTGGTAGATGGCGGCCGCGAGCTCGTCGCATGCGCTGACTTCGCCGCCGGGGCTGTCGACGCGCAGCATGATCGCCTGGATCGACGTGGTGTCGAGCGCGATCTGAAGGTCTCGCCTGAGCACCTCGTATGAAGTCGCTCCAGAGAACGCCGTCATCAAGTTGGCGCGCTTGAACATCGGCCCCTTGGCGTCGAGGATCCCGACGTTGCCGCGGATGCTCAAACGCTCGCCATTATCGGCCCGGGCCGCCCGATAGGCCTCAAGAGCCTCCGGCGTTGGGTCGTTCTCCCGCGCCGCCACCTCGAGCACCTGCTCGACCGCCTCCGGCAACATCGCCCAGGAGGCGGCCATTGCCGCATCGTATGCTCTCATGTCAGCACCCGTTGTCGCGGCGATAGCCGGCTGTGATGGCGAAGCGCCTGGCGCCGCGCCCCTGCTTCGTGGCGCATTCCGACTCGAGCTGAGCGATCAAGGCGCCGAAGGCCCCGAAATCGGCACGATGGAATTCCACCTTGCGGTCACGGAAGGTGACGTTGGCCACGCCTTGGCCAACCGACAGCTTCATGTAGGCCGGCCGCAACGCCCTCAGGGCGACGCAGGGGTCGTATTCCTCGACACCGAAAATCGCATCGAAGTTGATCGCCATCACCCGGCCTCCATCTGCAGTTCGAGCTCCGGATCCTCCGCCTGCAGCTCCTTTTCAGGATCTGTTGCGTCTGCCGGGTCTTTCTCGGCTGGGTTTCGCGGCCCGGAGCGCTTCGGTTCAGGTCGCTTGCCATCCTTCTTCTCGCCGGAGCCGTCGTTGCCTGCATCCTTGAGGGCCACCTCCTGGCCTCCATCAACCTGCAGAATGTCGCTGGGAGCCCAAGGACGCGGGAGGCCAAGTTCGTCGTGAAGCGCGTTCTCGGCCGCGCGCTGACGCGCGTCATCATCCCAATCGTTGCCGTATTCTTCGGCAATCTCAGCGAGGGTGGTCGCCTGCATCTCCTTGCGAACCTGGTAGGCGCGCGCAGTCTTGAAGTCGTCCGCCTGCGGCTTGGCCGGGCCAGTCCAGGTTGCGCGAACCGCGAATTCCTTCAACTCAAGGAACTTCTCGTATCCGCCCGGGAACTCGATCCGCCCGGTGGCGATCTCTTCGTCGAGCCACCACTCGAACACCGCGTCGCAGAACGGAACGATAATGTTGTTCCGCCGGCGCATGACCGTCAGCCATTCGATGGCGCCCGCCATGCGCACCGACGAATAGGTCGCCCCGCGATAGTCGCCGGTAGCGTTCTCATATGTGACGCCGGCGCCGCGGGCGATTTCGCGGTGCAACCAGCCAAGGAAGTGGTCGAGCTGCTGCCCCGGCTGCTTGGCCTCGGTGAACTCGAGCTCGTCGCCCGGGAACAGGTGGGCAATGCGACCGTGCTGCGACAGGTCGATCGAGGCGCCGTCGTACCACTCGCCTTTCGAAGCCGCGAAGCCGGCAAGATCCGGGCCGCCCTTCTCGTTCTGCGTGATCAGGCCGTCGAAAGCGGCCGGCCCGCTGATGTTGGTCCGGACTGTGGCGGCGAAAATTGTCTGGATCAGCGCCGACGTCAGATTGGCGTCCATATACTGGTCCACCTGGCGGTGAACCTTCAGGACGGGCGCGAACGGGCTGATGCCACGCGTCGTCGCGATCGCCGGATCCTTGATATGGATGATGTTCGGCCGGCCGTCGGCATCGGCTGCCGCGTAGTCGACCTCTTTCCATCCACCATCGGGCGCGCGTTTGCGCAGGCGGTAGCCGACCGGCATGCCCCACTCGTCGACGCGCACACCCTGCACCATCGCCGAGGTCATGTCGGTGGAGTTGACCAGGCGCGTCGGCGGCAGCAGGAGCACCTTCGTCAACGACCGGGTGTTCCGCCGCTTGATCATCGGCAGGAGGCCGAGGATCTCGCCGTAGGCCATATACGAGGCGTAGGCCGCCTGCTGCTGCTGGCCGAACGTCATCTGGCCGGCAGCGTCGCAGGCCATCGGCTTCTTCGCCCAGGCCCGGAACCTGCTCTCGACCTTGCGCGACCACTTGGCTGCGTATTCTGGCTTCCAACCCAGCGAATCCGCATCCGGGCGCGATGCCATGCGCAGGCCGGCGCCAACGACGGCGCCCGACGAGACCTCGACGATGCCGGTCATGAAGCCGGAGTTCTGGATCGCCGAGATGGCGCGCGCTGCGGCCTTTTCCCACGACGCCTGCACGTCCGCCTGACGGTCGCGGAGAGTTGGGTTCCACCCGAAGGTGAATCGGTTCTTCTCGCCGTGAAAGTAGGCCGCCCTCGGGGTGGCCGAGCGCGTAGCTCCGCCGGCCGCCCCACCGAACAGGCGACTGATGAACGATGGAGCTTTCATGAACCCTAACCGTGAAGGCGCTTGACGCTATCCTTCAGGCTCGGCCGTTGGATCGGCTTGCCCTTCAGATCTGCGTAGCGGCGATCGAAGTCGAAACGGCACAATTGCTTGGCCGCGATGCCATAGACGGCACAGTCCAGCGCCTCCGCCCGACGGTTGCCGAGGCGGGTGAAGACGATTTCCGGACGGCCGGCCTTGTATTTCAGCTCTCGCCGCTCGGCGGTCAGCTGCACGAAATAGTCCTCGGTCAGCACGTTCGAGAACCGGAAGGCCTGCTGTTCCGTCTTCTCGAGCGAGAGCGAGACGAGAATGTCGGTCTTCACTTGGTCGACGCCGACGATGTACAGCGTTGCCGTGCGGTTGCGCCGCTTGGTGCGGCTGGCCTGTAGGACTGGACGAGGACCGTCGTCACCCTTGATGGCGACGATGCGGCGGCCCTGCACCTTCTCGCAGTAGTCATAGACCCGCTGGGTCATGTTGCCGTCGCCGGAGTCGACGCATGCTGCTTCGACGCCGATCGTGCCGCCCAGCGGATGCCGCCAGGTGGTCGACAAGAGGGCGTCGAGTTCGTCCCACGTCGTCTGCAGCAAGGCCGAGCCGCGGATGATCTGATGGCCCAGGATCCAGCGGTGGTCGCGGGACCAGCCGACGAGCGTGACCTCGAGGCGGTCCGGCTGAACGTCCACGCCGGCGGTGATGTAGGCCACCTCCTCCGGCACGTCTTCGCGCCACTTCGACTTGGCGTGGTCCCATTCGAGACCAAAGTCCTCGCAGCGGGCCAGAAGCTGGTTTTCGCTGACGTAGTCGATCGACGTCGACCACACCTTGCCTAGCACAGTGTTGTAAAACACCTGCATGGCGGAGGCGCCAGCCTTCTGGGCCTTTTCGTATTCTTCGACCAGCTTTGGCCAGGCCGCGTTCGCAAATTGCGAAATGAGCGCGTTGAGGCGGAAGCCAGCATGCCCCTTGACGTGCGGCGCGGTGGCGCGCCACTCGCCAGCCTCAACCATCTGCGGCTTGTACCGCTCTTCGATTTCCGTGCCACAGTGCGGGCACATGCAAACAACCGTTTCCGGTTGCCCCGGCTTCCAGTCGAGGTGCTCCCAGAGCAGTTCGAACGGCGTGTCGCAGTGGATGCAAGGGATCTCGAAAACCCGCTTGTCCGATTCCTCGTACCGCTTGATGATGATCGAGGTCGCATCATCAGTCGGAGTCGAGCCCGCCACGATCTTGCGATCGGCGAACGACGTCGTGCGCATCTCGGCAAGCTTGAGCGGGTCACCCTCTGGGGTGATCCGCATGCCGTCAACCTCGTCGCACAGCAGCACCTTGGCGGTGTGGCGGCGAAGATTACGCGGCGCCATGGCCGACAGGATCTTCAGCGAACCACCGCCACGCAGCATGCGTTGCGTCAGGGTGTTGCGGCCGTCGAAACGGCCGATCTGCATCACCTCCCGAAGCGACGGGGTCTCCCGAAACGCCGGGTCGATCTCGTCGACTGCAATGCCGCGGGCGTCGTCGTCCGTCGGCATCAACAGAATGATCGGGCACGGGTCGTTGACTGCAAATGCACCGACCGTAGCCACCAGGCTGACCGTGTAGCCGGTTCGGGCCGATTTGATCACCGAAACCCGCTCGATAAGCGGGTCGCCCATGGCATCCAGGATACCGCGCTGGAACTTCCACGGCCTGAAACGGCCTGGCGCTGCCGACGACGTCGCGCTAAGGCGAAAATGCTGCGTCGCCCACTCCGAGTAGGACAGCACCGGCGGCGGCCGCAGCGCCTTGGCGACCGAGCCGAAAAGGCGGCCGATGGCGCTAGTCGTCATCGGTAATCGCCTTAGGATCGCCGGATATGACGACGGTCTCGACCTCCTCGGCCAAGTCCATCAGCATGTCGCGGCACATTTTCTTCAGCACTTCCGCGTCATGCGCGGTCAGGTGCGGGATCGTGGACCGCGCCTTGCCCGGGATGGTCAAGACCATCTGCTTCACAGCCGACGCGAAGGCCGACCAGCTCGCGTCGATCTCGGCGAGGGTCATCACCTCGCCCTTCATCTGGGCCAGCTTGAGCTTCTGTATCTCGCGACCGACCTTTTCGGTCTCAGCACGCTCGTCGGCGAGTGATTTGCCCGTCGACGACGCCCGGCCGCCGGCCTGGTCGCGCAGCGCCTTTAGGTAACCGTGGATCGAAGGCGTCGTCTGGTACCGGCCGCGCGCTGTGGCGCGTACGAGCACGCCCTTCTGGTCCCAATCGGTGATCGCCCTCGTCGAAATGCCCAAAAGAACGGCCAAATCGGCCTTCGAACAGGTCGCAGGGATCCAGTCGCCCCCGACCGGACCGCTCACGCGGGCTTTTTTGGCCATTTACGCCCCGAGAGTGCGGATGACGTGCCGGACTACGCGCCGCTCGAGGTCGAGGGCGGCGAATTTCGCCGCTTCAGGCACGTTCGGGCGCGTCGGCTTAGCCAATTCGTTGGCCAGGACCGCCATGGAGAGCACTTTCAAGGGATACCTGCTCGAACTCTTGCGAACGACGACCTGGCCGCCGGCCATGAACGAATGCGGGAATTGGCGCCGGACGTTCCATCCGGTTGCCTCGACCCCGCGCATACTGCTCACGGCGCCGCCGCGCTTGCCGTCGGCCATCGGGTTGAGGTCACGAACCCAGTTTGGGTTACCGTACTCGGACAGAGGAATCGCGACGTCCGACGTTTCTACCGACGCCGACATGACTGGGCCGGCTGAGGCCTTAATGACGCGCGTCTTGCCCCCGACACGCCCCGAAGGTACGCCGGTGGTGGCCGAGATACGGACGATCGACTGCCGGCGCTGCTCGCCGGCATGTTCGTTCAACCCGAGCGCAGCCGCATGGCGGATCTCAGGGCCATCGAGCTTCTTCAGGAATCGGAAGATCTCCGCATCCTGATGGAACTCGGCCTTGATTTTCATGCTTCAGCTCTGGCGGAGGCCGTTGACCATGAAACCAGCGCGCCAGCCGGCCGAGTAGAGCGCATAGAGGGATGGGTAGGCCTCAGCCAGGATGGTCCGCGCGGCGAAACCGCCAATTCGAAGATACATTCCGGCTCCTACGGGGTTCTCTGGAAGTCCGCCGTAGCGACCTGCCGGAAAACTCCGACCCCGCGATGGGGTCGAGGTCGACTATGGGGCTCAGACCGCGATATGCGGATCGATGAGCATAAACGTCGTGTCGGCGGCGATGCGCCAGGCTGCAAGCGGACGGTTCGCGACGACATAGACGTGGCGATGAGCATCGCGCGGTTTGTCGATCGCGGCTTCGGCAGTGAGCGCCGGATCCGCCGGGAGGATGGCATTGACCAGCGCGTATTCCGGCACCTGGTAGGAGATGCCGCCGGATGCGATCGACAGATCGACCGATGGCGCTGGCGACAGAAACGTGAGCGCGGCCGCAATGAGCAGGCCGGCTAACGGTAGTCCGAAGAGCATGCGGGATAATCGCATGTGCAGTTCTCCTGGGTTCGAGGAAGTGCCACGGCGCATCCCCCGCGGCTGGGAACTGTCCGGCTTCTAGTGAGGGGCACCGGCACCCCGCCTGCACTTCTTTCAGTCCGTTGCAGACCTGACCGCCTCTCGGCTCGGACCCCTGTGCGTCGTCACGCGTCGGGTTAAAACAGCCAGCTGAAGGCGGCGAACGCGGCGGCCGCCAGGGCGACGCCAGCGACCACGCCGCCGACTGCAACGGCGCCGGCCGTCATCCAGAAGGCGTTCATCTCACCGCGAGCTCCATGTCACTGAGCAATTCCTGCTCTTCGCCATCGTCGAGTGGCATGAAGTCGATGTCGTGGAACGCCTGCTCGGTATTCGGTCCGTTCGTCGTGAACCGCTTCGCGTTGACGATTTCTTCGAACACCAAGCCGATTAGGCCGGGAGCCTTGGTCCAGTGCGGGCCGCCCGGCTCCGGGCTCCCCATCAGGATGTCCCTGATCGTGTAGATGCCGCCGGTGACCGGGACGTGTTCGGGGCGCAATTCTACCGGGAGACCGGGGAACCAGACATTCTCGGCGGGCTTGACGCAAACGACACGTTGACCAATCTCGAACATCGCAACTCCTAAAAATTGGCGGAACGTCTAGACCGCTCGCTTCCCACCCCGGCTTGGCGGCGGCTTCGGTGGTTCAACGTGAACCACTTCCAAAATGGAAGCAGTTCCTACCACTCCCTGCCTATCACCTCACGGGCCATAGCCTCGTCCGTCCGACGTTCTCTCTTCCCTGGAGGAAGGGGCTACATGAATTCAGGACGGGCCGGCACGTCTCCGGCTAATGGCAGCGCCCCGTTTCAGTGTTGGCCCCGGAACTTAATCGGGGCTCAGCCGGACGGTTGCCTAGGACCGTTTTCTCTGCCGTTTCTCGCCCGCGTTCGCGCCTCAGTGTATCGAGCGCCCGCCGTCCTGATTGGTTGCAGGGGTCGGATTTGAACCGACGACCTACATCTCGTAATCCCTCGCCCATCTTATGGATGGCAAATTCACCTTCGCGGGCTCCACCCGCAGGTTCACGTTGGTCTCACCCACCTCGGAAACGGGCACGCGATAGATCTTGTCGGTGTCCGGGCAGTAGACCATGAAGACGTCGGCCTGCCCGGCGTACCCCTTCTTGCTGTGCGTGAACCCGTTGGTGCTGCAGGCCCAGAACATGACGCAGCCGTTCTTCAGCTGCCCCGTCTTGCACTGCACCCGCTCAAAAGTGCCGTCCTGCCGATCGATCACCAGGTCATACCGCTGGTTGTCGCCGAACGGCATCAGCACGACCGCGCCCGCGCGCAATAGGTGAGCCAGCACGATCGCCTCGGTGCGCTCGCCAATGGTCTTGGTATTGGCCGGCTTCGACACCACTGCTCTACCCTGCGAAATGGGCTGGCCCGCCCTGTTAATGCGCCTGCTGTGTCCCCGATGATGGGGCCGAGGGCTCGCACCTCGCCTCACATGACGGCGGGCCAATCTCTTGTATTTAAGAATTCATACGAAGGAGAGGACGTCTCCCGTAGGGCGCGGTCCGCTCATCGCGGCCCGCCTCCTGGCTCGGTCTTTCAGGATGTAGCGCTATGCGAGGGAGGTCGCGAAAACATGCCTTTTCGGCACCGTTTTCGTCACCTCACAGATTGTAACAACCCGTCGTCGATTTTCGGCCATTCACCGAATGTCGCCTCTGGTCCGGCTCCTGTCCGGCTGCTGTCCGAAATCCCGATCACGAAATTTCTTTCCCCAGTTCCTGTACCGGCCCGATTTTGCTTGACGGATTTCGGCCCAGGGGAAGAACCGCCCTTAGAAGAATAAGGTCAGCTTTTATCCGCGGTGCTGCGCCCCGCGGGCCTCGCCCTCTCGATACGGTCCCTAAAGCCTTTGTGGCGGTGGCAGGCAGGCACGCCAGAGGGCACGAGCACCACGCGACGAGCACGGAGGCCAGCGGCACGGGGCGCGCGCTGGCGGCCATCTATGGCGGCGCGCGTCGTCGAGCGGCTGGCACGTGGGGCCAGGTCTCGGCGTGGTGGCCAGCATGGGGCACGGCAGGCAGGCCGCACGCATGGCACGGGGCAAGGCCAGCGCCAGCGCACCCGATGCACGCGACCGCATGGCCATGGCGTTGGCATCGAGTGCAGGGCGTGACGTGCAGCACGTGAGGCGCGGGCCAGCTCACCCGACCGATTTGACGAAAGGTGCAAGCCCGACGAGATGGCGAACGGCACCGGGCCGGGGCGTTCCTGCCGCCGTGCTCACGTGTCCTAAGCTATCGGGTATGAGCGGCTTTATGCGGTGAAAGTGCTCGCTTCGTCAAAGCGGCCTACGAGTCCGTTTTTGGGCATGATTCCGCACGGTTGAGGGCGTGAGTTCGCCCAGATCACGGCACACGCGGCCAGTATGAAAACCGGGAAAAAGTGCATATGAGCGGTTTTATAACCGCTTTTCTGTTGCAGACACCCGCGCGATATGCCATATTCGTTTTGTGCTTAATCGTGAGCAACAAAGAGACCTGACCAGATGACAAACGCTCTCCTCACCCTTGAAACCGCTATGGCCCATGCCGCGAAGATTACGCAGGGAGTGGCGACTTATGCCCGCTCCATTGACGTTGACGGCGTGGCAACCGTTCAAGTCCGTGTCCGCACGCCCAACTATCGCGTTGAGTGGGTTGATTGCTGGCTTGAGGCTGGCCGCGTCTATGGGGAGTGGTAAGACGATGACAACCGCCCACAACTCCCCTTCGGCTCTCTACCTTGACCCTTGGGCTGGCCCGGTGCTGGCCTTCGTGAAGCCCTTCATGACCAAGCGCAACGGCCTGCGTGTGACGCGCTATCGCTGGCAGCGCCAGGACGGTTTGCACTGCTGCGGCGTGGTCTACACGTCGCCGGAAGCTGCCGTAGCCGCCAAGCGCCGCGATGCCCGCTTCGCAGACGTGAGGGCCTAGCCTCGACCTTTCCGCCCCATGCGGGCGGTTTGGTGGACGCTAGTCCAGCCCGCGCAATCGTGCGCAATCGAAAGGTGAAAACCATGTTCAAGACCGAAAAGCCCGCCCGTCGCGAAACGTTTGCCAACAGCCCACAGGGCAAGGTGCGCCGCGACATGCGCCGCAACGCCCGCGCCGCCAAGCGCGCTTGGCTGGAAATGTGAGGTCTACAATGACCGTTACCAATGCTGACCGCGCCGCATGGGCCGCAAATGCGCTCGAAGCTTTCCGTGCCGCTCACGATGCCGACGGCGACATGCAAACGGACATAAAGGACCTGATAACCGATTTGCTCCATCTCGCGCGCCGAGAATGCGGCGTTGAGGATGCCGGGCACTTCGCCAAGCTCTCCGCTGACATGCACGACATGGAAGCGGCAGAAGACCCGGAGGTATAGGCCATGCCGACTTTCAACAAATCCGACATGCTCGACTGTGCGGGCGGCTATCATGATTTCAGCGACGACGCGCATTCGTGTCGGGTATCTGGCCACGTGTCCAAGCCCGTCGACGCTCCGGACGGGATAGCCAACGCCAGCCGTTACGATGCCGAGTTGAACCGGCTGCAGCTCGCACCGAACGGCGACGATTACAACGCCATTATGGAAATGCTCGGCGGTGCGCCCTATCGCACGCCACACGTGAAAGGCCGCTGACCATGGCCGTTGCATATGATACGCTTGGCTATTCGAAGCGCCTCACCGCCGCCGGTGTCTCGGCAAAGCAGGCAGAGGCGCACGCAGAAGCCGCGCGGGATTACCTCATGCCCGAACTCGCCACAAAGGCAGATATTGCCGAACTAAAGCACCTGATCGAGCGCAACGCGCTTATGGTCACGGTGCGGCTTGGCGGCCTGATGGTCGTTGGCGTCGGCGCGCTCGCGGCGCTGATCAAGCTCACCTAAGACCACGGCGCGGCTTACGGGCCGCGCCTCTCCCCTCGCCCATTAGCTTCCATTAGCTTTTCGGTCGGCGTGCGCGCCGCCCTGATGGCCCATGGCCGCAACGCGCGATTGTGCGCAATCAAGAGGAAAGACCCATGACCGTTTACACCAGCACCGCCCGCTTTGATCATTCCGGCCGCGCGATGACCGAAGACGAGTTGCGCCGCGTCGCGCCGTCCATCTTCGCCACCACTGCGCACGAAAGCCGGTCAGAACGCTTCATGCCGATTCCGACAATCGACGTGCTGCGCGGCCTGATGGCCGAAGGCTTCATGCCCGTGGGTGCTAAGCAGTCCCGCACCAGGATCGAGGGCAAGGCCGATTTCACTAAGCATCTGATCCGCCTGCGGCGCATGGACAACGTCAACGCCTACAGCGTCGGTGATACCGTCTGTGAAATCCTGCTGAAGAATGCCAACGACGGCACCAGCGCCTATGACCTGATGGCCGGCCTTTTCCGCATCCGCTGCCTGAATTCGATGGTGGCGCAGACTGCCACGCTCGACAGTGTGAAGGTGCGGCATTCCGGCGATGTCGGTGCCAAGGTCATCGAGGGCACGTATCGCGTTCTTGGCGAGGCCGAAAAGACGCTGGCCGCACCGCAGGACTGGGGCACGGTCAAGCTTGACAGAGACGAACGGGCCGCGTTCGCCGAGGCCGCGCACCTCATCCGCTTCGGCGATGCTGAAGGCGAAACCAATACCCCGATTCAGCCCACGCAATTGCTCATCCCGCGCCGCTTCGATGACCGTGGCGAGGATTTGTGGACCACGTACAACGTGGCACAAGAAAACATCATCCGGGGCGGTCTGCACGGCGTAACGCGCGACGCCAACAACCGCCGCCGCCGGGTTTCCACCCGCGCCGTCAACGGAATTGATCAGGATATCAAGCTGAATAAGGCGCTTTGGGTGCTGACCGAGAAAATGGCGCAGCTCAAGGGCATCCGCGCCGCCGCCTAGCCAACCAATGCGGGGCGGCCAAGCACGCCCCGCCACACCTCATTTCAGTTTCGAAGCGCCCCGCGCGCCATCCGGAAGGATTCCAGCAATGCAGATCGACGCCACCTATAGCCCCGAGGATAACAAGCTGCGGCTTTACCCATCGCAACGCCTCGATGCCGAGACTTACGCCCGCGTGAGGGCTGCCGGCTTCATCTGGGCACCGAAGCAAGAGCTTTTCGTTGCGCCCAAATGGTCACCGAGCCGCGAAGACCTGGCTATCGAGCTTGCCGGCGAAATTGAGCCTGAAGAAATGACCATCGCCGAGCGCGCGCAGGCCAAGGCCGAGCGGCTCGACGAGCTGGCCCACAAGCGCAATCGGCAGGCCAACGCGTTCCAGCGGGCCGCGCAGGAGCTTTCCGAGGCGTTCGCCCATGGCCAGCCGATCCTTGTCGGCCACCATTCCGAGGCTAAGGCGCGGAAGACGCAGCAGCGCATGCAATCGGCCATGACCAATGCCAACAAGGCCGCAAAGCTCTCGAATTACTGGCTCTATCGTGCCGAGGGCGTCGAGAGCTTCGCCAACATGAAGAACGACCCACGCGTCCGGGCAAACCGTATCAAGACGCTTCTCGCTGAGCTGCGCGACATGCAACGCGATATCAATCACGCTCACCTTTGCCTGAAGGTGTGGGCCAAGGTGACCGACGACGCGGCTATAGAAAAGGCAATCGGCGGCGCAATCGCCACGGGGCCGCTTGCCCATTATGGGTTGTGGGGCAAACTCGACAAAGGCGAAGTGACGCCACAGGAAGCGCGCCAGCACGCAATCGAGTCGGCGGAGCGCACCATTCGCAACGACTACCGCCGCCGCTACATCGAACACACCCTGAACCGTTTGAGCTATGAACGCGAATTGCTCGGCCCGGTCCGCCGCCATGAGGGCGAATTGACGCCCGTCATGCTGCAGGCCTTCGCCCGCGAGCACGGCGCACACAAGCCGGAAGCTCGCAACATCGACGGCGAAACGTTTGTGCTTGAAAGCACTGTGGCGCTGCCGCTGCATCTGGCCAATGACACCATGCTTGAACTGACCGCCGACGAATGGCGCGATCTCATGCAATCGGCAGGCTATGAGGTGCCAGCCAAGAAAGACGCATCGCCGCCTATCCTGAATTTGAAAGTCAAGGAATTGAAGGCGCGCCACCGCTACCACCGCGACCAGGTCGAGACGTTCCCCGTGGTCGAGATGACCAAGGCCGAATATTCGAAAATTCATGCCGAGCAGCGCGGCACGCGGCCTTCGCTCTGCGGTGAATTCCGCTTCAAGATTTGCCCCAACCCTCGCACCGACGTCCCGCGTTACATGGCCGGTTGGTGCGCCGTCTTCCTCACCGACTCCAAAGCGCATCCGCTGCCGGACTCGGTTGCGGCGATCGAGAATGCCGAGGCTGCAGAATGAAGCGCCCCGCCATTTACAGCCGGCCCGCTAAACCCATGAGCATACCAGTTCGCCGCCGCGACGATTTCGCCAAGCTGGAGCCGCTGACAGTGGCCGCCCCTGTGACAGTGGACAAATTCACCGAATGCCACGTGACCCCGGGCGACGTTGCCGCCCGAATGGTCCACTACCTCGGACCGCAGGGTGACTATCTGACCTTGGAGCCGAGCGCGGGCACCGGGCAATTGACCCGGGCATTGCTCGCCGCCGGCCACAGCCAGCACGAATTGACACAGGTTGAGCGGCACAATCGCCTAGCCGCCGGCCTTCACCAGCTCGGCCCTGTCGTCAACCGGTGCTTTCTGGAATGGGCGGCGGAGGTGCGCGGCAAGGTCGAATATCCGCGCATCATCATGAACCCGCCGTTCAGCGAGGTGCGCAAGCACGTTGCCGCCGCCCTCTGGCTGCTGGGGCGCAGCGGCCACGACGAGCCTGCGGTACTGGTGGCGCTCGTTCCCGTCACCTACCAGCACCAGGACGCCGAGACGCTCGAAACCCTGCCGCCGGACACGTTCGCAACGGCTAAGGTTCACACCAAGATTATCAGGATCACCAAATGAAAATCGACCGTTGGAACGGCGGCGTTCTGCGCCGTTATCACCATCCGAGCGGCGCGATTCTGGTGACGCATCGGAACTACTACACCGGTAAGAAATCGGCCTGTGTAATCCCGGCGTTCTGCCGACATGCCGATGCAGATATGCCCCGCGACAGCGCCGCCTCTATCCTACGCGCATGGCGCGCCGAGATCGCCGCCTAAACCAATCCGCGCAATCGTGCGCAACTGAAAGGACGCATCAGATGACGAAATACGAATGCCAAGACTGCGGAACCGAGTTCACTCAAGACGACATGGACGCCGACGACGGCGCAAATGAGACCGGTTTTCGTTCCTATATCCATCACATCAGCGAGCGTGTAAGCCCGGGCGAGCCAATGCCGGCAGGCCAGTGCAATCATTGCGGCGCTCTGGTTCACCTAGTCGGCGATGCTGAAACCGCGCCTGACGAGGCGAACGAAACGATTGACGCGCTGGTTCAGGCTGAAGCCTTTATCGCCGGCTTCAAGGATGATGCGACACAGATTGGTGTTGCCGACATTCTTGCGGGCCTACGTGCTGCAATGAAGCGGGAGCAAGCTGCGCCTGTCATGCTGGCGGCACTGAAGGCGATCAAGCGTGCTCGTGGCAACTGTGGCGCATCACCGTTCGAGCAAGCCGCCTGCAATCTCATGGACGACGCCATTGCGATGGCGGAAGGCCAAGCAACGCTCGCCGGCAACGCGGCAAAACCGCAAGCGCATCTCGATCTCTTGGCCGTGCTGAAACTCGCCGTGACCGACTGGCCGCAATTCGACGCAGAGCCGGCATTGAGGCGTCCGGGGTGTCAGGAAGACGGCGACGGCGACGTCAACGGCGGCGATCTTGTCGAATGGTTCGGAAATTGGAGACGCGCATTCGTCCTTCCTGCAATCGCCCATGCGGAGGGCCGCGCCAATGTCTAACATCGTCGATACCCTCAAGCTTGGCCGTGACGCGCTCGCCGAAGCAATGAACCTGCACATCTACGACGCCGCCAATGGCGAGACACCCGGCCCGAAATGCAGGTATCAGGCCGCAGTTCTGGCGCTGGACAGTGCTGTGACGCCGCCGGTCAAATCCCGCGACCGCCAGTTCTACACGCCGCTTGAGATGGAAGCCGCCCTTTGCGCGTGGGAGTTCCTGCTTGATCACGAGAACCTGCCGGAGGAGAAACGCGTTCCGGCCATCGCCGGTGCCTTCGGGTCCATGGGCTACGCGGCAATGCGCCATGTCTCCATGCAGGCCGGCGCGATCGCTCTGGCGGTCCATGACCACATGGAAACGAACGACTACGAGCACGACGGCGGCTCCTATGATTGGGACTTCGTGCCGTCTGTTCTGGTCAAGCTCGACTGGCTCCATCTGGTCCAAGACAACCAGTATTCCGGGGAGCCGTACCGGCCCGACATCCCGACCTTGTTTGAATTGGTGCTGGCCGATCTAGGCGACCAGATCACCAAGCGCGACCGCGCCGCCGAGTGGATGGCCAAGGCCAGGCGGGAATGCCACAAGCAATGGGGCTATGCCGAGCTGATCGACGATCACGAGGAGCGGACGCGCGTTGCCTTTGAGGCGAAACAGGATCCCGCCGAATTCGTGCGTCTGCTGGGCGAGAAATACGACCTCGAGCCCGCAGGCCTCGCTTGGTGACGCGCCGCGCATTCCTCGCCGCCCTCGCCGCATGCGCGGCGCTGGCCGCCCTGCCGGAGGGGGAAGAGACGCCCCCTCCATAGCCCGCACCACGCCACCCCGACCCGCCTCAACTGTGAGCAATCGAAAGGAATATCAATGCCAGACTTCTCCGCGACCTGGACAATGGACGCCCTCAGCGCCGCCACGCCCGAAGACGCCGCGCGCCAGGCATGGGCATTCATGCGCAAACCCGACTCCACCGCGAACGTGTTCGACATTGCGGACGACGCGGGCAACATCACGCGCGTTGACCTGCAAGAAATCAACGAGGCCGCAGCCGCCGGGCGCTTTGCAAGCGTTCCCAACAATCCGGTCGAGGCCGCGCGCGCTGCCGTCCAGGCCCTTCGCTTCGCCCGTGACTGCCTCGTCGCCGCCAATGCGCCGCGCGCCGCTGAACGCACACGGCTTGCGCTGTCGTCGGCCACGGGCGCTGTGCGCCACGTCGAAAACAAGGCGGCACGATAATGACGGCATCAATCATGGAACGTGTCAATTTCCTCGCCACGCGCGGCAACCTCGCGCCGGAAACACGCAAGCGCAAGCCCCGGCAGGTCATCGACGGGCCGTGGGAGATGAGCGGGCCGGAGGAAGGCGACGGCGACGACACCGTGCTCGTCTGCAATACAGACGCCACGCAATACGAGGTCATCAGGATCACGCAGGGCACGCTCGCCAAGCGCAAGCAGATCGCGCGCCGCATCGCCGAGCTGCTCAATGAGGGAAAGGCGGAGATAGAGTAGAAATGCATAAGCGCGCACGCGGCCCACCATGATCCGGTGACGGGTTCCCCCAGCCCGCCTATAACTCGTCAGCACCCAGCGGAACAAAAGGAAGAACAATGCCGCAGCGATTTGAATACGACCGGATGACGGCAGAGGATTTCCGCGCTGCTCTCGAAGGACTGGACCTGCCGGCGAAGGGTTTCGCCAGGATCTGGGGCGTCCGCGCCGGCACCGTCGGCAAGTGGGTGAAAGGCGAGCAAGACATTCCCCCGTGGGTCTATGTTGCTTTCGCGCTGATGCGCCAGGACGGCGCAATGGTCACAGCACGCGACGCAGCCGCCAACATGATCCGCAGAGACAATCTCCGTCCGCAACTCGGCGAATATCCCTATGCCGCCGGCGGCGACTTCATGGAGGGCGAACAGGATGAAACTTGAGATCGGACAGACTGCCAGCGGCAAGGTTGTCAGCCTGCCCTACCGGTTGGCCAATCGCCACGGGCTGGTCACCGGCGCCACCGGCACCGGTAAGACCGTGACGCTGCAGCGCCTCGCCGAGCAATTCAGCGCAGCCGGAATCCCGGTCTTCGCGGCCGACGTGAAGGGCGACCTTTCCGGAATTGCGGCGGCCGGCGATGCGAACAGCAAGGCGGCCGAGCGTGCCGCGGCGCTGGGCCGCACGTGGTCGGCGACCAGCTATCCGGTGGCGCTCTGGGATATTTTCGGCAAGGCCGGCCTGCCGGTGCGCACCAGCGTGCAGGAGATGGGCGCGCAGCTGCTTTCGCGGATGCTCGGCCTCAACCCGACGCAGGAGGGCGCGATGGAAATTGCCTTCCGCAAGTCCGAGGACGAGCGCTCCTACATGCTCACGCTGGAAGACCTGCGCTGGACGCTGGTCGAGATGCTCGACGACCGCGAGGAGGTTTGCCAGCAATACGGCAACGTCACCGCCTCGTCGATCTCGGCAATCCAGCGGAACATTCTCGCGCTCGAGGCGCAGGGCGGCAGCCACCTATTCGGCGAACCGCCGTTTGAGATCACCGATTTCATGGCCGTGGCCGCCGACGGTCGCGGCGTCGTCAACCTGCTGCATGCCGACCAGTTGATGGAAGCGCCGAAACTTTATGCCACCTGCCTGCTGTGGCTGCTCAGCGAATTGTTCCGCCGGTTGCCCGAGGCTGGCGATCTGGACAAGCCGAAACTCGTCTTCTTCTTCGACGAGGCGCATCTCCTGTTCAATGACGCGCCCAAGCCGCTCGTCCAGCAGATCGAGCGGATGGTGCGTCTGGTGCGATCGAAGGGCGTGGGCGTGTTCTTCGTCACACAATCGCCGCAGGACGTGCCCGATACTGTGCTCGCTCAGCTCGGCACCAGGATCCAGCATGCATTGCGCGCCTACACGCCGGCGGCGCAGCGCATGGTGAAGGCGGCAGCCGATGCCTTCCGCCCGAACCGGGAGGTCGACGTGCGCGCCGAGATCACCACCATGGGAATCGGCGAAGCCCTGATCTCGGTCATGGAAAACGACAACGTCCCGACGCTGGTCGAGAAGGTGCGGATCATTCCGCCGGCGGGACAGATCGGGCCAATCTCCAGCATGGAGCGCCAGGCGTTCATGGAAGCATCGCCGCTCTATCCGAAATACCGTGGCGGCCTCAGCCAGCAGGAAGCTGGCTACTCTTTTGACCGCCGCATGAAGGCTGCCCGGGGCATCGCGCTGGAACCGGAAACCAAGCCGGAGCCCTACGTGCCCGGGCTTTATAAGAAGTATCTGCCGATCGACGAAGGAACGAGCAAGTCGCGCTCACTGGCGCGGCAGCTGGTCTCGATAGCTTTCTGGGGCTGCGTGGCGTGGGCCGGCCTGACCGTCGCTGGGGTCGTCTAGGCCCGGAGCCGGCGGAGGCGGTGCAAATGGCGCGAGCGGTTCGAACGGCACACTCGCCCACGCCACGCCCAGCACCGCGCATGCAATGAGGATGGCCCACATCACCATGTCAGCACTACGGCTCGTAAAAATCGACGCATATCACCTCCTCTGGCCCATCGACCGTGATCTCCACGCACGTCGTTACCTTCGGGTCGCCCCAATGGTCGCCATTCCGATTTTCGTCCCTGCGCCGCGACTCGAGGGCAGCAAGTTCTCGCGCCCGCGTGGCGCTTCGAGCCCTCACAACTAGCTCGATGACCTGGTCGTCCTTGCCCAATGGGCTGTTCAGGTGCCACAGCTTCATCGGCATCTCTACCATGTCGGCACCCCTGCCGTGTTCAGCGCATCCGCAATGATCCCAGCGGCCTTGTCGCGCCGGCTGCGGAAGGTCGAATAGGCCCAGCCTCGGCGCCGGCACTCGGCCTCTGTGTCCCAGCCGTACAATTCCCACATGCACCATTCGACCAGCGCGCGGCGCAGCGCTTTATCGCCGTTCAGGTAGGCTGTCGCCCATGCTGGCCGATGCAGGCCGTTGACGGTGGCACCGGCCAGAATGATTTCCATGCGGTAGATCTCGCGGGCGGTCCTCGGCACCTTGGCGCGCATGCGGCCTTTGCCGTTCGTCTTGGCGATGCGCTGCTCGGCGATGTCGGCCGTCGAATAGCGATAGTCTGGCCAGCTTGATTTGATCGTGTCCGGGCCGATCCCACCAGTGGTGTCGAACAGCACCTGGTAGGCCTTGGCCATTTCGTAACGGACGAGCTTGGATGTCCACTTCGTCATCAGTCGAATTTCCCGTCCGTCACTGCCGCATAGAGGTTGTCTTCGATCGCCACCGAGGCCACCCGGCGCAGGTATTCTTCGGGATTGAGGCCCAGCCGCCGGGCATGCTTGGCGAGTAGCTTTCGCTGATGGGCGGTCAGGATTACTGGCACCTGGCCGCGCTGGCGCCCACCCGTCCTGTCGATCGGCAATCGCCACTTGCGCCACATGCACCGGATGCTGTCCGAGCTGGTGCCGTCGGCGAGCATCTCGGCAATGGCAACGGCGGTGTGTCCCTGCCCCGTCCGAAAGCCGATCAACGCTGCCTTGGCGTTGGTCCAGCGTTCGACATAGAGCATGCTCGCACGCAACCGCTCGCTCGGATGACGCTTCGCCTCCTTCATCGTGGGTCGCCGCTTCCTCACAGCACAATGTCCTCGCCGCCGTCGAATATCTCCTTCAGCCCCTCGGAAAGTGGCTCCGTGGTCGCATCAGATTCACCCTCAGGAAGTTGATTGTTCGGAAACGTCCGCTTGAAGCCGCGGATCGGCTTCTTGTCCCACCACAGATACGGATGGCTCACCCCGATGATCCCGTGCTTGATGAGGTCAGTGGAATTGCGCTTGAACTCGTTCCTGATCTGGTCGGCCGCCTTCTTTCGATCTTCGGTGGCCACCGTCATGCTGAGCGCGATCTCGCGGTAGTGGTCCCAATGCACCATGATGCGGCCGACGGCGGCCGGCGGGCCTTCTTTGTCGTTGGCCACGAACTTGCCGAACTTGTCCTGGGCCTCGAACAGGTGGAGGAAGATTTTCCGCGTCGTCGGGTTGACGCTGTAGCCGAGACGGGTTTGCTCCTTCTTCAGGCGCTCCTTCTCGGTCACGGTCACGACGGCGCAAGACGTGAATTCCTTGGTCGACCCATCCGGTAGCTGCTCAGATCGCACCGGCACTGCCATCAGCGTGAAGCGGATCTTCTTGCCGTCCTCACCGTCCTTGATCTTGTCGAGCACGGCGTCGCGAATCCCTGTTTCCTTGTCGTGCTCGATGAGGATCACCTGGTCGACGTCGTCGCGCAGCGATGTGTGGCCGCGCAACTTCTTGCCGTCGGCGTTGGTGTGGTGGACCAGCACAACGTGGCAGCGCGTCTCGCGCTCGATGCGGGCGACGTTGTCGAGCACGACAGCGTTATCCTTGCCGCTGATCTCGTCGATGCCCGGGGCGGCCTTCTTCAGCGTGTCGATGGTGATGAGACCAGCCCGAAACCCGAATTGCTCTTCCCACCGATCGGATAGGCGGTTGACCTCCTCGATGAATAGGTCGACGTCCTTCTTGTCCTTGGTGAACACGTCGATTTTGCGCGGCAGCAGCGTGAAGGGAATGTCTTCGTCATCCGGCACCGAGAAGTGCCGCGAGTAGGCCTCCATTCGATCGAGCAGGCCAAGGCCGCCCTCACCCGCCTGATAGACGACACCGCACCGCTGTACGGTGAGGCCGAAGAATTCGATGCCCCGGGCGACGCAGAGGGCCAGATGCAGGGCAAAGAACGATTTGCCTGAGCTGGACCGGCCGCCGATGACGGAGATGCCGCTAGTGGTCAACCAGTCCTCGACCAGGAACGTCAGCCGCTTGCGCGGCTTCTTGCGGTCCCTCCAGTCGATCGCGCCGAAGTGCGAGCGCACCGGCGGCAAAAGCAGCTTCTCGGTGTAGGCCTCGAAATCTTCGAACGACTGGATGGCAGGTATTTCGGTCAATTGCTCATCTCCTGCATCAGCAGGTCGCTGAAGTCATAGCCGTCGGGTGCCATGGAAATGGACACGATGCGGCCTTGCTGGTGGAAGCGACGAGCGGCGACGAGGAGGCGTGCTCGAGTCATGCAAGGCTCGCTGTCGCCGTCACCGATCAGGATAGATTCTTCGACTTCGCGCGGCAGCACAAGACCTGGGCGCTGCATGTCGGGGAAACCGTTGGGGATGAGCTTGCGCTCGTCCTTCGGGTGCGGACGTGACCCGGTCGAACTGCCGGCCAAGTTGCCGAGCGAGACGGCTGCAGCCAGCGCTATGTCGTCCCCTTCGGCCATGCCCATGACGAACCACGAGCGCGTGGTCTCGATGCCCTCGCCAGTAGCCAGGCGGCGCCCCGGCGCCGACAGTCGGATCATGCCACCGCGCTGTTCGCCCAATACCTTCTTGGCCTTGTTCCGCTTGCGGTCGCCGGGCGGTGTGAGCTTGGCCGGCTGCTGCGGATCCAGATAGGTGCGGTGGGCCCCGATGATCTTGCCGCCAGCATCACGGATGGCGGCCACCATGGCCGGGAACTTGCCAAGCTCGACCGTTTCCTCCGCCTCGGAGTCCGCATAGCCGCGATACGACAGCTCAGCGACAAACCGAAGATCGAACGTCCAAGACGGCGTCACCATCAGTTTTCGCGCCCTCAGGTACTCTTCAACGAGCGTGCCGGCGACTTGCTTTCCGGAACCGAACAGCCGCTCGGCATTGCTGCGGCCGCGCTCCTTCTCCTTGCGCTCTTCCTCTTCCCATCGCGCCTTGCGCTCCTCGATCGCCTTGCGCTCTTCGGCGGTTACAAGCGTCTGTCCACCGAGGGCCTGGATCGCTTCGGGGAATGACTTTCCGCCGAGTTCAGTGAGCACGGTGAAATGGTCGCCCGTCGCGCCACAGCCGAAGCAATGGTACATGCCGCGTTCGTCATTGATCTTCAGGCTGGGCGTCTTCTCGCCGTGGAAGCAGCAGTTCGCCCAGATGACCTTGCCCTGGCCTTTTCCTTTTATCCCATACTGAGCGAAGACAGCGGACAGCGGCGTCCGATCCTTTAGGTGCTCGAGCTCGATCGGATCGATACGCCTGCTCATCGCCGCTCCACCGGGATCTTCCGGCCCTTTCTGATCAGGGCACCGAACAACTCTTCAGCCTTGGTCTTGGCCGTAGAGACCTTCTCGCCGGACCGCACGATGTCGCCGCAAAGGTGGGCAATCAGCGCGCGCCAGGCCATTGTCTCGGCCTCGAACTCGGTGGGGTAGATCTGGGCTACGCCGTTGACGCGAACCGGTTCCCAGGTCGCCTTGTGGACCTTGCGAAACTGCCCCTCGAAACCGCCCATCACGGGGATGCTGCGTGCGCCGACCTCATTCATGGGGCAGGTTCCCGCGCTGGTCGACAGTCAGGGCCATGGCGATCGGGCGAACCCAGATCGGCTCATTGGACAGTTCGAAGGTGGTGCCGGACATGGCCAACAGCAGCGTGCGACCGAAGACCTCGGCCATTGCCGTTGCGGCCAACGGCGGGACAGCGTTGCCGATGCGCTCGCGCCATGCCGAATCCGAATTTCCGTCGAGAACGAAATCGCCGGCGGCGAGATCCTCGGGATCGAAGAGCGATTGCAGTGCGGCCAGCTCGAGCGTGGTGAATGGCCGGTGCCAGGTGCCGTCCAGCGCGCGGATCACAGCGACGAGGCGATCCTCAGGCTTAGGAAGTTCGAACAGCGGCTCGGGCGCCGGCTCGCGCGGATCCGCGACCGACCACACGCCGCGGTCGTATTTGCAATGCGCCGGCACGGCGCCAGAGCTGCCCTCCCATGGCACAACGCCATAGTGCCCTCCGGTGACATAGTGTTCGCGGTTGGTGTTGAGGCCGACAGGGCGCGGGTCTGCGACACTTAGGGCGCCGCCGGCAACATGGGTCGCGCCGGTTGCGGTCTTGGAGTGCTTCTCCCAATCGGTGACAGCTAAGATGTTTTGGTGGGCACCGGCTCCATAGCCGGGCCGAGGATCAGCAACAGCATAGGCGCCGTTGCCGGTCGTCGACGCGGCGATTACCGTTCCTGCCGCCTCTTTCATACCGGTGACCCGATACTTGGTCTGCTTGTAGTCGTCGCGCTCAGCCGGACGTGGGTCGGCGACCGCAAGGCCGCCGGCGGGGCCGCCTGGGCCTGCCACCGCCGGCGCCGCACCGCCCCATGGCACGATGCGAAACACGTTGTTGAACCGCGGCTTGCCGGGGATGTTTGGATCGGCGACCGCAAAGGCGCCCTGCCCGGGTGACTTCACATTGATGACCGCGCCCATCGTGTCTTCCCAGCGGCGGACGCCATACTGCGAATACTCGTTGCCGCCGGATGCAAACCGTGGATCCGCAACACTGTAGGAGCCGTTCGTAGGGCTGCTGCGGCCGGCGATGACGCCGACGGGCTCTTCCCAGTGCCGGACGCCGAGCACACTCGACTGCCAGTCTCCCTCCGGCTGAATCGCGAAGTCTCGCAGCACGCCTTCCTCGATCGCCAGCTTGTTGAGCGAGCGCCAGTCGGAGCCGGCTTCGACGAATGCAAGCCGCACCCACGTTTTCCACTGTAGCGAAGGCATGCGGTGCATTGGGCCGCCGCGCGGGTCACCGGGCAGCGGCAGCTTTTCAAGAATCTCACCTACGCCGAGGAGCCGCTTCTTCTGGGGCACGCGGAGATGCGGCGGCACCTTGGCCTCGGAGCGGGCGACCAGCAGGAATCGCTTGCGGCTCTGACCGAGGCCGCCGAGCTCGCCGCAGTCGTGCGTGGTCTCGGCAACAGCATAGCCATAGGAGCGCAGCAGCGCGACGATCTGGTCGAGAAGCTTCCGCCCGCGCGTCGCAATGCGCGGAACGTTCTCGAACACGATCAATTCGACAGGGTCGTCCTTCCACGCTTCGAGCATCAGCCAGACGCCACGTAGGGTGAGGCCATTGAGCGCCTGGTACTTCGCAGTGGCGCTAGACGCTTCCGGCAGCAATCCGCTGAAACCCTTGCACGGCGCCGAAAGGAAGACGATGTGCGGACGCTCGCCGTGCGCTGCGCGGTGCAGGTCGACCGGCGAAGCCTCACGCCAGTTTGCCGGCGTCTCCTTGCCGTGAAATGCGTGATACTGCTCGCGGCTGAAGAGATCCAGCACCGTGCCGGGCACGCCGGCGGCGCGGGTGAAATCGCGGATGGAAGCTGGATCGACGTCAACGCCGCCGATGCAGCGGAACCTTGCGCTTAGGCTGCCGACGCGAGCATGGCCCTTGTTAAACCCCTTGGCGCCGCCACCGAGGCCGCAGAACAGGTGGAAGTGACGGAACTCGACCTCCGTAACGGCAGTGTGAATGGTCATGCGGTCTCCATGGATTCGGCATGCAACATGCGGATGAAGTTGACGGCGGCGACCTTGGTCAGAGCGCCGGTGATTTCCTTGGCCTTCGGATCGCCCCCGAGGATCTGATCGCAGTCGCGATCGACCTCTTCGACGCTGAAAGTCAGGAGGATCTTGGTGGCCTTGGTCAGGCGGTTGGTGGTGATCACCGACCACCTGCCATCGCCTTCGCAACGGATCGCCCGCTCGTTCTGGGAATCTCGGGCGTCGTGGAGCGAATAAATGACAGCGGCCGCCGGTGGCGTCGGCTTGGGCTTCTGGTCACCCGTAAGCGTGATGCTGACGCCCATATCCGCGGCCAGGCGCTGCAGATGGTCGGCGCTGCGCCGCCATTCTTCCTGCGCGGAATCGTCGAGACGTGACCATGCGTAGCGGGTCTTACCAATGCGCGCCTCGCGCATCATCTCGCCGAGGCGATCGCGGAGTGGTCTGGTCATGCTGCCTCATTGAATTTGCCGACCTGGTCACCCCATGAGGACCAGCCTGGTCGGTTGGTGCGGCTGAACAGCTCCAGCCGGCGCGCGGACGGCATGAGCTTCTCTGCGTCGCTGAACGCCTGGTCGGGTTTGCGGGAATGCTCACGGATCGGAGCAAGAAAGGCCGAGCGGATGTTCTTGGCGGTTACCTTCGGCTTGCCACGGGTACCGATCAGGTACGGCTCCGAAGCGCCTCGCAAAATGTATCCGGTGCCAAATGCCAGATGGCCGTTCTTGGTGGTCTTGATCCAAGTGCCGGCGGTCTTGAACACGAACCCCCACGCCTGCAACGTCTCGATCTGCTGGGGAAGCATCGGGTTGGTAGCCCAGAGCCACAACAGGCAGTTCGGCGCGGCGAGATCCTGCACCGGGAACGCCTTGATCTCGTCCAGGGGAAGGCACCGATAGTGAGCCTGCGCGCTCTTCCGCTCGCCCTTTTTCGAGCGCAGCCCGAAGGCCCACGGAGGATCTGCCATAATGAAATCGTAGGAATGCGGGTCGAGATCCCCGAAAGGCCAGTTCACCAAGCCGCCGTGAGCGAACAGTCTCATTCCGCTGCCACCTCGGCTTCGCGGAAGCGGTCCTTGGCAAAGCGATGGCCCCTGCCCCAGACGGTTTCGATCAGGTCCACGCCACCGGTCACGGCCTGGATCTTCTTGCGCAGCTTGCAGATGAACACGTCGACGATCTTGATTTCAGGCTCATCGCGTCCCTGATAGAGATAGTCGAAGATCATCTGCTTGGTGACGACGGCGCCGGTGCGGGCGAGAAGCAGGCTCATGACCATCGACTCGCGCGAGGTGAGCACCACGCGGCCGAACTCCGACACGATGTCCCCAGTGCTCTGGTTGTATGTGCATCCACAGAACGAAATGACAGGGTCGCCCATCTGGCGCTGACGCGAGCCCAGAGCTGTCAGCCGAGCACCCAGCTCAGCGACATCGATCTGGTCACTCTGCACGTCGTCGGCACCAGCATTGAGAATGCCTGCGAACGTGGTGTGCTCAGCGCAATGGTCCGGCAGCAACGCCAGAATGCAGTTGCTCACGTTGCCCACGCGGATCTCGCGACACGTGAATAGCGACGATGCAAGGCCGATCGACCAGTAGACCCCGATGGATCCCGGATCGCGGTAGAGCGCCGTGCTGAATTCCTGAAGCGAACGATGCCGGACGATCTCGTAACCGGCGATCTGACAGGCCAGCTCAAGCTTTGGCGCGTGGCTGCGCATGACGAGAAAGCAGTGGACGATCATGCTTGCCTCCAGCGGATACGAAGTCCTGGTAGACGGCAGATCATGCGTCGGTCGGTCGGGAGAAGCTGGCGCGGGCTGCGGCGGCGGCCCATTGCGTTCCAAGCGGATAGGAGCAGCATCAGAGCTCTCCCATCGTGATCGCGATGACGACCGCGACAGCTGCCGCGAACATGACGAGCGCGAAGATGGTCGAAGGAGGCCGCATCAGAACAACCTCCGGACTTGATCGAGCGCATCGGTTTCGCGCTGCGCCGCCTGCTCCGCCTGGCGCCGACGCTGCTCTGCTTTCACGAACAGGTCGTCGATCGGTTGAGCGTGCTTTGGGCTGATGACGGTGCAGGCGTAATGCCAGCCGGCCAGAGCATCGGTTCGGTCGTTGGACAGATCTTCATCCGTCGCCGAGATCCAGCCGAGCGCCATGCATTTGCGCCAGGTCTTTTCCTTGCCGACGTCACCCTTGGGGTTCGATCCGATGAAATGTGCCCGGATTTTGGCCACTCGGGCGACCGAGACCCGGAACATATTCATGCCGAAGGCCATGCCTTGCACGGCAAAGGGCAGTCCCATTAGTATCTCTTGCGTTGCCAGAGAGGTCTTGCCGTTGACGATCGACGCAGGCAGCGGGGCCTCAATCACGATCTCGTCGGGCTCGAATTCTTTGATCTGCGCCGCGATCCAGCGCATCGCGCCCCACGCGACAGCGCCTTGCGACGCGCCTTCGCTAGCGAAGCGACCACTGCCCGACTCCGGACAGTCGCCTGGTCGGCCGCGCGCCCAACCGAACTTGGTTGCGGCGTCAATGAACAGTATCTTGGGAAGATTGGTCATGGTTGCCCGCCGTGCTGGAAAGTCGGCAGGGCACCCACCGAAACGGTTCCGACCGTTAGTTTCGGTGGGCAGGGGCTTGGACAGTGGCCTTTATCGGATTTTCCACCAAGCACCCCGGCGAGGCCTACGTCGCCGCCCATTCTGGACCCCGTTTGGGGTTAGTGCTTAGCCTTGTCCTTCTTGGGCTCGTCGCCACCCCACGCCGCCGTGGCGGCAGCGACGATGCCTTGGGTGACATCGTCCGCGGGCTTCTCCTCGCGAGCGACGGCAGCCGCGCCCAGCGGCAGGCCGGCGAAGTCCTCGCCGAGAGCGTCAAGGATGGACGTTGCCTGCTGCCGATCGTCGGCCTCGAGGGCATCGAGCAGCTCGTCGGCGCGCTCGATCTTGCTGGCAAGCAACTCCTGGGCCTTCCGCTTGCCCTTCTGGCCATTCACGATCGCGCGGATGATGGCCTTCTTGACGCCGACCTTTTTGGCGTCCTCGAGTTGGCTGGCGACCTCATCGTTGATGCGCTTGTTGAGTTCGCGCTTCTTCTTTTTGAACGCTGCGTCGAGCTCGTCGAGCAGCCGCTCACGCTCCTGCTCGAGGCGATCGCATTCCTCGACATACGATGCCGCCTCAGACGGCGTCGCGGAGTTCTGACGTTCATGCACCTGCCGCGCCATTGCGCATCTCCTTACGTGTGTGGCTGAAAGAGCTCGTGGAAGACGTTCCGGTCTGGGAGGCCTTCGGAACTGTGTCTGACGACCGGGCTGCCAGATGGCGTTGATGGTGGTGGCTCCGCCTGCCGGGGAGCCGTAGGCTCGCTAAGCGGGGTGATGATCTCCGGCGCCAACCATTCCGCGAACCGTGCCGCCCGATCCCTTGTCAGGACGGCTCGCAGCATGAGCCTGTCGGCTCGCCACGCGCTGTAACGCTTCCAGCTGCGCGCCAGAGAGCGACGCGCCCTCAGCGGCAAGGAGCGCCGCCATGCGATTTGTGGCGGCCAGAAATTCGAGGTGTTCACGCCGCGCCTCCTGGGTGGCTTTGAGTTCTTTGAGGGCGACCATGTGCTCGTAGTCGATGCGGCGTGCCTCGCCGTAGAACCACGCCTTCACGCGGTTCCAGCTGAGACCGGGGATCGACCATGCAAATTCGTTCTTGGTCAGCTCACGATGGACAGCGCTTACCTGCTCCTGCCAGCCACGGTGCGGGGCCAGCATGTCGCCAAGTTCACGCGTAATGCATTTGACGTCGGCTAGGCTCTGCATGCCGCACCCCAACTATGGACGCGCTCAGAACAGAATTCTGAGATCTGCGAAGCCTTTTCCGAGAGATCAGAATCGGAGCCGGATATCCCTGTCGTCATCGAAAGCGAGGACGACAGAAATGACCGAACCGAGGAATTGCGGCGGGTCGCGAAAACGCGACCCACCATGCCGGAGACCGGGGCAACGGTCCGGCAAACACGCCCAGCGATGACGGCGAGGCGCGATAGGAAGCTCATTCAGCGGCCTCACTGGGCTGCACGACGGGCGCGGGGCGCTCGACGTCAGCGGGCCAGATCGCGCCTTCCGGCCAGCTCGACGAAAACCAGACGAGCGCTTCGTTAAAGCGGCCGATCTGCATATCGCCACCTTCGCGCAACTGGCGAACCTTCTTCGTGTCGCGGAAGACACGATGACTCACTGTCGTCTCGGATGTCCCGGTGGCGACGCGGTAGGCATCTACGACTTTGAGGAGGTGCGAAATCTGTATCATGCAACAGCAATACGGTTCTAAAACCGCATCTGTCAACGGTTTAGATACCGCTAACTGCCAAAAAATGATGCGGTTAGAATACCGCCCCATGGAAAAGCCTCATCTCGCCCAGACAAAAGCCACCCTCGAGCGCATTCATCAGCGCCTGGAGGCCGTTGGCATGTCTGCCCAGGGCGCCTCGAAAGCGGCCGGGCTTTCCCCCGATGGAATTCGAAATATCGAACGCAACGTGGCTCGAGGCCTGGATCACGGCATCAAGGTAACGACGCTGTCAAAATTGGCGCCCGTCCTTCAGACGACGGTCGCCTGGCTTACGGAAGGCGCAGGCCCGGAAACGCCGCCTCGCAGTATCGACGCCAAGCTTGAGCTACTGCCGCAAGAGGACGCGGATGAGCTGTTCGAGGCCTTCGAAATCATGGTGAACAAGCGGCTAGAGCGGAGAAGTTCTGGCGGCGAGTAAGCGTAGCGTAACAAGGGTGGAGTAAATGCTGACAATGCGGTGGGGACCGACGTTAGAGGAGGAGACGTCGGGGAACACGTCCCAACCGACCAAGCATCTGACTGCGATACGAGCACACGTCGAGCCAGACGGGATCGCGTCGACATTTGCGATGAAGGTCGATGACGAGCCCACGTTTTCGCTGGAAATTCCTCTGACGCAGATCGGGCAGGTTATGCACGAGGTCCGATTTGCCTCGTCGCTGATGGTGAACCGTCGGCGCCGACAACACGATCGGGGCGCGGGAGTGTTACTAGAGCTCATTGAAACGGCCATGCAGCCACAGTCGATCGAAGTCCTGATCGACGCGGCAACAGGCGACCGCATCTTCGTCTTCCAGTTTTCCGATCACTCGCCCCTGACTGTTCGCGTAACCGCGCAGCAGTCCGCGACGATGCTCGAGCGCCTCGCCCGCGAAGTGGCAAGGACCGCAAACTAGGAGATCCTGATGCGAGCAATGCTTGCTGCCGCCATGATGGCGTTGACGGCTCTGCCGGCCCAAGCCGGCGAGATCACTCAGGCCGGACCTGGCTGCCTCGATCGATCATACGCCGAGAAGCTGTTCACACACCGAGATGTCACGAGAGATCCCGCGGCCGCCGGCGCCATGATCGACGACGGCATCCGGTCCGGCTCCTGCCGGGTGTTCAAGATCGGCGAACAGGTGGAAATCGAATCGAAATCCACTTTCGGGCTCTCCTGTGTGAAACCGACCGGCAGCGGCCGGTGTTTCTGGGTTTCGCCGACAATGGCCGAATAGCGGCAATTCACTCTTGCATTTCGCTATGATCCGACTATCGCGCGCCACGTGGCGCGCGTGGTCCGCGCGGAAAGAAGTTAAATATACTCATAGCTCTACGTTTGAAATTCTAGCACCGACGTATGTCGTAGAGCTTCATATGAAGGTCGGATCGGGCGCTTTAGGCGCCCTCCTCCACCATCTCACATTCTCGCTAATGATGTACTGTTTTCACCAGGTTCCGCGCGCGCGAAACCGCGTCGAATCCCGTTTGAAAACCGCACGTTAAGCGGCTTGGTGCAATTCGCGGGTCGCCGTAAACAAAAAATTATGCGGTTTCAAAACCGTTTTTGATTGACGAGCGGTTTTGTAACCGCATATGTTGGCCGGCATAGGAGACGATCCATGCCGCCCCTTTCAACCATCAAGAACCGCACCCAGATCGACAGCGACCGCGCCAAGAACGTCATGGCTGCCTGGCTTGCCGGGCTCGCTATGACGACGGCTGAGCTCGCCTACCTCGGCTTCCTGCGCGACCAGAACATGGTTGACCAGCTCGCCTCTGCGCCGGCGGTGACGGCATGACCTCGCCATCGCTCGAGACCCTGCGGATGGACCTGGAGCGCGCCGAGCACGACCTCGTATGCGCCGACATGATCGACAGCAACGTCCGTCGGGATGCGGAGAAGTCCAGCGCCCGCCAGCGCATCGCCTCCATCAAACAGCAGATCGTTCGTCTCGAGGAGACGTACTGATGCTGTCGTCCAGCCTCGAAGCACGAGCCAAGAAGGCCGCAGCCATGCGGGCCTATCGAGCGTCCCAGACCCCCGAGCAAGTTGCCAAGGATCGGGAGAAGGCGCGCCTCCGTATGGCAGCCAACTATGCTCGCATGTCGGGCACGGACAGGGCTCGCAAGGTTGCCCGCGGCAATGAAGCTAAACGCAAACAGCGCCGAGCTCGCCGCCACCTAGCGGAGATTCAGCGCGAAGAGCGGCGCGTGGCGAACTCCATAGAGAACAGTGCAGCTTGGACAGCTGCGCCGGAGAAGCTCTTTGCGCGCGTTCGGAAAGCCGTCCTCTCGTCACTACCGCGCGACGTCCGTGACGACGTCGCAAGCGACATCGTTCTCGCGCTCTTCGACGGACACATCGCGGTCGACCAGATCGAGATGAAAGCCAAGTCGTACATCAACGCGCACTACCGCAGCCGCGATTTTCACTCAACATTTTCAATAGACACGAGGCCGTGGCAGCTATGACGATCAATGTCATCTATCCCGCTGACCGCGCCGAGTGGCTTGCTGCTCGCCAGCAAGACGTCACTGCTTCCGTCGCCGCCGCCGTCCTCGGCGCACACCCGTACACGTCGCCCTATCAGCTCTGGGCAGAAAAGACCGGTCGTCGCTCGCCTGACGACGAAGAGACCGAAGCAATGGAACGAGGCAACCTCCTCGAGCCGGTTGCCGTGGCAATGGTGCGAAAGAGGCACCCCGAGTGGGAAGTCCTCTACGAAAACGACCGCGCCTACTATCGCGACCAGGTACTGCGCATCGGTGCAACGCCCGACGCTTTCCTTAGACGGCCGGATCGGTTCGGCAAAGGAAACATGCAGATCAAGAGCGCGTCGGAGAGCGCGTTCAAGGAGTTCTGGCTCGACCCCGACACCGGCGACGTCGTGCCGCCCACCTGGATCGCCGTGCAGGCGATCACCGAGGCAAAGCTCACCGGCTGCGAATGGGCCTGCGTGGCGGTCGTCGTCGTCACGTGGCGCGGCAACCTTCGCCTGCACGTCATCGATATTCCGCTGCATCAGCGCCTCTGGGCGCGCCTGGTGGATGCCGTCAACGAGTTCTGGGCGATGGTTGCAGCCGGCGAGGAGCCGCCTCCGGATTGGGACCGCGACGGGCGCGTCGTGCTCGACGTGTACCGCGACACCTACGTCGACCGACGCGACCTTTCGTCGGACAGCGATCTCGATGTGTTGATCGCCCGCTACAAGCAGCTGCGTGAGGCGGAGTCCGAGGCCAAGAAGAAGGCCGACGTCCTCAAGCCGCAGATCATCTACGCACTCGGAAATTCCGAGGCCGGCATCACGGTTAGCTGGGACGTCACGGCACGCACCCAGCACAAGGCCGCCTTCACAGTGCAGGCCAGCAGTTCACGTCACCTTCGCATCAAACCCCGGGAGAGCTTCAGTGGAAGTTTCTGAGACCGTGGCCGGCATGGGCCACAACAAGCCACCATTGATCGACGTTCTGCGCGACCAGTTTCAGTCGCGTATGAAGGAGGTCGAAGCAGTCGCCAAGCGCGCCAATGAGCTGCGAAAGGTCGACGCCGACAACAAGCCGCTGCTGGGCGACGATAACAAGCCCATCCCCTTCATCGTCAACGACGAGGAGCTTGGCAAGGTTGCCGAGGTGGCGGTCGAGGCCAGGAAGCTGTCGAAACAGCTCGACGAACTGCGCCTCGCTGAGACCGAACAGTATCGGACCGCATCGAAGACAACGAACGACTTCTTCGGCGAGCTCACCGGGCGGCTGAACACGATCAAGACAACGCTCGAGTCGTGGGCGACGACCTACAACGACGAGAAGGAGGCGAGCGAGCGCCGCCGCCTGGCCGAAGAGGCAAGGAAGGCCCAGGAAGAAGCCGCAAAACGGCTTGCCGAGGCCGCAGCAGCCACAAACAGCGTCGAAGGCGACGTCGTGCTCATAGAGGCCCAGAAAGCCGAGCAGAAGGCCGAACATGCGGCGGCCGTCGCAACAGGATCCTCCGCCGACCTCGTGCGTACCAAGACCTCCGGCGGCACCGTTTCGTCGACTGGCAGGTGGACCTTCCGCATCGACGACTTCACCAAGATCCCGCTCGAAAAGCTCAGACCGTTCCTTTCGGTCCCCGACATCGAGAGGGCACTCGGCAAGTACGCCACCGCCAACCAGGACAAGGCGCCGATCGACGGCGTGACCTTCTTCAAGACCAACAAAGCGACGTTCCGCGGCTGACGCCGGCGGACCAATCGGAGCACCCATGAGCCAAGTACCCGACAAGACCGAAGAGCGGCAGAGCCCAGCGGCGCAGTTCCGCGCCCAGCTGGAAGCCAGGCTGGCAGGCTTCCAGGAAGCCCTCCCTCCTCACATCACGGCCGCGCGATTCAAGAGCGTGATCGCATGGGCTGTGATGGCCAACCCCGAATTGCTGGCGGCAGACCGCCTTTCCTTGTTCGAGGCTTGCCTGGCGGCCGCAAATGACGGGCTCCTCCCGGACAAGAAGCAGGGTGCGCTCGTCGTCTACAACACCAAGCTCCCGAAGGTGGACAAGCGCGACCCGGATGAGTGGGTCAAGAAAGTCCAGTGGCTCCCGATGGTGCGTGGCATCATCACCAAGATCTACAACACCGGGAAGGTGAAGTCGGTCAACATGGCCTTCGTCTACGGCGGCGACCACTTCGAATACTACGTCGACGACAAGGGCGAGCATCTCGAGCACAGGCCGGCTGAGGACCGCAGCAAGTCCATCATGCGGCGCGTCTATGCGCACGTGGTCATGAAGGAGGAGGCCGGCGGCGGCGTCTTTGCTGAAGTGCTGGACATGGCGGACGTCGAGAAGGTCAAGACCGCCTCTAAGAACTCCAAGTATGGCCCTTGGGTGGACTGGTACGAGGAGATGGCGAAGAAGACGGCCCTGAAGCGTCTTTCCAAGCGCCTACCGATCTCGAACGAGATCGAAACCGTCCTGTCACGCGACAACTACCTCTACGAATTTGACCAGGCCGCACCGGCAACGCGTCGTCGCACGGGCTCCCTCACCGAGCAGCTCGACGACCTCGCCGCCGGCGGGCGTCCGATGCTAGCCAAGCCTTCGGACAGCCCGATGGCTATGGATCAGGATTTCTCCGGCCGCGATCGCGAGCCGGTAACCAATTCGGAGCCCGGCCCCTCCCTAGAACGTGGCTCCGAAGATGCAGGCAAGCGGGCGTCCGCCCGGAACGCGACTGCTGCCGCATCATCGTCGTCGTCCGGGACCACCTCCCTCCCGGACGACGGCACCCCTTCTGAAGAGCAACTCGTCGAGGCTCGCCGGCGCGGCGCGACCGCCAAGGCCGACGGCATGACCCGCCGCGCCTGCCCCCGCGAGTACCGCGACAACAACGAACTGGCCACGGCTTGGGCCGCAGGCTGGGACAACGGCCAGGCCGCGCGCGAACCCGGCGAGGAGGGCTGAGCCATGGGTTTCTGGTTGCGGAAGTCCATGGAGCGTATCGACCTTGAGGAAGAGGACCTGCGGCCGGAGCCGCAGGTTGTTGGGTCGCTGCTTGACCGAAGCAAGGCGTCGGTCGGCGCCACCCTCGACCAGCTGCGCGGCAACGAGATCTCCCTCGAGAACACCATCTCGGAGGCGTCTGAGCGACTTCGTCAGGTGCGCGTCGCGATAGCGGCGTTCTCATCGGCCGAGGCGGTGCTCAAGGACGAGCGCGTCCCCCAGCTGCCACAGCCCAGCGCCACCGAGCAACGGGTACCGCGCATCGTGCGCGGCGTGAACCGCGAGACGGCCGCAGCCGATGAAGTCGTGGCCAACGGCATTGTCATGAAGCATCCGACCAGCGCAACGGGGCGAGTCTAGTGAGCGAGATCATAAGAGCACGCTTCGAAGATGGCCGAATTCTGCGCTTCATGAGGAGGTCAGACGGCTACTGGTTTCTCGCGATAGACATCTATCGATCTCACTTGCAGCACAGCCCCTTGGCCAACTATGCGCCCCAGCCGTCTTCCGTCGATATTGCCGCTGTCTTGGACGTGCCGCTCACCGAAATCTATCGCCGAGCAGGCTACTTCGGCCTTGGCAGGGGGCGACAATCCGAAAGAGTAAGCCCCAACGCCGGAATTATTCGGGAAGACGCTCTTGCCGCCTATTTGCGCCTGATGGGCGTGAATGTGCAAAAGGCCGAGGGGATAGTGAAGGACTTGCTCGACGCGGTGAAAGCACTCGCCATCGATCAAGATACGGACAAAGGGTCAGACCAACAGCCCGCGCCGCCGCAGGAGCAGCGGATAGACGACTTGGAACGGCTGGTGCGTGAACAGCGCACGAGTATCGATAAGTTGTTGCTGCGCCTCACCCGCTGCGAGAATGGGATTAGTACCCTCATAAGGGAAATCACCTCCCTTAAGTGCAATTCAGCCTCGCCTTCGCCTTCCGGATCATCTGACGAGTTCCGTAGAGCCGCAAGCATGCTCTACGCGAAGGCAAAGCAAATTGAAGAGGCCGAGAGGCGAAAGCGCCGCGGCTGACCAGCATAATTTGCCGCTCAATATCCCGCAGCTGAAATAATTCCAAACAGGACATCTGTCGTATGACTGAGACATTTACTTTCGTGCGAATTGCCGACACGGAAACCACAGGTTTCCCGCCGGATGCCGAGATGGTCGAGATTGGCTGGACCGATCTCCGCTACTACCCGACAGGCTGGGTAATCGAGTCCGACGGCCAGTCGCGCTTCGTCAATCCCGGCCGGCCGATCCCGCCCGGCGCGTCGAAGATCCACGGCATCACCGACGACATGGTCGTCGCGGGCATGGACCCGAACGAGGCCCGCGCATTCATCGCCACCGGCCCGGATATGCTCTGCGCCCACAACGCCGCGTTCGACCGGCAGTTTCTCCGTGGCCACACCCTGCCGTGGCTTTGCACACTCCAGTGCAGCCGGCAGGCATTTCCAGGCCTCCCGAACTACAAGAACGAGACCATCCGCCAAGAGCTCGGCCTATCCGTCAGCGGCGACGCTCATCGTGCCGGTTACGACTCCGCCGTCACCGCCCGCATCTTCCTCGAGATCGTCAAGGTCATGTCGATCGAGAAGATGCTCAAGGCCTCAAGCCCGTCCTACCAGCCTCTCCGCATGCCGTTTGGCGCCCACGCCGGCAAGCTCTTTACCGAGATCCCCGAGCAATACCTGAACTTCATCATCACCAAGTCGGACATGGCGCCTGGCATCAAAGAGGCTGCTCGCATCGCGAAGCAGAAGCTCGTCGGCACCAAAGCTCCTGAGCCGGACCCCGACGCCTGGCGGTCTCAGATGGGGAGCTTCTGATGTCGGAGGAAGCCACCAACACTGTCGACGACGGCTTCGAATGGGCGATCGTCGAGATCTTTGGTCACCGCCGCCATGCCGGCAGGATCCGTGAGGAAGAGCGCTTCGGCGCAAAGATGCTGCGCATCGATGTGCCGACGGTCGCCGTAGTCACTGAAGCCGAGCCCGCATCTATCAAGAGGGCAGTCGAGGGCTGGACCACCCATTGGTACGGCGGCTCCTCGATCTTCTCTCTCACCCTGACCGACGAGGCCACCGTCCTCAAGATCAACAGCCCGTATGCGTCGGCAGCGCGCTACCTCCCATCGCCGACCGACGACGAGGAGGATTGAACAATGCAGCGCTTCTTCGCCACCTTCGGCACAGGCATGGAATATCACGGCTGCTACGTCGAACTGCACGCAGTCGACCACCACTGCGCCCGTGCCTTCATGATCGGCGCCCATGGTGAGAGGTGGGCCGAGCTCTACACCGAGGCCGAGTTCGGCGACCAGGCCGAGCGGTACCGGCTTCATCGGCTTGCGGTAGTTCGGCAGATTGCCGGCGACGTTCGGTTCGACGTCTTACGGCCAACGCCGGATGACCAGCTCGACGACGGGCGCGTTCGCACCCGGCGTATGCGAAAGGTCGTCCAGTGCCTACGGACGACCAAGGGCATGGTGACAGCCGAGAGGCTGGCCAGCGACGTCGGCGTCTCCCACCGCAGCATCTACCGCTACGTTGAGGATCTGCGCGTCGCCGGGTTCCGGATCCTGAGCGAGGCGGGCGCCGGCTACATGTTGATGCCGGGCCGGGATCGTAGGGGCTGACGAGGCATGGCCCGCCGCGAAGCCCCTAACAAGCCCCTTTCCCCCTACGACCCGAGTTTCAAGACGAGGAGCTACCGCTCGATGGAGAAGTTTCAGATTCAAAAATCGCCGCGTCAGATCTGCTTCTGCGGCGACCCCAATTGCCCGGGCGAAAAAATGTTCGGCTCAGGCGGAGCAACCACCGCTACCGAAGCACGTGAACGTGCAGGTAGTTTGTGGGGAAATGATCTTCTGTCGCTGCTTCAGGGCCAGATGAAGACACCTTCGTCGCACGCAGAATACGATAGCGCCCGCAAGAAGGTCGCCAAGTACCTCCTCGACGTGCAGTACGACACCGCTTGGGACGACATCGTCGGCAATGACGATGCTCGTGCCGCTCTGATCGAAGCGATCGAGGAGCCGAGGCGTCATCCCGACCTCTATAAGTTCTACGGCATGAAGCCACCCAAAGGTGTGCTCCTCTACGGCCCGCCCGGCTGCGGCAAGACCATGTTCGCCAAGGCGGCGGCGGCCGCTGTCGGGCGGCTGTACGGCACGGCAGCCGAGGTGCTGCTGATCAGCGGCCCCTCCATCCAATCCACCTATGTCGGCGGCACCGAGGAGACCATTCGCAACATCTTCGCCTACGCCCGCCTCTACTCCGCCCGCCACGGACATCCCTTGACCGTGTTTATCGACGAGGCGGAGGTGTTTCTCCCTGATCGCACCGGCCGCACCCGACAGGTCTTCTCGTACGAGGAGTCCAACGTTGCACAGTTCCTGGCGGAGATGGATGGCCTCGAGTCGATGGGCGCATTCGTCATCCTCGCCACCAACAGACCGGAAGCGATCGACGAGGCCCTTCTCCGCGACGGTCGGTGTGACCGCAAGATCCGCGTGAACAGGCCGACGCGGGAAGCGACCGAGTCCATTCTCCAGAAGGTGCTGTCAAAAGTGCCGTCGGTTGTTCCTGTCGACGACCTCGTGGTGGCTGGCGTCGAGTCTTTCTTCAACCCGCACTACGTCATCTGCGACGGCCACCTCGTTGCGCAGCGCAACGGCCAGGCGGACCGCCATGTCGCCATCAACTTCTGCCTCGAGCACGTGGTTTCGGGTGCCATGGTGACCAGCGTTGCGACGAGAGCGACCTCCCGGGCGTTCCGCCGCGATCGCGACGCCGGTGTGCAGAGGGGCCTCACCGTGCCTGACGTAGTCGATGCGGTGAAGGAGATCTTCGAAGAGAACCGCAAGCTGTCGCACAGCTTCGCCATTCAGGAGTTTGCCGAGAACCTGCCTGTCCGCGAGATGCTGGAACCGAAAGGCCGCGTGCAATGAGCGAGGTCCAGGCATTTCCCCTCACGTGGCCGGACACCATGCCCCGGACCGAGCGCAAGGCGGATTCTCGGTTTAGGACCGGGCTCGCACCTGCCTTGAAGAACGTGCGGACGTCGCTGATCCATTTCGCCGGAGATACCGGTAAGCGTGTCGAGGGCGTAGTCATATCGTCGAATGTAACGCTCGGCGTCGACCGCCCGGCTGATGCCGGCGTCGCGGTGTGGTTCACCTGGGACGGTTCTCAGGTCTGCATCGCCGTCGACCGCTACGCCAAGGTCGAAGACAACCTGCAGGCCATCCACCACATCATTGAGGCCCGGCGAACCGAAATGCGGCACGGCGGGCTCCATATCGTGCGCGCCACATTCCGCGGATTCATGGCTCTGCCGGCGCCCGCGGGCAAAAGGGCGTGGCGCGAGGTGCTCGGCTACGCGCCGCAACAAACCCCCAGCAAAACAAGCCTTGAGGCGGCATTTCGGAATGCGGCCAAGCGTACCCATCCAGACGCCGGCGGCAGCGCCGAGGCTATGGCCGAGCTCAATGCCGCCAAAGAACAAGCACTCAAGGAAATAGGATCCTGACATGGCAGGCATCAACAAGGTTACGCTGGTCGGCCGTGTCGGCCAGGATCCGAAGGTCACCAATTTCAACAGTGGCGACATGTCGGTCGAGTTCTCGCTCGCGACGTCGGAATCGTGGCGCGACAAGCAAACTGGCGAACGCAAAGAGCGGACGCAGTGGCACAAGATCAAGATCCTAAACCAGGCGCAGGCGAAGATCGCCGAGCAATACGTCAGGAAAGGCAGCCTGATCGGCATTGTCGGCGAAATCCAGTACCGCGAATACGAGAAGGATGGCGACAAGCGCTACGTCACCGAGATCGTGGTCGGCGCCTTCCGCGGCGAGCTGCATCTCCTCGGGTCCAAGGACGACAACGCAGGCAACGGTGACGGACGTCGTGATGATGGCGGCCGCCAGGACGACCGTGGCCGGCCGCCGAGCGGCGGAAGCAGCGGCGGACGCCGTGACGACAATCGCAATGACCGCGGCGGCTACGGCCAGCAGAGCGGCGGATCCGACCGGGGCAGCTATGGCGGCGCCGGCGGAGGCGGTTACTACGGCGGCCGCGACCTAGACGACGAGATCCCGTTCGCAATGGAGTGGCGCTGATGGACGGTCCCGATATGGCCGCGATGCTGGCGGCAGGCCTTGAAATCTACATTCTCTCGTCGCGCCGCACCGGCAAGACGACTCGCATGATCGCCAACCTGAAGGACGGCGACCAGGTGGTGACGCTTCACCAAAAAGAAGCTGATCGGCTGCGGCGCATCTTCAAGGAACGCAAGCTTGACGTTCGGGTGATCACTATCGCCGAGCCGCAGCCCCATGAAGTGTTGACGCGGGTCAGCACCGCAAGCGGGCGCGGCCGAACCCACTTCGACCACAGCTGGGTCGAGGCATTCTTCAGTCGAGCGATCGACAACGCGGCGAAGGACTTCGACAGCCTCGTTTCCGCGGTGACGGGCTGGCAGGAAACCCACGAGCGGACGCGCAAGGCGGCCGAGATGGCGCGCGCGGTCCCTGATCGCACGTTCTTCGAGATCAGGAGCCGTCGCGATGACTGACCACCCCACGCCCTTCATGGCCGACATGGTCCGAGCTCTGCTTGAGGGCAGAAAGACCCAGACGCGTCGGATCATCAAAGACGCCCCGAACAATCTGCAGGGCTGCTTCCGCCGGCCCGATGGCCGCTGGATCTGGACCACCGACCACAGGCCGAACAACGGTCCCGGCGTAGGCGTTGGGATAGGCGAACCATTCCGTGTGCGCCACTCGATCGGCGATCGACTCTACGTTCGCGAGGCCTGGCGCACGCACACGCACCTCGACCGGTTCAAGCCGTCTGTGCTCCCGACCGACACGCCAGTTTTCTATGAGGCAGACATCGGCGGGGACCGCCGAGCTGCGACCGGCAAGTTTCGACAGGGCATGCACATGCCGCGCTGGGCATCGCGCCTAACCCTGACCGTCACCGACGTCCGTGTTCAGCGCATCCAGGAGATCGCCGAAGCCGATGCGATGGCTGAGGGCATTGAGCGGGTCCATTACACTGGGAACCTGCCTGAATACCTCGGCATGCACGGCTGGCGCGCCTACGACCGGCTGCCAGATGGCGGTGAGCACCCGCACAACGCCGCACCCTACGCGCTGCCGACCACAAGCTTTCGCTCGCTTTGGGACAGCCTCAACGCCGAGCGCGGGTACGGCTGGGACGCAAATCCGTGGGTGACCGCGACGAGCTTCACGATCCAGCGCGGCAACATCGACGAGGTGACGCGATGACCTATCGAACTTGCGTCGGCTGCGTCCACGGGACTGGGTACTGCCACGAGCGCGAACGCGTCCGTGAGCAGGTCGCCGGCCTCGGCGTGACCTCGCTGAAATGGCGGTGTGGATGGAAGCGGCCGCAGTTCAGGCCAGGCGATCCGGTCTGGGCAACCACCCTTTTCGACATAGCCGCTGCGTCGGACTACGACGATGAAGGGCCGGTTCAGCAAGAGTACCCGGCAACAGTCATCCAGAACTTCGGCTCAAAGCTTCTCGTTTTCATCAAACCGGGCGTGTTCGAGTACGGTCTTGAGGATGGCGACTATCCGTTCTCCCCCAAGAATTCCGGCACCGGCTTCTGCAAGATCACCCTCCAGCGCATCCGGAAGCGCGACGGCGTCCGCGAAAACGTCTGTCACTACTGCCGGCAGATCACGCGTCTGCAGGGGCACGACGACTATTGCCCGAGTGTGCCGAACATCAACTGGAGCCGATGCCTTCCGGCTAGGAGTGCAGAAGTATGACGGCCGCTGACCTCTTCGGCCCGATCGAGCGCGGACGGCGCATCGTACGCATGCACGCCGTCGACCATGGCCTGGCCCCGAGCATACTGCCCGGGTGGAAGACGCCCAATGGCGGCCACTTCAAATGCCGGTGCGGCCATGACGCCGGCTGGCTCTTCAACCTTTCCGACACCGAAATCCGGCGGGGCCTGCCCTGCCCCAACTGCAACGAGGCGAAGAATGATTGAGACCTCTGCACTATCGTCCAACGTCGCCACGGACCAGTGGCATGACTTCCTCGCCACCCTACGCACCAACCGCATGACGAGGGTAGAGACCGTATACCCGTCCGAAAGCGTCTACGAGCTGCTCGACCTCTACGAAGGCACGGCTGATGCCTTTGAACGGAGCCGCCGGGCTAACTACACGGCAGCGAGGCAATCGAACCGCCGCATTCAAGAGCTGCTCGAGGCGAACAATCGCTACCTGGAGCGGGCACGCGTTGCCGAGCGCCAGCTCGCCGGGTTCACCCGCGATTTCTCCAACGTGACATTCGCGACTATGCAGACCACCAGCGTAGCACCTCTCACGGCGACGCACCTAGCCGAGGCCCTCGGCTGTTTCTGGAACGCCGCAATCGGGGAGGCCCACAACAAACAAGACAGCACCGCGTTTGCGGTCATCGGTTCAATGGCAGAGGGGGTCGCAGCGATCGAGCGCCAACTGCGCGAGATCTCGCCTCCATCTGACGACTTCACGGAGCTCCGCGAAGACTATCTCCGCCTTCAGAAGCTGGTCGTCGACCAGGCGAATTCGATCGAGGAGCTGAAAACCAGCCAGCAAACAGAGGCGGCACCGGTCGCGTGGACAGAAGAAAAGCTTCGCGAGGAAGCGAAGCGCCGTGGCTGGTATGTGCGTGAGAGCGCATCTGTCCCTGACTTGAAAACCGGAGGCTGGAAGCACCCTTTCAGCGTGACGGCCTCGTCGCGCGAACTTCTTGAATTTTTCGCATCCTCTGCAGTCACAGCAGGAGAGCCGGTGGCGATCAAGGCGCTGGGCGGTAGCTGGAACAAGGAACACGATGCACTTGGTCGGCTGATCAAGCTGCTCGATGAAGAGCCGTTCATCGGCGACGCAGAGATGGCCGATGCTTTGGAGATTGCACGCTGTGCATGGGACCATTCCAAGGTCTCTGCGCTAGTCCACCCCGCTCCAGTCCCCGCGCCCGGGGTGGCGGAGGCGCTGCGAGATGTGCTGATCGGTATCACAGAATACTGGAACGGCGCGCCGGAAAGCGCGGTCGACGCGATAGAAACGGTCATTGACCGGGCGCACGCAGCCCTCGCCGCCCTCCGCTCCCCGGAGGGCAATTAGATGGCCACTCGCACCACAGCGACGCTGACGTTCGGCGCGTCAATCACCCTCAACGAAACCGAAGTTCGCGCGCTCGAGGCCCTCGTCGGCTATGGCGACGATGCCTTTCTGAAGGTCTTCAAGGAGCAGCTCGGCGCCGCCTATATCCGTGATCACGAGAGCGGCTTGCGGTCGTTCTTTAAGACCGTCCGCGGCGAAGTGCTCCCGGCGCTGTCCGACATAGATCAGGCGCGGAAGGATTTGGAGCGGGCCGCGATCAAGCGGGCCGAGCGGCTGCGCGCGCTCGCTGATGCCGCGCACGCGCCCAAGGTGGAGGAGGCCGGCCGATGAACGAGGAGCGCATAGAGGACGCCGCCCGACTCATCGCATCCCGAAAGCGGGCCATGGCCTGGCTGGAGAAATTCGGCCCCCAACTCGACGGCCGGCAGGATGGGCAGCCGGTCTTCAGCCTCCGCCCGATGAAGATCGGTGGCGGGCAGGACGGGGCTGTCGAGGCGATGGAGCTGCTCGCCGCATACGCCCGCTTTGAGCTGCCCCAGATCGTGAAGTCCGCGCTGTCGTGCTGTCGCAATGATATCGACATCGCCCGGGCACAGATCCGCGTAGAGGTCGGTCGTGGCGAAACTTGAGGATCTCGCCCGTCCGTATGACCCGTTTCGGCCGCGGAAGCTGGAGGACGACGGCCAGCGGAAGGCGAAGAAGGGCGTCAGCACGCCCAGCTACACGCTGAGCGGTCCGAGCCTCGCCGAGGCCCAGGAACGGCGCCAGCAGGCCGCCCGCACCAGGGCAAGGGCCATCATGGCGAAGATGATGCGGAAGGGGCAGCTGAGCGATGAGTGAGCGCATCCCCTGTATCAATCCGCGCTGCAATTGCACGGCGGCTAGGGACAAGTTCCCGAACTCCGACGAGATCATCTGCGGCAAGTGCTTCCGGGCGCTGCCGGAAGCAGTTCGCCAGGAGCATCGTCGGTTCTGGCGCGAAATCAGGAAGTGGGACCGGCGCATAGCGCGTACCAGCGACGACATAAAGATCGATCGGATGCGGGCCATCCGCGATCGGGTTTCTCGGCACCTCAGCTGGCACTGGGTCCGTGAGATCAAAACCTTCTTCCTAGCGCCGGAGAAGCCCGCCGGCCTGGACACATTTCTTGAGGAGATGGGCCTTTGACGCCGCAGATAATCCACCGTTACGCGTTCACCGCCAGGGACGCGATCCAGGCGCTGCTCGGCAGCGCTGCCGCCGACTGTAACCGTTGGGAGATCAAAATCGACTGCGGTCAGGTCGTCATCGACCTGCTGTCGCCCGTCTCGCTCGAGCAGATAGTTGTCGACGAGGGATCCAACCACGAAGAGGTGTCCAGCCGTATCGCCGAAGAGCGGCAGGAAACCGATGAGGCCACGGTCGAGGCCGAATTCTTCCCGCCGGAGAAGGCCGAAAAGACAGAGGAGCCCAAGGGCGGGCAGCTGGCGACCGCCGCCGGCATCATCTGCAACGAGGGAGCCTTCTGGCTTTGGGCCTCGGAAGAATTCAACGTCGAGGTGCGTAACGCCAACGACGCCCGCGAGCTGATCCTTCGGAAGTGCGGCATCACCAGTCGCCGATACCTGGACCACAACCAGGAGGCTGCGGAGATCTTCCGTGAGATCCGGAGCGGCTACCAGTTTTGGATGAACGAGCCCGCATGAAGAAGGCTCCCATCACGCTTGCTAGGGTCGAGAAGTGTCTCGACCTTCTAGCGGTCATCATGATGCAGAACCGAAAAGACGCGCCACGCCTCCTCCCGATCTACAAAAAGCTTGAAGAGGAGGCGGAATCATTGCGTCAACAGAAAGACGACATTAGCCTCATTTTTGAGCGGGCTAGACGATCGCTTGATCAAAAGGCAGAGCGATCTTACTGAGCTCATCGCGCTGCCAAGCCAAGGCTCCGCCGCTGCCATATCTCGGACGGTGAATCGTATGGCCCATGAGGCCGCGCCGCAGCTCCTCGTCCAACCCTCCCTCCTTCATCCGATCCTCGAAAGAGTGTCGCAGGCTGTAGAACGTGTGCTTGGCGCTGGGCAGGAGCTTGTTCTCGCGCAGGTACTTGTTGATCGCCGTCGTAAGGCTGTTTTCCTTGTCCAAGTAGCGCGGGAACCCGTTGGGGTGCTTCTTGAATACGGCCAGTGCGACACCGACCAGAGGGATGGAGCGAACCGAGGACTCGGTCTTGATCTCTCGCGGGTTGTCGACATCCTCCCGCGGCTCGATGCGAATGTAGGGCACATCGACGTCGAGGAAGATCGAACCCCTCGTCAGATTGCACAGCTCACTCGGCCTGGCGCCGGTTTCAATCATCGCCAAGACAACTCCGCGCGCCTCCGCGTTCATGCCCGCCATGGCGCCAACGGCCATCAGTTTTGTCTTTATCCACTCGGAAGGGATCGGCGGACGCGAACGCTTTGTCTTTTCTGAAAATGAGAGATTCTCGAAAGGGTTCTGTTGAACCGTGATCCCTTGGTGCTTGAAGTAGCTCTCGTAGAGCCCCCGCATGTTGCCAAGGTCGCGGTTCCCGGATGTAGCCTTGTGCGTCGCCCGTCCAGTCTTGGGAGCGATCCTGGCCAGCCAATGCGCGTACAGCTTTTGTGCGTCGGAGCGCGTGATGTCGGCTATTGGCTTGTCGCCGGCCAGATCGATGAAATTGTTGACCGCCCGTTGTTTGACCTTCTTCCAGGACTGCTTCTGGCTCTCGCTCTTCCCTCTGAGCTCGTCATGAACAATCTCATCTGTATAAATCCTAAAGGCCTCAGAGACCTTCACCTGTGGAACGTCTTCCAGTCCGAGAACGGCTCTTCTGCTCGCGTTAGGCGCCCGTGCGTCCATCACGGCCTCCAAGCGCTCAACCACGTCGTTAAGGCTCCACGCCGCAGCTAGATCTTCTGCAGACCTATAGCTGTAGCCCATGGCCTCGACCCGCCTCACCGCGGCTTGATAGCGTGCCTGCGCAGCGTCTACCGCTTCGTCGGTGATCATCGATGCCCAAAGGAGATTGTCGGCCGCCTCTAGGGCATCTCGTTTGCTTCTTGCAAGAACGAGATCGGACGTCTTCAGAGATGTCCTGACATGTGGTGCGCGCTTGTCCTTGGGCACCACGATTGCCGGCACTCGACGCTTGTAGTGGTAGATACCACGACGCAGAATTAGGTGACGATCCAAGTCGTTTTTTGTGGTTCTTTTCATATCCGTTGCCCCGGATAGCGCCATGCGTGGCGCGCCATGTGGCGGCTGTTGTGGCACCAAAAACCGACCCGAAGCAACAGGATTTTTCTGCCAGCTTGAATATCCGGCTTCTTTCAAGCCATTAGGCAAAAAACTTCCAGTTCAAACCGTGGCGTATCATCCGCACCAAATACCACCCTTACCGAGTCTGACACGCCTCAGATCTAGAGCCGGCAAGCCGTGAGGGGCGAGTTCAGGTTGCTATCTGCGCAACGGGCATAATGCTCGGGCACTGGCGACACAGGACGAAGAGCCGGCGACGCCGATCCTCGAAGCCAAGACAGCGGCCGAACTCAACTATGCGCGCATCTACATGCACGGCGGGCGCGGCTGGGTCCAACAAGCAATTCGCCAAGAAACCCCATCTAGTCTCGCGATACCGGCAAGTCCTGATCAATTTAAGTCGGCGCCACAGTGCATTGATTCGACACCTCAAAAGATGCCATGAAGTCGTATTCCTCGGATCCGACGGCTCGATTGGTATTTCATGGCAATCCCGCGAATTCTTCATCAGACATGGAAATCCAGCACCATTCCGGAGAGATTCCGGGACTGATCGCTAAGTTGGCACGAGCACAATAACGGTTGGCAGCGAATTCTGTGGAGTGACAGGATGCTGCTCGAGTTCATCGCCAAGCACTATCCCGAAATCCTGCCCGCCTATTGCGGATACCGCAACGGGGTTCAGCGAGCTGATGCGGCACGCTACATGCTGCTGCACCATTTCGGTGGGGTTTACGCCGATCTCGATTGCGAATGCATCGCCCCCTTCGGCAGCATCATGGATGAAGACCGCATCGTGCTCTGCGAGGAGCCGGACCACCACGCACACGAGCAGAAAAAGGTGCGCAACCTTCCCTACCTGTTATTCAACGGCACGATGGCGAGCCCCCCAGGCCACCCGTTCTGGCAACACCTGATTGCCCGGTTGCCGCTCACCCGGGACACCCGCGATGTCCTGGATTCGACTGGGCCGTTCCTGCTGACGGCGGCGCAACTAAGCTTCCCCGACCAGACCGCCTTTTCGATACATCCGAATCCGCTTTTCAGTCCAATCGACCTCGACGGGCGCGTCGCACCGCCTGAGGGCACGCATGGTCCAACCTTGTCGATTCATCATTGGGCCGGCACCTGGTGGTCTCCCGTCAAACCGCGGCCACTGCTCAGCAGATTACGCCGCGAGTTTTATCGTGCAAGGCACGAACTGACCAAGGGAAAGCAGATGGACGTGGCCGCTGCCCAGGCAAGCGTCGATCGCGCGGTGATCGATCGGCCGCCACCGTCGGGAGGCAACATCGCTGTCCTTGTTCCGCTACGCGACGCCGTCGATCACATCGCCCCCTTCCTGGCTGCGCTGGAAGCGCTGGAACATCCGGCTGAACGCATCAAGCTGGTCTTTTGCGAAGGTGACAGCACCGATGGGACCTGGGACAGACTGAACGAGGCAACAGCCGCCCTTACACACCGCTATCGAGACGTCGTATTCTTGCGCAAGCAACTCGGTACTCACATCGACCGGGAAAAGCGGTCCAAACGAGCATTGCAGCGCGTGCGCCGGGCAGGCATCGCTGCTGTTCGAAACCACCTCATCGAACACGGCCTCGACGAGACCGATGACTGGGCCCTTTGGATGGACATCGATGTCTGGCATTGGCCGGTAGACATTATTGCGAGAATGACGGCAACCGGCCGACGCATCATTGTGCCCAACTGTACGACGTCACCCGGCGGTGACAGTTTCGACCTGAACAGTTTTGTATCGGTCTCGAAACGGCGAGACTATCGCTACTACAGGGCCATGCGGAACGGACTCCACCAGCCACCGGCAAAGGACGGGCGGCTGTATCTCAGCGACCTGCGCAACTATGAGAAGATCGAACTCGATGGCGTCGGCGGGGCAGTGCTGTTGGTCGACGCTGCGCTGCATCGCGGCGGCCGTAGGTTTCCGGAGATCCCTTACAAGTTCCTGATCGAAACGGAGGGCTTCGCCGCGCTTGCCAAGGATCTCGGCATCAGCCCAATCGGACTGCCGCAGGTCGAGGTGCACCACGTGCCCTGGTGAAGCACATCCGCTACCCTGAACGGCGGAACACCAACAATTCTAGTAGAGCGGCTCCTCGAACAGCGCCTTGTCGCCGTCCACCAGCGCCTTGATCTGACTGCTGCCATCCTTGCCAACCGCCAGCTTGATGCCGAAGCTGCGCACGCGCATGTCGCGCTCGATTGCCAGCCCCTCGCCTTCCGGCACGTAGAATCGTTCGATGCCGTAGTCGACGCCGATGGTTGATCCGGGCGCCAGACTCCAACCGCTGCCAATCCGGCCTGCAATGTCGACCTCCCCCGCTCCCGCCGGCGTCGCGGCAGCATCGCCGAGCCACGCGGCCGTCGCGCGCCAATAGCCGTCAGCATCCTTTTTGAGCCGCACGACAACAGGCCCTTCGGTCGCGGTCAGCTCGCTCTCGGGCAAATTTTCGATCTTCTCCACTGGCAGGCGCGAAATCTCGTAGCCCAATCGCACAAAGTCGCCACGCAAGAGGTCGCGCGGGTCGACCGGCTCGACCTTGAGCAACACTTCCTGACCGCTGCGCAGCAGCGCTGCCCGCCCAGCGATCATCCATCCAAGAAAGCCGATCTGCGCCAGCGCGAGAACGGCAGCCGCAATGATGATGTTGTAGCGCGACGTCATGCCGTTGCTCCAGTTGCAGGCTGGCTGTTCATGCGTCTTTCGATACGAATGATGGCATAGGCCAGCCCCGCCAGGACGATCGCTGCGGCAAAGAAGAAGCCTGCCGTACCCAGCATGGTGCCGACGGTGGCGATGTAGACCACGGCGAGTTCGAATGCGAAGCCGATATAGGCAAGCCAGCGCAGTGCCCTGCTCTCGCGCCCGAGAAAGACGATCGCCGCCGCAATGACGGCCAGCGCGACGGCTGCAACCCACACGAAGCCGCGTTCGTCGATCAGGTCGGCCTGCGCCATGCCCACGCCGATCAGGAAACCGATCATCGCATGGACAGGCAACCTGCCGCCCAGCTGAAATACGCGCTCGACCATCGCGGGCAGCAGCGCCGACGCGGCCAGCAGAAGCGCTGAAACCGCGGCAAGGATGATCGCCACCTGCAGCAGATCATTGTGCACTGCAAAAAGAACGGCATACAGGATGAGCGACAGCATGATCAGGTGCCGCGCCGCGCGGCTGCGAGTCCACAATGAAAGCGCCCAGAACACCGCCATCAGCACGATGAAGCCGTGCGGGAATTCCGAGCGGCGGAACCACTCGAAGCCTTTCATGACCAGCCACGTATCGGCAATGGCGACAGCTGCGATGGTGAGCGCGCTGGAACGCAGTGCTGCTGCCGCAATGGCTGTGCCTATGCACCATGTGAGGACAGCCGCCGTCTCATCGCCGGAGAAGTGATACATCTGGCCGATCAAGGCGATAGAGCCGCCGAACGCAGCGGCGGCAATCAGCCACAACGCCTCGGCGAAGGCGCCGTGTCCGCGCTGCTTGAGCAATGCGCCGCCGACATAGCCACAGAGGATGATGGCGAACAATCCGCCAACACGGGCAATGCGCGGAATGGCCTCCCAGTTGGCTGCGACCAGAATGAGAAGGGCCGCAGCAAATAGTAGCGCTGCCATGATGGCGAGGATCGAGCCGAAATTGAGCCCGTTGCGCTCATTGGTCTCGACGTCGCGGGCAAGCGCTGCCCCAGTGGTCCGATCGAGCAACCCGCTTTCGACCCAGCGGTTGATATCCTTCTTAACCTTGCTGGCATAGCTTGCCATAAGTCACCGTCCCCATCACGCACTGCACCACGCGCCCAAACCGTTGGCATTGTGGCCAAATTTCGAGTTGGCCACAATTATGACCAATCCGTGAATGCCCATTAATGTTGCATTGCACAAAACGCATTGCTGCCATGCGAGCATAGCGCTTCAATTTTAATCAGAGCCGACATATCTACGCCTCGTACACAGAAGAGCGAAAAAAGACGAACGGGATACGAAGATGAACCTGATCCGCAATTACCGCAACTGGCGCCGCTACCGTGAGACTGTCTCCGAGCTGAGCCGCCTGTCGAACCGTGAACTCACCGACCTGGGCATTGCCCGCAGCGACATTCACTTTGTCGCGCGCAAGGCCGTCTGATTACCGATCACCTGAACAACCGTCCGAACCGAAAAGAGAACGAAAATGAACTTGCTCCGCACTTACCGTAACTGGCGCGCCTACCGCGAGACGGTGAACGAGCTGGGCCGCCTGTCGAACCGCCAGCTTGCCGATCTCGGCATCAACCGCGGTGACATCGCAGCGATCGCACGCCGCGCCATCTAATCAAGCCTTTCCGACGGGGTCGACCTCCTCCCCGACCCTGCCGGATCCGGTCAGCTTTCTCCTCCTCCCTGAAGCTGACCACCCTAACGCACCCGCCGAACCTCCTCCCTCGGCGGGTGCAGTTACCCCGGAGTTCCGCCCTCTCCCAATTGGCGGACAGAATTTTGCCCGAGCCGACCTCCTCCCCGGCGAAGGCGAATAGGTCAGCTTTCTCCTCCTCCCTGAAGCTGACCACCAAAACGACACCCGCCGGATCTCCTCCCCCGGCGGGTGTTGTCGTTTCTGGATCATGATTTCGGCAAATTGCTAGTTCAGGGCGCCGCTCTCGAGCACGCCGCGTTGCTTCCACTCACTGAGCGGGAAGATGTCGGGCGCGCCACCCATCGGCGCATACCAGGAATCGACCACCCATCTGACGCCATCCGGTGCGCGGATCACCGCCGTCCAGTGCGGATAGCGACCGTCGAGCAGAAAGCCGCGCGAGGTTCTAGCTTCCACCTTGTGATATCTGAAAAGCCCGCGCCCCTGGAGATATCGCAGCAGCGCATCGGTGTTGGTCGACTCGTCGACGCAATCCATCTGGCCCTTGATCTTGGAAGCCCCGAATTCCGATTTCGGCTGGTCGCGAACGCCGGTCACCTGTTGGGCACGGCCTTCGAAATAGCTCACCGCCCTGGAGATCGCGGCGCGCTCGGCCTTCGGCGATGCTCTTCCCGCCGCGAGCAGCGACGCAAATCGCTGCGCATCGCCCGGCCCAAGGACAAGCGTGGAGCGGAAGGCGCAACCGTAACCGTGGCAAATCTGGATGCGCTTCGATTCCGGGGCCGCAGCGACGCGATGAGAAACCGCGACACACGCCAGCACGACCAAGGCGCCAGCCAAGAGCACATGACACTTCGAGCGCCTTGCCATGTGAGGGATCATAAGGTTTGTGGCGCAACAATCGCAACCCCGCAACAGTGCGCATTCCATGGCAATCGTTGCATTCGCGCGACCGAGGCTTTATTCCGGCGAACATGAGCACAAAACCTATCCATATCGTCGGCGGCGGCCTCGCCGGATCTGAAGCAGCATGGCAGGCGGCGCAGGCCGGCGTGCCGGTGATCCTGCACGAAATGCGCCCGGTGCGCGGCACCGATGCGCACAAGACCGAAGGCCTTGCCGAACTGGTCTGCTCGAACTCGTTCCGCTCGGATGACGCCGAGACCAATGCGGTCGGTCTGCTTCATGCCGAGATGCGGCTTGCCGGCTCGCTGATCATGAGCGCCGGCGACGCCAATCAGGTTCCCGCCGGCGGCGCGCTCGCCGTCGACCGCGACGGCTTCTCCGACGCCGTCACCGCGCGGCTCGAAGCGCATCCGCTAATCACCATCGTCCGCGAGGAAGTGACCGGCCTGCCGCCCGCCGATTGGGACCAGGCAATCATCGCCACCGGGCCGCTGACCGCACCATCGCTGGCCGAGGCGATAGCCGCGAACACCTCGTCCGACGCGCTCGCCTTTTTCGACGCGATTGCCCCGATCATCCATTTCGACAGCATCGACATGAACACCTGCTGGTTCCAGTCACGCTATGACAAGGTAGGTCCCGGCGGCACCGGCAAGGACTACATCAACTGCCCGATGGACAAGGAGCAGTACGACGCCTTCGTGCAGGCCCTTCTCGACGGCCAGAAGACCGAATTCAAGGAATGGGAAGGCACGCCCTATTTCGACGGCTGCCTGCCGATCGAGGTCATGTCGGAGCGCGGTCCCGAGACCTTGCGTCACGGTCCGATGAAGCCGATGGGCCTGACCAACGCGCACAACCCCACCGTCAAGGCCTATGCCGTCGTCCAACTGCGCCAGGACAATGCGCTCGGCACGCTTTACAACATGGTCGGCTTCCAGACCAAGCTGAAGCATGGCGAACAGGTGCGCATCTTCCGCACGATACCTGGCCTTGAGAACGCCGAGTTCGCACGTCTCGGCGGTCTGCACCGCAACACCTATCTCAACTCGCCGACGCTGCTTGACCCGACATTGCAGCTCAAGTCGCGCCCCGGCCTGCGCTTCGCCGGCCAGATTACCGGCTGCGAAGGCTATGTCGAAAGCGCGGCCATCGGCCTGCTCGCCGGTCGCTTCGCCGCAGCCGAGCGTCTTGGCCATAAGCTTACCCCGCCGCCGGCGACTACCGGCTTCGGCGCGCTGCTCAACCACATCACCGGCGGCCACATCGTCTCCGACGACGAGCCCGGCAAGCGTTCGTTTCAGCCGATGAACGTCAATTTCGGCCTGTTCCCCGAGATCGAGGCGCCGAAGGTCGAAGGCAAGCGCCTGCGCGGCAAGGAAAAGACCATCGCCAAGAAAAAGGCGATGACCGGCCGCGCGCTGGCGGACTGCCGCGCCTGGCTGGGCATCGCACAGGCGGTGGCTGCCGAATAGACGCCGCTACCAGCCGCGCGAAGCGGCTCTCAGCATCAGGAAATGCTTGCGCAGCAAGGACATGCAGTCCTTGCCGCGCTCCGCCCGGTCGAGATAGGCGGCAGTCAGCGACAGCGGCAGGAAAGCCGGCCGCAGCGAGGGCGGCAAGGACCCGGCCTTGCGCTGGAAGGCAGCCAAGTGCTCGCGCCCCAACGCCACCATGGCCTGCACGGCTTGCCTTGACGATTGCGACTCGGGCTCAGCCAGGAAATCCTCAGGCGTCGTGCCCACGGCCGAGAGAATATCGCGCGGAAGATAGCATTGTCCGCGCCCGCGATGGATCGGCAGCAGCCGCAACAGCCCGGCAATCGCCTGGGCACAGCCGGCATGGCCGGCAAGCTCGGCGTGTTTGGTGGCTTCATCCGGATCGAGGATCAGCGCAGCGAGTTGAATGAGTGCCGAAGTGGTCTCGCCGCAATAGCCTTCGAGGTCAGTGCGTGAGGGCATCGGATCGTCATAGAGATCGAAGATGCGGGCTTCGAGATAATTGTCGAAGGCGGCCAGCGGCAGGCGATGAGCCTCGACCGCGGCCAGCAATGAAGTGGCGATCGGATGCCCGGCGCCGGCATCCTTGTTGCCCGTAGCAAGGACGTCGCGCCACCACTGCAGGCGGATCTCGCCCGGCATCGGCTCGCTGACCCTGTCGCGGATCGCGGCTATTTCGGCATTGAATGCATAGAGCGCAAAAAGCGCCTCGCGCCTGTCGTCCGGCGCGTAGAGCACGGAAAGATAACGGTCGTGGTCGGTGCCACGAACCAGTTCCATGACCGTCTGTACGCCCTCGCCCACCTCAGTCGACAGCAATGAAGGCGGCGGCCACCGCGCGGTCTTCCGCCAGCAGCACATTGTAGGTGCGCACGGCCGCCCCGGTGGACATCGGGTCGGCCGAGATACCGGCTTCCTTGAGCACAGTCCGCAGTTCGGCAGGCAAAGGCTTCAATTCCTTACCCATGCCGACGAGCAGGATCTCGATTTTGTCGGCCTCGCCAAGGAGTCTGGCGAAATCCGCCGGCTTGAGCGCCAGCGGATCAGCCGGCTCCCAGGCATAGATGCCCGAGGGCAGGCACAGGATCGAGCCGCGATGCGACATGTCCGCAAAGCGGAAGCCGCCGTCGCCATAGGCGTCGACGGGGGCCCGCCCTGGGAAATGCGCTTCGCGAATGACCAGTCCTGCCATGGCCGCTTACGATTTCTTAGGCTGGACACCAGCCGGCACGGCCGGCTGATCCTTGCCCTCTGTCTCCAGGCTGTCCGGGCGCAGCCGGAACAGGATGAGCAGCGGGCCAGCAACGAAGACCGACGAGTAGGTACCGACTACGATGCCGAAGATCATGGCAAGCGTGAACGACTGGATGACTTCGCCACCGAATAGGTAGAGGGCCACCAGCGCCAGAAGCGTGGTCACACCGGTAAGAATGGTGCGCGACAGCGTCTGGTTCATGGACATGTTCAGAAGATCCTCGATCGGCATCTTCTTGTACTTGCGCAGATTTTCGCGGACGCGGTCGTAGACCACCACCGTATCGTTGATCGAGTAGCCGACAACAGTCAGAATCGCCGCGATACTGGTCAGGTTGAACTCGATGCCGGTCACGACATAGAGCCCCACCATCATGGTCACGTCGTGCACGGTGGCGATGATCGCACCGAGGCCGAACTGCCATTCAAAGCGGAACCAGATGTAGACCAGCATCGCCAGCATAGAGGCGAGAACGCCGAGCGTTCCGTACCATGCGAGTTCGCTCGACACGGTCGGACCGACCGATTCCACACGACGGAATTCGTAGTCGTTGGAAAGCTCGCCACGCACCTTCTCGACCACGCTCTGTTCAGCATTGTCGCCGGCCTTCTGGCCTTCGACGCGGATGAGCAAGGTGTTGGCGGAGCCGAACTCCTGGACCTGGACGTCGCCGATGTTGAGTTCGCTCAACCTGGCGCGCACTGCGGCGGAACTGGCGTCGCCGCTCTTGGCCTGCACTTCGATGCTTGTGCCGCCGCGGAAATCGATGCCGTAGTTCATCTCAACGCTGAAGAACAGCACCGCAGCGATGATGGAACCCAGCGCCGATAGCGTGAAAGCATAGCGGCGCCACGCCATGAACGGATAATTGGTGTTGTCGGGAACGAAGCGTACACCCCGGGGCAGTTCCTTGGGCTTGAAGCGGCGCAGCCAGATCGCCACCAGCCAGCGGGTCAGGGTGAAGGCGGTGAACACCGTCGTCACGATACCGATGGCCAACGTGACGGCAAAGCCGCGCACCGGACCGGAGCCGAGGTAGAACAGGATGATCGCGGCGATGAAGGTCGTGAAGTTGGCGTCGACGATCGTCGCCAGCGCGCGCGCGAAGCCTTGATCGAGCGATTGGACGAGAGACCGCCCCAACTGCCGCTCTTCGCGGACGCGCTCATAGATGATGACGTTGGAGTCCACCGCCATGCCGACGGTCAGCACGATACCGGCAATGCCGGGCATCGTCAGCGTCGCGCCCAGCAGAGACAGGATCGCGATGATCAAGCACACGTTGGCAGCAAGCGCGATGTTGGCAATGATGCCGAGCGTTCCATAGGCGATCAGCATGAAGCCGACGACCAGGATGCCGGCGATCAGCGAGGCAAACTTGCCTGCGGCAATCGAGTCGGCACCAAGGCTCGGGCCGACGGTGCGTTCTTCGACGATGGTAAGGTCCGCGGGAAGCGCACCGGCGCGCAGCAGGACCGCCAGGTCGTTGGCGCTCTGGGCGGTGAAGTTGCCGGAAATCTGGCCCGAACCGCCAATGATCGGCTCGTTGATGCGGGGCGCCGAGATTACCTGGTTGTCGAGGATGATGGCGAACAGGCGGCCGACATTCTGCTGGGTCGCCTGACCGAAGCGCGACGCACCCTTGCCGTCGAAGCGGAAGGAGACGACAGCCTCGCTGGTACGCTGGTCAAACGTCGCCTGCGCGTCGACGAGGTTTTCGCCCGACACGATGACGCGGTTCTCAATCAGGTAAGGAACAGGCGGGTCGTCCTGCGAATACATCACGGTCGAGCCGGCCGGCGGACGGCCCTGCATGGCCTCCTGAACCGGCATCGATTGATCGACCATCTGGAAGGTCAGCTTGGCGGTTTTGCCAAGGATTTCCTTGAGGCGTGTCGGATCCTGCAGACCCGGCACCTGGACGAGGATGCGGTCGGCACCGGCGCGCTGGATGATCGGCTCGGTCGTGCCGAGTTCGTTGACGCGGCGGCCGACGACCTCGATCGACTGGGTGACGGCGTTGCTGACGCGGTGGTCGATACCTTCTTCCGTCAGCGTGAAGCGCAGCACGCCCGGTTCCGGCTCTTCGAGCGCCAGTTCATGCACGCCGCTGCCACCGAACACGCCGGTCGAAACCGGCTGCGTCAGCGACGCAAGAGCAGTCTTTGCCGCAGCGAGTTCGTTCGGGTCGGTGATGCGCACCTGTATCGTCTTGCCGGTCCCGGTAAGCCCGGTATAGCCGATCTTGGCGTCGCGCAGCATCGTGCGGATGTCGTCGCGCGTCGCCTGCAGGCGTTCGTCGACCAGATCCTGCCTGTCGACCGCAAGCAGGATGTGCGAACCGCCCTGAAGGTCGAGGCCAAGCGTCAACGCTCGCTTCGGGAACCATCCCGGCATGGAGTCCAGCTGCGATTGCGTCAGCATGTTCGGGATGGTGAAGAGCACCCCGAGGAGGACCACGGCCCAGATCGAGATCGTCTTCCAGCGCGAGAAATAAAGCATGTGGCCTCGTCCGTTAAGGCGTGAAAGCGGTGCGTTCCGCCTTTAATACGGTTATTTCTTGGCGTTCTGGTTGGCGATTGGCTCGCCCTTGACCCGAACGTCGGCAATCGTTGCGCGCAGCGCCGTCACCTTGACGCCGTTACCCAGGTCGACCTCGAGTTCGTTATCGTCGATGACCTTCGTCACCTTGCCGACGAAGCCGCCGCCGGTGACGACCGTGTCGCCGCGACGGATCGCAGAGAGCATTTCGCCACGCTTCTTGAGCTGGGTGCGCTGCGGGCGAATGATGAGAAAATACATTACCACAAAGATCAGCACAAACGGCAGAATGCTGACGAATACGTCGGGCGTGACCCCAGTGGCCTGTGCGTATGCCGGCGTGACGAACATGAATGTCTCCTGAGAAGTATCGGGAGGCCGCATGACCGGCCCCTGGAAATGTGGCCGGAATATAGTGGCTAAAGCGACCAATGCAACTGCGCATCAGGCCCGATACCGAGCTTTTCCGCCTTGTTCGCGCATGGTAGAGGCTGACCCCACGCGATTTTCAAGCTAGGGAAGTGCCGACCATGGAAAAGACGATCGAAGCGCTCAACTACAAGCTCGACCTTCTGATCGCCACCGTCGCCCGCCTGGCGCCGCCGGTTGTGCCGCAAACGGACATGGAGATCGCCGATTGTTTCGTCTGGGCGGCCGATCCCGGATTTCTCGAGCCGGTGCATCGCGTCAATCGGGTCGACATCGGCCTGATCAAGGGCGTCGACCGCGTGCGCGATATCCTCGTCGACAACACCGAGCGCTTCGCCGCCGGCCTCCCCGCCAACAACGTGCTGCTTTGGGGCACGCGCGGCATGGGCAAATCGTCGCTGGTCAAGGCAGCCCATGCCACCGTCAACGCCGGTCGCACTGGCAAGGCCCCGCTCAAGCTGATCGAGATCCATCGCGAGGACATCGATACGCTGCCCAGACTGATGAACCTGCTGAAGGCTGCCCCCTATCGCTTCATCCTGTTCTGCGACGATCTCTCGTTCGATCACGACGACACCTCCTACAAGTCGCTGAAGGCAGCGCTTGAAGGCGGCGTCGAGGGCCGTCCCAACAACGTCATCTTCTATGCCACATCGAATCGCCGCCACCTGTTGCCGCGTGACATGATCGAAAATGAGCGCTCGACGGCGATCAATCCGTCCGAGGCGGTAGAGGAAAAAGTCTCGCTGTCGGATCGTTTCGGCCTTTGGCTCGGCTTCCACAAATGCTCGCAGGACGAGTATCTCGACATGGTCGACGGTTATGCCCGCTACCATGGCCTCGACACCGCCGCCGACACGCTGCGTGCAGAGGCGCTCGAATGGGCGACGACGCGCGGCAGCCGGTCCGGCCGCGTTGCCTGGCAGTTCATCCAGGATCTTGCCGGCCGGCTCGGCAAGCCGCTCAAGGACTGAGCGGCTTCAGACACGAAAACGCCCGCCCCTGATCGGGACGGGCGAATCTGACGGCCATAACTGGAGGTCAGGGGCCGCGAAAAGCTATTCGAGGTAAGTGCTCGGATCGACCGGCGCCGAATTCTTGCGCACTTCGAAGTGCAGCTTGGGCGCATCCGTGGAGCCGCTCATGCCAGACAGAGCGATCTCGTCGCCGCGCTTGACCTTTTGCCCGCGCTGCACCTTGAGCTGGCTGGCATGGCCATAGACGGTGACCAGGCCGTTCTCGTGGCGCACCAGAACAGTGTTGCCGAATTCCTTGAGGCCGTCGCCGGCATAGATGACGACGCCATTTTCGGCCGCCTTCACCGGCGTGCCCTCGGGCACGGAGATGTCGATGCCATCGCTGGATTTGCCGCCGCCCTTGCCATAATTGGCGACCACGCGGCCGCGGACCGGCCAACGCATGCGGTCGATGCCGGTCGAATTCGGCGCCACTTCGGCTGAATCCTCAGCCTGCTGTACCAGCTTGTCCTTCTTCGGTGGCGTGTAGGCAGCAACCACCGGAGCTTCGTTTCCGGCTGGTTTCGCGTCTGCTACGGCAGGCTTCGCCGGAGCGGGCGTAGCGGTGACGACAGGATCGACCGCGGCGGGCGCCGCCTTGGCAATGGCCGTCGACGCGGGTCCGGCGGACGGCACCTTCAGGGTCTGGCCGATACGGATGCGGCCGTCCTGCAGGCCGTTGGCCTCCTTGAGCGCGGCGGTGGTGACGCCGAGCTTGCCGGCAATGCGATTGAGCGTGTCGCCCTCGACCACCTTGTAGGACCCGCCAGCACCTGCCGGCTTGGCATTATTGGCCGCTGATGCGTCGAGCTGAGCGGCTGCGCCGCTCTCCTTGGTCCTGGGCTGTTGCGGCAGCACAGCAACCTTTTCGGAGTTCGCAGGCAGGTTGGCCGGCAGCGGCTTCTTGCCCGCCTCGCCCGGAACCTTCAGCACATTGTCTTGCGCTTGCGCGACCTTTGGCTGCGCCGGCGCTTGTTGGGCGACTGGAGCCAGTGCGGGGGCCTGGGCGGTACGGACCGGTTCGGCAACTGGTGCAAGAGCGGGTGCGGCTGCGACGGGTGCCGGCAGCGGCTGCGAAGAGACAGGCTGAAGACTGCCGCGACTCACTGAACCGGAGCTTGAAGCAGCCAGCGGGGCCGCCTGGGTTTCACCCGGATAGACCTGCGCCTGCGACTGCTGATTGATGATTTCGCGCTGATTTGGCGTCGCGGAGGTGAAGATGTCGTCAATCCCGCTGCCGCCGAATCGCGCCACCCCCGAACTGCACCCGGCAGCCATGCCGGCCACCACCAGAACGGCGCCGCCACGCGCCAGAGAGCGTCCATTAGCCTTCAAAACACTGAAACGCATCGCCATGACCCGCGCTTTACCCTATACCAACTGGCATGATTAAAGCGCGTTAATGTTACTGGTCGGTTAAGGGGATCAAATAAATCAACGGCTTCGGCAATGCGCTCCGAACGCACGGCAATGCCCTCGGAGCGGCCCTTCATACAGATGTCGGATAGGTTTGGTTCCGCCGCCGCTCAGAGCACGGCAGCGACGCCGCGAGCCAGGGGCTGCAGGCGGACCGTGCCAAGATCCTCGCGCTCAAAACGGCTGCCGACCTTGGTCAGCTTGACCAGCACCTGTTCGCCCTCGTCCGGGCCGATTGGAGCAATCATCGTGCCGCCGCTCGACAGTTGATCCACGAACGTGCGCGGATAGCTGTCAAACGCCGCCCACACCACGATGCGGTCGAAAGGCCCCTCGCCCGGCAGGCCATTGGAGCCGTCGGCCTGGCGGGGCAGCGCATTGCTTATGCCAAGCGCCTCGAAGCGCAGGCGTGCCTGCTCGGTCAGGGTCTTGAAACGGTCGACGGTGACGACGCGCCCCGCCAGCCGCGCCATGACGGCAGCGGTATAACCGGTGCCGGTTCCCACTTCGAGCACCCGGTTGCCGGGCTCGATGTTGAGTGCCGAGATGATCGCCGCCTGGATATCGGCGCCTTCGATCGCCTCGCCGCATTCGATCGGCAGCATCCGGTCCGACCAGGCCAGGGAATGGAACTGGCCGTCGATGAACTGGCGGCGCGGCGTCGCCTCGAAGGCGGCGATCAGGTTCTTCGGAACGATGCCGCGCCCTCGCAAGCGAAGGATAAAGGCGGCGAAGCCTTCGCGGTCGTCCGGCATCAGGGTCATGCGATTGCCTTGGCCAATTGATCGCGCAGTTCATGCGCCGTCATGTCGAGCTTGAGCGGCGTGACGGAGATCTGCTTGTTGCGCACGGCATGCAGATCGGTACCGGGCTTGACGTCCGGTTCATCACGCCCGAAGCGCAGCCAGTAGTATGGCAGGCTGCGGCCGTCGCGGCGCTCCTCGACCCAGATGCCATATGAAAGCTTGCCCTGGCTCGCCACCACCGGACCGGTCACCTCTTCGGGCGGGCAGTTCGGGAAGTTGACGTTGAGCAGCACGCCAATCGGCAGGTCGGTGGCGATCAGCTTCCGCAGCAAGTCGGGCGCCAGCGCCTCAGCGGTTTCGTAGGGTACGATGCGCTCGTCGTTTTCGTAGACATAGGCCTGGCTGAGCGCGATCGAGCGAATGCCGATCAGTGCGCCTTCCATCGCACCGGCCACCGTGCCCGAATAGGTCACGTCGTCGGCGACGTTGAGGCCCGAATTGATGCCCGACAGGATCAGGTCCGGCGGCTCGGGCAGGATCTTGCGCGCCCCCATTATGACGCAGTCGGTTGGCGTGCCGTTCACCGCATAGTGCTTGTCGCTGATCTTGCGCAGCCTGAGCGGCTCGGAGATCGACAGCGAATGCGCGTATCCCGACTGGTCCGTTTCCGGCGCCACAACCCAGACGTCTCCGGACAACTGATTGGCGACGCGCTCCAGGCAGGCTAGCCCTTCGGCGTGGATGCCGTCGTCATTGGTCAGCAGAATGCGCATGTCAGTTCTTTTCGATCTTTTCGAGGCCGCCCATGTAAGGACGCAGCACTTCAGGAATCGTTACGCTGCCGTCCTCGTTCTGGTAGTTTTCAAGCACCGCGATCAGCGCGCGGCCGACCGCCACGCCCGAGCCGTTGAGCGTATGAACGAAGCGCGTACCCTTCTCTTCCTTGGGGCGGTAGCGGGCATCCATGCGGCGCGCCTGGAAATCGCCGCAGACCGAGCAGGACGAAATCTCGCGATAGCTGTTCTGGCCGGGCAGCCAGACCTCAATGTCGTGCGTCTTGCGCGCGCCAAAGCCCATGTCGCCGGTGCAAAGCACCATGGTGCGGAACGGCAGGCCGAGCTTCTTCAGCACCGCTTCGGCGCATTCGGTCATGCGGTCATGCTCGGAAAGCGCGCTTTCGGCGTCGGTGATCGAGACCATCTCGACCTTGTAGAACTGGTGCTGGCGCAGCATGCCGCGGGTGTCGCGCCCGGCCGAGCCCGCTTCCGAACGGAAGCATGGCGTGAGCGCGGTCATGCGCAACGGCAATTGCTCATTCGCAAGGATTTCCTCGCGTACGAGATTGGTCAGCGGCACCTCGGCGGTTGGGATGAGACCCAGCCGGCTGTCGCCGTGCGGCACGAAGAACAGGTCTTCCTCGAATTTGGGCAGATTGCCGGTACCGTACAGCGCATCGTCGCGCACCAGAAGCGGCGCCTGAACCTCGGTGTAACCGTGCTCGGTGGTGTGCAGGTCGAGCATGAACTGGCCGAGAGCGCGTTCCAGGCGCGCCAATTGGCCTTTCAGCACGGTGAAGCGCGAACCGGAGAGCTTGGCTGCCCGCTCGAAATCCATCAAGCCGAGCGCTTCGCCGATCTCGAAATGCTCCTTGACCCAGTTCGGGCGCGGCGGAACCTTGCCCACCTTGCGCAGCTCGACATTGTCGTGCTCGTCCTTGCCGACCGGCACGTCCTCAAGCGGAACGTTGGGAATCACGGCCAGCGCATCATCGAGCGCCTTGTCGAGTTCGCGCTCGCGGCCCTCGCCGTCCTGGATGAAACCCTTGATCTCGGCGACTTCGGCCTTGAGCTTTTCGGCAAGCGCAGAATCGCCCGCCCGCATGGCGTTGCCGATCTCCTTGGAGGCGGCATTGCGGCGCTCCTGCGCATCCTGCAGCTTCGAGACATGGGCGCGGCGCGCCTCGTCCTTGGCGACAAGGCCCTCGACAGTCGACTTCGCCGCCTCGGCCGATTGTCCGCGCTTGCCAAGCGCTTCGATCAGAGCTTCAGGGTTCTCGCGAATCCATTTGATATCAAGCATTTAAAAGGTTCCGGTCGCGGCGGTTGTCAAAACGACCGCGACGGCGGATCGGGCTGTCAGGCGGCGTTGGTGCCGCTGCCTGTGCCTTCGAGAGAGGTCGACGTTGCTGGCGATTGCTCTGCGGCGGGATTGTCGCCCGCGTCCTGCGTTTCGCTCGCCACGCGCTCCTGCTCGCGCTTCCTTTCGATCATCCGGGCGGTCCAGATGGAAATCTCGTAAAGAAGGATCGTGGGAAGGGCAAGGCCGATCTGGCTGACCGGATCGGGCGGCGTCAGCACCGCGGCCACCACGAAAGCAATGACGATCGCCCATTTGCGCTTATCGGCGAGCCCCTGCGAGGAAACCATGCCGACCCGCGCCATCAGCGTCGTCACCACTGGTAGCTGAAACACAAGGCCGAAGGAGAAGATCAGCGTCATGATGAGGCTGAGATACTCCGACACCTTGGGCAGCAGCGAAATCTGCACCTGATCGTCCGTGCCGGCCTGCTGCATGGCGAGGAAGAACCACATCACCATCGGCGTGAAGAAGAAATAGACCAGCGACGCGCCCATCAGGAACAGGATCGGCGAGGCGATCAGGAAGGGCAGGAAGGCTGCACGCTCATTCTTGTAAAGCCCGGGCGCGATGAACTTGTAGATCTGCGTGGCAATCAGCGGAAACGCGATCACCATGCCACCGAACATGGCGAGCTTGATCTGGGTGAAGAAGAATTCCTGCGGGGCGGTGTAGATCAGCTCGACCTTGTGCGGGTCGAGCCCGGCCCATTTCGTCGCCCATTTGAACGGAATGACGAGCAGGTTGAACAGCTGCTTGGCGAAGAAGAAGCAGACCAGGAAGGCGACGAAGAAGCCACCAATCGACCATATGAGTCGCGTCCGCAACTCGATGAGGTGCTCGATCAGCGGAGCCGATGACTTTTCGATCTCGTCGTCTTCGGCGCTCACGAGTCTTTTCCTGCTTTGGTCGCTGCCTTGGCAGCGGTCTTCTTGGGCGCATCGGCTTTGGGCGCAGCAGGCTTGGCCTTTGTTGGCGCCCCGCTTGCCTTGGGCTTCGCAGCCGGCTTGGCGTCCGTCGCCACCTTGGCCTTTGCAGCTGTTTTGGACTTTGCGGCCGCCTTCGGCTTTTCTGCCTTAGCCACGGCTGCCGGGACCGGCGTCGAACGGCTTTCCGCAGCCGGGAACACCGGCGTCGCAGGCATCGCCTCGGGCCCGGCAACGCCTGGCATCGCGGTCGCGCCGCCCTTGAGCGGCTCCGCAGGATGCGCGACCTCCGAAGCCGGATCGGCCGGAGCGGCTGGCTGAGACGGCTTCATCGCCGAATCAAAGCCGGCACGCACATCGGCTGCAGCCTGCTCGAAAGGATTGAGCTGCTTCTTGATCTCGTTGGCCGGATTGAGGCCTTTGAGGTCGTCGAACGACTTCTTGACGTCGTCGAGTTCGGCTTCCTTCAGCGCCTCGTTGAACTGGCGCTGAAAATCACCTGCCATAGAACGTGCCTTGCCCATCATCCGCCCCATCGTGCGGAGCATCTTGGGCAAATCCTTGGGGCCGACGACCACGATCATGACGACCGCGATCACCAGCATTTCGGTCCAGCCGATTTCAAACATGTCGGTGCGATCCGGCTAGCAGGAGTGCGGCCTCAGCTTTTGCTGGCCTTTTCCTTGGTCGAGTTCACGGTCTCGTCGTTGCGATGCTCGACCGTCTTGGCGTCGTCGGCTTCGTCTTCGGACATGCCCTTCTTGAAGCTCTTGATGCCCTTGGCCATGTCGCCCATCAGCTCGGGAATCTTGCCCCGACCGAATAGCAGCAGCACGACGACCAGAACGATCAGCCAGTGCCAGATTGAGAAGGATCCCATTGAACTCTCTTTCGAACTGTTTCCCTGCGATTGATCTAGGCTCTTTCGCTTCCGGATTCAAACACTAGAACATCAGCTTTCCTAAGCGACAGCCATATATCACGTGCTTTTGCAGACAAAGCGCCGCAGCGTATGCGCGCCCTGACCGGCTTTTCGGCCCCCGGAACCGCGAGCTCCAGCAATTCGACCACGCCGAGGTAGCGACGGGAGAGGATGCGCGCCTGGGTCTCGCCCGTCGTTTCGCTGACATCGATGCCGTTGAGACGCACGGCCACCGACACCTCGGTTCCCTCGGCGATATCGGTTTCGACCTCGCCTACCGGCGTATCGGCGTAACCATCGACCACCTTGGCCGAAAAGACGTTGAGTTCGGAAAAGAAGCCGGCGACGAACAGATTGACCGGCCTCTGGTAGAGGTCCTCCGCCCTGCCCGTCTGCACCAACTTGCCGTCCTTCAGCAGTGCGATACGGTCGCCCATGCGCATCGCCTCTTCGGCGTCGTGGGTGACGACGATCGCGGTTGCACGGCTTTCGCGCAGGATCGCCAGTGTCTCGGCCCGCACCGAATCCTTGAGGCGTGAATCGAGGCCCGAAAATGGCTCGTCCATCAGTAGCACCGCCGGCCGCGGCGCCAGCGCGCGGGCGAGCGCCACGCGCTGCTGCTCGCCGCCCGACAGCGCGTGCGGGTAGTTGTCGGCATAGTGCTCGAGCCCGACGCGGGCGAGTGCGATCAGTGCCTCACGCCTGCCCTCCTCGCGCGACAGCGCCGTCAGGCCGAAGCGAACGTTGTCGAGAATGGTCAGGTGCGGAAAAAGCGCAAAATCCTGGAACACCAGGCCGATCGAACGCTGCTCCGGCGGCAGGAAGATCGACGGCCCGGCGATTTCCTTGCCGTTGAGCAGCACCCGGCCCGATGTCTGTGCCTCGATGCCCGCGGCGATCCTGAGCAGCGTCGTCTTGCCCGATCCCGACGGCCCGAGCAGACACAGAACCTCACCCGGCTCGGCCGCCAGGCTGACATCGCGCAACGTCTCCGCACCATTGGCGAAGCAATGGCGGATGTTTTCGAAGGCAAGACGGGCGGCAAAGGTAACGCCCGCCGTCACGCGAGCTGCCGTCTGGGCTTGGTTGGTCGTCACAGGATGGGCCTCCGGGGGCCGGTTCCACACCGGCGCCGGTCAATCATCTGTGACACGGGGTGTCAACAGGCCAAGCTCCTCGAAGTCGATATCCGTCAGCGGATCCTCGTCCTCCGTAAGCTGGTCCAGATCGGCAGGAGGCAGCGGCACGGAGAAGCCCGGCGGCATGCGCGACGACAGGAGCCCTGCCCCCTTCAGCTCCTCCATGCCCGGCAGGTCGCGGATTTCCTCCAGACCGAAATGGTCGAGGAACTTTTCCGTGGTGCCATAAGTGACCGGCCGCCCCGGCGTCTTGCGCCGGCCGCGCATGCGCACCCATTCCGTTTCCATCAGCGTGTCGAGCGTGCCCTTGGAGGTCTCGACACCTCTGATGTCCTCGATCTCGGCCCGGGTCACCGGCTGGTGGTAGGCGATCACCGACAGGACCTCGAGTGCGGCGCGCGACAGCTTCTTCTGCTGCACGGTGTCGCGGCTCATCAGGAATGCCAGGTCGCCGGCGGTGCGGAAGGCCCAGGCGTCACCAACGCGGACGAGGTTGACACCACGGCGCTCGTAGATGCGCTGCAGTTCGACCATCGCGGCAGGCACATCGACACCTTCGGGCAGGCGCGAAACCAACTGGCGCTCGCTCACCGGCTCGGCGCTGGCAAAGACAATCGCCTCGGCCATGCGCACAGCCTCGGCAAGATGGAGTCGCGCGGCGGGATTGCGCTCGACGCTCTCGTCATCTTCGCTGCCGACGGCAAACGGAACGATGTTCGATCCTTCGGTCATGACGCACCTTCGGTCTGCGGCGGGGCGGGTTGGCGTTCGCGAAGATAGATCGGCGCGAACGGCTCGTGCTGGCGCATTTCGACGCTTCCGTCGCGCACCATTTCCAGGCTCGCGGCAAAGGAACTCGCAATCGCCGTCACGCGTTCGGCCGGGCTGGTCATGTAGCGCAGCAGGAAATGGTCGAGCGCGGTCCAGTCCTTCAATTCTCCGACCATGCGGGTCAGGATTTCACGCGCCTGCTTGAGCGACCACACCCCGCGCCTGGCTATCTGCACATTGGTGATGGCCTGACGCTGGCGCTGGCCGGCATAAGCGCTCAACAGGTCGTAGAGCGAGGCCGAATATTCGTTGCGCTTGTCGACGATGACCATTTCCGGCGCGCCGCGCTGAAAAACATCACGGCCAAGCCGGTTGCGGTTGACCAGGCGCGAGGCGGCATCGCGCATCGCCTCCAGCCGCTTCAGCCGGAACTGCAGGACGGCGGCCATCTCCTCGCCGCTTTCGCCCTCGTCGCCGGGCTGCTTGGGGATCAGAAGCTTCGATTTGAGAAAAGCCAGCCACGCCGCCATCACCAGATAATCGGCGGCAAGCTCCAATCTCAGCGCACGGGCCTGTGAAACGAAGATCAGGTACTGCTCGACCAACGCCAGGATGGAAACGCGCGACAGGTCGACCTTCTGGCTCCGCGCCAGATGCAGCAGCAGATCGAGCGGACCTTCGAAACCGGCGACGTCGACGACGAGCGACGGATCATCCGTCGTGCGGTCCTCGACGTTCTCCGCCCACAGGCGGTCCATCGGTGCGGGCTTTGCAGCCTTGCTTTCCAATGCTTCCGCCAAAATCCGTGCCTTCTCGTTGAGAGGCTAAGCAACTGCCTCGAAATAGTGTCCGAATTCCGCCCTGAGCGCCGCTTCGTCGTGGCCGTCGCCTGCCGTGATCGCTGCGAGCGCCAGATCGGCGCGTTCGAGCGACTTGCCCGTCAGTGCTGTGGCGCGCGAGGCGATCCCCTCCATCTCCTCCATCACCCCGTTGCAGTGAAGGACAAGATCGACGCCCGCCGCAAGGATTGCCGCCGACTTTGACGGGAAATCCCCAGAAAGTGCCTTCATGGAGGTGTCGTCGCTGACCAGAAGTCCGTCGAAACCGATTTCGCCGCGCACGATCTCCTGGATGACCTTGCGCGACGTCGTCGCGGGCGACGCCGGGTCGACGGCGCTGAAGATGACATGCGCGGTCATGGCGACCGGCAGGTGGTTGAGCGCCTTGAACGGAGCGAAGTCATACGCGCGTAACTCATCGAGCGGCGTGTCGACCGTCGGCAACTCGAAATGGGTGTCGGCAAAGGCGCGGCCATGGCCGGGAATGTGCTTCATGACCGGCAGTACGCCACCCGACAGCAGCCCCTCGGCGGCAGCACGTCCAAGTGCGGTCACGCTCGCAGGGTCCTTGCCATAGGCGCGTGCGCCGATGACGTCGCTGGCGCCCTCCACCGGCACATCCAGCACCGGCAGGCAGTCGGCCGTAATGCCATAGCGTGCCAGATCGAAGGCGTGCAGCCGCGCATGCAACCATGCCGCCCTCAGGCCCGCTTCGCGGTCGTTCCGGTAGAGCGCGCCGATTGCGCCGCCTGCCGGATAGTTCGGCGCCAGCGGCGGCCGCAGCCGCTGCACGCGCCCACCTTCCTGGTCGATGAAAACAGGCGCCTCCGGTCGGCCGACGCTGTCGCGCATCGAAGCAACGAGGTCGCGGATCTGCTCCGGCTCTTTCACGTTGCGGGCGAAGAGGATGAACCCCCACGGCCGCTCGCGACGATAGAAGGCGATCTCTTCGGGGGTCAACGACAGGCCTGCGCAGCCCAGGATCATCGATTTTGATTCGGTCATGACGGAAAGCTTAGCGCCTTTTGGGACAAGTGAGAATTTTGGGCTGGCAATGCCCGAAAACGCAAACGGCGCAGCAGTGCCGCGCCGTTTGCTTGTCTGATCTCCGCCGCAGACTACTTCGAGACGAAGCAGTTGCCGCCGGCAGCCTTGTAGCTTTCGCATAGGGCAACCGCATCGTTGCGGGAGCCGGCCGGGACGCGAACGCGCCAGAAGGTACCCTTGCCGGCGATCTCGGCCTTGACGATGCTGGCTTCGCGGCCGTTGAGCACGCTGCCGTAACGCTTCACCAGGTCCTGATAGGTCGACTTAGCGGCCTCCTCGCTCGGCTGCGAGGCGATCTGCATTGCCCACGCACCGGAGGCGGCAGCCGTCGGGGCCGATGGGGCAACGGCTGCGACCTGATCCGGCTTGACCTCGCCGACCACGTTGACCGGCTGTTCGGACGGACGCTGCGGCGCAATCGGAGCGGAAGTCGGCGTCGATGCAGTCTGTACAGGCTTGGCGGCCGGCGCAGGCTTGGCTGCAGCAACAGGTGCGGGGGCTGGGATTTCGGCAGTGGCCGGAACGGTGCCGGTCGCTACGCTGGTCGCCCCGTCCACGCGCTGAGGCGCTGGGTCGGCCGGTTCGGCAGCGGCCACAGGCGCAGGCGCCGGCTCTTCGCGCGGCACAAGCGTACCATCGGGCCGGACCACCATGGTACGAACCTTGCGCGGTGCTACCGCGGCAGTCTCGGTGTTGGCGTCGGGCTGTGCGGCCTGCATCGCCTGGTCGACACGATCTTCCGACTTGGGCGCTGGCGCATCGGCGGTCTCTTCCGCGTCGAGCGGCATGTCGCTTGCGGCGGCCTCGGCCTCCTGAGCGGCGACATCAATCGGCTCTTCGGCGTTGGTCACCAGCTTCTGCTGCGTCGGCGCGCCGTCGCCGGAACCGGCGACGCGGTCATAGACCTTGTTGTCCTGATTGGGCACGGTCACGCCGCCGGGATTTTCCGGCCTGACCTTGATCGGGCTTTCGTCGGCCTTGACCAGCACCGGGGAACCGCCCCCATCGACGCCGCCTGAAGACAGTGCCCAGGCGCCGACGCCACCGATCACGGCGACGCCTGCGACAAGTGCGGCAATCATCATGCCCCGGCGCGCCGGACGTGCCTCGGGCTGCGAAGCGGCAAAGCCCGTAGTGGCCATCGCCTCGTCGAAATCCGGGTCGTAAGCGAAATCGTCGTCTGCAGCCTGCTGTGCATTGCGCCCCTGCGGCGTGCCGCCGAGGTCGAACCCGCCCAGCGGATCATAACCCTGCTGCGGCGCTGACTGGCGACCGGCATACATGGCAGCCGCACCGGCGACGGCTCCGGCTGCCGCAGCGGCCGGGAACTCGATCGACTGTGCAGGCGTGGTGTCACCATCGCGCAGCGTCTTGCGGTCGAAGCCGGACGCATAAGGATTGGACCCATAATGCGACGCCGCCGACTGAGCGCCGGTGTCGCCGGCGTTCATCTCGTTCATCAGATTGGTGAACTCACCGTCGAGATCGTCGAAAGTAGACCCAGGCGGCGTCTCATCCTCGAAAGACAGTTCGGGAATGTCGAGATCATCGGCGAGCGCGACGGCCTTTTCGGGCACGTCCACGGTCTCGATTTCAGGCGCATCGTCGAACGACGACACGGCGGCGAAAAGCTCCGCCTCGAGGTCATCTTCCATGCCGATCGTGTGATCGACCTGCTCTTCCTCGACCGGCGGCGCATAGGCCACTGGCTCGGAACGGGGAACATAGGTCTCGGCCACCGGCACATATGCGTCGGGCGTATAGACGGGCTGTGCGTCGGCAACGGGTGCTGCCGCACGCGGTGCGACCGGCGTGCCGAGGCCCCAACTGCGGGCCTGAGCGTACCGCGAGGCGGCAAGCGGACGCTCTGGCGCTGGTTGAACTGCGGGCGCAGCTACCGGTGCAGGCTGCTCGGGTACACTGTTCTGCAGAGCGAGGTCGAACGCATCGTCGTCAAAGCTGACGTCAACGTCCGATTGATGATCGTAGGTCGGTTCGGCGTAACCGGACTGGGCCTCGAGGGGAGCCGCGTCTTGGCTAGCGTAGAAATCGACCTGCGGCGCCTCATGGCTATGAGAGGCCAAGTCGTCGTCTGCCGACGTGTCGGCATAGACTTCCTGGGCATAAGAGGCCTGCTGTGCCGCCTCGACCGGCGGCTCGGCCGTCCAGGATACCGGCTGCGAATAGGAAACGGCAGGCCCAGCCGCAATCGGCTCGATCGCCGGAACGGGCGCAGGTGCCGGCTCCGACAAGGCCTTGGACTGACTGCTCATGCTGCCAAGAAGCGCATTGAGTTCGTCTTCCAGGCTTTTGTCCTCGGCCACTGCAGCCGGTGCAACCTCGGGCGCATGGATCGGTTCATAGGCAGGCGCATAGGCAAGCTGCGGGACGGGCGCTACAGCAGGCTCGTTATCGCTGAGCGTTTCCTGCAGACGGCGCTCGAACTCGTCATAGTCGTGTGCCTGCGCAACAGGCGCAATGGCTACTTCTTCGACCAAATCCTCATGCGAGAACGCGATCTCGGGCTCTGCCTGCTGGTACCCACCATGGCTGAACTGCGCGTTGGCCGCGCTTACAGGTGCGGTATAGCCAGCATCGTCATTGGCGGTGAAATCCATATCGACATCGGCAAGCGCGACGTCGAATTCGGTATCGAAGTCAGGCTCGGCCTGCGCGTAACGCTGCTGAGCAACGACCGGCTCGGCCGGGCTCTCGACCGAGAGCAATTCGTCCTCGATTGAGAAATGCTGATCGAAGGACGCATCCACCCCATCATCAAACGCCGCTTCAGGCGTGAAATCGGGTTCGGGAGATGCCGAATAGACCGGCTCCGGCGCATAGACGGACTGAGGGGCATAGGTCGAAGCTGCGGCATAGGCTGGCTCGGGCGCATAGGCCGGCTCTGGCGCATAGGCTGTAGCCTCACGCGGCAGCAACTCGTCCTCAAGGGAAAATTCCTGCTCGAAGCTCGCAACCATCGCGTCGTCAAAAGACGGCTCAGCGGCGAATGCCGGCTCGGCGCGCGCATAGGTCGGGGCATAAGCGACCGACGCCTCGACGGGCGCATAGGCAACCGGCTGCTCGGCCTGAACATAGGCCGAAGGCGCAGCGCGCTCTGGCACGGCAGTCAGGTCCTCGGCCGCCAATTCGCCAAGCAATTCCTTTTCCAGGTCGATCCCGAAATCGTCCATCGCTGGCTCGACACGCGCGGAAAGCGTTTCCGCTTCCTGGCGCACCGGCTGCCGCGGATCGAAGCCCATGATCCGCGTCAGTTCCGCGAACGGATCTTCTTCGGCGAAATCATTCTTGTCGGCGATCTTCAGCTGGGTTCCGTCTGCCATTATTTTTCCCGAACTCGCACTTCTTCGCACGCCATGAGCGTCGCGTAAGGTTGGCCCTTACCAGCGCAATGTGGGCAAAAGGTGACAGAAAGCCCCGGAAAACCTAGCGCATCTCGGTTGGCGCATCCGCTCCGATCAACGCCAGGCCCGACGTCAAGACGTCCGAAACTGCCTGCACCAGCCCGAGTCTGGCATAGGTCAATTCTGGATCGTTAACCTTAACAAACCGTAAGTCGGGGTTGTCCGTGCCACGATTCCAGTGGGCGTGGAAGGTACTGGCGAGATCATACAGGTAGAACGCCAGCCGGTGCGGCTCCATCGACTGGGCAGCGGACTCGATCAGGCGCGGATATTCGGCGAGTTTCTTGATGAGCGCGATCTCGCCCTCGTCCGTCAGCCGGCCGGCAGCGGCGATGAGGCCGCTGCGCTCGAAGTCCTCCTTGCCGAGCTGCTCCCTGGCCTGCCGGAACACCGAATGCGTGCGCGCCGAAGCGTACTGCACGTAGAACACCGGATTGTCCTTCGACTGCTCGGTGACCTTGGCGAAGTCGAAGTCCAGCGGCGCGTCGCTCTTGCGGTAGAGCATCATGAAGCGGATCGCGTCGCGGCCGACTTCCTCGACCACGTCGCGCAGGGTGATGAACTCGCCTGCCCGCTTGGACATGCGCACCGGCTCCCCGTCACGGAACAGCTTGACGAGTTGGCACAGCAGCACGTCGAGCTTGACGGCACCGTCGGTGACGGCGCGGGCGAGCGCTTCCATGCGCTTGACGTAGCCGCCGTGGTCGGCGCCGAGCACAAACACCAGTTCCTCGAAGCCGCGATCGACCTTGTCCTTGAGATAGGCGACGTCGGCGGCAAAGTAGGTGAAGGCGCCGTCCGACTTGACCAGCGGCCGGTCCATGTCGTCGCCGACCTCGGTCGAGCGAAACAGCGTCTGCTCGCGGTCTTCCCAATCATCCGGCTTTTCGCCCTTGGGCGGCGGCAGCTTGCCCTTGTAGATGTGGCCCTTCAGCGTCAGGTCGCTGATCGCCGAACGGATCGCCTTGGCGTTGTCGGCATGCAGCGTGCGCTCGGAGAAGAACACCTCGTGGCGCACGTTGAGTAGCGCGAGATCCTCGCGGATCATCGCCATCATGGCATCGATCGTGCGATCCTTGATGATGGCAAACGCTTCGTCCTCCAGCATCTCCAGCAGGCGTCTGCCGAACTCGTGAGCCAGGTCCTTGCCGACCGGCACGAGATAATCGCCCGGATAGAGCCCCACCGGGATCTCACCGATGTCCTCGCCCAGCGCCTCGCGGTAGCGCAACATCACCGAACGGCCGAGCACGTCGATCTGCACGCCGGCGTCGTTGATGTAATATTCCTTGGTCACGTCATAGCCGGCAAAGCCGAGGATGTTCGCCAGCGCGTCGCCAACGACGGCGCCACGGCAATGGCCGACATGCATCGGGCCGGTCGGATTGGCCGAGACATATTCGACATTGACGCGCTTGCGCTTGCCAATGCCGGAGCGACCATAGTCAGTGCCACGCGACAGAAGTCCGGCGAGATGCTTGTGCCAGAACGCGTCCTTGAGCTTGAGATTGACAAAGCCTGGCCCTGCCACTTCGGCCTTGGCGACATCAGCATCCTTGGCAAGCTCAGCCACGAGCCGCTCGGCCAGCGCGCGCGGGTTCTGCCCCGTCGGCTTGGCCAGCACCATCGCCGCGTTGGTCGCCAGGTCACCGTGGCTAGCATCGCGGGGCGGCTCGATAGCGATGCGCGTCAGATCGAGCGCGCCGCCATCTTTCGGAGTCAATTCAAGCGCTTCGACGGCTTTGGTGATCCGCTCGCTGAATTCGGCGAAAATATTCATTGGCTCGGCTCTGGATGGCATTGAAAAGGCTCCGTCACAATTGTGCCGGAAATCGCGTCCGGCCTAAACCAAATCGGGCGTATGGTCAAACAAGCGCCGATGTTCCTTGATGGCATATGTGTCAGTCATGCCGGCGAGGAAGTCGGATACAGCGCGCGCCTTGATGCGATCTTCGGCGCGGTCGAGGCCTTCGCGCCAGCCTTCCGGCATGGCGCGCGGATCGGCGAAGTAGGCGTCGAACAGCTCGCGCACGATTGTGTCGGCATTGGCCCGCACCCGCATCACCTCGGGATGGCGGTACATGTTGCGGTAGAGAAAGGCCTTCAGTTCCTTTTCCTGTACGGTCATCTCGTCGGAGAAGGTCACCATCGCCGCGTTTGCCGCCCTCACCTCGTCGGCGCTCTGCGGCTTGAAGGTGCCGAGATTGGCCGTCGCCGTCGCAATCACGTCCTCGACGAAGAAGGTGATCTGCCGGCGCATAAGTTCGTGACCGGTACGCACCGCATCGAGCGCCGGATAGCGCTCGCGCACCCCGCGCAGGATCCCTGCCGGCAACGCGACGGTGTCCAACATGTCGAGGGTCAGCAGCCCTGCCCGCAGGCCGTCGTCGATGTCATGGGTATTATAGGCGATATCATCGGCAATCGCCGCACATTGCGCTTCCAGGCTGGCGAAGCGGTCGAGTTCGAGATCGTGAATCTGCGAATAGTCAAGGATCGCCTGCGGCACCGCACCCTTCAGGCCCTTGCCCTCGGCGTCGGTCAGCGGGCCGTTGTGCTTGACCAGTCCCTCCAGCGTCTCCCAGGTCAGGTTGAGCCCGTCGAACTCGGCATAGCGCCGTTCGAGCCTGGTCACCACGCGCAGCGATTGCGCGTTGTGGTCGAAACCACCCCAGGCAGCCATCTTGTCGTTCAGCGCGTCCTCGCCAGTATGGCCGAAGGGCGTGTGGCCGAAATCGTGGACCAGGGCGATTGCTTCCGCCAAATCCTCGTCGCAGCGCAGCGCCCGTGCCAACGCCCGGGCGATCTGGGCCACTTCGATCGTATGCGTCAGACGTGTGCGGAAATGGTCGCCCTCATGCGCCACAAAGACCTGCGTCTTGTGCTTGAGGCGGCGGAAGGCGGTCGAATGGATGATGCGGTCGCGGTCGCGCTGGAACGGCGTGCGAGTCGGGCTCTCGACCTCGTCGACGAAACGCCCGCGCGAGCGCGCGGGATCGCAGGCATAGGCCGCACGCGGCCGGTAGCCGAAGCCGATGTCGCCAAGTTTCCGCTCGCCGTCCATGCTTCCTACCCGTTGACTTGCCCCGAGGGGCTTCATACCTATCACAAGAAACCGAAAGCAAGGTGACGTCGATGGGCGCAGATGCCAAGACTGCCATGAAGGTCGAAATGACCGACGCCGCCGCCAAGCGGATTGCCAAGATCGTTGCCGGCGAGCCTGGCAAAACGGCGTTGCGCATTTCGGTCGAAGGCGGCGGCTGCTCCGGCTTCTCCTACAAGTTCGACCTGGTCGAAGGCGCGAACGCCGACGACGTCGCCATCGAAAAGGATGGTGCGACGCTCTTGGTCGACGACCTTTCGCTTGTCTACATGGGCGGTTCGGTGGTCGATTTCGTCGACGACCTGATGGGCCAGTCGTTCCAGATCAAGAACCCCAACGCGGTCGCCGGCTGCGGCTGCGGCACCAGCTTCAGCATATGAGATGAGGCCACTTCTCGACGGAGACGAGGATCCTACAACGGTTCTGGTCGCGCGCGAGATAGAAGCCATTTCCGTGGTCGACATTGTCGATTGGGCCAATCGTCATGCTGCCGCCCCAGCCTATGCTGAAGATACAAACTACCAGCGATTGGTGCGTTCCAACCCACGAAATGTCGCAGATATAAATGAGGCCGAGAGCCGCCTGAAAGCGTTGATTACGCAGTGCTTTCCTGACTTCAACATCAAGTCCAAGGATGCTGAGGAGAGAGCTCGTACGGTATTCCTACGACGCATCCGAGCCTATCTTGACGGTGAACTACAACCCTTCCAAGTCTGCCGCATGCTGACCCCTATAGCGGATGCCTACGGCTTTCCACATTGGCTTCACGACTTCTACGAAGCGTGCGATTGGATCGACGAGCGTACAACACGCGAGCATGCGTCGCATCTGCGGGACGGGATAGAACAAATACTCGTGGAAAATGGCGTATCGCATACGCAGGAGAGCGAGTGATGCGCCGTGTCGGAGCGCTCCGTCAGGTTGCGCTCTCGGCCGGCCGCGACATCGACGCCACGCTCCGCTTCTGGCTCGAGGTGTTCGGCCTGCCCATACATGCCCGCTACGACCCGCCGGGCATCGCCTTCATCATCGTCGGCGGCACAAGGCTTTTCTTCACCGGTGGCGTGCCGCAGGCCACCGTCTATCTCGACATCGAGGACCTCGACACCTTCCATGCGACCGCATCCGGAAGGGGCGTCGCCTTCACCACCGCGCCCGCGCTGCTTCATCGCGATATGGAAGGCGTGTTCGGCCCTGCGGGCGAAGGCGAATGGATGGCTTTCCTCAAAGACCCCGCCGGTAACACTATCGGCCTGGTCGAGCGCAAGCCGGCATAGAAAAAGGCCGCGCGAGGCGGCCTATTTCCGATTTCAGCTTGATGGATCACGCCTCCGAGGCCATCGCCGCTTCGCGGATTTCCGCCTCGTTTTCCTTGGTGCCGTTGAAGAAGGCATTGAGCACCACCGCCGACACCGAGGCCAACAGGATGCCCGACTCGATCAGTGGGTGGATGTCGTGCGGCATCCACATCTTGAAGTCTGGCGCCACCAGCGGAATCATGCCGAATCCAATGGAGACCGCAACGACGAACAGGTTGTTGCGGTTGGTCTTGAAGTCGACATTCGACAGGATGCGGATGCCGGTCGCAGCCACCATGCCGAACATCACCAGGCCCGCGCCGCCGAGAACGACGGTAGGCAGCGCCTCGACCAGCGCCCCCATCTTGGGCACCACGCCCAGGATGATCAGGATCACGCCGCCGGCCACGCAGACGAACCGGCTCTTGACGCCGGTGACGCCGACCAGACCGACATTCTGCGAGAAGCTGGTGTAGGGGAAGGTGTTGAACAGGCCGCCGATGATAGTGCCCAGGCCATCGGTGCGCAGGCCGGCCGAGAGCATCGGCTGGGTCACCCTGCGGCCGGTCATGTCGCCGAGCGCCAGGAACATGCCGGTCGATTCGATCATGACGACGATCATCACCAGAACCATTGTGATGATGAGAATCGGATCGAAGATCGGCATGCCGAAGTGAAGCGGCGTGATCAGTTCGAACCAGCCGGCGGATGCCACCTTGTCGAAATTCATCATGCCGAGCGAGGCGGTGAGCACGCCGCCGATGACGATGCCGAGCAGCACGGCGATGTTCGACAAAAAACCTTTGCCGAATTTGGCGATCAACAGGATCGACAGCAGCACCACGGCCGAGATGCCGACATTGGCGAGCGGCGCGTAGGCTGCGTTCGGCGCGGATGCGGCGAGCGCTAGCTTGGCCGGGATCGGCGGGATGGTCGAGCCTGTCGCCGCCGCCATCTCGGTCACCGTCTTCAGCCATTCGGCATGCTCGGGCGCTACCAGCTTCGGCGCGGTCGGGCCGACGGGATTGCCGAATATCCAGTTTATGCCGATGCGCATCAAGGATGCGCCGATGATGACAATGATTGTCCCGGTCACCACTGGCGGGAAGAATCGCAGCATGCGGCTGACGAGCGGTGCGATCAACAGCGCCACGATGCCGGCGCCGATGATGGCGCCGAAGATCATGCGGGCACCGTCAGGGCCCGGGTTGGCGTTTGCCATGGCGACCATCGGCCCTACTGCGGCGAAGGTCACGCCCATCATCACCGGCAGCTTGATGCCGAACCACTGGGTTGCGCCGAATGACTGGATGATGGTGACGACACCGCAGACGAACAGGTCGGCTGAAATCAGGAAGGCGACCTGTTCGGGATCGAGCTTGAGTGCCCGCCCGACGATGAGAGGCACTGCAATTGCGCCGGCATACATGACCAGAACATGCTGGATCCCAAGCGCGGCGAGACGAGGCGCCGGCAGCACCTCGTCCACAGGATGTGGACTGTTGGACATGGCATTTGCTCCCCTTTTCATGCCGGTCCAGAGAATGCCAAAGAGGACCGGTTCCCTTCTCCCGAGGGATGGTGCAGGATCGTCCGGAACAGTCGCATCGACTATCAAGTTTTGTTTGAAATAATCGCGTGAAATTCATGAAGATCGTGACCTGGAACATCAACGGCGTCCGCGCCCGCATCGAGAACCTTGTGCACTGGCTCAAGGAAAGCGCGCCCGACATCGTCTGCCTGCAGGAAATCAAGACCGTGGACGAAGGCTTTCCGCGGCTTGAGATCGAAGCGCTCGGCTACAATGTCGAAACGCATGGCCAGAAGGGCTTCAACGGCGTCGCGATCCTGTCCAAGCTGCGTTTCGACGAGGTCAATCGCGGCCTGCCTGGCGACGACGCCGACGAGCAGTCACGGTTCATCGAGGGCGTGTTCTCCACCGACAAGGGCGCGCTGCGTGTCGTCTCGCTCTACCTGCCGAACGGCAATCCGGTCGGAACGGAGAAGTTCCCCTACAAGCTGTCATGGATGGCGCGGCTCGAACGCTGGGCGGCCGAGCGCCTGGCGCTCGAGGAGGCGCTGGTTCTTGCCGGCGATTACAATGTGATTCCCGAGCCAGTCGACGCCCGCAATATCGAGCAATGGCTGGGCGATGCGCTGTTCCAGCCCGAATCACGGCAGGCGTTTAGGCGGTTGAAGAATTTGGGCTTCACCGAAGCCGTCCGCGCCGTCACCGACCAGCCGGACGTCTACACATTCTGGGATTATCAGGCCGGCGCCTGGCAGAAAAACAACGGCATCCGCATCGACCATCTGCTGTTGTCACCCGAGGCCGCGAATCGCTTTGCCTCGGCGTCGGTCGAAAAACACGTGCGTGGCTGGGAAAAGCCATCTGACCACGTTCCGGTGGCTGTCGCCCTCGATCTGGTCGCGGCGTAGGCGCCTTAGTCGCCGCCCTTGGTCAGGATGTCCTCGGCAAGCGAGATCGCCGTGCGGCGATCAGACTCGGCGGCCAGCGCGAAGGCCTCTTCCTGCATGCCCCTGATCCAGGGTTGTTCTGAGGGCGTGGCACGTTCGAGTGCCGCCGTCATCATGGCAAGTCCGCGCACCACCTTGCCGCTCTGAAACAGCAGATTGCCCAGCGTCGCCTGCGCGCCGGCGTGGCCCTTCTCGGCGGCAAGCTGCAGCCAGCGGCCGGCCTGCTTGACGGAGGCCTTCACGCCGCCATCGCCCTTGAGGAACATCTTACCCATCTCGTACTGGGCATTTGGATTGCGGTAGTTGGCAGCGGCGCGCATGTAGTATTCCTGCGCGGCGACCGGATTGGCCGCTATCGGGCTGCCGGGGATGCCGGCCTTCATGTAGCCGCCCAGCGCCACGAGCGCGTCGGAGACATAGCTCTCTTCGGGCGAGCCCGGCTCGACGTCCTGCTCGGCGATCTCGCTGAAGAACTTGAAGGCCTCGTAGTCGTTGCGCGCCACGCCGTCGCCTTCGGCGTACATGCGGGCAAGCTTCCAGGTGGCGCCGATCTGGCCGTTCTCGGCAGCGTAACGATAGGCCTCGACAGCCTGGTCCTTGTGTCCGCTCTTGTAGGCGGAGAAGCCGAACTGGAACACCGCCCACGGATTCGACTCCGGCTTGACGCCGGTCTTGTCGTCGAAAACCTTGTCGTCCAATGCCAGCGCCTCGCCGGCTGCGCCAAGCAGACCGGCCGCGACGACAGCGGAATACGCGGATGCTCTCACCAACTCAGAAATGCGCATGGCCGTTCGCTTCTTTCGCCCCACTGGGGTCGATAGCCCTACCGTTGCTGGACAATGCGACGGATGGGCACATTTCTTCTTCGCGCCACGCCGAATGCCGGCCACACGCGCCTTCAATTCCTTTGCCCTCTCCGCGAGATCGGCTACCGACGGCGCAGCGCTCGAAGTAGCCGCGCGCCCACTGCCTTGAAGCTTTCGACCTGAAATCTGCCCGCTGTTTTGGACTAAAGTACGGCCAACGGCCCCAAGAAGGTCTCGGCGCAAGCAATCGTGATTGATCCAAGTGTTCGCCGGCAAACGTGCGCCATCTCCGACTGCGCAAACATTGTCGAGCGGCGTGGCGGACTGGACCGCGCAAGCAAAACGTGCGCGCGCCGGGGCGGCGATCGACTGATCGCTGGGCTGCTTGGCCGTAAAGATCGCCTTGGCGTCCATTCGTGTTTCCTGCCGCACCTTTACGGCCAATTTCACCTCACACCGCAACCGGGCGTGGTCCGAAGACCTTTCCGGGGTGCGCCGCGTTTATGGCGGGATATTGGCAATTGTCCCTCCACAATCCTTAGCCGAAAGCTTGGGGGAAAAGTGTTGCTGAATCGTCACAACAGGTGGCCGGTCAGCAACACATGGTTTCCGAAAGGAAAACCTTGCCCCGACAGCAAAAAAGCCGGGCGATGCCCGGCTTTTGATTTCTGATTTCTGATTTCCGGCTTACCACTTCACGGCGTAGCCGGCTGACAATGCATACGCCCAGCCTGAGTCAACGGCACTGCCTGCATCATCACCATGGATGATATTGGCCGAAGCTAGATACGACAATCCAAAGCCGGCACGCAGTTCACCACCGATCGGATCCTTGAATGACGCGCCGAGCGCAAGCGTGTAGGTGTCACTGGAGAAATCCCAGCCAGTTTCAACACCGCTATCCCATGTGAGGCTCGCGAGACCTGAGATTTTGTCGGTGAAAGCATGGCCGACGCCGCCGGTAACAGTCCAACCGTCCTTCCAATTGTAGATGTCATTGGACGTGGCCAACGGAGTTACGACGACAAGGGCTTTCTGGACACTCCAGTCAGTCCACTTCGCGGACCCGAATGCGAGCCAGCCAGGCGCAACGCCGCTTTGCACCTTGAGTTCGACAGATTGCGGCAGATTGCCAAAGCCAACTGCGGGCAGCGTCACGGTAGGCTCGGGAGAAGGTACGAGTGCTCCCGGCACGGTGATGGTCCCATCCGCTTGGTGCGTCGCGGCAGAGCGGTACATCAACTGGGCACGGAACGCGATTTCGGGAATCGTGTAGCCAGCCCCCACCCTGTAGCCATATTCAGTGCTTTCGAGACGCAGCCGGGCCTGCCCGAGATAACCGACGCCCGGGACGTGGATCTCGTTGATACGGTTGTAATCGAATTGCTCTTGAAACACCCCACCGAGCAAATAGACATTGCCCTGACCGATCTCGAACTTGGCGGCGCAGGTAAGGCCCATTTCGTGGACCTGAAAGTCCTCTTCCAGCTTTCCGCTGGGTTTGGGCGCAACATATTTGGCGGAACCGCCAAAGGCGTCAGTCAGGGTTGCTGCACAGCGGAGGGGATCAAACAGGTTGATTTTGACCGCCGCCGACGGGATTGCGTAGGTGTCGGTGTAGCTGGTCCCAACAAGGTCAGGGTTTCTAGCGCTTGTGAATTCCCTCGTGGGGTTCACAATGGTCACGCTGGACCGCAGATTGAAATTGCCGTCCTCGTACAGAATATCCGTATCGGCAGTGCCGCGGCTGAATCCGCCTGCGCTTGCGGCGCTTGCCGAAACGATCGTCAGCGCCGTTGCCCCCAGCAGCGCCTTGACACATGAAAAGTTCATTGAGCCCTCTCCCGAAATGCACGTGAGCAGAATTGAACGGCTTCATTCTGATCACGCAACATTGATTTTTCCCCAACAGCGGAGCGGCACCGGCCGCACGGCGCCACCGCGCCAAGCTTCCGCTTACGCAAACGTCAATTTTGACATTTTCCGGAGGTGCAGATGGCTGGAATTTCCAGGAAATTGCATGAGCAACGCCGGAAATAGCCAGTTTTAAGGGACATTGAGCCCGCTGTTACAGAAAGGCAACAGTCGGGCGCAAAGTGGTTACATTGGCCACCAGTTGTACTGCGGCAAGGCCCGTTCCCGGGAATGGCGAAAGACCTGCCGCAACATCAACCTGCGGCAGGTGTTCTACCTCGGCAATTCAGCCAGCTTCCCTGACGCGGGAGAGCGCGGTGCTGAGCTTATCCTGGGTGATTCGGTACTCTTCGAGTTTCTCGCGCTCAGCCGCGACGATCTCCTCGGGCGCACCGGCAACGAACTTCTCGTTGGACAACTTCTTGTGCAACCGGGCGATTTCCTCGGTCGTCTTGGCCAATTCCTTCTGCAGGCGTGCAGCCTCGGCTGAGAGGTCGATCAGGCTGCCAAGAGGCAGGCAGACCGTAGCCTCGCCGGCGAGGATCTGCGCCGATCCCTTGGGCGCGTGCTCGGCATGCGTGATCTCGCCGATGCGTGCCAGGCGCGCAATCGCCGACTGGTGCCGGCTGAGTCGCTCGAGCGTCTCGGCATTGGCGCCGACGAACACCAGCGGCGCGATCGCTGCCGGCGGCACGTTCATCTCCGAGCGCACCGAACGAATGCCGGAGACCAGATCGACCAGCCAGTTGATCTCGGCCGCGGCTGCCGTGTCCTCGAAGTCCGGCGACGGCCAGGTGGCGTGGCACAGCAACGACGAACGCTCGTTGCCCTCGCCCGCCGTATGCGCCCAAAGCTCCTCGGTCATGAACGGCATCATCGGATGCAGCAGCTTGTAGATCTCGTCGAGCACGAAGGCCGCTACCGCCTGGCTCTCTGCCTTGGCGGCTTCGTCCTCGCCCATGAAGATCGGCTTGAGCAGTTCGAGATACCAGTCGCAGAAAGTGTTCCAGACGAAGCGGTATGCGGCGCCCGCCGCCTCGTTGAAGCGATACGAGGTGAGCGCGTCGGTGATCTCGCGGGTGGTCCTGCTCAATTCGGTCAGGATCCAGCGATTGACGGTCAGCTTGGCGTCGTTGAGCCAGAAGGCGTCGTTGCGCTTGACCCCGTTCATCTCGGCAAAGCGCGTGGCGTTCCACAGCTTGGTGCCGAAGTTGCGGTAGCCGGCAATGCGGGCCGGGTCGAGCTTCACGTCGCGCCCCTGCGCCGCCATGATGGCCAGCGTAAAGCGCAGCGCGTCCGCGCCGTACTCGTCGATCAGTTCGAGCGGGTCGATGACGTTGCCCTTCGACTTCGACATCTTCTGGCCGTTCTTGTCGCGAACCAGCGCATGGACATAGACCGTGTGGAACGGCTCCTCGTCCATGAAGTGCAGGCCCATCATCATCATCCGGGCAACCCAGAAGAAGATGATGTCGAAGCCGGTCACCAGCACGTCGGTCTGGTAGTAGGTCGCGAGTTCGGGCGTCTTGTCCGGCCAGCCGAGCGTCGAGAACGGCCAAAGCGCGGACGAGAACCAGGTGTCGAGCACGTCCTCGTCGCGGGTCAGGATTTTTCCGGGCTCGAAGTTCTCAAGCTGCTCCTCGACCCAGGCCTTCCACGGTCCTTCAAGCGCGATATAGTGCTGGATGGCCGCATCCAGGGCCTCCTCCTCGGAGCGTGCGACGAAGACCTGGCCATCCGGACCATACCAGGCCGGAATCTGGTGTCCCCACCATAGCTGGCGCGACACGCACCAGGGCTGGATGTTCTCCATCCAGTCGAAATAGGTTTTTTCCCAGTTTTTGGGCACGAAGTTGGTGCGGCCCTCGCGCACGCTGCGGATCGCAGGCTTAGCCAGTTCGGCGGCGTTGACGTACCACTGGTCGGTCAGGAACGGCTCGATCGGCACGCCGCCACGGTCGCCATGCGGCACCATGTGCTTGTGCGGCTCGATCTTGTCGAGGAAACCGCCCTCTTCCATGATCTGGACGATCATCTTGCGCGCGCTGAACCGGTCGAGACCGTGCAACTGCGCCCACACGCCGTCGCGCATTTCGGTGCGCTCGACGCCCTCGAGGAACTCTTCGTTGTCGACGATGTTGATGTTGGCTTCGACTGTCAGGATGTTGATCGCCGGAAGGTTGTGGCGCTTGCCTACCTCGAAGTCGTTGAAGTCGTGCGCAGGCGTGATCTTGACCGCGCCCGAACCCTTTTCCGGATCGGAGTATTCGTCGGCAACGATGGGGATCTTGCGGCCGACGATCGGCAGCACGACGTTCTTGCCGACGAGTGCCGCATAACGCTCGTCATCAGGATGGACCGCAACGGCGGTATCGCCGAGCATCGTCTCGGGCCGCGTGGTCGCAACCGTGATGTAGGTGCTCGGGTTCTCCGGATCGTAGACCTCGCCTTCGACCGGGTAGCGGAAATGCCAGAGATTGCCGTTGACCTCGTGCTGCTCGACTTCGAGGTCGGAAATCGCAGTCAAAAGCTTCGGGTCCCAGTTCACAAGGCGCTTGTCCTTGTAGATCAGGCCTTGCTCGTGCAGCGTGACGAACACCTCGATGACCGCCTTCGACAGGCCCTCGTCCATGGTGAAGCGTTCGCGCGACCAGTCGCACGATGCACCCAGCCGCTTCAGCTGGTTGAAGATCATGCCGCCGGATTCGGCCTTCCACTCCCAGACCTTGTCCACGAACTGCTCGCGCGTCAGATCGCGGCGATGGATCTGCTTTTCCATCAGCTTGCGCTCGACCACCATCTGGGTGGCGATGCCGGCGTGATCCATGCCCGGCTGCCAAAGCACGTTCTTGCCGCGCATCCGCTCGAAACGGACAAGGATGTCCTGCAGCGTGTTGTTGAGCGCATGGCCCATGTGCAGCGAGCCGGTGACATTCGGCGGGGGGATGACGATGGTGAAGGCTTCGGCGCCCTCGGCTGAGCCGGCGCCAGCCCTGAAGGCGTCTGCCTCTTCCCACGTCCTGGCAATCTTCGGTTCGACGGTCTTGGCGTCGTAGGTCTTCTCAAGCATCGGAATTGGTTCCGTTCGGTCCGGATTTGCTGGTCCGGTGTAAATCGGATGGGTGAGATCAAGTCAACTGCATGGCAAGTGGCGCCCAGAAACGAAAACGCCGCCCGGAGGCGGCGCGTTCCATCCTGCGCTGGCAGAATTCACTACGCGCCGCGCGCCACGCGCTCGATTTCTTCGCGCACCAGCTTTTCCACCAACGTTGGTAGGTTGTTGTCGAGCCAGTCCTGCAGCATCGGCCGCATCATTTCGGCGGCAATCTCGTCGAAGGACTTGCGGCTGCGCGCGGCATAGGCGTCGTTCAATTCGCCGAATGCCGCCGAAACCTGACGACCGGCCTGCTCGGAAAGGATCGCCGCCTTGGCGGCCGGACGCTCCTCACCGATTGCCGGATCGGCAGCCAGCGGTGCCGGCGCCTTTTCGGGTTCTGGTCCAGCCAGCTCTTCCATCTGCTCGACTGCGCGCGTGGATGAAGGCGTCCAGCTTGCGGCGAGCACACGCGGCGCATCCTTGGATTCGACCGCCGGCATTGTGGGCTCAAGGGCCGGCGCCTTCGTCGGCTCCAGAACCGGCCATGCCGCAGCAATTGGAGTGTCACGGTTCGCAGAATCGGACTTTTCTACCGGGCGTTCAGCCTTGACCTCTGCCGCCGGCACCTTGGTTGCCTGCAACTCTGCCCTGAAAGCCTCGACCTCGATGACGTTGCGATCCGTGCCGTCGTTCTCCGGTTCCGGGCGCATCTGCTCGAAGTCGATTGCCGGGCGACGGCCGGTGTCGTTGTCCTCGATGATCCTGCGAATGGAAGCGAGAATCTCTTCCATCGAGGGTTCGCGTTGAACGCTGCTTGCCTGGGCCATCGTCACATCCGCCGCCTTTGTGACCGTTCACAAAACCCGCCCGCAGAAAACGGGCGTCGAATCAGGCTTTCAGCGTAGCTGACTGATTCCCCTTAGAGAATCCCCAATCGGACGACCCCGTCGATTTCAACAGATTCGCGCCATTTCCGTGCCGGCAAACGAAAACGGGCGCCCAGAAGGCGCCCGTCGAAACCATACCCGGCTCAACCAAGCAATCAGCGGCCGTCGGGAGTCCTGAGACCGAACCACTTATCCTTGACGGCGTTGTAATGCTCTTCCGGATTGTACCTGGCGACCTGCAGACCAAGCCGTTCGATCGACAGATAGCCGGTCGCCGAAAGGATCGCGTAGCTCGCCACGACCGAGTCACGCTCGGCCTGTGCAAGAGCGATCTGGGAGTTGATGACGGTCGCCTGCGCGTTGAGCACGTCGAGTGTCGTGCGCTGACCAACATTGCGCTCCTCGATCACGCCGCTGAGCGCCAGCTGGTTGGCAACAACAGTCTCGTGGATGGCCGAAACGTTCTGCACCGCCGCGACGTACTGGCCCCATGCGGAGGTGACGGCTGCGCGCACGTTGTCGCGGCTGACATCGACCTCGATGCGAGCCTGGCCGAGCGCTTCTTTGGATTGGCGAACCTGGGCAGCCACCCGGCCGGCCTGGTAGATCGGCACGGTCAGCGTTGCGCCGATGCTGGCGGAGTTTGACCAGCCGTCATTGGCGCTAGCGGTCGCGCTATCCGACACGGTATTGCGGTTGACGGCGGAAACCCCCGCTGATGCGGACAACTGCGGCAACAGCGATCCTTCTGCGGACTTCACCGTAAATCCGGCAGCATCGACCAGATATTCGGTCGCCAGGATTGCCGGATGCTGGGTCGAAGCGATGGTCATCGCCGCATCGACGCTCTTGGGCAGAAGCTTGCCGAGAGGCGACGCGGCCTGCAGCTTTTTCGGCGTGTCGCCGATGACCTGCAGGTAGATCGCTTCGCTCGTCTGCACCTGCGCGCGCGCCGCGCTGAGCTGAGCAACGGCTGTCGAACGCGAAGCGTCGGCCTGGGCGACGTCGGTCCGGGTGCCTTCACCGACCTCGAAGCGCGAACGCGCAGCACGCGCCTGTTCGGTCAGGAACTGCAGGTTCTGCTCCGTAAGGACTGCAATCCGCCGGTCGCGAATGACATCCATGTAGGCAGTGGCAGCGTTGAACAGGATGTTCTGCTCGGTGTTGCGCAGGCTCTCCACCGAGGCGCGCACATTCGACTCGGCGGTTTTGACGTTGTTCCTGGTCTGAAAGCCGTCGAACAAGGTCTGGTTGATCTGGACGCCGAATGCCCCAACCGTGAGCCTGGTGGACTCGCCGGCACGACGGGTCGATGTATAGTCGATGCTGGACGAGCCGGTGATCGTCGGGCGCCAGCCCGACTTGGCGATCGCCACGGTTTCATCGGTCACGCGCACGCCGGCACGGGAAGAATTGAGCTGCGAATTGTTCTGGTATGCCTTTGCCAAGGCACCAAGGATCGTCTCTGCCGAAGCCGAGATCGGCGACAGGGCAGTAGCGGCTACCAACGCTGCTGCAAAAACACTTTTACGGATCGATGACACGCGCGTCCCTCATTCAATCAGCGGCGACCTGCCAGAAGGCAGTCCGGGCTTCCCCTCGCCGTCCCAGTCCGAGATACGATTCCCGACTGTCTCAGTCCAGAATCAATCACATTAGACGGTGGCTTAGATCATCATGATGCGCGGCGCGCTGCAATAAAAACGCGCTCAGAACTCAAATTCGCGTGTGCGATTGAAGCCAGGTAGTGGCTTAACTGCCGCATTAAAGGCCTTGCGGGAGGTTACATCGCCGCCAGACTTGAGAAATACCCGAGCGACACCAGCGTTTCCATGCCCTTCGACTGCGACCAGCCGGCCACCTTCCTTGAGCTGGGCAAGCAGCGCTTCGGGCACCTGCTCGACACTGCCGCCGACGAAAATGACATCATACGGCGCGGCCGACGCGTAGCCGGCAGCAAGGGGCCCGGTCACAACGACGACATTGTCGTAGCCAAGCGAAGACAGGTTCACGGTTGCGCTGGCAGCAAGCGCCGCATCCGCCTCGAGCGCCACGACAGAGCTTGCGAGGCGCGAAAGCACGGCCGAGGAATAACCCGTGCCGCAACCGATATCGAGGACGAAGTCGCCGGCATTGATCTTGGCCAACTGCGCGAGCTTCGCAAAAGGCGACGGCTCCATCAGGTATCGCTGCTGGTCGCTGTCGGCAGTGGCCGCATAGCGCAGATCCTCATCGATATAGGCAAGCTCGCGTTGGCTGGAGTCGACGAATGCCTCACGCGGCACCGAAAGCATGGCCGTAAGGATTGCGGCGTCGGTCACATCGGTGGTGCGAATCTGGCCATCCACCATCTTCACGCGACGTTGGGAAAAATCAGCGTTCATGTTCCAACCGGCTCGCCTTCGGCGCGTGATGCGCAAATTTCACTGCTGCACCCGAATCCGGTCCCCGGCGGCGATTGCCGGGGAAGCTGGAGGCCTCGCCCGGAATCGAACCGGGATGCAAGGATTTGCAGTCCTCTGCGTAACCACTCCGCCACGAGGCCTCGCCGCTTCAGGCGTCTACACGGCTCCAATAGGTTGCCAGGAATCCGACGTCAAGCAGGGATGACTTTTTCTCGTCGGTTTTGGACAACCAGACACTATGAGCGCGGCGCCATGCCCGTGCTCCGCCATGGGAAACCGAAAGCTCACCCTGAAGGCCGCTTCCGCCGCTCCCACCACACGATCAGCTTGCGGCGCACACGGCGGACGACGTGGAACTCGTGCGAGAGAATCAGAAGCCCCAGCGGAATCATCCAGAAGCCGAGCACCGGCAGGAAGCCGAGCAGGCCAAGGATACAAAGCGCCACGCCTAGTCCTACGCGCAGTCCACGCGAGCGCGGCATGGCGAACTCACGGCCGAGGATCGAGATCCTTCGCGTCTGAGGCTCCGATGGCCTGTATCTTTTCATTTTCGCCAATTGCCCGATCGCTCCGACTGTGCCCGAATGTCGCAACTCCAGGCGCGACCCCTTGAGAAACCGACATATGAGCGCCTCGCCGGGGGATTACCAGAAAGGCCGCTGTGAAAAACTTCCAAAAAAATCGAGATTAGCGCTTTGCAAATCAGAAACCCGTAGCTATACACCGCCTCGTTCACTTGAGCCCCTGTTCCCCGGTAGCTCAGTGGTAGAGCAACCGGCTGTTAACCGGTTGGTCGCTGGTTCGAATCCGGCCCGGGGAGCCACTTCACAATTCATCGCATTGCGAATGGCGCACACAGGGTTTTCAGCGGCTGTTGAACAGCCGGCGCCTCTGGCTGAAGCAGATGATGCGTCAACAGCAGCCAAACAATCTCTCACCAAGCCATAACGCGCGCCACCAGACATCTAGTCAAACGGACGTGCGGTGAGTGACTCGCAACTTCGCCCCGAAGCGCTGATTGCCCGCAGAGACCATGGGCCACGGGAATCGATCAACCGCCATTGAGCCGACGATTCGCCTCAGTCCAAGTCCTTCCCACAACGATTCTCGCAGCAGTCTGCGTCGGCGCCACCAGGCGACTCGGTGGTGCACGCTCAGGAAGAACGGGAATCGTGCATGGCGAAGATCACGCTCCGACGAGCAACCATACCGGGCGCCGATTCGACAGGAAGGGAACCGGCTTCACGCCTCAGCGCAGCCAGTTCTCGATTCGATTCATCGCCTCGACCATCTCGTCATGGCTGCCGGCATAGGAGAAGCGCATGGTGCGGTGGCCGGCGAGCGTGTCGAAGTCCCTGCCCGGCGTGGCCGCCACATGGGCCTCCGCCAACATGCGGCGTGCAAACTCCATACTGTCGTTGGTCAGGCGCGAGACATCGCAGAAGGCATAGAAAGCGCCGTCCATCGGCGCCGCGAAATTGAAGCCGAGTTCCGGCAGCCGCTTGGCCAGCAACTCGCGATTCCAGGCATAGCGCGCCTTGACCGCCTCCAGCTCCTCGGTGGCGTTGAACGCCTCGATCGCCGCCACCTGTGACAGTTCCGGCGCAGATATGTAGAGCGACTGCGCGATGCGCTCGAGCGGACGCACCAGGGGCTCGGGCAGCACCATCCAGCCGATGCGCCAGCCGGTCATGCAGTAGTATTTCGAAAACGAGTTGATGACGGTCACGTCAGCGTCGAAGGCTAGCGCAGTCAGGTCGGGGGCGCCATAGCCGAGTCGGTGATAAATCTCGTCGGAGATCACCGCGATTCCGAGTTCCCGGGCGGTGTCCACCAATGCCTTCAATTCTTCGGCAGGCACGACCGCACCGGTCGGATTGGCGGGGCTGGCAAACAGCACGCCCTTCAAGGGCTTTTCGCGATGAGCATCGCGCAAATGGCCGGCATGGAGGTAGGCCGCGCCCTCGAGCTCGATCTCGACCACGTCGAGGCCGAGCGCACCCATGATGTTGCGATAGGCCGGATAGCCCGGCGCTGCGATCGCCACACGGTCGCCCGGATCGAACATCGCCAGGAAGGCCAGATTGAAGGCCGCCGACGATCCCGTGGTAACCGCGATTCGCGACGCCGGCACATCGACGCCATAGTGTTCCGCGTAATGCGCCGAGATGGCCTTGCGCAACTCAGCCAGCCCGAGCGCGTCGGTGTAGCCAATGCGTCCGAGCTTGAGCGCCGCTGCCGCTGCATCACGCACCCGTTGCGGCGCCGGATCGGAGGGCTGGCCCACGGCCATCGAAACCACCGGCACACCCAGAGCCTTGAGCCTGTTGGCTTCGGCAAGGATATCCATCGCGTGAAAGGGCTCGACCTCGCCGCGCCGAGAAATCGCAACTGCCATCTTCGTCCACTTTCTGTCGCTGCCCTTCAGGCAATGCGCCGCACAAATGCCTGATTGATATGGGGATCACAAGTTGATGAGTTTTCTGGACCAGCCTTTTCACAGCCCGGCGGCTCGTTTACGAGTGTTTCCCGCAATGCAGAGCAAGAATTACCTTTCGCGTTTCATCGCAAAACCAGCGCGCGCCGTGACTGCGCTTGCGCTTTCGGCCGGGCTCGCGCTCGGCTCGACCGGCGCCGCCCATGCACAAAAGGTGCCGATCGTCCGCGATGCCGAGATCGAAGCGCTGGTGCGTGAATACGCCCGGCCGATCCTCAAGGCGGCAGGGCTGGGCAACTCCGGCATCAATATCGTGCTCGTCAACGATCCGGGTTTCAATGCCTTCGTCGCCGGCCGGCGCATTTTCATCAACACCGGCGCACTGATGACTGCCGAGACGCCGAACGAGATCATTGGCGTCATCGCCCACGAAGCCGGCCACATCGCCGGCGGCCATCAGGAGCGTTTGCGCGACCAGTTGGCACGTGCCCAGACGATGGCCATCGTTGCGGCCCTGCTCGGTGCGGGCGCAATGGTGGCTGGCGCCACCAGCGACGCGAGAGGCCTGGGTGCGGCGGGCGCCGGCATCATGACGGGCGGCTCGGAAATGGCGCGGCGCAGCCTGCTCGGCTACCAGCGCTCGGAAGAGGCCACCGCCGACCGCTCGGCCATCACCTATCTCAATGCCACCGGCCAGTCGGCCCAAGGCATGCTGAAGACCTTCCAGCGCTTCCAGAGCGCTCTGTCGCTGTCGGGCGCGCGGGTCGATCCCTATCAGGTCAGCCATCCGATGCCGCGCGAGCGCATTGCCAATCTCGAGACGTTGGCGCATGCAAGCCCCAACTTCGACAAGGCCGATCCGGAAGCGCTGCAGGTCCGCCACGACATGATGCGCGTGAAGATCGCAGTCTATACAGAGGGTCAGGCTGCCGCCTCGCGCCTGCTGCGCAACGGCGCGGGCAGCCTCGCCGCTCGCTATGGCGACGCGCAGGCCACCTATCTGTTCGGCGACCTGCGCTCGGCGCTCAGCAAGTCCGACGCCTTGATCAAATCGCAGCCCAACAACGCCTATTTCCACGAATTGCGCGGCGACGTCCTGATGAAGTCGAACAAGCCGGCGGCGGCGGCCGAATCATACGCCACTGCCGTCCGCCTAGATCCCGCCAAGTCGGGCATCCTGCCGATCCAGCTCGGCCAGGCCTACCTCGCCATCGGTACGCCCGATGCACTCAAGAAGGCCGTCACCGAAGTCCGCAGGGGACTCGACCGCGACCGCGAAAATGCCGCCGGCTATCGTTACCTGGCCCAGGCCTATGGCATGCAAGGCAATGTCGCCGATGCCGATCTCGCCACCGCCGACGGCCATTATTACAGCGGCGCCTATCAGGACGCCAAAATCTTTGCGATGCGTGCGCAACAGAAGCTGAAGCCCGGATCGCCGGGCTGGGTGCGCGCCCAGGACATCATCAACTACAAGCAGCCGGGCAAGAAGAAGTGAACTTCTGCCCCGCAGCAGCCACCAAGCCCAAAGGCTGGAGATCAGAAACATGAAAAAGACCATCCTTCTAGGCACGACGGGCATCGCTGTAGCCTTGGCCATGCTGGCCGCCGGCTATCTCGCTGGCACCCCTGGCATTGCCCACGCCGAAGGAAGCCAGCAGCCGGCAGCAGCCGCTGCGGCGACGCTCGACCGCAAGCAGGTCGAGACCATCGTGCGGGAATACCTGCTCGACAATCCGGAGATGCTGCTGGAGATGCAGGGCGCGCTCGAGGCCAAGCAGAAGGAACAGCAGCGCGTCGCCCATCTCGAAGTGATCAAACAGAGCAAGGACGAGATCTTCAACTCGAAGTTCGACGGCATCGTCGGCAACCCCGACGGCAAGGTCACCATCGTCGAGTTCTACGACTACAATTGCGGCTACTGCAAACGCGCCCAGGCCGACATGCATGCGCTGACCAAGGCCGATCCGGAACTGCGCTTCGTGCTCAAGGAGTTTCCCATCCTCGGGCCGGACTCCCAGAAGGCGCACGTCGTTTCCATGGCCTTCCGCAAGCTGATGCCTGAGAAATACGGCGAGTTCCACGACAAGCTACTCGGAGGCGAGGGCCGCGCCGGCGAAGATAGCGCCATCAAGATCGCACTCGAACTCGGCGCCGACGAGGCCAAGCTGCGCGAGGCGATGAAGGATCCAGAGATCATCGACGTCTTCAACAAGACTTACGATCTCGCCAATCAGCTATCGATCAGCGGCACGCCATCCTATGTTGTCGGCAACGAGGTCGTGTTCGGCGCGCTCGGCCACGACGTGCTGGCCGAAAAGATCGCCGAGGCCAAGGCCTGCCAGGCAAATTCCACCTGCTGAACCCTGCCGGTTCAGCGCCAGCCGTTGTGGACAGCGCAAGAAGTTGCTTGCGCTCTTTTCGCGACGGCGTATGCCGATTATAGAGGGTCCGCCGCGCCAGAGAGGATCTGGCGGGTGGAAAGGTCTGTAGATTGAAAACGATTTTCGTCCTCAACGGTCCGAACCTTAACGCGCTGGGTAAGCGTGAGCCGGGAATCTATGGCGGCAAGACGCTTGCCGACATCGAAGCTGACTGCCAGACCGCAGCAGCAGCCCTCGGACTGGCGGTAGACTTCCGGCAGACAAACCACGAAGGCGTGCTCGTCGACTGGATCCACGAAGCGGGCGAGAATGCGGCCGGCATCGTGCTCAACGCTGGCGCCTACACCCATACCTCGATCGCATTGCAGGACGCCATTCGCGCCGTCTCGCCATTGCCGGTCGCGGAAGTGCACCTTTCCAACATCCATGCCCGCGAGGCCTTCCGCCACAAATCCATGGTGGCGCCGGTGGCAGTGGGCATGATCTGCGGCTTCGGACCGCTCGGATACACGCTGGCGCTTCAGGCGCTGGCCGCCCGGCTCTGACCGGAAACAGGAACAGAAAAGGCTTGAACATGGCGACGAAGAAGAATGACGGTTTTGACCAGCAGCTCGTCCGCGATCTCGCAGGGATCCTGAACGACACCAACCTGACCGAGATCGAAGTCGAACTCGGCGATCTCAAGGTGCGCGTGTCGCGTCAGGCGCAGGCGGTTCATGCGATTGCGGCCCCCGCACCGATGCAGGTCGCTGCACCCGTCACCGTCAATTCGGCGCCTGTTGCAGCAGTGCCCGCGCCGGCCGACGTTTCCAAGAACGCCGTGCCCTCGCCGATGGTCGGTACCGCCTATCTCGCCCCCTCGCCCGACGCCAAGCCGTTCATCGAGGTCGGCGACACGGTCAAGGAAGGCCAGACGCTGCTCATCATCGAAGCCATGAAGACCATGAATCAGATTCCGTCGCCGCGCTCCGGCAAAGTGACTGCCATCCTGGTCGAAGACGCGCAGCCTGTCGAATACGGCATGCCGCTCGTCGTCGTCGAGTAAGCCGGAAGGCTGCGCGCAATGTTCCAGAAAATCCTGATCGCCAACCGAGGCGAAATCGCCCTGAGAGTGCTGCGTGCGGCCAAGGAGCTCGGCATCAAGACGGTCGTCGTGCATTCGACCGCCGACGCCGACGCCATGCATGTGCGGCTCGCCGACGAGAGCGTCTGCATCGGACCGCCGCCGTCTCGCGACAGCTATCTCAACATTCACCAGATCGTCGCCGCCTGCGAGATAACAGGCGCGGACGCTGTCCATCCCGGCTATGGCTTCTTGTCCGAGAATGCCAAGTTCTCCGACATCCTGGCGGCCCACAACATCACCTTCATTGGCCCCTCGGGCGACCACATCCGCACCATGGGTGACAAGATCGAGGCCAAGCGCACCGCCAAGCGCCTGGGTATCCCGGTCGTGCCCGGCTCCGACGGCGCTGTCACCGAAGAGAAGGAAGCCAAGCGCGTTGCCGCCGAGATCGGCTATCCGGTCATCATCAAGGCGTCCGCCGGCGGCGGTGGCCGTGGCATGAAGGTCGCGCGCACCGAAGAGGATCTCGAGATCGCGCTGGCGACAGCTCGTTCGGAAGCCGGTGCCGCCTTTGGCGACGACGCCGTCTACATCGAGAAGTATCTCGAAAAGCCGCGCCACATCGAGGTGCAGGTCGTCGGTGACGGCGCTGGCAAGGCGATCCATCTCGGCGAACGCGACTGCTCGCTGCAGCGCCGCCACCAGAAGGTCTGGGAAGAAGCCAATTCGCCCGCCCTCAACGAGGAAGAGCGCGCACGCATCGGCAACATCTGCGCGACGGCGATTGCCGACCTCGGCTATTCCGGCGCGGGAACCATCGAGTTCCTGTACGAGAACGGCGAGTTCTACTTCATCGAGATGAACACCCGCCTGCAGGTGGAGCATCCGGTCACGGAAGCGATCACCGGCATCGACCTCGTGCATGAGCAGATCCGCGTCGCCTCCGGCGGCGGCCTGTCGGTCACGCAAAACGAGGTCCGTTTCCAGGGCCACGCCATCGAGTGCCGCATCAACGCCGAGGATCCCAGGACCTTCACGCCCTCGCCCGGCACCATCACGCATTTCCATACGCCTGGTGGCCTCGGCGTCCGCGTCGATTCGGGCGTTTATTCCGGCTACAAGATCCCCCCCTACTACGACAGCCTGATCGGCAAGCTGATCGTGCACGGCCGCAACCGCGTCGAATGCATGATGCGTCTCAGGCGCGCGCTCGACGAATTCGTGGTAGATGGTATCAACACGACGTTGCCGCTGTTCCGCGACCTCGTGGGCAACCCCGATATCGCAAATGGCGACTACGACATTCACTGGCTGGAAAAATACCTCGCCAAAGGCGAGTAGACTGGGGGTCGCGTGACCCGTCCCTATGCGCCCGGCTACGGCATACCTACGGACCTTCTGCTGAAGGCCTATGCGTCGGGCGTTTTCCCCATGGCCGAAAGCGCCACTGACCCGGAAGTCTTCTGGGTCAGGCCCGAGGCGCGCGGCGTCATTCCGCTCGATGCCTTCCATGTGCCGCACAGCCTGGCCAAGACGATCCGTCAGGGCCGTTTCGAGATCAGGATCGACAGCGACTTCGAAGGCACGATCGACGCCTGCGGCGAAAAGCGCTCAGGCCGGCTGTCGACCTGGATCAACGGCCCGATCCGCGAAGCCTATACGCGGCTGCACAGGATCGGCCATGCCCATTCCGTCGAGGCCTGGCGCGAAGGCAGGCTGGTTGGCGGGCTCTATGGCGTGAGACTGGGCTCGGCCTTCTTCGGCGAAAGCATGTTCTCGCGCGAGACCGATTCCTCAAAGGTCTGCCTGGTGCATCTGGTCGAGCGGCTGCGCGAGCGCAAATTCGTGCTGCTCGACACGCAATTCACCACCGACCACCTCAAGCGCTTCGGCGCCGTCGACGTTCCCCGCGACAGGTATGAAAAAATGCTCGCCGCTGCGCTCACCAGCGAAGCGGTCTTTTATCCCTGAGAGAAATGCAAATCAGTTGGACTTGGCTGCCTCGGGCGCCGGCACGTCGGACTTCTTCTTGCAGCCCTTGAGCCACACGTCATAGACGGCGTGCTCGACGGCATTGAGCCCGGGGCTTTCGGCAAACATCCATCCGGTGAAGATACGGCGGATCTTGCGGTCGAGCGTGATCTCGTCGACCTCGACGAAGGAGTCCGTCTTGGGCTCTTCGCTCTCCGGCCGCGAATAGCATACGCGCGGCGTCACCTGCAGCGCGCCGAACTGCACCGTCTCGTCGACATAGACGTCGAAGGTGATGATGCGCCCGGTGATCTTGTCGATGCCAGCAAACTCGGCCACCGGGTTCTTGATACGCTGGGCTGGGGCCGCGACCTTCGGCGTGGGCTGCGCTGCGGCAGGAAACTGCTGCATGCCGGGCTGGTTCTCATCCAGCGCGGGTAGGTCGTCACCCTCGGCCGGCATCTCCTCGCTCGGGAAGAACTGGGGATCGAGCGGCAGCCGTTCGATGCTGTCCTGAGCCATCGCCTGCCCGAGACCCGCACACAGCGACAGAGCCGCAAGCAAGGCTTTCGCCTTCGATCGTCCGCCTGACGGAGCCCGGCCGAGAATTGTCATACAGTCCTTACCGCAGTTGCGCCCGGAACGTGGTCCATCGGGTGATTCCCATCCGCCAAAGCTATCCGCCTCGTGCCAATGGGCAAGCAGTTAGACGCCAATTGTGGCGACAAATGTCCGCGCCGACGAACGGGCGCGCTTCAGGCGCCCGGCGTCCAGGCGTCGTAGTCGCCGGTGACCTGCGGACGATGCATGTTGCCGAGCACCGAGCCCTTGGGGCGATAGGCCGCGCTGGTTCCGGTCAGGTTCGGCTCATGCGGCTTCTGCCAGTCGCGGGGGATATAGTGGTCACTCGGCGGCGCCACGTCGACGCGGTGGTGCATCCATCCGTGCCAGCCGGGCGGAATCATCGAGGCTTCGGAATAGCTCTTGTAGATCACCCAGCGACGGGTGCGGCCTTCCGAGTCCTTGCCGCCTTCATAATAGACGTTGCCGAACTCGTCCTGGCCCACCTTGGTGCCCTTGCGCCAGGTGTGGAAGCGCGTGCCAAGCGTCTGGCCGTTCCACCAGGTGAAAAACTGGAGAAGGAATTTCTTCATCGGATCCTCGCGACAGGCACGTCGAATGTTTCCTGCTTATGGCGTCGTGCACGCGCGAAGGCAAGGGTTTAGAGGCCTCTTCTTGTGGCCTGCGACGATTGGCAGGCGGCCAGTCGCAACCTACTGTGGCGCAAAGCCCGAGCCAGGACCTGCAGCCATGACCTTCATGCAGATTCTCGAAATGCTGAGCCTGCTGGTGACAATCTTTGGCCTGCCGCTCGCCATCTTCGTTTTCGTCTTCGAGCAGCGCAAGGCGCGGGTCAACGAAGAGGAAGAGATCTATCAGATGCTCGCCGATGGCTACACCAACTTCCTCACGCTGTCGCTCGACCATTCCGACCTGCACCTACAGTCCGAACACCCCACCACCAACCTGAACGACGAGCAACGCGACCGGTTGCTGGCCATGTTCGCCATCCTGATAGCGCTGTTCGAGCGCGCCTATATGGTCGCGTATGAACCCGACATGCCGGCACGACGGCAACGGCGATGGGCCTCGTGGGAAGATTTCATGCGCGAGTGGTGCCGGCGCGACGATTTCCGCAGCTCCCTGCCCCGGCTCCTGCCCGGCGAGGACCCCGAATTTGCCGTCTACATCAGCCGGCTCGCTCAGGAAGAAGCTGCACGAGGTTCGTCCTGATGGACGATGCCATCTCGCAGCTGCTCACGCCTTGATCTCGCACTTGCAAAATATTTAGCCGGTCCGTAAAGGACTCTGGCCCTATCGGGGCACCTGAACTGGCCTAGGCCAGCTTGGACCAGGGAGGAAAGACATGGCATCTGACGCGTCCGCGGCCACCACCCGCATCACGCCGGCGGCACTGCTTAGCCGCAAGGGCGGCGAGCCCATCGTCTGCCTCACCGCCTACACCTACCCCATCGCACGCCTGCTCGACCCGCATGTCGATCTGCTGCTTGTCGGCGACAGCGTCGCCATGGTGCTGCACGGCCACAAGACCACGCTCGGCGCCACGATGGACATGATGATCTCCCACGGTCAGGCGGTGATGCGGGGTGCTGCCCGCGCCTGCGTGGTCGTCGACATGCCCGCCGGCAGCTACGAGGATTCGATCGAGAACGCGCTTGCCTCGGCGCAGCGTATCGTTCGCGAAACCGGCTGCGACGCGGTCAAGCTCGAGGGCGGCGTTGCCATTGCCGCCCAGATTGCCGCGATCGTCGCAGCTGGCATCCCGGTCATGGGCCATATCGGCCTTTTGCCCCAATCGGTAGAAAAAGAAGGCGGCTACAAGATCAAGGGTCGGTCCGACGCGAACATCGCCGCCCTGCACGCCGACGCCCGCGCCGTCGAGGCAGCAGGCGCATTTTCGGTCGTCATCGAGGGCACTGTCGAGCCGGTCGCGGCCGACATCTCGGCCATGCTTGCGATTCCCACCATCGGGATCGGCGCTAGCCCCAGATGCGACGGCCAGATCCTGGTGATCGACGACGCCATCGGCCTGACCGTCGACCGGGTGCCGAAATTCGTCAAGGAATACGCGTTGCTGCGCGACATCGTCTCCGATGCGGCGGAATCCTATGCAAAGGACGTGCGCGCCCGCGCTTTCCCTGGTCCCGAACACCTCTTTTCGCCAAGCAAGGACAAGGCATGACCGCAGTCGCCGAAACCATCGCCGCCCTGCGGGCCCAAGTACAGGCATGGCGCAGCGAAGGCCTCAGGGTCGCGCTGGTGCCGACCATGGGCGCGCTGCATGACGGGCACATCTCGCTGGTGCGCACCGCCCTCGAACGCGCCGACCGATGCGTGGTGTCGATCTTCGTCAACCCGCGCCAGTTCGCTCCGACCGAAGACCTCGACAAATATCCCCGCCAACTGGTGCAGGATCTCACCCGGCTTGCGGAGGCCGGCGCCCATCTCGCCTTCACGCCTGATGTCGGCGAGGTCTACCCGGAAGGCTTTGCCACATCGATTTCGGTCGGCGGTCCGTCCGCCGGTCTCGAAACAGCATTCCGTCCGGCCTTCTTCGATGGTGTGGCGACGGTGGTGGGAAAACTCTTCATCCAGGTCACGCCTGATGTCGCCGTATTCGGCGAGAAGGACTATCAGCAGCTTTGCGTCGTCCGGAAGCTGTGCCTCGACCTGAATTTGCCGGTCGAGATCATCGGGGCGCCGACCATCCGTGATGCCGAAGGCCTCGCCATGTCGTCGCGCAACGCTTATCTCGGCGCGGACGAACTGAAGATCGCGCAAAAGCTCAACAAGGTGCTGCGCAAGGCGGCCGCAGCACTTGAGGCAGGTTCGGACGAGCAAGCAACGATGGCAGCCGCGCGGCAGGAAATCCTCGACGCCGGTTTCGACGAGCTCGACTACGTCGAGGCGCGCGCAAGCCTGACTCTGGCGCCCTGGCAACGCGACCGCGAAGGCCGCGTGCTCGTCGCCGCGCGCCTCGGCAAGACGCGCCTGATCGACAATGTGGAGATCGCCGCAAGCTAGGTGGCGGCGTCAGGCCAGCTTCTTTTCGAACACCAGCGCCGAAAGTTCGGGCCGTGCGGGATCGCTGGTCCTGCCGATCTGGGAGAAGCCACTGGCAAGATAGAAGGCCACGCCCCGCTCGTTCGCCTCCTCGACTTCGAGGCGAAGTGTCCGCGCTTCGGGAAAGCACTGCTCGACCTCTTCGAGCAGCATGCGCCCGATGCCGCCACCCTGATTGCCAGGGCGCACATAAAGCTGGTGCAGCATCACGACCTTGGCGTCGCTGGTCGCCGCAGCAAATGCCATGCCGGCGATCTGCTTGCCGTCGTCAGCGACGAGGAACTCGGAATTCGGCTTGCTTAGCCGCGCCTTGAGTGCAGCCAGCGAGTGCCATTCGGCAGTGATCTCGCCGACACGCTCGACGCCGTAGATGGAGTCATATGTCGCGTGCCACGTCTCGGCGAGCAGCGCCTTGATCACTTCCAAGTCGCGCTCGCTCGCCGTGCGCACGAACATTTCTATTCCTCGATGCCGAGCTTGGCCTTGACCAGGTCGTTGACGGCCTGCGGGTTGGCCTTGCCGCCCGTCGCCTTCATCACCTGGCCGACGAACCAGCCGGCCATGGTCGGCTTGGCACGCGCCTGCTCGGCCTTGTCGGGATTGGCGGCAATCACGTCTTCGACGGCCTTTTCGATGGCGCCGGTGTCGGTCACCTGCTTCATGCCGCGGCTTTCGACCAACTCGCGCGGGTCGCCGCCTTCATTCCAGACGATCTCGAACAGGTCCTTGGCGATCTTGCCGGAGATGGTGCCTTCCTTGATCAGGTCGATCACGCCACCCAGCTGATCGGGCGAAACAGGAGCGTTTTCAATGTCCTTGCCGGCCTTGTTCAGTGCGCCGAGCAAGTCGTTGATAACCCAGTTGGCAGCAAGCTTGCCGTCGCGGCCGGCGGCCACCTTCTCGAAATAGTCGGCGATAGCCTTCTCCGAGACCAGGATCGAGGCGTCGTAGACTGACAGGCCGAGCGACTTGACCAAGCGCTCCTTCTTGTCATCGGGCAGTTCGGGCAGGTCCTTGGCGAGCGCGTCGACATAGGCATGGTCGAATTCCAGCGGCAGAAGGTCCGGATCGGGGAAGTAGCGGTAATCGTGCGCCTCTTCCTTCGAACGCATTGCGCGCGTCTCGCCCTTGTTGGGGTCGAACAGGCGCGTCTCCTGGTCGATCTTGCCGCCGTCCTCCAGAATAGCGATCTGGCGGCGCGCTTCATATTCGATGGCCTGGCCGACGAAGCGGATCGAGTTGACGTTCTTGATCTCGCAGCGCGTGCCGAAGGGCTCGCCCGGACGACGCACCGACACGTTGACGTCGGCGCGCATCGAGCCCTCGTCCATGTTGCCGTCGCAGGTGCCGAGATAGCGCACGATGGTGCGCAGCTTGGTCACGTAAGCCTTGGCCTCGTCAGACGAGCGCATGTCGGGCTTAGAGACGATCTCCATCAGCGCCACGCCCGAACGGTTGAGATCGACATAGGACATGGTCGGGTGCTGGTCGTGGATCGACTTGCCGGCGTCCTGCTCGAGATGCAGGCGTTCGATGCCGATTTCGATGTCCTCGAACTCACCCTTGCGGTCGGGACCGACCGAAATGGTGATCGTGCCCTCGCCGACGATCGGCTGCTTGAACTGCGAGATCTGGTAGCCCTGCGGCAGATCGGGATAGAAGTAGTTCTTCCGGTCGAACACCGACTTCAGGTTGATCTGCGCCTTCAGGCCCAACCCAGTGCGGATCGCCTGCTTGACGCATTCCTCGTTGATGACGGGCAGCATGCCGGGCATCGCCGCATCGACCAGGCTGACATTTGCGTTGGGCTCGGCACCGAACGCGGTCGAGGCACCGGAGAACAGCTTTGCCTCCGACGTGACCTGGGCATGGACCTCCAGGCCGATGATGACTTCCCAGTCGCCGGTGGCACCGGGGATGAGACGCTTGGCGTCGGGCGTGCGGGTATCGATGAGGGTCATGGCGATCCGGAATCGTTTGTCTGTCTTGTCGGCCGGCCGACAACGCGTATGGTTTCGCTAGATCAATCGTTGCGTCGTTGCAACCTTGTCGTACGAAATGTGCGGCAAAGCGGCGCCCTGCTGGCACCTAGGAACCATTGCCGCTATATAGGGCGCATCCCTATGGAGTCTGGATGTTCAACTCGTCTGAGTCCCGCTGAAGCCCCGACCTTCTGACGAAGGCGGGGCGTGAAAACCAAAAACCCCGTGCCGCGAGCATTCGCGGCGGCGGCTTTTTTGTTTGGGCCGATCCAGCGTGCTGATCGGCCCGGTTTTCCGGGATTCATCCACAAATGGACATTTCGCGCATAGAGCAGCGCATTCTGCACCTGCTCGCCCAGGGCGGGCGTATTGAAATCGAAAAAGACGACAACAGGAAGATCGAGGCAGTGATCTGCCTGACCCGCGACGGCTGGCGCTATCCGGGTTTCGACCTCGAGCTTTTCAGGAAACTGAAGCGCAAGAAGGCCGTGGCCTCCTCGCAAGGCGGTCCTTACCGTATCACCAGGCGAGGCTTGGAACTCGTCCGCTCCGAACTCGACAACAGATAGCCAAGACGAGCCGGGTCCGCCTGCGCGGACCCGGTGTCATGCCGTCCCAGGATCAGGCGTGGGCGATGTAGGCCTTGATCTCCTCGGCCTCGCGCTCGACATCCTCGATACGGCGCTTGACGACGTCGCCGATCGAAACGATGCCGTAGAGATAGCCATCGCGCTCGACCGGCAGATGGCGGAAACGACCATTGGTCATGATCTCCATGACCTGGTTGACCGTATGGCTCTCGTTGCAGATCTTGACCTTGGGCGTCATCACCTCGCGCACCGTCTTTTCAAGCGCGGCACCGCCATCCTTGCCGACCACGCGAACCACATCGCGTTCGGACAGGATGCCGACGATCTTGTGGTCGCCATTGGTGACGACCAGCGCGCCGACGCGGTGATCAACCAGCATGCGCACGGCATCGAGGAGCTTTTCGTTTGGCCCGATGGTAAATACCTCGTGGCCCTTCTTGTCCAGAATTGCCTTTACAGTCATCGGGGCCTCCTTCCGCCGTCGGTCTGCGCACGCTCTTCCGCGGCCTTGCGGCCACATACATGGTGCGCTGCCTCAGGCCGTATTTCAAGTACGACGACGTCAGGCTCAGGGCCCCTTGCGGTCGAACAACCTGATCCCCAGAAAGCCCGCCAGAAAGCCGCCGATATGGGCCTCCCAGGCGATCTGGTTTTCCACCCCGGGCGCGAAACCGACCACGCCGGTAACCAGGTTGATGATCATCCAGACACCGAGGAAGGTCATTGTGCTGCGCGAGCGGAGCACGTCGCGGAACGGCAACGGCGCCCCGTCAAAGGCCGGCTTGCCGTGCGAGCGGTCGATGCGGAAACTGAACCGCGCCGCCGCCCCCATCATCCCCGAGATCGCACCCGAAGCGCCGACGAGCGGTGCTGCGTCGAGCGGATGGAGCACATAGTGCAACGCCACCGCCGCCAATGCTGTCGCGGCGAAAAAAAGCGCGAAGCGCATGACGCCAAGCCGATTGGCCAGCGGCGACCCGAAGGCGGCCAGCCAGACCATATTGATGATCAAATGGGCAAAGCCGCCATGCAGGAACGCATAGGACAACGGAGTGGTGAAGGCGTAGATGTCGAGCGGCAGTTCACCGGCATAGATCGCCCAATAGCGCACCGGAATGAAGGCGGTGCGGACAAGCAGCCAGACATCCTGCGCCTGAGTGAGCAAGTAGACTCGAACCAGATGGATCGCCACACAGGCGCCGATGATGGCAATGACGATGGCCGGCAGGTTGAAGACAGGCTCCCGCCGCTCCGGCTCGGCCCCGATGGAGCCGCGATACTCATTGATTGGCCGTGCAGGTTCGTTCATTCACGCTTGTCCGGTTTCATCCGGCCGCTGCCGGACCTTCATCTAGGGCCGTTCATGGCGAAATGGAAACGGTTCTAGACGGCACGGCCAAAAGCGCAAAAAGAAAGCCGTCCAGGGTTGCCCCTGAACGGCTGGTCGAGCCCCCCTGCCCGTTCCCCAAAAACCCTGACTGAAGTGCTGTCGGCCACCGCTCGGCGGCCACTTCAAGGAGTGACGCGAAGGTGCCACGGAACTTGGTGCGCAGCAACGTAAACCCTTTATTAACCTTAACTGATCCCATTCGTTAACAACTGTTACCGCGACTGGCACGCGTCCTGCTCCGCGTCTCATGTAGTCCTCAAGATTGAAGCGATTCTGTCCAGCGATGGCACATCCGGAACAGAAACGCTCGGAGCGGAGCAATATGAAACAGAAAGGATCGCTGGCACTGTTCCAATATTGGAACCGCCTCCGTGATGGCAGGCCCGCGCCAAAGCGCACGGAGATCGAGCCGGCCGACATCAAGGGTCTGCTTGCCGATACCTTCATCCTCGAGCGCGACAGCCGTGGCGAAGCCGTCTTCCGTCTGGCCGGCACGCGGCTTTGCGCCACCTTCGGACGTGAGCTCAAGGGCTTTTCGTTCCCCTCGCTGTGGCGACCGAAGGACCAGCGGCTGATCGCCCGGCTTGCCTATGGCGTGTTCCAGCAGAAGTCAGTGGTGGTCATCACCTTCGACGGCTTCACGCCAAGCCTGCGCTCGACGAGCTTTGAAATGCTGCTGCTGCCGCTCGACGGCGGCATCGAGAACCCGCGCTGCCTGGGCGTCCTGTCGAGCGTCGACCGGCCGTTCTGGCTTGGCTCCGATCCACTCACCGACTCCTCGATCGAAAGCGTGCGCGTCGTCGACCCGGATGTCGAGCCGGTGTTTCTGCGCAACCGCCCGGCGGTCACGGTTCCGTCGCTGGCGCCAAGCGATTCAGCGCTGCACGGAGCGCCGGGCCCGCTCGACGGCGCCCGCCGGATTCGTCACCTGTTCGTGCTGGAAGGCGGACGCGAGGAATAGCGCGACAAGGCATCCGCTGAGATCACGCCCCTATCGGTTTGTTAACCTATCTGGCGGTATTTTTTGCCGGTGACAGCCCCGACCGAGGGTTGCCGAATTCGACAGGTATGAGGTCAGCATGAGGCCAGCGGCGATTGACTACGCGCCGTCACGGGCAGAACGGCGGAACTTCCAGCGCGTTCGCGTCAAGATTTATGGCCGTTTCATGCTTGAGGATCGCAGCGAGCATGCCGGCCAGGTCGTCGACATGTCCCCCGGCAACGTCGCCTTCCGCTCCGAACGCTCGGGCATGCCGGGCGAAAAGGTCATTGCCTATATCGACCACATCGGCCGCGTCGAAGGCGTCGTCACCCGCACCCTGCCGGATGGCTTCGCGATGACGGTCATCGCCTCGGAGCGCAAGAAGGACAAGCTTGCGGCCCAACTTACCTGGCTCGCCAACAAGCACGAACTCGACCTGCCCGAAGACCGCCGTCACGAGCGCGTCGCGCCGCGCAACCCGATCAGCTCGCTGCAGTTGACCGACGGCCGCCAATATCCGTGCCGCATCATCGACCTGTCGCTTTCGGGCGCGGCCATCGAGATCGAAGTCAAGCCTGCGATCGGCGTCCAGGTCATGCTCGGCACGATGCGCGGCCAGATCGTCCGCCATTTCGAGGATGGAGTCGCCATCGAATTCGCCGTCGTCCAGCGGCCGGAATCGCTCGACAGCGAGTTCAACCGCCCCTGACGGCGCGACCGGCGCTTACCCATCCCGCCCCCACCACATCCGCAACCTTGAAATGGCGTAGCTTCGGCTGCGCCATTTTAGCTTTGCGCCACCGCATGCCAGTACCTATCGAATGCGGCAAGCTGCCCCGTTCTGCCTTTGGCAGCCAGCCACGCGATTGCCCGATAGATACAATTTGAATCAACTACGCCGTTGTTTTTACTCAACATCTACTGCGCGGCTTTGCGCGGAATAAATCCGGACCTGTCATTGTCTTCTCAAACGGGGAGACAAGAAAATGTTCAAGCGTCGGGGATGGCTGCTGCTTCTGGTCGCGACAATTCAGGCTGGCGCCTTGGGTAGCGCGCTGGCCGGTCCGTCCTACATGCAGACCAATGGCCGCACCACGCAGCCGATCGGGCACTACGAGCTGTGCAAGCGCTCGCCCGTCGAGTGCAACACCAAGACGGCCAGCCAGACGCCGACGGAACTGACCCGCACGCTGTGGGCGGAGATCGTCGCAATCAACAACGACGTCAACACCTCGGTCACCCCGCTCACCGACATGGAGATGTGGGGCGTCGAGGAATACTGGTCGTACCCGACCAACGGCGCCGGTGACTGCGAGGACTATGTGCTGGAAAAGCGCCGCAGGCTGATGCAACTTGGCCTGCCGGCCGGCGACCTGCTGGTGACGGTAGCGCGCCAGCCCAATGGCGAAGGCCACGCCGTCCTCACCGTGCGTACCAGCCTGGGCGAGTTCATCCTCGACAACCTCGACACGCGCGTGCTGACCTGGAACGAGACCGAATACACCTATCTGAAGCGCCAGTCGGAGCGGAACTCCGGCGTGTGGATCGCGATCAATGACGGCCGCGCCGACGCGGTGGCCTCGGTTCGCTAGGCTTCATCGCCAAAAACCCGGTCGCCCCCCTCCCCGTCCCCAACGACCGGGCCTAGGAGCCGGCCCATTTCCCCGGGCCGGCTCCGCCCTTTTTGGGTGGAGAGCCTTTTCTAGTCGGCGACCTTCACAAGCCCGGCACCGAAGCGGTGCTGGTTCTGGACATAATTCGCGGCCGACTTGCGCAGCCGCTCGGCTGCCGCATCGTCGAGCGTGCGGACCACCTTGGCGGGCGAGCCGACGATCAGCGAATTGTCGGGGAACTCCTTGCCTTCGGTCACCAGCGCGCCGGCGCCTACAAGGCAGTTCTTGCCGATCTTCGCGCCATTGAGCACGATCGCGCCCATGCCGATCAGCGAATTGTCGCCCACCGTGCAGCCGTGCAGGATGGCGCGGTGGCCGACCGTGCAGCCCTCGCCGACGCTCAGCGGAAAACCGGGATCGGTGTGCATCACCGTATGCTCCTGGATGTTGGAGCCGGCGCCGATGGTGATCGCCTCGCGGTCGCCGCGGATGACCACGCCGAACCAGATGCCGACATCGCGCCCAATCCTGACGTCGCCGACCACCGCCGCATCGGGCGCTACCCAGTTGGTGCTGCGATCCTCGAACTGCGGCTCGATCCCGTCGAGTGCGTAAAGCGGCATGTTGTGGTCCCTTCCGTTTGGTCGCGCGCAAATTATGGAGCGGCCTCCGGCAAGGCAAGCACCAAGGCCGCTTAACGCGCCATTAACCATGCAGGCGCAATGTCGGTGGAAATCGGGTCGCAAAACGCCCGCGCCCGTGGGCTTGTTGATTGGGATGCCGGATTGCAAAAGCCCAATGATCGAAGCGGATCCCCGGGCGGTGAGCCACCCCGGGGACAGACGATGGGACAGCAGACGACCGACAGTCCTGACTTCGAGGTAGTCAATTCCACACTGATTCTGAAAGTGTTCTACGCCTTCGCCGCGCTCGCCATCCTGTCTGTGGCAGTCAGCGTCGGCGGTCGCTGGTTCGGCCGCACGATTTCCATGGCCGGCTACACCGACGACATCAGCATGCACGAGATCGTCATCGGCAAAGACGTCATCTCGGCGCCGGCCAACATGATCCGGTTCGAACGATCCCGCCGCGACGGCGTCGCCAGCCGCCTCGATCTCTATTTGCGCTGGCCCGAGATGGACGGCTACGGCGAGGCGGCGCGGCCGGCTTTCAACAATAGCGACGGCAACAAGCGCATCATCTTCCTGGGTTTCGAGCCGCGCATGATGTCACGCGACATGAGTGGCCGGCTGCAGCCGATCTACAGCGCACTCACCGTCCAGCCGGGTGTGCCGGGCCCCGAAGGCATGACGCTGTATGGTTTCCGCGAAAACTCGGGCTATCTCAACGAAGTGCTTGCCGTTGCAGCCCGCGCCGGCGAACTCCCCTTCGTGGCGCGCTGCCTCAGCGGCGCCGAAGCGGAGGAATCGCTTGCCCCTTGCGAGCGCGACGTCTTCGTCGGCCAGGATCTGAGCCTGACCTACCGGTTTCCGCGGGAGCTTTTGGGAGAGTGGCGCGCGCTGGATACTGCCGTGATCGCCAAGGCGAAGGCGATGCTACGCACGAAGTGACGGCCGCGCGCCGAACGCGCGGCGTCCTGTCAGGTCTGCTCAGTCCAGATCGACGTCGAGAATCGCCATCGAGAAATTGTAGTCGCCGTCATCCTCGTCCTTGAAGACAATGCCGAGGAATTCCTCGCCGACATAGACCTCGGCCGAGTCGTCCTTGCGCGGGCGCGCCTTGACCTGGATCTTGGGGTTCTGGAACTGGCGCTTGAAATAAGCGTCGAGTTTTCGGATTTCTTCCGGCTTCAACTGGCTTCTCCGGCTTGTCGTTAAGAGACGTGCTTCTGACACGTCGAAGAGGGCGATGTAAAGGCAAGGCGTGGCTTACCCCGCGCCAAATAGCTTGCGCTTCCCTTCCCCGACCGACGAAAAAGGGGATGTCTCCTCAGATGTCGAAGCTGATGACGTGGTCCATGTTCTGGGCAGTCAGGAGTTGATCCATCTGGCTCGACGGCCGGTCACAGCCGGTTTCTCCCACCACCCGCGCCGGCACACCGGCCACCGTCTTGTTGTGCGGCACCGGCGACAGCACCACCGAACCGGCGGCGATCTTGGCGCAATGGCCGATCTCGATATTGCCGAGGATCTTGGCGCCCGCGCCGATCAGCACGCCGTAGCGGACCTTCGGGTGACGGTCGCCGCCGGCCTTGCCCGTGCCACCGAGCGTCACGTTGTGCAGGATCGAGACGTCATCCTCGATGACGGCGGTTTCGCCGACCACCAGGCCGGTGGCATGGTCGATGAAGATGCCCTTGCCCATGCGTGCCGCCGGGTTGATGTCGGTCTGGAACACCGACGACGATCGGCTCTGGAGGTAAAGTGCGAAATCCTTGCGGCCGCGATTCCACAGCCAATGCGCCAGCCGATGCGTCTGGATGGCGTGGAAACCCTTGAAATACAACACCGGCATCAGATAGCGGTCGCAAGCCGGGTCGCGGTCGTAATAGGCCTGGATGTCGGTGCGTACCGTTTCGCTCCAGTCCGGCCGGTCCTCGAGCATGGCGTAGAAGGTCTGCCGGATCAGGTCGGCGCCGAGATCCTGATGCGCCAGGCGCTCGGCCAGGCGATGAATCACCGCCTCCTCGAGAGTTTCCTGGTTGAGGATCGTGGTATAGAGGAATGCCGCCAGCACCGGATCGCGGCCGACTGCCTCCGTGGCCTCGTCGCGGACCGATTTCCAGATCGGATCGACCGGCTTCAGCGAACCCGGACGCGAAGCGGATAGTGTGTTCATCGTCGGTCTCCGTTCACTGTCGGCTTGTGCATTCCCGCGCGGGACATATAAGCGACATGCTAGCACGATTGAACTCAATTTTCCTTAGCGGTCGTTCAGTTCGTCTCGTTCGTGCCCGTTCAGATGGATTTGGTTCGCGGATATTCAAGGCGTCATGAAAACTGAACCCTTGCTGGTCACCACAGCCGATGGCGTGGCCACCATCGTCATCAACCGCCCGGCGCGGAAAAACGCCGTCACCCAGGCGATGTGGATCGAAATCGCTGCCTTGGTGGACGGGTTGTCGGTTGACCCCGCCGTCCGGGTGATCGTTTTGCGCGGCGCTGGCCATGATTTTTCCGCCGGCGCCGACATCGGCGAGTTCGACACTCTGCGCGGCGATGCCGAGAGCGCCCGCGCCTACGAGGCGACCAATTCGGCGGCCTTCGCCGCACTCCGCAATGCGCCCGTGCCGGTCATCGCGGCCATCCGCGGCATTTGCTTCGGCGGCGGATTCGGCCTGGCTGCCGCCTGCGACCTGCGCATTGCCACCGCCGACGCGCAGTTTGCCGTGCCGGCCGCCCGGCTAGGCCTTGCCTATCCGCAGGATGCCATGGGCGACATCGTCTGGGCCGCTGGCGAGCAGATGGCGCGCTATCTCACCTACACCGCCGGACGCATAGACGCGCAGGCTGCCCTTTCCGCCGGCTTCCTGCTTGAAATCGTCGACGCCGACCGCTTCGAGGCGCGTATCGACGAGATCGCCCGCACCATCGCCCGGAACGCGCCGCTTTCGGTGCGCGCCTCCAAGGCGGCGATCCGCGCCGCCCTCAGCCACGATCCGGCGGAAGCAGAGGCAGCCCAGGCGGCAGGTGACGCCACCTTCCTCAGCGACGACTACGCAGAGGGTCGAGCGGCATTCCATGGCCGGCGCACTCCGGTCTTCAAGGGCCGGTGAGCCCCATGCGCCTCGTCGACGATGCGATCAAAGCCGAACTCGCAGCGCACTACCGTTTACCTGATCGCCACTACCACGGCATTCGCCACATCGAGGCGCTGCTGGCGCTTGCAGCGGAGTACCGTGCCGATCTGACCGATCCCGACGCCGTCGATGCCGCGATCTGGTTTCATGATGCGATCTACGACAGCCGCAGCAAGGACAACGAGGCGCAAAGTGCAGCCCTTGCCGCCGACAAGCTGAAAGGGCGAACAGACGACGCCCGCATCGCGCGCATCGTCGCCATGATCGAAGCCACGGCCACGCACGAAATCCCGCCATTGGCGGATGCGCATGCGAGACAAGATGCAGCCCTGTTCCTCGACATGGATCTTGCCATCCTCGGCGCGCCGGCTACCGCTTTCGATGCCTACGAAGCAGCTGTCAGGCGCGAATATTCCTGGGTGAGCGACACCGACTGGCGCAAAGGCCGGGCTGCGGTGCTGCGCGGTTTTCTCGCCCGCCCCCGCATCTTCCATACCGATATCCTGGCCGCCCGCTTCGAACGACAGGCGCGAGCCAACATGAAGCGCTCGCTCGAAACGCTGAGCCGCTGAGCCGCTGAGCGCGAAAAAGTCTCCGATCAGTGCGCGGAATATGCGCCGTCGACCAGGTGATAGCTGCCAGTGATGAAGCTGGCTTGATCCGACAACAGGAAGCACACGAGTGCCGCCACCTCTTCCGGTTTCCCGCACCGACCCATCGGCTGCAGGGCCGTCAGCAGCCGCAATTCCCGGTCCATCTGTTCGGACAGCAGCGGCGTGTCGATCCAGCCGGGACCGACGGCGTTTACACGAATCCCGCTTCGCGCATATTCCAGTGCCGCGACCTTTGTCAGTCCGACAACCCCATGCTTTGCCGCCGTATAGGCCGGCGCCGTCCGCATTCCGACGGAGCCGAGCACCGACGACATGTTGACGATTGCGCCCGCCCCCCGCTGCTGCATGGCGGCGATCTCGTATTTCATGCAGTAAAAGACGCCGTTGAGATTGACGTTCATCAAGCTGTGCCAGTCATCGAGCGGATAGTCGGCGGTGGCTTTGCGCACGCCAGAGACCCCGGCATTGTTGACCGCCAGATCGAGGCCGCCGCACTTGCCGACCGTGAACTGGATCAGCTTATCCACGGCTGCCGGATCGGCAACATCGACAGCGTAGTCAAGTGCCTTGCCGCCAAGCGAACGGATCTCGGCGGCAATGGCGCGGGCAGCCTCGGCGTCGAGATCAGCAACGACGACTTCGGCTTCTGCCTCGCCGAGTTGCCTAGCGACGGCAGCACCTATGCCCGAGCCGCCGCCGGTCACGATCGCCACTTTCCCCCTGAAGCTGGACTTCATCATTTCCCCAATTCGCCGACTGCAACCCATGAGATCAGTCGCGAGCCACTCTCGCAAGTCAATAAAATCCGGGCGCTCATCTCGGATCAGACCATGGATTGCGTCGCCAGTCTTTTTCGGAAATCCAAGCACTATTCGCGAATTTGCAGACGCTAGCCGCAGCGATCTAGATCAATCGGGCGACACGCAAGAACTGGACAAGCCATCACCGGTCATTAAGATAGAGCTAATATTTGGGGACCAGACTTTGAGAAGGCCGCCATGGACAGCGAGATCACGCGACGCAGCCTGATACTGGGTAGCTTGGCATTACTGACCTCCGGATGCACCTCAACGGGAAGAGAGTGGGGAGCGCCCAGGTTCTCCGCCTACAACATGCACCCGCCCGTCGATCGCCGCTACCGGCGACAGCGTGTACGGTACGACACCAGCCAGCCTGCAGGAACGATCGTCGTCGATACATCCCAGCGTTTCCTCTATGCGGTCGAAGGCAACGGCTGGGCCACGCGCTACGGCGTGGGCATCGGCGAGGAGGGGCGCACCGTCAAAGGCATGGCCACCATCGGCCGCAAGGCGGATTGGCCGGCATGGACACCGACCGACGACATGATGCGGCGCAAGCCACGTCTCGTAAAATATGCAGGTGGCGTGCCCGGCGGGCCCAATAATCCGCTCGGTGCACGCGCCCTTTACCTTTACCGCGGCGGACAAGACACAATGCTCCGCCTGCATGGCACAAACGAGCCATGGTCAATCGGCACCGCAGTATCGAGCGGATGCATTCGTCTAACAAATGACGACATAATACACCTTTACGAACGTACTCCCGTGGGGACTACGGTTCTGGTGATGTGAGTAGTGCTACCGTCGGCGGCTGAATAGCCGCCCGGTAAACTACTTGCGACTGTGTCAATGTTGCGCTTGGCTTTGGCAACTTTGACGGTTAAGTTGGAGAGGTCCACAGCTTTTCGTGGAGTTCTGCCTAGTCACATTTCCACCACAAGGGGGAAGGAGTACCTATGAGCAGATTTCTAGCAGCAGCAATCGCAATTATCGCCGTGGCAGGCCTCAGTGGCTGCGCCTATGTCGGCAAAGGCAAAGCCCCGCCGCCTGCTCCCGTCGTGGAACCGGCGCCGGTTTACAAATAGCGCATCGGCCGCGTGAAATGGTGAGGGGGCCGTAACCGACCCTCTCACCATGAACGGCAATATGGATCACGGCAGCCTTTGGATTCCGCCAGGGCCAACGGGTGGATTTGCTGTGACCTGGACACATCAGAAGTCAGAAGTGGAGCAGCGGCAATGGCGCTTGTAACAAGCAGCCGACTATCTGTTTTGGCTTTTCTCACGCTTGCCATGGCGGCATGCCAGGACACCGCGCCCTTGCCGCGGTACGTGTCGAACGCGGATGATGGCAAGAAGCCGGTACTGGCGCCAGCCACTGCCGCGATCGCCATCGACACCAAGACGACGGCAAGCAAAGGCTATGGCTATTTCATCGAATTCCGCTCGCGCTATGCGCTCAGCTACGGCCACACCTATGTCGTTTTCGGCCGCGCCAACAGAAGCGGCGAAATGATCAATCCGCAGGTCGCCGGCCTGCATCCGCGCTCGGAGAGCCAGGTGCCGTATATGCTCGGCCATTTCGTGCCGGTGGCGGCGGAAACCGGCGTGAGCGATGGCGACCTGGAAGAGAAGTATCGCTCGGCAAGCTGGCGCGTCATGCTTAGCGAAAGCGAGTACAACAAGGTCGTTGCAGATATCCGCAAGCTGCAAAAGAGTTCACCTGTCTGGCACGCCGCGCTTTACAACTGCAATGCCTTTGTCGCCAGCATCGCCAAAACGATGGGTTACAAGACGCCCGCCATCCAACTTCGCTCGCAGCAATTCGTAACCAAACTCCGCGAGATGAACGCGGGCAAGGCATAGATATTATGCGCCTGCCCTGCCCGCGCACTGCTTGCGGAAAGCAGTCAATTGATGGAATAGTCTGCAAGACTCGCCTCGACCTCGGGAACCTCGCGTGACCATTTCAGCAGCTTCAGTTGGCCAGATTGCGTGGGTGCTTGGCGTCGTCGGGTGGTATGTGATCCGTTACCCCTTCGAGCGCCGCGCCAAACGGGTTCGGGTCGTCAGCAGCCGCCGCTCGGGCACCGACGTCTTCGGACTGGCCTGTGCTCTGTTTGGTCTGGCGATCTTTCCGGCCTTCTACGTCGCCACCGGATTTCCAAAATCAGCCGACTATCCGGCCCATGCATGGGCCATCGCTGTCGGGATCGTCATCTATGCTGCCGCACTTTGGGTCTTTCGCCGCTCGCACAAGGAACTCGGCCGGAATTGGTCGATCACCCTGGAGATTCGTCAGAAGCACGAACTGGTGAGCGGTGGACCTTACGCGCTCATCCGACACCCCATGTACACTTCCTTCATGCTCATGGGCCTCGGGCAGGCCTTTCTGCTGTCGAACTGGATTGTCGGCCTGGCAGGACTCATTGGCTTCGCATTGCTGTTTTTTCTTCGGGTCGACAAGGAAGAGCGTATGATGTTGGAAATATTCGGCTCGCAATATCTGACCTATATTGAGCGGACAAAACGTATCATCCCTTATCTTTACTAGACTTGAGGTGGCGTGATGCGAGGCCGGGCCATCAAGCTTTCGGCGGCGCGACGTCTTGTCGGGGACCTGATGAGGTTCTCGATCAAGGTGCCGCGGGTGACTGTCCAGCGACAGATGAATGTCGGGCCGCTGCTGCAAGCCAGGATGGCGCAGCACGACAGGTCGTCATGGACCGTGCTTTTCCTGAAGGGATATGCGCTTCTCGCGCGCGAGACCCCTGAATTGCGGCGCGCTTACGTCAAGCTGCCGAGGCCGCATCTCTTCGAATACCCCGCCAGCATCGCCTCGCTTGCGCATGAGCGCGAACATGATGGCGAACGCGTAGTCCTGCTGAGCACGATCAAAGGGCCCGAATACCGCTCGCTCCCGGAGCTGGAAGCGTCGATGCGGGCAGCGCGGACGCGCCCCATCATGGAGATCAGCGAATTCCGGCGCGCCCTCAAGATGGCCCATGCACCGGCCCCCGTCAGGTGGCTGCTCATGTGGCTGGGGCTGAACATCGCCCGGCAGCGGGCACGTTTCTTCGGGACATTCCAGCTTTCGGTTTATTCCGGGCTTGGCGCGGAATCCCTTAATCCGCTGACCCCGCTGACCACGCTGCTGAACTACGGGCCGATCGGCGAGGATGGCTCGGTTTGCGTCCGCATCCACTATGATCACAGGGTCATGGACGGGGCCAATGTCGCGCGTGCCCTGATGAGGTTCGAAGAGATCCTCAACAGTGTCGTTGCGACCGAAGTGCAAGAACTTGCCCAAGCTGGAGCTGTTGCCGGCCCGGCAGGATCCGGAACCAGCGCATGAATTCGACTACAGAGTTGCAGCCGGCCGTCGTCATCGTCGGGGCCTCACGCGGCATTGGCAGATCGATCGCCAAGGTTGCCGCGCGCGAGCGCGCGGCGGTCGTACTCGTGGCGCGTTCCGCTGGCGGATTGGCCGCGGCGGCGACCGAGGTGCGCGAGGCGGGCGGCGAAGCGTTCACGCTCGAACTGGACCTGATCGCCCATGATGCGGCCAAGCGCCTGGAGGACTTTCTCACCAATCACGGCCTTGCCTGCGATGTCCTGGTCAACAGCGCCGGCCATGGCCTGCGCGGCGCGGCGACGGCGCTGCCGGCTGCCGACCAACTCGCGATCATCGACCTCAACATACGGGCCATCTGTGCCATGACCTTGCATTTTTTGCCGGGAATGGTGGCGCGCAAGCGCGGCGGCATCATCAATCTGGGGTCGGTGGCCGGCTTCACGCCGGGCCCCTATATGGCGCTCTACTATGCGAGCAAAGCCTTCTTGCGCAGCTTTTCGGAAGCGCTTCACCAGGAAGTGCGCCGCACGGGCGTAACCGTGACCTGCGTGGCTCCCGGACCGGTGGCCACGGATTTCCTGCAGAGCTCCGGCGCCGGTCAGACGATGCTGTTCAATCTCCTGCCCAAGCTCAGCTCGGAGGAGGTGGCAGAGCGCGCCTGGAAAGGATTCAAGTCCGGCCGGCGCACCGTCGTGCCCGGACTCTCGGCCAAGTTGATCGCGACCGCCGCTGCGCTGTTGCCCGCAGCCGTGATGCTGCCGTTGATCGGCAGTCTGCAGCGCAGCGGAAACGACCCCTGCCCATGCGGCTCGGGCAAGAAGTTCAAGAAATGCTGCGGCACCCGCCAGTATGAGCGCCGGCGGCAACGCTTCGCTAGAATCGTCGCGTCAGGCCGCAAGGAACAATGAGGCTGTAGCCTGGCTCGGCGGGTTGCGCGCACTGATGCCTTGGCGGACGCTGCCTGCCGGCTACCTGGGCAGCAATCAGCCCTCCGATCCCCACCGCTCAGACCGGGTTTTCAGCCAGGAACTCCAGCACCCTTTTCTTGAAGGTGCGATCGCCGACGGCCAGCATGTGGTCGCGGCCCTCGATGTCAAAACTCTGCGCATTGGGCATCAGCGCGGCGAGTTCGGCTGCCGAGCCGCCGATGTCGTCGGTGGTGCCGACGGCGACCAGCGTCGGCTGGGTAATGCGGCGCATGTCGTCGACGCTCAACAACTCGCGCGAGGTCGATATGCAGGCGGCCAGCGCCCGCTTGTCGCTGCGCGTCTGGTCGGCGAAGGCGCGGAACGACTTGCCGCGACGATGCGTGATGGTTTCGGGGTCTTCGGCCAGCAGCGCCGCTGCGATCGGATCCCAGTCGCCGACGCCGTCGACCATGCCGATGCCCAGCCCGCCAAGAACCAGTGTCGCGACGCGCTCGGGGGCAGCCAGCGCCATGAAGGCCGAAATGCGCGCGCCCATCGAATAGCCCATGACATGAGCGCGCTCGATGCCGAGATGATCGAGCAGCGCGACCGCATCACTCGCCATCTTGCCGGGCGTATAGTCGGCTTCGTCATAGCTCTTCGACGACAGGCCGTGGCCGCGATTGTCCAGCGCGATGGCGCGATAACCGGCTTCCGTCAGCGTCTTGAACCAGCCTGGCGACACCCAGTTGACGAAATGACTCGAAGCGAAGCCATGGATCATAAGCACGGGCTCGCCGCGGCCTTCTATTGCCGACGGCTGGTCGAGAAACGCCAGGTCGAAACCGGCATGGGAAAAATGCTGGACTGACATATGTGCCGCCTATCCTGGATCGGCCGCGCCGGCCTTGGCGATGACACGATGACGAAGCTTGTCGCCCACGTTGACGCCAGTCTTCGCGGCGGTTCCCGCCTTAAGTTCCAGCACGAAACGCACCGGCTCCTCCGCTGCAATCACGGCTTCGGAGAATGGAACGCCCTGCTGGATGTCACGCACCACACCGTCCGCGCCGATGAACAGGAGGTCGAGCGGCAGCGGCGTGTTCTTCATCCAAAAGCCGACCGGCTGGGTCTGTTCGAACACGAACAGCATGCCCAGATCGTCGGCGAGGTCCTTGCGGAACATCAGCCCCATGGCGCGCTCGCCCGGCTCGTCGGAGATCTCGATCCTGAAAGGCACATCGCCCTTGCTGGTCGTCGCCACCAGCGGTTCGGGGTCGGCGGGCAGCGCCATCGCCTCCTGGGCGAAACTCGGCATGGTCGCGGAAAGCGAAACGACCAAAGCCGGCACCGCAACAAGTGCAGCGTCGAATGCTCCGGCCAACAGGATTTTTCTTAAGTTCATCATATTCCCTGCGGCGGTCTCTGCCTAATGCGAGACCGGCAAGGTTCCAAGATCGGGATGAATTTCGGCAGCCATAAGGCCTTTGTCACCTGTGCCGAAGCGCACCAGCACAACCTGCCCGGGACGAAGCTCGGTGACGCCGAATCGGCGCAGCGTCTCCATATGGACGAAGATGTCCTCGGTGCCCTCGCCGCGCGTCAAAAAGCCGAAGCCCTTGGTGCGGTTGAACCATTTGACCAGCGCCCGTTCCAGCCCGCTCTCGGCGGTCACGGCGACATGCGTGCGCTGTTCCTGCATCTCTGCCGGATGGACAGCCGTCGAGTTGTCCATGGAAAGCACGCGGAAGGCCTGCAGGCCGCGCTCGCCCTGCTTGGCCAGGCAGACGACGCGCGAGCCTTCGAGCGCTGTCTGGAAACCGTCGCGGCGCAGGCAGGTGACATGAAGGAGCACGTCGCTGGAACCACCGCCATCAGGAAGGACGAAGCCGTAGCCCTTGGCTACGTCGAACCATTTGATGGCGCCGGAGATCTCGATCACACCGACATCGTCGGCGCCGTCATCATGCTTGAAAGCTTCGCGACCGATGCTCTCATGCATCAAGAGAGAGGCCTTTTCCCCCATTAGAACGCCCCCTTTCCTTGCCAACGCCACTACTGATTCTTTATGCAAGATTAACACTTGCCCTTTGGAGCAGTGCAAGGGCCGCGGGGCCATTTTTCATCTTGGCACGGAGATAGACACAAGCTTCGCACCAGTTCCGCACAAAAGTCGTTGTTGCGGTTGCCGAGCCTAGCTGCCCCGCCCTATGTTTCGACCGAACCGTAAATATTGAGGAATTGCGATGCGCTTTCTGCACACAATGGTCCGCGTCACCGATATCGACGCCTCCCTGGACTTCTACTGCAACAAGCTCGGGCTGAAAGAGATCCGCCGCAGCACCAACGAACAGGGCCGCTACACGCTGATCTTCCTGGCCGCCCCCGGCGACGAAGCGCGCGGCATCCTCGAGCAGGCGCCGCTGGTCGAACTGACCTACAACTGGGATCCGGAGGAATACACGGGCGGGCGCAGTTTCGGCCATCTCGCCTATGAGGTCGACGACATCTACGCCACCTGCGAACGACTGATGAAAAGCGGTGTCACCATCAACCGTCCGCCGCGCGACGGCAACATGGCCTTCATCAAGTCGCCCGACGGCATCTCGATCGAACTGCTGCAGAAGGGCCCGCGCAAGGAAAAAGCCGAGCCCTGGGCGTCGATGCCCAATACCGGCACCTGGTAGGCGCAACCGCCGAAACCCGCTCCGGCCTCGACCATTTGGAAGTCGAGGCCTGGGCCCGCGTCAGGCTTTGCGGGCCATGTCGAGCAAGGTGAGCACGGTGCGCCAGTTGCGCGCTGTGGCCGGCACCTTGAGGAGGCGCGGCAGAAGCTCCGCGAATTTCGACTTTCCGAGCCCGTCGGGCGCGTGAAGGTAGAGCACGTCGTCTCGAACCTCGAAGCGCTCGGGCCCGGCGCACCGCTCGACCAGGGGGGCGACTTCTTCGCCTGTCGGCTCGCGCTCCAGCACATAGGCATGCAGCTTGGTCGGATCATTCGCGACCTCCGGATAGGGATTGTTGGCCACAAGTCGCTCATACCAGCCGAGATCGCGCAGCATGATGCGTGAGCGGAAGCCCCAGCGGGTCTCGAATGCCGTCTCGACCTGCTTGCGTAGCGCGGCCGCGTCGGAAGACACCGCCCTGAACACCACATTGCCGCTCTGAATGTAGGTCGCGACGCCGCCGAAGCCGAGTTCCTCGAAGAAAGCCCTGAGCTCGGCCATTTTCACGATGCGGTTGCCGCCGACATTGATGCCGGAAAACAGCGCAACAAAGGCCTGGCCGTCCCCCTCGGTCATATGATGAAGCCGCCGAGCGTCTCGTTATCGGTGATGTCGTGATACTGCACGCCCTCGACGTCGAAGCGCGCCTTGAGCAGGTCGAAATTGCGCCTGTCCTTGGACTCGATGCCGATCAGCACCGAACCGAAATTGCGCGCCGATTTCTTCAGGTACTCGAACCGGCTGATGTCGTCGTCAGGGCCCAAGAGTTCGAGAAAGTCGCGCAGCGCGCCCGGACGCTGCGGAAAGCGGATGACGAAGTATTTCTTCAGCCCCTCGAAGCGCAGCGCCCGCTCCTTGACGTCGGGCAGCCGCTCGAAGTCGAAATTGCCGCCCGACACCACGGCCACCACCGTCTTGCCCTTCAGTTCCTTCTTCGAAAAGTCCTTGAGCGCGTCGATCGCCAGCGCGCCGGCCGGCTCCAGCACCACGCCTTCGACGTTGAGCATTTCGATCATGGTCGCGCACAGCCGGTTCTCCGGCACGAGCCTGACGGCGTCGGCGGGAAAATCCTTGAGCAGCCTCAGCGGCTCACGGCCGATCTCGGCAACGGCAGCACCATCGACGAAATTGTCGACCTTGGGGAGTTTCATGCGCTTGCCGGTGGCGAGGCTTTCGCGCAGGCTGGGCGCGCCCGCCGGCTCGCAGAAGACGAACCGTGGCGCGCTGCCGATCTCTTGGAAATAGCGGGTAACGCCGGCCGCCAGTCCGCCGCCGCCGACCGGCAGCAGCACCATGTCGGGCGTCTTGCCTCCCGGCATCTGGGCAGCGATCTCCAGCGCCACCGTCGCCTGGCCCTCGATGATGTCCTTGTGATCGAAGGGCGGCACCATCTGGCCGCCGGAATGCTCGGCGAACTCCAGCGCCGCCCGGTAGCAATCATCGAAGAAGTCGCCGATCAGCCGTATCTCGACAAACTCGCCGCCGAACAGCTTGGTCTTGTCGATCTTCTGCTGCGGCGTCGTCACCGGCATGAACACCACGCCCTTCTTGCCGAAATGGCGGCATACGAAGGCAAAGCCCTGGGCGTGATTGCCGGCCGAGGCACATACGAACAGTTCGGCGCGATTGCCGGCAGCGAGCGCCTTGCGGAAGAAATTGAGCGCGCCGCGAATCTTGTAGGAGCGGACCGGCGTCAGGTCCTCGCGCTTCAACAACACGCGCGCGCCGGTCTTGCGCGACAGATAGTCGTTCTGCTGCAGCGGCGTTTCGGGAAACAGCTGTCGAACCGCCTTGGCTGCCAGCGCAACCCTTTCGGCAAAACCGGTCATGGCAAAGGCGCTCCTGAAATCCGTCGGGCAAATACTTTGGCCCGCTCCGGCGCATGATCCGCCGACGTTAAATCACTTCGGTCACAGAATCCTGCGCGAATTCAATAGACTGGGCTGCGGTCGAGGGCAAAAACAGCTTCCGCTTTTGCCGATCACGCTCCAGCGCTATTGCATATTCGACGCCGCGAAGCCACTGTCCGGCGCACGACGCCGGCTCGCCGCGATACATTTTGGGGATACATCACGGTGAACAGAATTGCCGTCCGCGCTGCCATCCACGTTGCAGCGGTCTTTGCCATCTACCTCTCTGTCGCCATGCTCATCCCGGCGGCCGTCGACCTCTATTATGGCAATGAAGACTGGCGTTCATTCACCTTCACCGCGCTCTTGATGGGCGGATTGGCATTGGCGATCGCGCTGTCGACACAGGGTCCGAGGCCGCCGGCCAACACCCGCTTCGGCTTCCTGCTGGTCAACCTGCTCTGGCTGACGCTGGCGATTGCGGGTGCAGTGCCGTTCATGACCTCGTCGCTGCATCTGAGCGTCACCGACGCCTTCTTCGAATCGGTTTCCGGCATCACGACGACGGGCTCGACCGTCATCAGCGGGCTCGACACGGCGCCCCCCGGCGTCCTTATCTGGCGCTCCCTGCTCACCTTCATGGGCGGCCTCGGCGTCATCGCGTTGGGCCTGTTCCTGTTGCCCTTCCTCAACATCGGCGGCGTGTCCTATTTCAAGATCGAATCCTCCGACATCGAGGACAGGCCGTTCGAGCGCTTCCAGACCTTTGCGGTCGCCCTGATCGGCATCTACACCGCGCTGGTCGTGGCCTGCGCGATTGCCTATGCCGCCGCAGGCATGGATGGCTTCGACGCGATCAACCACGCCATGGCCACGCTCGCCACCGGCGGCATGGCCACCTCCGACACCTCCTTCATCGGCTATGCGTCGCAACCCGCCATCCTCTGGGTCGGCATCGTCTTCATGTTCATTGGCAGCCTGCCCTTCTCGATCATGATGCTGTTTGCGGTGCGCGGCCGGCTGGATGCGCTGCGCGATCCCCAGATCAGGGTCTTTGCCGGCTACTGCGTCGTCTTCGCCGTCTCAGTCGCCATCTATCTGAGCGTGCGCACCGGCATGCCGTTCTTCACGGCCTTGACCCATTCCACCTTCAACTTCATGTCGATCATCTCGACCACCGGGTTTGCCAGCGACGACTACAGCCTGTGGGGACCCTTCGCGGTCGCCTGCATCTTCGTCGCCACCTTCATGGGCGGCTGTTCGGGCTCGACCACAGGCGGCATCAAGGCCTATCGCTTCCTCATCCTGTTCGAACTGCTGTCCAACGGCCTGCGCCGGCTGATCTATCCGAACTCGGTGACACCGGTGCGCTACGGCGACCGCGTGGTCGACGCCGACATGCAGCGTGCGGTGGTGCTGTTCATTGCTGCGTTTTTCGTGCTGTGGGCCATCGGTACGATCTTGATGGCGGCCACTGGCCTCGACCTCATCACCTCCATGACCGGCGTGCTCACCGCACTGACCAATGTCGGCCCTGGCCTCGGCCCGATCATCGGCCCGGTCGGCAATTTCGCGCCGCTGCCGGATGCGGCCAAATGGATCTGCTCGGCGGCAATGCTGCTTGGCCGTCTCGAAATCCTCGCCGTGCTGGTGGTGTTCACGCCAACTTTCTGGGGTCGCTAATTTCGTGAACAGGGCTGCGGAAGTGCCTGTTTCCGCCACCATTTTGGTATTCGAGCAACACTCGGCCGCCGACTGACCGAACGAGAGCCTTTTCGGCTGGACCCGACTTACTTCCGCCACTATCAGACGGTCCCGAGTGAGGCATGCTGTACGCCTTGACCGTCAGAGAGATTTCAAAAGTGTCCCCCTCGAAGTTCTGCATCGTCCTTGCCGCCCTCCTTCTGTCCGGCTGCATCAACCAGCCGTCAGGCGAGTTGTTGACCGGCCAGACGGTCAACGTTCCGGTCACGGAGATCGCCGGCAACCACGCGATTTTCGTCGCCTCGACGCGTGAGCACGCTTCCGACGACAAGCAGGTCTTCGATCGCGGCCGCTCGGCGACGCTCAACTTCGCTCGCGTCAACGTCACCGTGCCCAAGGTCCACAAGACCGGCCAGATCGAGCTGCGCAAGAGCAAGAAAGACGTCGACCCATCCAGATATTTCACCGCCACGGACGCTGCCGGCTACGCAACCCAGCCCGAATTCTCGAAGGCGCTGAGCGCAGACATCGCCGCGCGTGGCGGCCGCGCCATGCTCTTCGTCCACGGCTACAACACCTCCTTCGACGCCGGCGTCTACCGCGCCACCCAGATCGCCCATGACTCGGGCTATACCGGCACGCCAGTGCTGTTTTCCTGGGCCTCCGGCGGCAGCACAACCGACTATGTCTACGACAAGGAAAGTGCCGCTGCCGCGCGCGACCAGCTCGAAGTGACGCTGCGCATGCTCGCCCAGTCGGGCGCGCGCCGCATCGATATCGTCGCCCACTCCATGGGCACCTGGGTGACCATGGAAGCGTTGCGCCAGCTCGCGCTGACCGGCGACCGGGACCTCGGCGGCAAGCTCGGCGACGTCGTGCTCGCCTCGCCCGACATCGATGTCGACGTGTTCAAGAGCCAGATGCGCCGCTACGGCAAGCCGACCAAGCCGTTCTTCATGATGATGTCGGGCGACGACCGTGCACTGAAGCTCTCGGGCATCATCGCCGGCTCCAAGCCGCGTCTCGGCGACTACAAGAACGCCGCCGACCTCGCCGAATATGGCGTCATCGTCGTCGACCTGTCCGACGCCAAGGGGGGCGATGCCTTCAACCACACCAAGTTCGCCGACAACCCCCAAATGGTCAGGCTACTCGGCCAGCGCCTGCGCGCCGACGACGGATATGCCAGCGACCGTGACGTCACCGACCGGATCAAGATGCTCGGCGGAGGGCTGATGTAACGGACCACCTGCACGAAAAAAGGGGCGCTTCGAGCGCCCCTTTTTGCTTTTCAACGGACGTTCGTCTCAGACGAACAGGTCGACCTTTTCGAACGTCCTCACATCGACCAGGCCGACGTCCGAAATCCTGAGCTCCGGAATGACCACCAGCGCCAGCAGCGAGTGCTGCATGTAGGCGTTGTTGAGGCTGCAGCCCATGTCGCGCATCGCCTGGACAAGCTTATCGGCCTTGGCGGCGACGATCTCGGCGCGTTCGTCCGACATCAGGCCGGCGATCGGCATTTCGACCAGAGCCAACTCCTTGCCTTCCGAGAACAGCACCACGCCGCCGCCGACCTGACCGAGCCGGTTGGCGGCCAGCGCCATGTCGGCCTTGTTGGTGCCGACGACGATCATGTGGTGGCTGTCATGCGCCACCGTGGACGCCATGGCGCAGTCCTTCATGTAGCCGAAGCCGGAAACGAAGGCATTGGTCACGGCACCCGTGCCGCGATGGCGCTCGACGAGCGCGATCTGGCAGACGTCGTTGCGCCGATCCATGGCGACCAGCCCGTCCTCGACCGCCAGATCAGCCTCCAGGGCGCGGGTCGGCGCCTGGTTCTCGATCACGCCGATGACGCGCACCCGGACCTCGTTGGCGCCCTCGGGGGCGGCAATGTCGAAATCGCCCGCACCCAACTGCTTGCCGAGCTTCACCGTCTTCTTTGCGTCCGCCGGATAGGCATAGGCAGGAATGTCGATGTCGAGCTTGCCGGCCTTGGCGACGCGCACGCCGCGAGCATAGACCTCGTCGATCTTGAGTTCGGCCAGATCGGAAACGATCAGCACGTCGGCCAAGCGACCGGGGGCAATGGAGCCGATCTCGCGCTCGAGCCGGAAATGCTGGGCGGTGTTGATCGTCGCCATCTGGATCGCCGTCACCGGCTTCAGGCCTTGCTGGATGGCATGGCGCACGACGCGGTCCATGTGCCCGTCATGGACCAGCGTGCCCGAATGGCTGTCGTCGGTGCACAGGATGAAATTGCGCGGGTCGATGCCCATCTCGGTCACCGCCTTGATCTGGCTGGCGACGTCGTACCAGGCCGAGCCCAGCCTGAGCATCGCCTTCATGCCCTGGCGGACACGCGCAATGGCGTCCTCGGCGCGGGTACCCTCGTGGTCGTCCTCCGGGCCACCGGCGACATAGCCATGGAACGGCAGGCCGAGGTCAGGCGAGGCATAGTGGCCCCCCACCGTCTTGCCGGCCTTCACCGTCTCGGCGATCTCGCCCGACATGACCGGATTGTTGGCGGCGACGCCGGGGAAGTTCATCACCTCGCCCAGGCCGATGATGTTCTCCCAGGTCATCGCCTCGGCGACATCGGCCACCGTCAGAACCGCCCCGGCATTTTCCAACCCCGGCGCCGAAGGCACGCAAGAGGGCATCTGCACATGCACGTTGATCGGCATGGCGAGTGCCTCGTCATGCATCAGCCGCACACCCTTGAGGCCGAGCACGTTGGCGATTTCGTGCGGGTCGATGAACATCGAGGTCGTGCCATGCGGGATGACCGCGCGGGAAAATTCGGTCACCGTCACCATGCCGCTCTCGACATGCATGTGCGCGTCGCACAGGCCCGGCACCAGATAGCGCCCGCCGGCGTCGACCACCTTGGTGCCCTCGCCGATGGCGTGGCTGGCGTTCGGCCCGCAATAGGCGAAGCGGCCGGCAACGATGGCGATGTCGGTACTGGGGATGATCTCGCCCGAATGCACGTTGACCCAGCGGCCGTTGCGGATGACCAGGTCAGCCGGCCTGCGGCCCATGGCGACATCCACCAGAATGGGTGCGGTTTCGGTCCAGGGACGGGGCTTGGCGAAGGGCGAGGCTTTGGTCATTGCGTGGAATCCTGCGTGGTTTGCCTGACTGTAGCCGAAGCCACAGCGGAATACAGGGCCTAGCAAACTCGTTGCCTGTTTCCCCTGCCCGGCCCACGATGAAAGTTCCGCCCCGTTGACTTTTCGCGCCCGAAGGCCGTCACTTGTCGCGCGCAAACAAATGGAGGCGGGCATGCGTGCTTTCTGGACTGTTTTGACTTTTGCGTTGCTTACCCTGTTTTCTGCCGGCATCGCCGGCGCCGAGGAACGCTGGCAGACCCTGCCGGAGCCGGCCGTGATGCCGAAGGCTGTCGAAAGCGGCTTTGCCAAGGTCAACGGCATCGACATGTACTACGCCGTCTACGGCGCGGGCGACCCCGTCCTTCTCATCCATGGCGGCCTCGGCCATGCCGACATCTGGGCCAGCCAGGTCGCGGCTCTTTCCAAGGCCCACAAGGTGATCGTTGCCGACAGCCGCGGCCATGGCCGCTCGAGCCGCGACGCCCAGCCTTTTGGCTACGACCTGATGGCCTCCGACTATCTCGCCCTGCTCGATCATCTCAAGATCGACAAGACGGCATTGGTCGGTTGGAGCGACGGCGGCATCATCGGCCTCGACATCGCCATGAGCCATCCCGAACGGCTGACCCGGCTCTACGCCCAGGCAGCCAACGTCACCACCGACGGTGTCGACCCCGGCGTCGAAACCGACAAGACCTTCGGCGCCTATATCGAACGCTCAGGCAAGGACTATGCGCGGCTGTCGAAGACGCCGGATCAGTATGACGCCTTCGTCGGACAGATCAGCCAGATGTGGGCCAGCCAGCCGAACTGGAGCAAGGAACAACTGGCGAAGATCACCGTACCCACGGCAATCGTCGCGGGCGATCACGACGAGGCGATCAAGCGCGCGCATACCGAATACATGGCCTCCGTCATTCCCGGGGCCAAGCTGATCATCCTGCCCAATGCCAGCCATTTCGCGATGCTGCAGGCGCCGGACGAATACAATCGCTCGGTGCTCGAATTCATCGACGCGAAGTAGGCGCAAGCGCCTTCGGGGACTTGCAATCTTATCCCGCTGCTTTACCAGTTCCGCCGGAGCGGACGTGGCGGAACTGGTAGACGCAAGGGACTTAAAATCCCTCAGCCTCGGCTATGCGGGTTCGATTCCCGCCGTCCGCACCATGAAAATCACTAACCTAGTTGAGAAAATCGTTTGTGCGGCATGCCGTCGAACTGCCACGCTTGCTGACGTGCGCGGTCTTGGCCAGAACCGCAACACGGGGAACCACTTCAAGCCTGAAAGCGCGTAGCATGTCGACAAAACCCAGGGAATCGGCAGAAATGCCCTGACACGGGGAGCCGTGCTACTCTCACTATCGGGGAATTCCCGGCACGTCCGTTCGCGGGTGCCGGTGGCACTTGGAGGGGAGCGAAATGACCAGATCCGTTTCATGCCTGCTCGCCGCAGTGGCCGTAGCCGCCGCCATCCCTTCGGTCCAGGAAGCCAAGGCCACCGAGGCCGTTGCCGGGCGCTACATACCCGGCGCTTACGCCCGTCCTGGCGCGGGGATCGTGCCGCCGGTGCCTGGCGCCTACTGGGATATCGCCAATGTCTACTATCACGGCAAGGCAGGCACCAACGTACCGTTTGGCAACAATCAGATCGCCGTCGGCCTGAAGGCTGATATCTGGACCACCGCGCTGGCGGGCGTCTACGTTCCCAAACTGGATCTGCCCGGCAACTGGACCTACGCTGTCCAGGGCGCTTTGCCGGTCGGCTGGGTCAGAGCCGAGGCCGACGTCGGCCCCTTGGCTTTGGTGGATGAAGTGGCAGGATTGGGCGACATCGCCTTCGCCCCGATCTTGCTCGGCTGGCACAACGACGCCATGAATGCCTTCTTCTCGACGTCTCTGACGATAACCGCCCCCACCGGAGAGTGGGAAAAAGGCGCCCTCGCCTTCATCGGCCTGAATTACTGGACCTTCACGCCGGCGGTTGCGTTCACATACCTCATGCCCGAGCATGGACTTGATCTCTCTGCCAATTTCGGCGTCGACATCAACACCAAGAACAACGCTACCGACTACTACAGCGGCGCGACCGCCCATCTCGATCTCTCCGTCACCAAGAACGTGACCGAGAATTTTGCATTGGGCGCGGTCGCGGGCTTCCTCTATCAGTTCGAGGACGACAGGGGCACGTTCGCCGACGCTCATGACGGCTTCAAGGGTCGCTCGATAGGTCTGGGGCCGCTCGTCAGCTACAAGGCCAAGTTCGGCGAAAACACCGAGGTCGACCTCAATCTGAAATGGGTCCATGAGGTAGACGTCAAGAACCGCATGAAGGGCGATGCGGTCTTCTTCGACGTTGCCGGCAAATTCTGAACCTGGCCGACACGAATAGGTGCCCCCGTGCCGAGTTTGGGCATCCATTGCGTGTGTTCGAAAGAGCTAATCTCTCGGCCCAACCGATGCGGATTTGATCCTCCATCTGAACCAGGGGACGGCTTCCCACAGCTTGATCCGCCGAATGAGCTGCCAAGCGCCTTGATTCGTGGCATATTTGCCACTTGCGTGCATTTTCGTAACGTCAACTCCCTCGAAAATTGCGCGACAGCCGCAACGGCAATACAACTTCTCCGGGTACGGGTGAGTGGGGAGTAGCGTATGCAGTACAATTGGGAACGTGCGCCGAACTTCTGGGAGAAGCATCGCAGCGCCTGTTTTGGAATTGCCGCCGCCGTCTGCGGCGCCTGGGTCATCCTGTCGATCGTTCCGCTCTGATAGCCACCCACCGGACATCCCGGCGCAACCCTTGCCGGCCGACATGCAACCAATTGCGCCCCGAGACGTTTGAGCGGGCATGACCGTCCCGAAGCCATTCGCGCGGGTTCGGTAACGACTGCGCGACGCGCATTGGTGACAAAATGGTCGCCGCGACGCCGGCGGCATGCAGGCTGACAAGGTATCCATGATGGGCAAGCTTTACTATGAAGTCGTCCAGCACGACGGCGGCTGGGCATACAAGGTCGACGGCACCTTTTCCGAAACTTTCCAGACGCACGAGGAAGCTCTGCGCGCCGCCGAAATGGCAGCTGCCGAACAGCGCGTTTCCGGTTCGACCGACGGCATCCAGTACGAGGATTCCGAAGGCCATTGGCACGAAGAGCTGTCCAAGGGCGACGACCGGCCCGATACTGAAGTCTCCGAAAAGAACTAAACCTTCCGCAAGGACTCAGTGCGTCGTGCCGGCCGGCGTGGCAAACGACCTCTCGGCGATCCGCCTGATCATCGCCTCGACCCGCCGGGGCTCGATGAACTGCGGCATGTGGCCCAACCCCGCCACCAGTTCCATGTCGAAATTCCCGATGCGCCCGGCCAGCGGCTTGCCATGCATGTCGGGATCGAGCACGCGATCGGCCGTGCCGAACAGCAATCCCACGGGCAGGGTGATCTCCTCATACCTCGCCTCGATGGCGCCGAGGTCGCGCTCGATCGCCACGAGGTCGGCGGAGGTGGCGTAGATGTGGCGGGGGCGCAGCCCGACCAGCCCGCCGGCGCCCGTGGCGTAGTCTTCGGTCGGTTCCTGCGGCCCGAATACGAAGGCGAGCGTGCGCTGCGCGAATTTCAGCGTGGCGGGCACCCATATGGTCTGCGCCAGCACATGCCTGAGCAGCGAAGAGCGGACATAGAGCGACCTGAATTCCGGCCGCAAGTGATCTTCGAGGTGGGTCAGCGGCGACAGCAGCACCAGTCCGGAGATTGCCTGCGGGTGCGCTAGCGCCAGCGTCAGGGCCACCGCACCGCCAAATGAATGGCCGACGACCAGCGGCTTTTCCAGCCCCAACGCCTCGATGAAGTGCGCGATCACCTCGGCCTGTTCCGTCAGGCTGCCTTGAAAGTCCGCCGGCCGCGCCGAATAGCCCGAGCCTGGGCGGTCGAGCGCAACCAACCGGAAATCGCCGTCGAGATGCGAAAACAGCGTATGGCGGAAATGGTGCAACTGGCCCCCGAGGCCATGGATGAACAGGATCGGCCTGCCCTGCCCCTGCTCGACATAGTGGATGCGATGCCTGCCGAGTTCGAGGAATCTTCCCGTGGCCGGCACCGCGCGCTCGGCTTCGGAGGCAATGCGCCGGGTAGCCAGGACGAGATAGCCGACGATGAAGGCCACTGCCAGCAATGCCGGCGTACCGAGCCAGAAGAGGATCAGGGGGATCGTGACCAATGGGCACTCCATCGCGCTGCCCCTCAACTTACCTCTGCGCGCCTGGGCGGCAAGGCCTGCGCCAACGCAAAACGGGCGACCTCGCGGCCGCCCGTCTTGAATGTGCCGGTGACTAAACCGGAACTTATGCGACTTCCTTGGCCTGGTTCGAACCCTTGCCATGCAGGCGGATGGCGATTTCGGCCACGCGCTTGCCCTGGAAATGGGCGCCTTCCAGCTCCTGCGCCGAAGGTTGGCGCGAGCCGTCGCCATCGGACGTGGTGGTCATGCCGTAGGGTGCGCCGCCGCGGACCACGTCGTTGCCCATCTGGCCCTGGTAGGCATAAGACAGCGGCACGATGACCATGCCATGGTGCTGCAGGTGGATCTGGGCGTTGATCAGCGCCAGTTCCGCACCGCCATGCTGGGTAGCCGTCGAGACCATCACCGAGCCGACCTTGTCGAGCAGCACGCCCTTGGCCCAGAGCGGTCCGGTCTGGTCGAGGAAGTTCTTCATCTGCGAAGCCATGGTGCCGTAGCGGGTGGCGGTGCCGATGATGATGCCGTCATAATCGGCCAATTCGAGCGGATCGGCGATCGGCGCTTCCTGGTCGAGCTTGTAGTAGGCCGCCTTGGCGACAGCCTCGGGAACGAGTTCGGGAACGCGCTTGATGGTCACGTCGGCGCCGCCTTCGCGTGCGCCTTCGGCAGCGGCCTTGGCCATCTGCTCCATGTGGCCCCAGCTCGAATAGTAAAGAACAAGGATTTTTGCCATTTCATATCTCCAACGAAATCTCGCAACGCCGTCTTGGGTCGGCGACTGGTCAGGGATGTAGCGAATAGCCCGTTCAACGAAAACAGCTCAATGTGTGACGCATCGTTCACAGATCGGCGACTATTGCCGGCTTGCACCGGCGGCGTTATCAGACAGGAGCCTTTGAAGGAGCGTGCAAATGGCCGACATCGTCACCGCAGCAATGGTCGTCATCGGCGACGAGATCCTGTCCGGGCGCACAAAGGACAAGAACATCGGCCATCTCGCCGAGATGATGACGGCTTCCGGCATCGACCTCAAGGAAGTACGCATCGTGCCGGACGAGGAGGACGAGATCGTCGCCGCCGTCAATGCCGTGCGCGCACGCTACACTTACGTCTTCACCACTGGCGGCATCGGCCCCACCCATGACGACATCACCGCCGATTCGATTTCCAAGGCGTTTGGCGTGCCGTGCGAATACGAGCCGCGCGCCTATGCCATGCTCGAGGCCAACTACGCCTCGCGCGGCATGGAATTTTCCGAGGCACGCAAGCGGATGGCGCGCATGCCGCGCGGCGCCGACCTGATCGAAAACCCGGTTTCCGTGGCGCCCGGCTTCCGCATCGGCAATGTGCATGTCATGGCGGGTGTGCCGTCGATCTTCCAGGCCATGCTCGACAATGTCATGCCCACGCTGAGGACCGGCGCCAAGCTGTTGTCCACCACCGTGGAATGCCCCTATGGCGAAGGCACCATCGGCGGGCCGCTCGGCGAGATCCAGAAGGCGCACCCGGACACCATCATCGGCTCGTATCCGAAATATCTCGACGGCAAATTCTGGACCGAACTGGTCGTCAGGTCGCGGTCGCAGGATGCCATGGCGCGCGCGCGCGCCGAGATCGAAGCCATGCTTGCAGACATCGCAAGGGCGGCCGCGGAAGCTTGATTCAGGTCACACTGGAACGACTTCAGGCATGATATTGTTTTCTTGTATGAGCCGATCCTGGCTCACGCGGAGGAGGCTGCCATGCCGTTCAAGACCATCGTCGCCATCATTCAGAACGAGTTTGACGTTTCCCGCGTCCTGGATGTGGCCATTCCCTTTGCCGAGCGCCACGAAAGCCATCTGATCGGCGTACATGCCGAGGCGCTGGCCATGCCCTACACCACTGCCGTCGGCTTTCCCGACACCGAATTCATCCAGTCCAATGCCGAGATATGCAGGGAGCGGGCCGCAAGGATCGAGAAGGCATTCCGCGCCCGCATCCGGATGTCCGGCATATCCTACGACTGGCGCAGCTTCGAGAGCTTTTCCGGCGACAGCGCCCTATCAGGCGTCGAGAGCGCGCGCTCGGCCGATCTCGTCATGGTCTCGCAAGCCGCCCCTGGCCTCAAGGAATCCGTCGCGGCCGACATTGATTCCCTGATTTACGAGGCCGGGCGACCTGTCCTGGTTGTCCCCCATTCGGCGCCGCTGATTTCGACCTTCCGCAGCCTGCTGGTCGCCTGGAATGGCAGTCGCGAAGCGGCGCGCGCCGCTTTCGATGCCCTGCCCTTCATCACCGAGGCCGATACGACCGAAGTCCTTGTCGTGGATCCGGTCGAGACATCGGCCCGCAGGCCTGACGCCTCCGGCTCGGACATCGCCGCCGCCTTCGAGCGCCATGGCGCCAAGGTGACCGTCAGCCTGGAGGAGTCCCACGGCCGTTCGGTCGACGCCGTCATCCACCAGAAGGTCATGGACACCGGCGCCGATCTTCTGGTGATGGGCGCCTACAGTCATTCCTGGCTGCGCGAGTTCCTGTTTGGCGGCGTCACCCGCTCCGTGCTGCAGGCCGGCGACGTGGCGATTTTGCTGTCGCGCTAAAACCGCTGCAAAAGTCTGATGCCCCGACTTGCCAAGAGCGGGGCTTTCCGGCTAATTCCGCCTGCATTCCCAACTTTTCGCGCGCGGCTGGCGCGCCGTCAGGAGTGCGCGTCTTATGTCCCTTCCCGAAAAGGCCTTTCCCGTTTCCTGGGATCAGTTCCACCGCGACGCTCGCGCGCTTGCGTGGCGGCTTGCCGGCGTCAACGGCCAGTGGAAGGCCATCGTCTGCATCACCCGCGGCGGCCTCGTGCCGGCTGCCATCATCTCGCGTGAGCTCGGCATCCGCATCATCGAGAGCGTTTGCGTGGCGTCGTATCACGACTACACCTCGCAGGGTCAGTTGCACGTCCTCAAAGAGATCACCCCTTCGCTGCTCGAAGGCGACGGCGAAGGCATCCTGATCGTCGACGACCTCACCGACACCGGCAAGACCGCTGCCATCGTGCGCGCGATGATGCCCAAGGCGCATTTCGCCACCGTCTATGCCAAGCCCAAGGGCCGGCCGCTGGTCGACACCTTCGTCACTGAGGTGTCGCAGGATACCTGGATCTACTTCCCCTGGGACATGGGCTTCACCTACCAGAAGCCGATCGCCGACGATCACAAGGGCTGATCGCGGCGCCAGCCGAAGCAGTCCGAAGACTTCAGCGCCCAGCCAGCCGGCTGGGCGCTTTCATTAGCAGTCTATTTACTTTTGTTACGGAGAATTAACCGTAACATTCCTGACACGGCAACTGAGTCTGCTGCTTGGGTGGGACTGCCGACGCTGATGAAATCAGTCTATCAAAGCCATCTGGTCGAGTGGCTGCGCCGGCTGTTCGGCGCACCCGCCTGCCGGCTGCAGGTCGCAGCCCTTCCCTGGCAACGCACTGCTTCCGGCATCGAGGTCATGCTGATCACCAGTCGCGACACTGGCCGCTGGGTGCTACCCAAGGGCTGGCCCGAAGCCACCGAGCGCCTGTGCGAGACGGCTGCGCGCGAGGCCAGCGAGGAAGCGGGCCTGTCGGGCTCCGTCGACACCCGCGAAGCCGGCCGCTATTTCTATCGCAAGGCGCTGGCGAGCGGCGAACATGTCGCCTGCGAGGTGCTGGTCTATCCGCTCGAAGTGCGCAAAGTCGCCGAGAAGTGGCGGGAGCGCCGCCAGCGCACGCGCAGATGGGTGACGCCAGCCGAGGCGGCCCGCATGGTCAACGAACCGGACCTTTGCCGCCTTATTTCCTCTTTCGCCGCAGCACAGGAAAAACTCGTCGCCTGAATCTACCGAAGGCACTGACCGGACGCCCGACCACCGGTTTCCGGCCCTCAGCCGGCGCAGCACCCGTTTCGTCCATGCACAGCTTTCTCCCCGTTATCCACATAAGTGACACACAAGATATTGGGGTCACAAAATCTCCAAGAACGATTGCTTGACGTCGGATGCCGAGTCGCTTTTTATGACTCAAGCGCGCCTGTTCGAGCGTGCGGCCGGATTGTTTCGAGCCCGGTCTTTTCCCAGATTTCGTGCGTCGTTGCTCGCATTTGCCTCCGCCATGGCGGGGTGCGGAAGCGTGCGATTTCGGGGTGTCCAAGAGGTTGGATGGCAAGATGCGGGACTGGCGAAAATCTTCTGTTAACTCTATATTTAGCGTTTGCGGCAAAAGTAAGCACTAGATATTGTGAGTAACCCTCCATGAGGGAATCGACACCAAAGTTTCAGTTCAAAGGGGCCGAAGCGGTCCGCAGGCAGACGGGAAAGTTCTTCCGCAAGGGGATTTCCCAGTCGTGCAGCGGCTGGTTCGGGTAAGGGCAACCGGCCGTTTTGGCGGTCGGATCAGCGGGCTTGCGCCTATCGCAATCACTACGGGCAATGCCCGGCGAAAAGCGCTATATATAGACAAAAGGAAATCGACCGATGCGCATCGAGCGGCGTTTCACCAAGGATGGACAATCGGCCTATGCGGAGATCGAATTCCGCAAGGCGCTCTCCGAGATCAAGAATCCGGATGGCTCGGTGGTCTTCCGGCTCGACGACATCGACGTACCCGCCCAGTTCAGCCAAGTCGCAGCCGACATCCTCGCCCAGAAATATTTCCGCAAGGCAGGCGTTCCCGCGCGCCTGAAGAAGGTCGAGGAAAACGACGTCCCCTCCTTCCTGTGGCGCTCGGTCGCCGATGAAGACGCACTCGCCGCGCTGCCCGAAAACGAACGCTACGGCTCCGAGCGCGACGCCCGCCAGGTCTTCGACCGTCTCGCCGGCACCTGGACCTACTGGGGCTGGAAGGGCGGCTACTTCAAGACCGAAGATGACGCCCGCGCCTTCAAGGACGAGCTCTGCTACATGCTCGCCACCCAGCGCGTCGCGCCCAACTCGCCGCAGTGGTTCAACACCGGCCTGCACTGGGCCTATGGCATCGACGGTCCCGGCCAGGGCCATTTCTATGTCGATCCCTTCACCGGCAAGCTGACCAAGTCCAAGTCGGCCTACGAGCATCCGCAGCCGCACGCCTGCTTCATCCAGTCGGTTGCCGACGACCTCGTCAACGAGGGCGGCATCATGGACCTGTGGGTACGCGAGGCGCGCCTGTTCAAATATGGCTCGGGCACCGGCTCCAACTTTTCGCATCTGCGCGGCGAAGGCGAAAAGCTTTCGGGCGGCGGCAAGTCGTCGGGCCTGATGAGCTTCCTCAAGATCGGCGACCGCGCCGCGGGCGCCATCAAGTCGGGCGGCACCACCCGCCGCGCCGCCAAGATGGTGGTGGTCGACGTCGACCACCCCGACATCGAGGCCTATATCGACTGGAAGGTGAAGGAAGAGCAGAAGGTCGCGGCCCTCGTCACCGGCTCCAAGATCGTGCGCCAGCACCTGACCAAGATCATGGCGGCTTGCGTCAACTGCCAGGGCCAGGACGACGACTGCTTCGATCCGACCGTCAACACCGCGCTCAAGCGCGAAATCAAGGCGGCCAAGAAGAACTCGGTGCCGGAGAACTACATCTACCGCGTCATTCAGTTCGCCAAGCAGGGCTACAACTCGATCGAGTTCGCGACCTACGACACCGACTGGGATTCGGAAGCCTATCTCACCGTTTCTGGCCAGAACTCCAACAATTCGGTCTCGCTCAAGGACGATTTTCTACGCGCAGTGGAGCAGGACGGCGACTGGCACCTGACCGCCCGCAAGGACGGCAAGGTCCTGAAGACGCTCAAGGCGCGCGACCTGTGGGAAAAGATCGGCTACGCCGCATGGGCCTCGGCCGATCCGGGCCTGCACTTCAACACCACGATGAACGACTGGCACACCTGTGCCTCGGCGGGCGCCATCCGCGCGTCGAACCCGTGCTCGGAATACATGTTCCTCGACGACACGGCCTGCAACCTCGCCTCGATCAACTTGCTGCCCTACCGCAACGCCGACGGCAGCATCGACATCGCCGCCTACGAGCACACCGCTCGCCTGTGGACCGTCGTGCTCGAAATCTCGGTCATGATGGCGCAGTTCCCGTCCAAGGAGATCGCCAAGCTCTCCTACGAGTACCGGACGCTGGGCCTCGGCTACGCCAATATCGGCGGCCTGCTGATGACCTCGGGCATTCCCTATGATTCCGCCGAAGGCCGCGCCATCTGCGCAGCCCTCACCGCGATCATGACCGGCGTTGCCTACGCCACCTCGGCCGAGATGGCCTCCGAGCTCGGCGCCTTCCCCGACTACGACCGCAACGCCCAAAACATGCTGCGCGTCATGCGCAACCATCGCCGCGCCGCCTATGGCGACAAGGGCGGCTACGAGGAGCTGTCGGTCGATCCGGTGCCGCTGGTCGCCTCCGACCTCAAGCAGCAGGAACTGGTCACTCACGCCCGCGCCGCCTGGGACCGCGCCATCGCGCTCGGCGAGGAGCACGGCTACCGCAACGCCCAGGCAACCGTGATCGCGCCGACCGGCACGATCGGCCTGGTCATGGACTGCGACACAACAGGCATCGAGCCCGACTTCGCGCTGGTCAAGTTCAAGAAGCTCGCTGGCGGCGGCTATTTCAAGATCATCAACCGTGCGGTGCCCGAGGCGCTGCGCACGCTCGGCTATACCGAAAGCCAGATCGCCGAGATCGAGGCCTATGCCGTCGGCCACGGCAACCTCAACCAGGCGCCGGGCGTCAACCCCGGCTCGCTCAAGGCCAAGGGTTTCAGCGACGACAAGATCGCTGTCCTCAACGCCGCGCTGAAGAGCGCCTTCGACATCAAGTTCGTGTTCAACAAGTGGACGCTGGGCGAGGATTTCTGCAAGGACGTGCTCGGCCTCACCGACGCGCAGCTCGACGACTTCTCCTTCGAGATGCTGCCGGCGCTCGGATTCTCCAAGAAGGACATCGAAGCCGCCAACATCCATGTCTGCGGTGCGATGACGCTCGAGGGTGCGCCCTTCCTCAAGGACGAGCACCTCGCCGTCTTCGATTGCGCCAACCCCTGCGGCAAGATCGGCAAGCGCTATCTGTCGGTCGACAGCCACATCCAGATGATGGCGGCGGCCCAGCCCTTCATCTCGGGCGCCATCTCCAAGACCATCAATATGCCCAACGACGCGACCGTCGAGGACTGCAAGAGCGCCTACATGCTCTCGTGGAAGCTGGCGCTCAAGGCCAACGCGCTCTACCGCGACGGCTCCAAGCTATCGCAGCCGCTGAACGCCTCGCTGATTTCAGATGAGGCGGATGACGAGGACGATGCCGTCGAGGCGCTGGCAGCAGCCCCCGCCGCCGCCAAGGCCGTGCAGGTCACCGAGAAGATCGTCGAGCGCGTCGTCGAGCGGCTCTACCGCGAACGCGAGAAGCTGCCGAACCGCCGCAAGGGCTACACCCAGAAAGCCGTCATCGGCGGCCATAAGGTCTACCTGCGCACCGGCGAATTCGACGACGGCCGCTTGGGCGAGATCTTCATCGACATGCACAAGGAAGGCGCTGCCTTCCGTGCGATGATGAACAACTTCGCCATCTCGATCTCGCTCGGCCTGCAATATGGCGTGCCGCTCGATGAGTATGTCGAGGCCTTCACCTTCACCAAGTTCGAGCCGGCCGGCATCGTCATCGGCAACGATGCGATCAAGAACGCCACCTCGATCCTCGACTATGTCTTCCGCGAGCTCGCCGTCTCCTATCTCGGCCGCAACGACCTCGCCCATGTCGACACCTCCGACTTCGGCAACACCGCGCTTGGCCGCGGCATCAACGAAGGCAAGGCCTTGGCCTTCTCCAAGGGCCTGACGCGCGGCGCCCCGCTCAAGGTGGTCTCCGGCCTGTCGGGCTCCGACCCCAAGGGCATGGCGACGCCGGCCGGCGGCCAGCCGGTCAAGTCGGTTCCGACGGCGGTTTCCGGCTCCAATGTCCGTGCCATCTCGTCTGGTGCGACGGTGACCGCGCTCAAGCCGGTCGTCGCCGAAATCCGCGAAGAGGCCACCGCCTTCAAGCGCGACTATGAGGAGCGTGCCAAGGAACTGGCCGAAGAATCCGCCGCCGACGAGGCCTCGGGCGCAGCAGCGCTGTTCTCCGACGCCGCGGCAAACGAGGCGGCCGAGGCAAAGAAGCTCGCGGCTTCCCGCCGCAGCCAGGCTCTGATGCAGGGCTACACCGGCAACGAATGCATGGAGTGCCACAACTTCACCATGGTGCGGAACGGCACCTGCGAGAAGTGCGACACCTGCGGAAGTACAAGTGGCTGCTCATAATATGCCAAGTGTTGGGTCGGCATACTAACTGTAAAAAGTAACGAGGTTTGTCCCAGCGGAAACCAATTTGTCCGCAAAACGTGGATCAGTTAGTCCCGACCTCGAACTGAACTGAAAAGACCCGACGCCACGGCGCTCGGGTTTTTTCGTTTTCCGCACTCGCTTCTTGCGACATGTATGATCCACGAAAACCGCCACACGCAAGGCGAGGCAATCGTTGCGCGCCTAGAAAAGGGCGCAGCATCTTCGATCGAGACCGTAGTTCGAGTGATGCTGGTCCTGGGACTTCGACGCTAAGGTGTCGGCTGTCAGCATCTTGGGCGGGGTCTTGGAAATGCGCCCGTCCTTCCTCTGGATGGCAGAGAGGTTGAGCTATGGCGAACCCTGAAGACACGCCCAAGGGCCAACATTTCCCGCTCTCACCAGAGTGCCGAACGCTGGCGGAGCTCGATCTAGCCAAGATACGGGACACGACTGCCTAAGACACCCACTTCATCGCGCTTTTGACTAGATGCGTGGCTTGGAACAAGACTTATCCCAGGAATGCCCGTGTACCACCCGTTGTGGTCGCATGGGAAATTTGCGATCTACAATTTTGATCGCAGGGGTTGTGATGCCGACCACTAGGGACTTTCTCGAATTTCACTCGCTGTCTGCCGACACCATCTTGTCCATCATTGATCGAGCGAATTTCTTGGCCGAGGCGTGGTTCAAACGTGAAATGCCTCCAAGCCTGAAAGACATACGCGTTGCGGTGATCACTGACGATAGCGGATGGAGAAACACAACCGCCTTCGACCTTGGCGTGCAAGCTATGGGCGGCATCTGCGCACATCCACCAATCAGCTTCGATGTTCGAGAGGATACACCCGACCTAGCCGAATATCTCGACAACTGGTTCGACGTCATTGTGGCCCGCACCAAGGAACTCTCTGCATTGCAGACCCTTGCCGCGTGCGCCGAGGCTCCTGTCATCAATGCGCGTACACGGTCGAATCATCCATGTGAAATCCTTGGCGATCTCGCATACATCGTTGGCAAGAGGGGGGCGATCGATGGCCTGAAGGTGGCCATTGTAGCGCCTAACGACAACATCCTACGCTCTTGGGTGGAGGCCTCCATTTCGCTTCCCATTGAGGTGAGGCAAATATATCCGGCAGATTGGCATGACGCCTCACTGCTCAACCCGAACTTCAGCTCGGGCACTGACCCTGCCGACATGCTCGACGCCGACGTCATCATCACGGATGCATGGCCGGGAAATGCAACGAAAGAGCAATTGCTCTCCTACCAGATATCCGCCGCCCTGCTTGAAAAATGCCGTTCCGGATTGATGTTCCTGCCTTGCCCACCTGTGGCACGAGGAATGGAGGTCAGCACCGACGCCATGGAACACCCAGCTTGCCAAAGCCGCATGGCCAAGGCCTTCTTACTCCATGGGCAAAATGCTCTTTTGGAGTGGGCAGCAGGTCGAGAATAGGTCCACTCAAATCAAATCGACCTAGAGGGATGGGAACTGGGCAGGCAGGCCCCTTTTATCACCGCAACAGCACAGACTGTTCATTCCTGGGGAACACCGTAATCGAAATTTCTGTAGAGTCATTTCTAGTGCCCACAATCAGCAAGATCGGCTCAGGGCAACAATACCCGTCGTCGCGAGCGATTGCTCTCATTGTCGCCCGATCCTGTTCACTCGGCGTCGGTAGCGCGCCAGGGTGCGAATGCCACTCCCCGAGATAATGCTGACTTTCTTGCCAGCGCGTCTTCAGAAGTGATGCCAATCCCCTCGTCTTACGTACGAACGTATACCAACCGAAAATCGACCCGCGTGGCTTTCCAGTTGCCTCCTGGACCACCGCGCGGCCGTTGCTATCGATGTGCCCGATTAGGATCCCACCCGTCTCCCGATCTCCGGCAGCACGTGCTTTTGCCAAGACTAAGCGCATTGCACCGCTTTCCACGGTAACGCGAAAGCGGGCATCAGCAGAAGCTGCATGAACATCAGCATCAAGCATCTATGACCGTCACAGTCGCGTCAGCCATCAGGCGATAGATTTTGCATTGCCGCCTTCGATCAACGATAGCGGTCCTCACATATTTTGAGCCGATCGCGCCCCAGAGTTGGATGTCGTCCGCGCTGGCGGGAAAGACGGGATGCCAGCATCCGATACCCTCGCGATTTGCTGCCTCCATGTGAGGTTTGAAGGTCATATTACTGGCAAACCGGTCGAGGGCATCGACTGCCGGGAATGCTGCCTCTGATACTGAAAAGCAAAAGAACTCCTTTGCGCCCCAACCGATGGAAAGGCTCACAAAGAGCTTTTCAGTCTGCCAATCAAATTCGGCCATCGCTTGGAGGACCGCGTCGGAGCCAGTGCAGTCAATGACGACATTGTACTTTCGCAGCGCTTCTGCGATACGGATATCCGACGTCGGAAAGGCGCTTAAGTACGGCGTTGCGCTAACATCTGGTGCGCAATTGCCCAGGCGGGCTGCAACTGCTTTCGCCTTACTGTGACCGCAATCAGACATGCCCAGAGTGTGTCGACTGAGGTTGCCGATCTCCATCAGGTCGCCGTCCACTACACCGAATTCCCGGACGCCAAGTCTTGCCAGGTTTTCCGCTACTGCGCTCCCGACAGCGCCCGCGCCAACAATCAGAACACGGCTCGACCTAACTACATCCTGCGCCTCGCCACGAGTGCGCAGTTGATCGCTTGCCCAGTTGGCCGTCTTAATCCACTTAATGCGATCCATCGATGTAGCTCTGGTCGCGTCCCATCTGGCTCGATTGTTCTCAATCGGACGAAACCCGTTCCTTTTGGCCGTGGCACCCGACAGCCCAATATTTTCGGCAGCGATCCAATGAATGCGCTCAGGTTGATACGCCACCTTCTGGGCCAATGGAAACCCAAGGAGCAATCGGCTCGGACTGCTACGCTTAAGAGTACGCATTTGGCGGCCTGCCTGAAGGAATATTTCTTCGAGGCTGACGCCGTCGCTCTCAAGGCAAGCGGACAATTCGCGCCAAGTCATTGGCGGCTGCCAAGGAGCGATTGTCGGCATTCGCGGGAGCATCACCCAGACCGCATCGACTGGAAGATCGGCCCCTCCGTCATCAACCCCGTCTTCTTTGAACACATTTCCGGACGCAGTGAGATACCGTACAACTTGGCGATGCCTGAACGCACAGCTGATTGCGCCCGTCACGGCGTAGCCCCAATTTCCGATCTGCGGCGACCAATTCGAAAGATCATCGAGCGTCTCGGTGAACCCCAACACCGTCCCCAAAGCAGCATCGAACGAGGGAAGCTCGATATGGTCTCCAGGCTCCAGAAGCTTTTCGGTAGCTGCCGCGTCGATCCAGCTTAGAAGGCGTCCCACCCGCCAAATCAACCGCTCCGCCAAATCAGTCGGCTCGCCCGTCACCGCGTCGCGTTTGAACGCCGCTTCAGGTCGCTCGATGCAAGGATTTCCCAGCCTCCAGAGCGAGCCAGCCGGTCCGGGCAAATTAGCGGATTGATGAGGAAAAGTGCAGGTGATTCCACCATCGGCCGCAGGGAAGATGGTGATCTTCGGGCGAGTAGGTTCGTCCTCGACCACCAGAAACCAGGAGCTTTCAGCAGGCATGAACGGTGATGGACTGACGGAAAGGCAGGCATTGAAGCCAAGTACCCATCGACACTTATTGTCTCGGAACCAGCCTTGAACGAGCGTGGTTCGGGGACAAACTTCGATTTCGTCCAAAAGCGGTTGAAGCGGAAGTGGGATGCTGTCGATCACGCGAAGCGGGCATCCTTTGGCTCCGCCGGGCGCGAAGGTTGAGTAAAGCCGACGCGGTCACCGCCATTCGGCCCTGGAAGCGGGAAGCGGCTTCCAAATAGTCGTTGCCAGAGCTTTCCACTCTCCTGCGCGTCATCACTGTCGAGTGCATCGCGCGCGATACTTGCGGCATTTCCAACTGCCTTATGGAAGGCCTTGAAATCTTCAGATGACAATCGCTTCAAAACGTTGTGTTCAGGCACGCCATGGTCGCTCAAGGTCGGTACGGGTCCGATCTCGGCGGCCAAAGCCCATTGTTCGGTCATCTGCTCGAGTACCTGCACAAGCCCTGAAGCGACAGAGGGGACGCTGTCTTGGACGCTATACCCGATCATATGTTCCAACGGGTAGCCCTTTGGGTACTTTGGCAGGCTCTCAGTGTTGGTTTGCCGCCACCATTTCAATGACCGCACGATATCGACATAGTGCCCGTTGCAGGCTCGGTTTTTTGCTGCCGTCCATTGGATTTGCGCAAGCGGATGCGTCCTGCCCCACGTTCCGACATCGCGGTCTGGCAGGAACAAAGGATTGGGCTTCCATTCCGACGCGGGTGCGTCCTCCACTAGCGGCTGCCCGAACTGCGCATTGAGGGAATTGAGGTCGCGTGGAACCCAATTTTGGTTGAGACGCCAATCAGGTTGCTCATCAAGAGTGCTCAAGGAGCTCACGGATTGAGACCGGTACAGGTTCTCCATGAGGTTTCGAGATTGCTGGTCTGGCGGAAGCGCGGTGACGACCAGGTCGATATCGACATATGACATCTCGATGCCAAATGAGCGCCCTTGCGGTCGCCACTTGTCCTTATAGAACTTGTCCAGAAACGGGATGAACCTATTCATCGCCTTGTCTGGCGTTGTCTTGGTCGGATCAATATTGGTGACCACAACGACATCGACATCGGGTCGCTTGTCTCCGTGCGGCCTGATTGCAGTTGCACGTCGAACACTGCCCTGCAGGAACGTTGCGACGATCTGCGGCCCAAGTTCTTCGTCGTTCGCCAAACGGGTGCGGAGGGTGCTGGAGCCAGTCCGCCAGTCTTCCTTCTGCTTGTCGGTCGGCCGGATTGACGTCAGAAATTCCCGAAATTGCGGTTTCAGTTCCATTGTCATTCCATCCAGAAAGAGGGGTGATAGCTGCCGTCAACACGTCTGCTGAAATCGAATTCGTAGAGGGCACATGATCCCATTGCTTGGCGATGCTGCCCCAGGAAAAACGTGAAAGCATTTGGGCCGGAGACAAAGATATGGGTTCTGGCGTCGATCGGGAGGCGTGCCTTTCGAACAGCGTTTTCGGCAGCGTCGGCCAACATTGCGGCATGCTCGCCACCCGCAATCGAGCGCTGCCCCGGGCCATCTTTCGGCGTCAGATGGATCAATCTACCCACGCCTGGTAATTTCTTGGCGACATAATCGCGAACATCTTCAAACGCGTCCCGAGACAAACTAACGATGAGCGCCGCGTCTTTTCCCTCGCCTACGATTACCGTTTCGACCTTTGGGTCAGGGCCGCATTTTCCGTCGTCAGCAATCCAAATCGAATGGTCACTGCGGCCCTTCTGGACGAGTTCGAGCGCAATTCCGGATTTGAGCCCCAAGTACGATCCCGCGAGGAATGCGATAGAAGCATGCGCATCGAGGTGGAGCCTGACGGCCGTATAACGCTTTGCCACCTCCGCCAAAAATTGTTCCACGGCCGGTTGCACGCCGCTTTGCCAGTCGCCACCAGCCTGCAAGTGACGCTCATCGAAGAGATGTAGCAAAGACAGGGTATCTTCTGGAGCGGCCTCCAACTCGTGGATTGGCATCACTGGAAATGATCGAACGGACACAGAGCGGTACTTTTTGACCAATCGCTCATCGATCCACTTTTGCTCGCGGCAAAGTGCCTCGAAGGACGCCCTGTCAAATCGGTTTCTATTTTGCAGCTTCAGAGCCCGTGCTTCCGCATCGTATTTGAAGCCAGCGCTCTCATGGCAGGGGAGCAATCCTACAACGCGAAAGTGCAGGTTCACCTCGTCACGGAGCTTTTCTAACGTAATGAAGCCAGCCGAGATGCGAAGGCCGCTCAAGACGGTCTTCAACTCCTCGTCATTGGTCAGGTTCAGGTGATCGCGCCAGCATTGGCGGACTTTTCCCATTCTGCTGCGATCAGTTGTCCCATCAAACAAACGGTCAAAGCGAAATGAGCCGTCTATTGCACTGACGATTTCGTCGAGTGGGTCACCATCCTTGATGCTGTCGATCGTAACCAAGGTGAACGCTGAGTTGCGAGGAGCTTCCTTCTTTGCATTCTGCAGCCGCCGAAGGAGCGAGAACGCTTTTGCGCCAAGGAATTCCGGCTTGGTGAGGTCCTCATACCCAAACCGACCTGCCCCATCCATATGGAACTTGATCTGATGATAATCGACCGAAATCGGCGTGCCCGTAGCAGACTGCCGACCCGGATCGTATTTCACCACAACATCATCGAACGACTTCGGGCCGTCCGCTTCGTAGGTTACCTCGATGACGTAATGCTTGTCGGGGTCCATGAGGGCTGATGCTTTGATCCAAAAAAAGCGGGCCTGAAAATCATGTCCGCTCCAATTCGCAATTACTGCATCCGCCAATCACGCCCCCTCGACATTCTATACTTCAGGTAGGCGTTACTGCGTGCGATTTCAAGACAGGATGTTCCGCCAAGATCTATGGGCGGTACCGACGAACTGTCTCTCGTCACGTTGTGTGACGGCTGTCATGCCCGCTTACCATCCCAACCTGGCAGGTGGCTGGCACGACGCGCAATTGAACGGTGGGCAGTCAAGCTTGCTCGATGGTTCGACACCAAGGGTCTTACATCTGAAACGTGCGACAGCTTCGGCCCGGCCTTACGCCTGTTCGGCTTAGACCGATTTCGGCATGGTAAGTTGCCGGTCGTGCTGGCTGCTCTGTCAGGCAAGTCGGTTCTGGTTGTCAGCCCGATGGGATCAGGAAACACCCTTTGCTTTCAACTTCCTCCCATTTACGGCGCGGAATCACGACCACGGCCAAGATCGGTCGCGTCGGTGTTGAAGCATACCGTTGGATTGGCGATAGCGTGGCAATGAACCGCCAAAAGATTCTTGGAGAGAAATGGTCGAAGCCCCTCACCTAGTGTTCGCCATCGGCGACGTCCACGGCCGCGCTGATCTCCTCGAGAGCCTGCTTGAAGCGATTTCTGAGTACGCCCGACACAACTCCCGTTCATACAGGGTGGTATTCTTGGGGGACATTATTGATCGAGGCCCCAACAGCCGGAAGGCGATGGAACTCGTCTGCAAGACCCTGAAGCAGTTTGACGAGTCGCGTCTCATTCTCGGAAATCACGACGAGTTTCTTTTGCGTGTCCTTAATCCCCAACAGGAGCACCGCGATCGTGTACTCGCCCACTGGCGGAAGCAAGGCGGGGAGCAAACACTCTACTCCTATGGGTTCCTTGGGTATGAGAAGGCCGATCTCATTGCGGAGGAATTACAGGATCGCTTCCCAGAACATATCGCGGCGCTCAGGGTTGCAGAAGACATTGTAATCGAGGGCGAATACGCCTTCGTGCATGCAGGAGTACGACCTGGCCTCCCCCTGAGCGCACAATCGGGAAAGGACTTGCGCTGGATCCGAGAAGGCTTCCTAGAACACGATGGTCCATTTGAGAAAATAATCATCCACGGACATACGGTCACCAAGAGCCATCGACCGGAGGTCTACCCAAATCGCATAGCGATCGACACCGGTGCTTACGCAACAGGATTTCTTACGGCAGCGGTCATTGATCTTGGCGACGCGAAACCTGTTCGGTTTCTCGTCGGGTCGATTTCGAACACCGGATTTCAGGTCGACGAGGTGAATGCCGAAAATGAGACAGTCAAGAAGCTCGGCACGCCAAGCCTCGAACTCCTATCCATATGAAATCGACCATGTGGCGGTTAGCGCAATTTCTCGAAGGAGGTTGGCTGTTCGTGGGCAACGCACATGACAGACTGGTCATCGAAATTTCGCACCGCACTGACTGGCCTGCCCCCCTCAGGTGGTCCGGGTTCAATTTTAGTGCATGATGGGTCTTGGCGCTATGGCCGGGGTGGCCGGCGAAGCTGGTCCGGGTTGCGCAGCCGGCCACAGGATCGCTTCCGGCGCAGGCGGTTTGTAGCCCAACGATGAATGCGGTCGCACCGTATTGTAATGTTGCCGCCAGCCTTCGATGACGATCTGGGCCTCCTTCAGCGTGTAGAAGATTTCTCCATCGAGCAGTTCATCACGAAGCTTCGAGTTGAAGCTCTCGCAATAGCCATTTTCCCAAGGGCTGCCGGGCATGATGTAGGCAGTTTTGGCACCGACGGTGGCGATCCATTCACGCAAGGCTTTGGCGATGAACTCGGGGCCATTGTCGGATCGAATGTGGCCAGGGATGCCGCGCAGGATGAACAGGTCGGACAGAGCGTCGATCACGTCGACGGCCTTCAACCTCCGGCTCACCTTGATTGCGATGCATTCCCTTGTGAACTCATCGATCACGTTGAGCATGCGGAATTTCCTTCCGTTGTGGGTGCGATCTTCGACGAAGTCGTAGGACCAGACATGGTTGGGATACTCCGGCCGCAGCCGGATGCAGGAACCGTCATTCAGCCACAGACGGCCTCGTTTGGGCTGCTTTTGCGGAACCTTCAGCCCCTCACGCCGCCAGATCCGCTCGACCCGTTTGACGTTCACCACCCAGCCCGCACGATGCAGCATCACCGTGATGCGGCGATAACCGTAGCGGCCATATTGGATGGCAAGCGCGATGATGTCGGCAGTCAAAGCCGCTTCATCATCCGGTGTCGTTGGAACCTTGCGCTGCGTGGAGCGGTGCTGACCAAGAACCCGGCACGCCCGTCGTTCGCGGACGCCAAGCTCGGCAACAACATGATCCACGCAGGCCCGGCGACGTGCGGGGCTTAGAAGTTTCCCCGCGCAGCTTCCGCCAGGATCATCTTGTCCAGGGTCAGGTCGGAGACGGCGCGCCGAAGCCGCGCATTCTCCGTCTCAAGTTCCTTCAGCCGCTTGACCTGATCGCCCTTCAGGCCTCCGTATTCCGACCGCCAACGATAATATGTAACTTCCGTCACACCTATCGATCGGACCGCTTCCGCAACCGATTTGCCCTGCGAAGTCAGAACATCAACCTGCCGCAGCTTCGTGACGATCTCTTCCGCGCTGTGTCTCTTCCTGGCCATTTCCTAAGTCCTCCATCGGCTCAAAAGCCATACATAAGGGAGGACCACTTTTCAGGGGGCAGACCAAGGTTCGATTGGCATAGGTGCTGGTGTAGCCGGTCTCCTGCTCAAAAGCGTCGATCCGCCAGACGGCATAGGCCGCGAATGGCGCGCCGCTGCTCTTTCTGCAGTCGGTGCAGTGGCAAATGCCTACGCGCAGGGGATTGCCACGCACGCGGAACGTCACACCGCGGCAAAGACAGCTGCCGGAGCGGACTGGCGCTGCAACATGGTCCTGCATGACAAGTCTCCTTTGCAACCAAACGGCGACACCTGCTGGTTCGTTCCCGCCGCCCAGGCGAGCCAGATGCGACAGAAGTGGACGTAGCCAGTCATGGCCGACACTACTTTTTCGGGCCCCACACGCAAGAATTGCGCGTCGACGTCTCCCCACGGCCAGGACCGCCGATGTGCATGAATTGCCCTCTCAGCGCATGAAGATCAGCGCCATTCCCGCGACCACCAATGCCGCCCCGGCCCAGGCGCCGCCGGCGGGGCGCTCGCCGGTCCGCGCCCACAGCATGGGCAGGATGATCACCGGCGTAGTTGCCGAAAGTGTCGACACGATCCCCACCTTGCCGCCGGAAAGCGCAAACAAAAGCAGCGTCATGCCAATGGCGAGCCCGATGGTGCCGGTCAACGCGGTCAGCGCTGCGACCTTCCAGGTCAGCGGCGCCATGGGTTTTACGGCTGCTATCGGCAACTGGGTCAGCGCGCTGAGGCAGACCGCCGCGATGCCGACACGCAGCATCGAAGCCACGAACGGATCTATGCCCGTCTCCATCACCGGCCGCGCGATGATGGAGCCGATCGCCTGGCCGGCCGCCGCCCCCAACCCCAGCGCCACACCGATCCACAACGGCCCCTTCACCGTCTCCCACTGGTGAAGTTGCGCCCGGCGCTTGCCGAACAGGATCGCCAGCAACACGCCGGCGACCGTCAGGGCGATGCCTGCGACAGCCTTTGGCGAGAGGTCCTCGCCCAGCATCAGCCATCCAAGCACGGCGGCAATCGGCGCGTTCAACGCAAACAGGATGCCGGATCGGCGGGGCCCCAGCCGATTCAGCGCCGAAAACAGCAGCGTGTCGCCGACGAATATGCCGACCAGGCCGGACAACAACAGGGGCCCCGCACTGCCGACATCGACCTCGCGCCACGCGCCGGTAGCGACGACATACAGTGCCAGCAGCCCGGTCACGAAGATCTGGCGCAAACGATTGAATGCCAGCGCGCCGAGATGGCCGGCGGGACCGGCCGAGATCAATCCCGTGACGGCCCAGCATGTCGCGGCCGCAAGTGCGGCAATCTCGTGAACAGGCATTGGCATTCCGATTGGCAAGAGGTTTGAAAAGACGCGCCCACGAACACGTCAACTGACGCACCGCTATAGATGCCCTGCTTGCCCCGTCCAGTGGCACAACGGCGCCTGAACAAGGCCACCGCCTGATCAATCGCCCCACGCGAACGATTCAACACGAAATACGCGTTGGATTGATTGAAAGCCGGCACATAGCTTGCGCCTGAAATCTTCAGGACCAAGCCATGAACGCCCTTGCCCGCACCGAAACCGGAAGCGCCGCGCCCGTCAGCCTGGCGCACACCAACAACCACGCTGCAGCCGGCAAAGGCGGGCGCCTCTTGCCCGGCATTGCCCTCACAGCCGCAATCGCCGCCCTTGCCTTCGCGCTTAGACAAATACCCGGCGTTTCCGCCTTCAGCCCGATGATCATCGCCATCGTCATCGGCATGGCATTCCACAATCTTGTCGGCACCCCTGTAGTGGCCAAGGCGGGAGTGGCCTTCACCATGCGCAAGGTGCTGCGCTTCGCCATCATCCTGCTTGGCCTGCAACTGACCGCAGCCCAGGTTGCCGAGGTCGGAGCAACAGGCATCGCCATCATCGCCACGGCTCTGCTTGCCACCTTCGCATTCACCAGATGGTTCGGCGCGCTGATCGGCGTCGACCGCAAGCTCGCCGAACTGATTGCCGCAGGCACCTCGATCTGCGGCGCCTCCGCCGTGATCGCCACCAACACCGTCACCCGCGCGCCAGACGAGGACGTCGCCTATGCGGTCGCCTGCGTCACCGTCTTCGGCTCGATCGCTATGTTCGCCTACCCGCTGCTGCAGGCCGCCCTCGGCCTCGATGCCCACGCTTACGGCCTCTGGTCCGGCGCATCGATCCACGAGATCGCGCAGGTCGTGGCTGCAAGCTTCCAGGGCGGCCAGCAGGCCGGCGAGTTCGGCACCGTGGCAAAACTCACCCGCGTCATGATGCTGGCACCGCTGGTGATCGCGCTCGGGCTGGCGGCGAGCCGGCGCGCCAAAGCCACAGGCGTCGACCATGCCGGTGGGACAGCCCCGATGCCGTGGTTCGTGCTTGGCTTCGTCGCCATGGTGGGCCTCAACAGCCTGATCGAAATCCCGGCCGAGGCAAAAGCATGGATCGTCATGTCGACCACCTTCCTGCTCAGCATGGCGCTCGCCGCCATGGGGCTCGAGACCGACTTCCGCAAGCTGAAGGCGCGCGGCGGCCGTCCCCTGTTTCTTGGCCTCGCCTCCTTCCTTTTCATCGCGGCATTCAGTCTGATACTGGTCAAGCTTGTCGGCTGACGATGAAAGGAAATCGGTGACCCTCGAACAGCTCAGGATCTTCGTCGCGGTCGCCGAACGCGAGCATGTCACCCGCGCGGCCGAGGCGCTGAACCTGACGCAATCGGCGACAAGTGCTGCGGTCGCAGCACTGGAAGCGCGCTACCAGACAAAACTCTTCGACCGCGTCGGCCGCCGCATCGCCCTCACCGATGCCGGCCGCGTCTTCGTCTCCGAGGCGCGCGCCGTGCTCGCCCGCGCCCATTCGGCCGAGGTCGTGCTTGCCGATCTAGCCGGCCTCAAGCGCGGTTCGCTCGCCCTCGCCGGCAGCCAAACCGTGGCCAACTACTGGCTGCCGGGCATCGCTCACCGTTTCCAGGCGCGCTATCCCGGCATCACGCTCGCCCTGACCATAGGCAACACCGAGACCGTCGCTGCCCTCGTGCACGATGGTACCGCCGATCTCGGCTTCGTCGAGGGCGAGATCGACGACCCCGCGCTGGCCATCGAACGGGTGGCCGAGGACGAACTGCTTCTGGTCGCCGCCCCCGGCCATGCCTGGACTGCCAATCCACCAGCCTCACCGCGCGATCTCAAAGCCGCACGCTGGATCTTCCGCGAACCAGGCTCCGGCACGCGCTCCAACTTCGAGGCGATGCTGGCAAGCCTCGGCGTGGCGCCACAAAGTCTCGACATCGCGCTCGAACTGCCATCGAACGAATCGGTTCGCGCCGCGGTCGAGGCGGACGCCGGCGTCGCCGTCATGTCGCGGCTCGTTGCCGAAGCCTCCCTCAAGGCCGGCGCGCTCGTGGCCATCGACTTCGCGCTACCCAAGCGCAGCTTCTTCGTGCTTCGTCACAAGGAGCGCTACGTGACCCGCGCCGCAAACGAATTCCTGGCGCTGATTGCCGGCGAGATCGCATGACAAGAACAATACCAGTTTAACACCTGAAAAAAATTCTGCATAAAGGGGCCCTCTCGAAAGGCGGCTCCGATGGGCGACCAGGCAATCCTCGACTTCCTCGCACAGGCACTTGCCGGCCAAAGCGGCGAACCGCTCTACCGCCGACTGGAAGACGCGATCAAGCAGTCCGTCGCCACCTCCAGGCTCCGGCGCGGCGCCGTCATCCCGAGCGAACGGGTGCTGTGCGAGGCGCTCGGCATCTCGCGCGTCACCGTGCGCAGGGCGATCGAAGGCCTTGCCTCCGACGGCCTGCTCGACCGCCGCCAGGGCGCCAAGACCGTGGTGTCGTCGCGGCTGGAAAAGTCGCTTTCGACCATGACCAGCTTTTCCGAGGACATGCGCTCGCGCGGGTTGGAGCCCGGCTGCGTGTGGATTTCGCGTGAGATTTCGAGGCCTTCGCCGGCTGAAATGATGGCGCTGGGCATCTCGGGCAGCGAAAAGGTCGCGCGCCTGATCCGCCTGCGCACCGCCGATGCCCAGCCGATCGCCCTTGAAACCGCCACCCTGCCCGTCCGCTTCGTGCCCGACCCGCAGGCTGTCCAGGCATCGCTCTACGAATATCTCGAGACCACCGGTTCGGTGCCCGTTCGCGCCTTGCAACGGATGCAGGCCAAGCCGGCGACGGAAGAAGAGCGGCGCCTTTTGTCCGCATCCGAGGACACCAGCTTGCTCGTCATCGAACGTCGCTGCTTCCTCGCCGACGGCCAGATCGTCGAGTTCACCCGAACGAAATACCGCGGCGACGTCTACGACTTCGTCATCGAGCTGATGCGGTAATACCAGTTTGATGCCGGTTGCAATCTGGTCTTGCGCTGGTACCGTATTGGCATCAAAGGAGATGCCCGACGTGCCGCTTGACCTCGATAGCCTGAAGAATGCCCTGATCGTCTCGTGCCAGCCGGTCAAGGGCGGCGCGATGGACAAGGCCGAGATGGTCGTCGGCTTCGCGCTCGCGGCAATCGATGGCGGGGCAGTCGGCCTGCGCATCGAATCGGCCGACTATGTCCGCGCCGTGCGCGAGGCCACCGACAAGCCGATCATCGGGCTCATCAAGCACGACCTCGACGACAGCCCTGTCCGCATCACGCCGTGGCTCGAGCATATCGACGCGCTCGCTGCCGCCGGCGCCGACATCATAGCCTATGACGCCACCCAGCGCCCCCGCCCGGTCGCCACCCGGGCGCTCATCGAGCGTATCCATGCGCACGGCCGCATCGCCATGGCCGACTGCTCGATCATTGCGGATGCCGAGCAGGCGCTGGCGGAAGGCGCAGAAATTGTCGGCTCGACGCTTGCCGGCTACACCGGCTCGGTCGAGCCGACGCTGCCCGATTTCGAGCTGATCGCCGCCATGCGCAAGCTCACCCCGCATGTCGTCGCCGAGGGCAATGTGCGCACGCCCGAGCTTGCAGCCCAGGCGCTTGCGGCGGGTGCTGCCATGATTGTCGTCGGTTCGGCCATCACGCGGCCCGAGCACGTCACCCAGTGGTTCCGCGCCGCGCTCGACCAGACCTTCGCATCGGTGGAGGCATGACCGGAATGTCGCGTCTCGTCCTGGCTCTCGACATCGGCGGCACCAAGATGCTGGCGGCACTGGTCGACGGCAGCAGCGTCATCGAAACGCACAAGATGCCGACGCCGCGCGGCGGCGATCCGGAACAGTGGCTGACCGCCCTGTTCGATGCCATCGCCGGATGGAAGGGACGCTACGACACGGTCGGCGTTGCCGTCAGCGGCATCATCGACGATGGCTGCTGGTCGGCGCTCAACCGCAAGACCCTCGACATTCCCGACTGCTTTCCGCTCACCGCCACAGTCAGCCGGCTGTCAGGGTGCAATGCGGTTCTCGCCGCCAACGACGCGCAGGCCGCCGCCTGGGGCGAATACAGTTTTGGCGCCGGCGCGCAGCAGGACATGGTCTTCCTCACCATCTCGACCGGCATCGGCGGCGGCATCGTCGTCAATGGCAAGCTGCTCGGGGGGCTGGCCGGCCATTTCGGCCAGTTCCGCAGCCTCGACGAGGCTTCCGGCACGCTCGAGGACCACGTCTCTGGCAACTGGATCGCAAGCCAGGCCGCCCCGCACCTTTCAGGCGCCACCGCGCGCGAAGTTTTCGAGGCGGCGGCCGCCGGCCAGACCTGGGCAAAGGATATCGTCGGCGCCTCGGCGCGCCAGACGGCCCTTTTGTGCCGCAACATCAAGCTGGCGCTAGACCCTGCCCGCATCGTCATCGGCGGCGGCATCGGCCTGGCGCCGGGCTATCTCGATGCCATCAGGCAGATGCTGGCAGCCCTGCCGCCACGGCTAGCGCCCGAACTTCACGCCGCAGCGCTCACTGAAAGCGCCGGCGTCGTCGGCATCGCGGATCTCGCCAGATCTCGAAGCCAGGTTGATAGAGCCTGACGGTGCAGGGCTCACGCCGGCGCGGCTTGCTCATGTTGCGGCAGGCCGTCGTCCAGCACCAGCCAGGGTTGGCGCGACGAAGTCCAGATATGCATCGTCGGCCGGAACTGCGCGGGATCATCGAGCGAGCCGGACGTTACTGCGATGACGCCGGCGGATTGCCGGCCGGAAAAGACCGTTGTGCCGCATTCGCAGCAGAAGCCGCGCTGCACTTCCGGCGAGGAACTGGCGGTCTTGACCGGGCCGGTCAACGTCACCGCCGTTGCCCGAAACAACAGCCGCGCGTTGAACGCGGCGCCGATTGCCCGCTGGCAACTCCGGCAGTGGCAGATGCGCTCGTTGACGGGCTCACCCTCGGCGACATATCGCACCGCCCCGCACATGCAGCCACCCTCGTAGCGTCCCGCCATCGCCCTATCTCCCTGGTCCGAACCCATCTGCGCTGCCGCACCCGCCCCGAAGATCGATGACGATTTCCGGGACGGGGGCGACTGCGCTTGTCGAGCCCGGCCATACAGCACCGCTACGAAAATCGGAATCGATTTTCGTAGCGGAAGATGCCCATTGTCTGGGGATTGGAAGGTCCTGGCCTTAGATTGCGAGGGGTGTCAGGCAGTTGGTATCATATGCGGGATAGCGCACTGCCGGTGTCGAGTTAGGTATCGCATCACGCTTGCAAGCCATTGCACCAGGGCTGCCCGCCGCAGCCCAGAGCACGTCTTCGACGCCTGGCGTCTTGGCCAGGGCCTGGCGTGCCAGCAACCGGATGTCTTCCGGGCAGAAGCCATCGCGATGCATCACGGTCAAAATGATCGGGTCGTGCAAAAGCTCTTCGAGCGTCATTTCGTGGTGTTTGCCCATAGTCGCCTCTGTTGGTGCCTGTTTTCGTCTCAATGGATGTCGTCGAAGAACGCATACGGTCTTCGGCAAAAACCATGCACAGATAGAAGGATTTACAGTTTCGTTTGCGCACCCCGGGCGGGCACGCGGCGTTCTGGTACGGCTGGGATTATAACCGATTAAACATGGCCATCACATGGCAGCGCCGTGACATGAAACGGGCAATGCCGTGACCGCCACGCCACGAAAAGGACAGATTTCGGGCTGGCCCGCAGCCCCCGCGGCCAGCCGAAAACACACAACCGGCGGGCAAGCCCGCCGGCTGCAGCCGCGTCCATAGTGCCATGCACTACCAACTGATGCGCGCCTGCGGCATGCCATACATGAGGCGCGAGAACTCGTCGCCGGTCACGTGCACCAGTGTACGGTGGTCGCCGCCTTCGAAATAAACGTCGCCGGCGTGGCGCAACTGCTCATCGATGACGCAACAGACCCTGTACGGCACGCCCAGGATCGGTACCGCGCCCTCGTCGCAATCGGGAAACAGCGAGCTTGCCTCCTCTTCCGAGGCCAGCCGCACCTTGTCGCCAATGATTTCGCGCATCCTGGCGAGATCGACATGGCGCGAGGCCGGCAACACGGCAAGTACAAAGCCGTCGTCCCATTTCAGCACCACGCCCTTGGCCAGCGCGCCGCCCGGTACATGACTGGCATGGGCCGTCATCATCGAGCAGCCGGTGCGCGCATGTTTGGCGGCATCGTAGCGGATGTGGTTGTCCTCGAGATATCCCTGCATCGTCATGGATATAGACATGGCCACTTTCCTTTCGCAGAAACATCGCGTCACAGCAGCCGGAATTTCGGGAGCGGAGGGCAAATGCCGCGCGGCGAACTTCGGCCGCTCATCGCCAGCGCAGGTCTTTCTCACTTGGCTGGCCGCATCTCATGCTGCCCACATACGGGCATTGTCTAGCGTGCCAAAACGATACAACCAGCACCCCATTCGAGCAAGAAATTTGCGGTTGCGACCATGGCGCGCCCTCCCCGCAGCCTTTTCCGACGCGAGCTACCATCGCCGGACAGGCACCTGATGCCGGAAATTGCCGGACAGGCTGTCCACGCCTGGCGAAATGGCTTGGCAGTTGTCCCCCAACCAGCGGCATTCGGCCCGCCCGGCAGCTGCGCAGGGTTCCGACCGATGAACGGGTGCCCTGCCCGCACGCAATTGTCAGCAATCACCATGGAAAAACGGCCCCGTTTTTCCACGCGTCCAAAACCTCCCTTATCATCATCCTCGCGATCTTCTACGGGACTCCGGCTGCGCACCGGGCATCGGGGGGAAGCGCCGGTGCCGGGCTGGTGGGAGGTCGGTTCTCCCACTGGGTGTTTCACCCCCAAGCCCGGGCCTTGCGGCGGCTGGCGGCGGAAATGCCGAGGCGACTGAGCGGGGCAAGCAACCGGGCGGGGCGCGAACGTCGCGCCACTTAAAAAACTATCGGAAGGCACGGCCTCGCGCCCCGCTTCCCGAGTTCTTTGACAATAGCCAGACCGGAAACGGGGCGTGGCGGTGAATAGACACGGCACCGGGGAAGCCGTGCTGCGAGGGCCGCTGCGCTCAGATCGTCTTCGCCAGCGCCTCGAGTTGGTCGGCGCATTGGCCCCAGCCTTCGTGAAAGCCCATCTTCTCATGGGCGGCGCGATCCTCGGCCGACCAGTGCCTGGCGACAGCGGTGTATTTCGTCTTGCCGGCGCCGGCATCCTCGAAGGTCAGCACCACGGTCATGAACGGCTTTTCGCACGGCATCCACGCCTCGGTATAGGCATCGGTGAAGACCAGCTTCTCGTTGGGCACGACCTCGAGATAGACACCGGAACTCGGATAGTCGACGCCTTCGGGGCTGCGCATGGTGACCATGCTGGTGCCACCGGCGCGCACGTCGAGCCTGGCGCTTGGCGTGGTCCAGGGCAACGGTGCAAACCACTGCTTGAGCAATTCGGCATCGGTCCAGGCGCGATAGATTTTTTCCCGCGGCGCATCGAGGATACGGGTAAGAACCAGTTCACGGTCGTTGGCGGCGGCGGTCACGTTCATGCGTCTTCTCCCGATAAGGTCAGTTTCCGAACCAAGGACGCGCGACAGCGCAGCATTTCGACAGGCCTCGCGCAAAAAAGTAAGCGCCGCGGCGCCGTGCCTTCGTCTAATGCTTCCGCGCCTGCACCAGATAGGAGTCGATCGACGTCTCGCCGAGCCATCTGGCAGCCTCCAGGCGGTGCAACCCCTCAACCAGCACATAGCGCTTGCCGTCATGGCGAACCTGGATAGGCATCTTCATGCCATTCTCCAGTATGTCCTCGGCCAGATGGCGCACGGTTTCGGGATGCAGCGTCTTCTTGCGCGCCGCGGGCACGTAGATGTCGTCGATCTTGACCTTCTGAACCCTCAGCATGGCGCCCCCCACGGCTGTGGAAGCACAGCTTTCCTTAGATAGGCTGTTTTGCCGTTCGGGCCAAGGCAGCCGCAGGCAACGTTTCAGGCCCCCAAGCGAGCGGCCTCAGCTGCCTTTCTTGGCTGCCCGGCGTTTGGCATCGTCGATCATCATGTTGGCAAGCTGCATGCGCACCATGGCGCGCTGGCGCAGGTGCGGCGCCACCCGGTCGGGATGGTTTGCAAGCGCAAAGATGCGGCGCATCTTGGCGAGGTCCGCAGGCTTTGCCTCGGCGAGCCCGAGTTCGGCAGCGATCGCATCAGGATCGATCGAGGGCTGCTCGGGCTCCTCGGCCGCTTCGATCTCGACCTCGGTCTCGACCATGTCGAGCAGCGACACGATTTCGTCTTCGAGCGATGCCGCCGCCTCGCGATACTCTGCGGCAACCGTTTCTCCGGCGACGCGGATGCGGCCCGAATGCAGTTCTTCGACAACGGCCAGATAGTCGAATGCAATCGTCGGCGCGGGCGCAATCTCTTCGCGCTCGGAAGCGACGAACAAGTCGTCGAGAAGCGAGGCGAAGTCGCGATTGATCTCTGTACCCACGCTAGCTGCTCCGTCCCGGGCGGATGATACTGTAAAAACGGCCAGACCATAGTGGCGGTCGGTTAAAAATCGCTTCGCAGGTTCGGCCACATCTCAAGGGAATCTGCGCCAGTTGCGTCGCACGGTCGGCGCGCATGGCAGATATGCTGATGCTGCACTGCACAATGACGAAAAAATCGACTATACAGGATGCGGGAGGACCAACAGGAGCCTGAGAAATGGGTTTCTACACTGAGTTGTTCGCCCGCCCTCGCCCCAATGACCAGGCACGCTATCGCGCCGCACTTGCGCTCTTGAATGCCATGAGCAACGCTGATCGCGCCGACATCGGAATCAAGCCTGCCGATTTTCCGCGCATCGCCCGCGAGATGTCGACGCGCCAGTCCTGATTGCCGGCGGTATTGCGCGCGTCACTGCGCTGCCGCAATCGATGATGCATGATTGCGGCAGGCAGGAGATTCGCAATGTTGAAGCCATCGATTACCGCAGCAGCCACGCTGGCCCTGACCGGCCTGTGGGTCTTTCAGGCGATGTCCGCCGAAACGCCCTATGTCGACGACCGCTCCGACCCTGCCGCCGTTGTCCGCTCGCTCTACAACGCGGTGAACCGCAAGGAATATGCCCGCGCCTGGGACTATTTCGGCGAGACCAAACCCGCCAAGGATTTTGAGGCCTTCGCCAAGGGCTATGAAGCGACCGAGCGTGTCGACGTCGAGACCGGAGCGGTGAGCTCCGAGGGTGCTGCGGGCAGCATCTTCTACAACATCCCGGTCGCCATCCGGGCGGTCGGCGCCGACGGGAGCGAAAAGATCTTCGCCGGCTGCTTCACTGCAAGGCAGGTCAATCCCTCGGTCCAGGAACCGCCATTCAAGCCGATCCATCTCGACAAGGGCAGCCTCAAGCCAGCCGAAGGCGAACTGGCGGACGCCTTGCCGAAACAATGCGGCGATATCCCGCCGACTACGACGGATTCGGTGTTCGACCTCGCCAAGAAGCTCTTTGCCGCCAGCCACCAGGACCAGTGCGACACCACGAAGGAAGGCGACGACGCGGCACTGAGCTACCGGATCTCCTATCACAACAAGACGGACGCCGCCGACGCGCCGCCCAGCGAAGCCCGGCTGTTCCGCTTCTTCTGCTCGATGGGCGCCTACAACGAGAGCCACGTCTACTATATGTGGAACGCAATCGACGGCCTGAACGAGTTGCACTTCGCCACGCCAGAACTCGACATCCGCTACGAGAACGACAATTCCGAGGGCAAGGTCGAGAGCCTCAACGTCATCGGCTATCGCTCCGACAGCCAGCTGGTCAACTCGTCCTATGACGAGAAGACCATGTCTATCGTTTCGAATTCCAAGTGGCGCGGCGTCGGCGACGCCTCGTCGGACGGGTTGTGGATCTTCCGCGACGGCGCCTTCTCGCTGGTGAAGTATGACGTCGACGCGTCCTATGACGGCGAGGTCAATCCCGAGACGGTGCTCGACTACAATTCCGGGCCGTAACCGCTATCTCGTGGCCAGCATCCAGTTAAGCGTCTCGCGCCAGTCGGTCATGCGGATCGGCGTTCCGTGGGTGCCGGTCTCGAAGCGCACGAAACGCGCGGGGTAGCCCGGCTTCTTGGCCAGGATCGAGCGGAAGAAGGTTTCCTGCTTGTCGACAGGAAATACCGGGTCCTTGCTGCCCTGGCCGAAGAACACTGGAACCTTGGCTGCAAAGGCCGGCGAGTTGAGAAAGCCGTCGTCCCACATCGAGCCAAGCAACATGAGCCCGCCCAATTGCTTGGCCATATTCGCGTCGCGCGCCAGCCCCCAGCACAGCGCCCCGCCCATCGAGCCGCAGGCGACGACGACCTTCGCACCGGGCGATTGCGCGACGTAGTGGTCGATGAGTGCTGCCACCTCGGCCACGCCCTTGTCGCCGAAGTCGGAGAAGTCGGGCGACAGATAAAGCCCGCCATTGTCGGCCATCAGGTTCTTGATGCGATTGAAGTTGCCGCCGAAGGTGAAGTCGTCGACGCCTTGCTTGCGGCTACCGCCCTGGCCATGGAGGTAGAGCACAATGACCGATGCGCCCTCTGCCTTGCCGACGGCAACATGAAGGACGTCGCCGGCTGCGCTCCTGAGCACCAGGTCCTTCTGCACCTTGCGCACGCCAGTGGAGACATATTTGCGCTGCGCACGCCGCTGCGGGATCTGGTCGCGCCCATTGACGTCGCGCATCTCATCGTAGTCCACGACGCGATAGGTCTCGCCCTCGGACGACAGGATCCCCGGATAGGCGAAGAGTTCGTCCTTGTAGGACGCGAGGTTTTGGGCATCGGCCGGACCTGCAAGCAGCGCCGCGAAAAGGAGCGACAGAAGCCCACGATGGCGAAAGCGAGAATGCGTCACGTGTTGGCTCCCCCTGCAAGGACCGGCAATGACTGCGTTCCGTTGCCGATGATGTCAATGTCGCCACAGGACTTTCGGCAGTTTTGCAGTTCAATCCTGCAACACACCACCTGCCAAACCGAGCGCCTCGGGCGTATCGACATCGACGGCAGCCCCTTGGCCGATCTCGACATCGATAACATCGGTGCCCTCGGCCTCGACCAGATGGCGGGCGCCGGTGTCGCCTTCGAGATGTGCGACGGCGGCAAACAGCGAACGAGGCAATACGACCGGGTTGCCGTGCCTGCCGTCATGGGTGGCGCGAACCACCGATCGTCCCTCGGCGCGCTCGAAGGCCGCAATCAGCCGGTCGAGGTCTGCGGTCAGCACCTCGGGCATGTCCCCGAGCACGACAAGCGCACCGGCGGCGTCTTCGGGCAAAGCGGCAATGCCCGCCTTGAGCGAACTGGCAAGACCGGAGGCGAAGTCTGCATTATGGGCAACTGGAATGTCGAGGCCTTCGAGCGCCCCACGGATGCGGACGGCCTGATGGCCGGTGACGACCACGGCGCCCGCAGCTTTGGAGGCGAGCACGCGTTCGGCGGTGAGGCGCACCAGCGGCTTTTCGGCAAACAGCGCCATCAGCTTGTTCGGACCGCCCATGCGGCTCGAACGCCCGGCGGCAAGCAGGACGGCATGGACCTTTGGAACCGTCGCAACGACAGGCGCTTCGCGCGGCTGGGGCCGTGACGGGATTTCCATCAACAGCCCGCCAACACCCATGCCACCGATGTCCGCCGATGTCACATCGAGACCTGACAACAGCCGGTCGAGCACCCAGTCGAACCCGTTCTCCTTGGGGCTGCGGGCGCAACCAGGCGCGCCGATCACCGCCGTCCCGCCGATATGGCCGAGCACCAGCAGATTGCCGGGATCGACCGGCATTCCCGCGCGGACGACTGTGCCGCCGGCGGCCCGGATCGCGGCCGGAATGACGTCGTCGAAGTCGGCAAGCGCCGAGGCGCCGAAGATCACCAGCATGTCGTTGTCGCGGGCAAGCGCCTTCGCCGCCTCGGCAACTTCGGCCGTGTCATGCGCCGTGCGGCGTTCGGCGACGAGCCGGCTGCCCGAACGGGCCAGGCGCTGTTCGGTCAATCGTGACGTCTTGTCGAGCACGCTTTGCTTGACGCTCGGCAGCACCGTCTGGATGACGCCGACGCGCTTCGGCACGAACGGGTTGACTGCGAAGATCTCGCGGGTCGCGCAAAGCTCGGTAACCTTGCTGACGAGATGGCCAGCGACCGCAAAGGGAATGATCTTCACCGTGGCGACCATCTGGCCTTCTTCGACTGTGGCATGCTGGGCAAGCGTCGCGACGGTGATCGAGGGGTCGATGGCATTGATAGCATCGACAAGGGCAGCATCCACGGTGAAGACACCGGCCTCCAGCGCATGCAGGTTGACGCGTCCGGTCGCAGCCGGCTTTGCCTCGACATGACGATGGCACATGCTTGCCGCGATGGCCTCGGCGGCCCGGTCCTCGCCAAGGTCGCCTGGCTCCAGCACCGCGACGACCACCTCCATCAGGCCGGCGGCCTTCAGGGCCGCGATGTCCTCTGCTCCCAGCACATGGGCCTTGCGAAAACGACGCTCTCCGGCGGTCGTGGCATGTGCCAGAACCGCACCCTCGGCTTCTCTGACCGGTATGGAGCCGAATTTCACGCTGCCTCCCCCTTCGCCTTGCCGGCCAGTCCGCGCGAGCGGAAGGCGCGGATCACCTGGGCCAGCACAGCAACCGCAATCTCGGCCGGGTTGGCCGCGCCAATGTCGAGGCCGATGGGTGCGTTGATGCGCTCGATCTGGGCGGGCGTCGCGCCCATCGCCAGCAGGCGTTCGACGCGCTTGGCATGGGTCTTCCGGCTGCCCAGGGCGCCGACATAGAAGCACTCCGCATCGAGCGCTGCCTTGAGTGCGAAATCGTCGATCTTGGGATCGTGGGTCACTGCGGCAAGGGCCGCATAGCGGTCGAGCGGGGCGCGCGCCAGCACGTCCTCCGGCCATTCGGCATGGAGTTCGATGTCGGGAAAGCGGTCGTCGCTGGCAAATGCCGTTCGCGGATCGATGATCTCCAAAGGGAAGCCCGCGATCTTGGCCATCGGCGCCAGCGCCTGGCTGATATGGACCGCGCCGACGACCACCAGCCGTGGCCGCGGCAGATGGACGTTGAGGAAGAATTGACGCCCCTCGGCTTCGACCGTGCCGGAAATGCCGGTGCGGAACGCCTTGGCGACCGCCTCACCGAGGTCGCCGGCAACGACATCGCCTTCCCGCACTACGCGGTCACGGCCGTCGCCGAGGTCGGTAACGAGGATGGCGGCGCGGCGCGCCCGGCGCTCGGCGTTCAGGGTCTTGAGTGCAAATGGATCCATGGTCTCAACCCAGCCGCTCGACATAGACCCTGATGCGGCCGCCGCAGGACAGGCCGACGCGCCATGCCGTCTCGTCGGCGACGCCGAATTCCAGCATCTTCGGCGTGCCGCTTTCGATGACGTCGAGCGCTTCGGAAATCACCGCGCCCTCGACGCAGCCGCCGGAAACCGAGCCGTGGAAGGTGCCTTCGGCGTCGATGACGAGATGGCTGCCAACCGGACGCGGCGCCGAGCCCCAGGTCTCGACGACGGTGGCCACGGCAACATCCTTGCCGTCCTTCATCCAGCCTTCCGCGATGATCAGCGGATCGCGGGCTTCATCCAGAAACTTGCTCGACATGGCCTATCCTCCTTCCCCCTCCGCTCACGCCGCGCGGCGCGAGCCCTCTTGCATCCACAGCCTGGGATCGCTGCCGCGCGAAGCGGGTTCGCCAAGCGAGGCGCAGAGATCGCCGAGCGCATTGAGATTGTGCACCGCCCGGAACTCGTCGACATGCGGCAGCATGGCACGAACGCCACGCGCGCGCGCCTCGAAACCGTCGAAACGCAGCAGCGGATTGAGCCAGATCAGGCGGCGGCATGACTTTCGCAGCCGCTCCGTCTCCTCGCTCAGGCCGGCGACGTCGTCGCGCTCGAGTCCGTCGGTGATGAGCAGCACCACCGCCCCCTGCCCGAGCACGCGCCGCGACCAGAGCCGGTTGAACTCGCCGAGCGCGTCGCCGATGCGCGTGCCGCCGGACCAATCCTTGACCGCGGACGAGCAGTCGGCCAGTGCAGCATCGGGGTCGCGGTGGCGCATCTGGCGGGTGAGATTGGTGAGCCGCGTGCCGAAAACAAATGTATGCACCCGGCGTCGCTTCTCCGTCAGCGCGTGCAGAAAATGCAGGAAGATGCGCGTGTACTGGCTCATCGAGCCGGAAATGTCGGCCAGCACGACCAAAGGCGGATGGACCTCGCGGGGCGAGCGGAACTTGGGCAGGATCAACTGGCCGCCAGTTCGGGCGGCGGCGCGCAGCATGGCGCGCGGGTCGACTTTCACGCCATGCGGATCGACCCGGAAACGACGGGTCCGCACAGTGTCGAAAGGCAGGCGCAGGGCCGCGATCTCGCGCCGCGCCTCGGCGATCTCGTCGGCCGTCATCTGGGCAAAATCCTTGGCGCGCAGCATCTCGTTGCCCGACACGGTGAAACGGGCATCGACCTCGATCTCGGGAACCTCACGCGGTGGCTGCGCCTTGTGGTGGCCCTCGAACATAGCCTGGCTGACGCGGTTTTCGGCGGCGCGCGGCTTCTGCTTCTCGCGATGGTCGCGAGCGACGGGCGAGAACATCGCCAGCATTTTCTCGATCAGTTCACGCGACTTCCAGAACAGCCGGAACGCCTCGTCGAAGACGGGGTGATCCTCGTGCCGGCTGACCAGCACAGAATGCAACGTCCAGTAGAAATCGTCGCGCGAGCCGATGCCGGCGGCCAGAACAGCCTCGATGGCGTCCTTGACCGAGGCCGGACCGACGCGCATGCCGGCCTTGCGCAGCGCGCGGGCGAAATAGACGATGTTGTCGGCGATGCGTCCTTCGTGAGTTGCGCCATTGCTGGTCGGGGTCATGTCACGATGCCCCTGAACCGGTTCTGGCTTCATTGATGTTACGGCATGGATTCCCGACACTCTCCGCTCGCGTTGCTCGCTCACGAGGTCGGGAATGACGATCTACCTGACCGTCACCGCCAATCACAGGCGCTGGAGATTTTCGGAGGCGCCTCCTGCCACCCGTCATTCCCGACCTCGTGAGCGAGTGGAACGAGCAGAGAGTGTCGGGAATCCATGCCGTGAGGCCAAAGCAAACGAAGCGGGCCCAGGAAGGGCACGTGGCCGGGCCCTTCCAAGCCAATGTGCGGACTGAGGCGGTCGCCGAGCCCACGCCAGCCCTTTCAACCGCATTGCAACCGGATGAAGTTGGCGAGTGGAACGCCATATCCCTACTCCGCTGCGGCAAGCTCGGCCTTCACCTCGTTGAGGATCCGGCGGCCCTCGCCCTGTTCGATCCGCGCAATGTCATCCTGATACTTCAACAGCACGCCGATGGTGTCCGAGATCGTCTCGGGATCGAGCGCCACCTTGTCGAGTTCGGTCAGCGCAGAAGCCCAATCGATGGTCTCGGCGACACCGGGGACCTTGAACAGTTCGATCTCGCGCAGCCGCTGTATGAACCGCACGACTTCGGATGACAGGCGCTGGTTGGCCTGCGGCACCTTGCGGCGGACGATTTCCAGCTCGCGCTCGGCGTTTGGATAGTCGACCCAGTGATAGAGGCAGCGGCGCTTGAGCGCGTCGTGGATCTCGCGCGTGCGGTTGGTGGTGATGATGACGATCGGCGGCTCTTCGGCCTTGATGGTGCCGAGTTCGGGCACCGTGACCTGATAGTCGGATAGGATCTCGAGCAGGAAGGCCTCGAAGGCCTCGTCGGTGCGGTCGAGTTCGTCGATCAGGAACACCGGGGCCGCGCCCTCCTTGCCGGTCAGCGCATCGAGCACCGGGCGGCGGATCAGGTACTTTTCGGAAAAGACGTTCTTTTCCATGTCGGAGCGGTCGACCTTGCCGGTCGCCTCCTCCATGCGGATCTCGATCATCTGCGCCGCATAGTTCCACTCATAGACAGCGGAGGAGACGTCGAGGCCCTCGTAGCACTGCAGGCGGATCAGCCTGCGGCCGAGCGCGCTGGCCAGCACCTTGGCGATCTCGGTCTTGCCGACGCCGGCCTCGCCTTCCAGAAACAGCGGCCGGTTCATGCGCAAGCTGAGGAACAGCACCGTCGCCAGCGCCCGGTCGGCGACATAGTCGGCGCCGACGAGCATGGCGAGCGTCTCGTCGATCGAAGCGGGGATGGGACGAGGCACGAGATCGGTCATGGCGCTCCGGGTATCGGCCTAGAGGACGTGGTAGCTGCGGCCGTGGTAGATCAGCGGACGGAGGTTATCGCCGATGCGCAGGCCTGTCACCTTGCCAAACATGACGCGATGTGTGGCCAGTTCCTTGACGTCGATCAGTTCGCAGTCGAAGACCGCAACAGCGCCGATCAGCGCCGGCGCGCCGGAGGCTAGCACCTCCCATTCGCCAAGCGCGAATCGCTCTTCGACAGGAAGGGCGGTGACCCCGGAAAAGGCGACGGCGAGTGGCTCGTGCCTGGCAGCAAGTGTGTTCAGGGCAAAGTTGCCGTTCTTGACGAAGGCGTCGTTCTTGGGGTTCTCGCGGTTGACGCAGACCAACACCATCGGCGGGGTGTCGGAAACCGAGCAGGCGGCAATGACAGTGGCGCCGCGCTTGCCGGCCACCCCGTCTGTGGTCACCACATGGACCGCACCGGCAAAATGACTCATCGCGTCGCGGTAGGCTTGCGGTCCGACTTCAAACTTCTTCAGCACCAGACATTTCCTGCTTTTCTTCCTGAGCGCTATATATGGGCGCATAGTTCAGCCCACAAGCAAGCGGGCCACAAGCACATTGCGCTTGTCCGGGCGAGGCGGTAGGTCAATCGCATCGCGCAAACTTTGGCGCGCAGAGGATATTGTTGGACCGAATGCGATCTGCCACTGGCCTCATCACCGCCCTGGCCGCCTCGCTCGCTGCGATGCCGGCGCTGGCCGAACCGCTGAAGATCGGCATTGCCGCACCGCTGTCAGGTCCGCAGGTCATGCTTGGTAAGCAAGTAACGGCCGGCGCGACCCTCGCCGCAGAGAAGGTCGCAGCAGCGCCTACGGTCGCCGACGACGAATGCACAGCGGAAGGTGGAGCGAAGGCGGCGCAGAGCTTAATCGAGGCCAAGGTCGCGGTTGCGGTCGGCTTCCTGTGCAGCGAGGCGATCGAAGCCGCCCTGCCCTTGCTGAAGGACGCCCACATACCCGTTATAACAATCGGGGTCCGCACCGACAGCCTGACCGACAGCCGCGACAAGACCGGCTGGCCAGTGTTCCGGCTCGCACCGCGCGGCGACGGCGAGCGCAACGCGGCGGCCGCGCTGCTGACGCGGCTGTGGGCAAACGAGCTTTTCGCGATCGTCGACGACGGAACAATCTATGGCCGCGAATTGGCCGGAAGTTTCCGCGCTGCCGCTGAACAGGCCGGGTTGAAGCCGGTGTTCATGGACACGTTCAGGCCGCAACTCGACAACCAGGTCGCGCTCGTCGGCCGCCTGCGCAAGGCCGGCGCAACACATGTGTTCGTCGGCGGCGACGGCGAGGACATCGCCATCATGGGCCGCGACGCCGCAGAACTCGGCGCCGACATCGTCTTCGCCGGCGGCGAGACGCTACGCGTGGCCGACCGCACCGTGCACCCCGCTCAGGGCACGCTGATGATCGCACCGCCGGAATGGACGAGCGTGGCGAGCGCCGATGTGCTGGAGGCCTTCGAGGAGCGGAAGCTAGTCACCGATGGCTACATCCTGCCGGCCTATGCCGCGGTGGAGATTGCGGCGGCTGCGGCAAGCATGGCTGCGTCGCGCGGCAAACCGCTGGTGGAAGTGCTGACGGGCCAAGATTTCGAAACTGCCATCGGAACAATCCGCTTCAACGGCAAGGGCGACCTTGCCGAAAACCCGTTCCGCCTGTTCCGTTTCGACGGAACCGACTATGTGCCCCTAGGGATCGAATGATGCTGCAAGCCGGACCGCTGAACCTGATCACCGACGTCGCCGGCCTGCGCATCGGCAATGCCGCCGACCAGAAAGTGAAATCGGGGGTGACGGTGGTGCTGTGCGACACGCCGGCAACGGCGGCGGTGCAGGTGCTGGGCGGCGCGCCGGGAACGCGCGAGACCGACCTGCTCGAAGCCCACAACACGGTCGAGACGATCAACGCGCTGGCGCTAGCGGGCGGTTCGGCATTCGGGCTCGACGCCGCCTCGGGCGTGCAGGCAGCACTACGCGAGCAGGGCATCGGCTTTGTCGTGGGTGACCAGCGCATTCCCATCGTACCAGCGGCGATCCTGTTCGACATGCTCAATGGCGGCGACAAGAACTGGGGCCGCTACCCGCCCTACCGCGAACTCGGTTATGACGCCGTCCAGGCCGCCAGCCGGGAATTTGCGATTGGCAGCGCAGGCGCTGGCACCGGCGCGCTGACGGCCGGCCTCAAGGGCGGGCTCGGCTCGGCATCAACCGTGTTGCCCAACGGCGTGACGGTCGGCGCGCTCGTCGCCGTCAATGCAATGGGCTCGGTGACAGTCGGCCGCTCACGCCATTTCTGGGCGGCACCATTCGAGCTCGGCAACGAATTCGGCGGCCTCGGCTATCCCGCGCAAATGCCGGCGGAAGCCGCCCACGTGTTCAAGAAGTTCGAGGAACTGAGCAATCCTGCCGCCAACACGACGATCGCGGTGATCGCAACCGATGCGGTGCTGACCAAGGCCGCGGCCAAGCGCCTGGCGATTTCGGCCCATGACGGCTTCACCCGCGCCATATGGCCGGTACATACGCCGTTCGACGGCGACCTGGTGTTCGGGCTGGCGACGGGCGCCAGCGGCATCAGTGTCGACGCGGCCGATGTCATCGACTTCTATGCCGCCGCTGCCTCGACCATGGCGCGGGCTATCGCCCGCGGCGTCCATGCGGCGACCGCCTCGCCTGATGACCAGATGGCCGTCTGGACGACACGCTCCGGATGACAAAAAGTCCTTGCTTGACTGTCGCTTAGCGCATTCATTTGCAAAACTGAATCAATCTGGACGGAGAGGTCACCGTGAAATTGTCGAAGTTCCTTTGCCTCGCCGGCATGTCGTTGCTTGCCGCCACGCATGCGGCTCAGGCCGGCGACGCGGCCGAACTCAACGTGCTCGGCTTCAGCGCCGACGGCAAGCTGTTCGCCTTCGAGGAATTCGGCATCCAGGACGGTTCAGGCTTTGCCTATGCCAACCGCTTCTACATCGACACTACGACCGACAAGTTCGTGCCGGAGACGCCGGTGCGCGTCCAGATGGAGGATGAGAGCGTCGGCCTGCCAGTGGCGCGCGACCAGGCCCGCGAGCGCGGCGAAAAGATCGCCAAGGACGCTGACCTCGCCGCCAATCGCGGCCACCTCGCCGGCTTCAACGCGGTGACCGAGATCAGCGCCGATCCGCACAGGATGGTGGTCAATCCACGTCCGGTGTTCCCGCCGATCGACGCGCAGATGGAGTTCAAGCTGGAAGAGATTTCGCTCGGTCAGATCGAGCGTTGCCCGGGCATAGGGCCGATCAAGGGTTTCAAGCTGGTGCAGGTCGGCGAAGGCGGCAAGACCACGGTGCTGCAGGAAGACAAGGACGTGCCCGCGAGCCGCGGCTGCCCGACCGGCTACCGTATCGGCGGCGTCCAGACTTTCTTCGCTCCCGGCGGCACGATGGCCTATGTGGTGCTCGTCACCGTCATTCGCCACGGCTTCGAAGGACCCGACCATCGCTGGATCGCGGTCACCGGACGCGCGTGAGTACGGCCAATCCCCCAGATGCTCACGCAAACCCACCCGGCGGCTCCGGGACGATGAATGCTGGCCAAGGGCTGCGCCATGCGTTGCCTACGCTGCCACTTGCGCTGGCCGGCGCGGTTGCCTGGGGCATCGTTGCGGGGGCGAGCGCGTTGTCGTCGCTTGTGCTCGGCCAGTGGGCAACGCCCGCGCATGTCGGCACCTTGGTTGCCCTGTTTGCGCTGGGCGGCGCGCTGGCCTTCCCGCTCGGCTGGACGCTGGCACGACTGCTGTGGCGGGGCCGCAGTACCGAGGCCGCATTCGCCGCCGCGTTCGTGTCAATCGCCGTAACGACAATCGGCCTCACCGCCCTGCTCTATGTGCTGCACTACCGCATCGACTATCCCGATGGGCATTCCCACCCGCTTACGATTTCGTGGGCGTTCGACCTAATGTTCAGTGGGCTGGCGGCGCTGTATCAGTTCGCCGTCTTGGGCATCAGGCTCTATTTTCCGCTTGGATTTGCCGCCCTTTTCGCCGCAGCAGTGTGGTTCGCCCGCCGATCGCGTTGAGCATCGGCCCCACCTCTGTTAGGGGAGCGGCAACGAAACCGAAGCTGGACACCCCCGCCATGATCCCTCGCTATTCGCGGCCCGAGATGGTCGCCATCTGGTCCCCCGAAACGCGCTTCCGCATCTGGTTCGAGATCGAGGCGCATGCCTGTGACGCGCTGGCCGAGATCGGCGTGATCCCCAAGGAAGCGGCAAAGACGATCTGGGAGAAAGGCGGCGCCGCCACGTTCGACGTCGAGCGCATCGACGAGATCGAGCGCGTCACCAAGCATGACGTCATAGCCTTCCTGACCCATCTCGCCGAATTCGTCGGCCCGGATTCGCGCTTCATCCATCAGGGCATGACCTCGTCCGACGTGCTCGACACCTGCCTTTCCGTGCAGCTGGTGCGGGCGACCGACATCCTGCTTGCCGATCTCGATGCGCTGCTTGAAGCCCTCAAGCGCCGCGCCTTCGAGCACAAGGACACCGTCACCATCGGCCGCAGCCACGGCATCCATGCCGAGCCGACGACCTTCGGCGTCAAGCTGGCGCTGGCCTATGCCGAGTTCACCCGCTGCCGCGAACGACTGGTCCACGCCCGCGAGGACATCGCTACCTGCGCCATTTCGGGCGCGGTCGGCACCTTCGCCAACATCGACCCGCGCGTCGAAGAGCACGTCGCAGCCAAGCTCGGCCTCAAGCCGGAACCGGTGTCGACGCAGGTCATCCCGCGCGACCGCCACGCCATGTTCTTTGCAACGCTCGGCGTCATCGCCTCGTCAATCGAGCGCCTGGCCACCGAAATCCGCCACCTGCAGCGCACCGAAGTGCTCGAGGCGGAAGAGTACTTCTCGCCGGGCCAGAAGGGCTCGTCGGCAATGCCGCACAAGCGCAACCCGGTTCTGACCGAGAACCTCACCGGCCTCGCCCGCATGGTCCGCTCCTATGCCGCGCCGGCTATGGAGAACGTCGCACTCTGGCACGAACGCGACATCTCGCACTCGTCGGTCGAGCGCATGATCGGCCCGGATGCGACGGTCACGCTCGACTTTGCGCTGGCGCGCCTGACCGGCGTGATCGACAAGCTGGTCGTCTATCCCGACAACATGCTCAAGAACATGAACAAGTTCCGCGGGCTGGTGCATTCGCAGCGCGTGCTGCTGGCACTGACGCAGGCCGGCGTCTCCCGCGAGGACGCCTACCGGCTTGTCCAGCGCAACGCCATGAAGGTCTGGGAAGAAGGCAAGGATTTTCTCGAGGAACTGCTTGCCGACAAGGAAGTGACCGCAGCACTTCCCGAGGCCGAGATCCGCGAAAAGTTCGACCTCGGCTACCACACCAAGCATGTCGACACGATTTTCAAGCGCGTGTTTGGCTGAGACAGAAATACCGAGTATGCAAAAAGGCCCGCTCGCGCGGGCCTTTTTTCGTTTCAATGCCAGTCCGATCAGCCCGGCTGGCCGGGAACCGTGCGGATGACCGTGCCCCAGGGGTCCTCGCGGCTCGCTTCAACAGTGGCGTCGGCCGAACGCATCTCGACCCAGGCAAGGCCGGTACGCGAGGCCTCGCGCTTGCCGGCACGCGGGCTTTGCCAGGAATTGGCGCCGATATGGTGGTGGTAGCCGCCGGAAGAGAGGAAGACGGCGCTGGGGCCATACTTGGCCACGGTGTCGAAACCGAACTCCGTGTTCCACCACTGCGCTGCGACAGCCGGATCGCCGACGCGCAGATGGACGTGGCCGACAATGCTGTTTTCGGGCGCGCCTTGCCAGCCCGCATCGCCGGCCGGAACCTCGGCAACGATCGAACCAATGTCCAGTTGCTCGGTCGCCATGTCCACCTGTGAGCCCGTCCAGCTCCAGCTGTCACTGGGACGATCATGGTAGATCTCGATGCCGTTGCCCTCGGGGTCGGTCAGGTACAGCGCCTCGCTGACCAGATGGTCGGAAGCGCCATCGACCGGGATTCGCTTGTCGATGGCATGCTTGATCCAGCGGCCGAGATCGGCGCGCGAAGGCAAGAGAAAGGCGGTGTGGAACAGCCCAGCGCTGCGCGGATCGTCTGGTTGGGCCGCCTTGTCGGCCTCGATGTCGAGCAGCGCACGGCTGCCCGCACCGAGCGTGATCGTCGTGCCGTCGCGGGAAAATTCCTGCAGGCCGACGACCTCGCGATAATATTTCGCCAGCGCTTCGGCGTCGCGCGCCTTGAGGCCGACACGCGAAACGCTCGTTGGCGTCGTCGCGGCAAAGGGAATCTTGCTCATCCTGGGCTCCGTGTGGCCGGCACGCGCTGTCGCCCCCAGTGTGAGGAGTGCTGCGCTGCCAACCAGTTTGCGTCGTGTCAGTTCCAAAATCCACTCTCCGGCCAACACGGCAGTTTCCGTTGCCCCTGTAGATCGGAGAAGACAGTCGTTCACACAAGACAGCAATGATCGAACACGGCGTTCAACAATTCGCCCTCAAGAGATCGGCGACAGCCGGCCACGGATACCGCTTTGCAGCGGTTCCATTGTGCCAACCCGCGATTGTTGAAGACAACTCCGCCGCCGACCCGATACCCATTCGAGCTCCTGATTTGATGCCAGTGACTTTCATGAATGACAATGAACATACGTCGCTGAGGCCGGCACGAAGCGGCGACGGGCAGGCCGTGTTCGATGTTACCAGATGCTCCGTGCGTGACTTGGCAAAGGGGCACTATTCTGCCGCACAGATCGCGGGATGGATGGGCGACCGCACCGCGGATTACTATGAAGGCCTTATCGCCAAAGGGATGATGGTCGTTGCACTACAAGCGGGCAAGATCATTGGTTTCGTCGATTCCGAGCCCGGCGAGGTTACGCGGCTGTTCCTGCTGGCCGATGCCGCAGGTGCCGGACTAGGTAAGCGACTGCTCGAAATCGGCGTAAAAAATGCCCAGTCAGCCCACGATGGGCCGATCAGGGTCGAAGCGACGATCAACGCCGAGGACTTCTATGGAAGGCACGGCTTTCGCACGGTGGGCAGAGGCTATTTTTCACATGGCGTGGGAGGAGACCCCATCGAAATAGTGCACATGGAGCTCTGACACACCGCGCCCAGCGCCTTGACGGTTGCACCGGCGAAGCTGCATCGCTACATGCGCGGCATGAAGGTAAAAGACGCCGACATCATCATCGTGCCCGGATACACCAATTCGGGACCAACTCACTGGCAAAGCCGCTGGGAAGAGAAACTGTCGACCGCGCGCCGCGTCGAGCAGGCCGAATGGTCGAAGCCGGTGCGCGAGGACTGGACCCAGCGGGTTGTCGATGCCGTGAATGCGGCCGAACGGCCGGTGGTTCTGGTCGCGCATTCGCTCGGCATACCGACCGCGATCCACGCCATCCCCGGCTTCAAGAAGCGTGTTGCCGGCGGGTTCTTCGTTGCGCCGCCCGACGTGTCGAACCCGGCGATCCGTCCCAAGCACCTGATGACGTTCGGCCCCTATCCGCGCGATCCGCTGCCGTTTCCGTCGATGGTGATCGCCAGCCGCAACGACCCCTATTGCAGCTTCGACGTCGCCGAAGACATCGCCTCGGTCTGGGGCTCGCTGTTCGTCGACGCTGGCGAATCCGGCCACATCAATGCCGATTCCGGTCACGGGCCGTGGCCGGAGGGGTCGATGGTATTCGCACAGTTTCTGTCGAAGCTGGAAGGCTGACGCGTCGCGTCAGCCGATCGACTTCTTCAGCTCGGACAAAAGACCGGCGGCGCCGGCTGATATCAACTGGTGTTCCGAGCCCGTAGCCAGCAGCCGGTAACCCATCTCGACGAAACGCCCGGCGATCTTCGCGTCGGTGACGTAGATGCCGGCATGCTTGCCGGCGGCACGCGTGCGTTTGGCAACCATCTCGACAGTTTCCATCATCGCCTCGAGCGTCCCGTTGACCGTCTCGCCCTTGGTCCAGGCTATGGAGAAATCGCCGGGCCCGACAAAGATACCGTCGATGCCTGGCGTGGCCAGGATGCCGTCGAGTGCGGCGACCGCGGCATGGGTCTCGACCATGGCAAAGGAAACGGTGCGGGCGTTGGACTCGTGAAGCCACTTCACCGGGTCCTTGCTGCCATGGCGCGGCGCGGCGAAGGTCGGGCCCCACGAGCGCTCGCCAAGTGGCGGATATTTCATCGACGCGGCAAAACGCTTCGCATCGTCAATCGAATTGACCATGGGAGCGATGACCGCTTCGGCGCCGAAATCGAGCGCGCGACTGGCCATATCGAATCGGCCGACCGGAACGCGCACGATTGCGTGCTTACCGGAACTGAGGACGTGAGCAAGCGAGCGCAGCACGCTGTCTTCGTTATGACCGCCATGCTGCATGTCGAGCGTGACCGCATCGAAGCCCTGCCGCGCCAGTATCTCGACAGTGAGCGCGTCCGGCACGCCCGACCAGGCGGTGATGACGGTCTCGTCAGCGTTCAGTCTCTCGACAAGCGACATTTCTTTCACTCCCTCTTGCCCACCCATTTCATCCCGAAGCGACAAAAGGCGCAAACAAAAACCGCCCGGAATCCGGGCGGTTCGTTGGTCCAGTACGGATGGCTGGATCAGGTGTTCTTGATCTGCTCGATCGCCTGCCCCATCAACTCGTCCATGGTGCGGCGGATCTGATGGTCGGACTGGTCAACGCCGGCGGCGTCGAAATCAGCGCGGATCTTGCGGAACACGTCATGGTCGCCGGCTTCCTCGATGTCAGCCACGACGACTTCCTTGGCATAGGCCTCGGCGTCGGCGCCCGACTTGCCGAGCTTTTCGGCCGCCCACATGCCAAGCGCCCTGTTGCGGCGCGCATTGGCCTTGAAACGGAGCTCCTCGTCGAAAACGAACTTGCGCTCGAAGCCCTCTTCGCGATCTTTCATGCTGGTCATGGCAATCCTCCGAGCTGGGAAACCGATTCGGTTTCCGGGGGTATGTAAGGTCCTGTCCCTCAAACCAAAAGCCCGCCGCCCGGTCAATATCCCTCTTTCGCCGTCCTTGCCTGTTGCGGTGCGGCATTTCCGTACCAAAAGGCGTTGATTGGCGGGAAATGATCATTGAGGAATATGCGCGATTGCGGTAGAGACCGGCCTTGAGACCCACAGCCGCCGCGGCTTTGCGGCGTGAGAAAGGGACCGGTAGCTGCCGACTGCCCTTCCAACCAGAGAAACAATCCAATGAAGTCACGCCGACGCATTTACGAAGGCAAGGCCAAGATCCTTTACGAAGGACCGGAGCCGGGAACCCTGATCCAGTTCTTCAAGGACGACGCCACCGCCTTCAACAAGAAGAAGCATGAGGTCGTCGACGGCAAGGGCGTGCTCAACAACCGGATCTCCGAGCACATCTTCAACCACCTCAACCGCATGGGCATTCCGACCCACTTCATCCGCCGTCTCAACATGCGCGAGCAGCTGATCAAGGAAGTCGAGATCATCCCGCTCGAGATCGTGGTGCGCAACGTCGCCGCCGGCTCGCTGGCCAAGCGCCTGGGCATCGAGGAAGGTACGGTGCTGCCGCGCTCGATCATCGAGTTCTACTACAAGGCCGACGCGCTCGACGACCCAATGGTCTCGGAAGAGCACATCACCGCCTTCGGCTGGGCAAGCCCCCAGGAAATCGACGACATCATGGCACTCGCCATCCGCGTCAACGACTTCCTCTCCGGCCTGTTCATGGGCGTCGGCATCCAACTCGTCGACTTCAAAATCGAATGCGGCCGACTTTATGAAGGCGACATGATGCGCATCGTGGTTGCCGACGAGATCTCGCCGGACAGCTGCCGCCTGTGGGACGTCGCCACCCAGGACAAGCTCGACAAGGACCGTTTCCGCCGCGACATGGGCGGGCTGGTCGAGGCTTACCAGGAAGTGGCGCGCCGGCTCGGCATCATGAACGAGAACGAGACCCCTCGTCCGACCGGACCGGTTCTCGTCAAGCACTGACCATCGAATGCGGGCGCGACCAAGTCGCGCCCGAACAGTTTCCAGTCGACCCTTCGGAGTGAAATGCCCGTGATCAAGGCCCGCGTCACCGTTACCCTCAAGAATGGCGTGCTCGACCCCCAGGGCAAGGCGATCGAGCATGCGCTCGACGGTCTTGGCTTCGGCGGTGTCGGCTCGGTGCGCCAGGGCAAGGTGTTCGACGTCGAACTCGAAGGTACGGACAAGGCCAAGGCCGAGGCCGACCTCACCGCCATGTGCGAGAAGCTTCTGGCGAACACGGTGATCGAGAACTATAGTGTGACACTTACCTGAGGTTGTACCGGAGGGTGAATTGCCCGAAGTCACCAACGAACTGATGTACGAGCTCTTGAAACGCGTCCATGGCGATCTCTCGGAAATGAAGTTCGACCTCCAAGAGATCAAGAGACGAATGACAGGTGCGGAAGAAGCGCTGGCTGGCGTGAACCGCAGACTTGACCGTCATGACGAACGGCTCGAACGCATCGAACGCCGCCTAGAACTGCGTGAACTCGCCGAACCTCAGAGGCCTTACGAACCGAAATGAAATCAGCCGTCGTCCTCCTCCCCGGCCTGAACCGTGACCGCGACATGATCGCGGCGCTGACCAAAATCTCCGGCAAAGCGCCCGTCACCGTCTGGCAGACGGACACGGAAATCCCCGATGTCGACCTGATCGCCATCCCCGGCGGCTTCTCCTTCGGCGACTATCTGCGCTGTGGCGCGATCGCGGCCCGCATGCCGGTGCTGCGCGCGGTGGCCGAAAAGGCCGCCAAGGGCGTGCAGGTGATCGGCGTCTGCAACGGCTTCCAGATCCTGGTCGAGGCTGGCCTTTTGCCAGGTGCGCTGATGCGCAACACTTCGCTCAAGTTCGTCTGCCGCGAGGTAAAGCTCGAGATCGCCAACGCCAACACGGCATTCACCCGCAACTATGCGGCCGGCCAGATCATCCGCTGCCCGGTGGCGCATCACGATGGCAACTATTTCGCCGATGCCGAGACGCTTGCGCGCATCGAGGGCAACGGCCAAGTGGTGTTCCGCTATGCCGAGGGCACCAATCCGAACGGCTCGATCAACGACATCGCCGGCATCATGAACGACAAGGGCAACGTGCTCGGCCTGATGCCGCACCCCGAGAACCTGATCGAGGCAGCGCATGGCGGCCACGACGGCCGCGCCCTGTTCGAAAGCGCGCTCGGCCTGGCAAAGGCGGCGTGAGCGCACGATCCTGAACTCTCTGGACCTTACCCAATCTTGAAGGCGAGCATCGGCGAATGAAGTCACTGCGGATTCTGGCGGCAACTGTCGCGGTCGTCGGCCTCGCCGCCTGCAACTCGGGTCCGAAGACGGCTGCACCTTCGGGATCGGGCAAGAGCGCTTCGCTACGCGCCATGGAGCAGGTAGCGATATCAGCGCACAGATGCTGGTTCGCCAGCAAGGATCCGGCCTTCAAGAAGTACCAGATGGCCAACGAGCTCAACAATTTCGGCGGCACGCCGCGTTTCCTGCTGGTGCCGGCCAAGCAATATGGCGCGCGCCCGCTGTTGGTCGTGCAAGCACAAGGTGCGTCGAGCCAGGTCCAGGTGTTCGGCCCGCTGATGGACGAGGCGCTCGGCGCCCGCATCGGCTCGGACATCAATCGCTGGAACAGCGGCGACGCCTCCTGCGGCGGAACCGCCTGAGACAGGGCGCGCCAACAGCGCCCGGCATAGCAGAACCTACTATAGTGCCGTGCGACACCGCGCTTGTTGCAGACCACGGCATTTCACGATTTAGGACAGCCGCAAGGCCGAACTGACGGGAAGACCGATGACCATTCAGAACGACGTGAAGATCACCGGCGAACTCATCGCCGCTCACGGGCTCAAGCCGGACGAATACCAGCGGATACTCGACCTTGTCGGCCGCGAGCCAACCTTCACCGAACTCGGCATCTTCTCGGCGATGTGGAACGAGCACTGCTCGTATAAATCCTCGAAGAAGTGGCTGCGCACACTGCCGACCAAGGGCGACGTCGTCATCCAGGGCCCCGGCGAAAACGCCGGCGTGGTCGACATCGGCGACGGCGACTGCGTGGTCTTCAAGATGGAGAGCCACAACCACCCCTCCTATATCGAGCCCTACCAGGGGGCCGCGACCGGCGTCGGCGGCATCCTGCGCGACGTCTTCACCATGGGCGCGCGGCCGATCGCCTCGATGAACGCCCTGCGCTTCGGTGCCCCCGACCATCCCAAGACCCGCCACCTGGTGTCGGGTGTGGTTGCCGGCGTCGGCGGCTATGGCAATGCCTTCGGCGTGCCGACGGTCGGCGGCGAGGTCAACTTCGACGCCCGCTACAATGGCAACATCCTGGTGAACGCCTTTGCGGCGGGCCTTGCCAAGACCAATGCGATCTTCCTGTCGCAGGCCAAGGGCGTGGGCCTGCCGGTCGTCTATCTCGGCGCCAAGACCGGCCGTGACGGCGTCGGCGGCGCGACCATGGCGTCTGCCGAATTCGACGACAAGATCGACGAAAAGCGCCCGACCGTGCAGGTCGGCGACCCCTTCACCGAAAAATGCCTGCTGGAAGCCTGCCTCGAACTGATGGCTTCCGGTGCTGTCATCGCCATCCAGGACATGGGTGCGGCCGGCCTCACCTGCTCGGCCGTCGAGATGGGTGCCAAGGGCGACCTCGGCATTGAGCTCGACCTCGACAAGGTGCCGGTGCGCGAAGAGCGCATGAGCGCCTATGAGATGATGCTGTCGGAGAGCCAGGAGCGCATGCTCATGGTGCTGCGCCCCGAAAAGGAAAAAGAGGCCGAGGCGATCTTCGTCAAGTGGGGCCTCGACTTCGCCATCGTCGGCAAGACCACCGACGATTTGCGTTTCCGCGTCCTCCACCAGGGCGTCGAAGTCGCCAACCTGCCAATCAAGGAACTCGGCGACGAAGCGCCCGAATATGACCGCCCGTGGGTCGAACCGGCAACGCGCGCGCCGCTTGCCGAAGACGACGTGCCCCAGGCCGACGTGGCCGACGCGCTGCTGAAGATGCTCGGCGGGCCCGACCTGTCCTCGCGCCGCTGGGTCTACGAACAGTACGATACGATGATCCAGGGCAACTCGCTGCAGCGCCCCGGCGGCGATGCCGGCGTTGTCCGCGTCGAGGGCCATGCCACCAAGGCGCTGGCCTTCTCGTCAGACGTGACGCCGCGCTATTGCGAGGCCGATCCTTACGAGGGCGGCAAGCAGGCGGTCGCCGAATGCTGGCGCAACCTGACCGCCACCGGCGCGCTGCCGCTGGCCGCCACCGACAATCTCAACTTCGGCAATCCGGAGCGGCCCGAGATCATGGGCCAGTTCGTCAAGGCGGTGTCCGGCATCGGCGACGCCTGCCGCGCGCTCGGCTTCCCGATCGTGTCGGGCAATGTGTCGCTCTACAACGAGACCAACGGCCAAGGAATCCTGCCGACCCCCACCATCGGCGGTGTCGGCCTGATCGACGACTGGTCGAAAATGGCCAGGGCGTGCTTCGCCGGCGAAGGCCAGGCGATCCTGCTCGTGGGCGGCCCCGAGCACTGGGGCACCCACCTTGCCCAGTCCATCTACATGCGCGACATCCACGGCCGCACCGACGGTCCGCCGCCGGCAGTCGACCTCGAGCACGAGAAGAAGGTCGGCGACTTCGTGCGCAAGCTGATCCGCGGCGGCACTGCCACCGCAGTGCATGACCTGTCGGATGGCGGCCTTGCCGTGACGCTTGCCGAGATGGCGATGGCATCAAGCATCGGCGCGACCGTTTCAAGCCCTGATGCCACCGACCCGATCAAGGCCTTCTTCGGCGAGGACCAGGGCCGTTATCTCGTCACTGTCGAGGTGGAAGGAATGCAGGCATTGACGAACGAGGCCAAGGCGCTCGGCATCAACGCTCAGAGGATCGGAACGACCGGCGGCAAGGAACTGAAGCTCGGCGCCGCACGCACCGTGACGGTTGATGAGCTGACCTCGGCTCACGAAGACTGGTTCCCTAGCTTCATGGGCGGCGACCTGACACTCTGAATTGCGGTTTGAAGATGATGCGAAACACAGCCTGGACGTTAGCCAAAGCGTCCGGGCTTTTGCTTTTCGCCTACGTCGCAATCTTCGTGGCCGCCCACGCAAACGGATACTACTTCCGACCGACCGGAGGCACTCTCGAATTCACGACGACCTCCGGCAAGAGGTACGCACTTTTTCACGGCGGATATTGGCAGAACTACGGTGACGGCTGGGGTCTATACCAAGTTGCCGGTTCGACAGGGTTCTTCTGGCAGCTGATCCCGGACGTCAAAGTCGGCTATTCCTACAACGACTATCACAGGGGGACCGATCTGGTCGCTTCACCCGACGGAAAGCTCCTGTTCATCAGACGAAACACCGACAGCTCTAGCCCGGCTGGACCCATTTGGACCGACGTACTCGACCTCACCTCCGATCCTCCCACGATTGTCATTCGTGGCCCCGACTGCTGCATGGAGATACGGCCAGGGCATCCGACAGAGACTGATTCTGAAGGCCTCCAGCTACACGGCTTGAAGGTGCTTGACTTCGCTCGCATCGCCGGCGCGGTCAATTAGCGCGCGAAACCGTCGCGCAATCTGGCCTTGAGATGCAGTGCATTCGGCTGCCCACTTCAAACCCTCTCCTCCCTGGCCGACTGCCAGCGTCCCTCGATTGGGCCCAGCCCCAGCGATACGATCGAATCAATTGACGCTTGAAGCGGTCTCGCTCATACCTGACATGAACATTACCAATCGCATGCGCTTCATACCGATCGATGAATTCGGGCTGCGCCAGCAAGGAGACAGGCAATGGCAATGGATGCCCGCGACATCGAAAAGCTGATCAAGGATGGCATTCCGGACGCCAAGGTGACGATCCGCGATCTCGCCGGCGACGGCGACCACTACGCCGCCGAGGTCGTCTCGGAAAGCTTCCGCGGCAAGAGCCGGGTGCAACAGCACCAGATGGTCTACGAGGCACTGAAGGGCAATATGGGCGGCGTGCTGCATGCACTCGCCCTGCAGACCAGCGTTCCGGAGTGAGCCCTCGATGTCACTGGTGAGTGACCTGGTCCAAGGCGTCGTCGACGGCGTGCTCAAGGACATTCTCAAGAAGTCTTCGAGCACCTCCAAGCGCACGCGCCGGCGTAAGCGCACCGCTTCGTCGAGTTCCGAAACGCTGCGCCAGATCGAGAAGCTTTTGCGGCCAGCCAAGAAGCAGACGAGCCGAAAGCGCACGCTGCGGTCGAGATCGAAGGCGAAACGCAGCGCCTAGCAAATGAAGTCAGGGCCAGCGAAATCGGCAGGCTCTGGATCGGCGTCCGGTTTGGGGTTGCCGCAGCGCTTGGAATGCTCGACTGTTGCAACCACATAGTGGCTAGTGCTAGCAGTCTAGCGGATATTGCCGGCAACGGTGGCCGGCCAGATTGAGGTTTTTAGGCCCATGAGCGGAATCAACGAATATATCGACAGCGAAGTGAAGAGCCAGGACGTCGTGGTGTTCATGAAGGGCACCCCCGGCTTCCCGCAGTGCGGCTTCTCCGGTCAGGTCGTCCAGATCCTCGATTACCTCGGGGTCGACTACAAGGGCGTCAACGTGCTGACCTCCAACGACCTACGCCAGGGCATCAAGGACTATTCCAACTGGCCGACGATTCCCCAGCTCTACGTCAAGGGCGAGTTCGTCGGTGGCTGCGACATCATCCGCGAGATGTTCCAGGCTGGCGAACTGCAGTCGTTCCTTCAGGAGAAGGGCGTGAGCGTCAAGGGTGCAGCCTAAGGATGGCTGACGCCGGCTCCGGTCCATTCGGGGCCTAGTACAATCAAGATGCGCCGGCCTTCCCGGCGCATTTTCGTTTGGACCGGAATCGATCATGCAGATCAAGCAGACCCAAGACGCGATAGACGCCCTCTTCCGACTTCCCCGCTGGGAATTCATCGCCATTGCAGCGGCGCTGATGGCCGTCAACGCGCTCGCCATCGACATCATGCTGCCGGCGCTGCAGCAGATCGGCGCGAGCCTCGGCGTCGACAACGAGAACCACCGGCAATACGTCATCACCGCCTATGTCGCGGGCATGGGGCTGGCCCTGCTGTTCTACGGCCCGGCATCCGATCGTTTCGGCCGACGCAAGCCGCTGATCTTCGGCCTGACCATCTATGTGGTGGCCGCGTTTGCCGCGGCCTTTGCGCCGACATTCGAGATCCTGCTCGCCTTGCGTTTCATCCAGGGCATCGGCGCGGCATCGACGCGCGTTATCGCCATTTCCGTCGTGCGCGACCTCTATGGCGGCAGGCAGATGGCCGAGATCATGTCGCTGGTGTTCATGGTCTTCATGATCATTCCCGTGGTTGCGCCGGGCATCGGACAGCTGATCATGGTCTTTTTCGAATGGCATATGATCTTCGTCGCCATGTCGCTTTCAGCACTGGCGATCACGATCTGGGCAGCAATTCGCCTGCCTGAGACGCTGGATCCCGAAAATCGCAGACCGCTCAAGCTGGGCTCCATTGCGCAAGGCTTCAAGATCGTCCTGACCACCCGGGTGCCGCTGTTCTATACGCTCGCCTCCATGATCCTGTTTGGCGCGCTGTTCGGCTTCATCAATTCGGCGCAGCAGGTCTATGTCGGCATCTACGGTCTAGGCGTGTGGTTCCCGGTGGTGTTTGCGGCGATTGCGGGATTGATGTCGCTGTCGTCGTTCCTCAACTCGCGCCTCGTGGTGAAGCTCGGCATGCGCCGCCTGTCGCACGGCGCTCTGCTCGGCTTCCTCACGGTGAGTGCCATCTGGTTCGCCTGGTCGCTGCAAGGCTGGGTGCCCTTCCCAGCCTTCGTCGCTCTGTTTGCCGGCGCGATGTTCCTATTCGGTTGGATCAGCTCGAACTTCAACGCGATCGCCATGGAGCCGCTCGGCCACATAGCAGGCACCGCTTCATCGGTGCAGAGCTTCATGCAGACGGCCGGTGGCGGCGTTATCGGCGCGATGATCGGCCAGGCCTTCAATGGCACCGTCATGCCGCTTGCTGCGGGCTACTGCGCCGTGGCGATCATCGGCCTCATGCTGGTGCTGATCGCTGAGCGTGGCAGGCTGTTTTCCGCACCGAATGCCGCGCCGACAAGGGGCCACTAAGCCAGCGTCAACGACGCAAAGTCGAAAAGCTTGCGGTCCAGCATGTGCGAGGGCCGCACATTGGCAAGCGCGCGGATCATCGTGTCCTTGCGGCCGGGCATGCGCTTTTCGATGTCGTCGAGCATCGATTTCATGGCGTTGCGCTGGAGCCCCTCCTGACTGCCGCAGAGGTCGCAGGGGATGATCGGAAACTTCATGGCTTCTGCGAATTTCGCCATGTCCGCCTCGGCACAGTAGGCGAGCGGCCGAAGCACCATCACGTCCCCCTCGTCATTGAGCAGCTTGGGCGGCATGGCGGCGAGGCGACCGCCGTGAAAGAGGTTCATGAAGAAGGTTTCGAGGATATCCTCGCGATGGTGGCCGAGCACTAGCGACGAGCAGCCCTCCTCCCGCGCAATGCGGTAGAGGTGTCCGCGCCGCAGGCGTGAGCACAGCGAGCAATAGGTGTTGCCCTCCGCGATCTTGTCGGTGACCACCGAGTAGGTGTCGCGATACTCGATGCGATGGGCGATGCCGTTGGCCTCGAGATAGTCGGGCAGGACGTTCCTGGGGAAGTTGGGCTGGCCCTGGTCGAGGTTGCAGGCGAGCAATTCGACCGGCAGCAGGCCGCGCCATTTGAGGTCGAGCAGGACCGCCAGCAACCCATAGGAATCCTTGCCGCCCGAAAGCGCCACCAGCCAGCGCTCGCCCGGCCGGGCCATGGCGTAGTCCTCGATCGCCTGTCGGGCGAGCCTCAGCAGCCGCTTGCGCAGCTTGTTGAACTCCACGGACGACGGTGCGTCGCGGTAGAGCGGAAAAGCAGCGCCTTCCGGTGCAGCCAGCGCGTCCTGTTCCTGAATGCCCATGGGGTCTGATCCTAAACTTGCGGGGTGCGGCCGTCGTCGAGACCGCGCTCAACCGGCATATTTCGCAAAACCGGCGGCGGCGCAAGGCGTCGTACGCCGACATGCGTACAAACGAAAAGAGCGGCCGTTGCCGGCCGCTCTCGGAATTCGATGCTGATCCGAAACGGATTAGCGCGAATAGAATTCGACGACGAGGTTCGGTTCCATCTGGACTGCGAACGGAACGTCCGACAGGCCCGGAACGCGAGCAAAGGTCGCAACCATCTTGTTGTGATCGACTTCGATGTAGTCCGGCACGTCGCGCTCGGCGAGAGCAACAGCCTCAAGCACCATGACCAACTGCTTCGACTTCTCGCGGACTTCGATCACGTCGCCAGCCTTGCAGCGGTACGAACCGATGTTGGTGCGCTTGCCGTTGACGTTGACGTGGCCGTGGTTGACGAACTGACGGGCCGCGAAGATGGTCGGCACGAACTTGGCACGGTAGACGATCGCGTCGAGACGCGACTCGAGCAGACCGATCAGGTTCTCCGGCGTATCGCCCTTGCGGCGGTTGGCCTCGTCGTAGGTCTTGCGGAACTGCTTTTCCGAGATGTCGCCGTAGTGGCCCTTGAGCTTCTGCTTGGCGCGCAGCTGCAGACCGAAGTCCGAAAGCTTGCCCTTGCGGCGCTGGCCGTGCTGGCCGGGACCGTATTCACGCTTGTTGACCGGGGACTTCGGGCGGCCCCAGATGTTCTCGCCAAGACGGCGATCGATTTTGTATTTTGCTGACTCGCGCTTGCTCATCGCATTTCCCTTCAAAAGTTTGCACCCGGAACGTGATGTTCCAGGTGAGGAAACGCGCCCTCCTCTGGCCTCTGTTTTCAGAAGCCTGACAGGATCTTCCACGCACGCATTGCGGAAAGGCCCACGGGACACGTCAAATAGAACACCAAGCATTTCAGCCCGGCGCTGGCGGCTAACTAGGCGAAACGGTGTGGGATGTCAACGCGGCCCGCCGCTCGATCACTTCGCGTCATGGAAGATAACGCCGAGCGTTAAGCGCTCGCCGCTACGGATGCGGCTGACGCCGTGGCGCATCTTTACGCGGTAGTCGCCACGGGCGCCGGCTCTGGGCCGGTCGTTGACCGCAAACAGCGCGCCCTGCCCCATGCCGAGCGGCACGACCTCGACCCGCGACTGCATGCGCGGCCGCTGTTCGGTGAGCACCAGCTCGCCGCCGTCGAACTCCGATTGCGGCGCGCTCAGCAGAATCACCAGCTGGATCGGGAATAGGTGCTGGCCGTAGACGTCCTGATGCAGGCAGTTGTAGTCGCCTGCCCCGTATTTCAGCAAGAGCGGCGTAGGCCTCGACTGGCCATCAGCGTGGCATTCGGCGAGGAAGGAATCGAGGTCGGCCGGGTAGCGCCTGTCGCTGCCCATGCGGTCGTTCCAGCCGTTGGCAAACGGCGCGAGCCGTTCGTAGAATGCTCGACGCAGCCCGGATATCGCCTCAGGCAGCGGATCTGCGAAGTACTTGTATTCGCCGGCGCCAAAACCATGGCGCTGCATGACGATGCGGCTGCGGAAGTGCTCGTCGTGATCGTAGAGCGCCCTGAGGTCGCGGCATGCCTGCCCATCGAGCAAGGGACCGGTTTGCGCTACGCCAAATTCATCGAGGTCGCGAAGAATCCTTCCCCACTCCAGATCGGCAACAATCGCATCGGCATACATCGCGGCGCTCCATCAACGTTGCACCGATTCTATGCCGTCATCGCAAGCGTCGCATTCCGTTTCCTGCAACGCTCAGCCTGCCTGATCGAAGGCCTCGCGGGCGCCGCGCATCTGGTCGCGGTTGGCGGCAGCCCAAGTGCCGAGTGCACCGACGGGCACAGCGATCGACTGGCCGAGCTCGGTGAGGCCATATTCCACTTCAGGCGGAGTGGTCGGGCGCACGGTACGGCGCACTAGACCATCACGCTCAAGCGAGCGCAACGTCACCGTCAGCATGCGCTGGGAGATGCCCTCGATGGAACGCTTTAGCGCATTGAAGCGCACGGGCCGCTCCTGAAGGTTGATGATGACGAGGATGCTCCAGGTGTCGCCGACACGGTCGAGCACCTCGCGGATGGGGCAGCTGCGGCCATCGTTGGCAAAGCCGGGCGTGGTGTGCAGCAGCGGGACGGCGTCGCCCCCTTTGTCATCAGCCTGGCGGCCCACGGGCCTGGTCGAGGCGTTCATGCGGTTCTCCTGAGGTAACCTGGGCACGAAATCATGCGTTCTTTTCGCGTCCAGCTTGCCGAGCTATATGGTTATCGTTGGTAACCTGATTACAGATCATACCCGCACTGACCTGATAAGGCAAAGCGGGCGGAACGGAGAAAACAACCATGAAAATCGCTCTCATCGGTGCAACCGGCTTTGTCGGCAGCGCAGTGCTCAAGGAAGCCGCATCGCGCGGCAACAAGGTGAAGGCCGTTGTCCGCAACGCTGCAAATGTCGAAATGCTCGACGGCGTCACCGCGGTAAAGGCTGACGTCACCGACGTTCCGGCGCTGAAGGCGGCAATCGCAGATGCCGACGTCGTCATCTCCGCCTTCAATGGCGGCTGGGGCGATCCTGACATCTACGCCAAGCATAGCGCGGGCTCAAAGGCGATCGTCGAGGCCGCTAAGGCAGCCGGCAAGCGCGTGATCGTCGTCGGCGGTGCCGGCAGCCTCGAGATCGACGGCAGGCAACTAGTAGACGGCCCGGACTTCCCCGCCGCCTACAAGGATGGCGCCCGTGCTGCCCGCGACGCGCTTAAGGCACTGCACGGCGAAACCGGCATGGAATGGTCGTTCATCTCGCCGGCAATCATGATGGCGCCTGGCGAGCGCACCGGAAAGTTCCGTCTCGGCGGCGACCAGCCGGTGTTCGACGCCAGCGGCCAGAGCCACATCTCGGTCGAGGACCTGGCCGTAGCCATCGTCGACGAGGCTGAGAGCCCGCGTCACACCGGTATGCGCTTTACCATTGGCTACTGATGTCTGGTCTGCCGGGGTTAATGCTTGGCCTTGTGCTCCGGCAGGCCCTTGCGCTTGGTTTCGGCGAACTCTTCGAGCTGTTTTTCGGTCATCGATTCGTACATCTCCCTGGATGCACCGTAGAGTTCGCTTTCCTTGATCTCGCCGCGCTTTGCGGCGAGCGCAGCGCCTGCCGCTTTCTGCTGTGCCTTGGAGGTGGCTGGCATGTCGCTTCTCCTGACCGTTGCGGGTTGGGGAAACGCATCTGCAGCCGTCACGTTCCTTCGACGGCCAGGCCAAATCCCTGCATCAGGCGCCGCGTAGCGAAATCCGGCACGCCGGAAGTGAAGACGGCAAGATCCGGCCCATTGGTGCGCACAGGCTGCGAACCTTCCAGCAGCGACAGGGCGCGGCGGGCAATGGCCTCGGCCGGATCGATCCAGTCGACGGGCCAGGGGGCTGTCTTGCGCATGCGATTGACCAGGAACGGATAGTGCGTGCAAGCGAGGACGACGATGTCGGTGCGCCGACCGTCGTGCTCGACGAAGCAGGGCGCGATCTCCTCGGCCACCGCCTGCTCCTCGACGAAGCCCGAACGCATATAGGTCTCGGCGAGCGCAGCCAGCTTGTGACTGCCGACCAGCCGGACGTGGCATTTGGAGGCCCATTGCGTGATCAGGTCGCGGGTATATTGCCGTTTCACGGTGCCCGGCGTCGCCAGCACCGAAACAAGACCCGAGCGGGTGCGCTCGGCGGCAGGCTTGATCGCCGGAACGGTGCCGACGAAGGGATGGCCGGGAAAGCGCTCGCGGATCGCTTCGATGACCAGCGTCGAGGCGGTGTTGCACGGAATGACCGACAGCTCGGGTTTGAAGCGCTCGAGCAGGGTGGCGAAGAGGTCGAGAATTCTGGTCTTGAGCGCCGGCTCTTCCCAGTTGCCATAGGGAAAGGCGGCGTCGTCGGCGACATAGACGAAGCGCCGGTCTGGCATCAGCACGCGCGCCTCACGCAGCACCGTAAGTCCCCCGATGCCCGAATCGAACATCAGGATCGGACGGTCAGTCATTGTCGAGCCCCTTGCCGCCAACCGGTGGAATCTCGTCTTCGTCGGTGTCCGTGCTGCCGCTGTGGGCAGCATGATCGACCTTCGCCTTGCGGTCGGGATAGCCGGCGCCGCGCGGTTCCTTGGGCGAGAAATAGTCAAGCGATGCGACGACGCCGCGCAACACCTTGAGCTCGGGCTCGTGAAAACCGGCGCGGGTCAGCACGGCGCGCAGATTGTCGACCATCTTGGGCTTTTTGGCCGCCGGGCGGAAATAGCCGCGCGTTTCGAGCGCTGCCTCGAGGTGATCGAACAGCCCCTGCAACTGCTGCTTGGTCGCCGGCGCCATTTCAGGCCCGGAGAAATTAGTCTTGGTCTCGTCCTCCAGTCCCGACTTCATCCACTCATAGGACATCAAGAGTACGGCCTGGGCGATGTTCAGCGAGGAAAAGCCGGGATCGACCGGGAAGGTGACGATTTCGTCGGCGAGGCCGACCTCTTCGTTGTAGAGGCCAAAGCGCTCGCGCCCGAACATGATGCCGGTGCGCTGGCCGGCAATGCTGCGACCACGCAACGCGCGGCCTGCTTCGACGGGCCCGCGAACTTCCTTGAAGCCGTCGCGCTCACGCGCCGTGGTGGCGAAGACGAAATTGAGATCGGCAAGGGCGGACGCGAGATCAGGAAAAACTTCCACAGCGTCGATGACGTGGTCGGCGCGACTGGCGGCCGCGCGCGCCTTTTCATTCGGCCAGCCATCACGCGGATTGACCAGCCTGAGTTCGGCAAGACCGAAATTGGCCATGGCGCGCGCCACCATGCCGATGTTTTCGCCGAGCTGGGGCTCGACCAGGATGATCACTGGGGCTGCGGACTGCGTGGGATTTTCTGACATTATTGCGATTGAACCGAGAATTGCGCCTTTTGCGCGTCCCTTACATATTTGCCGAGGAAAATGAAGTTCCGGTAAGGAACAAGCGTGTCGGGCAAGGCCGCAGACTGTTTCCACTCGGCCATCGGCAGGGCAGATCAGCCAGCAATATTTCATACGTTGTCAGCAGGCGCGCCAAAGGTAGGGGGCGCAATCATTTGCGCGGCCGGACACGCTTTGCTATAGGGGCCGCACTCCCTATTACGAACCCTCCGAAACCGGCTGGTTTCAGGCAATAAGAGGCATTTTTCCATGGCGAAGATCAAGGTGGCCAACCCCGTCGTCGAGCTCGACGGCGACGAGATGACCCGCATCATCTGGCAGTTCATCAAGGACAAGCTGATCCACCCTTATCTCGACATCGACCTCGAATACTACGATCTCGGCGTCGAACATCGCGACGCCACCAACGACCAGGTGACGATCGATGCGGCCAACGCCATCAAGAAGCACGGCGTCGGCGTGAAGTGCGCCACCATCACCCCTGACGAGCAGCGCGTCGAGGAATTCAAGCTCAAGAAGATGTGGAAGTCGCCCAACGGCACGATCCGCAACATCCTGGGCGGCACCATCTTCCGCGAGCCGATCATCATGAAGAACGTGCCGCGCCTGGTTCCGGGCTGGACCCAGCCGATCATCGTCGGCCGCCATGCCTTCGGCGACCAGTACAAGGCCACCGACTTCCGCTTCCCCGGCAAGGGCAAGCTGACGATCAAGTTCGTTGGCGAGGACGGCCAGGTCATCGAGCATGACGTGTTCGACGCGCCGGGCGCCGGCGTGGCGATGGCCATGTACAATCTCGACGAGTCGATCCGCGAATTCGCCCGCGCCTCGCTCAACTACGGCCTGCTGCGCAACTATCCGGTCTACCTGTCGACCAAGAACACCATCCTCAAGGCCTATGACGGCCGCTTCAAGGACATCTTCCAGGAAGTCTACGAGCAGGAATTCGAGGCCCGCTTCAAGGAAAAGAAGCTCTGGTACGAACACCGCCTGATCGACGACATGGTCGCCTCCAGCCTGAAGTGGTCGGGCGGCTATGTCTGGGCCTGCAAGAACTATGACGGCGACGTCCAGTCCGACACGGTCGCCCAGGGCTTCGGCTCGCTCGGCCTGATGACCTCGGTGCTGATGACGCCCGATGGCAAGACGGTTGAGGCGGAAGCCGCCCACGGCACCGTGACCCGTCACTATCGCCAGCACCAGAAGGGCGAAGAGACCTCGACCAACTCGATCGCCTCGATCTTTGCCTGGACGCGCGGCCTCGCCCATCGCGCCAAGCTGGACGACAACGCCGAGCTGAAGCGCTTTGCCGACACGCTCGAGCGCGTCTGCATCCAGACCGTCGAGTCGGGCTACATGACCAAGGACCTGTCGCTGCTGATCGGCCCGGACCAGCCGTGGCTGTCGACCACCGGCTTCCTCGACAAGATCGACGAGAACCTGCAGAAGGCCATGGGCTGATTTTTTTGGCCTAAAGTATGAAAAAGCCCCGGAGCGATCCGGGGCTTTTTTTATTGCGCGGTGATAGTGGCAAACGTCGCTTTCGAGTCAGGACGTTCGCCCAACCGTCAGTGCTGCGGCGATCTTGAACGCCACCTTGCCGACGACAAGCGACAGGCAGAACGCCACGGGCCAGGCAATCACGAAGCTTCTCGCCCAGGCATGAAGCCATTCCGACGTAGGGCCGAGGGCAAGAAAGGCAAAAAAGCCCGTCATCATCAGGGCCATCGCAAAGGAGATCATCGCCTGGGCGAGAAGGATTGTCTTCAGAGTGTGCATTTCATTCTCCGGTGTCGAGGACGGAGAATGGCGGGGGGAGACACCCCGTCACAGCACCATCCTCGGATGAGGTTGATGCCGTGGGTTCGCGCGTGCGACTGATGCCCGCCTTGGAGCGCCGTGCGTCCGAATGGACACACAAAGGCGCTCCAAGTTACTAAAGCTGCGCATCGTGCTTCCCGCAAATCGAGTCCGACTTGCGGGCCGATGCGCTGGCGGGTGCCGGAATAACCAACCGGCTCGTTCTTTTCGACCCGTGAGCCCTATGGCCGCCGGCCGGCCCTGTCAAGTTCGCGCGCAGGAAGGACGACACCATGCACAATCGGGAAGGCTTTTCCGGGCGTGCAATGCGCCAGGCTTTCAGACCAGCGGTATGTAGATGTCCGTCAAGAGCTCCGTTGGCGGTACGTCGCGCGGGTTGTTGACGTACTCTTCAAACCTGGGCGCATCGCGCAGCTCGCGGCCGGACTTCGGCAGCCATTCGGCATACAGCCACCGATAGGCCTTGTGCATATTGGCATAAGGACCCTTGTGCCGCAGCACAGCGCAGTCGCCGCCGTCGATCGTCCTGCGTCCAAGCGGCGCCTCGGCGGGTACGCTGCTGTCGGCGTTGACGCAGGCGAACGATCGCAGCTTGTCCACTGCAACGATATCGGGATCGTCGAGATAGACACCGATCATGCGCATATCAGGGCGAGCGATGCCGCGCGCATAAAGCGTGCCGAACAGCATCTCGAAAGCCTTGTCGATCTGCATGTAGGAGCCCGAATGGGCGACACTGACCAGCTGCGTCTCGGGGACTTTGCGGAATGTAACCTCAAACATGCCGGGAGCCTTTTCTTGTCGTGAGGGTTCAAAGACCGTGTGGCTCCCCCGCTGCCGGTAGCGCACCGGCGGCATGCCATAAACCGCCTTGAAGATGCGATTGAACGACTGGACGTTGGGATAGCCAGACCGCTTTGCAATTTCACCGACGGGCAGATCGGTTTGGACGATATCGCCGGCGGCACGATGAAGTCGCAGCCGCTTGACCGTGGCTGCCAGCGTTTCGCCATAGATCGCCCGGTAAATCCGGTGCCAGTGATAGCTCGACATGCAGGCGATTTCGGCCAGGCGCTCCATATCGAGTTCCTCGTCGAGGTGCTCGTGGATATGTGCCGAAACCCTTCTCAGGCGGGATTCATAGACCGCCCACGCCGTTTCCCCATTCATGTCGGACCTCATGCAAATCGATCGGCTGCAAACAACCATAACGCGATTTGACAAATCCTGCTGAGTTGAGGCGCGCCGCCCAAAACGAAAAAGGCGGAGGCCCGGGCCCCCGCCTTTTCGAACTGCCTTATTGGCCTTGATCAGCCCGCGAGCGCGCTGGCCACGGCCTCAATGGCCTCATCGGCCTTGGAGCCGTCGGGGCCGCCGGCCTGGGCCATGTCGGGACGGCCGCCGCCGCCCTTGCCGCCAAGGGCGGCCGAGGCGACACGGACGAGATCAACCGCGCTGAAGCGGCCCGTCAGATCGGCAGTCACGGCCACAACCGCGCTTGCTTTGCCGTCGTCGGACACGCCGACCAGCGCGACCACGCCGGAACCGAGGCCATTCTTGCCCTCATCGGCCATGCCCTTGAGATCCTTGGGATCAACGCCGGAGACGGCCTTGCCAAGGAATTTGACACCGTCGATCTCGCGGACCGTATCAGCCGAACCAGCCTGCCCGCCACCCATGGCAAGCTTCTTGCGCGCTTCAGTGAGTTCCTTCTCAAGCTTCTTGCGCTCTTCGACGAGTGCCTCGACACGCGCCGGAACATCGGCCGGCGCAACCTTGAGCGAGGCCGCGACCGCCTTCAGGCGGCGATCCTGTTCATCGAGATGGCGCCGCGCTGCTTCACCCGTCAGCGCTTCGATACGGCGGACGCCGGCAGCGACCGCACTGTCGGAGACGATGCGCACAAGGCCGATGTCACCGGTAGCCGACACATGGGTACCGCCGCAGAGTTCGACCGAATAGGGGCGATTTGCCTTGGCGCCATGGATACCCGTACCCATGGACACGACGCGGACCTCATCGCCATACTTCTCGCCGAACAGCGCCATCGCACCTTCGGCAATGGCGTCGTCGACGGTCATCAGGCGGGTTGTGACCGGGCTATTCTGGACGACGATCTCGTTGGCCATGGCCTCGACCTGCTCCAGTTCCTCCGCCGAGATCGGCTTGGGATGCGAGATGTCGAAACGCAGGCGCTCGGGCGCGACCAGCGAGCCCTTCTGCGCGACATGGGTGCCCAGCACCTCGCGTAGCGCCTCGTGGACAAGGTGCGTTGCGGAGTGGTTGGAACGCAGGCGCGTGCGACGCGCGTGGTCAACCTTGAGCTCGGCGGCCGCACCGGTGGCAAGCTTGCCCTTTGTCACGCGGCCCGAATGGACGAACAGCCCGTCGCCCTTCTTCTGGGTATCGGTGATCTCGATCGAAAAACCTTCGCCAGATATCGTGCCGGTGTCACCCATCTGACCGCCGGATTCGCCATAGAACGGCGTCTGGTTGACGACGATGCCGACAGTGTCGCCCTCGGCAGCGCTGTCCACCATCGCGCCGTCCTTGACAAGCGCGAGCACCACACCCTCGGCCTGCTCGGTGTCGTAGCCCAGGAATTCGGTGGCGCCGGCCTTGTCCTTGACCGCAAACCACACCGTTTCGGTCGCGGCTTCGCCGGAGCCAGCCCAGTTGGCGCGAGCCTCGGCCTTCTGGCGCGCCATGGCCGAGTTGAAGCCTTCGAGATCGACCGTAATGTTTCGCTGGCGCAGCGCGTCCTGGGTCAGGTCGAGCGGGAAACCGTAGGTGTCGTAGAGCTTGAACGCGGTCTCGCCGTCGAGGCGGTCGCCGCTGCCGAGGCTTTCGCTGGCATCGGCCAACAGGCCGAGGCCGCGCGCCAGCGTCTTGCGGAAGCGGGTTTCCTCGAGCTTCAGCGTCTCGGTAATCAGTGCCTGGCCGCGCACCAGTTCCGGATAGGCCTGGCCCATCTCGCGGACGAGCGCCGGCACCAGGCGCCACATCAGCGGATCGCTAGCCCCCAGCAGCTGCGCATGGCGCATGGCGCGGCGCATGATGCGGCGGAGCACGTAGCCACGGCCTTCGTTGGAAGGCAGCACGCCGTCGGCGATGAGGAAGCTCGAAGCGCGCAGATGGTCGGCGATGACGCGATGGCTGGCGCGGTTCTTGCCCTCGGCACGCACGCCGGTGGCATCCTCTGAAGCGCGGATCAGCGCCTTGAACAGGTCGATGTCATAGTTGTCGTGCTCGCCCTGGAGCACGGCGGCAATGCGCTCCAGCCCCATGCCGGTATCGATGGACGGACGCGGAAGTTCGACGCGCTCCTCCTTCGTCACCTGCTCGTACTGCATGAAGACGAGGTTCCAGATCTCGATGAAACGGTCGCCGTCCTCATCGGGGCTGCCGGGAGGGCCACCGGCAATGCCTTCGCCGTGGTCGTAAAAGATCTCGGAACACGGGCCGCAGGGGCCGGTATCGCCCATGGCCCAGAAATTGTCTGACGTGGCGATGCGGATGATACGGTCATCCGACAGGCCGGCGATCTTCTTCCAGAGCTTCGCTGCCTCGTCGTCGGTGTGATAGACGGTGACCAGCAACCGCTTGGGGTCGAGGGCGAATTCCTTGGTGATCAGGTTCCAGGCCAATTCGATGGCGCGGTCCTTGAAATAATCGCCGAAGGAAAAGTTGCCCAGCATCTCGAAGAAGGTGTGGTGGCGGGCGGTGTAGCCGACATTGTCGAGGTCGTTGTGCTTGCCGCCAGCGCGCACGCATTTCTGCGAGGTGGCCGCGCGCGAATAGGGCCTGGTCTCTAGGCCGGTGAAGACGTTCTTGAACTGCACCATGCCGGCATTGGTGAACATCAGCGTCGGGTCGTTGCGCGGCACGAGCGGACTGGAGGAGACGACCTCGTGTCCGTTCTTCTTGTAGTAGTCGAGAAATGCCGACCGGATTTCGTTCACGCCACTCATATTGCCGCCTTTGATCGCCGCCCTGAACAGATGCTCCCCGCCTATTCAGGCGGAAATTGGAACTGGCCTTTTAGCGGTCCACCTTACCCCTGTCCAGAAAGTCCAGACGGGCAAAAGCCCGGATCTGCGCTGCCTGTCCCGTCGTATCGCCTGCCACAAACGAAAACCGCCGGCGCAATGGCCGGCGGCTTCCGAATTTCATTTTGCCGGCACTGCCGCGCGCCCCGCAGACAGGGGGCGAACACGGCTACATCGCGCCGGCTTCGTCGTCGCCGTCATCCTCGCGCGAGCCATTCTCGAGGAACTTCTCGGCGATCAGACCGGCATTCTGGCGCAGCAGCGTTTCGATCTCGCGCGCCGCGTCGGGATTGTTGCGCAGGAACGTCTTGGCGTTCTCGCGCCCCTGCCCAAGGCGCTGCGAATTGTACGAGAACCACGCGCCGGACTTCTCCACCACGCCCGCCTTGACGCCGAGGTCGACGAGCTCGCCGGTCTTGGACACGCCCTCGCCATACATGATGTCGAACTCGACCTGCTTGAAGGGCGGGGCCAGCTTGTTCTTGACCACCTTGACGCGGGTCTGGTTGCCGACGACCTCGTCGCGGTCCTTGACCGAGCCGATACGGCGGATGTCGAGGCGGACCGAGGCGTAGAACTTGAGCGCGTTGCCACCCGTCGTGGTCTCGGGCGAACCGTACATGACGCCGATCTTCATGCGGATCTGGTTGATGAAGATGACCATGGTGTTGGAACGCGAGATCGAGGCGGTCAGCTTGCGGAGCGCCTGGCTCATCAGGCGCGCCTGCAGGCCGGGCAGCGACTCGCCCATCTCGCCTTCGATTTCGGCGCGCGGCGTAAGTGCTGCCACGGAGTCGACGACCAGCACGTCGATGGCGCCCGAGCGCACCAGCGTATCGCAGATTTCCAGCGCCTGCTCGCCAGTGTCGGGCTGCGAGATCAGCAGGTTCTCGAGATCGACGCCCAGCTTGCGGGCATAGACAGGGTCGAGTGCATGTTCTGCGTCGACGAAGGCGCAGATGCCACCCTTTTTCTGGGCTTCGGCGACGGTGTGCAGGGCAAGCGTCGTCTTGCCCGAGCTTTCCGGCCCATAGATCTCGATGATGCGGCCGCGCGGCAGACCGCCGACGCCAAGCGCGATATCGAGGCCGAGCGAACCGGTGGAGACGGTGCCGATCTCGACAACCTGCTCATTGGCGCCCAGCCGCATGATCGAGCCCTTGCCGAAGGCGCGTTCGATTTGCGACAGCGCCGCGTCCAGAGCCTTAGATTTATCCACCGAATTATCCTCTACGAGCCGCAACGAATTCTGCGCCATGATACATCACCCCCTAGTGATCAATGAAGGCCGGTAGTGCCGGTGCCGATAGAAATTTGTATCTGTTTTGTTCTCATTTTGCAAGAGCCATTAATATACTGATATCAAAAGAGAAAGCTGACCGTGTTCTATTTTCGTTTCGATCTCGCGCGTGATCCGATGTCGCATGCGGCCGGAACATTTGCCGTCCAGAAGCCGGCCTGGCTGCGATTCGCCCAGGTTGCCGCCCGCACCGGCGGGCACTAAGTTCGACGCCTTGAACGCCCTTTGGACAATTCACTGATGAACTCACCCAGAATTCTCGCCGTCGGCGGCGCGCATGTGGATCGCCGCGGGCGGATGACCGCGCCGTTCGTGCCGGGCGCTTCTGTTCCGGGCGCAATGAGCGAGGATGTCGGCGGCGGTGTATTCAACGCATTGCGTTGTGCGGTGCGCCGGGGCGCTGTCGGTTCGCTGATGTCGGTGCGCGGAGGCGATGCGGCGGGTGAGGCCGTTGCTGCAGCAATCTCTGCCAACGGCATTACCGACCTGTCGGCCGTCTTCCTCGACCGCGCGACGCCGAGCTATACCGCACTGCTCGACAGCGAAGGCGACGTTGTGGCGGCACTGGCCGACATGGGGCTCTACGAGCTTGCCTTTGCCAAGCAGATGAGGCGCGCCAAGGCTCGCGAGGCGGTATCGGAAGCGGACGCCGTGCTCTGCGACGCCAACCTGCCCGAAACAGCCCTCGTCCGACTGGCCGAGATTGTCGGCACCATCCCGCTGTTTGCCATCGCGATTTCGCCGGCCAAGGCGGTGCGACTGAGGCCGATCCTGGGCAAGCTGTCCTGCCTGTTCATGAACCGGCGCGAGGCTGCCGTGCTTGCCGGCAGCAGCGCCGATGCGCCCGCCGAGCAATTGGTGCAGGGCCTGCGCGCCGCCGGTCTACGGCGCGGCGTCATTACTGCCGGCGGCAGCGCGGCATTTGCTTTTGAAGGCGTCGGGTTTACCGTTCTCCGGCCCCCTGTACCGCGCCGAGTTGCTGACGTGACTGGTGCGGGGGATGCCCTGGCGGGTGCCGCCACCGTCGCCTTGATGCGCGGATTGCCACTGGAAAGCGCGCTGCGGGAAGGCATTGCCGCCGCAGTGCTCGCCATCGAAAGCGCTTCCGCCGTGCCCGAACTCGACCCGAAAGCGTTCGCCGAGATGCTGGCCCTTGTGCCTCAAGCCCGGGAAATGGCATGACCGGCCCATGGAGATAAAAATGACGCCAGAGACCGCCCGCTCCTTCATCGACATCCACGCCCCCGTGGCCGCGGCCCTTGCCGCCGGCAAGCCGGTGGTGGCGCTCGAAAGCACCATCATCACCCATGGCATGCCCTATCCAGACAATTCCGCCATGGCGGCCAATGTCGAAAGGATCATCGCCGACGAAGGTGCTGTGCCGGCGACGATCGCAGTGATCGACGGGCGCATCAAGATCGGGCTTTCCGACGGCGAGCGCGAATCGCTAGCCAAGACCAGCGGCGCCATGAAGCTGTCGCGCGCCGACCTCGCCTTTGCTGTCGCCGAAGGCCGCACCGGCGGCACGACGGTGGCTGCGACGATGATCGCGGCGCATCTCGCCGGCATCAAGGTTTTCGCCACCGGCGGCATCGGCGGCGTCCACAAGGGCGCGGAAAAGTCGTTCGACATCTCCGCCGACTTGGACGAGTTGTCGCGCACGCCTGTCATCGTGGTGTCGGCCGGGGCCAAGGCCATCCTCGACATCGAAAAGACGCTCGAAGTGCTAGAGACGCGCGGCGTGCCGGTCGTGGCCTACGGCTCCGACATCGTGCCGGCTTTCTGGTCGCGCAAGTCGCCTTGTGCGGCGCCGCTCCGTCTTGATGCAGCAGACAAGATCGCGCGGCTGTATTCCACGCGAGCAGCGCTTGGCCTCGATGGCGGCATGCTGGTGGCGAACCCCGTGCCGGAAGCAGACGAGATCCCGGCCGAAAAGATGTCCGGCTTCATCGAGGCGGCGCAAAGGGCCGCCGAGGAGCAGAACGTCTCCGGCAAGGCGGTGACGCCCTTCCTGCTGGCAAAAATCCTGGAACTGACCAGCGGCGCGAGCCTCAAGACCAATATCGCGCTGGTCGAAAACAACGCACGGCTGGCCGCCAGGATCGCTAGGGCGCTCTGAGGACGGCGAAGGGATTTGGTGCGTCCTTCGAGGCTCGCCCGCCAAAGTCTTTCTGCTTCTGCAACGGCATTGCGGGCTCGCACCTCAGGATGAGGACCTCTGGCGCTAACTCGGCTTGTCCCGAGACACTAGCGACCAAGGTCCGCCGGAGTTTTCTCGCTCACCCGGAGGGGGCTGGCACTCAGGGTCCTCATCCTGACATGCGAGCCCTCATCGACGGCCGAAAACCAGGTGCAAATGCCGGTGGGCGAGCCTCGAAGGACGCACGACAGCACAGCTTCTCCAAGCTCATTTTCCCGCCCTTAGGCTGGCCTCGTAGGCCTTGCGCGCCCAGATCGCCATTTCATCGGGATCGTCGAGCGCGCTGTCGGGAACCGTCCAATAGGGCATGGCCACGAGCTTGCCGTGCCTGGACCCGGTGTAGGTCCACTGACGGCAACCCGCCGCCTCGAAATCGGGCGCGCATTCGGCGTCGGCCTTCAGCATGAGCTCGCCGCGCAGTTCGATCGCGACGATGATGCCGTCATGATAGATGCCCTTGCCGCCGAACATTTTCCGCACGCTGACCGGGCCAAGACCGGCGAAAAGATCGGCAATGTCGGCTTCCGTCATCGCGCGGCTCCCCTAGATTCCCAATGGCATTGCGAGCCATGCGGAAAGGAAAGCACCGATGCCGATGCTGCTCAAGGGGTCATGCCGCTGCAGGGCGGTCCGCTTCGAGGTCCAGAGCCACACGCCGGTGCCCTATCAGCTCTGCTACTGCTCCATCTGCCGCAAGCAGCAAGGCGGCGGCGGTTATGCCATCAATCTGGGCGCCGTTTCAGACACGCTGAAGGTCGATGGCGAGAAGTACCTCGGGCTGTATCGGGCGACGATCCATGACGACGAGCGCTCGGAGCCGGAAGTCTCCACCGGCGAACGCCGCTTCTGCCGCGAATGCGGCTCGGCGATGTGGCTCTACGACCCGACCTGGCCGGAGCTGGTGCACCCCTTCGCCTCGGCAGTCGACACCGACCTGCCCAAGGCGCCGCAACGGGTACATCTGATGCTGAAATACAAGGCGTCGTGGGTGGAGCCGGACATCCGGCTGGGCGACATGGCGTTCGATCTTTACCCGCCGGATTCGATCGCCGGCTGGCACAAGCGCAACGGACTGTGGGTGGAATGAACGACGGTCAGGCCGCGCCCTCGGCGCGTGCCTCGGCGAGCGCCTTGAGGTCCGCGGGCTTAAGCTCCACGGATTCGCCGCAGCCACAGGCCGAACTCTGGTTCGGATTGTTGAAGGTGAAGCCGGTGCGTAGCGTGGTCGTCTCGAAATCCATCTCGGTGCCGAACAGGAAAAGTGCTGCCTCCGGGGCGACATAGACATGGGCGCCGTCGCGCTCGATGTGGTCGTCCTTGGGATTCGGCTCGGTCACCAGGTCGACCGTGTATTCCATGCCCGCACAGCCGCCCTTCTTGATGCCGAGGCGGATGCCTTGCGCGTTCTCGCGCGTGGCCATGATCTCGCGCACGCGCTCGGCGGCCTTTTCGGTCATTGAGATGACGGCGAAGCGTCCCATGTCTTTCTCCATTGCGCGCCGGTTAAAGGCCGGCGGAATGACTCACTTCAAAGCTAAGATGGTGGAGATTGCTTCCTGAAGCAAGCTTCTGAGCCCGCAGGGCTCAATACCACCCCACCGCGACCTGGGCCTCTTCCGACATGCGGTCAGGCGTCCATGGTGGATCAAAGGTCATCGTAACCTCGACGCCGGACACGCCCTCGACGGCACCGACGGCATTCTGCACCCAGCCGGGCATTTCGCCGGCCACCGGGCAGCCCGGCGCGGTCAGCGTCATGTCGATCTTGACCGTGCGGTCGTCCTCGATGTCGATCTTGTAGATCAGGCCGAGCTCGTAGATGTCGGCGGGGATTTCCGGGTCGTAGACCGTCTTCAGCGCCGAGATGATGTCGTCGGTCAGCCGCGCCAGCTCGTCGGCAGGAATGGTCGAAGCCGAAGCGATGACGTCGGCCGGTTCCAGCGTCGCGCTTTCGTTGGTCGTGGCGGTCAAGTCTTCCATGCTGCTCACCCGAAGAATTTGCGCGCTTTTTCAAGCGCTTCGGCCAGGACGTCGATCTCGGCCTTCGTATTGTACATACCGAACGATGCCCTGCATGTGGAGGTGACGCCGAAGCGTTTCAACAGAGGCTGGGCGCAATGGGTGCCGGCGCGGACCGCAACACCCTGACGGTCGATGACCATCGACACGTCGTGGGAATGGATGCCCTGCAGCTCGAAGGAGACGATGGCGCCCTTGCCAGGCGCTTCGCCGAAGATGCGCAGCGAATTGATGGCGCGCAGCCGCTCATGGGCGTAATCCTTGAGCATGGCTTCGTGCGCGGCGATGCGCTCGCGACCGATCTTTTCCATATAATCGAGTGCTGCACCCAGGCCGATCGCCTGGACGATCGGCGGCGTGCCAGCCTCGAAGCGGTGCGGCGGCTCGTTGTAGGTGACGATATCCTCGGTCACCTCGACGATCATCTCGCCGCCTCCGTGGAAGGGGCGCATCTTCTCCAGCAGGTCGCGCTTGCCGTAGAGAACGCCGATGCCGCTGGGACCATAGACCTTGTGGCCGGTGAAGACGAAGAAGTCGCAGTCGAGGTCCTGCACGTCGATGGGCATGTGGACCGAGCTCTGGCTGCCGTCGACCAGCACCGGAATGCCGCGTGCATGCGCAATACGGCAGATCTCCTTGATTGGCGTCACCGTGCCCAGCGCGTTCGACATATGGGTGATGGCGACCAGCCGGGTGCGGTCGGTCAGGCGCTTTTCGAATTCATCGATGTGGAAGGCACCGAGATCGTCGACGGGCACCCAGACCAGCTTGGCGCCCTGGCGCTCCCTGATGAAATGCCACGGCACGATGTTGGAGTGGTGCTCCATGATCGACAGCACGATCTCGTCGCCCTCGCCGATATTCGGCATGCCATAACCATAGGCCACCGTGTTGATGGCCGAGGTGGCGTTGGAGGTGAAGATGATCTCTTCGGCGCTCGGGGCGTTGAGGAAGCGGCGCACACTTTCGCGCGCCTTTTCATAGGCGTCGGTGGCGGCGTTCGACAGGAAATGCAGGCCACGATGGACGTTGGCGTACTCGCTGGAATAGGCGTGGTTGATGGTGTCGATCACCACCTGCGGCTTCTGCGCCGATGCGCCGTTGTCGAGATAGACCAGCGGCTTGCCGTAGACCTCGCGCGACAAAATGGGGAAGTCGCGGCGGATCGCCTCGACGTCGTAAGTGCTGTCTTCGACCTTCTTGTCCATCTTCAGTCGCCTGTACCGCTATGCCTTTCAGTGCGTCCTTCGAGGCTCGCTACGCTCGCACCTCAGGATGAGGACCGTTGCGCATCAAGCTAGCGAATACGTGGGCGATGCACGATATCCTGCCCACGTCGCAAGCCATTCGAACCCACCCAATCGTTGTGCACGACCTCCCTCATCCCGAGGTGCGAGCCCGCACTACGCCTACCGTTGTTCACGCACCTTCAAGGGCGAGCCTCGAAGTAGGCACCTCTCACCCATGCGCGGCAAACCAGTTGCCCAGCAGTTCTTCCAGCGGATCGACAACGCTCTCGTCCTCGAGTTCCTCGATCACCTCGGCGAGGAAGGCCCGGACCAGCAGCCCGCGCGCCGACTTCTCGTCGATGCCGCGCGCCATCAGGTAGAAGAGATGGTTGCGGTCGATCTCGGTTACGGTAGCGCCATGGCCGCAGGCCACGTCGTCGGCGAAGATCTCGAGTTCCGGCTTGGCCGAAAACTCGCCGTCGTCGGACAAAAGCAGCGTGTTGCAGGCCATCCGGGCGTCGGTCTTCTGGGCGATCTGGTGCACGTTGATGCGCCCCTGGAACACGCCCCTGGCGCGGCCGGTGACGACGTTGCGCACCACTTCAGTCGAGGACGTGTGGGGCACCGTATGGTCGAGCACCATGGTCAGGTCGACATGGGTGTCACCGGCGAGCAGGTTGACGCCGCGCAGCTTGAAATCAGCGCCTTCGCCCGAGGCCTTGACGATGACTTCCTGCCGCACGAGCTTGCCGCCGGCATTCATGACGAACAGGGTGAGCCTGGCGTTCTTGCCGAGCTCGGCCTTGAACTGGGCGAGATGGGTTGCCGTTTCCGGCTGGTCCTGGACGATCAGCCACAGCACCTCGGCATCGTCGCCCAACAGCAGTTGGCTGACCGAGCTGACGAGCCCCGCGCCGTCGCCAGTCTGGCGCTCGACGATGGTCGCCTTGGCACCCGCACCCACGCGCACCGGCAGGCGCACATGGGACTGGCCGCCGGCCTGGACGTTCTGCAACTCGATCGGCTTTTCGATCTGGGCACCCGCCTCGATGTCGACGAAGTAGCCGTCGGCAACGAAGGCGGTATTGAGCGCGCCGATGGCATCGTCAGAGCCATAAGTGACAAGAGCCGGTGCGTAGCTGCCATCGGTCAGCTTGTCGCTCAGCCGCTGGACGGCAACGCCATCCGCGCCTTCATCCGATTCAGACACACCATTGACGAGCGAAAGGACGGTCGAGCCCTCAAGCAGCGGCGCAATCGCCTGGACCGCAGCACTTTCGTCAAAGGCCGGCACGGTGGCGAGCAAACGGCGCAGATCGGTGTAGTGCCAGGATTCGACGCGGCGCGTCGGCAGGCCGGCCTTGATCTGCTCGATGGCGTCATCGCGCTTGACCATGACGGCGCCGTCGCCCGGCAGCAGCGAAAGCCGTTCGCCGAAGGCTTCAACGAGTGCTGCCTCCGCCGGGGTTCGCTGGACTGTAGCAAGCATGTTCATGGCCGACACCTCACGCCGCCTCTTCGATGATTCCGGCGTAGCCGTTCTCTTCGAGTTCGAGCGCCAGCGACTTGTCGCCCGACTTGATGACCTGGCCCTTGTAGAGGACGTGGACGGTGTCGGGCACGATATGGTCGAGCAGGCGCTGGTAGTGGGTGATGACGACGACCGCACGGTCGGGCGAGCGTAGCGCGTTGACGCCCTCCGAGACGATCTTGAGCGCGTCGATATCGAGGCCGGAATCGGTCTCGTCGAGCACGCAAAGCTTGGGCTCCAGAAGCTTCATCTGCAGGATTTCGGCGCGCTTCTTCTCGCCGCCGGAGAAGCCGACATTGACCGGGCGCTTGAGCATGGCCATGTCCATGTCGAGCGAGCCGGCTGCTTCCTTCACGCGCTTGAGGAAATCCGGGATCTTGAGTGGATCCTCGCCACGCGCCTTGCGCTGCGAGTTCATCGCGACCTTCAGGAACTCCATAGTGGCGACGCCGGGTATCTCCATCGGATACTGGAACGCCAGGAAAATGCCCTTGGCGGCGCGCTCGGCCGGATCCATTTCGAGGATCGACTCGCCGTTGTAGAGGATCTCGCCTTCGGTCACTTCGTAGTCGGGCCGGCCGGCAAGAATGTAGGACAGCGTCGACTTGCCCGAGCCGTTGGGGCCCATGATGGCTGCGACTTCGCCTGCCTTCACCGTCAGGTTCAGGCCGCGGATGATCTCGGTGCCGCTTTCGGCGATACGGGCATGCAGGTTCTTGATCTCAAGCATTTTTTCTTTCCGAATTTCTTGTCGTCCGGTCAGCCGACCGAGCCTTCGAGGCTGATGCCGATGAGCTTCTGCGCCTCGACGGCGAACTCCATCGGCAGTTCCTGGATGACTTCCTTGACGAAGCCGTTGACGATCAGCGCAATCGCTTCTTCTTCAGGAATGCCGCGCTGCATGACGTAGAACTTCTGGTCGTCGGAAATCTTCGACGTGGTCGCCTCGTGCTCGAACTGGGCGGTGGCGTTCTTGGCCTCGATGTAGGGCACGGTGTGAGCGCCGCACTCGTTGCCGATCAGCAAGGAATCGCACTGGGTGAAATTGCGCGCGTTGGTCGCCTTGCGGTGAGCTGAAACCTGGCCGCGATAGGTGTTCTGCGAGAAACCGGCGGCGATGCCCTTGGAGATGATGCGGCTCGACGTGTTCTTGCCGAGGTGGATCATCTTGGTGCCGGAATCGACCTGCTGGTAGCCGTTCGAAACCGCGATCGAGTAGAACTCGCCGCGAGAATCGTCGCCGCGCAGGATGCAGGACGGGTACTTCCAGGTGATGGCCGAGCCGGTCTCGACCTGGGTCCACGAGATCTTCGAACGGTCGCCACGGCAGTCGCCGCGCTTGGTGACGAAGTTGTAGATGCCGCCCTTGCCCTGGGCATCGCCCGGGTACCAGTTCTGTACGGTCGAATACTTGATCTCGGCGTCATCGAGAGCGATCAGCTCGACCACGGCGGCGTGAAGCTGGTTCTCGTCGCGCTGAGGTGCGGTGCAGCCCTCGAGGTAGGAGACGTAGGCCTTTTCCTCGCAGATGATCAGCGTGCGCTCGAACTGGCCGGTGTTCTTCTCATTGATGCGGAAATAGGTCGACAGCTCCATCGGGCAGCGCACGCCCTTGGGCACGTACACGAACGAACCATCGGTGAAGACGGCCGAATTCAGCGTCGCGTAGTAGTTGTCGGTCGTCGGAACAACGGTGCCGAGGTACCTCTTCACCAGTTCGGGGTGCTCGCGGATGGCTTCCGAGATCGAGCAGAAGATGACACCAGCCCTGGCCAGCTCTTCCTTGAAGGTGGTGACGACGGAGACCGAATCGAACACGGCGTCGACTGCAACGCGGCCCGACTTGTAGACGTTGTCATTGGCCTCTTCGAGGTCCGGGTCGACGGTCTTCTGAACGCCGGCGAGGATTTCCTGCTCCTTGAGCGGAATGCCGAGCTTCTCGTAGACCTTCAGGATCTCGGGATCGACTTCGTCGAGCGAGGTCGGTCCGGGCGTGCTCTTGGGAGCGGCGTAATAATAGATGTCCTGGAAATCGATCTTGGGATAGTTGACGCGCGCCCAGTTCGGCTCATCGAGCGTCAGCCAGCGGCGATAGGCACCGAGGCGCCATTCGAGCATCCATTCCGGTTCGCCCTTCTTGGCGGAAATGAAGCGGATCGTGTCTTCGCTGAGGCCCTTGGGAGCCTTGTCCATTTCGATGAACGATTCGAAGCCGTATTTATACTGGTCCACATCGATCTTGCGGACCTGCTCGATCGTCTCCTGCACAGCAGGCATAAGCGTTCTCCATCCACGCCGGGGTCAAGGCCCGACAGTTTTCAAACTATGTCACCGCAGGAGCGGCGTAAGTTCCATATAGTGCATCTGCTCCGGGAATTCACCCGGAAGCCGCCGTTCGGCGACTGTGACACACCCATTCAACGGCCATTGGGCCAAATCGACCGCTTAGGCGGCCCTGGTCGCGCCTGTTCGGCGCGCAAGCAGCTTTGCCAATGCATCGGCAAAGAGCTCGATTTCTTCCTCCGTCGTCTGACGCCCGATCGAGACGCGCAACGCGCCAAGATTGTCGGCAATTCCCATTGCCTTCAGCACGTGGCTGGGACCGACCTTGCCCGATGAGCAGGCGGAACCGGCCGACAGCGCAACACCTGCAAGATCGAACGCGATCTGTGCCGTCTCGGCCTTGACGCCCGCAATAGCGAAGAACGTCGTGTTGGCAAGCCGCTCGACGCCTTTTCCGAAGATTTCGGCATCGGGCGCGAGCCGCACGACCGCATCCTCGATGCGATCACGCAGCGCTAGCACCTTGTCCATCTCGGACAAACCGGCCGCAGCCTCGCGCGCCGCGGCGCCGAAGCCAGCAATAGCAGGCAGATTCTCGGTGCCGCCACGATGGCCCTTCTCCTGGCCGCCACCAGCAATCAACGGCACCGGCATCATCAGGTCGGAGGTGGCAACGATGGCACCTGCTCCTTTCGGGCCGCCGATCTTGTGCGAAGACAGAATCAGGAAATCAGCACAACCCTCTGACATGTCGAGAGGAATGCGCCCGGCTGCCTGAACCGCATCGAGCACCAGGACGCCGCCGGCAGCCTTCACCAGATCGGAGATGGTTCTGAACGGCTGGACGACGCCAGTCTCGTTGTTGGCGGCATGGATCGCCACCAGCGGCAGGCCTTCGGCCTTGTCATGCGCGGCAAGTGCGGCTTCGAGCGCTGCAAGGTCGACGATGCCGTTGCGGTCGACGCCGATGCGGGTGACGCGGTCTGACGGAAAACGTCCGCCGTTGAGCACGCAAGGATGGTCGGCCGCGGTCACATAAAGCCGGGACATGCGCACCGCACCTCGGCCCATGCGCCAATCCGGACACAGCAGCGTGGTCGCGGCCTCGGTTGCGCCCGATGTGAAAACGACATGCTCCGGCCTGGCCGAGACTAGGGCGGCAACGCTACGACGAGCGTCCTCGATGATCCGACGCGCTGCCCTGCCCTCGCCATGGACGGATGACGGGTTGGCCGCCACATCGAGCGCCGCGACCACGGCCTCGCGCGCTGCGGGAAGCAGCGGCGCACTGGCATTGTGGTCGAGATAGGCGCGTGATACGGCCATTTTCAGTCAATCTGCCCTGTCAAATCACGTTTGGGCTCAGCGACGCGCAATTTCCTTGAAATCCCAAGGCCAGACGTCCTATTTACCCGTTTTGCCAAACCGGCGGTGACACCGTCCAGTTTTGAACAGTTCTAAACTAGCTTCTATGTAGACGCGACCTTCGCGTCAAGGCTGGGCTCGGGATTGTCTCATCCGCGCCTGCATCAAGTGGAGTATAACATGCCAGAGGTCATTTTTGCCGGTCCGGCGGGTCGCCTGGAAGGCCGCTATCAGCCGTCCAGCGAAAAGAACGCCCCCATCGCCATCGTGCTGCATCCGCACCCGCAGTTTGGCGGCACGATGAACAACAAGATCGTGTACGACCTGTTCTACATGTTCCAGAAGCGCAATTTCACCACGCTGCGCTTCAACTTCCGCGGCATCGGCCGCAGCCAGGGCGAATTCGACCACGGCACGGGTGAATTGTCAGACGCAGCCGCAGCGCTCGACTGGGTGCAGTCACTGCATCCGGATTCGAAAAGCTGCTGGGTCGCCGGCTACTCCTTCGGCGCCTGGATCGGCATGCAGCTTCTGATGCGCCGCCCGGAGATCGAGGGCTTCATCTCGGTAGCCCCGCAGCCCAACACCTACGACTTCTCGTTCCTGGCGCCGTGCCCGTCGTCGGGCCTGATCATCCATGGCGACGCCGACAAGGTAGCTCCGCCCAAGGACGTCCAGGGCCTGGTCGACAAGCTGCACACGCAGAAGGGCATCACCATCACGCAGAAGACGCTCACCGGCGCCAACCACTTCTTCGGCAACGATCAGGAACTGCTGATCGAAGAGTGCGCCGAATATCTCGACCGGCGCCTCGCCGGCGAGCTTTCGGACCCGCGCCCGAAGCGGCTGAAGTAGGCAAGGAGCAGAACAGCCATGTACCAGCCGCCTCTCTTCAAGGAAACGCGGCTGGACGTGCTGCATGCGCTGATCCGGGCCCATCCGCTGGGCCTGCTGATCTCAAACGGTCCCGACGGCCCGGAGGCCAATCCGCTGCCGTTCCTGCTCGACGCGGAGCCCGCTCCATATGGCCGGCTCCGTGCCCATCTCGCCAGGGCCAACCCGCAATGGCGGGTGCTCGCCGACAGCCCCGATGCGCTCATCGTCTTCCAGGGCGTCGACAGCTACATCACGCCGTCCTGGTATGCGACCAAGCGCGAGACCGGAAAGGTCGTACCCACCTGGAACTACGCCATGGTGCAGGTGCGCGGCAGGGTCCGGGTCGTGGACGACGGTGAGTGGCTGGCCGGCCAGATCGCCGAACTCACCGCCACCCATGAAGGCAGCCGCGCCGAACCCTGGCAGGTAAGCGACGCACCCGATGCCTACATCGCCGCCCAGATGAAGGGCATCGTCGGCCTCGAGATCGAAATCACTGAAATCGAAGGCAAGTGGAAGGTCAGCCAGAACCGCCCGGTGGCCGACCGGGTGGGCGTGGCCGAAGGGCTGGAAACCGGCAAACCTTCAGCCGAGCATGCCGAGATGGCGCAGCTGGTGCGCCGATATGGCGGGCTTGAAGGCGAATAGCCTGCCTTGCTGCCGGTTGCGGCTCCATGCGCGGCCTCCGACGGCGGTTTTCGATAGCGTTCGCAGATAGTTACGCCAATGGCCTGACAAAATGAATCCGGAGCGCGCGGACGGTCCGGACTCTCCTCCGGGATCAGGGCTCCGCGCGCGTACCGCCGCACACAGCAACCCGGCAGCCGGTCGTCGTCGGGAATGTCAGCGGCAAGCCGAGCGCCGAGCGGACGGCCAGATAGGCCCAGGCCTCGGCCTCGGTGACGTCGCCGTCAAGGCCGGCATCCTCGGCGACGATGACCTCGGCACCGGCCCGCTCGGCGCCCTTCTTGAGGTCTGCGACGATATGCGGGTTCTTGCGGCCGCCGCCGCAGACGATCCACAATTTTGGCGCCTGAGGCAGATGCTCGACGCACTTGAGGATGGCTTCGGCCGAGACATTGGCCAGCGTGCGGGCGCCGTCGGCGAGCTCCAACCCATCGGCCAGCGCCAAGCCAAAATCGTTGCGGTCGAGCGATTTCGGCCCGGATTTTTCGAAGAACGGATTGTCGAGATAGCGCGCGACCACCTCCGTCACCACGCCGCCCTCGCTGGCGATCGCACCACCTGCATCGTAGGGCACCCCTCCCTCGCGGCTGACCCACTGGTCGATCAGCGTATTGCCCGGGCCGGTGTCGAAGGCGATGGGATCGCCAGTCTCGGGCACATAGGTGATGTTGGAGATGCCGCCGACATTGACGAAAACGGCAGGCTTCATGCCGGAATATGGTTCGGCAATCGAGCGCGCGAGTGCAGCGTGGTAGGCCGGCACCAGCGGCGCGCCCTGCCCGCCATGAACCATGTCGGCGGCACGCATGTCGTAGACGACCGATATGCCGGTCTCGCGAGCGAGCAAGGCGCCATCGCCCAGTTGCACGGTGACGCCGAGATGCGGGCGATGCAGCACCGTCTGGCCGTGGAAGCCGATCAAACCGGGCTTTTGCCAGTCGTCCGGCAAGGTGCGCAGGAAATCCCTGACCGCTGCGGCGTGGCGCAGCGTGATCTCGCGCTCAAGGTCGGCAAGATCGCCCGGCCGGTCCTCGCGGCGCACGATTGCCTTGGCAGTCTCCATCGACGCCTCGATGCGGCGACGAAACGCGGCCTCATAGGCGATTGCCATCGACGGACCGAACTCGATCTCGTTGGCCCCATCGGTGCGCAGCACGGCAAGATCGATGCCGTCCATCGAGGTTCCGCTCATCAATCCGATCGCAGTCATTGCCGCCATGAAGTCGGTCATCCTTGTGATTCCGGGCCTTCAGATGCTAAAGCCCCAGTTTCGCCGATCCAATGCCGGATCGACTGAACCAAACGTCCGCGAAGAGAAAGAAAAAATGCCCGCCCTCAAATCCGACTTCCTGAGCATTCTCTGGGAACGCGGCTTCATCCACCAGATTTCGGATGAAGCAGGCCTCGACGAACTCTTCGCCAAGGAAATCGTCTCCGCCTATATCGGCTTCGACCCGACGGCGTCGAGCCTGCACGCGGGCGGCCTAATCCAGATCATGATGCTGCATTGGATGCAGAAGACCGGCCATCGCCCCGTGGCGCTGATGGGCGGAGGCACCGGCATGGTCGGCGATCCGTCCTTCAAGGACGAGGCGCGCAAGCTGATGACGCCGGAAACGATCCAGTCGAACATCGACGGCATCAAGCAGGTGTTCTCGAACTACCTGACCTTCGGCGAGGGCCCGCGCGATGCGTTGATGGTCAACAACGCCGAATGGCTGACGCCACTCAACTATCTCGAATTCCTGCGCGACGTCGGTCAGCATTTCTCGGTCAACCGGATGCTGAGCTTCGATTCCGTCAAGCAACGGCTCGACCGCGAGCAGTCGCTGTCGTTCCTCGAATTCAACTACATGATCCTGCAGGCCTATGACTTCGTCGAGCTCAACAAGCGCTATGGCCTGCGCCTGCAGATGGGCGGCTCCGACCAGTGGGGCAACATCGTCAACGGCATCGACCTCGGCCATCGCCTCGGCACCCCGCAGCTCTACGCGCTGACCTCGCCGCTCTTGACGACCTCGTCGGGCGCCAAGATGGGCAAGTCGATGAACGGGGCGGTGTGGCTCAACGCCGACATGCTCTCCGCCTACGACTTCTGGCAGTACTGGCGCAACACCGAAGACGCCGACGTCGAGCGCTTCCTCAAGCTCTACACGGTGCTGCCGCTTGACGAGATCGCACGACTGGCGGCCCTCGGCGGCTCGGAGATCAATGACGCCAAGAAGGTGCTGGCGACCGAGGTGACAGCGATGCTGCATGGCCGCGCCGCTGCCGAGCAGTCTGCCGAGACAGCGCGGAAGACCTTCGAGGAAGGCGCCCTTGCCGAAACGCTACCGACCGTCGAGGTTCCCGGCGACGAGTTGAAGGCCGGTATCGGGCTGCTGTCGCTGGTGGTTCGTGCCGGGCTTGCAGCATCCAACGGCGAAGCGCGCCGGCATGTCCAGGGCGGCGCCGTGCGGATCAACGACCAGGCGGTCAATGACGAGCGCCGCGCGGTGACCGCAGCCGATCTCACGCCCGAAGGCGTCGTCAAGCTGTCGCTAGGCAAGAAAAAGCACATACTGGTGCGTCCGGCTTAAGGAACCGCACCTCGCAAAAGCAGAAATGGCCGGCATTGCCGGCCATTTTCATGTCTGGAGGCGGCTTTGGATGAGGCCGTGCTCAGTATTCGAAGATCGTCCGGAAGATGCCGGGCGCAATCACCGATAGCGGATTGACGTGCAGCTTGGGCGCCTTGGCGTCGCCCGAGAGCTTGTAGGTGACGCCGATCAGCCCGCGGTCGCGGCCATTGCCCAAGATGACACCGACCAGCGGCAACTCGCCGAAAATGCGGTTGAGACCATAGGCAGGCATGAAGGTGCCGGTCATGTTCATCTGTCCCTGCTGATCGTAGATCGTGCCCTGGAAGGTGGTGCCGATCAGCGGGCCACGCAGAACGCCGTTTTGCAGCGCAAGATAGTTTTCCCGCTTGTCGATCTGGGCAAAGCCGCGCTCGAACTTGACCCGCGAAGTGTCGATATCCTTGCGCACCGCCTGATTGAGGCTGCGGTCGTCGCCGGCGGGCTTGCTGGAGACGATCGAGGCAAGCCGCGGCTCGTTGACCACCCAGAAATCGCGAACGTCGACCTGGCCCTTCTGCGGCCCGTTGCCGGTCGATTCCAGCGCCAACGCCAGGCTGCCGCCCTGCATGCGCGCATAGATGTCGAGGAACCGCAGGATGGCACCGGCATCGGCCGAGCGCACGTCGAGACGCCGCCCGCCGCCCTGTCCGCCATTGCTGACGCTGATTGCACCACCCGAACTGGCGGTGGCGGAAACCTTGAGGCTATTCACCTTCGAGCCGGCACCCGAATAGTCGAGCGTGACATTGGACAACTTTTCATTGTTGAAGCCGATCAGCGTGCCGACTTGCGCTGTGACCGAAACCGAATTGGATCCTGCCGATCTGGTGGCGGTGTCCGCGTCGGACATGAACTGCTTGATCAGCGCCCGCGCATCAAGCGAGTTGCCCTTGACCTGGACCGAAAAGCCCTTGCCGGCACGCTTGACGTTGACGGCGACATCGTCGTCGCGGTTGAGCTTTACCTCATCGAAACGCGCGGACGCCAGGCCGCCATTGGCGAGCGAGACATTACCCTTGATGGCGAAGGATTTGCCTTCGAGGCGGAAATCGGACAGCGTCGAGCGCTCGCCCTCCGTCTCCATCGTGAACGAGACTTTTGCAGGAATTCCAGGCCCCTTGCTCCAGCCGACCCAGGGAATGTCGAGCCGGGCAGCGGCAAGATCGGCCTCGATGTTCCGCTTGCCTCCGTCGAGTTGCTCGACATCAACCTTGATGGTGCCCGAAAGGACGTCCGAGAGGCCGGGAATCAGGGCATTGCGCGCCTTGTCGTCGAGCACGAACTGGACGTTGCGCTCCTTGGCGATCTCCTTGTCGCGCAGTGGCTCGACCAGATCCAGTTCGGCCGGCACGCCATTGAGCTTGCCGCTGGCGCCGATGACGGCCTTGCCGGGCGTCACGGTAATGGTCCCGTCGGCGTCCGACAGTTTCTGGCCGTCGAACGGCTTGGCGACCGAAAGCCCTTCGTAATTCAGTTCCACCGTCCAATCGAGCTTGTCGGTGTCTATGCCCTTGGTGAGCGGAATGTCTGCCTTGACGTTGCCGGTCACATCGCCGGAGAGCTCTTCAGGCTGGATGCCGACATGACGCATGGCGTTGATCGGCTCGTAGGACGCCAGTTCGGCGACCGCGTCGGCGCTGCCGGCAACATCGATGTCCAACGCGCCGATGACGGGCATGATGTTGGCCTTGGTGACCTTGAGCGTGCCATTGGAGGCCGCGACCGTGCGGCCGCTCGGCATGAACACGGTGCCGGAGGAAAGCGAGACGTCGACGTCGTTGGCGTGGAACTCGACGACGCCCTTGGCGTCCCGAACGGCCGGAATGCGGCCAGCGGTATCGAAGCGGGAACCATCGATTTCGAACCGGCCGAAGACCTCTTGCGAATTGAGCGGCACGCCATTGCCGAGACGGCCGGGCTTCACGTCGAACTGCAAGTTGCCGTCGACAACGCGACCGCCGAACAGGTTCTGCAGGACCCAGAGCCGCGCAGAACGCGCGGCAAACCAGGGCCAGAATTGCTTCACATGCGCGACACTCATGTCGTGGACGTTCAACGCCAGGAATATACCGGGTGCCTGATCGTCGACAAACTGCACCGAGGCCTTGCCGAGCACCTCGCCGCCCGGTCCGGACTTGATCCCGACCTGGTCAGCCGACAACGTCTTGGTCACGACATCGTAGGTGCCGGCGACACGAGCCATGAAACCCAACACCGGCTCGGGCGATTCGTCCGGCGCGAGGCGCGATTCCCGGCTTGTCAGTTGGAAGCGATAGGCGGGATTTTCCCCCGGCGTGCCCGTTGCCGGCCTTGGCCCGACGCCACCTGCGAAATCGAAACTGGTGCGCCCGGTGACAATCTTGAGCTGACGGATGTCGACGTTGCTCGACCCGTCTGCCACCCGCAGATCCAGCGCTATGTCGCCAACAAGTTGTCCTCGCGGGCCGAGGTCGAGCGTCGACTTGCCGACCGAGCCCTTGGCGATCAGTTCGGAGCCCTCGCCGCCGGGGCCCTCGCGGCCGCTGATCTTGAGCTCGGCCGAACCGATGCGGCTGTCCTTCGTGGCCGGCAATTCGGTCGCCTGCCCCGACAGCGGGTCGCTCATCGACACGGTCGCGTCGAGCGAGGTGATGCGGTCGGCATCTTTCTCGGTCGAGGCGGAAGCGGAAAGCTCGACTTCGCGCCCGTCGACATCGAAGCTGGCGCCAACACCAAGCTCGCCGGACCGGGTCTTAGACAACGTTGCGTCCACCACCCTGACGACCTTGACCTCACCACCCGCGGGCAGCACGAAATCGACGTTGGCGAGCGCAATCGAGCGCATGCCGTCGAAACGGACGGCATCGAAACCGCGATGCACGCCCCGAAAGGTCTCGTCCAGAATCTTCTGCGGATCGAAAAGTCCATCCTTGTCGCGCAGAACGGCAGTCCAGTCTGCGCCGCCGTCTACCGGCATCGCATCGACGGCAATGCGGGCATCCGAAATCTTGGCATTTCCCAGCAGGACATCGCCCGTCAGCAGAGGCAGCAGCCTTATGCCGAACCGCATCAGCCCGGCTTCGGCCATGGTCGTGCCGTCCGAGCGCGTCAGCTTGACGTCGGGAACCTCAACCGCGATCAGCCTGAGCCCGTCGAATGCCAGCCGCGCCTGCCCCATCGAAACGGTGACGTTCATGCCGGCCAGTTGCTCGATGGCGTGCTCGGCCTCCCTGCGCATACGGTCCTGGCCTAGGCCGGAATAGCTGACGGCTTCGATGGCGATGACGGCAAGAAGCACGAGCGAACCGAGGACGGCAACCGCGGCCAAAAGGCAGTGGCCCGCCCGCCGCCAGCCCGAGACGCGCGGGCGATTCAGATCCTGTCCGGCTGCCGAAGGCAACGCACCGAGATCCGTGATCTCGTCGCGCCTGAACCGGATTTTCTCGTGCCGAAGCACTTCCTGAGCCACGCTTTGTCCCGTACCCATCTTGTTTGTGGACGAATCCAAGTCTGTCATTGATAACCTGACATCCTGGCAAGCTCACGCGTAACTTCAAACAAGGTCATAGCTGTGTCTGTACTCGAGATTGGCCAAGACGCCCCGCAATTCGATCTGCCTCGTGACAGCGGAGGTATTCTGACGCTTTCCGACTTCGCCGGCAAACCGGTCGTCCTTTATTTCTACCCGAAGGACAACACGCCCGCCTGCACCACTGAGGCGATCGACTTCACACGGCTGAAGCCAGAATTCGAGAAGGCAGGGGCAATCGTCATCGGCATGTCACCCGACAGCGCCAAGAAACACGACAAATTCAAGGCCAAGCACCAAATTGGCATCGATCTCGTCGCCGACGAGGAGCTAAAAACACTCGAGGCCTATGGCGTATGGACAGAAAAAAGCATGTACGGCCGCAAATATATGGGCGTCGAGAGGACGACCTTTCTGATCGGAGCGGACGGCAAGATCGCGCGAATCTGGCGCAAGGTGCGCGTGCCCGGTCATGCCGAGGAGGTTCTAGAGGCAGTCAGGTCGCTGTAGGGTCCGTTTTGAGGCACAAAACCATGGCCACTCACTGCGACGGATCAATTTGACGACACCTGCCGCGCCTTGGCCGGAGCAGGTACTATTTCCAATCCAGGCCCGACCTGTGGCCAGCACGTCCCGCGCAAAGCTTTGTTAACCCTAATAATATGTAATCGGACCGTCGATATTCCGCGAGTGAGAGTTTGGTCCGGTGAAAGCAACAGCTCAGGCGGCCGTCTTCGGCAGGCGCAAGGAACCGCATACGGTCATCATTGCGCGCGGCAACGAGATTCGTCATTTCACCGTGCGCCCGTGGGTCGCTGTCGCCGCAGGATCGGCCTGCGCGGCCGTCGCGGTGGGCTACCTTCTCGCCACGTCTTACCTGGTTTTTCGCGATGACCTGATTGGCGCGACCACGGCGCGCCAGGCGCGCATGCAGCACGCCTATGAAGACCGGATCTCAGCGCTTCGCGCGCAGGTGGATCGCATCACCAGCCGACAGTTGCTCGACCAGCAACTGATGGAGACCAAGGTCAGCGAGTTGCTGGCCCGGCAATCGCAACTGAGCGAGCGTAACGGGCGACTGGGGCCGCTGATCAGCCGCGTCTCCGGCGCGACTGAACCCACCTCCCCCGCCAAGCCTTTGGACGAACGCGCAGAACTCAAGGACACGACAATCGGCACGGCCCCCAAGCTAGCCTTCGCCAGTGCGGGCGGCGATGCGATGCGACCCTTCACCTTCTTGTCCACGGATACGACCGCGCCCGACGGCGAAAGCCATGCCGACCGTGCCGACAGACTTTTCGTTGCCATCAACAGTTCGCTACGCGACATCGAAACCGAGCAAGTCCAGCGAATCGGCGCGCTGACCGACGGCGCCTATCAGACAGCGGACGCCATCGCCGATGCACTCGAGGGCGCCGGCCTTCCTGTCGCCAACGAATACGGCAAGTCTGACGTCGGCGGCCCGCTCATTGTGCTCGACAAATCGACGGTGTTCGAAAGCAAGGTCAAGGAACTCGACGAAGCGCTCAACGCGCTGGACCGGATCAAGCAACAGGCGCTCAAGCTGCCGCTCGCCAATCCGGCCGCCGGCCATTCGATCTCAAGCGGCTTCGGTGTGCGCAAGGATCCATTGATCGGCGCGCCGGCGCTGCATTCAGGCATGGACTTTCGCGCGCCTCCCGGCGCCCCGGCCCGCGCCACCGCCAGCGGGACCGTCACAAAGGCCGGCTGGAACGGCGGTTACGGCCGCATGGTCGAGATCGACCATGGCGACGGCTTCACCACGCGCTACGCGCATCTGAGCAAGGTGCTCGTCGCACCAGACCAGAAGGTGGCGACCGGCGACGAAATCGGCGAAGTGGGAAGCAGCGGCCGCTCGACCGGACCGCACCTGCACTACGAGATCCGACGCGAGGGCGATGCCGTCGATCCGCTGCGCTTCATCAAGGTCGGCAAGAAGCTCGGCCAATATCTGTAGAATCTGGCAAGCAGGCAGGAATCGCATTCGGGAAGGAATCACACCCGTTCCAATCGATTCCGGCGCCGCCAACAGGCACAGCCATTAGGCCCGAATCCACGCCATGCCGCACCATCAATGCTGGAATGCAGCCGCATTGTTCCGAACTGCGACGTGGAACACCGCGCCTGAACACCTGCAGCGGCCCAAGCCTAACTGCATTTTGCACATATACCTTTGGAGGAAATTGTCACAAGTCCTTCAAAGGACTGGCGCGAGTGACGGGGCTCGAACCCGCGACCTCCGGCGTGACAGGCCGGCACTCTAACCAACTGAGCTACACCCGCGCTTTGGACGTTGGCGCTGGGCGCCGCGTCGTGAGGCTGCATTAAGGGGTAAAGTTGCGGCTGTCAAATGGCGATACCGCCTACCCACAGCGCTAGATGTGAAACACTCGCAACTCGCCCAAATCGCTCGACGGACGCGCCTCGGACAGAGCTGAATTGGGACAAGTGCGCGAGGCTTGCGCCGACGCCGCACATCGCCAGTTGCGATGAAACTGACCACAAACAACGTTCAGCAAAACCTTGCTACAGTCGCAAATCAGCCCTGCGGCAGTAGCTTTGTCGGCTTTTGGAGAGATGAGGCAAAGGGACGAGCCCTTAAAAATGGCGCGAGTGACGGGGCTCGAACCCGCGACCTCCGGCGTGACAGGCCGGCACTCTAACCGACTGAGCTACACCCGCGCTCTGGACGTTGGCGCTGGGCGCCGCGTCGTTGGGCGTGAATTACGGGGTTCGATGGGGAGTGTCAAGCGACATCGAAGAGATAATCGACATTCTTTGTCGTCTATTTTTCCACAGCTCGGAAACGCTGCGTCAAGCTGGCCCGACCTGTCGTGGAGGCCCGATTTGAACTTGCGGATCGGCAACGAACCGCTTAAAGCTCCGCGCGGTTGGGGCGATTAGCTCAGTTGGTAGAGCGCTTCGTTTACACCGAAGATGTCGGCGGTTCGAGCCCGTCATCGCCCACCATCATTCCTCAATTTTAGCTTTGTCTCTGATAAATAGAGTGGCCACCGAATTGGCCGCCTGAGAAGCAGAGCCGTATCAAATTGCAGCACGGGGCAGCGGCCTCGCTTTCGTGCGCCCAGCGGCCGCTTTCGGCACTCCCCAGCCTTTACGCAACAAAGATCACTTTCGAGTCCTGCGCCGCCTTGGACGTCAAGGAACGGAAACTCAGCGGCTCCTGGCGATCGTCCCCCCCGCGACCTGGTTGACCTTGGGCGACACCGTGGGCAATTTTCGCTTAGCGAGGCCGCGATCCAGTGGGGGCACCATGGCACCGATCATCTACCACATCCCAGTCTGTCCATTTTCTCAGAGAGTGGAGATTCTGCTCGAACTGAAAGGACGGCGCGAGGCCGTGAGGTTCAAGGTGGTCGACATCACGCGTCCGCGCGATGCCGCACTGCTGGAACTCTCGCGCGGCTCGACGGCGCTGCCGATCATGCAGACCGCGCAGGGCGTGCTGAAGGAGAGTCTGGTCATCCTGCGCTATCTCGACGAGCTTTTTCCCGATCCGGCCGTGGCCCGCGCTACGCCTTACGAACGCGCCATAGAATCCATGCTGATAGCCATGGAGGGCGATTTCACCGGGGCTGGCTACCGCTTCGTCATGAATCAGGACCCGGAGCGGCGCGAGGCCTTCCGCGAGGCGATGGTGGCTCAGTATCGCCGGCTGAACGATTTCCTCGAATGGCAGAACCCTGGCGGGACCTTCCTGTTCGACCGCTTCGGCCTTGCGGAAGCCGTCTTCACACCGATGTTCATGCGCTTCTGGTTCCTCGACTATTACGAAGGCTTCGACATCACTGATGAGAGGTTGGGGCGTGTCCGCCGCTGGCGCGATGCCTGCCTGGCTCATCCCGCCGCCCAGCAGGTCGGCAAGGAAGAGATCATCAAGCTCTACTACGACTACGCCATTGGGGCGGGCAACGGCGCATTGCCGACCGGGCGCTCGGTCTCCAGCTTCGCCTTCGAACCACACTGGCAGAAGCGGCCATGGCCACCGCGCGCGAAATATTCTGGGACGGCCACGGACGCCGAACTCGGTCTGGTCTGACAGAAGAAGGCTGATCGCGATTCTCGTTGGGCTGTCGCGAGCGCGGAATCATCAACCGCCAAACGCGCCGCGCTGGCCGCGACGGCGCTCCAGCGTGATTTCGGCAAGAATCGACAGGGCGATCTCCTCGGGCGTGATGGCGCCGAGATCGAGGCCGGCAGGCGCCTTGACGCTATCCAGCGCCGCAGCCTCGAAACCCTGTGAAAGCAATTGTTCGCGCAGTGCCGCCATCTTGCGGCGGCTGCCGACGAAGGCCCTGAACGAAGCCTCCACGCCCAGCGCCGCCTTCAGCGCATCCTCGTCGCCCTTGCCTTGCGTCGACACCACGATGAAGCGGCTGCAGTCGTGGAGGTTTTCGAGCACAAAACCGTCGATCAGCGTGTCGGCGTCGGGAATCGCGGGCATGTCGGCCGCGGGTACGGCAACCGTCACGTGATAGCCGAGCGGCCGGGCTTGCTCGGCCAGGGCCAGCGCCACCGGGCTGGCACCGAGGATGACCAGCGACGGATGCGGCAGCACCGGCTCGACGAAAATGTCCATGGTGCCCTGGCTCGGGCACATGTTCCTTGCGAATCTTACGCCCTGGCGGCTTTCGCCCGGCTTGACCCCAAGTTCGGCCAGGAGATTCTCCGGCTGGATCGACACCAGCCTGGGCTCGCCGTCGGCCAGCGCCTCGCGCGCTGCCTTGAGCACGGCGCCCCTGGCGCAACCGCCGCCGATCCAGCCGGCGGCGACGCTACCATCAGGGCGAATCACTGCCTTGGCGCCGGCCTTAGCCGCCGTCACCGAAACCGTGCGCACGACGGTCGCCAGCACGAAGGCCTCTTCGGCCGCCTTCAGCCGGGATACCAGATCCATCACGTCGACATGGGCAGACATGGCAGGGATGCCTCCGTCACAGCTTGGCAAGATAGGGTTCGAGGTCGGCGAGGCTTTTGAGCGTGTTCGCCGGGGCGTAAAGGTCGACATGCGGCAGCGCCGCCTTGATGCCAGCGGCCTCTGGCGCATAGCCGTCCCAGCCAATCATCGGATTGAGCCAGACGATGCGCCGGCAGCGCCTTGCGAGTTGTGCCATCTCGCGCCCCAGCAGGGCCGCTTCGCCCGTCTCGTAGCCGTCGGAGACGATCATCACGCAACTGCGCGAATGCAGCACGCGCGCCGCATGCCAGCGGTTGAAGGTGGCCAGGCTCTCGCCGATCCGGGTGCCGCCGCCCGCCCCTTGCGCCATCATCGACAGCCGGTCGAGCGCGCGTTGCGCGTCGCGCTCCTTCATCGCACCGGAGACATGGGCAAGGCAGGTGTGGAACAGGAAGGCCTCGGCCTCGCGGAACTCATCGAGCACGCCATGGATGAAGCGCAGGAAGAAGCCGGTATACATGCTCATCGAGCCCGAAGCGTCGAGCAGGACGACCAGCTTGACCGGCTTGTCCTTGCGACGGCGGCGGACCAGGCTGATCGGCACGCCGCCATGGCTGATGTTGCGGTGGATGGTGCGGCGCAGATCAAGCCGGTAGCCGCTCCGCCTCGCAAGATCGCGGCGGGTCAGCCGCGTGCGCATGGCCCGCGCCAGCCTGGCAGCGACGGCGTGCGCTTCGGCGATCTGCACCGGCTCGGCCATCTTCCTGAAATCGACCTCGGCGAGGTTTTCACTAAGCGACGCACCTTCTGCCCTGCCCTCGCCATGCCCCTCTTCCGGGGCTTCCTCGCTCGACGGCAACTGATCGGCCGCGCAGCCCCGCTCAGCCCCTTGCGCGTCCTGCAAGGTCTTGAGTGACGGGCTGCTTGCGGGCCTTGTCGCACCCGTGACCGTCGTGCGCGAACGCACGCGCCGGCCGAGCCAGAAGGCGTCAAAAATGCCGTCAAATTTCTCCCAGTCGGCCTTGCGGGCGGAAAACAGGTGCTTGAAGGCCGACCGCAGCAGGCCGGGACTGCGGGCGAAGCCAGAGGCTATCAGCGCCGCCGCGTCCTGCCCCTCGCGCATGCCCACGGTGAAGTCGTTGTCGCGCAGCGTCTTGAGGAATGCCGCGAGCTTTTGCGCGACGCGGCGGGAGGCCTCGTCCATCTGGTCGAGACTGCCGGGCGCGACGGCGCTCATGCCACCCTCCCCAGCAGGCGTTCGGTGACCTCGCGGGTCATGCGCGCCTTGTCTTCGTGGGTCTTGAGCAGGCACACGAGCGTTTCCTGCACCAGTTCGGGCCGGTCATGGAGGTCGCGCACGTCGAGGCCAACCAGCGCCGCCGCCCAATCGAGTGTTTCGGCGACGCCGGGCACCTTGCGCAGGTCCTCCTTGCGGATGCTTTCGACCATGCGCGCGATCTGCAGCGCCAGATTGGCACCAGTGCCGTCGATGCGCGCCATAATGATACGCGCCTCGCGGTCGACGTCGGGAAAGTCGACATAGTGGTAGAGGCAGCGCCGGCGTAGCGCGTCGGAAAGCTCGCGCGTCGCATTCGACGTCAGCACCACATGCGGAATTGTGGTCGCGGTGATCGTGCCCAGTTCCGGGATCGAGACCTGGAAATCCGAAAGCAGTTCCAGCAGGAAGGCTTCGAACTCCTCGTCGGCGCGGTCGACCTCATCGATCAGCAGGACCGGCGGCTGCTGCTGGCGGATCGAGGCCAAAAGCGGCCGCTCCAGAAGGTATTTTTCGGAAAAGATCCGGTCCTCGATATCGGACGCACCCTTGCCCTGATGCGCCTGGATGGCGAGCAGTTGGCGCTGGTAGTTCCATTCATAGAGTGCCGCCGCCTGGTCTAGGCCCTCGTAGCACTGGAGTCGGATCAGCCTTGTCGAGTAGACCGAGGCCAGCGCCTTGGCGACCTCGGTCTTGCCGACGCCCGCCTCGCCTTCCAGCAAAAGCGGCCGCTTCAGCAACTGCATCAGCGAGATCGCCGTCGCCAGCTCAGTGTCGGCGATATAGCCGACCTCCGCCATTCGGTCGACGATCTGTTCTCGGGAGTGGGTCATGGCCCGTCGATGCTTCAGCCTCCCGTCACACCGAGATCCTTGGCCGCCTGCCAGTTGCGCCAGTAGTCATGCGGCATCTGGATATGCGTCGAGCCTAGGAAGGAGAAGGCATCGTTCACGGCGTTGGAGAAGGCCGGCACGCCACCGACATTGGGGCTTTCGCCGACGCCCTTGGCGCCGATCGGATGATGCGGCGACGGGGTGACGGTGAAGTCGGTTTCCCAGTGCGGCGTCTCGACCGCGGTCGGCATGAAGAAATCCATGAACGAGCCGGTCACCACGTTGCCGGTGTCGTCGTAGCGGATCTCCTGGCCCATCGCGATGGCGAAGGCCTCGGTCAGGCCGCCATGCACCTGCCCTTCGATGATCATCGGGTTGATGCGGGTGCCGCAATCGTCGAGGGCGTAGAAGCGCCTGACCTTGTAGACGCCGGTGTCGACGTCGATGTCCATGACGCAGATATAGGCGCCGAACGGATAGGTCATGTTGGGCGGGTCGTAGTAGCTGACCGCCTCCAGCCCCGGCTCCATGCCCGGCGGCACCGAATTGTAGGCCGCCCAGCAGATGTCCTTCATCGACATGGTCTTCTCCGGCAGGCCCTTCACCCGGAAGCCGTCGATGTCCCATTCGAGGTCGTCCTCGTGGACCTCGAGCTTGTAGGCAGCGATCATCTGCGCCTTGGCCTTGATCTTCCGTGCCGCGGTGGCGATCGCCGCACCCGCCACGGGCGTGGAGCGCGAGCCATAGGTGCCTAAGCCGTAGGGCGCGGTATCGGTATTGCCCTCCTCGACCGCGATCCTGTCGGCCGGAATACCGATCTCGGTGGCAATGATCTGCGCCCAGGTCGTCTCATGGCCCTGGCCGGTGCTCTTGGTGCCGACGCGGGCGATGCCAGCGCCAGTCGGGTGCAGCCTGATCTCGCAACTGTCGAACATGGCGATGCCGAGGATGTCGCAGTTCTTCGAGGGGCCGGCGCCGACGATCTCGGTGAAGAAGGAGACGCCGATGCCCATGATCTCGCGCGTCTCGCCGCGCTTGAAGGCTTCGCGCTTCTCAGCCTGCTCCTTGCGCAACTCGGCATATTGCACCGTTTCCATCGCCTTCTTCATGGCGGTGGCGTAGTCGCCGGAATCATACTCCCAGCCGAGCGCCGAGTGGTAGGGGAACTGCTCCGCCTTGATGAAGTTCCGGAGCCTGAGTTCCGCCGGGTCCATACCGAGCTTCTGGGCCAAAATGTCCATGCCGCGCTCGATGCAGTAGGCCGCTTCCGTCACCCTGAACGAGCAGCGATAGGCGACGCCGCCCGGCGCCTTGTTGGAGTAGATGCCATCGACGCTCACATGGGCTGTCGGAAAGTCGTAGGAGCCGGTGGCGATGTTGAAGAAGCCGGCCGGCCACTTCGAGGGATCGGCGCAGGCGTCGAAGGCGCCGTGATCGGCCAGCACGTGGACGCGCAAGCCAGTGACCTTGCCCTCCCTGGTGGCCGCGATCTCGGTCGTCATGTGGTAGTCGCGGGCAAAGGCAGTCGAGGTCAGGTTCTCGATGCGGTCCTCGACCCACTTCACCGGCTTGCCGGTGACGATGGAGGCTACCGCCGAGCAGATATAGCCAGGGTAAGCGCCGACCTTGTTGCCGAATCCGCCGCCGACGTCGGGCGAGATGACGTGGATCTTCTGTTCGGGCAGGTTGGCGATCAGCGCCACCACCGTCCTGATGACATGCGGCGCCTGGAACGTGCCCCAAAGCGTCAGTTCGCCATTGATCTTGTCGAAGGAGGCGACGCTCTGGCAGGTCTCGAGCGGACACGGATGGACGCGCTGGTAAGAGAGCATCTCCTTGATGGTGACGTCGGCCTTGCGAAAGGCGGCGTCGGTCAGGTCCTTGTCGCCGACGCTCCATTCGAAGATGTGGTTGTGATGCTTGCGCGGGCCATGCGCTCCGCTGGTCTTGCCGGCGAGGTCTTCGCGCAGCACCGGCGCATCCGGGTCCATGGCGTGGAAGGGATCAATGACGACTGGCAGCGACTCGTACTCGACTTCGACGGCGTTGATGCCGTCATCGGCAGCATAGCGGTCGGTCGCCACCACGAAGGCCACTTCCTGGTTCTGGAACAGCACCTTGCCGTCGGCCAGCACCATCTGCACGTCGCCCGCGAGCGTCGGCATCCACGCGAGGTTGACGGTCTTCAGCGTCTCCGCCGTGATTACTGCGAGCACGCCCGGCACTTTCAGCGCGGCTTCCGTGTTGATCGACTTGATGCGCGCATGGGCATAGGGCGAGCGGACGAAATCGCCATGCAGCATGCCCGGCAGCTTCAGGTCGTCGACATAGTTGCCCTTGCCCTGGGTGAAGCGCGCGTCCTCGACGCGCTTTCTCTTGCACCCCATGCCCTCCAGTTTCGCTTCGCGCTGTTCCCGCGTGGGAGCCATGTCGTTCATTCGGCAGCCTCCTTGTATTCGGTGCCGTTGATCTTGGCGGCGGCGTACTGGATCGCCTTGACGATGTTCTGGTAGCCGGTGCAGCGGCAGATGTTGCCGGAGATGCCGAGGCGGATCTCCTCCTCGGTCGGGGTCGGATTTTCCTGCAGCAGCCGGTGCGCGCGGACGATCATGCCCGGCGTGCAGAAGCCGCATTGCAGCCCGTGCATCATACGGAAGCCCTCCTGCAGGGCGGACAGCGTGCCGTCGGCATTGGCCATGCCCTCGATGGTGAGGATCTCAGCGCCATCCGCCTGCACGGCGAACATGGTGCAGCTCTTCACCGACATGCCGTCGATGTCGACGGTGCAGGCGCCACAATGGGTCGTCTCGCAGCCGATATGGGTTCCGGTAAGCTGGAGGTTCTCGCGAATGAAATGCACAAGCAGCGTGCGCGGCTCGACGAGGCCTTCGACCTCGGTGCCGTTCACTTTCATGGTGATATGGGTCTTTGCCATCTGTGCCTCCCTCAACTGGCCCTGGCGGCGGCGCGCTTCAGCGCGCGCATGACCATGATGCCGCCGACATGCTTGCGGTATTCGACCGGGCCACGCGTATCAGCCGACGGCGACATGATCGCCTCGGCGGCGGCAGCGGCCTGCTTCAGCGACTCCTCGTCGAGGTCGGTGCCGATCACGGCCTTCGCAGCATCCTCGGCAAGCAACGGCGTCTCGGCGAGGTTGGTGAGCCCGATTGAGCAGGTCGCGACCTTGCCGCCCGACATGGTGAGCACCAAGGCGGCGGCGGCGGTGGCGTAGTCGCCAACCTTCCGCTTCAGTTTCTCATAGGCATAGCCATGGCCGGAGGACGGCGCGGGTATCGAGATCGCGGTCAGGATCTCGCCGGGCTCGAGTGCGGTGAAATAGGCACCCTGGTAGAAATCCGTTGCCGCGACCGTGCGGCTTCCATCCGGACCTTCGAGCAAGTAGCTGGCGCCGAGGGTCATCATCAAGGCGGGCATGTCGTTGCCGGGATCGCCATTGGCGACATTGCCGCCGATCGTGCCGCAATAGCGGACCTGCGGATCTGCGATCAGGGCTGCGGCCTCCGCCAGGATAGGCAGCGACCTGGCGATCACGTCAGAGCCGATCAGGTCGTGCTGGGTGGTCATCGCGCCGATGAGAATTGCGCCGCCGTCGCTTCGGATACCCCTGAGGCTGTCGATGCCGTGCAGGTCGACCAGACTTTGCGGCGTCGCGAGCCGCAGCTTCATCATCGGGATCAGGCTGTGGCCGCCCGCCAAAGGCCTGGCTTCATCACCAAGGGAGGCAAGCAGCCTCACCGCATCGGCCAGCGTCGAAGGCCGATGGTAGCTGAATGGACCGGGAATCATTTTCTCCTCCATGCGTCCGGCAAGCGTGAAGCGCGAACGTCGAGCGAAGACTGTTCCGAAGCTTCGCGCGCCCACAAGGCAGTGGCACCAGGGCTGTCACGAGGGGCGGATTTTCGCACGAACTGCGGATATTCACGCACGAACTGCGTCAGCGATAGCGACCTATCGGCCGTCAGTCCGAATGGCCATTTCGCCCGGCGATGCCGAGCCGGGCTTTCAGTTCGGCGATCTTGGCGCGGCTCACCGGCACGCGGTGCGGCGATGGCCCGTCAAGCTCGACAACCGCCCCGTCCCTTTCCCTGCGCATCAGGCTGACATGCGGGATCGCGATGATGTGGCTGCGGTGGACGCGCATGAAAAAGGCCGGGTCGAGCCGCGTTTCCGCCTCCGAGATCGACCAGGGCGACATGCGCTCGCGGGTGCCGTCGTGGAGGAGCGTGTAGTGCGCATAGGCGCGGATGCCGCGCACATCAGTGACAGCGATGAAATGCGTGCCGTCAGCACCTTCGACCGGCATCAGCGATACCGGCAGCGCCCGCGGCTGGCCGACGCCGCCGAGCGGCGCGGGTCCGGTACGCTGCCCCGGAAAGGGTGATTGGTGGCTCCATGAAGCAAACGCGCCATCGACGAGGAGGTCAGTGGCCGACACCGGCTCCAGGACATCTTCCGTCCCTATCGCCCCTGATGATGCCTCGCGCCGGCGCGGCTCGGGCACCAGAAAGAGTAGAAATCCTGCGGCGATGACGAAGCACAGCAGCGACACCACAAGCGCTAGCACCTGCGGCGACGCCGTGAGCCCGCCGAAATCATGCGCGTGGTCCGTCGCGGGGCGGAAATGCATGCCGTACATGGCCGTATAGTGCATGCCCGACACGGCTAGGCCGAAGGCCACGGCGCTCAGCGCCAAGCGCGCCCCGCCCTGCCGCGCCAAGAATATTTTCAGCCCGCCATAGGCCGCGCCGATGGCAATGACGGTGGCGAGGGCGACCATCAGGTGGTCGTGCTCGATGGTGAACGCACCCGACAGGCCGTGGATGCCGACATAGTGCATCGACACGATGCCGCCGCCCATGAGCAGCGCCGATGCGGCCAGACGGCCGGCGGAGGGCTTGCCGACGCTGATGAAGAACAGCGACACGCCCACAACCAGCGCGCAGATCAGGAAGGAGACGATGGTCGGCAACACCAGATAGATTGCATCGGCGGGAATAGGTGCGGCCATGACGCCGATGAAATGCATGGTCCAGATGCCGACGGCCAAAAAGCCGGCAGCCCCGGCGAGCAAAAGCCGGCGCCGGGCACCGGAAGCGGCACGCACCCGCGCTGCAAGGCCGAAGCCGGTGTAGCCGCCCAGGATGGCAATCGCCACCGACAGGGCGACCAGATATGGATTGTGCCCAGCGAACATGTCGTTGCCGGCCCGCCTGGCTTGCCTGAGCGGCGAGCCACCTCCCGTTGCGAAGTCTATATGCGCAACGGTTGCATTGACAATGTCGAGGGTGGGACCGGTAGGTACGAGGGATCGCAGCCTCGGCAAACCAGGAGCACGCCTGCAAAAAAAGAGCGCCGCACATCCGGACGGATGCGCGGCGCTCGATCCAAAGGTGCCCTGCGGCTTACTTGCGTGCCAGGTGCTCGGCGGCGAGGAAGGCAGCCTTGGCCGCAAGCGAGAGGTGCTTGGCGGCCTCGACGCGGGCCGGCGTGTAAAAATGCTCGTCATGCAGCATGTTGACGGTGCCTACCATCTGGTCGGCGATGAACACCGGCCAGTTCAGCACGGAACCGCAGCCGAGCTGCCAGATCGTCTCGTGGTCGGGGAAGACGTCGGCGATGTCCTTGATCGTATTGGCGACGAAGGGCTTGCGCTGGATGTGGATCGTGTCGAACCAATGGGTGCGGTTCATCGGCTTGGTGCCCGAGACCGGGTACTCGTCGGGGTGGCTGGTGTAGACGCGGCCGGACCGCTCGGTCGCCCAGTCGACCTTCATGATGGTGAAGAGCTTGGCGCCGACGACAACGTCAGCCAGCGCCTGCAGCGCCTTCCACACGCCCTCGACTTCCGTGGTGGTGGCAAGGGCGGCATCGAAGGCGCCGAGCGCTTCGGCGAATGCGGTTTCTGTCATGATTACCTCGATATTTCAGGTCTTGGGATGAGCCGCGCCGAGTTCGATCAACTCGCGCGAATAGGGATTTTCGAGCGCGCCGCGCTTGAGCTGGTCGACGGTCGCGATCTCGACGATGCGGCCATGGCGCATGACGGCCAGGCGGTCACACAGGAACGAGACGACAGGCAGGTTGTGGGTGACCATCAGGTAAGTCAGCCCCTGCTCGCGGCGCAGGCGCTTGAGCAGGTTCAGGATCTCCGCCTGCACCGACACATCAAGCGCCGAAGTAGGCTCGTCGAGCAGCAGGAACTTCGGCTTGAGGATCAGCGCGCGCGCAATCGCCACGCGCTGGCGCTGGCCGCCGGAGAGCTGGTGGGGAAAGCGGAAGCGGAAGCGCCGGTCGAGGCCGACCGACTGCATCACCTCGTCGACGCGCGCGCCGCTGTCGGCAATGCCGTGGATGGTGAGCGGCTCGCTGAGCGTCGCATCGACCGTCTTGCGCGGATGCAGCGAGCCATAGGGGTCCTGGAACACCATCTGGCACTGCCGGGCGAAACCGCGGTCGATGCCCGGGCTCCTTGGCTGGCCGAACACCGAGATCGAGCCGGTCCATTGCTTTGCCATGCCGGCGATCGCCTTGAGCACGGTGGTCTTGCCCGAACCGCTTTCGCCGACAAGCGCGAAGCTCTCGCCTTCGGCGACGGAAAAGCCGATACCGTGAGTGACCTTCGAGGTGCCGTAGGAGATGTCGAGGTTTTCGATTGTCAGCGCGCTCATGTCGAAGCCTCGTCGCGTTGCAGGACCGGTAGCTCTTCGCGATCCTCGTCGAGGCGCGGGATCGAGGCGAGCAGGCCGCGCGTATAGGGATGTTTGGCGTTGCGGAGTTCGCCAGCAGCGCATTCCTCGACCACCTCGCCAGCGCGCATCACCAGGATGCGGTCGCAATAGGCGGAAACGAGCTCGAGGTCGTGGGAGATCAGGATCAGGCCCATGCCCTTGCGCTTGACCAGATCGTCGATGATTTCCAGCACCTGCGCCTGCACCGAAACGTCGAGCGCCGAGGTTGGTTCGTCGGCGATGAGCAGGTCCGGCTCGGGGATCAGCATCATGGCGATCATGATGCGCTGGCCCATGCCGCCCGAGACTTCGTGCGGGTAGAGGCCGAGCACGCGCTCGGGATCGTTGATGCGCACGGCTTCCAGCATCGCCAGCGTGCGGCCTCTGATATCGGCGCGGCCGAGCTTCTGGTGCGTCAGCAGCGCCTCGGCGATCTGGTCGCCGATGGTCATGACCGGATTGAGCGAGAATTTCGGGTCCTGCATGACCATCGAGATGCGGGCGCCCCTGATAGCGCGCATCTGCTTGTCCGACTGCTTGAGCAGGTCGACACCGTCAAAACGCAGCTTGTCGGCGGTGACCTTGCCGGGGGCACGGATCAGCCGCAGGATCGAACGGCCGGTCATCGACTTGCCCGAACCGCTCTCACCGACGATGCCCAGGCGCTCGCGGCCGAGCGTCAGCGACAGGCCCTTGACCACGTCGACCGGACCACGCGCCGTCGGGAAGGTGACGCGCAGGTTTTCGATTTCAAGCAAGCTGCTCACTGGCGGTCTCCATGCTTGGGATCGAGCACGTCGCGCAGGCCATCGCCGAGGAAGCAAAAGCCGAGGCTGACGATGACGATGGCGAAGCCGGGCATGGTCGCTACCCACCACTGGTCGAGGATGAAGGAGCGGCCGCGCGAGATCATCGCGCCCCATTCGGGCAGCGGCGGCTGTGCGCCAAGGCCGATGAAGCCGAGGCCGGCGGCAGTCAGAATGATGCCAGCCATGTCGAGGGTGACGCGGATGATCATCGAGGAGGTGCAGAGCGGCAGGATATGGTTGACGATGACGCGGAACGACGACGCCCCCTGCAGTTCGACGGCAGCGACGAACTCCGAGTTGCGGATGGTCAGCGTCTCGGCGCGGGCGATGCGCGCATAGCCGGGCCAGGTGGCAATGGCGATGGCGATGATGGCGTTCTGGATGCCGGGCCCGAGCGCCGCCACGAAGGCCAGCGCCAGGATCAGCTTGGGCATCGACAGGAAGATGTCGGTGATTCCCATCAGGATACGGTCGGTCCAGCCGCCGAAATAGCCGGCAACCGCACCGACGACGAGGCCGACCGGTGCTGCGAGTACCGCGACGAGCGCCACGATCATCAACGTGATGCGCGCGCCGTAGACCACGCGGCTCCAGATGTCGCGGCCGAGTTCGTCGGTGCCCATCCAATTCTCGGCGCTCGGCGGCAGCAGCCGCATATCGAGGTTCTGGCCAACCGGCGAGTGGGTGGCGATCCACGGGGCGAACAGCGCCACCAGGATCAGCGTCAACACGATGAAAGCGCCGACCACGGCCAACGGATTGCGCATCAAGGCGCGCGTCAGCCGGTAGCTGCGGCCAAGCCGTGCCTGCAGGCGCGAGGATGGCGAATCGTCGAGAAGCCAGTCGCGAGTCGTAGCCATCAGCGTGCCCTCGGGTCGAGGACGCGGTAGAGCACGTCCGAAATCTTGTTGATGCCGATGAACACGGCGCCGATGACCAGGGTCGAGCCCAGGACGGCGTTCATGTCGGCGTTGAGAAGTGCCGTGGTCAGGTAGTTGCCAATGCCGGGCCAGGAGAAGACCGTCTCGATCATCACCGAGCCTTCGAGCAGGCCGGCATAGGAAAGGCCGATAACGGTAATGAGCGGAACCAGGATCGGACGGAAAGCGTGGCGCCACAGCACCAGCCGCTCGGGCACACCCTTGACCCGCGCCGTCGTCACATATTCCTGCGCCAACTGGTCGAGCATGAAGGAGCGCGTCATACGGGCGATGTAGGCCAGGCTGAAGAAGCCCAGCACCGCTGCCGGCAGCGCCAGATGCGTCAGCGCATTGACGAATATCTCCGTTTCACCGGCAATCAGGCTGTCGATCAGCAGAAGGCCAGTCACCGGCTCGACCATGCCGTCGAAGAAGATGTCGATGCGGCCAGGGCCGCCGACCCATTGCAGCTTGGCATAGAACAGCGCCAGGCCGACAAGCCCGAGCCAGAAGGCCGGCACCGAGTAGCCGAGCAGGCCGACGACGCGAATCGCCTGGTCGACCAGGCTACCCTGACGGCTGGCGGCATAGACGCCCATCGGCACGCCGAGCAGCACGCCGATCATGATGCCGAGCGTGGCCATCTCCAGCGTCGCCGGGAAGACGCGAGCCAGATCCTCTGCGACTGGCCGGCCGGTCGACACTGACATGCCGAAATCACCGGTCAGCACATTGCCGACATAGTGGAAGAACTGGACGATCAGCGGCCGGTCGAGCCCCATTTCAATGCGCGCGGCCTCATAGACGGCACGCGGAGCGCGGTCGCCGACCACGGCAAGAACCGGATCGATCGGCACGACACGACCGATGAAGAAGGTGATGGCGAGCAGGCCGAGGAAGGTCAGCGCAATCGCGACGAGGAAGCCCAGCACGCCCAAGGTCGACCGCCACAGGGCGCCCGAACTGGCTGACGGGCCGCTGGGCCCTGCTGGTAGCGCCTTTGCGGCGGAGTCGATTTCTGAAGCCACGCGGTCTTTGTTCCCACCATCTCTGGCGCACCGACGAGGCGGCACGGATGTTGTCGATCGAGCAAAATTCCGCTTGGACTATACAAATAATTTTGCTTAGATCAAAAAAATTTTGATGGGAGCAAAAAAAGCGTGTCTTCGGAGGCCAGCAGGAGCGCAGCATCGGGCCAGCCCAAAGTGGGTGCGCTGATCCGTGCGCGCCGCCGCCAGCTCTCCATGACGCTGCAGGAATTGTGCGATTCCGCCGGCATTTCGGTCGGCTATCTCAGCCAAGTCGAACGCGACCATGCCACGCCTTCCCTCGGCACACTCGCCCAGATTGCGCGCAGCCTCGACGTGGCTGTGGATTACTTCATCGCCACGCCCTCCATGGAGGACGGGCTGACCCGCGCCGCCGAGCGCAACCGATTCTCGGTCGACGGTTCGTCGATCGTCTACGAGCGCATTGCCACGGACTTCACCGGCAACGTGCTGTCCTCCTTCGTGCTCAACGTGCCGCCGGGCTACCGCTCGGAAACCGTCAGCCATGAAGGCGAGGAAATCCTGTTCATTCTCGAGGGCTCCATCACCCAGCGCCTCGACGACCAGGAAATGGTGCTTTCGGCCGGCGACAGCCTGCATTTCCGCGGCAATCGTCCACATTCATGGTCGAACGACACCGACAAGTTCGCGCGCCTGCTCTGGACCGGCACCCTGCCGATGTTCAGGTCACGCACGGAGCATCCGGCCCTGCGGGTTTCAAGGGCCGAGGAAAAGACTACGGGAACCAAAAAGGAGAGAGAATGATGAAACTGTTCAAGGCAGCGCTGCTGGCGGCTGCGCTGGCAATGCCGATGGCGCCCGCCATCAGCCTGGCGGCGACGCCGGCCAACATCCTGGTTGTAGCGCAGAACATCGACGACATCGTCAGCATCGACCCGGCCGAGGCTTACGAGTTCTCGTCGGGCGAATATGTCGCCCAGACCTATGACCGTCTGGTGCAGTACGACGCCACCGACACCAAGACGCTGGCCGCAGGCCTCGCCAAGGAATGGTCGGCCGACGACGCAGCCAAGACCATCACCTTTACGCTGCGCGACGGCGTCAAGTTCAGCTCGGGCAATCCGCTGCGCGCCGAAGACGTGGTCTATTCGTGGAAGCGCGTGATCACGCTCAACAAGGCCCCCGCCTTCATCCTGACCCAGCTTGGGTGGACGCCCGAGAACTTCGACCAGATGGTCAAGGCCGACGGCAACAAGGTCGTCATGAAGTATGAAGGCGACTTCTCGTCGGCCTTCGTGCTCAACGTGCTGGCTGCCCGCCCCGCTTCGGTGGTCGATGCGGTGACGCTGCAGGCCAACGAGGCCAATGGCGACATGGGCAATGCGTGGCTCAAGTCGAACTCGGCCGGCACCGGCCCGTTCGTGCTCAAGGCCTTCCGTCCGGGGGAACTGATCAACCTGACGGCCAACGCCGAGTATTTCAACGGCGCGCCTGAAATCAAGGGCGTCATCATCCGTCACGTTGCCGAAGCCGCGACCCAGCAGCTGCTGCTCGAGTCGGGCGACGTCGACATGGCCAAGAACCTGACCTCGGACCAGATCGCCGGCCTCGCCGGCAAGGATAGCCTCACCACCGAGACCTATCCGCAGGCAGCCGTGCACTTCCTGTCGTTCAACCAGAAGGACGCAGCGCTGCAGCCGGAAGCGGTGTGGGATGCCGCCCGCTACCTGGTCAACTACAAGGGCATGACCGACACCTTCCTGAAGGGCCAGATGCAGACGCACCAGGCTTTCTGGCCGTCGGGCTTCCCCGGCGCGCTCGACGAGACGCCCTATAGCTATGATCCGGCCAAGGCCAAGCAGATCCTGGCTGACGCAGGCATCAAGACGCCGATCAAGGTCACGCTCGACGTCATCAACTCGACGCCGTTCACCGACATGGCGCAATCGCTGCAGGCGAGCTTCGCCGAAGCCGGCATCAACTTCGAGATCATCCCGGGCACCGGCTCGCAGGTGATCACCAAGTACCGTGCCCGCACGCACGAGGCGATGCTGCTGTACTGGGGCCCAGACTTCATGGACCCGCACTCCAACGCCAAGGCTTTCGCCTACAACGAAGACAACTCCGACGACCACTACCAGTCGACCACGACGTGGCGTAACGGCTGGGCCGTGCCGGAAGAGCTGAACAAGGCAACCAAGGCCGCACTGGCCGAGGCTGACCCGGCAAAGCGCAGCGCGATGTATATCGACCTGCAGAAGAAGGTGCAGGAGAAGTCGCCGATCGTCGTCATGTTCCAGGCCGCGACCCAGGTGGCGCGCGCCAAGAACGTCGAGGGCTACGTCAACGGCGCGACCTCGGACTTCGTCTACTATCGTCTTGTCAAGAAGAACTGACCTGACATAAGCACCGGGGCCGCCCGCCCAAGGGCGGTCCCACCCCTCCCCCCAAGAACAAGAAGGCAAGGACAATGTACGAAGAGCGGATGGCGCGGCTGCGCGAACGCATGGCAGAAACCGGGACGGACCTCGTGGTCGTCGGCCCCTCTTCGCACCTTGTCTGGCTCGCGGGCATGTCGCCGCATGGCGATGAGCGCCCGGTGATGCTGATCGTCGCCAAGGATCACGCCGGCTTCCTGATGCCGGCACTCAACGTCGACAGCCAGCGTCCCTTCACCAAGCTGCCATTCTACCCCTGGAACGACGCCGACGGCCCCAACCAGGCGCTTGCCTCGCTGCTGGCCGACTGTGGCGCCAAGCGCGAAGGCCTCAAGATCGCGCTCGACGAGACGATGCGTGCCGACTTCGCCCTGCTCGCCATCGACGCCCTGCCCGGTGCTCAGCGCGGCTTCCTGACCGACACGGTCGGCTATCTGCGGGCCCAGAAGGACGAAGCCGAATACGACCTGCTCAAGATGAACGCCGTGCTCAACGACGGTGCCATGCGTGCCGGCTTTGCCGCGCTGAAAGTCGGCGTGACCGAACTTGAAGTAGCGCAGGCCGTCCGCGACTTTTACGCTGCAAACGGTGCCAAGGCCGAGTTCACCAGCGTTTGCTTCGGCGAGAACGGCGCCTTCCCGCACCATCACACTGGCGACCGCAAGCTTAGGGCGAACGAGGCAGTGCTGATCGACATCGGCGGCCGCAAGGACGGCTACCCTTCCGACATGACGCGCGTCGGCGTATTCGGCGAAACGCCCGAGGGCTTTGACGAGGTGCATGACGTGCTGGAGCGTGCGGTGCAGGCGGCGATTGCCGCCTCCAAGCCGGGCGTTGCCGCCAAGGAAGTCGACAAGGCAGCGCGTGACGTCATCACTGCCGCCGGCTATGGCGATTTCTTCCTGCACCGCACCGGCCACGGCCTCGGCATCGACATCCACGAGCCGCCCTACATCACCGGCACGTCGGAAACGATCCTGGAGGAAGGCAACGTCTTCTCAATCGAGCCGGGAATCTATCTGCAGGGCCGCTTCGGCCTGAGGCTGGAAGAGATCGTGATCCTGCGCGGCAATCGCGCCGAGGTGCTTTCGGACCTGCCGCGTAATGCGTTCCGCGTGAAGGCATAACTGACGCGCCTACGTCCTATACCCTCAACTGAAAAAGGGGCCGCGGTTGAACCGCGGCCCCTTTTGTTTTGGTGCGTGCTTCGAGGCTCGCTGCGCTCGCTCCTCAGCATGAGGGCTGTGGGCGCTGACGTCCTCATGCTGAGGTGCTCGCCTGCAAGGCGAGCCTCGAAGCACGCACGGACGCATTGTTCTGCGGTCAAAAGAAAAGCCGGGCAAACCCGGCTTCTCAGTCATTCCATGAACTGGAAAGCGATCAGTTGACCGCGTCCTTGAGGCCCTTGCCGGCCGAGAACTTCGGAACCGTGCGAGCCGGAATCTTCACTTCCGCGCCGGTCTGCGGGTTGCGGCCAGTGGATTCCGCGCGCTTGGACACGGAGAAATTTCCGAAACCGACGAGCCGGACATCGCCGCCATTCTTCAGTTCGCCCGTGATGACGGAGAACACTGCATCGACAGCGGACTGCGCATCGCCCTTGGAGAGCTTGGCAGCCTCGGCGACAGCGGAAACGAGTTCGTTCTTGTTCATTCAATTTCCCTTCTCTGAGAAAACCGGGACATTAGACTCAGCCGGTTGGAGAGGGACTGTAGAAAAAGCTTCCGGCACAACCAAGACCCAAAGCCGTCAAAAATGCAGAAAAAGCCCGGAATTCCGGGGTTTTTCACATGAAAAAGCCGGGCTGAGACCCGGCTTTTCCGTTTCGAGTTCTACTTAAGATGCGGCTTAATGAGCAAAGCCCTTGCCGGCATCCTCTGATGCATCCGACTTGGCAGCCGGCACGTCGACCGGCTCGACCCATTCGATAGGCTCGGGCTGGCGCACCAGCGCATGCTTGATCACCTCGCCCATGCGGGCAACGGGGATGATCTCCATGCCGCTCTTCACGTTTTCCGGAATGTCAGCCAGGTCCTTGGCGTTCTCTTCCGGGATCAGCACCTTCTTGATGCCGCCGCGAAGCGCTGCGAGCAGCTTCTCCTTGAGGCCGCCGATCGGCAGCACGCGACCACGCAGCGTGATCTCGCCCGTCATCGCGACATCGGCCCTGACCGGAATGCCGGTAAGAACGGAGACGATCGCGGTCGCCATCGCCGTGCCCGCCGACGGCCCGTCCTTGGGTGTCGCACCCTCCGGAACGTGGACGTGGATGTCGCGCTTGTCGAACAGCGGAGGCTCGATGCCGAAGTCGATGGCGCGACTGCGGACATAGGATGCCGCGGCCGAAATCGACTCCTTCATGACCTCACGCAGGTTGCCGGTGACCGTCATGCGGCCCTTGCCCGGCATCATCACGCCTTCGATCGTCAGCAGCTCGCCGCCAACCTCGGTCCAGGCAAGCCCGGTGACGACACCGACCTGGTCCTCGCCCTCGACCTGGCCGTAGCGATAGCGCGGCACGCCGAGATACTCGTCCAGATTGGCCGCCGTGATCTTTACCGACTTCTTCTTGGTCTTGAGGATCTCGGTGACCGCCTTGCGCCCGAGCTTCATCAGCTCGCGCTCGAGGCTGCGGACACCGGCTTCACGCGTGTAAAGCTGGATCACCGCACGGATCGCATCTTCCGAGACCGAGAACTCCTTGGGCTGGAGCGCATGATCGCGAACCACCTTCGGCATCAGGTGCCGCTTGGCGATCTCGACCTTCTCGTCCTCGGTGTAGCCGGCGATACGGATGATCTCCATGCGGTCCATCAAGGGCGCAGGGATGTTCAACGTGTTCGCCGTCGTCACGAACATCACGCTCGAAAGGTCGTATTCGACCTCCAGATAGTGGTCCATGAACGTTGCGTTCTGTTCCGGATCAAGCACCTCGAGCAGCGCCGACGACGGATCGCCGCGGAAGTCCTGGCCCATCTTGTCGATCTCGTCGAGCAGGAAGAGCGGGTTGGACTTCTTGGCCTTCTTCATCGACTGGATGACCTTGCCGGGCATCGAGCCGATATAGGTGCGGCGGTGACCGCGGATCTCGGCCTCGTCACGCACGCCGCCGAGCGCCATGCGCACGAATTCGCGACCGGTCGCCTTGGCGATCGACTTGCCGAGCGAGGTCTTGCCGACGCCGGGAGGGCCGACGAGGCACAGGATCGGGCCCTTCAGCTTCTTCTGGCGGCTCTGCACCGCGAGGTACTCGACGATGCGGTCCTTGACCTTGTCGAGGCCGTAATGATCGGTGTCGAGAACCTGCTGGGCGAAGTTCAGGTCGTGCTTGACCTTGGTGTTCTTGCCCCACGGGATCGACAGCAGCCAGTCGAGGTAGTTACGCACGACGGTTGCTTCCGCCGACATCGGCGACATCGACCGCAGCTTCTTCAATTCGGCGTCCGCCTTCTCGCGGGCCTCCTTGGTCAGCTTGGTCTTCTTGATGCGGGCCTCGAGTTCGGCAGCTTCGTCGCGGCCGTCCTCGCCCTCGCCGAGCTCCTTCTGGATCGCCTTCATCTGCTCGTTGAGGTAGTACTCGCGCTGGGTCTTCTCCATCTGCCGCTTGACGCGGCTGCGGATGCGCTTTTCGACCTGCAGGACGGAGATCTCGGCTTCCATGAAGCCCATCGCCTTCTCGAGCCGCTCCTTGACGGACAGCGTGCCGAGCATTTCCTGCTTCTCGGTGATCTTGATGGCAAGATGCGATGCCACCGTATCGGCGAGCTTGGAATAGTCCTCGATCTGCCCGGCGGCGCCAACCACTTCGGGCGAGATCTTCTTGTTCAGCTTGACGTAATTCTCGAAGTCCGCGACCACCGAGCGGGACAGCGCTTCGACCTCGACCTCTTCCTCTTTCGGCTCGCTCAGGATAAGCGCGCGAGCTTCATGGAAGTCTGGCTTGTCGGTGAAAGCTTCGATCTTTGCGCGCGTCGTGCCTTCGACCAGCACCTTGACGGTGCCGTCGGGCAGCTTCAGCAGTTGCAGGACGTTGGCGAGCGTGCCGATGTCGTAGATCGCATCGGGCTCGGGATCGTCGTCTGCCGCATTCATCTGGGTGGCAAGCAGGATCTGCTTTTCCTGACCCATCACCTCTTCCAGAGCCTTGATCGACTTTTCACGCCCGACAAAGAGCGGAACGATCATGTGCGGGAACACGACGATGTCGCGCAACGGCAGGACCGCGAAGGTTCCTTCGCTGGAAGAGCGGGATATTTTGGCCATTGTCCAACCTTTCATTTCGCGGCCGCACGGGGCCAACCGCGAATCTCATATTAACGACCATGGAGGGTTCCGCCTACCGCCGATTGCCGCGCGGCTTTACAGCACGAAAACACCCATCGCCTCTTCACCGTTAGTTGGAGCTTCACTGGGTAAACATCAAGGCCATACACGCGAGCGTGTCCCAGCCAGATGCCCCAAGCCCCAAAATGCTGAACGGCGCCGCTGGGGCGCCGTTCGCGAGAGCGGTAGTTTGTATCGGCGCATCGTGGCTTGCACGGATGCGGCAGGCAATCAGCGCCTCAGGCGCTGACGTTGCCCTTCTTTTCCTGCTGCTCGGAATAGATGTAGAGCGGCCGGGCGCTGCCGGTCACCACTTCTTCCGAAATCACCACTTCCTGCACGCCTTCCAGCGCGGGAAGCTCGAACATGGTGTCGAGCAGGATCGCTTCCATGATCGAGCGCAGGCCGCGTGCGCCGGTCTTGCGCTCGATGGCGCGCTTGGCGATCGCCGACAGCGCGTTCTCGTGGAAGGTCAGCTCGACATTCTCCATCTCGAACAGGCGCTGGTACTGCTTGACGAGCGCGTTCTTCGGCTCGGTCAGGATCTGGATCAGCGCCGGCTCGTCGAGGTCCTCGAGCGTCGCCAGAACAGGCAGACGGCCGACGAACTCGGGGATCAGGCCGAACTTCAGCAGATCCTCGGGCTCGACCTGGCGGAACAGATCGCCGGTGCGACGATCCTCAGGCGAGGCAACGGTCGCGCCGAAACCGATCGAGGTCTTGCGACCGCGATCCGAAATGATCTTGTCGAGGCCGGCGAATGCGCCACCGCAGATGAACAGGATGTTCGCTGTATCGACCTGCAGGAACTCCTGCTGCGGGTGCTTGCGGCCGCCCTGGGGCGGCACCGAAGCGACGGTGCCCTCCATGATCTTGAGCAGCGCCTGCTGGACACCCTCGCCCGACACATCGCGGGTTATCGAAGGGTTGTCCGACTTGCGGCTGATCTTGTCGATTTCGTCGATGTAGACGATGCCGCGCTGGGCGCGCTCGACGTTGTAGTCGGCTGCCTGGAGCAGCTTGAGGATGATGTTTTCGACATCCTCGCCGACATAGCCGGCTTCGGTCAGCGTCGTGGCGTCAGCCATGGTGAACGGCACGTCGATGATGCGGGCCAGCGTCTGGGCGAGCAGCGTTTTGCCGCAGCCGGTCGGTCCGATCAGCAGGATGTTCGACTTCGCCAGTTCGACGTCATTGCTCTTCCCGGCATGGGCCAGGCGCTTGTAGTGATTGTGGACGGCCACCGACAGCACGCGCTTGGCGTGAGGCTGACCAATGACGTAATCGTCCAGAACCTTGAGAATTTCCTGCGGGGTGGGCACGCCTTCGCGCGACTTCACCATCGAGGTCTTGTTCTCCTCGCGGATGATGTCCATGCACAGCTCGACACACTCGTCGCAGATGAAGACGGTCGGACCGGCGATGAGTTTGCGTACCTCATGCTGGCTCTTGCCGCAGAACGAGCAATAGAGCGTGTTCTTGGAGTCGCCGCCGCCGTTGCTGACCTTGCTCATCTTGTCCAAGTCCTTTCACTGCCGCCCCGCCGATGACCTGGCTGTTGGGCGCATATGCAATCTAACGACGGACGCCGCCACCGCCATCCCTGGCTGCCGCAACGAGCTCCGTAAAACACACATTCCAGAAGTCGCTGCAACGATTCGCGGCACCCTTGAACAACGCTAAGCCGTCGAAGCTCAACGCCGCCTTAACGTAGGCTGCCGTGTTCGCCGAGGGAACAGCAAATTGTGTCCGAAATGCCGCAGGGCCCCTCAAAAAATAGAGATGAGGCCCCACCGGCGGCTCGAAGCGACCGATCACGAAGCGGTGGCGCCCTCGACGGCTTCGCGGCTTTCGATGACCTTGTCGATCAGACCGAAGTCGCGCGCCTCGTCCGCCGTCATGAAATGGTCGCGGTCGAGCGTCTTTTCAATGGTCTCGTAGTCGTTGCCGGTGTGCTTGACATAGACCTCGTTGAGACGACGCTTCAGCTTGATGATATCCTGGGCGTGACGCTCGATGTCGGAAGCCTGCCCCTGGAAGCCGCCCGAAGGCTGGTGAACCATGATGCGGGCGTTGGGCGTGGCGAAACGCATGTCCTTGTGGCCGGCGCACAGCAGCAGCGAACCCATCGAGGCCGCCTGGCCGATGCAAAGCGTCGAAACCGCCGGCTTGATGAACTGCATGGTGTCGTAGATCGCCATGCCGGAGGTGACCACGCCGCCGGGCGAGTTGATGTAGAGGCTGATTTCTTTCTTCGGGTTCTCGGCCTCGAGGAAGAGGAGCTGGGCGCAAACCAGCGTCGCCATGCCGTCTTCAACCGGGCCGGTGATGAAGATGATGCGCTCCTTGAGCAGGCGCGAGAAGATGTCATAGGCCCGCTCGCCTCTGTTGGTCTGCTCGACCACCATCGGAACGAGGTTCATGTATGTTTCGACGGGGTTCTTCATCGACTATCCCTTTATCGAGATGGGATTCCGGCGCCGGACGGGCAGAATCGGTTCAGAGGCTTTGTTCCTGTAAATAGGATGCCGCCTCGCCCTTGCGCAAGAGAGGCGAACAAGGCGGCGTCATTATGGTTACGGCCGCATCGCGAGGAGCCCCGCAAGACTGCAACCTTGGTGTGGCACTGTCAGGGCAAGGCGATTAAGACGCCCGCGTGCCTTTCAGAACGGTGAAAAATCATACCAACCAATTCGAGAGCCCGTTCTGGCGAGCAAAGACGGAAGGGTAAATTTCAGGAGTACAACCATGACCGAGCCAGACAGCATCATGAAACACTGGTCCAAGGTCGAGTACCTGCACGAGACCGTCAGGAACCCGAACATCCACGTTCGCGGAACGCACAGCTACTACAGCGACGCCTGGTCTGGTTCGTTCGAACAAAGCGTGGTGCGCTACCTCTACGGCGACGACTACAGCCTGAAGGCATGGGAACCCGCCTGGCCGATCGATCAGCTCCACATCGGCGACTATGTCTGCATCGGTGCGGAGGCGGTGATCCTGCTCGGCGGCAACCACACGCACAGGACGGACTGGTTCAGCCTCTATCCGTTTGCCGAGCACATCATCGACGCCTATGTCGGGAAGGGCGACACGACCATCGGCGACGGCGCCTGGATCGGCATGCGCGCCATGATCATGCCCGGCATCACCATTGGCGAAGGCGCGATTGTCGCCTCCGGGGCAATCGTGACAAAGGACGTTGCGCCCTACACCATCGTGGCGGGCAATCCTGCTGTGCCGATCAAGTCGCGCTTTCGCGAGGCAGCGGTGGAAAAGCTGCTCGCGCTCAAGGTCTACGACTGGCCGGCGGAAAAGTTCGAGACGCTGAAGCCGCTGCTTTGTGCGAGCGACATCGATGCCCTCGTGGTCGCTTCCGATCAATACGACCAAGGCTGATACCTATACCACTCGCGGAATGCCCGGCCTGCCAAGCTGGCATTCCAGCGCCGCGCGGTCCCAGCCGGCCAGATCGGCTGCGACGCGATAGGTGCTTTCCAGAAACCGCATGAGCGTTACCTCTGGGTCGCTCGACCGCCTGACAGCCTCGTAAGGAAGCAGGAACTCGCCCAGGGTCTTGTCGAAATAGGCTTCGCCGGGTGCTACGCGTGCCTCGGCAAAGCCATCCGGCGCCGGATAGGCGTAGGAATAGAAGGCGGGGAAGTCGACCCCGCCGCCGCCCGGCCAAAACCCCGCCGACGACAGCTCATGGCTATAGGCTTCGCTGGTCACGCTATCGGGTAGCGCCGGAATGCCGCCAGGGTGAAGCGGTGCCCGCCGGCCGGAAAAACGCGTCACGGCAAGATCAAAGCTTCCCCAGAAGAGATGCACGGGACTGATCTTGCCGAGAAAGCCGGTGCGGAACTGCTGGAACACACGCTCGACGGCAACGCAGGCCTGGAAATAGCGTGTTACGGCATCGGCGTCATACGGGCGCGGGGCAACGTCGTCCCGGAACGGCACCGGGTTCGGAATCTCGTTCGGGCAGCCATCGAAATCGGGCGTGGCGTCGATCTCGCCGAGCAGCTCGACAAAGCGGGCATGAAAGTCTGCCACCGAGCCGGGACCGAGCGGGAACGATGCCGTTCGGCCGTTGCTCGCCTTGCCGATGATGGCATGATCGATCAGATCGAAGGCGATTTCGGTACCGCCCGGGCCGTCGGGCACAAGCGAGGTGCCAAGGCCGCGCGCGTTGACATAGAGCGTCGCATGCCAGGAGTGATTGACCCAGGGCGTGCGAGCCAGGCGATACTTGCCGACGACCTGCGCATAGAGATGCAGGGCCGAACAGGTCTCGCGCCAGGCTCCGTAGGGAATTTCAGGCCATTCGATGCCCATGTCCTTCCCTCCATGCAGGTAGATGGAAAGACATCGTCCTCCCATGTCGCCCGGCGGTCAATCGCAAGGAATGCCTACAGCCGGATGACATATTCCTTTCGAGTCGTTTCAAGCACTTCCCAGCTTCCCTTGAAGCCGGGCCTGAGCACAAAGCTGTCGCCCGCCTTCACCGTGCGGGCCTCGCCGCCCTCCTCCTTGACGATCGAAACGCCAGACAGGATGTGGCAGAACTCCCATTCGTCGTACTCGATGCGCCATTTTCCCGGCGTCGATTCCCAGATGCCTGCGTAGAGACCGCCTTCAGCCTCCTCGGCATTCCAGGTGCAGAATTTTGGATTGCCCGCGATCAGCCTGCCTTCGGCCGGCGCGCCCAATTCCGGTTCGATGCCATTTACGTCGACGGTGAGAAATCGCGGCAAAATCCAGCTCCAAAAATGCAAAAAGCCCCGGCAGCGCGAACTGCCGGGGCGGATTCTTGCACTGTTGATCAGATCTTGGCCAGTGCCTGTTCGAGGTCGGCGACGATATCGTTGACGTCCTCGATGCCGATCGAGAGGCGGACGACATCTGGGCCGGCACCCGCCGCCACCTTCTGCTCGTCGGAGAGCTGGCGATGGGTGGTCGAGGCCGGGTGAATGACCAGCGACTTGGTATCGCCGATATTGGCGAGGTGGGAGAACATCTCCAACTCCTCGACGAACTTGACACCCGCCTCGTAGCCGCCCTTGACGCCGAAGGTGAAGACCGCACCCGCGCCATTGGGCGAGTACTTCTTCATCAGCGCGTGGTTCTTGTCGCTCTTGAGGCCGGGATAGGCGACCCAGGCGACCTTCGGGTGATCGGACAGCCAACCGGCCACCGTCAGCGCGTTGTCGCAGTGGCGCTGCATGCGCAGCGGCAGGGTTTCGAGGCCGGTCAGGATCAGGAAGGCATTGAAGGGTGAGATCGCCGGGCCGAGGTCGCGCAGGCCAAGCACGCGGGCGGCGATGGCAAAGGCGAAGTTGCCGAAGGTCTCATGCAGCACGACGCCGCCATATTCGGGGCGCGGCTGCGACAGCATCGGATACTTGCCCGACTTCGACCAGTCGAAGGTGCCACCGTCTACGATGATGCCGCCGATCGAATTGCCGTGGCCGCCGATGAACTTGGTCAGCGAGTGGACGACGATGTCCGCACCGTGCTCGATCGGGCGGATGAGATAGGGGCTCGCCAGCGTGTTGTCGACGATCAGCGGCAGGCCATGCTTGCGGGCGACGTCGGCGATCTTCTCGATGTCGACGAAGGTGCCGCCGGGATTGGCCAGGCTCTCGATGAAGATCGCCTTGGTCTTGCCGTCGATGTGCTTCTCGAAGCTAGAGATGTCGCCGGTGTCGGCCCAGCGGACCTCCCAGCCGAAATTCTTGAAGGCATGGCCGAACTGGTTGATCGAGCCGCCATAGAGGCGCTGTGCGGCGACGAAATTGTCGCCCGGCTGCATCAGATTGTGGAACACGAGCATCTGCGCCGCATGGCCGGATGCGGTGGCGAGTGCGGCCGTGCCGCCCTCGAGGGCTGCGACGCGCTCCTCGAGTACCGCCTGGGTCGGGTTCATGATGCGGGTATAGATGTTGCCGAATGCCTTCAGCCCGAACAGCGAGGCGGCGTGGTCGGCATTGTCGAACACATAGGACGTCGTCTGGTAGATCGGCGTGGCGCGGGCGCCGGTGGCGGGGTCCGGCTTGGCGCCGGCATGGACGGCGAGCGTATTGAAGCCCGGGGTGCGCTGGGACATGGTTCTCTCCAAGAAATAGGTTCGTGAAATTCGGCCGCTATCTTTGGCGGAGCCCGCAGCGGAATGCAAAGACGATTATTCCTGCCCGGTGGCAGGATTGGAAAAATCTTCTTCACGCGATGCCAAAGCCGTGGTCGGCTCGACTATTTTTCGCGGATCCCCAGGCTCTGGAAACCTTGACGCATGATCGGGCGCCTGGACGAAATGAGGCCGGAATTGACACCGGTCCAGCCGATCTCACCAGCCAGCCGGGCGTATTCGATCTTGGGGCAGCGATTCATCACGACCTTGATGCCGGCAGCCTCGGCGCGGGCCGCCGCCTCGTCTTGGCGGACGCCCAGTTGCGTCCAGATCACCTTGGGGCGGGGATCGAGCGCCAACGCCTCGTCGACGATATCAGGCACCGCATTCGAGGCGCGGAAGACGTCGACCATGTCGATGGCATCAGGAACATCGGCGAGCCTGGCATAGGTCATCCGGCCGAGAATTTCCTTGCCGGCATGGCCCGGATTGACCGGAAAGACCTCGTAGCCCTTGTCGATCATGTACTTGGTGACGAAGTAGCTCGGCCGTACATCGTTCGCCGAGGCGCCGACGACGGCGATGGTCCTCACCGAATTCAGGATGTCGCCGATATAGGCATCGTCATAGGCGTCGTGGTTCATGGGCGTCCTCGTCGGACATTTCGAATACCGCCTTTCGGTCACCCAGGCTAGGCGGCGAGCGTCTGTCCACCATCGACCAGCAGCGTCTGGCCGGTGATCCAGCCGCTCAACGGAGAAGCGAGGAACAGGATGACGCGCGAAATGTCTTCCGGCGCACCAAAGCGGCCGAAGGGAAAGCTCGCCTGTGTCTTGCGGTAGAGTTCGGGATTGGTTTCGCGACACTTGTCCCACCAGCCGCCGGGAAACTCGAGCGAGCTGGGTGCCACGCAGTTGACCCTGATTCCCTTGCGGGCCAGGGCGGCTGCCTGCGATTGGGTGAAGTGCATCACCGCCGCCTTGGCCGCACCATAGGCCGACGTGGTCGGAGCCGGACCGAAGGCAGTTCGCGACGAAATGTTGACGATCGCCGAATTTTTGCCCTGCTCCAGATAGGGCTGGGCCGCTCGTGATGCCCGCACGGTGGCGAGCACGTCCACGCCCAGGCTTGCCGCCCAATCGGCTTCGGTGTCGGAGCTCGCCTTGCCGGTGGCGTTGTTGACCAGAATGTCGATGCCGCCCAGCGCGGCTGCGGCTTCCGCGACATAGGCCTCGATGGATGCGAGGTCGGCAAGGTCGCAGCGGGCGGCATGTGCCGTCACGCCGAGTCGAGCGATGCCGTCGCGCGCGGCCTTGAGGTCGGCCTCGCCCCGCGCGCAGATGGATACCGACGCGCCCGCGGCGGCAAAGGCTTGCGCAGTGTGCAGGCCAAGCCCCCTGCTGCCACCGGCGACGACGACGCGGCGCCCCTTGAGATCGAGTTCGAACATCTGCGCGGCCTTCCCGGTCAATTGAGTTTCCGGAAGCCTAGCGGCTTAAATTTCATGCTCAAGTAGAAATTATGGTTGCCCCCACGCAGCGCAATGGCCATGCTACGTCAGAATCTGAACGCCCGACGCAGCCACGATCCATGCCATTCGCCCCCGGGCAAATGGCCAGCCACGAATGGGAATGCTGTGGCTTGTGCATGGAGGCACGTTACAAATGGCAACGATCGGTGATGATAGGCCCGATGAGTCGGTACACTCGGGCACGTCAAGGATGACGACCAAGGAAATCGAGGCACTGGCCGTGGGCGAAGCGGAGGGTGCGACGCGCGAACTCAACCGCACCGCCCGCAACGCTTCCGGTCGCAAACCCAGCCGCAAGACTGAAGGCGTGCAAGAGAAGATTCTCGATGCCGCCGCCAAGGTGTTCGCGCAAAAAGGTTATCAGCTCACCAAGCTCACCGACATTGCCGACGAGGTCGGCGTGCATGTGACGGCGCTGCGCTATCACTTCCCGACCAAGGACGTGCTGGTCGAGGAAATGATCAACAGCCTGACCAGGCAGTTGCACGTCAGGCTGCTCGCTACGCTGCAGCAATTGCCGCCCGAGACGCCCTATCGGGAGCGCATCGAGGCGGCGGCGATCACCTACCTCAACACGACGCTTACGAAGCTCGACTACATCGCCGCCCACGGCAATGTCATCAACCAGATTCCGCAGGACGTCCGCGACCGGCACTTCATACTGCTGGACGCGACCAACAAGATCTGGCGCGACCTGATGGCGGCCGCCGCCGAAGCCGGAGAACTGCGTGCGGGCATCAACGTCTCGCTCGCCAACCAGGTGCTGCAGGGAACGCTGATCTGGACCCGCGAGTGGTACAAGCCGGGTCGGCTGACACCGACCCAACTGGCGATCGATATCCTAGACGTGCTGTTCGGCGGGCTCGCGCCACGCGACTGACCCGCTCAGCGCGATGCCGCTTCCGGTGAAAAGTGGGTCTCGAACTTGCCTTCGAGGCCCTTGAAGGCTTCCGCGTCCGCCGGCGGGGCCAGTTGTGCGGTTATCACCGGCCACCTGGCGGCATATTCCTTGTTCATTTTCAGCCATTTGCCGGCCCTTGGATCGGTGTCGGCAAGGATGGCGTCGGCTGGGCATACGGGCTCGCAGACGCCACAGTCGATGCACCCCTCCGGGTCGATCACCAGCATGTTTTCGCCCTCGTGAAAGCAATCGACCGGGCAGACCGCCACGCAGTCGGTGAATTTGCAGCGCACGCAGGCGTCGGTCACCACATAGGCCATTCGTCATCCCTCCAAAGCGGTGGCCGGAAGCTAGACGAGATTTTTTGTTGTTCAACAGGAAATTTCTTGTCGAACAAGAAAAAATATCTTGCGCAGCGATCGAGATCGCCGTAGCTCTTGGACGAGAAGTAACCGGGAGGGGTTAGTTGGAACTCGACCTTTTCATCTCTGGCATCGGCGGCCAGGGAATACAGCTTGTTGGCAAGTCGCTGGCGCTCGCCGCCATCAAGGACGGCAGGCACGTCATGCTTGCCGGCGAGTATGGCGGCCACATGCGCGGCGGCAGCTCGGTCGGAACCGTGGTCATCGGCGCGAAGCCGCTCAGGGCCCTGCCGATCCTGCCGCATGCCGGCTCGGCCATCGCCTTGTCGCATCTGTTCTGGGAGCGCGTGGGGTCGCGGCTGCGGCCGGGCTCGCTGGTGCTTGCCGAAGAAACCATCGCCGCCGACCTGCCAGACATGGAAAAGCACAGGCTTGTCAGGCTGCCGGCGACGGCCATCGCCACCGAGCAGGGCAGCCGCATGGCCGCCGGCATGGTGATGCTGGGCGCCTTTGCGGCGCTCACCGGCGCAGTGAAGATCGACAGCGCGGTGGCCGCCATGGCCGAGCAGATCCCATCCTATCGCCGCCAGCATATCGAGGCCAACGAACGGGCGATCCGTGCGGGTGCGGCGGCGGTGACGCCCCTCGCCTACGCCGTCGACTTCGACGCACGGGAGGTCGCATGAGACAGGTTACGCGCGGCACACTCGTCATCGACGCCGACCGCTGCAAGGGCTGCGAGCTCTGCATCGTCGCCTGCCCGCCACGGGTGCTGACCATGTCCAAGACGGGCAACGCCACCGGCTACCTCTATCCCGAGCTTGCGCCCGGCTGCACCGGCTGCACCGCCTGCCAGCAGGTGTGCCCCGACTTCGTCTTCGAGGTCTACAAATACCATGAGCCAATCGTTTCGGGCTCGGACGCCGAAAGGATGCACCCATGACGATGCGCTTGATGGACGGCAGCGAGGCGATCGTCGAGGCGGCGATCCAGGCGGGCCTGCGCTTTTATGCGGGCTACCCGATGTCGCCGGCGACCGAGCTGCTCGAATACATGGCCGAGAAACTGCCTCACCATGAGGGCGTCTGCATCAATGCGGCGACCGAGATCGAGGGCGTCAACATGGCGCTGGGTGCTGCCGCCGGCGGCTTCCGTGCGGCGAGCGGCTCCTGCGGCCAGGGCCTGGCGCTCATGCAGGAAGCGATTGCGGAAGCCGCGCTCAACGAGACGCCGATCGTCATCTTCAACATGGCGCGCAACCAGCAGGACTATTTCCAGGCGACGCGCGGCGGCGGCTGGGGCGACTACCGCACCATCACGCTGGCGCCGAAGGACCTGCATGAGGCTGTCGAACATGCGCAGCTCGCCTTCCATCTCGCCGACAAGTACCGCGTGCCGGTCATCTTCATGGGCGACAATCTGCTCGCGCGCACCCAGATGGGTACCGAACTGCCGGAACTCGATCTCGAGCCCTTGCCACCCAAGGACTGGCAGCTCGACGGTACTTCCGGCGGCACCGGCAAGTCGCGGCAGATCTGGACCTTCGGCTGCGGCAAGACCAACGATCCGGGCCCCGGCCCGAGCAAGCACTGGGAACGTATCGCGGCGAAATTTGACGCCATCGCGGAGGTGGAAGCCCGCCATGAGGAAGGCTTCGTTGAAGACGCCGAGACACTGGTCGTCGCCTTCGGCACCGGCGGCAAGTTCGTCGAACATGTGGTGCGCGAGATGCGGGCCGATGGGCACAAGGTCGGCTACTTCCGGCCGATCACGCTCTGGCCCTACCCCGGCGAAGCGCTGGAGCGGGCCTCGCAGAACTGCAAGCGCGTGCTGGTCTTCGAACTCAACGCTGGCCAGATGATCGACGACGTCAAGCTCAACGTGCGCGACCGCAAGCTGGTCAAGGCCATCGGCGGCGTCAGCTTCGACGAATCCGGCCTGAACCTCGGCCCGCTGATGGACGCGGGCGTCATTCGCGAGCGCATCGAGCAAGCCATCAACGGAGCGAGCAAATGAGCATCGTCATGACCACGCGCCCGCCCGAGGCGCCAAGTAACAAGGTCGCCTCCTTCAAGCCGGCGCTGTTGCAGACCGAGGAACACCACCTCTGCCCCGGCTGCGGCGAACCGGTGGCGATCCGCCTCGTGCTCGAAGTGATCGAGGAACTCGGCCTAGCTCAAAAGAACGTCTCGATCATCGGCCACGGCTGCTACGGCTCCTTCATCATGACGATGGACGTCGACTCGACCCTTTGCCTGCACGGACGCGCGCCCGCGGTCGCGACCGGCCTGAAGCGCATGCGCCCCGACGTCGCCGTCTGGACGCTGCAGGGCGACGGCGACATGACCAGCGAGGGGCTGGCCGAGATCCTGCACGCCACGGCGCGTGGAGAGAACATCACCTGCATTCTGCTCAACAACGGCGTGTTCGGCGACACCGGTGGCCAGATGACGGCCTCCTCGGTGATCGGCCAGCGCACCAAGAACACGCTGGAAGGCCGTGATGCCGCCTATCACGGCCATCCCATCGTCATCGGCGACATGGTGGCTGCGATGCCGGGCTCGGCCTATGTTGCGCGCGGCTCGGTACACAACGCCGCCTCTATCGCCGCCACGCGCCGCCTGATCCGCAAGGGCTTTCAGCGGCAAATGGAAAAGAAGGGCCTCAGCCTGGTCGAAATCCTGACCATGTGCCCGACCGGCTGGTTCGTGCCTGCCTCAGGCGGTGCTGACTACATGATGGAGTCGCTCGGCAAGACCTATCCGCTGGGCGAGATCAAGGACATTTCGGCTTCGGAATAGGCTCGCATGACATTACTTCGCCTGACCCATCGCATCCTCGACCTGGCCGTCAGCACGACGCCCAACGGTCTCGCGGCGTCGCTCGAAGACCGCACCGTGACTTTCAGCGAAGTCGACAGGGCGGCGAACGCCATGGCGCGCGTCCTGCAATCCCTTGGCATCGGGCGCGGCAGCCGCATCCTGTTCCAGGCCGAGATGGCGCTCGACCATCTCGCCTTCTATTTCGCTACCCAGCGGCTGGGCGCCGCCTTCGTGCCGGTCAACCCTGCACTCTCGCCCGATGAGGTGCGGCCCATTGCCGAATACATCCGTCCCGACTTGCTGGTGCTCGATCCGGCTCGCCAGGACGGCAGCAGCTTCGCCACTGCAGGTGCTGACATCTCCGTCGCCGTACTCGGCGCCGGCGAAGCGGCGACATCAGGCATCAATCTCGACGTGCTGGCAGGCAAGGCGAGCACCGCGCCCCTGCCCGATCTCGGCGTCTCGGAGGACGACACGCACGCGATCTTCCTGACCAGCGGCAGCACCGGCCGGCCCAAGGGCGTGGTGCTGTCGCATCGCGCCAGCTGGCTGCGCTCCTATCTCGGGGCCTCGCGCTTCGTCACATCGGGCGGCCGCGGCGAACTGATGACCTTCCCGATGTTCCACTGGGCAGGCTGGAACTATTTGATGGAGAACTGGGCGCACCGGCGCGCGGCCCATTTCGTCAGCCGCCCCGACGGCGACACGCTGGCAAGGGCCATAGACCGCTGGAAGCCCGCTTTCTTCTATTGCATTCCCGCCATCTGGGAGCGCGTGCTTGCGGCCAAGACGCCGTTCGACGGCAGCGTCGTGCGCTCCGCTGCCTCGGGCACGTCCAGGTTTGACCCGGTCCTGATGGACAGGATCCGTGCCCGCTTTCCCCGGGCCTACCGGGCGGCGATGTATGGCTCGACCGAATTCGGCGGCGCACTCGGGCTCAACGATTCCGACATCGAGCGCAAGCCCGGCAGCGTCGGGCTGCCCAACCCCGGCAACGAGGCGCGCATCGTCGACGGCGAACTGCAATTGCGGTCGATGAGCATGATGGACGGATATTTCGAGCTGCCGGAGCAGACGGCCGAGGTGTTCATCGACGGCTGGTATCGCAGCGGCGACCTCGCCGAGGCCGATGCCGAGGGTTACCTCACCATCACCGGCCGCCGCCGCGAAGTGATCCGCTCCGGCGGCGAGACCGTGGCGCCAGCCGAAGTGGAACTCGCCATGGCGGGCCTGCCCGGCATCCGTTCGGTCGCGGTCATCGGCGTGCCAGACCCCGTGTGGGGCGAACTCGTCTGCGCGGCGGTGGTGCTCGAGCGGTCGGGCGAATGCCCGAGCCTCGAGGCATTGCGCGCCCATCTCGGGCCAGCGCTCGCCGCCTTCAAGCACCCGCGCAGGATCGTCGCCGTCGACGACCTGCCGAAGACGCCGGCCACCGGCCAGATCATGCGCTCGCGGGTCAGGGAGATGGTCCTGCAGATGGACTGACCGAGTTCTTTAACCCGGGGGAGGATGGCCCCGGTCTTTTGGGAGGAAGACATGAAATTGAATAGAAGACATTTTCTGACGGCATCAGCCGCCGGCCTGGGCGCGCTGTCCATGCCGGGCATCCTGCGCGCAGCGCAGGGCGACACCGTGCGCATCGGCCTGATCACCACGCTGAGCGGCCCGGGCCAGCTCTACGGCAACTACATCAAGGACGGCTCAGAGATCGCCGTCGAACGCCTGAATGCCGCCGGCGGCGTCAACGGCTCGAAGATCGAGCTGGTGGTGCGCGACGACAAGAACTCGCCCGAAGGTGCGGTCACCGCCTTTCGCGAGCTGACCGGCAACGGCATCAAGCTGTTCGCCCAGGGCACGTTCACCGCCAACCTGCTCGGCACGCTGCCGCTGCTTGAAGAAGCCGACGTCACCATGGTCATGGTCGGCGCCTCGGCGCTGGCGCTGACCCACGAGGCCTACAACCCGCGCGCCTTCCGCCTCGGCTTCTCGTCGCCGATGTGCTTCGGCGGCTACGGCACGCTGATGGCGCGCAAGCATCCCGAGATCGAGAAGTGGGCGATGCTGCGTTCCGACGTGACCGCGCTCGGCGACATCACCAACGCCTTCGCCAACGGCATGAAGAAGGAGAGCGAGAAGGCCGGCCGCAAGGTCGAGCTGCTCGATCCGGTGCTGGTGCCCTATGGCGGCGCCGACTTCCGCAACCAGATCTCCAACATCATCGGCTCGGGCGCGCCCGGCCTGTTCAACGTCCTGCAGGGCGCGGACGCCATCAGCTACTACAAGCAGGCGCGCACCTTCGGTCTCGACCAGAAATTCAAGGTGCTGTGCGACTCGGCCAACGAGTTCGCCATAGCCAAGGCGATGGGCGCCAACACGCCGGCCTCCCTGTGGAGCTGGACCGGCTGGTATCCGCTGGCCAACAAGGACAACCCCGTCAGCAACGAAGTCCACCAGGCCTACATCAAGCTGCGCGGCGACGAGTATCCGAACTGGTATATCGGCGTCTCGCACGACAGCATCCTGACCATCGCGCATGCGGTCGGCAAGGCAGGGTCGATGGAAGCAAGCAAGCTCATCCCGACCATCGAGACCGAAACCCCGCAGGGCGCGCTCGGCAACATCAAGTTCCGCAAGGAAGACCACGGCTTCGCCGGCGACCTGACCTACATCCGCTTCGGCCGCGACGGCAAGAACGCCAATGGCTGGAGCGTGTTCGAGACCGAGCAGCTGGCGGGCGAGGAGTTCCTCGAACCGGCAACGCCGGGCAAGAAGCTCAACTAGTCAGGGGAAGCATTCGATGTTCACGCTGGTCAACGGTCTCACGACCGGGATGGCGGTGTTTCTCGTCGCAGCCGGGCTCACCCTGGTCTTCGGGATCATGCGCATCCTCAACTTCGCCCATGGCGCCTTCTTCATGATCGGCGCCTATGTCGCGAGCACTCTCGTCGGCTCGGCGCCGCGGTCGGTCCTGGCGCTGGTCGCCGCGGCCCTGGTCGCGGCGGCGGTGGTCGGGGTGCTCGGGATCGTTGTCCAGCGGTTCGTCCTCCGGCGCATCCAGCATGTCGACGAGCACTACATGCTGATTGCCACCTTCGCCGTCATGCTGGTCTGCGTCGGCTTCGTCAAACTGGTCTGGGGGCTGGAATTCCTGTCGGTCGACCCGCCCCCCGGCATCGACGCGGGCGTCGAGATCGCGGGACTGTTCGTCCCGTCCTTCTCGCTGTTCATCATCGCTTCGGGCATCGTTGTGTTCCTGATCCTCGACCTGGTCATCCACCGCGCCTGGGCCGGCAAGATGATCACGGCAATCGCCCGCGATGGCTGGATGGCCGAACTGCTCGGCATCAACGTGCCGGCCGGCGTCATGGCGGCGGTCGGCGGCAGTTTCGCGCTGGCCGGCCTCGCCGGCGGGCTTTTGCTGCCCAACCAGACGCTGTCGCCAGCACTTGGCGACACCTTCCTGCTGCTTGCCTTCATCACGGTCGTCATCGGCGGGCTGGGCAACGTCCGCGGCTGCTTCATCGCCGCCATCCTGCTCGGCCTGATCGACGGCCTCAACACCATGTTCCTGCCAGCCTATCCAGGCGTTGCCGTCTATGTCGGCATGGTCGCCTTCCTGCTTCTGTGGCCCAACGGCATTCTGGGGGAGAGCCGGCTATGAACCGACTGCCGACCTATCTGCTGCTGGCGCTTGCCGCAGCGCTTCTCCTGCTGCCGCTGTGGGCCAACTCCGGCCTGGTGTTCCTCGCCGGCACGACGATGGTGGTCGCCGTCTTCGCCCTGTCCTGGAACATCCTGTTCGGCTATGCCGGCCTCGCCAGCTTCGGCAGCGGCGGCCTGTTCTCGATCGGCGCATACACCATGGCAGTGATGCTGCGTGGGGGGCATGAGGCGCAGTTCCTGCTCCTGATCATCCTTTCCACGCTGGTCGGCGGCGCGGTAGCCTTTGCGATCGGTATCGTCGCCCTGCGCCGCTCGACCGGCATTTATCTCGCCATCCTGACGCTGGCCCTGGCCGAATTGCTGCGCATCACGCTCGCCCGCATCCATTGGGTAGGCGCGGAAGACGGTATCCCCAGCATCGTGCGGCCCGCCTTCTCCATCGGTATCGCCACGATCGATCTCTCCAACGGCAACCGCTACTACTGGTTCCTGTGCATCGCCTGCGCCCTGCTGGTCGGGCTGTGCTGGTGGATCGCGCATGGCCGCTTCGGTCGCACGCTGCGGACCATCCGCCTCGATATCGAGCGCGCCGCCTTCATGGGCGTGGATACGCACCGCTACCGGCTGATCGCGTTCACCATCTCGGGCGCCATCGCCGCCTGCGCCGGCGCCCTGTTTGCGCCATGGGCCCAGATCGTGACGCCCGACATCGGCAACATGATGCGCTCTACCCAGCCGATCCTGTTCACCCTGCTTGGCGGTGCCTCGTCCTTCTGGGGTCCGATGATCGGCGCCTTCCTGTTCTCGGCGATCGAGTTTTCCACCCGCACGCTCGTCGGCATCCAGGAGATCATCACCGGCGGCATCCTGCTCGCCGTGGTGCTGATGTTCCCGACCGGCGTGGCCGGTGCGTGGAATGCGCTGGTCGCCCGCCTGTTCGCACGCTCCGAGCCAGCAAAGTCGGCGCCGGCGACCCCCGCGCTCCAGACCGTGAAGGAGTGAGCCGATGGCCATCATCCGTCTAAGTTCCGTCGACAAGAGCTACGGCGCTCACAAGGTGCTGCACGGCATCGACGCCGAGATATCAGAGGGCGAGACCTTCGCAATCATCGGCCCAAACGGTGCGGGCAAGACTACGCTGTTCAAGGTCATGACCGGCGAGGTCGGCTGCGAGGCCGGCAAGGTCGAGTTCCTCGGCAGGGACGTGACAAGGGACCCAGCCTACAAGCGCACCCGCGCCGGCATGGGCAGGACGTTCCAGGTAGCGCGCGTCTACAAGGATATGACCTCGGAGGAAAACCTCATCGTCGCCGTCGAGGCCCGGCTGAAAAACACCGGCAAGTCGGACGCGCCCTGGTATGCCGTCAGGCCCTCACGGGCGACACTCGACGAGGTGCATGACATCCTCGTCCGGCTGTCCCTAGACAAGAAGGCCAGGACACCCGCTTCCGAGCTTTCGCATGGTGACAAGAAGCGCCTGGAACTCGGCATAACCCTCGCGGGCCGGCCAAAGATCCTGATGCTGGACGAGCCGACTGCCGGCATGTCGCCGAGCGACCGCGTCGGCGTGACGGAACTCATCCGCAGCATCAGCGGCAAGGGCAGCGGTCTGACAGTGGTGATGACCGAGCACGACATGGGCGTCATCTTCGGTCTCGCCGACCGGATCATGGTCATGAACCAGGGCCGCAAGATCGCGCAGGGCAGCATCGAGGAGATCCGCGCCGATCCGGTCGTCCGCGACGTCTATCTCGGCAAGGAGGCGCAACATGCTTGAAGCAAGCCGCATCAACGCATTCTACGGCGGCAGCCATATCCTGCACGGCGTCGACCTAGCGGTTCCGGCACTCGGCCGCGTCGCTGTCATCGGCCGCAATGGCGCGGGCAAGTCGACCTTGCTCAAGTCGATCATGAACGCCGGACCGACTGTCAATGGCGAGGTGCGCTGGGAAGGCAAGTCGATTGCCGCCCTGCCCACCTACAAGCGGGCCCGCCTCGGCCTCCAGCTCGTGCCCGAGGACCGGCGCATCTACCAGCATCTGACTGTGCGCGAGAATATCCAGATGGCAACCTACGCCACCGCGCCGGGCCGCAAGGCCATACCGCCGCAGGAGATCGTCGACCGCTTCCCGATGCTGCAGCCGATCAGCGAGCGCGGCGGCGGCCAGATCAGCGGCGGCCAGCAGCAGATGGTGGCGATCGCCCGCGCCATCGCCTGCCGCCCTCGCCTGCTGCTGCTCGACGAACCGACCGAGGGGCTTGCGCCAGCAATCGTCGAGCAATTGGCGGAGAATGTCCGCGAACTGTGCGAGGCCGAGCAGGCGGCGCTGCTTCTGTGCGAGCAGAACATCTGGTTCGCGCGGCAGACGACCGACACCTTGCTCGTCATGGACACCGGCCGCATCGCCTTCCGCGGCAGCTGGCAGGAATTCGACGCCGATCCGGGAATCAAGCAGCGCCACCTGGCGGTCTAGGCACCTCCCGAACCAAACGACCCACGTCCGACTGGACCTAAACCCTTAGCCGAGGAGCGCAGGGAATGAGCAACCTTACCCAGCAGCAGGTGCTGAGCGTGCACCACTGGACCGACACGCTGTTTTCCTTCACCACGACGCGCGACCCTTCTTTCCGCTTTGAAAACGGCCAGTTCGCAATGATCGGACTGGAAGTGGACGGCAAGCCCTTGTTGCGCGCCTATAGCGTGGTCAGCCCCAACTACGACGAAACACTCGAATTCCTGTCGATCAAGGTTCCTGACGGCCCCCTGACCTCGCGGCTCCAGCATCTTGCCGTTGGCGACAGCATCGTCGTTGGGCGCAAGGCGACCGGCACGCTGCTGCTCGGCAACGTCCGGCCCGGCCGCAATCTCTACCTGTTCGGCACCGGCACCGGGCTTGCGCCGTTCATGAGCCTGATCCGCGATCCCGAGACCTTCGAACGCTACGAACGCGTCGTGCTGGTGCATGGCTGCCGCCAGACCGACGAACTCGCCTACAAGGAGCAGATCACCAGCGAGTTTCCGGCCAACGAATATTTCGGCGAGCTGCTTTCGGAGAAGCTGGTCTACTATCCGACGGTGACGCGCGAACCTTTCCGCAACCGCGGCCGCATCACCGACCTCATCCGCTCGGGCACGCTGTTTTCGGACATTGCCCTGCCGGAGATGGACGCAAAGAACGACCGCGCCATGCTGTGCGGCAGCCCGGCCTTCATCGCCGACATGCGCGACATTCTTGAAGGGCTGGGCATGAGCGAGGGCAACAATGCAACGCCGGGCGAATATGTGGTCGAAAAGGCCTTTGCCGAGCGTGGCTGAAAGGTGGCTCCTACGGCAGTGAGATGCTGCCGTCCTCGGCGATCGGGAAGTCGGGGTTGTGCGCGACTTCCCACAGGTGCCCCTCGGTGTCGGCGAAATAGCCGTACCAGCCGCCCCAGAATGCCCGCTGCGCCGACTTGACGATGCGCCCGCCTGAGCGTTCGGCCTTGGTCAGGAGTTCGTCAACCTCGGCTTCGGTGCGTGTGTTATAGGCGAGCGAGATACCGGAAAATCCGGACCTCCCAGCGGAGATGCCAGCGTCGGTCGCAAGGTGCTCTCGCCCCCAGAGGCCAAGCACGAGGCCGCCCATCTGGAAGAAGGCGACGCCGTCCGTGGCGTTCATGTTGCGCTTGAGGCCCATTGCCTCATAGAAGCGCACGGCGCGATCGAGGTCGTCGACCCCCAGCGTCACAAGCGAGATTCTCGGCTCCACCTACTCCCCCTTCCACTCCGGTTCGCGCTTCTCGATGAATGCTCCGATGCCCTCTTCCGCATCCTTTGCCAGCATGTTCTCGACCATGACGCGGGCGGCATAGTCATAAGCCTCGCCCAGTCCCATCTCGGCCTGGGCATAGAATGCCTCCTTGCCGATCTTCAGCGTCAAAGGCGATTTCGAAACAATGGTTTGAGCGTATTTGCCGACAATGTGTTTCAGGTACTCGCGCGGCACCACGCGATTGACGAGGCCGAAGTCGCGCGCACTCGTCGCATCGATCGTTTCGCCCGTCAGCAGCATCTCCATCGCCTGCTTGCGCGAGACGTTGCGCGAAAGCGCCACCATCGGCGTCGAGCAGAACAGTCCGATATTGACGCCGGGCGTACAAAAGCTCGACTGGTCCGAAGCAATGGCGAGATCGCAGCTTGCGACCAGTTGCAGGCCCGCCGCCGTCGCCAGCCCGTCGACCTCGGCAATAACAGGCTTGGGGTGGCGCACGATGGACTGCATCAGTGCTGCGCAGCGCGACATGGTGAGCTCGAAAAACGCGCGACCACGATCGGCATCACTTCTGTGCGCCGTCATTTCCTTGAGGTCGTGCCCGGCACAGAAGACCTTGCCCGTGGCTGCCAGCACGATCACCCGAACGGACTTGTCGTCGCGGGCGGCGTCAAGTTGCGCCTGCAATGCAGCCATGGTGTCGAGCGACAGCGCATTGGCCGGCGGATTGGCCAGAACCAGGCGCAGAACGCCCCTGTCGAAGCTGGACCAAACCGGACCTTCCGCTGTGCTGCCCTTCATGGCGACGATTTCTGCCATATTATCCCTCTCTGGATTCGATGCGCGGCGAAAGAATCGCCTCAGTCGAACCATAGGCATATACGCATTCAGCCGAACTTGGTTCCCAGCCATGCTTCATCAATGCGAGCACGGACGAACGCGACTTCACGGCGACCTCGATGCAACCGAGGATAGAAATGGAAGCTACCATGCCCGAACAGATGCACCTGAAGCCAGTGATGAACGCGAACGAGGTTAACGACCTCCTCAAGGGCGCCTATCCGCAGCTCAACGACCAATATGATTTCTATCAGGCGATCGAGGTGTTCCCTGGAGGCTGTACGGTACGCCTCAACGCCGACGAACGCCACCTCAGGCCAGGCGGTACCGTGTCAGGGCCCTCCCTGTTCACGCTTGCCGACATCGGCGGCTACGTCTGCGTGCTCAGCCATGCCGGCCCCGACGCGCTCTCGGTCACGACCAGCCTCAACATCAACTTCATGCGCAAGGCCGAGACCGGACCGATCGACGGGCATTGCCGGATCCTCAAGCTTGGCAAGAGCCTGATGGTCTTCGACATCGACATCGTCGCCGGTCCCGATCGCCAGACCGTGGCGCACGCCACCGGAACCTATTCCATCCCACCGAAGCGCAGCAGCAATGAGGTAAAATAATACCGCCTAGTTATCGCTTTGTTTTTGCGCCTCTTTTCGCCGCGACCCGCAAGTCGACAAGCTTGACGCGCCGTTAGCCCTCGCCTATAAGCCCATCCAAAGCAGCGGCCCGAAATGGCCGCCGTTTTGTTATTGGCGAGCGGCACCGTCCGTTGGCCAATAAAAGCAACAAGAAACGCCTTCTTCGGAAGGTCCCAAACGAAAGCATTTATCCATGGCAACCTTTTCGCAGAAGCCTGCGGACGTGGTGAAGAAGTGGGTGCTGATCGACGCCGAGGGTCTCGTCGTCGGCCGTCTCGCCACTATCGTCGCCAACATTCTCCGCGGCAAGAACAAGCCCACCTTCACGCCCCACGTCGACGACGGTGACAATGTCATCATCATCAATGCCGACAAGGTCGTGTTCACCGGCAAGAAGTACACCGACAAGGTCTACTACTGGCACACCGGCCATCCCGGCGGCATCAAGGAGCGCACTGCGCGCCAGCTGCTCGAGGGTCGTTTCCCCGAGCGCGTGCTCGAGAAGGCCGTTGAGCGCATGATCCCGCGCGGTCCGCTTGGCCGTCGCCAGATGAAGAATCTCCGCGTCTACGCAGGCGCCGAACATCCGCATGTCGCCCAGCAGCCCGAGACGCTCGACGTCGGCGCGCTGAACGCCAAGAACAAGAAGGCCTCGTAATTATGGCTGATCTCAGCTCGCTCGCAGAACTCGGCACCGTCGCTGTCGCCGCACAGCCGGCAGCTCCGGTCCACGTCCAGAAGCTCGACAAGAGCGGCCGCGCCTATGCCACCGGCAAGCGCAAGGACGCCATCGCTCGCGTTTGGGTCAAGCCGGGTTCCGGCAAGATCATCGTCAACGGCAAGGAATTCGCGGCATACTTCGCGCGCCCCGTGCTGCAGATGATCCTGAACCAGCCGATCGTCGCGGCCAACCGCGTCGGCCAGTACGACATCGTTGCCACCGTCGTCGGCGGCGGCCTGTCGGGCCAGGCGGGTGCCGTTCGTCACGGCATCTCCAAGGCGCTGACCTACTACGAGCCGGCGCTGCGCGGCGTGCTCAAGAAGGGCGGCTTCCTGACCCGCGACAGCCGTACCGTCGAGCGTAAGAAGTACGGTAAGGCCAAGGCCCGTCGTAGCTTCCAGTTCTCGAAGCGCTAAGCGCCTCGCAGATCGGAATTTCGGAAAAGGCCGCCTTCGGGTGGCCTTTTTCTTTGGTGGCTGAACAACAACAGTACGCTGAAGCGCAGCTTGTCATACGCGTTGCACCACGGGGCTGGCATCTTGCGCCCGGCTTCTGTAGTTCTGGCGCCACGACTTCCGAAAGACCGAATGAGGAGACTGCCATGCCCGCATCGTCGATCGATCACGCTTTTACCGCGCGGAACACAAAGGGCCGCTCGGGTGATCCGACTTATGCGGGGGCCTTGTCCTTCATGCGCCGCAAATATTCAAAGAACGTCGCCGGCGCCGACGCAGTCGTCTGGGGCATTCCCTTCGACGCCGCCGTCACCAACCGGCCGGGCGCGCGCTTCGGCCCGCAGGCGATCCGCCGCGCTTCGGCGATCTTCGACTGCGACCCGCAGTATCCGTTCCATCGCGATCTGTTCGACGACCTCGCGGTAATCGATTATGGCGACTGCCTGCTCGACAGCGGCAACCATCAGAAAACGCCCGGCACCATCGAGCGCGAAGCTACCAAGATCCTGAAATCCGGTGCGTTCCTGCTGACGCTCGGAGGCGACCATTTCGTCACTTGGCCGGTGCTCAAAGCCCATGCCGCGATCCACGGACCGATGGCGCTGGTGCAGTTCGACGCTCACCAGGACACCTGGCCCGATGACGGCAAGCGCATCGATCACGGCTCCTTCGTCGGCCGCGCGGTCAAGGACGGCATCATCGATCCCGACCGCTCGATCCAGATCGGCATCCGCACCCATGCACCCGACGATTTCGGCATCAAGATCCTCTACGGACACGATGTCGAGGAGATGCGGGCCGCCGACATCGCTTATGCGATCGCCGAACGCACCGGCGGCAAGAAGACCTATGTCACCTTCGACATCGATTGCCTGGACCCCGCCTATGCACCGGGAACTGGCACGCCGGTGGCAGGCGGCCCCTCCTCGGCAAAGATCCTTTCGGTGCTGCGCCAGATGACACAGATCGATATCGTTGGCGCCGACATCGTCGAGGTTGCACCGGCCTACGACCATGCCGATATTACCGCCATCGCGGGCTCGACGGTCGCCATGCACTATCTCGGCCTACTGGCCGAGAAGAAGGCACGCAACGGCGGCTGAGACACTGAATCAACGACCTCCGGGTTAGAGTCCGATTTTGGCCACAACCCTCTGACACGACTTCTTTTTCGACGGAACGACAGGCACATGAAACCGAAAATCTTCATCGACGGCGAGCACGGCACGACAGGCCTCCAGATCAGGGCGCTGCTCGCTGGGCGCAACGATATCGAGATGATTTCGGTTCCCGTCGAGCGCCGCAAGGACCTTGCCGCGCGCGCCGAGTTCCTCAACGCGGCAGATGTCGCTATCCTGTGCCTTCCGGACGACGCGGCCAAGGAGAGCGTCGCGCTGATCAAGAATGACACGACGCGCGTGATCGACGCCTCGACCGCGCACCGCGTGGCCGACGGCTGGACCTACGGCTTTCCGGAAATGGACGAAGCCCAGACCAAGGCCGTCGCCGCTGCCAAGCGCGTCGCCAATCCCGGCTGCTGGCCGCAGGGTCCGATCGCGGGCTTGCGCCCGCTGGTCACCGCCGGCCTGCTGCCGGCCGACTACCCGGTCACGGTCAATGGCATTTCGGGCTATTCCGGCGGCGGCCGGCAGATGATCGAGGATTACGAAGCGCAGGGCGAGGACGCACCCGAGTTCCTGCCATACGGCCTGATGCTCAAGCACAAGCACGTGCCGGAGATTCGCGCCTATGCCAAGCTTTCGCATGACCCGATCATGCAGCCGGCGGTCGGCAACTTCGCGCAAGGCATGATCACTGTCGTTCCGCTGCAGCTCGGCAGCCTGAAGAAGGTGCCGACGGGCGCCGAACTTCATGCAGCGCTCGCCGACCACTATGCCGGCCTGAAGGGCGGCGTGGTTGAAGTGGCGCCGCTGGTCGACTTCGAGCGCAGCGCCGACATCCAGCCGGAAATCTACAACGGCACCAACAAGATGAAGCTCTATGTCAGCGCAAACGACAAGGCCGCGCAGGCGCTGCTGATCGCCGTCTACGACAATCTCGGCAAGGGTGCGTCAGGCGCTGCGGTGCAGAACATGGACCTGATGCTCGGACTCCATCACTGAATGGACCCGGCGATTTTTCCGGCCCACTGGAACGTCAGCGAGCCGGAGCTCATCGCCGAGACATTCTCCAGCCGCATATGGAAGGTGCGGCTGGCTGACGGCAGGCCGGCGATCGTCAAGGCGCTGAAGCCGTTCGATGACGTCGGCGACGAGTTGCGCGGCGTGCACTACCTGAGCTGGCGCAACGGCGTTGGCGCGATCCGGCTGCTGCAGTTCGAGGGGCACGACATGCTGCTTGAGTATGCCGGCGACCGGCATCTGACCACCGAACTGAACGAGCATGGCGACCGCCATGCGACTGACATCGCCAATGAGGTCATGGCGCGGCTGTTCTCGCCGTCCGACACCCCGCCCCCAGCTGACTTGCAGCCGCTGGGTGAGCGCTACGCCAGCCTGTTCAAGAAGGCCAGGGCCGAAAGCGATGCCGGCACGAAGTCCCTATATGCGGAGGCGGCAGGGATCGCGGAGCGCCTACTCTCAGATCCACACGACATCAGGGTGCTACATGGCGACCTTCATCACGACAACATCCTGTTGGGCGAGCGCGGCTGGCTGGTGATCGATCCCAAGGGCTTGCTCGGCGATCCCGGCTTCGACGCGGCGAACCTGTTCTACAATCCGCTCTATCGCCACGACCTCAGCCTCGCGCCCAAGCGCATCGCCTACATGGCCGAGACATTCGCGAGGACGCTTGGTCAGCGTCCGGACGTCATCCTCGACCACGCCATCGCTTGGGGCTGTCTGTCGTCATCCTGGCATGCCGAAGACGAGAACGACGAGGACGAGCAGAGCGAACTCGCCGTCGTGGCAGCGATCCGCGCGGTGCGGGCTAGCTTCTGACCTCGACGTCGGTTTCAAGCGGATAAGCCCCCTTGGTGCCGCGCCAATGGGCGGTGGCGAAGATCAGAACGACCAGCGCAAAACCCTGATGCAGCAGCGCCCAGTGCATGTGCGCCTGCATCAGCAACGTACCGACGCCGATGGCCGCCTGACACAGGATCAAAAGCACAAGCAGCCAGGCGCGGCGCGCATGCGTCGTTCTCGGCGCAGCTCGCGTGGTCGAAAAAGCGTGCCATAGCGCCACGACCAGCAAGGTGTAGGCAAACATCCGGTGGATGAACTGCACGGTCTTGGGGCTTTCAAAGAAATTGCGCCAGACCGGTTCGATCACCCAGAGGTCGCCAGGGACAATGGCACCGTCCATCAGCGGCCAGGTATTGTAACTTAGACCGGCATGCAGGCCGGCGACCAGAGCGCCGAGATAGATCTGGAACAGCACGAACAGCACCATGATGCCGGCGAAGCGCTGGACCTGCCGATTGGCGGGTGGTTCAGAATAGGTCGCAAGCCCTCTGGCGATATAGGCGACCGCGGTCACGATGATGCAGGCGAAGGTGAGATGGATCGCCAGCCGGTACTGGCTGACCGAAACGCGCTCCGAAAGCCCGGACGCGACCATCCACCAGCCGACCGCGCCCTGCAGGCCGCCCAGCGCCAGAAGCCCGACGAGGCGGGGCTTCAGCCGACGCTCAAGACGGCCCGTAAGCCAGAAGAAAGCGAGCGGGATGGCGACCAGGAAGCCGACGCCACGGGCGAGCAGCCGGTGCGCCCATTCCCACCAGAAGATGCCCTTGAACTCGTCAACGGTCATGTCCTTGTTGATCTGTTCGTATTGCGGAATCTGCTGGTACTTTTCGAATTCCTCCTGCCACTCCGCCTGATTGAGCGGCGGGATGACACCGTGGATCGGCTTCCATTCGGTGATGGAGAGCCCCGAGCCGGTCATGCGCGTGGCGCCACCCACCATGACCAGCGCAAACAATACGATCAGCACGACATAGAGCCAGCCCCGGACGAGCGCGCGATTGCGTAGCTCCTTGTCGCGTTCGGCAAGCGGTGCGGCAATATTGGTCGTGGCGGACATGGCGATCGTTCCCGGCGCATTCGAAACCGCAGGACTGGTGGACCATAGCGGCGCAACTGACCACGCGACAAGCGGTCGCGCCGCTGCGTCGCATGCCCTCCCCGGTTGCGTGGGCAGGCCGGAGAGACTATGCGGAGGCCTAGCGCATCGGCCTCGAGATCGGGAATGGTTTTCGAGGCAGGATGCCGCCGGCTCAAGATGTCAGAGCGGCCCCATGCGCCTCCAGGTGGGCGCGCCGTGCTCGGACAAAGGATGAAGAAATGCCAGTTCGCGTCAAGAAGCTGATCGGTACCGTGCTGCTGGTGCTGCTGGTGATCGTCTACGCGCTGGTCGCGACTACGGTGGCAGTGGCGCAACTTGCGGAGTCCGGCCCAGTCGTCCACCTTGCCTTCTTCTTCCTCAGCGGCCTGCTGTGGGTCCTGCCGGCAATGTGGATCATCAAATGGATGGTCACGCCGTCGAAGAAAACCAACCGCTGATTTTCAAACCGTCACCAGCCGCTTGCCGCGATTTGCCAGAAGCGTCGTCGCTCCCGTCAGCATGGCGCGCATGGTCACAATGTCCTGGTGCCGCCCATTGACCGAAAGGCGCGGCAGCGCATGCAGGTGCTGGACATGTTCGGGCAGCAGCACACCGTGGCGCGTGGTGACCGCGGAGCGATAGCCGGCTTCACGCGCCAGCTCGGATTCACGCTGCCCTGCTGCTGCCGGGTTGCCATAGGGATAGGCGAAATGCTGCGGCGCCTTGCCGATCTCTGCCTCGATCATGCTGCGCGACCGATACATTTCCTGGATCGCGGCCTCCTTGCTCAGCCGCTTCAGATTGTAGTGATGAACCGTATGCGCGCCGATGGTGACCAGCGGATGTGCTGCAATCCGCCTGATCTCGTCCCAATTCATCAGCAGTGCGCGGCCCGGTGACGACGCGTCGTAGCCTGCCATTGCCGCCCAGCCGTGCAGTACGGCGGCCTGGTCCTCTTCGCGCACTTGGCCGGTTAGATGGTTCGACAAATGTCGGAACGCATCGGTCCGCCCTTTGGCCGTCGAGCAGTCGAAACGCATTTCTCCGTCAGACAGCTTGACCGCAAGCGGTCTTCCCGCCGCCACCAGCCCGTCGAGAGCCTCCCACCAGGGGGCGACATCTCCGGAAGTGAGCCCTGGCGCCACGTAAATCGTGATCGGAGCTGAATGGCTTTCGAGCACCGGCAGCGCTTCGGTCATGTTGTCACGGTAGCCGTCGTCGGCAGTGATTGCCGCAAACTGCCCTCGGTTGCTGCCGGATCGAAGCCGCCCCACCGCCTCGTCCATCGAAACGAAGCTGCAACCCATGCGCTTCATTTCACCGATCAGCGCATCAAGAAATTGCGGCGCGATGACGAGACCACGGTTGGGACCTTCAGCAGCTTCCGGGGATTCCGTCACGCGGTGGAGCATGAGGATCGCGCCGACGCCGCCGACCAACGGCTTGGCGAGCGCGCCGAGGCCACCGTAGCTGATCATCTTGAAGGCCAGTTTTCGGGCTGCGTCGATCATTCCTTCACCATTAACAACTAGGTTGTAGCACCTAGGCTTGGCCATACGGAGTTTGCCTGGGCAATGCCCACAGCCCTCTATAGACGGCAAGGATTGAAGTATGGTTGACACGACTGGCTGGCGCAGAAATAGCACCACTCCGCGCCCGACCGTCGATTCGGCTTCCACAGCGACCGCCTTTCATGCCTCGAAGGAGACGATCGCCGCCTATGGCGAATTCTCCCGGCTGGCTGTCTTTGCGCCGGCACAGAGCCCGAAGTGGGTATCCGGCTGGCTGGAAGCGACAGGCTCGGATGCCGTTGTCGCCATGCTGACAGTGCAAGGCCGCGTCGTGCTCGCGCTTGCCCTGGAGGTTTGCCAGGAAGGACCATTCCGTATCGCGCGGTTCCTGAGCGGCAAACACGCCAACGGCAATTTCCCGGCCTCAGACAAGAAATGGCTCGCCACGGCCGACGCGGCCGATGTCCAGAAACTCATCGGCGCGATCAAGGCGGCAAGGCGAGATATCGACGCGGTCGTGCTTGAGCGTCTGATCGGCGATTTCGACGGTCTACCTAACCCGCTGCTGACCCTTCCGTCGGCGCCCAGCCCAAACATCGCCCTGGCGGTCGACCTGGATGGCGGTTTCGAGGCCGTCCTCGGCCGGACCCCCGGCAAAAAGAAGCGCAAGCGCCATCGCAGCCAGGAGCGCAAATATGATGCAGTCGGCGGGGCGCGACGGGTGGTGGCGACCACCGAGGCGGAAACAAATGCCATGCTTGACGCCTTCTTCGCGATGAAGAAGCAGCGCTTCGCTGCAATGGGCATTACCGACGTTTTCGCCCCAGCCGAAGTCCGCAGCTTCTTCCGCAGGCTGTTTGCCGACGCGCTCAAGCAGGACGAGCCTGCCTTTGTCCTGCACGGTCTCGAGGCGGATGGAAGATATCGCGCGGTCACTGGTTCAAGCCGCGCCGGAAGCCGTCTCATCTGCGAATTCGGCGCCATCATGGACGACGACCTCGCCTATATCAGTCCGGGCGAATACCTGTTCTTCGACAACATCTCGGAAGCCTGCGAGCAGGGATTCGGCATCTACGACTTCAGCGTCGGCGACGAGCCTTACAAGCGCAACTGGTGCGACCTCGAAATCCGCCACGCTGACGTGCTGGTGCCACTGTCTGCCAAAGGGCGCATCTACGCACTTGGCATCAAGGCAAGTTCGCGCATCAAAGCCGCGATCAAGGGCAACCATGCCCTATGGGCCCTCGTCAGGCGGTTGCGGACAGGCGCGCGCGGCAAAGCCGCGCTTGCCGGAGAGGACTGAAATCAGGCAGCCGAACGCGTCGGCTGCGGTGTCGTCGGCAGGTCGCGACCAGCCGGCGTCACCAGAATCAGATCTTCGTAGCCGCCAGAGCGAAGGCCGTCGGCCGCGTCAGTGACGTGATCGTCATGTTCCAGGAAGCTGACCAGAACTTCGGTTCCCTCGCCCACGAGACGACGGATCTCATCGGCGTTCGCCGGACCGCACTCGACCACCAGCAGATCATAGGCACTCGTCAGCGATTGCAGAATGATCGGCAGGCGATCGGCAGCGCGCATGGCGCGCGCCGGGTCGACAGTACCTACCGGCAGTACATAGCAATCCGAATAGTGATCGGCACGAATCACATCGGTGAACTGGGCCTCGGCGGCGAGAAGATTGGTGACGCCGGGATAGCGGCCGCCATCGAGCATCGGCCTTGATGCCGCGCCCGAAGCGGTGAGATCGATCAGCAGCACGCGCAGCCCGGTGTCGGCCACCTCGCGTGCCACGAGCACTGCAGTTGCAGCAGCATCGTCGCCCTCGGGCGAGACGAAGATGGCGCGCGCGGCACCACCGGCAATGAGTTTTTCCGCCGCCGCTTCGATACTCACGCCAGCGTGAACGCCCGTCCCGCTGACAGGCACCGACTGGGCCAGTGGCGCCTCGGCTTCGTTGCGAACCCGGGCGTTTGCCGCATCAGACAGGCTGGCCGCCCGGAGCGCCGGCATTGCCACCTGTGGTACCGGGGCAACGTTCGCACCTGCCGCCGGGCGCATCGCGCGGCCAGAGAACAGTTCCTGCAGCAGGGTGACGATCGCCATGAAAAGCAGCGAGCCGACGAAGGCGGCACCGACGATCGGCACGATTCTGGGAAAATAGGGATCCGAAGGCACGTTAGCGCGCGAAAAGATGCGTGCATCGACCGGCAGGTAGTTGCGGTCCTGGCGCGACGAAGCCTCACGATAACGGGTCAGATAGGATTCTAGCTGCGCTCGCTGGGCCGCTGCCTCGCGCTCCAGTGCCCGCAGTTCGACCTCCTGCTCCGAGGCGCGCGCCGACTCGGCCTTCAGCGTGTTGAGGTCGGCAATCAGCTGGCGTTCGCGCATGTCGGCGTTGGATGCCTCGTTGACCAGGCCGTTGACCACTTTTTCGGCCTGCGTCCTGATCTGCGCGTTGAGATCGGCAAGCTGCGAGTTCAGCGCCTTGATGCGGGGATGGTTCGGAAGCAGCGTCGTGGACAGGTCCGCTATGTCATTGCGCAACTGGATCTGCCGCTCGCGCAGACGCTGGATGAGTCCTGATGACAGGACCTCGGGCATCGCATCGAGCGAGCCGCCACCCTTGAGCGCCTCGCGCACGCGCTGGGCCGTGGCTTCGGCGGCGGAACGGTTTGCGCGCACCCGCGACAGTTCGCTGGAAAGCTCGGAAAGCTGCTGCGTGGACAGGACGGAATTGTTCTGACCCATAAGCAGATCGGACTGCGCCCTGAAGCTCGCGACTCGCGCTTCTGCCTCTTTCACCTGCGTGGAAAGATCAGCGATCTCAGGCTTCAGCCAATCAGTTGCCTCGGTGTTCGATTCGAGCTTCGAATTGCGCTGAAATTCCATGTAGACGTCGGCGACCGCGTTCGGCACATCGGCAGCGAGCTTCGGGTCTCGCGACGAGAACTGGATGACGATGACGCGGGAATTTTCAACACGATAGACAGTCAGATTTTCGCTGAGTGTCTTGAGCACGCGATCCTCGGCCGACAGTTCGCCTGGATCGCTCTTCAGTCCGGCAATCACGAGCAGTCGGGACAAAGTCGACATCTCGGTCGCGATTTGGAATTCTGGCCGGCTGGCCAGGTCGAGCTTCGTGGCCACCTGCTTGAGGATGTTGCTCGAGCCGATCACCTCGACCTGGCTGGCCACCCCCTCCCCATCAAGGATCGGCCCCTCGTCGCCGCCACCACCAGGCCGCGTGAACACCGACTCCCGCGTTTCGATGAGGAGCCGCGTTTCGGCGCGGTATTTCGGAGGTGTCATCGAAGTCAGAACAAAGGCCAAGCCGGTTGCAGCGATTGCAACCAATGCCAATCGCGGCCAGTTCCTGATGAGGCTGGCGAAGAGATGGCGGAGGTCGACATCGACATCACCGGCAGTAGACTGAGTGCCTGACATAAATTCTTGCTCCGAGACTTTGCAGGCGCACGGTAAACAAACATGGTAACCCATGCGTTAAGATTGCAGCGCTTGCGGCGAAACCCACGGGAGCGCGAACTGCGCGGCCTTTACCGGGCATTAACCCTAACAAGTCGATAACGATGGCGAACCGGTAGCCGCAGCATGGCGGCAAGCAGTCGAAGGCGCGTCGCCAGCAATGAAAAGACCACTCCCCATTCGTCACGCGTTCATCGCCCTCATGCTGGTCGCGGCTGGCTGCTCGAGCTACAAGCCGGCACCAGAAGCCTTCCATGAAGTGCTCGACAAACCATATCAGCTCGGCGCAGGCGACCGCATCCGCGTAACCGTTTTCGAGCAGGAAGGCTTGAGCAACACCTATAGCGTCGACCAGTCGGGCCACATCTCCTTCCCACTCGTCGGCGCAGTACCGGCGCGCGGCAGCACGCCGAAGCAACTCGAAGCCGCGCTCGCCGCAAAGCTGCGCCAGGGCTTTTTGCGCAACCCTGACGTCTCGGTCGAGGTCGATCGCTACCGTCCAATCTTCGTCATGGGCGAAGTAGGAGCCGCGGGGCAATATTCCTATGTGCCGGGACTGACTGTGCAAAAGGCCGTGGCCATGGCCGGCGGCTACAGCGCCCGCGCCAACCAGGCCGATGTCGATATTACACGCGACATCAACGGCAAGGTGATGACCGGACGGGTGGTGACCAGTGACCCGCTTCTGCCCGGCGATACCATCTATGTCCGCGAGCGGTTCTTCTAAAGTGACCGTCAACTTGACCGCGCCGCAGAACTCACCGCGCCAGCTGCGCATCGTCCACTGCTTCAGGTCGCCGGTCGGCGGCATCTTCAGGCATGTGCGCGACCTGACAGAAGCGCAGGTGGCTGCCGGGCATTCAGTCGGCATCGTCTGCGACTCGACCACGGGCGGCGAGCATGAAGAGCGTCTGTTCGAGACGATAAAGCCCATGCTCGCGCTCGGAGTGCACCGCACGCCGATGCAGCGCCATGTCGGCCCAGGCGACGCTGTTGCCGCCTGGCACAGCTACAAGATAGTCAAGGAATTGCAGCCGGACGTGCTGCACGGACATGGCGCCAAAGGCGGTGTCTATGCGCGTGCGTTCGGCTCACTGTTGCGGGTTTCAAGGTCTCGCGTGGCCCGCCTCTATTCGCCGCATGGCGGCAGCCTGCACTATGACGAGAAGTCGGCGAAGGGAAAGTTCCTCTTCGGTCTCGAACGTCTGATGGAGCGCTTCACCGACCAGCTTCTCTTCGTGTCGGACTACGAGCGCCGCACCTATTTCCGCAAGGTCGGCAAGCCTCGCGCACCCAACAGCCTGGTCTACAACGGCTTGCGGGACAACGAGTTCGAGCCGGTGCATCCCACCAGCCACCCGGCCGACTTTCTCTACATCGGCATGATGCGCGACCTGAAGGGGCCCGATCTCTTCATCGATGCGCTCGCCGATGTTGTGCTGCGCGTCAAAAGGAGTGTGTCCGCGGTGATGGTCGGCGATGGCGATGACCTGCCAAGCTACCGGGCTCAAGTCGAAAGACTGGGGCTCGCCAACCAGGTTCGGTTCATGGCGCCGATGCCTGCCCGCCAGGCCTTTGCCCTCGCCAATTGCGTAGTCGTGCCTTCGCGCGCCGAAGCAATGCCATATATCGTGCTGGAGACCCTCGCCGCAGGCATGCCGATCATTGCGTCCGCTGTCGGCGGCATTCCCGAAATCTTCGGCCCGAACTCGCCAGCGCTTGTCAGCCCGGAAACAGACGAAATCGCGGAGAAGATGGCACTCGCCCTTCAATCGCCCGCGGCATATGCCGCCACCATGCCGACGAATACCGACCTCAAGGCACGATTCAGCGTCGCAGTCATGGCGGCAAATGTCGAAGCGGCCTACCACTCGGCCCTCGCAAGTACCTAGAAGTCGAATTCCCAGCTCAAGGGTTTCTTAGGCCATAGGTGATAGTCGATCTGGCGACAGTTCAGCCAGTTTACAGATCGACGACCATGACCAAAAACGATCCAGCTGGCCGCTTCACTGCCGAGGCGGTCAAAGCAGCAAGCAGCGACAGCAAGAAGACCAGCTCCCGTCTGAGCAAGGTTGCCAGGGAAGTTGCCAGCCAATACCGGCGCGATACCATGTCTCCGGTCATGGTCAGCGGCGTCTTGCGGATCGCGGAATTCGCCCTGCTCACAGCGTTGGGGCTGTCGCTCTATCTCTATCACGTTGGCTTTCTCGAAGAACTCGGCTGGCAGTACCCGGCCGTCATTGTTGCCGCCTCCATCGGCGCGGTGATCTTCTTCGAAGTCATGGATTGCTACCAGCTCCAGTCGCTCCTGCGTCCAGGCGTCACCCTCGGGCGCATGGCGCTTTGCTGGGCCGTGACCTTTGCGCTCATGGCAGTGACCGCCTTTTTCATGAAGGTCTCGGCCGACTACTCCCGTCTCCTGTTCGGCACATGGTTCGTCGCAGGCCTTGCCTTGCTGATTGGCCTGCGGCTTGCCTTGGCGCACCTCCTCCGTCGCTGGGCACGCGACGGTCGCATGGAGCGCCGCGCCCTCATCGTCGGCGGCGGCAAGGCGGCGGAGACGCTCATCCGCTCGATCGAACAGCAGCCATTCAACGACATCCGCATTTGCGGCATCTTCGATGACCGTGACGACCGCCGCTCACCCCCGATCGTAGCTGGCTATCCAAAGCTCGGCACCGTCTCGGAGTTGCTGGAGTTCGCCCGCATCGCGCGCATCGACATGCTGATCGTTTCGCTGCCGCTGACGGCGGAGACGCGCGTCCTGCAACTGCTCAAGAAACTATGGGTGCTACCGGTCGACATCCGGCTATCGGCGCATTCGAGCCAGTTGCAGTTCCGGCCGCGTTCCTACTCCTATATCGGCGCCGTGCCGATGCTCGACATCTTTGACAAGCCGATCAACGACTGGGATTCGGTCGCCAAACGCGCCTTCGACATAGTCTTCAGCCTGCTCGGCATCGTCGTCTTTTCGCCGCTGATGCTCGCGACGGCCATCGCCATCAAGCTCGAAAGCAAGGGGCCGGTGCTGTTCAAGCAGAAGCGCTACGGCTTCAACAACGAACTGATCGAGGTCTACAAGTTCCGGTCGATGTACGCGGACCAGGGCGATCCAGCCGCACGCAAATTGGTGACCAAGCACGACCCGCGCGTTACCCGCGTCGGCCGCATCATCCGCAAGACCTCGATCGACGAACTGCCGCAGTTTTTCAATGCTCTGTTCGGCAGCTTGTCGCTTGTCGGACCGCGCCCGCACGCGATGGAGGCCCTGTCTCAAAACCGTCTCTACAATGAGGTGGTCGACGGTTATTTCGCCCGCCACAAGGTGAAGCCCGGCGTGACTGGATGGGCGCAGATCAATGGCTGGCGCGGCGAGACGGACACGCACGAGAAGATCCGCAAACGCACCGAGTTCGACCTCGACTACATCGAGCGCTGGTCGCTCTGGTTCGACATCAAGATTTTGTTCCTCACACCCATTCGCCTGCTCGACACGGAAAACGCCTATTGAGTGCGATCACCCATGAATTGCCGCAGGGGGCGATCAACGCCAAGCTGATCGGCCTCATTTCCACCGGCGCCATCGCGCTGGGTGTCTTGCTGTCGGGCTTCGTCATCCGCGAACCGGCCCCCTATGAGCTCTACATGGCCGGCCTGATTGCGGTCTGGTCGCTGTTCGGCCTGCGCATTTCACCGGCAATCGCGCCGCTGCTCGTGCTGCTGGTGGCCTTCAACATCGGCGGCATGATCTCGATGACGCAGATGTCGGACATCGCCAACACGCCACTCTATCTGGCGGTATCGCTGTTTCTCGCCTTCACCGCGGTTTTCTTTGCCGCCGTCACCGAAACCGACCCGAAGCTCTATCGGGTCATCTTCCTCGCCTGGATCGCGTCGGCCGTCTTCACCTCGCTGCTAGGCATTCTGGGCTATTTCGGCGCAGTACCGGGCGCGGAGATGTTCACCAAGTACGGCCGCGCGGCAGGGGGCTTCCAGGACCCGAACTTGTTCGGGCCATATCTGGCACTGCCCGGCATCTACCTGCTCTACCGCGTGCTGACCGGCAACCCTGCCAGGATGGCGATTTATGCCATTCCGCTCCTGATCATCACCGGCGGTATCTTTCTATCCTTCTCCCGCGGCGCCTGGGGTCTGTTCGGCGCCTCCGCGACATTGCTGACTGGATTTCTTTTCCTGCAGAGCAACAGCGGAAAATTCCGGCTCAGAATTGTCGTCATGAGCATCGCGGCCGTGGCGCTGCTGGCGATCGCACTGTTGATCGCGCTGCAGATCCCGAGCGTCGCCGAGCTGTTCACCGTCCGCGCCCAGTTGGTCCAGGACTATGACGGCGCCCGCATGGGCCGCTTCGCACGCTTCGGCACCGGGTTCCTGCTGGCCACCGAAAGGCCATTCGGCATCGGCCCGCTGGTTTTCGGACAGATCTACGGCGAAGATACGCACGACATCTGGCTCAAGGCGCTGATGGACTATGGCTGGCTGGGCTTTGCCGCTTATCTGACGTTAATCATATGGACCGTCGCCGCCGGCTTCCGCATCCTGCTTCGCGATCGGCCCTGGCAGCCCTACCTTCTGTCGGCCTATGTCGTCTTCCTCGGCCACATCGCTCTCGGTACGGTCATCGATACCGACCACTGGCGCCACTTCTACCTGCTGCTCGGCCTGATCTGGGGTGCGATAGCACTCGAAAGCCGTCATCAGCGCCGGCTTGCCGGCCAGGTCGACTGAGTCCCCCACCACAGCTGGCGGGCCACATATCGCCTTCATTGTGAACAGTCCGGCACCGATTTCGGGCTCAACTCGGTGTGACTTTTTTGTGACCGATAAGTGACTGCTCCGGCTATCGCATTTAACAACGAAAGGGCCTATCTGGTGGTGGCAAGCGAAACAGAAAATATAAAAATCGTTTCGCGACAAGGAAATGAAAGGCCTACAATAATGAACAAGATCATCATTGCCGCTTCGGCCCTCGCCGTCATGTCTGGCGCCGCTTTTGCTTCTTCGGCTTCTGGAGTTATTAGCAAGTTCAACGCCCAAACGCGCGTCATTACACTGGAGAACGGCAACAGCTACACTGTCCCACGCGACGTCGCGATCCCTGCGATACAGGATGGCGACAAGGTATCGATCCAGCTGAATGACGAAGGCGACAAGGTTCGCGCAGTCCTCAAGTAAGTCTTCACCTCCAGTCGACTTACTTCCCGGCAGCACGCATGTTGCAAGAGAAAGCCATGGGTCCTCCCTCCCATGGCTTTTCTGCGTGAAGACCGATGTCGCCCCCTCCTATGCCGATGGGTGGCGGCCATCAAACTCTCCCGAGCAATGTCGCGTCGCCACCACGGGCCATCGCGGGATAGAGGCTATCCATCATCTCATGCGACGGCGGCCTCGCCAGCCCGGTGACGTGGTATCGGTTCCTGGCGACGAACAACGCCACGCACGGCCGGCCGCCCGGGGCGCATCCTGGTTTCAACGCGCTATCCCCGCCGCCTCTACAGGGAAGACTTCACTAGCCTCGATCTCGCGCCGCTCGGCCAGGCACCAACGTCTGCCACGACCCGGGACGACACCAAACTGTGACCGCACCGCAGTCTAAATCGATCGATTTACGCGTAACCATTCTTGGCCAACTGCGTTTGTAGGGAAGCTGGGCATTGGAGGCCGCAACATCCGATTTGGTGGAGCACCGTCATGAGAAGGCTAATTATAGCCATTTCCGCGCTTGCGCTGATGACAGGCGTAGCGCTCGCCCGCCAGGCACAGGGCACCGTCGCAAGCTACAACCCTTCAACCCGGGTGATCAAGCTTCAGAACGGCAGGAGCTATACCATCCCCCGCCACGTCGCCGTTCCCAGGCTAAACCCAGGCGACAGGGTCACGATCATGTTCAACGATGAAGGCGACAAGATAAAGAACGTGCTTGGCGGCTCACGCGCGTCACGCAGATGAACGGCGCGCGCACAACGGGCGTGGAACCCGTGCATGCCTGTCATGGCAGGACGCGGAGGAGTTGAATTCGAGCGTCGTCGGCAGGCAGCGACAGGCCTGCGCGAAGTCGCGACGAAACAAATCAAAATCGAAGAGGGGGAAGGGAAAAATGGTCGGAGTGGCCGGATTCGAACCGACGACCCCTTGACCCCCAGTCAAGTGCGCTACCGGGCTGCGCTACACTCCGGACCGGTCGCGATGTATCTTGATAATACCGCTTCGGTCAACCCTATTCGGCGGCTTTCCCGTCAATCTTGTTCATTGTCGAAATCGGCCTGCCCGATAGGGCCGGATCCCGGCCGATCCGGACGTCAGCGCACCTGGTCGAGCAGGCGTTTGCACTCGAGCAGGTCGAACAAGGCTTCCTGCAGCAATGCGCGGTTGTCTCGCGATAGCTTGCCGCTGTCGGCGGATACCGGGCCTTCGTCGTCACCCTTGCCCAGGCCGAAGAATCGGCGACTCGGCTTGGCCCTGGCCTCACCGACGAGCACTTCCTCGTCCGTGCGGGGCAGCGCGGCGGGCGTCAACGGCGCTTCCGTCTGCCTGCGCTGGGCAATCGCTTCCACGGCCTTCAGATCGCCGCTGCCGATGGCAACGAGGAACTGGTTGCCATTCTCCCGGAGCAGCTTCTGCACGCCCTTGATGGTGTAGCCCTGCTCGTAGAGCATGTGACGGATGCCCTTGATGAGCTCGACATCCTGCGGCCGATAATAACGTCGGCCGCCGCCGCGCTTCATCGGCTTGATCTGGGTGAATCGCGTTTCCCAGAACCGCAGCACATGCTGCGGCAAATCGAGGTCTTCTGCCACTTCGCTGATGGTGCGGAAGGCGTCGGGGCTCTTGTCCATAGTCGCCACTTTCGCAAGAACGAATCGTGGTTCATTTCAGCGGTTTGCGCGCCAACATTCAAGCCCGGTGCGAATCACGCACCAGGCTATCAACCGATTACAGCGCCGCGCGTCCCTTTGGACGCGCAAAGGACGCTGTAACACTTTGAATTTGCGCATGATCCAAAATCGGCTACTTGGATGCCTTGGACTTGCCGCTCTGATGCGAACGCAGGATCCGGCTCTTGAGCACATTGGATGCCTTGAAGGTCATCACCCGCCGCGGCAGGATCGGAACCTCCTCGCCGGTCTTGGGATTGCGCCCAACGCGTTCGTTCTTGTCGCGGACATGGAACGTGGCGAAAGACGACAATTTGACCGTCTCCCCCCGCACGATCGCTTCGCAGATTTCGTCCAGGACCGTCTCGACCAGTTGCGCCGATTCGGTGCGCGAGAGGCCGACCTTCCGATAGACGGATTCAGCGAGGTCGGCACGCGTAAGTGTCTTTCCCCCCATGCGACGGTCCAATCCTAAATAACAGCAAATTGAGCGAATGCGCCGGAGGTTAAGTAATTGATCCGTAAAGGTCAAGGACCGATCCGTGACCTTCAGCAAGTGCCTTGCAAGGACCGAGGCTATGCCAGGCTCACCACCTCAGGAGAACGGCACCCCAGGTGAAGCCGCCGCCCATGGCCTCGAGCATGACGAGGTCGCCCTTCTTGATGCGACCGTCGGCGACGGCTGCGGAAAGCGCGAGCGGCACTGAAGCCGCCGACGTATTGCCATGGAGATGGACCGTCACGACCGCCTTTTCCTCGGGGATGCCGAGTTTCTTGGCCGAAGCGTCGATGATGCGCTTGTTGGCCTGGTGCGGTACGAACCAGTCGAGATCGTCGGCGCTGATGCCGGTCTGGGCAAAGACATTCTCGACGACGTCGGTGATCATGCCAACCGCATGCTTGAACACCTCGCGCCCCTCCATGCGGAGATGGCCGACGGTGCCGGTGGTCGAAGGCCCGCCATCGACGTAGAGCTTGTCCTTGTGGATACCGTCCGAACGCAGGCTCGCAGCCAGCACGCCGCGATCGGCGATGGTGCCCTGCCCTTCCTGCGCTTCGACCACAAGCGCCCCGGCGCCATCGCCGAACAGCACGCAGGTGGAACGGTCGTTCCAGTCGAGGATGCGCGAGAAGGTCTCCGAACCAATGACCAGGACGCGCTTGGCCATGCCGCCTTTGATGTAGAGGTCGGCGGTGGTCACCGCATAGACGAAGCCGCTGCACACCGCCTGCATGTCGAAGGCGAAGCCGTGGCGCATGCCCAAGCGGTTCTGGATCTCTACCGCGGTCGCAGGAAAGGTGTTGTTCGGGGTCGAGGTCGCGAGCACGATCACATCGATGTCGTCGGGCGTAAGCCCGGCATCGGCAAGCGCTGCGCGCGCCGCCGCCTCGCCGAGCGAAGCAGTCGTCTCGTCGTCGGCAGCGATATGGCGCTGGCGGATGCCGGTGCGCTGGGCGATCCATTCGTCGGAAGTCTCGACCATGCCTTCGAAATCGGCGTTCTTCATGATGCGGCGGGGCAGCGCCGAACCGATGCCGCGCACAACTGATCTGATCACTTCAAAGAGTTCCTATTCCTGATCTTCGGCCTTGGCGACAGGCCGGCCCATTGCGGCGTGCGGGTTGCGCGCGTGAAACAGGTCGAGATCCGCCTCGATGCGATCGAGCAGCCGGTTCCGCACCATATCGTAGGCCATTTCGACGGCTGCGGCGAAACTATCCGCATCGGCGCCGCCGTGGCTCTTCACCACGATGCCGTTGAGCCCGAGGAACACGCCACCATTGGCGCGACGCACGTCCATCTTCTCGCGCAAGCGGTCGAACGCGCCCTTGGCGAAAATGTAGCCGATCTTGGCCATCAGCGTCCGGCTCATGGCTTCGCGCAGATAACCGCCGATCTGGCGGGCAGTTCCTTCTGCGGTCTTGAGCGCGATGTTGCCCGAAAAACCTTCGGTGACGACGACGTCCGTCGCCCCCTTGCCGATGTCGTCGCCTTCGACGAAGCCCTGGTAGGTCATCGAGGCCATGTTGGCCTCGCGCAGCATGCGCCCGGCTTCCTTGACCTCTTCCTGGCCCTTGATCTCCTCGACGCCGACATTCAGCAGCCCAACAGTGGGGCGTTCGATGCCGAACAGCGCGCGGGCCATTCCGGTGCCGAGAATGGCGAAATCGATCAACTGGTGCGCATCCGCGCCAATGGTGGCGCCGACGTCGAGCACCACGCTTTCGCCGCGGGTCGTCGGCCAAAGGGCTGCGATCGCCGGACGATCGATGGTCGCCATGGTGCGCAGGCAGAATTTCGACATGGCCATCAGCGCACCGGTATTGCCGGCCGACACGCAGGCGTCTGACGTCCCTGACTTGACCGCCTCGATCGCCTTCCACATCGACGACTTCCAGCGACCGTGGCGCAGCGCCTGGCTGGGCTTGTCGTCCATGCGGACGGCCACTTCGCAATGGTGAAACTCGCTGACGGCGGCGAGCTTGGGATGCTTGGCCAGCTCTGGGCGAACGACTTCTTCGCGACCATAGATGACGAAACGAATATCGCCGCGCCGGGTGGCGACCTTGGCCAGGGCAGGAATGACCACGGAGGGACCGTGATCGCCACCCATGGCGTCAATGGAAATCTTGATCACGCGTCGGTCATCTCACTGTTGTCGGAGCGGGGCACGCAAAAGCCCGGCGAAAATAGCGGTTTTCGTTCACCGCACAACCGGGATTACGCGAAACGGCAGCCGTTTTCAAAGCTTCTTGGAGATCAGGCGGAGCTTTTTCTGGAAATCGCTCTCAATCGGCTCGATGTCAGCGGAGCGATCCGGGATCGATGCACCCGACTTGCGCGGGTACGGATCGACGCCCAGGCCGAAGAATTCCTCGGCAAGCGCGCCGACATCGATGCTGTCGCCGGAAAAGGTCTCGGGGCTGTCGGGCCCTTCGGCATCGAGCAGAATCTCGCCGCCGACGTGAAACCCTTCCCGACCGAGCTTGGAGTCTTCAGGAAGGAACACCGCCTCGACGTCCTCGTCGATCTTCGTCTCGACCGGCTCGAGGGTGACGATGCAGGCTTGCGTGATCTCGGCCTCGACTCGGCCGCTGACCTTGACGCCGTTGCGCTTCCATTTGGTGACCACAAGATCGGCCCGGTAGCGTTCCACCGACAACAGCCCATGGGCCTCGGCCAGCGCCGCGCGTTGACTCGCGTCGGCATCGACGACAACCGGCTGGCCCTTTTGCGGCAGCCGGGCGACATTGACCGGGAAGGAAACCGGGCTTCGAGTTTCGTGGTGATTCATGGATGATCTCCTTCAGGCTGCCTGTGGCGCCGGATACTCCAGCTTGCCTGCACATATGTCTTGCGAAGGCTGGGCCGCCAGATCGCGATTCGCCGCAATGACGTAATCGGCAAGTGCTGTCACCTCCGGCCATTCCTTGACGTCCGGCCGGACGTTGCGCGAAAGCGCTGCCGCAAGTGCTGCGTGGTCGTCGCGCTCCAGCGCATCCTTGTAGGACTCGGTCCGGCCATAGAACATTTTCGCCAGCCTTTTCATGCGCTTCGGCACGCCGGTGTCGCTGATGCCCAATTCGCGCAGCGAATGATCGACGTCCAGGAAGAATTCGTCGATGAGCAGTTGCGCGATCTCGGCCGACGCGCCCGCCTCACCGCGGAGACGGTGCTGGAACAGGAACATGTGCAGCGACAGCATCTCGAAACGGCCGAGCGGCGTGTCCGGCACATTCCAGGCGGAATAAAAAGGTTCTTGCCGCGCAGCCGCCACGATTCGTGTATAGAGCGCGTCGGTGATGGCGCGGTTGGCTTGCCGTTGACGGCCAAATAGACGCTGGAACATGAGAGGGCGGTCTCCCGGGGACCCGTTTCGCTAAGTGGCCTTGTTGCATCGGCGCGCAAGCTGGTTTACCGGTTTTGCGGCTTCGCGCAAGCTAGGGCTCTGGCACGACAGGATGGAGTTGTTGTTGCACTCGCTGAAATTCAAGATGCCATTTTCGCTGCGGCCGGCCGGAGCGGTGTCGCTGGTCGCGGCTGCCGTCGCCCTTTCGGCGTGCAATACCTCCAAGACCTTCGGTGACCTGACCCCAGGCGAGACGCTGACTCAGGGCTATGTCATCGACCAGCAGTCGATCGATTCGGTGCCGGTCGGCTCCAGCCGCGAGCAGGTCCTGCTGGCGCTCGGCACGCCGTCGACCACCGCAACCTTCGACAACGAGGTATTCTACTACATCTCCCAGACGCGTAAACGCGCCGTGGCCTTCGCCAAGCCGAAGCTCATTGACCAGCGCGTGCTCGCCGTCTATTTCGGCGCAGACGGGCGCGTCACCAACATTGCCAATTACGGCATGCAAGACGGCAAGGTGTTCGACTTCATTTCGCGCACGACGCCGACCGGCGGCAAGGACCAGAACTTCCTGGGACAGCTGCTTGCGGGCGCGGGCAAGATGGGGTCGAGCGCGGCCAGCAGCATTTTCGGCGGAAGTTAAACCGCGCAACAATTTTCAGAGTTCTCAGGCAACAGGAACCCGCGGGAGCAATCCCGCGGGTTTTTCTTTGGTTGCGCCCGCTGCATGGCCGACGACGCGCAGTGTTCCAAATGAAAACCCCGCCCGCTTGCGCGGACGGGGTCGACTATGCCCGATCAGAAACGGGCGGAACCCGTCTCAAGAATCAGCCTGCACTGTGCGCCAGCACCGCCAGCAGCAGCAATGCCACGATGTTGGTAATCTTGATCGCCGGGTTCACCGCCGGACCGGCAGTGTCCTTGTAGGGATCGCCGACCGTATCGCCGGTGACCGAAGCCTTGTGAGCCTCGGAGCCCTTCATGTGCTTGACGCCGTCCTTGTCGGTGAAACCATCCTCGAACGACTTCTTGGCGTTGTCCCAGGCGCCGCCGCCCGAGGTCATCGAGATGGCCACGAACAGGCCGTTGACGATGACGCCGAGCAGCGAGGCACCAAGTGCGGCAAAGGCCGAGGCCTTGGAGCCGGAGATAAGCAGCACGCCGAAATAGACGACGAGCGGCGCCAGCACCGGCAGCAGCGAGGGGATGATCATCTCCTTGATCGCCGCCTTGGTGAGGATGTCGACCGCGCGCGCATAGTTCGGCTTGGCAGTTCCCTGCATGATGCCGGGGTTCTCGCGGAACTGCTTGCGCACTTCCTGGACGATCGAGCCCGCGGCGCGACCGACGGCGGTCATCGCGATGCCGCCAAACAGGTACGGAATGAGGCCGCCAAAGATCAGGCCGGCGACGACATAGGGGTTGGACAGGTCGAACGACACCGTGCCGATGCCTGCAAAATACGGGAACTCAGTCGGGTTGGCCGCAAAATACTGCAGGTCGTAGCTGTAGGCAGCAAACAGCACCAGCGCGCCGAGACCGGCAGAGCCGATGGCATAGCCCTTGGTCACCGCCTTGGTGGTGTTGCCGACCGCGTCGAGCGCGTCGGTGGAATGACGCACTTCCTTGGGCAGACCGGCCATCTCGGCGATGCCGCCGGCATTGTCGGTGACCGGGCCGAAGGCATCGAGTGCGACGATCATGCCGGCAAGGCCGAGCATGGTGGTCACCGCGATTGCCGTGCCGAACAGGCCGGCAAGCTGGAACGTCGCGATGATGCCGCCGACGATGACGATGGCTGGAAGTGCGGTCGATTCGAGCGACACTGCCAGGCCCTGGATGACGTTGGTGCCATGACCGGTGACCGAGGCCTGGGCGATCGAATTGACCGGACGCTTGTTGGTGCCGGTGTAGTATTCGGTGATGACCACGATCAATCCTGTCACCACGAGGCCGACCAGGCCGCAGATGAACAGGTTCTTGCCGGTGACGGCAACGCCACCAGCCATGCCGATGTCGCCCCAGCCGATGGTCAGCGAGGTCGCGGCCCCGAGCCCGATGATGGACAGAAGGCCGGTGACAATCAGGCCCTTGTACAGCGCGCCCATGATCGAGCCATTGGCGCCCAGCTTGACGAAGAAAGTGCCGATGATCGAGGTGATGATGCAGGCGCCGCAGATGGCGAGCGGGTAGAGCATGACGCTCGACAGCACGGCCGTACCGCCGAAGAAGATGGCGCCGAGCACCATGGTGGCGACGACGGTCACCGCGTAGGTCTCGAACAGGTCGGCCGCCATGCCGGCACAGTCGCCAACATTGTCGCCGACATTGTCGGCGATGGTCGCCGGATTGCGCGGATCGTCCTCGGGGATGCCGGCTTCGACCTTGCCGACCAGATCGCCGCCGACGTCAGCCCCCTTGGTGAAGATGCCGCCGCCCAGGCGGGCGAAGATCGAGATCAGCGATGCGCCGAAGCCCAAGGCGACAAGCGAATCAATGACAATGCGGTCGGCGGGAGCATGTCCCATCGGGCCGGTCAGGATCCAGTAGTAGACGGAGACCCCGAGCAGCGCCAACCCCGCCACCAGCATGCCGGTGATGGCGCCCGACTTGAAGGCGATGTCGAGGCCGGCGGCCAGGCTGTTGGATGCGGCCTGCGCCGTGCGCACATTGGCGCGGACGGAAACATGCATGCCGATGAAGCCCGCAACCCCCGAAAGGACTGCACCAATCAAAAAGCCGATCGCCGCGGTGCTGGAAAGCAGCCACCAGGCGAGCAGGAACACGACGACGCCGACGATGGCGATGGTGGTGTACTGGCGCGCCAGATATGCCTGCGCACCTTCCCGGATAGCGGCGGAAATTTCCTGCATGCGCGCATTGCCCTGGTCGGATGCAAGCACCGACTTCGTCGCCCAGATGGCGTATAGGACAGATAGCAAGCCGCAGGCGATGACGACATAAAGCATTGTCATTGCCAATTCTCTTCCCTGATTGTGCCCGGAATTCCCCTCCCCGGGCGAGTGAACGAGACCGGCAGCCTCTACGCGCTATCCGGCCCCCAAACCAACAATCCGAAACGGGGCAGCGAACGTCAAGATATCGTTAAGCTTTTGTCCCGGCTTTCGCCGCCTGTTTCACGACCATGGACGAAGGCGCCGCTCTGTGTTGTCAGGCCAGATCGCGATCGGGCTGATTGACGAATATCAACACCGCGAGCATCGTCATGTAGAACTTGAAAGCTGCCTCCTGGCCGTTCCAGGTGCTCGACTGCCACATGGCGAACCATTCGCCGCCGACGACCATGAATCCGAAGAACCAGACCAGGAACCCCATGGTGGCGCCGATGACGACGAAACCCTTGGCGTCGTTGAACTCCTGTCCGGTCCCGTTGCGCGCCTGCCAGAGCTTGAGAGAGGCGATCAGAAACAGCACGCAGGTCAGCGCCTCACCCAGGATGATCACCCAATAGCCGAGCGTCCACAGCGTCGGGTTGGTGATCGAACGGTACATCAGCGCATTGCCTGGGAAGGTGGTGTCCATGCTCAGCACATGCTGCACGAAGGCATAGTTGGAGCCGTAGTCGGTGATGTTGCCGAAGGCTACAAGAAAGGCGAAGGCTGCGAGGCACATGGACATAACGATCTTGGAAAGGCGTAAGGTCATGGCTAGAACTCCGGTCAATCAGACATCGGGGCATCACGCAGATCAAGCACCGAGTCGAGGCGGTGGCGCAACAGGCCTGCCGATCGTCATTGCCACTACCGGTTCGGCCAGGATCTATGCCGAAAAACAGGGGTTCGACCTTACAAGCTACACGGAACGACTTTCGCCCGATTGCCAGACCGGGGATATCGTCTCCGTGTTTTCAGGGGGCGTTCGGCACGATTTTGCCGTGCTGCGCCGACGCTGGGTTATTGGAGAGCCGAACAGCAGCCTCGAAATCACGCTCGACTATCCTGTGCGCGGGCGCTGAGGATTACACCGTTTGCGGCACCTGTCCCATCCGGCGCGCCGCATAGCGCTCAAGCGCCGACAGTGCGTCGTAGATCAGGACGGCCAAAGCCGCCACGACCAGTCCCCCCTGCAGGACGAAGGCCAGGTTGTTGGACTGCAGCCCGGCGATGATAACCTCGCCGAGCGTCTTGGCGGCCACCGTCGACCCGATGGTGGCAGTGGCAAGACTGATGACCACCGAAAGCCGGATGCCGGCTAGTATGATGGGCACGCTGAGCGGAAGCTCGACCTGGACCAGCCGCTGCCATCCGGTCATGCCCGCGCCGCGAGCAGCTTCCACGACGTTGGCCAGCGTGGTGGTCAGGCCAGTCAGCGTGTTTTCGAAGATCGGCAGCAGGCCATAGAGGAATAGCGCAATCAGCGTCGGCTTTTCGCCGAAGCCGACTGCCGGCACCGCTAGCGCCAGCACCGCGACGGGCGGAAAGGTCTGGCCGATGTTGACCAGGCTGCGTGACAACGGCAGGAATTCGACGCCAGCCGGCCGGGTGACCAGTATGGCGAGCGAAACGGCAACGACAATTGCTGCCGCCGTAGCAATGGCCACCGTTCTGAGGTGCTGAAGCGCAAGAGACAGAAGGCTGCCATGGTTGTAGATCGCAGGGGCGCCGTTCTGTGTCAGCGGCTTTAGCAGCGGCTCGAACCAGTAAGGATTGGTCAGGAACGCGATCAGAAGCGCCAGCAGGGCGAGCCGCAGAATGGTCGGGAGCCAGGCCTTCATGCGGGCCTCGCAGCCCGCTTGATGAGTTCTTCGACAGTCACCCGGCCGATGAGCTTGCCATCATCCGACGTCACCGGCATCGCCGGGCGTCCTGACCACAGAAGCTCAGCCAGCGCGTCGCGCTGGGTCGCATCGGCATCGATTGCTTCGCCCTCGGCATTGCCCGGTTCGACCGCATCGCGGACCTCGCCCAGCGACAGAAGCTTGAACGGACGATCGCTGGCCCCGACCAGGGTCTCGACGAAGCCCGTGGCGGGCTTTGCCAGAAGTTCTGCCGGGGTCGCGTATTGGATGAGCTTGCCCGCGTCCATCACCGCTATGCGGTCGCCGAGGTGTACCGCCTCTTCCATGTCATGAGTGACCAGCACGATGGTGGTGCCGAAACGCTTCTGGATTGCGAGCAGGTCTTCCTGCGCCTTGGTGCGGATGATCGGATCGAGAGCGCCGAACGGCTCGTCCATCAAAAGCACGTTGGGTTCGGCTGCAAGCGCACGGGCGACGCCTACGCGCTGCTGCTGGCCGCCCGACAGCTCATGCGGATAACGCGGGCCGAACTCAACCGGGTCGAGTTGCAGCAGGGACATGAGCTCCTCGACGCGGGCCCTGATGCGGGCAGCATCCCAGCCAAGCAGCTTCGGTACGGTGCCGATGTTCTGCGCAACGGTGCGATGCGGAAACAGGCCATTGCCCTGTATGGCATAGCCAATGCTGCGGCGGAGTTCGGGACCGGGCACCGAGCGGTTGTCGATGCCGTCGAGCCTGATCGTGCCCGCGGTCGGTTCGACCAAGCGGTTGATCATGCGCAAGAGCGTGGTCTTGCCGGAACCGGAGGTGCCGACGATCACCGTCATGGTGCGCGGCTCGATGACCATCGAAACGTTATCGACGACTGCAGCATCGCCGTAGCGCTTGGTGATGTGCTCGATTTCGATCATGCGGACACCGTGATGGATCTGCGGGTCGCGACGATTTCGACCGCTGCGTCGAGAATGATGGCCGCGGCAAAGGCCAGCGCCACCGTCGGCACCGCGCCAAGCAGGACGAGGTCCATTGCCGTTTGGCCGACGCCCTGGAAGACGAAGACGCCGAAGCCGCCGCCGCCGATAAGGGTGGCGATTGTGGCAAGGCCGATGTTCTGGACCAGAACGATGCGGATGCCCGTAAGGATCACCGGAAAGGCAAGCGGAAATTCCACACCAGCCAGCCGCTGCCAGCCGGTCATGCCCATGCCGCGCGCGGCGTCGTTGGCGGCGCGCGGCACACCGGCGAGCCCGACCACCGTGTTCGCCACGACTGGCAGCAGCGAATAGAGAAACAGCGCAACGAACGCGGGTGCCACGCCGATGCCGCGAATGCCTATGGCCGCAGCGCCCGGGACATGGGCCGCTACCCAGCCAAGCGGCGCGATCAGGATGCCGAAAAGCGCAATCGACGGGATCGTCTGGATGATGTTCAGCACATTCAGCACTGCGGCCCGCAAGCCCTCGACGCGGTGGCAAAGGATGCCGAGCGGCAGGCCGACAAGCACGGCGGCCACAAGCGAGCCGAGCGCCAGCGTCACATGACGCCTCGCTTCGTTCCAGAAGCTGTCCGCACGGCTGGCATATTCCTTGAGGATAGACAGGCTGTCCCACTGGCCGGAGGCGAGCAGCAACCAGATGGCTGCGGCAGCCGCGCCCAGCACCGCGACGCGGCCTGACGGCGACAATTGCAGCCTGGTCAGGACGTCGGCCAGAAGCAGGGTGTAAGCAAAGATCAACAGCCAGAAGCCGGAAGCTGGCGACACGCGGGCGAATGTGTTGCCTTCGGGCGTAAGATGACTGCCCGCTACTCCGATCAGCAGCGCCAGCGATGCGAGGGCAGCCAGGCTGGCCACGAGCCGCATGGTTAGGGGTGTCCGGATCAGGGCAACGAGTCCCGTCGCGACGAGGATGGCAAGCAGGATCGTCCCCATGGGCGACGGCAACGCCTCGATGATGGAACGCGGCTCGCCGGCCACGATGCGGTTGGCGCGAAACGTGGCGAATGGCGCCACGAAAGCGCCATAGGCAGCGATCGCGGCGATCACCACGCCCAGCTTGTCGAACCTGATACCCACGGCTGCGATGCGTCCCGGTTCCGTCGGCGCCCTCCTGGACGAGGCGCGCCGGGGAAGCTTACTTCAGAAAGCCGTTCTGCTTCAGGAAATCTTCGGCAACCGCCTTGGCCGGCTCGCCGCCGACCTGAACGCGGCCGTTGAGCTCCTGCAGCATGACGAGATCGAGCTTCTCGAACACCGGCTTGAGCAGTGTCTCGATTTGCGGATGCTGCTTGAGCACGGCCTCGCGGATGATCGGTGCCGGCTGGTAAACGGGCTGCACGCCCTTGTCGTCGGCCAGAACAACAAGCCCCGAAGGGGCGATGCCGCCATCGGTGCCGTAGACCATGGCTGCGTTGGCGCCGTTGGTCTGGTTGGCGGCGGCAGCGATCGTGGCGGCGGTGTCGCCACCTGACAGCGTAATCAGTTGCTCCGGCTTGAGCGCAAAGCCATAGGTCGTCTGGAAGGCCGGCAAGGCTGCCGCCGAATTGACGAACTCCGACGAAGCGGCCAGCACGACATTGCCGCCGCCGGCTACATATTTGCCGAAATCGCTCAGAGTGGCGAGCTTGTTGGACTCGGCGACGTCCTTCCGCAGCGCGATTGCCCAGGTGTTGTTGGCTGGCGACGGCGACAACCAGACGATCTTGTTCGCATCGTAGTCGAGCGTCTTGGCGGTCTCGAAGCCCTTGACGGCATCCTTCCAGACCGGATCGTCGGCCTTTTGGAAGAAGAAGCCGGCATTGCCGGTATATTCGGGATAGATGTCGATCTCTCCGGCGGCAATCGCCTTGCGGACTACCGGCGTCGCGCCAAGCTGGATGCGGTCGGTGGTGGCGATGTTGTTGGCGTCGAGCACGGCCTTGATGATGTTGCCGAGTACGCTGCCTTCAGTGTCGATCTTCGAAGAAACGACCACCTGCGCGTTCGCAGCGCTGGTGGCGAGGCCAAGCGCGACTATCGTCGCGGCAATTGATCTGATCTGACGCATATTCGATCCCCTTGTTGCTTCCGGATTTCAGTTGGCTGATTTGAGCACAACCGGAACGCATGGTCGGGGCATACGGTTTCACACTGCGCGGAGCCCGCGCAATATTCTTTTTAATTTCAAAGGGCCCAACAGGCTCTGTTGCTGACAGCGTGCTGTCAGGGGTCGTGTCAGGCTGCCTCGCGACGGCGCGCCATCGACAGGGTCGCAAGTGCTGCAAGGCAGATGGCGCAGATTGGGAACACGACCCAAGCCAGCATCTCCCAGCCATAGGCGTTGTAGACCGCACCAGACATCAGCGAAGCCAGGGCCACAGTGCTGAACAGCACGAAATCATGGAACCCCTGCACCTTGCCCTTTTCTGACGGTCGATAGGCCGTGGCAACGATGGCGGTTGCACCGATGAAGCCGAAATTCCAGCCTAGGCCGAGCAGGATGAGCGACGTCCAGAACTGCCACAGCGCAATGCCCGACAGCGCCACGATGGCGCAAGCGATCAGCAACAAGATGCCGAGGGCGACGATGCGCTCGGCACCGAAGCGCTGGATCAGCTTGCCGGTGAAGAAGCTCGGCCCGAACATCGCCATGACATGCCAGGAAATGCCGAGCGTCGCCTCATCGGGCGAGAAGCCGCAGCCGACCATGGCAAGCGGCGCACCGGTCATGACGAAAGTCATCAGCGAATAGCTGCCGACAGCGCAGACGAGTGCCGCCGCAAATCGCGGCTGGGAAAGGATTTCCAGCAGCGGACGCGCATCGGCTTGCGCGGTAGCGGCATGCCCATGGCTGGCTTCCTTCACCCGCAGGAAGGACAGGATGATCGCGCCGACCGCCGCAAGGCCGATGACCGAGGCAAAGGAGCCGGCGAACATGACGGGCGCGAACAGTTCTCGCGTGAAGATGACGACCTGCGGCCCGACAATGGCGGTGATGACGCCGCCCGCCAGCACGAAGGATATGGCGTTGGCCTTGAATTCGGGCGGCGCGTTGTCGGCGGCGGCGAAGCGGAACTGCTGCACGAAGGCGTTGCCGCCGCCAAGCAGCATCAGGCCAAAAACAAAGAGCCAGAACTCGGAACGGAACAGCGCGAGCGTTGCAATCGCGCCGCCGAGCGCGGTAACGGCGGTGCCAAACATGAAGCCGCTGCGCTGGCCGATGCTGCGGATGATCGCCGCCGCGGGAAGAGCGCCGATCGCCATGCCGACGCTGAAACCAGTGATGGGCGCGGTTGCCAGCGACTTGTCGGCATCGAGGAGATAGTAGCCGGCCAGACCGCCCAGGGAGAAGGCGATCGGTGCAGTGGAGCCGATGATGGCTTGCGAAGCGGCGAGAATATAGGCAGTTCGCCGTGCTTCGCGTTCACCGATCATAATGCGTCCTTGCCTTTTCCTTCGCCACGCACCCTGCGGGCCACACGGTCGAGAACCGCATTGACGAGCTTGGGCTCGTCATCTGCGTAGAAGGCCTTGGCGATGTCAACATACTCCGACACGGCCACCGCCACCGGCACGTCCTCGCGCTTCATCAACTCGTAGACGCCAGCGCGCAGGATGGCGCGCAAGGTCGAATCGAGACGCGACAGCGGCCAGTCTTCAGTCAGCGCCTGGCGGATCATCGGATCGACGATCTTCTGGTTCTCGACGACACCGGCCAGGATGGCGCGGAACCACTGGGCGTCGGCTTCGCGATAGAGCGCGCCGTCGACTTCCTTGCCGAGCCGGAAGGCCTCGTATTCGGCGGTGATTTCAAGCAGGCCGCTGCCTGCCACGTCCATCTGGTAGAGCGCCTGCACGGCAGCGAGGCGCGCTGCGCCACGCTTGTTGGCTTGGCGGATGACCGGCTGGCCTTTGTCTTCGGAAGAAGTCACGATCGGGCCGCTCCGAGTTTCTCACGCACGGCAATCATGGTGAGTGCGGCGCGCGCAGCAAAACCGCCCTTGTCGCCCTCATTGCGGCGGGCACGCGCCCAGGCCTGCTCGTCATTCTCGGTGGTGAGGATGCCATTGCCGACGGCAATCGACTCTGCGACCGAAAGATCCATCAGGGCGCGGCAGGATTCGTTGGCAACGATGTCGAAATGGTAGGTCTCGCCACGGATGACGGTGCCGAGCGCGACATAGCCATCATATTCGGTGCCGTCTTCGTCGGCAGCATCGAGCGCGAAAGAGATCACGGCCGGGATTTCGAGGGCGCCGGGGACGGTGACGACGTCATAGGAGGCGCCGGCTTCATCGAGGGCAGCCTTGGCACCCTCCAGCAGAGCATCGGCAAGGTCGTCGTAAAAGCGCGCCTCGATGATGAGGAGCTTCAGTTTCTTGTGATTGGCCATATTCGATCTCCGGCAGAGCCGGTCAATTAGGCCGAACCGGGGGAGTTCGCAAGCGAAGTGTTAATGGTCGTGAAAGGAAACCGCTGATCCATCGCCGGCACAGGCGCGTTTCCTCAGAGTCCTTCGTTGGCCGCTTCCACGAGACGCGCGGCATAGCGCGCCATGGTATCGACCTCGAGGTTGACGCGGTCGCCAACCTTGCGCTCGCCCCAAGTCGTCACCTGCAGCGAATGATGGATCAGAAGCACGTCAAAGCGCCTGCCCTCGACCTTGTTGACCGTCAGCGAAGTACCGTCGAGCGCGACAGACCCCTTGGGGGCGATGAATTTCGCCAGCTCGCGCGGTGCTTCCAGGCGGAAGCGCACGGCCTCGCCTTCATCCTCACGCGAAACGATTTCGGCCATGCCGTCAACATGGCCAGATACGATGTGTCCGCCGAGTTCGTCGCCGATCTTGAGCGCACGCTCCAGATTGATCTTCTGCCCTGCCGTCCAGTCGCTTGCGGTGGTCAGCCGCAGCGCCTCTTCCCAGGCCTCGACCTCGAACCAGCGGGCGTTGGACGTAGCGTCCGGCAGCGTGACAACCGTCAGGCAGACACCGGAGCAGGCAATCGAAGCGCCGATGTCGATGCCCTTGGGGTCGTAGACGGTGTCGATACGCAGGCGCACGCCCTGGTCGAGAGGCGTCGTCGACGCAACGGTGCCAACATCGGTGACGATACCAGTGAACATCAGATTTCCTTCATCCATTCGGCATAGCTGTCCTCGCCGAAGCGCGCCTCACGCACCAAGGCGAACCCTGCCGGAATGTGGTCGCGGCCGATCGGCGCTGCAATGCCGTCAGAGCCTATCGCCTCGGGGCCGTAAAACAGCGCGATGCGATCGACCAGCCCCTCGTCCAGGAACGCCCGCGCGGTGTCGGCACCGCCTTCGACGAAGACGCGTGACATGCCCCGATTGGCGAGGTCTTCGAGCAGTTCCGGCAATGCAACACGCCCGTCAAAGCTCTCGGTCGCCAGGAACTTTACGCCTGCCCGCTCGAGTTCGGCCCTGTTGGCCGCATCGCCTTCCGGGCAGGCGGCGACCAGCACCGGCACATCTTTCGCCGAACGCGCCAGCTTGGACGTCGCCGGCAGGCGTGCGAGCCTGTCGAGCACGATCCGGGCCGGCGAGCGCCCTCTCAGACCGGGCAAACGAACCGTCAGTTCGGGATCGTCGGCAATCGCCGTACCGATACCGACCAGGATCGCATCGGTTTCGGTTCGCATGACATGGACCTGACGGCGAGCGATCTCGCCGGTGATCGCAATCTGCCCCTCGCCTCGCCTGCCGATCATGCCGTCGGCCGAAAGCGCAAGCTTCAGAATCACTTCGGGACGCTTGTTGACGGAACGATTCAGGTAGCCAGCCAGCTGGTCGGCGGCCTCTGCCGCGAGCACCTGCTCCCGCACCTCGATACCGGCCGAGCGAAGAATGGCATAGCCCTTGCCGGATACGCGCGGATCCGGGTCACTGGCGGCACCGACGACACGGGCCACGCCCGCAGTCACCAGCGCATTGGCGCAAGGCGGGGTGCGACCGTGGTGGGCACAAGGCTCGAGTGTGACATAAGCGGTCGCACCTCGCGTCAGTTCGCCAGCATCGGCAATCGCTTCGGCTTCGGCATGCGGTCGTCCGCCGATAGCGGTGACCCCGCGCCCGACGATCACAGGACCGTTGCCGTCATCGCGGACGATCAGCGTACCCACGGCGGGATTGGTGGAAGTCAGGCCGAGATGCCGGCGCGAAAACCTGATCGCCGCCGCCATGAAACGATGGTCAGTCCTGTCCTGATCAGTGAGCATTGCGGGCATCGCTCAGCCGGCGTCCTCGTCGCCCTTGAGCTCGCCGAGCACGTCGTGGAAGTCCTTGGCTTCGCGGAAATTGCGATAGACCGAGGCGAAGCGCACATAGGCAACGTCGTCGAGCGACTTCAGCGCCTCCATGACCAGACGGCCGATCTCGCCGGAGGGAATTTCGGTCTCGCCGGAGCTTTCAAGCTGACGGACGATGCCGGTCACCGCACGTTCGATGCGCTCGGGATCGACATTGCGCTTGCGCACGGCGATCTCGACCGAACGGGCGAGCTTGTCGCGGTCGAACGGCACCTTGCGGCCGGATTTCTTGAGGACGACGAGGTCGCGCAACTGCACCCGCTCGAAGGTGGTGAAGCGGCCGCCGCAGACCGGGCAGATGCGCCGCCGGCGGATCGCGGCCCCATCCTCGGCGGGACGGGAATCCTTCACCTGCGTGTCTTCAGACTGGCAATATGGGCAACGCATCGTTCGGCCTTGTCTTTCGAATCCTCGACCTATCAAGGCTTAATGCATGACGCCCGAAAGTGGAAACCGCTTTTGGCGTTGCGAGACGGCCCAGAAAGCAGAAGCCCCATCCCGAACGTGTCGGAATGGGGCTCCAATAGCGTCAAATGCGGCTCAAGACCGGCGCATCAGCCGAGATAGGAATACATCGGGAAGCGCTCGGTGAGCGCCAGGACCTTCTGCTTGACCGCTGCTTCGACGGCAGCGTTGCCCTCGTCGGAGTTGGCGACCTTGAGGCCGTCAAGAACCTCGGCAATCAGCTGGCCGATCTCGCGGAAGTCGGCCTCGCCGAAGCCGCGCGTCGTGCCGGCAGGGGTGCCGAGACGGATGCCCGAGGTGACGAAAGGCTTTTCCGGATCGAAGGGGATGCCGTTCTTGTTGCAGGTGATGTTGGCGCGGCCAAGGGCGGCCTCGGCGCGCTTGCCGGTGGCGTTCTTGGGCCGAAGGTCGACCAGCATCAGGTGGTTGTCGGTACCTCCCGAGACGATGTCGAGGCCGGTGTCCTTGAGGCTTTCGGCTAGCGCCTTGGCGTTGGCGACGACGTTTTCGGCGTAGGTCTTGAATTCCGGCTTCAGCGCCTCGCCGAAGGCGACGGCCTTGGCGGCGATGACGTGCATCAGCGGGCCGCCCTGCAGGCCGGGGAACACAGCCGAGTTCATCTTCTTGGCGATGTCCTCGTCATTGGTGAGGATCATGCCGCCGCGCGGGCCGCGCAACGACTTGTGCGTGGTGGTGGTGACGACATGGGCGTGCGGCAGCGGCGACGGATGCACGCCGCCAGCGACCAGGCCGGCAATGTGGGCCATGTCGACCATCAGGTAGGCGCCGACCGCGTCCGCAATCTCGCGGAAACGCTGCCAGTCCCAGACGCGCGAATAGGCGGTGCCACCGGCGAGGATCAGCTTCGGATTGTGGACATGGGCGAGGCGTTCGACTTCGTCCATGTCGAGCAGGTTGTCGTCCTTGCGCACGCCATAGGACACCGGCTTGAACCATTTGCCGGACATGTTGACCGGCGAACCGTGGGTCAGGTGGCCACCCGAATTGAGGTCGAGGCCCATGAAGGTGTCGCCCGGCTGCAGCAGGGCGAGGAACACGGCCTGGTTCATCTGGCTGCCGGAATTGGGCTGGACGTTGGCGAACTTGCAGCCGAACAGCTTCTTGGCGCGCTCGATGGCGAGTTCCTCGGCGACGTCGACGAACTGGCAGCCGCCATAGTAGCGCTTGCCCGGATAGCCCTCAGCGTACTTGTTGGTCATGATCGAGCCCTGCGCCTCGAGAACGGCGCGAGAGACGATGTTTTCCGAGGCGATCAGTTCGATCTCGTGACGCTGGCGACCGAGCTCATTGCGGATGGAGCCGAAGATCTCCGGGTCGACCTCCGACAGCGGAGTTCCAAAAAAGGATTCGAGGTGTTGCGAAACGGCCATAGGTTTTGATCCTTGCTGTCCGGGAGGTCATTGGGGAGGTTCGGCGCGCCATTAACACACTTGCCGCTGGGTCGCCACGTTTGAGCCGCGAAATTTCGTAGTCGCTTTGCGGCAAAGGGTAGCTGCAACGAAAAAGGCCGCCCCGAGGGACGGCCTTGTTTTTGGTTTTCGCGCTTTACTCAGAGCGCCGACGTAATCTGCAGCTCGTCGACGCCGTCGCGGCCATAGATGTCGTCGCGGAACTGGACGACACCATCGCCGGTCGACCAGGCCGAGACATAGGTGAAGTAGACCGGCACCGGATTGGTGACCGGCACAGGGGTATTCTCGCCCGACTTGATGGTCTGCTCGAAGTGCTGGCGGCTCCAGCCCGGCGTGTCGCGCAGGATCCAGGTGACGAGGTCACGCACGTTCTGCACGCGGACGCAGCCCGAGGAGTCGAAGCGCATCAGCTTGTCGAACGTGCTCTGCTGCGGCGTGTCGTGCATGTAGACGCCGTCGGGGCTCGGGAAGTTGATCTTGACCGAAGCCATGGCGTTGATGGCGCCCGGGTCCTGGCGAAAGCGATACTTTGCCGCCTCTTCCGTCGACCAGTCGACGCTGATCGGATCAACCTCGCTGCCGTCAGGCGCCAACAGGCGGATCTTGTTGTCGGTCAGGTAGTTGGGGTTCTTGCGCATCAGCGGAATGATGTCCTTGCGGACGATCGACACCGGCGCATTCCAGTATGGGTTGACGACGATCTCGTTGATCTTCGAATTGACGATCGGCGACTGGCGGTCGACCTTGCCGACGATAGCCGTGTGGCGCAGCACGATACGGTCGTTCTCGACGGCCTCGACCTGGGCGGCCGGAATGTTGACGTTGACATAACGTGCGCCGAGCGTGCCCGCCTGGGCCTGCAGGCGCGCGAGGTTCGTCTCGAGCTGGCCCAGTCGAACCTGGGCGCTGATGTTCATCGCGGCATAGGTGTACTTGCCCATGACGCCGTCAGTCGGCAGGCCATGGCGCGCCTGGAAGCGCTTGAGCGCTGCGTCGACATAGGTGTCGAAGGAATTGGACATGCCGGCGCGCGAGGACAGGTCACCCGAGATCATCAGGCGCTTGCGCAGGATCGCGACATCGGGATCTTCGACGCCGAGCCGCAGCTTCTTGTTGGCAGGCACCACCGGCCAGCCACCCTGGCCGACGATGTTCTGGTACTGGGCGATCGCCTGCTGCGTGTAGCTGACGGTCTGCGGCGCAAAGACCGGCAATGTCGAAGCGACCTTGTCGCCCTGCGTGACGCGGGCGTCGAACTGATCGTCCCAGTTGCCGCGCCGCGACGATCCGAGCACATCACCGATGACGTCCTGGGCCTTGGCCGCGCCCGACATGGCTGCCAAGGCGATGGCGCCGGCACCCGAGAGGAAGAAACGGCGGCTTGTTTTCATGGTCGTCCCAGACATGTTCTCGCAACTCAACCGGCAGGAATTTCTTCCCGCGACGATATGACGGCCATACTTAACAATTAGCCAACCATAACCCGGCATCACAACACGTGGAACGTGCCCTCACCGCACGGGTTACTGACGGCCGAACAGGCAGATCTGGCACATCACAGTCTTCCGGTATCCATCCGAATATGGCGGCAACATGGCTGGACGGTCCCGTTTCGCAGTGGCCGGTGTCGAAAAAGGAAGAGCCGGTGCATTTCTGCAACCGGCCCTGCGACTGGAGGTCGTTCCTTTGGGCGGATCTTGCGGCGCCGCGCGTGCCGTCACGCTTACATGCGGTAGGCGATGGTGTCGTTCCAGAAACGGTCGAGGCGCTGCAGGGCGCGGTTCATCTGCTTGAATTCGTCGGTGTTGATGCCACCGACCTGCTCGATCGAACCGACGTGACGGTCGTACAGACCGGCCACGACCTCGGCCACTTCCTGGCCCTTGGGCGTCAGGCTGATACGAACCGAACGACGGTCGATGCGCGAGCGCTGGTGGTTGATGAAACCGAGCTCGACCAGCTTCTTGAGATTGTAGGAGACGTTCGAGCCGAGATAGTAGCCGCGGGAGCGCAATTCGCCGGCGGTCAGCTCGGCATTGCCGATGTTGAACAGCAGCAGGGCCTGGATCGCATTGATGTCGCTGCGGCTGTTGCGGTCGAACTCATCCTTGATAACGTCAAGAAGACGACGATGAAGTCTTTCGACGAGCTGGAGCGATTCCATGTAAAGCGAACGGATCGCTTCGTTACGGTCCTCGGAAACCATGGCTGGCTTGGCAGCCTGACGCGAATTGATCATTGTCTTTGCCTCTCTGTTGTCGCCTGGTGATTTTTTTGTTTGATCTCACCTTGAGCGCGAACTTATCGAATACCCATAAAATTCGACTTAAACGTCAGGCTTAACAAGGGCTTACCATCCACAGGTTTCGAAAGAGGGTTAATGAAACCCGCTTCGAACAAGAAGAATTAACCTTGAATTTTACCGACTGCCGCGCAACGCGCTGAAAGCGTTGGCTGGCGCACCGTGCTTCCCGAAAATCGGAACTGATTTTCGGGAAGCACGGTGCGCCACTTCAAAGACGTAGAGCGTCCTTTGTGCGTCCATTCGGACGCACGGCGCTCTACTGCGCGTTTTGACGCCTCTGCAGGTGCAGGACGATGCGGAAGCCCGCATAGATCAACGCCACCACTATATGGGCGGCAACGATCACGGGACGGCTGCCGAAGAGATCGGGAAAGCCGGCATACATGACGACTTCGGTTGCCGCGCAGATGAACCAGATGACCGGTCCCCAGGACGAGAGCATCCACAGGCCAATGGCAGCGAAAGGGAAAAACACCGAGAGTATCACCGCCGCGATCTGCCAGTGCACCGGCATCAGGTCGAAGCGCCAAAGTGCCCCATCGTAGAGGCCGATCAGACGGATCCAGTACAGGATCCCGAACAGCAGGCAGTAGGCGGCGACGACGCGCAGGAACAACGCGAAGGCACCCTCGACCGCCGAGGGGTGTATTTCGCGGAGGCGGCTTGCACTGTCGTTCAAAGGGCAAGTTCCCTGTCGCCAAGCGTTGCGAAATAGCGGTCGATATCGGCTGGATCGACATCCTCTAGGCGTGCCGGCTGCCACACCGGCGTCGAGCCCTTGTCGATGATCGCAGCGCGGATGCCCTCGTAGAAGTCGTGACCGGACAGCATGCGGTTGACGATCCGGAACTCCATCCGCATGCAGTCGTCCATCGACATGGTCAGCCCGGCGCTGACCTCGCGGAAGGCAACCGAAAGGCTCGTCGGCGAGCGCGACAGTAGCGTGGCGAGCGTCTTGGCGGCAAATTCGTCGGTCGCAGCTTCCGACTTGAGGCTTTCGAGGACGTCGGACAGTGACGGTTTGGAGAAATGCCGGGCGACGGCTTCGAGCGTATCGCGACCGGTTTCGCCCGGGGCGGCCTCGAAAACCTCGTGCAACGCCAGTTCGGCATCGCCGGTCTCGCAGAGGCGCTCGATCAGGCCGGGCAGATATTCTGCCTTCATGGTGTGGGTGGCCAGCCCCGACCACAGCGCGTCGCCAAATCGGATCCTGTTGCCGGTCAACGCCAGATACATGCCGAAATGCTCGCCAAGGTCGGGCAGCAGATGACTGCCGCCGACATCGGGGAAGAAGCCAATGCCAACCTCGGGCATGGCGAACTGCGCGTTCTCCGTCATGACCCGGTGCGAGCCGTGGAACGACACACCGACGCCGCCACCCATGACGATGCCATCGATCAGCGCGACATATGGCTTCGGAAAGCGCGCGATCTGGGCGTTGAGGCGATACTCGTCGGCGAAGAAATCGACCGGCGGATTGCCGGCGCGTCCCGCTTCATAGATGTGCAGAATGTCGCCACCGGCGGAAAACGCCCTGCCCTCGGCCTTGATGACAACCAGCGCCACTTCGTGGTCGGCCTCCCACGCTGTCAGCGCACGCGACAGCGCGCCGACCATGTTGTGGGTAACCGCATTCAGTGCCTTCGGCCGCGTCAGCGTGACGATTCCGGCCTTGCCGATCCGCTCGAAGCGGATTTCATCGCCGCCGCCAAAGTCCATATTCAAGAGATTCCCTTAATTCCAAGCCGTTTGCAGAGCTAATGTGCAGTGCCGGGGTGCGTCAATGCCGCAGGTGTCATCGGGCAGCTTGGTCTTCGGCAAACCGGCATGCTAAAAACCGCACAATCCGGAGACGATCGATGAACAAATACACTCCCGCCAAGCCAGCCGGCGCTCGCAGCGTCGACGAGATCACCGGCAGCCGCCGCCTGCGCCGCATGCGCAAGGCCGACTGGTCGCGCCGTCTTGTGCAGGAGAACCGGCTGAGCGTCGACGATCTGATCTGGCCGATCTTCATCATCGACGGCGAGAATCGCAAGGAACCAGTCCCGGCGATGCCCGGCGTGTTTCGCATGTCGGTCGACCTTGCGGTCAGGGAAGCGGAACGCGCCGCCAGGCTCGGCATCCCTGCGCTCGCCACCTTCCCAAATGTCGACATGGACCTGCGCGACCAGACCGGCTCCCATGTGCTTGATCCGGACAACATCATCAACCGCGCGACGCGCGCGATAAAGGCGGCGGTGCCCGAGATCGGCATCATCACCGACGTGGCGCTCGACCCCTTCACCAGCCATGGCCATGACGGCATCCTGCGCGACGGCATCATCGTCAATGACGAGACCGTGGAGCAGGTCGCGGCGGCGGCCGTGCTACAGGCGGCGGCTGGCTCCGACATCATCGCCCCCTCCGACATGATGGACGGCCGCATCGGTGCGATCCGCGACGCGCTCGACGACAACGGCTTCCAGGACGTGGCGATCATGTCCTATGCGACGAAATTCGCGTCCGCCTTCTACGGTCCCTATCGCGAGGCGATCGGCACGCAGGGGCTGCTCAAAGGCGACAAGAAAACCTACTATATCGACCACGCCAATTCCGACGAGGCGGTGCGCGAGGCCGAGCAGGATCTCGCCGAGGGCGCCGACATGCTGATGGTCAAGCCCGGCCTGCCCTATCTCGACATCATCCATCGCCTCAAGGAAGAATTCCGCGTACCGACCTTCGCCTATCAGGTGTCAGGCGAATATTCGATGATCAAGGCAGCGGGCGCCAATGGCTGGATCGACGGCGAAAAGGCGATGCTGGAAAGCCTGCTCGCCTTCAAGCGCGCCGGCTGCGACGGCATCCTGACCTATTTCGCGCCTGAGGTGGCGGAGATGCTCAGGGGCTGAGGACGCCGACTACAACATGCTTCACAGTTGCGGTAGCATGTGAAGCATGAACAGGTCGGAAGCCATCAGAAGACTTCGGGAGAATGCCGATGCCGTGCGCGGCATGGGCGCGACATCATTGTATCTGTTCGGTTCGACGGCGCGTGGCGAGTCTGCGTCGGGCAGCGACCTCGACCTCTTCATCGACTACGACCCTGCCCGCCGTTTTTCTTTGATCGATCTCGTCGGCATCAAGCAACTGCTGGAAGAGGCCATGGCAGTCGACGTTGACGTCACGACGCGCGACAGCCTGCACCCTCAGTTGAAGAACGACATCGAACGCTCGGCCGTCCGCGTGTTCTGATGGCAGCTCGAAAGATCAGTCCGATCTTGACGGAAATTCTCGCGGCGATTGACGGGATCGAGAAGGCGACTGCCGGCAAGTCGCTACGGGACTTTCAAGACGACTGGCTTTTGAAGCACGGTGTCCAGCGCGGGATAGAGATCATTTCGGAAGCTTCACGGCACCTGCCGGACGAGATATTCGTGAACGCACCTGAAATTCCCTGGAAGCAGATTCGCGGAATTGGGAACGTCCTCAGACACGAGTATCACAAGATCGCCGACCCAATAGTCTGGGCAGTCGTGACGGACAATCTGCCCGGATTGCGCATTGCAGTCGAACGGATCGCCGCTGAAGTTGCGAAGCGCGAATCTTGAATTCGCACTCCGTTTCTCCCATTTGCACTGATGCGCGGGCAATCTCGCCCGCCATAGAGGATAAAATGACCGCACGCGTTCTGGACCGCGAAATCATCACCAGCAGGCTCGACGATGTCCGCGCCTATGATGGCGTGCGCACGCGGCGAGTTCTGGCCTTTTGCATCGACTACCTCATCGTCGGTCTACTGATGATCCCCTTCGCCATCATCATCTTGCTGCTCGGCATATTGACGCTTGGGCTGGGCTGGGCGCTGTTCGGCATCCTCTTCCCGGCGGTGGCGCTGATCTATGTCTGGTCGACGCTCGGCGGACGCAATCAGGCGACGACTGGCATGCGCATGATGGGCATCCGTCTCGACCGTCTCGACGGCAGGCCTGTGGACGGTCTTTTGGCAGTCGTGCATTCGGTGCTGTTCTGGGCCGGCAACGTTTTGCTCACGCCGCTGATCCTGCTGGTGACGCTGTTTGCCGACCGCAAGCGCACGCTGCATGACCTGCTGCTCGGCACCGTGGTAAGCCGCAGCGACCGCTGAAACGGCATTCGGCGAGTCAAAACGGTCACTTGTGCCAAAACGTGAAGGCAAAGAATCTGCTTGCCTTCACATTCATGTTGAAATTTCTGCTGTCAGGGCCAAGCTAGGAACATTCGTGGGGAGTCTTTCTGACGCTCGATGACGCAGCACCCAACCCATTCGCCGCAATTCTTCCTGACGGCGCCTTCGCCGTGCCCCTATCTCGAGGGTCAGTTCGAGCGGAAGGTCTTTACCCATCTGGTCGGCGACAAGGCGCCGGAGATGAACGACCTGCTGACTCAGGGCGGCTTCCGACGTTCGCAGAACATCGCCTACCGTCCAGCGTGTGAAACTTGCCGCGCCTGCGTCTCGGTACGCATCCTGGCGCAGGAGTTCCGACCGACACGCAACATGCGCCGGGTGATCGAGCGCAATTCGGACCTCATCGGCGCGATGCATGACGCCGAACCTTCCACCGAGCAATATTCGCTGTTCCGTGCCTACCTCGACGCACGTCACCGCAAGGGCGGCATGTCTGACATGACCGTGCTCGACTACGCGATGATGGTCGAGGACACGCATGTCGACACCAAGGTGATCGAGTACCGCCGCCGCGGTCCCGACAGTTTCATCACCGGCAAGGGCCAGGGCGAGTTGATGGCCGTGGCACTCACCGACCAGATGTCCGACGGGCTGTCGATGGTCTATTCCTACTACAATCCGGAAATGGACGATCGCTCGCTCGGCACCTTCATGATACTCGACCACATCACGCGTGCGCGCATGATGGGCCTGCCCCACGTCTACCTCGGTTACTGGGTCAACGGTTCGCGCAAAATGAACTATAAGGTGCGCTTCACTCCGCAAGAACATCTCGGCCCGAAAGGCTGGGAGCGTTTCGAGGGCAAAACCTGAGCATGTCCGGCCCGTTTTCCACGCTGCCGTCGACCATATGGCAGAGGAAAACGTGGCAAACACTCAATCGAACCACTCCAGGGGATTGCTGCTGACCGGCATCGGCGGCTTGGCGCTGACCGTCGACATTCCGCTGATCAAGCTGGCCTCCGGCAGCAGTTGGTCGATCCTAATGATGCGTAGCGGCACCACCTTCCTCGCTGCGATCGTCATCTGGCTGGTCTGGCGCTCGTTCAGTCGCAACGCGCCGCAACTCATTCCCGGCCGGGCCGGCCTGATCGTCGCCGGCCTCTACGGCATCGGCTCGGTGGCCTTCATCACCGCCGTCTACAACACCACCACCGCCAATCTGGTGTTCATCCTCGCCTTCAACACGGTGTTCTCCGCATTGCTGTCGTGGATTTTTCTCCGCGAACGGCCGCGACCGCAAACGGTCCTGGCAATGCTTGTCATGGTCGGTGGGGTTCTCATCATCGTCGGCGGCTCGGTCGGCACCGGCAATCTCTTCGGCGACCTGATGGCCGTGTGCTCGGCGTTTTGCATCGCCTCAGCCATCACCATCTCGCGCGCCAGCGGCAAGGACATGGGCTTTACCGCGCTTGTCGGCGTGCTGCTGCCCTTCCTCGTCGCCGCGTTCATGGTGTCCAAGACCGGCCTTCAGGTCGAGGCGCCCTGGTGGATCATCTTCAACGGCGCGGTGGTCATGCCGATTTCGTTCTTCTGCCTCGCCAATGGGCCGAAATACATTTCCGGGCCGGAAGTAGCGATGTTCTACCTGCTCGAAACCGTGCTTGCTCCGATCTGGGTGTGGATGATCTTTGCGGAAGTGCCGACGACCAACACACTCATTGGCGGCGTGATCCTGATCGTCACCCTCGTTGCGCACTCGGCCTGGCAGCTTTCGGAGAGCCGCAAGCGCCGCATCAACAGCGCAATCGAACAGCCGGCTTAGGACTGCAACTGATCGGCTTGCGCCCGCTTTGCCGGCCGTTCCTCCAGCAAATCTTCGACAGTACGCGGCGCATCGACCTCCGGCTGCGCATTGGCGGCAACAAGTGCCGCCTCGTCCGTCAGCTCGATCTCACGCAGCCATTCGCGCCAGATCGCGACGAGCAGCGCCATGAGCACAGGGCCGATGAACAGGCCAAGCAGGCCCATCGTCTTGACGCCACCGATCAGGCCGAAAAACGTCGGCAGGAACGGCAGCTTGATCGGTCCGCCGACAAGCTTCGGCCGTAGTGTTTTGTCGACGATGAAGAGTTCTATCGACCCCCAGGCGAACAGCGCCAGTCCGGCGACATGCGAGCCGCTGGCGACCAGATAGATCGAGACCAACGTGAACGCCAGGGGCGCGCCACCGGGGATCAGTGCCATGAAACCGGTCAGCACGCCGAGCGTCACCGGCGACGGCACGCCGGCGATCCAGTAGGCCACGCCGAGCACCACGCCTTCGCCAATGGCGATCACCGTCATGCCCATGACCGTCGCACTGATGGTCTTGGGCACGACCCGCGAAATGCGTTCCCAGCGCATCGGCAGGATGCGCTCACCCAGGAGATCGAGCTGGGCGACGAAAATCTCGCCGTCGCGATAGGTGAAGAACAGCGCAATCAGCATGAACAGCAGCGTCAAAAGGATGCTGAAGGCGCTGCCGCCGGCAGCGAGAACGCCGCGATAGATGCTGCCGATATTCGCACCGCTGACCAGCTGGATCAGTTCGCCGATCGCACCGGGATGCCCGACATAGCGGATCCACTGCTCGTTGAGCCACTCGCCCACCACCGGCAGGTTCGAGATCCACAACGGGGTTGGTGCGCCGTGGCGGTTGGTATTGACCGCCCAGCCGCCCCACTCACGGATCTCGTTGATGGCATAGGTCGAGGCAAAGGATATCGGCACGACCAGGAAGGCGATGATGAACAGCAGCGCAAGCGTGGCGCCAATGGTCCGGTTGCCGTCCACTGCAGTCAAAAGCCTGCGGTAGAGCGGCCAGCTGGCGAAGGCGATGACGAGCGCCGCCAGGACCGGCACCAGGAAGCCGTGGAAGAAATAGATGCCGGCGGCAACGATCAGCACTAACAGCCAGCGCGCGGCCGACAATGGCGGTACGAGTGCGGCACGCATCGGCTGGGACGGACCGAACAGCCGCGGCTCGCGCTGCTGTTTGCGGGGATCGGTGACGTTCAAGAGCCTTGATCTCCTCGGCCCTGGAGCGGACCCGTGTTGCACGCCCGACGAGTGCTCACCTCGCCGATAGAAAGATCATAGTGCCGAATGCGGCGCCGCGCACCAAAACTTTGCCGCGCGGCGCTGAACATCAGCCGAAACGGCCGGTGCGTGGGAAGCCCTTGGGCACCATTCGGCCAGCGGTGGCGCGCGTGCCGATCCACTCAAGCAGCTCTTCGCGCGTCCTCGTGAAGGTGCGCTCGGCCGAGTCCAGCCATGTCAGGCCGGCATCCATGGCGAACGTCTTGACGTCGAGCACACCGCCATCCTTGTATTTCTGCAGGCGCACGCCCTTGCCGCGGGTCATCTCGGGGATTTCCTGGAGGGCAAAGACCAACATCTTGCGGTTCTCGCCGACAATGGCGAGGTGATCGCCCTGAAGCGGTATGCAGCGCTTGGCCTCGTCGGGCGCCTTGACGTTCATCACCTGTTTGCCCTTGCGGGTATTGGCGACGACTTCCTCCTCATCGACGACGAAGCCGTTGCCCTCGTGGCTGACCAGCAGCAGCTTGCGCTTGGGCTCATGGACGAAGGCGGTAACGATGTCCTGATCGTTCTCCATGTCGACGATGATACGGATCGGCTCGCCATGGCCGCGCCCGCCCGGCAGGCGGTCGGCACCGATAGTGTAGAACTTGCCGCCGGTGGTGAAGACCAAGATCTTGTCGGTCGTCTGGGCATGGAAGGCGAGCTTGAGGCTGTCGCCCTCCTTGAAGGAAAGCTGCGAAAAGTCGGCGAGATGCCCCTTCATGGCACGCAGCCAGCCCTTTTCCGAGACGACCACCGTGACCGGCTCCTTCTCGATCATGGCGTGGTGGATGTCGGTCAGGTCATGGTCAGGCGCGTCGGTGAACTCGGTGCGGCGGCGCCCCAGCTCGGTGTCCGGGCCGTACTGCTTGCGGACGTTGCCGACTTCCCACTTGATCGTCTGCCACTGCTTGGCTTCCGACGAAAGCAATGCCTCGATCTGCTGCTTTTCGGCGCTCAGCGCATCGTGTTCCTTGCGGATCTCGAACTCTTCGAGCTTGCGCAAGGCCCTCAAGCGCATGTTGAGGATGGCTTCAGCCTGGGTGTCGGTCAGATCCCAGCGAGCCATCATGACCCGCTTGGGCTCATCCTCCTCGCGGATGATGCGGATCACCTCGTCGATGTTGAGATAGGCGATCAGATAGCCGCCGAGGATCTCCAGGCGCCTCTCGATCTCGCCGAGCCGGTGTTGCGAGCGGCGGACCAGCACCTCGCGGCGGTGGTCAAGCCATTCCCGCAGCACGCTCTTGAGCGACAGAACGTTGGGCACCTTGCCGCGCGACAGCACGTTCATGTTGAGGGAGAAGCGGCTTTCAAGCTCGGTAAGCTTGAAAAGCGACTCCATCAGAAGCCCCGGATCGACGGAACGGCTCTTGGGCACCAAGACGACGCGAATGTCCTCGGCGCTCTCGTCGCGGACATCTTCAAGCAGCGGCAGCTTGCGAGCGATCAGCAGTTCGGCGATCTTCTCGATCAGCCGCGACTTCTGCACGCCATAGGGAATTTCGGTGACGACGATGTTCCAGGTGCCGCGACCCTGGTCTTCCTGCTGCCATCTGGCGCGCACGCGGAAGCCGCCGCGACCAGTCTCGTATGCCGACACGATCGAGGCCCAATCGTCGACGACGCTGCCGCCGGTCGGGAAGTCGGGACCGCGCACCATGCAGTTGAGCCGCGCTTCGGGATCGTCCTTGATGCGCTCCCACTCCGACGGCGACGTCATCAGATCGGCAACCGAGGCCTCGGGATTGTCGATCAGGTGAAGTGCTGCGCTGCAAAGCTCGGCGGCATTGTGCGGCGGGATCGAGGTCGCCATGCCGACCGCAATGCCCGACGAGCCGTTGGCAAGTATGTTGGGAAACGCGCCGGGCAGGACGACCGGCTCTTCGTCTTCCTCGTTGTAGGTCGGGCGATAGTCCACCGCATCTTCGGTGATGCCTTCGAGCAGCGCCACCGCCACGTCGGTCATGCGCGCTTCGGTGTAGCGCATGGCGGCGGCGTTATCGCCGTCGATGTTGCCGAAATTGCCCTGCCCGTCGACCAGCGGATAGCGAACGGAAAAATCCTGCGCCAGACGCACCAGCGCGTCGTAGATCGACTGGTCGCCATGCGGGTGGAACTTGCCCATCACCTCGCCGACGATGCGGGCGCATTTGGCGAAGCCCTGGTCCGGATTGAGCCTGAGCAGCCGCATGGCATGCATGATGCGGCGATGGACCGGTTTCAGTCCGTCGCGCACATCCGGCAATGCCCGGTGCATGATGGTCGACAGCGCGTAGGCGAGATAGCGCTCTTCAAGCGCCTTCTTCAGATCGACCGGTTCGATGTTGTCGCCGCCGCTTGCGGGCGGCAAATGCCCTTTTCCCATGGGTTTGGACTATCGGAACGGGCGATTCGCGACAAGCTCTATCGACAAATGCAATGGCGTCGCGGCGTCGCAAGGCATCATATTTTGGCCGACATGCATATCCCTTGCGTTGCAAATACATGATTCACCATCTATGCGTGCATCGCATCGTCGCAATTGCCTTTTCAGGCGATTTGCGGCCATTGTGGCTAGAAGCCTTGTACTGGTCTGGTTCTTATCGGACAGGAAAGGCCAGAACGATTCCTCCCAGTTCTAGGAAAAGATGATGACGCACTACCGCTCTGCATTAGGCAAGCTTGCACTATCGACGTTCCTCTTCACGGTCCCATTGAATGCGGCGTTCGCGCAGGACGCAACGGCTGTCGCCGAAAGGCTCAAGTCGCTGCTGGCCGCGCAAAGCATGACGCTGGGCTGGAGCAGCGTTTCCGGCGACGATTCGGAGATGGTAATCGAGGGCGCCACCCTTGCCGTAGCCGGCGAGGACAAGCCCCTTCCGGTCGGCAAGATCACGTTGAGCGGTATTTCCGAAGACAATGGCGGCTTCAAGATCGAAACCGTCAGCACTGAACCTTACAGCGTGACGGAGGAAGGTGCGACGATCGAGATCAGTCCGCTGATCCTCGGCAACCTGTCGCTGCCAGCCCAAGGCTCGACCGATCCGCTCGCCTCGTTCCTGATGTACGAGACGGCAAGCCTCGAGAATGTCAGCGTCAAGGTCGGTGGCAAGCAGACCTTCCAGATGACCAACTTCGAGATGGAAATCACGCCGCCGGCAGACGGCCAGGCCATGGAGTTCACCGGGTCGACCGAAAAGTTCACCGCCGACCTCAGCCTCGTCGAAGACCCGCAGTCGAAGGCCGCGATCGATGCGCTCGGCTACCAGGCGATCAGCGGCAGCTTCGACGTCGCAGGAACCTGGCAGCCCAAGGACGGCCAGATGGCGCTGACGCAGTATGACGTCACCGTCGACAACGCCGGCACGTTCGGCATGACCTTCGACCTCGGCGGCTACACGCTCGAGTTCATCAAGTCGATGCAGGAACTGCAGAAGTCCATGGCCGCGCAGCCGGAAGGCGCCGACAGCTCGACCCAGGGCCTCGCGATGCTCGGACTGTTGCAGCAGCTCACCTTCAACGGCGCCTCCGTCAGGTTCGATGACGACTCGATCACCAACAAGGTGCTCGACTATCTCGGCAAGCAGCAGGGCGTGACCGGCAAGGACGTCGCCAACCAGGCCAAGGCGATCGTTCCGCTGATGATGATGGAACTCAACAATCCCGAATTGACCCAACAGGTAATGGCAGCCTTGTCGGCATTCCTGGACAATCCGAAGTCGATCGAGATTTCCGCCGAGCCCGGCTCCCCTGTGCCGTTCGCGCTGCTGGCCGCCAGCGGCATGGCCGGCCCCAAGGACCTGCCGAAGACCCTTGGCCTCACGATCACAGCGAACCAGGACTGACATCAGGTTCACCATTCCAAAGAAAAAGCCCGGCAGCGATGCCGGGCTTTTTGTTGAGTCGAAAGAATCGCTTGGGCGGGCTTGTTAAGCCTCTTTCTTGGCCACGGCGACGCGCAGCGACAACTCGCGCAGCTGCTGAGGGGTAGCCTCCGCGGGCGCGTTCATCAAAAGGTCCTGCGCCTGCTGGTTCATCGGGAACAGCGTCACTTCGCGCAGGTTCTTTGCGCCGACAAGCAGCATGATTACGCGATCGACGCCTGCGGCCATGCCACCATGCGGCGGTGCGCCATACTGGAAGGCGCGGTACAGGCCACCGAAATGCTCCTCGACTTCCTCACGCGACTTTCCGGTCAGCTCGAAGGCCTTGACCATCACTTCAGGCAACTGGTTGCGGATCGAACCGGACGCGATCTCGAAGCCGTTGCAGACCATGTCGTACTGGTAGGCCTTGATGGTGAGCGGATCCTGGCTGTTCAGCGCATCCAGGCCGCCCTGCGGCATGGAGAACGGATTGTGGGCGAAATCGATCTTCTTTTCGTCTTCCAGCCATTCGTAGAACGGGAAGTCGATGATCCAGCACAGTTCGAAACGCTCGCGGTCGACGAGGTTCAGTTCCTCGCCGGCGCGGGTGCGGGCAGCACCTGCGAACGAAACGAATTTCTTGGGATCGCCGGCGACGAAGAATGCGGCATCGCCATCCGACAGGCCAAGCTGCTGGCGGATCGCTTCGGTACGCTCTTCGCCGATGTTCTTGGCGATAGGCCCAGCGCCTTCGAGCTTGTCGCCCTCCTTGCGCCAGAAAATGTAGCCGAGGCCCGGCTGGCCCTCGCCCTGCGCCCAGGAGTTCATGCGATCGCAGAACGCGCGCGAACCACCGGTCTTTGCCGGGATTGCCCAGACTTCGACCTTCGGATTCGAGGCGATCATGCCAGCGAAGACCTTGAAGCCCGAGCCGTCGAAATGCCTGGTGACTTCCTGGATCTCGATCGGGTTGCGCAGGTCCGGCTTGTCGGTGCCATAGGTGCGCAGCGCCGTGTCATAGGGAATGCGGCGGAACTTCTGCGTGACCGGCTTGCCATCGGCAAACTGCTCGAACACGCCGCGCATCACCGGCTCCATCGTGTTCCAGACGTCTTCCTGGGTCACGAAGCTCATCTCGAGGTCGAGCTGGTAGAACTCGCCCGGCAGGCGGTCGGCGCGCGGGTCTTCGTCGCGGAAGCACGGCGCGATCTGGAAGTAGCGGTCGAAGCCGGCAACCATCAGCAACTGCTTGTACTGCTGCGGCGCCTGCGGCAAGGCGAAGAACTTGCCGGGATGGATGCGGGACGGCACCAGGAAGTCGCGCGCGCCTTCCGGCGACGACGCCGTCAGGATCGGCGTCGAATATTCGGTGAAGCCCTCCTCGCCCATGCGCTTGCGCATTTCGGCGATGATCTTGGTGCGCGCCACGATGTTCTTGTGCAGCGTCTCGCGGCGAAGATCGAGGAAGCGGTACTTGAGGCGGATATCCTCGGGATATTCCGGCTCGCCGAACACCGGCAGCGGCAGTTCCTTGGCCGCCGACAGCACTTCGATCTCCTGGGCGAAAATCTCGATCTCGCCGGTCGGCAGGTTGCCGTTCACGGCCTCGGCCATGCGCGCCTTGACCTCGCCGTCGACGCGGATCACCCACTCGCCGCGCACCGTCTCGGCGACCTTGAAGGCCGGCGAATCGGGATCGGCGACGATCTGGGTCAGGCCGTAGTGGTCGCGCAGGTCGATGAACAGCAGTCCGCCGTGATCGCGCACGCGATGCACCCAGCCGGACAGGCGAACGGCGGAGCCGACGTCGGATTTCCTCAATTGGGCGCAGGTGTGGCTGCGGTAACGGTGCATGGCAAAATTCCGGTTCGGGCTGTTGTTGTACGGCGTCGGGACGACAGTCGCGCCCGGGCCGAAAAATTGGCGCGAAAAGCGCATGGGTGCTCGGTTTTGTCAAGGTAAAGAGACCCTTGTGGCCCAATCCTGGCGGGAAATGTCGCTGGCTTTGCCGGCTAGCTTAGTCCAATAGAGGGCAAGCCCGCTCCAATTGCGTCTGACATGTCCTCCATACGTCCTCTGATCCCACTGCTGATCACCGCCGGCATCTTGCTTGGCGGCAACGGCCTGCAAAGCACGCTGATCGCCCTGCGCGGCGCCAAGGAGGGCTTTTCCGCGTCGACAATCGGGCTGATGGGCACGGCCTATTTCGTCGGCTTCCTGCTCGGCTGCATTTTTATCACCCGTATCATGAAGTCGGTTGGCCACATTCGCGCCTTCGCCGCCCTTGCCGCCATTGCCGCCGCGGCCACCTTGACGCTGGTGCTGGTCATCGATCCGCTGATGTGGTCGGTGATCCGCTTCGCCACCGGCTTCTGTTTCGCGGGCCTGTTCACCGTGATGGAAAGCTGGCTCAACTCGGGCGTGTCGAACGACAGTCGCGCACGAGTGCTTGCCATCTACCGCATCATCGACATCGGCTCGGTGACCGGGGCGCAGTTCATGATCCCGGTTTTCGGCGCCGACGGCTTCACCATCTTCGCCATCATGTCGATCATGATCACGCTGTCGCTGGTGCCGGTGTCGCTCGGCGACCGCTCCAACCCGACCCCGCCAGAAGAGGTCAAGCTCGACCTCAAGCGGGCCTGGCGCATCTCGCCGCTGGGCAGCCTCGGCTGCGTCTTCGTCGGCATCACCAATGGCGCCTTTCGCACCCTGAGCCCGATCTATGCCGAGCAGATCGGCATGTCGGTCACCGATGTCGTCACCTTCGTCAGCGTCGGCATCATCGGCGGCGCGCTCATCCAGTACCCGCTCGGCTATCTTTCCGATCGATGGGATCGCCGGATGGTGCTCCTGATCACCACCAGCGGCGCACTCGTATCGGCACTGATGCTGGTGTTTCTGGCCGGCAACTCGTCGCTTGCCAACTTCATATTGGTTTTCATCTTCGGCTCGTTTGCGATGCCGCTCTATTCGCTGTCGGCAGCACATGCGAACGACCGCGCCGAAAAGGGCGAGTTCGTTTTGGTCAATGCGGCGCTGATGCTGTTCTATTCGATTGGCGCGATTGGTGGCCCACTGGTTGCCGCACTCGTCATGGAGCAATATGGCCCGCATTCGCTGTTTGCCTTCAGCGCGGCGGTGTATGTGATGTTCGTGGCCGTCATAGTCTATCGCATGGGCGCGCGGTCGCCGGTTCCCGCCGGCCGGCGCGGACGCTTCATCGCGTTGCTGAAGACGTCGCCGATATTCTCCCGCCTCGCCCGGCGAAGCCCCTCCGCCGACCGTTCCAACGCCAACTGAACTTCCCAGCCCGAGGACACAGGTCCTTGACGAAAGCGCGCTCGACTGAAATGGAAAGACAACGCGTCCGGACCAAAGTCATAATATGCATGTAATAACGACCCAGGACGAACTCGATACCGTCATCGCCGCGCTCGAAAAATCCAACTTCGTCACGGTAGACACCGAGTTCATTCGCGAAACCACCTTCTGGCCCGAGCTCTGCCTGATCCAGATGGCGACTCCTGACGTGTCGGCACTGGTCGATCCGCTCGCCCCCGGCCTCGACCTGAAACCGTTCTTCCGCCTGATGGCCAATGAAGCGGTGACCAAGGTCTTCCACGCCGCCAGGCAGGACATCGAGATCATCTTCCACCTCGGCGGATTGATCCCGCATCCGGTTTTCGACACGCAGGTGGCGGCGATGGTCTGCGGCTTCGGCGACAGCGTCTCTTACGAGCAGATCGTACAGAAGGTGACAGGCGGGCGCATCGACAAATCGTCGCGCTTCACCGACTGGCGTCATCGGCCGCTGTCGGACAAGCAACTCGACTATGCGCTGGCCGACGTCACCCATCTCATCGGCGTCTACCAGCACCTCGTCAAGGAACTCGACCGCGAAAACCGTGCGCACTGGCTGACGGAAGAGATGGAGGTCCTGACCTCCCGCGAGACCTACGACCCGCATCCCGAAGACGCCTGGAAGCGCCTCAAGATGCGACTGCGCAAGCCCCAGGAGCTTGCCGTCGTCCAGGCAGTAGCCGCCTGGCGCGAGCGCGAGGCACGCGAACGCAATGTGCCGCGCGGACGCGTCCTGAAAGACGATGCCATCTACGAGATCGCCCAGCAGGGACCGCGCGACGCCACAGCACTTGGCCGCCTGCGCACCACGCCGAAGGGCTGGGAGCGGTCGTCCTCGGCCGCTGCACTGCTGGCCGTGGTCAACGCCGCGCTCGATACGCCGCGCGACCAAATGCCCAAGCTGCCGAAGTCATCCCAGCCGCCCGAAGGCTCGAGCGCGGCCTCCGAATTGCTGAAGGTACTGCTGCGCCTGGTTTCGGAAAAGGAAGGAGTGGCACCGAAGGTGCTCGCCTCCGGCGACGACATCGACCGCATCGCAGCCGAGGGCGAGGACGCCGACGTCCCTGCCCTGCAGGGCTGGCGACGCGCGGTATTCGGCGAGGCGGCATTGCGCCTGGTACGCGGCGAGATCGCCATCCGCTTCGACAAGCGCAAGATCACAGTGTTCGACGTCAAGAACTGAACGGCGCGGCATAGACTGCCGCGCCCCTGACTGCGCCCGCGCTACATGGCGAACCAGATCCACAGCAGCGCCTGCACCCGCCATCCGGCGATGAACGCGCGACGGCGATGGGCCACGCCCTCGGTGACGTAGAGCGACAACCGTTGGCGGCGCTCGCGCTCGACACAAGTTCGGCCGCCCTGGTCTTGACCTGACTGACCCGCGCCTCGGCCGAGGCCACAGCCTGCCGTCGACGCATCTCCAGGAAAAATAGAGGATGTAGACCGGAAGCACCTTCACAAGCATTTGCCGGAAGATTGTAGAATTGCACTTCAGAAATACCTAAATAGACATCGTGAGTTACTCAACGAACTCATACGTTATGTTTAACGGAGAATTCACACCGGCGAGTGACGATAGGCTTAAGCGCAGCCCTACAATCGGACAAACATGATGCTCCCTGCAACGGCCAATCGATACCAGCCCGCACTGTCCGTCATCCAGGCCGCAACCTACTCCCGCGAGCGCGCGATGTGGGCCGACGCACAGGCTGCTGCTGGCGGCATCAAGCCGCTGGGCGGCATGGCGCAGGCTGCACCGGTCCGACCAAAGGACATGCAGGCAATCAACGAGCACTACTTCGGCATCAGCCTTACGCCGATGGAGGTAATGTTCTCCATGGTCGAGCGGGCCGTGGATTACCTCAACGACAAGATGGGCCTCGGCAGCGACGGCGATCCGAAGGCGATCGAAGAGGGAAACAAGTGGCGCGAGACGGCGCTTAGCAAGAACGTGGCAGTCGGCTCTGGCGATGACTTCCGCATTCCGAAGCCCGGTGAGAACGGCGTGACCTTCCGCGCCGTCGCCAAGCTCGTCCTTGAAAAGTTCAAGACCGAGTATCTGGCAAGCGACGTCGACCTGATGAGGTCATTGGAAGATGTCGCTGGTTTCCGTCTTCACGGAATGAACGCACTCGATTTGTTCAAGGCATTCGCCGAGCCGGACGGCGATTCTGCGAAGAGGGTGTACGACGCGGTCGCCGAAGGTCTCGCCGGCCAAGCGGGCAGTAAAGTCGCCCAGCGCCTGGAAACGGCTACGGAAGGGGCAAAGTCGGTCGAGGAGACGCTCATCGACCAGAAGAAATCCTCCATCGACGTCGTGGACGAAGAAACCATCGCCGAGGACCTGAAAGCGATCGAAACTGCCAAAGCCAAGGAAAAGCTCGACGAGGCAGCGGCGATTCCCGAGAAGGTGCAGGAGGCGCTGGAAGAGGCTCAGGCTAACAAGTCCTCATCCGAGCCCTACGATTCTCAGGCAGCCATGACTATCGTTCAGGCCCTGAGCGGCATGACTTCGGTAGCACCCATGTCCGAACCGACTTCGGGCAAGGACCTGCCGGAAGTGGATCTGGATCTTTCAGATATGGTGAAGGACGCCGCAAGGGCGGAGTTCGCCGAGCACACCAAGGGCGAACGTCCGCGCGGGCTGCTTGCTCAATACCTGGAATTCATCGACCCGTCTGACTTCGACAACAAGCAAAAATTCTCGGTACGGTTTTAAGCCGATCAGCCAGCGAGCGCACGCGCCGCGCAGCCAATGCAAAGATTGCGATGACGCCCGCCGGGACGAGCAGCAGGGCGACTTTCGCTACGATCAGCCCGGAGTCGCTGTCGGAAAAGCCCAGGAAGCGCAGATCAAGCGACGGCATGCCGCCGCTCAACCTGCTAAAATAAAAGTATTCGAGAAGCGCCATCGCGGCGACACCGCCGCCGTGATGAAACTCATTGCGGCTGCGCGATACCGCGGCCGCACGATCTCTCGGCTCAGATGCCGCCCGGGTAGTTCGGGCTTTCGCGCGTGATGGTCACGTTGTGGGCGTGGCTTTCGCGGAGGCCGGCATTAGAGATGCGCACGAAGGTAGCGCGCTCGCGGAACTCGGCGAGATCGCGCGCACCGACGTAGCCCATCGACGCCTTGAGGCCGCCGGCGAGCTGATGCAGGACGCCCGAGACCGGGCCCTTGTAAGGCACCTGCCCCTCGATACCCTCAGGCACCAGCTTCAGCGTATCGCGGACCTCGGCCTGGAAATAGCGGTCGGCGGAACCGCGCGCCATGGCACCCACCGAGCCCATGCCGCGATAGGCCTTGAACGAGCGGCCCTGGTGCAGGTAGACCTCGCCGGGGCTCTCATCCGTGCCGGCCAGCAGCGAACCGATCATCGCCGCACCAGCGCCGGCGGCAAGCGCCTTGGCGAGATCGCCGGAGAACTTGATGCCGCCGTCGGCGACCACCGTGACACCTGACTTCTGAGCCGCCTCGACTGCCGACATGATCGCCGAAAGCTGCGGCACGCCGACGCCGGCCACGATGCGCGTGGTGCAGATCGAGCCAGGCCCGATACCGACCTTGACGGCGTCGGCGCCGGCATCGATCAGCGCTTGCGCGCCTTCAGCAGTAGCGACGTTGCCGGCCATGATGCGGACCGCGTTGGAGATCTTCTTGGCGCGCGTCACAGCGTCGAGAACCCGCTGCGAATGGCCATGGGCGGTGTCGATGACGAGCAGATCGACGCCGGCATCGATCAGACGCTCGGCACGCTCGAAGCCGTCTTCGCCGACGCTGGTGGCGGCAGCTGCCCGCAGCCGCCCCTGCGCGTCCTTGGAGGCATTGGGGTTGAGCTGCGACTTCTCGATATCCTTGACCGTGATGAGGCCGACGCAATTGCCATGCCTGTCGACGACCAGCAATTTCTCGATCCGGTGCGCGTGCAACAGCCGCTTGGCTTCCTCCTGGTCGACCGTCTCCTTGACGGTGACGAGGTTCTCGCGCGTCATCAACTCGTAGACCTTCTGGGACGGGTCGGAGGCGAAGCGGACGTCTCGGTTGGTGAGGATGCCAACGAGGCGGCCAGTCTTCTGCCCACCGGTACCACCGTTCTCGACCACGGGAATTCCCGAGATGCCATGCGCGCGCATCAGGCCGAGCGCGTCGGCAAGCGTTGCGTCCGGGCCGATCGTCACCGGGTTGACCACCATGCCCGATTCGAACTTCTTGACCTGTCGAACCTGCTCGGCCTGTTCGGCCGGCGTGAAATTGCGGTGGATGACGCCGATGCTGCCGGCCTGGGCCATGGCAATGGCAAGCCGGGCGTCCGTGACCGTGTCCATCGCAGCCGAGATGATCGGCAGGTTGAGCTCGATGTCGCCGGCGATCCGCGTGCGAATGTCGGTCTCGCCGGGCATGACCTCGGAGTGGCCGGGCTGAAGCAGCACGTCGTCGAAGGTTAGCGCCAGTGCGCCGGTGGAGGATTCGATGATTTTCGCCATGGCCAGTCCTTCATGTGTGAAAATGGGGAATGCGAAAAAGAGCACTGGCACCAATGGTGTTCAGCGCCGACTCCTCAATATTCCCTTTCAGGATTGGCGCTGGCTGGTAACACGTCTTGGAGGCGTTGAAAAGCGCGCGTTGATGCGCAATCGACGCAGGCAGGGAACCTACGCGGGTCCGGGGCCTTGTCTTGCTGGCATTCACCACGGGCAGCGCTGGCAGCGGACAGCATTAACGGCCCGTGATAACAGGGCGCATCCTGCCGCGGTTCTGCGGCGACAGACCGTGACCATTTGCATGACGATCAATCGAACCACCCCGCTCATCCTGGCCGTCGCCCTGTTCATGGAGAACATGGATTCGACCGTCATTGCCACCTCGCTGCCGGCAATCGCAACCGACATCGGCACCAGCCCCATCGCCCTCAAACTGGCGTTGACCGCCTATCTGGTCGCACTTGCGATCTTCATCCCCATCAGCGCCTGGATGGCCGACAAGTTCGGCGCTAAGCTCATCTTTCGCGTGGCGATAGGGGTGTTCATGCTGGGCTCGCTCGGCTGCGCGATGTCTGGTTCGCTCGGCGCCTTCGTGCTGGCGCGTTTCCTGCAGGGCATGGGTGGATCGATGATGACCCCGGTGGCGCGGTTGGTGCTGGTGCGCACGACCGAAAAGAGCGGGCTGGTGTCGGCAATGGCAACACTCACCATCCCCGCTCTCATCGGCCCGCTGGTCGGCCCGCCCGTCGGCGGCTTCATCACCACCTTCTTCGCCTGGCACTGGATCTTCCTCATCAACATACCGATCGGCGTCATCGGGATTTGGCTGGCGGGGCGTTTCCTGCCTGAAATTCCGCCGGAGCCGACGCAACCCGTCGATGTGCCCGGCTTCTTGCTGTCGGCGATCGCCGCATCCGGCGTCGTGTTCGGCCTGTCGGTGGTGAGCCTGCCGGCGCTGCCGCCCATCATAGGCGCCGTTACGATTGCCATCGGCATCCTCAGCGGCCTGCTCTACATCCGCCACGCACGGCGCACGGCCTATCCGCTGCTGGACCTCAGGCTTTTTGCGAACCCGGTCTTCCGCACCGCAATCAGCGGCGGCTCATTGTTTCGCGTCGGCGTCGGAGCCACGCCGTTCCTGCTGCCGCTGCTTTTCCAGCTCGGATTCGGTCTGTCGCCGTTCCAGTCGGGCATGATCACCTTCGCCACCGCAGCAGGTGCGCTTTCGATGAAGTTCGTGGCACCCCAGATCCTGCGGAGGATCGGCTTTCGAACCGTTCTGATCACGGCGTCCGCGGGCTCGGCCTGCCTGATCGCGGCCAATGCGTTCTTTACCGCGCAGACGCCCTATCTGGTGATTCTCGCCGTGCTTTTTCTCGCCGGCTTCCTGCGCTCGCTGTTTTTCACCTCATCCAATGCGCTGGTCTTTGCAGATGTCGACGCAGCGCAAACGGGCCAGGCCACCGCCATCTCGGCGGTGGCTCAGCAGATCGCCGTAGCCCTCGGCGTGGCCGTTGGCGGCGGAGCCTTGGAACTGTGGAGCGTGGTCACGGGCGAAGCGATCGGCGGGCAAAGCTTCACCTTCGCCTTCCTGGTGATCGCAGCGATCACGGCGCTGCCCCTGTTGCTGTTTGCTCGACTGGCGTCGGATGCCGGTGGGGCGATTTCAGGCCACCGCCACGAACGAACCGTGACGGAAGAGCCGCAACGGCTATGAGGGGTCGGACTCCGTGCGACCCTTGAAGTCCTTGGCGAGAAGGTAGAGTTCAGCGGATTCGTCGCGCGAGGCCGGCGGCTTGACGTGATGGACCGTGCGGAAATTCTTCTTGAGTAGCGTCAAAAGTTCGGCTTCGGTTCCGCCCTGGAAAGTCTTGGCGAGGAAATGACCACCAGGCTTCAGCACCGAAATGGCGAAATCGGCGGCGACCTCACAGAGATGCATCGTACGGATATGGTCGGTTCGCCGATGTCCTGTCGTCGGCGCCGCCATGTCGGACAGTACGAGATCGGGCGCGCCGCCCAAGGCAACCGACAGCTTTTCCGGCGCGTCGGGATCGAGAAAATCCATCAGCAGGATTGCCGCGCCCGGCACCGCATCCATTTCGAGATAGTCGATGCCAACCACATGCGGGTTTTCCTCGGTCGAGACCGTGCGCGCCGCAGCAACTTGCGACCAGCCGCCGGGAGCCGCCCCAAGATCGATCACCTTCAGGCCAGGCTTTAGCAGATGATGCTTGTCATCGATCTCGATCAGCTTGTAGGCCGCGCGTGAGCGATAGCCTTCCGCTTTCGAGCGTTGGACGTAGGGGTCGTTCATGTGGCGTTCGAGCCAGCGGCGCGACGATTCCTTGAGCCCGCTCTTCTTCTTGATCTTGGTCCGGAGCACGCGGGTCGCCCCTGCCGATACCCCTGCCTTCGTCGGTTTCTTGGTCATCCGCGCTGTCCGTTCCGCCAGTTACGGCGCCACACGCCGTCGTCAGCCATCAATTCGCTCAAAATGCCCTCGCGCAGGCCACGGTCGGCGACCCGAAGCCGCTCTGCCGGCCAGGCCGCGCGAATCGCCTCCAGTATGGCGCAGCCGGCCAGTACAAGGTCGGCCCTGTCCGCGCCAATGCAGGGGTTCGCCATGCGCTGATGAAAGTCCCAGCCGAGCACCTTCTCGACCATGCGGTCGACGCTGGCGCCGTCCATCCACAATCCGTCGACACGACGACGGTCGTATCGGTCGAGTTCCAGATGCACGCCGGCAAGGGTGGTCACCGTGCCGGAAGTGCCCAGCAGATGGAACTTCGGGCTCGACATGATGTGACTGAGCCTGTCGCGCCCATCGAAGGCGCGCAGCCGGGCGGCAACGTCTTCGACCATGGCAGCGAATATTTCGCGCGTCACCGTGCGCCCACCAAAACGCTCGGCAAGCGACACGACGCCGACGGGAAGCGAGGTCCACGAGACGATGTGATTCGCCAGGCGCGGCGAGCGGTGGCGCGACACGTCGATCAGCGCGATCTCGGAGGAGCCGCCACCGATGTCGAACAGCACGACACCGTCGGTATCGCGCTCGATCAACGAGCCGCAACCCGAAACGGCAAGGCGTGCCTCGGTCTGCCGGTCGATGATTTCCAGCTTCAGCCCCGCTTCACGCTCGACACGATCGATGAATTCCGCCCCGTTCTCGGCCGAACGGCAAGCTTCGGTCGCAATCAGCCGGGCGCGCTTGATCTTGCGGCTGCGCAGCTTGTCGCCACACACCTTGAGCGCCTCGACGGCCCGATCCATCGCCGGCCGCCCGAGCCGACCAGAGGCGGTCAGGCCCTCGCCCAGCCTGACGATGCGCGAAAACGCATCGACCACCCGGAACTGCCCAGGCCGGCCGGGAACGGCAACCAGCAGCCGGCAATTGTTGGTGCCGAGATCAAGTGCTGCAAAAGCCGGCAGGTCCGCGACCGGCGTCCGGCGCGGTGGCTCGTTCTGAACTGCCTTGGCGACTGCCTTCGGCGGCACGGGCACCGGTGTCGCCTTCTGCGCAACGGGTGCAGCCGTCGGCTTCCCGCCAGCCGCCGGCTGGCTGCCATCGCGTGCAAACACCTTGCGTCCGCGACGACGCTTGCGTCTTTTCCTGGTCTTGCCCTTGTTTTGCGCGGCATCCCCATTGGCGTGACCGGGGCTCGGTCGCGCGGCAGCCTTGCGGCCTTGCTGAGAGCGGCCCGCGCCTTGCGGCAAGGATCCACCCCCAGGGACACCCGCATCCGACGCGCCAGCGTCGGCTTCGCGGTCCTTCACCTTGTTACTTCCTTCTGGCGCCGCGCGAACCTTTTCGGACGCTGCACGCGCATATCATCTTGTGTTGATGCAAGACTATCAGCGCGGACGCCGATCACCAAGGGCGGCGGGGTGGATTTTTGCCGATCTCCCTCGTCCACCGCCGCCATGCCGCGCACCCTGCAGGGCAAACGAAATCGCGGCCTCGGGTTGAATAGCTGGCTTCGTTCAGGCAAAGCTCAAATACTGGCCGGACATGCGACGGGACGCATCAACCGGGCGGGCAAGGAACGCTGGAACCAAGAGGAGTGGGCAAGCGCTGCCGCATGAGGATTAAGGACTATTTCTGGCCCGTTGTCGGGCTCTGCGCCGTCGCCCTTTCCGCCTGGCTGCTCTACCACGAGTGGCGAGAAATCTCACTTGAGGACGTCTGGTCTGGCTTGGAGGCCATTCCCCCACATGGCTGGGCGCTTGCAGCGGCGAGTTCGATCGTCGCCTATGCCGCCCTAGCCGGCTACGACCACATTGCGCTGCTGCACATCGGCAAGCGCGTTTCGTGGTTGTTCGTCACAGTCTGCTCCTTCACCACCTACGCGCTTTCGCACAACATCGGCGGCTCGGTCTTTTCGGGCGCGGTGATCCGCTATCGCGCCTACGGCACCAAGGGCCTGACGGTTCAGGATGTCGGCGTGCTGGTCGGCATATGCTGGTTCACCTTCGTGCTGTCGAGCATCTTCGTCGGCGGCATCGTGATTCTGCTCGAACCAGGCCTGCTCGACCGCTACACCGAAGGTAGCCACGAGGCGTGGTGGATCGCACTCGGCATTGCGATGCTGATTTTCGTCGCGGCCTATGTGTTCGGCAGCTGGCTGAAGCTCAAGCCGCTCGCCATCCGCAGCTTCCGCCTGCATTATCCGGCCCTGCCGATCGTGGCGCGACAACTGATCATAGGTCCGCTCGAGATCGTAGCAGCGGCAGCGATCATCTATTTCGCGCTGCCGACTGAGCACAATCCCGGCTATCTCATCGTGCTCGGCATCTTCCTGTTCTCCTTCGCGGTCGCCCAGGCATCGCATGCACCGGGCGGACTGGGTGTGCTCGAGGTCGTCTTTCTCACCGGCCTTTCGGAAATGGATCCGGCAGCCGTTCTCGCAGCGCTGCTCGTATTCCGGCTGTTTTATCTCATCATTCCGCTCATCCTGGGTATCATCGCGGTGCTTGCCTTCGAGCATTCGCAGTTCGGGCGGGGCGGAAAAAAAGATCAGATCTAAAAACCGAAAATTGCTGCACCGGACGGGTTGACTATTTCCCGCCGGCAGCTACAAGGCGCGCACCGGCGGCGTTGTCACCGACTGCGTCGCGGCCGAAGCAAAATCGGCCTTGCTGGGGAATAGGTTAACGGTAGACCCACGGACTCTGACTCCGTTAGTCCTGGTTCGAATCCAGGTTCCCCAGCCAATTGCTTCTTTTCAATAAAATCAGATATTTAGGAAAACATTGGCGCAAGCTAAGTGCTGCAGCCTTGTGGGTGTTCCACATGGGCATTTGCGTCCCGTCGCGTCATTCCTCCTGCTCGAAATGCTGCATCCATCCCGCCCTATGCCGCGCCTCAACAGGCGGGCCACGATATCGAGTCAATGCGCTCGCGAATCCTTCAAAATCAACGCAACCTTGCTGAAGTAATTGTGGGGGCATTACCCAACGTGCTGGAAGAACCATCAAGGCTTGAAGCTGTTTGGCGGCAACAAAATATTCCCGTCGCGTGGAGAAGTGGAGAGACCGGGCGGCCGCTCTTGGTAAAGCTCCATTTTATGATTGATAATCGATCATGGCTTCGTTCAATGGGCAGACGCCATCCTGAGTGGAACGAGCGAGGTAAGCATTGGGAAATCTCCAAAAGCTGGTTCAATGCCCTTATCGATAAGTCACTTGAGCGTTTTGGCCTTATTTACGTTGTGCAACCATTTCGCGAACAATAGAAATGCTCCCCTGCTTGTATGAATGCAGCCGGACATGATTGCGAATGTTCATGCATGGGAGCTAACCATGGCGCGGGCAACGATGGCAGGTGGTTTGATGTTTCTGAGACATTTGCGACACGATCACTGGTAAGGTTGCCGCCCCGCCGGTCGGCGCGCCGAGTATCGTGAGCGGGCGTTGGAAGAATGCCGATTGGCCAACCAAGGGCGTGGTAACTTGGGGCATGAGCGACGATGGATCGTGGCTGACACCTGATGAAAGCGGCCTCGTAGTCATCGGAATTGCCCTCGGCAAACGGATGCTAAACCGCGGGCTGCCTTGCGACGAACGCACCGCGGCCCAAGTCGACGTATCAGGCCATGCGCCAAGCAATGACGCAGCAGGCGGTTTAATCGTCAAACGACCAGCCTGCTGGCAGCTAGTTCCGCCATGCTTCGGCCTGACTTGTCGACGGGTTTTTTGGCGGTCTCCACCCAAGCGATCAGTTCTTCCATGCCCTTCTCGAAGTTACGCTCTGGGCGGATGCCGAAATCGCGTTCGAGTTTGGATATGTCCGCAAAGCAGTGGCGAATGTCCCCTACGCGATACTTGTTCAGAATTTCCGGGGCAATGTTCTTTCGGAGAAGGCGTGCGAGTGTACGTGCGATCTCGTTCACGGTGATCGATCGTCCGCTGCCTACGTTGTAGACGTCCCAGACCTCCTTTGCGCTCTCGAGCGTCGTCGCGAATGCATTGGCGACATCCATGACATGCACGAAGTCGCGCCTCTGCTCACCGTCCTCGAAGACAATGGGCGGCTGATCATTGAGAAGCCGTGAGATGAAGATGGCCGCTACCCCCGTATAGGGATTGCTGAGAGCCTGTCGTGAACCGTAGGCGTTAAACAAGCGAAGAGCGACAGTTGGGATTTCAAGCGTTCGCCCGACGGACAAAAACATCTCCTCGTGATCGCGCTTGTTGTTAGCGGCGGTCTAAACCCGCGTAAATCTGGCGGCGGCAAATGGTGGCGGAATATGGTGACGGAATCCGGTGGTCATTTGTGGCGGCGGATTCTGGTGGCGGCTTTCGGTGCTGAGTGCGCCACCAACAGCAAGGGCCCCGTCAGGGGCCCTTGCTGTTGGCGTGGGAGATTCGTCGTTGTTCAGAACGGCAACTCCGGGTCAAAGTCATCCAGCGATTCACTGGTCACGCGCTGCTCGCGCAGCAGGTTCTGGATGACCCGGCCGTAGTGGGTCCAGACACGATCACGCAGATCATCAAGCAACTCCATCACCGCCAAGGCCTGCTCTGGTGTCCAGGTGTCGTCCACCGTGAAGGGCAGCCCACGGCGCAGTCCTGAAGGCGGGTGCCACGGCTTCATGCCGCCTCCTTCGACGGTTTGCGCTTTGCGGTGCGCGCCCTGGCGCGTTCTTGTGCCTCCTTGTGCCGGTACGACTGACCCTTGATACCGACAATTTCGGCGTGGTGGACCAGGCGGTCCACGAGTGCGACCACGCAGGCCGCGTTGGGGAACACTTCACCCCACTCGGCAAACGATTTGTTCGTGGTGATCAGCGTGCTCTTGTGCTCGTGGCGCCGGCTGATCAACTCGAACAGCAGATCGGCATAGCGGCTGGAATACGACAGATACCCGACCTCATCAATGGCCAGGAGCTCTGGCCTGGCGTAGTGGCGCAGCCGGGTGCGCAGTGCCGAATCGCTGTCCAGACTGGCCAGCTCGCCCAGCAGCTTGCCCGCGGTGGTGAACACGACGGTGTGTCCCTGCAACACCGCCTGGTGCGCAATGTTCTGCGCGATCGTGGTCTTGCCGACCCCGGAGGGCCCCACCAGGATGGCGTTGCTGGCGTTTTGCAGGAACTGCAGCGTCATCAGCTCGCTCACGCTGGCCTGGTCAATCTGCTCGGGCCAGCGCCAGTCGTAATCCACCAAGGGCTTGAAGCGCCCGATGCGCGCACTGTGCAGGCGCCGCTCCATGGATCGGCGGGTTCTCTCCTGCTCTTCCCAGTCCAGCAATGTGCCCACCCAGGGTTCGGTGCAGCAGGCACTCCAGTTGGCCAGCACCCCGTGCAGTTGCAACGCCTGGGCGCGGTGTTTGAGTGTGGCCGAATCAGTTGCTGGCATCGTCACTCTCCTGTGTGAGACGGTCATAGCCGTCCAGGCTGTGGGGGCGCACGGCGATGTCGCGCGCGCGCACCTGCGCGGACAGGGCCACGCCCAGCGGTGGCGGGGTTTGCTGCTGGCGCTGGCGTTGGCGTTGGCGTTGGTGTTGCAGCGCCAGACGAACCGCATGGGGGTGCGGTACACCGCGGCTTATGGCATCGGCGACGGCGGCCGTCATCTGCGTGCGTCCATGCACATCCAGGAGTTCCTGCAACTCACGGGCGATGCGCCCCAGCGGCTCGCCCCGCTTGGCCGCCTCTGTCAGCAAGTCCTGCACCTGAGGCAGCGCGTGCACCAGGCGGTCCGTGTCGCGATGGGCTCGCGCGGCTCGCTTGTGCTGCACCAGTTCCTGCACATGGGCCTCGATCTCGATCTGCTGAGCCTTGTCCCAGCAACGCGGGTGCGTGGCCAGTGCCTGCTGGCCGTCCAGAATACGCACCTCATGCAGGCTGGCGTGCACGCTCAGGCTGCGCTGTACGTGGGTGTGGGGGATGGAATAGTCGTTCAGGTCAAAGCGAACATAGGGTGTCTTGGCCGCTGTCACGCCGCGGATCTCATCGCAACAAAACGGTGTGACCGGGATGTCCATCAGGTGCGCCTTCTCTTGGTCAAAGGCCTGCTGCACCGACAGCTGGGAATCCTCGGGGCAGCGCCGAGCGCTGGCTGCCCCGTTCACCCAGGCATCGGCCTGGGCATTGAGATCGTCGAGGCCGTCAAAGGTGCGTCCCTCGAAGAAGGCCGTGCGGATGTAGCGGATGGCCCGCTCCACGCGTCCCTTCTCATTGCCCCGGGCCGGGGCCACGGGCCTGGCCTCGAAGCGGTAATGCGCCGAGAGTGCCAGCAAGGTGGGATTGAAGCGGATGGCCGGCCCCCTGCGTTCGAGCACCGCGCTCTTGAGGTTGTCGTACAAGACGACCCTGGGAACGGACTCCCAGGATTCAAAGGCCTGGACGTGGCCGCGCAGGAAGTTCTCCATGTGCGCGCCCAGGAAGAAGCGCAGGAAGATGCGTCTGGACCAGGACAGGACCATCACAAAGGCCATCAGGGGTCGCCTGGCTTGCCCGATCTGGATGTGGCCGAAGTGGCCCCAGTCGCATTGCCCCTGTTCACCGGGCAAGGTGCGCAGGCGCAAGTAGGCCTGTGCTGGGGGGCGTGGACGGTGCCTGGCGACGATGTGGCGAAAGTGGTCGGGGCGTCCCTCGTAACCGCGCTCGGCGACCATGGTGTGCAACCGGCTGGCCGTGAGGTTGGGGAACTGCTTCAGGGTCTCTTCAATAAAGGGCAGGTAGGGGCTCACGCCCGAGGTGCGTTGTGCGGGCACTATGGGGGCGGCGCCGGCCTGGGTGAGCACGCGCATGACGGTCTCGCGGTGCACGCCCAGCTGGGACGAGATCGTTCCCACCGGCCAGTGCTCGGCGTGGTGGTAGCGCAGGATCTGCGCCGTGAGTTCAGGTGAAATGGCCATGTGAGTCGGTACTCCATACGGATGGTTTCGATGGGCGACGAAAGCGGCAACGCAAATAGTCCAGGCGTACAAAATTCGAGACCGAACGGCCGCAAAAGAGGCATTGGCAGCGTTGACTTGCGTCCGGGATCAGAGCGGTTGTTTCGCCGGGTGGGAGTACATCAGCGCAGGGCGGTGGTGGGCTACCCTGATGCGTCACTGTTTGCTGGCGCGCCCTCCATTGCCCCTGGCGTCTGGCGTGAGCGTGACGGCCCTTGCGGCTGTCCTGGTAGCGTTTGCCGGCTGCGCGCTGGGCGCCACTTCTGGCCTGGTGCGAGCAGGCCGCGCTGCAGTAGCGCTGGCCGCGGTCGCAGTGGCTGCAGATGAGCACAGGGCAGCGGCACAGGGCGCACACAAAGCGTCTGGGCGGTGGTGACGGCGCGGGCTGGGCAGTGGGCATGGACGCTCCATTCCCATGCGTGGGCCCACGCTGCTGGACAGCCACGCCCGCTTCGTGAAATACTGACAGCGGCAACGGCGCCCTCCAAAGCGGGGGGTCTCGGGGCGCGACAGTGGGTTTACCGGAAATTTACTGTCACTGTCGCGCCTGCTTCTTACACAGGTAGGCGATATGTAACGCAAAAGACCAGCGCTGCGCCATACCCCTGCGCTGGCTCACTCCCGCCATCCCACGGCCACAGCAGGCACGCCCCCCCGGCACACCTCAGTGCCCTGCAGAACGGGCACCCCCCATTCAACTCAAAGGAAGTTCAAGGCATTCAGCTGACTGCCGCGGATGACCGCGTCCGACTGCTTGCCGACACCAGATTTACGCGGAAACTGACCGCCGCTAACACTTGTTGACGGCATAAATGGAAGCAGGCTGAAGCGGCTTGGTTTCAGTCGTCGGAATTGGGTCGAGGCCCACGCCTTCTTCGGACAACTCCCATATCCGAGACTTCAGGGCTGAGTTCGTCCTGAGGCCGGGCGCCACGGAGCCTCCGTTGCCGTCAGAGCGGCGATACTCGCCTTCGCCATAAATCGACATGGAGGAGGCAACGGCCAACCGCTTGATTGGATGTCGTCCGTCTGGCCCAGGCTGCATTTTCGACAGGGCCTCGAGGACGACCGCGGCACCCATGACGTTGTTACGCGTGTATTCGACGATGTTGGTCATGCTCTGCCCCACGCCGACAGACGCAGCGAGATGGGCAAGATGAGTAATACCGTCGAGTGCATTTTCGAAAACGCCGCCATCGAGGATATTGCCCTTGATGCGTCGTGCTTTCGGATTGAGGTAAACGGGCCAGCCTTCGGCATCCATTTCCGCGTCCGCGTGAACCTGATCGGCCAAGCAGTCGAGCACTGTCACTTCGAACCCCCGCTCGACCAGCAGATCGGTGAGATGGGAACCGATGAAACCAGCTCCACCTGTTACAAGCACATGTCCTCTTTTCATTCGGTCCTCCCGATTGCCTTGGGCACTCGTCGCTGGCGGACATTTCTTATTCTGCGGCTGTAGGCAGTCCCGTCTGCTGTTCTGGTAGGTCTTGTCCGCGATCGAGCCTGATCAGATTGTGGTTTGCATCGATCTTGACGGTCCGCTCCCAAACGAGTCCCCCGTCTTTCCTGAACATCTGGAACCCGATCCACAGCGGGATGCACCAGATCAGCCACCAGATCATGATCGAGACAGGATTCACCCGAAGGATGTACCAGGCCCGCATAAGTCTCGTGTCGAGAACCAGCCTGGTCCGCTTCCAGATGCTCACATAGAGACTGGCCAGCAACAGGCTCAGGATTGTCACATTGGCCCACGATAGCCACACCCCCGCCTGTGGGATGATTCCGTCGCCCCGCCAAACGCTCCAGATCGCCCACACCCCGACAGGAAAGCCGATCGAATTGATGGAGAGCGACAGGCATGGCAGGAAATTGAGCCATGCTCTGAACCTCTGCCAACGGCTATACCCCATGGCCTTCAACGGGGACGACAAGCTCTGGAAGAAGCCGCACACCCATCGCTTCCGCTGTGTGATGCCATGAGCGATCGTCGTCGGAACCTCCTCTATCAGGGGGTTCTCGATGATGCCGATGCGCTTGCCGTTGATCCAGAACCGCATTCCGACCTCTGGATCCTCGATGGTCGTCCACGGATGGAACCCACCGAGTTTCACCAGATCGGAAGCCTTGAAGAACAGACCCTTGCCAAGCACCCAAAAAGGCTGCTTTCCGTCCGCCGAGATGTGCGGATATGTAAGCCCGTCCCAAGCCATGTGGTCGGCGGCGTGCCAAGTTGCGGCCATGCTGTCCAGGAGGTTGCCCGCTATGTTCTGCGCCTGCAACACGTCGAATTTCTTGATGCCAGCCGCTCCGGCGATGAAGTGGTCCCGCGGCGGACAGCTGTCGGCATCGATGTAGTTGATCAGAAAGTCTTCCTTGGGGAGTAGATATTTCGCAGTGTTGTAGAAGGCATATATGAGCTGCCTGGTCTTTTTTGGCGGCAAGCTCCGGTTTCTTGCGCGTGCCCCTTGATGCCACCAGTAGGCCTTAGGGTTATTGTCCCATGCATGCCAGACGACCGACCACCGCGGATCGCTCGTGGGCGGCACCTCGATAACTTCCAGAAACGAAAACTCTCCCTTGAGCCGCCTCAGGGAGGCAATGGTCTCGCGGTCGTCAGCATTCGGGATCGACACCACCCGGAAACGGCGTTTCGGGTAGTCGATGTTGGCGATGGTGCGGAATGTGGTCCGCATCGTCGCCTCAAGTTCCCGCAGTACTGGATAATACAGGACGATGAAGGGAAGATTGTTCCGGTCCACCGCATCTATGTCCGCCTGCTCCACCTTGTTCGTCGGCAGCGTCCTGAAATAGATGTTGACTGCCATGCTGAGGGAATAGAGGCCTTGCACGCCGAAGAAGAGAAAAAGCAGGACCGCTTCAGACATTCCCGCGAGGGACAACATGTCAGCACCCCTTGACGAACCCTTGCGTTGTTTCTGTCGCTGTTTTCCGGACGGTTTTTATCCCGAACCTGGACGACGCGACCCGCTTCGTCGGACCTGGATAGGGTCTGACAGCAAACAGCCCCGGCATCGTTGACCAGGGGGCATTGCCTGTCCCGTGAACCGAAAACCCAGCAGGAGCGAGCCGCGACGGTTCGATGGCGTTGGGCAGGTCAGCGAAGACCTTCTGCGCTACGAGTGATGCCGCTTTCCGGAAATCGAGTTGGCTGAATTCATCCCATTCAGTGACAAGGGCCATGCGGTCGACATCCTTCACGCGCTCATACGCATCCGCCGTAAAAGCCACGCTATCCGGGATGGCCGATGGGTGTCGCATGCCCTCGGGGTCGTAAGCGCTGACGCTGGCACCCGAGGCCTGGATGAACGAAATGATGGACACTGCGGGGGCTTCCCCCATGTCGTCCGCATTTCGCTTGGGCGCGAGGCCGAGCACGACTGATCCGGCTATGGCGACTTTCATGGCGCCAACTCGCTCAAATGACCGCCTGATCGGGCGATGACAGCGGTCTTGGAAGGCGCGGAGCCGCTTTCGGCCATGGTCGCGTCGAAATATGCGATGGTTTTCTCGAGCCCCTGCTCTAGAGCCACTTTAGGCTTCCAGCCAAGCAACTCGACGGCTCGCGATATGTCGGGCCTGCGCCGTTTTGGATCGTCGATGGGAAGGGGAAGACGTACGATCCTCGATCGCGATCCAACCATGTCGATGACCATCTCGGCCAAGTCGTGTACCGGAACCTCGGCGGGATTGCCGAGATTCATTGGCCCCGCAGCTTCGCTGCCCGAATGCATCAGCAGGTCAAGACCCATGATGAGGTCGCTGACATAGCAGAACGACCGCGTCTGGCTTCCGTCGCCATAGACCGTCAACGGTTCGTTCCGAAGCGCCTGGATGACAAAGTTGGAGACTACCCGGCCATCGTCCGCCCTCATCCTTGGTCCATACGTGTTGAAGATGCGGACCATCCTGACGGTAATGCCGCGTGTCTTGGCGAAATCCATGAACAGGGTTTCCGCGAAACGCTTGCCCTCGTCGTAGCACGCGCGCGGCCCGACAGGGTTGACATTTCCGCAGTAGGATTCCGGCTGCGGATGCACCTCTGGATCTCCGTAGACCTCGGAAGTCGAAGCGTGGAATACCCGTGCACCATCGGCTTCTGCCCGCTGAAGGACATTCCAGGCCCCCATTGCATTCACCATCGCCGTCCGCACTGGATCTGACTGGTAATGCTTCGGGGAGGCAGGGCAGGCCAGATTGTATATCTCGTCAAACCGCGGGAGTTCTTCAGGCAACCCTTGGCGAACGTCGTGGTCAACCATCCAGAATTTCTTGGTGGCCTCAAGCCTGGAGACGTTTCGCCTGCTTCCAGTATGGAAGTTGTCGACGCAGAAGACTCTGTGGCCCCTCGACACCATCAGGTCGCAAAGATGCGATCCCAGGAATCCCGCGCCCCCTGTGACAAGAATGTTTTTGAGGCGACTTTCACCACCTGGGTCTGCACCAGGCAACGCTTCATCAAAACGCATGCACTTTACTCCCTCGGACAGGACGCAAGACGTTCCGTCACCCATGCACCGCTCTACGAGACGTTCTTTGTCAACACCCTCTCAATAAGGCCATCTATATTTCGAACATGAAATTGACTTCACAGCGCACAAAGCCGAATACACTCATCTATACTTTGATATAGTCAAATTAACCAGAATATGATTTCCAATTATATAAAGTTCCGTTCAATAATTTTTCAAATATCGAACTTTATTGATTTATATCTCTATTATTTATATCAGAAAACGCTACAGTAGCTTTCTATAATATCTTATTCCCTGCCTGCCGCCTATACCCCAGGTTGCGATTGCGGCTCTTTGATTTGCTCAATCTCAAATGGCAAACCTGGGGGAGTGCAGCCCCAATGTTTTCTAAGGTTTTCCTAGTTTTTGAGACGCAGCGCGGCCAACATCCAGGCTTCCGACTGTTGCGACAGGCCATTCTGATGTATTTCTTGACAGAGTTTACGCGGTCATCTGGCAAATGGTCCTCAACGAAACCTCAATTTTGTCACGCAGAAACCTTCTGAGGTGGGCAGTCACCTCCCTTGCATTCTGCGGTTTCGGCAAGCAGGCCGCTTTGGCGATGGCAAGGCTTAGGACGGCCGCTGAAGCTAGGGAGCTCTTCATCGGAACAGCTGTGGCGGCCGACGCACTCCGGCGGGATTCCTCGTTCAAGGAGGCAATCCTGGCCGAGTGTTCATCCCTTACGCCCGAACTCAGTATGAAATGGGCTGCGGCCGAACCTTCCAGAGGTAGGCTGGAACTGACCGACATGGACGAGATCGCTGATTTCGCGCGATTCAACGGACTGGCAGTCTACGGCCACGCCCTTCTTTGGCACGGAAGCATCCCCCACTGGGCCGAAGTGATGCTTCGCGAGGCCCCCGACTGGCAACATGTGCGCAATCATATCGCCACCGTCATGCCTCGGTATGGCGATGTCGTCCGTTACTGGGATGTCGTCAACGAGCCGATAGATACTGGCCATCGTGAAGACGGGCTGAGAGACAGCCCATTCCTCCGCGCCTTCGGCAGCAGTTACATTGAACGCTCCCTACACGATGCACGCGTCTTTTCCCCCCGCGGCAGGCTGATGATCAACGAATACGGCCTAGAATACGATAATCAGGTGGAACGGGACCGCAGATACCTTTTCCTGAAGTTGATCGAACGACTAAGGTCCAAGAATGTGCCCCTGGATGGCATAGGACTTCAGGCACACTTGGATCTGCGAAAGGGAACGGTATTCCAGAACGCGATCAAGGAATTCCTTCAGGAGATCGAGGGCTTCGGCCTTGAGGTGGTCGTGACCGAGCTGGACGTGAAGGAGGCCGACTATGCTGCCTCGGCAGAGCAGCGCGATACTACGGTCGCGGACGAAACGCGCCGCTATCTGGAAACGGTGCTTGACCACGCTAACGTGAAGGGAGTCACCACTTGGGGGCTCAGCGACAGATACTCCTGGCTTCGCGTGACGGACGAGGAATTGGGAGCATACAAAGGAGCGTGGAAAGACGGAAGTGGCCCGGGGCTCAACAGAGGCCTGCCGCTCGATGCGATGTTTATGCCGAAACGAATGCATGCTGCCATGGCGAGCACGTTGGCAGACTGACGCAGCCGCGCCTTCAGGCCGATTGCGACGTAAGGCATTCCAATACGCACGGTCCAGCCGACGCGCCGGACAGCTTCCCCGTGCCAGAAGCGGGAATTCGGTCCAGTTAACGTATTCGTCCACCTTGTCGGAGCCCGACGGGGCGGTGCTTCAAGAACGTAGGGCTCGTATTCAGTTCAGGCGATGCTTTCGCCGCCGTCGATGACAAGTGCCTGGCCTGTCATGAAGGACGAGCGATCGGAAACGAGGAACAGAATGCCCTCAGCGATCTCCTCGGCGCTTGCCCAACGCTTCATCGGGATCTTCGTCCGGACGTAGTTCTCGATAGCGGCGCGGCCACCCATCTGGGCGATGAAGGGGTCGTTGAAGGGTGTGTCGACCCAGCCAGGGCACAGCGCGTTCACCCGGACATTGTATTTGGCGTAGTCGACCGCCATCTGGCGGGTCATCGCCACCACCGCGTGCTTGGACGTGGCATAGGCGATCATCTCGCGATCGTAGAAGACGCCGGAATTGGAGGCCGTGTTGACGATCACGCCGCCGCCCTGCTCGATCATTGAGGGCATGGCGAGCTTTGCAGCCAGGAAATGGGCGCGGACGTTGATGCGCCACGAGGCGTCCATGCCCTCGCTGTCGACTTCGGTCAGCGCTCCCCCAACCTGGATGCCGGCGTGATTGTGCAAGATGTCGATGCGTCCATGCTTGTCGAGCGTAGTGCTGATCAGGTGATCGATTTGGGCGTCGTCGGAAACATCGGTGGCAACAGCCTCGGCGCGCCCACCAGCAGCACGGATCGCTGCCACCACCGCTTCACCGGACACGGCATCGCGGTCGGCGATGATCACCACAGCACCTTCCTTGCCCATCATCAGCGCGCCGGCGCGGCCGATGCCGGAACCCGCGCCGGTGACAACGGCGATGCGATCTTTGAGCAGCATGATGGGCCTTTCAGTGTGAGGATTTTGTCTTGCGCAACAGAAGTTGCGCTAGCACCACCATGAGAACTGACGCGCAGAGCACGATGGTGGCGATGGCGTTGATTTCCGGCGTCACGCCGCGGCGGATCGAGGCGAAGACGTAGATCGGCAGCGTCGTCTGCGCGCCAGCGACGAAGAAGGCTATGATGAAGTCATCGAAGGAAAAGGTGAAGGCGAGTAGAAAGCCGGCCAGGATCGCCGGCAGGATCTGCGGCAGGACGATTGAGCGGAAAGTGGTCATCGGCGTGGCGTAAAGGTCGCTTGAGGCTTCAACGAGATTGCGGTCGAGGCTGCCGAGCCGCGTGCGCACGATCATGGTCACCAGCGCCATGGAGAACAGGCCATGCGCGGCGATGATCGAGCCGTAACCGAGGGCCAGGCGTGGCGGTGTGCTGCCCGGCCAGATCGATGCGAGGAACGGATTGACCACGGTAAACAGCTGAACCAGCGCAACCAGCGTTGAAATGCCGATCACAACCCCAGGCACAACGATCGCAGCCCCAAGAAGCGCGTCAAAGATGGTGCGTGTCCTGATGCCCACGCGCGCAAGCCCGAGGGCTGCCGCGGTGCCGAAGACCGCGGCCAGGAACGCGCTCGTGGTGGCGATGAACAGGCTGTTCTTCAGCGCCTCGACAAGGAATGGATTGGCCAGCGCCTTGCCGTACCATTGCGTCGAAAAGCCGGTGAGTTCGCTGGCATGACGGCCAGCGTTGAACGAGAACAGCACGACCAGCACGATCGGCAGATAGAGGAAGGCGAAAACTGCAATTATGAAGGCACGCATCAGATAAGGTCCACCTGCCGGGCGCCCGAGAAACGGGTCGAAACACGATTGGCGATGATGAGGACGACCACGGAGACAAGCACCAAAGTGACCGCGATGGCTGATCCGAAAGGCCAGTTCCGAGATTGCAGGAAGAGGTCGACCAGGGCGTTGCCGATGAAAAACACCTTGCCGCCGCCGAGCAGGCTCGGAATGATGTATTCGCCGAGCAGCAGGATCATGACCAGCGACAAGCCGGTCATGACGCCCGGAAGTGAAAGCCTGAGCGTGACGCCGAAAAAGGTCGAGAGCGGTTTGGCACCGAGGTCGGCGGAGGCCTCCAGCAATCGGCGGTCAAGCCTTTCGAGGCTGACATAGATCGGCAGGATCATCAGCGGCAGATAGCCATAGACGATGCCAAGCAATACGGCGCCAGGCGTGTTGATCAGGCGCAGATCCTCGATGCCGATGTAGGACAGCAGGGCCGGAATGCCGCGTCCGCCGAGGATGTACATCCACGCATAAGTCCGCATCAGCAGGCTGGTCCAGAACGGGATAACGATAAGCGCGAGCAGGATCAGTCGCCAGCGTTCCGGCGCCCGCAGGGCAAGGTAATAAGCCACCGGATAGGCGACGAGCAGGCAGGCGAAGGCGCCGACGGGGGCCAGGATCAGGGTGTTCCAGAAGGCCGTGGCACGGGCCGGCAGGTTGGCATATTGCGCCATGGTGAATGCTGCTTGGTAGCCGCCCTCCGGTGCGCGCTCACCGACGCTGAATACGATGATGGCAACAAATGGCAGGACGAGAAAAACCACCAGCCACGCCGTTGCAGGCGCTAGCAGCAAGGCGGTCAGCAGTCTGTGTCGGAAGGCGCTACCGTGCATGCGAATATGTCCAAGGCGCCGACGGGCACGCGTGAGGCGCACCCATCGGCCGGTTGGGGTTGATCAGGCAGAGTTGGCTCAGGCCGACTTGAAACGGGCCATCAGTTCGGCGCGACCCGGGTCGGTAAGCGTTGCCGCCGCGCCGAATTCGAGCGGACTGAGAAGATCGGCCGCCGGATAGAGGATCGGATTGTCGAGCACTTCCTTTGGCAGCAGCGCATTGACGCGTGCGTCGGTCGAGGGCGCTCCGTTGGCAAGATGCTCCTTGACCGCAACTTGCGGGTTCATGAGGTAATTGAGCAGCGCATAGCCGGCCGGCTTGTTCGGCGCGTCCTTGGGGATGGCGTAGAAGTCGGTCCAGATTTCGCCGCCCTCCTTTCCAAGCACATAAGCTATCTCAGGAATATCGCGGTTGAGCTGGGCGCCGTCATTGGTCCAGCACATGGTCATCCATGCGTCGCCCGCGCGCATCGGCGGCTGGTAGTCGCTCGAGACGGCAAAGAGATGCGGCTTGGCCTTGATCAGGAGTTCTTCGGCCTTGGCCAGTTCGTCTGCTTTGAGCGAGTTGAAGGAGAAGCCGAAATATTTGAGCGCGTTGCCGATGGTGGTGAGCTGGTAGTCATGCACCATGGTGCGGCCATCGCCCTCGGTCATGGCCACGTCCCAGAAATCCTTCCAGGTGGTCATCGGCTTTGCCAGTTTCTTGGTGTTGACGGCAAAGCCAGTGGTGCCCCAGTTCTTCGGCACGGCATAGACGACCCCGTCGATGGTGCCTTCGGCGGTGAAGCGCGCATCTTCTGACTTGGGGTCGAAATTGCCGAGCTTGGCCATATCGAGGGGTTCGATGATGTCGAGCTTCTTGTAGGTCGAGATCGTGTAGTTGGTCGGCACGTAAAGGCTCCAGCCAGAGCCGCCGGCCTGGAGCTTGGCCAGCATCTCCTCGTTCGACCCAAACACGTTCACCTGGACGGCAACGCCGGTGTCCTTGGTGAAATTCTCGAAGGTCGCCGGGTCGTGATAGTTTGGCCATGTGGCGATCGACATGCGGTCGCCAAGGTTTTCGGCAGCGCGCGCCGGCGTCGGTGACAGGCCGAGCTCGCGTCCGAGCACGGCGGTGGCGATACCCAGGCCGGTCAGGCCCAGGAAATCACGGCGACCGATGGAGCCGCGCTTGAGGCGCATGAGCTGGTTGACGAATTCCTCCGCACTGACGGGCAAACCATCACGATATGACTTCGACATTTTTCGTTTCCCTCTGTTTTGTCCCGTTGTCTTTGGCGCCCGAGAACGCCAGAGGCGCTCCAGCAGCGAAGCCGATGGCGACGGGCTCGCCCGGCTTGAACAGATTTCCCTGACTGTGCTGGTGATCGGCGGTGGCCAAGAGCGTGCCAATGGCCGGCACCTCGATGGCATATTCCGCCGTGGACCCCAGGAAGATGCGGTTGCGGACGATGCCCTGAAGCGTACCCTGGCCCGGCGCACCGAGGCGCAATGCCTCCGGCCGCAGGCTGACCGAGACAGCTTCGCCGCTGGCGACGCCATTGCGGTTGCGCGCCGAAATCACTGAACCGTCGGCAAGCTGCACCTCGACGAGCTCGCCCGAGCGCCTCGCCACCTTGCCGGCAAGAAGATTGGTCTTGCCGACGAAGTCGGCAACGAACAGGTCGGCGGGCTCGTTGTAGACCTCGCTCGGCTGGCCGACCTGGACGATGCTGCCGCGGTTCATCACGCAGACGAAGTCGCTCATCGACAGCGCTTCCTCCTGATCGTGAGTGACGAGCACAAAGGTGATGCCGAGTTCGCGCTGCAGGTTCTGCAACTCGATCTGCATATCGGTGCGCAGCTTCTTGTCGAGCGCGGCCAGCGGCTCGTCGAGCAGCAGGACCGCCGGCTTGTTGACCAGCGCCCGGGCCAGCGCAACGCGCTGCTGTTGCCCGCCCGACAACTCGTGGACCTTGCGGCGGCCGTAGCCGGCGAGCTGAACCATCGCCAGCGCCTCGCCGGCCTTCAGGCTGATCTCGCGTCCCGAAAGCCTGGGCCGCTGCTGCCGCAGCCCGTAGGAGACGTTATCCTCGACGTCCAAATGCGGAAACAGCGCATATTGCTGGAATACCATGTTGACCGGGCGTCGGTAGGGCGGCGTGCCGGCCATGTCCTTGCCACGGATGAGCACTTGGCCTTCGCTCGGCTGCTCGAAACCGCCGATCATGCGCAGGCATGTAGTCTTGCCGCAGCCGGACGGCCCAAGTAGCGCAACGAAAGCGGCCGGCGGGACGGACAGATCCATGCCGCTGACGGCGGTGACGGCTCCATAGCGCTTTGCGACCCCACGAAACTCGATGTCGGAAACAGGCGCTGCGGTCAATCTACAGTCTCCAGGACCAGAACATCACAACTATCGAAACGCTACCAGAGAAAATGCCAACTAGTATATACCTCACAGGTGGTATATCGATCAGATATCTTGGTTTAGAGTGGTATCCAGTTGAAAGGACAATCTTCCCGCAGCGACCATTTCGGTGACCTCGCGGCTGTCATTGGAGCAACGCGCGAGACCGAAGGCTATTGCTTTGGCGAGGCTTTGATTTCCTGGCTCAGACGCCACGTCGCATTCGACCATTGCGTGGTGTTTGGCTATCGTGGTGCGCTACGACCGCCATTGCTATTCGAGACCTTCTCCCCCGCGGAGAGCCACGTCTTCGTCGCCCTCTACCAGGAGGGGCCCTATCTGCTGGACCCCTTCCACCACGCGGCGGTCGAACGCAAGGAAGGCTTCTGGCGCATGCGTGAACTGGCGCCCGACCGCTTCTATGCCAGCGAATATTTCCGCTCCTACTACAGCCAGACCAGGCTCGCCGAAGAGGTCGGCTTCTTCGTGCCGCTCGCTGGCAAGGATGCCGTTGTGCTGTCGCTGATGCGGCTCAAGGCGTCGGGCCCGTTTGGCACCGCCGATGCCAGGCTGCTGCGCGACATGGCACCTCTTGTTATAGAACTGTGCCGCCAGCGTTGGCCGGATCTGCCTGAATCCGAGCAGATTGCACCACCTTCCAAGGCTACCGAGCCGCCGGTCAACGAATTCGATCGCACCCACATTTGGGAGAGCCTGTCGCTCACCCCACGTGAAATGCATGTGGTCGACATGGTGCTGCAGGGCCATTCGACCGAATCCATCGCACGCTCGCTCGGCGTCGCGCCTGGGACGGTGAAGGTCCACCGCCGCAACATCCACCACAAACTCGGCATCAAATCCCAAGCCGGCCTTTTTGCCCGCTTCATCGAGATCATCGAGAAGAGGCGATGAATTGTGCGGCGGCGAACGGATCAGGCGACGAAACCTCGTCGCCAGGACTCCAGTCCCTACGTCCCTGCTCTAGCACGTGAAAAGCCGCCTTGCGCTCCAGCCTGCGTGGAGATGCAATGATCTGTAATGCTGGTTGCTACCAAGGGGGGACGCGATCAAGTACTTCGCCGAAGGCAAGGACCGCCGGCCGGCGACACTGCTTGCCGACTGCCTGGACGACTACGTGTCGGAAGACAATCCGGTCCGCGTCGTTGATGTTTTCATCGACGAACCCGAACCCGCAGCACTGGGCTTTGCCGGTTCCTGAAGCGACCGGGCGGCCCGCCCGTCGCACAGGCTGGCGGTCCAATCCGACACCGAAAAGCTGCGATCGCCGGCATGACGAAATCCGCCATGCCGGCCATCCGCACTTCGACCCGGCCTCCAGGGCCTCAGGCCCGAAATGGCCGGAGGCACTTTCCACCGGATTGATGAGATAAAGGCGGGTACGCTATTGCAAGCGAAACGAGCGATCAGTTGCGACCGAACCCGCTACCCTTCTGGCCTGCCTTGTTTATGCCGGCGGGTATAATGACGCCACCGGCCACCAGGTCCAGGTCGGAATCGGATAGTTCGCCTGCGGCCGTCGCATGCCTAGAGAGCGCGATGGAGAGTTCGTCCTCGGAGAACTCAAAGCCTTCGCGCGCGCCGAGCGCCACGATGGCGGCGGCCCCTTCGTTGAGGGCCGCGCCGGCCTCCGCTTCGAGAGCGGTGTCCGCGCGAACCTTATCATAGAACTGCTCAAGTGCTTCGATGCTCATGGGTGTTTCCTTTCGTAGTGAGCGAAGTCGAGATTGGTGGTGCCGGTGCGCAGCGGCACGCCGGCGCATCGCACGGCCAGGATGGTTTCGATCCTGTCGGCGATCGGTGCGAAGCGCCGGCGCGTGATTGCGACCATGCGCGGCCGAGTTGGGTTCGTGTAGTAGACCGCGACGGAGTCGCGCCCCAGCAGCGCGGCCTGCCGGGCATAGCAATAATGGTAGGCGCCGATGGTGACGCCGCTGTGCCAATAGGCAGGATCGAGGAAGGCCTCGAGATAGCGGATGGCGGGCTCGCCACCCTTTGCCTGTTCTGTGGCGTCGGAGCTTTCCGCTTCTGCCGCCAGCACCCAGCCGACCACTGCCCCCTGGCGGCGGATCAGCGTGCTGAATGCGGGCGCGATCGTCTGTGCCAGGGCGACCGGCCCCATCATTCCGGCCGCGGCCGGCTGCGCGAGACAGGCCTCGACCGCCGCCACATCGGCCTCCGAGAGCTCCACTGACGCATAGTCATAGAGATCGGATCTCGACAGGCGGTCGCTGATGGTGCGCCAGGCGCCGGCCGCCTCGGCCATCGCGCCGGCGCGCCCGGCAACTATCAGGCCATCTTCCACCGGCGCGCTCCAGGCCGCCCTCCCCGTGAGCGCCTCGAAGGCCGCGCGGCCTGATGTCGTCTCATTGTAGCGCGCGATCATGGTGGCGGCGCCGCGGCGGGCCGCCTCGACCTGCCACGCCCGCAGAAGCGCAAGGCCGATGCCGCGACGGCGCTCGGGTGGCGCGACAGCAACCGACAGGAGTTCCGCTTCTGCCCCGCCTTCGCAGGTGCCGAACACCAGACCCACAGGGCGGCCACCTGCAATTGCGCCCACGGCCACCATCGCCGGTCCGAGGGGCGCGAGCTGCGACCGAAAGCGATCGAACGTGAGGCCGGAAAACAGCCGGGCGTCCCTTGTCAGCACCGACAGGGAAACACGGGGAGCCGAGCGGGCGCCAAGGCAACCCGCCCCATCTTCAAACCCGCGTGACGCCACTTCGAGCGCGTTCCTCACAATTCCGTTCTTTCCCTGACCCGTTCTTTGCCGGGACAGCCACACGGCCGCCGCATGCGCAGACATGGAGTGTGTTTGGCCGCGGCTCCCGGGAAAGAAAAGACAGCCGCCGGAGATTGGGACGATATCCGCGAAGATTGGGATGCAACGCGACCTGAGGCGTCAGGGCGTGGCGCGCAGCTTGTCGAGCCAGCCCTGCATCCTGTTGACGTCGCTCGTGCCGAGATCGCTCTTCAACCGGATACCCGCCTCGGCATTGCGGATCGCCTCGCTCGGCCGGATGCCGAAATGCTGCTGGAAGGCGCGGGAGAATGCATTCTCGCTGGCAAAGCCGGTGGCGTAAGCGAGCTTGGCGACGGCTCCTCGCGAGGAGCCGACGGATGTCAGCTTCAGGTAGGCGAGCTTGAGCCGGCGCTCGCGAATATAGTCGGCAATGCCGCCGACCGGTTCGAACAGGCGATAAAGGGCCGAGCGGGAAAGCGCAAAGTGGCGTGTGATCATGTCGGCCGAGAGCGACGGATTGGTCAGATTCCGCTCGATGAATATCTGGATGGTCTGGAGGTTGACGTCCATCAACGCCTCGCGCTCGGCGGCAACCGCCGCCGAAAGGCCGCTCGACACGATGGCTGAGGCGACCTCCGCCGCCAGCTTACCGTCGGGGCCAGCAAGCCTGGGCGCAATCTTGGCCATGCTCAGCATATGCTCGCCAAGCAGGACGCCGAGAGTGGAGGAGCCGTCCACCCGCGCACCGTGCAGGCCGTCGATCACGCGGGGCGTGAGCCGGATCATGGATCGCGGCAGGATCAGGCTGACGATGTCCATGTCGGTGGCCTGGCTCTGCATGGGCCGGCTGAGGTCGAAGCAGACAATGTCACCCGCCGCGCCCTTAGCCACGCCACCGTCGGCATTGTAGGCGCACTCACCCTTCACATAGAGCTGGATCAGCAGATGATCGACGCCGGTGGCCGCCACCCGCTCCCGGGAGCGAACGAAACGCTGCGCGCTGGCCGAGGACCTACCGATCAGGAAATGGCCGAGATTGTAACTGACTAGGTCCGCCCGGAATTCGTCCAGGCCATCCCCCGACGGCGTCGCGTCAAACAGGCTGGCGACGGCCATGCGCCACTGTTCGTAGTTGTCCTGGCGGCTCAGTTGCGAGGAATGAATGGTCTGCTGCTCGATAGTCTCCGTAGCCAAATCGCGCCTCCCCCAAATCGCGCTTCGGCATCCCAGCAGGGCAAAACTTTCGCGGGTTCCGCGGCGCCGGCCGCAGAATTAAACCACGTTTCCGACAATGAGGAGCGCCCAGGCAATCTTGCAGGCGATGTGCAGCGCCTGATCCGAATGGATCGAAGTGATGCCACGGTTTTTCAGGCTGTCAATGCCAAAATGCATAATGGTTTCAAACACTCCGATGACGACGGAACCGGTCGCCAGCCCTGCGAGGCCGCCATGGATCACCGAATGGGCGGCCAGAAGGTGATACCAGGGCACCCCAGGGACGGGCGTGCACCAGTTCTTGCCGCGAGCCATGAAATCGTTCTGGAACGGATAGTCGCCAAGCGCATGGCCGAAGACCAGCAGCGCGAACAGCGTGACGAATTCGCCGGCCATCATGCGTTGCCGTCCCGGCCGCTCGAAAGCCGCGCCAGGAGATGCTCGAAACGTGCACCGGCGAGCGAAATCGTGTCGAGGATGCCCTCGTCCAGTTCATCCTCCATGACGGTGCCTGCCTTGAGGCCGCCGCGCGCATTCATGCGCTGCGTCGTGCTGCGCAGGCGGTCGGCCAAAAAGATCGCGAGCGCCTTGTAGAAGCGGCCGCAGAAGCCGGGATTTTCGGCAAGCCGCGCCTGGAGGTCGCGCTTGTCGACGGCTAGGATCAGCGCCCCCTCAGCCGCCTCGACCGTCGCCGAAGGCGGGGCGGAATCGACGAGCGACATCTCACCCACCACCTCGCCACGCCCTAGCCGCGCGACCTCGCCAACACCGGAAACGACCACGGCTACCTCGCCCGCCAGCACGAAGAACAGTTCGCCGACCGACATGCCCTCGCGGATGAGCACGGTCCCCGCCGCCGCCTGGAACCGGCGCCCCCTACGAGCCATCCACTCGATGTCTTCATCGTCCAACTGGCCGAGAATATAGAGTACTTTGCGCATCAACCCTCTTTCTCAAGTAACTGGCGCCGGGCAAGCGCGTGGAAGGCACCTTGCGCTTCCATCAGTTGTTCGTAGGTGCCGCTTTCCACCAGCCGGCCCTTGTCCATCACGAAAATGCGGTCGACGTTCATGATGGTGCTGAGACGGTGGGCGATGACGATGCGGGTGACGGAAAGCCGCGCCAGCGTATCCGTCACCACACGCTGGGTGCGGTTGTCGAGCGCGCTCGTCGCCTCGTCGAGCAGGAGGATGTTGGGTTCGCCGACGAGCGCACGCGCCAGAAGGATCCGCTGGCGCTGGCCGCCCGACAGCGCGCTGCCGCCATCGTTGAGCACGGTATGCATGCCCATGGGCATGGCCTCGATGTCAGGTGCGAGCGCAACGAGGCGCGCCGCCGCCCAGGCGGCCTCCATCCCGTGGCCGGAGGCGCCCGCGATGTTGTGATAGACCGAGCCGGGGCTGATGCGCCCGTTTTGCAGAACCACGCCGATTTCCGCGCGGAGTGCCGCTGTGTCCAACCGGTCGGCGGGCTTGCAGTCGAAGAAGACGGCGCCCTCCTCCGGCGTATCGAAGCCAAGCAGAAGCCGCATGATGGTCGACTTTCCGCTGCCGGATTCGCCAACGATGGCGACATATTCGCCGGGCCGGATCGTGAAGTTGACGTCCCGGAGCACGAGCGGGCCGTCCTTGCCATAGCGGAAATGCACGCGGTTGAAGGCGATCTCGCCCGACAGCCGGCCCGGTGCCTCACGCTTGCTGCCGACTTCCGGCTCGGCTTCGAGAAGCGGCAGGGTTCGTGCTACCAGCGGCCCGATGCTGAGGAGTTCGGAACTCGCCGTCACTGCCGCGACGAAGGCCGAAGACGCCTGGCCGAAGGCGGCGGCAAAGGCGACGAACATGCCGGCCGACATGGAGCCGGCATCGTCGGGCGCGCCGGTTCCGGTAACCAGCGCCGAGAGGGCTGCCTGCGTCGTCTCGTATTTGAAGACAAGGAGAAGGCAACCGAAGATGAAGAGCAGCGACAGCGACGGCAGCACAGCAACGGCGACCGTCTGCCAGCCGCTGTAAAAGCGCGCGCGCTCGAAGGCGCGGCGTTCCGGCATCGAGCGCCAGGCCCACTCGGCGAAGGCACGCATCTCCGCCGCAGCGGCACGCAGCTTCGGCAGGCCGACCAAAACCTGCAGCAGGAAGCCTTCGACCTGGCCATTGAAGCGGACCCGCTCGCGCTCATGGCGCAACTGCCTGCGCGAGATCCAGCCGGAAACGAGCATCATGACCGCGAAGGGGATGACGGCAAGGAGAGCAAGCCGCCAGTTGATGAACAGCATCGTCACCATGCTGGTCACCGCGCCGACGAGGCCGAAGAGCCCGCTGAGGGTCGAGGCCGTCAGGATTTGCCGCACCTCCTGAAGCCCAAGCGCGCGCTGCCCAAGATCGCCCACGGAGAAGCGCTGGAAGAAGCGGACCGGCAGGCTCAGGAGCCGCAGCATGATGGCCGCCTGCAGCTTGGCATCAAGTGCTGCCTCCATGCGGGCGACGCTCATGGCGCGCGTCAGTTCGAAGAGCGACTGGCCGAGCGCCGCTGCGATCAGGAGCAGTGCCAGCTGCACGAGGCCGGCGCGGTCGTTCATCGGCACGACGGAATCGAACAGGATGCCGGTAGCGATGGGCAGCGACGCCATCGTAGCTGCTGCGAGCAGCGCGGTCAGCGCTATGCGCCGCGCATCCCGCCCGAGGCCGCGCGACGCAAAGCGCATCAGATCGCTCATGCCGAGGCTGCGGTTTTCCAGCATGGGATAGACCTGGAGCGCGCCGAGCCTGATCGAGGCGGCCAAGGTCGCGTCGACCTTGCGGTCGATCGATGCGCCGACGGCACGGAACCGGCCATTGCCGGTAGGAAGCAGAGCGAGCGGCTCGCCGTCCGTCGTTTGCGCCAGCATCGGCATGCCGTCGCGTTTCCACCAGCCCTCCGCCAGCACGATGGGGCGATGGTCGAGCAAAAGGTCGGCGAGGATCGGTTCGAAGGCCTTCGCCTCCGCGGCCCGGCGACGCGCAGCGTCAGGCAGGCTGTCGGGCTGCTGCCCGAAGGCTTCCAGCACGCTTTCGACGGCATGCAGCCACGGGTTCTGCGATACACGGCGGACTTGGCGCGTCGTGGCGAGCGCGCCTAGCGCATCCGAGAAACGGCGCGCGGAGGCCTGGTCACGGCCATGTTCGCGGCGTTCGCCGGCCAAGCGATCCGCAGCGAAAGAGCGGGCGGCCCATTCGATCGTCGCGTGGGCGAGCTGCTCTAACCCCTCGCCGACTTCCGCGGCCGAAGGCACGGGCACGGGACGCAGCGCAGCCTCGGATGTCGCCATCAGCATGGCTGGTGCCGCGAGGGGAAAGAGTGTTCCTGCCGAAAGGGAAACGCCGTTCCAGGACAACCCCGGCGTCTCGGCCAACACATAGGCAATTTCACCGCCGGCCGAGGAGCAGGTCTCGCCTTCCGAAAGCGAAAGCCTCTGCCCTTCCACCAGATGGTTCGGCCATTGCTGCGCTTCGGCGACGGCCGCGTTGATGCCACGGATCCACTCGCCGCAGGCCGTGCGGGCATCGTCGATGCCAATGCGCTGGAAGCGCGAGCCGAGTCCGCCGATGGCCATGAGCAGGCCCACCGCGACTGGTCCGGTGGAAATGATCACAGCCCCCTGCTCCGCCCGGAAGAGGTGGCGACGCGCATCGCTTTGGCAATCGAGCACGAAGATGTCGGCATAGCCCTGGACGAGGCGGTAGGCGCCCAACCCGGTATCGAGCGGCAGCGGACGGTTGCCGCCGCCCTCGATGAGGCCGCCAATGGGCGCGCCATGGGAGACTGCGTGCTGCTGCATCACAGGCTCCCCCGGACGAGGGAGGCGTATTCGCCCTGCATCGCCATCAGCGTGTCGTGGTCCCCGCGCTCGACGATGCGGCCCTGGTCGAGCACGATGATCTCCTCACAGTCGCGGATCGTGCTCAGGCGATGCGCGATGATCAGACAGCCGCAGCCGCGACGGCGCAAATTGTCGTCGATCTGCTTTTCGGTCACCGGGTCGAGCGCCGCCGTCGCCTCGTCGAGCACGATCAATGAAGGATTGGCGCTCAGCACTCGCGCCAGTTCCAGTCGCTGGCGCTGGCCGCCGGAGAAGTTCAGACCGCCCTCGGCCACATGGGCGTCGAGCTGACCGGCGCGCATCAGGACATCGTCGAGGATGGCCGCATCGGAAAGTGCCGCGACCAACTGCGCCTGCGGAATCGAATTGTCCCAGAGCGTGAGATTGTCGCGAACGGAGCCCTCGAACAAGAATATCTCCTGATCGACATAGCCGATGACATTGGAGCGGCGCGCCTGGGTGAGCGTCTGCCCGTTCACCCCGCCAATGCGGATATCACCGGACCAGGGCGTCTGGAGCCCGGCGATAAGGCGCCCGATCGTCGTCTTGCCGCTGCCCGAGCCACCCACAAGGGCAACGCGCGCGCCCGGCTTCAGATTGAGCGTGAAATCCTCGATCAGCGGCAGATCGAGCGGCGAATAGCCGAAGCTGATCCGGTCGAGTTCGACACGGCTCGAGGCCGGCACTGCGGCCTCATCGCCGGCGGCAACGGGCCTGGCGCGGGTGACGTCGGCGATCTTCACGAGATCGGCACGGATCGACTGGATCTGGCCGGCAAGTCCGATGAGATCGAGCACGGGAGCGTTGAAGCTCTGCGCCAATCCCTGGAAGGCAACAAGCGCGCCGAGCGACAGTTGCCCCTGCATGACGCTGATCGCGCCCAACACGAGGACGAGCACCGCCGTCAGCGCCTGTATGGCCGCAGGAATGGCGTTGACCAGGGTCTGGGTCAGCGTCAGGTCCGCGCGCGTGCCGAGGACGCGGCTGTGCTGGCCTGCCCAGTGTCGATAGGCCTGGCCTTCCATGTTCGACGCCTTCAGCGTCTCGATGGCCCGGATCGGCCCCAGCGTCGCTGCGAGGAGATTGCCAAGGTCGTGCGAGAGCTTGATGCTCTGCGAGCGCTGCACCTTGCCGCCATGATAGACCACGAAGCCATACAGTACCTGCGTCGCCAGGATGCAGGATGCCAGCAAGGGGCTGATCAGCCACAGGATCACCGCATAGGCGACGAGACTCGTCAGGTTGAAGACGGTGGAGGCGAGCCGCCCCGAGAGGAGATCGGCGATGCGCTCATTGGCGTTCAGCCGGCTTGCCATTTCGCCGGGATGGCGCTGGGCGTAGAACTCCGCCGGCAGGCGCAAGAGGTGCCAAAGCAGCTTGCTGGCCGGCACCACCACCTGCTTCATCTCCAGCCGCCGCAGCCCCGCCTGCTGCAACGCCGTCGCCGCCCCGCGCAATAGCAGTACGGCAAGCATGGCTACGGCAAAGGCGAGGAACCAGTCATGCTGCCGGCCGATGAGAATGTTGTCGATGAAAACGCGGGTGAAGACGGGCACGGCGATGCCCGGCACGACCAGCGCCAGCGAGGCGACAAGGACGTAGACGAGCCCGTTGCGAGAGCCCTTCAGCCGCTCCAGCATCATCGGCAAGGCGAGCGCCGGCGCGCCGGCGCGTTCGAAGGTTTCGGATGGCTCGAAGGCAAGCACGACGCCAGTGAAGGCATCGGACAGTTCCCGTTTCGTGATCGTCCGGCGGCCGGTGGCGGGATCGTTGATGAAGACCCGGTTGCCCCGGATGCCTTCCAGCACGACGAAATGATTGAAGTTCCAGTGCAGCACTGCCGGCCAGGGCACATCGGCAAGCTTGTCGGCCTCCTTGCGAAAGCCCTTGGCGGTGAGGCCATAGTGGCGCGCGGCCTTGAGCAGATTGCTCGCCTTGGTCCCGTCGCGCGAGACGCCGCAGGCGATGCGCATTTCCTCCAGAGTCACCCAACGGCCGTAATGCGCAAGGACGATCGAGAGGCTCGCCGCCCCGCATTCCACGGCCTCGATCTGCAGTATCTCAGGCGTCGCACGCGGCCGGAAACGCGCGGCGGCGAAGCCGGAGCGGATGTTTGCAGTCACGGCGGTCACGCGCCCAGCGCCTTGCGCGCAAGCGGCAGAAGGAAGGAGACCGGCGTGCGGCTGTCGATGGTAACCTTGGCGGTGCCCGTCGTGCCGGCACTGAGCGCGGCCGAAGCGCCCGTTCCGCCCGACCAGCGGTAGCCGCTCGCCGTCGTTTCGTCTCGCTCCAGTTCAACCACAACAGCAAAGGGCGCGCCCTCCTTGGCAAATCGCGTGACGAGTACGTCGTTCTGCAAGACGGCCTGCATGCCTTCCGGCGTTGCCGGAAATTCGGACACAGACAGAACGCGTCCGACGAGCGTCCCCCACTGCTCCTTTTCGAGCCCGCCGAGTTCGACATTGACGGACATGCCCGCCTTGATGCGCTTGCCCTGGGCAGGCGGCACGTAGAGCATGAATTGCAGACTGCCCTCGCCGGCCGCCACGCTGGCGATACGTGTACCGGCGGGCGCGAAGGCACCGAAGGGCGCCTTCCACTCGACGAGCGTGCCATCGGCAGGACTCGTGACCTTGCCAAAGAGCGACAGTTGCAGGTCCAGTTGCTTGACCTCGGCATCGGCGGCGAGAACCCTCTGGTTCTGGTCGAAAAATCGGCGCTGGTCTTCCGATTGCGCCGCGAACTGCTCCGCCGCAATCGCCAGCAACCCCGTCCGTGCCGTCGCGATGTCGAACGTGGCGCTGGCCAACTGCTCGCGCGCCTGCTGCACGGCACTCGCCGTAGTGACGCCGCCGGCTGCCAGCTTTTCCTGATTGCCGACAAGCTTCTCATAGGCGGCGCGGCGCTGCTCGGCAGCGCTCATCTGCACTTCAAGCGAGGCCTTGCGCGCCTCGGCATTCGCCTGCCGGGCCTCGGCGACCGCCTTCTGCTCGCCTCGCAACGCTTCGAGCGCGCCTCTTTCAGCCTCGGCCTGGGCCTTCGCCACCTCCAGCTTTGCTACGGCGTCCGGCTGGCCGATCTCTGCCAGCACGTCGCCCTTGCGCACCTTGCCGCCGATCGGCTGGCCGGCGGGGATGAGCGTGCCGGGTGCCATGGAGATCGCGTCCACCATCTGGCCGCCTCCGGAAAAGAGGATGCCCTGTCCCTCAATGCGCGTCGGAATAGCCGCGGTGAATGCCCATGCGATCGCAGTGGCAAGCAGGATCAGCAGGCCAAGAAGCGCGGCCCAGTTGCCGGAGCCGGTGATGACGATGGCCTCGTCGAGCTGCTCCGGCGACGACAGTCGGTCCAGCGCTTCCTGGCGATAGAGGTTCGATTTCTGGTTGCTCATCAGCCCGCCATTCCTCAGCTATTTCGAGCGCGCGACATAGACGCCGTCCCACGGCCCTTCCGGCGGGTCGGAGATCAGGGTGGCCAGGCGTTCGGCATAAAGGTCGTAGAGCCCCGCAAGCTCTGTCGTTTCGTGGGGGCGAAGTGCTGCAAGCGCCTCGACCGCAGCGCTGAAAGCGCCCGTGCGATAGAGGTCGAGGAACGCCTGATGTTGCCGCGCGAGACTGCGAAACGCCTCGCCTTCGGCAACAGCCTCGTCACCGAGCAACGCATAAAGCCGGACGGGCGCCGAACGGCCCTTCACCCGAACGAAATCCGCCTCGAGGAAGGCCAAGCCCTCCACCGCCTGCCGCGTGAACTCACTTACGGCAATCGTCACGCCATAAAACTTCGTCAGGCTTTCGATGCGCGAGGCGAGGTTGACGCTGTCGCCGAGGGCCGAATAGCTGAAGCGCTGGGCCGAGCCGAGATTGCCGACACAGGCCTCGCCGCTGTTGAGCCCGATGCCGATGCGGATCGGCACCTGGCGACCTTCGTTCAGCCGCTCGACGGCGCGCGCCATGTCGAGCGCGGCGCGGCAGGCCTTTTCCTCGTGATGCTCGATATCGAGCGGCGCGTTCCAGAAGGCCATGATCGCATCGCCGATATATTTGTCGATCGTCGCCTCCCGCGTGAGCAGAACGTCGGTCAGCGGCGTCAGCACATCGTTGATGAGGCCGGTAAGCGCCTGCGGGTCCATGCCCTCCGAAAGCGTGGTGAAGCCGCGGATATCGGAAAACAGCACGGTCAGGTGCCGGGTCTCGCCGCCAAGCTGCAGGGCATTCGGCTCCTCGGCGAGCCGTTCCACTAGCGCCGGCGCCAGATATCGGCCGAAGGCGTTCTTGACGAATTGCTTTTCGCGGTTTTCCAGGGCGAGCCGGAGCGGGATCAGCACCAGGAAAACGGCAAGCAGCGTCATGACCGCGCCGACCGGATCGATGAGATAGTGCGCGCGGGAAAAGGCCAGCCACGAGACGGCAAGGCAAAGGCAGACGAGGACCGCAAAGACCATCGTGCTCGTCAGGGCGGAGCGGCGGCTTGCAACAAGGATCAGGATTGCGCCGGCTGCGAATGTCGCAAGCAGGGTCGCCCCCCTCGCCCAATCCGGCTCTTGCAGGAATACTCCGGCGACAATCTGGTCGATGATCTCGGCATGCACATTGACGCCGGGCGTCGCCGCCGAGATGGGTGTGGCCACGATATCGCGCAAGCCGACCGCACTCGTGCCGACGAGGACGATCCGGCCTTCGAGCGCGCCCACATCGCCTCTGCCCATGAGCAGATCTGCGGCGCTGACGACCGGCATGTTGGCGAGACCTGAGTAATAGACCCGAACGCGACCGTCCGCTCCTGTGGGAACCGTCAGTTCCCCCACCCGCATGGCGCTCATTCCCGGCCGCCCGCCGCCCCCTTCGCCGCTGGCATCGTTGCTGCGGATGACAAAGCCCGACGCGCCAAAAGCCAGGCGAAGCGCCTCGACGCCGAGCGACGGATAGAGCCTGTCCGCCGAGACTGCGACGAGCGGCATGGTGCGGATGACATGGTCGCGGCTCGTGGCGAAGGAGAAGAAGCCCGCCCCCGGTGCTGCCTCGTGCAAGATGTCGAGATTGCGCACTGCACCGGCAAAATGCGGCAAGTAGGCGCGCGGATCGCCGCCGCCGAAGGCGAAACCCGCCTTGGCCTCGGGTGGGGCATCGTCGCTTTCATCGGTGAGCGCGAGGCCCACGGCGGCATTGGCGCGTGACAGGGAACCGGCCAACGCCCGGTCGCTGTCGAGCGAGGAGGCATCGGCCGGCAGTGCGATGCTCGCACCCCGCTTGCGGAGCTCCTCGGCAGCCCTGCCGAGCGACAGCCGGTCGGGCTCGGAAAACACGATGTCGAAGCCGATGGCGGCAACGCCCGCCTCGTTCAGCCGGTCGACCATGCCGGCGATGACATCCCTCGACCAGGGCCATTGGCCAAGTTCCGCAATCGACTTCTCGTCGATGTCGACGACGGCCACCGGCGGTTCGGTGGCAGGGCGCGGCTGAATACGCTGGTAGGCGTCGAATAGGGGATTGGTCAGGACCGCCGTCGCGTCCGGAAAGCTTCGCCAGAGCCCAAGGCACAGGAATAGCGTCAGCACGCCCGCCAGGGTCGTCACCGACGGGCGTGGGAGCCTGCTCTCACCCAATCCTTTTGGCGTGCCCCTCATCTGCCCCAGGTCATCTTGCTGCCGGCCATCAATTGCGGTTTCCGCCGAAGATGCCGGACGCCGACCAGGCACTATCGGTCGTCGAGAACGACCCAAGAATGCCCTTCGCCGCCTGCCCGCCGCCATTGGAGAAGGAACCGGTTATGTCGGTCGCGCCATTGGTGCCGGTGAAGGTGGAGGAGCCGGCAAAGGAGACGTCGCTGCCGAAATTGCGGCCGTCGAAATTGCTGATGGAGACGTTGCCGGTCCGGGCACCGAAATTCATCGTCGCGTTCATCGTACCCGTGGCAATGTACTGCGCGCCGCCGTTCAGCACGGTCCCTACTGCGTTGCCGCTGTAAGTCGCCGTGCCGCCCACCGGCATGTCGATATTCGCGGTCACGTCACCGATTACCCAATTGCCCATATGGCCGGAGGTCGTATAGCCGTCGCCGGCATCCGCGTTGCCCCACCAGCCCCAACTGAGATAGGAGCAGGCGCACAGTTCCGAGGATGTGCCGCCGTTGAAGATCTTCACCGGCGCGACCTTGGAATTCACCACATAGGAGCGGTTATTCTTGCCGGACGCAGCGAAGTTGTCGTCGTCCAGATAGACAGCACCGCCATAGCTGTCTGCGAAGCCGATCTCGTTGTGCGGAAGCGGCCAGCCACCGAACTGGGCAAACTGCTCGAATTGCGCGCGGAACGTCGCGTTGGCGGCATCGAACTGCATTTCCACCGTGCCGGCCCGCGCAGACGTCGTTCCATTCACGGACAGCGCGATGGACGAAAAACCGTTCAGCGTCCGGCCGCCGTAGCTCCGTGCCACGCTCGTGTCGTTCGATGCGAGATTGCCCACATGGCCCGTCGAGAAATCGACTTGATCGGAGCCGGGATAATTCGCCTCGTCGCGAAAGGAGGAATAGGGATTCTCGGGATCGTTGGTCAGCACCACATATTGACCGCCGGGACCGAAGATCGACGAGCCTCCATTGCCGCCAGCCACGCTGACCACCTTGCCCTTGTGGGCTGTGGTTCCATCCGATGCATCAAGCCGGTCGCTGCCGCCCCGATCACCATTGAAACCGTAGGATACATCATCCTCAAGCAGCGAAATGGCGCCGGTCATCACACCGATCGCGCTCTTCTGGCCAGAGCCGGTTCCATCGATGACGATCCACGCCTGCAAGCCTCTCGCCGCGACATCGGGGTCGCTGCCACCGGGCGTTCCGGCCACCAGGAAATCGCTCGAAACGGCACCCGTGAGATCGACGCCGGCAAACCGCGGCGCATAGGTGAAGGGAATGACGCCGCCAAGGTTTCCGAACAAGGGGTTCGTGGCATCGGCGCCGAGAGCGTAGTGACGCGTTCCGGATGCCGCAAAGGCACCGGGAACGTCGGCCGTCGGCCGGCCCGCGATGGCATAGAGCGGATTGGTGCCGTCCGTCAGCATATAGGCGCGGAAACCGTCGAGGCCGACATAGGCCTTGCCGGAATAGGTTGAGCCGCCGAAAGCGTAGCCGGAAATCGCATGAGCCGTGAAGGCGCTGTCGGCATAGACCGGCAGCGCCAGGCTGCCGCCGCCGTCGAGGCTCACGGTTCCATCCTGCCCCGGACGGCCGGTCAGCGTGCCCTTGCGATCCGTCTCGGGCGAACCGCCGACAATGCCATTGCCGCCATCGTCGGCGACAGGGCGCGCTGTCAGGATGCGCACCTTGGCGGTGGTGCCGCCCTGGCCGAGCGCACCTTGGACGATCGCCGCTCTTGTGTCTGAGGCAACCGCCTGCTGCGGCGTTTCACCGGGACGCGGTTCGGGAACAGGAATGTTCGCCGGCAGGCCTGTCCCGGAATTGTGCTGAGCGACGCCGCTGCCACGGACCTGATTGTCCTGCGGCTGCCTGGCGACACCCCCGTTGGCGCCGTCGCGGCCGGCGAGCTGGCCCTGCATCGCCGCCAGGAAGGCGGGCGGCGTTCTTGTCACTGACCGCCTGTCGCCATCGACGATCACCGAATAGCCGGCCCGGAAAAGCCGGTTCGACGCGCCGTTCGCGGTCAGTGTGACCTCCCTGCCGAAGATCAGGGAAACGTGGGGCGGATTGCCGGCCTGGCCGCCTTTCTTGTCCTTGCGCGAACGTGCCTTGCCCAGCCGCTGGCCGATCGCGCCCAGATCGATGTCGACCACGGCGCCGCGGATGCCGGCGGTGCCGATCGGCGTATTGATGGTGGCCCCGCCCTCCGTCTTCGACGTGCGCCCGCCGACGAAGCGCATGAATCCCTTCGACAGGCTCGCCGAGACCTTGGCTGTTCCTGCAGCGGGATCGTAGACGAAGCTGTCGATCGTCAGGCTGGAATTCGGACCGACCGTGAAGGCCGTGCCGTCGGCAAGGAGGATCTGGACGAGACCGCCATCATCGGTGTCGATCACCTGGTTATGGATGACCTCGTCGCCGATGGCGATGGTCTTCAGGCCCCGTCCCGGAATTCGGGTCTGGGCATCCTGGTTGACCGCTGTGGCAACGCCCACCCGGGTCACCTCAGCCACGGAAGGGTTGGGCGCCGCGATGAAGGTGGCCAGACCGGTTGCGGCAAGAAGCGCTGACTTCAATCGTCCCATCTCAGAAAACCTTCGTCAGGCTGATGCCGAGGGTGGCATTGTCGAACATGCCGGTGTCGTAGTTGGACCAGGACTTCTGGTAGCCGGTCTGCAACAGGGCGGCCCAATCGTCCGTCAGCGGAATGGTCTGGGTCAGGCCGACGGTCCATTTCGTCGTTTGCTGCTCCGCTGAACTGACCATGGGATCGGCCGCATCGTAATTGCGGCGCTGGATCTGGTTGGTGATCGACAGGCTCCAGGGAGCCGGCAGGCGCGCTAGCGGCGATTCGTACAGGATCGTGAGGCCGGCCATCCCACCCACCTGCCAGAAGGTATTTCGCGCGGTCTCGGCCTCGAAGCGGTCGACGGTGCCGGCAAGGTCGAGGGTCAGGCGGTCCGAGAGGCGGTAGGAGGAAACGAGCTGCCCCTGGAACCGATCGCCGCTGTTATCGCTCAGCGTCGGGTTGGCGTCGGAATCGTAGAAGCGCTCGTGGCGATACTCTCCGCGAAGGCCATAGAACCAATCCAGGGTCGGGCGCACACCGAGGAACACCCCGGCCCCGAGCCCCGAAGTCAGCGGATCGCCCGCCAGGATGCCTCCGCCCGCAATGCCGTAGAGGTCGAGCGTATAGCCCTCGAGGCCGAACCGGTTCAGATCGAAGGACGGGCCGGCCGCCAGTTCCGCATAGGCGAGGTTCAACTCGTCGTGCTTCAGATAGCCCTCGCCATAGGTCCGCAGGTTGACCTTGAATTCGGCGCCCTGGGCCTCCAGGTCGAACACGCCCTGAAAGTCACCCGAAATGAACCCGTTGAGATCGGGCGCCTTGCGCGCATCCTCGGAAAGCACGAAGTCGAGGCCGTTCAGGTTGACGATGGCCGATGCCGGACCGCCGTTGGCGTTGGACTGATAGCGCAGACCGATTCCGAACGAGCCGGAAAAGGACGAGGCATCGTTCTGGCTGGCAATCGCCGCCTGGTATTCGGAAACCTTGTTGCGCACCTCCTCCGGCACATCGCCATTGGAAACCGCGGCATCGAAATAGATGCCGGCCGTGCCATAGGCGCCGAGGCGGAAATAGAGCACGCCCAGTTCGAGTTGCAGCCGCGGAAGGCCGGGCGCGAAGATCAGCATGCGCTCAAGCGTGGCGATGGCCCCTTCGAGATCGCCGACCTGCGAGGAGAGCGCCGCATATTCGAAGGCGGCATCGAGATTACCGGGGTCGTCCAGCATCACCTGGAACAAGGCTGCCCGCCGGGCCTCGATCGGCTCGACGTCACCTGCGGCGGCGCGCGGGGGACGGTTGAAATCGCGCGGAGCGGCCCAGGTCGCAGACGCGCTGGCGAATGAAAGGATCGCGCAGGCGGCCACACCGCAGGCCCACCCGGAAAGCGTTTTGCCAACAGTCATATTTCGCGCGAGACCCCACCCAATTCCAGCGCCGGAATAACACAGCGAGCAAAGAGATGACGATAAATCAATGGTTTAGGATTAGGTCCTTTCCGTCCCTAAATAGTCGCTTTTTGTCCCAGGCAGTGTTTTTCACCTCCGCATACCCGCGCGTTCCGGTATCGGTCAGACGACGGACAGCGCGCTTCAACCAATGCGGACCATGGGTCTTTTGACGATAGAGAACGGCAGGCTTCCGACAGGAAGATTACGCGCCCGGACGCCGGAGGTACGACAGGGCGAGCATGCCGAATGCGGCGTCGCAGCACTCTCCATCTTGCTCGGCCACCATGGACTGCATGTGCCAATGGCGGAGCTGCGCCGGCAGGCGGGCTCCACCCTGTTCGGCTCGACGGTCCGACAATTGCGCGACATTGCCCGCGGTTACGGATTTGAGGCCAAGGCCCACCGCACCGAACCGGAAGACCTGCCCGCCATCGGCCTGCCGCTGATCGCGCATATGCGCTTCATCCATTTCGTCGTGGTCGAGCGCGTCGGCAGCGCGGTCGTGCATGTCAACGACCCGTCCTGCGGACCGACCATACTGGACCGTGCGGAATTCGACCGGGATTTCACCGGCATCGTGCTGTCGCTGAAACCGGAGAAGGTGGCGCGGCGCGGCAAGCCGTTCACCTTCGCGACCGCCCTGCTGCACTTGTGGAAGTCGCAATTGGGGAAGCTTGGCCTCGCCGGCGCGGCCTCCGCCGGGGGCGGCATCACCGCCGCGGCAGGAATCTGGCATCTGGCGGCGGACGGACAGGCCAGCCCCGGCATGGGCTTCTTTCTTCTGGCGGCATCGCTTTGCGCAGGCGGTTGCGCGATCCTCCTTGCGGAACAGGCCGGGCTCAATGCGCGGAGCCGGCGGAGCGCCGACGTATTCTCAGCGCTCGGAAAGGCCGGCAACGAGCACTACCTGTTCGCCAAGCCGGAGCAGACACTGGCCCAGTTTTCGGCCCTCGATCACGTTCAGGACACCAACATTCTCCGGGCCCTCCTGGCTGCGCTCTGGCTGCTGGCAGCACTCGCCGCAGGCACGGCGCTCGCGCCCGGTCCGGTTCTGCCGGTCGCGCTCGCCAGTCTGCTCCAGATGGCCCTGCTTGCCTGGGCTTCGATCCGTCGCGGCGGCCGCATCGCTCGATTCGGCCATCCAGAGCTTTCCGCGCAGGGTATCGATGCGGAGCACCTCGCCGACACCGACTGGTACAGGATCGGCCGAGCCGGCGACGGACTGTTCTGCCGCCTGGGGGGGCATCATGCTCTGGTCGCGTCCGAATACTTCAAGACCTCCAACGAACGGCGGCGCCTGGACACGGCGCTCTTCATGCTCGACACAGTGAAAGTCGCCGCGCCCCTCCATCTCGCCGCACAAGCCGGTATGCCTGGCCTTCTCCTTGCGCTCGGACTGGCCGCAGCCGGCAGCTTGATGCTCCGGCGTTTCGGAAGGGACCTTCCCTCCCAGCCGCTGAAGGACGCCTTGCACCGGCTGGATGACCTGCCGGCCGCAACGGAGAAGCACCGGCCCGTGCCACCGCGGCCGGCGAACGGAACGTTCCGCATGGAAAATGCCAGTTGGCATGCCGGCGGCGGCACCCGCCCGCTCCTGGATAATGTGTCCGCCTGCCTCTCGCCCGGGGAGGCTCTTGTCGTACATGGTCCCTCTGGCGCTGGGGCGACGACCTTCGCCCGGCTGGCCTGCGGCATGCTGGAGCCGACGGAGGGGATCGTGACCCTCGACGGCATGCCCCTTGCAGGCCATCCGCCGACCGCGGCCATCCTCGTCGACCATTCCGTGCCGATCGTGCCGGGGACGCTCAGGGACAATCTCAGCCTCGGCGCGACTGATATCGACGATGGCGCAATGCGGGCCGCGCTCCGCCTCGTCGGGCTCGACGAGGTGCTGGCGCCGCGCGGCGGACTTTCCCTCATCCTCAACGCTGACCAGCCGCGCCTGAGCGGCGGCCAGTTGCGCCGTATCGCCGTCGCCCGCGCGCTCTGCCGCTCGCCCCGCCTGCTGGTGCTCGACGAGGCGCTGGACAATGTCGAGACCGCACTTGCCAAGACCATTCTCTCCCGGCTGCGGGCACTCGGCATGATCCTCGTCGTCACGACGAAGAATGCCGATCTGCTTTCCGCCGGCGACCAACGGCTGGAACTGGGGACTGCCAATGCAGCCTGAGGGCATCGAGGGACGGGAACGCCTGAGGTCTCGGCGGGTGCGCTTCGCATCAGCCCTGAAACCTTGGCAGGACGCCGGACCGCTTCTCATCCGCGACGGCGACGGCAAGGCATGGCGCGGGCGCGGGCGCCTCAGCCTCGACGGGGCGGAACGCGTCGACATGCCCTATCCCACGGCTCCGGCAAGCGGGCTTTCACTTCGCCGCTGGACGGCGCGCTGGCCGCTGTCGGGTCCCCGCGCGGCCGTGCTCGCGGATGGGATGCTCGCCGCTTTCCCCGTCCTGGCGCTGCTCCTGCCCTATCTGCTGTGGCAGGCGCCGACTGACCTCATCCGCGCCGGCCTCATCGTTGGCGCGACCTGCCTGTTTTCGGCGTCCTCGCCCGCCCGTCAGCGGCTGGAGCGCGACGAAAGCGTCCGCATCCACGCCCGCTTCTGGGACCGGATCATCGAAACTCCGCTCCCCGCTGCCGACGCCGACGACGCGGGCGACGATTCCATGCGTCGGGCCTTCCTGCTCCAACGCGGGCTGGAAGGCGCGCTCACGCTTGCAGCCGAAAGCAGGAACCTGCTCGCGCCCGCGGCGCTGACGATTGCCGCCACGGCCTTGATCCTGTCCTCACCGGACACGAGGTTAGATGCGCTGCCAGCGATCGTCATCCCGCTAGCGCTTGGCCTTGCGTTCCTGCTGGAAGAACGCAGTCTCGCGTCGAGCGACCGTCTCGAATTCAGCCGGCATGGCCTCTCAAGGCTCGAAATTCGACTGGCGCGTCGGATGACCAGCTTGCGGCAACTTGGATTGGCTCCCCAAAAGCTCCGCGAACTGGCAATCCTGCAGCAGGAAACCGCGGAACGCCGGCGCACCTCGCGCATCCTGACCACAGTTGCCGGCGCCGCTCCCTTCTGGTTTGCCGCAGCGAGTTTCGCGATAGCGCTCGCAGCATGGCCTCCCGTCGATGCCGCTACCATTTCCAGCCTGCTCCTCCTGGTGCCAGCGACCTATTGCGCGGCCGATCTCGGACGGCGCCTCGCCCGCATCCTCGGCGCATGGCGCAAGGTCCAGGCAATAAAGGCCATGAGGCTTGACCAGCCGTCCCCGGCGGCGGCGGAAGCGCCGGTCAGACATATCGAGACCGTGCGGTTGGACGGCGTTGGCTTTCGCCTTGACCCGGCCTCCGCCCCGCTCTTCACCGCCTTCTCGCTGGCGCTCTCCCGTGGCGAGGTGGTGGCCCTCACAGGCCCTTCGGGCAGCGGGAAATCAACGCTCCTCGCTATCCTGATGGGGCTCAGGCCCCCGCAGGCCGGACACATCGTCATCAACGGCAAGCGGCGCGACTGGCAGGCGCTTTCAAGCTATCGCGACCGCATCGCCGGTATCTTCCAGGATACGCCGATCGGCGTTGCCACCATTCGCGGCGTCATCGGCCAGAACGCGCCGATGGTGCGGGAGGCGGAAATCCTCCAGGCAGCCGCCGATGCGGGCCTTGCCAGTGCGATCACCGCCCTGCCGATGGGTATGCAGACGCTGGTGGTGGAGGGTGCCTTTCCGCAAAGCCTGGGCCAGCAACTACTGATCACACGCGCACTGGCGCAGGGGGCGGACCTGCTCGTCCTCGACGAGACCTTCTCAAACCTCGACCGCGATGTTGTCACCGGCATCATTGCTGCAGTCCGCAGACGCGACATCGCCGTTCTGTTCGCCACGCACAGGGCCGACCTGGCCTTGCTGGCGGATCGGACCGTTGACCTCGCCCCAATCGCGCAGGAGCATCGATGCCCCGCCGCATGAACCCGCCCCAACCTTCCGCAGCGCAGCCCGGCGCACCGAGGACCGCGTTCCCCGCGTTGACCCGCGCCTCCCCCCGCTCCGCCATGTTCGGCCTGATCGCTGGCATCGACGGCCTCGGCACCAGCGTCGCCTTCGCGGCCCTGATCTTCTCAGGCACCCTTTCGGAAGGCTTCGGCGCCGGTGTCAGCGTCATGCTGCTGAGTTCCGTCATCCTCGCCGTCTACGTTTCCCTCCGCAGCCGCTATGCGACGAGCGTCGCCCAGGTGCAGGAAACCACCATCGCGATACTTGCCACCGCCGTCACTGCCGCGACCGGCGCCATGGCCGCGGCGAGCACCGGCGAGAAGGTCGCCACGGCCTTTGCCATACTTGCCACCAGCACGCTGGCAACGGGGTTTTTCTTCTACCTGTCGGGCCGGTTCGGCCTGGGCGCCCTCGTGCGCTTCCTTCCTTACCCCGTTGTCGCGGGATTTCTTGCCGGTTCCGGCTGGCTGCTGCTCGAAGGTGCGCTGATGATGGTCAGCAACGCCTACACGGTGTTCGAAATGGCGCGATCCTTCCGGGATCCCGCCGTCCTCGGCATCCTGCTGCCGGCCATCCTCTTCGCGCTGGCGATGGCGGCCGGCTTGCGCCTGTCGCCAAGCCCGCTTGCAGCGCCCATCATCATGCTCGTTTCGATCGCATTCTTCTACATCGCTCTTTGGGTAACCGGGCTGCCGCTGGAAACGGTCCGCGCCTGGGGCTGGCTGCCGGATCTCTACGGTTCCGGCGGCCTACGGTTGCCCTCGCCGCTCGCAGTGATCCGCGAGGCCGACTGGATGGCGGTGCTTTCCGTGCTGCCGATGCTCGTCTCAGTTCCGCTGATCGCCATGGCCGGCCTGTTGCTCAACACCAGCGGGCTGGAACTGGCCGCCGGCCGCGACATCGACGCGAATGCGGAACTGAAGATGACCGGACAGGCCAACATCGCCGTCGGCCTTCTCGGCGGCGCCTCCGGCTTCACCGGCCTCGGCATGACGCTGCTCGCCCGCCGACTCGGCGTCACCGGCCGTTCCGCCGGCCTCGCCACCGCCGCCGTGACGGCCATGGCCCTGCCTTTCGCCATGGAGCTTGCTGGCGCAGTCCCACTCTTCCTTGCTGCCGGGCTGATGATGATACTGGGCGGCGAATTACTGTACGACTGGGCCCTTGCCACCCGCAAAACCCTGCCGCGTCTCGAATGGGCGGTGGTGCTTGCGATCGTGCTGTCGATGATGGCGTTCGGCTTCATGACAGGCATGGCGGTCGGTCTCGTCTGCTCCGTCGTCACCTTCGTTTTCAACTATGCGCGCCTACCAGCCATCCGCCTTGCCGCCAGCGGCCGCGACCGGCGCAGCAGCAGCGACCGCTCCGCCGCCGCCGGCCATGTCCTCGACCAAAACGGCCACCATATCCATATCCTCGAGCTGCAGAATTATCTGTTCTTCGGCACGATGGAGCAGGTCGTCGGCGCCGTGCGGCGTCGGTTCGCGCAAGGCGACGCGCCGCGTTTCCTGATCCTCGATTTCCGCAATGTCGGCGGCGCGGATTCCGCCGCCGTCGCGGGCCTTGAGAAGATCTTCAACATGGCAGCCGCCGAAGGGGTCGCAATCACGCTCTCGGCCCTGCCCCTGGCCGTGGCGCATCTGCTGGAACGGACCGTCGAGGAGACGCGCGCCCGGGGAAAGATTGCCATCGCCGCCGATCTCGACCACGCGCTCGAAGCCTGCGAAGAGCATCTCATCACGGCAAGCGGAGGCGTGCCAGAACCCGAAGATATCGCGATCCAGCTCATGCGCGCGCTCGGCCCGCATCCGCGGCTGGCGGAACTGGTGTCGGTCATGGAGCGCATAGACCACCCCGCGGGCAAGCGGCTGATCCACGCCGGCGAAGAAGCCGACGATATTTTCCTGGTCGGCTCGGGGGCAGTCAAAGTCCAGCTCACCCTTGCCAACGGCCGGGCGCTGCGCCTGCGCAGCATGACGGCCGGCGCGGTGCTGGGCGAGGTTGCCTTCTATCTCGGCGGCACCCGCACCGCCGATGTCATTGTCGAAAGGTCTGCGACCTTGTTCAAGCTGACACGCCCAGCGCTGGAGCAACTCGAAATGCAAGACCCGGAACTCGCGGTCCTGGCACACCGCCTTTTCGCCCGCGCGCTCGCCGAGCGCCTGACGATCTCAAACCGGATGACGATGCTCGTGAGCGGCTAGCCGGCCGGGCTATTCCGGGGCTTGCCTTCCATATGTCTCCACCGGCTAGCACCATGTGAGGGAGACCAATAGGCGGAGTTGTGGCTGTGACCTCCGATCGGCCCTCACACTCTTCGTCGTTTCGATGCAGGGCAAACACAAGTAACGCCCGCGTCACGCAATAAACTACGCCTCCAAAGACAGATACCAGATTATCGAAAATCATAAGAAGGCTTGCGTCGATCAGAGATTACTAGGGACGTAACGGGAGTGCTATGAATATTTCAATTTCTTTTCGGGTACGATAGACACGGTTGTCTGCCGCCGCACTCGTAGCCGTGATCCCGGTCATGCCGCCACCATCTCGCCGAACATGGCGCACGGCGGCGGGATTGCAATCATCGACTGTGGCGGGCTTGCGATCTCTAGGGGCGCGGAGGGGCAGTACTGATGTTCGAAGCCGACACCAACGCCAGGTCATGCGCGTCGCTAGGTATAGTTTGGCCATACCCTCCAGGGGTGGAGTGCTTCGTTGCCTGGAAGGCTGCACTTTCCAAATTGGTTGACTGCGCAATACCGGCCGAGACAGATCCGGCGGCGTTCGATTTTCACGGCTGCACATGGCAGCTTCCCGAGGCCTTCCTGCAGGTCAACGGAGGGTCGGCGATGATGATGTCTCGACCACAGCGCGTCATCGATGACCGACCGATCTCTCAGATGTCGATTTATCTGCTTACAGAGGGAAGCGTTGTAACCGACTACGACGGACACAAGCGAACCCATGTTCCTGGCGATATCGTAGCCGTCGACTATTCCCTACCTTATGAATCCTATACGCCCGGCTACGAGGGGATAACGCTAACATTCGACAGGGCGAACGCACCTTCCGGCCTGCAAGGCAATGTCCATGGCATGGTGCTGAACCCAAGCAGCAGCGCTGGCTATCTTCTCGGGTCCCAGATCAGGTCACTGGTGGATCATATCGACGGGCTCAGCGTCGATCAGGCTCAGTCGGCCGTCGACGGCATCTTGCGGTTTGCTGCGACCACCCTTCCTGCCGCTACGCCGGGAAAGACGCGTGACGATTTCTCCGTCTTGAATCGCGCCCATCGGCTGGCCAGAAAGAAAATGTCCGATCCGGATTTTGGTCCCGAAGATCTGGCGCTCGAACTGGGGATGTCGCGATCGAAACTGTTTCGTTCGTTTGAGGAGCATGGTGGCGTGCAACGCTGGCTGCTTGGCGAACGGCTGTCAGCCGCCCTACAGGCCATCGTAAGATCTGACGGCAAGTTGAAGATATCTGCCATCGCCCACCAGAATGGATTTCGCAGCGAAGCACATTTCAGTCGCGCTTTCCGGACGCGCTATGAAATGAGCCCAAGCGCGGCGCTGGCCCTGACCATGCGCGCGCAAGGCAGCGCTTTGTACCTGAGCTGGGCAGAGAACGATGCGGGGACTGAAAGCTCGACAGCCGAAGCCTGGCTCGTGTCTGCCAAGGCCAGGGAATCGGAAGACGCAGGATGACTGCGCTGCAGGCCGGCATTTTGTGGGCCTCGCACCAGATGAAAAGGGCGGCTCGAAAGCCGCCCCAGCCTGTCTCAGTCGCGCGGATCAAAACTTATAGTTCAGGCCGGTCTTGAGCGTGTGGAAGGCCGTATCCACGCTCGTGTCGCCGTCGCTGCTGTGAAACTCATTGTATCCGGAAGTCTCGATACTCCCAAGATCGACATAGAGATATTCGGTCTTGAGGGTGATGTACTCGGTCAGGCCATATTCGAAACCGGCTCCGGCCGTCCAACCCAGCTTGATGTCCGAAAACGAGTGACTGTCGTAATATCCGCCGGTGCCGTCGTTCCAGGAGGCACTATCGATGGCGGAAGTCTTGATGCTGCCGTAGGCGGCGCCGCCCGTGCCGTAGATCAGGAAGTTGTCCATTGCATAGCCGAGGCGACCGCGGATCGTGCCAAACCAGTCGATCTTGGTCTCAATCTCACGCTTGCCGAACTCGTTGTGATCGAACCAGTTGTAGCTTCGGGAATCACTTGCCTTGATTCTGGATGCTGAAAGATCCGCTTCGATGCCAGCAACCCAGTTGGGAACAAACTGGTGATTGTAGCCGACCTGAACGCCACCAAACGCGCCAAAGGCCGTTATGTCTTCAGTTTGACGGTAGTCACCACCTTCATCCAAGGAGTCGGCGATGTGATTGAACACGTGATTGAACGTGCCGCCGCCAATGCCGGCATGGACGCCGATGTAGAAGCCGCTCCAATCATATGAGAAGCGCTCCGCAACCGGCGCCGGCGCTGGCTCAACGATCAGGTCTGCGGCCTGAGCTGAGGACAAAGCCAAGATCAAAACGGAAGTTACGGAAGAAGACAAGGCAGAAATTCTGGCAGAATTTTTCATAACAGCCCCAAATGTCGCATTGTTAGAAGTATTCACGTCCATAGCATGGCGCGATAATACTTCGCCTTGACCGTCCGTCTCATCTTCATGACTGGACGTCCCATTGTGATCGGCGACCTCAGTTGCGGCAGTGACAGCGCAATTTGGACATGCGAGAGCCACGGCAGCAGTTCACCCGAAATGCGCTGCTGGTTGGCCGGCGCGCGCAACATTTCCACTTGCGTTGCGTCGGCTCTCTCGCGCTCTGGAATGGCAGCGCTTCGATCGAACCGGCGCAACCTGCGTGTTGTGCCCCACTGATTTGGGGGACGGGATTATGAAAACGGCACTTCTCGCCACGACATTCCTTTTTGCCGCAGCTGGCAGCGCGCTTGCCTCTGATGCTGTTGCCTATGAAGCCGCGCCGGAAGCGGCCGCAGGGGGCTTTGTCTGGACTGGTGGCTACATCGGCCTGCATGCAGGCTATGCATGGACCCAGGGAACTGGCGACTATCTTGAGCCAACCGGTTCGCTTGTTGAGCAAGCAGAGATCAATAGTGACGGCTGGCTCGGCGGCATCCAGGTCGGCTACAACTACCAGATTAATAATTGGGTTATTGGTGTTGAGGGCGACATCGCTTGGTCTAATGCGAATGGGCTCAATAACATCTTAGCTGCTGGCAGCGATGTCGCGGATATCGATGTTGAAATGGATTGGCTTGCCAGTTTGACTGCGCGAGCCGGTATCGCATTCGATCGAACGCTTTTCTATGCCAAGGGCGGTATCGGCTTCTCACACATCGCACTGGGCGATACAGGCGGCAACGGCATGTCCGTCGATGCTGATGGTTCCGACACTGTAACGGGCTGGACGCTCGGCGGAGGCATTGAGCACGCGGTCACCGATAACTGGACAGTAAAGGCGGAGTATCAATACTACCGTTTCAACGGAAACATTGAGCTCCATCGCTTCGTGGATGGCGGGAACAACAGGACGTATGATGACGCCTTCGACGCTCACGCCCTGAAGATCGGCGTCAACTACAAGTTCTGATCGCCAGCCTTCCGCCATCCCCGGCCGAGCGCCGGGGTTTTTGTTTGCACCGTTCGGGGCTTCGGCAGATGGCCATCTGACAGGCACGTGCCTTGAGGCCACGGCATCGGACGCCGAACATCATGCCTGCACGTCTCATCTTGATGACTGAACATCCCAATGTGCACGGCAATCTCGTTCGGGGCAGTGACGGCATGCTCAAGATCACAGACAGGTATTTCGGCGTTTGATCTGAGGCCTCCTGGCTCGCCATGGAGGCCGGCAAGACATGAACGAAAATGAGCAATGGAGCGAGCACCGAAAGGGCACGAACATGCCGGACGAAGCAGTTCAGATGCAGCAGATCGGCGAAGCGCTGGTGGAGCAACCGGCTCGCCCGCGGCCATCGTATTTGGGTCGGCTACTTGGCAAAGCATGGGCACTTGTCACCTTGGCCGGGCAGCGCCCGCACCACGACCAACGGCCGGACGGCCTGGAAGCATTCGATATGCTCGCCGGCTGGAAAGGTCCCGACACCAGGCGGCGCAACATCGGCTAGCGGGCGCCTCGCCGGTCACCATCGGCGGCAATGACATACGGGCTACCCCCCGCCGCTGCTCGAGAGCGGCCGGCCTGACACCTGGGTTTTTGTTCGCCGCGTTCAGGCACCTCGGCAGATGGCCACCTGACAGGCCGCCTCCGCGGCATTCGTCTCCAAACACCATGACTGCACGTCTCATCTTCATGACGCTACGTCCCAATGTCAAATTCACGCGGTGACAGCACGAACCCGACCATGCAACAGCGTCAGTGTCAGACCACCGAGTGCACTGCAGGAGTGAGCGGCGAGCGCAGCGTTTGGCCGGCTTAGTGAAAACCGTAACGTCTTGGGGGGAACATGCCAAACATTTCCAGAATGTACTTCATAACTGCCATCTGCTTCCTGATAGCCGGAATACTGCTCGGCCTGCAGATGTCGATCGCTCACAACTACGTAGCAGTCGGCGCACACGCGCATATCAACCTGCTCGGTTGGGTGACGATGTCAATATTCGGCGCGTTTCATGCGCTTAACCCGCAAGGAGCCAAGACCCGCCTGGCGAAGGTGCAGTACTTTGTCTACACCGGCGGCGTGATCGTGATGACGCCCGCCCTCTACTTGCTCCTGACCGGCAACCAGTCCTTGGAGCCAGTTGTTGCCGTGTCATCACTGGTTACATTTGTCGGCGTGCTGATGTTCGCGACGATTATCTTTCGCACTCGCGCGGTCTAATCGACCGCCTGTTCAGATCGGCAACATGTCGCTTACGCCGCTATATTTGGCGTCGGCGAGAAATCTCACATGAAGTTGCCTTTTCAGCATCCGATCTAGCGATTGGATTGGGCAGCATGGCCTGCTGCCCACGTTCCGCACCCTTGGTGGCGAGCGGACAAGGCGCTGAGAGATCTGCTTTGGCATTCGCTCGGTCAATGATAACATGTGCGCATTGAGACCGCTGATACAGATCAGGCGCCTTAGACGATTGGATTTCCGCGCGACGGTATTGCGGCTCTAAAACTGTGGGAAGACATTAAGTCAGCAGAGCTGGCCTGAGGCCTCGACTTCTTTTTGCAAGGAAGAAGACCGCCATGAAAACCCGCGCCGCCATGGCTATAGCTGCCGGAAAGCCGCTTGAAATCAAGGAAGTGGACCTCGAAGGCCCGCGCGACGGCGAGGTGCTCGTCGAGATCAAGGCGACCGGCATTTGCCACACCGACGAGTTCACCCTGTCGGGCGCCGATCCCGAGGGCATCTTCCCGGCTATTCTCGGCCATGAAGGTGCGGGCGTCGTCATCGATGTCGGCAAGGGTGTGACCTCGGTCAAGAAGGGCGACCACGTCATCCCTCTCTACACGCCCGAATGCCGGCAGTGTCCGTCGTGCCTGTCGCGCAAGACCAACCTCTGCACCGCCATCCGCGCCACACAGGGCCAAGGCCTGATGCCCGACGGCACCAGCCGCTTCTCGATCGGCGGCGAAAAGATCTTCCACTACATGGGCTGCTCGACCTTCTCGAACTTCACCGTGCTGCCCGAGATCGCAGTCGCCAAGGTCAACCCTGACGCGCCCTTCGACAAGATCTGCTACATCGGCTGCGGCGTGACCACCGGCATCGGCGCGGTCATCAACACGGCCAAGGTGGAAATCGGGGCGACAGCCATCGTCTTCGGCTTGGGCGGCATCGGCCTCAACGTCATCCAGGGCCTGCGCCTTGCCGGTGCCGACATGATCATCGGTGTCGACATCAACAACAACAAGAAGGAATGGGGGACACGCTTCGGCATGACTCATTTTGTCAATCCGACCGAAGTCGACGGCGACCTCGTGCCCTTTCTCGTCAACATGACCAAGCGGGGGGCTGACCAGATAGGCGGCGCCGACTACACCTTCGACTGCACCGGCAACGTCAAGGTGATGCGCCAGGCGCTGGAATCGTCGCATCGCGGCTGGGGCAAATCGGTCATCATCGGCGTCGCCGGCGCCGGCCAAGAGATCTCCACGCGGCCGTTCCAGCTGGTCACCGGCCGGACCTGGATGGGCACCGCCTTCGGTGGCGCCCGCGGCCGCACCGACGTGCCCAAAATCGTCGACTGGTACATGGAGGGCAAGATCCAGATCGACCCGATGATCACCCACACGCTGACGCTGGACGAGATCAACAAGGGCTTCGACCTGATGCATGAAGGCAAGTCCATCAGGAGCGTCGTGGTCTACTGAGACGGTTCACCGGCCCGGCTTCGGCCGGGTCCACAATATCCACAACTGGGAGGAGCATGTGATGGCAAGTACAGTCACGATACATCCGGCCATTGATGGTGGGGTGAAGGCCGGCAGCCCAAGCTTTTCCGGCGGCACGCTGGTCTGCGCCTGCACCGACCGGCCGGTGAAGGTGGCGATCAAGGGACAGGTCGCCCACAACCACGCTTGCGGCTGCACCAAATGCTGGAAGCCGGACGGCGCCAAGTTCTCGATCGTGGCGGTGACAGGGCATGAGAACGTGACAGTGCTGGAAAACGGCGACAAGCTCGCCGTGGTCGATCCGACCGCACTCATCCTGCGCCACGCCTGCAAGGTATGCGGCGTGCACATGTATGGTCCGGTCGAGCGTGACCACGCCTTCAAGGGCCTCGACTTCATCCACCCCGAACGCTTCGAAGAGGAGGGCTGGGCCGAGCCCGGCTTTGCCGCATTCGTCTCATCCATCATCGAGTCCGGGGTCGATCCCTCCGAGATGGATGGCGTGCGCGCCCGGTTGCGCGAACTCGGGCTTGAGCCCTACGACTGTCTGTCGCCGGCCTTGATGGACTATATCGCCACGTGGGTGGCGAAAAAGTCCGGTGTACTGAAGTCATAGTAGAATCAAACGCCACGGCTTTGCCGGGGCTTTCTGGCTGTTCGATGCGCCTCGTTGTTGACGTGCGCGAAAACGTGCTCGTCGGCATCGCAGGCGTGTCGGGCAACGGCCACAGCAAACTGGCCCTGGGGCGGGCCCGATATCAGCGAAATCACCAAACAGTGCACCATCCCCGGGGCGGACGACGGAGCGTGTAAGAAAGCGCAAGCAATGAGGAGCATGGTGCCGAATACTCTCCTGGTCTTCGTCGCACTGGTTCTGGCGAGCGTCGCCCCATGGCCCGCCTTAGCCCAAGAAACGGCGCAGCAAAAGGCGAGGCCCGAGAAGCCGGTCACCGAGATCAGGATCGGCTATCTCCGGGCCTATGCACCGCAACTGGCGCTCTCGGTCCTCGACACTCCGCCGCCGGACGAAGGCGTGGCTGGCGCCAATGTCGCGATTGCCGACAACAACACGACCGGCAAGTTCCTCGGCCAGAAGTTCATGCTCGATGTCACCGAGGTGAAGCCGGATGCCGACGTAGTACCGGTGTTCAAGACCATGGTCGAAAGGGGCGACCGCTACGTACTCGCCGATCTCTCAGCACGACAATTGCTGTCGATCGCCGACATCGCGCGGGACAACGGTGTATTGCTCTTCAATGTCGGCGCACCCGACGACGTGCTGCGCGAGGAGGAATGCCGCGTGAACGTGTTCCACATCGCGCCGACGCGCTCGATGCTGGCCGACGGCCTGGCGCAGTATCTGATCTGGAAGCAATGGCCTCGCTGGGTGCTGCTCTACGGCTCGCATGAGCGCGACCAACTCTTCGCCGATGCGATGCGGAGGGCGGCGAACCGCTTCGGCGGGCAGATCGTCGGCGAAAAGGAATTCAAGGACACCGGCACGGCGCGGCGCACGGATACCGGCGTCGTGCAGGTCCAGCGGCAGATGCCGGTCTTCATGCAGGACCTGCCCGACCACGACGTCGTGCTGGTCGCCGACGAGAGCGAGGTGTTTGGCACCTATGTGCCGTTCCATACCTGGATTCCCAGGCCCGTCGCCGGCACGGCGGGACTGGTTCCGTCGGCCTGGCATCCCGCCAGCGAACAATGGGGCGGCAGCCAGATCCAGAACCGCTTCGCCAAGGCCAACGGCCGGCGCATGCTGTCCAAGGACATGTCGGCCTGGACGGCAGCGCGCATCGTCGGCGACGCCGCAACGAGGACGCGAGGCGCCGACGAGAAGCAGATCGAAGCCTTCATCCGGGGGGATGATTTCTCGATCGCCGCCTTCAAGGGCCAGAAGCTCACATTCCGAAAATGGAACTGGCAGCTGCGCCAGCCGATATTCCTCGGCGACGGACGTTCGGTCGTGACGACCTCGCCCCAGGAGGGTTTTCTGCACCAGGTTTCGGAACTGGACACGCTGGGTGTCGATCAGCCCGAGACGAAATGCGTACTGAAATAGGGTCTGAACAATACGGAGGGGTTCGATGCGAAGGCGATTGTCCATAGCGGCTGCCACAGCAACGCTTGCGCTCACAGTCGGCCCAGCATCGGCCTATAGTGTCTATGTCTCCAACGAGAAGGACAACACGATCACGGTGGTCGACTCGGCCACGATGCAGGTCGTCAAGTCGGTCAATGTCGGCCAGAGGCCGCGCGGCATCACCATCTCGCATGACGGCAAGTTGATCTACCTTTGCGCCAGCGACGACGACACGATCGAGATCATCGACACCGCCACGCTCGAGATCATAGGCACCCTGCCCTCTGGTCCCGACCCGGAATTGTTCGTGCTTTCACCCGACGGCACGAGGCTCTACGTCGCCAACGAGGACGACAATCTGGTGACCGTGATCGATGTCCAAGGCAAGAGCGTGCTTGCCGAGATTCCGGTCGGCGTCGAGCCTGAAGGTATGGGCATAAGCCCAGATGGCAAGACCTTGGTCAACACGTCGGAAACGACTAACATGGCGCATTTCGTCGACACCGCGACGCATGAGATCACCGACAATGTGCTGGTGGATTCGCGGCCGCGCTTCGCCGAATTCAAGCCGGATGGCTCGGAGGTCTGGGTCAGTGCGGAGATCGGCGGCACGGTATCGGTCATCGACAACAAGAGCCGCGAAGTGAAGCACAAGATAACCTTCAAGATTCCGGGGCTGCGCACCGAGTCCATTCAGCCCGTCGGCATCCGGATCACTGCGGACGGCAAGAAGGCCTATGTCGCGCTCGGCCCGGCCAACCACGTCGCCGTGGTCAATACGGAAACCTACGAGGTGGAGAAATACATCCTGGTCGGCCAGCGCGTCTGGCAGCTCGCCTTCACGCCCGACCAGAAGACCATCATCAGCACCAACGGCGTGTCGAACGACATCACCTTCATCGATGTGGCGACCGATGAACCGATTCAGTCGGTTACGGTAGGCGCGCTGCCATGGGGCATCGTCGTGTCGCCGAACTGATAGAGCGAAAACCATCGGCAGATCAGAGGTAGGAGAGCGACAGATGTTCAAGGTGATCGCATTCGCTGCAGCAATCGGCCTCGCCGCGATGCACTCCCTGGCCTGGGCCGACGACGATGACGATGCCCAGAAACCGGCGGCCACCGAAAAGGTTAGCCGTGCCAGCAAGGATGTGCCGGAGTTGATCCTGGGAACGAAGGACGATCAGTTCACCGTCAACCGAAAGGATTTCGAGCTGATCGCCGGCCAAGGCTATCGTTGGAAGATCTCGGCGGCGGGCGGCCTCGAATACAAGTTCCAGACCGACCTTTTCCGAAACGTCTGGATGAACCAGATCGTCATCAACGATCTCGAAGTGCACATGAACGGCGCGCCGGCATGGCTCGAATTCGACAGTGACGGCACGATCCAGGTCCAGTTCGCCACGGTGCGACCAGGCGTCTATTCCTGGTCGGTGCCTGATCTCGCCGACAAGGGCATGAAGGGGACGATAACGGTCAAATAGATGGGTCGGGGAGATGCCAAGGGTTCCCGGCGCACTAACTCTTGATGACAAGGAGCGAGCCGGCGTGCGGCATCTGAGGACTGGCGGAGGGCTGGATGCAGTGGCGGCATTGGACGTCACCGCTGTGAGCCACTCCTATGGTCAGAAACGGGCGCTCAACGAAGTCACGTTCTCGATCGAGCCAGCGAGCTTCACTGTCCTGCTAGGCCTCAACGGGGCCGGCAAGACCACGCTGTTCTCCCTGATCAGCCATCTCTACGACACGCGCCACGGCTCGATCCGCATCTTCGGCCACGACATCAGGCGCGCTCCGGGAGAAGCGCTTCGTCGCCTCGGCATCGTCTTTCAGGCGCGCACGCTGGATCTCGACCTGAGCGTCTACCAAAACCTCTCCTATCATGCCTCGCTGCATGGCATCGGCTCAACAGAGGCGCGCCGCAGGATCGACGCCGTGCTTGAAACCGTCGAGATGAGCAGTCGCCTGCACGACAAGGCGCGCAGCTTGTCGGGCGGCCAGATGCGACGCGTGGAGATCGCCCGCGCGCTGCTGCACCGGCCGCCGCTGCTCCTGCTCGACGAAGCGACAGTCGGGCTCGACGTACAATCGCGCGCCGCCATCCTCGCCGATATCCGCAGGCTGGTGGAGACGGAGGGCATCAGCGCCTTCTGGGCGACGCATCTGATCGACGAGGTGGATGAGAGCGATCATGTCGTGGTTCTCGCCGAGGGCAATCTGGTCGCCAATGCCGGTGCGGCGGATGTGATCCGAGCGACGGGCACAAAGACGATCGGCGAGGCATTTGCGAAGCTCAGCCGCAAGGCCGCCGCGCCGGAGGGTTTTGCATGAAAAGCCTGTCACCAGAAAGGACGGCCAGCACCCTGCCCCTGCCGGCGACGGCCTTCGGCGTCCGCAACTATCTGATCTGTCTGAAAGGCATCCTCATCCGCGAGGGGCTGCGTTTCCTCAACCAGCGCGAACGCTTCATTTCCGCACTGGTCAGACCGCTCCTCTGGCTCTTCATCTTTGCGGCCGGCTTCCGCCAGGTGCTCGGCGTCTCGATCATCCCGCCCTACAAGACCTATGTGCTTTACGAGGTCTACATCACGCCGGGCCTTTGCGGCATGATCCTGCTGTTCAGCGGCATGCAGTCATCGCTGTCGATGGTCTACGACCGCGAGATGGGCAACATGCGCACTTTGCTTGTCAGCCCGTTCCCGCGCTGGTTTTTGCTGGTGTCCAAGCTGCTCGCCGGCGTCGCGGTGTCGATCGCGCAGGTCTACGTGTTCCTGGCTATCGCCTGGTTCTGGGGCGTCAGGGCGCCCCTGCTCGGCTATCTCACGGTGCTGCCGGCGCTATTCCTGGCCGGGCTGATGCTCGGCGCGCTCGGGCTTTTCCTGTCTTCCTGGATCAAGCAGCTGGAGAATTTCGCGGGGGTCATGAACTTCGTGATCTTCCCGATGTATTTCGCCTCGCCTGCGCTCTACCCGCTGTGGCGCATCCAGGAGGCGAGCCCGCTGCTGCACAAGATCTGCCTCGCCAACCCGTTCACCTATGCCGTCGAACTGATCCGCTTCGCCTTCTACGGCCAGGTCGACTGGGTCTCACTGGCTGTCCTAATCGGCTGCGCTGTGGTTTTTCTTGCCGGCGCCATCATCGCATACGATCCGTCGCGCGGACTGATGGCGAGAAAGCAGGATACGGGAGGAAACGGTTGATGGCGCGCATGGAACTTGTTCGCGGCCTGGCAATCGCAGCGGCGCTGGGTGCTGCGCCAAGTATCGCGAGCGGTGCGGCAAACCAAAGTCCGGATTGGCCCTGCATCCAGCGGAAGGTGCCCGAACTGTCACTGGGTCAGATATGGAACGGTCCGGAATTGCCCGCTGCGGCCAAGGATTGGTCCAAAGACAAGAACGTCGAGGCACTGGTGCAAGAGCTGGCGGCACGACGCCTGCCGCTTGCCGACGCACAAAAGGACATACGCGATTTCGCCGCCAGCCTGCCGGCCGGCCAGGCCGACGCCAAGTTGGCGATGCTGGTTCAGGGCCTGTTCGACCACATGAACGCCGAGCGCTCACAGGTCATTTCAGGCATCGCGCGCTATGCCCGCAGGCAACTCGAGTTCGCGGCGCGGCTGCGCAAGGAGGCCTCGGACGTCGACGCACTCCGCAGCAAGCCCGATGCCGATGTCAATCAGATCGCAGCTCAGACCGATCGGCTAGCATGGGAGACGCGGATTTTCGAGGAACGCGTGCAATCGCTCACCTATGTCTGCGAAGTGCCAACCCTGATCGAGCAAAGGCTGTATGCACTTGCCAAGACGATTGGCGAGATGATGGTGCAGAAATAGCCGCCCATTGCGCCTTCCCTGCTCGCCCCGAGCGTGTTGACGGTCTCTGGGTGAGCGCGTAGCCTCATTGCCAACGGTTTCCGGCCCGGCACCTGCGGGAAATCTCAAAGACATGCACATCCGGCCCCGAGACACGGTCGCCCGGAAGACGGATGAGCAGCCTTGAGGCGACAACGGGGTGCCTGATGAATGAACCTGATCGATCTTATCCTCACGGTTTGCCTCGCGGCGAACCCTGCCGAATGTCGGACTGAGCACCTCTATTTCGAGAACCGCGGCTCACTGGTGCAGTGCATGACCCTGGCGCCGCCTGAAATTGCGAGATGGTCCGTTGAGCACCCCGCCCTCAAGGTCGTGCGCTGGAAATGCGCATTTCCGGACAAGGCACGGCCGACCTAAAGAAAACGCCGGGACAAAACAGCTTATGACGGGATTTGCCTGTGTGCGTGCTGGGGGCGCAGCGACATAGCCCCGTTGTGCGGAGGCCGCTTCGCCCCCAGCACGCACAGGGCCGGAAAGACCGCGTCGAGGCTGCCGACACGGACGCCAAGGTTTTCACGACGAATGGCCGCTTGAAGCGTCGCTTGTACTCAGAAGCAGCGGACGTCGGCCTCGGCCTGCGCGCGCCTGAGTTCCGCGCCGGCCGCCTTGGCGGGCGCACTCTCGCGGAACAGAGCGCTAGCCTCGCCCGTGGTCAGCGCCATCCGCCTGAAGGTTTCTGCAGTCACATAGCGCTCGTAGGGTACGATCGAAGCGATGACGTCGATCGAGCAGGAGCATCGTTCCAGCGCATCGCGTGTCTCGCCATTCGACTTCATGCAGCCGAAGACATAGTCGGCCAGCGCGTCGGTCGGGTAGCCCCCTGCAGCCTTGGCCGGGCCGGCCAACGACAGTGTCGCGGTGGCCATACAGACGACAAAGGCCGAGCATCCGATCAATCTAGGCATCACGAAGCTCCTGGGAGCCTGACACGATCTGAAGATGGGATCTGCCGCGCCATTTGGCAATCTGCGACGACGCCAGTCAAGCTGGCAAATGGGAGTCGTACAAGACCGAAGGAGGTAAGTGCTACACCCGGCATGCTCCTCGCCGAGCCGGCTTTGGCGGCATCATGGGAATTCAATACGAATACTGATTTGTGCCAATTGTCTGAAGCGGGCCAAGCGAAATCGTACTTCGTGGCGATCTCGCAATCAGAGTTTTAATAGTAAATCCAAATAACTACTCGTGGCACACCCTTCATTGGCATCGATAAATCTACAAAATTATGATTTTGATTGACAAAAAGTTTCTCGAAGAAACCGACAAAACGATCAATCTATCAGAATTGATTTCGCATAATTATTCGCGCAGTGGCGCAAGATATGGTTTTTTGTTTTTGCTTGCCTCTCGCTTATCAATGACATATTCTTACGGCGTTTCCGGCTTCAATGACGTCACCGTCATAGGGAGCGGCGATAGTCTTTCGTAGGTCAAGTGCGGTGGGCGGTAACGGTGCCTCGCCTATTCGGCTTGGGTCGTGACACGCTGCCGGAATACTTCCCACCACATGAATCGTTCAGGCAAGCTCCTGCGGGCGGCTTGTAGACTGATTTCGGAATGTGAACCTCGGGAGGATCCTCGAATGCGCTTATTCAGGAAATCGATGTGCATTCCTCTTGCCGCGGCGCTGATAACAGGCGCTTCGGCATTTGGCGCCTGGGCCAATGAAGAACTCCAGAAGCTTTCTTCGGACCCCAGGAACTGGGCGATGCCGACGGGCGACTATGCCAATACTCGCTACTCCAAGCTCAACCAGATCAACAAGGACAATGCGAAGAACCTGCAGGCGAAGTGGACGTTCTCCACTGGCGTTCTGCGCGGCCACGAAGGCGGCCCCCTGGTGATCGGCGACGTGATGTATGTCCACACGCCGTTCCCAAATATCGTCTACGCCCTCGATCTCAACAATGACGGCAAGATCCTGTGGAAATACGAACCCAAGCAGGATCCGAACGTCATTCCGATCATGTGCTGCGACACCGTCAATCGCGGCGTTGCCTATGGCGACGGCAAGATCTTCCTCAATCAAGCCGACACGACGCTGGTGGCGCTCGACGCCAAGACCGGCAAGGTCGTGTGGTCGGTGCAGAACGGCGAGGCCATCGACGGCAGCAAGGCTGAATCCGGAACGTCTGCGCCGGTGGTCGTGAAAGACAAGGTCCTCGTCGGCATCTCCGGCGCTGAATTCGGCGTGCGTGGTTTCTTGGCGGCTTACAACATCAAGGACGGCACGCTGGCCTGGAAGGCCTATTCGACCGGGCCGGACAAGGACATGCTCGTCGATCCGGCCAAGACGACTAGCCTCGGCAAGCCGATCGGACCGGATTCCAGCCTTGCTTCCTGGGAGGGCGAGCAATGGAAGAGCGGCGGCGGCACCACCTGGGGCTGGTATTCCTATGATCCCAAGCTGAATCTGATCTACTACGGGACCGCCAACCCCTCGACCTGGAACCCGGTTCAGCGGCCGGGCGACAATCGCTGGTCGATGGCCATCTTCGCCCGCGATCCCGACACCGGTATGGCCAAATGGGTCTACCAGATGACCCCGCATGACGAATGGGACTATGACGGCGTCAACGAGATGATCCTCGTCGACGGCATGGACATAGGCGGCAAGAAGCACGACGTGCTGGTCCATTTCGATCGCAACGGCTTTGCCTACACCATGGACCGTGCGACCGGCGATCTGCTCGTGGCCAAGAAATTCGACCCGGCCGTCAACTGGGCGACCGAGATCGACATGGATCGGAACAGCCCGACTTTCGGCAGACCGAAGGTGAACCCGAAGTTCTCCCCCCAGACCAATGGCGAGGACGTCAACACCGCCGGCATCTGCCCCGCAGCGCTGGGCACCAAGGATCAACAGCCTGCGACCTACTCGCCCAAGACCGGCTTGTTCTACGTGCCGACCAACCATGTCTGCATGGATTATGAGCCCTATCGGGTAAGCTACACCGCCGGCCAGCCTTATGTCGGCGCGACGGTGTCGATGTTCCCGGCTGCCAACAGCCATGGCGGCATGGGCAACTTCATCGCGTGGGATGCGGCCAAGGGCGAGATCGTCTGGTCGAAGCCGGAGCTCTTTTCAGTGTGGTCCGGCGCGCTGTCCACCGATGGCGACGTCGTCTTCTACGGAACGCTGGAAGGTTACATCAAGGCAGTCGATAAGGACGGCAATGAACTCTACAAGTTCAAGACACCGTCAGGCATCATCGGCAACATCAACACCTATGAACACAACGGCAAGCAGTACGTAGCCGTGCTCTCGGGTGTCGGTGGCTGGGCTGGCATCGGCCTGGCAGGTGGTCTGCTTTCGCCGGAAAACGCAGCCGCATGGCATGGCGCGGTCGACCAGGGTCGGGCGCAGGGCGACCAGGCCCAGGTGATCGGCACGGCAGGCCTTGGCGCCGTAGGCGGCTATGCGGGCCTTGCCCAATATACGGCACTCGGCGGCCAGTTGACCGTCTTCGGGCTTCCGGACTGATCTGCCGACCCTCAATCCGTCTTCGACAAGGCGGAAGGCCAAGAAGCGAGAGCCCGGTTCGCCGGGACCGAGCCGGGCTCTCGATTTCGCCATCCAACTACGAGCACCTGCTACCGCCGCATCGCGACAGCAAAGCTGCGTCCGTGGCGAAATGAGGAGAGGAGTAGGAATGACCGCTCGCAATTCAGGCATGGTTGTTGCCCTGATCTTTCTGGCAATCTCGGGGATGGCCCGCGCTGAAGACGACCAACAGAAGGCAGCCGCGGTCAAAGATGACAACGGCAAGTATTTCGACGCCCAAGGGAACCCGACCTTCAAGATCCAGGAAGACGGGAGCGTGGACTGGTATACGTTCAGCGGCTATCGCCGTTACCATTCGGACTGCCATGTCTGCCATGGCCCCGACGGCGTCGGGTCGTCCTATGCGCCGGCGCTCGCCGATTCACTCAAGACCCTGGACTATGCGACATTCCTCTCGATTGTCGCTCAAGGCCGCAAGAACATGGCAGGTGGCAATCAAAACGTCATGCCTGCCTTCGGCGACAACAAGAACGTCTATTGCTATCTGGATGACCTCTACATCTATCTGAGGGCACGTGCGGTCGACGCGATCCCACGTGGCCGGCCGCCCAAGAGAGCCGAAAAACCGCAGTCCGCCAAGGACTACGAAGCGTCGTGCATGGGGGGATGAGGTCATGCTGGCGCGCAATCTTCTTCGGCATACGATCGCGGCGGCGCTGATGATGGCAACCGCGCCAACCCTGGCCCTTGCCCAAGGTGCGGGCCTCGGCGCTGCCGGGGAACTGGTCGACCCCGACATGTTGCGGGTGTGCGCGGATCCCTCGAACATGCCGTTCAGCGACGAGAGCGGTCAAGGCTTCGAAAACAAGCTGGCCGAGCTGGTCGCCGAGAAGACCGGGCGCAAATCCGTCACGTACACGTGGTTCCCGATGTTCACGGGCTTCGTCCGAAATACGTTGCGCGCCAATCGGTGCGACATCATCATGGGCTTTGCGCAAGGCGACGAGCTGGTTCAGAACACCAACGCCTACTATCGCTCCGCCTATGTGCTGGTATTCAAGAAGGACAGCGGTCTCGACGGCGTCCAAACGCTCGAGGATCCGAAACTCGCGGGCAAACGACTGGGCGTCGTGCAGGGAACGCCGCCCAGTGCAAACATGGCCCGTGCCAATCTGATGAAGACCGCCAAGGTTTACCCGCTGATGGTGGACACGCGAGTGGTGCCCTCGGTCGCCGAACTCATGATCAAGGACATGCTGGACGGCCACATCGACGCCGCGGTCGTGTGGGGGCCGATGGGCGGTTACTACGCCAGGAAGTCCGGGGCGGATCTCGCCGTCGTTCCGCTGGTGAGCGAGAAAACGGGATCGCGCATGACCTATCGCATCACGATGGGGGTGCGCCCCTCCGACCAGGAATGGAAGCGAACACTCAACCGGCTCATCAAGGACAATCAGGAGGAGATCAATCGGATTTTGCTCGGCTTTGACGTGCCGCTGCTCGACGAGCACGACAAGCCGATCACTGAGTGACCAATTGTTGGATGTCCTTGGAAGCCAGCAGCGCAGGACATCGAATGGAGTTGCAGTTCGGTTTTCTCGTGCCCTCAGGTTCGGGCGGTTGAGAAAACTCCAACCCTACCGCTGGAGGAGAACCGACCCTATATATTGTCACAGCGAATATTGCCGTAGCGAGCATTGCGGCCGAAACGAGCCAAGCTTTCGATTTCCGGTTTTTCAAGCACCTTCACTTCCCTTTGTCCATTTGAAGGACCAGCCATTGCACAACGATGCCTTGCAAGGGCTGACGTGACAGAAACGGCCTTCCGGCCGGTGCAAGGAGGAATGCCATGAAGAAAACCTGGGCCAAACCGACCATGTGCGAGGTCGCTGCGGGCTTCGAGATCTCGCGTTACCTGCCTGCCGAAGTCCAACCCAAGAAGTAGGGGGAAACGATGCGTGCTCCTGCCGACGCAGAGGCACGCATCGCCTTCCGCCCACGTTCCCTGGAGGATGCCAGCGTCCTTTGAACCGCCATGTCATCCGTGAAGGCGTTCGGGTCGCATGTGGTCCCGAGATACGAGGGCAAGCCGGAGGGGGTGTTGCCATGCGCCTGAAGGTCATCGGATCGGCTGCGGGCGGAGGTTTTCCGCAGTGGAACTGCAATGACCGGCTGAACCGCTTGGCCCGCGAGCAAGGGGTGGGCGAACGAACGCAATCGAGCCTCGCCGCCTCCGCTGACGGGAACGGCTGGGTCTTGTTCAACGCCTCTCCTGATATTCGCCAGCAAATCAGCAAGACGCCCGAGTTGCAGCCGGCAGCAGAAGCGCCGTTGCGGTCAACGCCCATTCGGGCCGTGGTCCTCACCAATGCCGATGTCGACCATGTCGCCGGCCTTCTCAGCTTGCGCGAGCGACAGCCCTTCGCGATCTATGCGACAGGACAAGTTCTGGCAGTGCTTGACGCGAACCCCATTTTCAATGTCCTCGATCGCGCGATCGTGCCCCGGCGCGTTCTGCACCTTGGTGACGTGCTGGAGATTTGCGGCGCGGATGGCCAAGAGACGGGCGTGAGGATCGAAAGCTTCGCCGTCCCCGGGAAAGTAGCTCTCTATCTCGAGAATTCCGCCATGCCGGAAGCCGATTTCAGCTCCGACAGCGGCGACACGATCGGCCTGCGCATCACGGCCGAGGGCTGCGGGGAGGCTTTCTACATCCCGGGCTGCGCACGCATCGACGAGGATCTGTGCTTGCGCCTCGAAGGCGCGGATCTGCTGCTTTTCGACGGCACGGTCTACACCGACGACGAGATGATATCAGCCGGCGTCGGGCAGAAGACAGGGGGCCGGATGGGGCATCTGGCCATGTCGGGAGAAGCCGGCTCCATCGCCGCGCTGGCCGACGTGATGGTCGGCCGCCGCATCTTCATCCATGTCAACAATACCAATCTGGTTCTCGACGAACACTCAGCCGAGCACGCCGCAGTCCGCGAGGCGGGCTGGGAGATAGCCCATGATGGAATGGAGATAAGGCTATGAGCAGTTTCCATCGCGTAGCCGAAGGCGGATTGTCCGCTACCGAACTGGAGGTCGTGCTGCGGCAAGTCGGTGCGGAACGCTATCACAATCGCCATCTCTTCCACCACAGGATGACGGCAGGCACCCTGTCCAAGGGCGAGATGCAGGCCTGGGCGCTGAATCGCTACTGCTATCAGGCAATCATTCCGCGCAAGGACGCTACGATCCTGGCGCGTGCGGAAGACCCGGCCCTTCGCGCGGCATGGCGCAAGCGCATCGAGGACCATGACGGCGAGGACGGCTGGAGCGGCGGCATCGCGCGGTGGCTGCATCTGGCGACTTCGCTGGGGCTCGATGCCGATGCCGTCAAGAGCGAGAGGCTGGCGCTGCCGGCTACGCGTTTCGCCGTTGGCGCCTATCTCAATTTCTGTGCCAGCCAAACACTGCTGGAAGCGGTCGCATCATCCCTTACGGAACTGTTTTCGCCGGCCATAATCGGCGAGCGGGTGCCGGCAATGCTGGCCAGATACGACTACATTACCAAGGACACGTTGGCATATTTCACGGCGCGGCCGGAGCAGGCTTCGCGTGATGCCGCATTTGCTCTTGCCTATGTGCTGGAGCATGCCGACACCCCGGAGCGCCAGCAGGCCGCCGTTGATGCGCTCGTGTTCAAGTGCGACATCCTCTGGACCATGCTAGACGCGCTCCAGCACGCCTATGGCGAGGAGGGAAACATCCCGCCGGGAGCATTCCAGCCGGAGGTGCCGCGATGACGACGCCGTGCGCACGAGCAATAGTTTCGCTTCAGTCTGTTCCGTCGCTGCCGGGCCACGTGCATATCCGCTATGATCCGCTGCGCCAGGCATTCGCTGTGCTTTCACCGGAACGGGTGTTCTGGCCGAACGACATCAGCCTCGACATTCTCAGCCGGTGCGACGGATGCACCGATGTCGGCCAGATCGTCGCCAGCCTTGCCACCGAATACGATGCGTCCGAAGCCGCCCTCGCCGGCGATGTCGTCGCCTTCCTGCAGGAATGGTCCGACCGGCTGCTGGTGAGGCTGTTGCGTCGACCCGAAGATCGGGATCGATTCTCGCCGGGCGCGACCCTTGAATTCAGCGCCCTGGAACGTCCTTTGGGCACAAGCAAGGACGTGCAGCGCACCGAGAGAAGCGCGCTCCTTCCTCCAATCGGCATGCTGGCGGAACTCACCCATCGCTGCCCCCTGCAATGCCCCTATTGTTCCAACCCGATCGAACTGCTCAAGGCCAATCGCGAACTGCCAACGGAAACCTGGCTCGACCTCTTCGGCCAGGCTGCAGACCTTGGAGTGCTGCAGGTGCATCTTTCCGGCGGCGAGCCGACCTTGCGCCGCGACCTGGAGCAGCTGATTGCAGGGCTTTCGGGGCGCGGCGTCTACACCAATCTGATCACCGCCGGGATCGGCATCGCGGAAGGCCACATCGCGGCGTTCGCCGAGGCCGGGCTCGATCATCTGCAACTGAGCTTCCAGGGCGCGCGACCAGGCACGACGGACCGCATCGGCAATCATCGCGGTAGCCACGACAAGAAGCTCGAGACCGCAAGACAGGCGCGGGCGGCAGGCCTGCCACTCACCATCAATGCACCGATCCACCGTCACAACATCGACGAGGTTCCGGAATTCATCCAGCTGGCGCTGTCGCTCGGCGCGGAGCGGCTCGAGATCGCCAATGTGCAATATGCCGGCTGGGCGCTTGCCAATCGCCATTGGCTGATGCCCGACCGGGCGGCAGTCGATCGACAAGCCGAATACGTAAAGGCGGCCAAGGAAGAGCTCGTCGGAGTCATGAATATCGATTTCGTGCCTCCGGACTATTTCGCCACCTATCCGAAACCTTGCATGGGAGGATGGGCGCGCGACGCCTTCGTCGTAACGCCTGATGGCACGGTGTTGCCGTGCCACGCTGCGCAGACGATCCGCTCCCTGGACTTCGAGCGTTTCGGGCCTCATGAGCTCGCCGAGATTTGGACGAATTCAGCGGCCTTCAACGCTTTCCGTGGCACAGGCTGGATGCAGGAACCTTGCCGCAGTTGCGAAAGGCGCGAGATCGACTGGGGCGGCTGCCGATGCCAGGCGATGGCAATTGTCGGCGATGCCGCGGCGACCGATCCGGCCTGCATCAAATCACCGCTCCATGCTCGGATGGCAATGTTGGTCGAGGCTGCTTCGCCTGACAACGACGGGGAGCAGGACACGTTTGCATGGCGCCGGATCGGCGCTGAGACCCCGGCATAGGCGCCGCTTTCCTGACGGTTTCTCAAGCCAGGCCGGTGACGGGTCACAGACGAACCGGAAGCGAAATCAGGCGCGGCGAGTGGTCTCGAACAGAAACCATGTCCGACGTTCGGCCTCGTCGATCCAGGTTTCGAGCAGGCTAGCGCTCCCAACGTCACCGTGCTCGTCGCACACGGAATGGGCCTCGCGCATGTGGGTCGCCAGTTGCTGGTTGTCGTCGCGCAGTTCCGCCAGCATATCCTCCGGCGTGACGAAGTCGGCGTCGTTGTCGAGTACGCGCTGCAGGCGAGCGATGTGCCCGACTGAACGGAGGGTCGTTCCGCCGAGCTTGCGGACACGTTCGGCGATGGGGTCGGTCATGTCGAAAATCTGATCGGCCTGTTCGTCCAGCAGAAGATGATAGTCGCGGAAATGCGGCCCCGACATGTGCCAATGGAAGTTCTTGGTCTTGAGGTACAAGGCAAAGACATCCGCCAGCACGAGGTTCAGCGAACCTGCGATGTCCCGGACCGCATTCGATTTCAAATCCGTCGGCGTCTGCATCGGCGCATCACGGCGGTGCTTTGCAGCATCCTTGTCCATAGTCTGCCTCCTTATTCGAGATGAGCGACCGGGCCATCAGGCATCCTTCGGCAGTACCGACAGCACCCGGGCAACAAAAAGATGGAAATCGGCCATGTAGTTGCGCAGGAATTCTTCCGTCCCTACATTGGTCACCTCGCCATCGTCGGTGATCAGGCCGGGGGTGAACTGGATGTATGCTTCCGGCGAGTTCATCTGAGGCGAGTTGCAGAAGCCCAGCACGCTGCGCAGGGCCTGCTGGGCAACAGCAGTGCCGATGGCGCCGGGGGATGTACCGATGACGGCCGAGGGCTTGCGCGTGAACGAGTTCTGGCCGTAGGGCCGGCTAGCCCAGTCGATCGCGTTCTTCAGCCCGCCGGGGATCGAGCGATTGTATTCGGGCGTGACGAAAAGCACAGCCTCGACGTCGGCAATGGCCTTCTTGAAGGCCAGGGCGGCCGGTGGAAAAGCGGCATCGTAGTCGTAGCTATAGAGCGGCAGGTCCTTGAACGGAATCTCGCTCATCACTAGTTCCGGCGGTGCAAGCTTCACCAGCGCCTTGGCAAGCTTGCGATTGATGGATCCCTTGGCGAGACTGCCGATCAGATAGCCTACCGTGTGCTGGGTCATGGCGACTTCCCATGCATGTGAGAAACGACGGTCTTGCAGCTAGCGCCTGACCAGGCCGGCTGCACTGACATCCAGCAATTTCCGTCATATATTGCGGCCGTCCTCCTTGCCCCGGCGGCTCGCTCATGACGTGCCTCCTCCCCACTCCAGCTTCAGGAACACCGCGATGAACAAGCGCCGCGCCGACGTCCAAACCGCCCATGCGAGTCGATATCTGCAGCAGCTCTGCAAGCATTGGGGGCACAAATTCACAGTCGAATTCACCCCGACCCATGGCGAAATCGCGCTGCCATTCGGGCCCTGCATCCTTGATGCCGACGAGCACACCCTGAACATTGAACTCTCAGCAACAGATGCAGCCGACCTGCCCCGCTTCCAGCAGGTTGTCGAAGATCACATCAAGCGCTTCGCCTTTCGCGAAGAGCTTGCGTTCGATTGGCGTGAAGGCGGGAACCCTGCCTGATCAGGCGCGTTAGTGGCAAGTGCGACTGACGAACCCGAAGCGTCGCGCATCAGACGGGGTAAAGCCCATGCAACTGACCGGAATCCATCACCTGACGGCCATCACGGCCGACGCGCCGGGAAACTTGCGGTTCTACACCGAGACGCTCGGCATGCGGCTGGTCAAGAAGACCGTCAACCAGGACGACACCAGCGCCTACCATCTGTTTTACGGCGACGGTGCGGCGACGCCAGGCACGGACCTGACCTTCTTCGATTGGCCCGTGGCGCCCGAGCGCCGTGGCCGGCACAGCATATCGCGCACGAGCCTGCGCGTTGCCGGAATCCCCAGCCTCGAATGGTGGCGCGAGCGCCTCGCCGAGGCAAACGTACAATATGGCGAGATCATCGAACTGGACGGGCGCGCCACGCTGGATTTCGAGGATCCGGAAGGCCAGCGCCTGCGGCTCGTCAATGACGGCGGCGCCGGCGTCGCGCATCCATGGGAGCACAGCCCCGTGCCGGCGCAGCACCAGATCCGGGGCCTTGGCCCGATCACCATCAGCGTCCCGAGGCTCGACTATACCGAAGTCGTGCTGCTGCAGGTGATGAACATGCGCAAGGCACGCGAATACCCCTCCCCCGACGGCCAGGGCGACGTGCATGTCTTCGAAATGGGTCCGGGCGGACCGGCGGCCGAATTGCATGTCGCCGTCCAGCCTGGGCTGCCCATCTCCGAGCAAGGCGCGGGCGGCGTTCATCATGTCGCGTTCCGGACGCCTGATGTAGCAGGCCTGCACGAATGGACCGAACGGCTGGGGCAGTTCCGCCTACCCTCCAGCGGTGAGGTCGAGCGCTACTATTTCCGCTCCCTCTATTTCCGCGAGCCCAACGGCATTCTGTTCGAGATCGCCACCGACGGTCCCGGGTTCGACGTCGATGAACCGCTCGACAGCCTCGGCGAGCGCCTGTCACTTCCGCCGTTTCTGGAGGCGAAGCGAGCCGCGATCGAGGCCAATCTGAAACCTTTGGACTGATGGAGTTCTTCAAGCCCGCCTGATGTTACCCGAGACGGACATACGATCGTGAATGAAACGCCCGCCATGTCGGCGGGGTCCGCATTCGACGTCCTCGACGCGGCCCTATTTCCTGCTCCAGTCGGACCGCGCGCCGCCGACTTCCGGGTCAGTTGAAAACTGCAGCGGAAGCATCGGATCTGGATCCATTCGCAAGAAAGGATGTACAAGGTGCAGCATTTCCAGAGCTCGAAATCCCTCGCCAAATCGATCGCGTTGCAGCCGATCACCGCCAACGCTTCGTCCTCATCGGAGGCACTTCGCGCCATCTCCTACGTCAAGCACTTCAAGCGCGACCAGGAGGTCTTTGGTCAGGACGAGCGCAGCGACAACTGGTACGGCGTGGTTTCGGGTGCGGTTCGCGAATATGTCGTGCGCAGCGATGGGCGTCGGCAGATCATCGACATCCTCCTGCCGGGCGATTTCTTCGGGTTCACGCTGCGCACCCATCGCTGGTTCGGCGTGCAGGCAGTCGCCGACGACACCACGCTCGAATGCTACCCGCGGCAACGGGTCGAGGCGCTGGCCGACATCGACCCCTGCGCTGCCAAGGACATCCGGGCGCGGTGTTTCCAGGCCATCGAACGACTGGAGGAACAGATGCTGGTCGTCGGCACGATGACTGCGCAGGAGAAGGTTCGCGGCTTTCTTTCCTATTTCTGCGACCGGATGGCGGTCGCCCAGGACGATGACGCACCACTGCCGATTTCGCGTTACGACATCGCCGACATGCTGGGGATTTCGGTGGAGACGGTCTGTCGCGCTTTTACCGATCTGCAGGAACGTGGCGTCATCACCTTGCAGGGACCGCGACGGATCAAGATCGTGAAGCGGGATCAGTACTGATCCCCCCGTGTTCGGCAATTTTGGGCAGCAACGTCCCGCACCCCGGGGCCCGAAACTGACGACGGTCAAGGCAATCGATCGCAGTTGGCTCCAAGACTGGCCGAAGGCGCGGCAGCGCCGGCTGCGACACGTCCACGGAGGCAATCATGGCAGGCAAGGTAATCGGCATCGACCTGGGTACGACCAATTCCTGTGTGGCGATCATGGAAGGCACCCAGGCCAAGGTCATCGAAAATGCCGAGGGCGGGCGCACCACGCCTTCCATCATCGCCTTCACCAAGGACGGCGAGATCCTGGTCGGCCAGCCCGCCAAGCGCCAGGCCGTGACCAATCCGGAAAACACCATCTTCGCCATCAAGCGGCTGATCGGACGTCGCTATGATGACCCGACCGTCGAGAAGGACAAGGGCCTAGTCCCCTACAAGATCGTCAAGGCCGACAATGGCGATGCCTGGGTCGAGGTGATGGGCAAGACGTATAGCCCGAGCCAGATCAGTTCCTACGTGCTGGTCAAGATGAAGGAGACCGCCGAGGCCTATCTCGGCGAAAAGGTCACGCAGGCGGTGATCACCGTGCCGGCCTATTTCAACGACAGCCAGCGCCAGGCCACCAAGGATGCCGGCAAGATCGCCGGCCTAGAAGTGCTGCGCATCATCAACGAGCCAACGGCGGCGGCCCTTGCCTATGGGCTGGACAAGAAGAAGGGCGGCACGATCGCGGTCTATGACCTCGGCGGCGGAACCTTCGACATTTCGCTCCTCGACATCGGCGACGGTGTATTCGAGGTCAAGGCAACCAACGGCGACACTTTCCTTGGCGGCGAGGACTTCGACAAGCGGATCGTCGACTGGCTGGCCGATGAATTCAAGAAGGACCAGGGCATCGACCTGCGCGGCGACAAGCTTGCCCTGCAAAGGCTGCGCGAGGCAGCGGAAAAAGCGAAGATCGAACTGTCGTCAGCCATCGAAACGACCGTCAGCCTGCCGTTCATCACCGCCGACCAGCATGGCCCCAAGCATCTCGAGATCAAGCTGCGCCGGGCCAAGCTCGAAGACATTGTCGAAGACCTGATCCGGCGCACCGAACCGCCCTGCAGGGCGGCGATGAAGGACGCCAAGTTGAAGTCCCAGGACATCGGCGAAGCCGTGCTGGTGGGCGGCATGACCCGCATGCCCAAGGTACAGGAGACCGTTACCGAGATCTTCGGGCGTGAGCCCAGCAAAGGCGTCAACCCCGACGAAGTGGTCGCGATCGGTGCGGCGATACAGGCCGGCGTACTGCAGGGCGACGTCAAGGACGTGCTTCTGCTCGACGTGACGCCGCTGTCGCTCGGACTGGAGACACTGGGCGGTGTCTTCACTCGACTGATCGAGCGCAATACCACCATTCCCGCCAAGAAGAGCCAGGTTTTCTCGACCGCGGAAGACAACCAGAACGCGGTCACCATTCGTGTGTTCCAGGGCGAGCGCGAAATGGCCGCCGACAACAAGCTGCTGGGCCAGTTCGACCTCGTCGGCATTCCGCCGGCACCGCGCGGCATGCCTCAGATCGAAGTCACATTCGACATCGACGCCAACGGCATCGTCAATGTCACCGCCAAGGACAAGGCGACTGGAAAGGAACAGAAGATCAAGATCGAGGCGTCGGGTGGCCTGTCGCAATCCGACATCGACCGGATGGTGAAGGAAGCGGAGGCCAACGCCGAAAGCGACAAGAAGAGACGCGCGTTGATCGAGGCGCGCAATCATGCCGATGCGCATATAGCGGTGGCCCAGCGGACGCTCGACGAAGCCGGCGACAAGGTTTCCCAGGCCGACAAGGCGCCGTTCGAAGCAGCCATCAACGACCTCAAGACCGCCATGGCCGGAGATTCGGTCAGCGACATCGAGGCAAAGAGCCACGCGCTGCAAGTCGCGTCGACCAATTTCGGCGCCAAGCTTCACCAGGCTGGCGCAGGTGCAGGACCGGCGTCCGGCGAGGATGTCGTCGATGCCGATTTCGAAGAAATCGAAGAATCGGACGAGCACAAGCATGGCTGAGCCACCCAAGGATCAGGCTGGCCAAACGCCCGAGGCGTCAGCCGCGGAACCGGCAGGCCCCGGCGTAGACGAGCCAACGCCGGACCTCGAAGCGGAACTTGCCGAGACAAAGGACAAGCTGCTGCGTGCGCTGGCCGAACAGCAGAACATCCGACGGCTGATGCAGCGCGAACGCGACGAGGCGGTGAAATTTGCCGCTTCGAAACTGGCCGAGGACCTGCTCGAAACACTCGACAACCTGCGCCGGGCCATCGAGAGCGCGGCAGCGACGGAGTCTGGCGAAGCCGAGATGAAGCAACTCGTCGCTGGGGTCGAGGTGACAGAGCGCAACCTGATGGCCGCGCTCGAGCGTCACGGCGTGCGCAAGATCGAACCGCTCGGCGAAGTGTTCGACCCCAATCTCCACCAGGCGGTCTTCCAGAGGCCTGATGACGAGGAAGGCAAGATCATCGAGGTGCTGCAGCCCGGCTACATCATGCATGAACGCTTGCTCAGGCCTGCCATGGTCGGCGTTGCCGCTGCACGGGATGAGTGAAAACCGCGTCCGCTGATGGCAGGTCAGCGGTGCGGCAGACCGCCGTCCGTATTTTCAGGCTGATGGCGCACGTTGCCGGTGCGGGCATTCTCATCCTCGGCCCGCGCCGCCTTCAGCGCCTCGACCATCGTATCGAAATCGCGCCTGAGCATATGGAGTTGGTCGACTAGCCCAAGTATCACGCCGATGCCCTCGTCATTGACGCCCATCAACACGTCGAGATCGCGGATCAGCGCCGCTCGCGCCAAGTCGACCTCGCTGAAGACGGCATCGCCACCGATCCGGCTCGGCACGATCCATCCCTCGTCGAGCCAGACCTGCAGCCTCGTGATGTCGATCCGGGCGCGGCCGGCAAATTCTTCCTCACTCGACATCTAAGCCTCCACCGATCGCCTGGGATCAAAGGCTTTTCCGGCGGACCAGTTCGAGACGAATTCCCTAAGTTCGGAATCAGGCTTGTCCGGCAGCACGATCTTGAGCGTCGCAAATGCATCGCCTCTCGTTCCATTCTTCTTCGCGACGCCCTTGCCTTTCAGGCGCAAAGTCCTGCCGCTGCTGGAGTTTTCCGGGACCGAAGCAATTACCGGTCCGCTCGGTGTCGGAACCCTGATCTTGCCGCCATTCACGGCCTCCGCCAGCGAGATCGGCAAGTCGAAGCGGATGTCGTCACCGTCGCGTCTGAAGAAGGGGTGGCTGCGCACATGCAGTTCGATCAGGGCATCGCCAGCCGGTTCGCCCTCGTCGCCGGCAGTTCCCTGCCCGCGCAAGCGCAATATCTGGCCGTCATGGGCGCCGGGCGGAATGCGTATCTCCAGCGTCCGGCCGTCAGGCATCGTCACCTTGCGGCTGGCACCGTTGACAGCGTCCAGGAAGTCGATTTCGAAAACATAGCGGATGTCGGCTCCGCGCCGGCGAAAATTGCGTGCCGACCCGCGTGAGAAGAACCCGCCGAGAATATCGTCCAGACCGGCATCGTCGAAGGATGATCCGTGCTGGTAGGCTCCGGCCTCGGCCCCGGCAAAGTCGCGGTAATAGCGACGCTGCGGTGTCTCCATGCCCTGGGCATCGATTTCGCCGCGGTCAAAGCGCGCGCGTTTGTCCTCGTCGCCCAGGATATCGTAGGCGGCAGAAAGCTCCTTGAATTGATGCTCAGCCTGCTTGTCGCCGGGGTTGAGATCGGGGTGCAACTTCTTGGCGCGACGGCGGTAGGCGGCCTGGATGTCCTTCTGGGAGGCATCTCGCGAAACACCCAGTACCTCATACGGATCGCCCGTGCTCATTCGGATCTCCGCCGCTCAGCTCGAAAGTCTTGATGCAGAAGGCCGCAACCGGTTCCGGCATCACCTGCAATTAGACGAAAGCCGGCAAGCTGAAACTGACAGTCGTCAATGCGGCCCCAGGTGATGCGGTTGCATGGTCGGGATCGCTGTCCGTCCTCGGCGAATTGGCCGTTTGACGACAGCTCAGCGCTTGGCCCGCGCTGGAACCTTGTGGGCCGAAAAGACCAGTGACACCGACGATCGGGGCGGAGTTTTGCGATGAGGCGTGACGATCCCAACAACTCCATGTGGTCGGATGCGATCGAGATGCTGGCCCGCGCGGAACATTTGCACCGGCAGTTCTTCCAGCCCCGTCCGGCTCCCTTGCAAGCAGCGTGGGAGCCCCCCGTGGACGTGCTCGAGCTGGCCGACGAGGTGCTGATCCTTGTGGCCCTGCCGGGGATCGATCCGGACCTCGTCGAAGCCGCCATCGAAGGCAATGCGCTGCTGATTGCCGGCCGAAAGCTGCATCCGCCGCAACTGCGCGCCGCCGTCATCCATCGCCTGGAGCTTCCGCAAGGCCGCTTCGAGCGGCGCATCCCGCTGCCGCCCGGTCACTACTCATCGGTACAACGCAGCGCCCAGCACGGCTGCCTCGTGTTCAGCCTGCGCAAGATGGCCTGAGCCGGGGGAACAGCCGTGTATCATCGCGACACAATTCTCCGCGCCGCCGAAACCGAGGCTGGAACCGACCAGCCGGCCCCAGCTACCGCTGCCCTGCCTGATGACGGCCTTATCATCCTTGCCGCGCGCGATGTGGTCGTTTTCCCCGGCACCGTGTTTCCCCTGAGCATCGGTCGGCAGGCCTCGATCCTTGCCGCGCAGCAGGCACTGCGCGAAGAGCGCTCGATAGGCATCCTGATGCAGCGGGATCCGGAAGTCGCCGAGCCGTCGGCGCTCGAGCTGCACCGCACTGGAACGGTTGCCAACATCCTGCGCTACGTCAACACGCCGGACGGGCACCATCATCTTGTCCTGCAAGGCGAACAGCGCTTCAGCGTGGTCAATTTCATTCACGAGCGGCCCTTCCTGGCTGCCCGCGTGCAGCGCATCGCGCAATCGGAGGAACAGACACCCGAGATAGAGGCGCGGACGCTGCACCTGCGCCAGCAGGCCATGGAGGGGCTGCAGTTGCTTCCGCAGGTCCCCCAGGAGATGCTCGCGGCGGTGCAATCGGCCACGGCACCCGGGGCGCTTGCCGATCTGATCGCGGCCTATCTCGACATCAAGCCCGAGGAGAAACAGGAGATCCTGGAAACCACCGATGTCGTGGCCCGGATCGAAAAGGTTTCGTGGTTCCTGGCGCAACGGCTCGAAGTTCTCCGGCTGACGCATGAAATCGGCCGCCAGACCAAGGCGGCACTCGACGAGCGCCAGCGCGAGGTGATCTTGCGCGAGCAGATGGCGTCGATCCAGCGACAGCTTGGCGAGGCCGAAGGCAAGGGACCCGAGATCGCCGAACTCAGCGAGGCGATCACCAAGGCGCAGATGCCGACGGAAGTGGAGGAAACGGCTCGCAAGGAACTTCGCCGCTACGAACGGATGCCGGAGGCGGCTGCCGAAGCCGGCATGGTGCGCAACTATCTCGACTGGCTGGTCGAACTGCCTTGGGCGCTTCCGGAGGAAAAGCCGATCGACATCGAGGAGGCCAGGCGCATCCTCGACAAGGATCATTTCGGGCTCGACAAGATCAAGCGCCGGATCATCGAATATCTCGCCGTGCGGAAGCTTGCGCCGCACGGCAAGGCGCCGATCCTGTGTTTCGTCGGCCCGCCCGGCGTCGGCAAGACCTCGCTCGGCCAATCCATCGCCCGTGCGATGGGGCGGCCTTTCGCCCGCGTCAGCCTTGGTGGCGTGCATGACGAAGCCGAGATCAGGGGCCATCGCCGCACCTATATCGGCGCGCTGCCAGGCAACATCATCCAGGCGATCCGCAAGGCCAAGGCGCGCGATTGCGTCATGATGCTGGACGAGATCGACAAGATGGGACGCGGGATCCAGGGCGACCCGTCGGCGGCGATGCTTGAAGTGCTCGACCCCGAACAGAACAGCACCTTCCGCGACAACTACCTCGGCGTGCCGTTCGACCTTTCGCGGGTGGTTTTCATCGCAACCGCCAACATGCTCGATACCGTGCCCGGTCCGCTCTACGACCGCATGGAGATCATCAGCCTTGCCGGCTACACCGAAGACGAAAAACTCCAGATCACCCGACGTTATCTGGTGGGCCGTCAGATGGAGGCGAATGGTCTCAAGCCCGGTCAGGCCGAGATCGACGACGAGGCACTCCGGCACATCATCGTCGACTATACCCGCGAGGCGGGCGTGCGGACCCTGGAGCGCGAGATCGGCCGCGCGCTGCGCCATGCGGCAGTGCTGATCGCCGAAGGCAGTGCTGCCAAAGTGCCGATCACGGCGACCGAACTCGAAACGATCCTTGGGCCGCGGCGTTTCGAGAACGAAGTCGCCATGCGTACCAGCGTTCCCGGGGTTGCCACGGGCCTGGCCTGGACCCCTGTCGGCGGCGACATCCTGTTCATCGAAGCGACGCGGGTTCCCGGCAAGGGTGGCCTGATCCTTACCGGCCAGCTTGGCGAGGTCATGCGCGAGAGCGCCCAGGCGGCATTCAGCATCGTCAAGAACCGTGCGGTGTCGCTCGGCATCGACGAGAGTGTTTTCGAAAAGATCGACATCCACGTGCATGTCCCGGCCGGCGCCACGCCGAAGGACGGACCAAGTGCCGGCGTCGCCATGTTCACGGCGCTGGTGTCGTTGCTGACCGGACGGACGGTGCGCAACGACACGGCCATGACCGGTGAAATCAGCCTGCGCGGGCTGGTGCTGCCGGTCGGCGGCATCAAGGAAAAGGTGGTCGCGGCTGCAGCGGCTGGGATCAAGCGGGTGATGTTGCCGGCTCGCAACCGCCGCGATTTCGAAGAGATCCCAGAAGATGCCCGCAAGACGCTCGAATTCATCTGGCTGGATAAGGTCGATGACGCGATCACTGCCGGATTGGAAGGCTCCTCAACCAAAGCGGCGGCGGCGGAATAGATCGGCTGCAACCTGAACACATTGGCGGACTGGTCCATGGACAAGTCATTTATCGAGCAACAGCGCGGGCGGCTCCAGGCATTGCGCCGGCAGCTTCTCGGCCCCGAACTGGCTGAACTGGCGAAGGAGCGGGCGGAAAGAGAGGTGCGCGGCGACGAGCCCCGCGAATTCGAGGAAACCGCCCAGGAAATGAGCGAGACCGAAGTCCACCAGGCCCTTCATGACGTGGACAATCGCCGCCTCAAGGCGATCGAGCGGGCGCTGCAGAAGATCGAGGAAGGCACCTACGGAATTTCCGACATCAGCGGCAAGCGGATACCGAAAGCCCGACTGGAGGCCACACCCGAAGCGATTCTGACCGTCGGGGAAGAAGCTGATCTGGAACACCAGCAAAGACGGATGTAGGCGGCGCATCCGTACCAGGTTCCGGCAGCGTCACAGCTGTTTGACCGCGCGAACTCGATACTGCATCCACCGGAAAGATCGTTGCCGCCCTTGTGCCTCCAGAAGAACGGGCGGAAGCTTGTCCACCTCGACAAGCAATCATGCCCGAGTCGAGATCATGGCCGACCGGCTGGGGACGGTGCCGCCATCTGGCACTCAAGGCCGGCGGCCCAGAAGGCGCAGTCTGGCAGGTTGCCGGCCTTGTGGGCCGTGGGGGTTTACACGGCTCGCATATGCGGCCCATGAACCATGGCTGCTCCTCGCCGCATGGGAGGATGCAAAGCGTGTTTGAAAAGTTCTTCAACCTTAGGGAACAGGGAACATCCGTCCGGACCGAGGTGATCGCCGGCATCACCACCTTCCTGACGATGTCCTACATCATCTTCGTCAACCCCGAGATCCTGTCGTCCACCGGCATGGACCGCAACGCCGTGTTCGTCGCCACCTGCCTTGCCGCGGCACTCGGCTCGCTGATCATGGGCCTTGTCGCTAAGTGGCCCATCGGCATGGCGCCGGGCATGGGGCTCAACGCCTTCTTCGCCTTCACGGTCGTCGGCGCCATGGGCTTTTCCTGGCAGCAAGCGCTGGGGGCCGTCTTCATATCAGGCGTCATCTTCCTGCTGCTGACGGTCAGCGGCGCGCGCAGCTGGCTGATCGCCGGCATCCCGCATTCGATGCGCAGCGCCATCGCCGCCGGCATCGGCATGTTCCTCGGCATCATCGCGCTGAAGAGCTCGGGCATCATCGCGGCCAGCCCGGCCACGCTGGTGACGCTCGGCGACCTCAGCCAGACAGGAACGCTGCTTGCGATTGCCGGTTTCTTCATCATTGCCGCGCTGGATGCGCTCAAGGTGCGCGGCGCGATCCTCATTGGCATCCTGGCGATCACTCTGGCATCGATAGCGCTTGGCGTCAGCCAGTTCGGAGGCATCGTTTCGATGCCGCCATCCATCCTGCCCACTTTCCTGCAGCTCGACATTGTCGGCGCACTGCATACCGGCCTGGTGCACGTGATCCTGGTGTTCGTGTTGGTCGAAGTGTTCGACGCCACCGGCACGCTGATCGGCGTCGCCAAGCGCGCCGGGCTGATCGAGCCGGGCAAGCCCAACCGGCTCGGCCGTGCGCTTCTGGCGGATAGCACAGCGATCGTCGCGGGCTCGCTGCTCGGCACCAGCAGCACCACCGCCTATGTCGAGAGCGCATCGGGCGTGCAGGCCGGCGGCCGCACCGGGCTCACCGCACTCGTCGTCGCGGTGCTGTTCCTGGCAGCATTGTTCTTCGCGCCGCTGGCCGGCTCGGTGCCGGTCTATGCGACGGCGCCCGCGTTGCTCTACGTCGCGTGCCTGATGATGCGCGAGCTCGTCGAGGTGGAATGGGCCGACATCACCGAGGCGGCGCCGGCCGCGCTGACGGCGCTGATGATGCCGTTCACCTATTCGATCGCCAATGGCCTCGCCTTCGGCTTCGTCAGCTACGCCGTGCTGAAGACGCTGACGGGTCGGCCGGGCGAAGTCCACCTGGCAACCTGGCTGGTGGCGGCGCTGTTCGTCATCCGCTTCGCGTTCTTCGCTTGAGGGTCAAGCTCAAGATCTCTGCCGGAGGCGCGCAAGTGCGGCCTCCGGCGAAACCATTGTTGCAAGGCCTTGGAACCCGATCAAAGCCTATTTCGGCGCAGCGGCCGCGATTTCGCCGGGCGGAGAGATGCGGAACAGGAAGGTGGAAACCTTCTCACCCGGCTTGAACGGGCCCGGTATCGCCTGGCTGACCGGCTCTACGCTCTGCAGGAACACGGCGATAGCCCGGGCATCTTCGGGCGTCAGCTGGGCAAAGGCATGCCATGGCATGATCGGAGCCAGCACGCGTCCGTCCGGTCGCTGGCCCGCCTGGATCGCGGTCACGATCTGCTCCGTGGTCCAGTTGCCGATACCGGTTTCCTTGTCGGGCGTTATGTTGCGGCCGACGAAGACGCCCACTCCAGGGATCTCGAAACCAACATCCGAGCCACCGAGGAACCTGTCCTGGTCGGGCTTTCCCAGGAAATATCCCGGCGTGTGGCAGTCGTTGCAGCCGCTTATCGTAACCAGATATTCGCCCCGCTTGATCTCCTGCTCGTTCGCCAGGACCGGCGACGAGAAAGCAAATGTTGCGGCCAAGCATACAAGTCCAAATGGTGCTCGATACATTACGTCACCCTTGTCTCAATTTGGTTGCTGTTCGACTTCGCATATCCCCTGCTGATTGCTTCCCAAGACTTGTATCGTTTCAAGGGACGGCAAACCTTCGCACCATTGGCGATCACTGAAAAGGGGCGAAAACCGCTGCGTTGAGCGGTCCGGCGCTCACCAAAAATTCAACTTGACGCCAAGATGATCGAGACAGATATACCAATTGCCGGCCTTGGATGCCGGCAGCAACTCAGGATAGCTCCGTTAATGGACAGTTCCAGTCGATCTAGCATCAGCCTGCTCGCCACGGCGTCGCGAACCTGACCGACTGCGTCCGGTTTACCCGTCCCGCCGGCAGGCAGTGGACAAGAGGTGAACCATGCGGACAGCACTCTTCCGCATCCTTCAACCCGCCCTGCGGTGTGCCGACCGTGGGGATCGAATAGGAAGCTAACGCTGCTGCCCTGACAGCAGTCGCCGGTTGCGCCGTCGCGCGGCCCTGCTTCCATTCGACAATCGGGTTGTCAGACCATGACCTTGTTTCATCCGGCACTCGAGGCCGGCCGCGCGCGGCGCTACGTGCCCAATCTGTGGGACGCGCTGGCCTTCGGCCTGGTCTTCGGGACGCTCATCCTCATCATCCAGGGCGGCCGCGCCACGCTTGCGCCGCTCACCGCCCTCGAGCAGACGCCCATCTCGCTCGACCCGGCGATGCTGCCGGAATATGCGGTGCGCACGACCATGCGCATGCTGGCGGCTATCGTGGCGTCGCTCGTCTTCACCCTCGCCTATGGTGCGCTGGCAGCGAAGAGCCGTCGTGCCGAAATGGTGCTGATCCCGCTGCTCGACATCCTCCAGTCCGTGCCGGTGCTGGGCTTCCTGTCGTTCACGGTGGTGGGCTTCATGGCACTTTTTCCGGGCCAGGTGGCCGGCGTCGAACTCGCCGCCATCTTCGCGATATTCACCAGCCAGGCCTGGAACATGACCTTCAGCTTCTACCAGTCGCTGAAGACGGTACCGCGCGATCTCGACGAAGCCACGCGCAGTTTCCGGCTGTCTCCCTGGCAGCGCTTCTGGCGCCTCGAAGTGCCGTTCTCGATGCCCGGTCTCGTCTGGAATACGATGATGTCGATGTCGGGCGGCTGGTTCTTCGTCGTCGCCTCCGAAGCGATCTCGGTCGGCAACACCACCATCACGCTGCCCGGCATCGGCTCCTATGTGGCGCTCGCAATCGCCCGGAAAAACCTGCAGGCAGTCGGCTGGGCAGTGATGGCGATGCTCGTCGTCATCCTGATCTACGACCAGTTGCTGTTTCGGCCGCTGGTCGCGTGGAGCGACAAGTTCCGGGTCGAGCAGTCCGCCGGTGCGGTGGCGCCGCACTCCTGGCTGCTCGTCGCCATCAGGAGGACGCGCCTGTTCCAGATCCTGCTTCGCCCCTTCGAAACCGCCCTTGCCGCCCTGCCGCGCCAGCGTTTCGCCTTGCCTGCCGCCAAGCCCGGGAGGGTCGACGCGTGGCTGTCCAGCGCCTGGGCAGATCGTGCCTGGCTGGCGATCGTGCTGGCTGCCGCGTCCGCATCGATATGGCTGATCGCCCGCTTCATCGCGACGGAACTCGCCTGGGCGGAAGTCGGAAAGGTCGTCGGGCTGGGCGTGCTGACCATGCTGCGCGTCGTCGTGCTGATGGCGCTCGCCACCTTGATCTGGGTGCCGGTCGGCGTGTGGATCGGCCTCAGGCCGCGCGTTGCCGAGCGGGTCCAGCCGCTGGCGCAGTTCCTCGCCGCCTTCCCGGCCAACATCGTCTTTCCCTTCGCCGTCGTGGCCATCGTCCGGCTCGGTCTCAACCCCGACATCTGGCTGTCGCCGCTGATGGTTTTGGGCACGCAATGGTACATCTTGTTCAACGTCATTGCCGGTGCCAGCGCCTTCCCCAACGACCTCAAGGAGGCGGCGGCAACATTCCGCATCCGTGGCTGGCAGTGGTGGCGCAAGGTCATCCTGCCGGGGGTTTTTCCCTATTATGTCACCGGTGCGATCACCGCCAGCGGCGGTTCCTGGAACGCGTCGATCGTCGCCGAAGTGGCGAGTTGGGGCAGCACTACGCTCAAGGCCCATGGGCTCGGAGCCTACATCGCCGAAGCCACGGCCGCCGGCGACTATCCGCGCATCGTTCTTGGCATCGCGGTCATGTCGCTCTTCGTGATCCTGTTCAACCGACTTCTCTGGCGCCCGCTTTATGCCTTTGCCGCCAGCCGTCTGCGCCTCGACTGAGGAAAGGAACATCCCATGTCCCTGCTCGAACTCCAGAACAACCATTCCAGCCTCGCCCCGGCCCCGCTGGTCGATCTCGCAGGCGTGCGCATGGTCTACCCCAAGGGCGACAATACCGAGCTCGTCGTACTCGACAACGTCTCGCTGACCATCCGCGAGGGCGAGATCGTCGGCCTGCTTGGCCGCTCGGGTTCCGGCAAGTCGACGCTGCTGCGCGTGCTTTCCGGTCTTGTGCCGGCGACCAGCGGCAGCGTGCGCTGGCGCGATGCGCCAGTGTCGGGCCCTTGCGAGGGCATGTCGATGGTGTTCCAGAGCTTTGCGCTGTTTCCCTGGCTCACCGTGCTCGAAAACGTCGAGATCGGCCTCGAGGCGCTCGGCGTGCCGGCGGCCGAGCGCCGCCGCCGCGCCATCGAGGCAATCGACCTGATCGGCCTCGACGGCTTCGAAAGCGCCTATCCCAAGGAACTCTCCGGCGGCATGCGCCAGCGCGTCGGCTTCGCCCGCGCGCTCGTCGTCCATCCGCGCCTGATGCTGATGGACGAGCCATTTTCGGCACTCGACGTGCTGACCGCAGAGACGCTGCGTACCGACCTCATCGACCTGTGGATCGAGGGCCGGCTGCCGATCAAGTCGATCCTGATGGTGACCCACAACATCGAGGAAGCCGTGCTGATGTGCGACCGCATCCTGATCTTCTCTTCGAACCCCGGACGAGTTGCCGCCGAGATCAAGATCGAGCTGCCGCACCCCAGAGATCGCGACGATCTCGCCTTCCGGCAGCTGGTGGACGATATCTACGCTCGCATGACGCAGCGCACTCCGGCCGAGAAGGCCGAGAAGCGGGCCGTTGATGGATTGCCCGGGACCGGCATCAACATGGTGCTGCCGCACATATCGACGAACCTGATGTCCGGCCTGATGGAGGAGCTTGCTACCCCCGCCTATGGCGGCAAGGCCGACTTGCCCGAACTGGCGGCGACGCTGCAGATGGAGGTAGACGAGCTGTTTCCGATCGCCGAGACCCTGCAATTGCTGCGCTTTGCCGAGATGGCCGAGGGCGACGTGCAACTGACGGACGCCGGCAGGCAGTTCGTCGATTCGGACATCGACACCCGCAAGCAGCAGTTTGCCGAGCATCTCGCCACCTATGTGCCGCTTGCAGCGATGATCCGGCGGGTGCTCGACGAACGGCCGAGCCACCGCGCGCCATTCACGCGCTTCTCGGAAGAACTCGAGGACCACATGTCGGTGGCGGACGCGGAGGCGACGCTCCGCGCTGCCATTTCATGGGGCCGCTATGCCGAGTTGTTCGGCTATGACGAGCAAGCCGGAGAGTTCAATCTGGAGAACCCCGCCTGACCAGGCCGGTCGCCGCCTGCGGCAGTGTGGGCTCGCGCTGTTAACAATAGGCGCGGCCCCGCCAACTTTCGTTTCCGACTATATTCCCCAAAAACGAAACTACTGCTTCACATAGAGCAGCTTTATCTATCGCCGGTGCGAGTTCGAATCCAGAAAATCGGAAAACCCGCCATTGCCGTTCGTCCAGTTGGCCGATCCATCCTCCTGATATGCCCATCGACAAGATCCGCCAGCATCGAAACCGAAAGCGCATCGCAGCTGGTACATTTCGTTTGACATTCGTTATTAGTTCGAAATAATCCCTATATAGCTTCGAAAAGAGCTAAAAATGCTGCAGTGCGAAAAGGCGGCGAAGGCGTGAGCATACCGGAAATACACGACATCTTTGTCATCGGCGGCGGCATCAATGGCTGCGGAATCGCGCGCGATGCGGTTGGCAGAGGCTACTCGGTCTACCTCGCCGAGATGAATGACCTGGCTTCCGGTACGTCTTCCTGCTCCACAAAGCTCATCCATGGCGGCCTGCGCTATCTCGAGCACTACGAGTTCCGGCTGGTGCGTGAAGCGCTGATGGAGCGCGAGGTTCTGTGGAAGAACGCGCCGCACATCATCTGGCCGATGCGCTTCGTGCTGCCCTACGCCAAGGGACTGCGTCCCGCCTGGCTGATCCGGCTCGGCCTGTTCCTCTACGACCACATCGGCGGCCGCAAGCTCCTGCCGGCGACCAAGACGCTCGACATGCGCAGCGACGCAGCCGGCAAGCCGCTGAAGCCGATCTTTGCGCGCGCCTTCGAATATTCGGACGGCTGGGTCAACGATGCGCGCCTGGTAGTGCTCAACGCCCGCGACGCCTCTGACCGTGGCGCCACGATCCGCACCCGCGCCAAGGTGACGAACGCGCGCCGCGACAATGGGCATTGGACGATCCGCGTCGAAGACCAGCGCAACGGCGCCGTCGAAGAGGTCAAGGCGCGGCTGATCGTCAATGCGGCCGGCCCGTGGATCGACCATGTGCTTGCCGGGACCGTCGGGCAAGACAACGTCCACAACGTGCGGCTCGTCCAGGGCAGCCACATCATTGTGCGCAAGAAGTTCGACGATCCCCGCGCCTATTTCTTCCAGAACAAGGACGGGCGGATCATCTTCGCCATTCCCTACGAGGACGAGTTCACCCTGATCGGCACCACCGACCGGGATTACGATGGCGATCCGCACGAGGTGAAGATCACCCAGGCCGAGACCGAGTATCTGTGCGACGCGGCAAGCGAGTATTTCGCCGAACCGGTGAAGCCCGAGCACATCGTCTGGACCTATTCCGGCGTTCGCCCGCTCTATGACGACGGCGCGACCAAAGCCCAGGAAGCGACGCGCGACTACGTGCTGAAGTCCGAGGGCGGCGAGGGTCAGGCGCCCATCGTCAACATCTTCGGCGGCAAGATCACCACCTATCGCAGGCTCGCCGAGTCGATGCTCGAAATCATCGAAAAGCACCTTGGCAACAAGGGCAAGCCATGGACGCATTCTGCTGCCCTTCCGGGCGGCGAGTTCGCGGTCACCGGCTTCGATGCGGAAGTGGCGAAGCTCAGGTCGGCCTATCCTTTCCTCGAGCCTGGCTTGGCGCGGCGCCTGACACGGCTCTATGGCACGCGGGCCAAGGCCCTGCTCGGCGCAGCAAAATCCGAAACCGACCTGGGTCGCAATTTCGGCGCCGACCTTTACGAGGCCGAGGTGCGCTATCTGGTCGAAAACGAATGGGCTGTCACGGCCGAAGACGTGCTCTGGCGTCGAACCAAGCGTGGCCTTAAGCTCGGCAGGGAACAAGCCGCAGCACTAGACGAATTTCTGCATGGAATAAGCCCTGGCGTACATCACGCCGCGGCAGAGTAGGCGCCAACCGCCTGCATCTGCCCCGGGAGGAGGGGAAATGCTGGAATTGCGCAACGTAACCAAGTCGGTGGCAGGCGCGGACCACATCCGCGACGTGTCGCTCAAGCTCGAGCACGGAAGCCTCAACGTACTTCTGGGACCTACGCTTTCGGGCAAGACAAGCCTGATGCGGCTGATGGCCGGGCTCGACAGGCCGACTTTCGGCTCGATCTGGTTCGACGACGTCGACGTCACCGGCGTACCCGTCCAGAAGCGCAACATCGCCATGGTTTACCAGCAATTCATCAACTACCCGGCGATGACCGTCTACGAAAACATCGCCTCGCCGCTACGGGTGGCCGGCATGGACAAGGCCAGCATCGACAGGCACGTGCGGCGCGCGGCCGAACTGCTCAAGCTGACGCCCTATCTGGACCGCACGCCGCTCAATCTTTCCGGCGGTCAGCAGCAGCGCACCGCACTGGCGCGCGCCATCGTCAAGAACGCCAGGCTGGTACTGCTCGACGAGCCGCTGGCCAATCTCGACTACAAGCTGCGCGAGGAACTGCGCGCCGAACTGCCAAGGATATTCGCCGAAACCGGCGCGATCTTCGTCTACGCCACGACCGAGCCGCATGAGGCCCTCCTGCTGGGCGGCAATACCGCAACCCTCTCGGAAGGCCGGATCACCCAGTTCGGGCCGACGATCGACGTCTTCCGAAAGCCCCGGGACCTGACCACCGCCAGGATTTTTGCCGATCCGCCGCTCAACACGATCAGGCTGAAAAAGAGCGGGCGCAACTTTCATCTCGACGGGGGGGTGGCACTGCCCGTGCCGGCGGAGCTGGCCGGCATTGCCGACGGGCCCTACACCATCGGCTTCCAGCCCCACCACCTTTCCTTCGAAAGGCGTACCCGCGACGCCGCCGGCGTCAAGACCAAGGTCTCGGTCACCGAGATCACCGGTTCGGAGAGCTTCGTGCATCTCGACTTCGCCGATGTGCGCTGGGTGATGCTGGCCCACGGCATCCGCCAGTACGAAGCGGACGAGATCATCGAGGTGTTCATCGACCCGCGCCATGTGATGGTGTTCGACGCCGATGGCCGCGCTGCCTCTCCCTCCCATTCCATGGCTGCATGAGGACGACGGGATGGCGCGCATCGACCTCAACCATATCCGCCACGCCTACGGTGCAAATCCGAAGACGGAAAGCGACTATGCGCTCAAGGAAGTCGACCACAGTTTCGACGACGGCGGCGCCTATGCATTGCTCGGCCCGTCGGGCTGCGGCAAGACCACCCTGCTCAACATCATCTCGGGCCTGCTCCATGCCTCGCACGGCCGGCTGCTGTTCGACGGCAAGGACGTCACGCGACTGTCGACGCAGGAGCGCAACATCGCCCAGGTGTTCCAGTTCCCAGTCGTCTACGACACCATGACGGTCTACGACAATCTCGCCTTCCCGTTGCGCAATCGCGGTGTTGCGGAAGCCGAGGTCGACCGCAAGGTGCGCGAGACGCTGGAGATGATCGATCTCGCCAGTTGGTCCGGGCGCAAGGCGCGCGGGCTGACGGCCGACCAGAAACAGAAGATCTCGCTCGGCCGCGGACTGGTGCGCTCCGACGTCAATGCCATCCTGTTCGATGAACCGCTGACGGTCATCGATCCCCACATGAAGTGGGTGCTGCGCTCGCAGCTCAAGCATCTCCACCGCCGCTTCGGCTACACGATGATCTATGTCACCCACGACCAGACCGAGGCGCTGACCTTCGCCGAGAACGTCGTGGTCATGTATGACGGCCAGATTGTCCAGATCGGCACGCCTGCCGAACTGTTCGAACGTCCAAAGCATACCTTCGTCGGCTATTTCATCGGCTCGCCCGGCATGAACGTCCTGCCGGTGGCTGTCGAAGGTCGGCGTGCCCGGCTCGGCGGGCACGTCGTTGAGCTGCCGGGCTCGCCGGACGCCGAAGGCAGTACCATCGAACTCGGCATCCGCCCCGAATATGTGCGGCTCGGCACCAAAGGCATGCCGGTCTCGGTTCACAAGGTCGAAGACATCGGCCGCCACAAGGTCGTCCGCGCAAAACTTGAAGGCCGCGAAATCGCGGTGATCATCGGCGAAGACGACAGCATCCCCACCGAGCCGCGCGTCACCTTCGACCCCGCCGGCATCAACCTCTACGACAAGTCCTGGCGCGTCGAGATGGGGGGCTGATCCATGGAAAAGACCTGGAACAACAAGGCATGGTTCATGGTGCTGCCGGTGCTGGTGCTGGTGGCATTTTCGGCGGTGATCCCGCTGATGACGGTCGTCAACTATTCGGTGCAGGACACCTTCGGCAACAACGTCTTCTTCTGGGCCGGCAGCACATGGTACGAGGAGATCCTGCATTCGCCCCGCTTCTGGGCAGCGATGGGCCGCAACCTGATCTTCTCGACCATCATCCTGGCAATCCAGATCCCACTTGGCATCTTCATTGCCCTCAACATGCCCCGCAAGGGCTGGGGCGTGCCGGTCTGCCTGGTGCTGATGGCGCTGCCGCTGCTCATTCCATGGAATGTCGTCGGCACCATCTGGCAGGTCTTCGGGCGCATAGACATCGGCCTGCTCGGCCATACGCTGGCCGCGCTCGGCATCGACTACAACTACGTCAACGATCCCTTCGACGCCTGGGTCACGGTCATCATCATGGATGTCTGGCACTGGACCAGCCTGGTGGTGCTGCTCTGCTACGCCGGGCTGGTGTCGATCCCCGACGCCTTCTACCAGGCCGCCAAGATCGACGGCGCCTCGCGCTGGGCGGTGTTCCGCTACATCCAGCTGCCGAAGATGCAGCGCGTTCTGCTGATCGCAGTTCTGCTGCGCTTCATGGACAGTTTCATGATCTACACCGAGCCCTTCGTCGTCACCGGCGGCGGCCCCGGCAACTCGACGACCTATTTGTCGATCGACCTCGTCAAGATGGCGGTCGGCCAGTTCGACCTCGGCCCGGCGGCGGCGATGTCGATCATCTACTTCCTGATCGTGCTGTTGCTCTCCTGGGTCTTCTACACCGTGATGACCAACTACGGCGTGGAGAAGTGAGATGGCGGGCGCAAGGGACGTTGCCGTGAACGCCGACAAGCAGAAGCTGATGCGCAGCGCACCGGCCGCGCCCGCTGCTGCCCATGGCGCATCGGACAAAGCGTTAGCGCGCCGGATGCGCCGCCGCGGCGAGGAATCGCGCTTCTGGTGGCTGGTGCCCACCATCTACATCATCTTCCTGATGCTACCGATCTACTGGCTCATCAACATGAGCTTCAAGTCCAACCAGGAGATCCTCGGCACCTTCTCGCTGTGGCCGCAAAACCCGACGATTCACAACTACCGCGTGATCTTCACCGATCCGTCCTGGTACAAGGGCTACATCAATTCGATCATCTATGTGGTGATGAACACCGCGATCTCGGTCGCCGTCGCCCTGCCGGCCGCCTATGCCTTCTCGCGCTATCGCTTCCTCGGCGACAAGCACCTGTTCTTCTGGCTGCTGACCAACCGGATGGCGCCGCCGGCGGTGTTCGCCCTGCCCTTCTTCCAGCTCTATTCAGCCTTCGGCCTGATCGACACCCACATCGCGGTGGCGCTGGCCCACTGCCTGTTCAACGTGCCGCTGGCGGTGTGGATCCTCGAGGGCTTCATGTCAGGCGTGCCCAAGGAGATCGACGAGACCGCCTATATCGACGGCTATTCGTTCCCGCGCTTCTTCCTGAAGATCTTCGTGCCGCTGATCGCCAGCGGCATCGGGGTGGCCGCCTTTTTCTGCTTCATGTTCTCGTGGGTCGAGCTTCTGATTGCCCGCACGCTGACCACGACCGCCGCCAAGCCGATCGCCGCGATCATGACCCGCACGGTCTCAGCCTCGGGCATGGACTGGGGCGTGCTGGCGGCGGCGGGCGTGCTGACCATCATTCCGGGCGCGCTCGTGATCTGGTTCGTCCGCAACTACATCGCCAAGGGCTTTGCCCTGGGGAGGGTGTGATGCCTGACACGAACAGTATTGCACGTTGGTCGATCGTCGGCTGCCTGCTGGTGCTGGTGGCCTGGATCGGCCTGCAGTTCGATGTCGTGGCGATGTTTTTGGGCTTCCCCGATCCGAACCAGATCGAGATGTTCGGATTCAATCTGGCGCTCCGCCTGAACTTTTCCTGGATGGCATGGACGCTGCCGACGGCGCTGTTCTTCACCACCATCTTCCTCATGCTCGTGGGCATGGGGGTGTGGGAGTATTTTTCGCCCGGCGGCAACCCGCGTGTCGGCATTCTCCGTTTCGAGACAACCAGAGGAGACCGTCTCTTCGTGTCGCTGCTCGGCAGCGCCTTCATTCATCTCGCATGGCTGGGGCTGGTCGGCCCCAACCTGTGGTGGGCTCTCGCTCTCGCAGTAGTCTACGCCATCGGCGTATTCCGCTTCGTCTAGAGAGGGAAGTGTTGGAACCGCCGCAGACCCGCGACGGCGCCAAATGGCAATGCAACCTTGTTTGGGAGGACTGAAATGCGTTTTAGAATTTTGACGTCTACCAGCGTGCTTGCTCTGCTCCTGGGAGCAGGAAATGCCTTTGCCGGAATGGACGAGGCGAAAGCCTTCCTCGATGCCGAAATCAAGGACCAGTCGGCGCTCGATCGCGCCGGCCAGGAAGCTGAAATGCAATGGTTCATCGATGCGGCGAAGCCTTTCGCCGGCATGGAGATCAAAGTCGTTTCGGAGACCATCACCACCCACGAATATGAATCGAAGACGCTGGCCAAGGCATTCAGCGACATCACCGGCATCAAGATCACGCACGACCTCATCGGCGAAGGCGACGTGATCGAGAAGCTGCAGACGCAGATGCAGTCGGGCGAAAACATCTATGACGCCTATGTCAACGACTCCGACCTGATCGGCACGCATTGGCGCTACCAGCAGGCGCGCAGCCTGACCGACTGGATGGCCAACGAGGGCAAGGACGTCACCAACCCCAACCTCGACGTCGCCGACTTCATCGGCACCAAGTTCACCACCGCACCTGACGGCAAGCTCTACCAGCTTCCCGACCAGCAGTTCGCCAACCTCTACTGGTTCCGCTACGACTGGTTCAACGACGATAAGAACAAGGCCGACTTCAAGGCGAAATACGGCTACGACCTCGGCGTTCCGGTCAACTGGTCGGCCTATGAGGACATCGCCGAATTCTTCACCGGCCGCGACGTCAACGGCCAGAAGGTCTATGGCCATATGGACTACGGCAAGAAGGATCCCTCGCTCGGCTGGCGCTTCACCGACGCCTGGCTGTCGATGGCCGGCAACGGCGACAAGGGCCTGCCGAACGGCCTGCCGGTCGACGAATGGGGCATCAAGGTCAATGCCAAGTCGCAGCCGGTCGGCTCCTGCGTCGACCGCGGTGGCGACACCAACGGGCCGGCTTCGGTCTATTCGATCGTCAAGTATCTCGACTGGCTGAAGGGCTATGCGCCGCCGGAAGCCCAGGGCATGACCTTCTCCGAGAGCGGCCCTGTGCCGGCCCAGGGCGCGATTGCCCAGCAGATCTTCTGGTACACGGCCTTCACCGCCGACATGGTCAAGCCAGGCCTGCCGGTCATGAATGAAGACGGTACGCCGAAATGGCGCATGGCTCCCTCGCCGCATGGCGTATACTGGAAGGACGGCATGAAGCTCGGCTACCAGGACGTCGGTTCGTGGACGATCCTGAAGTCGACGCCCGACGATCGCGCGAAGGCCGCCTGGCTCTATGCACAGTTCGTCACCTCGAAGACGGTGGACGTGAAGAAGAGCCATGTCGGCCTGACCTTCATCCGCCAGTCGACCCTCGACCACAAGAGCTTCAGCGACCGCGCGCCGCAGCTCGGCGGACTGATCGAGTTCTATCGCTCGCCGGCCCGCGTGCAGTGGTCGCCGACCGGCACCAACGTGCCTGACTATCCGAAGCTGGCGCAGCTGTGGTGGCAGGCGATCGGGGACGCGTCGTCGGGCGCAAAGAGCGCCCAGGAGGCCATGGACTCGCTGTGTGCGGAGCAGGAAAAGGTGCTGGAACGCCTCGAGCGCGCCGGAATCCAGGGCGACATCGGTCCGAAGCTGGCTGAGAAGCATGACCTGGCCTACTGGAATGCCGACGCGGCCAAGAACGGCAATCTGGCGCCGCAGTTGAAGATCGAGAACGAGAAGGAAAAGCCGATCACCGTCAACTATGACGAACTGGTGAAAAGCTGGAGCAAGTAAGTTCGGGCGACAGTTTGCCCGATGGAGTATCCGGGGAGACGGCGTAGTGCCGCCTCCCCTATTTATGCAAGTGACTGCAGGAGCATGAAATGAGCGGTTTCGTTTTGGCCATTGACCAGGGCACGACGTCCAGTCGGGCGATCGTGTTCGACGCGAGGATGAAGGTCGTCGGCGCGGGCCAGAAGGAATTCACCCAGCATTTTCCCGATTCCGGCTGGGTCGAGCACGATCCCGAGGAGGTCTGGGACAGTGTCGTCTCGACCGTGCACATCGCGCTCGACAAGGCTGGAAAGACTGCCGCCGACATCTCCGCAATCGGCATCACCAACCAGCGTGAGACGGTCGTCATCTGGGACAAGGCGACCGGAAGGCCGATCCACAATGCCATCGTCTGGCAGGACCGCCGCACCGCACCGCTTTGCGCCGAACTCAAGGAACGAGGCCTCGAGCCTCTCTTCACCGAGAAGACCGGCCTGCTGCTCGACCCCTATTTTTCTGGCACCAAGATCGCCTGGCTGCTCGACAAGGTCGAAGGCGCGCGCGCCCGTGCTGCGCGCGGCGAACTGCTGGCCGGCACCATCGATTCTTTCCTGATCTGGCGCCTGACCGCCGGCAAGGTGCATGCGACCGACGCAACCAACGCCTCGCGCACGCTCGTCTACAACATCGTGAAGAACGCCTGGGATGCCGAATTGCTCGACATCCTGCGTATCCCCGCGGCGATGCTGCCCGAGGTCAAGGATTGCGCGGCCGACTTCGGCGTGACGGACAAGTCTCTGTTCGGGGCCGAGATTCCGATCCTCGGTGTGGCCGGCGACCAACAGGCGGCGACCATCGGGCAAGCCTGCTTCGAACCCGGGATGATGAAATCGACATATGGCACGGGCTGCTTTGCCATCCTCAATACCGGCAGCGATATCGTCCGCTCGAAGAACCGCCTGCTGACCACCATTGCCTACCGCCTCGACGGCAAGACGACCTATGCGCTCGAAGGCTCGATCTTCGTTGCGGGTGCGGCCGTGCAGTGGCTGCGGGATGGCCTCAAGGTGATCGGAAAGGCTGAACACAGTGGCGAACTGGCCGCCAATGCGGATGAAACGCAGGACGTCTATCTCGTTCCGGCCTTCGTCGGGCTCGGCGCGCCGCATTGGGATGCCGAGGCGCGCGGCGCGATCTTTGGGCTCACCCGCAACACCGGACCGGCGGAGTTCGCACGCGCAACGCTAGAATCCGTTGCCTACCAGACCCACGACCTGCTCGACGCGATGAAGAAGGACTGGAAATCGACAAACGGCAAGACTGTGCTGCGTGTCGACGGCGGCATGGTCGCCTCCGACTGGACCATGCAGCGCCTGTCCGACATCCTCGACGCGCCGGTCGATCGTCCGACGGTGCTTGAAACGACGGCATTGGGCGCGGCCTGGCTGGCCGGGTCGCGGGCTGGTGTCTGGCCCTCGGCCGAGGATTTTGCCAAGTCCTGGGCCCTCGACCGCGAATTCAGACCGCAGATGGAACCGGGAATGCGGGCCGCCAAGCTGAAGGGCTGGCACGAGGCGGTGCGCCGGACGCTGACGCCGAAATAGGTCCTCGCGGCGACGAGCGGGACTACCCGGCCAACTTGGCGAGTAGCGCTTGCGCTTCCTCGCCAAGCATCCTGGTCAGATTGCCAGCCGGCATCTCCCGGCCGAGGCTGGCCGCCTGCCCCGACCATAGCGAAGTGAAGTCGCCCGACCCCTGCGCCTCGGCCTTGGCCCGCAGCGGCGCCAGCGCGCCGCCGGCAAGCGGAAACTCCGGCGCGAGATCGGAGATCGGCCCGGTCTCACGCATGATGCGATTGACGATGCCCCGCGCAGGCCGACCGGTGAAGACATTGGTGAGCGCAGTGTGGTCGTCCTTCGCGCCTCGAAGCGCCGCCTTGTGCACCGCCGACACCTTGGCCTCCGGGCAAAAAAGATAGGCGGTACCGATCTGCACCGCCGACGCTCCAAGCGCGAAGGCGGCGATGATGCCGCGCGCGTCGGCAATCCCACCGGCGGCAATGACAGGCACTTTGACAGCATCGACCACCTGCGGCACCAGCGCGAAGGTTCCGGGTTGGTTGGCGATGTCGTTGGTCAGGAAAATTCCGCGATGGCCGCCTGCCTCGGAGCCTTGGGCGATGATGGCGTCGCAGCCCCTCGCCTCAAGCCACACAGCCTCGTCGGCGGTCGTCGCCGAAGACAGGACCTTCGCGCCGGCTGCCTTGACGCGGTCGAGCAACACCTCATCCGGCAGGCCGAAATGGAAGCTCACCACCTCCGGCCTGAATTCCTCGACGATTGCGCAGAATTCGTCATCGAATGGCGCACGTGCGGAACGCGGCACTGGTGCGCCGGGATCTAGCCCGAGTTCGACATAATAGGGCGCGAGACGACGCTTCCAGGCGGCCTCTCGCGCCGCGTCTTCCTCAGGCTGCTTGTGGCAGAAGAAATTGACGTTGATTGGCCGTGCGGTGCGCTGGCGGATGATGCCGAGTTCGGCGCGCGCCTTGTCAGGCGTCATCATTGCGCAAGGCAAACCTCCAAGGGCGCCGGCTTCGGAAACGGCTATCACCATTTCGGAATAGACAGGGCCCGCCATCGGCGCCTGAAGGATAGGAAGTTCAAGGCCCAGAAGATCAAGAATACGACGATCCGGCCACATGGGGTCTTGCCTCCTGTTGAAAGCCTTCAGGCCTGCTGGCGTTCGGCTCTTCGGGCAGCGATCTGGCGCATTGCCATGACGCGCCGGCGCCAGATCTCGGTGCGCATCGCCATCAGATGCAGGGTGAAGAACATGAGGGTGAAGCCAACCGCCATGATGAGCAGCGGCCAGAGCATGCTCGAATCGATCGTCGGACCGTCAAGACGCAACACCGAAGCGGGCTGATGCAGGGTGTTCCACCATTCGACTGAAAACTTGATGATCGGGATATTGATGAAGCCTACCAGCGTGATGACAGCCGCCGCACGCGCCGAGCGCGCTGGATCGTCGAGCGCGCGGGTCAGTGCGATGATACCGAGATACATCAGGAAAAGCACGAAGACCGACGTCAGGCGGGCATCCCATACCCACCAGGTGCCCCACATCGGCTTGCCCCAGATCGAACCGGTGAGCAGTGCCAGCGCGGTGAAGACGGCACCGACTGGTGCTGCCGATTTCAACGCGACATCGGCGAGAGGGTGGCGCCAGACCAGTGTGCCGAGAGCCGAGATGGCCATCACTGAGTAGCACATCATCGACAACCAGGCGAACGGCACGTGGATGTACATGATGCGGACGGTGATGCCTTGCTGGAAATCCTCAGGGGCGGCAAAGGCGAGATAAAGCCCTATGGCCAGAACCAGGACGGACAAACCGGCCAGCCAGGGTACGACCTTGTCGACCAACGCAATGAAGCGGGTCGGATTGGCAAGGTCGCTGAAACGCCAAGGCTGCGAGGTCATCTGTGTCATGAACGCTAAATAGCGGTGGCCAGCCTGCTCCGCAATCGGTTCCGACGTCGCGGGCCTCAATGCAAACGGGGCGCCGAAGCGCCCCGCAGGATATTTCCAGCCGTGAAATGGCGTCTCAGGCGGCTGCCTCGACATGGGTGACGCGACGGACGTCCTCGTCATTGAGCAGGCCGCCAGCGCGCAACAGCGATGCAAACCGGCCGTTGCGTGACGAAAGCTCGGCGAACCCGCCCATCTCGACCACTTGGCCATGATCCATGAACACGACCAGATCGGCATCGCGAACCGTGCTCAGCCGATGCGCGATGATGAAGGTCGTGCGCCCGTCACGCAGCATGTCGATGGCGTCCTTGACCCGGTTCTCGGTCTCGACGTCGAGCGCGCTCGTCGCCTCGTCGAGGACCAGGATCGGCGCGCTCTTGAGAATGGCGCGGGCAATCGCGATGCGCTGGCGCTCACCGCCCGACAGCTGCCCGCCGCGTTCGCCGACATTGGTGTCGTAACCGTCGCTCTTGGACAGGATGAAATCCTGCGCGGCCGCAGCGGCGGCTGCAGCATGCACTTCTTCATTGCTGGCGCCGGCACGACCGACACGGATGTTGTCCTCGATCGACCGGTTGAGCAGGCCAGCATCCTGGAAGACGGTTGCGATCGAATGGCGCAGCGACTTCCTGGTCACGGTGCGGGTATCGATGCCGTCGATCAGGATGCGTCCCTGTTCCGGCGCATAGACACGCTGCAGCAGATTGATCAGCGTGGTCTTGCCGGCTCCGGTCGGGCCGACGATGGCGACCGTCTGGCCGACGCTGACCTCGAACGAGACGTCGCGTACGCCCTGCCCCGAATTCGGGAACTCGAAGCCGACGTTTTCAAAGCGAACATGGCCAGTGACGTTTTCCAGGTCGCGCAGACCGTCGGGCTCACTCTGGTCGGCGGCGCTGTCTTCGAGGTGATAGAACTCTTCGAGCTTGGCACGCGCGTCGAATATCTGGTTGACGAATGCCGAGACCTGATCGAGGCGGCTGATGAGCAGCGAGGCGAAGCCTGTAAAGGCTACAATCTCGCCGACGCGCAACTGGCCATGGGTCACCAGATAGGCACCGATGAGCAGCACCACCATCATCGAGATGGTCGAAGCGAGGCGATGCATCGCCGAAGCCAGCGCCCACCAGTCGAGCACCGGGTTCTGGGTCGCGATCAGCGCGCGGACATAGCCACGCAGCGCTTCGGTCTCGTGGCCGACACGGTTGTAGCTTTGCAGCACCGCGACATTGCTGACCGAATCCGAAACGTGGGAGAAGACCTTGTGATAGTGGCGCTCGACCGAGGCCTGACCTTCCTTGGTCTTGCGCATGACGAGCCGGCCGATGGCGACATAGAGTACGCCGAGCGCGATCAGCACCAGCGACATCCGCGTATCCATCGAGAAGGCCGTCGGGATCAGCAACACCAGCGCAACTGCGGTCGCCAGATGCGTGCGCATGAATTCGAGCCAAAGGCTGAACAGCGTTTCGACGGCGCGCAGCAGCGTATGCAGCGAATGCGAAGTCCCGCGCTGTTGGTGCCAGGCGAGCGGCATGGTTATCACCCGCTCGAAGGACTGACAGAGCACCTCGCCACGCCGCGCATGGGCTAGACGGTCGGCGCCGCGCGCCACCAGCACGAAGGCGACGATGTTGAACGCGCCGAAGCTCGCCCACAGCGCCATGGTCGGGACCACTTCCGACTTCTCGGAAATGGCATCGATAATTCGCCCGAACAGGATGGGTTCGGCAATGGTGACGATCGCCAACACGATGTTGGCCGCGCAAATCAAGCCCACCTTCTTGCCATCGGCGGCAAGGTAGCGGAGGGCTCTCCAATAAACCTCAAGCAACGACACTTTGGTACCCCATGAGTCCCGTCAGTCCCTTCATTGTGCACCGCACAATGGTCGATCAGTATCGACCACTGTCCCGCAAGACAATGCGCAGATAGCTGTTGAGTTCAAAAAAATCGAACAACACATGGCAACGGCCGGTAATCTGGTGTGATGCTATAAGGAATTGAGAACTAACGAAAAAAGGCAGTCTTACGGCGAAATGATGACGGTCATCGGCGGCACGCACGCGTGCCGCCGATGCCCTATCCTGGTATGCGGATTGTGACCTCAATCTCGCCGCTTTCGCACATGGCAAAAGATGCGTCCTTGCTCTTGACGCCATCGACCTCGGCCTTGGCAGCCTTAGCGGATTTGTCTCTGACCACACGCAACCTGTAGATGGCTCCGCCCAAACGCAGCGTCGCCGAATAGCCTTCCCAATGGCTCGGAATGGCCGGAGAAACGACGATTCGGTCGCCGCGCCGGCTTATGCCAAGGATGGTCTCGACTGCCGCCCGATAGAGCCAGCCCGCCGAGCCGGTGTACCAGGTCCAGCCACCGCGTCCCGCCTTGGAGGGGTCGGCGTAGACATCCGCAGCCACGACATAAGGCTCGACGCGATAAATCTCAGCCGCCTTCTCGTCGAGCGCGTGGTTGACCGGGTTGAGCATCGACAAGCAGCGATAAGCCTCATCGACCTGTCCCATCTCGGCCAATGCGATGACGAACCACGTGGCCGCATGCGTGTACTGGCCGCCGTTCTCGCGGACACCCGGCGGATAGGCCTTGATGTAGCCGGGGTCCTTCTCCGTTGCGTAGAAGGGCGGCGTAAACAGCTTGATGACACCAAGCTCGTCGTCGACCAGCAAATTCGTCGCCTGCTGCATGGCAGTGCGCGAACGGGCCGGATCGCCCTCTCCCGACAACACGCTCCACGATTGCGCGATCGAATCGATCTTGCATTCGTCCGAATTGCGCGAGCCGAGCGGCGTGCCGTCGTCGAAGCTGCCGCGACGATACCACTCGCCGTCCCAGGCAGCATTTTCCAACGCCCGCTTGAGCGCATTGGCGTGCTTGTCCCAAGCGGTGGCCCGCTTGGAATCGCCCTCGGCCTTGGCCAGAGGCACGAACTGGTTCAGTGTCCGCAGCAGGAACCAGCCCAGCCATACGCTGTCGCCCTTGCCGCCTTCGCCGACGCGGTTCATGCCATCGTTCCAATCACCGCCGAGGATGAGCGGCAGGCCGTTTCGGGCCGTCCGCTTGATGGCGAGGTCGAGCGCCCGGGCGCAGTGCTCGTAAAGCGACGCCTTCTTCTTGGATACCTCAGGGGTGAAGAAGGCGTCATGTTCGCCGGGACTGAGCGCCTGACCTTCGATGAAGGGCAGATGCTCGCCGAGGATCGCCGAATCGCCTGTGACGGTGATGTAGCGCGCCGTGGCGCCGGCCAGCCAGACCACGTCGTCGGAGATCATGGTGCGTACCCCGGCACCCGTGCGTGGCAGCCACCAATGCTGCACATCGCCTTCCGCGAATTGCCGGCCAGCGGCATTCAGGATCTGCTCGCGGGCAAGCCTCGGGTCATGCAGCAGAAGCGCCAGCGTATCCTGGAGCTGGTCGCGGAATCCGAAAGCACCGCTTGCCTGGTAAAAGGCCGAACGCGCTCGGATGCGGCAGGCAAGGCTCTGGTAGGGCAGCCAGTTGTTGACCATCGCGTCGAGCGCCTTGTCCGGCGTCTCCACCTCGATCGTGCCGAGGAAGGAACGCCAGTTGGCCTCGTTTTCGGCGAGCCTCTGGTCGAAATCGACCTTAAGGTGGCGCGCCACCAGCCCACTCGCCGCCTCGCCCGAATCTGCATCACCGAGCAGCCAGATCAACGATATCGCGCCGCCGGCGGGCACCTCGACATCGCGGGCGATCGCCGCGCACGGGTCGACACCTGCCTCGACACGACCAGTCAGGTCGGCACCGAGCATCACCGCGTGAGGCAACTCGACGGTACCGCCGGTACCGATGAACTCGTGGCGGTCGGCGGTCACCGACCCGGCCTTGCCGTCCAATGCCATGAAGGCCACGCGCTCGCCGAAATCGAGCCCGTAGGTGTTGCGGGCCAACAGCGCGCCCGTAGCGGCGTCAACGGAGGACACGATGTTGGGCCCCGTCTTGGCACGGCTGTTGCCCAGAACCCACTCGGCATAGGCATAGACCCGGAGCTTTGCCGGAACCGCACCGGAGTTCTCGATCCGCAAGCGAGAAACTCGGACCGGATCCACCGGATCGACCAGATGGGTCAGCTCGGTCGCCAGCGAGCCGCGTTTGGAACGGAAGGTCGAAAAGCCCTGGCCATGGCGTGCCTCATAGGTGGCGCCGGCATCTCGCGCCACCGCCGCAATGGGCGAATGCGTCCGACCACTGGCGCGATCGAAGATGTAGATTGCCTCGCCCGGCCGATTGGTCACCGGATCGTTGGTCCATGGCGTCAACTGGTAGTCGCGGCTGTTGCGGCTCCAGGTGAAAGCCGCCCCTTCGGCGGAACTGTGGAAGCCGAAGGCGGAGTTTGCCACGACGTTGATCCATGGCTGCGGCGTGGCGCGGGTGCCATTGAGGCGCACCACATATTCGCGACCGCCGGCATCGAAGCCACCGAAGCCGTTCCAGTAGGCCAACCCCTCTCCGCTGTTCTTGCGAAGGGCGCGCGACGGCGAGGTCTGCAGCACTTGCGGCACCGGATTGGCCGGCGCCTGAGCGGAAGCAAGCGCATCACGTGCCAGAAGAGCCGCCGCTTCCGCGCGCTCGATCTGATCGAAGATGGTGCCGTTGCGCGTATGCAGGCAAACGCGGGCCACGGCCAGCAACGTCCTGTAGGAATCCTCGTCCATCAGATCCCGGCGCACGGCAAAGATATGCTGCCGTGGCCCGAGTTCCTTGCCGCGCAGGCGGCTGTTTTCGCAAAGTGCCTCGATGGCCTGCTGGAGGTCCTGGACATAGGACGATGCCTGTTCGTTGATGATGACGAGATCGGCGAGCAGACCGCGGGCACGCATGTATTCCTGGAAACGCAGCACCTGGGCGATGACTTCGATGTCGGCGATGTCGCCGATACGGACCGCCAGGATCGGGAAATCACCCGAGATCGCCATCGGCCACAGCGCCGACTGTCGGCCGAGCCCGGACGCAATCGCATCCGCCGAAAGCCGCAGGAACGGATCCGGATAAATCAGATAGCGGGCCAGCTTCTGGACGTTGGCTGCATCGGCGAGACTGAGACCGAGATGCCGCGTCTGAACCTGCGAGCGCGTCCATGACAGCATCGCCTGCCGTGGAAATCCCTCGGGGTGGTCAAGCCTGGCCACGGTTTCCTCGACTTCCTCGCGGGTCGAGCCGACGACCGTCCAGAAGGTCAGAGAAACCTTCTTGTTGGCCGGAACACGGACGCGGCGTCGAATGGCCGCCACCGGGTCGAGCGTGAAACCGGCGCTGCCGGTGAGCCTGGCGCCCGGATCGAAGGCCGCCGGATCGGCAATGGTGCGGCCTCGGCCGATGAAGGCGCGGCGATCAGTCTCGGCCTCGGTGTCACGCACGAGGCCAGACGGATCGGTGACGAAGTGGGCCGCCACCACCTGCGGCTCATTGGGCGATCGTGTGCGGCGCGTCGCCAGGATGGCGCTGCCATTTTGGGAAATCTCGGTCTCCACGAACATCTTCGAGAAAGCCGGATGGGCGTTGTCGGCGGCCTCGGGCGCAAGCACCAGTTCCGCGAAGGATGTAACTTCGATATGGCGGTCTACCGCCGCATCGTTCCAGATGACGATCTTGCGCGCCTCGCCATTGCCTTCGGAGACGACAATGCACTCGACCTCGCTGCGAAGCGTGCCCACCGTCTTCACGAAGGTCGCCTTGTCATCGCAGAAAATGGTCTGCACCTGCTCGCCGGTGGCGCGCTTGGGCTCGGCGGTCGCAGACCACCAATCGCCCGTCTCAGTGTCGCGCAGGAACAGGTAGGTTCCCATCCTGTCTTCGGTCGGGTCGGGCTGCCAGCGCGTGATCGCCATCTCGTTCCAGCGGCTGTAGCCGGAGCCGGTGGCAGTGACCATCACCGAGTAGCGCCCGTTCGACATCAGGTTGGTGGAGCGCAGCGCCCGCATCGGATTGAGCACCAGGCGCGTGTCGGCGCTGTGATCGGCCGTCTCGTCCTTGGTGTGCTCGTCGACTTCGGTGCGCACGGTGGCGACCGGTATGTCACGCGGCGCCTTCTCCTGCAGCAGCAGTTCTGCCGCTTCGATCACCTGGTCGCTGTGGAAGCGGTCGCGCATCCGGCCTTCGAAGATGGCATTGGCGATGGCCACGATCGACATGCCCTGATGGTGGGCCATGTAGTTGTAGACCACAGCATGGTCAGCCCCTTCCGGCACGCGCTGGGGGGTGTAGTCGACCGCGTCGTAATAGCCGTAGCGGCCGAGCGCACCGAGCTTGCGCAGACGCCGCAGGTTCGACGTCGCTTCGCTTGGCATGAACTGAGCCGCAAGCACCGTCGCATAGGGCGCAATGACGGTGTTCTGCCCGAGGCCGCGTTTGAGGCCGAGACCCGGGACGCCGAAATTGGTGTATTGATAGGTCAGCTCGCGGTCGCGGCCATTGTAGGCCGACTCGGAGACACCCCACGGAATGCCCTTGGAGCGGCCGTACTGGATCTGGCGGCGGACGATGAGCTTGTTGGTCTGGTTGAGGATGCCGCCTTGCGGCTCCTTCATGACCAGCGGCGGCATCAGATACTCGAACATCGAGCCTGACCACGACATCAGCGCGCCCTGGAAACCGATCTCGACGATCGGGCGGCCAAGCCTGAACCAATGTTCGGTCGGAACGTCGCCCTTGGCGATGGCAAACAGGCTGGTCAGCCGTGCCTCGGAAGCCAACAGGTCGTAGCAGCTCTCATCCAACTGGTGCTCTTCGACCCGGTAGCCGATGGACAACAGCTTGCGCTCGTTGCGCATGAGGAACGTGAAATTCATCTCGAAGGCGAATTTTCGCGCGCGCTCGCGCAGTTCGACGAGCTTGGTGCGCAGTACCGCGACCGCGTGATCGTCGGCGTGCGCGTCGTGCACATGCGCCTCGCAAGTGGCCTCCAGCGTCTTCGCCCAGTCTGCCAGCAGATCGCTCTTGGTCGAAGCGGCCTCGGTGTGGATGGCGCCAGCTAGCTTGCGGATCTCGCCCGACAGCACCGCCAGATTGATGGTGCGGATCGAAGCCATTTCCGGCTGCGACTTGATAGTTTCCACCGCCCGGCGCATGCCGTCGACACGGTCGATCAAGCGCTGGCGCAGCGGCCGCAACTGCCTGCGGTCGTCAGGCAATTCGGCAACGCTCTCCTCGATGATGGCAACGATGTCGAGAATGCCTTCAAAGTCGCCCTGCAAATGCACCGACGGCGCCTCGGCCCACTCGGAACAAGCAGCGGCCACGGCGACGAGATGGCCGGCCAGGTTGCCGCTGTCGACGCTCGAGACATAGAGCGGGTAGAGCGGGCGCAGGGTCGTCGTGTCATACCAGTTATAGAGATGGCCCCGGAAGCGCTCCATCTTCTCGATGGTCGAGACGGTCCGCTCGATGCGACCGACAGCATCCGCAAGGCTGATCCAGCCGAAGTCGCGCGCGGAAACGACCGACAAAAGGTAAACACCGATGTTGGTCGGCGAGGTGCGATTGGCGATGACGCCGGTAGGATTTTCCTGGAAATTGTCCGGCGGCAGGTGGTGTTGTCCCTCCGTGACGAAAGTCTCGAAGTAGTGCCAAGTGCGGCGCGCGACCGTGCGCAGCGTGTAGATGTCGGACGGGGCGACATGCAGCCGATCCTCGGTCTCGGCCGAGCGGCTGATGAGCCAGGCGAAGGCTGGCGAGCCGGCCCAGAAGATGGCGAAGGCAAAGGCGACGAAAGCGCCGGTCGAATCCGTCATCACCGGCAGCACGAGCCCGACGACCGCGATGATCACCGCGCCATACATCATGCGATAGTAGGCAAGGAGGTCGTTTCCGCCCGATTTGGCCGCCTGCGAGGCGGTGCGCCACTCGAGCAGGTTCTTGCGGCTGACGAACAGGCGATAGAGCGTGCGAATGATGGCGTCGCCCATCATCCAGGCAAGATGCGCCATCAACACGACCTTGAGCGCGACCATGGCCGTGCCGAATGCCAGGTCGCGGGCCAGCGCGCTGAAGTGGCCGCGGGCGGTAGCATCGCGGTTCTTGGGCAGGATGGCGTCGACAATGTCGAAGGTCGGCGCCATGAACAGGGTGAGGATCAGCAGCGCCTGCCACTGCGCGGCCTGGGTGAAAGGCAAAAGCGTCCAGCCGGCAATCGCCGCCATGACCCAGAAGATCGGGGTCAGCGAACGCCTGAGGTTGTCGATCATCTTCCAGCGCGACAGCGCCGGCACGCCGGATTTCGGGTCGAGGATGAAGCCGAGCAACTGCCAGTCGCCGCGCGCCCAGCGATGCTGGCGCGACGCATCGACCGAATAGCGTGTCGGGTAGTCCTCCACAACCTCGACATCGGTCACCAGCGCCGAGCGGGCGAGCGCGCCTTCGAGCAAGTCGTGGCTGAGCACGGTGTTTTCGGCGATCCGCCCCTTGAGGGCAGCCTCCATCGCGTCGACATGGTAAAGGCCCTTGCCGGTGAAAGTACCCTCGCCGAATACGTCCTGGTAGAGGTCGGAGACGGCGAAGACGTATGGGTCGAGACCGCGATTGGCCGAGAACACGCGCTGGAAGAACGAGGCTTCGTCGCCTGTCGTCAGCGACGGCGTCACGCGCGGCTGCAGGATCGCATAACCCGCGGTTACGACCCGACGCTCGGCATCGAACTCCGGCTTGTTGAGCGGGTGGCACATCTTGCCGACAAGCTTGGTGACCACGCCGCGCGTCATGCGCGTGTCGGCGTCCAGCGTCATGACGTGAACGACGTTCTCCGGCAGCGGTACGTCAGTGGGCATGAACGTGGTATCACCGTCGCCGCGCAACAGCAGATCCAGTTCGTGCAGCTTGCCACGCTTGCGCTCCCAACCCATCCAGCAGCCCTGCGCCGGATTGTAGAGCCGACGGCGATGCAGGATATAGAAGCGCGGCGAATCGTCCTTCGGGTAGCGTTGATTGAGGCGTGCGATTTCGCGGCGGGCATATTCGTAGATTTCGCGGTCGCCGCTCGAAAGCTCAGTCTGGCTGTCGGGCCAATCCGACAGCAGGGCGAAATAGATATCGCCGGACATGTTGGCGAGGTGGTGCACTTCGAGGTTGCGGATATTCTCGTCGACATCGTCGCGCGAGCCGATCAGCGACGGCACCACGACCAGCGTGCGGGCTTCCACCGGCACGCCGTCCTTGAATTCGTACCCGACAAGTCGGGTCGGCTCGAGAAACTTCAGCACGATGGTATTGAAGAAGGCGAGCGCGCCCTCGCTTGCCGGAACCGAGAACAGCACCAGCATCAGCGTGATGGCGCCGGCGGACAAACCGAGCGCGGCCAGCGCATTGCCGGCAAGGAACAGCAGGAGCACTGTCAGGGCAAACACCGGCAGCGCTATGCCCAGCCAGTTGGTCTTGCGGAAGGCCCGGTTGATGATGCGGCCGATGGTCGGACGATAGCCGATTGCCTGTTCGAGTTCCGCTCGGCGCGGGCCGACGAGGAAGAAGCCGACGTCCGAGCAATCCTGTTGCATATCGGCGCGTGCTTCGGCCGGAGCAGGCCTATCCGCCACCGCAAAATCGGTCGCGCGTTCTGCGACCTGGTATTCCGACAGGTCCGAATGGCGGGCCAGTTCCTCGATCGCCCGGCGATACTGATCGCGCGAGGCGAAGTCGAGAGCGCCATAATTGGTACGCTCGCGCAGCAACAGATCGACGCGACTTACATCCTCGAACCAGACCGTCCAGTCCTGGTCGTCGATCAGCCGCAGACCACGGATGATGTTGCCGGTGGTGACGTTGCCGCTCGACAGCGTGACGTGTTCGCCGATGATGATCTCTTCGGCGTCGCTGCCCGATTTCTCGAGTTCGCTTTCAAGCCAGATCAATGCCTTGCCGGCATTTTGCGAACCGTCGCGCAAGCGATAGAGCAGTTGTGTCGCAAAGGTCGCGTCGCGTGCATGGGCGGCATAGGCCCTCAGCAACGCGAGGCCGTCATCCTGCTCCTGCACCAATTGCAGCCGATCGGCGACGTCATTGGCGATCTGGCGCATGTCGCGCGAGCGTTTGACCCGCACGGCGAGGCGGCGCAGGTTTTCCACCAATACGAAGCGCAGCAAGGACGGAAGCGCCCACAGCTCACCGATCTGCAGCGGCTCGATGGACTGGTAGCCCTCGACGATCGCCTTGAACATCTGCGCCGAAACGGTGCTATCGGAATGCGCGACATAGACCCAGGCGATGGCGAGCGCGCGCGGCACAGATTGACCGGGAGCAATCTCAATGGTCGGCAATTCGCGATAGAAGCGGCGCGGCAGGTCGCGCTTGATCTGATAGATGGTCTGTTCGACCAGATAGTTGTTGTCGAGCAGCCACTGCGCAGACGGCGTGATCGGCTCCCCCCTGCCCTGTGCTGCGTTCGTGTCGCGATAGACCTGCAGGATCTTCTTGGCGCTCTCGCGGATGCGGGCATGAAAGTCGAATGCCTCCAGGCCGAACAGCGAGGCGAGTTCCCTGCGCGCCAGGCTTACGCCAACCGCGCGCATACGATCCTCATGCAGAACGGCTGCCCTGATCGGCTGCTCCGCAACAGCGGGGAAGTTCGCCTCTGCGTCCGTGATCCTGCGTGGGTCGGTCTGAATATTCATTTACAGCATTTCCGTTTCACGGAAGGTCCGCGCCACCTCGCAGTGTCGCGGACCCGCCGCATAAAACCGTTTCAAACAAGAATTGGTTGCATGGCAACACAACAGGTCGAGGGATCGCTCTGGCACCACCATTGAGTGAAAATATGGCGTCGTCACAGCCTATGCCGCCCGCGCCTCATAGCAGTGCCGCGAAAAGATCGGAACGCAAGGATTCAGGCTTTTTCGTGTTCGCCCAGACAAATTTCACCCTATTTCGGGCGGGGTCCTGCTGCCTGTCCGTTCCAGGTTCCTTCCGCAGCCTGGCCGGTCATTGTCGACGCGGCAAGACAGTGCCGCCCCCGACAACGAGGGTATGGCAATCTGCCATGAAATCGTTGGGAAATTTGGCAATGCAGGCCTCGGCCACCTCGCCGTCGTCGATGATAAGTCCGGTTGCAACGATGCCGATGAATTTGCCGGTCGTGCAGGTGTCCATGGCACATTCTCCAAATCGCCGCGCGAAATCCGTCGCGGACCAGACATACCCTCCCCTTTCGAAGATAGTTCGTCAGTTCCGCCCGGATGTCACGACGAATTTGTAGATTGGCCGGCTATTGGCCTCGAATTGAGACGAGCAAGAGAGCAACCGGCTCGTCTGGCTCGAATCGCAATACCGAAGCACCGTCATCTGCAACCAGCGTGTCCAGCGCCGCGAGTGCGACGCTCTTGCCTCCGCTGTGAACGCGGGTAGTGCCTGACACAGAAAAGACCAGGCTGACACCCTCTTCCAGTTCAATCTCGGCTGGGTCGGAGAATTGCAGCTTTACGACCGAGTGACTGAAGCGCCCACGCAGGGTCATGACGTTGAAATCGACAACCTGTCCGTGGATCAGCGACGCTTCGGTGATGGCGTCGCCTGGGAACGCATATGGCTGCGAAAGCGGTGAAAGCTCGACCGTGGGCGCATCGCCTGCCGCGAGCCGCATGCTCCCGGCCAGCACAGTCAGTGTACGGTCGATGCCGGCAAAGACAGAGAACGGCCCGCCGGCCGCCACCTGCGCCATACTGATGCGCCAGTCGAAGTCATCCAGCCCGGCCGCTGGCGGCCAGGCGAGGATTTCGGTGGTCACGCCGCCGCCGTTCTTCCACGGCATCGGGCGGCAATCGGCATGACGGATGACGCGCATCGTTCAGCCCAGGATAGCAGGCAGGTTGAGGCCGTGCTCCTTGGCACAATCGATGGCGATGTCGTAGCCGGCATCGGCATGGCGCATGACGCCGGTTGCCGGATCGTTCCACAAGACGCGCTCCAGCCGACGCGCCGCATCGTCGGTGCCGTCGCAGACGATAACCATGCCCGAATGCTGCGAGAAGCCCATGCCGACGCCGCCGCCATGATGCAGCGACACCCAGGTCGCCCCCGAGGCGGTGTTGAGCAGCGCGTTGAGCAGCGGCCAGTCGGACACGGCATCCGAGCCGTCCTTCATGGCTTCGGTCTCGCGGTTGGGCGACGCGACCGAGCCGGAGTCGAGATGATCCCGGCCTATGACGACGGGAGCCTTCAGTTCGCCCTTTGCAACCATTTCGTTGAAGGCGAGGCCGAGGCGGTGGCGGTCGCCCAGTCCGACCCAGCAGATGCGCGCCGGCAGGCCCTGGAAATGGATACGCTTGGCGGCCATGTCGAGCCAGTTGTGCAGGTGCTTGTTGCCGGGCGTCAGTTCCTTGACCTTCGCGTCGGTCTTGTAGATGTCCTCCGGATCGCCCGAGAGCGCTGCCCAGCGGAACGGGCCGATGCCACGGCAGAATAGCGGGCGAATGTAGGCGGGCACGAAGCCGGGGAAATCGAAGGCGTTTTCGACCCCTTCCTCCAGCGCCATCTGGCGGATGTTGTTGCCGTAGTCGACGGTCGGGATGCCCATCTTGTGGAAGTCGAGCATCGCCTGGACCTGCACCGCCATCGAGGCGCGGGCCGCCTTTTCAACGGCCTTCGGATCGCGCTCGCGCTTTTCCTCCCATTCGGCAACGGCCCACCCCTTGGGCAGATAGCCGTTGACCGGGTCATGCGCCGAGGTCTGGTCGGTCACCGCATCCGGCCTGACGCCTCGCTTGACCAATTCAGGGAAGATGTCGGCGGCATTACCGAGAAGGGCTACCGAAATCGCTTTTTTGTCCCTGCCGGCGCGGTCGATGATCGCCAGCGCGTCGTCCAGATCCTTGGCCTGCACGTCGACATAGCCGGTCTTCAGGCGCATCTCGATGCGGCTTGGCTGGCATTCGATAGCGAGGCACGAGGCACCGGCCATGGTGGCGGCCAGCGGCTGTGCGCCCCCCATCCCGCCAAGCCCGGCGGTCAGGATCCAGCGGCCGGAAAGATCGCCGCCATAGTGCTGGCGACCCATCTCGACGAAGGTCTCGTAGGTGCCCTGAACGATGCCCTGGCTGCCGATATAGATCCACGACCCGGCGGTCATCTGGCCGTACATCATCAGGCCCTTCTTATCGAGGGCATTGAAATGGTCCCAAGTCGCCCAGTGCGGCACGAGATTGGAGTTGGCAAGCAGCACGCGCGGCGCGTCCTTGTGGGTGCGGAACACGCCGACCGGCTTGCCCGACTGCACCAGAAGCGTCTCGTCGGCCTCGAGCTTCCTGAGTGCTGCGACAATGCGGTCGAAACTCTCCCAGTCGCGCGCCGCACGGCCGATGCCGCCATAGACGACCAGTTCGCCCGGCTTTTCGGCGACCATCGGGTCAAGATTGTTCATCAGCATGCGCAGCGGCGCTTCGGTGAGCCAGCTCTTGGCAGAAAGCTCGGTGCCGGTGGCCGCGCGAATGATTCGCGAATTGTCGATGCGGGTATGTTGGGTCATGCGGAAACCTCCCTAGGAATGGGTATCAGCTGCCCGCCCAAGCGAGCGCGGCCTTGAAGATGTCTGTCAGCGTCGCCCGCATCGGTGCCGCGAAATCGCGGTCGTAGGGAACCGGCCAGTTCGACTGAACGCCCTTGCCTTCAGGTTCGCGGATGTAGCCGCGATTAGCGAGTTCCATCTGCAACGCATGGACGCCGTCGGCGGGACGACCATGATGGCGGGTGATCCAGCCGCCCTTGAAGCGGCCGTCGAGCACCCACGACCAGCCGGTGGCGGCCATGATCGCCACAACGTTCTCCTGCAAGACAGGGTCGGTGCTCTTGCCGCCATTGGTGCCAAGGTTGAACACAGGCAATTGTCCGTCGAACAGCAGCGGCAGGGTCGAACGGATCGAGTGGCAGTCGTAGAGCACGATCTTCGGATGAAGCGCCCGCAACCGTACGATTTCCGCTTCCAGGGCGGCGTGATAAGGGTCGAACCAGGCCGCCCGCCGAGCGGCAACTTCGCTCGCATCAGGCGCCTGTCCTGGCTTGTAGAGCGGGTCACCGTCGAAAGTGATGGTCGGACACAGCTCCGTGGTCGCCCGGCCGGGATAGAGCGAGGCGCCCGAGGGATCGCGGTTGACGTCGATGATCGAGCGCGAGATCGCGGTGCGCACCACAGTCGCATCCAAATCCTCAGCGAAATCATAGAGCTTTTCGATCCACCAGTCGGTGTCGCGCCGCGCCAGCCATGGCGAGACGAAACGCTCGTCCAGCCCGGCAAGTTCGGTTCCGGTATGCGGAATGCTGACCACAAGCGGCGCTGTGCCCCGCCTGACCGTCAGCCATGGAGCGTCGCTCATGCCTGTTGCCCCGCAATAGCCGGCAGGTCGACCCCCTCGACGACCCGGACGACTGCGCCGCGGCGAACCAAGGCGATCGCCTTTTCCATGTCCGGATGAAAATGGCGGTCGTCATCGAGATGCGGCACCTTTGCACGCACAAGCCTTCGCACCGCCTCCAGCGCGGCACTCGAATTGAGCGGCGCGTGGAAGTCGCAGCCCTGGGCGGCGGCCAGCAATTCGATGCCGAGCACGCCGCAGGCGTTTTCGATCATCGGCATAAGCCGGCGCGCACCGTGCGCGGCCATCGAGACATGGTCTTCCTGGTTGGCCGAGGTGGGGATCGAATCGACGGATGCCGGATAGGCTTTCTGCTTGTTTTCGGAAACGAGAGCGGCGGCCGTGACCTGCGGGATCATGAAGCCGGAATTCAGCCCCGGCTTCGGCGTCAGGAAGGCCGGCATGCCGGAAAGTGCTGGATCGACCAGCATGGCGATGCGGCGCTCGGAGAGCGAGCCGATCTCGCAGACGGCAAGCGCGATCATGTCGGCGGCGAAGGCCACCGGCTCGGCGTGGAAATTGCCGCCGGACAGCGCGGTATCATCCTCGGCGAAGATCAGCGGATTGTCGGTGACGCCGTTGGCTTCGGTGCCGAGCGTGTCGGCTGCCTGGCGCAGCAGGGCAAGTGCGGCGCCCATCACCTGCGGCTGGCAGCGCAGGCAATAAGGGTCCTGCACGCGTTCGTCGCCGACGCGGTGGCTCTCGCGGATGGCGCTGCCGATCATCAGATTGCGCAAGGCATCGGCCGTCTCGATCTGGCCGCGATGCTTCCTCAAGAGGTGAATACGCGGATCGAACGGCGCGTCCGAGCCCTTGGCAGCGTCGGTCGACAGCGCGCCGGTGACCAGCGCCGACTGGTACAGATTTTCAGCCTCGAACAGGGCGGCCAGCGCGTAGGCGGTCGAAAACTGCGTGCCGTTGAGCAGCGCCAACCCTTCCTTGGCGCCCAGCGTGATGGGTTGCAACTCGTGGGTGACAAAGGCGACCTTGGCCGGCACGATGCCGTGTGGGGTGTGGCATTCGCCGACGCCGATCATGGTTGCGGTCATATGCGACAGCGGCGCGAGGTCGCCCGAGGCGCCGACCGACCCTTGCGCGGGCACCATCGGAATGACGTCCCTGGCGAGCATCGCCTGCAAAAGCTCGATGGTCTCAGCGCGCACGCCCGAGGCACCCTGCGCCAGACTCGCAAGCTTCAACGCCATCATCAGCCGCGCCACCGCCACCGGCATCGCCTCGCCGACACCTGCGGCATGGGAGAGCACGATGTTGCGCTGCAGGGTTTCGAGGTCGGCGGTCGGAATGCGAACGCTGGCCAGCTTCCCGAAGCCGGTGTTGATACCGTAAACCGGCTCACCCTTGGCGACGATCCGCGCCACCGTCTCCGCGCTGGCCCTGATCTTCGGCCAGCATGCCGGGTCGAGTTCAGGTACGGCGCCGTGATAAATGGCGCGCCAATCGGCAAGCGTGGCCTCGCCCGGCTTCAAAACAAGCGTGCTCAATTTCCCCTCCAGATGCGGGCATGGAGCGGGTTGAACCCCATGCGATAGACAAGTTCGGCCGGGCTCTCGATGTCCCAGATGGCGAGGTCGGCCCATTTGCCTGCTTCGAGCGTTCCGGTTTCGGCCTGCAGGCCAAGCGCACGCGCCGCCTCGCGGGTGACGCCGGCGATGCACTCTTCGACGGTCATGGAAAACAGGGTAGCCGCCATGTTCATGGCCAGAAGAAGCGAGGTCAGCGGCGAGGTGCCGGGATTGTTGTCGGTGGCGACCGCCATCCTGACACCATCCCGGCGGAACAGCCCGATCGGCGGCTTCCTGGCTTCGCGGATGAAATAGTAGGCGCCCGGCAGGACGACGGCGACGGTGCCCGCCTCGGCCATTGCGCGAACGCCTGCCTCGCTGGCGTATTCAAGATGATCGGCCGAGAATGCGCCGTAGCTCGCGGCCAAGGCCGCGCCGCCAAGATCGGAAAGCTGATCGGCGTGCAGCTTCACCGGCAGGCCGTGCTTTCTGGCCGCATTGAAGACGCGCGCCATCTGCTCGGGCGAGAAGGCGATGCCCTCGCAGAAGCCGTCGACGGCGTCCGCAAGCCCCGCATTGGCAACGGTCTCCATCATCGGACCGGCGACGAGGTCGATATAGGCGTCCTTGTCGCCCTTGGCTTCCGGCGGCAGCGCATGCGCCCCAAGGAACGTCGTGCGCACCGTCACCGGCCGCAGTTCGCCAAGCTGGCGCGCGGCGCGCAGGGACTTGGCTTCGTTCGCCACATCGAGCCCATAGCCCGACTTGATCTCGACCGTGGTCACCCCTTCGGCGATCAGCGCATCGAGCCGCGGCAACGTCTGAGCGACCAGTTCGGCCTCGCTCGCCGCCCGCAGCGCCTTGACCGACGAGACAATGCCGCCCCCTGCCCGCGCCACCTCTTCGTAGGTCGCACCGGCAAGCCGCATCTGGAATTCGTTGGCGCGATTGCCCGCATGGACGAGATGGGTGTGACAGTCGATGAGACCCGGCGTGATCCAGCGCCCCTCGCAATCGACGATCTCGGCGCCCGCCTCGAGTCCCGCAGGCAGGTCAGCTTCAGCACCAGAAAATGCGATGCGACCATCGCGCGCGGCGACCGCTCCATGCTCGACAACGCCGAGCCCGGGCAAGCCCTGGGCGAGCGTCGCCAGCCGCGCGTTGCGCCAGATACGCACCCTCGCCGATCCTGCAGTCTGATCGCCAGCCATGATCTTTTCGATTTCCTCCAACCGCAATTATGTATATACATATTAACGAGCGATGCAAGTGCCGGCGCGCTGCGGGCAAAAGGGGCGAGGAAACATGGCGGCGACGATCTTTGCCGAGCAGGCACTTCTGGCCGGAGGCTGGCAACGCAATGTCAGGCTGACACTTGAAGGCGGCCGCATCGGTGCGGTGGAAACCAAGACGTCCGCCCAGCCGGGCGACGAGCGCCATTCGATCATCCTTCCGGGAATGCCCAACCTGCACAGCCACGCCTTTCAGCGCGGCATGGCAGGGCTGGCCGAGGTTCGCGGCCCGTCATCCGACAGCTTCTGGTCCTGGCGCGAGACGATGTATCGCTTTGCGCTCGCCATGACGCCGGAACAGGTCGAGGCGGTGGCCGCCCAGCTCTATGTCGAGATGCTGGAGGCCGGCTTCTGCCGCGTCGGGGAGTTCCATTATCTCCACCACGACCGCGACGGCAGCCCCTACGCCAACATCGCCGAGATGGCCGAGCGCATTGCCGCCGCCTCCGTCCTGACCGGCATCAATCTCACGCTGCTGCCCGTATTCTACGCGCATTCCGGTTTCGGCGGTGCGCCCGCCAATGACGGCCAGCGGCGATTCATCAACGATGCGAATCGCTTCGCGAGGCTTTTTGAGAAGAGCGGTGAGGCACTTGAAGCAATCGATGGGGCGATGCTGGGGGTCGCACCCCACAGCCTGCGCGCGGTCACCCCACAAGAACTGTCTGCCGTGACAGCAATGACATCAGGTCCGATCCACATCCACATCGCCGAACAGGTCAAGGAAGTGGAGGACTGCGTCGCCTGGTCAGGTGCGCGCCCGGTCGAGTGGCTGCTGCGCCACGCCGATGTCGACAAGCGCTGGTGCCTGATCCACGCCACCCACATGACCGAAGCGGAAACCATCGCCATGGCCCGCACCGGAGCGGTCGCCGGCCTGTGCCCGATCACCGAAGCCAATCTCGGCGACGGCGTCTTTTCGGCACCACAATTCGTCGAACATGGCGGCAGGTTCGGCATCGGCACGGACTCCAATATCGAGATCGGTGTCGCCGACGAGTTGCGCATGCTCGAATATTCGCAACGGCTGGCGCACCGCGCCCGCAACGTTCTGGCCACTCCTGGTCAATCGACCGGCCGCGCCCTGTTCGAGCGCGCGCTCGAAGGCGGCGCGCAGGCGCTCGGCGCCGGACCAGCCGGCATCGTGCAAGGGCGGGCGGCCGATCTGGTATCTCTCGACCCTGATCATCCGACGCTTGCCGGCAAGAGCGGCGATGCCATCCTCGACGCCTGGATTTTTGCACGTGGCACCGGTGTCGACTGCGCGTGGACGCGCGGCCGCAAGGTCGTGTCGGGCGGCGCACATTTCCGTCGCGACGCTATTGCGGCACGGTTCCGCGCCGTGATGATGGAGCTCGCGGCGGCATAGGCGAGACGATGGCTGATTCGATTGCGGAAATGGCGAGGGGAGAGGAAGCTGGCGGCGCCGACGCATCGACGTCGCTCTACCAGCGCATCCTCACCGACATCAGGGACCGCATCATCTCGGGCGAATGGGAGCCAGGCTACCGCATTCCCTTCGAACATGAGCTGACGGAGCAATATGGCTGTTCGCGCATGACCGTGAACAAGGCGCTGTCGCAGTTGGCAAAGTCGGGACTGATCGAGCGGCGACGGAGGTCCGGCAGTTTCGTGCGTCGGCCACAATCACAGGCGGCGGTTCTGGAAATCCATGACATCCGCGCCGAGGTCGAGGCACTCGGACTGCCCTATCGCTACGAGTTGATTGCGCACGCCAGGCGCCGCGCAAATACTGCAGACCGCGAAAGGCTGGGGCCTGACGTATCTGGCCAGATCCTTGCGCTCAGGTGTCGCCACCACGCCGGCGCGCGGCCATTCTGCGTCGAAGACCGGCTGATCAACCTCGCCGCCGTGCCGGAAGCAGCGGCCGAAGGGTTCGTGGAGACCGCACCGGGGCCCTGGCTAATCGGTCGGGTGCCGTGGAGCTCGGCCGAGCATGTGATCCGGGCAATGGCTGCCGATACGGAGATTGCGGCCGCGCTGAACCTTCCGTCCGGGGCGCCCTGTCTGATCATCGAACGGCGGACGTGGAGCGCCGAGCGCCCCGTCACGCATGTACACTTCACCTATCCGGCGAACGCCCATGCAGTGGTGGCCCGCTTCACGCCATCAGACAGTTGAAGCGGGCCGTTCCGTAGCAGCCGTTAAGCTGCGGCCGTGATGATGATCTCGACCTTGTATTCCGGCGAGGCCAGCTTGGCTTCACCGGTGGCACGAGCAGGCGTGTTGCCCTGCGGCACCCAGGCGTCCCAGGCCGAGTTCATTTCGGCGAAGGTCGACATGTCGTCCAGCCAGATGATTGCCTGAAGGATCTTGGTCTTGTCCGTGCCAGCCTTGGCCAGCAGGGCGTCGATCTCCGCGAGGATCGCCTTGGTCTGCGCGGCGACGCTTTCGCCCGGCGCGCCAACCTGGCCGGCCAGGTAGACCGTATTGTTATGGATCACGATCTGGCTCATGCGCGGGCCGACATCGATACGACGAATGCTCATGATGGTCTCCTTCCGTTAGGGTTGGAGCCCTCTTTAGATTTGGCCAGCACTTCGGCGCAAGGCCGCAACGGTGAATTTCAGTGGGTCAAGCGTGCAGCACGTCGCTTGCCTGCGCAATTCGATCACTTTGTCCGGCCACGCGCGTTGACTAATGTAATAACATCACATATCCAAAAGGCAGCTTTGCCACCCTGAGCAAGACCCACAGATGACCGACGCCTGCCTGACATTCAAGGATCTGACGCTGGGCTACAACAGCCACCCAGCGGTGCATCACCTGAGCGGTGCGGTCAAAACCGGCTCGCTGACGGCTGTCGTCGGCGCCAATGGGTCAGGCAAATCCACCCTGATGAAGGGCATTGTCGGCGTGCTGAAGCCGATGGCCGGGACATGCACAATCACTCCGGGCAAGCGCATCGCCTACCTACCGCAGCAGTCGGAACTCGACCGCAGCTTTCCCGCCCGCGTCATCGATCTCGTTTCGCTCGGCCTATGGCCGAAGCGCGGTCTGCTGGGCCGCTACAGAAGCGAGGACCGGGAAGCGATCCGACATGCGCTGAAGGCCGTCGGGCTCGAAGGATTCGAGAAGCGCGCCATAGACACACTCTCCGGCGGACAGCTTCAAAGGGCGCTATTCGCCCGCGTGCTCCTCCAGGATGCCGATGTCATCCTGCTCGACGAACCGTTCAATGCCGTCGACGCCAAGACGGTTGGTGACCTGATCGACCTCATCAAGCACTGGCAAGGCGAAAAGCGCACGGTGATGGTGGTGGCCCACGACCTCGAACTGGTGCGCGCGCATTTTCCGAGAACGCTACTGCTCGCGCGCCGGCCAGTGGCCTGGGGTGAGACGCTCCAGACCTTGCACCCGCAGAACCTCGCCAAGGCGCGCCGCTTTGACGAGGCATGGCACGACGACGCCCCATGGTGCGAGCCCGATCACGGGCATTCCCACGCCCACAGCCATGTCCATGACGAACATCACCACCACGAGCATGGCGAGATCCACGACCGCCCCGACCATGAATCCGGCCCCAGGGCAGCGTGAGCGGCACCATGTATGATTTCCTGATCGCCCCGTTCGTCGAATTCGGCTTCATGCAGCGTGCACTTGCCGGCTCGCTTCTACTGGCTCTGGGCGCCTGCCCTGTCGGCGTGTTCCTGATGCTCAGGCGCATGAGCCTGACTGGCGACGCCATGGCCCACGCCATCCTGCCGGGCGCCGCCGCCGGCTTCCTGCTCTACGGACTGCAGATCGTGCCGATGACCATCGGCGGGCTGATCGCCGGCGTCATCGTGGCGCTCGGCGCGGGCGCCGTATCGCGCTTCACGGTGCAGCGCGAGGACGCCTCGATGGCGGCGTTCTATCTGATTTCGTTGGCGCTTGGCGTGCTCATCGTGTCGTTGCGCGGCTCAAGCGTCGACCTGATGCATGTGCTGTTCGGTACCGTGCTGGCACTCAACGACGACGCGCTGACGCTGATCGCGCTGATCTCGGGCATCACACTGCTAACGCTCGCCATCTTCTGGCGCGCGCTGATCGCCGAATGCCTCGACCCGCTGTTCCTGCGCTCGGTCAGCCGACTTGGTACACCGGTGCACTTCATCTTCCTTGGCCTTGTCGTGCTCAATCTGGTCGGCGGCTTCCAGGCGCTCGGCACGTTGCTGTCGGTCGGGCTGATGATGCTACCGGCAGCAGCCGCTCGTTTCTGGACGGCGCGGGTCGAGCCGATGTGCGTGCTTGCCTTCGGATTCGGCGCGATATCCTGCATCTCCGGACTGCTGATCTCCTACCACGCCTCCCTGCCCTCGGGACCGGCGATCATCCTGTCGGCAGGCGCGATCTACCTCGCCTCCATCCTCATGGGCACCCGCGGCGTCTTCAACACCAAGCTGCGCCGCCACCGCCACCGCACGGCCTGAACCGCTTCAGATTTCGACACGGAGAGACCCATGCTCAGGACAATCGGCTTCGCCTCGCTGATGGGCGTTATAACATTTACCTCCCTTGGCGCGGCCTCGGCTGAACCGCTCAAGGTGGTGGCCAGCTTTTCGATCATCGGCGATTTCGCCCGGAACGTCGGCGGCGACCGTATCGAACTTTCCACGCTGGTCGGTCCCGACGGCGATGCCCATGTCTATGAGCCCTCGCCTGCCGACGCGGTGAAGATGTCAAAGGCCAATGTCGTGCTGGTCAACGGCCTTCGGTTCGAAGGTTTCCTCCAGCGCCTTGTCGAGGCGAGCGCGACCAAGGCGTCAGTCAGCGAAGTGAGCAAGGGCGTCGAGACGCTCACGATGAAGGAGGAACATGAGCATCCTGCCGAGGGCGAGGAGGCCGATGACGGACACGATCACGGCGATATCGACCCCCACGCCTTCCAGTCGATCGCCAACGCCAAAATCTATGTGAAGAACATCGCTGATGCCTTCTGCGCGGCCGATGCCGCCGGCTGCGACACCTACAGGGCAAATACCCAAGCCTACACCGCCAAGCTCGACACGGCGGATGCCGAAGTGAAGGCTGCGGTGGCCGGTATCCCCGAGGAGAAACGCACGATCATCACCTCGCACGATGCCTTCGGCTATTTCGAACATGCCTATGGCCTGACCTTCCTCGCGCCTGAAGGCATTTCGACCGAGGCCGAAGCCTCTGCCGCCGATGTCGCGGCCCTCATCAAGCAGATCCGCGATGACAAGGCTTCGGCCATCTTCGTCGAGAACATCACCAATCCGCGCCTGATCGAGCAGATTTCCACCGAAACCGGTGTGAAGGTCGGCGGCACGCTCTATTCGGACGCGCTTTCCAAGGCCGACGGTCCCGCCGCGACCTACATCGACATGATGAAGAGCAACATTGAGACCATAAAGCGGGCGAATATCGCCGGCTGAAATTCTTGGCCTGGCATCGCTGAGCCGCGGCCACCAGGCGGTTGCCCCTCGGCTCCGACAGTGGCAGAACTGGCGCCGACCGGCCGCATGGCCGACAACCTTGCGAGGACGAACATGGAATACCGAGAGATCACCGACGACTACTCCGTCTCCCCCCAGATCACGCCGGAAGAAGTCGCCGCCATCAAGGCCGCCGGCTTCAAGAGCGTCATCTGCAACCGGCCGGACAACGAACAGCCTGGCCAGCCCTCCGCCGACAGCGTCAAGGCGGCGGTCGAGGCTGCCGGCCTCGCCTTCCGCTACATCCCCGTGATCAGCGGCCAGATGACCGGCGACAACGTTGCCGACATGGCCGAAGCGCTCGACGAGATGGAAAGCCCGGTCCTCGCCTATTGCCGTTCCGGCACGCGCTGCACCAACCTCTACATGGCGATCCAGCAGACCAAGGGCTGATCGGCGATCCTCCGAGCGGCTTGGCCCTGGATTTAGCTAAAGCCCCAGCCGCTCGACCTCCTCGCTGCGGAAACGCAAATCGTAGTCGAGGAAGAACTCGTCCAGTTGCGGCGGCGCGGCCGACGTGCCTGACAGCATGGCGTGCACCTGGCCGCGATGGTGGATCTGGTGGACTAGCAGGTGCGCGAGCACGTCGCCGATCCGTTCGGGAATTCGACCCGCCTCGCCCCGATCCGACAGGACCTGCCTGTCCAGATCGGCTTCCGTCAGCCGGTCGCAGCAAACGACCAGCCGGCGATCGAATTCCGCCTGCGCCCCGGCAAGCACCGAGGCATCTTCGAAATCGATGAAACGCTCGAAGATTTTTCGCCCCTCGCCGGCCTCCTCGATCATGTCGAGATAATAGAGATCGACCGACAGGATATGGTTCAGCGTCGCCTTGAGCGAAGGAAAAAAACTCGTCCGCGCCGCCTCGAATTCTCCCGGCTGCAAAGCCGTCACGGCGCGGTAGATCCGGTCGTTGGACCACAGGTTGTTCCGCGCCATGCGGCGAAAATGGCTCGTCATGTGCATGGCGTCATCCCACGGTTGCCTCCTGTCAGGGCAGCGGCGGCTCAAAACGGCCGACCTGGCGCTCGATAGCGCCGAAGATCGAGTGGCCCGCCCGGTCCTTCATTGCGATCCGAACCGTCTCGCCGAGCGAAACCGCAAGCATCTCGACACCGCCCCTGACGATTGCACCGGCAGAAAGCGGCCGTGTCGCGGCTGCATCAGCGATCAGTCTGGGAAAGCTCGCCCAGCCAGTCGAGGCGACGCTCCGCGTCCCCGCAAGCAGCGACAAATGCACCGAGCCGTCCCAGGCATCACCCAATTCATCGGGCGTGACTGCTACCGGCGACAGCGCCGAGGTTCCCGCACGCCCATCGTCCAGCACGGTATCAGCCGACAATACGATCAGGGCGACTGCAGCCTTGGCATGTTCAGCCGCAGCGGCCATGGCGACATCCGTGACGATCACGGCGACTGATGCCTCGACCTTGGCGTCGCGCATCTTGCCGGTAAGCTCGATCGGCTCGCGGGGGCCGGCAAGCGCGTCGCCACCGCCGACGCGCTGAAAGACGCGAGGCAAGGGCGCAAGGGCATCGTGCTCATGGAACCGCAACGACGGCACCGAGCCAAGTTCGAGCGATTCAGCCAGTGCGGCGAGATGCGGGGACATGCGATGCCAGTCGTCCAGCGCCGCCTGCAGGTTGGGCGCCAGGAAAGAGGCGTCGGTACAGCGTGTCAGGTCGCGTGAAACGACGACCAGTTTTCCGTCACGCGAACCGTTTTTAAGTGTCGCCAGTTTCATGCCAATCCTCCCGAATGCGGGCGCTATCGCCCTCAATCGCCACAACAAGCCCGTCGTGGCCGATCGTCAAGGGACCAGACCATGTTTTCCTGACAGCCTCGATCCAGTCCGTCTCGCCGATCTCGGGATCGTCGGCCGGGATGAGGTGGTTGAGCACCAGCCTGCCAACGCCGGCACGGGCCGCGATCGTGCCGGCCTCGCCTGCCAGGCTGTGGCTTGCCATCAGATGCTCCCGCAGCCGCGCGCCGTTGCCGGTACGCGCCACCAGGCGCTCGACGCCCTGCTCCAGCATCGCTTCGTGGAGCAGGATGCCGGCGCCCCGCGCAAACTCGGCCAGCGGCGGGAAAAAGGCCGTATCGGCCGAAAAGACAACGCTTCTGCCCGCGTGCTCGAATCGCAAGGCGAAGCAATCGGTCACCGGCGGGTGATCGACGCGCAGCGCAGTGACGCTCAGCCCGGCGTCCCGCAGCACGTCGCCTTCGCCAAACTCCACGATTTCGACCATCTCGCGCAGATCAGGCCGCCCTTCGTCGGCGATTCTGGTTTCGATATCGAATTCAAGCGCTTGCACGAAGCTCTGCCAGTATCGATTCATGCCAGCTGGCCCGAACACTGTGACCGGCGTGGCCAAGCCGGCCGTCCAGGCCGTGTGGATCAGGGCCCCGAGTTCGAGCACATGGTCGGAATGCGGATGCGTCACGAAAACAAGATCGAGCGCCTTGAGGCTCAGGCCAGCGTCGGTCAGCCCACGCGTCACGCCAAGCCCGCAATCGATGACCATTGTGCGCCCGCCGAGTTCCAGCAGCGTCGAGGTCGGCCACGGGCCGCCCGGCCGGATCGCCGGACCGCCCTTGGTGCCAAGCAGAACGAGGCGGTCGCTCATAGTGGTACACCCGGCTTTAGATCAGCGGCTGTGCTGTTGCTGCTCATTCGACCAACTCTCCTTGAGGGAGCCAAGGTAGAGTGTCGGCAAAGGCCGAGGCAAGCTGAAAGCGTCAGTCGATGCGGCGTGGATATTGCACTCGTGGCGGGATCCAGTGATGTACCAGCGCCAGCACGAAAAGGCTGATGCAGCCGAGCAGCACGACCACGAACAGCGTACCGCCCTGGTAAGGCGATGCGGTGGCGACAAGCGGGATCGCGCCTGCCGGCGGATGGGTGACGCGGAACATCAGCATCAGCGCGATCGCGACGCCGACTGCCACTGCGGATACTTCCCACAACCCCGGAAAAACCATGGCCGCGCCGACGCCGATCAGGGTCGCGATGAAATAGCCGGCGAAAATGTTGATGGGCTGCGCCAGCGGGCTTGCCGGCTGGCCGAACAGCAGCACCGCGGTTGCCCCCAGCGGTGCTATCAGCATCGGCAGTCCGGTGACCGAGGCAAGCCCACCGACGGCCGACATGCCAATGATCGCTCCCGACCCCGACTTGAGGTGCGAGAGGAACTGTCCGCGAGGCTCATGGCGGGCGGTAAGAGTACGAATATGGCGGCGCAAAGCTATTCCCCGGCGAAAGGTCCGCCTCGATAGCAACTTGCCGTGCCGTCAGGCAACGGCATGTGTTCGAAAGAACCAGCTATCGTTGGGAAAACCTTCCCCGCTGTCACCAATCCATGACAACCTTGCCGGAACTGCCGCTGCGCATGGCGTCGAAGCCGGCCTGGAAGTCGTCAATGCCGATCCGGTGAGTGATGAGGCCGGTAACGTCCAGCGGTCCCTGGACCAGCGCAATCATCTTGTACCAGGTCTCGAACATCTCGCGGCCATAGATGCCCTTGAGATGCAGCATCTTGAAGATGACCTTGTTCCAGTCGATCTCGAAGCCGGTCGGTGCGATGCCGAGGATCGCTATCTTGCCGCCATTGTTCATGCTGTCGATCATGTCGCGGAAGGCAATCGCCGAGCCGGACATTTCAAGCCCGACGTCGAAACCCTCCGTCATGCCCTCGTCGCGCATGACGTCGCGCAGCTTTTCTTTGGACGCATCGACGACGTGATGCACGCCGAGCTTCCTGGCCAGTTCCAGCCGCGTCGGGTTGATGTCGGTGATGACCACCTTGCGGGCGCCGACGCACTGCGCCACCAGCGCGCCCATGATGCCGATCGGCCCGGCACCTGTCACCAGCACGTCCTCGCCGACAAGATCGAAGGACAGTGCAGTATGCACCGCATTGCCGAGCGGGTCGAAGATCGCCGCGATCTCGTCCGGCACGTCATCAGGGATCGGCACGACATTGTGCTGCGGGATCGCGACATATTCGGCGAATGAACCCGGGCGGTTGACGCCGACGCCGAGCGTATTGCGGCACAGATGCCCGCGCCCGGCGCGGCAATTGCGGCAGTGGCCGCAGACGATATGCCCCTCGCCCGACACGCGCTGGCCGACCTTGTAATCCTTCACGCCCGCGCCGAAATCGGCGACCGTGCCGACGAATTCATGGCCGGTGACCAGCGGCACGGGCACGGTCTTCTGCGCCCACTGGTCCCAGTTGTAGATGTGGACGTCGGTGCCGCAGATCGCCGACTTGCGGACCTTGATCAGCACGTCGTTCGGACCGATCTCGGGGATCGGCACCTGTTCCATCCAGATGCCCGGTTCGGCCTTTGCCTTCACCAGCGCGCGCATCATGTTCGACATTGTCTTGTCCTTCGAATCCCTTGATCCAGAATCGCTTTCGCCGCCCAACCCGCTCAGGAAATGACGCCGAGTTCACGGCCGACTTCGCCAAATGCGGCTACAGCGCGATCGATGTCGGCCAGCGAATGCGCCGCCGACATCTGCGTGCGGATACGCGCCTGGCCCTTGGGAACCACCGGGAACGAGAAGCCGATGACGTAGATGCCGCGCTTCAGCAACCGCGCCGCCATTTCCTGGGCGAGTGTTGCGTCGCCCAGCATGACGGGAATGATCGGATGGTCGGCGCCGGCCAGCGTAAAACCGAGCTTGCTCATGCCCGCGCGGAAGCGCTCGGCATTGGCATAGAGCCTTTCGCGCAAGGCACCGCCTTCGCCAATCAGGTCCAGCACCTTGATCGAGGCTCCGGCGATGCAAGGAGCGAGCGTGTTGGAGAACAGGTAGGGCCGCGAACGCTGGCGCAGCCAATCGACCACTTCGCGCTTGGCCGAAGTGTAGCCGCCCGAGGCGCCGCCCAGCGCCTTGCCGAGCGTGCCCGTAAGAATGTCGACCCGTCCTTCGACGCCGCAATGTTCTGATGTGCCGCGGCCATGGGCACCGACAAAGCCCACGGCATGGCTGTCGTCGACCATCACCATCGCACCGTATTTTTCGGCGAGGTCGCACACCCCTTGGAGATTGGCGATGATGCCGTCCATCGAGAACACGCCGTCGGTGGCGATGAGCTTGAAGCGGCTGCCTTCGGCCTTCTTCAGTTCTTCTTCGAGGGCTGCCATGTCGTTGTTGGCGTAGCGAAAGCGTTTTGCCTTGGACAGACGCACGCCGTCGATGATCGAGGCATGGTTTAGCGCATCCGAGATGATGGCGTCCTCCTCGGAAAGCAGCGTTTCGAACAGGCCGGCATTGGCGTCGAAGCAGGAGGAATAGAGGATCGTGTCTTCCATGCCGAGAAATGCCGACAGCTTGGCTTCCAGTTCCTTGTGCTCCTCCTGCGTGCCGCAAATGAAGCGCACCGAGGCCATGCCGTAGCCGTAGCGGTCGAGCGCCTGCTTGGCGGCCTCGCGCAAGTCGGGGCTGTCGGCGAGACCGAGATAGTTGTTGGCGCAGAAGTTGAGGACCTTGTCGCCGCCGACCTCGATCTTCGCCGACTGGGTCGAGGTGATGACACGCTCGGACTTGTAGAGGCCCGCAGACTTCAGCGCCTCGAGCTCCACAGACAGATGGGACAAAAATGCGTTGCTCATGGCCAGCTTGCCGCCCTGATTGAGTCCGGATCGGGCAAGTGTTGCCCCTCGCGACAAGAAAATCCATCGCTAATACGACGGATTGACGGCTTGAGGCCCTGGAGGCTGTCAATCGGGCAACGCGTCAGCGAAAAGCTCGGCAAGGCAGGAACGCGCGTTGCCGTTCGCCCGCAAGGATGAAAATTGTCGGCTGGACGGGCACGCCCCCGCACCCGCCCAGCCCGCCATCGACGCTATGGTAGCGGGGCGCCGATGACCTGTGTGTTGTTGTTCGCGCAGTTGTCGAAGATGCGATCGGTCGGGTCCGGCGCGCGCTCCGCTTTTGAAGGCACCGCAGCAGAGGGCGCGGGTAGGCTCATCTGCCGGACCACCTCCTCAAATTCGCTGCCCTGAGTGACGATCAGGCAGTTGGCGCCGTCGGGCGCGTCGATGGTGAATGTGTGCGTCATTCCCTTGGGTGCCAGGATTGTCTGGCCGGCATGGGCGCAAAAGACCTTGCCGTCGACACGAACGCGCACCGTGCCTTGCAGGACGTGAATGATCTCGTCTTCACTGAGAGTGACATGCACAGGTGTCGAGATATCCTGTGGCATCCGGCATTCAATGATGCTGATCTGGTCGCTTCCCGCGTTTGCCTCTACGCGGATCGTCATCAAATTGTGTCCAAACCAGAGTATCTGGCTGTCATTGGTCTGGGCGGTCACCGACGAACTCCTCCACCTGCGGCCCGGCGAAGCCGCCGGCTAAACCGGGAACTATCGTCGCCGTGTAACCGCTTGAAGTCGAGAAATAAGTGGCGTGTTTCAAGGCCATGAAACACTTCGCGCCAAAGACGAATTGCATTCGAAGAAATTAAACCAGAAATCGAAAGCAGCACGCAAACCGATACTGAGTGAATTTGGCTGAAATGAAACGGCGGCCGCAGGGGAACCACTGCGGCCGCCGAACAGATTTCTAGCTGCGTCCGATTGGACGCCGCCTCTTAGAAGAACGCCTGAATGCCGGTCTGGGCGCGTCCGAGGATCAGCGCATGGACGTCATGCGTGCCCTCGTAGGTGTTGACCGTCTCCAGGTTCTGCGCGTGGCGCATGACGTGGTAGCCGATCTGGATGCCGTTGCCGCCATGCATGTCGCGGGCCTGCCGCGCAATGTCGAGCGCCTTGCCGCAATTGTTGCGCTTGACGAGGCTGATCATCTCGGGTGCGAACTTGTGCTCGTCCATCAGGCGGCCGACGCGCAAGCTACCCTGCAGCCCAAGCGCGATCTCGGTCTGCATGTCGGCCAGCTTCTTCTGGTAGAGCTGGGTGCCGGCCAGCGGCTTGTTGAACTGCTTGCGGTCGAGACCGTACTGGCGGGCGCGGAACCAGCAATCCTCGGCAGCGCCCATGACGCCCCACGAGATGCCGTAGCGGGCACGGTTGAGGCAGCCGAACGGACCCTTCAGGCCCGAGACGTTCGGCAGCAGCGCGTCCTCGCCGACCTCGACGCCTTCCATCACCACTTCGCCCGTGATCGAGGCGCGCAGCGACAGCTTGCCGCCGATTTTCGGAGCCGAAAGCCCCTTCATGCCCTTTTCGAGCACGAAGCCACGGATCTGGTTGTCGTGGGCAGCCGATTTCGCCCAGATGACGAAGACGTCGGCGATCGGCGCGTTGGAGATCCACATCTTCGAGCCGGAAATCTTGTAGCCATTGGCCGTCTTCTCGGCGCGGGTCTTCATGCCGCCCGGATCAGAGCCGGCATCCGGCTCGGTCAGGCCGAAGCAGCCGATCCACTCGCCCGAGGCGAGCTTGGGCAGGTACTTTCGGCGCTGTTCTTCCGAGCCATATGCATAGATCGGGTACATCACCAGAGACGACTGCACGCTCATCATCGAGCGGTAGCCCGAATCTATGCGCTCGACCTCGCGGGCAACAAGGCCGTAGGTGACATAACCGGCGCCAAGGCCGCCGTACTCCTCGGGAATGGTGATGCCCAGAAGTCCCGCCTCGCCCATCTCGCGGAAGATCGCCGGGTCGGTCTTTTCCTCGAGATAAGCCTCCTCGACACGTGGCGCGAGCTTGTCGGCGGCAAATGCGGCCGCGCCGTCGCGGACCATGCGCTCGTCTTCGGTCAGCTGGTCTTCAATCAGGAAGGGATCGGCCCAGACAAAGCTGGCCGCCGGTTTGGATGTGCTCATGGTTCCTCCGGGAGATATGGATGAGTTGGGTGCATCCTAGACCGCCTCCGGCGTTTTCGCTAACAAGTAATCTCGCAAAGTTGATGCACAAATTCGATAAACTCGGAATCAAACCCAGCCATGCGCCGCGCCTATGTGCCTACGATTGCCGAACTTGAAGCGTTCCGCGCCTGCGCCCGATATGGGACGACAATTCGCGCCGCCGATCAGCTTGGCCTGACGCAAAGTTCGGTAAGCCGCTCGATCGGGCAACTGGAGGACCGGCTTGGGGTCGCCCTGTTCCACCGCATTCGCCAACGCCTGGCACTGTCGGACGCCGGCCGACGGTTCGCGCGCGACGTGGACACGGTGCTCGACGGCCTGCATGAGGCCACGGTCCGAACCATGGCCTTTGGCGGCCAGTCCGATGTACTCAGCCTCGCGGTGCTCCCCACCTTCGCCGACCGCTGGCTCATTCCGCGACTGGCGAATTTTCATGCCGCAGCCCCCGACGTCGCCATCGACCTCGCGGTGCGGCTGGAGCCGGTCGACCTCGAAACGGAAGCCTTCGACGCAGCGATCCAGCGCGGCCCGGTCGAGTCGGGCCAGCCCGGCCTGATGCGCCTGTTCGACGAGGAGCTTGTCGTTGTGGCAGCACCGCGACTGCTCGACGGCCGGGCATCGCTCGACGATGCCGAACTGGCCGCGCTGCCGCTGCTGCAGCAGTCGACGCGGCCGACGCTGTGGCTGCAATGGTTCCAGGCAGCGGGCATCGACCCGCGCACCACACTGCGCGGCCATCGCTTCGAACAATTCTCGATGGTCGTCGAAGCGGCGGTCGCCGGTCTCGGCGTGGCCCTGGTGCCGCAATTTCTCGTAGGGCCCGAACTCGACGCCGGCCGGCTGGTGACGGCGTCGGCGAACCGCATCGCGGGCGAATTTCCCTATCGGCTCGCCTTCCGCACCAACACCGAGGACCGCCCCGGCCTGCGCGAGTTCCTGCGCTGGATCGCAGCTGAGATATCGACTACCGGCCTCAAATCCTGAGGCCGAACCTGATCCCGTCATAGATGGCCGCATGGATGTTGCGCGACTGGACCGCATCGCCGATGCGCAGCAGCAGGAAGCAGCCATCCGGGTTCTTGACCGGAAAGATCTCGCCGCCATGGATGAGGCGCTCGTAGTCGACGGCTCCGCCGTTCTTCGACAAGGGCCTGAGCTCGAAATAGAGTTCATCGAGCGGCACAGTGCCGTGCTCGACCACGATCTGGTCGACACGGCGTTCCTCGCGCCAGCCCTTGGCAAAGTCGGACGACAACGTCGCGACCAGCTGGTTGCCCTCGCGCTTGACTGACGTGAGCCGCGTATTGATGGTGATCTTCACGCCCGACCGGTGGAACGCCTCCATGTAGGGCACGTGGTTCATGCCGCCGATCTCGGGCGCAAACAGCCGCTCGGGCGAGACAAGCTCGAGTTTCGAGCCAGCCTTGCCGATCAGTTCCGCAGCCGTCATGCCCTGATGGCCGCCATTTTCATCATAGAGCAGCACGTTTTCGGCCGGCTTGACGCTGCCGGCGATGATGTCCCAGCTCGACGTCACCAGGTCGTCGCCGGCGTCGAGCGGCGGGTTCTGCGGCACGCCGCCAGTAGCGATGACCACGGCATCTGGCTGAAGCGCCAGCACGTCATCCTTGCCGGCCCAGATGTCGTAGCGGATCTCGACGCCGAGGCGCTCCAGTTCGGCCAGTCGCCAATCGACGATGCCGATGAGCTCGCGCCGGCGTGGATTCTGCGCGGCAAGCCGCACCTGCCCGCCCGCCTGGCTCGCGGCTTCCAGCACGGTCACTTTGTGCCCGCGCTCGGCAATCACCCGTGCGGCCTCGAGGCCGGCGGCACCGGCCCCGACCACCACGACGTTGCGCAACGGCCCGTCGGAACGGGAAATCACATGCGGAATGGTGGCTTCGCGGCCAGTCGCGGCGTTGTGGATACAGAGCGCCCCGCCGCCCTCATAGATGCGATCGAGGCAGTAGGTCGCGCCGACGCACGGCCGGATCTGGTGCTCGCGCCCAGCCATCACCTTGGCGGTGATGTGCGGATCGGCGATGTGCGCGCGCGTCATGCCGACCATGTCCAGCTTGCCGGTGGCAATCGCATGGCGCGCTGTCGCGACATCGGAAATGCGGGCAGCGTGGAAGACCGGGAATTTCGTCGCCGCCCGGACCTCGCCGGCGAAATCGAGATGCGGCGAGGACGGCATGCCGTGGATAGGGATCACCCCGGTGAGTGCTGCGTCGGTGTCGATATGGCCGCGGATGATGTTGAGAAAGTCGAACCTTCCAGACGACGCCAGCCGCCGGGCGATCTCGACGCCCTCTTCCTTCGACAGGCCCTTGTCGAAATCTTCGTCCGCGACCATGCGGATGCCGACGATGAAGTCCGGGCCGACCGCCGCGCGCACCGCGTCGATCACACGCCAGGTAAAGCGCAGACGGTTGTCGAGCGAGCCGCCATAGTCGTCGGTGCGATGGTTGGTGGCCGGCGACCAAAAACCGTCAAGCAGGTGGCCGTAGGCCTCGAACTCGATGCCGTCGAGTCCTGCCGCCTGCATGCGCTGTGCGGCAGAGGCATAGTCGGCGACGATGCGCTCGAAGTCCCAGTCCTCGGCGGTCTTCGGAAACGTCCGGTGTGCCGCCTCGCGCACCGGCGAGGCGCTGAGCACCGGCAGCCAGTCGGCCTTGTTCCAGCTGGTGCGGCGGCCGAGATGGGTGAGCTGGATCATCACCTTGCAGTCGTGCTCGTGGCAGGCGCCGGCCAGCTCGGCGAGCCACGGCACGATGGCGTCGTCATAGGCGTGGAGATTGCCGAAGGCCGCCGGGCTGTCGCGCGACACGATAGCCGAGCCCGCCGTCATCGTCAGCGCCATGCCGCCTTTGGCCTTTTCGGCATGGTAGAGCCGGTAGCGCTCCTTGGGCATGCCGTCTTCGGAATAGGCCGGCTCGTGGCTGGTCGACATGACGCGGTTCTTGAGCGTCAGGTGCTTGAGCCGGTAGGGCTGGAGAAGCGGATCGTTGCTGGTCATTGCCTTCCTGCATGATCAAGCGCTAATAGACGACACCAAAGTCCAACGCCGGCGCCTTCCTCGACTGTCGCCCGCCTTCGCGCCGGCGCAATGAGCCAGGGACGACCCAAGAGCTGCCCAATGACTGCCACCGATACCCTCACCCAGCTCGGCGCCAAGGTCGCAACGCCCGCCTCGCCGGAAACTGCCGTGCTCGAAACCGTGCCCTACACGCGCCCCGACGGGCCGCCCGCGATCGTGCGCTTCATCTGCCCGGAATTCACCTCGCTGTGCCCGGTCACCGGCCAGCCCGACTTCGCCCACATCGTCATCGACTACGCCCCCGACAACCTGCTGGTCGAATCCAAGTCGCTCAAGCTGTTCATGGTGTCGTTCCGCAACCACGGCGCCTTCCACGAGGATTGCACGGTCATGATCGGCCGCCGCGTGGTCGAGGCGACCAGGCCGCTGTGGCTGCGCGTCGCCGGCTACTGGTACCCGCGCGGCGGCATCCCGATCGACGTGTTCTGGCAGACCGGCACCCCGCCCGAGGGCGCATGGCTGCCCGACACAGGCGTGGCCCCCTATCGCGGGCGGGGGTGAGCCCCCACAGGGTCGCCTCAATACCACGCATCGTCCATCGACGCCTTCTTGCGCACCATGAAATCCCTGAGCGCCTCGTCGATACCGGGATCGAGTGGCGGCGCCTCGTATTCGGCCAGCATCGTCTTCCAGCGCTTGTTGGCGCGGGACGCCGCATCGACCGAGCCCGCGGCTTCCCATTTTTCAAAAGGTTCGTTGTCGGCGACGCCCGAATCCCAGAACGCCGTCTCGTAATTGGCCATGGTGTGGGCGCAGCCGAAGAAATGGTTGCCCGGCCCGACTTCGCGAAAGGCATCGAGCGCCAGCTGGTTGTCGTCGAGCCTGACACCGTCGAGATAGGTGTGCAGCGCTCCGCAGAAATCGGCGTCCATGACGAACTTCTCATAGGACATGGCCAAGAGCCCGTCGAGAAAGCCGGCCGAATGGAGGATAAAATTGGCGCCGCACTGCACGGCCGCCAGCATCGACATGGTACCTTCGTTCATCGCCTGGGCGTCGGGCAGCTTCGAGGTGGTGAAATTGCCCGAGCAGCGCAGTGGCAGGTTCAATCGGCGTGCCAACTGCCCGATCACCATCGAACCGATCGCCGGCTCCGGCGTGCCGAAGGTCGGCGAGCCGGAACGCAGCGACATCGACGACAAGAAGTTGCCGAAGATCACCGGCGCGCCGGGCCGTTCGAGCTGGGTCAGCGCGCAGCCGGCCATGGTCTCGGCCAGCGACTGGGCAATCGCCCCGGCATTGGTCACCGGCCCCATGGCGCCGCCGAGGATGAACGGCACCACCACCGCCGCCTGGTTGGCGCGGGCATAAGCGCGCAGCGCCAGCGTCATCGTACCGTCCCAGACCAGCGGCGAGTTGACGTTGACGTTACCGAGGATGACGCAATTATCGTCGACGAACTGTTCGCCGAAGACGATGCGGGCCATGTCGATAGAATCCTCGGCCCGGCTCTCCGAGGTCACCGAGCCCATGAAGCCGCGGTCGGAATAGCGGATATGGCTGTAGACCATGTCGAGGTGGCGCTTGTTGACCGGCACGTCGACCGGCTCGCAGATGGTGCCGCCGGAATGGTGCAGCCAGGGCGAGGACTGCGCCAGCTTCACGAAATTGCGGAAATCCTCGATCGTGCCATAGCGGCGACCCTTGTCGAGATCCATGACAAAGGGCGAGCCGTAGGCCGGCGAAAAAACCACGCTGTTGCCGCCGATGACCACGGAGCGTTCAGGGTTGCGGGCATGCTGGGTGAATTGGGCGGGCGCGGTCTTCAGCAACTCGCGCAGCATGCCGGGATCGAACTTGACCAGCACGCCCTCGACCTTGGCGCCCGCCCGCTTCCAGAGATCGAGCGCTGCCGGATCGTCGCGGAACTCGATGCCGATCTCGGCAAGGATGCGGTCGGCAGTCTGCTCGATGCGGGCGAGGTTTTCCTCCGACAAGATGTCGTAGGTCGGAATGTTTCTGAGGATGTAGGGCCGTCCAAGCCCGTCCTGCCCATGCGCACGCTGCTCGCGGCGCGCGTTGCGGCCGCCACGTTCACGGCGTCTGGCGGGCTCCCCCTGGGCTTCGGCAGTCGGCGTTTGCATGAACGATAATCTCCTCTTTCGTTCAAGCCTAGCGCCGCAGCGACGCCGCGCAAAGCTGCCCAAACGCCCTGCGATGCCGTTTTCGTCCCGGCGGCGCAGCGCCGGCCGTCGTTCGCATCTGACCGTCACCTTTTCCCATGGCTCCCGAACCGAATCCGGCTAGAATGGCCGCATGCCCATTCGCCAGCTTTCCGAAACGATGATCAACCAGATCGCCGCCGGCGAGGTCGTCGAACGACCAGCCAGCGTGGTCAAGGAACTGGTCGAGAACGCGCTCGACGCCGGCGCCTCGCGCATCGAGGTCGCCACCGCCGGTGGCGGGCTAGGCCTGATCCGCGTCGTTGACGATGGGTCGGGCATGCCGGAAGCCGAACTGGAGCTGGCGATTTTACGCCATTGCACCTCCAAGCTTGCCGACGACATCCACGACATCCGTTCGCTCGGCTTCCGCGGCGAAGCGCTTCCGTCCATCGGCTCGGTGTCGAGGCTCGCCATCCGCTCGCGCACAAGGACGGCCGACAGCGGCGCCGAGATTTCGGTCGAGGGCGGCCGCATCTCCGCCGTCCGCCCGGCACCTTCCAATCGCGGCACGTCGGTCGAGGTGCGCGACCTGTTCTTCGCCACCCCTGCCCGGCTCAAATTCATGAAGACCGAGCGCGCCGAGGCGACCGCTATCGCCGATGTGCTCAAGCGCATCGCGATTGCCTTCCCGGCCGTTCGTTTCACGCTGTCGGGCACCGACCGCTCGACGCTCGAGCTTGCCGCAGCAAGCGACGACGCCGACGGAAGGCTTGCCCGCATCGCGCAGGTGATGGGGTCGGACTTTCCGGACAATTCGATATCAGTCGAGGCGGTGCGCGAGGGCGTGCGGCTCGACGGGCACGTCTCGATCCCGTCCTACACCCGCGCCAACGCGCTGCAGCAATATGCCTATGTCAACGGCCGGCCGGTGCGCGACAAGCTGATCGCTTCGGCCATTCGCGGCGCCTATGCCGACGTCCTGCCGCGCGACCGCCATGCCGTCACGGTGCTGTTTTTGACGCTCGACCCGGCCTATGTAGACGTCAACGTGCACCCGGCCAAGGCCGATGTGCGCTTCCGCGATCCGGGCCTCGTGCGCGGGCTGATCGTGGGTGCGGTGCGCCAGGCGCTCGCCGGCGCCGGCATCCGCCCGGCGACCACAGGCGCGCAGGCGATGATGAGCGCCTTTCGACCCGGCGCTCCCAGCTATGGGCACCCCGGCCCCGCCGGCGGCCACCGTAGCTTCAATCCAGAGTTCCGAGCCTCGCCTTCGGCGGGCTTCGGGGCCGATTTCCGCGCAGCGCCCACGGCCCCATTCGACGCCGCGCGCTCGCCGTATAGGCCGCTCGACACCGGCTTTGCCGAGCAGCAGCAAGCGAGCTTCGACACCGGCCCTCTGCACAGCGCCGACGCCCGCGCCGGGCTGGCGGAGGTGGCCGAGGCGCTGCTGCAGACCGAATTGGGCGCGGCGCGCGCCCAGGTCCACGAGAACTACATCGTCGCCCAGACGCGGGATTCGCTCGTCATCGTCGACCAGCATGCCGCCCATGAGCGGCTGGTCTACGAAGCACTGAAGAACGCGCTGCATTCCCGGCCGGTGGCAGCACAGATGCTGCTGATGCCCGAAATCGTCGACCTGCCGGAAGAAGACGCCGAGCGGCTGGCGCTGCATTCCGAAACACTCAGTCGCTTCGGCCTCGGCATCGAACGCTTCGGGCCGGGTGCTGTCGCCGTGCGCGAGACACCGGCGATGCTGGGCGAAACCGACGTCTCCCAACTTGTGCGTGATCTCGCCGACGAGATCGCCGACAGCGACACCTCCGACACGCTGAAGGAACGGCTCGACGCCATTGCCGCCACCATGGCCTGCCATGGCTCGGTGCGTTCGGGGCGCCGGCTGCGGCCGGAAGAGATGAACGCGCTGCTCAGGCAGATGGAGGCGACGCCGGGCTCGGGCACCTGCAATCACGGCCGGCCGACCTATATTGAGCTGAAACTCGCCGATATCGAACGGCTGTTCGGGCGGCGCTAACTTGACCTGTCAGGCGATTTGTGGCCGTAAGGGCCCAGCAACGAAGTTGAGCACAAACCGATGATGAACCGTTTCGAAGGCCCCGGCGCACGCGAAGCCCGCATCCGCTATCTCGATGGCGACTTCCAGGTAACCAGCCCCGGCTCGTTCGTGCGTTGCGCGGTAACCTCAGAGTCCATCCCGCTGGACGAGCTCAAATATTGGAGCGTCGCCCGCCAGGAAGCCTATCGCGACGCCGCGGTTTCGCTGGACCGCGAGCTCGAAATGAACCCGGATCTGCGCAAGCGGCGCTAGTGCATGACCCCGAAAATCGGAATCGATTTTCGGAAAGGATCATGCACAAACACAAATTCAAAATGTTACAGCGTCCTTTGCGCGTCCAAAAGGACGCGCGGCGCTGTAAAAGAGAGGCTTCAGCCTCCGTTCTTCCTGCGCCGCCAGGCTTCCAGCGTATCGTCGATGATGCGCTGAGCCGAATGTTCGATGTCGAACGCCACATCGATCTCCATCACATTGAGACTTTCCAGGAACTCGGGCGAGGCTGCGCCGTGGCGCAAACGTGCCGCGTCCTTCGATGTCGTCACCAATTCCAGTTCGCCGGCACGGGCCACAGCGACGAGATCGTCCAGTTCGTCAGGCAGATAGAAATGGTGGTCGGGGAAGGAATGCGCCAGCACCACAGTGCCGCCGGCCTTGCTCAATGTGTCGAAGAATTTTTCCGGGTGACCGATCCCGGCAAAGGCCAGGAAGCGGCGCCCCTGAAAGCGCTTCTTGGAGCGCGGACGTGCCACGGCGGCAAAGATCGGTTTGCCGGCGCGGGCCGCCCGGCGCACCACTGCATCGGCCATGTCCCCCTCGCCCATCTTGAGCACGGCGTCGGCATACATCAGTTGATCGGCCAGCCGCGCCCGCATCGGCCCGCCAGGTATGACATGGCCATTGCCTAGGCCGAAGCGCGCATCGACCACCACCAACGCATAGTCGATGTGGATGCGCGCGCTCTGGAAGCCGTCGTCCATGATGAGGAAATTGCAGCCGCGCTCGATCAGCATGCGCGCGCCGACCGCGCGATTGGCCGAGACCGCTACCGGTGCATGCTCGGCCAGCAGCAGCGGTTCGTCACCGACATGCTTGGCGCTGTCGTGATGGGCATCCACGATATGCGGCACCGCAAAGCTGCCGCCGTGGCCGCGGGACAGGAAGCCCGGCACCAGTTGCATGCGCTTGGCCTGCTTGGCGAGCGCGATCGCAATCGGGGTCTTGCCGGTGCCGCCAACGGTGAAATTGCCGACGCAAAGCACCGGCGCGTTCATCTTCTCGCGCCGGGCCTTCTTCATGCGCCGGCCGGCCACAAGGGCGTACAGCGTCGACGCCGGATAGAGCGCGAAAGAGCGCCAATCCGGCTTTTCCCACCAGAACGGAGGCGCTTCGCTTGCCAGGGTTACCTCCCGCCAGCGCCCCTGAGGCGCGACTGCACGATAAGGGGATGAATGAAGGGTTCGAGCGACTTCAGCGTGCGGGCGAGCGCCCCACGCATCTCCTCGACCGTCAAGGCGCCGGCTGCCATCATGTCGTGGCGGGCGATCTCGTTGCCGAGCAGGAAATTGACCGCGCCGGCGAGCATGTCGCGGTCGCGCACGATTTTGGCGCCGCCGCGGTCGATCAGACGCTGATAGGTATCGCGGAAATTCTGCACATTGCGACCGGCGAGAATGGCCGTATCGAGCATCGCCGGCTCGAGCGGGTTCTGGCCGCCCTGCGATGTCATCGAACGACCGACAAAGGCGATTTCCGTCAAGCGAAGATAGAGCCCCATCTCGCCGATCGTGTCACCCAGCAGAATGTCGGTGTCCGGCATTATGCGGTCGCCGGTGCTGCGCTGGGCCACCTTCAGGCCCATTGCGGTCAGTTCCGTCATCAAGGTGGCCGCACGATCGGGATGGCGCGGCACGATGATGGTGAGCAGATCGCGGTGACGGTTGCGGAGCATCGCGTGCACTTCTGCTGCCATGACCTCCTCGCCGTCATGGGTCGAAACCGCAGCCCAGGTCTTGCGCCGGCCGATCTGGCGCTGGACCATGTGCAGCGCGCGCTCGTCGACCGGCGGCGGCGCAGTGTCGACCTTCAGGTTGCCCGAGACAGTGACAGGCCGCGCACCAAGGGCGCGGAACCTCTCGCCGTCGACATCCGATTGCGCAACGACATGGGCCATGTTCTCGAACAGCGCTTCGGCGATGTTGGCGCGCTTCTTCCACGACTTGAACGAGCGATCGGACAGCCGCCCGTTGACCAGGATCTGGGGCACGCGCCGCGAACCGAGTTCGAGGATGGTCATCGGCCAGATCTCGGATTCGGCGATGATCGCGAGATCGGGATGCCAATGATCGAGGAAGCGGCTCACCGCCGGCTTCAGGTCGAGCGGCACATACTGGTGAATGATGCGGTTGCCGAGACGCTCCTCGGCGACCTGCGCCGAAGTCACCGTCCCGGTGGTCAGCACGACATTGATGCCATAGGCCAGGATAGCCTCGATCAACGGCACCACGGCGATCGTTTCGCCGACGCTAGCGGCATGGAACCAGATCAACGGCCCTTCGGGGCGTTCGCGGCTCGGCACGCCATAGCGCTCGCGGCGGCGGTTGCGATCTTCCTTGCCCTTGGACGCGCGCCAGGCGACATAGCCGCCAACCATTGGATAGGCTGCAGCCCCGGCAAACCGATAGGCTTTCAGGATGGCACGGGCCCAGCGTTCGCTCATCGCTTGCCATCCACCAAAAGATAGGCCTGCTCGGTGGCATGGTTGATGGCAGCGGTGAGTTCCTGGCGCTTGCGCTCCATCTCGGCATCATCAGCGTCGGCGGGAACCTCGATCAACGGCGCCACGAAGACCGCACAGCGGCCGAAGGGCAGATTGATGGTCGTCTTGTCCCAACTGCTCTCCAGCACCTTGCGGCGGCTGGTGGCAATCGCCGCGGGCGCAATCGGGCGGCCGGACAAGCGAGCAAGGAGCACGATGCCCATGCCTGCGTCGCGGGGCTTGCCATGAGGAATATCGGCGATCATGCAGACGTTCTTGCCGGCATCGAGCGCCTTTTTGAGGGCAATGAGCGCTGTCGCACCACCCTTTTCGAGCTTGCTCTTGGTATCGCGCCCACCCGAACCCCGGACTGCTTCCATCCCGAACTTGTTGATGACAAGCGCATTCAGTTCAGCATCGGCGCTGCGCGACACCATCGCCACGAGGCCACGGTCGCTTGGGTAGATCGCTGGTGCCAGCAAATGCTGCCCATGCCAGAGGCCGACGATCAGCGGCTCGCTGTCGGCATAGGTGCCGCCGGCCAGTTCGAACGAACCTTTCGCATAAGGATTGGTCAGCTTGATGAAGCGCAAGGCGCCAGCAAACAGGCTGGCGATCGCACCCTTGGCGAAGCGCGACTTCGCCAGCGGCTCGCGGATGCGCTGCCAGAAAGCCTTCGGCGCCGATTTGGCGCGCTTTTTCTTCGTCGCGGGCCTTGCGGCCGGCGACGCCATGCGGGACCGCTCCATCAATTCTGACCGGGCGCCTTCGCGTCCGGCTCGAGCAGGCGATGCAGGTGAACGACGAAGTAGCGCATATGCGCGTTGTCGACACTCGCCTGCGCCTTCGACTTCCAAGCCAGTTCGGCCGACTTGTAGTCGGGATAGATGCCAACGATGTCGAGCGCATCAAGATCGCGGAACTCGGTACTGCCGAGCGACTTCAACTCGCCACCGAACACCAGATGCAAGAGTTGTTTACCGTCTTTGTCGGCCATCTGCTTCCTTGAGTCATCATATCAGGGGTCCGCTTGGTCTAGACCAAAGCGGGCCATTTTGGAACAGGTCCCGATGCGTTCAGCCGTCGGAACCGGCAATCACTGTGCCCATGGCATCGAAAAGCTCCCCGCTTCCCGCCATTAGCGCGCCATGGACGATCTTCTCGCCCGCAAAGGTCGGCACTCGTCCTTCACTGTCAAGCAGGCTGCCGCCCGCTTCGCGCAATATAAGCTCTGCTGCGGCAATGTCCCAGTCATGAGCATTCGGTTTCACGAAAGTCGCATCAAGCGTGCCTTTCGCAATCATCGCCACGCGATAGGCGAGCGATGGAATGTAAGACTCCCGATCGATGCGCCGCAGCCATTCATCAGGCAGTCGGTCAATCATCGGCTTGGGACCGGCGACGCGCAGGCGCTCACCTGCTCCACGAACCCTGATCGGCTCGCCGTTGAGAAAGGCACCTTCACCGGCGACGGCCCAATAGGTCTCATCGCGAGCAGGGCATTCGAGCACTCCGGCCAGCGAACCGCCATTCTCGACGATTGCAACGCTCACACACCACGCCGTCCTGCCGTCGACAAAGCCGCGCGTGCCGTCGATCGGATCGACGACGAATGTCCGACGCGCGCCAAGACGATCGCGATTGTCGGCGGTCTCCTCCGACAGCCAGCCATAGTCGGGACGGGCCTCAGTCAGCGTCTCGCGCAAATACTTGTCGGTGGCATAGTCGGCTTCGCTGACCGGCGAATTGCCGTCCTTGAACCAGACCTCCGGGCTGTTGCGGAAATAGCGCATGGCGATGCGCCCGGCCTCCACTGCCGCGGAACGCAGCAGTTCGAGGTCGGCACAAAGGTCGCGTCCGTCGGCTGTATCAATCCCCGGCAAGTGTCATGCCTTCGATCAGCAAAGTGGGGGCTGCCGTGCCATAGTTCCGGTCGAGGTCGGATGCCGGGACCATGCGCAGGAACATGTCCTTGAGGTTCGAGGCGATCGTCACCTCCGATACGGGCCAGGCGATCTCGCCGTTCTCGATCCAGAAGCCGGACGCACCGCGGCTATATTCGCCCGTCACCATGTCGACGCCCTGCCCGAACACTTCGGTGACGTAGAAACCGCGCTTCAGCGAACGGATCAGTTCCTCCGGCGACTTCTCGCCGGGCTCGATGGAGAAATTGGTCGAGGATGGCGACACCGATGAACCGCCGCGCACGCCGCGGCCATTGGTGGTGAGGCCAAGCTCGCGTGCCGCCGAGGTCGACAGGAACCAGTGATTGAGCACACCGTTTTCGACCATCTTCAGCGTTGCGCCCGCAACGCCCTCGCCGTCGAACGGCCGCGAAGCCTGGCCGCGCCGCTTCAGTGGCTCGTCGATCGCGGTGATTGCTGCAGACGCGACCTGCTTGCCCATCATGTCGCGCAGGAAACTGGTCTTGCGGGCAACCGAGGCGCCATTGATCGCGCCGGCAAGATGCCCGGCAATGCCGCGTGCGACGCGAGGGTCGAAGACCACATCAACCGGTCCCGTCGCTGCCTTGCGCGCATTGAGCCGCTTCACCGTGCGTTCGCCGGCCTTGCGGCCGATTTCTTCGGGCGCATCGAGATCGGCGAAATGCAGGCGCGAGGAATATTCGTAGTCTCGCTCCATCGCCGTGCCTTCACCGGCGATCACGCTGGTCGAGCGGGAGAATCGGGAGCCGACATAATGACCCAGGAAACCATGTGAGGTGGCGAGCACCAACCCACCCAGTCCGGCGGAGGCACCGCTGCCGGATGAATTGGTGACACCCTTGACGGCGAGCGCAGCCTCTTCGGCAGCAAGCGCATCTTCTTTCAGGCGCTCGGCCGAGACCACGGTTGCATCGAACAGATCGAGATCGGGCTGCGCCTTGGCCAGAAACGCCTGGTCCGCGAGCCCCTGGAACGGGTCTTCGGGTGACACTTTCGCCATTGCCACCGCGCGCTCGGCCAGGCTCCTTGCATCGGAGGCAGCGGTTGCCGAAACGCTAGCGACGCGCTGTCCAACGAAAACCCTGAGCGAAACATCCTCGCTTTCGGACGACTCCGTGCCCTCGACCTTGCCGAGGCGGACCGAAACACTGGTCGAGCGCCCGCGCACGGCAACCGCGTCGGCGGCATCGGCGCCTGCTTTCCTTGCCGCCTCGACGAGGCCCGCCACCCGGTCGGCCAGTTTTGCGGCGTCGTTGGTATCGTTCATTGGCATGTTCCGATTGCTTGCCGCCCGGTTGGTGGCGGCCTGTACCACCCATCTATTGTTCCCAACCCGCTTGTGCAATGGGCGGGTGCATGGTCAAACGGCCCCTCTTGAGCGCTTCGCCGCCAGAAACTTTGGGAAATCGACATGTCCAGTCAGGCTCAGGCGGCAGCGCCAGCGAAATTCACCGTCGGTTCGACGATGCGACACGTCATCGTGATGACCGCGACGGGTTCGGTCGGCCTGATCTCCATCTTCATCGTCGATGCACTCAACCTGTTCTACATTTCGCTGCTCGGCGTCGAGGAACTGGCCGCGGCGGTGGGATTTGCCTCGACGCTGCTGTTCTTCACCGTCTCGATCTCTATCGGCTTCACCATCGCCTGCGGCGCGCTCGTCGCCCGCTGCCTGGGCCGCGGCCAGCGGGAGGAAGCGGCGCGCATGGGCGGTGCCTCCATGGTTTTCATGGCGCTTGCGACCCTGTTGGTCACCGTCTTGACGTTTCCGTTCCTGCGGCCGCTTCTCGCGCTGCTCGGCGCCACGGGCCAAACGCTGGAACTGTCGACGCGATTCCTTCAGATCGTGCTGCCGTCCTTCCCCATCATGGCGCTCGGCATGTGCACGACCGGCATCCTGCGCGGGGTCGGCGATGCCCGCCGCGCCATGTATGTCACGCTGGGCAGCGGCATCGCCGCCGCGATCTTCGACCCGCTGTTCATCTTCGGCTTCAACCTCGGCCTCGACGGCGCTGCGATAGCGACAGTGCTGTCGCGCACCGTCATGCTCGTGATCGGCCTGCACGGGGCGCATGTGGTGCACAAGCTGATCAGGCTCCCAGACCTCGGCGGGTTGCGCGACGCCGTGCGGCCGTTCTTCGCCATCGGCCTGCCGGCGATGCTCACGCAGGTCGCCACGCCGGTTGGGAACGCATTCGTGACCATCGAGATTGCCGCCTATGGCGATCAGGCCGTTGCCGGCTGGGCTATCATCGGCCGCCTGGTTCCGGTGGCGTTCGGCGTGCTCTTTGCCCTGTCGGGCGCGGTCGGGCCGATCCTCGGCCAGAACTACGGTGCGCGCAAATTCGACCGCCTGACCACGACGATGCGCGACAGCCTTGTGTTCACCATCGGCTATGTGCTGGTCGTGTGGGCGCTCTTGGCAATCTTTGCCAACCCGATCGCCAGCGCGTTCGGCGCGGTGGGCGTGGCACGCGATCTGATCTTGTTCTTCTGCTGGTTTGCCGCGGGCAGCTTCCTGTTCAACGGCGCTATCTTCGTTTCGAGCGCAGCGTTCAACAATCTCGGCTATCCGACCTATTCGACGGTGTTCAACTGGGGCCGCTCGACGCTCGGCGTCATTCCCTTTGTGTGGGTCGGCGCACACTACTGGGGCGCCCTCGGCGTCATTGCCGGATGGGGCCTGGGCGCCGTGGTGTTCGGCGTCGTGTCGATGCTGGTGTGTTTCCGCGTCGTCAGGGAGATCGCCAGCAAGCCGACGCATCAGGGCGAGCCGATGCCAACGCCGCCGCCGGCGGCGAAGTCGCCCTTCTCCACCGGCAAGGCCTCGACTCTGCAGTGAGCGTCCGCCGAGCTACTGAAGTATCTCGTCCACCGCGCGCTTCAGCTCGTCCTTGATCGCCACCGTTTCGGCCATCACCTGGTCGATCTTGAGGAAGTCGAGCGCGCGGAAGCGTGACACAGGCGGGCGCAGGAAGATGTCCGGCTGGCTTTGCCCAAGCTTGTTGGCGATGATCGACTGCATCATCAACTGGCTCGCGCCGAACATCAGGTCGATCGAGTTCAAGCGCCTGCCGTCATTCTCGACCGGCGCGCCCACGACGTCTATGGCGATGGTGTAGTCGGCCAGCCCGTCTAGCAGGTCGAACGGCACCGGATTGTAGATGCCACCATCGATATAGAGCTTGTTGCCGCGCATCACCGGCTTGAACACGGCCGGAATGGCAGCCGAAGCCGCCAGCGCGGAGAAGAGCTCGCCGCTGTCGAACACTGCCGAGCTATGGCCGAAATAGTCGGTCGCCGTCACCTTGAGCGGCACCGCAAGCTCTTCGAAAGTTGCGGGCACCCCCTCCGGCAGAAACGCCTTCAGGATGCGCTCGACATTGAACTGCGTGACCCTGATGCCGCTCTCGACCATCTCCGAGAGCGTGCCGGGACGCGCCCGCCACATCCTGCTTGCGACTTCCGCTGGCCGTCCGAGCACGGATCGGCAGTGCTCGTGGATTTCCCGCCCGGACAGGCCGGCAGCCATGCCGGCCCCCATGATCGCACCGATGGACGAACCGGCGATCGCCACCGGCCTTACGCCAAGCTCATCCAGCGCCTCGATGACATGGATATGCGCCAACCCGCGCGCCCCGCCACCTCCCAGGGCAAGTGCGAAGGTTGGGCTCATCCGTTGACCGTACCCGCCAGCTTCGGGCCCAGGATCATCACGGCCGGTTCGACCGACAGCAGCTTGCGCGCGGCAGCCTTGACCTCGTCGAGCGTGACGGCGTTGATGAGGTCGACGCGCCGCTTCATGTAGTCGATGCCCAGCTTGTCGACCTGCAAATCCACCAGCGTACTGGCAATGGCGCTCGAAGAGTCGAGATTGTTGATGGCGTAGGCACCGATCATGTATTTCTTGGCCGCTTCCAGCTCGGCTGCGGTCGGCCCTTCCTCGGCCATCTTGCGAACGACATCGCGGATGACGCCCAGCGTCTCGGCCGCACGGTCCGAACGGGTCGCAGTGGAGATCATCATCGAAGACGAATTCTCCTGGTTGATCAGCGAAGAACTGACGTTGTAGGCCAGCCCGCGCTTCTCGCGCACTTCGTCGTACAGCCGCGACGAGAACGGGCCACCGCCGAGTATCTGGTCAACCAGCGCCGCTGCGAGGAAGTCGGGCGCTTCGCGCCGCACGCCGGGGTAGACGAGCTGCAGGGAGGTCTGGGGCAAATTATATTCGTTGTGAACGCTCTGGCCCAGCTTCGGATCGACACGTTCGACCGAACGCAATTGCGCCTTTTCCGGCAGGTCGCCGAATACCTGATCCAGCCGCTTCTTGAGGGTCTCGGCATCGATTGCCCCGACGACCGCGACGTGGAGGTTGTCTCGCGCAAAGTTGGCCCTGTGGAAAGCGCGCAGATCGTCGGCGCTAATGTTCGCCAGAGACTGCTCGGTTCCCGCGTCAGGCCTCGAATAGGGGTGGTCGCCATAGATCGCCGCAGCCCAGACATGGGCGGCCAGCGTCTCGGGATCGCGCTTGTTGGCGGCGATGCCGGCAACAACCTGCGAACGGATGCGATCGATCGGCTCCTGGTCGAAACGTGGCTTCTGGACCGCCAACGCCAGCAGTTCGAAAGCGTCGTCCTGCTGGTCGGCAAGCACGCGCATCGACCCGCTCACCGCGTCGTTGCTTTCGCGGAAGCCAATCTCAGCACCAGAATCGTCCAGCTTGGTCTGGAACGTGTCGCCATCGATGTCTCCGGCGCCCTCGTCGAACATGCCTGTCATCAGGTTGGCCAGTCCCTCCTTGCCGGCAGGGTCTTGCGCACTTCCGCCGGCGAACAGGAACTTGAACGCGACGATCGGAACCGAATAATCTTCGACCAACCAGGCGGTGATGCCCTTTTCGGACTTGACCTCCTGGATACGAACCTCGGCCCGCGCTGCCACGACGGGAGGCAGGACAAGGAAAGCAAGGGCCAGCATCAGCGTCGTCGCCGACGCGAATGGCCTGAAATGCACTGCAATAGACTTGGTCATCAGCTCACTTCTCGACAGGCTTGGCCGGCAGGAGATAGCCGGCGACCGAATGGTCGGGGTTGAGATATTTGGCTGCCACAGCCTTGATCTGATCGGCAGTCACGGCGCGGATACGATCCGGCCATTGCTCGACATCGGCTACGGTTCCACCGGTAGCCAGGGTGGCGCCGTAAATGTTGGCCATGCTGGCCTGGTTGTCACGAGCGAAGATCGTCGAGCGCACGAAGCGATCCTTGGCCTTTTCGAGTTCCTCGGCAGTCACGCCGTCCTTGATGATGCGGCGGATTTCGGCATCGACGGCAGCCTCTACCTGCTGCAGATCGGCCTCGCCGCGCGGCGCCCCATAGACGGTGAAACTTGTTTCGCCCAGCATCATACCCTCGAAGCCAGCGCCCGCGGAAGAAGCAATGCCCTGCTCGACCACAAGGCTCTGATTTAGGCGACTGAGCGTGCCGCCGCCAAGGATTTCGGAAAGCAGATCCAGTGCTTCAGCCTCGCCGTCCTTCGCTGTCTGATATGATGGCACAACCCAGGCTTTTGAAAAGCTCGGAACCGTCACGCGTTCGTCGCGCAGTTCAACGGTACGCTTGGTGTCGTGTGTCGGCTCCATCGGACGGACCCGCGGCGGAAGGTCGGGGCCGCGCGCCACCTTGCCATAGGTCTTTTCGGCGAGCGCCTTGACCGTCTCCGGCTCGACATCACCAGCCACGACCAGGATCGCATTGTTGGGCGCGTAATATTGGTTGTAGAAGGCTATCGCATCGGTGCGGTTGAGCTGTTCGATCTCGTGCATCCAGCCAATGACGGGAGTTCGGTACGGTTCGTTCTGGTAGAGCGTCGCGTCAACTTCCTCGTCGAGCAACGAGCCCGGGCTGTTTTCGATGCGGGAGCGGCGCTCCTCGAGGACGACGTCGCGCTCGGGACCGATAACGTCATCCGTCAGCACGAGGTTGCGCATGCGGTCGGCCTCGAAACTCATCATGGTTTCGAGCGCCGATGGCGGCACGGTCTGGTGATAGGCGGTATAGTCATAGGTGGTGAAGGCGTTCTCGTTCCCACCGATCTCGGCGACCTTCTGGTCAAACTCGCCTGACTTGTGGTTGGTCGTGCCCTTGAACATCAGATGTTCGAAGAAATGGGCGATACCCGACTTGCCTGGCACCTCGTCGGCGCTGCCGACCTTGTACCAGACCATATGCGTGACGACAGGCGCACGATGGTCGGGAATGACCACTACCTGCATGCCATTGTCCAAGGTGAAGCTGGAAGCCACCCCGCCCTTTCCCGGGGCTTCGGCCAGAGCCGGTGCAGCCCATGCCAAGCCTAAGGCAAGCACGGCCGGCAGCGGGCCCTTCGCCCGCAGAAATCCCAATATCATTGACTGCCTCTGAATTTGTAAGCGCCGCCTTATGAGCCTCTGAAGGCCGCGAACACTGAACTTGGGGCTGTCTCTGCCAACAAAAAAGGGCCGAAGTCGGGCGGGCGCGCTATTCAGTTTCGATAAAGCGGATCACCGTTTCGCCGTAAGAGCGTTCATCGAGGACCGAAAAGCCCGGCCCGGGCTCGAAAGCCACCGCCGCCGTCTCTTCCACGATGCAGAGCGCGCGCGGCGCGAGCCAGCCTCCGGCGCGAGCCGAATGAAGTGCTCGCTCGCCGAGCCCCTTGCCATAGGGCGGATCGGCAAACACAAGGCCGAACGGCCCCATCGTACCGGCGTCGCCGAGGCTGGTGGCATCGCGACGGAAGATCTTTGTCCGACCCGTCAGGCCGAACGCTTCGACATTGGTGCGGATCAGGCCGCGGCCTTCGGCCGACTCCTCGATGAAGACGCAATAGGAGGCGCCGCGCGACAGCGCCTCGACGCCGAGGGCGCCGGTGCCCGCGAAGAGATCGAGCACGCGCGCGCCTTCGAGCCTGTCGGCGAAGCGATGGGCGAGCATGTTGAACAACGCTTCGCGGGTGCGGTCGGTGGTCGGACGAATGGCATGGTCCCGCGGCGTGGCCAAAGGGCGGCCACGCAAATCACCACCGACTACGCGCATCAGCTACGGCCCTTGCGCGGACCGGTCGGACGGCCGCCACCAGGACGCTCACCCCTTGGCTTGTCGAAACGGGGCTTGTCGAAGCCCGACTTTTCAAAGCGAGGCTTGTCACGCGGCGGCCGCGATGCGGCCTCAGCCTTGGCCTTCTCGCTCTGCGGTCGTGCACCGGGCGCCATCCACACATTGGCCTTGCGCGCGCCGGGCGTCTCGAACGGCTTCTGCTCGCGCTCGCCGCCCTTCTTGCCGCCGAATTTCGGACGATCGCCGAACTTCTTGTCGCCGAATTTCGGCTTGTCACCAAATTTTGGCTTGTCGCCAAACTTGGGCTTGTCGCCGAAACTCGGGCGCTCGGTCGACAGACGGCCCAGAACGTCTTCACGGTGACGCTCATTGGACCGCTTGCGGTTCTTGATCAGTCCGCCCTCACCGATGCGGCCGCGCTCGCCGTCGCGCTGAATCCGCGGACGCGCCGGTTCTTCGGCGCGCGGCTCCTCGCGGCGGGGTGTCGGCTTGTTGGAGAAGGGCTTGACGATGTCGGCGTCGAAGTTGGCGCCGGACTCCTCTATCAGCCGCTCGCCAAGCTGGTCGCGCAGCATCTTGCCCTTGACCTCCTGGACGTGTCCCTCCGGCAGTTCGCCGAGCTGGAACGGGCCATAGGAGATGCGGATCAGCCGGTTAACCTCCAGGCCAAGCGCGCCGAGAATGTTCTTGACCTCGCGGTTCTTGCCCTCACGCAGGCCGATGGTGATCCAGGCATTGGTGCCTTGCTCGCGGTCGAGCGTCGCTTCGACCGAGCCGTAGAACACGCCCTCGACGGCGATGCCGTCCTTGAGCCCATCCAGGGTCTTCTGCTCGACCTTGCCATGGACGCGCACGCGGTAGCGGCGCAGCCAGCCGGTCGCTGGCAGCTCCAGCACCCGCGACAGCCCGCCGTCATTGGTCAGAAGCAGCAGGCCCTCGGTGTTGATGTCGAGCCGGCCGATGGTCATCAGCCGCGGCAGCTCGGCGGGAAGAACGTCGAAGACGGTCTTGCGGCCTTCGGGGTCGCGATTGGTCGTTACCAGGCCCGCAGGCTTGTGGAACAGGAACAGCCGGGTGCGCTCGATCGGCGGAATCTCGGTGCCGTCGAGATGGATGACATCGTCAGGCATCACGTTGAAAGCCGGCGACGAAAGTATCTTGCCGTTGACCTTGATGCGGCCGGCGGCAATCAGTTCCTCGGCGTCGCGGCGCGACGCGATGCCGGCGCGCGCAAGCCGCTTGGCGATGCGCTCGCCCGGCTCGGCGGCTTCCTCGGTCCTGCGTGGACGCGGCTTGAAGCCATCGTCGCTTGGGCGACGGTCGCCTTCCGGCCTTGGCCGGAACGACCTCTCCCCGCCTTCGCGCTTCTCGTAAGGCCTGCCCTCGGGTCGCGGTCCCTTGCGGAACGGACGTTCGCCGCCTTCGTGGCGTGTCTCGCCATCATGCGGACGGTCGTCGCGGCGGAACTCACGACGCGGACGCTCAGTGCCTTCACCTTCGGCGGGACGTGGGCGATAAGGCTTATCGCCAAAGGAACGGCCACCTTCGCGCTTCTCGTACGGCTTGCCCTCGGGACGCGGCCCCTTGCGGAACGGGCGCTCGCCACCCTCGGCGCCCTCGGCGGGACGCGGACGATATGGCTTGTCGCCAAAGGAACGGCCGCCTTCGCGCTTCTCGTAGGGCCTGCCCTCCGGGCGTGGCCCCTTGCGGAACGGGCGCTCGCCACTCTCCGTGCGCGCTTCGCCATCACGCGGACGGTCGTCACGGCGGAATTCGCGGCGCGGACGCTCGGCCCCCTCAGCGCCTTCAGCCGGACGCGGGCGGTAGGGCTTGTCGGCAAACGGACGGCCTTCGCGCTTTTCGAACGGCCTGCCTTCGGGGCGCGGGCCCTTGCGGAACGGACGCTCGGCGCCGGCGGGACGGGCCTCGCCGTCGCGCGGACGAAAATCACGCTTGGGACGATCGCCGCCCTCGGCACCTTCAGCGCGCGGTGCGTATGGCTTCTTGGCAAAAGGCTTGCCCGCGCCCTCGGCGCGCGGCTTGCCGAACTTCTTCGGGCCGCCGTCGCGGCCGCCAGCGCCGCCGGGTTTTGAGCCGCCCTTGCGCGGGAATTTCTTTCGATCGTCGTCCATAGTGGCCTTTGCCCTTTTCGGCGGGTAGATAACAGGAAGCTCGGGGGTAAGCGAGGGGTAACAGGATGATTGAGACGTGAAACGTCCCGATTACATGGCGCAAGCCTTTGCGGAGGCGGAAGCAGCAGCGGCGCGCGGCGAAGTACCGATCGGCGCGGTCGTCGTCCGCGGCGGCAAAGTCGTCGCGCGCGCCGGAAACAGGACCCGCGAACTCAACGACGTCACCGCACATGCCGAGGTGCTGGCGATCCGCGAGGCTTCCGAAAAACTCGGCTCCGAGCGGCTCACCGGACACGATCTCTATGTCACGCTGGAGCCGTGCACCATGTGCGCGGCCGCCATCTCCTTCGCACGCGTGAGACGGCTCTATTTCGGCGCGGTCGACGACAAGGGCGGAGCTGTGGTCAGCGGCGTGCGCTTCTTCGCGTCACCAACCTGCCATCATGTACCGGACGTATATTCGGGCATGGGCGAAACGCGCGCCGCCGAAATTCTGAAAGGCTTCTTCCAGGACCGACGCGACCTGTAGGCGGTCGCGCCGTAGTTAATCGTGGATCAGAACGGCCACCAGCTGCTGCCCTTCTTGGCGAGCTTCTTCCTGCGGCGTTCCTTCTTGGCTTCGTCCTCGCCGAGTTCATCCTGCGAAGCGGTCGGAGCGGCCTCGCGATAGGCCAGCGGCGGCTCGCTCAGATATTTGCGGGTGGTGGCGCTACCCTGCTTGTTCTCGCGCAGGCGGCGCTCCATCTCGGCCTTGCGCTGGGCCGGCGTCATCTTGCTCATGTCCGGGCCGCTCAGTGACGTCATGTCGTTGACGACCTGCGGTTCGAAGTTCGGATTGTCGCGGTTCTTGGTCGCATCGTCGCGAATGCGGGCGCGGCGCGCCTCGGGCGATTCGGGCCAGTCGGCGCTGGCGGTCTGGACGATATTGTCCTGCGGCGCGGGCAGCACGGCCTGCTGGCCGGCTTTCGGCTTCACCAGTTCCGGCCGCGGCTTGTAGTCGATGCTATTGGACTTGGGCTTCATCGACATGACGTTCGTCAGGTCGCTTGCCAACTGCTCGGTCGCCGATTTGTCGGTACCGTAGGTGGGCGCGCTCATGCAGCCCGTCAGCGTCAGGCCGGAAACGGCCAGTGACGCAAGCAAAGCTGTGCGCGCGCTGATGCGGTCCGTCATGCCAATGATTTTCACTCGAACGCCTCTCGCTAGATGCCGGCCTTGAGCCGGGTCCCCGATCCGCCTTGCTCATCCGACGGAATTCCGGCGACAGTTTGTCTGCCGAAGTTTTGCGCTTTTACCTTAACGCCCCGTCAAGGGCAACGACCGGAGGGCGATCACCGTCCGGCCGTTGCATTTTGGTCACCGGTTACAGCCGGCCAAGTGCCTGCAGTTCGTGCAGGGCGGCGGCATCGCGGGCCGACACGTCGGGGAAAGCCGCGTCCGATCCAATATCGGCGGTGTAACGCCACGAACGCGCGCACTTCACCAGGCCACGATCTTCCGCCTTCTCCACCACCACGGCGACGCCCGGAACCTCACGCAAGGTGAAAGCCTCGGCCGGTGCTTCCTCGTGCGAGATGACGAGGTCGCTGGTGATGCTGATTTCGGCGAGGTCAACGCCAGCCAGGGCTTCCTCTAGCGCCGCATCTGCCATGTAGACGACCGGCACTGCCTCCAGCGACGACCCGATGGTCTTCTTGGCCCGCTCCAGCTCCAATGCGCCGGTGACGACGCTGCGCACCTGACGGATCCTGCGCCACTTCTCGGCCAAGACGTCATCGCGCCATGCCGCGGGCACCTCGGGGAACTGCTCGAGATGCACGGAAACGGCCTCAGGATTGCGCTCCAGCCAGGCTTCTTCCATGGTGAAAGGCAGCATCGGCGCCAGCCACTTGACCAGGCAATCGAACAGGTGGCGGACAACCTTGACGGAGGCCTTGCGGCGGGTGCTGGACGGCGCGTCGCAGTAAAGCACGTCCTTGCGGATGTCGAAGTAGAACGCCGACAACTCGACCACCATGAAATCGATCAACGCACGGGTGATGCGCTTGAACTCGAAGTCGTCGTAGCCCTTGCGCACCAGGGCGTCGAGTTCGGCCAGACGGTGCAGCATCAGCCGCTCCAGTTCCGGCATCTCGGCAAGCTCGACCTCCTCGCCCTCGTCGTGGGCGAGCGTGCCAAGCATCCAGCGCATGGTGTTACGCAGCTTGCGGTAGGCATCGATATTGGTCTGCAGCACGTTCTTACCGAGGCGCTGGTCTTCCCAATAGTCGGTGGTCATCACCCACAGGCGCAGGATATCGGCACCCGACTGCTTCATGACATCCTGCGGCACGACGGTATTGCCGAGCGACTTCGACATCTTGCGGCCTTCCTCGTCCATGGTGAAGCCATGGGTGACGACCGCGTTGTAGGGCGCGCGACCGCGCGTGCCGCAGCTTTCGAGCAGCGAGGAATGGAACCAGCCGCGATGCTGGTCGGAGCCTTCGAGATAGACGTCGGCCGGCCATTTCAGGTCGGGGCGGTCCTCCAGCGTGAAGGCATGGGTCGAGCCCGAGTCGAACCAGACGTCGAGGATGTCCATGACCTGCGTCCACGGCTCGTTGGCGCGGTTGCCCAGGAAGCGCTCGCGGGCACCTTCCGCGAACCAGGCGTCGGCGCCCTCCTTCTCGAAAGCCTCGACGATGCGGCCGTTGACCGCCTCGTCCTTCAGAACCTGGCCGTCGGCATCGGCGAAGATGGCGATCGGCACGCCCCAGGCGCGCTGCCGCGACAGCACCCAGTCGGGGCGATCCTCGATCATGGCGCGCAAGCGGGTCTGGCCGGCGGCGGGCACGAAGCGGGTGTCGTCGATGGCCTGAAGCGCGCGGCTGCGCAGCGTCGTGCCGTCGCCCAACTGCTTGTCCATGTAGACAAACCACTGCGGCGTATTGCGGAAGATGATGGGCTTCTTCGAACGCCAGCTGTGCGGATAGCTGTGCTTGAGGCGGCCGCGCGCGAACAATGCGTTGCGCTTGATCAGTTCTTCGATCACCGCCTTGTTGGCGTCGCCCTTCTTGCCGTGATCGTCGATGACGCGGACTGCACCACCCTCGCGATCGGGACCGAAGCCAGGGGCGTCCTTGGTCAGGAAGCCGGCATCGTCGACGGTGAAGGGGATCGCCGGGTCGATGCCGCGCTTCTCGAGTTCAGCCGCCGCGTCCATCCAGGCGTCGAAGTCTTCGCGGCCGTGGCCGGGTGCGGTGTGCACGAAGCCGGTGCCGGCGTCGTCGGTGACATGGTCGCCTGACAGCATCGGCACGGGAAATTCATAGCCGCCGCCGAGGCCTTCCAGCGGGTGGGAAAGCACAAGCGTTCCAAGCTCTTCGCCCGAAACGCTGCGAAGCAGATTCAACGTCACCTTGGCTTTGGCCGCAGCCTCTTCGGCAAGTGCTTCAGCAAAGATCAGTTTCTCGCCCGGCTGCGGGCCAAAATCGTTCTCGGCGGCAGTGACCTCATAGAGGCCATAGCCGATGCGCGGCGAATAATTGACGGCGCGGTTGCCGGGGATGGTCCAAGGCGTCGTCGTCCAGATGACGACATGCGCATCCGTCAGTGCGTCCGAACCGGTTGCGACGGGGAACTTCACCCAGATCGTGTCGCTCTCGTAGTCCTGGTATTCGACCTCGGCTTCGGCAAGCGCGGTGCGCTCGACCACCGACCACATCACCGGCTTCGAGCCACGATAGAGCTGGCCCGACATGGCAAACTTCAGCAATTCGCCGGCAATGCGCGCCTCGGCATGGAAGTTCATCGTGGTGTAGGGATTGTCGAAATCGCCGACGACGCCGAGCCGCTGGAACTCGGCCGCCTGGATGCCGATCCAGCCCGCGGCGAATTCACGGCATTCCTTGCGGAATTCGTTGATCTCGACCTCGTCCTTGTTCTTGCCGGCGGCGCGGTATTTTTCCTCGATCTTCCACTCGATCGGCAGGCCATGGCAGTCCCAGCCCGGCACGTAGTTCGAGTCGTATCCGCGCATCTGGAACGAGCGGGTGATGACATCCTTGAGGATCTTGTTGAGCGCGTGCCCGATATGGATGTTGCCGTTGGCGTAGGGCGGGCCGTCGTGCAGCACGTACTTCTCGCGGCCGGCAGCACTTTCGCGCAGACGCTTGTAGAGGCCCATCTTCTGCCAGCGAGCGACCGTCACCGGCTCCCTCTCGGGCAGGCCGGCGCGCATCGGGAACTCCGTCTGCGGCAAATAGAGGGTCTTGGAATAGTCGATCTTTTCGGACGTATCGGTCATCTGTCTTGCCATCGTCTTGCCCGGAAATACTGCCACGGGCGTTCAACTGTCATGATCTGGAAGAGGCGCCATCCGGCGCGCAGGCAAAATCGTCCCGGACTTGCGGGCAGCCTCAGGCCGCCCGGAAGGCCGGGCCAGTAATTCGTATCGCAGTCGCGAAGACGGGCGCGAAAAATCTCATGGCCGCGCTTTTAGCGGAGCCGAGGCGCGGAATAAAGCGCCTAATTCGCTCATGTCAGAGGTTGAAGTCGAAGCGATAGCTGCTCGACAGGCCAATTGTCAGCTGGTCGCGCGAACCGCGCTCTCGGACGATCGAGGAATCGGCTGCCGGCCCCATCAGGCGCGAATACTCGCTGAACAGGCTGGCGGTGATGTTGTCGGTCGCCTTCCAAGTGATCGCGCCGCCGATGCCGGCCGACTCCATGCCGCCGCCGGGATCGTACTGGCTCAGGCCGGATTTTGCCGATTCCTGCGCGTTCACGCCATAGTAGGTATCGAAATAGCCGTCGGTGGCGAACGAAGCGCGGGGCCCGGCTGAGATTCGGACGGCAGGCGTCACATCGTGGAACGCATCGACCGCGATATCAGCGACAACGCCGGAGTGGGAACGGACGCCTTGCCGCACCTCGGCGCGGGCGCGCATCCAGTCCGTCGGATAGAACTCGAAAAAGCCGCCGACTTCGCCGCCCCAGCTGATATCGTCGAGGCCGTTCAGCTCGTCGTCGGCATCGCGCCCGAAGATGATCCTGCCGGCGACGCCGGCGCGCACCTCGCCGTCGTCGATTAACGCAAGCGAGATGTTGTCGTTGCGCGAAGAAAAGCGCGTCTCGTTGCCCGCCTTGCCCAGCGAGATGATCGGCTGGGCGCTGAAGATGTATTTCTTCGAGCCTTCGAAGCTCGGCCCGACCATGCCCGTGGCGCCAAGCGTCAAGTACCAGTCGCCCTTGATCCAGCCGAAGGCACCACCTTCGCCGGCGATGGCCGATGTCGGGACCGCCGCCATGGCAAGCGCGGAAAATGCTGTCGAAAGGCGACCAAGAGACTTCATGCTGCACCGCTTACGCAAAATTACACCGTCAGGCAGAACGGTGTCTGGCGCAGCCATAGTAAAATTTGATTTAAATCCTCGGGTTGCCGGGCGTTTTAATCCCCATCCCAAGTTGAGACCACTGGACGGACTCAATCGCGAGGGATAGCGTTCGCCTGTGGCCAGGGGCCACGCTTTTGAGAACTTGCGCTTTTACGGAGAAGGGACAAATGGCAATTTCAGATCAAATGCCAAACGGCGACGCTGCGGTTCGCTCGAAGTGGGGATGGTTCGTGGTGCTCGGCATCATCGTGCTGGCCCTGGGCGTCATCGCAGCGGGCAACCTGTTGATCGCCACCGCTGCGTCCGTGTTCTTCGTCGGTGCGATGATGATTGCGGCCGGCATCGTCGAGATCATCCATGCATTCGGCGTCAAGAGCTGGGGCAAGTTCATCCTGTGGCTGCTGAGCGGCCTGCTCTACATCGTCGCGGGCTACTTCGCCTTCGCAAACCCACTGCTCGCCACCGCAGTCCTGACGCTATTCCTGGCCATCAGCCTGATTGCTTCCGGCCTCGTGCGCATCTGGATCGGCTTCACCAGCAAGAATCTCGCGGGCTGGGGCTGGGTCGTCGCTGCCGGCGTGGTCACCGTTCTTGCCGGCCTGATCATCTTCAGCGGCTGGCCGGTCAACAGCCTGTGGATCCTCGGCCTGTTCCTGGCGATCGACCTGATCTTCCAGGGCATCACCTACATCGCCTTCGGCTTCGGCCTGCGGCGAGCCTAAAAGGCAAAAGCGCGATCAAGCTCCGACAGGGGGCGCACGCTTGACAGCAGCGCCCTCGCCTCGGCTTCGTCGCGCTTCATCTGTGCGACAAGCGGATCGAGCCCTTCGAACTTCACCTCGCCGCGCAGATAGCCGAAGAACGAAACGCGGGCGATCTCGCCATAGAGATCGCCCGTAAAATCGAAAACGAAGGTTTCGAGCAACGGCGCGCCATTGTCATCGACCGTGGGCCGGCGGCCGAAGCTGGCGACACCGTCATGCAGGGTCCCGTCAGCGCGACGGAAACGAACCGCATAGATGCCCTCCTTCAGACCCGCCTCTGCCGAAAGCCGCATGTTGGCGGTAGGAAAACCCAGCGTGCGCCCAAGCTTGGCGCCGCCCACGACCTCGGCCTCGACCGTATAGCGATAGCCGAGCAGGCCGGCGGCCTCGGCCGCCTCGCCCTCGGCGAGCAACGCGCGGATGCGGCTCGACGAAACGATCTCCGCACCCTCATCGCGAAACGCATCGACCAGCGTCACGCCGAAACCATGGCGCTCGCCGGCGGCCATCAGGAAGGCGGGGCCGCCCTGGCGGTTCTTGCCGAAATGGAAGTCGAAGCCGGTGACGGCATGGCTGATGCCCAGCCGTTCATCGAGGATCGAGGTGACGAAGTCGTCAGCCGATAAAGCGGCGAACTCGCGCGTGAACGGCCGCTCTACGACGGCTGCAAATCCCAGTGCCTCGATGAGCTCGGCCTTGACCGCCGGCGGTGTCAGCACGAACAGCGGAACGTCGGGCTGGAAGACTTTTCGCGGGTGCGGGTCGAAGGTCAGCACCAGAGCCGGCACTTTCCTGCGACGAGCCTCTTCCAGCGCGCGCTCGAGCACGGCCTGGTGGCCGCGATGGATCCCGTCGAAATTGCCGATGGCAACGACGCCGCCGCGCAGATGCTCCGGCAGCGCTTCCTCACCAGAGACGCGCAGAAATGTCTGGTCCATGCAAACGCCTATCGAAGCCTCGGGATGGTGGCCACCGGATCATAGCCGTGCTGGTCGAGGAACGCCGCCAGCCTGTCCGGATCGGGGGCATGCGGCTCGCCATAGTCGCGGGCGTGGATGCCGCCAGACACATAGAGCACGTCGAAGCCATTGTCGGCAGCACCCTTGACGTCGGTGAACATGCCGTCGCCGATGGCCAGTGCTTCGGACTTTGCGAGGTCGCGACCAAGCACGTCGCCAGCCGCCCGCAACGCCGCCTCATAGATCGGCCGGTGTGGCTTGCCGGAAACCAGCGTGCGTCCGCCGAGCTGGCCATAGTCGCGCGCGAGCGCACCGGCGCACCAGATGAGCTCGTGGCCGCGCTCGACCACGATGTCGGGATTGGCGCAGATGAAGGGCAGGTTGCGCGCCCGCAGGCGCTGCAGCATCTCGGCGTAGTCGTCGGGCGTTTCGGTCTCGTCGTCAAACAGCCCGGTGCAGACCACCGACGATGCTTCGAACTCCTCGACGAGCTCGATGTCGAGGCCGTCATAGATCGGGAAATCCCGGTCGGGACCGATGTGGAACACCTGCCGGGGACCTGTACGGATCAGATCGCGGGTGACGTCGCCTGAAGTCACCACCTGGTCCCAGGCGGTGGTCGGCACGCCAAGATTGGCAAGCTGGGCTATGACGCCCTCGCGCGGACGCGGCGCATTGGTGATGAGGACGACCGCAAGGCCGTTCTCGCGTGCTGCCGAAAGTGCTGCCACAGCCTCCGGGAAGGCATAGACTCCATTGTGGATGACGCCCCAGACATCGCAGAGAAGTGCCTGATAGCGGTTGCTGACCGCTTCGAGCGACGTGATTGATTGCGGCAAACCCGCCATGGCCTGTCCTTCGAACGTTTCCAACAGGAGAATGTGGCCGGCCGGCCAAGCATCCCGGAATTAGCCGAAGCGGCACGGCCTGTCACCAGCTTTCGCCGCGACCGGACTTTGCAAGGCAACGGTCCTTGCATGCTGGCCGCGAAATACCGAAGCCCCATGGGCATGGTTAACAGACCGCTCCGGCAAATTAGAAATTTCTCACATAGGTGGAAACCGCAAATTTAACGATTCTGTGGGATCGTCCCCTGGTTGAGCTTGAGGACCGATCCGATGATCCGCAAATTTCTGAAGGACAAGCGCGGCAATTATACGATCTTAACCGTGTTTGCGATGGTGCCGATCATGGGCGCACTGGCGCTCGCGATCGACTATGCCGAAGTCTTGCGCCAGCGCGAGGCGGTCCGCAATGCGCTCGACGCAGCAGGCATGGCCACTGCCAGGCGCTCGCTTGAGGGCGCAACGAATGCAGAGCTGGAGACCTACGCCCTCGACTTCTTCAACGCCAATCTCGGCGGAATCAAGCCCGCCAACGCGCCTCTGAAAGTGACGCTGCCAAGCAACAACTTTGGCGGTGGCAACTTGGAAATGGAGACGACGCTCAAATATCAGCCCTACTTCCTGCCCGTCGCCGCAGCGCTGCTCGGCAAGTCCAGCAAGGACGTCGAACTCAGCTTCGTCGTCAAGTCCGGCATCCGCCTCAAGAACACGCTCGAAGTGGCGCTGGTGCTCGATAACTCGGGCTCGATGAGTGAAAAGGGTTCGGGCACGGGGCAGAAGCGCATCGATCTGCTGAAGAACGCTTCCAAACAACTCGTCGAAACACTCGCCGCGCAAGCCGCTCAGATGAAGCAGATCGAAAAGCCGGTCCAGTTCGGACTGGTCCCATTTTCTGCGTCCGTCAATATCGGGCCGCAGAATGACAACCAGCCATGGATGGATACGGCAGGACTGTCGCCGATCCATCATGAGAATTTCGACTGGTCGAAAATGACCCTCGCGAATGCACCGCTTATCGGCAACAGATATGCCGAGCTTGCAGGTGGCATCTGGCGTAAACGTGGTGCCGGATGGGGCGACACTCAAGACCAGCCACTGACCCGCTTCAGCCTCTACCAGGATATCACGGTCGAATCGGACCGCGAACGCGTCGAAGGCAGCAAGCATTACGTCTGCTACGAGAAGCGCGCGAACGGCACGTGCAAGAGGGGTGCCGACGAATACGACTACACCTACACCTACAGCCAGTTTTCCAGTTGGCAGGGCTGCGTCGAAGCGCGACCAGCACCCTACAACAACAATGATGAACCGGCTTCGAAGACCAACCCGGCAACCCTGTTCGTGCCGATGTTCGCACCCGACGAGGCCAGGCATCTCTGGCGCCTGGACATGAATGGCGACGGTGTCATCGACGACAACAAGGATCCAGACCTGAACAACGCCAATTTCGGCTATGGCAACAACTGGTGGGTCGATTGGGACAATTCGGGGGCAGTTGCCCGGCAGAAGGACATGCGGAAATACTTCCGCATCAAGCCGTATGGCTCGACTTCGCCAAGCGGAAGCGCCGGACCGAATTCCAGCTGTTCGACCACGCCGATCACTCCGCTTGTCGATGTCAGCAAGGCTGACGGCAAGCAGCAGATCCTGAAAGCCATCGATGCCATGACACCGACGGGCAACACCAACGTTCCGGAAGGAACGGCCTGGGGCTGGCGCGTCGTCTCCAGCGGCGCACCCTTCACCGAAGGGCGGCCGGACGGTGAAAAAGGCAATGACAAGGTGGTGATCGTGCTGACCGACGGCGCCAACACCTATGGCAGAACGGGAGCCGATCCCGACGGCGCCGGCAACAAGTCGACCTATGCCGCCTACGGCTACACCGGCGTGGGCTACAATGGCACCAGTACGACCCGCATGTTCATGGATACCAGCAGTGCCGTCAGCAAGACGAGCTACACGACAAGCAACTACCAGGCTGCAATGGACGAGCAGATGCAGATGGTTTGCACCAACGCAAAAGGCCAGAAGGCACGCAAGGCCGACGGGTCGGGCTCCGACAATGTGATCGTCATGACCGTTTCGCTGGATCTCAGCACGTCCCAGTCGGACGAGAAGAAGGCCATCGAAGAATTGAGCAAATGCGCATCCTATTCGCGCAGCACCCCGGGCAAGAAGCTGTACTGGAATGCGACCGGCGCAAATCTGATGCAGGTCTTCAAGGAAATCGCCGACGAACTGTCGAACCTGCGCATCGTCAGCTGACGACGACCAAGTCCGAAACCAAACAATGGCGCCCTACTCGCGGTCGGGCGCCATTTGCTTGTTGGGTCAGTCCATATGCACGGCCGGCGCGCCGCCAGTTATCTGAGCCTTGGGCTTGCGCAGCAACAGTGCTAGCGGGATCGCGCAAAGTGTTACGATCATCATCAGCTTGAAGTCGTTGATGTAGGAGATCATCAACGACTGGATGTTGACGAGGCCGTCGATCTGCGAGAGCGCCGTCGGATTGCCGGCGGCAGCCCCCGGAGACATCGCCAGAAGGTTGGGATTGTAGGGCGTGATGTTGGTCGACAGCTCGGCATGGTTGATCTGGATATTGCGCGACAGCACCACAGCGACAATCGAGATGCCGATCGACGAGCCGATGTTGCGGACCAGGCTGAACAGGCTGGCTGCGTCCGTCCGGAACTGCGGCGCAAGCGTCGCGAAGGAAACGGTCGACAGCGGCACGAACACCAGACCCAATCCCAGCCCCTGCAGGATACCCGTGGTGATGATCAGGTAACTGTCCATCTGCGGCGTGAAGCCGGTCATCAAGTGGAGCGACGCTGCGGTGAAGACGAGCCCGGTCACGACCAGGACGCGGGCATCGACCATCCGGACCAGACGCCCGACCAGCAGCATCGAGATCATCGTGCCGACACCGCGCGGGGCCATGACCAGGCCTGTGGTGATCGTAGGATAGCCATAGATGCGCGACAGCATCGGCGGCAGCAGCGCCATGCTGGCCAAAAGGATCACGCCGATCACGAAGATGAAGACCAGGCCGGTCACGAAATTGCGGTCGGTGAAGATCTTCGGATCGATGAAGGTGTTTTTCGACGTCATCATATGGACCGTGAAGATCCAGAAGCCGGTGATCGACAGGCCGAGTTCGACCCAGATCTCGGCCGCCGAGAACCAGTCGACCTCGGCACCGCGATCGAGCATGAGCTGAAGTGCGCCGACGCCGAGCGACAGCATGGCGAAGCCGAAGAAGTCGAAGCCGCGCAGGCGCTTGGCAACCGCAGGCAGATAGGCGGCGCATCCGAGGAAGGCGACGATGCCGACCGGCAGGTTGATGAAGAACACCCAGCGCCAGTTGAAGCTCTCGGTCAGCCAGCCGCCCAGCGTCGGGCCGATGATCGGGCCGACCATGATGCCGGCGCCCCACATGGCCATGGCCTGGCCGTGGCGCTCCTTCGGATTGATGTTGAGCAGGAAAGTCTGGCTCAGCGGCACGATGGCCGCACCGAACACGCCCTGCAGGACGCGGAACAGCACCATCGACTCAAGGTTCCAGGCGACGCCACACATCATCGAGGCGACCGTGAATCCGACGACGGCGGACAGGAAAAGCTGCTTTGCGCCAAAGCGATCGGCCATCCAGCCGGTCAGCGGCGTCATGATAGCGGCAGCAACGATGTAGGAGGTCAAGACCCAGTTGATGGTGTCCTGGGAGGCGCCGAGATCGCCCACCATCGAGGGCAGCGCCACATTGGCGATGGTGGTGTCGAGCACCTGCATCACCGTCGCCAGCATGATGGAGATGGTGATCAGGCCGCGATGCGGCACTTCGGTGAATGTCTTGTCGGCTGACTGACTCATCTGGGCAACCTTGGGAACCAACCTCGCGCACGCCAGGCGGCTTTGGGATCAGCGGGCCCGGCCATCATCGATTGCCGGGTTGTCCTGATCAAAAATCTGCGGTCACCCCGCAGGCAGACATTACTCGGCGGCGACAGCAGCGCCTAACAGCGAACTGAAACCGCGCCTCGCGCCAGTATCGATGGACACAGTCGCGCTCATGCCGGTGCGCAGCGCAACCTTGGCGTCCTCGTCTTCGAGCTTGATCCGAACCGGAATTCGCTGCGTGACCTTGACCCAGTTGCCGGTGGCGTTCTGGGCCGGCAGGAGTGAGAACTCCGCGCCCGTACCGGCACCGATCGCCTCGACCGTGCCGCGGAAGGTGCGGTCGGGGTAGGTGTCGAGCACGATCTCGGCCTCCTGGCCGGGCTTCATGTGGGTCAGCTGCGTTTCCTTGAAATTCGCCTCGACCCAGGCATCGCCGGTCTCGACGAGGCTGAATAGCGCAGTGCCGGTACCGACGAACTGGCCCACCTTGAACGAGGAGGCCTGCGAGACGACGCCGTCGGACGGCGCGCGGACCGTGGTCTGGGCCAGGTAGAACGCCGCCTTGTCGCGCGCCGCCTGGGCCGCAAGAACAGTCGGATGCTCGTCCGTGGGGATATCAGGGTTGCCGCCGAGCGCAGCCTTGGCGCTGACGATGCCCTGTTCAGCGGCGCCGTGCTGTTCCTTGGCCTTGTCGAGATCCGTTCGGGTCTGGTCGAGCGACGACTTGGTGTTCACGCCCTTGCCGACCAAGTCGCTGCTGCGCTCGAACTGCGACTGTGCATAGTCGAGGCCGCTCGCCGCGACACGCTCCTGGGCGACAGCCTGACTGTAGGCGGCGCGAAGCTGCTCGACGTTCAGACGCGCTGCAGCGAGCGAGGCATCAGCCTGCGCCAGCGCGATCCGGTACGGCTCGGGATCGACCTCGAACAGGACGTCGCCGGCCTTGACCTCGGAGTTGTCGGTGACGTCGACCTTGACGATACGGCCCGCGGCTTCCGAAGCGATACTGACCTTGGCCTGGCGCAGATTGGCGTTTTCGGTCTCCTGATAGCGGCCGCCGGTGACCCAGTAATAGCCGCCGCCGGCAACCATCGCCAATGGCAGTGCGGCCATCAGCACGAAGCGGCCGCGCTTTTTCGGGGCAGGTGCGGCTGGCTGTGGCTGCCCCGCCGCTCCATCAGGCTGGACTGTTGCGTCCTTGTCATTCACTTTCGCAACCGCGTTCATTTCATTGCCTCTTTCATACAGATCGGCTCGGCAGAGTCCCCTGCCGACAAATTTTCGACCATCACGCGCAGGCCGTGGATCATCGCCTGGCGTTCGGCGGGCGAAAGCCCTGAAAGCGCATGCTCGTAGACCTCTCCGGCCACCGCCTTGATCTTGGCATAGACATCGCGCGTCTTATCGGTCGGAAAGACCATGCGCACGCGCCGATCATGCGCAGCCTGCCGGCGCTCGACCCAATGCCCCTCCTCCATCCGGTCGAGAAGCCGCGAAACGCTGATCGGCTCGATCTCGAGAAGTTCGGCGAGGCGCGCCTGCGCCATGCCTTCTTCCTTGATCAGCCTGACGAGCAGCCGCCACTGCGCGGCCGACAGTCCGAAATCGCTTGCGCGCTGCTCGAACGAGCGCCGCATCAGCCTTGCTGCGTCGTGGATCAGGAAGCCCAATCTATCGGTGCCTTCGCTTTTCATGAGCGGCATATATTATGAGCATGCTCATGATTCAAGCGCATTTTTGCAGTGCAAAATGGCCGGCCATCACATTGTGGTGCCAATCGGCGGCGACTACGGGCATCGCGCATACGAGCGCAGAGTCGGGAAAGGCTGAAGCCATGTCGCAACCATCGCACCTGTTTGGGCGCACGCTTTCGCGCCGGCGCATGCTGCAGGCGGTGTCCGGCCTGACCCTGCTTGCAGCAGGACCTTCGAAGGCGGCGCCGATGCCAACAGTAAAGGAAGTAGCCTTTGACCCCGAATTGCCGGCGCTCGGCAATCCCAATGGCGACGTCACGGTCGTCGAGTTCACCGACTACCAATGCACCTACTGCAAGCAGAGCTTCATCGAACTGTCCAAGGTGATGGCGGAAGACGGCAACATACGCGTGGTCCTGCGCGATTGGCCGATATTCGGCGAGGTCTCCCGCAATGCGGCGCTGCTAACGCTGGCCGCCCATGCCCAGGGGCGATACGCCGAGGCCACCCGGGCCCTGATGACCAATTCCGAGCGCCTCACCTTCCGGCGCACGGCCGACCTGCTCGGCGATGCCGGCGTCGACATGGCCCTCGCCCGAAGCGAACTCGCGAGGCGCGGCGAAAGCCTGGCCGCGATCCTGTCGCGCACCCACGCCCAGGCGACGGCCTTCGCGCTGCAGGGAACGCCGGGCTTCCTGATAGGCACGGCGCTCTACAAGAGGGGCATGTCGGCGGAGGACCTTCGCAAGGCGATTGCCCAGGCGCGGGCATGATTTCCCCCGCAATCGTGCCGTCGCAGTATTGTCGTTCCCTTGACAGTAAAATGGCGAAAGACTATCTCAGCGGCACGTTAGCACTCACCCCAAGGGAGTGCTAATGAAGTCCGGCCCAGCCGGACGGAGGAACTCTTTCACTTGTTCACCGAGGAAATTCAAATGGCAAAGTCGAAGTTCCGCCCGCTTCATGACCGTGTGGTCGTCCGCCGGGTCGAATCCGAAGAGAAGACCAAGGGCGGCATCATCATCCCCGACACCGCCAAGGAAAAGCCCCAGGAAGGCGAAGTCATCGCCGTTGGTTCGGGCGCGCGCGACGAAGCCGGCAAGCTCGTTCCGCTTGATGTCAAGGCTGGTGATCGCGTGCTGTTCGGCAAGTGGTCCGGCACCGAAGTGAAGCTCGATGGCGAAGACCTTCTGATCATGAAGGAATCCGACATCATGGGCATCATCGGCTGATTTCAGTCACCCGCATCCATCCAATCTGAAATTCGGGTGTCCTCCCTGAGGACCCAGCAGGAGCTTTAAAATGGCTGCCAAGGAAGTAAAATTCTCCCGCGACGCCCGTGAGCGCATGCTCAATGGCGTCAACATCCTCGCCGACGCGGTGAAGGTCACGCTCGGTCCGAAGGGCCGCAACGTCGTCATCGACAAGTCGTTCGGCGCGCCGCGCATCACCAAGGACGGCGTCACCGTCGCCAAGGAAATCGAGCTTGCCGACAAGTTCGAGAACATGGGCGCCCAGATGGTCCGCGAAGTCGCTTCGAAGACCAACGACATCGCCGGCGACGGCACCACGACCGCGACCGTTCTGGCCCAGGCGATCGTTCAGGAAGGCCACAAGGCCGTTGCCGCCGGCATGAACCCGATGGACCTGAAGCGCGGCATCGACCTGGCCGTGACCGAAGTCGTTTCGCACCTCGTCAAGAGCTCGAAGAAGATCAAGACCTCGGAAGAAGTCGCTCAGGTCGGCACCATCTCGGCCAACGGCGAGACCGCCATCGGCCAGATGATCGCCGAAGCGATGCAGAAGGTCGGCAACGAGGGTGTCATCACCGTCGAGGAAGCCAAGACCGCCGAGACCGAACTCGAAGTCGTCGAAGGCATGCAGTTCGACCGCGGCTACCTGTCGCCCTACTTCGTCACCAACCCCGACAAGATGGTTGCTGACCTTGAGGACGCCTACATCCTTCTCCACGAGAAGAAGCTGTCGAACCTCCAGGCCATGCTGCCGGTCCTCGAGGCTGTCGTGCAGACCTCCAAGCCGCTGCTCATCATCTCGGAAGACGTCGAAGGCGAGGCTTTGGCCACGCTCGTCGTCAACAAGCTGCGTGGCGGCCTGAAGATCGCTGCCGTCAAGGCTCCGGGCTTCGGCGATCGCCGCAAGGCCATGCTCGAGGACATCGCGATCCTGACCGGTGGCCAGGTGATCTCTGAAGACCTCGGCATCAAGCTCGAGAACGTCGGCCTCAACATGCTCGGCCGCGCCAAGAAGGTGTCGATCTCCAAGGAGAACACCACCATCGTCGACGGCGCCGGCAAGAAGGCCGAGATCCAGGGCCGCGTCGCCCAGATCAAGCAGCAGATCGAAGAGACCACTTCGGACTACGACAAGGAGAAGCTCCAGGAGCGTCTCGCCAAGCTCGCAGGCGGCGTCGCGGTGATCCGCGTCGGCGGCGCGACCGAGGTCGAAGTCAAGGAACGCAAGGATCGCGTCGACGACGCCCTGAACGCCACCCGCGCTGCCGTTGAAGAAGGCATCGTCCCGGGCGGCGGCACGGCTCTGCTGCGCTCGTCTTCGGTCATCAAGGCCAAGGGCGAAAACGCTGACCAGGACGCAGGCATCAACATCGTTCGCCGCGCTCTCCAGGCTCCGGTCCGTCAGATCGCGACCAACGCCGGTGCGGAAGCTTCGATCGTTGCTGGCAAGATCCTCGAGAACAAGAGCGTGACCTTCGGCTACAACGCCCAGACCGGCGAGTTCGGTGACATGATCACCATGGGCATCGTCGATCCGGTCAAGGTTGTGCGCACGGCTCTGCAGGACGCCGCTTCGGTTGCCGGCCTGCTCGTCACCACCGAAGCCATGATCGCTGAAGCTCCGAAGAAGGACTCCGCGATGCCGGCAATGCCGGGCGGCGGCATGGGCGGCATGGGCGGCATGGACTTCTAAGTCCAGCCATCTGGTAAAACTTACGGAAAGGGCGCCTTCGGGCGCCCTTTTTGCTTGGCGGAAGCGCGAGAAGCGCCTCGGGTTCCGCCAAGGGCGCGATTGACAACGCGAGCTCTTCCGCCTACTCAGCGCTCCAGGTTCGAGGCACCTGCCGCCCGCAGCGCAAGCACGGTAAAGCCCCGCTGGATTCTGTCGAAACCGACGCATCAGACCAATGGAAATGCGGGCCCCATTTGATCTCCGTTTGATGCGATTCCGGAGACGACGAGATGACTTCTCACGACCCTAAAGGCGCAAACGCCTTTCTTCACGCGCCCCTGCCCGGCCTCTTTCTTAGAACCGCAGCGCCGATCATCCTGATCACGGGCACCAACGGCCTTTTGGCCATCGTCGACGCCTATTTTCTGGGCGAATATGTCGGGCCCGACGCGCTGGCGGCGGTAACCCTGATGTTCCCAGCCTTCATGCTGCTCGTTGCGCTGTCCACGCTCGTGGCGAGCGGCATGGCCAGCCTGCTGGCCCGGTTGCTTGGCGCCGGCGACACACGACAGGCCCGGGAAACATTCCTCGGCGCACACGGCCTGGCGCTTGTCATATGCGCCGTGGTTGTCGCGGCCTTCCTGCTGGAGGGCAAGGATCTTGCCCTCTGGCTCGCCAACGGATCCGAGCCGCTGGCCGCGATGGGATACACCTACATCTCCATCCTGATCTGGTGTTCGCCCCTGATGTTCGTGCTGTCGCTCAATGGCGACGGCTTGCGTAGCGAGGGGCGGCTCGGCCTCGTCGCGGCGGCCAGCTTCCTGACCTCCATCGCCAACGCCGCATTGAACTACGTACTCATCGTCGGCTTCGATTACGGCGTCGCCGGTTCGGCGATCGGCACCGTTCTGGCGCAAATGGCAGCGGTGATCTTCATCATCGTCTATCGCCTGCGCGCCGGCACCGTGCTGCAGTACAGGCTGATACCGTCGATGCGCTGGACCTCGGCCTGGCGTCAGCTTCTGACACTCGGCGCGCCGCAGAGCCTGAGCTTCATCGGCATTTCGCTGCTCGCCACCGTCGTCATCTATTCGAACCAGGTCTGGGAGGGCGACGCCTACGCGGCAACCGTGGCGGCTTACGGCATCATCACGCGGATCATGACATTCGCCTTCCTGCCCCTGCTGGGGCTGAACATGGCGATGCAGACGATCGTCGGCAACAATTTCGGCGCAAGGCTGTGGGACCGGTCCGACGCCGGCCTGAAGCTGGGGTTGGTGCTGGCCCTCGCCTATTGCGCCGTTTTCCAAGCCGTCATGCTGCTGACCCATGGCAGCCTCGGTTCGATCTTCGTGGACGACATGGCAACGCAACGGGAGGTGGCGCGCATCCTGCCGATGACTGTGGCGCTCTACGTCGTCGCTGGCCCGGTGATGATCCTGTCGGGCTATTTCCAGGCGATCGGCGATGCAAAACGGGCCATCCTGCTCAGCATCACGCGCACCTATGGGTTTGCGATACCGTTGACATTGGGATTGCCGCATCTCGTAGGCGAGCGTGGCATTTGGCTGGCTGGCCCCGCATCCGAACTGCTGATGGTCCTGGTAGTCTCTGCCCTGCTCGTCCATAGCAAGGCAAAAGCGGGGTTTTCCTGGGGCCTGTTCCGAGCCCGTACCGAGGCCGCTGGAGCCTGAGCCGCCCTGCTGGGAGAATCCGGAAGATTTTGTTCAAATCGACGGAACCTTTTCGGACTGACTCCGTTGTGTAAGCGTCCAAGGCACGTCCGGATGGAGATATCCTGAAGGAAAACCGAAGGACGCGTAGGACGCCCCTCAGCATTCCAAATGCGGGGGGCGTTCTGATTCTAGGGCTAGTCGGCTGCGGCCAGCTGGCCGGAAACCCCGGCGTAGCGCTGGATTTCGGCCACAGCCTTAGCAAGGTTGCGATTGTTGCGCAGCGCCAACCTGCCGGCCTCGATGGTCAGATCGACTTCGGCAACCGGCAACTTCAGCCGTGTCGGAACATAGTTGAGCCTGGCACGCATGTTGGCGTCTACATCGTGGAACGACACGAGTTCGATCACCAGTTCCACATCCCGGCAGTTCCAGCCAGCCAGGCTGCCGCGAAGCTTCCGGACCTCGCCCAGTGATAGCCCGCAGCGATAGCGGACCAGTTCCCCCTTCCAGTTGTCCATGGCCAGCTTGAGCGCGTCGAACTCGTTGCGGACCAGCGCGGAAATCGTCGTGCCGGTGACCGCATTCAGCAAGGTCGCGACCTTGGGGCCGCCGACGGTCTCGCCCCAATCAGGGGTAGTTGACTGTCCCGCATCCGCCACCACGAATATGAACTTGCGCAGCTTCACCGCGCCGGCAGGCGAGAGCGGACCATAGGGCGTCTGGGCCGAAAGCCGCTCGATGGTGAAACCGGTGACGCCGATATTGTCGGTCAGGCCTCCATCGAGGAGCTTCACGTAGTCGAGATCATCGGTCTTCTGATAGCCTTCGAGGGCACGTGCATAAGATCGCAAACGCATCGAAGCCTCGGGCGCTTCGAGTGCATTGGCCAGCCATTTGGGCCGGGTGTAGTTGCAATTTGGTTCTGCCGCAGAAACCACAAGCGGGGAAAACGCCACCGGCACCGCCGCAGACGCCGCGACGGCATCGGACAGCCGCACCTTGTCGAGGTCACTGCACAGGGCGGCGAAGGTATCGTAGGTGAAAAGGAACGGCGTCCGGTTGAAGATGTCGGAGGCATTTATCCACACCACCGGCGCATCGGAGCGATCAAGAGAGGCAAACGTCGCCCCGTCGAACAGGTTCTCGTCGAGCCAGCGCGGAAATCCGCGACGGTCATTGACGCCGCCATTGTAGGCACGGGCCAGATTGATCGGCGAGAAGCGCTTGCGCAGATAGGCCTCGGCATCTTTGACGAGGAAGCGCTCGCGTAGATCGTGGTAGCCGTCCTTGCCCTTGTAGCCGAAATAGGTCGCGGTGACGGCACCGCCGGAGGCACCCGAGATCATCCTGATGTCGTCAAGCAGCGTCCGGCGTTCCGGCTGCGTGTCGATGACAATCTCATCGAGCTCGCGCAACACGCCATAGGAAAAAGCCGCAGTCCTGGTTCCACCACCTGAAAAAGCCAGGCCAACAACGGTCGAGCCATCATCCGATGCTTCAGGTATGAACTCCTCGGAGTCGCGGCCGACTGTCGAAACCAGCTCGTTGATCGGGCCGACATCGCCACTGACACAACTGACGGACACCACGGCGCAAGCAAGCGCGAAGCCAGTTGTCAAAGTTCGCACGCCATCCCCCCGAACATGTGCTTTGAGCTGGCAAGTTAACCGCATTGCCAGCAAGCGGCAATTTGACAAAACATGTTGCCCAACCTCCGCATGGAGGTTTGAACCGATTAGGATTTGGTACGACGCCAATCTCCCCTTGATGCCTTGTGTGCAACGCGATAGGCCGATGCCCGCAACGAGATTTTTCGGAGACGCGATCGTGACAGCCCAAAAGACCAGAACCGAGACCGACACCTTCGGACCGATCGAAGTTGCTTCCGACCGCTACTGGGGTGCCCAGGCGCAGCGCTCGCTCGGCAACTTCAAGATCGGCTGGGAAAAGCAGCCGCTGTCGGTCGTCCGGGCACTGGGCATCGTCAAGCGCGCCGCAGCCGAAGCCAACATGGCGCTCGGCCGCCTCGACCCCAAGGTCGGCAAGGCCGTGGTCGAAGCTGCGCAGGAAGTGATCGAGGGCAAGCTCAACGACCACTTCCCGCTGGTCGTCTGGCAGACCGGCTCGGGCACCCAGTCCAACATGAACGCCAACGAGGTGATCTCCAACCGCGCCATCGAGATGCTGGGCGGCGAGATGGGCTCGAAGAAGCCGGTCCATCCCAACGACCACGTCAACATGAGCCAGTCGTCGAATGACACCTATCCGACGGCCATGCACATCGCCTGCGCCGAGCGCATCGTCCATGACCTCTTGCCGGCGCTGAAGCACCTGCATGCCGCGCTCGACGCCAAGGCCAAGGAATTCGACCACATCATCAAGATCGGCCGCACCCACACCCAGGATGCGACGCCACTCACGCTCGGCCAGGAATTCGGTGGCTATGCCGCACAGGTCGCCTCGTCGATCAAGCGTATCGAACTGACGCTGCCGGGCCTGTGCGAACTGGCCCAGGGCGGCACTGCGGTCGGCACCGGCCTCAACGCCCCGATCGGCTTTGCCGAGAAGGTTGCCGAGCAGATCGCCGCCATCACCGGCCTGCCATTCGTCACCGCGCCGAACAAGTTCGAGGCGCTGGCAGCCCACGATTCGATGGTCTTTTCGCACGGCGCCATCAACGCGGCGGCGGCAGCCCTGTTCAAAATCGCCAACGACATCCGCTTCCTTGGCTCGGGCCCGCGTTCCGGCCTCGGCGAACTGGCTCTGCCTGAAAACGAGCCGGGCTCATCGATCATGCCGGGCAAGGTCAACCCGACCCAGTGCGAGGCTCTGACCCAGGTCTGCGTCCAGGTGTTCGGCAACAACGCTGCACTGACCTTCGCCGGCAGCCAGGGCCATTTCGAGCTCAACGTCTACAACCCGGTCATGGCCTACAACTTCCTGCAGTCGGTGCAACTGATGGCCGATGCGGCGGTCTCTTTCACCGACAATTGCGTGGTAGGCATCGAGGCGCGCGAGGACAACATCAAGGCAGCGCTCGACCGTTCGCTGATGCTGGTGACCGCCCTTGCGCCGACCATCGGCTACGACAACGCCGCCAAGATCGCCAAGACCGCGCACAAGAACGGCACGACCCTGCGCGAGGAGGCACTCGCCACCGGTCTCGTCAGCGCCGAGGACTATGACCGGATCGTTCGTCCGGAAGACATGACCCGTCCCGGTTGATCGGAATAGGGTTGAATCGTTCCGACTGTGAACGATGTGTCGACTGTTTCGTATCTTTGGTGAACAGTCGCGATAGGCTAATTGTGGGGCATCGTTTTTCACGGAGCCCCACCCAAATGTCCAACGCTTCCATCGCTTCCGAAAAGGCCGGCCTCGGCGCCGGCGGCCCGGCCCTGGTTCTTCTCGGCCGCGTCCTCCTGTCGGTGATCTTCATTCTCGCCGGCTATGCCAAGCTGACTGCGATTGGCGGCACTGCCGGCTGGTTCGCAAGCCTCGGCCTGCCGATGCCCACCGCAACGACGGTCGTCGTCGGCCTGGTCGAACTGCTTGGCGGTCTTGCAATCCTCGTCGGCTTCCAGGCCCGGATCGCCGCACTGGTGCTGGCTGTCTTCACCCTGGCTGCGACTGCCATCGCCCATCTCGACTTCGCCGACCAGATCCAGGTGATGTTCCTGCAGAAGAACCTGGCTATTGCCGGCGGCCTGTTCGTGCTCGCCGCCTTCGGCGCAGGCGCGCTGTCGGTCGACGGCCGCCGTTAAATCGGGAAAGACCTCCCAAGCAAAGCCCGGGCTCGTCCCGGGCTTTGCTGTTTTGGCACAAACAACCCACCACTCGTCCTCGCGAATCGTTCAAAGCCCCCGCCACACCAGCCTAGCAGGGACGGCGTTGGCGCCCGGCTTGGTGCCGCGCACGCCCTCCCGCCTCATCTCCGAGCGAGCAGCGGTTGGGAATATCTTTCGTTGCCGAGCGTTTATTCAGGAGATCCGATAGAGGCCCACCCCCCGCGATCATCGCAAAGAGGTTCATCTCACTGACGATCATCGCAGGCCTTGAGCTCCACGGACATTTTCCCCTGGAGAAGACAAATGAGACGCTATCTCTCCGTACTCGCATGCTCGGGATTGCTGAGCATTGGAGCGCTCTACGGCGCGCCTGCTTTTGCCGGCAGCATTCCTCGTTCCATTTCCGACATTGCCCCGACCATCGGAAGTGCCTGGCATGGTGATCTAGGCGGCGGCCTGCAACTCGTCCGCGGCGGCGGCGGTCACGGCGGCGGCGGCATGGGCGGAGGCGGCCACGGCGGCATGGGCGGCGGCCACCACGGCGGCATCATGTTTCCGAGTGGAGGCGGCGGCCAAGGCATGGGCGGCCATGGTTTCCACGGCAATCACTTTGATCATGGCAGTCACTTCCACAATGGTCACTTCCACAACGGTGATTTCCACCATGGTCATTTCCACCATCGTCATTTCCGCAACAACAACTTCCTCTTTAACAACGGCGAGGGAGATCCGTGGTATTCTTATTGCCCACCCTATTACTCCAACTACTACGGATCCTGCTATCCTGGATATTAGTCGCCTCGGATAGGTACGGCGGCTTCACATTCAACCAACCAATCGCCCCGCTGCCCGAAAGGTGGCGGGGCTATTTGCGTACGAACGCAACCAAGTACTTCGGGCACCTCAAAGGTAGGGACGAACCCCGTTGCCGAAAGGTTGCGGGACGTTTTCACCGCGAATTCGAGATGAACCGCGCAAGTGACTTTTTCCCGCCGCAAGCGCATCCTTGCGAAGACTGCGGAGGTGATGTCGATGTTCAGGAACCTTTTGCTTCTGGCCGCACGTATCCTGATTGCCGTGCTTTTCGTACCATCGGGCATCCACACGCTCTCCAACATCGCAAGCACGACGACCTATTTCGGCGGTCTCGGCTTTCCGCTCCCGATTCTGGTTGCCTGGGGCGTCGGGCTGCTTGAGTTCGTCGGGGGTGCGTCCGTGCTCCTCGGGTTCCAGACGAGGCCCGTCGCAATTCTGCTCGGTGCATTTTCGTTCGCCGCAGGATTCATCGGCCACTACGGGCATGGCGGCACGGATCCGGTGCTGGTGACGATGCACGCACAGGCGCTGATGAAGGACATCGCAATCGCCGGCGGACTTCTGGCGCTCTCCGCCGCCGGGCCGGGCGCGTTTTCTGTCGACCGAGCCTGATCTATTTCACAGCGGTGCTCGGGCCGTCCTCGACGGCAAGCACCAGCTTGCGTCCAGTAACCTTGGCAAGCTGCGCCAGGCGACCTGCGGGACGTTCGCCATAGAGCTGGCTGAACTCGGCCGGGATGACCAGCGCCAATATGCCACCGTCCCAATCCTCCCAGCGCAGCTTGGGCATGACGCCGGGCATCGCGGCCGACAGCAGGTAGACCACGCGCATCATCGCACCAAGGATGCGCGCCCGTTCGAGATAGCGCGGCGTCGCCAGTTCCTTCAGTTCCGGCGCGAAACTGTCGTTGAACACGCCGTCGTGCCGGAACAGGTTTGCCAGCGCCAGGAAGGCCCGGCCAGGATGGTCGACGCCGATGAACGACGCATGGGCGATGATGTTCAGCGATTGCCGCCCGCGATATTCGGGATGCGCCCGCCACCCGATGTCGGCAAGCAGGCAGGCGGCGTGGCGATAGCGCGACTCCTCCTCGGTCTCGTCGATGCCGAAGGCCTCGAAGGACCTGCGCGTCCACTCGGTCAGCTCATGCGCATGACGCACCGAGCGCGCCCGCAGCAGCGCCAGTTCTTCCGCCGCCGAGATCAGCGGATCTGAACGGCGCTCGTCTTCCTCCAGCAGAGAATAGAGAAATCCTTCGCGCACACCGAGCGCGGAAACCACGATCTTCGATGGCTGCATGGCGGAGATGATCTCCTGCAGCACCACCGCACCATAGGGCAACAGCGAGCGGCGGTTCTTCGACACGCCCTCGATGCCCTTGAGCTTTTCGACTTCGCCACGGGCCACTTGCCTGAGGAACGGCAGCAGGCTTGTCGGATCGAGCTCGTAGTGATGCATGACCTCGAGCGGATAGTTGGTGGCGGTCATGTGCAGTCGGGCAAGATTTCGCCAGGTGCCGCCCACCGCGTAGAAGATCCTGCCCTGCCCGCCATTGAGGAGTTTTGCGCGCGCAAGCTCCGTGCGGGCGATCTTGGCCGCTTGCACCGGCGAGCCCTTGGCCATGTCCTGCAGCCGCAGACCACCAAGCGGCAGCGTGATGCCATCGCCGATGTCCTCGCCCTTGACGTCGACCAGTTCGAGACTGCCGCCGCCCAAGTCGCCAGCGATACCATCAGCCGGATGAAAACCCGAAATGACGCCGAGCGCCGAGAAATAGGCTTCCTCGCGGCCGCTCAACACGCGAATCTCGGTACCGAGAATGGCCTCGGCGCGGTGGATGAAATCCGGGCCGTTGACCGCTTCTCGGGCGGCAGCGGTTGCCAGGACATACATCTTCTCGGCGCCCGCCTGTTCGGAAAGCGCACGAAAACGCCTGAATTCGTCCACTGCCCGCGCTACGCCCTCCGGATCGAGCTTTCCGGTCGAAACGATACCGCGACCGAGGCCGGCGAGCATCTTTTCGTTGAACAGCAGGGTCGGCGAACGCGCCAATCCTTCATAGACGACGAGACGGATGGAGTTCGAGCCGATATCGATGATCGACAGCGGGCGGCGGTCCTTGAGCCGCCCCTGCGAGAGCTCAGCCATCAGCTGGCCGCTGCCTCAGCCTTCTTGCGGCGCTTGAACTGCGCGATGCGCTTGGGCGCATGAGATTTCAGCGCGTCACCCCGTCCGGAGAGGCTCGGATTGGTCATGAAATATTCCTGCGCGTTGAATGGCTCTTCGCCCTCGTCCAGCGTCACCCGCCGCGAGGTACCGTCCGCCAATACTTCGAAACTTTGCTGGTTGTCCATGATGTTTCCGAGCATGACCTGCCCCAGAACCTGCTCATGAACAGTCGGATTGGTGATGGGCACCATGCATTCGACGCGGCGGTCGAGATTGCGCGGCATCAAATCCGCCGAACTGATATAGACGATCGCCTCGTCCGACGGCAGGCCGTGGCCATTGCCGAAACAATAGATGCGGCTGTGTTCGAGGAAGCGGCCAACGATCGACTTGACGCGGATGTTCTCCGACAGGCCCGGCACCTGCGGCCTGAGGCAGCAGATACCGCGCACCACCAGGTCGATCTCCACGCCGGCGCGACTGGCGTCATAGAGCGCGTCGATGATCATGGGATCGACGAGCGAGTTCATCTTCATCCAGATCTGCGCCGGCCGGCCGGCGCGCGCATGCTCCACCTCGTCACTGATGTGCTGGAGGATGCGGCTGCGCAGCGTATAGGGCGACAGCGCGATGGACATCTCCTCGGCCGGCTCGGCATAGCCGGTGATGAAATTGAAGATCTGCGCCACGTCGCGGGCAATCGCCGAATCGGTGGTGAAGAACGACAGGTCGGTATAGATGCGCGCGGTGATCGGGTGGTAGTTGCCGGTGCCGAGATGCACGTAGTTGCGCAGACGGCCGTCCTCGCGCCGCACCACCAGCGACATCTTGGCGTGAGTCTTGAGCTCGAGGAACCCGAACACGACCTGCACGCCGGCCCGCTCCAGATCGCGCGCCCAGCGAATGTTGGCCTCCTCGTCGAAACGCGCCTTGAGCTCGACCAGTGCGGTCACCGACTTGCCGGCTTCGGCCGCATCGATCAGCGCGCGCACGATCGGGCTGTCGTTCGAGGTGCGGTACAGCGTCTGCTTGATCGCCACCACCTCGGGATCCAACGCCGCCTGGCGCACGAACTGCACCACCACATCGAAGGATTCGTACGGGTGGTGGACGATGAAGTCCTTTTCCCGGATCGCTGCGAAGCAATCGCCGCGATGGTCGCGGATACGCTCGGGGAAACGCGGGTTGAACAGCGGGAACTTCAGGTCGTCGCGCGGAACCGCCACGATCTCCGAAATCTGGTTGATGGCCAGCGGCCCGCTCAGCACGCTGACGCGGTTGGCTGAAACACCCAGCTCTGCGGCGACGAATTCGCGCAATTCCGGCGGCATCTGGCTGTCGAACTCGATACGGATCACCGATCCGCGCCGCCGGCGCTTGAGAGCAGTCTCGAACAGGCGCACCAGATCCTCGGACTCTTCTTCGACCTCGATATCGCTGTCGCGGATGATCTGGAACGTGCCCGATCCCTTGACCTCATAGCCGGGGAACAGCTTTCCGATGAACAGGTTGACCGTCTCTTCGATCGGGATGAAGCGCACTGCGCGCTTGCGGTCCGGCAGCCGGATATAGCGCTTGAGCGCCACCGGCAGGCGCAGCAGGGCCGTCATCTCCTCGCCGTTCTTGCGGTGGCGGAGTTGCAGCGCGATCGAGAAGCCGAGATTGGGAATGAAGGGGAACGGATGCGCCGGGTCGATCGACAGCGGCGTCAGCACCGGAAATATCTGCTCCATGAAGTGGTCTTCCAGCCACTTCCGTTCGTCCTTGGCGAGATCGGCCGCAGCAATGCTCTCGATGCCCTCGAGCTTGAGCAACTGCATCAGGCTGGCCAGGCTTTTCTGCTGATCCTCCTGCAGCCGCTCGACTTCGAGCAGCAACTGTTCGAGCTGCTGTTGCGGGGTGCGCCCGTCGGGGCTGCGGATGGTGATGCCCTCGCGCACCTGGCCGGCCAGGCCGGCGACGCGCACCATGAAGAACTCGTCGAGATTGCCCGCCGAGATCGACAGGAAACGGACACGTTCGAGCAGCGGGTGGTTAGGATTCTGCGATTGCTCCAGCACACGCCGGTTGAACTGCAGCCAGGAGAATTCGCGATTGACGAAGCGATCGGGGTTGCCGTCGGCGGCGTCCGTCGGCGACTTGTCATTGACGAAATCGGTATGGACCGGCTTCAACTGATTCAAAGGCATTCTTTCCCCATTGCCGCGTTCCGCCGCTTATCCGGCTCAGCTTATCCTGTGACAGGCAATTGCGACAGTTTCATTTCAGCATCTTGCAAACCCGCCGCTTATGATACAAACGCTCCAATTACAGCGCAGCGCGCCCGTTGTGTGCGCCAGGGATGCTGTGGCATTTTGATGGTGCGTGTGATCTTTAGGAAAATCGGAACCGGTTTTCGGGGTCATGCGCAAGGTTTCTCGAAGGGAAAACTCCATGGCCGGTGGCTCCATTCCCCACTTCCAGAACGACGCTGGACATGCCGTGATCGAGATCGGCGTGAAGGAATTCATGTGCGTGGGCGCCAACCCGCCCTTCGACCATCCGCATGTGTACCTCGACATGGGCGCGGACTCCGAGAAGGTCTGCCCCTACTGCTCGACGCTCTATCGCTATTCATCGGACCTCAAGGCCACCGAGACACAGCCGCAGGGCTGCCTCTACGTCGCCGACCGCGCGGCCTGAACCCACCAATCCGTAGGTCATGCAATCGCAGCAGATTGTCGTGTCGGGGGCCGGCATCGCCGGCCTGACGGCAGCGATTGCTTTTTCTGATCTCGGATTCAGGGTTCGTGTCTACGACCGCTCGCCGGTGCTCGAAGAGGTCGGCGCCGGCCTCCAGCTCTCGCCCAACGCCACCCGAATCCTCGACCGCCTCGGCGTGCTCGACATCGTCCGCCCTTCGGCCGTGCAGCCGGAGGCAGTCGTGCTTCGCGATGCAGCAACGCTCAACGAGCGCGCGCGCGTGCCGCTCGGCGCTGCCGCCGATCAGCGCTGGAAGGCGCCCTATCTCGTCGCTCATCGCGCCGACCTGCAAAACGCCCTGCTCAGGCGAGCGCGCGAAAGCGCCCTGATCGAGATCACGCTCGGCGCAACGGTCATCGACGCCGAAGTGCAGCCGGACGGAGTTGCGGTGTCAGTCGAGCAGGCCGGCTTCACATCCGAGGTCGAGGGCATGCTGTTCGTCGCCGCCGACGGCGTCTGGTCGAACAGCCGGCACTTGGTCGGCCCTGATGGCAAGAGCCGCTTTACCGGCGAACTCGCCTGGCGCACGACGATATCCTCCGACAGCGACATTGGACGGCATTTTGTCGCCCTTTGTTCGCCGACGGTGGTGACCACCTTTCTTCATTCCGGCTTCCACCTTGTCGCCTACCCTGTCCGAGCAGGCGCGGCCATCAATCTCGTCGCCTTCACGCCTGGTGTAGCCATCGCCGAGCAGTGGTCGGGCACGACCGACGCCGGCGCCCTGCGCCACGCCATGGCCGGCACCGCGCCCGAACTCTTGCGTATCGTCGATGAAGCCGCGCCCTGGACCGTCTGGCCGCTGCACACCGCTGATGCAAGCCATCCATGGACACGCGATGGAAGCATCGCTCTGATCGGCGACGCGGCCCATGCCATGACGCCCTTCGCCGCACAGGGTGCAGCGATGGCGATCGAGGATGCCTGGACGCTGGCGAACGCCGTTGCCGCCGCATCCGACCGGCCCAAGGCGCTTGCTGAATGGGAAGCGGTGCGCAAGCAGCGTGTCGCGCGGGTGGCGCGTCGCGGAGCGCTCAACCACCTTGCCTGGCACGCGACGGGCCCAGTGGCACTGGCGCGCAACATGTTCCTGAAGCTGAAATCGCCAAACAGCCTGGCTGCCGACCTTGACTGGCTCTATGGCTGGATGCCGCCCGGTTGGACCGACGAAGAGCGGTTGTAAAGGCCAAGCGACCAATTCAGCGTCAGCGGCAGCGGGTTCCACCAGCCGGTCGTCAAGCCGGCCTCGCGAAGGGCAGCGGCGGCCCAGGTGTTGCAGCCGGCCAGCGCAGTGAAATAGCCATTGGCCTCAAAAAATGCGTCGTTGGATCCGTAGCGCGCACCTGCTATCCGCCGAACAGCCGCTCCATCGCGCTCGAAGCTTGCTGCAATGAAATCGAGCAGTGCCGCGAACTCCGCTTCTCCGACATCGAAGCGCGAGACCGCCGGATGCGGCAGTGCGATGTCGCCGGCCGTATCGACATGCATGGCCGACTGGTCGAGCGTCAGTGCCGCAAGGAGCGGCCCGGGTCGCAGTTCCGACCATGTCGGAGTGGCGAGATAGAACGCCCGGCTCCCCCAGCCGAAAACGAGATAGCGCGCCTCGGGCCAACTGGCGAGGAAGCCCTCTTCAATCAGGAAGCCAAACCTGGCGAGCACGGATGCCTCGATCGGCACGGCGATATTGGTGTGAATCGGGTTGCTGATGACTAGGACATGACGCGGGGCGACGTCCACCTGCCCGCCGCCGGACAACGGCCGCGGCACCAGCGCCCCCAGCACGACTGCCGCCAGGACGAGCAGCACGGCAAGGCTGGTGAGGCGAAGCGCCCTTTTCAACGGCCAAATGCCCCTGTTCAAAGTACTCGGTTCACCAAGAGGTAGCCCGGCTGTGACGCAGCCGGGCCCTCATGTATCGCCCCGCCGTTGCCCCTAGTGCAGGATCTGGCTGAGGAACAGCTTGGTGCGCTCGTGGCGCGGATGGTCGAAGAACTCGGCCGGCGTGTTCTCCTCGACGATCTGGCCCTGGTCCATGAAGATCACCCGGTTGGCGACCTTGCGGGCAAAGCCCATCTCGTGCGTCACGCACAGCATGGTCATACCCTCTTCGGCGAGGCCCACCATGGTCTCGAGCACTTCCTTGATCATCTCGGGATCGAGTGCCGAAGTCGGCTCGTCGAACAGCATGATGCGCGGGTTCATGCACAGCGAGCGCGCGATCGCCACGCGCTGCTGCTGGCCGCCCGACAGTTGCCCCGGATATTTGTTGGCCTGCTCGGGAATCTTGACCCGGCGCAGGAAGTGCATCGCCTGCTCCTCCGCCTGCTTCTTCGGCGTCTTGCGCACCCAGATCGGCGCCAGCGTGCAGTTCTCCAGGATCGTCAGATGCGGAAACAGGTTGAAGTGCTGGAACACCATGCCGACTTCGCGGCGAACCTCGTCGATCTTCTTGAGATCGTTGGTCAGTTCCTTTCCATCGACGATGATCTTGCCCTTCTGGTGTTCCTCCAGACGGTTGATGCAACGGATCATGGTCGACTTGCCCGAACCCGACGGGCCGCAGATGACGATGCGCTCACCACGCATGACGCGCAGGTTGATGTCCTTAAGGACATTGAACTCGCCATACCATTTGTGCATCCCGACGATGTCGATTGCCACATCGGTGTCGGAGATATGCATCTTCGCCCGGTCGACCTTGATCTCTTCTGCGCTGACTGCGTTTTCGGTGGCCATCGGCCGAATCCCCTTTTTCTCTTCCCTTAGCGCTTATGCCCTGTGTCGAGCCGGTGTTCCATATAGATAGAATAGCGCGACATACCAAAACAGAACATCCAGAATACCAGAGCCGCAAAAACAAGCCCCGACGCCGGCGTCTGTGGCGACGCCCAGGCAGCATCCGAGAAGTTCTGGCGTACCACGCCGAGCAGGTCGAACATCGAAATGATGTAGACCAGGCTGGTGTCCTTGAACATGCCGATGAAGGTATTGACGATGCCGGGGATGACCAGTCTGAGCGCCTGCGGCAGTATGATCAGCCCCATCTTCTGCCAATAGCTGAGGCCGAGTGAATCGGCTCCCTCGTACTGGCCCTTGGGGATGGCCTGCAGGCCACCGCGCACCACCTCCGCCATATAGGCCGAGGCGAACAGCGAAACACCGATCAGCGCGCGCAGGAACTTGTCGAAGGTGATGCCCGCCGGCAGGAACAGCGGCAGCATGACGCTCGCCATGAACAGCACGGTGATCAGCGGCACGCCGCGCACGGTCTCGATGAAGATCACGCACAGCATTTTGACCACGGGCATCTTCGAGCGACGGCCCAGCGCCAGCATGATGCCAAGCGGCAACGACACTACGATGCCGACGAAGGACAGCGTCAGCGTCACCAGCAGCCCGCCCCACAGCGGGGTCTCGACATGCGTCAGGCCGAACATGTTGCCGACAAGCAGGATGTAGGCGACCACCGGCAACACCAGAAACAGCAGGATCGCATTCAGCCCCTTGCGCGGCACGCGCGGGATCATCATCGGCAGAAGCAGTGCCACGAACAGCGCCGCCGCCAGCATGACCCGCCAACGCTCTTCTTCCGGATAGCGGCCGAACATGAACTGGCCGAACTTTGCCCTGACAAAGGCCCAGCAGGCGCCGGACCAGCCATCGGGCTGGATGCCCCCTTGCGCCACTGTCGCGCAGAAGGTGCGATCGGTCCCGGTCCATTGCGCCTGAACCAAAGCCCAGTCCACCAGCGGTGGCAATGTGAGCGCCACGATCACCATGCCAAGGATGGTGAGCACCGAATCGAAGGGATTGGCGAAGAGGTTCTTCCGCGCCCAGGCCACCGGCCCACGCTCCTTGGCCGGCGCCGGCTGCGGCAGGGCCATTTCGGTGCGGACGTAACTCACCTCGTTCTGCAACATGCCCGCCTCCTACCTTTCCACCAGCGCCATCTTGGCGTTGAACCAGTTCATGAAGGCCGAGGTCATGAGGCTGAGGCCGAGATAAACAACCATCCAGATCACGACGATCTCGATTGCCTGGCCGGTCTGGTTGAGTACGGTCCCGCCCACCGCCACCAGATCCGGATATCCGATCGCGATCGCCAGCGACGAGTTCTTGGTCAGGTTGAGATACTGGCTGGTCAGCGGCGGAATGACGATGCGCAGCGCCTGCGGCACCACCACCAGCCGAAGCGTGGGGCCGGAGCGGAGCCCGAGGGCCGCAGCAGCCTCGCTTTGTCCCTTGTTCACGCCCTTGATGCCGGCGCGGACGATCTCTGCGATGAACGCAGCGGTGTAGAACGACAACGCCAGGTAAAGCGACAGGAACTCGGGCTTGATCTGCACGCCGCCGGTCAGGTTGAAGGTCGACTTCTGCGGGAAATCGAAGCTCAGCGGGAATCCGGTGGCGATGAAGGCCAGCAGCGGCAGGCCGACGACCAGCGCGAGTGACGTCCACAGAACAGGAAAGGTCTGGCCGGTCGCCATCTGCCTTTGCCTGGCGCGCCGGGCGACGAAAATGGACATGCCGACGCCAAGGACGAACGCCAGCAGGACCAGCAGCCCCCCCTCGCCCCAGACGGCCTTTGGAAAATAGAACCCGCGGCTGTTGAGATATGAGCCGAACGGCAGCTCTATGCTCTCCTTGGGCAGCGGCAGCACCGAAAGAACGCCGAAATACCAAAAGAAGATCACCAGCAGCGGCGGAATGTTGCGGAATACCTCGACGTAAACAGTGCAAATCTTGCGGATCAGCCAATTGTGGGAGAGCCGTCCGATGCCGACGAGAAAGCCGAGAACCGAAGCCGTCACGATGCCCGCCGCCGCCACCACAACCGTGTTGATGAGGCCGACCAGCAGTGCCCGCTTGTAGGTGGAGTCGGAATTGAAGGCGATCAGTGAATCACTGAGGTCGAAGCCGGCGCGCCCATTGAGAAAAGCGAAACCCGAAGCGATGTTGGCGCGCTTCAGATTTTCGACCGTATTGCCGACGATCCAGTAGACAAAGGCGACCAGCGCCACAACGACCAGAACCTGGAAGAAGATGCCGCGTACCTTCGGATCATAGATCAGCGACGCGCGGCCGCCCCCTACGTCTCGGGGAATGTCCTGCGTAGCCATCGGAAGTCCCTCTTGAAGAGTGACCGGGAGGCGGAGGATCCCACCTCCCGGGTAGACTTCGGATCAGCGGATCGGCGGTGCGTACTGCAAGCCACCCTTGGTCCATAGCGCATTGATGCCGCGGGCGATCTTGAGCGGGCTGCCCTGGCCGACATTGCGTTCAAACAGCTCGCCGTAGTTGCCGACGGCCTTGACGATGTTGACCACCCAGTCGTTGGTGAGGCCAAGGTCGGTGCCGATCTTGGTGTCGGCCTCGGTGCCGAGCACACGCTTGACCTCGGGATTGCCCGACGCCTTCATCTCCTCGATATTGGCCTGGGTGATGCCGAGTTCCTCGGCGGTCAGCAGCGCGAAATAGACCCAGCGGACGATGTGGAACCACTGGTCGTCGCCCTGGCGCACGGTCGGCCCGAGCGGCTCCTTGGAGATGATCTCGGGCAGCACCACGTGATCGTCGGGCGAGCTGAGCGTCAGGCGGATGCCGTACAGGCCCGACTGGTCGGTGGTGTAGACGTCGCAACGGCCGGCGTCATAGGCGGCGTTGACCTCTTCCAGCTTTTCGAAGACGACCGGATTGTACTCCATCTTGTTCGCCTTGAAGTAGTCGGCGAGGTTGAGTTCGGTCGTCGTGCCTGTCTGCACGCACACGGCGGCACCCGAAAGCTGCAGCGCGGAATTCACGCCCGGCAGCTTCTTGGCGTTGATCATGAAACCCTGGCCGTCATAGTAGGTGACGCCGGCGAAGTTCAGGCCGAGCGCGGTGTCGCGGTTGATGGTCCAGGTGGTGTTGCGCGACAGAAGGTCGATTTCGCCAGACTGAAGCGCCGTAAAGCGCTCCTTGGCGGAGAGCGGCGTGAACTTGACCTTGGTGCCGTCGCCGAAGACCGCTGCGGCGACCGCCCGGCAGAAATCAGCGTCGAGACCCGTATAGTCGCCCTTGTCGTTCGGCGCCGAGAAGCCCGCCAGACCGGTGCTCACGCCACATTGCAGGAAGCCCTTGGCCTTGACGTCGTCAAGCGTGCCGGCCGAAGCCGCGGTCGCCATGGCACCGAGCGCGGCAGCCCCCAGAATGCCCGAAATGATGTATTTCATGACCCACGAACCCTTTTCTGTTTTTACAGGCTTATGCCTGCTTTTTGAAATGTGAACTCAGCATCCCCTATCCGGCCCATTTCCGGATTGCGCACCCTCTCCGGCGCGCATTTGCTGCAGTCCGGTCCACAATCGCATCGAAGGGGAAAAATCCAATGAGGTCAAGTAATAATGACCCGCTGCATTGCCCATGGACAAATGCACGCAAGAGCTTGTGCAGTGATTGCCGCCAGAGCGGGCAGACGACTGCCTAAAACCTGAATTCAGGGCTGCTTTTTGCGGCCGATGCCAGTCGCCGCCGGCAACAGCTTGCCCTTGCGCGGACGGAAAGCCACACGCCGGGCGGCCAGGAAACGCGCCATGGCGATCGTCAGCACGAGGCCGAACATGAACCCGCCCACGACGTCGGACGGATAGTGCGCGGCGGCGGGAACGCGGAACGACGACAGCGTCAGGAAAACAACGCCGATCGGCAGCCATTGACGCGGGAACCAGATCATCAGCACCGCAGCCACGGTGCCGAGCGTCGTCGAATGCCCTGACGGAAAGCTCGAGAAATACTTGCTCACCACGAACGGGTCGAAATGGTAGGCCCCAAGCTCGCCGAACATCGACGGCCGTGCCCGGCCGACGACGATCTTGACCAGATTCACGGCGATCCCGGTGATTGCGACCGAACTGAACAGGAAGGACGCCTGCCCGAACAGCACCACCAGCCGCGCCCTGACACGATGGCCGGCATTGCGCCAATCCGCCGTTGCCGCGACCAGATAAAGCAGCAGCGCGGGAACGAGATACCACTCCGATTTGCCCGTCTGGCTGAGCGACGCAAGCCAGCGCATCAGCTGATTGCGGTTGGAGAGGATGAAATCCATCACCGTCGCATCGAATGGCAACAACAGAACCACCGCGACCAAGCCGGCCAGCGCCAGCAACACCAGCTGACGCGACCATACCGGCTCAGGCTGGCCTACCGGTGCACGCCACATGCGGCGCCAGGTAAACGCAATCGTTTCGCCAAGGCGGCCGAAGTGGCCCGCGGGCCAGATCTGGCCCAGCCGAACGTGCAACCTCGCCGGTTGCGCCGGTTCAGGCGCCACACTATGGCTGGCGTCTTCGCTGAAAGGGTGCGTTTTCATGACAAGTGGCAACAGTCGGATAAAGGGCGTCAACACGCGGCTTGCGCATTCGGGGCACGATCCACACGGGTTTCACGGCTTTGTCAATCCGCCCGTGGTGCATGCGTCGACGGTTCTGTACCCCAACGCTGCAACGATGGCAGCACGTGCCCAGAAATACACCTACGGCACCCACGGAACGCCGACCACCGACGCATTGTGCGAAGCGATCGATGAACTCGAAGGCTCGGCCGGAACGATCGCGGTTCCCTCGGGTCTCGCCGCCGTCACCGTTCCCCTGCTCGGTTTCCTGTCGTGTGGCGACCATGTGTTGATCACCGATTCCGTGTACGGGCCGACGCGACATTTTGCCGACACCATGCTCAAGCGCCTCGGCGTCGAGGTAGACTATTACGATCCGCATGTCGGCGCCGGAATCGCTGCCCTGATCAAGCCCAACACCAAGGTCGTGTTCACGGAATCGCCCGCATCAAACACCTTCGAGGTTCAGGACATCCCGGCGATCGTCAAAGCCGCTCATGCCGCCGGCGCGATCGTCATGATGGACAACACCTGGGCAACGCCGCTTTTCTTCAAGGCGCTCGACTTCGGCGTCGACATCTCGATCCATGCGGCGACAAAATATCCCGCCGGCCACTCCGACGTACTGAGCGGCACCGTCTCGGCCAATGCCGCCTGCTGGCCACGCCTGAAGGATGCGTTCGACACGCTCGGCTGCTGTGCCGGTCCCGACGACGTTTATCAGGTCCTGCGCGGCCTGCGCACGATGGGCGTCCGGCTGGCCCACCACGAAAAGAGCGCGCTCGAGATCGCGCGCTGGCTCGAAGGCCAGGCGGGCGTCGCCAGGGTGCTGCACCCTGCCCTCGAAAGCCATCCCGACCATGCCCTGTGGAAACGCGATTTTTCCGGCTCGAGCGGCATCTTTACGGTGGTGCTTGCCGGTGGCGGCACCCAGAAGGCGCATGCCTTCCTCGATGCACTCGAAATCTTCGGGCTCGGTTTTTCCTGGGGCGGCTTCGAAAGTCTGGCGGTGCCGGTCTTCCTCGGCGACCGCAAGATCGCCAAGGGCCCCTACGAGGGACCGCTCATCCGCCTGCAGATCGGCCTCGAAGACGTTGAAGATCTCAAGGCGGACATTTCAGCCGGACTGGTGGCGGCCAACGCCGCCGAATAGGCCGGATTTTCGAGGAACTGCGGCGGCAAGGCAGACTGCTGCGCCGGCTATGTCTTTGAAAATAATGGCGATCCCGACAGGATTCGAACCTGTGACCATCGGCTTAGAAGGCCGGTGCTCTATCCAGCTGAGCTACGGGACCGCTCGCCGGCCTTTGACGGGCCGGCATGGTCAGGCCTGGAATCGTCAGTGCGTCCAGGGAATCTTGCGGTCATAGCGGAAATTGTCGGAGTAGGAAATCTGCCGGCGCTTGGGTTCCTTCGGCTCCTGCACGCGGAAGGCGATGCCTTCCTTCTCGGCAAAAGCGATGGCCTCCTCGCGGGTGTCGAAGGTCAGCCTGATCTGGCTCTTCATGTCGCTGGAGGTGGTGTAGCCCATCAGCGGGTCGATCTTCTTCGGCTTCTCGGCGTCGAATTCGAGCACCCACTGTCCGGTCTTGGCTTTGCCGGACTGCATAGCGGTCTTGGCAGGGCTGAAAATTCGCGCGGACATGCTCACCTCTTTCGTCGATCCGCATGAACGTGCGGACATCCCGATGCGCCCGTCATTACTGCGCAATCGCCGCCGCTGCAAGGCTGGGTCCGGACAGCATCGGAGCTTTGCAGTGGGAAGTTCCGATTTCGCTCTTTTTGCCCTTGCCTTGTTGGGCGGAAGCCACTACGCACGGCTTCTCAAAGCGGTCCGGAGTGTAGCGCAGCCTGGTAGCGCACCTGATTTGGGATCAGGGGGTCGTAGGTTCGAATCCTATCACTCCGACCATTCAAGTCTTTGTAGACCCAATCACCCATCAGGTTGGTAGAAGAGGCGGACAGAACAGGCCCGCTTCCAGTTGCTGCTGTCCCAGCGTTACTGAAGAACAGCTATCTGCTGCGATTCCTTCGTCGCCAGCCGCTTATGCCGTTCTAAGACCAACTGCCTACTCGACAGTTTGCAATCGGCCTGCGCATCTGGCGCAGGGAGGATCAAACTTGCCGTATCTCGACATCTATCTCGCCCAACTCCTCGACCCGTTCCGCATCGGACTACTGATCGCGCTGGTTCTGACCGCAGCAAACACCGCGCAAGCGCTGAACCGGTGGATTCCGATCGCGCTGGGCGTCGTCTTCGTCGCCGTTCTGATTCCGTTCAGCCTGGGACCGGCGGACAGCCATCCCGCCGCCACCGCAGTCCTGGTCGGCCTGTTTTCGAACGCGACCATCCTTGCGCTGCTGCTTGCGGCGAAGGCCGTCTATTCGCGATTGGCCTGAGCCGGGGTCAGAGTTCGAACTCGCCTTGGCCTGCATCGAGCGCGTTGATCGTCTCGGCGGCAAGCGCGCGGGTGATCCGGCTCTTTTGCTCCAGGGCCGCGCGGTCGAGCCGGTCGACAACCCCGATCGCCGTCGACAGCGAACGTTCCATACGGCGGACGAGGAACTGAACCACATGCGGCTCGACCTCGACCTGGCGGTCGGCGAACAACTTGGTGATGACGCCCGCAAGCAGCACGTCATCGGGCTCTTCGATCTCAACTGTCGCCGCAGCCTTGAGCCGCGAGGCCAGATCAGGCAGCGTCACTCCCCATGCGGTGGGAAAGCTGCGCGCGGTCAAAAGCAGATGCGAGCCGGCTCCACGCACCAGATTGATGAGGTGAAACAGGCCATCCTGATCGAGCCTGCCCTGATCGGCATCGTCGATCACCACCGGCGTCGAGCCGATCGCGCCGATATGGGCGGAGATGTCGGAAGCGGAAAGCTCTATGGCTCCCGCCTGCTCGCGCCAGATCGCCGCCAGATGCGATTTGCCCGATCCGGCCGGCCCAGCGAGCAGAACTACCGGTGCCGGCCAGTCCGGCCAGCGGTCGATAAGGGCCGTTGCCTGCAGATTGGCCGGCGAAACGACCAGATCGTCGCGTGAAAACCCTGGCGAATGGCCAAGATCAAGCGGCAACTGACGCGGTTTTTCGGGCTCGCGCGTCAAGGTCATTTTTCCGTTCGGTCGTCGGCCGGCGCATGCGGCGCGGCGGTCGGTTCGTCCGCATGGCCGTGATAAAGCGGCGATTCAAGATAACGCGCTATGGCAAAGCGCACGAGCACGGCAATCGCAGCGGCGGAAGGGACAGCGACCAGCAGTCCGACGAAGCCGAACAGCGCGCCAAAGGCGAACAGGGCAAACATCAGCCACACCGGATGCAGGCCGACGCTTTTGCCCACCAGCCGCGGCTGGAGGATGTTGCCTTCGATGAACTGGCCGACAAAAAACACGCAGGCGACGGCCAGCACCATCATCCAGTCGGGCCAGAACTGCACGAAGGCAACGCCGACCGACAGAACCAAGCCTGTCAGCGAGCCGACATAGGGAATGAAGCTGATCAGACCCGCAAACAAGCCGATGAGCACGCCGAAGTTCAGCCCTGTCAGCGTCAGGCCGACGGCATACATGACGCCAAGCACGATGCAGAGCGTGCCCTGTCCCCGCACGAAGCCTGCAGTGGCGGCGTTGATGTCGGTTGCCAGTTGGCGAACGGTCTCGACATGGTCGCGCGGTATCCAGCTGTCGACCACGGCGACCATGCGGTCCCAGTCGAGCAGCATATAGAAAGCAACGACCGGCGTGATGACGAACAGGCTGGCAATGGAGAACAGCGCCATGCCTGAGCTCCAGATCGACTTGAACACCGTCGCGAGGAAACCGAAGCCAGCGCTCAGGACCGAATTGAGCGCGTCTTGCAGGCCAGTTGCGCTGACGCCAAATCGCTGTTCGAGCCACTGCGGATTGAAATTGGTCACCAGTTTCTGAAGCTTTTCGGCATAACCGGGAACCTTTTCGGCGAAATCCGCCATCTGCGTGGCAAGCACCGGAATCAGCACCACCAGCGCCAGCGTCAGCAGAATGACGAAACAGATCAGGATCACCACCGACGCCATGAAGCGCGACAGCCCGAACCGCTGCAGCCTGTCGGCGACGGGATCCAGGAAATAGGCCAGCGCCATGCCAGCCACGAAGGGCAGCAGGATGTTGCTGAACAGATAGAGGAAAGCGACGAACAGAACGGCCGTGATCAGCCAGAAGCGGATCTGCGTGCGGAACGACGCTGCCGATGCGGCTTCAGCCGCCTCGCTATCGGTTGGAAGCTTCGCCTTCGCCATAACCACTCATATGCCTCAGCCAAGCCACGAGATAGGCTGCTGCGGAAGCGACGGTCAAGAGGCCGGAGACCGTTATCAACGCCGGGCGCACCGGTCCAAGGGCAAAGCTGAAGGAAAGCTCGGCCAGCACGACTGCCGCCAGGACGATCTGTATGGCGGTATTGGCCTTGGACACCATCAGCGGCTTCACGACGACGGGATTGCCCATGACGGTGGAGAGCAGCACCGCGCAGACGATCAGGGCGTCGCGCGACACAGCCAGGATCACCAGCCAAAGCGGCAGATGCCCCATGATCCCGAGCACGACAAAGACGCTGACCAGCAGCAGCTTGTCGGCCATCGGGTCGAGATAGGAGCCAAGCACCGAACGCTGGTTGAAATGCCGGGCGATGAAGCCATCGACGGCGTCCGACACGCCGGCGACGACGAAGCCGGCGAAGGCCCAGTCCCAAGCCCCCGAAAGCATGGCGTAGATCACGCAAGGGACGAGCAGGAGCCGCACGATCGTGATTATGTTCGGAACAGTCACAACTCGCATCCCGCCTTTGGTTTTCGCCGATAGTCTTTGTCTTTTCCCGATACATGGGCGAGACTTCGCGTCACCGCAAGTGACCTGCCATGCTGGGCTCTGTCCACCGCTTTGGCGGGCTATCCGGCCGCACCGGGCCTCATTCGCTTGCGGGAAGGAGCCGTTCATGCGAATAGCGCGCCAAACGCACGGCATCAGGATTTTACGATGAGCGAAGGCAGCAAGGGTCTCACCTACGCGCAGGCGGGCGTCGACATCGACGCCGGAAACCTGATGGTCGAGAAGATCAAGCCGCTGGTGCGCTCGACGCGCCGGCCGGGGGCCGACGGCGAGATTGGCGGCTTCGGCGGCCTGTTCGACCTGAAGGCAGCAGGTTTTTCCGACCCGATCCTCGTCGCGGCCAATGACGGCGTCGGCACCAAGCTCAAGATCGCCATCGACGCGGGCAAGCACGACACCATCGGCATCGACCTCGTCGCCATGTGCGTCAACGACATCGTCGTCCAGGGCGCCGAGCCGCTGTTGTTCCTCGACTATTTCGCCACCGGCAAGCTCGACCCGATCCAGGGCGCCGACATCGTCTCGGGCATCGCCGAGGGCTGCCGCCAGGCCGGCTGCGCGCTGATCGGCGGCGAGACCGCCGAGATGCCGGGCATGTACCATGGCAATGACTACGACCTCGCCGGCTTTGCCGTGGGGGCTGCCGAGCGCGGCCAGCTGCTGCCCACCGACGACGTGGCAGAAGGTGACGTGCTGCTCGGTCTCGCCTCCTCCGGCGTTCATTCCAACGGCTATTCGCTGGTTCGGCGCATCGTCGAGAAATCCGGCCTGACATGGAGCGCCCGCGCGCCCTTCGCCGACGGGCCGACGCTGGCAGAGGCGCTGCTCGAGCCGACCCGCATCTACGTCAAGTCGCTGCTCAAGGCGATCCGCGGGACCCATGGCATCAAGGCGCTGGCCCACATCACCGGCGGCGGCTTCCCCGAAAACATCCCGAGGGTGTTGCCCAAGGAGTTCTCGGCTGAGCTCGACCTGTCGGCGATCGACGTGCCGCCGGTGTTCTCCTGGCTCGCCAAAGCCGGCGACGTAGCGCCGGAAGAGATGATGCGCACCTTCAACTGCGGCATTGGCATGATAACGGTGGTCGCCGCCGGCCAGGCGGCACAGGTTGCCGCCGTGCTGCAGGAAGCGGGCGAGACGGTCACGCCGATCGGTCGCATCGTGCCGCGCCGCGATACCGGCGTCATCTATCGTGGCACGCTTTCGCTATGACCAGCCAGCGCAAACGCACCGTCATCCTCATTTCCGGCCGCGGCTCCAACATGGCCGCACTGATCGACGCCGCCGCCGACCCCGCCTTCCCGGCCGAGATCGTCGGCGTCATCTCCGACAAGGCCGATGCGGCTGGCCTCGGCATCGCCGCCAGCCGCGGCATCGCCACCAAGGTGGTTACGCGCGCCGACCATGCCAGCAAGGATGCCCATGACGCGGCGATCCATTCCGCGCTCGCCACCTTCGGCGCGGAGATCGTGGCGCTGGCCGGCTACATGCGGCTTTTGACGGCTGGCTTCGTCGAGAAGTGGCAGGGACGGATGATCAACATCCACCCCGCACTCCTGCCCTCCTTCAAGGGCCTGGACACCCACCAGCGCGCCCTCGACGCCGGCATTCGCGTGCATGGCTGCACGGTCCATTTCGTGACAGCAGCCATGGACGACGGCCCGATCATCGCCCAGGCCGCCGTACCTGTTCTGATCGACGACGACGAACCGACGCTGTCGGCGCGCGTGCTCAAGGCGGAGCACCGGCTCTACCCGCTGGCGCTCAGGCTGTTTGCCGAAGGCAAGGTGCGGATGGAAGGCAACCGCACCGCGTTTTCCGGCTTCGCCGACACTGTCGGCCAGGACGAGATTGCGGCACCAAACCCGGCGCGCGAAGAGATCGACCTGGAACAGTTGGCGCGCATCACGCCCTGAAACGGAGGCAAGCATGGCAAGGACAAGGCAACTGCTTCTCCTGCGCCACGCCAAATCGAGCTGGGACGACGGGTCCCTCAGCGATTTCGACCGGCCGCTTGCGCCGCGCGGCGAGAAGGCCGCGCCGCGCATCGGCGCCGAAATGGCCCGGCGCAACTGGTTACCTGACTTGGCGCTCGTGTCGCCCGCTGCGCGCACGCGCGAAACCTGGCGGCTGGTCTCTGCGGATTGGCCGGAGCCCGCTCCCCCCGTTTTGTTTCACGAAGACCTCTACGAAGCCTCGGCGGACGAATTGCTGGCCGAATCGCGCTTGGCACCCGATAGGGTGGCCACGCTGCTGATCGTCGGGCACAATCCGGGGCTGGAAGAATTTGCCCGGCGCCTCGCCGGACCGGGCTCGGACGCAAAGGCGTCCGCGCTTCTCGGCGAAAAGCTCCCTACCGGTGCCTTTGCCCGCTTCGCAGTCGAAGGGCGATGGGACAAGCTGCAGTTCGGAGTTGCCCGCCTGACACACTGCCTGCGCCCTAAGGATCTCGGCTGAACGGGTGGGCGGCTAGGCCGCCCTCACCCAAACCTTGTTGTCGTGGACGGCAGCACCGCCATAGGGCGCAGGCGCGTCCGCGCCGGTCAGCACGTTGATGCCCTCGCCGCGCTCATGAGCCGAGTTCGGCCAGATGCCCTCGGCGATAACCACGCCGCGCTTGATGTTGTCGAACAGTTTTGCATGCAGCACGACCTCGCCGCGTCGGTTGCCGACCTCGACGCGGTCGCCGGCTGCCAAGCCAAGCACTGCCGCGTCCTCCGGATGGATCAGGAGTTCCGGCCGACCCTCTTTTTCCCGCGACACAGGCGTTTCGGCGAAAGTTGAATTGAGGAAGTTGCGGGCCGGCGAAGTTGCCAGCCGAAACGGATGCTCGGCGTCTGCCACCTCGATCAGGTCGACATGGTCGGGGAACTCCGGCAACTGCTCAACCGGGCCGAAGATGCCCATGCTGCGCGGTGGCTTGTTGGGGGCCATGCCGCCGTTCCACTGCGGCTTGAAACGGAATTTTCCATCGGGATGGCCAAATCCCTTCAGGAAATGCGCGCTCTCGAATTCCGGCTGCATGTCGACCCAGCGGCTGGCCTCGAGGCTGTCGAAGTCGCCGAGCCCGCGCTTGGCGAGAATGTGGTCGATGTGCTGGCGCTCGGTCAGCCCGAAACCCGGCCTGTCGGCCACGCCGAGCCGCTTGGCCAGTTCCTCGATGACGAAATGATTGGTGCGCGGTCCCTCCGGCGGATCGATCAGCTTCGGACCCAGCGTGATGTGCTGGTTGCCGCCGCCCTTGTAGATGTCGTCGTGCTCCAAAAACATCGTCGCCGGCAAAACGACGTCGGCGAGCTTGGCGGTGTCGGTCATGAACTGCTCGTGCACGCAGGTGAACAGGTCGTCGCGCAAAAAGCCCTTTACCACCAGCCGCTGCTCGGGTGCGACATTCGCCGGATTGGTGTTCTGGATCAGCATCGCAGTCACCGGCGGGCCGCCATAAAGCGCGTCCTCGGCCCCTGTCAGCACCGGGCCGATGCGGGAATGGTCGAGATAGCGTATGTCAGGATCGCGCAGCCTGCTGCCCTCGAGCAGTTCCATGTTGAGCTTGAAGATGCCCGAATTGGAATGGAAGGCGCCGCCGCCCTCATATTGCCAGGCACCGGTCACCGCCGGGATCGACAGCGCCGCGTGCATATTGACCGAGCCGTTGCGCTGGCGCGAAAAGCCGTAGCCGAGACGGAAGAAGGTCTTCCTGGTCGTGCCGACCAGCCGCGCAAATGCCTCGATCTCTTCCGCCGACAGCCCGGTGATCGCAGCCGCCCATTCCGGCGTCTTTTCGCGCAGATGCTCTTCCAGCCCCTTCGGGTCGTCGGTGTATTGTTCGAGATAGGCGCGGTCGGCCAGCCCCTCCCGGAACAACACGTGCATGACCGCGCAGGCAAGCGCACCGTCGGTGCCGGGCTTCAGCACCAGCGCCATGTCGGCCTGCTTCATCGTCGCGGTCTCGTAGATGTCGATGACGACGATTTTCGCACCGCGCTCCTTGCGGGCCTTGACCGCGTGGGTCATCACGTTGACCTGCGTGACCACCGCATTGGTGCCCCAGATCACCACGCAGTCCGACTTGGCCATCTCGCGCGGGTCTGAACCGCGTAACGCGCCGGTGCCCATCACATAGCCGGTCCAGGCCAGGTTGGTGCAGATCGAGCCGAAGAAGCCGGAATATTTCTTGGCATGACGCAGGCGTTCGATTCCGTCGCGCTGAACCAGGCCCATCGTGCCGGCGTAGAAATAGGGCCAGACCGTCTCGGAGCCGTGTTTGGCTTCGGCTGCGATGAAATTTTCCGCCACCAGATCGAGCGCCGCCTCCCAGCTCGCTTCCTTCCACTGACCTCCGCCCTTTGCGCCGGCGCGGACCAGCGGCTTCGTGAGGCGGTCGGGATGGTGGATGCGGTCGGCATAACGCGCGACCTTGGCGCAGACCACGCCGGCCGTATAGCTGTTGTCCCTGGCGCCATGGATGCGGCCGATACGCTTGTCGTCGAGCAGTTCGACATTCAACGCGCAGGTCGAGGGGCAATCGTGCGGACAGGCCGAGTGGCCGATCCTGATATTGGCGGTCTGGTTCATGGCGCCCTTTTACCCTGATGTCGGCGGCGAGTGTAGGGCCAACTCTCCCTCACCCGGCCTCCACTACGTTCGGCCCCCGGCAGGAAGAGGAGACCGGAGGTGGACCGCCCACACCTTCTCTCCGACGGAGAGAAGGTGGCTCGAAGGGCCAGATGAGGGGGCGCCGCTGGGAAGCCCCTACTCCGCTATACCTTCCTCGTATTCAGTGGACATCGTCAGCCACTTTTCCTCGTGGCCGTTGAGCTGTCCAGAGAGCTCCGAGCGCTCCTTGGCCAGCCGCGTCGCCTTGATCGGATCCTTCTCGTAGAGCGCCGGATTGGCAAGCTCGTCTTCGATCAGGTCGATGCGCTTGCGGATGCGGTCCATCAGCGCCTCGGTAGCGCGGATTTCCTTGGCCAGCGGCTCGAGCGCGGCACGCCTTGCCGCGGCCTCGCGGCGGCGGTCGGCTTTCGACGCCTTGTCTGCCTCGCGCTTTTCACGCCGATCACCAGAGACGCCCGTCACCAGCGTCTTATAGTCCTCGAGGTCGCCGTCATACGGATTGACGCTGCCATCCTTGACCAGCCACAGCCGGTCGGCCGTCGCCTCGAGCAGGTGGCGGTCGTGCGAAATCAGGATCACCGCGCCCGGAAAATCGTTGAGCGCCATGATCAGCGCCTCGCGGCTGTCGATATCCAGGTGGTTGGTCGGCTCGTCGAGGATGAACAGATTCGGGCCGTCAAAGGCCGAGAGCCCCATCAGCAGGCGTGCCTTTTCGCCGCCGGAAAGATCCTTGGCAGCGGTGTTCATCTTTTCGGTTGGCAGACCGAACTGGGCGACACGGGCGCGCACTTTCGACTCGGGCGCATCCGGCATCAGACGGCGCACATGCTCGTAGGCGTTTTCGTCCGGCCTCAAGTCGTCGAGCTGGTGCTGGGCGAAGATCGCCACCTTGAGCCCCGGCGCAATCGTCACCGACCCGGTCTCGGCCTTCAGCCGCCCAGCCAGAAGCTTGGCAAAGGTCGACTTGCCGTTGCCGTTGGCGCCCAGGAGCGCGATACGGTCGTCGGCGTCGATGCGCAGGGTCATCTTCTTGAGGATCGGCTTGTCCGCCTGATAGCCAACATTGACGCGATCGAGCGCCACGATCGGCGAGGCAACGGTCTTCACCGGCTCGGGGAAGCTGAACGGCCTGACATTGTCCTCGATGAGTGCCGCGATCGGCTTCATCTTTTCCAGCGCCTTGATACGCGACTGCGCCTGGCGCGCCTTGGAGGCCTTGGCGCGGAACCGGTCGACGAAGGACTGCAGGTGCTTGCGCGCCGCCTCCTGCTTGACGCGGCCCTTTTCCTGCAACTCGCGCTGTTCGGCGATCTGGCGCTCGAACTGGTCATAACCGCCGCGCCAGAAGGTCATCTTCTTCTGGTCGAGATGGACGATCGAATTGACGGCGCGGTTGAGCAGATCGCGATCGTGGCTGATCAGCAGGACTGTGTGGGGGTACTTGGAGACGTAGTTCTCCAGCCACAGCGTGCCTTCGAGATCGAGATAGTTGGTCGGCTCGTCGAGCAGCAGCAAGTCAGGCTCGGAGAACAGAACCGCAGCAAGTGCGACGCGCATGCGCCAGCCGCCCGAGAACGACGAAGCGGGACGCCGTTGCGCCTCGTCGTCGAAGCCGAGGCCGGCAAGGATCGTAGCCGCGCGCGACTCGGCCGAATGGGCGTCGATGTCGGCGAGCCGGACATGGATTTCGGCGATGCGGTGTGGATCGGTGGTCGTCTGCTCCTCGGCGAGAAGTGCCGTACGCTCGACATCGGCCTTGAGCACGATGTCGATCAGCGGCTCCTCGGTGCCGGGCGCTTCCTGGGCCACTTGGCCGATGCGCGTGTTCTTGGGCAGGCTGATGCTGCCGGTTTCGGAACTGAAGTCACCGGTAATCGCCTTGAACAGCGTGGTCTTGCCGGTGCCGTTGCGGCCGACGAGGCCGGCCTTGGTGCCGGCAGGCAGGGTCAGCGACGCATGGTCGAGAAGCAGGCGCCCGGCGATGCGGAGGGAGAGATCGTTGATGATAAGCATGGCGTGGGGTTTTGACGGAGAGTTGCGACAATGGCAAGGGCGCGACGCATCCGGAGAGATGCAACGCACGGTCGAAAGCGGCTTCAGGCGCGATTGTCTATGCCAGGGCAGGCCTTGCGGCTCGGTGCAGGGCACCTTCGACGACCTCGCTACCTTCGCCGGCAACCTGCCCATCCAGCGACGTCGGCGGCGGCGAGGCATGGCCCAGCGCAAACAGCATCGCACTCCCTGCCGACAGGATGGCGAAAAGCATGAACATGCCCTGTCCGCCCAGCGCTCCAAGCGCCAGACCACCGAGCAGCGGCCCGAAAAAATTGCCGACCGACGCCAGCGAATGCGCACCGAAATAGGCGCCGCGATTGCCATCGTTGGAGATCTTGTCGACCAGCACATACTCGGCCGGCACGACCAGCACCTCTCCGATGGTGAACAGCACCATGAAACCGATCAGCATCGCCGGGCTGGTGGCGGCGGCAAAGCCGAGCTCGCCGCCGAGGAACAGCAGGCAGCCCAACACCATGGCCTTGAGCGGCCCGATCCTTTCGATCACATATCGGGCGGGAGCGGTTGCCAGCACCACAACAGTGGCATTGGTGGTCACCAGCAGTGCGAAGATCTTCATGCCGTCGGCCAGGTTCGTGGTCAGATATTGCGACAGCGTCACCGACCATTGGCCGTAGACGGCCATAAGCAGCGTCCCGCCGCCGACATAGAACAGCAGCCGGCGGTCGCGCAGTGCGAGCACCAGCCGGCGAAAGCCCGGCGCCGGCGAAGCAGCTTTCTCGCCAACGGGCTTTGCGGCCACATTGGGCACGATGACAAAGATCGCCGCCGCGAAGATGAAGTGAACGAGACCGGCGATGACGAAGGGCGCCGGCGAATTGGCGCCGATTGCGATCCCGATCATCGGCCCGACCGCCCAGCCGGCATTGATCATCAGATAGCGCCACGAGAACATCTTCAAACGGAGCTTTTCGGGAGCCGCGTCGCTCATCAGCGCCCGCGACACAGGCTCGTAGGCCGCAGCCGCAACCGAGGAGACGATATGGGCGATGGCGAAGGCTGCGACCGACTGGGCAAGACCCAACCCGATCAGCCCAAGGCCGGCGAAGAGCAGTGCTATCGTCAGCACGCTGCGGCGACCGATCCGGTCGGAGATTGTTCCCGCGAACGGGCTGGCGGCAGCACCAAGCAGCGGCCCGGCGCCGATCAGCATGCCGATGACGGCCGGCCCCAGGCCAAAATCCTGCTGCAGGCGGATGGCCAGGAAAGTCAGCGTCATGCCCCTGGCGATGGCCACCATGCCGGAACCGGCAATGAGCAGCAGCACGATTGCCTGGCCGGTCTTTTCACCATAGGCGCGCAAAGGAGTTTCCTTGAAGGTCCGGATTGGCGGGCAGCCACCGAAACGCCCCTGCTGGCCGGCCCGATTCAGGACATGCTCTGGCCGAGACGCGGGGCAAAGGCAAGGCAAACCAGCACGCCCAGCATGGGTCGATCGCTTGATCCAGACAACTCATGACACCAGGATGCGCAGCTGCCACTGGCAACTGATGTCAGGCGAATGCCCTTCCGTCCTCGGTTCGCTGGAAATAGATCAGATCAAGGGTCACCGAAGGGCGTCCGAGAACCGTCAGGATCATATGCGCCTGTCCACGATGATGGGTCTGGTGGTTGAAGAGATGATCGAGCGCGGGGGCCAGCCTTTGGGAGATGGTGCGCATATCGGTGACGGTCATGTAGGTGAAGCGGCCGGCAACCGCCTTGTCGGTGAGCGCGCCCACCCATTGCACAATGCGCTTGTCCTCTGCCTGGCGCGCCGCATGCAACCGGGCGAAATCCTCGTGCAGGATCGTGTCGAGCGTGGCCGGAGCGTCGCCCTCGCCGGTAAACCGCTTCATCCAGATGCGGTCGGCGACGAGAAGATGGTTCAGCGTTCCCTTCATCGACTTGAAGACGGCGCCGGAGTCGCGGCCGAATTCGTCTGCGTCGAGATCCGCCGCTGCTTCGTAAATCCGCTCGTTGGCCCATTGATTGTAGGCCGCCAACATCATGAAATGCTGTTTCATCGAAAATCCTTCGGTGCGTCGAAACAATGAGCCCCTTCCTAGCGCATCGGCCCGAAAATCAGAATCGATTTTCGGAAAGCACGATGCGCAGATTCAAAGTGTTAGAGCGTCCTTTGTGCGTCCATTCGGACGCACGGCGCTCTAAGTGCATCGGGAACCATCGCCAATGACCATTCTATTCTATGACCTCGTCGGCCGCGATACTGCGCGTCCTTTCAGCCCGCATTGCTGGAAGATCGCGATGGCCCTGGCCCACAAGGGGCTCGACCATCGCTCCGTGCCGACGCGTTTCCTGGAAGTTGCCGAGATCGAAGGCGGTGCCCCGAAGACGATCCCGGTCATCCGCGACGGCGACAAGGTGGTCTCGGACTCCTTCGCCATCGCGCTCTATCTCGATGAGGCCTATCCCGAGCGGCCGACACTGTTTGGTGGCAAGGGCGGCGAAGCACTTGCCCGTTTCGTCGAACGCTGGACGCAAACGATCGTTCATCCCTATCTCGGCGTCACCGCCCTCACCGCGCTCCATTCAATGCAGGACCAGGCGAATGCCGCCTACTTCCGCCAAAGCCGCGAGGCGCGCTACGGCAAGTCTCTGGAAGACGTGACAGTAGCGCGCGACGCAGGACTCGGCGCCTTCCGGGCGTCGCTCGAGCCGTTGCGCAGCATGCTTTCCTACCAGCCGTGGATTGGCGGCAACGGACCGCTCTTCGCCGACTACATCCTCTTCGGTGCATTCCAATGGGTCCGCATCGCCACATCCTACAAGGTGCTGGACGAAGCCGATCCGATCGCCGATTGGTTCGAGCGCTGCCTCGACCTCCACAACGGCAAGGGGCGCGGCGTTGCAGCAGCGGTTTAGTCCCCCTTGGCAATGCGGCGGGCGGCCTGTATAGACCCCGCCACACTGCATTTCCCCATCTCACAAGGAACTATCATGGCGATCGAACGCACATTTTCGATGATCAAGCCGGACGCGACCAAGCGCAACCTGACCGGCGCAATCACCAAGATGCTCGAGGATGCCGGCCTGCGCGTCGTGGCGTCCCGCCGCGTGTGGATGAGCCGCCGCGAGGCCGAGGGCTTCTACGCCGTCCACAAGGAACGCCCCTTCTTCGGCGAGCTGGTCGAATCCATGTCGTCGGGCCCGACGATCGTTCAGGTCCTTGAAGGCGAGAACGCCATCCTCAAGAACCGCGACGTGATGGGCGCCACCAACCCGGCCAGCGCAGCCGAAGGCACCATCCGCAAGGTGCATGCACTGTCGATCGGCGAGAACTCCGTGCACGGTTCGGACGCTCCCGAGACCGCGGCGCAGGAAATCGCCTACTGGTTCTCCGAGACCGAGATCGTCGGCTGATCAAAGGCTGGAGCCATAGGCTCCAAGCCCCTGATCCAGATTCGAAAAGCCGGGGCTCGCGCCCCGGCTTTTCTTTTGCCCGGTGGTGGGGTGGTGCGTCCTTCGACAAGCTCAGGATGAGGACCGACGGCGCTGCCGCTTGTCCAGAACTGACGACCCACCGAGCAGGATGTCAGCTTCCCTCACGTTCCGTCACCTCTGCCGTTTAGGCTCTTGGCACAACGGCTTCACCCGCTGCTGGCTACTACGGTCCTCATCCTGAGCTTGTCGAAGGACGCACGAGCAAGCTTCTCAATGAGTTGCCCAACAGACCACAGAAACTGATTCAATCAGCCGCCGTCGCCGAAGAGGACGATATCCTTGCCGTCCTTGTCGACCAGGATCAGCTTGCCGTTGTCGATGCGGTAGGTTGCGGCGTTCTCAAGCGCGTCATGGAACTTGCGCTCCTGGTCCATCACCGACGGCTCGCAGGCCATCTGGGTCGAGCCCATCTGCCCGAACTTGATGGTTCCCGCCGTTGCCGTCGCCGAACCGAAGAAATTGTTGCAGGCGCCGCGACCCGTCACCTTGCCGTCGGTCGCAATGCGCAGTGTCGAGACAGGCTCGTCGAGCACGGCCGCCCCGCCGATTTCCTCGGCCACCCATTCGCGGTCAAAGATGTCGCCGGTCGGCGTCTCGTTCTGGCTAACCTTGATGAGCATCATGTTCTGCGGCCCGGCGGTCAGCGGATCAACGTCATGGCGCACGTCGTTGATGAACCATAGCCGGTCGTCGACTGTGATGCGGGCTTGCAGCGCGTAGCTCAGCTGCGGCTGGATGGCCACCGGATCGAAGGGCACCGAGAACTTGATCGGCACCTGACCGGCCGGGTCGATCTTCTGCTGGCCGATGATCGTCGAGGGCGCATCGGCCAGCGACACGTCGACCAGTTGCACGGTCAGAACCGCATGCGGCGGCAACGCGATGCGCTCGCGATAGGACACCTCGCCGGTGATGGACTTTTCTTCGGCAGCCGCCATTTCCGGAACCGACAGCATGCCCAACAGCAGCGGCGCAAAGCCGAATACGAGAAGTTCCGTAAGCTTGCCGATCATCGTGCATCCACCTTTTGTTGTTGCCTGGAATTCGCGCAGCCTTGCGCGCGATTCCCGCACATGAAGGTAGGAAGGATTGCGGTGGTTCCGTGGCCGCCAGTTGATATTACCATCGCACCCGGTCAGGATCTCGCCCAGCGAGCGGCAGCAAGCTCGTCGCTTTCCTTGGCGTCAACCCACCCGCCCTCACTGCCGTCCACGCGATGCTCCTTCTTCCAGAAGGGCGCGCGCGACTTGAGGTAGTCCATCAGGAAATTCGCCGCCTCGAAGGCGGCCTGCCGGTGCGTGGAGGCGGCGACCACCAGCACGATGTTCTCGCCCGGCCTGATACGGCCGAAACGGTGGATGGCGGTGATACCGGCGAGCGGCCAGCGCTCGATCGCCTCGTGGGCGATCCGGGTGATCTCGGCCTCGGCCATGCCGGGGTAATGCTCGAGCTCGAGTGCCGAAAGCGTACCCGCCTCGTCGCGGCAAAGGCCGGTGAAGGTCACGACCGCGCCGACATCGGCCCTGCGCTCAGTCAGCCGCGCGACCTCGGCGGCAACATCGAAATCCGCCGCCTGAATCCGCACCATAGGCACGACGGTGGCGGTCATCGCCTCAGCCCCCCGTCATCGGCGGGAAGAGTGCTATCTCGCGCGCCCCGACGATCGTTTCGCGATGATCGACATGCTCCTGGTTGATCGCCACGCGGATCACCTCGGGGTGCTGCAAGGCACTTTCGAACTCGTCGCCGCGCGATTTGAGCCACAGCAGCAGATCGGACACCGTCTTGACCCCCGCTGGAAGCTCGATGTCTTCCTCGGCCTTGCCGATCCGCTCGCGCACCCAGGCGAAATAGATGAGCTTGGTCATGGGACTCACTCGTCCATGATGTGCTTCAGGCCAGCGCGGAAATAGTCATAACCGGTATATAGCGTCACAAGGGCCGCGATCCAAAGCAGCACGAGGCCAATCTGGGTGGTGAGCGGGAAAATCTTGTCGCCAGCCGGACCGGCGAGAAGGAAGGCGATGGCCACCATCTGGATAGCGGTCTTCCACTTGGCGAGTTGGGTCACAGGCACGCTGACCTTCAGCGCTGCGAGATATTCGCGCAGGCCGGACACGAGGATCTCGCGGCACAGAATGATGATCGCCGCCCACAGCGACCAGCCGGCAATGCCGCCGCGATGATCCGTATCGGCTGCCAGCAGCAGCAGACAGGTGGCGACCAGAAGCTTGTCGGCAATCGGATCGAGCATCCTGCCGATGTTCGATGTCTGCTTCCAGGCACGCGCCAGATAGCCGTCGAGATAATCGGTGACGCTCGCCGCGATGAAGATGCCGAGCGCGCTCCAACGGGCGAAGTCGCTCGACTTCAAGGTGCCTTCGAGGAAGAAGCACAACACCACCAGCGGCACTGCCAGAATGCGCGCATAGGTCAGCATATTGGGCAGGTTGAAAGCGCGCTTGGCCATGGTCTCTAATGCTCTCTCGTCTGCCGCACTGAAATCAGAAGCAGGCAGGATGGGTCAACTGCGTATGGATAGGCCAGGTTGGCTCCCGACGACAACCCATTCCCACATCACCCATTATCGTGAAAATGGTTGTAAACAAGGCGCGCAATGGAATCCGAGATGCCTTCCACGGCTCTCAGGTCTTCCACGGCCGCCCGGCTGACCGCCTTGGCCGTGCCAAAGGCCAGGAGGAGCGCGCGCTTGCGCGCCGGCCCGATGCCGTCGATCTCGTCGAGCGGGTTCTTGACCATTTCCTTCTTGCGACGCGCCCGGTGCGAACCGATGGCAAAGCGATGCGCCTCGTCGCGCAGGCGCTGGACGAAATAGAGCACCGGATCGCGTATCGGCAGCGAAAACGATTCCTTGCCCTTGACGAAGAAGCGCTCGCGGCCGGCCTCGCGGTCCTGGCCCTTGGCGACGCCGATCGCCACGACGCGGTCCTCAATGCCGAGTTCGGCCAGCATCGCCCGCACCGCCGTCATCTGGCCCTGCCCGCCGTCGATCAGGATGACGTCGGGCCAGGCCGGGAATGCGCCGGCATCCTCGCTTCCTTCCGGATCGGGTTGCTCGTCGCCGTGCTCCTTGAGCAGCCGTGAAAAGCGCCGCGTCATCACTTCGCGCATCATGCCGAAGTCGTCGCCAGGGGTGATGTCGGTCGAGCGGATGTTGAACTTGCGGTACTGGTTCTTGACGAAGCCCTCGGGTCCCGCGACCACCATGCCGCCTACCGCATTGGTGCCCATGATGTGCGAGTTGTCGTAGACCTCGATGCGCACCGGCGGCTTTTCCAGGCCGAAGGTCTGGGCAAAGCCCTCCAGCAGCCGCGCCTGCGTCGACGTCTCGGCCAGCCTGCGGCCAAGCGCCTCACGGGCGTTCTGCACGGCCTGGTCGACGATATCCTTCTTCTCGCCGCGCTGCGGCACCGAGATCGCGACCTTGTGGCCGGCGCGGGTGGACAGCGCCTCGGCCAGCAACTCCTGCTCCTCGACCGTATGCGACAAAAGGATTGCGCGCGGCGACGGCTTGTCGTCGTAGAACTGCGCCAGGAACGAGCCGAGCACCTCGGCCGCCTCCAGCGACGGATCGGCTTTGGGGAAATAGGCGCGGTTGCCCCAGTTCTGCCCGGTGCGGAAGAAGAACACCTGGATGCCGGTCTGCCCACCCTCCTGATGGATGGCGAAGACGTCGGCCTCGTCGATGGTCTGCGGGTTGATGCCCTGATGGCTCTGGACATGCGAAAGTGCGGCGAGCCTGTCGCGATAGACAGCCGCGCGCTCGAAATCGAGTTCTTCGGCGGCCTGCTGCATCTGCCCGGAAATCTCTGTCTTCACCTTCTGGCTGCGGCCGGACAGGAAGTCCTTCGCCTCGCTGACCAGTTCGGCATAGCCCTCGCGCGAAATCTCGCCGGTGCAAGGTGCTGCACAACGCTTGATCTGGAACAGCAGACAGGGCCGCGTGCGATTGTCGAAGAAACTGTCCGTGCAACTGCGCAGCAGGAAGGCGCGCTGCAGTGAGTTGATCGTGCGCCCGACCGCCTGCGCGGAGGCGAAAGGCCCAAAATAGTCGCCGCCTTTGCGCGAACGCGCGCCGCGATGCTTGTAGATTCCAGGCGAGGAATGGTCGCTGGTCAGCATGATGTAGGGGAACGACTTGTCGTCGCGCATCAGCACGTTGAAACGCGGGCGCAGACGCTTGATCAGGTTTGCTTCGAGCAGCAGCGCCTCGATCTCGGTGCGGGTGACGACGAACTCCATCGTCGCCGTCTCGCGCACCATCTTGCCGATGCGGTTGGTATGGAAACGTCCCTGTGCGTAGTTGGTGACGCGCTTCTTGAGACTGCGCGCCTTACCGACATAAAGCACGTCGCCGGCAGCATTCATCATGCGATAGACGCCCGGCGCGTTGGGCAGGCGCTTCACCAGCGTCTGGATCACCTCGGCGCCGACCATGCCATCGGCATCGCCGGCATGCGCGGTCCAGTCAATGGCGGTGAATGGCAGTTCGGGGCCGCTGGGCGCAACCTCTTCCTCCACCGCCTCTTCATCATCGATGTCGATGTCGGGCATGTCTTCGGTTGGCCGGCCATCTTTTGCGTGGCGCTGCCTGGTATCGGATTCGCGTTGGCTCATTCCACCATGCCTGTCACGTCAGGTGTCTGCCAGGCAAGATGCTGGCCGCCGTCGAGCGCGATCATCTGGCCGGTGACCGAGCGCGCCTCCCAGAGATAGCGGATGGTCGAGCCAAATTCGGCGAGTGCCGGGCCGTGTTTCAAGATCAGGCCGTCCAGTTGCGCCGCAAACGCAGCGTCATCCTGGCGCGAATTGGGCAATGTCGGGCCCGGGCCGATCGCATTGACACGAATCCGCGGCGCCAGCGCCTGCGCCATCGTCCGGGTCGCAGTCCACAATGCCGATTTCGACAGTGCATAGGAGAAATAGTGCGGCGTCGGCTTGAGCACGCGCTGGTCGATCATGTTGACGATCAGACCGTGCGCCTCTTCGGGCAGTGCGACGGCAAAATGCCTGGCCAGCAGCGCGGGCGCCTTCACGTGCAGCGCAAAATGCCTGTCCCAGGTATCCCAGTCGAAATCGGTCACGGAATCGGCTTCGAAGACGGAGGCGTTGTTGACGAGCAAGCCGATCGGCCCGAGTGCTGCCGTTGCCGCACCAATGATGCGATCGACAGCGTCCATATCGGCAAGATCGGCCTCCACCACAGCCGCGCGTCCACCCGCTGCCCTGATTGCGGCGGCAAGCTCGTCGGCTTCGGCGCGCGCGTGGTTGCAATGGATGGCGACACCGAAGCCATGCTCCGCCAGGTCCTCGACGATCGCGCGACCAATCCGCTTTGCCCCTCCTGTCACCAGCGCATTGCGTGCCATGCTTGCCATCCAGTCGTCCTCTTTCTTCTTGTCCACCAGCTTTCGCGGGGCGAACTCGGTTACCGTTCGGTAACATGCATAAACAGCCATTCATCGATCGGGCAGCAATGTGGCGAAAGCCCAAACTTCCACCCGCAAAGCGCCCCGCGAAGCACGCCGGCAAACCAGATATAGAATGCCCAACCCGTTGCACCAAGCGGCTTGCGGCAAATCTCCGGCGAAGCTCCTGACAAGGCTGTTGCGAGAGCGCAACATCACCTTTCAGCCTCATTTGCGCCGGGTAATCACCCAACTTCAGGTTCGGTTCAGCCGCATTTCGACCCGACATTCGGACCTGTTCGGCGCCTGACCCGTTCCTCCCCCCGGCGGGATTTTGAGGGCGCCATCTTGAAAGGAAGCCAGCGTCTTTTGGCTTTAAGGAGTATGAAATGACTGCCATTCTCAAGCATGCCCGCCCGCTCGCGGCAGCGTTCGGCCTGGTCGCCCTGGCGGCAATGCCCGCCTTCGCCGCCGACGTCGTCATGGAAGAGCCGCCGGCACCTGCCGCTCCGATGGAGATGCCGCCGCTCAACACCTGGTCGGGCCCCTATGCCGGTGTCACCGTCGGCTACGGTTTCAGCGGTGAAGCCAATGTCGGTGGTACGAAGCTCGACACCGATGGTTTCCTCGGCGGCGCTTTCGTCGGCTACAACTACCAGATGGACAACGGTATTGTCCTCGGTGCTGAAGGCGACATCGGCTACAGCGGCGTTGAAACCGACAACGGCGGCCTGAACGTCAAGTCGGGCATCGATGGCTCGCTGCGCGCCCGTCTCGGCTATGCCGTGACGCCTGACATCCTCCTCTACGGTACTGCCGGTGGCGCCGGCAAGCGTGTCGAAGTCAGCAGCGGCGGCTTCGAAGACACGAACACCGCACTCGGCTGGACCGCCGGCGCTGGTGCCGACGTCAAGCTCACCGAGGCCGTCTTCGGCCGCGTCGAGTACCGCTACACCGACTACGGTAGCGACAACTTCAACCTCGGCGGCAGCACTGCCGAAGTGTCGAACAAGGATCACCGCATCCAGTTCGGCGTCGGTATGAAGTTCTGATCTGAAAGATCGCGACTTACGGAAAAGCCGGGCCTTGCGCCCGGCTTTTTTGTTTTCTTGCCGTTCAGCTCTTGCCCATCAAACGCGCGCGGCTCAACCCTGCGGCATGATCGTCTTCAGGTCGGGGAACTTTTCGTCAAAGCGTGCCGCCCAGCGCTTCAGCCGCGGCCGCCCCTTCTCCCACTTGCCGGCAAAGCGCAGTTCCATGTAGCCGATGGTGGCGCGCAGCGCGATCTGCCCGGTCGTGATCGACTTGGGCAGCTTCGGTGGATTGGCATTGAGCAGGTCGAGCGCACGGACCACTTTCGACCATTGCTTGTCGATCCACGGCTGGTGGACGATTTCCTCGGGCCGCGAGCGGCGTTCATAGACCATCGCCAACAGGCAGTCGCAGAGGCCGTCGGCCAAGGCCTCCAGCCGCTCGGCATCGAGCCGCTTGTCGGCGTTGCGCGGGAGCAGCTTGTTGCCGGAAAGACGGTTCAGATATTGCGTGATGACCCGGCTGTCATAGATGCCCTCGCCCTCGTCGGTGATCCAAACCGGGATCTTGCCGAGCGGGTTGGCGTCGGTCAGCAACGCCGGCTGCGGGCCGGTGTCGACAGTGACAGCCTCGACCGGTATTCCGGCATAGGCTGCGGCCATGCGAACCTTGGCGCTGTAGGGCGAGGCGGGAGAATAGAGAAGTCTTGGCATCAAAAGGTCCCCTTTTTCGGCGGGGACCATATTCAGCAAGCGAGGCAACGGCAACGCATCGCACCGGAAATTCAGCGCTCGCGCACCGGCGGCATCACCACCTTGTCGAGCCGGCAGGCTCGCCTCTCGATCTCGGGACAAGCGCGGAAGTCGAGTTCCTTGGTCATGCAGATGCGCACTTCGCGCAGATAGCGCCGGTCGCAGGTGACGGCGATCTCGTCAGACTTCAGGGCTGGGTTGGCCGAAAGGAAAGCGCGTTCGGCCTGTCCGGGCGTCAAGGTCTTGTAGGTACCGAGCCGCTCGAACTCGCGGGGAATCTCGATCTTTTCGCGCGCCGCGCGCAAAACCTTGAAATAGTCGTCCTGCGTCAGGCCCGAGCAGGCGCCGTGCTTGCGCCATTGGTGGCGGATGAGACCCGACGACGGCATGAGATCGTAAAGGCTGCGCAACTCCGCGCTCGACAGGTCGCTCTTGCTGGTCGGGCAGTTCTCGGGATAGCCGCGCTCGAATTGCGGCCAAAGCCCGTGCACGACAAAGGCGTAAGGCCGCCCCGCACGGCACTGCTGGCCATTGGCCCGCTGGCCCTCGGCCTCGCAATAGCTCGGCGACCAAGACAACGAAAGCACATAGAAATCAAAGCCCTGCCCGCGCGGCACGGCTTGTGTGGCCACCGGCTTCTGGCTGGCGTCGCTTGATTTCTCTTCCGCCGGCGCGCATGCGGCCAGCGCAAGCAGTAGCGCCGCGCAAAGTCCGGCCGCCCTCGTCCGCCGCCACAAAGTCACTGATATGGACTTGGCCTCAACGCAGGACGCGGCAGCCGCCACGGCCGATGTCGTCACCGCCACCATTGTAGACATACCAGCGATCGAAGCCGGCGACACAGAACTCGACATTGTTGCCGATCGACGCGAAGCCCATGCCATATTCGATCAGATACCACACCGGTCGGTCATCGCCATCCGACAAGGTGACCGTCGCAACGCAATAGACGCGGGCAATTGGGTGGTTTTCGTCGTTTGGCAGATAGCTGTTCTCTTGGATATTGCTGAAATTCGTGATCGCCACGTCAGGCAGGTTCGGCACGTGGCGAACCTGGTAGCGGAAGCGGTTGCTGATCTGGTTGAGTACCCATGCCTCGCCGCAAACGCTTGTATTGTTGTAGGCGTAGGGGGACTTTCCGAAGAAGGCGCCGGCCTGCGCAGGGACCGCACCAAGCATAGCCGTTCCGAGACCGAACACTGCGGCGAAAACGGCTCTGGCAACGCGACTCATGGTTTGTACTCCACAAACGATACAACCCAGTTTGCTTGTTCGCCGCGTCGCGGTCAAGAAGCCTGCTCTTCGCCAGCCAGCCATTCGACGGACCAGCGCGCGCCCGGCGCCTCGGCAAGAACCTTGCTCAGCGCCGGCAACAGGACATTCAGTTCGCTTTCAAGCTGATAAGGCGGGTTGACCACCACCATGCCGGTGCCATCGAGGCGCGGTTCGGGAGACGGCTGGCGGATATAGAACTCGATGTCCATGATCTTGGGTATCTCGGCGACGGCTAGCGCCTCGCGGAATTCCGCTACCGCCTTGCGGTCCTTGACCGGATACCACAGCGCAAAGATGCCGCCCGGCCAACGCCGATGTGCCTTCTTCAATCCATCGACGAGACGGTCGAATTCGCCGCCGATCTCGAACGGTGGATCGACCAGCACCAGTCCGCGCTTCTCCTTGGGCGGCAGATGCGCGCCCAGCGCCAGCCAGCCGTCCAGTTCGGTCACGCGTGTCTGGAAGTCGCCCTCAAACAGGGTGGCTAGCGTCTTGGCATCCTCGGGATGCAGTTCGAGCGCCGACAGTCGGTCTTGCTTGCGCAGGAGGTGGCGCACGATCAGTGGCGAGCCGGGGTAACTTTCAATGCCGCCATCCGGGTTCACCGCGCGCACGGCATCCAGATAGGGCGCGAGCAATTCGGCGGCATTGGCCGGCAACGACACGTCGATCAGGCGACCGATGCCGTCATGCCATTCGCCGGTCTTGCGCGCCTCTTCCGACGACAGGTCATAGAGGCCTATCCCGGCATGGGTATCGATCACGCGGAAGGCCTTGTCCTTGCGCTTGAGATATTCGACCAGCCGGGCGAGCACGGCGTGCTTGACGACATCGGCAAAATTGCCGGCGTGATAGGCGTGGCGATAGTTCATGATTGCTTGCCCCTGCCCCGGCGCGGCGCCGGCGGTTGCGAATTTGGATTTTCCGGACGGCGACTACGCAGCGACATGACCAGGCCAACGAAGCCTATTGCCATCAGCGAAAAGCCGACCGGTTGGGCGCGCTCGTCCACGCCCCAGCCGCCTGAACGCAGGATGAGATCCACACTCTTGACCTGGACGTTGTCGACGTCGCCTTGCGCTATGGCGAAGCGATAGGTGCCGGGCCGGACGTTGTGAATCAGGCCGGCGTCGTCGCGGAAAACCGGATCCGGCAATTGCGGGCTGCGCTCGCGCGGCGTGGTGTCGTAGAAATTGAGCGCCTGCGTGAGCACGGTTTCGCCGCGCGTCGATGCGGTAACGTGAAGGGTCGCATGCGCCGGCGTCGTCACCGGTGGCGCGAAGGTGGTGAGGTCGGCGAGGACACGGACCGGCGCGTCGACGGTTGCCAAGGCCACGTCAACGGGACGGAAACTGCCGCCGCGATCATAGACGCGATAGGTGCCGATTTCACGGCCGGCGAAATTGGTCGTCGCCCACGGGTAGATGATGCCGAGACCGGTGCCGGCGAGAAGGATGAGAAGGAAGAGAAGACGCATGATGCCCGAAAATCTGTAGACGACGGCGGATATCGGCCGGATGGGTAGTCGTCTTCCTACTACGGCTTTTAGTCGTTGGCGAAAAGTGCGGGACCACCCGTGACTTGTTGCGCGGGCCGCGACAGGAATCCGGTCACCCTTCAACCCCACTGGGGTTGTCAGCCAGTTCAAAAAAGGCCAATTTTAGATCTTCCGAAAGTAGATGTGCTAGCGGTTTGAGTTTACCAGCATGTACGCAACGTAGACGCACAACTTATGGTAGATAAATCAACGCATACGACTATCTTTCGCTGATTGTTTACAGCGCATGTTCGAAATCTGGATTAGAAAAGCAGTCACTGCGCGTTGACCTGAAAAAATTATTGCCTCATTGCTGCGACGGACCGCATCGGGGAACGTCCGGAAATGTTGGATAAATTGCGCCTGTCGGGCCGCATGGCGACGCTTTTCGTGTCGACGTCGCTTTTTGCCGTGGCGACGGGAGCAGCCTGGGCGACCGACGACCCTACCGATCCCGATTTCTGGCGCACGCCGGAATTTTTCGCGCAGTACGGACTGGACTGGATCGGTGCGGAATATGCCTACGCCAAGGGACTCGACGGCAGTGGCGTGACCGTCGGCATCGTCGATTCGGGCATCGACATGAGCCACCCGGAATTTGCAGGCGGCAATTTCAGCGGGCTCGGATGGGACGGCGTCAGTTGGGCGACTGATCCGAAGGGCCACGGAACGCTGGTGGCCGCGGTCCTCGCGGGCAAGCGCGATGGCAAGGGCATGCACGGCGTCGCCCCCGGAGCGACAATCCTCGAGGCAACATACACTGATCGCAACGGCGACATCGATTCAGCCGCTGTGCCTGGAGCAATCGACTGGTTGCTGAGTAGGAAAGCGCCATTCATCCTGTACGAACTGGGTCACACGTTTGCCATTACCGAAACGAACGCCGAAGAATACGAATACTACGAAGGAGCACAGTTGGCTGCTTTCCGCCGCGCTTTCGAAGCGGGCACGCTGATGATCGTACCAACCCACAATCAGGGTCTGGACGACGCCAATCCGCAAGCCGGCCTGCCATACTTTTTCCCCGAGCTCGAGGCGGGCTGGCTGGCCGTCACAGGCTACGGCTACGAAGATGCGAACAAATGCGGCGTCGCCAAGAATTGGTGCATCGCCGCCCCCGCCAGCCGGATCTACACGGCTGCTGCCGGCGGTGGCTATGAAGAGGTCTGGGGAACGTCGTTTGCCGGCCCGCATGTGGCGGGCGGAGCGGCGCTGGTACAGCAGATGTTTCCCTACATGACGCCCTTCCAGATCAAGCAGGTGCTGCTTGGGACCGCCTATGATGTCGGGGATCCGGGCGTTGACGAGGTCTATGGGTACGGGCTCCTGGACGTCAGCATGGCAATACTCGGCCCGGGCAAGTTCGATTGGGGCGATTTCCGCGCCGTGCAGACGATGGCCGACAGCCGTTGGTTCAACGACATCACCGGCGCGGGCGGCCTGATCAAGGCGGGCAACGGTGTCCTGTCGCTGTTCGGCAACAGCACATATGCCGGAGCAACGCGGGTTGAAGACGGCATACTGGCGATCTCCGGCAGCATCGTTTCGGGCACGTATGTCGAGGCCGGCGGCATTCTGAGCGGGGATGGAACGATCGTCGGCGACGTCGACAACCATGGCACGATGTGGGCCGGCTGGGGCGGCGCGGGCGGCACGCTTTCGCTCGACGGCGACTATTTGCAATCCGACGGCGCGACGATGGTCGTCATGCTCGGCGCGCGAGACGGCACCAGCCTGCTCGACCTTTCGGGAACCGCCTCGATCGATGGGCAGCTTGATGCGCGGCTCGCGACAGGCGGCTATACCGGCGACGGGCGCCACACCATCCTTTCGGCCGGCAGTGTCACCGGCACGTTCGCCAACCTGCTCGATCCCTTTGCCTTCCTCAACCTGGGGCTCGTTTACGACCCGAACCACGTCTATCTCGACGTCACCCGCAACACGGTCGCCTTCGCCGATACGGCGGCAACCCCAAACGGCGTAGCCGCGGCAGCAGCCATCGAACAACTCGGCATCGGCCATGCGGTGTTCGATGGCGTCATCGGCCTGTCCGTCGGCCAGGCGCAAGCAGCCTTCGGCCATCTGACCGGCGAGATGCACGCCTCGCTCACGGGCTCGCTCATCGAGACAAGCGGCTTCCTCGGCGACGCCGCCTCTACTCGTTTGCGCTCGGCATTCGCAGATGTCGCAGCCCCAGCACTGCCGGTGATGGCCTATGGCCCCGGCGGGCCGGAATTGGCTCCCGCCGACACAGAGCGTTTCGCGGTCTGGTCTCAGGCGCTCGGCGCATGGGGCCAATCGGTTAGCAACGTCAATGGAGCTGAACTCGAACATTCGACCGGCGGGCTGCTGTTCGGCGGCGATGCGGCTGCCGGAGACAATTGGCGGCTTGGTGCGACCGGCGGCTACAGCCGCACCTCATTCCATGCCGAGGCTGCCTCTGGCTCGTCGCAGAACATCCATCTCGGTGCCTATGGCGGGGCAGCCTACGGCGCGCTCGCTCTCCGCGCCGGTGCTGCCTACACATGGCACGACATCGAGACCGACCGCGACGTCGCCTTCGCCAGCCCAAGCCGGCTGAGCGCCGATTACGACGCCGGCACTGCGCAGGCATTCAGCGAGATTGGCTATCAAACGGACGCAGGCCGGTTCCGTTTCGAGCCGTTCGCCGGATTGGGTTACGCCAGCGTCCGCACAGATGGCTTCAGCGAAAAGGGCGGCGCAGCCGTACTCTCCAGCGCCGCCTCGACCTTCGATACGGCCTTTTCGACGCTTGGCCTTCATGCCGCAACCGACTTCAACCTCGGAACGGTTTCGGCCTCAGCACGCGGCACGCTCGGCTGGCGCCACGCCTTCGGCGATGTCACCCCGACGGCCAGCCTCGCCTTTGCTGGTGGTGGTGCCTTCACCGTCGAAGGCCTGCCGATCGCAAGGGACGCGCTTTTGCTGGAAGCCGGGATCGACACGACCGTAAGCCAAGCCGCAACGCTTGGGCTCTCATATGCAGGACAGATCGCCAGTGAGACGCAGGATCATACGTTCAGCGCCGATCTGAGCGTCAAATTCTAGGAAGAGGAAAGGCTGCCGTCAGGCCTTGCGCTCCCAGCGCCGGTCCGGCGTCTGCTGCCAGTAGGTAACGGTGTGGCCACCGGCTTTCATCGTCTTCCAATGCGTGCGCGCACCTTCCAGCTGCGCTGCGTCGTGACCGTCGAACAGGAAGACGGCCCGCTGATACGGCGCGATGTCGGGCGGCGCAGCACCGTCGACCATGAACCGGATTTCGGCCGAATTGGGGTTGCCGTCGCTGACCGTCAGCACGACCGGCTGCTCCGCCACATGCGCTTCGCTGTCACTGCCATGGGCCAGAAACGAATCGTCGCGAAAGGTCCAGAGGTGGGCGTCGAGCGCGTCACGCCGCTCTTCGGTGCCAGTCTGTACCACTGCCTTCCAGCCACGCTGCAGGCTGCGCTCGAGCAAACCCGGCAGCGCGTCCTCCAGCGTCGATTCCGTCAGGTGATAGAAAAGGACTTCGGCCATCGGGCAATGCTATGCCCGAAAATGACTTGCCAGTGAAGCGCGGGATTTGCCGCCGCGCCAGATTGCCCCGGCGCGGCGGATTTTCGAACGTTCAGCCTTCGTAGTGGTCGCGCACCAGCCTGTCCAGCAGCCGCACGCCATAGCCCGAGGCCCAGGACTGGTTGATCTCGTTGGTGGGCGAACCCATCGCCGTGCCGGCGATGTCGAGATGCGCCCAAGGCGTCTCCTTGACGAAGCGTTGCAGGAACTGGGCGGCGGTGATCGAACCGCCATAGCGGCCGCCGATGTTCTTCATGTCGGCGTTCTTGGAATCGATCAGCTTGTCGTAGTCGGCACCCAGCGGCATGCGCCAGAGCTTCTCCTGCGTCGCCGTTCCCGAAGCGGTCAGGCGTTCGGCCAGTTCATCGTTGTTGGAGAACAGGCCGGCATGATGCTGGCCCAGCGCCACCATGACGGCGCCGGTCAGCGTCGCCAGGTTGACCATGAATTTCGGCTCGAAACGCTGGTTGCAGTACCACAGGGCGTCGGCCAGCACGAGGCGGCCTTCGGCGTCGGTATTGAGCACCTCGATGGTCTGGCCCGACATCGAGGTGACGATGTCGCCGGGGCGCTGTGCGTTGCCGTCGACCATGTTCTCGACGAGACCGATGATGCCGACGGCGTTGACCTTGGCCTTGCGCGACGCCAGCGCATGCATCAGGCCGGTTACCGCCGCAGCCCCGCCCATGTCGCCCTTCATATCCTCCATGCCGGCGGCAGGCTTGATCGAAACGCCGCCCGAATCGAAGACCACGCCCTTGCCGACGAAGGCAATCGGCTTGTCCTTGGCCTTGCCGCCGTTCCATTGCATGATTGCCATGCGCGGCGGGCGGACCGAGCCCTGCGCCACGCCGAGCAGCGCGCCCATGCCGAGCTTCTTCATATCCTTTTCGGTCAGGACCTCGACCTTGACGCCGACCTTTTCCAGTTCCTTGGCCTGTTCGGCAAACTCGACCGGGCCGAGAACGTTGGCCGGTTCATTGACCAGGTCGCGGGCGAGCAGCACGCCGTCAACCACGGATTCCGCATCGGCAAACGCCTTCTTGGCGGCAGCCGGATCTGCGCAATGGATGGTGATCTTGGCGAGTTTCTTGTCGTCTGCCTTGCCGTCGCCATTGTCCTTCTTGGTCTTGTACTTGTCGAAGGAATAGGCCCGGAGCAGGATGCCCGAGGCAAGGCCGGCAGCGGCGGCGGCGTCAACTTCCATGCCCGCAATGTCGAGAATGACCGCGACATCGGTCGCCTTGCGCAACTGCGCCGCAACCGTTCCGCCCAGCTTCAGCCAGGCATATTCGTCGAGCGCCGACGTCTTGCCCACACCGATGGCCACCAGCCTGTCGGCGCCGGTGCCTTCGGGCGCGAGCACCTCCGCCACATTGCCGAACTTGCCGCTGAAATCGGCGACGGGAAAGGCGCGATCGAGCGTCTTTGCCGGATCGCAGGCGCGTGCCGCATCGCTTAGCCCACCCCCCTCGGTGGAGAACACGAACACGCTGCCCTTTTTCGGCGCGCCCGCCTTGGCGAAACTGATCGACGGCTGAGAAGTCATGATGACCTGCTTTCGGATTCCATTCAGATGACCGCGACATTTCGTCGTTTTGGCCGTTTTGGCAAGCCTCACGTCACCCGGACCGCGTATCGTTTAGCCTCAAATACTACTGAAAACGGCGCGTTAACCATCTCCATTGGGGCTTTCTTAGCCATTGCGGCCGAGACTCGCATCTTACGGAAAGATGGTGTTGGAACCATGCCGATCGTGAGGGGCTGGTTGTACCGGCCTCGCTTGGACTATATCTTAGCATCCACCGGCCATGCGGCGTCCTGTCGGCCGGCCATGTCGGAAACACGGAATCCTGATCATCGATGAAGGTTGTTGAACGCTACATCCTGCGTCGTGCGTTCGCGGTTTTCATCGCCGCACTGTCATGGACCCTGGCAATCGTCTGGACCACCCAGGTGCTCGGGCGCATTGACCTCGTCACCGACAGCGGTCAGTCGGCGCTCACCTTCTTCGAAGTCGCAGCCCTCATCCTGCCGACCGTCATCCCCATCGTCGTGCCGTTCGCGCTGATCATCGCAGTGGCGCAGACGCTGAGTTCGATGAACACCGATTCGGAACTGGTGGTGATCAACGCAGCCGGCGCATCGCGGCTCACCATTGTTCGGCCGATCCTGATCTTGGCCATAGGCGCTAGCCTGTTCTCCTTCGTCATCGACAACGTCGCCGACCCGATGGCGCGCCAGCGCAATCGCGAACTGATCGCCACGTCGCGCGCCGATCTGTTGTCGCTGATCATCCAGGAAGGCACCTTCCGCAAAGTCGACGAGGGCCTGTTCGTGCAAGTCGGCGAACGCCTGCCCAATGGCGGGCTGGGCGGCATCTTCGTGGCCGATTCGCGCGAGCCGAACATCGACCTCGTCTATTATGCCAAGGACGGCTCCTTCATCGAGCGCGACGGCAAGCAGATGCTGGTGATGAACGAGGGTGTGATCCACCGCAAGGCGCCGGGCGGCGAAGTGTCGGTGATCAGCTTCGATTCCTATGCCTTCGATCTCAGCGAATTTTCGGCCGCGGCCAATGAAGTGGTCATGCGCCCCAAGGATCGGTCGACGCTCTATCTTTTGAACCCGCCGCCCAATGACAAGTATTACCAACGCAATCCCTTGCAGTTCAGGGCCGAAATCGACCGCCGCTTCACCGAGTGGCTTTATCCGATCGCCTTCGCGCTGATTGCTCTCGCAGTTGCCGGCGACGCGCGTTCCCACCGCGAGGCACGCATCCATCCGCTGATCACGACCACGGCGATTGCGCTGTTTTTCCGCTGGCTCGGCTTCTTCGCCGACAGCAAGGGAGGCAGCCTGCCGTGGGTCAGCTACGTGGTCTATGCGGTGCCGCTCTTCGCGTCGGCCCTCGCCATCTGGTTCATCGCGACCAACCGTACGATGGAACTGCCGGTCGCCGCGGCTGACTGGCTGGCGGCAAAGTTTGCACGGGCGCGCGACTGGATGACGGCTCTTCGAATCCGCTTTGGCGGCGGCGGCGCGCCCCGCCAGGGAGCCGCGTGATGGGCTGGACTCTCGGTCGCTATTTCTTCCTTCGCTACGCCGTCATCACGTCGTGGTTCTTCGTCGGCATTTTTGCGCTGATCTTCATCATCGATGTGACCGAATTCTCCAGCAATGTCGGCGGCCTTCCTGGCTTCAAGTTCAGCATCGCGCTGACTGTTTCCGCATTGCGCGTACCGATGATCATGCAGCAGACCGTGCCCTTCGTCGCCCTGTTCGGGGCAATGGCGACGCTGGTATCGCTGAACCGGCGCTATGAACTCGTGATTGCCCGCGCAGCCGGCATTTCGGCCTGGCAGTTCCTGCTGCCGTGCTGCATTGGCGCGCTGCTCTTCGGCTTTATCACTGTCGGCATCCTCAATCCGATCGCGGCATACGGCTTCTCGCATTCGGAAACGATCGAATCAGAGCTGCGCTCGCGCCAGTCGAACTCGGTTTCGGCCTTCTCCGCTCCATGGCTGCGCCAGAAGGCCAACGGTACCGAAGTCATCATCGGCGCCCGCGCCGTGCTCAAGCAGGGCCTGGAACTGTCGGACGCGGTGTTCTTCATCTTCGACGCCGACGGCAACATGGTCGAGCGCAAGGATGCCGAGCACGCCTATCTGCGCGACGGCCATTGGGAACTGGTCAAGGTGCGCAGCATGAAGGGCAGCGAACAGTTCACCACGGCGCCGTCGGACCAGGTTCCAACCAACCTCAAGCCGGAATTCGTGCAGGAACGCCTGGCGCGGCCTGAAACAATTCCGTTCTTCCAGTTGCCCGAGAAGATCGAGGTGGCGCGCTCCTTCGGCCTCAGGGCCAACGCTTTCGCCATGCAGTTCCATTCGCTCGTCGCCCTTCCCTTCCTCCTGGTTGCAATGACGCTCATTGCTGCAACAGTATCGATGCGATTTGCGAGGATGGGGCAGTCGGCAACGATGATTCTGGGTGGCGTCGTCGCCGGCTTTCTGCTTTATGTCGTTTCGGTTCTGGTCAAAGCATTTGGAAATGCGGGATTCGTGCCGACTTATATTGCGGCGTGGCTCCCAGTTGTCGTAGCAATGTTTTTCGGGGTGACTTTCCTGCTCTACAAGGAGGACGGTTAGTGAGGGGCGCAATGGCCAGCCGCAAGACGGCCCTTAGGGCTCGCCTGTTCGGTGCGACCGCGCTCGCATGCCTTTCCGCATGCGTTGCTCCGACCGTTCCCGCTTTCGCCCAGACCATCGCCGACCTCGCGCCCACGGTGCCTGCGGGTTCGCAGATGCTGCTCGAGGCCGACACGCTCGTCTACGACAATGACAACAGCACCGTGACGGCGGTCGGCGGCGTGCAGATCGAATACGCCGGCAACCGCCTTGTCGCCCAGCGGGTCACTTATGACCGAAAGACGTCGCGGCTGATCGCCAGCGGCAATGTCGAGATCGTCAATTCCGACGGCACCAAGATTTTCTCGCAAGAGATCGACATCACCGACGACTTCGCCGACGGCTTCGTCAACGCGTTGCGCGTCGAGACTGCCGACAAGACCTATTTCGCCGCCGAAAGCGCCAAGCGCGAAGGCGGCATTCTCACGACCTTCAACAATGGCGTCTACACCGCCTGCGAACCTTGCGAGGCAAAGCCGGACAAGGCGCCGATCTGGCGCATCAAGGCGCAGAAGATCATCTGGAACGGCCAGAAGAAGACGGTTCGCTTCGAGAACTCGAATTTCGAGTTCTTCGGCTTCCCGATTGCCTTCCTGCCGGCCTTCGAGATCGCCGACCCGACGGTCAAGCGCAAGAGCGGCTTCCTGATGCCCAGCATCGCCTACAAGAGCGATCTCGGCGTCGGTATTGGTATTCCCTACTATTTCGCGCTTTCGCCCACCTACGACCTCACGGTCAAGGGCACCGGCTACACCCGCCAGGGCTTCCTCGGCGAAGCGGAGTGGCGCCAGCGCTTCAATAATGGCCAGTACAGCCTGAAGATCGCCGGCATGAGCCAGGCCGACCCCGACGCCTTCGACGCCGGAACCGTCGATCGCGGCGACAATGGCGACAACAGGCTGCGCGGCATGGTCGGCTCCAAGGGCCGCTTCGAGCTTAATCCGCGCTGGGCCTTCGGCTGGGACATCCTCGCCCAGTCGGACAAGAATTTCTCGCGCACCTACAACATCGAGGGCTACGCCAACAGCGTCCAGACGTCTGAGGTCTACCTCACCGGCCTCAACGACCGGAACTACTTCGACCTGCGCGCCATGCATTTCCAGGTCCAGGAAGACGCGCTCGATGGCCAGCCCGGAGCCCGCGCCGACAAGCAGCCTTGGGTCTTCCCGTCGCTCGACTACGCCTACATTCCTGACATGCCGCTGGCCGGCGGACAGCTCTCGTTCAACGTCAATGCCCGCGCGCTCCAGCGGACGGAGCTGGATTCCGACCTGTTCCAGGATAATTTCGGGGTAGACGAACCTACCATTCACGGCCTCGCCGGCTCCTCCGGTCGCCTGACGGGCGAGGCCGAGTGGAAGCGCACCATCATCACCGATGGCGGCCTGCTGGTGACGCCGCTGATGGCCTTCCGTGCCGACGGCAGCTATCTCAGCACCAACAACGCGTCTCTCGACGCCATCGACATCATGGCGGGCGAACTCGGCGTCGCCGATGACGTGCGTTCGTCGCTGTTCCGCTACATGGCAACCCTTGGCCTAGAATTGCGCTGGCCGGTGCTGTTCTCGTCGACAAGTGCTACGCACGTGCTCGAGCCGATGGCGCAGGTCTTTGCCCGTCCGAGCGAGCAGAACATCGGCGGCCTGGGCATTCCCAACGAGGATGCGCAGAGCTTCGTGTTCGACGCTGCCTCGTTGTTCGAGCGCGACAAGTTCTCCGGCTACGACCGCATGGAAGGTGGCACGCGCGCCAATCTCGGCCTGCGCTATTCCGGCAGCTTCGCCAATGGCTGGACGACCAACGCGCTTGCCGGCCAATCCTACCAGCTCGCCGGCGACAACTCCTTCGCCGCACCGGATCTCGTCAACGCCGGTGCTGCCTCGGGCCTGGAGACCGAAACGTCCGACTACGTGGCCCTCGCCGGCATCGCCAGCCCGAACGGCTTCGCCGCTTCGGTCAGCGGCCGCTTTGACGAGCAGTCCTTGGAAGTACGCCGCGCCGAAGTAAAGGTCGGACTGGATGCCCGCCCCGTCGCAGTCTCTGCCCGCTACGCCTTCATTGAGAAGCAACCGCTCTATGGCTTCAACTACGACCGCCATGAGGTCACGCTCGGCGCCACCGCGCGCTTCAACGACGAATGGCGCGTCTTCGGTTCGGGCACGTACGACATCCACAACGACACGCTGGTCAAGAACGGTCTCGGCTTCGCCTATGACGACGAGTGCTTCACCTACATCATGACCTATACGGAGAGCCGCGAAACCGGCAAACCAAACGAGGTTTCGCGCTCGGTAGGCTTCAACATCTCGTTCCGAACGCTCGGCGATTTCGGTACCGCGCCTAATAAATTCTGATATTGGATAGGCATGATGTCAGGGCGACCTGACATCGTTTTGCCGCATAACGCGGCCATGGACGGGGCAAAGAGCATCCGGGCATTGCTCGGATTTGGGGTTTGAACGGGACTTTTTCGATGCGGAAATACCTCTTGTCGGCAGGTTTCGCGCTGCTCGTGGCGGCAACGTCACTCTCGATGACGGCCTACGCGCCACCAGCACATGCGAGCGAAATCAAGTACATTGTCAATGATGTGCCGGTCACCAGCTACGACATCCAACGGCGTGCCGCCTTCCTCAAATTGCAACGCCGCAAGGGCGATGCCGGCGAGGAGATGATCGAGCAGACGCTGCGCCAGGCGGAAATGAAGCGGCTCAACATCCGCATTCCCGACAAGCAGGTCGACGACGCCTATGCCCGCTTTGCCGCCTCCAACAAGCTGCAAACCGCGCAGATGGACCAGGTTCTGGCCCAAGCGGGCGTAACGAGCGGCCATTTCAAGGAATATATCCGCACCCAGATCGGCTGGAACCAGGCGCTCAGCGCACGCTTCCGCGCTGAAACCGGCGGCTCTGGCGGCACCAGCGAGCAGGACGCGGTGCGCCGCATGCTCCAGCAGGGCGGTGCGAAGCCCTCTGCAACCGAATACATGCTCCAGCAGGTGATCTTCGTAGTGCCGGCGAGCGAGCGCGGTTCGATCGGCAAGCGCAAGCGCGAGGCCGAATCCATGCGCGGCCGCTTCAACGGCTGCGAGCAGACGCGCGAGTTCGCCAAGGGCCTGCTCGACGTCACCGTGCGCGATCTCGGCCGTGTCCTGGCGCCGCAACTGCCGCCCGAATGGGCCGACCAGATCAAGAAGCTCAAGGCTGGCGCCGCGACGCCGGTGCGCGAGACCGAGCGCGGCGTCGAGTTCATCGGCGTGTGCAGCTCCCGCGAAGTCTCCGACGACAAGGTCGCCCAGATGGTCTTCCAGGCCGAAGGCGCGGGCAAAGGCGACAACGCCAAGGCCGACGAACTCAGCAAGAAGTACCTCGCCGAACTGCGGACGAAAGCCCGCATCGTCAACCGTTAAGCCGTGGCTGCCACTCGCGCTCCGCTGGCGCTGACATCAGGCGACCCCTCCGGCATCGGCCCTGAAATCGCGATCGCCGCATGGCTGCTGCGAGACAAGGCGGACGTGCCGGCCTACTACCTGCTTGGCGATCCGGCACTCGTAGCCGCGCGCGCCAAGGCCGTCGGCGTAGATCTGCAGGTCATCGAGACGGATCCTTCGGGAGCCGCACAGGTCTTCGCCAACGCGCTGCCCGTCGTGCCGCTGGCGTCCTCCCTGGTCGACACACCCGGACAGCCCGACAGCCGCAATGCGGCTGGCATCATCGAAGCGATCGACCGTGCAGTGGCGGATACGTTCGAGGGCCGTGCCGCTGCCGTCGTCACCTGCCCCATCGCCAAGAAGCCGCTCTATGATGCAGGCTTTCGCTTCCCCGGCCACACCGAGTATCTCGCCCATCTGGCAGAACAGAAGACCGGCACAGCTGTGATGCCGGTGATGATGCTTGCCGGCCCGGAACTCCGCGCCGTGCCCGTCACCATCCACATCGCACTCGCCGATGTGCCCAAGACGCTGACGACCGAGGCCATCATCGGCACCATCCGCATCACCGCCCGCGATCTCCAGAGACGCTTCGGCGTCACTAGGCCACGCATCGCCGTTTCCGGGCTCAACCCACATGCCGGTGAAAGCGGGGCCATGGGCCGCGAGGACGAGGACATCATTCGCCCGGCAGTCGAGGCGCTTAAGGCGGAAGGCATCGACGCCTTTGGCCCCCTGCCCGCCGACACCATGTTCCACGCCCGCGCCCGCGCCGGCTATGACGCGGCCATCTGCATGTATCACGACCAGGCACTGATCCCGGCGAAGGCGCTGGCCTTCGACGAAACCGTCAACGTCACGCTCGGCTTGCCGTTCATCCGCACTTCGCCGGACCACGGCACCGCCTTCGACATCGCCGGCCAGGGCATTGCCCGGCCTGACAGCCTGATTGCGGCGCTGAAGCTGGCACGACAACTCGCCGACATGGAAGCCAAGACATCGTGAGTTCAGCCACCAGTATCGACGGCCTGCCGCCGCTTCGCGACGTCATTGAGCGCTACGAGCTTCAGGCCAAGAAGGCGCTTGGCCAGAACTTCCTGCTCGACCTCAACCTCACCAGCAAGGTCGCCCGCGCAGCCGGCGACCTTACCGACGTAACGGTCATCGAGGTTGGTCCCGGCCCAGGCGGACTGACACGGGCGCTGCTGATGCATGGCGCCAAGCGCGTCGTCGCTATCGAGCGCGACGAGCGCTGCCTGGCGGCCCTTGCCGAAGTCTCAGCGCACTATCCGGGGCGGCTGGAGGTCATTCCGGGCGACGCGCTGAAGACCGATTTCACCGCCCTTGGGGACGGCGGACCTGTAAAGATCGTCGCCAATCTCCCCTATAATATCGGCACCGAACTTCTTGTGCGCTGGCTGACCGTGCCGGCCTGGCCACCCTTCTACCAGTCGCTGACGCTGATGTTCCAGCGCGAGGTCGCCGAACGCATCGTGGCCAAGCCGGCAAGTTCGGCTTACGGGCGTCTTGGCGTTCTCGCCGGCTGGCGCACCGACGCCCACATCGCCTTCGACGTGCCGGCACAGGCCTTCACGCCGCCGCCCAAGGTCACCTCCTCGGTGGTGCATCTGGTGCCGCGCAATGAGCCGCTGCCAGCAGATGTGAAGGTACTCGGCCGCGTCACCGAAGCCGCCTTCGGCCAGCGCCGCAAGATGCTGCGCCAGAGCCTGAAAAGCTTGGGTGGCGAAAAGCTGCTGGAAAAGGTCGGCATCGATCCGACCCGCCGCGCCGAAACGCTGAGCGTCGAGGAATTCGTGGCGCTGGCGGAAGCCGTGTAGCCTCATTCCCTCCCCTTTTTGGGGAGGGTAATCAAAAGCTCAGACCTTCTCGTCGAGCAGCTTCGAAACGAAATCGAACAGACCAGGCCTGCGATCGCGGCGCAGCCGCTCGGCGGTGACGATTGCCTTCACCGAGGCGAAGGCCTTGTCGAGGTCATCGTTGACGACGACATAGTCGTAGTCGCGCCAGTGCTCCAACTCGACCCGGGCATTGTGCAGCCTGGTCTCGATCACCGCATCCTGGTCCTCGGCACGGCGGCGCAGGCGCGCCTTCAGCTCACCCATGGAGGGCGGCAGGATGAAGATCGATACGATGTCGGCACGCATCTTCTCCTTCAGCTGCTCCGCGCCCTGCCAGTCGATGTCGAACAGCATGTCGCGCCCTTGCGCCATAGCCAGTTCGGCCGGTTCGCGCGGGGTGGCGTAGTAGTTGCCATGGACCTCGGCCCATTCAAGCAGGGCATCGGAATCGCGCAGCCGCTCGAAGTCGCGCATGGTCCGGAAATGGTAGTGGATGCCGTCGATCTCACTGCCGCGCCGCGCCCGTGTCGTCACGCTGACAGACAGTTCCAGCCCCGGATCGCTCTCGAGAAGATTGCGCGCAATCGTCGACTTGCCGGCGCCGGAAGGCGAAGACAGGACAAGCATCAGGCCGCGCCGCCTGATGGAGTTGGATGGGTTATCGGCGCTCATGCGCTACTCCAAATTCTGAACCTGCTCGCGAAACTGGTCGACCACGGCCTTGAGTTCCAGCCCGATGGCCGTGACCGTTGCGGCGTTCGACTTCGAACATAGGGTATTCGATTCGCGATTGAATTCCTGTGCCAGAAAATCGAGCTTGCGGCCGATGGCACCGCCGCCCGCAATCAGTGCGCGTCCCGCGGCGACATGCGTTTTCAGCCGGTCGATTTCCTCGCGGATGTCGGCCTTGGTGGCAAGAAACGCCGCCTCCATGTTGAGGCGCGCCTCGTCCAGCGCCGGCGAAGCCTCAAGCAGCAACCGCACCTGGTCGGCCAATCGCTGGCGGATCGCCCCAGGCTCGCGCGACGGGTCGGCCTCGGCCCTGAGCGTCAGCGTCTCGATGGTCGCGATATGACCCGAAAGAAGCGCCCGCAGCGCATCGCCTTCGGCCTGGCGCGCCTCGACGAGGCCGGCAAGCCCCGCCTCAAGGCACTTCATGATCACGGCGTCGATGGCCGCGCGCTGCTCTTCGGTCTCGACCACTTCGGGCATGTCGAACACGCCGCGCAGCGACAGCAGCCCATCGGCACTGGCAGGCGTTGCGCCATATTGAGCGACCAGCCTGTTGGCGAGTTCGGCGACGTCGCGCAGAAACACCTCGTTGATGACAGGCTGGACCATCGAGGTGCCGGTGCGGCTGACAGTCAGCGTTGCCTGGACGTTTCCGCGCGAAAAGCACTTCTGGATGGTCTGGCGGACTGCCGGCTCAAGCCGCTCGAAGCCCTGTGGCAGGCGCAGGCGCACTTCCACGCTCTTGCCGTTGACCGACTTCACCTCCCAGGCGACGGCGGTGCCGTCACACTCCGCGGTCGCCCGCGCGAAGCCCGTCATGCTCTGCAAGTTCATCTGGTCCGCCTGTTCCCTTTGGCCTGCGCGCTACTTCTTCTTGGCGCCATTGGTCGTGCCGGCGTCGCTCTTGGCCGGATCGTTCTGGTCCGCCGCCTTCTCGTCTTCAACCACCTTGCGCTGGAAAGCGCGCCAGCGGGCGACGTTCTCATTGTGCTCGTCCAGCGTTGCGGCAAAGACATGGCCGCCGGTGCCATCTGCGACGAAGTACAGATCCTTGGTCTTCGACGGATTGGCGACCGCCTCGAGCGAGGCGCGCCCCGGATTGGCAATCGGCGTCGGCGGCAGGCCCTTGATCGTGTAGGTATTGTAAGGCGTCGGCTTGTCGATGTCGGAGCGGTAGATCGGCCGGTCGGCCGGTTTACCCTTGCCGCCGAAGAGGCCGTAGATGATCGTCGGATCCGACTGCAGCCGCATGCCCTTGTTGAGGCGGTTGATGAAGACGGCCGCGACGCGAGAGCGCTCGTCGCTGCGGGCCGTTTCCTTCTCGACGATCGAAGCCAGTGTCACGAATTCGTTGACGTCGGCAAGCGGCAGATCGGAGGTCCGGCGCGCCCAGATGCTCTCGACCAGTTCCTTCTGGTCCGCCAACATCTTGGCGACGATCTGCTGGCGGCTGGCGCCGCGCGTAAAGCGTTGGGTGTCGGCCGCAAGCATGCCTTCCGCCGGCATCTCGGCCGGCATGTCACCGCTCAGTGCCTCGTGCTCGGAAATGCGGTTCCAGGCCTGCTCGACGGTCAGCCCCTCGGGAATGGTCAGCGAATAGAGAACGGATTTGCCGCTCTTCAGCAGTTCCATGATGTCACGCATCGAGGCACCGGCCTGGATCTCGTATTCGCCGGCTTTCAGCGCTCCGTCATTGCCGTAGGCGCGAACACCTATGCGGAAGATGCGCGCATCGCTGATCAGACCGCGGCGCTCCAACTGGTCGGCGATGTCGGCCACGCCGGTGCTCGGCTTGACCAGGAAGGTGTTCGGCACAGACGACGGGCCGGTGCCGTTGAATTCCTGCCGGCCCAAATAGAGGGCGGCGCCGCCGACAAGAATCATCAGCATCGCAGACGACATCAGGAAATTCATGAAGACGATGATCTGGTTGCGCGAAGCGCGCGAACGCTTGGGCGGCGGTGTGCCGATTTCCGGCCGCAGCGCTTCCTGCGCCGTCTTCGGAACGATCGGATTTGCCGGTGCAGCGCGCGGCGCGCCTTCCCCAGTGCCTGGCGTATTGATGCTCATATGGCCTCGCCACTCCCTCTTGCGTCGAATCCCCGCCGGGAGACTAGGGCGGAATGTGGCAAAATTCACGGCGAAGGGCCCGCAATCGGGGCCTTCGCCACAAACGATCAGCCGTTGTAGCGCTGGAAGACCAGCGAGGCGTTGGTGCCGCCGAAGCCGAAGGAGTTGGACAATGCCACGTCGATCTGCCTGGAACGCGGCTTGTTCGGCACCAGATCGATGGCCGTCTCACGCTCGGGATTGTCGAGATTGATCGTCGCCGGCGCGATGTTGTCGCGGATGGCGAGGATCGAGAAGATCGCTTCTGCCGCACCGGCAGCACCGAGCAGGTGGCCGATCGACGACTTGGTCGACGACATCGAGACCTTCGAGGCGGCATTGCCGACCAGGCGCTCGACAGCACCCAGTTCGATGGTGTCGGCCATGGTCGAAGTGCCGTGGGCGTTGATGTAGTCGACATCGGCCGCCGACAGGTTGGCACGCTTGAGCGCTGCGGTCATGCAGCGGAAGGCGCCGTCGCCGTCTTCGGCGGGTGCTGTGATGTGATGGGCGTCACCGGTCAGGCCGTAACCCACGACCTCTGCATAGATCTTCGCACCGCGCGCCTTTGCGTGCTCGAGTTCTTCGAGAACCACCACGCCCGCACCCTCGCCCATGACGAAACCGTCGCGGTCGCGGTCATAGGGGCGCGAGGCCTTTTCGGGATCGTCGTTGCGCCCAGTCGACAGCGCCTTGCAGGCTGCGAAGCCGGCCAGCGAAAGCCTGGTCAGCGGTGCTTCCGCACCACCGGCCAACATCACGTCGGCATCGCCGAACATGATCAGACGTGCCGCGTCGCCGATGGCGTGCGCGCCGGTCGAGCAGGCAGTGACCACGGCATGGTTCGGCCCCTTGAGGCCGTGCCGGATCGAAACCTGCCCGGAAACCAGATTGATGATCTGGCCGGGAATGAAGAAGGGGCTGATACGGCGCGGGCCGCGTTCCTGCAGGATCAGCGCATTTTCGGCAATGCCGTCGATGCCGCCGATGCCCGAGCCGATCATGACGCCGGTCGCGTTCTGCTCATCCGGCGTCTTGGGCGCCCAGCCCGAATCCTTCAACGCCTCGTCGGCGGCGGCAATCCCGTAAAGGATGAAGTCGCCGATCTTGCGCAGTTCCTTGGGTTCCAGGACTGCTTCGGGGTTGAAGGTATTGTTCGTGCCGTCACCCCTGGGGATGACGTTGGCAATCTTGCAGGGGAGGTCTTCAACCTCGAACTCCGTGATGCGTCGCGCACCACTCCGGCCGGAAAGAAGCTCTTTCCAGCCGTGCTCGTAGCCCATGCCGAACGGCGAAAGCAGGCCTAGGCCCGTTACGACCACACGCCTCATCGCAGGCATCCCTGACAATCTGCGATCGCTCAGGCCGAAGCCTTGTCGATGAACTTCACGGCATCGCCAACCGTCAGGATGGTCTCGGCCGCGTCATCGGGGATCTCGACGCCGAATTCTTCTTCGAACGCCATAACGAGCTCGACCGTGTCGAGGCTGTCCGCGCCCAGGTCATCGATGAAGCTTGCGGCTTCCGTCACCTTGTCGGCGTCGACGCCAAGATGTTCGACAACGATCTTCTTGACGCGCTCTGCGGTGTCACTCATGTGGGCATCCTCAGTCTTGTGTTTCTTCGGTCTTCGTTAGCGGGCGGAATGCCGCTAATCAAGCTCAATTCTACGCTTTCCCAAAGCGCTCGGGCAGCGGTCCGGTTTCGGCCCAGCCACCTGATGGACCGCGGCATTACACGAATTCTTTACCGTGTCCAAGGGCCAAAAGGCCGGTTTCCCGGCCTATCAGATCATTGCCATGCCGCCGTTGACGTGAATCGTCTGTCCGGTGACGTAGGAGGCCTCGTCGGAGGCGAGATAGGCGACGGCGGACGCGACTTCCTTGCCGGTGCCCATGCGCTTGGCCGGGATGGCGGCCATGATGGCCTCTTTCTGCTTGTCGTTGAGCTTCTCGGTCATTGCCGATTCGATGAAGCCGGGCGCGACACAGTTGACGGTGATGTTGCGGGTCGCGATCTCCTGCGCCAGCGACTTGGAAAAGCCGATCATGCCAGCCTTCGAGGCGCAATAGTTGGTCTGACCGGGATTGCCGGTCACACCCACCACCGAGGTGATGTTGATGATGCGGCCATGGCGGCGGCGCATCATCGGATGGGTCAGCTCGCGGGTCAGGCGGAACATCGCCGTCAGGTTGATCTCGATGACCGAATCCCAGTCGGCATCGGACATGCGCACGAACAGGCCGTCCTTGGTGATGCCGGCATTGTTGACGAGGATGTCGACGCCTTCGAGCTCGGCCTCGGCCTTCTGGCCCAGCGCCTTGACCTCGTCGCGGTCGGAAAGATTGGCCGGAAACAGTTTTACGCGATCGCCCAGCTCATTGGCCAATGCCTCAAGCTTCTCTATGCGGGTGCCGTGCAGGCCGACGATGGCGCCCTGCTTGTGCAGGATGCGGGCGATTTCCTCGCCGATGCCACCGGATGCGCCGGTGACGAGTGCCTTGCGGCCGGTCAGGTCGAGCATGTTTCCAATCCCTTTCAGAGCACACCCTTCACACGGGTGGGGTCATTTGAGTTGTTCAGGCGAGTGCGGCGATTGCCGCATCCACGTCTGCCGGGCTGTTGACCGCAGCGGTCGCGATTTCCTTGTTGATGCGGCGGGCGAGCCCCGACAGCACCTTGCCGGCGCCCACTTCATAAAGCGTGGTGACGCCATTGTTGCCGAACCACTCGACGGTCTCAGCCCAGCGGACGCGGCCCGTCACCTGCTCGACGAGGCGAGCGGCGATCTCTTCGGGATCGGTGATCGGCTGAACAGAGACATTGGCCACCACCGGCACCACCGGCACGTTCTTCTTCACGCTGGCCAGCGCCTCGCGCATCTTTTCCGCAGCGGGCGCCATCAGCGCCGAATGGAACGGGGCGGAGACCTGCAGCATCAGCGCGCGCTTGGCGCCCTTTTCGGTGCAGAGCTTGGCGGCACGCTCGACCGCTGCCTTCTCGCCGGAGATCACCAACTGGCCGCCGCCATTGTCGTTGGCGATCTGGCAGACCGAACCTTCGGCCGCCTCAGCGCAGGCCGCGTCGACATCCGGCTGCTCGAGCCCGATGATCGCAGCCATCGCACCCAGCCCTGCGGGTACCGCCGCCTGCATGGCGTTGCCGCGGATGCGCAGCAGGCGCGCCGCGTCGGCCACCGATACGAAACCGGCTGCGGCGAGCGCGGAATATTCGCCGAGCGAATGGCCGGCGACATAGGAAACCTTGTCCTTGAGCGAGAAGCCGCGCGATTCGAGTGCCCTGAGCGCTGCGATCGACACCGCCATCAGCGCCGGCTGGGCATTAGCCGTCAGCGTCAGCGTCTCCTCGGGACCTTCCCAGATCAGTTTGGACAGCTTTTCGCCGAGCGCGTCATCGACTTCCTCGAAAACGCGGCGCGCCTCGGGGAATGCGTCGGCCAGATCCTTGCCCATGCCCACGGCCTGGCTGCCCTGCCCTGGAAAAGTAAATGCGATGGCCATTTTTGGTCTCCCGGCTCTTTGCTGGCTGTGCCTCTGGCGCAATGCATGCAGCCAAGTCAAGTCTTGAGCGTCTTCCGGCCCGGTGGGCGCAATTAATCACAGAAGATTAATCCGAAACACGCATTGTTGCCTCCTGCTTCTCAATTTTGCCATAAGCACCCGGTTTTCGGTGACAGTTTCGTGACAGTTGCGTGACACGCCTGTCCAGCCGTCGGGGATATTGAGTTGGCAAATGTCGTAGCAGGCCGCGAGGCCGCGATTCAGGATGAGGGGAACGAGGCTGCCATAGCCCTCGGCCAACGTGCCTATACCTTGCGCGTGCTGCGTTCGGTGATGGTCACGCTCACAGTTTCGGCAGTTCTGGTGTTCGCGGTCGAGCTCATCGCGCGCGGCTCGTTTGCCGATACGATCAACTTCTTCCATCAGCCGTTCAAGCCGAGCTGGACGACCGTGGCACTGTTTGCCCTGCTGCTCGTCGGCCTCGACGCGCTGCTCGGCCGCCCGCACCATGGCCTGCTGATCGTAGCACCAGTGACGCTCGTGCTCGCCTTCGTCGGCCACCAGAAGTCGCTCTATCTCGGCGATCCGCTCTACCCGACCGATTTTCTCTATATCAGGCAGATTCTGGAGCTCATGCCGCTGCTCGTACGCGAGCGGCCGCTTGCCGGCCTCGGCATCGCCGTCGGCCTCGTCGCCGGCATTGCCCTGCTGATCTATGCTTGGCGCCACTGGCGTCGCCGCGTGCCCGTGATGACGTTTTGGGCGCGCATTTCGCGCCTTGCGATCGCCATTCCCGCGCTCGCCTTCTTCGTCTCGATCATGGACTACGCGACCTTCTCGTGGACACGCGACCGCCTCCAGATCATCCCGATGATGTGGGACCAGAAGGAGAACTACGCCTCCAACGGCTTCGCCATCGCCTTTGCGCTCAACGTGCCGATGGCCAAGGTCAAGGCACCCCAAGGCTATTCCGACAAAGCGATCGACGCCATCGCCAGACCCGAACCGGCCGTCGCCGCGCTACCCGAGGAAAAGCCCGACGTCATCATCGTGATGAGCGAATCGTTCTGGGATCCGATGCGGCTGCCCGGCGTGTCGATCACCCCGGATCCGATTCCCAGCGTGCGTGCCGCCCAGTCAGGCCATGTCTTTTCGCCGGAATTCGGCGGAATGACCGCCAATGTCGAGTTCGAGGCGCTGACCGGCTTCTCCAACGCCTTCCTGCCGGCGGGCTCGATCCCCTATCAGCAATATGTCCGCGCCCCGGTGCCGTCGCTCGCCACGTTCTTCAGGAGTGAGGGCTACGAAACGCGCGCCATCCATCCGTTCGCGGACTGGTTCTGGAATCGCGGCCCGGTCTACAAGGCATTCGGTTTCGACACATTCATGTCGGAGCAAAACCTGCCAGCGCTCGAAAAGCGCGGACCGCTGGCCTCCGACGCCGCGCTCACCGAAGAGATCATCCGCCAGGCGGACGCGACCGAGCATCCCTTCTTCTTCTTTGCAGTCAGCCTGCAGAGCCACGGCCCCTACGAGCCGAACCGCTACAGCGACGCGACCCATCAGGTCGAGGCCGACACCTCATCGTGGGCGCGCCAATCGATCCTGACCTATGCCGAGGGTGCATCGGACGCCGACCGCGGCCTGCAGCGCCTGATCGACTGGGCGGCCAAGCGCGAGCGCCCGACGGTGATTGCCTTCTTCGGTGACCACCTGCCGCCGCTCGGACCCGTCTATGTCGAGACCGGCTTCATGAATGAGCCCGTCGCCAAGCGAAAGGCACCGATCGACGAGATGCTGGTTCAGCACGAGACCCCACTCGTCGTCTGGTCGAACCGCACGGGCGCCGTGCGCGACATCGGCTCGATCAGCCCGGCCTTCCTGCCGTTGCATGTGCTCGAGACCGCAGGCATCAGCCACCCCTACTACACCGGCTTCCTTGGAGACCTGCACGAACGCTACCGCGTCGTCGACCGCAACATGCTCATGCCCAAGGCCGGCGAACCGGTGTTCGACTGGTCGCGGCAGAAGGACCAGGATCTCGACCCGGCGATCCGCGATTTCCGCTGGCTGCAGTACGACATGATGTTCGGCAAGCGCCATGGCGCCAAGCCGTTCTTCCCCGAGACGATCGACAAGGTCGTCGCCAACCGCACCCGCTCGCCGCTGTTCCTGACCGTCGAAGCTTTGGGCTAAACCTGAAACCGGCCGGAAATGGCCGGCTTTCGCGGGAATCGCCGCCCTGCCCCTTGCCTTTCGTGCACTTTGCCTATAGACGCCCGCCATCTGCCGGTCCCAGCTGGGGGCTGAACGGAGGGCCGGCGGCTTTCTCGAAAGCCGCCGCGTGAAGCGAAAACGCTTCCGCCTCCCGTGTCTCCGCTCTCGACCGTCTCGTCGTGCTCCTTTCTTCCCCTGAGGAGGCCGCAAGGCCCTCGAAGGGTCAGGGAAGTCGCAGAGGCTCTAGCCGCCGGGACCGGAAGATGGAAACGAAGAAAGGCAAAAACTATGGCTCTTTATGAACATGTGTTTCTTGCCCGCCAGGACCTCTCGCAGCAGCAGGTCGATGCACTTGTCGAACACTACAAGGGCATCATCACTGCAGCTGGCGGATCGGTTGGCCGGGTTGAGAACTGGGGACTGAAGTCCCTCACCTACCGCATCAACAAGAACCGCAAGGCGTACTACACGCTGATGGACATCACCGCTCCGTCGGCGGCCGTCAAGGAAGTCGAGCGCCAGCAGGGCCTGTCCGAAGACATCCTGCGCTTCATGACCATCAAGGTCGAAGCGCATGAAGAAGGCGTGTCGGCCATGATGCAGAAGCGCGAAGAGCGCTCCGAGCGTGGCGACCGTGGCTTCGGCGACCGTCCGCGCAGCTTCGGCGATCGCGACCGTGGTGATCGCGGCCCGCGCAGCTTCGGCGACCGCGAAGGCGGCGACCGTGGTCCGCGCCGTCCGCGCGAAGGTGTTGAAGGGGGTGCAGAATAATGGTCGACATCAATCAGATCCCGACCCGGCGTCCGTTCCATCGTCGCCGCAAGACCTGCCCGTTCTCCGGCGCCAACGCCCCGAAGATCGACTACAAGGACGTGCGTCTGCTGCAGCGCTACATTTCCGAGCGCGGCAAGATCGTTCCTTCGCGCATCACCGCCGTCAGCCAGAAGAAGCAGCGTGAACTCGCCCAGGCGATCAAGCGCGCCCGCTTCCTCGGCCTGCTGCCCTACGTGGTGAAGTGATATTCGTTCCGGCCCGGCGGGTTCGCTCCCGGGCCGGAATACTCCCTGCCGCGACGGGCGCGGCCAGGCAAGCCTTCAAATCCCGAGTTGGATTTCCCAGGAAATCCTAACTGCCGCGACAGGCAGGACAGCGAAACCGGCGCACAGCGCCAAGATTGCTTCCTTGCCCGTTGAACCCAATTCGCTGCCTTTGCAGCCAACGAAAGGACAAGGACAATGGACGTCATTCTTCTCGAACGTATTGCCCGCCTCGGCCAGATGGGCGACATCGTCAAGGTCAAGGACGGCTTTGGCCGTAACTACCTGCTGCCCAAGGGCAAGGCGCTGCGCGCCAACGAAGCCAACAAGAAGAAGTTCGAAGGCCAGCGCGCCCAGCTCGAAGCCCGCAACCTCGAGCGCAAGTCGGAAGCCGAAAAGGTCGCCGAGAAGCTCGACGGCAAGACCTTCGTGGTCGTGCGCTCGGCTGGTGAAACCGGCCAGCTCTACGGCTCGGTCTCGACCCGCGACATCGCCGACATCCTGATCGCCGAAGGCTTCACGATTGCCCGCAACCAGGTTGAGCTCAACCAGCCGATCAAGAACATCGGCCTGACCAACGTCGCCATCGCGCTGCACGCCGAAGTCGAAGTGACCATCACGCTGAACATCGCGCGCACGGCCGACGAAGCCGAGCGTCAGTCGAAGGGTGAGACACTGACGACCGCCGAAGCCATCTACGGCGACGACATCAACGAGAACGCCCGTCCGGACAGCTTCTTCGATCCGAACGCGGAAGAAGACGAAGAAGCCTGATTCCATATCAGTTTTTCTGGACCAAGCCCGGGCGGAAACGCCCGGGCTTTTTTGTGTTTGGCGGAACTTGCCAAGACGTTTGCGATTTAACAGGATCGGGTGACAGGACCGACCGATCGCGAGCACCGACATGAACATGTTGCTTCAGCGCATATTCGGAAGACTTGTGCGCATTGGAAACCTGACCGTCACCGGCCCGGAGGGGCAAGCGCACCGTTTTGGCGACGGCAGCGGCCCCCCCATCCACATGCTGATCCGCACCAAGCGGGCCGAACGCCTCATTACCTTCGATCCGACCTTGGCGGTGCCTGAAGCCTACATGGACGGCGAGATGGACATCGTCGAAGGCGACGTCTTCGGCTTCATGCGGATCGCCTTCCAGAACCTAGGCAACGGCACGGTCGACGCCGCGTGGTCGCGCGCCATCGAGGGCCTGCGGGTGGCGGCCCGCCGCTTCCAGCAGGTCAACACGGCGGCACGGGCAAAACGCAACGTCGAGCGCCACTACGATCTGTCCGGCGATCTCTACCGGCTCTTTCTCGACGCCGACATGCAGTATTCCTGCGCCTACTTCGCCGAACCGGGAATGACGCTCGAAGAAGCCCAGCTCGCCAAGAAAGCGCATATCGCGGCCAAGATGCGGCTCATGCCGGGCCAGTCGGTCCTGGACATCGGCTCCGGCTGGGGCGGGCTCGGGCTCTATCTCGCCCGCAATTTCGAGGTGCAGGTGCTCGGGGTCACGCTGTCCACCGAACAGCACGCTCTCGCCACCGAACGCGCCCAGGCGGAAGGGCTGGACGGCCAGGCCCATTTCGAGATCAAGGACTATCGCGAGCTTGTCGAACGCTTCGACCGCATCGTCTCGGTCGGCATGTTCGAGCATGTCGGCGTCAACCACTACCGCACCTTCTTCGAGACCGTCGCCAAACGGCTGAAGCCGGACGGCGTTATGGTGCTGCACGCGATCGGCCGTTTCGGCCCGCCGACGGCAACCAGCGCCTTCATCCGAAAATACATCTTTCCCGGCGGCTACGTCCCTGCCCTGTCGGAGGTCCTGCCGGCCATCGAAAAATCGGGGCTGATGGTCACCGATGTCGAGATCCTCAGGCTGCACTATGCCGAAACGCTCAAAAACTGGCGCGAGCGCTTTGCCACCAACCGCGACAAGGCGAAGGCAATCTATGACGAGCGCTTCTGCCGGATGTGGGAGTTCTATCTCGCTGCCTCCGAGGCCGCGTTCCGCTGGCAGGACCTGATGGTGTTCCAGATCCAGCTCACTCACCGCAACGACACGCTGCCGATCACTCGCGACTATATCGGCAAGTGCGAGAAAGCGCTCGCCATGCACGAAGTGGCGCACCGCAAGGCCGCACCGGCGGCGAAGACGTCCCGCGGGCGCAAGGTTGCCGACAAGGAATAGGCTTGCCGGCGGAGCAACTCTTGCGTCCCTGGCCGCTGTCGTAGGAAATGGGCCCGCCCCCTGTCGCGAGCCTCTCCATGACCTATGCCATCTACATTGCTGCCGCCCTTGCCGAGATCGCCGGCTGCTTTGCCTTCTGGGCCTGGTGGCGGCTCGACAAATCGCCGCTCTGGCTCGCGCCAGGACTATTCTCGCTGGTCGCCTTTGCCTGGCTGCTGGCGCTGGTCGACGCCAATGCCGCCGGACGCGCTTACGCCGCCTATGGCGGCATCTACATCGCCGCCTCCCTGTGCTGGCTTTGGCTTGCGGAGGGCATCCGCCCCGACCGCTGGGACATGATCGGTGCCGCGATCTGCGTCTTTGGCGCGTCGGTCATCCTGCTCGCACCAAGGGGTGCATAACCCCAGACTTTCTTGTTTTGTTCTTGCCGCCGCGGCATGGGAGCACCTAAACTCCCCCCGATTCGCGTCAACTGGAATCCTTGGCGCGCAACGCCTGCCTGTGGACGAGTGTGAATCGTGGGCAGTGCGCGAAATAAGCCGGCATGACGTAGTCGCGCCGGGGCGCGCTTCTGTTAGGAAGACGTTCGGGTTCAGAGACGGGGAAGACATTGGCCGAGGCAGCGCGCAAGTTCGAAGTGGCGGAAACCCCGCTCTACCGGGAAGCCCCCAACAACATCGAGGCCGAGCAGGCCCTGCTGGGCGCCATGCTCGTCAACAACGACGCCTTCTACCGCGTCTCGGACTTCCTCAAGGCGACGCACTTCTACGAGCCGCTGCACCGCAAGATTTTCGAGGTCGCCTCCGAGCTCATCCGCATGGGCAAGGTGGCCAGCCCCATTACGCTCAAGACCTTCCTGCCGGCCGACGAAAAGGTCGGCGACATGACCGTCGCGCGCTATCTCATCAGCCTTGCCAGCGAAGCCGTCACCGTCATCAATGCTTCCGACTATGGCCGCGCCATTTATGATCTGGCCACCCGCCGCGCGCTGATCACCGTCGGCGAGGACATGGTCAACATCGCCTATGACGCGCCGGTGGACATGTCGCCCGGCGAGCAGATCGAGGACGCCGAGCGCCGCCTGTTCGAGCTTGCCGAAACCGGCCGATACGACGGCGGCTTCGAAAGCTTCTCGGATGCCGTCAAGACCGCCATCGACATGGCGAGCGCGGCCTATATGCGCGACGGCCACCTGTCCGGCACGGCCACCGGGCTGCAGGACCTCGATGCCCGCATGGGTGGCCTGCAATCGTCCGACTTGATCGTGCTCGCCGGCCGCCCCGGCATGGGCAAGACCTCGCTTGTCACCAACATCGCCTTCAACGTCGCCCACGCCTATGTGCCGGCCCAGCAGGCCGACGGCTCGTTCAAGGCCGAGAATGGCGGCGTCGTCGGCTTCTTCTCTCTCGAAATGTCGTCCGAGCAGCTTGCCACCCGTATCATTTCCGAGCAGGCCGAGGTGCCTTCCTCGAAGATCCGCCGCGGCGACCTGACCGAAGCCGACTTCGAAAAGCTGGTCGGCTGCACCCAGACGCTGCAGAAGATCCCGCTGTTCATCGATTCGACCGGTGGTATCTCGATCGCCCAGCTCGCCGCGCGCGCGCGCCGCCTCAAGCGCCAGCGCGGCCTCGACGTCATCATCATCGACTATATTCAGCTGATGCAGGGCTCGTCCGCCAAGGCGTCGCAGAACCGCGTGCAGGAAATCACCGAGATCACCACGGGCCTCAAGGCACTGGCCAAGGAACTCAACGTGCCGATCATCGCGCTGTCCCAGCTGTCGCGTCAGGTCGAAAACCGCGACGACAAGCGCCCGCAACTCTCCGACCTGCGTGAATCGGGCTCGATCGAGCAGGACGCCGACGTGGTCCTGTTCGTCTACCGCGAGGAGTACTACCTCAAGAACAAGGAGCCGAAGCCCGGCACCGACGAGTATCTGAAGTGGGAAGGCGACATGGCCGAGGTCCGCGGCAAGGCCGAAGTCATCGTCGCCAAGCAGCGTCACGGCCCCACCGGCACCGTCAGCCTCGGCTTCCAGGGCGAATTCACCCGCTTCTTCGACCTCGCGCCCGAGCATCATTTGCCGGAGCGGTTTGGAGAACAGTAGGCCTTGTCAAACACCGCGAAAGCAGCATCGCGTCCGCCCCATGGCTAAAGCCCGCACCCAGTTCATCTGCCAGAATTGCGGCTCGGCGCATCAGCGCTGGGCCGGCAAGTGCGATTCCTGCGGCGAATGGAACACGCTCGTCGAGGAAGGCACTGCGGGCGGCATCGGAAGCGGCCCGGGTTCGCTCAAGAGCGCACGCAAGGGCCGCCCCGTCACGCTGACCTCGCTCGACGGCGACATCGAGGATGCGCCGCGCATCGTCTCGGGCATCGGCGAACTCGACCGCGCCACCGGCGGCGGCTTCGTCCGCGGCTCGGCGCTGCTGATCGGCGGCGACCCCGGCATCGGCAAGTCGACCCTGCTCACCCAGGCAGCGGCAGCACTCGCCTCGCGCGGCCACCGCATCGTCTATGTCTCGGGCGAAGAGGCCGTCGCGCAAATCAGGCTGCGCGCCCAGCGCCTTGGCGTTGCCAGCACGCCGGTCGAACTCGCCGCCGAGACCAATGTCGAGGACATCCTCGCCACCATCGCCGACGGCAAGCGGCCGGACCTGGTCATCATCGATTCGATCCAGACGCTGTGGACCGACCTCGCCGATTCCGCGCCCGGCACCGTCACGCAGGTGCGCGCCTCGGCCCAGGCGATGATCCGCTACGCCAAGTCGACGGGTGCGGCCGTGGTCCTGGTCGGCCACGTCACCAAGGAAGGCCAGATCGCCGGCCCCCGCGTCGTCGAGCACATGGTCGACGGCGTGCTCTATTTCGAGGGCGAAGGCGGCCATCACTACCGCATCCTGCGCACGGTCAAGAACCGCTTCGGCCCCACCGACGAGATCGGCGTCTTCGAAATGTCCGACAAGGGCCTGCGCGAGGTCGCCAACCCGTCCGAACTGTTCCTGGGCGAACGCCATGCCAAGGCGCCGGGTGCGGCCGTATTCGCGGCGATCGAAGGTACGCGTCCTGTCCTGGTCGAGATACAGGCGCTGGTCGCGCCCTCGACGCTGGGCACGCCGCGGCGCGCCGTCGTCGGCTGGGATTCATCGCGGCTGTCGATGGTGCTCGCCGTGCTCGAGGCCCATTGCGGCGTCCGTTTCGGCCAGCATGACGTCTATCTGAATATCGCCGGCGGCTACCGCATTTCCGAGCCGGCAGCGGACCTTGCGGTGGCTTCCGCACTGGTTTCGTCTCTCACCGGTATTGCCCTGCCTGCGGATTGCGTCTATTTCGGCGAAATCAGCCTTTCTGGCGCTGTCCGACCGGTTGCGCATGCGCAGCAACGCCTTAAAGAGGCCGAAAAGTTGGGGTTCGGAAGGGCCGTACTGCCCTCCGGCAGTGGGGACATCGCAGGCGGAACAGGTGCCGGGACGTTCCAACCGACCGCACTCGCGGATCTGGTGGCGCGTATAGCCGGCTCGAAGCGAAGCCGCGCGGAACAGACGGACTGACGCCGTCGTCATGGAGTGAGTGACACGATGCCGATTACGCTGCTCGACGGAATTCTGGTCGGCTTCACCCTGGTCTCGGCGATGCTCGCCATGGTGCGCGGTTTTTCGCGCGAGGTGCTGTCGATCGCATCATGGGCGGCTGCCGCCGCCGCGGCCTTCCTGTTCTACAAGCCGGTCGTGCCTTACGTTCAGCCCTATATCGACAATGAGAAGATCGCCATGGCCGCGGCCGCCGGCATCGTCTTCATCGTCGCGCTGATCGTCGTGACCATCATCACCATGAAGATCGCCGACTTCATCATCGACAGCCGCATCGGCGCACTCGACCGCACGCTCGGCTTCCTTTATGGCGCCGCGCGCGGCATCCTGGTCGTCGCTGTCGGCCTCTTGTTCTTCAACTGGCTGGTCGGCGACAAGGCGCCGGCATGGGTTTCGGAAGCAAAGTCGCGCCCGCTGCTCGAGAGCATCGGCACCACGCTTGAAAACATGCTGCCCGAGGATCCCGAAAAGTCGATCCTCAAGAAGCTCAACCAGCACGGTGGCGAACCTGATACCGGGACGGCGGCGCCTGCACCGGAAGGTGAGGCGGACGCTCCGGCCGAAAGCGCACCATCCAGCAACTGACAAAGCCATATGAGGCGGGAAGGCGCGTTGCCCTTCCCGCCTCTTGGCCCTATATACCGTTTTTGCGACGAGAGGCCTCGCCCCATGGCAGACGCATCGACCGCCCTTCCAGCGGAAGCCGACGATCATTTCCACGACGAATGCGGTGTATTCGGCATTTTCGGCCGGCAGGATGCCGCAGCCATCGTCACGTTGGGGCTGCATGCGCTTCAACACCGTGGTCAGGAAGCGGCAGGCATCGTCTCCTATGACGGCAGCCAGTTCCACGTCGAGCGCCATATCGGCCTGATCGGCGACAACTTCACCAAGCAGGCAGTGATCGACCGGCTCAAGGGCAACCGCGCCATCGGCCACACCCGCTACGCCACGACAGGTGGTGCGGGCATGCGCAACGTGCAGCCCTTCTTCGCCGAACTGGCCGACGGCGGCTTCGCCATCGCTCACAACGGCAACCTGACCAATGCCATGACGGTCCAGCGCGCGCTGCAGAAGCAGGGTGCAATTTTTTCATCGACCTCCGACACCGAGACGATCCTCCACCTGGTCGCCACCAGCAAGGAGCGCGACCTCAACGCGCGCTTCATCGATGCGGTGCGCCAGGTCGAAGGCGCCTTCTCGCTGGTAGCCCTGTCATCGAAGAAGATGATCGGCTGCCGCGACCCGCTTGGTATTCGCCCGCTGGTGCTCGGCGATCTCGACGGCGCCTGGATCCTCGCCTCCGAAACCTGTGCGCTCGACATCATCGGCGCCCGCTTCGTCCGCGACATCAAGCCCGGCGAAATGGTGGTCGTAACCTCCAAGGGCATCGAGAGCCACTTCCCGTTCGAGCCGCAGAAGCCGCGCTTCTGCATCTTCGAATATGTCTATTTCGCCCGCCCCGACTCCTCGGTCGAAGGCCGCAACGTCTATGACGTGCGCAAGCGCATCGGCATGGAACTGGCCCGCGAGAGCCCGGTCGACGCCGACATCGTCGTGCCGGTTCCGGATTCGGGCGTGCCGGCGGCGATCGGCTTCAGCCAGGAAGCCGGCCTGCCCTTCGAGTTGGGCATCATCCGCAACCATTATGTCGGCCGCACCTTCATCTCCCCAGGCGATTCCATCCGCCACATGGGCGTCAGGCTCAAGCACAACGCCAACCGGCGGATGATCGAGGGCAAGCGCATCGTGCTGGTCGATGATTCCATCGTCCGCGGCACCACGTCCCAGAAGATCGTGCAGATGGTCCGCGACGCCGGTGCCCGCGAGGTGCACATGCGCATCGCCTCGCCGCCCACCCGCGCCTCGTGCTTCTACGGCGTCGACACGCCGGAGAAATCCAAGCTTCTGGCCTCGCGCATGACTATCGAGGAGATGGCCGAGTTCATCCGCGTCGACTCGCTCGGCTTCCTCTCGCTCGACGGGCTCTATCGCGCCGTCGGCGAACCGGGTCGCAACGCCGAACAGCCGCAGTTCTGCGATGCCTGTTTCTCCGACCAGTACCCGACCAGGCTGCTCGACCACGAAGGCGCCGACAACGTGCGCAGCTTGTCGCTGCTTGCGACGGGCGGGCTGTAACTGGTTCCGTTTTGATCTTTTGGCCACTTGCCCGGCCTGACCGAATGACGCGGAGGCCGGGTGAGGGACAAGCTATACTGAAGTGAGCATAAGCATGACCACCACACCCGACCTCTCCGGCCGCATCGCTCTCGTCACCGGCGCATCGCGCGGCATTGGCTACAACACTGCCAAGCAGCTTGCCGCTGCCGGCGCCCATGTCATTGCGGTTGCCCGCACGGTCGGTGGCTTGGAAGAACTCGACGACGAGATCAAGGCGGCGGGTGGCAGTGCTACGCTGGTTCCGCTCGATCTCACCGACATGGCCGGCATCGACCGCCTCGGTGGTTCGATCCACGAGCGTTGGGGCAAGCTCGACATCCTCGTCGCCAATGCTGCCATTCTCGGCGTCATCGCGCCCATCGGCCATGTCGAAGCCAAGGTGTTCGACAAGGTGATGAACATCAACGTCAACGCCACCTGGCGCGTCATCCGCTCGGTCGACCCGCTGCTGCGCCTGTCCGACGCCGGCCGCGCCGTCATCGTCAGTTCCGGGGCTGCCCACTCGGCCCGTGCCTTCTGGGCGCCCTATGCGGCGTCGAAGGCCGCCGTCGAGGCGCTCGCCCGCTCCTGGGCTGACGAAACCAAGAACCTCAAGCTGCGCGTCAACATCTTCGACCCAGGCACCAGCCGCACCGCGATGCGCGCGCAGGCCGTTCCCGGCGAGAACCCGGAGACGGTCACGCATCCTTCCGAGACGGCGAGCCACATCCTGCCGATGGTTGACCCCGCGCTCACGCACACCGGCCAGATCTACCAGATCCGCCAGCAGCGCTGGGCGTCGTACCAGATGCCCGAATAATACCTCCTGCCTGCCAGCGTTGCGCCTGCAACCTGGCCGGTTCCGACGCAGTGAAGACGCAATTGCCGCGTTGACCAGCGCCAAACGACAGAAGTGGGGACTTCCGCCGTATGACGACCGACCAGATGATGTCCCTAGCCATAATCGTACTGATGATGGCGGCGTTCATCTGGGGCCGGTTCCGCTATGACCTAGTCGCCTGCGGTGCACTGCTCGCGGCCGTGGCGGCAGGCATCGTGCCGCAATCCAAGGCATTCAGCGGCTTCAGCGATGACATCGTCATCATCGTCGGCTCAGCACTGCTGGTCAGCGCCGGCGTCGCCCGCTCGGGCATCATGGAATATGCCATCCAGCGCTTTGCACCTGAGGTTTCCAGCGTCCGGGCGCAAATGATGCTGCTGGTCGTCATCGTCACGGTGCTTTCGGCCTTCGTGAAGAACATCGGCGCGCTGGCGATCATGATCCCAATCGCCTTCCAGTTCGCACGGCGCTCCAACACCTCGCCGTCGGTTTTCCTGATGCCGATGGCGTTCGGTTCGCTGCTCGGCGGCCTGATGACCCTGATTGGCACCTCGCCCAACATCGTGGTCTCGCGCGTGCGTCAGGAAATGACCGGCGAAGCCTTTTCCATGTTCGATTTCACGCCGGTTGGAGCCGCCCTTGCCACGGCCGGGGTCGCGTTCCTGGTGCTGTTCTACTGGATCCTGCCGATCCGGACGCGTGCTTCGGCGTCGATCCACGAGGCGATCGACATCAAGAACTACGTCACCGAGGCCCATGTCGTCGCCGACTCGACCGTTGCCGGCAAGACGCTGGCCGATCTGCTCAAGCTCGGCGGCGGCCAGGCCATTGTCACCTCCATCCTTCGCTCGCGCGCGCTGCACGTCACGCCCTTTCCAGATGTCACGCTGCGCGAAGGCGACATCCTGTTGCTCGAAGGCGCGCCCGACGCACTCGACCGCATGGTGGCGCAGGCCAAGCTCAACGTCACCGGCAACCGCGATTCCGCCGGAGGCAAGCATATGGCGACGGCGGTCGAGGCGATCATCGGCGAGAACTCCAGCCTGATCGGTGGCTCGGCCCAGAGGCTGGCGCTCTACGACCGCTTCAACGTCAATCTGCTGGCGGTCAGCCGCAAGGGCGAGCGCATCCAGGAACGACTCGGCGCTGTCATCCTGCGCCTCGGCGACGTTGTCGTGCTGCAAGGCAATCCGCAGACCATCCCCGATATCCTGCGCGAGCTTGGCTGCCTGCCGCTGGCCGAACGCCCGATCCTGCTGGGCAGTGTCCGCCGCGGCATCGTGCCGCTCGCCATCCTCGTCGCCGCCATGGCGGCCACGGCCTCGGGCCTGCTGCCGGTGGCGCTCGCTTTCTTCACTGCGGCGATTGCGATGGTGCTGTTTCGCGTCATCCCGCTGCGCGAGGTCTACGGCGCCATCGATGGGCCGATCCTGGTCATGCTGGCAGCCCTGATCCCCGTCAGCGACTCGCTGCGAGCCACGGGCGCGACTGATGTCATTTCCGCTTGGCTCGCGAATGTTGCCGCTACACTGCCACCGGCGGGGGCACTGGGGCTCATCCTGATCGTGGCAATGGCGGTCACGCCTTTCCTCAACAATGCCGCCACCGTCCTCGTCGTGGCACCTATCGCGGCGAGTTTCGCCAGTACGCTGGGCTACCGGCCGGAGGCTTTCCTGATGGCCGTGGCGATTGGTGCAGGATGCGACTTCCTGACCCCGATCGGGCACCAGTGCAACACGCTGGTGATGGGCCCAGGCGGCTACAAATTCTCGGACTATCCGCGCCTCGGGCTGCCGTTGTCGCTGCTGGTCATCGTCATCGCCGTGCCGATGCTGATGCTCGTTTGGCCGATGTAGGGCGCGGTTGGCCGCCTGAACGACACGCAAGCGTGATTGGCTGTCGATATCGCCTCAACGTAATTTTGCTCCTGCGACCGACAAGATAGGGGAGGAGTATCGATGAAACGCGTTGTCATTTTGTCTGCGGCTCTTTGTGCCGGCGTGTTCTCTGCCAGCGCCCAGGACAACACGATGAGCTTTTTCGTGACCAGCACCGGCCTTGGCAAGGGTGCCAATCTCGGCGGCCTCGAAGGCGCCGATGCGCATTGCGGCAGGCTCGCGGAAGCGGCCGGCAGCATAGGCAAGAGTTGGCGTGCCTACCTCTCGACCGACGACGTCGACGCCAGGAACCGCATCGGCAAGGGTCCGTGGTTCAATGCCAAGGGCCAGAAGATCGCCGACGACGTCGCCTCACTGCACAGCGATGCCAACAACATCAGCAAGGACACGGCGCTCGACGAGAAGGGCAATGTCGTCAATGGCCGCGGCGACACCCCGAACCGCCACGACATGCTCACCGGATCGAAGCCGGACGGGACGAAGATCGCGGACCAGACCTGCAGCAACTGGACCAGCGACGGCGACGGCGCTGCCATGATGGGGCATCACGACCGCAAGGGTCTAGATGAATCCGCGGCTGCCAAGTCATGGAACTCGTCGCACGCGTCGCGAGGCGGCTGCGGTCAGCAGGCGCTCAAGGGAACTGGGGGCGACGGCCTGTTCTACTGCTTCGCCGTGAACTGAACAGGCTACCGCTCCGCCGACACCGACAACTCAGGTCGAACGGCCAGCGTCTGGAAGACCACGCAATAGCGTTCGGTCAGCTTGATCAGCGCATCGATCCGCTGTTGCGGTTCGTCGGTATCGAGCTTGAAGGCGAGCCGGATGGCGCGGAAGCCCACCGGGGCGTCCCTGGCGACGCCGAGCGTGCCGCGAAAGTCGAGATCCCCCTCGGCCGAGACCACGGCCTCGCCGAGGCGGAACTCGAGCGCGGTCGCCACTGCCTTCAGGGTCACGCCGGCGCAGGCAACCAGCGCCTCGAGCAGCATGTCGCCCGAGCAAAGCTCCATGCCGGTGCCACCTGTGGCCGGATGCAGGCCAGCGGTAACAATCGCCTTGCCGGTATCGATCCTGCAGGCGATCGACTGTTCCGCGACGGCACCTCTCGCCCGCAGCGTGATCAGAGCCCGAGTTGCGTCCTCGCGGTAGGCATCCTTGAGAGGCGCCTGCAGCGCCCTCAGACCTTCGGCATCCATGGGCATGCTCCCGCTGCCAACCTACCAACCCTATCACACCCCGCCCCAGCCGGCACGCGGCGACGCTGGCGCCGACGGGCGGCTATGCCCGGCATGGTTGAAAATAATTCGCGAAAAGTTGGAACCCGGTGGAACCAATCCTGAGGCTTCACGTTGTTGGGTTCAGGACGGGTTGCCCCATCCCCCCATCCCCCTCCACCCGTCCCCTTTTCTTCAAGCCGGTCGAAAGACCGGCTTTTTTCCTATCCCGACCCAAGGGGACGGGGCGGACGATGCAGCATTGACGTGGCATCGTCATGGTCTAGTTTCGATGTGCGCGAATATCCCTGCGCGCATCGGGAGGTGCGGCATGTTCCTTGCCAGTGCAGTCTTGCTCGGCATCGCGGCTGTGTGGACTCTCGCAGCCTGCCTGGTGATGCAGGATCTTGGCATCCGCTTTCGCCAGGCGCTGCTCTATGTGCCGTCCAAGTTTATCTACAGGATGCGCGACGAATCGATGCGTGCGGCAGGCAAGACCGAGGCTCCGGTCATCTACGTCGTGTCGCACCAGTCGCGCATCGAGCCGGCGCTGATGCTGTCGCTGCTGCCCGAACAGACATTGCATATACTCGATGAGGGTTCCGCCCGGGCCTACTGGCTCGAGCCATGGCGCGAACTCGGTCGCACGATCACCTTCAACGCCGAACACATCTTCGTCAGCCGCCGCCTCGTCCGCGTGCTGCGCGGCAAAGGCCGCCTGGCGGTCTATCTGCCTGACACGATCGAGTCGGACGTCAAATCCTTCCGCCTGTTCCGTGCCGTTGCCCGCATCGCCGACCAGGCCAATGCCAGGATTGTGCCGGTCTTCGTGTCCGGCGCGCGTCGCTTGCCATTTTCATTGACACCGGCCGAACGGGCGCCACGACGCTGGTTCCCGCGCCTCACCATCGTGGCCCTCGCCCCGATGACGATAGCCGAACTGGTCACCCGCACCTCCGGAGTGTCGACAACCAGGGCAAATGCGTTGTTCGACCGTTTCGCCGAAGCACGCCTTGCCGGTGCGGACCTCGACAGCAGCCTGTTTTCAGCGATATGCAAAGCGGCTTCGCGCTACGGTGCATCGCGCCCGATCATCGAAGACGCCGCTGGCGGCGTCCTCAGCTATCGCAAAGTGATGATTGGCGCGCATCTGCTGGGCAACCGCTTCCAGCAGGTAACGGCCCCCGGCGAGGCCGTCGGTGTGCTCCTGCCCAACGCCAACGGGTTGGTTCTTACCTTGCTCGGCCTGACCTCGGCGGCCCGCGTCGCTGCTATGCTCAACTACACGGCAGGCCCGGCCAATGTCGCCTCGGCGATAGCCACCGCACAGATCAGGATCATCGTCTCCTCGCGGACCTTTGTCGAGAAAGCCGGCATCGGCGACGTCATCGCTGCCGCCGAACTGGCCGGTGCGACCATCGTCTGGCTGGAGGATTTGCGCGACACCGTCTCGATGCGGGACAAACTTGGCGCCGCCCTGCAGTGGCACCGGCCGCTGCAGCCGCAGGATGCCACCAAACCTGCGGTCATCCTGTTCACTTCGGGCTCGGAAGGCACGCCCAAGGCGGTGGTGCTCTCCCACCGCAGCCTGATTGCCAATGCCATGCAGGCGGAGGCCAGGATCACCATCTCCCCCGCCGACAAGCTGCTCAACGTGCTGCCGGCCTTCCACTCGTTCGGCCTGACCGGCGGCACCATCCTGCCTCTGCTCACCGGTGTGCGGCTGATCCTGTACCCCTCACCGTTGCACTACAAGCTGATACCAAAGGTGGCGCGCAAGGCCCGGCCGACCGTCATGTTCGGCACCGATACATTCCTCGCCGCCTATGCGCGAACAGCCGAGGACGGCGATTTCTCCAGCCTGCGCTTCGCCGTCGCCGGCGGCGAGCCGGTACGGCAGGAAACCCGTCACGCCTGGCGCGAGCGATTCGACACCGAAATTGTCGAGGGCTACGGCCTGACCGAAGCGGCGCCCGTGGTCGCCGTCAACACCGCCACCCATCACCGCGATGGCACGGTCGGGCGCCTGCTGCCCGGCATGCGCATGCGCCTCGAAAAGGTCGAGGGCGTGACCGAAGGCGGCCGCCTGTGGCTGCAGGGGCCGAACCTGATGATGGGCTACATGACCGCCGACCGGCCGGGCGAACTGCAGCCGCACGACGGCTGGCATGACACCGGCGACATCGTATCGGTCGACCGCGAGGGCTTCATCACCATCCTCGGCCGCGCCAAGCGCTTCGCCAAGATCGCCGGCGAGATGGTGTCGCTCGGCGCCGTCGAGATGCTGGTACAGACCCTGTGGCCGGAACAGCATCATGCGGTGGTGGCGGTGCCCGACAAGCGCCGGGGCGAGCGGATCGTACTCGTCACCACCGCCCCCGACGCCGACGCGGAAGCGCTCCGCGTCCACGGCAAGCAGGCCGGCGTCGCCGAACTGATGCTGCCGCACGACATCATCAAGGTCCAGGAACTGCCGATCCTCGGCTCGGGCAAGACCGACTATGTCGCTGCCCGTCGCATGGCTATCGACCAGTTGGGGCTGGAAGCCGCCTGAAGCGGCGGATCGATCAGGCCTCGGGCTTGGTCTCTGGCGACTCGGATGCGACGTCGGTGGTCGCAGCTTCGGCTGCCGCCTTCTCGCCTTCGATCTTCGCCCGTCGCGCATAGGCGCTGGCGCTCAACGGTAGGAAAATAAGGTAGCCGGCGACCGAAGCCGTCAGCGTCTGCCATGGATAGACGGTCAGCAGCAGCACATAGAACACCGCCGCCAGCATCACCGGCAGCAGATATTCGCGGCGGATATGCAGCTTCTTGCCGGAATAGACCGGCAGGCGGCTGACCAGCAGGAAGGCGATCAGGATCGTGAACGCGGTGCAGGCATAGGCCATGGTGCGCGTCGGCTCGACCCCGAGGAAGGCGAGATACATCGGCAACATCACCACGATCGCGCCCGCTGGCGCCGGCACGCCGACGAAATATTCGGCCTGCCAGGCCGGCCGTTCCAGGTCTTCGTCGAGCACGTTGAAGCGGGCGAGTCGCAAGCCGCAGGCAATGGCGAACAGCAGCGTCGCGATCCAGCCGAGCGAGCCTGCCTTGTCGAGCAGGAAGGCGTAGAGCACGAGCGCCGGCACGACGCCGAAATTGACGATGTCGGCGAGCGAATCCATCTGCGCGCCGAACTTCGAGGTCGCCTTCAGCATACGTGCCAAGCGCCCGTCGATGCCATCAAGGAAGGCTGCCAGCAGCACCATCACCACGGCCGGCTCGAACCGACCCTCGAAGGCGAGCCTAATGCCGGAAAGCCCGGCGCAGATCGCCAGGACCGTGATCAGGTTGGGCATTACCAGCCTAAGCGGGATCTCGCGGATGCGCGGGCCACCCTGGCCATGCGGTTCGAACGGCTTGAACGGCGCCACCATCAGGAAACCCGTACCAGCGGTGCGTGGCTCGCCCCGCCGAATTCGGCAAGGACGGTCTCGCCGGCGACGGCCGTCTGGCCAACGGCGACACGCGCCACCGCACCTGCGGGCAGGAACACGTCGACGCGCGAGCCGAAGCGGATCAGGCCGAAGCGCTCGCCCACGCCGATATTGCCACCGACATCGGCCCAGCAAACAATGCGACGGGCAACCAGGCCGGCGATCTGAACTGCGGCCACCTGGCCGTTGGGGCTGTCGATGACGACGCCATTGCGCTCGTTTTCCTGACTTGCCTTGTCGAGCTCGGCATTGAGGAACTTGCCCGGCCGGTGCTCGATGCGCACGATCTTGCCGCGCACCGGCGCACGGTTCACGTGGCAGGAAAAGACGTTCATGAACACCGAGATGCGGGTCATCTCGGCGTTGCCGAGGCCGAGTTCGCGCGGCGGCACGGCGGGGCCGACAGCCGACACCACACCATCAGCCGGGCTTACCACCAGCCGGTCATCGACAGGCGTCACGCGCTCCGGATCGCGATAGAAATAGGCGCACCAGGCGGTGAGAATCGCCCCGATCCAGAACAGCGACGTCGAGAAGAAGCCGAGCAGGATCGTCACTGCCGCAAAGCCGGCGATGAAGGGATACCCCTCGCGATGGACCGGAACAAAGACGTTGCGGATCGTGTCGGCTATGCTCATGAGGGGGCGGCCATCGCTGTTGAAGTCCCGGAGTGCTTAGCGGAAACGGCCCGCCCCCGCAACGCGACATTGCCGCAACCGTTCCGGCACCCCAATCAGGCGCCTTCCGCGACCTCCGGCGTGCGGCGGCGCGTGATGACGCCGAACTCGTCTTCCTCGCGCACCTTGCGCAGCCGTTCCTCCGCCTCGGTCGCCTCGCGCTGGCGGTCCCACATGCTAGCATAGAGCCCGCCATGACGCAGCAATTCGGCATGGGTGCCGCGCTCGGCGATTCGCCCGTCGTCGAGCACAATGATCTCGTCGGCAGAGATCACGGTCGACAGCCGGTGGGCGATGACGAGCGTGGTGCGCCCCTTGCTCACGAGGTCGAGCGCGCTCTGGATGTCCTGTTCGGTCTGGGTGTCTAGTGCCGAGGTCGCCTCGTCGAGCATCAGGATAGGTGGCGCCTTGAGGATGGTGCGGGCAATCGCCACGCGCTGCTTCTCGCCGCCCGAGAGCTTCAGGCCGCGCTCGCCGACCATCGACTTGTAGCCGTCGGGCATGCGTTCGATGAAGCCCGAAATCTGGGCCAACTCAGCCGCCATGCGCACATCCTCCTCGTCCGCATCCATGCGGCCGTAACGGATATTGTAGGAAATGGTGTCGTTGAACAGCACCGTGTCCTGCGGCACCATGCCGATCACGCCGCGCAGGCTTACCTGGGTGACATCGCGAATGTCCTGGCCGTCGATCAGGATCGCGCCCTGCTGTATGTCGTAGAAGCGGAACAGCAGCCGCGAGATCGTCGACTTGCCGGCGCCCGAGGGGCCGACGATCGCCACCGTCTTGCCGGCCGGGACCTCGAAGCTCACGCCCTTGAGGATCTGTCGGTTCGGGTCGTAGGAGAAATGCACGTCGCGGAACTCGACACGGCCCGCGCCCACCGCAAGTGCCTGCGCACCCGGCTTGTCGACCACCTCCTGCGGCACGTCGAGCAGTTCGAACATCCTTTCGATGTCGGTCAGCCCCTGGCGGATTTCACGGTAGATCATGCCGATGAAGTTGAGCGGCACCGCAAGCTGCATCAGCATCGCGTTGACGAAAACGAAATCGCCCACCGTCTGGGTGCCGGCCATCACCTCGCGCGCCGACATCCACATCACCACCGTCATGCCGAGCCCGAAAATGACGCCCTGGCCGAAGTTGAGCCAGCCGAGCGACGTCCAGGTCTTGGTCGCAGCCGTCTCGTAGCGCGCCATCGAACGGTCGAAGCGCTGCGCTTCCATGGCCTCGTTGTTGAAATATTTCACCGTCTCGAAGTTGAGCAGCGAATCGATCGCCTTGGTGTTGGCGTCGGTGTCGGATTCGTTCATCTCGCGGCGGATGGCGATGCGCCAGTCGCTCGCCTTGACAGTGAACCAGACATAGAGCCAGACCGTGACCGCCACCACCGCCACGTATTTCCAGCCATATGCATAGGCGAAAATGCCCGCCGTCAGCGCGAATTCGAGAATTGTCGGCGCGGTGTTGAGAATGGTGAAGCGGACGATCGTCTCGATGCCCTTGGTGCCGCGCTCGATGATACGCGACAGCCCGCCGGTGCGGCGCTCGAGATGGAAGCGCAGCGACAGCTGGTGCATGTGCACGAAGGTGCGGTGGGCAAGCTGGCGCACCGCATATTGGCCGACGCTGGCAAACAGCGCGTCGCGCAACTGGTTGAAGCCGAGTTGCACGATGCGGACGAAATTGTAGGCGACCACCAGCATGACGGGGGCCGCGAGCAATGCCGGCAGCGCCAGCGGCGCGCTCTGGTCGCCGGCCAGCGCATCGGTCGCCCATTTGAAGAAATACGGTCCGGCAACCAGCGTCAGCTTGGCCACGACCAAAAAGACTGTCGCCCAGACGACCCGCGCCTTGAGGTCGGGGCGGTCTTCAGGCCACATGTAGGGCCACAGGTTCCTGATGGTGCTCAATGTCGAGCCGCGGTCGGCCGATACGGTCTTTGCCAATGTTCTTGCCTTGCTAGTTTTCGGCGCCTTCGATGGCGCAGCAGGTATCGACGATCGCGGAGACGGATCGGGACACGGCAGCCAGGGCTGCCTGATCTATCTGATAGCGCGAGCGCTGCCGCTCCGGCTGGTAGACGACCAGCCCCGCTTCGACGAGGATCTTGAGATGCTGGGAAACAGTCGACTGGGCGAGATCGAGATGCTCGACCACTTCCTTGCAGCAGCATGATCGGCCGCCGCCCAGCCGGCGCAGGATTTCAAGCCGCGCGGGATGCGAGAGGGCCGCAAGCTTGCGCGCCACATCCTCGGTGGAGGCAGCGCTGCTAGCCTGATCTGCGGGAAAAGTTTTCATCGTCTATCGACGATAGACGATGAAATATGCTCATGCAACGGCCAACGGCAGAAAACAGTCGCTGCGAGGCTACGGCTTCGGCGCTGGCATCGCCTGTTCGCCCAGGGCTTCGATATTGGCGTCCTCGCCTTCATGCGACTTCTCCGGCACGCGGAACACCTGGCCAGGCCAGATGCGGTCGGGATCGCGGATCTGGTCCTGGTTGGCCAGATAGATGGTCGAATAGCGCAAGCCATGGCCGTAGACGCGGCGCGAGATCCGCCACAAGGAATCGCCGCGGCGGATGATCACCGCACTGTCGACCGGCTCCAGCTTTGGGGCTGTCGCTTCCGCAGCACCTTCGGTTGCCGGTGCCAAGGCAACTTCGGCAGGCTTGGCGGACGATGCCGCCGGTGCCACACCGGGGTTGGCCGCCGCCTCGCCGGCTGCCGGCTTGGCGGCCTGGGCCTCGGTGCCCGACGGTGCAGCGGCGGCCGGCTGTGCGGCTGGCTGTGCCGGCGCCACGGCGGCAATCGACTCGCCGGGCTCGCGGGTGAAGGGAACCGCCGCGCGCGCCACCACCTTGACGCCGTCCGGCTCGAGCGCATCGACCCTGACAATGTAGTCGCCAATGGGCAATTCGCGCTCAGCCTCGATCAGGAAACGTCCCTCAGGCGAGCTCTGGGTTTCGCCGATGAGGATTTCGTTGGCATAGGCGCGCATCTTCCTTCCCGCATCGGCAGCGCCTGCGATGAAGATCTTCTTGCCTTCGATCTCCACCGCCTCGACCGCAACCTTGATGCCCGAAGCTGGCGCTTCCGGCTTTGCAGGCGTGGCCGCGGGCGCAGCAGCCTGCGGGGCGGCGGCCGGCTGTTCCGCGCCGGTTTGCGGCGTCGCTGCCTTGGTCGGCTCGGGAACCGTGATCAACTGGGCTGGCTTGCCCGGCTCCTCGACCAGTGCAAGCACCTGCCCGCCCGGCTGCTCCGGCACCGACACCACGGCGGTCTCGGTCGAGGTAGCCACGACATTGTCAGGGGCGGTGGAACGCAGCACGATCTGGTAGTCGCCGGGCTTGAGCGGCTTGTCGAGCACTACGGCGAAGTCGCCATCGGCGCCCGCGACGGCGGCGCCGATCACGTGCGATCCGGTGACGATCTCCACCTTGGCGTTGCCGGCCGCCTTGCCGGCGATCACCACCGAGCCGTTGTCTTCGACGCGGACGAGGTCGAATGCGGGGGCCACCACGGGCGCAGCAGCTTCGGCGGGCTTGGGCGCTACAGGTGCTGCGGCTTCGGCAGCGGGTTTCGCGGGCTCAGGCGCCTTCGCCGCCGTCGGCGCAGGGGCTGCCGGAGCAGGTGCGGCCGGTGCTGGTGCGTTCGCCACGGCGGCTGGCGGGGCGAGATATGGATCGAGTGCTCCCGAGACATATGCGATTGCTGCGACGGCGGCGGCACCGCCTGCTGCGAGAAGAACTATCTTCAACGGATTGTTAGCCATCTTTTCCCTGCCCCTAGCCGTGCAACGGGTCTACCTTGTTTTGCCGGCAGCGACAAGAAAAAGCCCTCGCCGGTCTTGACCCCGCGCACGGAGGCAATACCCAATCACGCCATGAACACGATTCGATCCATCTGCGTCTATTGCGGCTCCTCGCCGGGCCGCGACGAGGTCTACATGAAGGCCGGCCATCTGCTCGGCCGTTCCATCGCCAAGGCCGGCCTCAGGCTAGTCTACGGCGGCGGCACAAAGGGCATCATGGGTGCGGTCGCCGATGGCGCGTTGCGCGCCGGCGGCAAGGTCACCGGCATCATCCCGCGCTTCCTGATGAACAAGGAAGCGACGGAAAGCGCGCTTGGCCGGCTCGACGACCTGGTCGTCACCAACAACATGCACGAGCGAAAGCATCTGATGTTCGAGAAGTCGGACGCGTTCGTCGCACTTCCCGGCGGCATCGGCACGGTCGAGGAGATCGTCGAGATCATGACCTGGGCACAGCTCGGCCATCACCGCAAGCCGATCGTCTTCGCCAATGTCGAGAGTTTCTGGAACCCGATGCTGGCGCTGCTCGACCACATGAAAGAGGAAGGATTCGTCCACACCTCGCATCTGGTCCAGCCGCTGGTGGTCGAAGATCCTGATGCCGTGGTCTCGGCCATCATGGTCGCTGCAGGCGCCGACGCCACCCCCACCGAGGGTGTCCAGTCGCTCATCGACAAGATGTAAGCAGGCGCTACAGCGCCGCGCGTCCAATTGGACGCGCGGCGCTGTAGGATTTTGAATCTGTGCATGATCTTTTCCGAAAATCGATTCCGATTTTCGGGGTCATGCACTAGCGCGCAGGTCGAGCGTGATCGTGCCAGATGCCGCGACCTCGTCTTCATGCGGCTGGTCACGCCACGTCTCGGCAAGCGCTGCGTCGTACCATTCGCGCATGGCGGCCTGCTTGAGCATCGTTGCGATATAGTCACCCGACCGGCCGCCGAAATCCAGGGCATAGGTCTGCGCCCTGAAGATGACAGGGGCGAAGAACGCATCGACAGCGGTGAACCTGTCACCGGCCAGGAATGGTCCGCCGAACCGATCAAGGCCCTGGTTCCAAAGCTCGCCGATGCGCGCGATGTCGCTTTCGAGCCCCGCCGGCCTCTCGCCCAGGCGCACGCGCACGCCACAGCTCATGCCGCAGATGTTGCGCAGGCTGCGGAATCCGGAATGCATCTCCGCCGCGGCTGAGCGGGCCCAGGCACGCGCGGCGGCATCGTCCGGCCAGACGCCCTCATGATGCTCGGCCAGGTATTCGACGATCGCCAGCGAGTCCCACACAGTCAGGTCGCCATCGATGAGCACAGGAACGCTGCCCGTCGGCGAAAACGAAGAGAACTCCGGCTGGCCAGGCAGATTGCCGAACGGCACCTGTCGCTCGATGAACGGCATGCCCTGCGCGCGCATCAGCACCCACGGCCGCAGCGACCATGAAGAGTAGTTCTTGTTGGCGATGAACAACTGGTACATGGCGACTATCGCCCCCTCAGCTTCGCTTCGACGAGAACATCGACCAAGTATAGACGACCAGTGCCACCCAGATCAGTCCGAAGGCCACCGCCCGCTCGCGGCTGAACGGCTCATCGAAGATGAATATCGCGATGAAGAAGATCATCGTTGGCGCAATGTACTGCATGATGCCGATGGTCGACATGCGCAAGAGCTTGGCGCCGTTGGCAAACAGGATCAACGGAATGGCGGTCACCAGTCCGCAGCCAAGCATCAGCCAGACATCGTTCATGCCGGTGGTGCCGAAATGGCCGACGCCTGTCGACTGCAGATAGAAGATGTAGCCGAGTGCTGGAATGCCGAGGATCAGCACTTCGAGGAAAAAGCCCTGCGCCGGGCCGATCGGCAGCGTCTTCTTGAACAGCGCGTAGAAGCCCCAGGACAGGGCGAGCGCGATCGACACCCACGGCAGCCCGCCGCTTTCCCAAGTCAGCAGCGCCACCGCCACCGCAGCCAGGCCGATTGCCACCAGTTGCGCGCGCATCAGCTTTTCGCCAAGCACGACCGCGCCGAGAAAGACGCTGAACAGCGGGTTGATATAGTAGCCAAGGGCGGTTTCGAGGGCCCGATCGTTGCCGATTGCCCAGACATAGACGCCCCAGTTGATGGTGATCAGCGACGCCGTCAGCGCTCCCAGCGCCAGCGTGCGCGGGCTGCGAAGCGCCACCTTGATGTCGCCGGTGCGGCCGAGCCACCACAGCAGAAGTGCCGCCACCGGAATCGACCAGGTGATGCGATGGGCAATCACCTCGGCTGCCGGGATATGGGCCACCGCCTTCATGTAGAAGGGCAGAAAACCCCACATCAAATAGGCCGAAAGGGCGAAAAAGAAGCCGCGGTTGGCCTCCTCGCGGGAAATCGCAGGCGTGTCTGTGCTCATGGCGCGAACCTATGCGCCGGTAGTCCGGCACAAGCCATTTCAAAATTCTGATGGTCCATCGGCTTTTCGTTGATGGATCAATCGATCGGGCCAGCTTGTGTCACCGGCCCGCTTCCGGCAGCGCCGCTACTCCGCCGCCACCAGCCCGGCCATGTCGCGGTTCTTCATCAGCTTGTAGACGATCGAATCCATCAGCGCCTGGAACGATGCATCGATGATGTTGGTCGACACGCCGACCGTCCACCAGCGCGCACCGGTGGCGTCATGCGACTCGATCAGCACGCGGGTGATGGCCTCGGTGCCGCCATTGAGGATACGCACCTTGTAGTCAGCCAGTTCGAGGTCGCCGATCTCGTGCTGGAATTTGCCCAGATCCTTGCGCAAGGCGATGTCGAGGGCGTTGACCGGGCCGTCGCCCTCGGCCACCGACATCTTTTCCTCGCCGTCGACCAGCACCTTGACCACCGCCTCCGACACCGTCTTGAGGTTGCCGTTGGCATCGAAGCGCCGCTCGACCAGGCAGCGGAAGCCGGTGACCTTGAAGAACTCCGGCAGGCCGTGCAGCATCTTGCGCGCCAGCAGCTCGAAACTGGCGTCCGCTCCCTCATAGGCGTAGCCCTCGGCCTCGCGCTCCTTGACCACTGCGATCAGTCCATCCAGCCGGTTGTCGTCGCGCGGAACGTCGATACCGCGCCGCTTGAGCTCGGCGATGAAATTCGCCTTGCCGCCCTGATCGGAGACCATCACCCGGCGGCGGTTGCCGACTGCTTCCGGCGGCACATGCTCGTAGGTCTTCGGTTCCTTGGCGATTGCCGAGGCGTGGATGCCCGCCTTGGTGGCGAAGGCGGAAGCACCGACATAGGGCGCTTGCGCCTCCGGCGCACGATTGAGCAGTTCGTCGAACGACCGCGAGAGCCTGGCGATACCCTCCAGCGCCTCGCTCGAAACGCCGGTCTCGAAGCGCTCGGCAAAATGCGGCTTCAGCGCCAGTGTCGGGATGATGGTGATTAAATTGGCATTGCCGCAGCGCTCGCCGATGCCGTTGATCGTGCCCTGCACCTGGCGCACGCCCGCCTCGATGGCGGCCAGCGAATTGGCCACCGCCTGGCCGGTATCGTCATGGGCGTGGATGCCGAGATTGGCGCCCGGAATGCCCGCCGCGATCACCTTCGCCACGATCTCGCGCACCTCGGACGGCTGCGTGCCGCCATTGGTGTCGCACAGCACGATCCAGCGCGCACCCGCGTCGTAGGCTGTCCGGGCGCAGGCGATCGCAAACTCCGGGTTGGCCTTGTAGCCATCGAAGAAATGCTCGCAGTCGACCATCGGCTCCTTGCCGACGGCGGCAGCCGCCTCCACCGAAGCACGGATGCCTTCGAGGTTCTCGTCGTTGGTGATGCCGAGTGCGACTCGCACGTGGTAATCCCAGCTCTTGGCGACGTAGCAGATGGCGTCCGACCTGGCCTGGACCAGTGCCGCTACGCCCGGATCGTTGGAGGCCGAGACCCCTGCCCGCTTGGTCATGCCGAAGGCGACGAACTTCGCCCGCTTCGTCCGCTTTTCGGCGAAGAACGCCGTGTCGGTCGGGTTGGCGCCGGGATAGCCGCCCTCGACATAGTCCAGCCCGAACTCGTCGAGCATGGCCGCAATCGCGATCTTGTCTTCGACCGAAAAGTCGATGCCGGGCGTCTGCTGGCCATCGCGCAGCGTCGTGTCGAAGAGGTAGATGCGTTCACGCGTCATGGTCATTTCCCTGCGAACCTGTCCGTTGCCCGGATCAGTTGATCGAGAATCCCCGGCTCGGAATAGGCATGGCCGGCACCCTCGATCAGGTGGAACTCGGCTTGTGGCCAGGCCTTGTGCAGCGCCCAAGCATATTTCGCCGGGCACGGCATGTCATAGCGCCCATGGACGATGACACCAGGAATCCCATGCAGGCGATGCGCATCGCGGATCAGTTGCCCCTCTTCCATCCAGCCGGCATGGACGAAATAGTGGTTCTCGATGCGGGCGAAGGCGATGGCGAAGTCGTCCTCTCCGAACTTGCCGCTGGTCTCGGGGTCGGGCAGCAGGGTGATCGTCTCGCCTTCCCAGATGCTCCAGGCGCGGGCGGCCTCGATCTGCGCGGCGCGGTCGTCGCCGACCAGGCGCTTGCGATAGGCGGCCATCATGTCGCCGCGTTCGGCGTCGGGGATCGGCGCCACGAACCGCTCCCACTTGTCGGGGAACATCTCGGAGACGCCAAACTGGTAGTACCATTCGAGCTCGGCGCGGGTCAGCGTGTAGATGCCGCGCACCACCAGCTCGCTGACGCGGTTCGGATGCGTCTCGGCATATGCGAGCGCCAGCGTCGAGCCCCAGGAACCGCCGAACACCAGCCACTTGTCGAAGCCGGCCATCTCGCGCAGGCGCTCAATGTCAGCCACCAGGTGCCAGGTGGTGTTGGCGTCGAGCGAAGCGTTGGGCACCGACTTGCCGCAGCCGCGCTGGTCGAACAGGATGATGTCGTAGAGTTGGGGATCGAACACGCGCCGATACTTGGGCGAGATAGCACCACCGGGGCCACCATGCAGGAACACGGCCGGTTTGGCGCCCCTGGTGCCGCAGCGCTCCCAGTAGATCTGGTGGCCGTCGCCAACATCCAGCATGCCGCTGTCGAAAGGTTCGATCTCGGGATAAAGCCCGCGCAGTTCGTTGCTCATAGTCTCAGTCCGTGTTCGGGCCAGTTGGCCGTCTCTTCATCGGGGTGCTGGAAGGAAATGATGGATTCCTGCCGCGCGTAGTAGTCGGGATTGTCATGGGCCGGCGCGTGGAAGATCGTGTCGACCCAGGGCAGCCGCGCCGCGTGGTTGATCTGGATCGTCGGCGCGAGGTCGGAGCGGTCGTCGAAGGCACCGGTGGTGATCTCCAGCCCCTCGGGCGAGCGAAAAGTCATCGGTGTACCGCAGCGCTGACAGAAGCCACGCGCGATGTTGACCGACGACTGAAAATAGCTCGGCTCCTCGCGTATCCATTCGACGCCATCCCTGGGCACGGCCACGAAGGCGCCGAAGAAGTTGCCGAACTGCTTCTGGCACATGCGGCAGTGGCAGATCGAGCTGCGCCCGAGTTCGCCGCGAATGCGGAAGCGTACCGCACCACACTGGCATCCGCCTGTCCTTGCCGTTTCAGTCATGATCTTCCTCCGGGGGCCATTGTTCGGTGTCGAAGTCCGGGTGCTGGTAGGAGACAATATCGTGGATGAAGTCGGCCGCCTCCTGGTCTTCTTCCGTGCTTTGCCCGGGAAGCTCGTGGATATGGTCGACATAGGGCAGCTTGCCCTCGATGCCCCACTGGATCGTCGGCGCTATCTCTTCCGCTTCGTCGAAGGCGGCGATCGCCAGCCCCACGCCATCGGGAGCGGTGTAAGTCAAGGGCGTGCCGCAATTTTCACAGAAACCGCGCCTGACGTGGTTCGAGGACTGGAAGTATTTCGGTTCGCCACGCGTCCATTCGAGGTTGGCTCCACGCACCGACACCAGTGGTGCGTAAAAATTGCCGAAAGCCTTCTGGCACATGCGGCAATGGCAGACGGAAGCGTCGCCGAGCGCGCCCTCGACGCGGAAGCGCACCGCCCCGCACTGGCATCCGCCTGAATAGACCGGCTTGTTGTCCAGGCTCATGGCATCGGCCCCTTATTCCGGCGCATGGCAGACCGCCTCGATGTTGTTGCCATCGGGATCGAAGACGAAGGCGCCATAGTAGCTGGGATGATAGTGCGGGCGCAGCCCCGGCTTGCCATTGTCCTTGCCGCCGGCGGCCAGCGCCGCCGCGTGGAAGGCATCGACCTCGGCCCTGCTGCGCGCAGTGAACGCGTAGTGCCGCCCCGGGCCCGGCTCGGCCTCGTGCAGCCAGAACACCGGCCGCTCACGGCCATAGCCGCCGACCTTGACGCCGCCGGTATGCTGGGTCGGAACCATCATCAAAAGCGAGGCGCCCAACGGCGCGAACGCCTTGTCGTAGAACACCCTGGCCCTGTCGAAATCCGCAACCGAAATGCCCGTATGGTCGATCATTGCACGAACTCCTCCTTTGTGGGCTGCGCGCCCACCACAGAGATCACACTACCGCTTCACTTCCCAGGTCGTCACGCGTTCGCCTGTCGCCGGATCCTTGCCGTCCTTGAGTTGCACGCCCTGCGCCAGCAGTTCGTCGCGGATCTTGTCCGCCTCGGCCCAGTTCTTGGCCTTGATCAGTTCCAGCCGCCGCGCGATCGTCTCCGCCACGCCAGCCTCGTCCACCTCGGCAGCCTCCAGCGTAAAGCCCAGGAACAGTAGCGCCGCCTTGAGACTTGCCGCCGCCTCCGCATTGCCGCCCGCCTCGCCGGCCAACTGCGATAGGCCATGGAAGGCGGTTGCCGTTGCCAAGTCGTCGCTGAGTGCTGCTACCAGCGCATCGGGCAGCACGCCTTCCGCCTCGCCTGCGGCGTCGGCCGCGCGCTTCCATTTGCGCAGCGTGTTCTCCGCCTCTTCGAGCTTGCGCACCGAAAAGTCGATCGGCTCGCGATAATGCGTCATCAGCATCGCCAAGCGCAGCACCTCGCCCGGCCATTTGCGGCCGCCGAAATTCTCCGTAGCCAGCAATTCGTGGATCGAGTAGAAGTTGCCCAGGCTCTTGGACATCTTCTGGCCCTCGACCTGCAGGAAGCCGTTGTGCATCCAGTAGTTGGCCATCACCTCGGTGCCGTGGGCGCAGCGCGACTGGGCGATCTCGTTCTCATGATGCGGGAAGATCAGGTCGAGCCCGCCGCCATGGATGTCGAAGACGTCGCCGAGATAGGCGGCCGCCATGGCCGAGCACTCGATGTGCCAGCCCGGTCGGCCGCGGCCCCAGGGGCTGTCCCAGCCCGGCTCGTCCGGCGAGGATGCCTTCCACAAAACGAAGTCGCCTGAATTCTTCTTGTGTGCCTCGACCTCGATGCGCGCACCGGCCTGCTGTTCGTCGAGATTGCGCCTCGACAGCTGCCCGTAGTCTGCCATCGAACCGGTGTCGAACAGCACTTCGCCTTCCGCTTCATAGGCATGGCCGCGTTCGATGAGGCTCAGAATCAAGGTGACCATGTCGGCGCGGCCATCGGCGCGCGGCTGCACGAACTCGGTGGCGCGCGGCTCGACGGTGGGCTCAAGGCAGCCCAGCGCCTTGACGTCGGCCTGGTACTGGTTAGCCGTCTTTTCAGTGACGCGCCTGATCGCCTCGTTCAGCGGCAGGTCGGGAAAATCGCGCAGGGCGCGCGCGTTGATCTTGTCGTCGAGGTCGGTGAGATTGCGCACATAGGTGACGTGATCGGCGCCATAGACATAGCGCAGCAGGCGGAACAGCACGTCGAAGACGATCGCCGGGCGGGCATTGCCGATATGGGCGAAGTCGTAGACGGTCGGCCCGCAGACATACATCCGCACGTTTTGCGGATCTATCGGCACGAAGTCTTCCTTCGTGCGCGTCAGCGTGTTGGTGAGGCGCAAGCCCTTGAACGCATCGGACTTCATCGTTGAGTCAGACATAAAACTCCCCTGGCCTGCTGGCCCGGGCGTTTGACCTGTCTTGTGTGAAGATGAGGCGAAAACGTCCTGACCAGCGCGAACGCTAGCCAATAATGCAAATGCCGGAAATGGCGAATGACGTTTTCATCGGCTGCTTTATCGCCTTGAGCCTCGTTGCCGTCAAGACGCCCCTTCATCAAAGTTCAAGGTCGCGCGTGGTCCGGAAGCAACACGGAAACAGTTTATTAGCCATGTCGGCACCGTCGTGAAACATTTGCCGGTTAGAAGCGCCCGCATGCCACGATTAAGACCCAATCGACAAGCACATCCAGCCGCTCTCATCAGAGCTGACGTTAGGGAAGAGACCAATGAAACAAAAGCAAGCCGAAGCAGACCGAGCGCGTAGCCAATACGCCGAACTCGCCAAGCATTACCGCTCCATCGGCCCCGCCGCCATTCTCGCCGCGCTGATCTGCGCGCCGAAGAAGGAAGAGGCCGCCAAGCTAGACAAGGCGGCTTGAGAGGCTAAGGCCGATCGCAGCCATGACGGCACCGATCAGCAGATCGAGTACGCGCCAAGCCGCCGGCCGGGCAAAGACCGGCTCGAGCAGGCGAGCGCCATAGCCGAGCCCGAAGAACCAGACGAACGAAGCCGTTGCAGCGCCCAGGCCATAGGCCAGGCGCGCCTGGCCCTCATAGGCTGCCGACAGGCCGCCGAGCAGCACCACCGTGTCGAGATAGACGTGCGGGTTGAGGAAGGTGAAGGCGAGGCAGGCGGCGACTGCGGGCCACAAGCGTACCTCGCCTGATTTGGCCGCCTGCAGCACTTCGGGCTTCATCGCGCGACGGAAGGCAATTCCCGCATAGCTGAACAGGAACAGCGCGCCGCCCGCGGTCACCACGAAAATGAGCGTCGGCGATTGCGCCAGAAGCGTGCCGAGCCCGGCGACGCCCAGGCCGATCAGCAGCGCGTCGGAAAGCGCACAGATCAGGCACAACACGAAGACGTGCTGGCGGAGCAACCCCTGCCGCAGGATGAACGCATTCTGTGCGCCGATCGCGATGATCAGCGAGGCACCGAGCAGGAAACCGGAAAGGGCGGCGGAGAGGACTGGCGTAGACACGCCGCCCTTCTAGACGCTTCTTAAAAGAGTTTCATCTGGCCATCTTCGCTGGACTGACGCTTTTCGGCCTTTGGCTTCGCAACCTTCGCCGGCGCCGCTTCCGGCAGGGGCTCCACCCGGTCCTGGATCTCGGGCGCGACATTGGTGACCTTGTTGACCAGTTCGGAAACCGGGATCTGCTCGAAGAAATCGGGCTGGGCCGGCCGCATCAGATCCACGACGTCGCGCGGCTCCTGCGTGCGGCAGTCGAGCCAGCGGCCGAAGTCCTCGGGCTGGATCACCACCGGCATGCGATCGTGGATATGCATGATGTCGGCGCTGGCGCCTGTCGTCAGGATCGCGGCGGTGTCGATCTCCGAGCCGCCCGGCTCGGCCCAAGTTTCCAGCAGCCCGGCCAGTGCAACCAGCCCGCCCTTGCGCGGCCTGAGCCAATAGGGCTGACGGCGGTTGCCCGGCAGCTTCTTCCACTCATAGAAGCCCGACACCGGCACCAGCGCCCGCCGGTGGCGCATCGCATTTCGGAACGACGCCTTTTCGATCGCCGTTTCGGACCGCGCATTGATCAGCAGCGGCAGGTCGGCCGGGTTCTTGGTCCAGGCGGGAATCAGCCCCCAGCGCGCCAGCAGCGCGGCCCGGTCGGGCAGGTTGGAGCCCGGCGGCCGTGGCGGCCCGGCCGTCACCACCAGGATCGGCTGGGTCGGCGCAATGTTGTAGCGCGGCGGAAAGCTCTCGAGATCGCCGACGCCTGTGAAGGCCGCCACCTCTTCGGGCGAGGCAATGACCGCTATTCGTCCGCACATGGTTCACATCCTTGTTCGAACTGAAAGTGGCGATGGATCGCGCTCGCCGCAACAGTTAAAGCAGTCCAGAGCCAATCGACAGGCGGGTCCCGGCCAAGGCAGGTGAAATGAACGAAGCAAACATAGTCCCCGCCGTCTCAGTCGCGGTCCTGCGCGACCGCGCGATCATGCTCGTCCGTCGCGGTCGCGCGCCGTCCAAGGGTCTCTATGCCTTTCCCGGCGGACGCGTCGAGGCCGACGAAACGCTCGAGGACGCGGCCCGGCGCGAGCTCATGGAAGAGACCGGCATCGAGGTCGGCGCGCTGGTGCCCTTGCGCGAGATCCTCATCGACAGCCGCGACGAAGGGGCCTCGGTCTACCGACTCACCGTCTTCGGCGCGCGCCACAGCGGCGGCGAGCCCGTCAGCGGCGACGACGCCGACGAAGCGGCGTTTCACCATCTCGAGGAGATCGAGCGGCTGCCGCTGACCGATTCGACGCTGGAGATCGTGCTCGAACTGCTCGACGGCCAGGTAAATCTGCCGGGATAGCCGGCGCTTGCGTCTTGCGGCCAACCAATTGTTTCGCCACAAAAGCTTATGATCCGCGCTTCGACCTTCATGCTTGCCATGGCGCTTGCCGCGAGCACCGCCCTCTCGGGGCCGGCGCGCGCCGTCGATGCGCCGTTCGAGCCGGGCCTGATGCGCCTCGCCGAGGTTCTGGGTTCGCTGCATTTCCTGCGCAATCTCTGCGGCGAGAAGGGCACGCAGTGGCGCGACGAGATGGAAAAGCTGCTCCAGGCCGAGAACCCCTCGCCCGAGCGCCGCGCCCGTTTCATCGCGTCCTTCAATCGCGGATACCGTTCCTTCGACGGCACCTACACCGCCTGTACGCCGTCCGCGACCGAGGCGATCACCCGCTACATGAAGGAAGGCGAGACGCTCAGCCGCGACATCGCCTCGCGCTTCGGTAATTAACAACCTATTTACTGTTCGGGCATTGCCGACCGTACATCGACGGCCGATTGTGCTAGTTGTCTTAACGGGACATTAAAGGGATAGCTCAAGTTGACCCGAATCATCGGGCGGCTTGGCAGGGTGAAAGACCGAAATGGAACAAAGCGTAAGCGACATCGACGCCCTGGTCAGGGAAGAAAAGCGCCTGACCGCCGTCGAGAGCCATAACGAGGCTTGGGCGGAAGGCCTTTCCGCCGGCATCGAGCCGGAGATCATCGCTGAAGCCGCCCTCGCGACTGCCTTTGCCGAAATCGTCGCCGCCAATGGCGAGGAAGCGGCGATTGCGCTGCTCGATCGCATGCGCGCGCGCGTTGAGGCCGGCGAGTTCGAGCCGCTGCGCCTGCGACATTGAGCACCGCCCCGGTTCTTTGACGAGCCGGCACGGTTTCGGCATGTTGCCGGCACGTCCTAGAGAATCCCCGGAGCGTAGCTTTGATGCGGCCACATACTGTTTTCGCGCCCCGCGCGATGTTGAAATTTGCAGCCTTTGGCCTCGCAACGACCCTGATCCTCCCACTCAACGCGACCTCGGCGCTCGCGCTCAGCGAGATCAAGCGCGAGGAGATCCCGGCGCCTGTGACCCCGCCCAAGCCGGCAACCTCGGAGACGATGCCCGAAAACTCGGTTCCGATGCCGGACCCGATCCAGAAGCCGTCGGCAACCGACGCCGAAGAGCTACCCGCCGACCAGCAGGACGAGCCGCTGGATGCAGCACCGGGCGAGGCCACGGGCCCGGCCGCGCCGCACCTCGACAATGACGGCCCTCTGCCCGAGATCGTCCATGACCTCAGCCGCCTGCCCGAGCCGGTGAGCCGCATGCGCAACCTGCTCGTCGAGGCGGCCAAGACCGGCGACATCGAAAAGCTCAGGCCGCTGATCGGCACGGGCTCGAACATGCCGCAACTGTCCTTCGGCGACATCGAAGGCGACCCGATTGCTTTCATCAAGGGACTTTCGGGCGACGGCGAAGGCCAGGAAATCCTCGCCATCATGGAAGAGGTTCTGAATGCGGGCTATGTCCACCTCGGCGAAGGCACCGAGGAAGACCTCTATGTCTGGCCCTATTTCTTCGGCATCCCGCTCGACAAGCTCGACGCGCGCCAGAAGGTCGAGCTGTTCAAGATCGTGACGGCCGGCGACTACGAGGACATGAAGCAATACGGCGCCTATGTCTTCTACCGCCTGGGCATCACGCCCGAGGGAAGCTGGGCCTTCTTCGTCGCTGGCGATTGATTCTTTTTCCTTCTGCTCGCCTGCGGGAGAAGGAGCCCTTAGAGGCGGCTGACGGGCGGTTTCGCGAGTCGGAATCAATGCTCAGTGGCACGGGTGCGCGATGCGCCTGTGGTAGGGTACCATTTGCCCCCGATGCTCCCCCGTCACGGCATGGATTCCCGACACTCTCCGCTCGTTTCACTCGCTCACGAAGTCGGGAATGACGGAGTGCGAGGAGCGCAGCCGCCAATCAGCGTTGACGAATAGTCGAGAGGTCTCGGTAGCCCTCATGGTGAGCCTGTCGAACCACGAGGGCGCTAGGTCGTGGGTTCGTGCTCCGTGTCGCTGGCCCAAAATCCGTGGTTCGACAGGCTCACCATGAGGATTTTGGGCTGGCCGAGACATCCCGGCAGGGACGGGGCAACCCGCAATCCGTCATTCCCGACCTCGTGAGCGAGGAACGAGCGGAGAGTGTCGGGAATCCATGCCGTGAAATCGCCGAAGTCAGATCCGGCCGAAAAACAGAACTGGCCGACCGGGCATCTGCCCCACCCGGAGGTCCGCCCCACCAGGGCAGATAGAAGTGCTACCGCACCACTGCTTCCGAAAACTCCACCGCCCTGCCCTGCGACGGCGTGACGATTTCAGCTTCCCACATCACGCGGGTGCCGCGGATGATGGTGCCGACCGGCCAGCCGGTGACCTTCTTGCCGTCATAGGGCGTCCAGCCGGCCTTGGAGCCCGCCTGGGCGTTGGTGATGGCCTCGGTGCGCTTCATGTCGACGACGGTGAAGTCGGCATCGTAGCCGGCGGCGATGCGGCCTTTGCGCGCCATGCCGAAGATGCGGTTCGGGCCGTGGCTCGAAAGGTCGACGAAGCGCTCCAATGTCAGCCGACCGGCGTTCACATGGTCGAGCATGATCGGCACCAGCGTCTGCACCCCGGTCATGCCCGAAGGCGAGGCCGGATAGGGCTTTGCCTTCTCTTCCAGCGTATGCGGCGCGTGGTCGGAACCGAGCACGTCCACCACGCCCTGGCTGATGCCGTGCCAGACGCCGTCGCGATGGCGGGGAGCCCGCACCGGTGGGTTCATCTGGATCAGGTTGCCGAGCCGCGCATAGTCGTCCGACGACAGGGTCAGGTGATGCGGCGTCGCCTCGCAGGTGGCGACATCCTTGTGGTGCTCGAGGAAGGCGATCTCTTCTGCCGTGGAGATGTGCAGCACGTGAATGCGCGCGCGAGTCTCATGGGCAATGCGCACCAGCCGCTCGGTGCACTGGAGCGCCGCGATCTCGTCGCGCCAGACCGGATGCGAGGACGGATCGCCCTCGACGCGTTCACCGAGGCGCTCGCGCAGGCGGAACTCGTCCTCGGAGTGGAACGCCGCACGGCGGCGCGTGTTGCGCAGGATGGAGGCCACGCCCTCGTCGTCCTCTACCAGCAGGTCGCCGGTCGACGAACCCATGAACACCTTGATGCCGGCAGCGCCCGGCAGGCGCTCCAGTTCGGCGACGTCCTTGGCATTCTCGCGCGTGCCGCCGACCCAGAAGGCGAAGTCGCAATGCATACGCGCGCTGGCGCGGCTCACCTTGTCGGCAAGCGCTGCTTCGCTGGTGGTCAGCGGGTTGGTGTTGGGCATCTCGAACACTGATGTGACGCCGCCGAGGACCGCCGCGCGCGAACCGGTCTCAAGGTCTTCCTTGTGCTCCAGCCCCGGCTCGCGGAAATGCACTTGGCTGTCGACCACGCCGGGCAGGATGTGCAGGCCGCGGCAGTCGATCGTCTCGCCGGCCGAAGCGGCAGAAAGGTCGCCGATGGCTGCGATCCGGCCATTGGTCACGCCGACGTCGCGGACGCCTGTGCCGTCCTGGTTGACGACGGTGCCGCCCTTGAGGATGAGATCGTAGGTCGTTGCCATGTCGCGCCTGCCCTTGTGTGGGAATTGCCAGCGGCTTACGTAATGGCTCTCCGAAATGCAAGATCAGGCTAGCCCTCGCCCATGCCGACAACCCGTCTTACAGACCGCGCCGTCATTGCCGTTTCCGGGCCGGATGCAGAGCATTTCCTGCAAAACATCCTGACCGTCGATCTCGGCGCGCTTGGCCAGCGAGAAGCCAAGCCCGGCGCATTGCTTAGCCCCCAGGGCAAGATCATGTTCGATTTCCTGGTCTCGCGCTGCGGCGAAAATGCGCTCCGCCTCGAATGCCGGGCCGACATATCAGACGATTTCGTCCGCCGCCTGATGCTCTATCGGCTCCGCGCCAAGGCAGACATTTCCAAGCAGGATCAAGCTGATATCGCTGTTTCATGGCAAGCTGATTCAGCCGCCTCGCATGCCGATTCAACTGTCCGCGACAGCCGCTTCCAGCCACAGATCCTTCGCCACTATGGCGCTGCACCCACGTCCGACGCCACCGAGGCCGACTGGCACGCCTTCCGCATCGTGAGCGGCGTCGCCGAAAGCGGCTCCGACTATGCGCTCGGCGATGCCTTCCCGCATGACGTGCTGCTCGACCAGACGGGCGGCGTCGGCTTCAGGAAGGGCTGCTTCATCGGCCAGGAAGTCGTCTCGCGCATGCAGCATCGTGGCACCGCGCGCCGCCGCGTCCTGCTCGTCTCGGCCGCCTCGCCCCTCCCCGCACCCGGCACCGACCTCGTTTCCGGCGGCAAGGTTGTGGGCACGCTCGGCTCGGTCTCGGACACCCGCGGCCTCGCAATCGCCCGCATCGACCGTGTCAAGGCGGCACTCGACGCGGGCGCCGAGATCACCGCCGGCGAGGCAGCGGTGACACCGGCAATCCCCGCCTGGGCGAGCTTCACCTATCCGGAGGCCGCAAGCGCGGAAGACGCCTGATGGGCGACCGTCCCGGCGCCCCGGCGCGTGCCTGGCAGCGCATGCTGTCGGGCCGACGCCTCGACCTGCTCGACCCCTCGCCACTCGACGTCGAAATCGTCGACATCGCCCATGGCCTCGCCCGCGTCGCCCGCTGGAATGGCCAGACCTTTGGCGACCATGCCTATTCAGTGGCGCAGCACTCGCTGCTGGTCGAGGAGATTTTCCGCAAGTTCGTGCCGGGTGCCTCACCCGAGGCGCAACTACTCGCTCTCCTCCATGACGCGCCCGAATATGTCATCGGCGACATGATCTCGCCGTTCAAGTCGGTCGTCGGCGGTGGCTACAAGTCCTGCGAAGAACGGCTCCAGAGCGCCATCCACCTGCGCTTCGGCCTCCCCGCTGCGATCGCCCTGGGCCTCAAGAAGGACATCAAGCGCGCCGACCAGATCGCGGCCTATTTCGAGGCGACCCAACTCGCCGGCTTCTCGGTCGCCGAGGCGACGCAGTTCTTCGGCCGCCCGCGCAACATCACCCCCGACGGGCTCGATCTTGCCCCGCAACCAGCAAGCCGAGTGCAGAAGGCGTTCCTCGAGCGATTCGAGGCTATCGAGAAGCTGCGGGCGAGCAGAGCATGATCCCGAAAAGTGGACGCCGGTTTTCGGGCAAGATCATGCTCCACTAAAAATGCCTATGCCGGCGGGATGAAAGGCTGGCTGATCTCCTGGAATAGTGCCATGGCCTCGAGCCGCGCGGCATCTGCGGCAAGTGCCGGGAGATCCGTCATCGACAGAAGCCCTTGATGCGCATCGTTGATGAAACGCAGCACCATGGCAACGGCGATGTCGGCATGGCCGATGCGGTCGCCGAACCAGTAATCGCTGCTCCTCTTGCTGCGCTCCGCTTCAAGCACTTCGAGAACTGACGATATCTGCGTGCGGCAGCGTTCGACCCAGACCTCCGACACGTGCGTGTGCAGCCGCTTTTCGTAAAACAGGCTGACTGCCTTTTCGCCCACGCCCATCGCCAGAGACGCGATCTTCAGCGCCTGGTGGCGCGCCGGCTCGGCGGCGGGGAACATCGCCTGACCGGCGGGCGCCAGGCTGTCGAGATAGTCGAGGATGATGTGGCTTTCGATCAGCACCTCGCCATTGTCGAGCACCAGCGTCGGCACCCGCGTCAGCGGATTGTAGGCCCGGATCTTGTCGGCATCGCCAAAGGCCGACCATGGCTCATGCCTGAAGGGCAGGCCGTAGAGCCTGAGCGCAATGCCGACGCGGCGGACGAAGGGTGAGTCGAACTGGCCAATGAGAATCATGGGATGCCTTCCGGATCGCAGGTCCAGCGATACTACACGAGGCAACATCCCGATCCAGAAGTCGCTCCGCCAGTTGTTTAGCGCATCGGCCCGAAGATTAGATTCGATTTTCGGAAAGCACGATGCGCAGATTCAGCAACTTAGAGCGCCCCTGTCACCAAACCGTTGCGGCCGCGTAGGGTTTGCACCAGAAGAATGAACCATTCCGCATCGGGCGAGGCTGAGTCGTGACCCTTGGTGATGTGTCGCTGTGGCAATATCTCGTCGTGGCTGCGGTGTCGTTCGGCGCCGCGACCATCGGCGGTGTCACAGGCTACGGCACTGGCCTGCTTCTGCCGCCAGTCCTCTTGCCGATCGTCGGGCCCGAAGCCGTCGTTCCAATCATCAGCGTCGCGGCATTGATGACCAATGGAAGCCGCCTCGCCGCCTTCCGGAGCGATTTCGACCGTGGCAAGGCGCTGGCCGTCGGCTGCTTCGCCTTTCCCGCCTGTATTGCGGGTGCCTATGGCTACACGCTGCTTTCAGGCCCCGGCATCACACTGTTGATCGGCTCGGTGCTCATTGTGCTGGTGCCGCTTCGCCGCCTGCTCCTGCGTCGGCAGCGGCATCTGAATGGCGCGAGCCTGAATGCCGCTGGCCTTGGCTACGGGCTGCTGGCCGGCGGCACTGCCGGCTCAGGTGTCGTGCTCATCACCATCCTGCTCGCAGCCGGGCTCAGCGGCACCGCTGTGGTCGCCACCGACGCCGGCATATCCATGACGCTCGGCCTCGCCAAGATACTGGTATTCCAGTCCTCCGGCTTCCTGCCCCTGTCATCGGTCGCGCTAGCGCTGCTCATCGGCGTCTGCGCGACCCCAGGCGCCTTCGTCGCCAAACGCCTGACGTCTGGCCTTACCAACCGCGCTCACATCGCCATCCTCGACGTTGTCGTGGTGGCGGGCGGCCTGCTTCTGATCGTCCAGGGACTTCGCAACAGCGGCTGATGTTCAGGTGGCGTCATACCGCCCAAACGGCAACCCGCGTCCCCCGAAGGCTTCCGCAACGGAAGTCGACCTTGGCCCTACTTCCCGTTGCGCTCCAGCCGGTCGAGGAACCATTGCGTCAGCCGCACCCAGACCTCGTCCTTCTCGCCGGAATCCTCGACGCCGTGGTCGAGATTGGGGTTGTCGTTGACCTCGATGACGAACACGCCGTCCTTGGTCTCCTTGAGGTCGACACCATAGAGCCCGTCGCCGATGCAGCTCGCGGCGCGCACGGCGGTGTCGATGACGTGGGCCGGCGCATCCTTCAGCGTGAAGGTCCTGATGCCGCCCTCCACCGGTTTGCCGCCGCCATTGTGGTTGACGATCTGCCAGTGCTTCTTGGCCATCAGATAGTGGACGGCAAACAGCGGCTGGCCGCCAAGCACGCCGACGCGCCAGTCATAGTCGGTCGGCATGAATTTCTGCGCGATCAAAAGGTCGGAATCCTCGAGCCAGGCGGTGGCGAGGCTCTTCAACTCCTCGAAGTCCGACGCCTTCTTGACGCCGCGCGAGAACGAGCTGTCGGGGATCTTCAGCACCAGCGGAAAGCCGAGCGTGTCAGCCGCCAGTTGCAGGTCGGCTGGCCCCGCTATCATGACGGTCGGCGGCACCGGCACGTTGTTGTGGGCCATCAACTCGTTGAGATAGACCTTGTTGGTGCAGCGGATCATCGACAGCGGGTCGTCGATAACAGGCATGCCCTCCTGCTGGGCCCGGCGGGCGAAGCGGTAGGTGTGGTTGGAGATCGACGTCGTCTCGCGGATGAACAGCGCGTCGTAGTTGGCAAGCTTGGCCAGGTCCTTCCTGGTGATCGGCTCGACCTCGACGCCCATCTTCTCGGCGATGCGGGCCCAGTGGCGCAGCGACGAGATCTGCGACGGCGGCAATTGCTCGTTGGGGTCGATCAGCGTGGCGAAGGTGTAGCGCGACGGCGTGCGCGCCTTGGTGTCGCGCCATTCGCGGCTGGTGTAAGTGTCGAGGGCGGCGACGAAGCGCTTCTTGTCGGCGTCGTCAAGCCGCCCGAGGGCTGCGAAACCGATCTTGTGGATAGTGGCCCACTCGCCATCCTTGATCGTGACTTCCAGGGCCGGCGCGCGGAACCAGTCGAACAAAAGCTTGGCGAAGCGGTCCCAGGCCTTGGACGGGCCGATGCCGAAGAAGACCGTCACCTTGGCCGGAAACGTGCCGCCCAGATCCTTGCGGCACTTGTTGAGCGCCAACTCAAGTTCCGGTAGCGCGTTCTCGTAGAGCTTGCGCTCGGACAGGTCGATCATCGTCTCGACCGACGGGATCACCTTGTGTCCGCGCGAGCCGGCCAGCAGCGAGGCGTAGTAGCCGCGGCTCTGGTAGTCGTAGCGGTTGGACAGGTTGATGACTTTCGGCCGCTGGCCGCGAAACAGCGCCGGATGGGCAAGGTAGTCGCGGTTGGTGATGATCTTGTGCGGCGTCGCGGTCTGGTCGAGGTCGCTTTGCCGGCCGGTGAGTATGACCCAGGTCATGTCTTGTCGGGCTTTCCGAGGATGATCGCGGCGCGCAGGCCATTGCGGCCGAATTGCGCCATGCGCATGAAGATATCGTAGGGAACGGGGATATTGGCCGCGTCGGACGCCGTCTCGCGCTGCTCGTCTTCGATCCAGGGGTCGTGGATCAGGATGTGGCCACCATCGTCGCCGATGGCCAACACCCAGTGCGGCACCTTTTTGCCGAACATCAGGAAGCCCGAGATCAGCACCAGCGCCAGCCTGCCCTCGGCGAGCCGCGCCCTGATGTCATCCAGCACGAACGGATGATAGGTCACCGGGATCGCGTATTTTTCGGCGCGGTTGCGAAAATCGGCCTGCGCCAGTTCCATGACCCGGCGTTTTTCTTCACTGCGCACCGACTGCAGGAACAGCGCTCCCTCCGCCGACACGAAAATCTCGGTGCCGAGCCCGGCCTCATGTGCCGCGACTGCCAATCCAAACGGCTCGCAGCCGCCAGGCCCCGACATCATGAAGATCGTCGTCGCCTCGCGCCACAGCCGCACTTCCATGACAGGATCGGGCACGAAGCTGCGGTCGAAATTGGCCATCGCCATCATCAGGCAGCAGGGCCCGCAGGTGAAATCGCAGGTCTGGGCGTAGAACGGCACTTTTGTCGCGATCGGCACGTCGCCGCGCAGCGTCTTTTCGTAGCGCAGCGCGGTCATGCCGTCCTCGTAGTAGTCGGCCTCGTGCCCGATCCTGCGGTAACCGTTCTGCTCGTAGAGGCCGATGGCGCGGGCGTTGTCCTCGCGCACCTCGAGGCGCAGCATCATGCGCCCATGCTCGTAGGCGACATGCTCGGCCGCATCCAGAAGGCGCCGGCCGATACCCTTGCCGGCGAAATCGGGTGCGATGGCGAAGGAATAGAGCCTAGCTACGCCGCTGCCCTTGCGGAACAGCACCATGGCGTATCCGGCAACCCGGCCCTCGCATTCGGCGACGAGCGCTTCGGCGGTCTCGTGGTCGATCAGTTGGCGGAAGGAGCGGCGCGAAATCCGGTCGCCCTCAAAGACGGCGTTCTCGATGGCGCAGAGCGCATCGACGTCTTCAGCGCGGGCCGTTCGAATGTCGGCAGCCATGCGGACCTGAGAACCTCGGCTGGGCGGGAGGAGCCCTGAAGGAACCTGCGAAGCGCTCATGCGCATGCATAGCAGCGCAGTCACGCCTCGATTCGGGCCTTATTGTGACATGGCGCAGGGGTGGTCGGGGATATAATTCTCGGGGGTATTTATGCCCAGGGAAGTGCCTGCCGTGCGCATCGAAAGCTCATTGCGCCCTACCCGGCTCCTGAAGGCCCGTGGCTACTCAGCCGCCACGGCATGGATTCCCGACACTCTCCGCTCCCTACGGTCGCTCACGAGGTCGGGAATGACGGAAAATGGGGGCGTTCCCGCCAACCTCCAACGTCGGCTGTTTACACGGGCGCAGGCGTCGAAGATTGACGGAAACAACTCATCAAGCTCGTCATTCCCGACCTCTTGAGCGAGCAACGCGAGCGGAGAGTGTCGGGAATCCATGCCGTAACGGTCAAGGCGCCACTGAGCCATCAGGAAACCTGCCCCCGGCAACTTGACGCGCCGACGTCACACCCGACGCGGCACAGCTTACGACTGCGTGATCCCCGCCCCCGCCAGCAATTGCCTGTAGGCATCCTTGGCGACCACGCTCAACACATCCGACGGCAGCGTACCGACGATGGCACAGCCATAACCCTCGTCCTGCCAGTAGATCGCCTGCGGTCCACCGCCTTCTAGCACGTAGGTGCCCTTGGTACGCTCGGTGCCTTCAGTGGTGACATAGACCGAGATGCGGTTGCCCTTGTCATCGGCATAGAGCATCAGCGCCGCGGTACTGGTGCCGGCAGGAACCAGTCGGCCGCCAAGCAACTGGAAGCCCTCGCTGCTGAGATCGGGTGCCACCAGCTTGAGACCCGTTCGCTTGGACAGCCAGCCCGTCAAATAGGCCTTGTCGGAGCCATCCACCTCAACAGGACGCGTCTGGTCGGCGGCAAAGGTCTGATGCGCTGATATCGCCAGCTCGGCCATGCGGTCATCGGACTCGTCGGCGTTGTTCACTCCGAGGAAGTATCCGCCCACCCCGCCAAGCAGCACAAGCACCGCCGCAGCCGCCGCCATGCGCCAACGCTGCGATGCAGGCTTGCGGCTCGGTGCATCGCCATTGACGGCGCTCTCCAGCCGAAACGGTACCGGCTCGTCGAGCACGCCGTCGAAGACACCGCGCAACATCGCATCGTCGGTAGCGTAGCGCTGGCTCCTGGCCTTCATGTCGGGATTGGCCTCGAGCCAGGCCTGGAATGCCGCGCGTTCGTCCTCGGGCAGTTCGCCATCGAGCGCCAGGTGGATGTCACGTTCGCTGTAGAGACGTGCATTCATCTCTCGACGATCCTTATCGACCTGCGCCGCGCCTGGTCATCGAGCAGGGCGCGCAACTCCTCACGGCCACGCGAGATGCGCGACATCAGCGTTCCCGCCGGAATACCCAGCATCGTGGCCGCCTCGGCATAGGAAAAACCTTCGATCGCCACCATCACCAGTGCTGCGCGCCGGTCGGGGCTGATCGCCTGCAAGGCGTTGATGATCTCGCGCGAGGCGACGCTCTCGGCCTGCGTGGCAGGCGTCGCCAGCGCCTCGTCGGCATCGATCGGCAGCATCGAGGCCTCGCCGCGGCGGCCGATCTTGCGCATGTTGTCGATGAACAGATGGTGCATGATCGTAAACAGCCACTTCCTCGGGCTTTCCTCCGTGCGCCAGTTGTCCAGACGGACGAGCGCGCGTTCGAGGCAATCCTGGACGAGGTCGTCGGCGGCATCGCGGTCGCGCAACAGCGCCCGCGCATAGCGGCGCAGGCGCGGAATTTCATCCAGTATCGCTGCCTTCTTCTCGTCCATGACCGCCGATCGCAAGTCACCCTCGCTGTTTGCCGATTGAACGCGCCTTATCCGCGCGGCGCAAGTGCCGCGCGGATAGCGCCCATCGTGCTTGGGGTTCCCTGCCGGCCCAGCCATCCGAGCATACAACTAACGCGTGTCGCTTGGATTCTATTCCCGAACCATCAGAAACATTGACGCATTGGCCAAAACCTATTGATTGTGAAGATCGCCGAGGATCGGATAAAAACTCCGCTCCTTTAGGAGAAACGGCGATGACGGCAGCGGCTGTGAACACCCGGTCCGGTTCTAGCGTGCCTTGGCTGATCATCACCTGCGGCTGCCTCATCGCAGCCCTGACCTTCGGTCCGCGCTCGGCCATGGGCTTCTTCCAGTTGCCGATGCTTGCCGAAAAGGGTTGGGACCGCACCACCTTCGGTCTCGCCATGGCGATCCAGAACCTGTTCTGGGGCCTCGGTCAGCCGATCTTCGGCGCGCTCGCCGACAAATTCGGCAGTTGGCGCGTGCTCACGCTCGGCGCCTTGCTCTATGCGCTCGGCCTCTACATGATGGCCCACGCCGACAGCGCCACCATGCTGCATGTCAGCGGCGGCGTGCTGGTCGGCCTCGGCGTCGCCGCCGGCTCCTTCAGCATCGTGCTCGCCGCCTTCGCCCGGCATACCTCGCCCGAGCGGCGCAGCATGGTCTTCGGCATCGGCACCGCGGCGGGCTCCGCCGGCATGTTCCTGTTCGCCCCCATCAGCCAGGGGCTGATCGACGCCTATGGCTGGTCGGACACGCTGGTCTACATGTCCGTCGCCATGCTGGTCATCCCGGTCCTTGCCATCCCGCTTGCCGGCAACTCCCGTTCAGGCAAGGTTTCGCTGGCCGAAATCGACCAGACGCTTGGGCAGGCACTGTCGGAAGCCTTCGCCCACAAGAGCTACCTGTTGCTGGTCTCCGGCTTTTTTGTCTGCGGCTTCCAGGTCGCCTTCATAACCGCCCATTTCCCAGCCTATATCCGCGACATCGGCATCGATGCCCGCTATGCGGTGATCGCGCTGGCGCTGATCGGCTTCTTCAACATCATCGGCTCGCTCGCCTCGGGCATCATCGGCCAGAAATACTCCAAGCCGCATTTCCTCGCCTGGATCTATCTGGCCCGCTCGGCGCTGGTGGCGGCCTTCCTGTTGCTGCCGCAGACGCCGACCAGCGTCATCGTCTTTGCCATCATCATGGGTCTGTTGTGGCTGTCGACCGTGCCGCCGACCAACGGGCTCGTCGCCATCATGTTCGGCACCCGCCATCTCGGCATGCTCGGCGGCATCGTCTTCTTCTCCCACCAGATCGGCTCGTTCCTCGGCGTCTGGCTCGGCGGCTACCTCTACGACCATTTCGGAAGCTACGACCCGGTCTGGTGGCTGGGCGTGGCGCTCGGCCTGTTTGCCGCCGCGGTCCACTGGCCGATCAAGGAGCGTCCGGTGGAACGGCCGCTCGCGCTGGCTCCGGCGGAGTAACGCCGCAGGGCTAACCACGCTCAGGCCAGATCTGTCTGGGAAAAGTCGTTGCCCTTGTAGAGGAGCGCCGTCTTCAACGCCCTGGCGCAGGCATAGGCAAAGTAGTCGCCGAAATTGAGACCGGCCGGATGGCCGACCACTTTGCCATAGCATGTGCCTGCCTCGATGGCAGCGGAACCAATCTCGCTCGAAAGTGACAGTTCCCGCGCCTGAATTTCGGTGACGAAGCCATCGAAGAGTTCCCACGCCTTGGCGACGAGGTCCGGAGTCGTCTTGCTGCCGGTCACTTCGGCCGCTGCACGTGCCACGGCCACAACCGCTTCGAAGCGCACCATAGGTGAGACATTGCGCTCACCGGCGAACTCACTGAGCCGCTTGACCAGCTCTTCCCAACCCGGCTCCTGGTTGATGATGGCGACGATCACCGATGCGTCGACGAACATCACTCATCGCCCCACATCTCATCACTGAACCTTTTCATGTCGAATTGGCGATTGGGCAGGCCGATCTCGGTAGCCCTTGCCTGCAGCCTGGCCAGCCGTTCTGCCAGCGGCACCTTGGCGCGATTGCGCTCAAGTTTGTGCAGAAGCGCGGTGCGCACCGCCTCGGTCTTGCTCGCAGCGCCGGAGACGGCCTGCAACTCAGCAGCCAGGGCGTCGACTTCATTGTCGCGGATATAGAGCGGCATCTGAATATCCCTTCTGGATATTCAGATGCGCCCTGACGCATACACGTTCAATCGCATCGAAAGCGGGCGTGGCTCGCAAGCCCGCCTTCGACACAAGGCTGCTGGCGCTAGAACTTGTAGTTCAGGCCGGCCTTCAGCGTGTTGCTGTCGAGTTCCTTGACATTCCGGCCCCCGCCGACGACGTCCGAGCGCACCTTGCCGTAGTCGACATGGTTGTATTCGACCTTGGCCGAGACCTTGTCGGTCAGCGCCTGCTCGACGCCAGCGCCGAGCAGCAGACCGCCTTCCCAGTTGGAGCCGGAGGTCACGTTGCGCCTGGCGTCGAACTTGGTGACGCCATAACCGGCCGTGCCGAAGACGAGGGTGCGGTCGAACGCGACGCCGGCGCGCGCCTTGGCCGCCAGATCCCAGTGGCGCTCGAGTTCTGCGCCGCCGCCGATCTTGTGGCGCGTGCCGGTCGAGTAGCTGCCGTCCACCTCGGCGCCATAGACGACCTGGCCGGACTGGAAGTTCATGCCGGCCTGGCCGCCGAGTTGCCAGCCGGTCTTCTTGGACAGCGGGTTGGGGATATCGGCGTTCGAGATACCGACATTGCCGCCGGCATATACGCCGGACCAGTCATGGGCGCCGGACGAATCCGACTGCTCATAGTAGCCGGACGCCATGTCCGCCGCGATTGCGGCGGCCGGCGCGGTGAAAGGCACAAGGCCAGCGAACATGACGAAAAACAGATGCCGCTTGGACATGATTGAATGCTCCGAAATTGCTTGGAGCCGCGCGGCCAAAGGCTTTGCGACCCGTTGACGGGTATCGGAACGGCGGCATCGGGAAAAAGAAACACGCCGGAACGAATCCCGTGCGCCATGTCATTGGCGCGAGCGGAACTTGGCTCCAATCCATTGCCGAAACATGGCGCAATTTGAATAAAATCGGAAATTGGCCGGCAATCTTCCAGTAAGCTTAACAATGACTTAATGCGCGGAAGAAGATCTACCGCGCCGCCCGCGACAGCAGGCGCTGGTAGAACAGCCCGATGCCGATCAGCACCCCGCCCAGCCCGATGAAGGACAGCGCGCGCAGCACGCCCTGAAGTTCGGACATGTCGAACAGGAAGACCTTGGCGACGGCGATCGAGATCAGCGCCGCCGAGGCGACGCGCAGCACCTGCGATCTCAGCGTCACGCCGGCAACCAGCAGGGCGACGCCCATGGCAAGCCACAGCGCCGAATAGGAATAGGTCTCGACCTGACCGAGTCCGGCCCACAGTCCGATATGTTCGCCCTGGAACAGCCGCCTCAGCGACAGCGTGGCATAGGCAAAGACGAGCAGGATGGCGACCAGAGCCAGCATCGCCGAATACCATGGCGGCCGCTTCCCCCGCGTGTAGAGCGCCAGCGCACCGGCAGCCACCGCCGGCAGCAGATAGGCCAGGAACAGAAGGTTGAAGAACGGGATCCGCCCCGTGCCCTCGTCCGTGAACAGCGGGTTCAACACGAGGAAGTGCTGGGCCAGGATGGCGAGCACCGATAGCACGCCCAGGCCGAGCGAGCCGTAGCGCAGCACCGAACTTGGCGCGCGCATGTCGAGCGCCACCATGATGCCCGCGCCGCCAAGCGTGATCAGCGTGTAGATCGCCTGCTCAGCCAGCGTCGGTGTATTGGCGGTGATGACCCCGACATTCATCGCATGCCTGACCAGCATCGCCACCGTCAACAGCGCAAACAGTGCGGCCACTGCCTCCATCACCAGCCGCGGCCGGCCACCTGTGGTGCGGGCCAACTGCCAGGCGGCGAAGCCGAAGGCGAGCGCCGGGATGCCGTAGCCTGATAGCAGCCAGTTGAACACCGGCGTGCGGCCGAGCGCGTTTGCGCCGACGATGGTCGGATCGAAGGCAACGCGCACCAGCACCGCGACCGCGGCGCCAACGCTCAGCCAGCCGAGCACCGGATAGGCGCGCAGCCGGGTGGCCAGCGCCGGCAGCACCGCCGAGGCGCCGAGCAGCACGGTGGTCAGGCCTGAGCCGAAACCCATGTGCAGCGCGACCAGCAGCGCCACCCCTGCCCCGCCAAGCGCGAAGGAAACCGCTGGCCCACCCTGCAGCGGCGGCTCTTCGCCCCGCGCCAGCCACTCGCCGCCGGCCGCGAACGCCACCACCATTGCAGCCGCGATCAACGCCCGGACCAGGTCGCGGTCGGGATTGCCATAGGCCAACCACAGCGAGAACAGTATGACCAGCGGCACGGCCACGCCCCAGCCGGTCCAGACTGCGGCACGCCAGGGCGCGGAAACCTGCATGCGCCGCGCGTTCCAAAAACCCGCGCCGGCAAAGACCAGCCCGAGCACCCAGCCGATCCGCGTCAGCGTCGAACCGGCCAGCTCGATCGGCAGGCCCTCCACCGTCAGGCTGCCGATCGGCAGGTCGAGTTCGAAGGTGCCGCCAACCGCGTTGCGCAGATAGACCAGCACCACGGCACTTCCCGCCGCGAAAAGTAGCGCCAGCGCGGACGGGCGGTAGAGCGCAACCGCCAGCAAGCCGAGCAACAGTGCCGCTCCGCGCAGCGGTCCGCCAAGCACGACATAGGTCGGATGAATGAACAGCATCAGCGCCGTCACCGCGACGAAGAAGGCGGGCACAAAAGACGGCCAGTCGAGTGCGGCATCGTCCGGTTCGTGGCCGCGTCCGAGCCAGAGCAGTGCGAGCACCAAAAGTGTCGCCGCGCTGATGAACAGGACGACCGTGAAGTTGGCCAGCGGCGCGTCGGCGAGATAGAGCAGCGTCCACAGGCCGGTGCCGACGAAGGCCGCCCCCATCAACAGCGACCACCGGCGTGTCCACGCCACCGCCGCCGTCGCAGCCAGCACGATGGCGAGGTAGCCGAACAGCGCCCAGATGTTGGGGGCTGTGGACGAAATCAGCGCCGGCGTCAGCATCGCACCGAGCAGGCCGAGACCGGCCAGCGCCTGTCCGTGCGCCAGGGCCGCGGCAATGGTGGCAACGCCGATGATGCCCAAAAGAACGAAGGCCGCCCCTGGACCGATGAAGCCGTAGAGCCCATGCGCGGCATAGACCGTGCCGAACAGGGCAAATGCGCCCGCCGCCGTCAGGATCGCCGGGATATAGGCGCTGCCGCCGCCCTCGACCGGCACGCGGTAGCCGGTGCGGCGTATGAACTCGCCGCCGCCGACCAGCACCAGGCCGAGCGCTGCTGCCATGGTCAGGCGCGCGCCGGGTCCGAAGAAGCCGGATGCGATCGAATGGCGGATCAGGAACACGGCACCGATGGCCAGCGCCAGTCCGCCGACCCAGACCGCCCAGCGCGTGCCGAGCGCAGTCTCGATGTCGGGTCTTGGAGCCGGTTCGGCGGTCGCCGCCTCGGACGCCTCGAGGAGAGCCGTTCCGGCCGCGGCCGGCTCGGCCGCTTCGGCTGCTGCAGCAGCTGGTTCCGCGCGCAGGGCGGCAGGCACGATCTCGGCGACCGTCGCCGCTGGCGCCTCGGGCGATGCGACACCGGCCGCTGCTTGGCCTTGCTCCGCCTTAGGCGCGGGCACAACGCCCGACAGCACCAGACCGCGCAACGCCCCCAGCTCGCGTTCGAGCAGGTTGAGCCGCTTCTGCTGCCGGGAGGCAATGACAAGCAGCACAACGATCGCGACAATGCCGAGAAGGCTCTCAAACATGGCCAGTTCCCCTCAGATCGCCCGGCTCAGCATATAGCGCCCGGGCCAGGCAGAGAAGAATGGCCAAGGAAAAGCTCGACTTCCCTCATGCGGCCGTCCCTCCGTGGGAAATGGCGCGGGCGGCGTAGTATTTCCTGAGCGCCGTCATCATCCCGGCCCGCGCTTCGGGCGCGCTCATGCCGCGTGGCTCATAGACATGGCGGGCAAAAAAGAAGCTGGTCAGCCGGAACGCATCCTCGACCGCTGCCAGATCAGCCCCCTGCCGTGCGCCCTGCCGCAGGAACACAGGCAAAGACAAGAGCTTGTCTCGCCACGGCTCGCCGGCTGCGCGCGACACGGCACGCCCCGATTTCGGCGACACATAGGTCAGCTCCTCGCGGCTGCCGGTGGCCGCGCATTCCGTAAGATCGAGGCCGAAGCCGAGCTCTTCCAGCACCAGGAGTTCGAACCGCACCACCAGTTCGCCGACGCTGTCGGCGTCGTCGAGATGCTCGATCATGATCGCCAATGTCTCGTAGAGGCCGGCATGCGGGTCGCGCTCCGGCAGGAGCCTCAGATGCGCGGCCAGCGTCTGCAGCGCATAGACGGCAACGGCACTGTCGATCAGCCGTGCCGCATTGAGCTCGATCGGCTCGGCCTGGAAGGTGCCGAGATGCTCGTCGAGCCGCGCCCGCCAGACCAGGTCGACGCGGTTGCCGGCCTGCAGCACCGGCTGCTGCTTGCGCGAGCGGCCGCCGCGCACCATGCCCAGATGCCGGCCATGCGCACGCGTCATCACCTCGAGCACGGCGCTGGTTTCGCCGTGCCTGCGGGTGCCAAGGATGATTCCTTCGTCGCGCCACTCCATGGCCGGACCATCAGCCGGTTGGGCGGCGAAATCAAGAACTATGGCGCGCGGGCGCTCCCCGCGATCAGGCCCGCTCTTCCCAGACCTTGGCCAGTTCGACGATGGTCGCCACCGCCTTCTCCATGTCCTGGCGACTGACCCATTCGAGCGGCGAGTGGAAGGCGTGGCCGCCGGCAAAGATGTTGGGGCATGGCAGTCCCATGAAAGACAGCCGCGAACCGTCGGTACCGCCGCGGATGCTGCCGCGCACCGGCTCCATGCCGGCACGTCGGATGGCCTCCAGCGCGTTGTCGACGATCTCGGGATGGCGGTCGAGCACCACCTTCATGTTGCGGTACTGGTGCTTGACCTCGAAGCCGTACGTCGAGCCGGGAAAACCCTTCATGACGTCCTTGACGATCGCCTCGAGCATGGCCTCCTTCTCGGCGAGGCCCTCGTCGCGGAAATCGCGGACGATCAGGCTGATGGTGGCGCTGTCGAGCGAGCCGGTCACCCCGGTCGGATGAACGAAGCCCTGGCGGCCGTCGGTCGTCTCCGGCGCTTGATCCTTCGGCAGCCGGTCGATGATGGCACCGGCGATCTTGATGGCGTTCTCCATCCGGCCCTTGGCGAAGCCGGGATGGATCGCCACGCCCTGGATCCTGATCTCCACGCCGTCGGCCGAAAAGGTCTCGTCCTCGAGGGTGCCGGCCGTCTCGCCGTCCATAGTGTAGGCGAAGTCGGCCCCGAGCTTTTCGAAATCGACCTTGTCGACGCCCCGGCCGATTTCCTCGTCCGGCGTGAACAGGATCTTGATCGTGCCGTGGCGGATATCTGGATTGTCGACCAGGACCTGCGCCGCAGCCATGATCTCGGCAATGCCCGCCTTGTCGTCGGCGCCCAGCAGCGTCGTGCCGTCGGTGGTGATGATGTCGTTGCCGATCTGGTTCTTCAGTTCCGAATGCTCGCTGACCTTGATCACCCGCTCGGGATTGCCCGGCAGCACGATGTCGCCGCCGGCATAGTTGCGCAGGACCTGCGGCTTGACGTTGGTGCCGGTGAAATCGGGCGCGGTGTCCATGTGCGAGCAAAAGCAGATGACCGGCACCGGCTTGTCGACATTCGACGGAATGGTCGCATAGACATAGCCGTGCTCGTCGAGATGCGCATCATTGAGCCCCATGGCCAGCAGTTCGCCGACCAGCACGCGGCCGAGATTCTTCTGCTTGTCGGTCGACGGCTGCGCCTGGGATTTCGGGTCCGATTGGGTGTCGATGACGACATAGCGCAGGAAACGGTCGGTCACGGTGTCGGTCATGGCAAGCTCCAATTCAGCGGCGTTGCCCTGCTATAGCCTCCGCAACGGCCGGCGTGAATGCGTTTTGCGGGACCGAGGCGTTGTGCCAGCGGAAGCCAGCATTCGAGCCGTTGCTGATTATCGAGCAGCAGCACAAGAAGAAATTGATCGTCACATTCGGGCCATCATTCCCACCCGTCCGCAACGTGACGTGACGTGATCGCAACTTCTTCGATCGGGACAGGCAATGAGATGAGGCAATGTTTGCCTCCCCTGCATATGGCCTGTCCCGACATTTGAAGACCGAGTTTAGCCCTTGGGCAGGTAGGAGAGCGTACCAGCGAGATCGGTGTCGTCGATCAACTGGAAGCGGCTTTCGCTGCCTCTCTGGCGTGCCATCATGAAAGGCGCGTAGCCTGGGTCATTGACGAAGGCCATCGCATGTTGCGCCGTCGGGAATTGCAGGATGGCAATGAGCGAAGTCTCGAGAGGCTGCCCCTCAAGGGTCTTCACATTGCCGCTGCGCGACAGATATTTGCCGCCGTGCTTGTGCACGAATTCATGAACCGAAGCCGCGTACTCCGGAACCCAACCATCGTTCGTCACTTTGATGTCTGCGATCAAATAGGCTGACATTGTCTTCTTTCCTGTTTGGTTTGACAGACACGGGGTGTTCCGTGACCGTCTCCATACCTCACAGGAAAGCGTGCCAGGCCTCCAGTCCGGAAACTGGAGCGGCCGGTACGGCTTCTGGACTGGCTGAAGGGGGGATTTAGGCATAGCGTCCAGTATCAACCATTTCGAGGATACCGAAATGACCCAGGCTGGATACAAGCAGTTCTGCCCGCTGGCCATGGCCGCTGAAATGCTGTGTTCGCGGTGGACAATGGTGCTGTTGCGCGAACTCGTCGCTGGCACAACACGCTTCAATGATTTGCGGCGCGGCGTTCCGAAAATGTCGCCAACCCTTCTGTCGCAACGATTGAAGGAGTTGGAAGCGGACGGGATCATCGAACGTCGGGCGCTGAAGTCGGAGGCTGGCGTCTACGAATACCACCTGACCGAGTCCGGAAGGGATCTTCGCCAAGTCATCGAAGCGATGGGCTTTTGGGGGCAGAGATGGGTCGAGGCCAGACAATCGCTCAAGAATCTAGATCCGTCGCTGCTGATGTGGGATATGCGGCGCAATCTGAACCCCTTGCCGCTACCCGACAGGCGCACGGTGATACAGTTTCTGTATCCGGAGCTACCGCTCTCCAAACGGTTCTGGTGGCTGGTCGTCGAACCGCATGGTGAGGTTGATCTTTGCTGGTCCGATCCGGGTTTCGATGTCGATCTCTATGTGTCGAGCGACCTGCGCACGATGACCTCGATCTGGATGGGACTGACCACGGTCGCCAAGGAACGCGGGAAAGTCGTCCTGACCGGAGACCGTGGGCTGGCCGGCTCCATGCAGACATGGCTTGGGCTCAGCCCGTTTGCGGTTGAACCAAAACGCGTCGCTGCATAGGCACGATCACCCAGAGCGATCGGTGCGGAAAGTTCGAGTGATCAAGGTTGATGCCGTCGGCGGAGGGCCGAACTGACTGTGTTGCGTCCGGCCTTCAGATCGAAAGGGCCTCAGTGCGGGAACTCGAGCCTCATCTCACAATAGAACCCAGGCTCGTCTCCCTTACCGGTAGCCAGCCGACCCGTCATCGGGAAACAGAGCCCCCCAGCGCCGTATCGTCTCTCCGCTGCCTTCCAGCGTCGCTTCGAACTCAGCCGATGCCAGGACCGCATGCAAATGCAATTCCGACCGACCGATATTTCGGAACCCGTGCCTCCATTGCGCCGGAACGACCAAAGTCTGCCCGGCGGACATTTCCAGGGTTTCACCTTCCAGCCAGAACCCGGCGTCGCCGGCCATGACCGTCAGGACTTCCTCGACGGGGTGATGGTGGATCGGCGCGCCCGCCCCGGGCACCACCCACTGCTCAAAGATGCAAAGCTGCGAGGCACCGGCGCGGGCCGACACGAGCATGCGTGCCAGCACCCCCGCGCGCCATTCTTCGAGCGCATGATCGATATGAACCACAGCCTTCAAGAGAGCGTCCCCCTTGCGTCCGTTGTCCATGCAATGCGCGATGTACGATAAACCTCGCCGCGCATTCCAGCAACGAATTTCACAATCCAAAGCTGCAACTCAATGCAGTCCTGTCGTCCAGCGCCACGTGCCGTCTTCGCGACACTCGAGCACCGCATCATAGAAATCGTACGCCCCATCGGCTTCTCCGAAATTGACTGAGGTTGTCGAAACCTCGGAAAGTTCGCGCAGCACCCGATCAAGTTCTTCGGGGTCGAGAACAGCCTCGGCCTTTTCCAGGCAAACGAAACCCGGGGCTGCCAGGACAATGCTTGCGAGGGCCAGCAGTTGCTGCTCGCGCATGGTGAGCACCGCGGCCCAATCCTGCTCCGTGTCCAGCCCGCCTGCCAGGTCCCCGCCTGCCAGGTCTTTGACGCGTTCGATGCCGAGTTCGCCAAGCAGCTGGAAGATCCGCTCGTCGGAGATCTCACCCGCCCTGCCGGAAGGCACCAGGATTCCACGCAATGTCCCCGGAGACAGATAGGGTTGCTGCGGTACGAAGCTGATTTCGTCGGCGCCCGGGCGGACGATGCGCCCCGTGCCTTCGGATGGGATGCCCGCCGTTGCCCGGAACAATGCCATGCCCGCACTCTCATCGGATCCGGTGACGAGGATTCGAGAGCCGCGTGGCATCGATACCGACAGATCCTCCAGCAAAGGCGGGCCGCCCGGCGAGGACAGCAACGTCAGATGCTCGTAGGCGAGACGCCCCTCGGCCTCGACCATTTCGATTCCGCCTTCCGTCTTTGCCCCGACCTTTTCGATCGCCTCCAGCAGCGAGCTCAGGCGTGACACCACGGCCGCGAAGTTTGAGATCTGCTGAAACTGGGTGACGACAAACGAAAACGCCGCCACCAGGGTCGCGAACGCCGCGGCCGACTGGGTAATCACACCGAATTCGATCTCCCCGCGCATGAAGGCGGGGGCGATGATGAGTACAGGGATGATCTGGATCAGCCAGCTGTAGCCGGTGGTGAAGAGGCCGACATTGCGGTTGACGGCAGTGATGCGGCGGAAATTGGCAACGAGGTCATCGAGACGCTGCATCAGATTCACGCCCAACCGCTCTTCGCCACGCGACACGACGATCGCCTCGGCGTTTTCCCGCACGCCGATAAGGCCGCTCCGGAAGGTCGCCTCCTTGTCGAGCTGATCATAGTTGAGGTTGATCAGGGGGCGGCCCAGCATGATGATCAGGTAGGAGCCGCATGCCGCATAGAGGACGGCCACGACAAAGAGCAGCGGGCTGATCGTCCACAGGACCCCGGAAAAGGTCACGATCGTCAGGATGCTGTTCAGCATCATGATGCTGAAGGAGAGCGTCGTGACGGTGAACGCGCGGATGTCCTCCGCTATTCTCTGATCCGGGTGCGAAAGCTCCCCCGAAGCGTCGAGGCGATAATAGGCGCCCCCGGCGAGATACATTCCGACCGCCCGCCGCGTCAGGAACTCCCGCCAGAGCAGGGCAAGCCGCTCTTCGGCAAACCGGGCGAACACAGCAACCACCGTGGAGGCGGCGAACACACCGATGTAGAACAGCGCTTGCCGCATGAACTCGGCGGTCTGCTTCTCGGCGATTGCCGACATGAAGTTGCGGCCGACAAAGCTGTTGGCGACATTCAGGCCGCTGATGCCGAACAGTAGCGCGATGAGAACGGCAAACATCAATCTGGCCTTTCGGCCAAACTCGGAGCTGATGAACATGCCAACGGATCGTACGAAGCGGGCGGCGGTCAGCCGGAGCGAAGTTTGCTGTCGGTCCATCGTTCTCCCCATCGGCTGGCTCGAAGCGCCCCTTGAAGGCTCGGACTGACGGGCAGCTTATAGGCGACCCCAATTGCAGCGGTGGGCTGCGCGCGTGTCATACGCTCCACGTCAGTCGGGACAACTCAATCCTGCTCTCGGGTGCTACAGACGTCACGCGGGATGCTCCGGTTCGGAGCCGATCTTACTCCGATCCCGCTGAAAATTCGCGGTCGTCCACGCTTCAATGCGGCCGCGCCTTCGCCGATTCCGCAGCAAAAACGAAGGCATACGCGGCGCTCCCGTTCAGGGGGGCGCCGCGCTGTCTGTGAGACGTCGAACCGTTGGCCTGCAGGTCGAAAAAAGACCTTAGTGCGGGAACTCCAGCCCCATCTCGCGGTAGCGCTCGGGGTCGTTGCCCCAGTTCTCGCGTACCTTGACGAACAGGAACAGGTGCACCTTCTGCTCGAGGATGCCCGCAATCTCCATGCGCGAAGACTGGCCAATGGCGCGGATCGTCTCGCCCTTGTGGCCGAGCACGATCTTCTTCTGGCTGTCGCGCTCGACATAGATGACCTGCTCTATGCGCACCGAGCCGTCTGGCTTTTCTTCCCACTTCTCGGTTTCGACATGGGAGGAGTAAGGCAGTTCCTGATGCAGGCGCAGATAGAGCTTTTCGCGGGTGATCTCGGCCGCAAGCTGGCGCATCGGCAGGTCGGAGATCTGGTCTTCAGGATAGTACCAGGGTCCTTCGGGCAGGCGCTTGGCGAGGAAGTCGAGCAGGTCCTTGCAGCCCGACCCGGTCAGGGCGGAGACCATGAAGGTGCGCTCGAAATCGACGCGCTCGTTGGCCTCGGAGGTCAGCTTCAAAAGCGCCTCCGGCTTCACCCTGTCGACCTTGTTGAGGATCAGCATCTTGGGCTGGCGCACGTCCTTGAGCCGCTCGAGGATGGCGTCGGCGTCGCCACGGATGCCGCGCTCGGCGTCGATCAGCACCAGGATCACGTCGGCGTCCTTGGCCCCGCCCCAGGCGGTGGTCACCATGGCCGTGTCCAGCCGGCGCTTCGGCTTAAAGATGCCGGGGGTGTCGACAAAGACGATCTGGGCGTTGTCGTGGGTTGCGATGCCGCGCACGATGGCGCGCGTCGTCTGCACCTTGTGGGTGACGATCGACACTTTCGCGCCGACCAGCTGGTTGACCAGCGTCGACTTGCCGGCGTTCGGTGCGCCGAGCAGCGCGACAAAGCCGGAGCGGGTTGCAGCCATTTCGGGGCTGGCGGTCTCAGGGGCATCGGTCACGATGCGGTCTCCTCGTTCTTCCACACACCCTCGCGCACAAGCACGGTGGCGGCGGCGTTCTGCTCGGCCTCGCGCTTGGAGCGCCCAGTGCCGGTGGCAGGCAAAAATTCTCCGACCCTGACGCTGACCGTGAAGACGGGATCATGGTCGGGGCCGGTGCGGCTTTCAATCTGATAGGCGGGAACCGCGCTTGCGGCCTGGTGCGCCCATTCCTGCAATTCGGTCTTGGGGTCGCGGCGGGCCGCACCCACGGCCTCGGCGCGCGGCTTCCAGTATTTGTGGATGAAGCGCTTCGCCGCATCCAGCCCGCCGTCGAGATAGATGACGGCGATCAGCGATTCGAGTGCGTCGGCGCGCAAGTTGACCCGTTTGCGTTCAGCGAGATTGCGCACCTCGGAGCCGGCGCGGATCAGTTCGGCGAGGCCGATCTCGTCGGCGATCTGGGCAAGTGCTTCGGCATTGACCAGCGCATTGAGGCGCACCGAAAGCTCGCCTTCGGGCGCGTCCGGGAAATCCGCCAGCAGCATGTCGGCGATGACCAGCCCGAGCACCCGGTCGCCCAGGAACTCGAAGCGCTCATAGTCGACGCCGGCATTGGCGCTGCGTGCGCTGCCATGCGTCAGCGCCCGTTGCAGGCGCCGGTGGTCGCGGAAGATGTGGCCGGTGCGGAGTTGCAGCGCATCGGCGATTTCCGTGGCGGTGAGCCGTTTGCCAGCCATGCCTAGTGAACGGAGTTGAGCAGGCGCGAGGCGCGCATGTCGGACGGCCATTTCCAGATTTCCAGCGGGCTTGCGCCATTGGCGATCGAGAAGAAGATGATGTTGGCGCGACCGACGAGGTTTTCAGCCGGCACGTAGCCGACGTTGAAGCGGCTGTCGGTCGAGTTGTCGCGATTGTCGCCCATCATGAAGAAATGGCCTTCCGGCACGACGAATTCGCGCGTGTCGTCGCCGATCGAGTTCGGCGTCAGGTCGAGCGTCTCATAGGACACGCCATTGGGCAGGGTCTCGCGATAAACGTCGACCGGGCGGTTGACCTCGGTGATGTCAGGGTTGTCGATCTGGCCGACCTTCTCGCGCGGCACGGCTGTGCCGTTGATGTAGAGCACGCCCTCCTTCATCTGGATGCGGTCGCCGGGCAAGCCGACGACGCGCTTGATGTAGTCGAGCGAGGGGTTGGGCGGGAACTTGAAGACGACGACGTCACCGCGCTCGGGATCGGAGCCGAAGATGCGGCCCGAGAACAGGTTGGGCGACAGCGGCAGCGAATAGCGCGAAAAACCATAGGCCCACTTGGTGACGAACAGATAGTCGCCCTCGAGCAAGGTCGGACGCATCGAGCCAGACGGGATCGAGAACGGCTGGAACAGGAAGGTACGGATCACCAGCGCCAGCAGCAACGCCTGGACGATGACGCTCACGGTCTCGCCGAGACCGCCCGACTTCTTCTGTTTTTCAGCCACGCTCATATCGTCCTCGTTGCAGGTCGCGATGGTATAAGGGCTCGCACGCCCGGGGGCAATGTCTCAGCCGTCGGCAAAACCTTAAGATAGTGGCGGTTCTTCGACCGGCAGCGCCTCGATGATCACAAAGGCTTGTGCAAGGGGAAAATCGTCGGTGATGGTGACATGCACGACCGCCCGGTGGCCCTGCGGCGTCATCGCCGCCAGCCGCTTGGCCGCGCCGCCGGTCAGTTCCATGGTCGGCCGCCCGCCGGGCATGTTGACCACGCCCATCTCGCTCCAGAACACGCCCTCGGCGATGCCGCAGCCGAGCGCCTTGGAACAAGCCTCCTTGGCGGCGAAGCGCTTGGCGTAGGAGGCGACGCGCGCGCGCCGCCCTTCCGCCCGCTCTTGCTCGGCCGCGGTGAAGATGCGCGCGATGAAACGCTCGCCATGGCGCTCGATCGACTTCTCGATCCGCCTGATGTCGACGAGGTCGCTGCCGATGCCGATGATCATCTTTTGCCCCCTGGCGCGCGGCGCCAAAGCTGCCGGTCTCCCCCCTTGCGGGGGAGATGGCCGGCAGGCCAAAGGGGAGTGACCCGGCGCAGCGCCATCCGACTAGATATTCCGGCTGCCCGGCTTCACCGCCGGGATCGCCGCCAGTTCCGGCGGCAGCTGGTCGGCGGGATAGGCCGGCACCTCGTATTCGGCGAGTGCGATCAGCGGCACGCCGACATCGGTCTTGCCAGCCGAGCGGTCGATGATGCAGGCCGCAGCTACCACCTCGGCGCCCAGTTCACGCAGGCATTCGATGGTCTCACGGATCGACAGTCCGGTGGTCACGATGTCCTCGACAATGACGACGCGGGCACCCTTCTCGATCTCGAATCGGCGCAGGCGGAAGGTGCCCTGCTCGCGCTCGACCCAGATCGCCGGCACTTTGAGGTGCCGCGAGGTCTCGTAGGCCGGAATCAGGCCGCCGATCGCCGGGCCCACGACATAGTCGATGTCGCCCTTCACCTCGGCGCGGATCTTGTCGGCCAGCGCCGTGCACAGCGCTTCGGTCTTGTCGGCATGCATGAAGACGCGCGCCTTCTGCAGGAACACCGGGCTGCGCAGGCCCGACGTCAGGATGAAGTGGCCCTCCAGCACCGCACCCGCCGAACGGAAAATATCGAGAACCTCTTTCGTCTGCATCTTTGTCTTTCCTGTCGCCGGAGCTTAGCCCCAGAGCTTAGCCATTGACGCGGCGCGCGTCGCTGACGCTGGTGTTTTCCTTGAGCTGGGAGATCAGCCGGTTCAGGTGCTTCAGATCCCAGACCTCGAGATCGATCAGCATTTCGGTGAAGTCGGGCGCGGTGCGCACCATCGACAGCGTGTGGATGTTGGCATCGTTGGCGGCCACCACCTGGGCAATGTCGGCGAGCGAGCCCGGCGCGTTGATCGCCGTCACCGAAAGCCGGGCCGGGAAGCGCTCCTTGGAGCCTTCGTCGAGGTCCCAGCGCACGTCGATCCAGCGCTCCGGCTGGTCGTCGAAGGCCATCAGCGACGGCGACTGGATCGGATAGATCGTGATGCCCGAGCCCGGCTGCATGATGCCGACGATGCGGTCGCCCGGCACCGCCCCTTCGGGTGCGAAGCGCACCGGCAGGTCGCCGCTGACGCCACGGATCGGCACCGCCGGTCCCCAGCGCTTGGGCTCCTTGCGCTGCGGGGCCGACGACCGCCCCGGAATCTGGAACAGCATGCCGGCGGCGTTGCGGATCTTCGACCAGCCCTCCTCACGCGGCTTCGAGGCCGCGGGCGTGGCACGCTCTTCCTTGTAGTCGGGGAACACGGCGCGCACGACATCGTTCGAGGCCAGCTCGCCGCGTCCGACCGACGCCAGCACGTCCTCGATGTCCTTGCGCGCCAGCCTATGCAGCACCGGCTTCAGGCTGTCCTTGGAGAATTTCTTGCCCGCCCGTTCGAAGGTACGTTCGAGGATGCGCGTGCCCAGGCCAGAATATTGCTTGCGGATCGCGTTCTTGGTCGCCCGCCGGATCGCCGAGCGCGCCTTGCCGGTGACCACGATCGATTCCCACGCCGCCGGCGGCACCTGCGCCTTGGAGCGGATGATCTCGACCTCGTCGCCGTTCTTGAGTTCGGTCATCAGCGGCATCACCCGGCCATTGACCTTGGCGCCCACACAGGTGTCGCCGACGTCGGTATGAACAGCATAGGCGAAGTCGATGGGGGTGGCGCCGCGCGGCAGCGCGATCAGCATGCCCTTCGGCGTGAAGCAGAACACCTGGTCCTGGAACAGCTCGAGCTTGGTGTTCTCCAGGAACTCCTCGGGATTGTCGCCGTCGGCTAGTTGCTCGATCGTCCGCCGCAGCCAGCCATAGGCGTTGGTGTCCTTGGAGATCTGGTGGCCGGCGCCGTTCAGCTTGGCGACATTGTCCTTGTAGATCGAATGCGCGGCCACGCCGTATTCGGCGATCTTGTTCATCTCACGGGTGCGGATCTGCAGCTCGATGCGTTGGCGCGCCGGCCCGACGATGGTGGTGTGGATGGAACGATAGTCGTTCTGCTTGGGCGTCGAGATGTAGTCCTTGAAGCGTCCCGGCACCATCGACCAGGTCGTGTGGATGGCGCCGAGCGCCCGATAGCAATCCTCGAGGCTGTCGACGATGACGCGGAAGCCGAAGATGTCGGACAGCTGCTCGAAGGACAGCGCCTTGGTCTCCATCTTGCGGAACACCGACCACGGCTTCTTCTGCCGGCTCGTCACCGTGGCCTTGATTCCGTATTTCTCGAACAGCTGCGACAACGACTTCTCGATGTCCTCGAGCACGCCCTTGTTGCGCTCGGAAAGATCCTTCAGCCTTTCCGTAACCGTCCGGTAGGCTTCCGGATTGATATAGCGGAAGGCCAGTTCCTCGAGCTCCTCGCGCATGCCCTGCATGCCCATGCGCCCGGCGAGCGGCGCATAGATCTCCATCGTCTCCTCGGCGATGCGCAGCCTTTTGCTCTCCGGCACATGGTGCAACGTGCGCATGTTGTGGAGCCGGTCGGCCAGCTTGACCAGCAGCACCCGCACATCCTCGGAGATGGCCAGCAGAAGCTTGCGCAGATTCTCCGCCTGCTCGGCCTTCTTGGAGACGAGGTCGAGCTTCTTGAGCTTGGTCAGTCCCTCGACCAGCTTGCCGATGTCGGGGCCGAACAGTTCATCGATCTCGGCGCGGGTGGCGGACGTGTCCTCGATGGTGTCGTGCAGCAGGGCGACCGCGATGGTCGCCTCGTCGAGATGCATGTCGGTGAGGATCGCCGCGACTTCCAGCGGATGCGAGAAATAGGGGTCGCCCGAGGCGCGGCGCTGGTGGCCATGCTTCTGCATGGCGTAGACATAGGCCTTGTTGAGCAGCGCCTCGTTGACGTCAGGCTTGTAGCGCTGGACGCGCTCGACAAGCTCATACTGACGCATCATGGGCAGCTTCCCGGTACTGGAAATGAATCATGCGCCGCAAGGACTTGCGGCGCATGTCATAGATAACCACTGATCTGGCGGCGTGGAAGGCCCCGTTGCGGCCGGATCACGTTCTGCCAAGCCTTTTTGCCATTTCCCCCACCGGCCCGGTCGGCCGACAGGGAAAACTCACAAGGGTCTCAGAAGTCGTCGCTCTTCTCGGGTGCCACCAGTCCTTCGATGCCGGCGAGCAGGTCTTCTTCCGTCATGCGGTCGAAGGCGATGTTCTCTTCGGCTTCTTCGGCCTCGATCGCCGCCACACCGGTCGCATCGACTGCAGCTTCGGGGGCTTCGGGTTCGGGCTCGTCGACCTCGACATGCTTCTGCAGCGAGTGGATCAGATCTTCCTTCAGGTCATCAGGCGACAGCGTCTCGTCGGCGATCTCGCGCAGGGCGACAACCGGGTTCTTGTCGTTGTCGCGAGGAATCGTGATCTGTGCGCCCTGCGAGATCTGGCGGGCGCGATGGCCAGCGAGCAGCACCAGCTCGAAGCGGTTGCCGACCTTGTCAATGCAGTCTTCAACGGTTACGCGGGCCATGAAGTGCCCCTTTCATGCATGTATTTGACGGAAAGCTGGCGCGTGCATTAACCTGAAAGGCCTCGCAATTCAAGCATGAAGCCTGTGTACTCGGGTGAAGCGCCGGAATCCCGGTATCCGTCCACCCACAGTTTTTTACTACGCCACGACCATCGCCCCTTGGCAATGACTCACTGCGGGCGATATCAGCCGGATAGGGCTAGGGTATTTGATCGGGGGGAGACGAAAACACTCGACACAGACTTATTCGGCGACAGCCTATTTCAACAAGGAAATTTTCCTATGTTTGATCCACGCGAAAAAATCGCACTCTTCATCGATGGAGCCAACCTCTACGCCACCTCGCGCGCTCTTGGCTTCGACATCGACTACCGCAAGCTTCTCGCCAGCTTCCAGAAACACGGTTACCTTCTCAGAGCCTACTACTACACAGCGCTCGTCGAGGATCAGGAATATTCCTCGATCCGTCCGCTGATCGACTGGCTCGACTACAACGGCTTCAAGGTCGTCACCAAGCCGGCCAAGGAGTTCACCGACGCGACCGGCCGGCGCAAGATCAAGGGCAACATGGACATCGAACTGACCGTCGATGCGCTTGAGCTTGCCGATGTCGTCGACCACTACGTCATCTTCTCCGGCGACGGCGACTTCCGCACGCTGGTCGAAGCCCTGCAGCGTCGCGGCCGCAAGGTCAGCGTGATCTCGACGATGGCATCGCAGCCGCCGATGATCTCGGACGACCTGCGCCGCCAGGCCGACCACTTCATCGACCTGATGACGCTGAAGGCCGAGATTGGCCGCGAGCCTTCGGAGCGCCCGGTACGCAAGGTTGAACCGATCGAGCCTGAGCCCGACGATAGCTGATGCTGATTGCAACACCTGCCATGCAAGCCGATCCCGAGCGGGATTGCGCGCTCTGCCCCCGCCTGCACGACTTCATCGCAGGCTGGCGGCAGCGCGAGCCCGGCTGGTACAACGCGCCCGTCCGCTCCTTCCTGCCACAGGAAGGTGCGGACAGCGTGCGTTTCCTCATCGTCGGGCTGGCGCCCGGCTTGCGCGGCGCAAACCGCACCGGCCGGCCCTTCACCGGCGACTATGCCGGCGACCTGCTCTATTCGACGCTCGGCCGTTTCGGCATGGCGCGCGGAACCTTCCAGGCGCGGCCGGACGACGGGCTGGAACTGATCGGGACGGCGATCACCAATGCGGTCCGCTGCGTGCCGCCTGACAACAAGCCGGTGGGCGCCGAGATCAACACCTGCCGCAGCTTCCTGACCCCGACCATTGCGAGCTTTCCCAACCTGCGCGCCATCCTGACCCTTGGCGCGATCGCTCACCAATCGACCGTGCGGGCGCTCGGCGCGCGTGTCGCGGCAGTGCCGTTCAAGCACGGTGCGCGCCATGACGTCGGCAATCTGGCACTGTTTTCAAGCTATCACTGCTCGCGCTACAATACCAATACAGGTGTGCTGACTGAGGAAATGTTCGTCAAGGTTTTCAACGACGTAGCCGATTTCCTGCGGGAGCGGGACTGAAGCGCCCAGGCATTGTCGCCGCCATCTCAGCATCCCGGAAAACGTGGAAACGCTTTCCGCGCTTTCCGCGCTCCCCTCGCCCCCCTCTGGACTCGAGCATTCAATTGGTGGCCGCCTCAAGATGTCACCATCTGTCAGCAGACCGCGTGGAAAACCCGCGCCGTTTTTCCACACTTCCAAGACCTCCCGTACCATGATCGGGCGATCTTCCACGGGACCCCGGCTGCGCACCGGGCATCGGGGGGAAGCGCCGGTGCCGGGCTGGCGGGAGGTCGGTTCTCCTGCTGGGTGTTTCACCCCCAAGCCCGGGCCTTGCGGCGGCTGGCGGCGGAAATGCCGAGGCGACTGAGCGGGGCAAGCAACCGGGCGGGGCGCGAACGTCGCGCCACACAAATACTATCGGAAGGCACGGCCTCGCGCCCCGCTTCCCGAACCATCTCCCGACAAGGGAGCGCTCTTTGACAATGGCCAGGCGCGAAAGCGAGCGTGGCGGTGAAGAAGCTTGGCGCCAACACAGACGCCGTCATCCCGGAAACCGGAGCGAAGCGAAGGTTATCCGGGATCCATTGACTGGAACATCGTTTAGCGCGGCCGGGTCCTCGCCTAGGTGTAGGCCGTGCGTAGTGAGAACCCGGTCGCGCCAGTCAATGGATCCCGGGTCTCGCTCTGCTCGCCCGGGATGACGGGTCCAAGCAACCGGCATTGCCAACCGGCCAAAGGTATAGCTCACCCCAGCCCACCGCTGTGGCCTCAGGCGTTCGTCGTTAGAAAAGCCAAATCGTTGGCTTTTCCTGACCTGCGGCCACCACTCCTCACCCCCGCTCCTTGAGCAGGCGTCCCTTCTCGCGGTTCCAGTCGCGATTCTTTTCGGTCTCGCGCTTGTCGTGCAGCTTCTTGCCGCGACCGACGGCAAGCAGCATCTTGGCCATGCCGCGATCGTTGAAGTAGATCTTCAAAGGCACCAGCGTCATGCCCTCGCGCTCGATGCTCTGGGCAAGCTTGCCCATCTGGCGCTTGTTGACGAGCAGTTTGCGGCGGCGACGCGTCTCGTGGTTGAAGCGGTTGGCCTGCAGATATTCAGGCACATAGGAATTGATCAGCCAGAGTTCGCCACCCTCGAACGAGGCGTAGGAATCCTGGATGTTGGCCTGACCGAGGCGCAGCGACTTCACCTCGGTGCCGCTCAGCACCATGCCCGCCTCGAGCGTGTCGAGGATCTCATAGTTGAACCGCGCCTTGCGGTTCTCCGCGGCGACCTTGTTGTTGGGATCGGATTTCTTGCCTTGGCTCATGACATCGCTATGGCTGCGAAGTGGATATTCCGCAAGCCTCCGCCGCTCAGTCGATCAGGCCGGCGTGCTTCATCGCCGCGTCGATCTTCTCGGCGGTCGACTGCTCCACGGTCATCAGGGGCGAGCGCAGCACGTTCTCGATCCGGCCGAGGCGCGACAGCGCGTATTTCGCGCCCGAAGCGCCCGGCTCGATGAAGATTGCCTTGTGAAGCGGCATCAGGCGGTCCTGCAGATTGAGCGCCTTGTCCTTGTCGCCGGACAGGCTGGCGTTCTGGAACTCGGCGCAAAGCCGCGGCGCGACATTCGACGTCACCGAAATGGCGCCGACGCCGCCATGGGCGTTGAAGCCGAGGGCGGAGGCGTCCTCGCCCGACAGCTGGATGAAATCCTTGCCGCAGGCCAGACGCTGCTCCGTGACGCGCTCGACCCTGCCGGTCGCGTCCTTGACACCCTTGATGTTCTTGAAGTCATGAACCAGCCGGCCCATCGTCTCCGGCGTCATGTCGATGACCGAACGCGGTGGAATGTTGTAGATGATGATTGGCAGGGTGGTTGCCTGCGCGACCGCCGCGAAATGGGTATAGAGGCCGCGCTGCGTCGGCTTGTTGTAATAGGGCGTGACGACCAGGACGGCATCGGCACCGACGCTCTCGGCGTGCTTCACCAGACCGACAGCCTCTTCGGTGTTGTTCGAGCCGGCGCCGGCGACCACCGGCACGTGGCCTCGCGCCACCTCGACGCAGATCTCCACCACCCGGCGGTGCTCCTCATGGCTCAACGTAGGCGACTCGCCGGTCGTGCCGACCGGGACGAGGCCAGTCGTGCCCTCCGATATCTGCCATTCGACAAGCGCGCGAAAGGCTTTCTCGTCGAGACGGCCATTCTTTTCGAATGGTGTCACGAGCGCGGTAAGTGAGCCTCTCAGCATGTCGTCCAACTCCAGGAACCCTGCGGTTTTTTGGTTTTTGATATGGCCGGCTTTCTAGTCGAAAACAGGGTCGCGCACCATAGTCTCGACACCAATTTGCGGCAAGTGAGGTGTTGGGCATATACGGGCAATTCGAATGGCGGCACTAACTTTTCATTTACCGGCTCTTCACCACCGGCGGCTAGCCTCGGCGCTAGCGGCTGCAAAAGGTCGTGTGCAAGGACAGGGAATGACCACTTTCATTCCGGCCATCCGGCCGAGATCTGTGCTTTTCGGCGCCGTTCTTGCGCTCTCGACCACCCTTGCGTCGGGCGCCGAGCTCGACCTTGGCGCGACCGGGGCCCTCCCCTTCGCCTCGATCGGCAAGGGCGACGCCACGCGCGCGGCCTTCGGCACCATCGACCAGTTGAAGAGCGGCCTGGACGCGCTGTCGGCCGGAGACGTCGCGCAGGCCCGCGCCGTCCGCGACAGCCTGCCGGCCACCGCACTCGACCGCCACATCCTGATGTGGGCGATCGCGATCAAAGGCGACTGGGTGCCCAGCACCGAAATCGCCGCAGCAGCGCAGGCCCTGCCCGGCTGGCCGGGCCTCACCACCCTTCGCCGCAACAGCGAACGCGCCATGGCGCGCGAAAATCCCGAGCCGCAAACCGTGATCCAGGCCTTCGCCGGCAGCCAGCCGCAGACCATCGAGGGCGCGATCCTGCTCGCCCGCTCGCAACTGGCGCGCGGCGACGCCAAGGCAGCGCACGCGGCGATCAACCCCTATTGGCGCAGCGAAAAGCTTGAGGCGAAGCAGGAGGCAGCGATCATCAAGGAGTTCGGCACCGTTCTGTCGGCCGCCGACCACCGCTTCCGCATGGAAAAGATGCTCTATGCCGACCGCATCGCTTCCGCACAGCGCGTCGCCGAACTCGCCGACGCCAAGCCGCTGGCGGATGCCTGGGCGGCCGTCCTCAAGGGCGACAAGAAGGCCCAGGCGCTGCTGGACGCGGTGCCCGCGAACCTGCGCTCAGCCGGCTACTACTTCGCCCAATCGCGCCTGTTGCGCAGGAACGACAAGTTCGTCGATGCCGCCGCTGCCATGCTCAAGGCGCCGAAGGAGCGGGCAGCACTGGTCGATCCCGATGCCTGGTGGATTGAACGCCGGGCGCTGTCGCGCGAACTGGTCGACCACGGCGACGCCAAGACCGCCTACAAGATCGCCGCCGCCCATGCGGCGGAGAGCCCGACCAACGCCGCCGATGCCGAATTCCATGCCGGCTGGTATGCCCTGCGCGGCCTCAACGACGCCAAGACCGCGTCGCTCCATTTCGCCCGCATCGCCGAGATCGCCGCCACCCCGCTGTCGCTATCGCGCGCCTATTACTGGCTCGGCCGCGCCGCCGAATCGGGTGCTCCCGGCACGGCTGGCGACTACTATTCTCGCGCTGCCACCTATGGCACGACCTTCTACGGCCAACTCGCCGCCGAGCGGATCGGCCGCAAGGCGCTCAACGTCGCCTATCCCACACCATCTGCCGCCGAGCGGAAAACGTTTTCCGAGCGTGAGGCAGTCAACGCCATCACCCGCCTGGAAGGCGCAGGCTACGCGCGCTACGCCGAAATACTCTATCGCGACCTCGCCGGCCAGCTGAACAGTCCAGGCGAACTGGCTCTGCTCGCCGCCATGGCGGAAAAGCAGGACAACCACTATCTGGCGCTGCGCGTCGGCAAGATCGCCGCCCAGCGTGGCCTCGACGTCGGCGCGCTGTCGCATCCGGTCGGCGTCATCCCGGCCTCGGCCAACATCGAGGGCTCGGGCAAGGCGCTGGCCTACGCCATTGCGCGCCAGGAAAGCGAGTTCAACGTTTCGGCCGTCTCCGGCGTCGGCGCGCGCGGCCTTCTGCAGCTGATGCCCGGCACCGCCAAGGAAGTGGCGAAGAAGGCGGGCATGGCCTATTCGGCCGACCGGCTGACCTCGGATGCCGGCTACAATGCAACGCTGGGCGCGGCCTTCCTCGGCGAGCAGCTTGGACGCTTCAACGGCTCCTACATCCTGACCTTCGCCGGCTACAATGCCGGCCCGAGCCGTGCCACCCAGTGGATCGAACGCTATGGCGACCCGCGCGGCAAGGATATCGACACCGTCGTCGACTGGATCGAGCGCATCCCCTTTGCGGAGACCCGCAGCTACGTCCAGCGTGTCATGGAGAATTATCAGGTCTACAAGATGCGCCTGTCGGGCACCTACGACATTTCAGGCGACCTGATTAACGGCCGCTGACGCGGGCATGGCCCCCGGTTTGACCGCGCTTCGCCAGTGGCCCCACAATGCCTCTGAGATCGGCGGCGATTCCGGGGACGGGCAATGGCAAGCGATGAAGGTTTTTCGGATTTTTATTACGAAGCGCAGGACGGGCTGAAACTCCACGCCCGGATCTATGGCGAGGACAATGGACGCCTGCCGGTCGTCTGCCTGCCGGGCCTTACCCGCAACGCCCGCGACTTCCACGAACTGGCGCTGCGCCTGACCGCCGAAAGCCCGCGTCGAATCATATGCTTCGACTATCGCGGCCGGGGCCTGTCAGCTTACGATTCCAACTGGCAGAACTACAATGTCGGCACAGAAGCGGCCGACATCCTCACCGGGCTCGCGGCACTGGGGATCAACGAGGCGGCGTTCATCGGCATCTCGCGCGGCGGGCTGATCATCCACGTGCTTGGCGTCATGCAGCCCACGCTCGTCAGGGCCGTGGTGCTCAACGACATCGGCCCGGTGATCGAGCCTGCAGGGCTTGCCCACATTCGCTCATATCTGGAGAACGCCCCTCGCCCGGCGGATTTTGCCGAGGCGGTGGCACAGCAACGGGCCATTCATGGCGATGCCTTTCCGGCACTTGCCGAGGCCGACTGGCAGCGTTTTGTCCGCGCAATCTATCGCGACGACACCGGAAAACCCGTCGCCGACTACGACCCGGCCCAGATCAACACGGTGCTTGCGATGAAGCTCGACCAGCCCTTGCCTGACCTGTGGCCGCAGTTCGCAGCACTCTCGGCCCTACCTATTCTGGCTATCCGCGGCGCCAATTCACGGCTGCTCTCTGTCGAGACGCTAAAAGAGATGGCCCGGCGGCATCCGCGCTTCAAGGCCATCACGGTCGAAGGCCAGGGCCACGCGCCGTTTCTGGAAACCGGCGATCTGCCCGAAAGGATCGCGGCGTTCCTGATGGGTGTGCCGAATCCCGGCCCGAATAGGCCGTAGAACGGAGCACGCCGGGCGAACGAACGAGCGCAGGGCCGCTGCCCGCCAGCGGCCGCTCGCGCACGCCGGCAGCTTGCAGACCGCACACCTGACCGACAACGAAAAAACCCGGCGGTTGCCCGCCGGGTTTTCTCTAAATCAGCTCAAGAGCCGATTAGAACGCTGCGTTCAGACGCAGGAAGCCGTTCCAGGTGTTGTCGGTCGCAGCAGTATCGCCTGCGACGTAGTTGACGGCCAGCAGGGCGTCGAGGTTCTTGACGATGTTGTAGTCAACGGTCGCGCCGACGGTCCAGTCGTTGGCGCCGGTGACGAACTCGTCGCCGAAGTACTGACCACCGACGGCCAGTGCCAGCTTCTCGTTGGCCTGGAAGCGGACCGCACCGCCCAGCGACCACTCGTAAGCCTGGAGGGCATCCAAGCCGACTTCGTAGAAGCTGTAACCCGAGCCGTAGGTCGCCATCACCTGCAGCGAGATAGCATCCGAAGCCTTGAAGGTGGCGATACCCTTCAGAGCGTATTCTTCAACGACCGAGTCGTAAGCAGCGAACAGGTCAACGCCGCCCCAGCCCTGAGCGACCGACACCTTGCCGGTGAGGTTCGGGACGTAGGAATCGTCGTTCACGGCCACTTCGAGACCGCCGCTGATCGCGATGCCATTGCCGGCGTCGAAGGTGTAGCGAACCTGGTTGATGAAGTCGCCGCCGCCCTGGTCGAACTCGCCATAGATGCCGCCGTCGAACAGGGTATCGTTACGACCGAACGACAGGCCACCGAGTTCGACGTAGGCGTAGCGGACGGCGAAGCTGCTGTTGTCGGCCCAGTGACCCGGACGCGGATCATCGTTACCGCCGTTGTTCGAAGCGTTAAGCTCGATGTAGCGACGGAAGGTGCCGTATTCGGTCTCCGAACGGGCGTCGAGCTTCAGGCGAGCCGTCGTCGACTTGACCCAGCCGTTGTCTTCATCGGTGAAGCTGATCTGATAACGAACCAGGCCGCCGACCTTCAGGCAGGTCTCGGTGCCGGGGATGTAGTAGAAGCCGGTGCCGTAAACGTCGCAGATGCGGACGTATTCCATGGGCTCGGGCTCAGCAACGACAACAGCATCAGCTGCACGAGCGCCGGAAACTGCGAGCAGAGCCGCAGCGGAGCCGAGAAGAAGGCTCTTGATGTTCATTTTCTGACCTCCAGTCAAAAGTTTCAAAAGAGGGTCTGGGTATTTTTTGCTGAAGGACAGCGTTCCCTGCCCCATCCCCATTTGAAAAAGACACGCACCGCGTTCCTTCTTCGAGACCGACATTACCCAAGCGCCGCCGCCGTTCAACAGCCAACACGTCCAACTGTGACGCGACGGCACGCTATCCGGGGGCGATGTTGCACAAATGACACGATTTGATACCCCCCATAAAGTAGTCATTAAGATCTATGCCCGCTTGGCAACGGCCCTGGCGGGCAGGAATCGCTGGGGATTCGCATCAGCGGCCCCGGGAATCGTGTTCGTGCACGAGCTGGCGGGCGTGAGACTCGCCACAGATTCGCCCCCGCCAGGCCCAAAGGCACTCTTTTTATGGAGAATGGTGCAAAGGCTTATTGATTATGCCCCACCTTTTCTTTATCCAGCGCCTCAACGGAGAGGTGGCCGAGTGGTCGAAGGCGCTCCCCTGCTAAGGGAGTAGAGGTCAAAAGCTTCTCGTGGGTTCGAATCCCATCCTCTCCGCCAGCCTCACGCTGCCACCTTCCAAAGAATTCCCAAGACCCCCGTCATTTCAATCGCTTGCGCCTTCAGCGCGGCCGATTTCGTGCGGTTTTGCGCCCCCGTTTTCGGTTTTCGGTCGCGATTCTGACTGGAGGTCAGAAAATGAACATCAAGAGCCTTCTTCTCGGCTCCGCTGCGGCTCTGCTCGCAGTCTCCGGCGCACGTGCGGCCGACGCCGTCGTCGTCGCCGAACCGGAACCCATGGAATATGTCCGCATCTGCGACGTTTACGGCACCGGCTTCTACTACATCCCCGGCACCGAGACCTGCCTGAGGATCGGCGGCCTGGTTCGCTATGAAATCGACGGCCAGACCGACGACGACGGCTGGAAGAAGATCGCGCTCGCCCGTCTGAAGATGGACGCGCGTTCGGAAAGCGAATTCGGCACCTTCCGCCGCTACATCGAAATCCAGCACAGCGTCGGCGGCAGCGCCACCGAGGACAACGGCTGGATCAAGGGCAGAAGGCCGGTCCTTGACGACGATGATATCGTTGGCTCTGAAGAAGTCGACGTCTGGACCGGCCTGATGGGAGAGTCGGGCACCACGCTCCGTTACGCCTATATCGAACTCGGCGGCCTGCTGATCGGCCACACCGACACGCTGTGGGACGGTGGCCTCTCTGCGGAATTCGACCAGAACGGCGGCGACCGCATCAACCAGATCCGCTATACATTCGACGCCGGCAACGGCATCACGCTGTCGGCCAGCTTGGAAGAAGAGTCCTACAACTTCGACTACGTTCCGCTGGTCGTCGGCAAGGTGTCGTTCGCGCAGGGCTGGGGTTCGGTCGACCTGTGGGCAGCCTATGACGACGCCTTCGGCGAAGGTGCCTTCAAGGCTCTCGCCAGCTTCAAGGCCACCGACGCCCTGACCGTTGAGTTGCTCGCAACCTACGAGACGGGCCCGAGCTACTGGAGCGTTACCACCGAGTATATCGGTTATGAATGGACGGTCGGCGCCGACGTCGTATACAAGGTCAACGAGAAATTGGGCCTGACCTTCGGCGGCCAGTATCTGTCCAACCTCCACGACGACAACCTCCAGAAATTTGTTCCGGGCACGGGCACTCCTCCGACCACCGGCAAATTTGTCCCCGTGTTTGGCGAAGGCGGCGACAACAACTGGAGAATTGGCGCCGACATCGACTACAACATCATCCAGAACCTCGATACCAAGCTGTCGGTCAACTACTACAACGGCGACAGCTTCGAAGAAGACGGCGGCGTGGTCTACGGCTTCATCCGCCTCGACGCCGCCTTCTGATAGGCTGACGTCTTAAGCAACAAAGGCAGCCCGGGTTTCGCATGAAATCCGGGCTGCCATTACACCAGCGGAGGGCGCTGGGGGTATCAACCGGGAGAGGAAAACGAGGACGCTGTCAGTTACGTGAAGCTCGCGCCAGATACGGCATCGCCGCCTGCTCGAACATTACGAACCGAAATCTGCAACCGTCATCTTGCCGGACGACGCATGCTAGGGTAGCCTTTGGCTGCTTTTGGCGCTGGGTTGCTGGTATCTTTATGAAGAACGCAACTTCCAAGGACGATATTTTGAGCGGCCACCATTCAGCCGCCCTGTTGACCAATTGCAAAGTTACTTACAATTTTGGCAATATTAAAGAAGTCAAGTCATTCAGGGTTTTGGACCTTTTTTCGTCATACAAGGACATTTTGTGGGACGACGGGAAGCATAAGTACAACGTCAGCTCCTTCATCGGTGAGATAGACGAGATTCTTCTGGGCGAGCGCTTCAGCGCATTTTCCCAGGAAACCCTCGACAGCCTGATAGGCTCCCTGCGCCAACGCGGTAACAGCAACGCGACCATCAATCGAAAGATGGCCGCCCTGAGCAAACTGTTGCGCAAGGCCTACAAGATGGGGGACGTCCACAGCCTGCCCGAGTTCCGCCGCCAGAAGGAGCGCGCGGGGCGAATCCGCTTCCTCGAACTCGAGGAAGAAGACAGGCTTTTTGCCGCGATCAGGGCCAAGAGCGAGGATTGCTACCGGCTTTGCGTCTTTTTGGTCGACACCGGATGCCGCCTCGGCGAGGCGCTGGGGCTGATCTGGAACGACGTGCAGGAAACCCGCGTCAGCTTCTGGATCACCAAGTCGGGACGCAGCCGCACCATTCCGCTGACCGTGCGCGCCAAGCAGGTCGCCAAGTGGCAGTCCGAGCGCGGACCGCGCCCGAAAGGGCCGTTCGCCATGCTGACTCAGCCGCAGGTTCGCGCGATCTGGAACGAGGCCAAGGCGGAAGTGGGCCTGGGCACCGACGACCAGGTGGTACCGCACATCCTGCGCCACACCTGCGCTTCGCGGTTGGTGCAAGGCGGCATCGACATCCGACGCGTGCAGATGTGGCTTGGCCACCAGACCTTGGCGATGACCATGCGCTACGCCCATCTCGCAACCAACGACCTCGACCGCTGTGTGGTGGTGCTGGAACGCCACTGAGCGAAGCCTCCATCCGAAGGTTCGCAAAGCTGTCTCCGCAAGCGGCTTTCAGGAGAGGCGATTCGCAGCTTGTCGCAGCACCGCCGAGAAGGGCAATTGCCGTCGACATGCACGTGTCCTCCCGCCGTTTGCACTCCGGCCTCGAATTCGCCAGCGTCAATTCGCCAGCGGCATTTTGCCAAAGTCGTGGCGTCGGCCGGCATTTTGCCGAACGCTCCCCCTGCATCGACGCGCCCAATGTCCCATGTGGGTCAGGACCCACTTGCCTGGCCATCCGGACCGCGCCGATCCCGTTGAAAAGCGGCGATGTTGCTGGCGATGCTCAGACCCGTGTCGCTCCCCTGAGCAGAGAGCGGATTCGGCGATGATGATCGAACGGTGCACGCCATTTTGCGCATCCAGCATTCTGACGCGCATGTTGCCCGCCGTTCGGCGATGGCTCGGTTCGAGAGGTCAATGCCGTGAGCGGCAAGCAAGTCCTCGACCATGCGCAGGCTGAGCCACACGGCATAGCTGATGAGCCGGAAGTGCGCTGGCATTTGCAACGCTCAAGCGCGGGGTTGGCAGGAGATTCGCGTGCGGCCCGCCAAACTCAGCTCTCGCAATATGTTAAGGCAACGGTATCGGGTCTGCGCTAATAGACCCGGGCGACGCATAGAAAGGCTTGGCCTGCGGACGGCCGCTGGCTACTTTCCATTCGTCGCTATTGGAGAGGAGACCACATGCCAGCACGCTTTCTGTCCCCGGCCATGAGCGATCAGGACGCGCTGTCGCTGATCGTCGCACCGTTGGTTGGCGTGGAGGCCAATATCTACGACGACCTCTGGCATGCGATCATCTGCCAGTCGCTGCGCCCGGGCGTGAAGCTTGAAGAATTGGCCTTGAGTGAAATCTACGGCGTCAGCCGCACGGTGATCCGCAAGGTGCTTTTGATCATGGAGCAAGAAGGCGTCGTTTCGCTGCCTCTCAACCGTGGCGCCTATGTTGCCATACCCTCGCCTCGCGATGCCCTCGAACTCTGTGAAGCGGTATCGGCCATGTGCGGCTACATTGTCGGTAAACTCGCCGATCAGCCGCACCTCATCAGTGCCGAGCAGCGCGAGCGGCTGGCTTTGCATGCTCAGGCCGAGAAAGAGGCGGATGAGCTTCAAGCGATCCGACGCCTGCATATGGAGCACGGCACGCTTTTGGCCCTGATCTACGGCAACCTGGTTCTGGCAGCGCAATTCGAGCGAGCGACCTCCAGGCTTGCGCTTGCCCTGTCCGTCTACCAGGGGGTAACGGGCAATATCGCCACGGTGGAATACACGACGACCCTCAACCAGTTGATCTACGCGGGCAGAAAAGACGAGGCCCTGCAAACGGCTACCGCCGCCATCGACCGGGCACGCAAGTCGATGCGCTTTGGCGTCACCGACGGCAGCGTCGACCTCAGGGCGATCCTTGGCAAATGCTGAGTGTTTCGGACCAACACCCCCGCCTGACCAAACAGATGGGCGAATCGGCACGGCCTTAGCCACGTAGAGCGTTTCCGCTTTTTTCGAATCGCGAAAACACTCGACCTCCTTGTTTTGACGCAATTCCGAGCGGAAAACCGCTTCGCACTTTTCCTGGAATTGCTCCGGTGCATGACCCCGAACCGAAGGTCCGCGTAGCGAAAATCAGCATCGATTTTCGGAAAGGGTCATGCACAAGTTCAAAGTGCTACAGTGCCCTTTGCGCGTCCAAAAGGACACGCGGGGTGCTGTAGTCCACCCAAAGCGTCACCAAGCTGCGTGCCTCGGCATGGGAAGACCTGCCCATGCCTGCGGCGGACGGCCCGGCGTGGCTGCTCCTGACTTCAAAACCCTGAAACGTGATCTTGCGGCAAGGCTTGCCGACCGGATGCGGCTGCAAGCAAGTTTGCGCCCCAACTACGCCGCGATGGCGGTGTTTTCATTGGGCGATGCACTTTCGGAGGACGATGCTCTTTCGGAAGCTGCCACGGCGCCGGCATGGCGCCAATCCTGCCCAGATCCGGGAATACAGCCAACCATCGCAATTCGGGAAAAGAGGGAGAGGCACCAGGATGCGCCTGCCCCTGCGTCATGCTTTCCTCAATGCATATTCAGGGAATTTTCAATACACATTGAGGTCAGCATGACTGGAGGTCAGACCGAAATTCGGTCGACAAACCCAAAGCATTTCTGGCGTTCTGTGTCATCTCACAAATAAGTTATTCACAAACAGCCTGTTAGCCAGACCATCTCAGGCTCCAGTCAACGCAACTGGGCACATTGCCGATTTGTGGCATTTATACCACGCGGGACGATCATCAGATGCCGTGAACCTTCCAACCGAGCCATTGGCGGTTGATCCGCTGTTCAACCTGCGGCAATCACGACGCAGAAATTGATTCATCTCGATGGATTTCTTTCTGACATAGCATCGATTGCAATAACACAATGCACAGCAATCAACGGCTGCGCATAAAATGAGGACTTCAAATGAACATTAAGAGCCTTCTTCTCGGCTCCGCTGCGGCGCTGGTCGCAGTTTCCGGTGCCCGTGCTGCCGACGCCGTTGTCGTTGCTGAGCCGGAGCCCATGGAATACGTCCGCGTCTGCGACGTCTATGGCGCAGGCTTCTACTACATCCCCGGCACCGAGACCTGCCTCAAGGTCGGCGGCCTGGTTCGTTACGAAATCTCCGGCGAGACCGGCGACGACGGCTGGAACAAGGAAACGGCTGCCCGCCTGAAGTTCGACGCTCGTTCGGAAACCGAGTACGGCACGTTCAAGCGCTTCATCGAGGTCGAGTTCGCGAACTCCGGCATTGACCCGGTCAGCGGCAAAGACGAGACCGGCATCGAGCTTCGTCACGCTTATTTCGAGCTTGGCGGCCTGCTGGTCGGCCGCACCGACACGCTGTTTGACGGCGACATCGACGGCGAGTTCGAACTGGCTGGCGGCGACCGCGTCAACCAGGTTCGCTACACCTTCGACGCCGGCAACGGCATTGCGCTCAGCGCGGGCCTCGAAGTGGCTGAGAACAACGACTCCTACGTCCCGAACATCACCGGCAAGGCGTCGGTTGCTCAGGGCTGGGGCGGCGTTGACCTGTACGCCGCTTACGACTCGGTCGTAGAAGAATACGCTCTGAAGGGTATCGCTCGCTTCAAGGCGACTGACACTGTCACGCTGCAGGCGCTCGCCAGCTACGATTCGGGCGAGAGCTTCTACGGCATCGGCTACGAGTGGTCGCTCGGCGGCAACGTCGTGTTCCAGGCCACCGAGAAGCTGGCCCTGACCGTCGGCGGTCAGTACCTCGGCGATGCATACAACACCACCCTCGCTCCGGCTGTTGCTGGCAACAACGACTGGGTCGTCGGCGCCGTTGTCGACTACAACATCGTCCAGAACCTCGACGCCAAGCTGGCTGTCAACTACACCGACGGCGACAGCTACAAGGCTACCGACGGCTCGTTCGGCGGCTTCCTCCGTCTCGACGCTTCGTTCTAATCGAGCGACGCTTTAAGCGAAAAGGCGGCCCGGGTCTCATCGAGACCCGGGCCGTTCTTGTTCCGGCAGCATGTTGCCGGAGCGCGGACGAAACCCGATCGCAGCCCTTATTTCGCGTTCGAAAGCCCGGCAGAATTCTCGCCCCGGCACACAAAGCGCATGCAACCACCACGTTTTGTGTCGTATAGGCTCAAGCATACCGATCCTTGCCGCAGCTTGAACGCGCGCGGCCTGCCTCACGAGTATGCTTCCATGACCACAAAGCCGCTGCTTACCCCCGTCATCCGTGCCCTACCGGTCACCGTGCCGTTTGTCGGCCCCGAGGCGCAGGAGCGCGAGCGCGGGAAGCCGTTCCGGGCGCGAATCGGCGCCAATGAAAGCGGTTTCGGGCCTTCGCCGCGGGTCGTCGCCCGCATGATCGAGGCGGCGCCCGAGATGTGGAAATATTGCGACCCGGACAATTTCGACCTCAAGGCTGCACTTGCGCGCCATCTCGGCATTGGAGCGGAGAATGTCGTGGTCGGCGAAGGCATCGACGGGCTGCTCAACCTCGTGGTGCGCATGTATGCGACCGAAGGTAGCCCGGTGGTGACGTCGCTCGGCGCCTATCCAACCTTCAATTTCCACGTCGCCAGCGTCGGCGCGCGGCTGGTGCCGGTGCCGTTCCGCGACGACAAGGAGGATCTCGGGGGGCTGCTCGAGGCGGTCAAGCGCGAGAACACCCCGATCGTCTATCTCTCCAATCCCGACAATCCGATGGGCAGTTGGTGGGAAGCGGACGAGGTCCTGCGCTTCGCCGAGGCCCTGCCGGAAACGACGATGCTGGTGCTGGACGAGGCCTATGGCGAGACGGCTCCCGCCTCGGCGCTGCCGCCGGTCGACATTTCGCGGCCCAATGTCGTGCGCATGCGCACGTTCTCCAAAGCCTACGGCCTTGCCGGCATCCGCTGCGGCTATGCTTTCGGCGATGCCGAGGTGATCGCCAGCTTCGAAAAGGTGCGCAACCACTATGGCGTCAGCCGCATGGCGCAGATCGCCGGCGAAGCGGCACTGGCCGACCAGGCCTATCTGACAGAGGTCGTCGCCAAGGTGGCGGCGGGGCGCGAACGCATTGCCGCCATTGCCCGCGACAACGGGCTCAATCCCCTGCCCTCGGGCACGAACTTCGTCGCCATCGACTGCGGCGGCAACGCAGGATTCGCGCTGTCGATCATGCGTAACCTGCTGGCTCGCGACGTGTTCATCCGCAAGCCCATGGCGCCTGTACTCGACCGCTGCATCCGGGTGAGCGTCGGCCTCGATCACGAGCTCGACATTTTCGCCGAGGAACTGCCCGGCGCGATTGCTGCCGCGCGCGGCGGCTGAGCAAACAGGCAGGACTGCACTCCGCAAATCACCGCCCCCGAGCCACGCGCGCGGGATGGCCTGGAGGGTCGGACGCCCGGATAGATCCGGACCGCCTCCGGCCTGTCTGTCTGTTTTTGCCTCACTTTTTGCAACGCCAAGCGACTTCACCTAGCTGCCAGATGCTCTGACACAGTTCAGCGAACAGAGCCGAAACCGGTGCAAGGCCGCGGCAAGCCACGGCACGGCATCGCCGCGTTTCCGCTACCGCTTGAATTAATTGAACGTTCATTTTATTATCCCTGCCACCTCGGAGAAATGACTGAATGGCGCGCACGGCAGGCTCGGATGGCGAAAGAACCGAAGCTGCGATCCGCGACGCGGCGGTGCAGTTGATCGCACGCCACGGCTTCGAGGCAGTGACCATGCGCCAGCTTGCGGCCGAAGTGGGCGTGCAGGCCGCCGCGCTCTACCGCTACTTTCCCACCAAGGAAGACCTGCTGTTCACCCTGTTGCGCGAGCACATGCAGGCGCTGCTGGCCACCTGGGAACACGCACGACCCGACATTGACGATCCGGTCGCGCAATTGACCGCCTTTGTCGCCAACCACATTCGTTTCCACGTCGAGCGCCGGCATGCCACCCATGTCTCGAACATGGAACTGCGCAGCCTTTCGCGCGATAATCTGACCAGCATCCTGAAGCTGCGCACTGCGTATGAGAAAGAACTCCGGGCAATCCTGCGAGACGGCGCGGAGACAGGCGAACTGGAAGTCGATGACACCGGCCTGACGGCGATGGCGATCATCCAGATGATAACAGGTGTCATCGTCTGGTTCCGCCCCGACGAGCGCCTTTCCGTCGACGAAGTGACCGCTACCTATCTGGCCATGACCATGCGCCTGACCGGCGCCAGGTCCAGTACGGAGGACAGGCATGTACGACAAGACGCTGAACTTCGGGCTGGGTGAGGACATCGACAGCCTGCGCGCGATGGTCAGACGCTTCGCCCAGGAACGTATCGCGCCGATTGCCGCCGACATCGACCGCGCCAACGAGTTTCCCGCGCATCTCTGGCAGGAACTGGGCGCGCTCGGCCTGCTCGGCATCACCGCCGATCCGGAATATGGCGGCTCAGGCATGGGCTATCTCGCCCATGTCGTGGCAGTGGAAGAGATTTCCCGTGCCTCGGCCTCGGTCGGCCTATCCTACGGCGCGCATTCGAACCTCTGTGTCAACCAGATCAAGCGCTGGGGCACGTCGGATCAGAAGGCGAGATACCTTCCCAAACTGTGCTCGGGCGAGCATGTCGGCGCGCTTGCGATGTCGGAGAGTGGCTCTGGCTCCGATGTCGTTTCGCTGAAGCTGAGGGCGGAAAAGCGCAACGACGCCTATGTGCTGAACGGGACCAAGATGTGGATCACCAACGGGCCCGACGCCGACACGCTGGTGGTCTATGCCAAGACCGATCCCGCACTGAAGTCGCGCGGCATCACCGCCTTCATCATCGAAAAGACGATGAAGGGGTTTTCGGTGGCCCAGAAGCTCGACAAGCTCGGCATGCGCGGCTCGAACACCGGTGAACTGGTGTTTGACAATGTCGAGGTGCCCTCGGCAAACGTGCTGCATGAGGAAGGACTCGGCGTCGAGGTGCTGATGTCGGGCCTCGACTACGAGCGGGTGGTGCTGGCCGGCGGGCCGCTCGGCATCATGGCGGCCTGCCTCGATGTGGCGGTGCCTTACGTCCACGAGCGCAAGCAGTTCGGCCAGCCAATCGGCGAATTCCAGCTGGTGCAGGGCAAGCTTGCCGACATGTATGCGACGATGAATGCCGCGCGCGCCTATGTCTATGCGGTGGCGGCAGCCTGCGACCGGGGCGAGGCGACGCGCAAGGATGCCGCCGGCTGCGTGCTGTTTGCCGCGGAGAAGGCGACGCAGGCAGCGCTCGACGCGCTGCAACTGCTCGGCGGAAACGGCTACATCAACGACTACCCGACGGGACGGTTGCTGCGCGACGCAAAACTCTACGAGATCGGCGCAGGCACGAGCGAAATCAGGCGTTGGCTGATCGGTCGCGAGATCATGGCGGAAGGCGCATGACGCCTCCCGCCCGGTCACTGGAATGCCCTCGGCAGGTCGCCCGTCGGCTTCGATACGATCTGGTGGGCGTCGCGCCAGATGATCTCGCGCTGGCCGGAGGTCTTGATGCTGCGGACCGGCAGGCCGCCCTCCTCGATCAGCCAGGCACAGTAGCGGGCACGGCTGATGGCTTCCGCGGCGTCCGGATCGAACCAGCAGATACCCCAGATCGAGTTGCGCCGCTTGAAGTGGCGGCCGATCCGGTCGGGCACCGGCAGGTTGGCGTTGAACCAATCGAACTGCTGGCGCAGTTCGACCAGGATCCAGTCCGGGCAACCGTTGCGGTAGAGATACCAGGAGGCCTGGAAGAAGCCGGCCTCCACCCGGCTCCTGGGATGGATGAGCGGCGTAACGAAACGCACGTACATGATGACAACCGCGCGGCCTCGACGGCGGCGCGCTCCTCTGAAACATCGGGGAAATCGGGGTGTGAAAGGGCCGCCCTTCGGCGGCCTCAGCCCTTTGCCGAAGGGAGACGGAATGTCAGGCGCATATCGATGCGTCTCATCGGTCGTCTCCTAGAGGACAGGTTGCGGTACCCGTGCGTGCGCCAATGGCACGCCCTAGCGGGAGCGGGCAAATACACGCATTTCGAAACGCAATCAAGAGAAAGCAACCAGAGGATGTCGCCTCGACGGTGGTCCAGGTTTGCCGCAAATGACCACTTATGGCATAATCTCGCTTTCTGCCACAGATCGAGGTTCATGCCATGACTGCGCCAGAGGCGTCAAAGGGCTTCGCCGAGGAAGCGCAGAAGCCCTATAGCTCCAAGGTCAGGGACGAGTTGCTGCGCAAGCCGCCGCGTTTCGAACGCCTGCGCGTCGGCGACGGCGGTCGCATCGTCATCCCGGCTGCAATGCGCGAGGAAATGGGCATCAAGCCCGGCGACGATCTCGTCGCCCACGTCGAGGACGGGGTGCTACACATCATCTCGTTCGAAGAGAACCTGCGGCGCATTCAGGACGAGGTGTCAAAATACAAGAAGCCGGGCGAGAGCGTGGTCGATGAGTTCCTGGCCGAGCGCCGCGCGATGTGGGACGAAGAATGACGGTCCTGGACAGTTCGGCCGTGCTTGCCTTCCTGTTCAAGGAGCCGGGCGGAGATCAGGTCCATGGGCTTTTCAGGACAAGCATGGTGTCCACCGTCAACGTCACGGAGATCGTCGCCAAGCAGATCGACAAGGGCCTCGCCCCTGACCTGGCCGCCCGGCGTTGCGACGGGCTCAATCTCGACGTGATGCCGTTCGACCATGAGCTTGCAAGGCTGGCAGGCAAGCTGCGCGCCGATACGAAGCACAAAGGCCTTTCGCTGGGAGACCGTGCCTGTCTGGCGCTGGCGATCCTGACCGAACGGACTGCCGTCACCGCCGACCGAAAATGGGCCGACCTCGACGTCGGCTGCAAGATCGAAATCATCCGCTGAGGACATATGGCAATCCTTCAATCCCAGCTCTCCCTCTCCTCCGAAAGCTTCAAGGCCAATGCCGCGCGGCTGCGCGGGCTAGTGGCAGACATCAGAGAAAAGGCAGCGCATGTCGAGCGCGGCGGCTCGGAGGAGGCGCGCAGGCGGCACGCCTCGCGCGGCAAGCTATTGCCCAGGGAGAGGCTGGCGCAACTGCTCGATGCCGGCTCGCCGTTTCTCGAGATCGGCCAGTTCGCGGCCTTTGGGCTTTATGGCGGTGACATCGCGTCGGCCGGGCTGATCGCCGGCATCGGCCGGGTCGAGGGCACCGAGGTGATGATCGTGGTCAACGACGCCACGGTGAAGGGCGGCACCTACTATCCGCTGACGGTGAAGAAGCACCTTCGCGCCCAAGAGATCGCGCTGCAGAACAATCTTCCCTGCATCTATCTGGTCGATTCCGGCGGCGCGAACCTGCCCAACCAAGACGAGGTGTTTCCCGACCGCGACCACTTTGGCCGCATCTTCTTCAACCAGGCGAATATGTCGGCTGCCGGCATTCCACAGATCGCCTGCGTCATGGGCTCATGCACGGCGGGGGGGGCCTATGTGCCGGCGATGTCGGACGAGACGGTGATGGTGCGCAACCAGGCGACCATCTTCCTGGCTGGGCCACCGCTGGTGAAGGCGGCGACGGGCGAGGATGTGAGCGCCGAAGAACTTGGCGGGGCCGACCTGCACACGCGCGTTTCGGGTGTCGCCGATCACTATGCGGTGGACGACGAACACGCGCTGGCGATCATCAGGCGCATCGTCAGAAACCTGAATCGGAAGAAGGACATCGGGCTGGTTTTGCAGAAGACGATTCCGCCTGTTCATGCACCTGAGGAGATTTATGGCGTAATCCCCACCGATGTCAGGCAGCCCTATGATGTACGCGAGGTGATCGCGCGCGTGGTCGACGGCTCCGAGTTCGATGAGTTCAAGCAGAACTACGGCACGACGCTGGTGGCCGGCTTCGCCCATATCCACGGCATGCCGGTGGGCATCCTCGCTAACAACGGCGTGCTGTTTTCCGAAAGCGCGCTGAAGGGCGCACATTTCATCGAGCTGTGTTGCCAGCGCAAGATCCCGCTGGTGTTCCTGCAGAACATCACCGGCTTCATGGTTGGCGCGAAATACGAGGCCGGCGGCATCGCCAAGGACGGCGCCAAGCTGGTGACGGCGGTGGCAACCGCGCAGGTGCCGAAGGTGACCATCATCATCGGCGGCTCGTTCGGTGCTGGCAATTACGGCATGTGCGGACGCGCCTATTCGCCCCGCTTCCTTTGGATGTGGCCGAATGCGCGCATCTCGGTGATGGGCGGCGAACAGGCAGCGACGGTGCTCGCCATGGTCAAGCGCGAGGGCATCGAGCGCAAGGGCGGCGCCTGGACAAAGGAGGAGGAGGCCGAATTCCGCGCGCCGATCCTCGAGAAATACGAGCGCGAGGGACACCCGCTCTATTCATCGGCGCGGCTGTGGGACGACGGCATCATCGACCCCGCGAGGACGCGCGAGGTGCTGGCCTTGTCGCTATCAGCGGCACTCAACGCACCTATCGGCGACACCCGGTTCGGCGTGTTCAGGATGTGAAGCAGGGCCGCCGCGAAGACGGCAGCCCTCTCTGGGAAGGAAGCGCGATCCTTGATCGACCCTTGGCAGCGTTCCAGTTCAGGCCGCGTATTGCGGCTGGTAGTGCAGGACGACGCCGCCGGTCTTGAGCGGCGTGGTCTTCAAAAGCTTCATGACGAGCTGGTCGCCGGAAGCCTTGAACAGCGGATTGCCGGCACCGAGCACGACGGGGGCGATGCCGAGGCGGTATTCGTCGACCAGGCGGTTCTTGAGCAGCGTGTCGACCAATTCGGCGCTGCCGAAAACGAAAATGTCCTTGCCCGGTTCGCGCTTGAGCCGCTCCACGGCCTCGACCACATCGCCCTCGAGCAGGCGGCTGTTGTTCCAGGCTACGTCCTTGAGCGTGCGCGAGACTACGGCCTTTTCGCTGTTGTTCATCATGTCGGCGATGGCGCCGGTTTCCTTGGTCCAATAGGCCGCCATGCCCTCGTAGGTCTTGCGACCGAACAGCAGGGTGCTGAGTTCTTCGCCCTGCTGGAGCGAGAAGGCCTCAAGTTCCTCGCCCCAGACAAGGTTGTGGAAGGACAGATCCCAAGGTGCGGTGCCCTCGAAATAGCCGTCGAGAGTCATGACGTTCCAGATGACGACCCTGCGCATTGCACCTCCTCATTGCTTGCATCTTGCAACTGGTTTTCAGACTACATGACTGCTCCGTTTTTGCAACCGGTCCTGAACAAGCACCCGGAGGCAGCATGAATCCGCGCGTCTCGGTGATCGTCGCCGATATCACCACGCTCGAGGTGGACGCCATCGTCAACGCAGCCAATCGCTCGCTGCTCGGCGGCGGCGGGGTGGACGGCGCGATCCATCGCGCCGCGGGTCCTGATCTGCTGGCCGAATGCCGGCTGCTGGGCGGATGCGAGACGGGCGACGCCAAGGTCACCCGGGGCTTTCAACTGAAGGCACGCCATGTGATCCATGCCGTCGGCCCGGTGTGGCAGGGCGGCGACAGGGGCGAAGCCGAACTGCTTGCCTCCTGCTACAGCCGTGCGCTCGAACTGGCTGCCGCCCGTGATCTGACGAGCATCGCCTTTCCGTCGATCTCGACCGGCATCTACGGCTTTCCCAAGGACGAGGCTGCGCGGATCGCCGTCGCGGCTGTCACGCGCCATCTGGAAGGGGCCGAACTGCCGGACCGCGTGATCTTCTGCTGTTTTGATCAAGCGGCCGCGGAATTCCATCGCGCTGCCCTCGCGGTCCTGCGAGGCGATCATGAATAGTCCGCGCCATCCAATATCTCACTTCGTTTCGGGGGAATGATGTTCTCGAAAATCCTCATCGCCAATCGCGGCGAGATTGCCTGCCGCGTCATCCGCACGGCGCGCAGGATGGGCATCGGCACGGTGGCCATCTATTCGGACGCGGACGCGCGCGCATTGCATGTGGCGATGGCCGATGAGGCGGTGCATATCGGTGCCGCGCCGGTTGCCGAAAGCTATCTGCGCGGCGACTTCATCATCGCCGCCGCCAGGGCGACGGGCGCCGAGGCGATCCACCCCGGCTATGGTTTCCTCTCGGAAAACCCCGACTTCGTCGACCAGGTGACGGCGGCGGGGCTCGTCTTCATCGGTCCATCGGCGGAATCGATCCGGGCGATGGGGCTGAAGGACGCGGCCAAGCGGCTGATGGAGAAGGCCGGCGTGCCTGTCGTGCCCGGCTATCACGGCGAGGCGCAGGAGATCGTCATCCTTGCCAGCAAGGCGCGCGAGATCGGCTATCCCGTGCTGATCAAAGCGCGGGCCGGCGGCGGCGGCAAGGGCATGCGCCGGGTCGACCATCCTGACGATTTTCCCGACGCGCTGTCGGGCGCGAGGCGCGAGGCCAAGGCCGCCTTCGGCGACGACCGGGTGCTGGTGGAGAAATATGTCGACAAGCCGCGCCACATCGAGGTGCAGGTGTTCGGCGACAATTTCGGCAACGCCGTGCATCTGTTCGAGCGCGACTGCTCGGCCCAGCGCCGCCACCAGAAGGTGATCGAGGAGGCCCCTGCCCCTGGGATGACCGTCGAACTGCGGGCAGCGATGACCGAGGCCGCGGTGAAGGCCGCCAAGGCGATCAACTATTCGGGCGCCGGCACGATCGAGTTCATCGTCGATGCCTCGGAGGGCCTCAGGCCCGACCGATACTGGTTCATGGAGATGAACACGCGACTCCAGGTCGAGCATCCCGTCACCGAGATGGTGACAGGCCTCGATCTGGTCGAGTGGCAGTTTCGGGTCGCCGCCGGCGAACTACTGCCACTGGCGCAGGACGAAATCAGGCTCGACGGCCACGCCTTCGAGGCGCGGCTTTATGCCGAGGACCCGGCGAAGAGCTTCTTGCCGGCGATCGGCACGCTGCATCACCTGCGGTTTCCCGCCGACACGGCTGTGGGCACGGAGATCCGCATCGAGACCGGCGTGCGCGAGGGCGATGCCATCTCCCCCTTCTACGACCCGATGATCGCCAAGCTGGTCGCGCATGGGCCGGACCGTGCGACAGCACTCGATGCGCTCGCCCAGGCTGTCAGCCGCACCGAGGTTGCCGGCTCGACCACCAATGCCGCGTTTCTGGCAGCGCTTGCCCGCGACCCGGACTTTGCCGCCGGTGATGTCGACACTGGGCTGATCAGCCGCAAGCAGGATGAACTGACGGCAGCGGCCGCCCCCTCCGGCCGCGTCATTGCACTGGCAGCGCTGGCGGCGACCGGTGCGGCCGCATCGAGGGCAAGCGACGATCCGTGGTCGAGCCTGACCGGCTACGCGCATTTCCACCCACTGGAACGACGCACCGTCTTGTCGTTCGACGGAGCAAAGATCGTCGCCCATGTCGCAGCCCGTGCCGACGGCCGCTTCGACGTGCGCCGGCAAGGCGGGGAAGCATTCGTACTGTCGCCGGGCTCCAATACCGCCGCCGGTACGAGCGTGGCTATCTGGCCCGGACACGTGACGGTGTTTGAAGGTGGCCGCTCCTTCGACTTCGCCATCAGCGATCCGTTCGCACGCGCGGCCGAGATCGGCGAAGGCGCATCCAGCATGCGTGCGCCGATGCCGGGACTGGTCAAGCTGGTGCGCGCCGCCAAGGGCGACAAGGTCAGCAAGGGCCAGCCACTTCTGGTGCTGGAGGCGATGAAGATGGAGCACACCATCAATGCGACCCATGACGGCACGATCCACGAGATCGCCGCCGAGGGCGCGCAGGTCACCGATGGCACCGTGCTGGTGCGCTTCGAGGAATAAGCGAAACTGCTTGATGCAGCGCAACTTCAACCCGAAAACCGGTTTCGATTTTCGGGTCGAAGTCTTAGGGCTGGATTGCTGCAACCATCAACAGGCTGGCCCGTGACCGAAACCAATGGCGATTCTGTGCCGCACAGGCTTTACGAGGACGTGCTGGCGCTGCTGACGGGCACGATGCTGGTAGCGCTCGGACTGGTTCTCTACACCCATGCCGGGCTGATCACCGGTAGTTCGGCAGGACTGGCGCTTCTCATCCAGTATGTGACCGGCTACGGCTTCGGCACCGTGTTCTTCGTCATCAATCTGCCGTTCTACTATCTCGCGGTGAAACGCATGGGCTGGCCGTTCGCGATCAGGACGTTTGCGGCAGTGGCACTGATTTCGGTACTGTCGCGGCTGACACCCGAGTGGATCGGCATCAGCCATCTGGACCCACTCTATGCGGCCATTGCCGGCGGCGGATTGATGGGCATGGGATTGCTGGTGCTGTTTCGCCATCGCGCCGGGCTTGGCGGCTTCAACATCCTGGCGCTCTATCTGCAGGACAATTACGGCATCCGCGCGGGCTACTTCCAGCTCGGCGTCGACCTCGTCATCCTCGTGGTGTCGCTGTTCTATATCGAGATCGACAAGGTCGCGCTGTCTGTGGTGGGCGCTGCGGTGCTCAACCTGATCATTGCGATCAATCACCGCCCCGGCCGCTATGTCGGCATGAGCTGAAGCCGCTCGCTCGGGGCGAGCGGCTTCGCATTGCGGTGCAAGTAATCAGCCGGCGGTCGGCTGCTTGGTCTTGCGCAGATAAGGCAGCACGCGTTCGAACGAGCCGAAGCGCTTGATGGCGTCCTCGTCCGACACGGCGGCGGTAACGATGACGTCCTCGCCCGGCTGCCACTGCACCGGCGTGGCGACCTGGTACTTGGCTGTCAGCTGGATGGAATCGAGCGCGCGCAGGATTTCGTCGAAGTTGCGCCCGGTCGACATCGGGTAGGTCAGCATCAGCTTGATCTTCTTGTCCGGACCGATGACGAACACCGAACGCACCGTGGCGTTGTCGGCGGGCGTGCGGCCTTCCGAACTGTTGCCGGCGCTGGCCGGCAGCATGTCGTAGAGCTTGGCGATGGCCAGCGTCGGGTCGCCGATCATCGGATAGTCGACCTTGTTGCCGGAAAGCTGTTCGATGTCGGCCTTCCACTTGTGGTGGTTCTCGACCGGATCGACCGAAATGCCGATCATCTTGGCATTGCGCTGGGCGAAATCAGCCTTCAGCCCGGCCATGTAGCCGAGCTCGGTGGTGCAGACCGGGGTGAAGTCCTTGGGATGCGAAAACAGGACCGCATAGCCGTCACCGATCCATTCATGGAAGGCGATCGGGCCATCCGTAGTGTCGGCCTTGAAGTCCGGGGCAGTATCATTGATGCGAAGACTCATTGTGACTTTCCTCCTGATTTCGATGGATGATGCACCGCACCGAACCCAGTGGCCGATGGCCGCGCAATCGGCTCATCTTGCGCCAAGCCCGTAGAAACGACAATGGCCGGGACATGCCCGGCCATTGCCACAGTTTGGAATTTCCCGGAAAAGCCTACTGCGCGATAGGCGCGTACTTGCCGTCGTGCCACTGGTTGATGTCGTAGCTGGCGTTCTTGAGATCGCCCTTCTCGTCGAAGACGACATCACCGACGACGGTCGAGATAGGCTTACCGTCCTTGAGAGCCTCGGCGACCTTCATCGGATCGTCCGAACCGGCGCGCTCGATGCCCTGTGCGAAAGCCTGGATGACGGCATAGGAGAACAGCGTGAAGCCTTCCGGCACGAAGCCGCCGGCCTTGATCTTCTCGACCGCTTCCTTGGCCTCGGGCTTCGCCTGCGGATCGGACGGGAACACGAACATCGTGCCTTCGCCAGCCGGGCCGGCGATCTGCCAGAATTCCGGCGAGGCAATGCTGTCGGGCATGATCAGCTGGAACTTGAGGCCCTGCTCGGCCGACTGGCGCAGCATCAGGCCGGCCTCGGGGTGGTAGCCGCCGAAATAGACGACGTCGGCCTTGAGTTCCTTGAGCTTGGTGACGAGCGCCGAATAGTCCTTCTCGCCGGCATTGAGGCCTTCGTAGAGCAGTTCATTGAGGCCGGAGGCGTTCATCGTCGACTTGACCGCATCGGCCACGCCCTGGCCGTAGGCGCTCTTGTCATGAAGGATGACGACGTTCTTGCCGGCATATTTCTTGGCGATCCACGGGCCGATGAAGGCACCCTGCGCGTCGTCGCGGGTGTAGAGGCGCATGATCGTCGGCCAGCCCTTCTTGGCGGCATCGTCGGTCATGACCGGGTTCGAGGACGCCGGCGACATCATCAGCGTGCCGCTCTCAGCATAAACAGCCGAAGCCGGGATGCTCGAGCCCGAGCAGGCATGACCGTCGACGAAGTTGATGCCGTTGGCGACGATGCGGTTGGCCACCGAAACGGCCTGCTTGGGATCGCAGACGTCGTCTTCGATCGAGAGCTTGATCTGGCGGCCGAGCACGCCACCCTTTTCGTTGATCGCCTTGGCGGCGGCTTCGGCGCCCTGCTTGAACTGGTCACCGATATTGGCGAGCTGGCCGGTCATCGGGCCGACGACGGCAAAGGTGATGTCGTCGGCGAAAGCGACGCCGGCGCTGAGCGACAGCGCGAGCAATGCGCCGATAGAACGTTTCAGATGCATGTTTCCTCTCCTTTAGGCGCACCGGAAATGCCGGATTCGCGCCTTACGTGCAACTCGCCGATGACCTTTCACTTCCGCCAGGATTTGTCTTGGCGCATGGGCGTCAGGACATTGTGCCTGCAAGCGCATTCGCAGGCAATCGTGGGAGACGAAGTGGAGAAAACGCACGCTCAAAACGGAAAAAACCGCGCCGATCTTGTTTCGATCGGTCGCGGCTTTTTCCTGGAATGCTCCGCGCGGCTCTTTGGCCACGTCGGAAATTCGCCTGCCCTGTTTTTTAGTCCTGGCGCGCCTCGCCCGTCCTTCAAGCCGTCGCGCTCTTGTTGTTGGGAGCCGCCCTGCGGTGGCTCCGGTCTTCCCCCCCGGAAGATCTGTTAGTGCATCGTCATCCATTCGCGCGCTTCGCGCAGGGCCTTGGCGATGTCGGCCTTGGACATCGCTCCCGAAAGCTCGGAGCGCAGTTCGGCGGCGCGGGCGGAACCCTTGATCGCGGCGATGTTGAACCACTTGTGGGCGGCCACGACATCGACGGCGCAATCGCGGCCGGTCGCATACATCATGCCCAGTTCCAGAAGAATGTCGGCCTGAGCGGTGGTTCCCATCGCGCCGAAGCCAGCTTCAAATATCTCGAAACGTGCCATTTTCTTATCCCCTGTCCATCTCCCGAGAGCGGCTCCCTGGTGTCCCCCGGAGTTGCCCTTTCGATGTTTTGGAGGATGCCGGCGAGCCTTGAATCCGCCGTTAAACGGCTTGCTTAACCCGAGGAAAACAAACCTAAAACAAAGGGTAAATGGCGGAATTCATTAAGGATAGGAGTCCTTGCAGCGCATGGAATTTGAAGAAAATGCGATGAAAATTCGCGCGCTGCGGCGAAAGTCTTTGATAACCACGCCCGACATTCTTCTCCCACGCAGCGTGAAGATTCAGCCATGGCGGGGGCGTTCGGGTGGTTAAAGAATGCTTCGATCTTCCGCTACGGCACCACTTCCGTTCTGGCGGGCGCTAAATTACGCTTACGTTTGCGTAAGCATCAGGCGAGGGAGACGCCTGTGCGCAAGACACCATCAGGGAGGAATTGAATGCTTCGCAAGATAAGCCTGGCCATGGCTGCCACCATGATGCTGGCCGGAGTGCTAACAAGTGCGGCCCATGCCGATCCGATCGAAGGCAGCTGGAAGACGGAAGCCGGCGCGACCGCGGCCATCGCCCCCTGCGGCGGCAGCTTCTGCATCACGCTGAAAGACGGCAAGCACGCCGGCAAGAAGATCGGCACGTTCGATGCCGATGGCGGCAGCGCCTATTCGGGCGAGATCACCGACCCGGCCAACGACAAGACCTATACCGGCAAGGCCTCGCTGGCCGGCTCCAATCTCAAAATGAAGGGCTGCGTGCTCGGCGGCCTGATCTGCAAGACGCAGAATTGGATGAAGCTGTAGGGCGAATAGGGAATAGGGAATAGCGAGTAGTGAGTAGAAAGAAGGCTGGCACCCGCCGGAGCCAGCCTCCAATCCCTATTCGCTACCCACTATTCCCTATTCGCTCCTCACGCCCTCGCCCGCTGACCGAACAACACCTTCTGCGCTTCCTTGTCGTCGGCAATGCTGCGACGATATTCCTCGCCGACGACAAGGCCCCGCGCAACCGCCGGCCGGGCCAGCATCGTCTCGAACCAGCGCTTGAGATTGGGGAAGTCCTCGAGATCCTGGCCCTGGTTCTTGTGCGGCTTGATCCAGCCCACGGCCGCCATGTCGGCTATCGAATAGGCGCCGGCCAGGAACTCGCGGTCGGCCAGGCGCTTGTTCATCACGCCATAGAGGCGGTTGACCTCATTGGTGTAGCGGTCGATGCCGTAGGTGCTCTTCTCCGGCGCATACTGGCGGAAATGATGGGCCTGGCCAGCCATCGGCCCGAGCCCGCCGACCTGCCAGAACAGCCACTGGTCGACCTCAGCGCGGCCGCGCTCATCGGCTGGATAGAATTTGCCGAACTTGCGGCCGAGATATTGCAGGATCGCGCCCGACTCGAAGATCGAGATCGGCTCGTTGCCCCATTTGCCGTCGGCGGCCGGACCTTCGGGATCGATGATCGCCGGCATGCGGTTGTTGGGCGCAATCTTCAGGAACGACGGCTCGAACTGCTCACCCTTGCCGATGTTGACGTATTTGACCGTGTAGGGAACGCCGAGTTCCTCCAGCATGATCGAGATCTTCCAGCCGTTGGGGGTCGGCCAGTAGTAGAGTTCGATCGGCAATGTCTGAGTGGGCATGCTGCAGGCTCCATATTGTGCGATGCACTTGAGATATGCGCAGCCGACCCAAACGCAACCCTCCGCAAACATTAAGGCTTGTCAATAAATTTGAACCGAAGATGAACGGCGGCCTCAGTAGCCGTTCAGTCGGCGTGACGCATATTCCTTCCCATTGAAGGGGACACATCCATGCTCGCGCGCAGGTTCACCATCGTCTGTCTGCTGACTGCCCTGTTTGGCCTTATGTTTGCCACGCTTGTCGCCGAAGTAAGCCGCCCTGCCCGCTCGTGGGACATCGGCAACGTGGTGCCGTGCGTGTTCGAAGAAGGCCTGACCTGCAAGCCGCCTCTTCGCAAGTAACGCGATCAACCCGTTTCAAACGAAAAGAAAACCCAGATGACCCGCCCCGCGACCCAGATCGTACAAGTGCTCAGGCTATTGCCGCGTGCCCTGCTGATCCTGCTGGTTCTCGCCGCTCCGGTGCTCGCCGTCCCGCAGTTGCGCGGCGACGCGGGCTCGACCATCGAGGCGCCAAAGGCGCGCAAGGGCGGTGTCGGCTTCGTACTGCTGGTCAGTTTGCAGCGCGGCTAAATTCGCGAGGAAACAGACACCTTCTACCCTCTCCCAACTGTCACAATTGCTCTCTATAATGGGTCATGGAAAAGCGAATCTATCCTGAACCCATAGAATCCATCCTCACGCCGGAGCCGTTCCCACGGCAGAGCTTCACCGATGCGGCTGAAGCGGTTGCAGCGTTGAAGAAGCTCTATGAGCGCAACACCGCCTTCCTGCGCGAGGCATTCGCATCGCTCGCGCATGGCACCCCAGCCAGGCGCTTCCGCGCCTGCTACCCGGAAATAGGTGTCATCACCTCGTCCTACTCGCAGGTGGATTCCCGCCAGGCCTATGGGCACATGCCAACGCCCGGCAATTTCACCACGACGATCACCCGCCCGGACCTGTTCGAGACCTATCTGGTCGAACAGATCGGGCTGATCATGCGCAACCACGGCGTGCCGATCACGGTCTCGGAATCCTCGACGCCGATCCCGCTGCATTTTGCCTTCCTCGAAGGCACGCATGTCGACGGTGCGGCGGCCGAGCGGATCCAGCGCCCGATCCGCGACCTGTTCGACGTGCCCGATCTCGACGGCACCGACGACCACATTGCCAACGGCACCCTGGAGCTGATTCCGGGCGACGCGCGGCCGCTCTCGGTGTTCACCGCCCAACGCGTCGACTATTCGCTGCATCGCCTCGCGCACTACACGGCGACCACGCCGCACCATTTCCAGAACTTCGTTCTGTTCACCAATTACCAGTTCTACATTGATGAGTTCGTGGTGCTGGCGCGCGACCTGATGGCCAAGGGCGGCGGCGGCTACAGCGAGTTCGTCGAGCCCGGCGGCGTCGTCACGAAGGCGGGGGAGACCGCGCCTTCCCAAGGCACGCCACCCCCGCGGCTGCCGCAAATGCCGGCCTACCATCTCAAGAAGCCCGGGCACGCCGGCATCACCATGGTCAATATCGGTGTCGGCCCCTCCAACGCCAAGACGATCACCGACCATATCGCGGTGCTGCGGCCGCATGCCTGGTTGATGCTCGGCCACTGCGCCGGCCTGCGCAACACCCAGGCGCTGGGCGACTATGTGCTGGCGCATGCCTATGTGCGCGAGGACCACGTGCTCGACGACGACCTGCCGGTGTGGGTGCCGATCCCGCCGCTGGCCGAGGTGCAGGTGGCGCTGCAGGAGGCGGTCGCGGAAGTGACCGGGCTGTCGGGCTACGACCTCAAGCGCATCATGCGCACCGGCACGGTGGCGACCATCGACAACCGCAACTGGGAACTGCGCGACCAGCGTGGCCCGGTGCAGCGGCTGTCGCAGTCGCGGGCGATCGCGCTCGACATGGAATCGGCGACGATTGCCGCCAACGGCTTCCGCTTCCGCGTACCCTATGGAACGCTGCTGTGCGTCTCCGACAAGCCGCTGCATGGCGAACTGAAGCTGCCAGGCATGGCGACCGAGTTCTACAAGCGGCAGGTGGCGCAGCATCTGACCATCGGCATCCGCGCCATGGAAAAGCTCGCCGAAATGCCCAATGAACGGCTGCATTCGCGCAAGCTGCGCAGTTTCTCGGAGACGGCGTTCCAGTAAAAGTCCTGCCCCTTGATCATCAATGGGCCGCATTTCTTGCTGAATGAAGCAGGAATGACGACGTTGCGCACATTCGGAAAGATCGCCTGCTTCTCGGCGATGATGCTTGCCTCGGTTCCGCTGGTCGCCGGTTTGTTCGGCGCCTGGCATCCGGCACTCGATTCGTTCGCACACTTCAGGGTGCACCTGGCGGTCCTGATGATGCTGGCGGCACTGCCGCTGCTGGCGACGTCGTTGCGCTGGCAAGCCGTCATGGCACTGCTGTTTGGCATGGCGGCAATCGCGACGACATCGTCGCTCCCTGTTCCCGGCATCGGGCCGGTGCAGGCAGCATTCGAGCCACGTAGCTCGAACCGGCCGGTCTACAAGATGCTGCAGATGAACCTGCGCTTCAACAACACCGAGCCCGCCAAGGTGCTGTCGCTCGTCGGGCGCACGCAGCCCGACGTCATCACCTTCGAGGAAGTGTCGGCGATGTGGGAGAACAAGCTCGCGCCGCTGTTTGCGCGCTATCCTCACCATATGCTCTGCCCGCATCCCGGCAAGGTGTTCGGCGGGGCGATCCTATCGCGCCGGCCCTTTGCCGAGGGCGGCGAGCCGAAGTGCTTCGACAACGGGTCGCTGGCGATTGCCACGGTCGATTTCGGCGGACGCACGAGCGACATCGCTGCCCTCCACCTCGGCTGGCCCTGGCCGTACGAGCAATCGCGCCAGATCGGCGTGCTGAGCGAAAACCTTGCCACGCTAGGCGAAAATGCGATCCTCGGCGGCGACTTCAACGCCACGCCATGGAGTGCAGCGGTGGCGCGCGTCGCCAAGGCAGGCGACCTCAAGCTGATGCCGGCCGCCGGACGAACCTGGCTGACCTTGATGCTGCCCGACGCCTTGCGCTTCGCCGGTCTCACCATCGACCACATCATGGCCAAGGGCGACGTAGTCGTGCATTCGGTGACTATGGAAGCGGACGCCGGTTCGGACCACCGGCCGCTGCTGGTCGAGTTCTCGTTCCGCGAGACGCCGCCGTCGGCCGAAGAGGCCGAAACGCAGACCGTATCTGTGCAACCTCCCCGATGAGCAGGCTCTGACATCGAAAGCGCCGCCCGGCCATCCGGACGCGCGGTGCTCCAATGCAAAACGGCTCGCCGAAGCGAGCCGCCTTACCAATCAAATATTCGGCCAATCACATATTCGGGTAGACCGGCCCCTCGCCGCCCTGCGGCGGCACCCAGTTGATGTTCTGGTTGGGGTCCTTGATGTCGCAGGTCTTGCAGTGGACGCAGTTCTGCGCGTTGATGACGAACTTTGCATCGGCATGGCCGAGATCGCCCGCAATGGCGTTGCCGTCGGCATCGACCCACTCATAGACACCAGCCGGGCAGTAGCGCGTCGAGGGGCCGGCGAAGACGCCATATTCCGAACGCTTCTGCAGTTCCATGTCCTTGACCTGGAGGTGGACCGGCTGGTCTTCCTCGTGGTTGGTGTTGGACAGGAACACCGACGACAGGCGGTCGAAGGTCAGCACGCCGTCGGGCTTGGGATAGTCGATCTTCTTGTGCTTCGACGCCGGCTCGAGCGACTGGGCGTCGGTCTTGCCGTGCTTGAGCGTGCCGAAGGGCGAAACGCCGAACAAGGTGTTGAGCCACATGTCGAGGCCGCCGAGGCCAACGCCGAGCAGCGTGCCGAAGCGCGACCACAGCGGCTTGACGTTGCGGACCTTCTTGAGGTCCTTGCCGATGTCGGTCGAGCGCCAGGCTGCCTCGTAGGAAACAAGCTCGTCATTGGCGTGGCCGGCGGCAATCGCGTCAGCAACATGTTCGGCGGCGAGCATGCCCGACAGCACGGCGTTGTGCGAACCCTTGATGCGCGGGACGTTGACCAGGCCAGCCGAGCACCCCATCAGCACGCCGCCGGGGAAGCTGAGCTTCGGCACCGACTGGTAGCCGCCTTCGGTGATGGCGCGCGCGCCGTAGGACAGGCGCTTGCCACCCTCGAAGGTGTCGCGGATCGCCGGATGCGTCTTGAAGCGCTGGAACTCCTCGAAGGGCGCGAGATAGGGGTTCTTGTAGTTGAGATGGACGACGAAGCCGACCGCAACCATGTTGTCCTCGAGATGATAGAGGAACGAGCCGCCACCAGTCTTGAAGTCGAGCGGCCAGCCGAACGAGTGCTGGACCAGGCCCGGCTTGTGCTTTTCGGGCGCGACCTGCCACAATTCCTTGAGGCCGATGCCGAATTTCTGCGGTTCCTTGCCCGCGTCGAGGTCGTATTTGGCGATCAGCTGCTTGGCGAGCGAACCGCGTGCGCCCTCGCCGATCAGCACGTACTTGCCCATCAGCGCCATGCCGGGCGCGAAGGCGGGACCGTGGCTGCCGTCGCGCTCGACGCCCATGTCGCCGGTGACGACGCCCGTGACCGCACCCTCGTCATTGTAGAGCAGGCCGGCGGCGGCAAAGCCGGGATAGATCTCGACGCCGAGTGCCTCGGCCTTGGTCGCCAGCCAGCGGCAGACATTGCCGAGCGAGACGATGTAGTTGCCGTGATTGTTCATCAGCGGCGGCATGGCGAAATTGGGCAGCTTGACGGAACCTGCCGGCCCGAGGATCAGGAAATGATCGTCGGTGACCGGCGTCTTGAACGGATGGTCGGGATCCTCGCGCCAGTCGGGCAGCAGGCGGTCGATGCCGATCGGATCGACGACAGCACCCGACAAGATATGCGCGCCGACCTCGCCGCCCTTTTCCAGGACGACGACCGAAAGCTCGGGATTGACCTGCTTGAGCCGGATCGCCGCTGCCAGACCCGCCGGACCCGCGCCGACGATGACCACGTCGAACTCCATGCTCTCGCGTTCAACTTCGCTCATCAATCCCTCCGCGCTGGCTGACCCTGTCCCTAGGGCATTCTGTTGGCTACGCGCTCCATAGCGTATGATTGGCAAAGGTCAAACGAGACCGATCCGCACATCGGCTATTTAGGTTAGGAGCACCGTTCAAACAGCGAAATATCTTACGTAAACGTAAAGATCAAAAGATTTCGCTTTCCGACGATTTGTGCCTGACCGTAGTGTCGGCGACAGGTGATGCTCGTCAGCCTATCCGTCCATAGAGTCTTCATGCGCCCCAATGTGCCTTGCAGGACAGGACTGAATCGCTTCAGCCCCCTGTGCCAGACCTTGGCCGGGGCCTTCTTCCTTATTGCAGTATGCCTGACCACTGAAAGCCGTGCGCAGGAGGCCGAAGACGACCAGAAAGTCTGGACCGCCGGAGCCTATTCGTTTTCCGACGAACTCGGCGGCTTTCGCATCACATCGGTCTCCGGCAAGGGCACGCGGGAAGACCCGCTCGTCATCAGGGAAGAACTGGAATCCTCTTCGCCAGTGACGCTGACGATGCGGACCATCCGCCCGATAAGGCCGTACGATAGCACCGGTTTCTATGCCAACGGCATCATGTTCATGCGCATCGAGGCGGTGAACAACAGCGGCCAGGCCTGGGTAGAGTTCGAATTCGAACTGCAAGAGATCGAGGGCAAGCCAAGCGATTTCGGCGACGGACTATCGTTCGACCAGAGGCGGACCGACAGCGCCAACATCTCGTCGAACAGCTTTTCCCGATACAGCCGGGACTTCGAGCCCTACGACCGCCTGCGTTTCACCGAAGGCAAGGTCGATCCGGGCGAATTGGCCGACTTCAGTTTCCTGGTGACCGACTACACGCCGCGCTGGCGCTTTTATCTGGTGCAGGACCCGCGCATTCCCTCGTCTTGAACTTGCAAATCGGCGTCCGAAGGCCGAAAAAGAGCCATGGCCTCCATTTCGGGATACGAACGTCCGGATCTGCGCGATCTGCTCGCCTTCTATGCGGAGGCGGGTGTCGATGATGCGCTTGCCGACGATCCGATAGACAGATTTGCCGAGAATGTGCGGCAGCAGACCGCCGCTGCGCAACAGGCTGCACGGGCTACGCCATCAGGGGCAGGACGCTCCGAGGCCGTTCCGGCGAGGAACGACAGGTTCGCCGCTGCCCCGTCGCGACCGATGGCGTCCGCCAGCGTACCCGACGAAGCGCAGGCGGCAGCAGCGCGGGAACTCGCTTCGAAGGCAACTACGCTCGACGAACTTCGCCAGATCATGGAAGGTTTCGAAGGCTGCAACCTCAAGACCACCGCCAAGAGCCTGGTGTTCGCCGACGGCAACCCGCAGGCGGAGCTGATGCTGGTGGGCGAGGCTCCCGGTCGCGACGAGGACCTCGAGGGCCTGCCCTTTGCCGGCCGTTCGGGGCAGATGCTCGACCGCATCCTCGCGGCGATCGGGCTCGACCGCAAATCGGCTTATATCGCCAATGCGATCCCGTGGCGGCCGCCGGGCAACCGCGCGCCGACGCCGCACGAAGCCGAGATTTGCCGTCCCTTCATCGAGCGCCAGATCGCGCTCGCCAACCCCAAGGTGCTGGTGACCCTGGACGGGCTTCCGGCCAAGCTGTTGACCGGCTCGCCTGATGTCATTGTTCGGCTGCGCGGCAACTGGAAGACCCACACCACCGCAAGCGGCACGGTGATCCCGGTCATGCCTACGCTGCATCCGGATTATCTGTTGAGAAATCCCGCGCACAAGAAACTCGCGTGGCGTGACTTCCTGGAGGTCAAGGCTAAGCTCAGGGAACTGAGTGGTTCGTGACTACTGCGGCACCGACACCTTCTTGGCCGCCTGGCGTTCGAGACCGAGGCGTCGCTCGCGCCAGATGATGAAGATGCCCGCACCGATGACGATGGCGCCGCCGACCAGCGTGTGGATCGTCGGCAAATCTCCGAACACGAGATAACCGACGCCGATCCCGAGGATCAGGGAGGTGTATTCGAAGGGCGCGACCGTGGAGGCCTCCGCATAGCGGTAGGCTTCGGTCATGAAGAGCTGAGCTATGCCGCCGCAGACGCCGCCGGTGACGAGCAATGCTGTCTGCTGCCACGACAGCGACTGCCAGCCGAAAGGGATGCTGAACAGCGCTATCCCGCTGGCCGTCAGCGAGAACCAGAGCACGATTGTAGCCGTCCGCTCGGTATGGACGAGCTTGCGGACCAGCAGCATGGCAACAGCCGACAGGCAAGCGCCGATGAGGGCTGCCACGACACCGAGGGCCTCCCGGTCGCCGAGGCCGGCGTCCGATGTGAACAAGGTCAGCTTGGGCCACGAGACGATGACCACGCCGAGGAGCCCGACGGCGACCGCCGTCCAGCGATGGATGCGCACCGTCTCGCCGAGGAAAAGCGCGCTGAAAACAACGACCAGCAGCGGCTGGGCATAGTTGAGCGTGATTGCCTCAGGCAGCGGCAGGTGCGTCAGCGCGAAAAAGCCGAAGCCCATGGCGGAGACGCCGACCAGTCCCCGCATGATATGGCTCACCGGGCGTTGGGTGACGAATGCAGTGCTGAGTTCGCGCTGCCAGGCGAGAAAGATCAGGATCGGAAAGATGGCGAAGAAGGAACGATAGAAGACGATCTGACCGGCAGGGACATCGCCAGCCGCCTTGATGCCGGTCGACATGCCGACGAAGATGGCAACGGAGACGACTTTTAACGCAATACCGAAAAGCGGCGACCGGGCCGCTTGAACTGTCTGATGCTTCACTTGTGCCGGGCCGCCTCTATCGCCGCCCAGATTCGAACCGGGGTGGCCGGCATCTCTATATGGCCGATGCCATAGGCGCGATAGAGCGCATCGGTGACGGCATTGAGGGCGGCCGGGGTCGCGCCGATGGTGCCCGCCTCGCCCGCGCCCTTCATGCCGAGCGCATTGGTGGTCGAGGGCACGTTACGCGTTTCGAAATGGAACGAGGGCACGGTGTCGGCGCGCGGCATGGCGTAGTCCATGAAGCTCGCGGTGAGAAGCTGGCCATCCTCACCATAGACGGCTTCTTCCGAGAGCGCCTGGCCGATACCCTGCACCACGCCGCCATGGACCTGGCCGGCAAGCAGGATCGGGTTCACGGTCACACCGAAATCGTCGACGATGGTGTAGGCCATGACTTCTGTCGCGCCGGTCTCGGGATCGATCTCGACCTCGCAGATGTGGGTGCCGTTGGGATAGGTCGCCTCGTCCTGAACAAACTCGCCGATCGCTTTGAGATCATCAGGCTTTTTCGCCGCGGCATGGAGTGCTGCAAAGCCGATCGAGCGGTCGGTGCCGACGATGCGCGCCTCGCCATTGTCCAGCTCGATGTCGGCGGCGGCGGCCTCCAGTTCATCGGCGGCCAGCTTCCTGAGCTTGTCGGCCAACGCCTCGCCGGCGCGGGCTGCGGAGACGCCGCCGAGCGGGATCGAGCGCGAGCCGCCGGTGCCGCCACCCTTGGCAAGCTCGTCGGTGTCGCCCTGGCGGACGATGATCTTGGCGATGTCGAGGTTGAGTTTTTCCGATACGAACTGGGCGTAAGCCGTGGCATGGCCCTGGCCGTTGGACTGGGTGCCGATGAAGACCGAAACCGTGCCGTCGGCGTTGAGTTCGACGCGTGCCGGTTCGGAGCCTGCGAAGGCGCAGGCCTCGATATAGGTCGCCATGCCGATGCCGCGGATTCTTCCCCTCGCCTTGGCCTCTGCCAGCCGGTCCGGAAAGCTGGCCCAGCCGGCGCGTTCCATCGACAGGTTCATGTGACCCTCGAACTCGCCGACGTCATAGAGCCGGCCGGCCTGGGTGCGGTAGGGAAACTGCTCGGGGCGGATGAAGTTACGGCGGCGGATCTCGTCGACGGAGAGGCCGAGGTCGCGGGCGCAGGCATCGACCAGCTTCTCGACCAGCAGGGCGGCTTCCGGGCGCCCTGCCCCGCGATAGGCATCGACCGGGCAGGTGTTGGTGTAGACGCCCACTATGGACACGTCGAGAGCCTGGATATCGTAGACGCCGGTCGACATGCTGGCGCCGATATGAGCGATGATCGGGCCGTATTGCGAGATATAGGCGCCGACATTGGAAAGCAGTTTCACGCGCAGGGCGAGGAAGCGGCCATCCTTGTCCATCGCCATTTCGGCGGTGACGACATTGTCGCGGCCTTGCGCGTCGGTGAGGAAGTGTTCGGTGCGGTCGCTGGCCCATTTGACCGGACGGCCGAGGCGCTTCGCAGCTTCCAGCACCAGCGCATGCTCGCGATAGGCGAAGGCCTTGGTGCCGAAGCCGCCGCCGACATCGGGGGTGACGACGCGCAGCTTTTCAGGGCCGACGCCGAAGACCTGGCCCGCAAGGATGTTGCGCATGGAATGCACGCCCTGCGAACCGGTAGTGAGCACGAAGCGGCCTTCCGCCTCGTGCCACTCGCCGACGGCCGAACGCGGCTCCATATAGTTGCAGATGAGCCGGTTGTTGACGAATTCGATGCGGGTGACGTGCCGGGCCTTGGCAAAGGCAGCATCGGTCCTAGCCTTGTCGCCGAGATGATAGGTGAAGGCGCTGTTAGAGCCGAGTTCGGGCCAGACCAGCGGTGCTGTATCGTCGAGCGCCGTGGCGGTGTCGGCAGCGGCATCCTCATGGTCGTAGTCGACTTCGATCAGTTCGGCCGCGTCATGGGCCAAGGCACGGCTGTCGGCGACCACGAAGGCAACGGCATCGCCGACATAATTGACCCTATCGCGGCACAGGATCGGGATATCGCGGGTCGGCGCCCGGGTGCCGTCAGGCTGCTTCTGCATGACGGTCGATTTGAGGTCGCCGAGATGAGCGACATCGGCGCCGGTGAGCACCAGATGCACACCGGGTGCCGCGCGGGCGGCATCGAGCGGCCCCACCTTGAAACGCGCCTTGGCCACCGGCGAGCGCAGGACATAGCCGTGCAGCAGCGCAGCCGGAGCAATATCGTCTGTGTAGCGGCCCCTGCCGGTGATGAAAGCGGCATCTTCCAGGCGCAAAACGGACGCGCCCATTCCGAATTTCGGCGTGACGTTTGTCATCTCTGCCCCGTCAGGATTGTTGGGAAAGCGCAGCAAATGTGCGGTCCCGGACAGTTTTGCCGAGGGGGCGTTTCGTGTAAAGAGCAGCGGCCGCATATTTATTCTACCAGCGCGGAACCAGCGTTCGGAAGTCGACAGGAAGGCCAATCACATGCGCACTGATACTGGACAGGTGTTTCGTATCGAGGACTACCGGCCCAGCGACTACCTGATCCCCAAGACAGAGCTCGACTTCCGGCTGGGTCAGGACAGCACGAGAGTGGTGGCTAGATTGATCATCGAACGCCGCGCCGGCGTCGACAAGCCCGTGCAACTCGAACTCGACGGCGATGGACTGATACTGCGCCGCCTCGAGATCGACGGCGAGGCGTTGGACGCCGCCGGCTTCGAAGCCACGCCCGACCGGCTGGTGATCCACAATCCACCTGTAACGGGTCGCTTCACGCTGCTGATCGAGACCGAGCTCGACCCCTCGCGCAATGAAGCGCTGATGGGCCTCTACCGCTCCAGCAAGGTCTACTGCACCCAGTGCGAGGCAGAGGGCTTCAGGCGCATTACCTATTTTCTCGACCGGCCCGACATCCTGTCGGTCTACACCGTGCGCATCGAGGCTGAGCGCGCCGAGGCGCCGCTGCTGCTTTCCAACGGCAATCCGATCGAGTCAGGCGATCTCGCCGACGGCTGGCACTATGCCGTCTGGCACGACCCGTTCCCGAAACCGTCCTATCTGTTTGCGCTGGTGGCCGGCGATCTCGGCTGCATCAAGGACCGTTTCGTCACCGCCTCGGGCAAGCCGGTCGAGCTCGGCATCTATGTCGAGCGCGGCAAGGAGAACCAGGCCGGCTATGCGATGGACGCGCTGCGCCGTTCGATGAAGTGGGACGAGGAGGTGTTCGGCCGCGAATACGACCTCGACGTCTTCAACATCGTTGCCGTCTCCGACTTCAACATGGGCGCGATGGAGAACAAGGGCCTCAACATCTTCAACGACAAGTACGTGCTTGCCGCCGAGGAGACCGCGACCGACGCCGACTTCGCCAATATCGAGGCGATCATCGCGCATGAGTATTTCCACAATTGGACCGGCAACAGAATCACTTGCCGCGACTGGTTCCAGCTCTGCCTCAAGGAAGGGCTGACCGTCTTCCGCGACCATGAATTCTCCGCCGACCAGCGCTCGCGGCCAGTCAAGCGCATCGCCGAGGTGCGGACGCTAAGGTCGCATCAATTCCCTGAGGACCAGGGCCCGCTGGCGCATCCGGTCAGGCCCCGGCGCTACCGCGAGATCAACAACTTCTACACCGCGACCGTCTACGAAAAAGGCTCGGAGGTGGTGCGGATGATCCGCACCGTGCTCGGCGCGGAGATGTTCCGCAGGGGCATGGACCTCTATTTCGAGCGCCATGACGGCGAGGCGGCGACGATCGAGGATTTCCTCAGGGTGTTCGAGGACGTCTCGGGCAAGGACCTGTCGCAGTTCGCGCTGTGGTACCATCAGGCCGGCACGCCGAACCTCAGCGTGACGACCGCGCACGATCCGGTAAATGCCACCTTCACTATCGAGATCGAACAGTCGGTGCCGCCGACGCCGTCCGAAAGCCGCAAGCGGCTGATGCACATCCCCCTCGCCTTCGGGCTGGTTGGCGCCGACGGCAAGGACATGGCCTTCGACAGCGTCGAGGGCGCCAGCGTTGAAGACGGCGTCATCCACGTCCGCAAGCGCAAGCATGTGGTGACGTTCTCGGGCGTCGCCGAACGGCCGGTGCTGTCGCTCAACCGCGGCTTCTCGGCCCCGATCACGCTGGCAGTCGAACAGCGGGCGGAAGACCAGATGTTCCTCGCCTCGCATGACAGCGACCCGTTCTCGCGCTGGCAGGCGTTCAACACGCTTCTGACCGACGCCACCGTCGCCGCATACAGGAACGTGCTGGGCGGCAGGCAGCCTGAGTTCAGCGACGAGCTCGCGAAGCTCGCCGGCCGGATCGCAAACGACGGCACGCTCGAGCATGCCTTCCGGGCGCTGGCGCTTGCCCTGCCCGGCGAAGCGGACGTTGCCCGCGAGATCGGCAAGAACATCGACCCGGACGCGATCTTTGCCGGGCGCGAGGCACTGGCGAGAAAGATCGCGGAGACCAATAGCGACGTCTTTGCGCAGCTTTACGAGGATTTGCGCATGTCGGGCGGATTCTCGCCCGATGCGGCGAGTGCGGGTCGGCGGTCGCTGCGCAACACGCTGCTCGACTATCTCGCGATCCTACCAGGCGGAGCGGCACGCGCGGCGGCACATTTCGCAGCTGCCACCAACATGACCGACCGAGCGGCCGCCCTCACCGTGCTCGCACATCGGCACGCCGGCTCGCCGGAGACCAGCGCGGCACTCGCCCAGTTCGACAGCCGCTACCATGGCGACCCGCTGGTGATGGACAAGTGGTTCACGATCCAGGCGACAGCACCGGGTGCCGCAACCCTGGAGGCGGTCAAGGCGCTGACCAAGCATCCAGCCTTCTCGATCGCCAATCCCAACCGGGTACGGTCGCTGGTAGGCGGCTTCGCCAGCGCCAACCAGACAGGCTTCAACCGCGCCGACGGAGCCGGCTACGACTTCTTCGCCGAGACGGTGCTGACCGTCGAGAAGCGCAATCCGCAGCTCGCGGCACGTCTGGCGACCGCGCTGCGTTCGTGGCGTTCGCTCGAACCCGAACGCCAGGCCAAGGCGCGCGCAGCATTGCTGTCCATTCAGGCGGCCGAGGGGCTGTCTGCCGATCTGCGCGACATTGTCGAGCGCACGCTGGCCTGACCGCCACGAGACGGCCTTTCAAAACGCGGCGGCATCCGGTTTTCGGAGCCGCCGTTTTAGTTTGGACAACGCCATTCTCGAATGGCTTTTTAGCCGAATTTTAATCTTTTTCGCCCGCCCCACTGGACAAGGTGAATCAGCTTTGATTCCTTGTTAGCGATTCGGAAGTGCTGTGTTGCCGGATCTGTCACATCAAAACGGGATTGCGGGGAGCCATCTATGGCCAAGGCGGACGCGTGGGGCGCGCCCGATGAGACTGTCATTGTCCGACGCAGGCAGGCGCGAAGCGCTGGCCTGTCGGGCAACGCACGTCTTATCGCCGAACCCGCCTACCGCCGCCTGCTTGCCGCCGAGCCGCTGCTCAGGCGCACCATACCAACGCTGATCATGATCTTCCTGATCGTCGTCGCCGGGACGCGCTTCCTGTCGATGATGGCCTTGCGCGACGACGTCGAGCGCAACGCCAAGGCGATCCTCGCGCTCGCCGCCGGCGAGATGGTCAATTCGCTGATGGTCGGCGCGACCGAAGAGGTGCCGATCGCCACCGTCGGGCAGGACCTGCTGGAACGCGCGGTCCAGCACGGTGCGCTGAGCCGCAGCCATGTCATTGCCCTGACCGACCAGAACTTCCGCATCATCGCGGTCAGCCCGCAATCAACCGGCTGGCAGGGCCAGTCATTGGACGCCATCGTCAGCGGCGGACAGCCGCTGTTCATGTTCGGCGACCGCGCAGGCGTAATGACCGTGCGCATCGGCGGGCAGGACTGGTTCGCCGCAGTCGACCTCGCCGAAGGCAAGCGCGCCGCGGCCGCAGCCATGATCCCGCAGGAAGCGGTGTTCGCGGAATGGCGCAAATCCGTCTCGCTCAATGTCGCGCTGTTCGTGCTGACCGCCGCCGTCATGATCATCATTCTCTTCGCCTATTTCAGCCAGGCTGCGCGCGCCCAGGCCGCCGACGGCATCTACCAGGAAGGACAAGAGCGCATCGATCTCGCGCTCGTCCGCGGCAAGTGCGGGCTGTGGGACTGGGACATGGTACGCGGCAAGATGTACTGGTCGCGTTCGATGTACGAGTTGCTCGGCTACGAGACCTGCGAAGCGATGCTGTCGTTCGGCGAGGTTGCCCGCATCATCCATCCCGAGGACGGCGATCTGTTCGAGCTGGCCAACCAGGTGGTGGCGCGCGAGGTCGACCATATCGACCGCGTCTTCCGCATGCGCCATGCCGACGGCCGCTGGGTGTGGATGCGCGCCCGCGCCCAGGTCGTCGATCCGGAGGCCCCCGAAATCCAGATGACCGGCATCGCCGTCGACATCACCGAGCAGCGGCACCTGGCGCTACGCTCGGAGGCCGCCGACCTCAGGCTGAGGGCAGCGATCGAAAACATCACCGAGTCCTTCGTTCTGTGGGATTCGTCGGACCGGCTGGTCATGTGCAACACCAAGTACCAGCACGACAACGGGCTGAGCGACCGCGACGTGCTGCCCGGCACATCGCGCGAAGACCTCGAGGAACGCATGGTCGCCTTCGTGTCAGAGCGGCGGCTCGCCAACGCCAACGGTCCGCGCGCGGGCGCCACCTATGAGCGCCAGCTTGCCGACGGCCGCTGGCTGCAGGTCAACGAACTCAAGACGCGCGACGGCGGCACCGTGTCGGTCGGATCCGACATCACCCAGATCAAGCAGCACCAGGACAAGCTGATGGAGGGCGAGCGCCGCCTGATGGCGACGATCCACGACCTCAGCCTGGCGCGCCGCTCCGAAGAGGAACGCTCGCGCGAACTGGTCGAGCTCAACCGCAAATACATGAAGGAAACCGAACGCGCCGAGGCTGCCAACCGCGCCAAGTCGGAATTCCTGGCCAACATGTCCCACGAGCTCCGGACGCCGCTCAATGCCGTCATCGGCTTCTCCGAACTGATGGAAGGCAAGCTGTTCGGCCCTCTCGGCTCGCCGCGCTACGAGGAATATGCCCGCGACATCAACTCGAGCGGCAAGTACCTGCTGGGCGTCATCAACGACATCCTCGACATGTCCAAGATCGAAGCCGGCCAGTTCTCGATGGACCGCGAGGAAATCGACCTTTGCCCGCTGATCCGCGAGACCGTGCGGGTGATCTCGCTGCAGGCGGCGCAGAAATCGATCACTGTCGAGACCGAAATCGCCGAGCAGATGACGCTGTTCGCCGACCGCCGCGCCGTCAAGCAGATCCTGATCAACCTCTTGTCGAACGCCGTGAAGTTCACCGGCCAGGGCGGCCGCATCATGATGCGGGCTCGCAACGCCTCGGGCGCGCTGACGCTCAGCATCGAAGACAATGGCTGCGGCATCCCCAAGAACGCGCTCGGCAAGCTCGGCCGGCCGTTCGAACAGGTTCAGAACCAGTTCTCGAAGAACCACGAGGGCTCCGGCCTCGGCCTCGCCATTTCGCGGTCGCTCGCCGAGTTGCATGGCGGCGCGCTGAAGATCAGGTCGACGGAAGGTGTCGGCACCATCGTTGCCGTGCGCATCCCGGTGCGGAAGGCCGCCGGCACGCTGCTGAAGGCGGCCTGAGAAGACCGCCCGCACTACTCCCTGATCCTATTTCCGCTACGCGCGCAGCAGCCGGTCGAAATGCGTTCGAACCTTCTGCTGTGTCTCCTTGAGATGAGCCTCCAGCACGCTGAAATCGGGCAGGTCGGTTGCCGCAAGGAGCAAGTCCGAGAGTCCAGGCGGAACGTCGTTGCGTTCGAACGCACCGGTAAGGCACAGTCTCGTCATCTGGGTAATCGCCGCATAGAGCGCATAGGCGTCGACCAGATCCTGGCGCGTTTGCGCGTCGGCAAACCCCGGTGCCAGGCGATGCAGGACATCTGCGGTGGCGGTCGAATGCCCCTGCCCTTCCAGCTTGCCGGTAAGCACCGCCACCTGGGCGAGGAACTCGAGGTCGATGAGCCCGCCGGGCACCAGCTTGATGTCCCATAGATCGTGCGGCGGCTTCTCGTCCTCGATCATCTGGCGCATGTCGCGCGCCTCGGCCGCAACCTTGGCGGCATCGCGCGGCAGGTCGATGATTGCCTGGACCTCCGCCTCGACCTCGGCGCAGAGCGAAGCATCGCCGGCAATCGGGCGGGCGCGCGTCAGCGCCATATGCTCCCACGTCCAGGCTTCCTCGCGCTGATACTTGCGGAAGGACGAGACGTGGGTAGCGACCGGCCCCTTGTTGCCGGAGGGGCGTAGCCTGAGATCAAGTTCGTAAAGCACCCCTTCAGCAGTCGGCGCGGCGACCGCCGCGATAAGCCGCTGGGTCATCCGCGCATAATAGTGCGAAGGCGCAAGCGGTTTTTCGCCGTCTGATTCCTCGGCGTGCTCGTCGTGATCGTAGAGCAGGATCAGGTCGACATCGGAACCGGCGGTCAGTTCGCGGCTACCGAGCTTGCCCATGCCGAGGATGGTCACGCGTCCGCCCGGAACCTTGCCATGACGTTGAGCGAATTCGGCTTCGACCGCCTCCAGTGCTGCGCCGACTGTCAGGTCGGCGAGGTCGGAAAAAGCCTTGCCGGCGCGCGGCGCGTCGATGGCGCCGGCAAGCAGACGCACGCCGATCAGGAATTTCTGTTCGGCCGCGAAGATGCGCAGGCGATCGAGCACTTCTTCATAGAGACGGGTGGATTCGAGAAAGGCCGAAAGGCGAGCGGCGAGATAGGCCCGGTCAGGCAGTTCGGACAGCAGCGCGGGATCGAGCAGCCCGTCGAAGACATGCGGCCGCCGGGTGATGATGGCGGCAAGCCGGGGGGCCGCGCCCATGATGGTGGCGAGCAGCCTGAGCAGCGCCGGGTTCGACTGGAGCAGCGAGAAAAGCTGGATGCCTGCGGGAAGGCCGGCAAGGAACTCGTCGAAGCGCATCAGCGCCTCGTCGGCCCGGCGCGTCTTGCCGAAGGCCTCGAGCAGTGCCGGCGTCAGTTCGGTCAGGCGCTCGCGCGCTTCGGCCGACTGGGTGGCGCGGTAGCGGCCGAAATGCCAGCCGCGGATGACGCGGCAGATGTCGGATGGGCGCTGGAAGCCGAGTTGGCGCAGCGTGTGCAGCGTGTCGGGATCGTCGACATCACCGGTGAAGACGAGGTTGCCGATGCCGGCGGAAAGCTCGGGCGCGGCCTCGAACAGCGCCGCATAGTGCCCCTCGACCTCCAGCAGCGAGGCGCGAAAGGCCTTGGAGAAGGCGTCGGCGTCGGGGAAGCCCAGCATGTGGGCGATGCGGGATAGCCCCTCATCATCCTCCGGCAAGGTGTGGGTCTGCTCGTCGGCGACCATCTGGATAGCGTGCTCGACGCTGCGCAGGAACCAATATTGCCGCTCGAGCGCGTCGCGCGCCTCGGCCGTGATCCAGCCACGGGCGGCGAGTTGGCCAAGCATCGGCACCGTGGCGCGTCCGCGCAATTCGGGGAAACGGCCACCGGCGATCAGTTGCTGGGTCTGGACGAAGAATTCGATCTCGCGGATGCCGCCGCGGCCGAGCTTGACGTTGTGGCCTTTGACCGCAACCTCGCCATGCCCCTTGTGGGCATGGATCTGGCGCTTGATCGAGTGGACGTCGGCAATGGCCGCGTAGTCCATGTATTTGCGCCAGACATAGGGCTGAAGCTCTTTCAGGAACGCCTCACCGGCGGCGATGTCGCCGGCCACCGGGCGCGCCTTGATCATGGCCGCGCGCTCCCAGTTCTGGCCGCGGCTTTCATAGTAGTGCAGTGCTGCCCGGATCGAGATCGCCAGCGGCGTCGAGCCGGGATCGGGACGCAGGCGCAGGTCGGTTCGGAACACGTAGCCGTGCTCGGTACGGTCCTGCATGATGCGGACCAAGCGGCGGGTCAGCCGCGCGAACAGGTCGGTCGCCTCGTATGGATCGAGGATCGCTGGCGCCTCGGGATCGAAGAAGACGACGAGGTCGATGTCGGACGAGAAATTCAGCTCGTGTGCGCCGAGCTTGCCCATGCCGAGCAGGATCCAGCCGGACCCGCGCGTGGGATTTTCGGGATCGGGAAGCTTGAGCTTGCCCTGCTGGTGGGCATCCCGAAGCAGGAAATCCACCGCAGCAGCCGTGCAGAGATCAGCCAGATCGCTCAGCCGGCGCACGCTGACCGACGCATCGGCTTCACCGGCGAGGTCGGCCAGCGCAATCAGGAAATGCGCCTCCGATTTCAAGCGACGCAGCCGCATCATCAAGGTGGCTTCGGTTACGCCTTCCTCTCGCGGTGCGGCCGCAATGCTTTCGCCGATGGCCTGGAGCCGCTCCGCAATGGTCTGTTCGAAAAGCCGATCGAGCATCTCCGGCTGGCGCCTGGCGCTGTCGCGCATGAAGACCGAGAGGTCGACGACCGCAGCAAGAAAGTCCTGGACCGGCCCCTTGGCCTTCAAAAAGGCAGCGACGCGATCGAGCCCCTCTTCCTTTGCATGCGCCGCCAATTCGTACAGTTCGCGGCGGCCGCGCTCCGGATCGAGCGCTGCGACAGCCGTAGTGGGCCTGAGCCGCCATTCGTCAGATGCCTTCCTGGCGGCCATGCTCTTCATCTATTCGTCCTTCGATCCGGGGAACACCATCAGCACGGACAATCCGGGATTGCCGGGCTCGAGATCAAGCCGGCCGTGGTGAAATTTCATCACCGCCTTGGCAAGGCTGAGGCCGAGGCCGGACCCCGGCTGCGAACGGCTCTTTTCCAGCCGCACGAAACGTTCGGTGGCGCGCTTGCGGTCGCCCTCGTCGGGAATGCCCAGGCCGTTGTCAGAAACCGCCAGGCAGATCTCGGTGCCCTTGCGCTCCAAAGCGACCTTTACATGCGGCTGCTCGACCACGCCGGCCGAATATTTGATGGCATTGTCGACGATGTTCGACAGCGCCTGGGCGATCAGTTCGCGATTGCCGTTGACCACGAAGTCGCCGGCCACGGTGGCCTCCAGCCCGACACCCATTTCCTCGGCGACAGGCTCGTAGAGCTCTACGACATCACGGAGCACGGCCGCGAGGTCGACCTTGGCGAGCTGTTCGGCGGAATAACCAGCCTCGAGCCGCGAAATCATCAGGATGGCGTTGAACGTGCGGATGAGTTGGTCGGATTCGGCGATAGTGCCTTCCAGCACTTCGCGGTATTCGGCCGTACTCTTCTTGCCCGACAGTGCTGCCTCCGCCCTGTTGCGCAGGCGCGTCAGCGGGGTCTTGAGGTCATGGGCGATGTTGTCGGAAACCTGTTTGAGCCCGTCATTGAGGCGGGCGATGCGGGCCAGCATCGCATTCAGATTCTCCGACAGACGGTCGAATTCGTCGCCACCGCCGGACACCGGCAGACGGCCGCTAAGGTCGCCGCCCATGATGCGCCGACTGGCTTCCGAGACGCTGTCGATATGCTTCAAGGCGCGCCGGCCGACGAAATACCAGATCAACAGGCCGCCAACGGCCATCATGCCGAGCGCGCCCATCAGGGCGCGCTGGACGACGCTCCTGAACCTTTCGGGCTCGCCAAGGTCACGGCCGACAAGCAGGATCATCTGGTTGGGCAGGCGCAGCACTACCGCTATCGCGTTGTGCCCGATCTCGCCTGCGGCCTGAGCCGCGGACGGCTCGGTCGAGGTCGGCGGGCGCCTGCCGGCGTTCTCGCCATAGCGTTCGTAGGAAAAGGGCGTTTCCGTCCAGCCTTCGCGTTTCAGCACGCCCGGCTGGATGCTCTGGACGTTACCGGACAGGATCTGGCCGTTGGGATCGGCGAGAAGGTATAGATTGGCGCCCGGCTGCCGCGATCTCTGTTCCACGACGCGGACCAGAACAGGGATGCCGCCGCGCTGATATCCGGCGGCGAGGCCGAGCACTTCCTCGTTGATGGTATCCTGCGTCTGCGCCGTCAGCATGCGGACCGACAACGACGTCATGTAGAGAACAAGCAGAACTGCACAGAGTGCGAACAGCAGCAGGTAGAGCGCCGACAGGCGCGCAGCCGTGGTTCGCATGATTGCTGGCAGCTTGAACGCCATCAGCCCGCCTTGAGCATGTAGCCGGCACCGCGGATGGTGTGCAGGATGGGCTTGTCGAAGCCCTTCTCGATCTTGCTGCGCAGCCTGGAGACGTGGACGTCGATCACGTTGGTCTGGGGATCGAAATGATAGTCCCAGACATTTTCCAGAAGCATCGTGCGGGTGACCACCTGCCCGGCATGGCGCATCAGATATTCGAGCAGGCGATATTCGCGCGGCTGCAGCGTGATCTCGTGCGATGCGCGCCGGACGGTATGGGACAACCGGTCGAGTTCGAGATCGCCAACGCGATAGAGCGTTTCGGATTCGCGCGTCGGCGCGCGCCGGTTGAGCACCTCGACACGGGCCAGCAGTTCGGAGAACGCATAGGGTTTGGTCAGGTAGTCGTCGCCGCCGGCACGCAGGCCAGTCACGCGGTCATCGACCTCGCCAAGAGCTGAGAGGATGAGCACGGGAGTGGTGTTACCCCGCGACCGCAGGCCAGCAATCACCGAGAGCCCGTCACGCCGGGGCAGCATGCGGTCGACCACCATCACGTCATACTCGCCGGCGTCGGCGAGCGCGAAGCCGGAATCGCCGTCGCCTGCGACATGCGCGGTGTGACCAGCCTCCGCAAAGGCCTTCTGCAGATAGTCCGCCGCCTCGCGGTCATCTTCGATAACGAGAATCTTCATAGCGTCGTTATACGCGATTTTGGGCGATGGCAGAGCCGACATTGTTCGATCCTCCAAGAGCAAGCGGCAGCGAGGTCGCAAGACCCGCTGCCGCTGCCACGCCACTTGTCCCATCGCGACGGTTCCCGGGGATGGGGGCCGCGCGATGGGAAAGGCCGTTCGTTCAATCAGCCCTGGTTGACCGGCAGAGCCACGAAGCGGTTGCCGTTGTCGCGGCTGATCTGGAAGAGGACCGCCTTGCGGCCCGCCTTTTCTGCCTGATCGAGAGCCTTGGACACGTCGGCCGGTGCGCTTACTTCAACGGCGTTGACGGCGGTGATGACGTCTCCGGCCTGAATGCCGCGATCGGCAGCGTCACTCGACGGATCGACATCGGTAACAACCAGCCCCTTGCCGTCTTCGTTGGGCGTGACGGTCAGGCCGAGATCGGCAAGCGACGTCGCCTCGCTCTGCGTCGAGGGCTTGTCAGCCGATGCCTGCTTGTCCGTGCCCGGCAGTTCGCCAAGGCCAACCTTGACGGTCTCGTTCTTGCCGTTGCGCCAGACGGTGACGTCCACCGTCTTGCCAGGCGCGATACCGCCGATCAGGCGCGAGAGCTCCTTGGGCGAAGCGACCTCCTTGCCGTCGACCGCAGTGACGATGTCACCGGAAAGGATGCCTGCCTTCTTGGCCGGACCTGCATCCTGTGCGCTCGCTACCAGCGCGCCCTTCTCGCTCTTGAGGCCAAGGGATTCGGCGATGTCGGCAGTCACCGGCTGGATTTCGATGCCGAGCCAGCCGCGCTGGACGCTGCCGGTCTTCATCAAGTCGGCGACAACCTGCTTGGCGGTCGAAGCGGGGATGGCGAAGGCGATACCGACACTGCCGCCGGAGGGCGAGAAGATGGCGGTGTTGATGCCGACCACTTCGCCGTTCAGGTTGAAGGCCGGTCCGCCCGAGTTGCCACGGTTCACTGCGGCGTCGATCTGGATGAAGTCGTCATAGGGACCGGCGCCAATGTCGCGACCGCGCGCCGATACGATGCCTGCCGTAACGGTGCCGCCGAGGCCGAACGGGTTGCCGACAGCGACGACCCAGTCGCCGACCCGCACCTTGGCGTCATCGGCAAAGCTGACATAGGTGAACTTGGTGTCCGCATCGACCTTCAACACGGCAAGGTCGGTACGCGGATCGGTGCCGATCAGCTTGGCGTCGTATTCCTTGCCGTCACCGGTGACGACCGTGTAGGCGGTGCCATCGCCAACAACGTGATTGTTGGTGACCAGGTAGCCATCATCGGAAATGAAGAAGCCAGAGCCCTGAGCGACCGGGCGCGGCTTCTGGTTGCCGCCGCGATTGAACTTCGGGCCACGGTTCTGGTTGCCGTTGCCGTCCTCGCCGAACTGACGGAAGAAGCGCTTCAGCGGGTGGTTGTCGGGCAGATTGTCAAAGCCGCGCTGATCGAAGTAGGCGCCGTCGCCCGTATCCGAAGCAGGAGCGATCTTGGCCTTGACCTGAACGCTGACAACGGCCGGCGAGACATGGTCAACGACATCCGCAAAGCTGGGAACCTGCACAGCGTCTACGCGCACCGGATCTGCATAAACGGGGATCGCCCCAGTGGTCACGGCACCCAGCCCGATCGTGCCTGCAAGGGCGATCGAAGCGGCTGCTGCCATGAAGCGCTTGCGCGAACGAGAAAGGGGAGAATGGGTGCTGTTCATTGTCTCTGATCCTCTTGAGCGGGATGCTTTCTACCGCATCCGATGACTCAAGAGATAGAGAGGCTTACATTACAGTGCCATTTCCGACGGATGAAACTTTCGTAATGTTTGGAAAGATCAGCTGTCCTTGCGCAGGATTGCATCGAGCGCATCCCGCTCTTCCTTTGTGAGGGCCGCGGTTTCTTGCCTGCGGCGTGAACGCGCCGACGTGAAGACGAAGGCTGCGCCGCCAAGCAGGATCAGCACGGGCGCCCCCCACAGCAGGGCGTTGCGCAGATTGAAGCGCGGCTTCAACAGCACGAACTCGCCATAGCGCGAGACGATGTAGTCCATCACCTGCTCGTCCGAGTCGCCGGTAAGCAGGCGCTCACGCAGCAAAACGCGCAAATCGGCCGCAAGCTCTGCATCCGATTCGTCAATGGACTGGTTCTGGCAGACCATGCAGCGGAGTTCTTCAGAAAGCAGACGCGCCCGTGCCTCCAGCGCCGGATCGGCGAGCATCTCGCTCGGCTTGACGGCTAGGGCCGCCCCCGCGACGAACGTCGCGACCAGGAACGCAGCGACTGCCGGCAGTTTCGTTTTCATATTGTCACCGGGCTGGTTTTGGCTTCGGCCGACTTGCGGCGCGCAGGTGCGCCCACCCGCAGGCGGCGATCCATCAGCGACACGAAGCCGCCCGCCATCATCACCAGCGCGCCGCCCCAGATCAGAGTGACAAGCGGCTTCCACCAGACACGCACCACCACCGAGCCATCCTGGGTCTCGTCACCAAGCGAAATGTAGAGCTGGCTGAGCCACATCGTTTTGATACCGGCCTCGGTCGTCGGCATCTGGCGGACCGGATAGAAACGCTTGGACGAGATGATCTCCCCAACGGGCTGGCCGGCGGCACCGAGCAGCGAGAAGCGGCCTTGATCTTCGGTGTAGTTCGGCCCGCGCACCGGATGCAGCCCGTCGAAGCGAAGGTTGTGGCCTGAGATTTCAAGAACTTGGCCGGGCTTCATGACCAGTATGGCCTCGCTCTGGAACGACAGGACGCCAACGATTCCAAGCAAGGTCAGCCCGAGACCGAGATGGGCCAGAGCCGTGCCGAACACCGAGCGCGGCAGCCCGACCAGACGCCGCAAGGCGATCCGGAACGTGACATTTCCGATACCGGACTTGAGTGCGAGATCGGTCAGCGCACCAAGCACGAGCCAAGCCGCAAGACCCGCTCCGAGAGCCGCAAAGACCGAAGCGCCGTCGATGAACAGGAAGGTGACCAGCACGACCAACAGCGAAGCACCGAAAGCGAACATCAGCCGCTGCGAGGCCGCGGCGATGTCGCCGCGCTTCCAGGCCAGCAGCGGCCCGAATGGCACAAGCACCAGAAGCGGGATCATCAGCGGGCCGAAGGTGAGGTTGAAAAAGGGTTCGCCGACCGAAATCTTGTCACCGAACAGCGCCTCAACCACCAGCGGATAGAGCGTTCCGATCAGCACGGTCGCCGTCGCCGTGGTCAGGAACAGGTTGTTCAGGACCAGGGCGCCCTCGCGCGAAATCGGCTGGAAGATGCCGCCGGAAGTCAACGACGAGGCCCGCAGCGCAAAAAGCGCCAGCGAACCACCGATGAACAGCGTGAGGATGCAAAGGATGAACACGCCGCGGCTCGGGTCACTGGCGAAGGCATGGACAGAAGTCAGCACGCCCGAGCGCACCAGGAAGGTGCCGAGCAGCGACAGCGAGAACGTCAGTATGGCCAGCAGCAGCGTCCAGATCTTCAGCGCCGAGCGCTTTTCCATGACGATGGCCGAATGGAGCAGCGCGGTGCCGGCGAGCCAAGGCATGAAGGACGCGTTTTCGACCGGGTCCCAGAACCAGAAGCCGCCCCAGCCGAGCTCGTAGTAGGCCCAGTATGACCCCATGGCAATGCCACCGGTCAGGAACACCCAGGCGGCGAGCGTCCACGGCCGGACCCAGCGCGCCCAGGCAGCGTCGATGCGGCCTTCGATCAATGCTGCAACGGCAAAGGAGAAGCAGACGGAGAACCCGACATAGCCGAGATAGAGCAGCGGCGGATGAACCGCGAGGCCGAAGTCCTGGAGGATCGGATTGAGATCCTTGCCCTCGATCGGTGCCGGAACCAGGCGGGCGAAGGGATTGGACGTGATCAGGATGAACAGCAGGAACGCGGTTCCGATCCAGCCCTGGACGGCCAGCACGTTGGCCCTGAGCGTGGCCGGAAGATTGCCGCCGAAGGCCGCCACCAGCGCACCGAAGAAGCTGAGGATCAGCACCCACAGCAGCATGGAGCCTTCGTGATTGCCCCAGGTTCCGGTAATCTTGTAGAGCATCGGCTTGAGTGAATGGGAGTTTTCCCAGACATTGACCACCGAGAAGTCGGACTGGGCATAAGCCATCGTCAGGACCGCGAAGGATAGCGCGATCATGGCAAAGCCGGTGACAGTGACCGGCCCGCCAACAGCCATCAGCCTGGCGTCGCCCCGGTAGGCTCCGTAAAGCGGCACAAGCGACTGCACCAGCGACAAGGCGAGCGCCAGGATAAGCGCGAAGTGACCCGTCTCGACCATGTCAGCGCCGTCCGCCGTTCATTTTGCTGTTTCCTGCCAGACACCCTTTTCTTTCAGGCTGTCGGCGACTTCCTTGGGCATGTAGTTTTCGTCGTGCTTTGCGAGCACGCTGTCGGCAATGAAGGTGCCGTCCGGCCCGAAGCTGCCCTCGGTGATCACGCCCTGCCCTTCCCGGAACAGATCGGGCAGGATGCCAGTGTAGCGCACTTTGACCGTCTTATCGGAGTCGGTCACGCCGAAGGCAACATCGGTGCCCTGCCCGCGCACGATCGATCCCACCTCGACCAGGCCGCCGAGGCGAATGCGCTTACCCGGCTGCAGGCTGGCCGTCTGGAGATCGGCCGGCATGTAGAAATAGGACGCCTTCTGGCCAAGCGCGTAGAAGGTCAGCGCGGTGGCCGCGCCGAGGAAGGCGAGGGCTCCCGCAATCACCGACAGCCGCTTTTGCTTGCGCGTCATGCCTACTCCGTTACCTTGAGACCGAGAGAACCGGCCAACTCTGAAAGTTTCTTGCCATCCTCGCTGTCTCGCCCGAGCGCCACATAGCCACGATCAAGCGCATCCTGAGCCAGTTCGGCTTTGCCTAGCACCGTGTATGAACGCACCAGCCGTTGCCAGCCCTCCGGGTCAAGCGGGTCCTGACGAAGCTTCGCGTCGAGCGTTGCCACCATACCCTCGATCATCGCCGTACGGTCCCCCGCCGACATGGAGGCAGCAGCATCGATGTCTTGCTGGCTTGGCCCGGGCGTTCCTGCAGCAGCGGCTGCTGGTGCAGCCGGGGCTTCAGCCTGCGCCGCCGCCTGCTCGGCCACCGAGCGCCATGGCGAATCCGCCGGCAAGCCTTCGGCCAATTGCCGCCATGCGACGGCCGCATCGGCCAGTTTGCCTTCCTGTGCGAGCGCGAGCCCAAGGAAATACCGCGCCTTTGGATTGGCAGGCTCTACCTTGAGCGCATCGTCGAACGCCGAACGAGCATCCGCCGTGACGATCCCGCCGGCGGCGACGGCAATGGCTTCGCCGAGACCGGAAGTGCGCGCGGCGCTCGCGCCCAAAAGCCTGGTGGCGTTGCGATAGGCGGTGACCGAGTCGGCGGCGCGACCCATCCGCATGTAGATCGGCGCAAGCACATCCCAGCCCCTGCCATCGGAAGGGTTGGCAACAAGGTGCGCCTCGGCGCGCGCAACGAGTTCATCGACCGAACTGTTCGCCGGATTCTGCGCAAGTCGCGCGGCCAGCGGTTGCGACGGCACAGCGGGTGAGCCGATCGCTGTATAGATGCTCCAGCTCAATACCGGGATAGCCAGCACCGCCATAACGCCGATCGCTCGCGAAACAAGCGACGGGCCAGTCCGCGCGGATGGCGCCCCCTCGACGTCCAGCCTGATGATGCGACGTGCAATCTCGGCGCGTGCCTGCTCGGCATCAGGCGCAGCAATCAAGCCGCGCGCCGCGTCCTTGTCGAGTTCGGCGAGCTGATCACGATAGACTTCGAGGTCATGGCTCTTGTCGGAATCGCCTTCGACGCGGCGCGTCAACGGCAGCAAAACCGCGAGGCTCGCAGCAAGTGTCAGAACGGCGGCTATGACCCAGAACAGCATGCTCATCTAAATAGCCAGCAGCCGGCAAGCTGCCAACATCTCCACGCTGCGGCTTATTGACGATTCAAGCGCTTCTGCTGAATCGAAATGCGCGAAAACTCAGGTCAACGGCGTCCAGCTGCCATCCGCATTGCGGCAGGCCGTTCCGCGCGCGGTCACCGGCGTCCCGGTGGTGAACACTGTTTGCGAATATTGCCGGCAATCCTGCGAGCCGACCCTGTAGGGCTGCGCGGCAACGACTTCGCCGGCACGCCCGGTGCCTTTCCAGGCAATCGCCTGTCCGCCCTGACCGTACTCAAGTGCACGATATTCAGCCTCAAGCGCCTTGCGCCGATCTGATTCGCTCAAACCATTGCCGATCGAACCGCCAATCAGGCCACCTTCCATGGCGTTGATGATGCGCACCGCCACCTTGCCGTTCGAAGCACCGCTGTAGACACCAGCAATTGCAGGAGCGATCGCTCCACCGGTTCCGCCCCCGCTGGTCGTGCAGCCGGAAACGGCAACCAGCCCAGCAACCAGTGCCACCTGAAATCTCATGCTCATCACCGGTCCCGAATCTGCGTCCACTTACAATGACTTGGCGCCGCGTAGGTTCCATCTTTGGCCGAAATGGGGCCGATTCGGCCAGACAATTTTACTGCACTCCGCGCAACTCCACGACGGCCTTCAATCCTCCCATCGTCGACCGTTCCAGACTGAGCCGCCCGCCATATTCCTTGACCAGATCCGCAACGATGGCCAGACCGAGCCCGGTGCCCGGTTTGGTCTCGTCCAGCCGCTTTCCGCGCTGCAGCGCCTCGCGTGCCTTGTCCTCTGGAATGCCCGGCCCGTCATCCTCGATGAGAATCGAAAAGCGTGGCGGCTCGTCGCCCACGGGCGCTGCGGTTTCCACCGATACCTCGACCGCCGTGTACGCCCATTTCATCGCGTTTTCGAGCAGGTTCCCGATGACCTCCTCAAGATCCTCGCGCTCGCCAGCGAACACCACCTCGGTCTCGGGAAGGGCCAGCGAAATCCTCGTCCCGCGCGAGAGCTTTTCCATCACGCGGACCATGCGCTGGAGGAGTGGCGCAACCGGTGTGCGGTAAACGACGCTTTCGCGCTGGGCGGCAACACGCGCGCGCTGGAGATAGTGATCGATCTGCTGCTGCATGGCGGCAGCGTGGTCGGCGATCAGCTGGCCCTTGGGGCCGCCCAGCGCACGTCCTTCGTTCAGCATCACGGCCAGGGGCGTCTTCAGCGAGTGGGCGAGGTTGCCGACCTGGGTCCGCGAACGCTCGACGATGCGCCTGTTGTTTTCGATGAGGGCGTTGGTCTCGTTGGCGAGCGGCTGGATCTCGGCTGGGAAACGCCCGGTCAGCCGTTGCGCCGTGCCCTCCCGAACCATGGCAAGCGCGTTGCGAACGCGGGCCAGCGGCTGCAACCCGAGCAGAATGGCAATGGCATTGATTGCGATCATGCCGAAGCCGAACAGCGACAGGTACGAGAACAAGCGCCACTCGAAGCCCGAGATCTCGTCTTCAAGTTCGCTGCGATTGCCCATGACGCGGAAGCGCGCGATGCGGTTCTGCGAATCGAGCACGAACTCGCTCTCGAAGACCTGGAGCACCTCCCCGTTGATGCCGCCGATCTGGTAGTGCCGCTGGAATTCCGAATTGAATGGCGCATCGGCAATGCTCGGCGCATCAATCGGCTTGGTCATCGACGAGGAGCGCAATTGCCCGACGAGGCCTTTTGACACCGGCTCGACCGACCAGTACCAGCCCGATACCGGCTCGGAGAACCGGAGATCCCCCAAATCCGGGCCGCCGGTCAGGGTCCCGCTATCGGAGACCCCGACAGAACCGATCAGATTGAACAGATGCGCCGACAACAAGCTGTCGAAGCCCCGTTCGCTCGTCTCGCGATAGAGCGAACTGATGACGGTGAAGATCAAGGCGAACGCCAGGATCGCCCAGATCGTCGAAAAGGCGATGACGCGGAACGCCAGCGAGCGCGGCCCCAGGCTCAGCGCATATCGCTTCCAGCGTGTCAGTCGTTTGCGAAGCTGTTCCGCTTTACGCCTCCGGCTCGCGCATGCGGTATCCCATACCGCGGACGGTTTCGATCATGTCGATGCCCATTTTCTTGCGAAGGCGGCCGACGAAGACCTCGATCGTATTGGAATCCCTGTCGAAATCCTGGTCGTACAGATGCTCGACCAGTTCCGTGCGCGACACCACCTCGCCCATGTGATGCATGAGATAGGCAAGCAGGCGGAACTCGTGCGACGTCAATTTCAGCGGCACACCGTTGACATCAGCCTTCGATGCCTTGGTGTCGAGCCGTACAGGGCCGCAAGACAGTTCCGACGAGGCATGGCCGGCGGCGCGCCGGATCAGCGCCCGAACCCGTGCCAGCACTTCCTCGATATGGAAGGGCTTCGTCACATAGTCGTCCGCTCCGGCATCGATGCCGGCGACCTTGTCGCTCCAGCGGTCGCGTGCGGTCAGCATCAGCACCGGCATCTTGCGGCCATCACGGCGCCAGCGCTCGACGACGCTGATACCGTCTATCTGCGGCAAGCCTATGTCGAGCACAATGGCGTCGTAGGGCTCGGTGTCGCCGAGGTAATGCCCCTCCTCACCGTCAAAGGCCTTGTCGACGACATAGCCTGCGTCGGTCAGCGCCTCGGAAATCTGGCGGTTCAGGTCCTTGTCATCTTCGACGACGAGTATGCGCATATGGTTTCACGATCAGTGATTGGGACTACACAAGATATAGGCGATTCCGGCCTTCCGGCGAAATCGCCGTCAGTTGGCCGGCACCACGACCTGAACCCGACGCGGGCGCTGGCCGTCTTTCGCCGGCACCAGAACCACGATCACGCATACGGACTGCCCGCCCTGGTTGGATTCGGAAGCCTTCGCCAATGTTCCGCCATGCTGGTCAGCCACCTGCTGGCCGATCGCATAGCAATCCGCGGCAGCGACGACATATTCGCCTTCCGCGGCTTGCCGCGGCCCTGCAATCGCAGAACTGGCGAACAGTCCAGCCGCGCAAAGCGCGGTCACGACGGGCCGGAATATGGAGCGAAACGTTTTCATGCCGGAACTTCTACTGCAGCAGTGCTGAACGTGGAATGAACAATGAGTTCATGCAATTGCTGCCATAGCAAGCCTCCTAGCGCTTGCCGATGCGCTCCTTGGCGGCCAGTCGCCCAAAGATCGCAACCAGGCCCGAAAGTGCGGTGATCGCTTGCAGGACCGTATCGGTCAGCGCCGCATTGTCGACGCCGTCAACCGGCATCCCCGCAAGCCCGGCGATGCCCAACAGCATGGTCACGGCCGAGGCCCAGATTGTCCGCGACATGTACCAGGGTTTCAGGTTCAACATGTTCTGATCCTTTCAGATGAAAACTCTGCCGCTCAGGCCAACGCGAAGCGCCGCGTCGCCGGCAGGCCCCAGCCTGCAGCGGCACTCAGCTGACGCACGGCGATGTCGAGGACGGCCGGCGGTGTGCCGAAGTCAGCCGCAATATCGGCTGCCGGATAGGTCCAGGCCGGCGTCGAGAGGGTCACGGAGCGCACGATGGCGCCGCCTGCGGCGGCCACGTCGATGCGGTATTCCTCACGCTCTTCGCCGAGCGGTATCTCGCTCGCCTCCCAGCTGTCGGCGTCGATGCGTCCGCGCCTGATCCAGGACAGCGCAAGATCGTGTCCGGCCGTCAACTTCCCCCTCAGATGGGCAGGTGAAAGCGGCATCAGCGCTCGCCTGCCGCCTGTTTCCTGATGCGTGGAAAAATTGACGCTGGAGAAATCGCCTCCCAGCGGCCCGACGCGCCAGTTGAGCAGCAGGCCGGCCTCCCCCGCCAGCAGTCCGGCCGCCACTGCAGCATCATCGAGAACGACGCAATCGGCTCCGGCACTTGCTCCCGCAGCGGCCGCATCGCCAGTCCCGAACTGCCCGCGCAACAGGCCGCTCAAACGCCAAATCCCCAGCGCCGTTTCTTCTGCGGTCTCGAACTGCAGCACTTCCCAGGCGCCATTGGCTGATCGCACGGCAACAAGGTTTGCGCCATTGAGCAGTTGCAGACGGCTCACGCTCGCCAGTTCGCCTTCATAGAGCTCCACCGCCAATGCTGCCGAAAGAACGAGACGCCCCTCCACTCCGGGCGGCAAGGCTGCTGCGAGTACGCCCATATCGGCACGCCGACCGACTGATCCGCGCAGCATGAAGCCGCTGTCTTCGGGCGACACGAAAAGAGCCTGGCTGCGCCAGGGCGTTTGCGTGACGGCAACCCGAAAATGGTCCTGAGGTGCAGATGACAGCGCCTCCATCATCGGCAGGTCGAGGAAGACGGCGTGCGGCTGGCCAGTCACCACTGACGTCGTGGGCTCCACGCCGGGATTCGCCGAACGCCATGGCTCAGGCACGGTGCGCACCATCTGGCGTGCAGTGACCTTCCTGACCAACCCCTGCTCTATCTCCGTCACCAGGAATTCCGAACTGCTGCCGGAAGCAGGAACCTTGACGATGCTGCCCGGCGCGATGTCAGCGCGCGGCTCGGCGAGCGCGAAGCTCGTGCGTTCGCGCTCGCCCCAGACCCTGCGCGTCCAGTTCTCGACAAGCGCCCTTGCCTGGCCGGCTTCGAGCATGCCCGGAAAGGATATCCCGTGCTGACGAGTGCCGGCAGCGGCAAGTCTGGTGCTGCGCGCCGTGGCCGACTGATAGTCGGCGACGGGATCGCGAAAATTGAGCACGACCTCGACGGGCAGATCGTGATCGGGTGCGCGCACCGTCTCGACCACCGCCTTTTCGCCATCGAATGCCAGTTCCGTGAGTTCTATGGGTGCCTCATTGGAGGCGGTCGCCCGCCTGAAGACGAGCCTTGCCGTCTCCTCCTTCACCGACAGGCCGAACAGTTCCAGCAAAGGCTCGAGCGCCGCCCTGGCCGATGTCGGGTCGGCGATCACATAGCCGCCTACCGTACCGTCGACGCCGTCCGTATCAGCCTCGGGCAGGCCATGATCGCGCAGGATGGCGTTGATGAGATCGGCAACCGTTGGCCCGCACAAGCGGCCGTTGAGCCAATGCCCGCGATGCCACGCCTCGCTGTCCGCCCAGACCCGCGACTGCAACGGAAAGGCCGGATAAGGCCGTGCATCCCATGCCCACAGGTAGCTGCGCGCCACATCGACCATGCGGCTGCCATAGACGGGCGACAGCGGATTGCGCGTACCATCGAAACCAGCCGAAGCCGGATCCCAATGTCCCGCATGGGCTTCGAGTAGGCGCCGCTGCGCCATATCGGAGCGCCCGCCATTGGAAAAATACGGAGCCGCATCCTCGGACGATTTGACGTCCGGGAACATGTTGGGCTGGTTTGGCCCCTTGTCGACCGCCGGGCAACCCAGTTCGGTGAACCAGATCGGTTTGCTCCGCGGCACCCAGGCGGTGGGTGTCGCCGCCTCGACGCCACCTGGCCGGTTGTAGTGATGATTGGACCACCAGCCGATCAGGTCCTTGTATCGAAATACCCAGGGCTTGCCGTAGGCGCCATCAGAAATCGGGCTGCGTGTTCGCTGCAGCCGCGCGTCAAAATCCGCATAGTACCAATCAAATCCCTCGCCACCGGCAATCGCTGTGCGCAGGCCCGCCAGGTCATTGGGCGAGGCAAATCCATCCGGGTTGCCCCCGGCATAGTCGGCATCGCGCCAGTCCGACAAGGGCATGTAGTTGTCGATGCCTATGGCGTCGATCGCCGGATGTGCCCAGAGCTGATCGAGGTGGAAATAGACATCGCCGCTGCCGTCGGCCGGCTGATGCCCGAAATACTCGCTCCAATCGGCGCCGTAGGTGATTTGGCTACCCGGCCCCAGCACGGTGCGAATGTCGGCCGCGAGCGTGCAGAGCTTTTCGACGAAGGGAAAGGCGTTGGCACCGTCGCGCAATGTGGTCAGGCCGCGCAACTCGGTGCCGATCAGGAACGCGTCGACCCCGCCCGCAGAAGCGGCCAGATGGGCATAGTGCAGGATGAAGCGCCGGTATCCCCAGTCACTGGCGCTGCCCGAGAAATTGACCGTATCGCCTGCCGCCGAGAATTGCGTCCTGAGCGCGCTGCCGCAAAACGCGTCGACCTGGCTCCGCGCTGCGGCGGTCCTATCCGCCGTTCCGGCAAGCTGCGACGCCGGCGTGCAGGTAATGCGGCCGCGCCAAGGGTAGCTCGCCTGGCGTGGCTGACCATAGGGATCGGGCAGGCTGTTGCCCTCGGCGATGTCCATCATCACGAACGGGTACAGCGTCACCTTGAGCCCGCGCGCCTTGATCTCGGCAATGGCCTCCTTGACACTGCGGTCGGAGGGCGTGCCGCCATAGGCTGGGCCGCCGTCATGGGTAGAAGCGACCATCGCCTCCGGCCGCGCCGCGCCCGACACTCGCCAGGCATGGGAAAGCCCTGGCGTCGATGCGTTGGTGACTGCCGGCTTCAGCTTGCATTGACCGGCTCTCAAATCATTGCCGAACCACGCGACGACGAGCGCCACATTCGCGAGGTTCGGACACAGCATCTGCAGCTCGTCGAGCGAGGCTGCGATGTCGGTGCCAGCATAAAGGACGTGTCGATTGACTGCCTCCGTGTCGCCTGGCCTTTTCTGGCGCCGGACCAGACTGGTCGACAGGCCATACTCCGTCGCGCCTGGAACGAGCGAGACGGCGCGCACGGCCTTGCGTAACGCGCCGATCGGCCTGAGCACCTCGAACTGCATCTGCGGAATGCGATTGCCGTATTCGCCGATATCGAGGTTCTCGACCACGACATAAGCGACCCCGCGATAGGCCGGCGCATTGCCCGCCCCCTGTTTCGCCGCGATCAGCGGGTCGACGCTCTGGCTTTCGGTGCCTGAATAAACACGCAACTCGATCTTCTCGCGGTCGAGTTCACGCCCATCCGCCCACACCCTGCGAATGCCGGCGATCTCGCCTTCGCACAAAGCAAAGGCCGCATTGCCATAGTAGGAATATTCGGTCACCTTCGGGCCGAGCTTGCCCTGCCTGCGCGTCGACCGCGTCTCCTTGAAACGTGTGGCCCAGATCAGCGTCCCGCCAGCGCGCGCTGTGCCGTAGATCCGCGGCAGAGACGCTCCCTCTTCCGCAGTGAAAGGCCGGGCCCCCGTCAGGCGCGGTCCCTCGATGCGCCGGGTGCTGTCGATCAGCGCCCGGTCGACAGCGTATCCGGCCAGGGCTCCGGCAGCAGCGCCGATGGCACTGCCTATCGGTCCGAGCATGCCACCGACGAAAGCCCCGGCAGCCTGCAGCACAATCGTCGCCATCGGCGGTCTCCGGTATCAGCTGTTTGGGGTGAATTCTGGGAAGGCAAAGGCTGCCGCGATGCGCCGGCGCCATTGCGGCACCAGCCTTGTCAGCCTCACGCCATGATCCTGATAGGCATGCACGAAGCACTCCGCCTCCGTCAGGATCGCCGCATGCTTCGCCGGCAGGTGCAGCCGCCAGCGAAAGACGATCAGGTCGCCGGCCGCCATGGCTGCGACGGGCTTTTCCACGAAGTGCCGTCGCAACCCCTCAAGCAGCCGTTCCTGTTCGGTGGCCTCGGCCCAATCAGGCGCGTAAGGTCCGGGCTGTTCCAACTCATGGCCATGGATCTCGCGCCAGACTCCGCGCACCAGGCCAAGGCAATCGCAGGCGACGCCCTTGCGACTTCCCTGGTGGCGGTAAGGCGTGCCGACCCATTCGAGAACCTCGGCGACGATCCTGTCTTGCAAACTGTCCGGATTGCCTGTCCTCGTCATGGAACCACCGGCTTGCCGTCGAAGACACCGCCCTCGGTGACATAGGAATAGCCGGCATCATTGCCGGGAAGATGCGGAAAGCCTCGGAAATTCAGGGCATTGGCGAATTTCGCCTTGCACGTGGCAAAAGCCTTGTCGCACCCGGCGCGGATCGAGAACGCATCGCCGACCACCATGGGCGCCCCCGAACTTGGCGCCAGGACGAGCATCACGCCGGAGCCGTCGCGGCGATGATCCGTGATCCTTTCGCTGCACCCGGCCCTTGCGCCTGACGTCCAGCTCAGCGTGCCATGCGTGAACCAGCCCGGCTCGAAGCCTGCCAGTCCCGATACCGTCAGCATGTCGGGCGCGGTATGGGCCGTCACCGTCCCGCTGCCCGAAAACTGCGGCTGCGCCAGCGCCACGCCGCAGCGCTGGTCCCCAAGCTCGGCATCGCAGGCGCGACCGATGTAGCGTCCGTACGGCTGGTCGAGCGCGTGTGTCGCGCTCTCCAGTTCGGCCACGAAACGCTGGCCGCTGCGGGTGATCTTGCCGATCGTCGCGGTCCGCAGCAGAGCGAAATGCTGGGGCTCCATCCAGTTGACCAGGAACGTCTCGACCTTGGCATTGTCATAGAGCCCGGCTGCTATGTCGACATCGCGAATGCGCTCGGAAGACAGCGGGCCTTCGACATCGACGGTATCGACGGAAAGGCCGAGCGATGCCCTCGCCTCGCTGGCGCTCAGGCCCGATTCAGGCTCGAACGTCGTGCCGTCCACGACGAGCGACCGATCATGGTCGGTATGGCCGCTCACCGCGCCATCGGCTCTCGTCAGGCGCCAGCAATGGCACACGCTGGTCACTGCTTGACCCAGATGATTGGTCAAACCCTCGGGCATCGTCATAGCCCCACCTCCACCAGCGGAATGGAGGGAATTTGTCCGGCTTTGAATGCGGTAAGGCTGAGCGACAGGCGCTCGACATCGAAGCGGACCGGGAGCGGCTTCAGCCCCTGCTGCAGTGCCATTCCGGCCAGGTTCAAACCGATGCGCCTCAGGATGTCGTCGAGCTCGCGCCCGCTGACCACCGCACTCTTCATCGCGCCGGTCAGCTGCGCGCCAAAATTGTCCGAAAGCCGCTCCAGCGACTGCAGCGCCGTTTGGAACGGCGCTGTGTCGGCACGGATCGAAACCGTCACGTCCTCAGCCATGTCCTGCCTCCAGTCCGTCCGGGAACATCGTCATCAGCGCGGCCAGCTGCGCCTTGCGCGGCGGGCCATCCGGGCCTCGGTTGAGCACACTCATCGCGCGCTCCATTTCGCGTGGCGTCATCATCCAGAATGCTGCAGGTGATAGCCGCAACAGGCCGAATCCCGTGGCCATGACACTGTCCCACGGGAATTCCGCGCTGCTGCCCGCTGCGGCGTCTAAGGGTTCTCCGTTGTCTCCGATGTGGGCGTCGCACCAAAGGTTGTCGTCAGAAGATCCGACACGATCGCGGCAAATCCCGCAGCACCGCCTTCGGCGCGCATGCCGCCGACTTCGTCGTCGGTCAGCTCGTTTCCCGCCCCGCGCAGTCCAGCCCCGATGATGCGGATCATGTCGGTGGCCGACAGCCTGCCGCTCGAGAACCGCGCCACCTGCGCCGACAAGTCGTCGGCGGCGTATGCAGCTTCGAGGTCGGCCAGGGCGCCCAGCGTCAGGCAGAGCCGAAAGCTTCTGCCGTCGAGTTCGGCTGATATCTCGCCGCGTCGCCTGTTCGCCGTCATGGCGTCACCGTGAAGCCGACGACGCCAGCGGATTCGAGCGCCACCTCGAAACTCACCTCGCCGTCGTGATTGCCGGTATATTCCAGCGCGGTGATCTGGAACGGTCCCTCGACCACTCCGAAATCCGGCACCGCAAGCTGCCACCTGACGATCTCGCCGCCAAAGAAGCAGCTGCGGATCCTGGCGTCGGACTGCTGGTCCTTGAAGATGCCCGAGCCGCTGACGGCGGCACGTTGGACACCACTTCCAGCCAGCAATTCGCGCCAGCGCCCGGCCGAATCCGCGTCGGTGATGTCGACGGTCTCGCTATTGAATGCGATGCGATTGGAGCGCAGTCCCGCGACTGTGACAAAACTGCCCAGACCGTTGCTGTCGATCTTGAGCAGAAGGTCCTTGCCCTTCTGTGCGACCATCCGTGGTCTCCTGAAATGTAGTGAGAAAGATGCCGGTTCTCAGGCCTTTGGCTCGGTCACCGCGCGAAAGCGCAGCAACCCGTGCTGCACCGAAAGCCTGTCGTCGAAGCGCGTCTCGGAAAATTCGAGCCGCATGCTGACCAAGTGATGCGTGTCGAGGCTCAGCGTCGCATTGTCGAGCAGCCCGCGCACGATTTCCATGATCTTCAGCGCCTCGCGCTTGCCTTGCGACTTCGACCAGACATGGATGGAGAAAAGCTGCTCGGCGCCGCTTTCGGTGTCGGTGCTCCAGTCATAAACGCTCGTCCGACCGAAGGTCAGGTAGGGAAAGACGACATTGGCCGGCGTCTGGTCGTGGATCTTTGCGCCGCCAAGCAACGCCAACAGCTCTGCGCTGCCGCCGAGCGCGCCAAACACAGCCTTCTGCAATTCAGCGGCCGGGGCGGTCATCGTCTGCCTCCCTCACACGGTCGGTCTCACGTCTTGGCACCGCATCTGCCCGCGCATCGTCACGATAGCCTTGATCGGCGGTTTCCGCCAATTCATGGGCCTTCCAGCGCAGGGCGCGCTTGAGCCCATCAAGGGTCAGCTTCATGGTCACGTTCATGCCCCTTGCTCCTTGGCGCGGCAGACGAGGTAGCGCTGCGTCTCGTCGGGGTCATGCACGGTAACGATACCGAGCACGCGCTGATTTCGGCGAAACCGCATTCCGCTCTTGAGCCCCTCACGCCACCGTACCGTGACGCGATGCGTCGCAGTCTCCAGCGTCTGGTCGGCGCCAAACGTGCTCTGCACGATGATCGGCTCGATGCGGGCAAACAGCGTCGCGATCTCGACCCAACTCTCCGTGTGTCCGCCGAAACCATCGGGCGTCGTCGTGCATTGCTCGAGGGCGAACTCGCTCCTGAGCGCGCCGGGGTCGATGAATGTCGCCTGCATCACAACCTCCGCGCACGGTATCCGGCGAGCAGCCGGTCGTAGCCGCCCGGATAGGAGACCGGCTGTTCATCCGGCCCGAAACCGGCGCGGAACTCGTACCAGTGCGCCACCAGCAACAGGATCGCCCGTTTGAGCAGGTCCGGCACGTCGGTGCCGGCCTCGCCAAAGCCGGCGCGGAAATCGATCTCGACGCCATTCATCGCGCGCAGCCGCTCCTGCGCTCGCGCAAAATGCAGACGCGCCGGCCGTGACAGACTGTCCAGTTGATAGTCCGCCGGATTGACGACCGAGGCCTCGCCCTCGCTGCCGAAGGTCGTCACCGAGACGATTTGCCGAATAGGGTGCCGCGTCAGGTCCACGCAATTATCGGCTGGCCAGTCGTCGAGCACCAGCCGCCAGGTCTGGTCGATCAATGCCATGCCCGTCGTGCGCTCGACATCCTCGCGCGCGGCCCGGATCAGGCCGCCGATCAGGGCGTCCTCGCTTGAGTGGGTGATGCGCAAATGTGCCTTTGCGTCGACCAGCGTCACCGGCTCGACCGCCGGGGCGCCGGTTCTGATAAGGGTCATTCGTCACCTTTGTCTGGAATGGAAGGAGCGGCCCCGGCGGGAGAAACCGGGGCCGCAACGGCAGGCGACCGGGACGGGAGGGGGACCCGTCCTTACCGATCACGCGGTGCCGTATTTGAGCAGCTTGATGGCGCTGAAGTCCTGGACGCCGCCGCCAACACGCTTGGTCGTGTAGAACAGCACATAGGGCTTGGCCGAATACGGGTCGCGCAGGACCCTGACGCCGGTGCGGTCGACGATCAGGTAGCCGCGGGCGAAGTCGCCGAAGGCGATCGGCGTGCTGTTGGCCGCCGCATCAGGCATGTCCTCGGCCTCGACAAGCGGGAAGCCCATCAGCATGGCGCGCTGGCCAGGCGCCGAAGGCGGCTGCCAGAGATAGTTGCCGTCGGCATCCTTGAGCTTGCGGATCGACGCCTGGGTCTTGCGGTTCATCACCCAGTTGGCGTTCTGCCTGTAGCCGGCCTTCAGCGTGTAGACCGTGTCGATCAGCACGTCGGACGGGCTCGATGCCGGCAGCCCGCCGGACACACCGGTGACGATGTAGCCGATGTCGCCCCAGGCCCAGCTCGCCTCGGCCACCTTGTTGTAGTCGAGGAAGCCCTTCGGCTTGTTGGTGCCGTTGCCGCTGACGAAGGCCGTGCCCTCCTGCTCCGCAAAGGCCGCCTCGACCTCCGAAGCGATCCACTGGTCGAGGTCGACGACGCTATCCTCGAGCAAGGCCGCGGTCGCCGCTGGCATGGCGTAGAGTTCCATGGTCGGAAACTGCAGTTCGGCCAGCGTCGGCGTCGCCGTCTGCGGCCGCGCCGCCGTCTCGGCCACCCAGCCGACGGCCGGACCGGCGACGGTAAACGGCTTCTTCAGCACCGCTGCGGAAACCTGCCGCACCGAAGCGATCGAGCGGATCGGCGAAAACGCCGCAAGCCTGCGACCGATCTCGGTTTCCGTCTCGGCGGGCACGAGATAGCCGCCGTCCTGGCCGGAGCCATAGGACATCGCCTTGGCGTCGAGGGCGCGCAACTGGCGGTCGTCGCCGCTGCGCATGTACAGGTCGAAGGCATCCTTGTGCTCGCTCGGCCCGGCGCGGTTGCCGTCGCGGCCCAGCACCGGTCGCACACGCTTCAGCGAAAGGCTGTCGAGCGCGCGTTTTTGCTCATCGAGCGCACGCGAGATGCCGAAGGCATCCTTCAGGTCGAGCGTGTCGCCGGCCGCCTTGGTTTCGGGGGCACGCGGCGCGTGGTTCTCATTCATACGCTGCTTCCTCTTTGTTTGATCATGCGTGTGGCCTCGCGGATATGTTCGGCGAGGCCGGTCTCGGTTCCCCATGCTGCGTCCCGCTTGCGCACGAGGCTGGCGAAGCCTTCGGCGATGACCGCCCGGGCGTCGCTCCTGGTCAGCCCCGCATCCCGCGTAAGCCAGCCTTCGAATTGTCGGGTCGTCGGCAGCCGCCCACGGCCTTTGACCGTTTCGATGCGCGCCTCCGGCAGCATCGGAAAGGTCACGATGGAGATCTCCCAGAGATCGGCTTCAAGGATGTGGCGGATACCGCTCGCCTGGTCCTTGCGCGCCTTTACCGCGCGAAATCCGATCGACAGCCCGTCGAGCGCACCGCCGCGCAACAAATTGTGCACGTCGCGGGCACGGCCGACATCCTTGGCCAGCCTGCCGCGGACAAACAGGCCGCGCCGGTCCTCCTTGAGCTCGGTCCAGGTGCCGATCGGCTGGTTCGGATCATGCTGGAACAGCATGCGGATGCCCCCAGCTCCTCGCGTCCTGAGCGACTTGGCAAAGGCACCGCGCTCGACGACGTCCTTGCCGAGGTCAACGCGACCAAACAGGCTCGCATATCCGGAAAACGTGCCATCGGTGGCGACCTCGTCGAGCACCAGGTCGACGAGCTTCTGTTCGCCGCGCAGCACCGCAGCCCCATGCATCATGTCAGCCATTCCTTTTCCGTCTGTCTTCAAACCAGCGACCGATGCGATTGCCGTCGAAGGCGCGCATGACGAAGCCCAGCGCCCACCAGGCGCACAGGCTCGCTGCCGCGGCCCCCATCATCATCATCTCGGAGGGGCCGATCAGCCGCTCGACGCCCAATTCGGAGGCGATCTTGAGACCCGCCGTCCCGCCGAAAACCAGGCCGCAGACGACGCCCACGGCAAAGCGCACAGCCGCCTCGCGCCGCCCGTGCGGCAGGATGTAGGCGAGCGAAATCGCCGAGCCGGCGACCGCACCCGCCCCCTTGGCCAGCCATAGCCAGCCGGGATCGGAGATTTCCGTCATCGTTTTCAGGTTCTCTTGTTGGAAAGATCAGCCGCGCGGGGGATAGCCCACGGCCTCGCGCTTTTCGTCGTCGCTCAGGAAGCTTGCTGCCTCGAGACGGGTCCACAGCGCGTCACGCTCGCCGGACAACCCTTCCACCTGGTCGGCGTCGTACCAAAGCCGCAAGCCTTCGCCGAACGCCGACGCCAGCCATGCCGACAGCTCTTTCGCGGTGCGTGCCACCAGCGGCAGCACGGTCAGCCTATAGAAGGCGCGGTTCGCCTCCTGGTAGTTCGAATAGGTATTGTCGCCGGGAATGCCGAGCAGCATCGGCGGCACGCCGAAGGCAAGCGCTATGTCGCGGCTTGCCGAGTGCTTGGCTTCGATAAAATCCATGTCCTTCGGCGTCAGCCCCATGGCCTTCCAGTCGAGCCCGCCTTCGAGCAGTAGTGGCCGTCCGGCGCGCGTGGCCCCCGAATAGCCCTCCTCGAGTTCGGCCTTCAGCCGGTCGAACTGCTCGTCGCTGAGATTGCCGCCCTCCTTCGGCGCATAGACCAGCGCTCCCGACGGCCGGGCCGAGTTGTCGAGCAACGCCTTGTTCCAGCGCCCGGCGGCATTGTGCGTGTCGAGCGCGATCAGGGCCGCTTCCAGCGGCGCGAAGCCGTAGTGGTCGTCGAGCGGATGGAACAGCTTGAGATGCGCCGCCCCGCCGCCTTCGCTCAGGCCAAGCGCGATGCGGCGCCGCTGGCTGCCCTCGCGATGTTCGAGCGCCATCGGCCAGCCGCGGGCATCCGTAGCCACAGCCACCCGGTCCGGCCGCAACAGGTGCAGCTCGCGCGCCCCGCCGGCAGCCTCGACCAGCTCGACATAGGCGTTGCCCGACAGCAGCAGATGTCCATACAGCGCTTCCATGAAGCTCGCGCCGGCCTGCCGCTCGTTCGGCCGTTCGAACAGCCTCAGCATGACGTGATCGTCGAGTTCCGCTACGCCCTCGTAGAGCAGCCAGGGAATGGTCGCTGCCGTCTCCGCGATCAGCCGCACCGAGCGGTGGACGATCGGATTGCGCATGAAACCTTCGCGCGCCAGCGTCGCATAGTCGCGACGCGTCCATCGCGCCTCGCCCTGGGCGTGGATGGCGACAAAACCCGTCGCCCCGCCGCTCTTGCGTTCGGGCACGACGCTACCCTTCCCGGCCCCCCGGGACCAAGGCCAGTTCACAGCCATATCGTTTCCTGTTCAGAGAAAATCGCGGATTCGCGGTTCGGTCTGCCACTCCGGCGTCAACTCGCCGATCGCCCAGACCAGCGCATCGACGCGGTCAGGAGACCGGCCATTCGAAAGCCCGTTCGGGCCAAAATCGCACATTTCATCTTCCAGCGCCGTAAATCGCCCGGCATGAAGCACCTTGCCCTGCTGGTAGAGCGCGGCGATTGGCTCGGCGCGCAGCCACTTGGACCGTCGCGCCCTGACCGCCTTTACCGGCACCGCCGGGTCGACGGTTCGGATGACCGCACTCACCATCTCGCCGCCCTGGTTGGTCTCGGCGACGATGCAATCAGCCTCCAGGCGGTGAAACAGCCTGACTGCCGTGCCGGCCCAATCCTGCGGCTTGGCGGCCCGCACCGTAGCATCGGCGAGCACCACCGCCCTGCCCACACCGTCAAGACCGACGGCTACGATGCCGCACGCATCCGACGTCTTTCGCGAACTCGCCGGCGGATCGACCGCCACGACCATCCGACGCAAGTCAGTTGCCTCATCAACCAGTGCCCGTTCGAGCATATCCCGCGACCACAAGGCATCGTCGCGATCCTCGATCACTTCGCCGTCCAGTTCCTGCCGCCCAAGCACGCTGCCGCCATAGCGGCCGCGAATGGCGTTGAGGAACCCCGGCGCCAGGTTGGCACCGTTTTCATCCGAGCGCATGCGCGTCACCATCACTTGCCGATCGGCAAGCAGGCGCTTCAGCAGCGGCACGGGTCGCGGCGTCGTGGTGATGATTTGCCTGGGCATGTCGCCGAGCCGAAGGCCGAACTGCAGCATGTCGAAACAGGCATCCGCATGTTTCCACTTCGCCAGTTCGTCGCACCACGCCGCGTCGAACTGCGGGCCGCGCAGGCTGTCGGGATCCTCCGACGAAAAAATCTGCGCAACGGCACCGCAGTCCCAGACCAGCCGCCTGCGGCTTGGCTCGAAGCGCGGCCGGTCGTGGCGCGAAATAGTCATGATCCCCGAGGGGCCCTCGATCATCACATCGCGCACATCGGCCAGCGTCTCGCCGACGAGCGCGATGTGGGAATGCTTCCTGCTGGCAAAGGGCGAAAGGCCCCGAACCATGCTGTTCACCCACTCGGCCCCAAGCCGGGTCTTGCCGGCACCTCGTCCACCGACCACCAGCCAGGTCGCCGGCCTAGCTTCCAGCGGGTATTGAGCAATCCGCGCCGACTGGAACCATTCTTCCGCGATCAGCCAAACCTCACGGTCTGTCAGGCTCGCCCGCGCCCAGCACCCGAGCATAGTCTCGGGCGAGTTCGATGATGCGTCGATCGATCCTGGCAAGCACGTCGGCCATTTCTGCATCGCGTTTCGTCTGGCTCACTTTCGCAGCATCGCCTCCGCTCATCAGTTCGCCGATCTTCTCGACCGTCCTGACGATCGAAGCGACCATGTCGACCTGGCTCTTGTCGAAGACGCCTTCACTTTCCAGCCTGAGCGTCTCCACCTGCCCGATGAGGGAGTCTGCGAGCCGCGCAAGGCGCTCGTCGAATTCTCCCAATGCGGCTTTCACCCAGCCTTCGCGGACAATCCGCTTCTCGATCGAGGCGACCGCATGGCCGCTTGCGATCGCCAGCACTCCGGCATCCGCCGGCCTGCCCTCATAGAGCGCGCGCAACGCGCGCCAGCATTCGTTCGCTTTCGCGCCCAACGATGCCTCCAGGACTGATTGTGATGGGAAATCCGTCAAAGCGCGGGCGGGTCGGTGCCGCTGGCCACACTTCTTCGACGATAGACAAACACTAGCAAAGCACCGTCACGCTGTCAAGAATATATTCCTATCTTGGCAACTTTTTCCGATACCCACCGTTGAATCCGGCGTCCCCTTGCCGCGCCGCTCAAAATCGAGGACAAGTCGACATGGGCCGAGGGACGCGCGCCCTCAATTCGCCAGCACAAGTTTTTAGGTATAAGCTGCAGTCACGCGCCGGGCCCATCTCATATGGAAACTCCTTCCCTCGAACCACGCAAGAAAAGAGGCCGGCTGTCCGCGGGCCTGCTGGCCGTCGATGCCTGGCTCGACTCCACGCTCTACGAGCTCCGCTTCAAGGCGCAGCAGTTCTGGGAAAGCGCCACCATATTCTTCCGCCGCTTCCGCGTCAAAGGCTGGCGCCGGGGTGTCATCGAGGTCTTGAGCGAATCCTTCACCATGGCGGCCGGCGGTTCGGTGGTGATGCTGGCACTGGCGATGCCGGCCTTCCAGGAAACAACCGGCGACTGGCGCAACCGCGACGATTTCGCCGTCACCTTCCTCGATCGCTATGGCAACGAAATCGGCCAGCGCGGCATCATCCAGCGCGATTCGGTCCCCGTCGACGAAATGCCGGACCATGTCATCAAGGCGGTGCTGGCGACCGAGGACAGGCGCTTTTTCGAGCACTACGGCATCGACTTCCTTGGCCTGATCCGCGCCATGTCGGAGAACATGCGCGCCAACTCTGTCGTCCAGGGCGGTTCGAGCATCACGCAGCAGCTCGCCAAGAACCTGTTCCTCACCAATGAGCGCACGGTCGAGCGCAAGATCAAGGAAGCCTTCCTGTCGCTGTGGCTGGAATCAAACCTGTCCAAGAAAGAGATCCTGCAGCTTTATCTCGACCGCGCCTATATGGGCGGCGGCACCTTCGGCATCTCCGCCGCCGCGGACTTCTACTTCGGCAAGCAGGTCAAGGATCTCAATCTCGCCGAGGCCGCGATGCTCGCCGGCCTGTTCAAGGCACCGTCCAAATACGCTCCGCACGTCAACCTCCCCGCAGCGCGCGCGCGCGCCAACGTCGTGCTCTCCAACATGGTGCAGGCCGGCTTCATGACGGAAGGCCAGGTCTTGTCGGCGCGCCTCCATCCCGCCACCGTCGTCGACCGCGGCAAACTGAAGAGCCCGGACTATTTCCTCGACTGGGCCTTTGACGAGGTGAAGCGGATCGCCGAAAAATCTGGCGTCCACTCGCTGGTCGCCCGCACCACCATCGACATGAATATCCAGAACGCAGCCGAAGAGTCGGTCGAATTCCACCTGCGCCAGTTCGGCAAGGAATACCACGTCACCGAGGGGGCTGTGGTCGTCATCGAGACCAATGGTGCGGTTCGCGCCATCGTCGGCGGCCGCGACTACGGCACCAGCCAGTTCAACCGCGCCACCAAGGCCCAGCGCCAGACCGGCTCGTCGTTCAAGCCCTATGTCTATGCGACCGCCATGGAACATGGCTTCACCCCGGAATCGGTCATCTCCGATGGACCGATCAGCTGGGGCAACTGGTCGCCGAAGAACTACACGCGCGGCTTCTCGGGCCGCATGACTCTGACGACCGCGCTGGTCAAGTCGATCAACACCGTGCCGGTGCGGCTGGCCAAGGACCATCTCTCCATTCCGCCGATCAAGGCGATGACCGAGGCCATGGGCGTCGAATCCCCCGTCAGTTCGCACAAGACCATGGTGCTCGGCACGTCCGGCCTGACCGTCATGGATCAGGCCACCGGCTACAGTGTTCTGGCACAGGACGGGATCGTCGGCACCCGCCACGGCATCACCCAGTTGCTGACGCATTCAGGCAAGGTCGTCTACGACTGGTCCAAGGATGCTCCCCCGCCCCACCGCGTACTGTCCGAGCAGGCAGTCTCGTCGATGAACTCGATCATGGTCCAGATCCCCGAGGTCGGCACGGCCCGCAGGGCCGCCCTCCCGGGCATCCGCTCCGCCGGCAAGACCGGCACCACCCAAGCTTACCGCGATGCCTGGTATATCGGCTACACTGGCAACTACACCGCCGCGGTCTGGCTCGGAAACGACGATTTCTCCACGACCAACGAAATGACTGGCGGCTCGCTGCCGGCCATGGTCTGGCAGCGCCTCATGGCCTATGCGCATCAGAACATCGACCTGAAGCCCATTCCCGGCATCAAGAACCCCTTCGTCGACCCGGCAGCGATCGCCAAGGCCGAGGAAGCGGCCAAGAAGGGAGCGGAGCAGGCGGCGGACGACTCTGCCGACCGTCCTCCGGTCCTGTCGAGCACGACCACGCGCGCGCTCCGCGAAATCGCCGACACCTTCCACAACGCGCCGGCCATCGAACCGCCGCCCGAACCGGAAACGCTGTCGGCGCTGTGATGCTGCGGACAGCCTGCCACCAACCATTGCGATCCCGGTTGCAGCCGTTCCCGGCTTGCCTTCCTGTCGATTGGCGGGATATTCCTCCGCTTGTTCCATCCTGCGGCGGCCCATGCTGAAACAAACGTTCCTGATAGGTCTCGCGCTTGCCATCGCCGTCGGCGGCGGTGCTGCCAGCGTGGGCTTCGTGCTCAATTCGCAGGAAGGCATCGGCGCCGTCACGGTCGGCCCCTGGACGGCCTTTCCCGATATCGGCACACCGGATGCAGACCCCTATTCCAAGGCCCGCGTAGCCCGCGACGGCATACTTGCCCTGGGCCGCGCCGAGGGCCTCAGCTTCATCGCCGAAAAAGATTCCGGAGGCGCCAATCTCAAGCGCGAATGCAGCTACCGCGTCGAAGGTTCGTTGCCGGTTGCAAGGTTCTGGACCATTTACGCATCCGACAAGGAGCAGGTCGCGCTGAAGTCGGGGATGCGCCGCGATCCCGACCTGCACTCGCTCGAGGTGCTGCGCCAGCCCGACAACTCTATCGAAATTGCTGTCGGCGCGCGGGCGACGCCGGGCAACTGGCTTGCGGTGTCGGGCGCCGGCGACATGAACCTGGTGCTGACGCTTTACGACACGCCGATTGCCAGCAGCACGGGACTTTCCGACATCGAAATGCCCCGCATCGTCAGGGTGCAGTGCAATGCGTAGGCTGCTCCACGCCCTCCTGCTCGGGCTTATCGGCGCCGGCATCGCCCATATCGTCGTCCTGCTGCTGGTACCCAATTTTTCTGAGCGGGACGCATGGTCGCGGCTGGCCATGGCGGCGGGCCCCAACAAGATCGTCCGTCTCGACAAGGAGATCGATGGCGCACCGCTGGTCAAGTCGCTCGATCCGTCCTTCTACGATGCTGCCTGCCGTTTCGATCTCACCGAAGGTGTCGTCCGCATCGACAATGCCGGCAAGGTGCCCTACTGGTCGGCCTCGGTCTACGACCGCAGCGGCCAGAACATCTACAGCTTCAATGACCGCACCCCGCCCGACGGAAACCTCGACTTCGTCGTGCTGACCCCCGCCCAGATGATCGAACTGCGCAAGGATCTGCCCACGGAATTCGAGAAGTCGATCTTCGTCGAAACGCCGATCGACGAGGGAATCGTCGTCGTCCGCGTCTTCGTTCCCGACGACAGCTGGAAGCCCAAGGTTGAGCGCTTCCTCGATGGCATCAACTGCGAGGTTCAGTAGGCGGAAGCCCCTGTATCGCGGTCGTCCTCGACGCCTTGGCAACCGGTCTCCTTGCGGCGCGACACGTTCCTTCGTGCCAGGCGCTCGCCGGCCGCTGCAGTGCTGGCTGTGGTGCGCTCATAGCGGACGCCCGGGAAAATGACGATGGATGCCGAACTATCCGCTGTACGCGGGGCCTGGCGGGCGCCCGCACTGCGTGGCACGAATGGCACTATGCTGCCCATGGCTGGCGATTTCCTCTCGGTTGGACCGGAGCAAGCACGCAACGCCTCCTTCTTGATAAGGACAGCATAGTGTTAACAGTCCGCTAACGCTCTCAGCGGCCTTACTTACTTTCCGGGCTGTTCGATCTTGGCACTGCGCGAATGCGCAACTGCACACTGGACCAGATGCCGTGCGACATCTATCCTATCAAAGGAGCTAGATCGGGCTATTTCATATGGCGGCCGACAATATCTCAGGACACCAAGAACCGGAGGAAGTAGCCCAGGAGGCCGAAAAGCCCCTTCCAAATGGCTATCGCCAAGGGGTAATCACGGCGATATCGGTAATACTAGGGTTCTCCCTGTATTTCGTTCGCTTCTGGGCCCTGGAAGCGGCGGGAGACTGGACGCTGATGTCATTCCTTGCCTCGGTGCCCACCTTCCTCTCGATAGCCTGCCTGTCGATTGCCCTTTGGCGCTCACTGCAAGTCGCCGACGACAACGAGCGCGTCTATCGCAGAACTCTGCAGTGGTTCTTGTGGGGCGTCGTATTCTCGCTCCTGGGGGTTCTTACGGCCTCCGTTTCAAGCACATACGCAAGCGACGAGAGTACCGATGCCAAGGTCGGCCTTCTGCAAAAGGCCTCAGTCACCGGAAAGGCCATGATCAATCTTGGCGACGCCGCGGGCCCAGATTGACCGCCATTCCTGTGGCCACGCGACCTATCCAGGACCAGGAAAGTTCATCACCTCTTAACCACCTACGGCTACAATTTGATAAGAATTGAACCTATCAGCGCCTGACGGCTATTTTGCTACGTAAAATCAATGCGCTAACCTGAAGCGCAAGGAAGTTTGCAAAGCACGTTATCCGAACGGATCGCCGCCAAGTTCATGTTCGTGTTCGGGGATTTCAGAAAACGCGTGGGCGTAGCCGGATCGATCCCGAGGCAGTGTCGAATTGTGTCAGGCGTACCGTGTCATCTTCTGACTTCAGACAAATCGCGATAGGACGCGAAGCCGGAAAGCCCGAACGGCTCTTCCGTGCCGCGGTTACCGCTTTTTGCGCCCTGCCCCGCCCCTCGCGCCGCGAAATCTCGCAACTCGAAGACCTCACCCTTCCCTTGTTCGACCAGGTGTCGGTCGAGGCGCGCCGGTTTGTGGCGGCTGCCCTCTCCGACAATGAATATGCGCCGCTGGGACTCATCCGCCGGCTTTGCGACGAGAGCGTCGACATCGCAGCCCCGCTTCTGGTCCGCTCCCCGCTCCTCTCGGATGTCACGCTCATTGCGCTGATCGGCCGCCATGGCCTGCCGCATGCGCGCGCCATTGCAAGACGCCCCGGCCTCAACAAGACGATAGCCGACCTGATCCGCGTGCTTGAGAGGCCGCGGCTGGTCCACCCGGAGACGCCGCCGGCCGAATCCGATGCGGACCCTGCCGCCGCTCAGCAAGAAATTGGTAAGACGGGTTCAGCCGCTGACCTCTCTTCGCCAAGTGAGCTGGCTGAAAACGTACGCCGCCGGCTGCGCTCCATGATGGCGCCGAACGGTCCCGAACAGACGAGTCCAGCCGCGGGACCGGCCCATGACGGGGCCTATCAGCGGCTCAAAACCACCGCACTGACCGGCAACAGCGCCTTCTTCCAGACAGCGCTCGCCGACGCGCTCGAGATCGACTTCCAGACCGCGCGGTCGATCACGGAGAAAGCGGGCTACTCCTCCCTCATCGACGCACTCAAGGCACTCGACCTGCCCGAGGAACAGGCCTTCCTTCTGGCTGCCGCAACCTTCCCCGGCCAGTTCGCGCATGCCGACGCGATCAGGCTGTTCCTCGACCGCTACCGGCTGCTTCATCGCGACGTGGCGCTCGACCGGGTCCGTGACTGGAAGGCAGCTTCCGTCGGCGCGCGCATCCGGCGCAATGCCGAGCGGCTTCAGCCCAAGCCGAGAGCCCCCAGCCCGCACGACGACAAACTCAAGGCGTCGTAAGCGACACAAGCTCCTCGATAGCGGTCTGCCCAGCTTCGATCTCCACCACCCAGATGTCCGGATCGAAGCGACGCTCGCGCTCAAGCCGCTTTTCGATCTCGGTACCGTCGTCGTCGCTTCCCAGCAGGCTGAACTGGCGCTCGTCGGGCCTGGCCGTGTCGTAGCTGGTCTGGGGCGCTGGACCAAAGAGCTTTGTGCTGCCGAAACGATCACGCGTCAGGATGAAGACGGCACCCGCTTCCATTGCGCCCCGATTGATGATCGCGCCGAATCCGCCCTCGCTGAAAACCCTGCGCAAAAGGGCTGAAACCCAAAAATCAGTGGTTACACGCATTGAGCCGGCCCGACCGCTGTTTCGATCCGGCCTCTATAGCGACTTGCAGTGAAGGCGCACAGGCCAAACGTCCGTGCGCGACGGCCTCAGTTTATCAGCCCGATATCGCGCATCTTGGCGTAAACGGCCGGATCGGGTTCGCCCGTCTCCGGCAGGCCGAACAAGGCCTGGAATTCACGAATCGCGGCCTTCGTCCGCGCTCCAGTAACCCCGTCGACCTCGATAGCGTCATTGCCGAAGGCCTTGAGACCGGCCTGGATCTTCATGATGCGCGCATTCAGGTCGCCATTCGGTGCCGGTTGCGTGCGGACGGGACCCGGAGTTGGTCCCGGCTGCGAGCGCGGTGGCGTCACGGCTGGCGTCTCGGGCCGCGGAGCGGGCCGCGGCGCGATGCCGGACGTTGTTTCGGCCGCGCCAAGCTGTTCGAGCAGCGCCTGGTCGATCTCACCGGTCGCCGCCAGGCCAACCTTCTTCTGGTAGGCAGCAATGGCGCTTCGCGTATTGGGGCCGTTGAGGCCGTCGACAGTGCCGCCGTAGAAGCTCAGATCCTTCAGGATGCTCTGCACCTGCTCAACCAGCGGGTCCCCCAGCCGTGGCGGCACATCAACCTGAACCTCGGCCACCGGGCGCTCGATCCTGATGGTCGTCTCAGGCTCCTCGCTCACCATGTCGGGAAACTCGACGGCTTCGCGGGTCGAAAAGAACGCTCCCTTGTGCGCATAGGGCTGGTACCATACCGCGTTCGCCGAGACGTAGAAGAGTGCGACCAGAAACGCCGTCGAGCCGCCCACCAGCACAGGATTGCGCGCAACAAGCCCGCCAACGGCCAGAACGCCCTCCTGGAGCGGGCTGCGCTCCTCGATCTTTCGCTTAGCCTGCTTTGCGGAGCGCGCCATCCCGCTTCTCCTTGATCCTGCCCGCCGGAAGCCGCATCAGTTCACCCTTGGTCGCTCCGGAGCGCGTCGCCGGTCCTTCGATCGGCAGGCTGATCGTCACTGTCGTACCCTCGCCCGGCGCACTTTCGATGGACATTGTGCCGTCATGCAGCGCGACCAATCCCTTGACCAGCGAGAGGCCGAGGCCTGTGCCTTCGAAATGGCGGGTGTAGTCGTTCTGGATCTGCATGAAAGGCGTGCCGAGGCGGGAAAGATCCTCTTCGGCAATCCCGATGCCGGTGTCCGACACCCAGAAGTGCAAGCGCGAACCAAGGCGCTTGGCACCGATCTCGACGCGGCCGCCATCGGGCGTGAACTTGACCGCGTTGGAAACGAGGTTGATCAGCATCTGCTGCACGGCCCGACGGTCGGCCTGCACCTCGCCGGTGCCGACTGCGACGTCGACGGCAAGGTCGAGCGCCTTGGCCTGCGCCTGCAGCGCCATCATCGATGCGCACATGTCGACAGCATCGCGGAACTTGAAGGGCTCCGGGTTGATCGCATAGCAGCCCGACTCGATCTTGGAGACGTCGAGGATCGAATTCACCACATCGAGCAGGTGCTGGCCCGACTCGCGCACGATGCCGACATATTCCTTCTGCCGCGGCTCCCGGAAAGGGCCGAACATCTCATGCAGCAGCATGTCGGAGAAGCCGATGATCGCGTTGAGCGGCGTGCGCAACTCGTGGCTGACAGCGGCCAGGAAATTGCTCTTGGCGAGCTCCGCGCTCTTTACGGCGTCAGTCGCCTTGGCAACTTCGTCGCGCAGTTCGGCGATCATGCCGTTCTCGCGAAGCAGGACGACAAAAGTCTGATCGCTGCCCCTCATCATTTCCATCGCGAAGGGCCGGAAATTGTCGCCTGCATCGCTCTCGTTCTCGCGCGGCAGACGCAGGCGCAATTCCACCTGGCGCAAGTCGGCACCATCGCGCATGTCGGCGAGCGCACACAGATAGGCCACGCGATCGGCAACGTGGATGCGATCGAAAAGAGCCGTACCCAGCAACAATTCCGGCTGCAGCCGCAGCATGGAGCGCGCCTGCTCGGACACGTCGACCACATCGCCGCTATGCGCCATGCGCAACACGACCGCCTTCAGGATATTCTCAAGCGCATCCGAGGGGGCCGTTGCCCGCTCGGCGGCACCCTTGGCGGCAAACTCCATCGCGCGCACGGCCAACGTCGCGGCCCAGACGAGCGGCAGAAGCCAATGCCAGGCCGATGCGGCCGCGCTATCGGCAAATGGCATCGTCCCCAGCGCGCCGGACAGAAGTACAGCAGCCAACATTGCAAAGCTGCCGAGCGTGGCTGCCTTGCGGCTGCGCCAGATCCACAGCGCCTCGAACGGCAAGGCCGCAACCAGCAACGCCGCCGGCGACGTCAGCCCTCCGGCAGCAGCAACGATTGCACCGATTGCGGCTACGCCGGCAACCAGGGCAGCCACACCGATCTCCTTCGCCCTGCCCGTAGCTGCGACCGCAAGTGCTGCGAGCCAGCTGAGACTGAAAGCGGCAAAGATGACGGCGAAAGTCGGGGTCGCGCCGAGATTGGCCGAGACCAGCACGACGCCCGCACCCGCTACAAAGAACGGCGCAGCAAGCAGCAATCCTACCAGGCGTTGCTGGCGCGGCCGCTCCGAACCTTCGATCGACGGGTGGACCAGCCGGTCACAGCCGCCGGCTACCGCGCCGGAAAACTCACCGTATCTGGTCATGACAAAACTCAACGCTACGCACTCTTTCGTGGCTCGCTTTGCGGCTCTTATGTGGTTGGTCTCCAAACTCGCACCGAGCCTTTAATGAAGGGATAAAGTCAGCCGACCAGAACCCAAGCACAGGGCGAATATCGGGATGACAACGCCGACATTCGAGAACACTTCTCGCCATGGTAAACGGAGGGTTATTTGCCGGCTTGCCCCGGAGAATCGCCGCCGGACGTGGTTTTCCGCCCGCTCCAGCCAAATTCGCAATTTGAATCAAATACTTGGCAATCAGACACGGAAACCGGCCCGCTCGCAAGCAACGCCGCCGCCCCAGTCCGTTAATCTTTGGTGAAAAGCCTGCGTAGAATGCCACCCTTTACAGCAAGCGCTCCTTCGCTCATCGGTGCCATTGTCGGCGCATCGATGCATGAGGCTGCGGCAGGAGACCTGCCACGGCCAGACCACGAGAGGCGTTTCATGGGGTTTCTGATTAGGACTGCGTTCTGGTTTTCGCTTGTTCTGCTCATGCTGCCCCTCGGGACGGGTTCTGACGGAGAGAGCCGGGTGAGCCCGCTGCAGGCGCTGTTTGCCGCGCGCGAGGCAGTCGGCGACATTGCCGGCATCTGCGAACGGAAGCCCGACGTCTGCGAGACCGGCAAGGCCGCCATGCAGACCATCGGCGTCAGGGCACGCGAGAGCGCGCGGATCGCCTATGAGGTTCTCGACCAGCAATTCGGTCAACCCGATGCCGCGACCCAGACTGGCAGCGTGCCGCCGTTGGAGGCGGCACCGTCCACGGAGACTGTGGCCCCCGCCAACTGATTCCCCATTGGCCAATTCGGCCCCACCGCGGGCTGCCCGCCTCCGGCGCCCGCGGTGCATTTCTTTTTTCGTGACGGGTGGCCGCGCTGCCATTATATCCAAGGAACCATGACGGCTTCGATCGACACCATCCGCGACGACTTTTCCTTCCTTGACGAATGGGAGGATCGTTATCGCTATGTCATTGACCTCGGCGAAGCGCTTCCGCACTTCCCCGAGAGCGCGCAAACCGATGCCAACAAGGTACAGGGCTGCGTCAGCCAGGTCTGGCTGGTCACCCATCAAGGCGACGGCGCCGATCCGGTGATCCGTTTCGAAGGCTGCTCCGATGCGCATATCGTGCGCGGGCTGGTTGCCATCATGCTCGCCCTGTTTTCAGGCCGCCGTGCCAGCGAGATCATCGGCATCGACGCCGAGGCCACGCTTCGGGAATTGGGCCTCAACGAACACCTGTCGCCGCAGCGCTCCAACGGCCTGCGTGCGATGGTCAAGCGCATCAAGCGCGACGCCGAGGCAGCGCTGCGCCAGTTCGCCTAGCGCATCGGCCCGAAAATCGGATTCGATTTTCGGTAGGCACGATGCGCAGATTCAATGACTTAGAGCGTCCTTTGTGCGTCCATTCGGACGCACGGCGCTCTAGTCAGGCCAGCTTCGGCCGATAGTCCGCCGCCCCCCAATGCAGCACCTTGCGCCCGCTCCTGGCGATCGAGGCCGGACTGTAGTGGCGGGCTAGGACACCAAGTGCCGACTTGAGCACGATCTTGGCGGAACGCACCGGCCAGCCGCGCTCGGCTTCCACCAATTCCAGGCCCTTCAGGAAGCAACAGACGTCGATCAACACGCCCGACAGTTCCGGGCCGACGGCGTCGATGGCCTTGTCGACCCGCAGACGCGCTGCAAGTGCCGCGTCGGTCAGTTCCGCCAAGCCTCCGCCTCCCGCACCGCGCCTGCCCGAGGCCACGGAGGCCTCCCAGTTGGCGCCCATGCGCGGCATGATCTGTCCGCGCGTATAGTCGGAACGCAGCCGCTCGCCGGCAACGAACTCGCCATGGCTAAGGAAAGGTTCGCCCGACTTGCTCTTGCGCCGAACGAGTTGGCCGAGTGGTGATTCCGACAGATTGATCAGCGCGGCGTACTGGCCGACATCGGCATCAACAATGATGGCTTCAAGTTCGCGATGCTGGTCCTGAAAAGCATTTTTGCCGATCGCCTCGCGTCGAGCCTTTGACTTCCCATCCGAAGAAAGCATCAGTGCCTGGCCCCGGCGCACAACGAACCCCTCGCGTTCCAGCGCCGCAAGCGTGTCTGTACCAACGGCGATCCGGGCGCCCTTGCCATTTTCGACCACCACCTTGCCGCTGCCAGCAGCCGGACTGCATTCGGCAGCCCCCTTGGCCAGCAGGTCGAGCACGCGCAGCCGCTCCTTCTCCATTGCCGGATCCATGCTCACCTCACCCCTCCAACTTGTCTCGGAAGGCAGCGATAGCCACCCGCTCCGCCAACGCCACAATCCGGTCGAAGTCGGTGTCGTCGCGCAGGTCCTCAACCGTGTGGCACGCGTAAAGCACCGTGGTCCTGTCGCGCCCGAAACCGCGGCCGACCTCGCTCATGTTGAAGCGAAACACGACATGGGCGACATACATGGCAATCTGCCGAAGACGGCAGATATCGTTGCCGGTCCGGCCGAGCCGACGAAGCTCCTTGCTGGGAACACCAAACAGCGCGGCCATCAGGTCGATCACCGCATCGCATCGCTCCACGACCTCGTCGCGACGCCTTTCCGCAATGAGGTCCTTGGCCGTGCGATCTATCTCGGCTGCGGCCTCGCGCGCGGCATCCTGCCGTTTCACCAATATTGCCGATGTCGTTCCCACCAATCCCGTTCCCCTCCAGAAATAGGAATAAGTTCTTATATCCGGAAGGCCGCAGGGTGTGAACAAAAAATGAACAAACATACACCAAGGAAATCGCCAACAAACTGGTTTCATTGGATTATTAATTTCATCGAACGGAAATTTCCGCCCAGTTTCTCCCCACCTCCGAAAGTGGCCGCATCATCGCGTGATCGAAGTCACATCAGGCAGGTACGCGATGCGGGAATTTTCCAGGGAAATCGCCGAATTCAGGCAGAACAAGCTCAACGAACTGACGGATGCGCGCCAAAGGGCTGCCTTGCAGCTCTGTTGCGGGATCGAGCTTTCGGATGCATTGGCAGATCAGCCCGCACAGACCATGGCCTTGCTGAAGCGGCTCGAACGGGCAATCGAACGGGAAAGGCTCAGAGGTGTCAACCGCCACTGGAGCTACGACCTCAACCGGCATATCGCCCTCAAGCAGGTGCGTGACCGGCTGAAGGGCGTGTTCCCCGATGACCAGCGGCATCTGTCCCTGCGGCCGCGCCGACAGCGCCGGAAAAGCAAAACGGCGCCCGAAGGCGCCGCTGGATAGTCAATTCGCAAAGATCGTTACTTGGCCTTGCGCTTGCGCCCCAGGCCCATCTGCTTGGCCAACTGCGAACGGGCGGCCGCGTAGTTTGGCGCGACCATAGGATAGCCGGCGTCAAGGCCCCACTTCTCGCGATACTGGTCGGGCGTCATGTTGTAATGCGTCATCAGATGGCGCTTGAGCGATTTGAACTTTTTGCCGTCTTCAAGGCAGATGATGTAGTCGTCATGCACCGACCGCTTGGGATTGACGGCGGGCTTCTGCTTGTCGGCCGGAGGTGCCTCAACGACATTGCCAACACGGCCAAGAGCTGCGTGGACATCGGCGATCAGCCCCGGGAGTTCTCCCACCGGGACCGGATTGTTGCTGACATAGGCTGCCACCACGTCGGCGGTCAGTTCGATCAGCGTCTCATTATTTGCTGCAGGCGTTTCAGAAGTATCCATGTGGTTCAGGCCCCAATGTGACTGGTTGTTTCTTTGCCCGATGTTGCGATCGGGGTGCGGCGCGTTCTTTTATCGCCATTGGCCTATGCGATTCGCGCTCTGTCACTTTAATGAGCCTGTCTCCATATCAAGTCAATTCACTATTCTTTGTCAATCAAAGAAATGGCTTCATCACTTCTCTAACAAATGGGCCTTCTTGATGGGGCTAGGGCATTCAATCCAGATCAATTCACACAACGCCGCTAGTTCTCATGCCAGGTCATTATTGGCATTAGGTTACCGAAGGGAAATTGTTCTTTGTTCAATCAGGCGTTTAAGCCTAATCGTTCGTGAACGAGCCTTGCCATATCGCTTAAGCCGCCGAATAAGACACCTTGGCAAGGACAAGGCAGCCGAGCAGTTCGCCAACATCCAACGCCGGCGAAATCAGCGCCAAGCAGCAGCCGCGCATTCCCAATAGCCTCAACGAGACAACCACAGTCGTTGCAAACCGGCGCAGGCTGACTGCTTTGGCACACGCAAATAACGCACAGAACATGATCAAAGTTCCAATATTATATTGGCCGATGTTCAGCGATCATGGTCATTCGACCATCGCGTCCTCTTGTTTCAGCCACACCGACTGAGGCGGCATTGCCCGTTTCCCGCGATGCGAACGGCGCCGAGGAAGAAGAAGCGGCAACAACCCAAGATCGCAGCGCCGCCCGGACAAGAATGGACAAGAAGGACCGGCGCGGCACTATTTCTGAGCACAAAACCGCGGTCGCATTTCAGTAGGGAGCGATATACCGGCCATATACCCATCCCGTGACGAATCGTCCGTTCTGGGCCGGGTCGTGCCAGACTTGGCACCAGCGGTACCGCACACGCTGCTTCTGATTCCAGTCCGGCAGGTGCCCAATTTCGAACAGGCTCAATCCACCGGTGCATTTTCCTGTCATTTGCAGTACAGCGCCATTGGGATAGGCGGCCTGCTTCTGTGAAGAATTGGACGGATACTTGCGGATGTTGAGCGTATCGCCCCACGGCACATTAACAACCTCCCAGGCCGCAAATGTTGATGCGCGGGTCTGGCCAGCGAAAAACGCCACGGTCGATGCCAATGCGAGAGCTGCAGTGACTCGGAAGACCGTTTTCATCTCTTTCCTCCGGGGCGTTTGGAAAATGGAACGACCCCACAATGCAACTGGGCTCTTGAACCCGCCCTGATCGGGGTGTTCATTCGACGTTCAAGATTCATCCCAAGCGAGACATAATGACCAGACCCGCCATCTTCGCCGATATCGCCGCTCCCTCGACCCAACGCCGCCCCGTCTCCGACACCCGGCACGGCATCACGCGCGTCGACGAATATGCATGGCTGCGGGCCGAGAACTGGCAGGAGGTGTTCCGCGAACCGAGCCTGCTCGATCCGGCCATTCGAACTCATCTTGAAGCCGAAAACGACTATCAGGCAGCGCTGATGGCCGACACGGCGGACTTGCAAAAGCAATTGTTCGAGGAAATGAAGGGCCGCATCAAGGAAGACGATTCCTCGGTGCCGATGAAGGATGGCCCCTTCGCCTATGGCTCTTCCTACAAGAAAGGCGGCGAGCAGCCTCGCTATTTCCGCATCCCGAGCACGGGCGGTCCCGAAGAGATCATCCTCGACGGCGACAAGGAAGCGGAAGGCCATGCCTATTTCCGCCTTGGCGGCCTCGACCATTCCTCCGACCATTCCCGGCTCATCTGGGGCTTCGACGACAAGGGCTCGGAATTCTACACGCTACGCGTCCGCGATCTCGCGACCGGCAGCGAACTGACGGATGTCGTCGGCGACACCGGCGGATCGGGCGTGTGGGATGCAGCCAACAACGGCTTCTTCTATACGCGCCTCGATCCCAATCATCGGCCCTCCAAGGTTTTCTACCATGCCCTAGGCAGCGACACCGCGTCCGACCAGTTGATCTATGAGGAGACCGACCCCGGCTTCTTCATGAATGTCGGCGGCACGCGTAGCAACGAATGGATCATGGTCTCGATCAGCGATCACGAGACCTCGGAATACCGTCTGTTCCCGGCCACCGATCCGCTCGCCGAGCCGAAGCTGGTGGCGGCGCGCGAAACTGGCCTGCAGTATGACCTGGAGGAAGGCGGCGACATCTTCTTCATCCTGACCAACGCCGACGGCGCCAAGGATTTCAAGATCATGACAGCGCCGGTCAGCGACCCGGTGCGCGCCAACTGGAAGGAACTCGTTGCCCACGAACCTGGCCGCCTCATCCTTTCGGTCATCGGCTTCAAGGACTTCATGATCCGCCTCGAGCGCAAGGAGGGCCTGCCGCGCATCGTCGTGCATGAGCGCGCCACCGGCGAGGAACATCACATCTCCTTCGCCGAAGAGGCGTTCTCGCTCGGCCTGTCGGGTTCCTACGAATATGACACCGACATCATGCGCTTCAGCTACTCGTCGATGACGACGCCGACGCAGCTCTTCGACTACAACATGCGGACGCGTGAACGGGTTCTCCTCAAGACCCAGGAGGTGCCATCGGGGCACAATGTCGAGGACTATGTCACGCGTCGGCTGATGGCGCCGGCGACGGATGGCGAATTGGTGCCGATCTCGCTGATCTTCCATCGCGACACGCCGCTCGACGGCTCGGCTCCTTGCCTGCTCTATGGCTACGGCTCCTATGGCATCACCATCCCGGCATCGTTCAACACCAACTGCCTGTCCCTAGTCGATCGCGGCTTCGTCTATGCAATCGCTCATGTTCGCGGCGGCAAGGACAAGGGCTATGCCTGGTACGAGGATGGCAAGCGCACTACCAAGAAGAACACCTTCACCGATTTCATCGCCTGCGCCCACCATCTCGTCGCCGAGCGCTACACGGCGCATGACAGGATCGTGGCCCAAGGCGGTTCGGCCGGCGGCATGCTGATGGGCGCAGTGGCCAACATGGCGCCTGAAGCCTTTGCCGGCATCGTCGCCGAGGTCCCGTTCGTCGATGTGCTGACCACGATGCTCGACGACACCTTGCCGCTCACCCCGCCGGAATGGCCGGAATGGGGCAATCCGATCACTTCCGAGCAGGACTACCAGACCATTGCCGCCTATTCGCCCTACGATAATGTGGCAGCACTCGACTACCCGCCGATCCTTGCCGTTGCCGGCCTTACCGACCCCCGCGTCACCTATTGGGAGCCGGCGAAATGGGCCGCGCGCCTGCGCGAGCGAAAAGCAGGCAACAGCCCTGTTCTGTTCAAGATCAACATGGAATCCGGCCACGCCGGGGCTTCAGGCCGCTTCTCGAGGCTGGAGGAGGTCGCCTTCAACTATGCCTTTGCCTTGAAGGTTGCTCGACGCGCCTGACGGAAAGGAATCGAGAGACCGGCGACACTGTGTGTCGCCGGTGGCGTTCAGTTCGCGGGCTGTTTCTGCCGAACGGGAAAACCGTTCGCCTGCGCAGGGATCGCCTTGAGATAGGCGGCAATCGACTCGCGATCCTCGGCCGTCAGCCGTGCCATGTTCTTCTGGACGTCGGCCATCGTGCCGCCAACCGAATCGAACTCGGGCGTGAATCCGGTTTCGAGATAGCTGACGATATCGCCTTCGGACCAGGCGTTGATGCCATTGCCGCCCGGCGTGATGTTTGGAACGACGCCATCGCCTTCGGCGGCAACCGCCCCGGCCAGCCACAGGCCGTTGTTCGACCCACCATCAAAGCCGCGAGGCGTATGGCACTCGCCGCAATGCCCTGCTCCCTCGACCAGTTCGCGTCCGTGCAGCACCTTTTCGGGTGTGCCGTCGCCAAAGGCGACCACCGGAGCGTCGTTCAGGTGGAGCAGCTTCCACAACCCCAGTCCCCGACGGACATTGAAGGGGAAGCCGAGATCGTGATCCGGCGCCCTGCCGGCCACAGGCGGCAAGGTTTTCATGAACGCATGGAGATCGGCCACGTCGGCGGGCTGCATGCGCGCATACGAGGTGTAGGGAAATGCCGGATAAAGATGCTGTCCGTCGCGGGATACGCCTTTCAGCATCGCATTGGCGAAATCCTCCAGCGACCATGCGCCGATACCGTCCTTCTGGTCCGGCGAAATGTTGGGCGCAACAAAAGTGCCGAATGCCGTCTTGAGCTCGACCCCGCCGGCAAGCTGCAGGCGTGCCTCGCCTTCCGCCTTCGGCCGGGCATGGCACGAAGCACATCCCCCGGCGTCGAATATGCGCTGGCCTCGGGCGGCGTCACCCGCCCCCATGGCCGCGAGCGCATCGCGATCGATGCGTTCAGGCGTAGTCAGCCACCAGAAAGTGGCGGCACCAGCGCAGCCAAGCGCCAGTGCCGCCAAAGCGAGCCTTTTCAGCACGCGCATTCGATCCCGCTCAGCCCTTCTTGACGCGGAAGGACTGGTGACAGCTCGCGCAGGTCTGGCCGATCGCACCGACCTGCGCTTTCAGCGCATCGAGATCCTGTGCAGGAGCGGCGGCTGCGGAGGCGGCAACGGCCTTGAATTTGTCGACCTCAGCCTGGAATCCTGCCGCATCCTCCCAGATCTTCGGCGAAGCAGTCGTGTCGCCCTTGTCAGTTCCGGCCGGGAACGAGGCGGCCACGTCGATCTTCTGGACGTTGCCGTTGAGCGCCGTCAACGCGGCCAGGACGGCGGCGGCGTCAAATGCGGCCTCGCCCTTTACCATCTTCGCAAGAACGCCAACCTGCTTGGCATTTTCCTTCATCACCGCCTGGCGGTCGGCGACAATGTCGGCAAATGCCGCCGTGGTCGCCAGCGCCAGCGCCGAAACGGCCAGTATGAATCTTCTCATCTATTCCTCTCCGATGTTGCGAATAACTGCCTTCGCTAAACGGCGAAACTGGCCGAGTTCGTCCCGGAATGCTCTTCACGCTTGCGTGATTTAGGCTTCTATTTGCGTCCATGCCCGGCACAAAAGAAAACCCCGGCAAAGCCGGGGTTCTCGATAGGTGAGCCTAGTACAAATCCACTCAAATCGCCCGTGGATCAGGCGTTTTCGTAGCGCTCGAGCACGTAGTCCCAGTTGATCAGGCTGTCGACGAACGCCTCGAGGTATTTCGGGCGGGCATTGCGATAGTCGATGTAGTAGGAGTGCTCCCAGACGTCGACGCCGAGGATCGGGGTCGCGCCGTGAACCAGCGGGTTCTCGCCGTTCGGGGTCTTGGAGATCTCGAGCTTGCCGTCCTTGACCGAAAGCCAGGCCCAGCCCGAACCGAACTGACCAACGCCGGCTGCGATAAAGTCGGCCTTGAACTTGTCGTAGCCGCCGAGGTCCGAATCGATTGCCTTCTGCAGCGCGCCAGGCAGCTTGTTGCCGCCGCCGCCCTTCTTCATCCACTTCCAGAAATGGACGTGGTTGTAGTGCTGCGCGGCATTGTTGAACAGGGGCGCGTTCTTGCCGAACGACTGCTTGACGACCTCTTCCAGCGACAGCTTGTCCATGCCCGCCTCGACGGCGAACTTGTTGCCGTTGTCGACATAGGCCTTGTGGTGCTTGTCGTGGTGATATTCGAGAGTCTCCTTCGACATGAAGGGCTGCAGCGCCTCGTAGTCGTAGGGCAATTCGGGCAATTCAAAAGCCATGGATCATACTCCCTTGCTGGCAATTCGCGGCATGTCTATGCCGTCTACAGATAGGTCGTCGTCAACGTGTGACAACAGACAATGGGCGCGTTTTTTCTTTGCTACACTCAGGCCTTACCGGCCGAATGCGCCCACTCCCAATATAGCTCACGCGATCTTTTTGCTACCGGGCCCGGTTGAAGATTCCGATCTTCGATACGGGTGATCGGCACAACCTTGGAGTGGTTGCCGGTGGAGAAAATCTCGTCGGCTTCCAGGAACTCGCGCACCGACAAAGTCTTTTCGATGACCGGCGTGCCGTTCTCGGCGAGCAGTGACATCGTTCGGCTGCGCGTGATGCCGGAAAGGAAAGTTCCGTTGGGCGCTGGGGTGAAGACCTGGCCACCCTTGACCAGGAAGATGTTCGACGACCCGGTTTCGGCGACATTGCCGAGCATATCGAGAACCAGCGCATTGTCGAAGCCGCGCATCTTGGCTTCCATGATCGCCCGGCCGTTATTGGGGTAGAGGCAACCCGCCTTGGCGTTGGTCGGCATCGTTTCCAGGCTCGGGCGACGGAACGGCGACAGCCCGATCGAGAAGCCGGCAGGCGCGATCATTGGCGCCTCGTAGAGGCACAGGCAAAAGCGCGTCGAGGCGGGGTCGGCGGGCACGCCCATGTAGCCGCCATGCTCTGCCCAATACATTGGTCGGATGTAGACCGCCGTCTTGCCGTCGAACTTCTTGAGCCCGTCCCAGGTGAGCCCGACGATCTGCTCCGGACTCATCGTCGGCTTCAGGCCGAGCGCTATGGCCGAGGCATTTACCCGGCGCGAATGAGCGTCGAGATCCGGCGCCACCCCCTCGAACCATCTGGCGCCATCGAAGACGCTGGACCCCAGCCACATGGCGTGGCTGCGCGGGCCGAGGATCGCAACGTTGCCCTCGTACCAGTCGCCGTCGACATAGGTCCAGGTCACGGATTGTGCTGCCGCCGCGAGTGTCATGTCGAATGTCCCGTCACAATAGTTGTTTGCGACATGGAAGAGCCTTTGGCCCCCCCTCGTCAACCGGCAGCGAGCCGAATCGTTGGAGCCAGGCGATGCTTGCACTTGCACTACGTTTCAAGCCGTTGGAAAATCAACGACATGCGCCACACAGCCTATGTATTCGATGCCTACGGAACCTTGTTCGACGTGCACGCGGCGGTGCGCCGGCATGCCGCCGACATCGGATCGCACGGCCAACTGCTTTCCGAGATCTGGCGGGCCAAGCAACTCGAATATTCCTGGGTGCGCACGCTCATGGGCGCCTATGCCGATTTCTGGCAACTGACCGAGCAGGCGCTGGACTTCGCCTTCGAAAAGGTGCCGTCGGTCGACCGGGCGATGCGCAGCAAGTTACTCGATGCCTATTGGCATCTCGACTGCTACCCGGAAGTTCCTGCGGTGTTGCGAGCGCTGAAGGACGGTGGCGCGCGGCTCGCCATCCTTTCCAACGGTTCGCCGGCCATGCTCGATGCTGCGGTGCGTTCTGCGGGGCTCGACCTGATCCTCGATGAAGTCTTCTCCGTCGACAGCGTTCGCCGCTTCAAGACGGACCAGTCGGTCTACGACCTCGTCGCCAGCAACTGGCGCCTCTATCCCGACGCCATATCGTTCCAGTCCTCCAATCGCTGGGACATTGCGGGGGCGGCAAAATTCGGTTTCCGCACCGTCTGGATCAATCGCCACGGCCAGCCCGACGAATACCGGGATTTTCCGCCGGCGCTTATCCTGCCATCGCTGGAAGGTTTAGTTACAATTGGTTAGCTGACCATAGGTCAGCATTGTTGCCATAACGCAACAGTGATTGGCCTGTCGCACCCTCGCCATGCTTTGTCCCCCCTCTGGTCAGATTTTGACCGATTTTGACCCGCCTATCTCCGACAGCGTTTAGGGGACGCCAATTGTTTCCGATGCATTCACCATTTCTTTCGAACTGGAATTCTAGATCGCCGTCATGCCCATAGAGATTGATTCCTCCCGCGGCCTCAGCCGTCGCGGATTCCTGAACCTTGCTGCGGCAGGTGCAGCCACCGCTGCCCTTTCCGCCTGCTCGACCATGCGCGGCAACGACCAGATCGTCGATGCGCCCCAGGTCGTACCGCCCCCTCCGGTCAGCGTCGAACCGGGCTTCGGCGACTTTGTCAGCATGTACGCCCCCGTTGTCGACGAAGGCTACGAAGTCCCCGGGATTCCGATCAAGAAAGTGCCGGAGCAGTTTCGTCGCCAGATCGTCGCCGATCCGACCGGCGAGCGTCCGGGCAGCCTCGTCGTCGACACTTCGACCCACCATCTCTATCTCGTCCGCGAAGGCGGTGAGGCGATCCGCTATGGCGTCGGCCTCGGCCGCGCAGGCTTTGCATGGTCGGGTCGCGCCGTCATCCAGTGGAAGCGCAAATGGCCGAAGTGGACCCCGCCGGACGAAATGATCGGCCGTCAGCCGCAACTCGAAAAATACAGCGTCCGCAACGGCGGCATGCAGCCAGGCCTCAACAACCCGCTGGGTGCCCGCGCGCTGTACATTTTCCAGAACAACGAGGACACGCTCTACCGCGTCCATGGCTCGCCTGAATGGTGGACCATCGGCAAGTCGGTTTCGTCCGGCTGCGTACGCCTGATGAACCAGGACATCATCGATCTCTACGATCGCGTGCCCAGCAAGACGCCGATCCTGGTCACCAACGGTCTCGGCACGGCCTGACCGCACAATGAACGTTCAAACGAAAACGGCGCGTCATCGACGCGCCGTTTTCGTTTTTTTGCTATCCCGCTGGATCAGAAACCTTTTTTCAGGCTTCCCAGGATACCCCGGACCAGTTCCCTGCCGAGCGACGAGCCAACGGAGCGAACCACCGACTTGATCGCCGCTTCGGTAACGCTCTGGCGGTTCGACGGACGCGGTGCCGGCGCACCATTGGGCGTGCGGCCTCCCGAACCGGTACCGCCGCCATTGCCGAAATCGGGCATGGTCCAGCCACCGCCACCGGGATTGGCCTGTTGAGCCTCCTGCTGCGCCTTCTGCACTTCAGCGGCCTTCTTCTGCAGCATTTCGAATGCCGACTCGCGGTCGATCGTCTGATCATACTGGCCGGCCACGGGGCTTTCGTTGATCAGCTTCCTGCGTTCTTCCGGTGTGAGCGGCCCTAACCGCGACGCCGGTGGGCGGATCAGTGTCCGCTGCACCATCGAGGGAACACCCTTGTTCTCCAGCGTCGACACCAGCGCCTCGCCGGTGCCGAGCTGGGTGATCGTCTTGGCGCAATCGAAATCCGGGTTGGGCCTGAATGTGTCGGCAGCGGTCTTCACTGCCTTCTGCTCGCGCGGCGTGTAGGCACGCAGCGCATGCTGGACGCGATTGCCAAGCTGGGCCAGCACGGTTTCCGGCACGTCGAGCGGGTTTTGGGTGACGAAATAGACGCCCACGCCCTTGGAGCGGATCAGCCGCACGACCTGCTCGATACGGTCAACGACGACCTTGGGCGCGTCGTCGAACAGCAGGTGCGCCTCGTCGAAGAAGAACACCAGCTTGGGTTTGTCAGGATCGCCCACTTCCGGCAGTTCCTCGAACAGCTCCGAAAGCAGCCACAACAGGAATGTCGCGTAAAGCCTGGGGTTCATCATCAGCTTGTCGGCGGCGAGCACGTTGACTGCGCCCCGACCATCGCGCGTCGTACGCATGATGTCGCTGATCCTGAGCGCTGGCTCGCCGAAAAAATAGTTGCCGCCCTGCTGCTCAAGCACCAGCAGCGAACGCTGGATGGCGCCGACCGACGGCTTGGTCACATTGCCGTAGCGCGCGCCGATCTCGGCCGCCCGCTCGGCGATGTTGGCCAAAAGCGACTGCAGGTCCTTCATGTCGAGCAGCAGCAGCCCCTCTTCATCGGCGATGCGGAAGGCGATGTTGAGCACGCCCTCCTGCGCGGCGGTGAGGTTCATCAGCCGCGACAGCAGTAACGGTCCCATCTCCGACACCGTCGCGCGGATCGGGTGTCCCTGCTCGCCGAACAGGTCCCAGAAGATGACCGGGAAGTCCTCAAATACGTAGGGATCGAGCTTGACCGCCTCGGCGCGCGCGACGAGGAAGTCCTTGGCTTCGCCCTTCATCGCGATGCCCGACAGATCGCCCTTGATATCGGCGCAGAAGACCGGGACGCCAGCATTGGAGAAGCCTTCGGCAAGCACCTGCAACGTCACCGTCTTGCCGGTGCCGGTGGCGCCGGTGACGAGGCCATGGCGGTTGCCGTAGCGCAGCAGCAGCTGTTCCGCGCGCTGATAGCTGTCATCCGGCTTGCGGCTGGCACCAATGAAAATGCTATCGTCCTGCGCCATATGCGATATCTCCGGCAATGCCCTTTCCCGACCGCCATCGCGGCCACATGAAAGGTATAGAGGCGGCTTGACGGTGCGACAATGGCTTGGATCGCATCCGCTTATATGTTATACGCGCGTTATAACATGGAGACGCAACCATGAATGTCACGGTACGCAAGATTGGCAATTCAGAAGGCGTGATCCTGCCCAAGGAAGTGCTTGACCGGCACAATCTCAGGGCTGGGGATACGCTCGAGCTTGTCGAATCGAACGATGGCCTGACCCTGAAGCCGACTGATGATGTCTTCGAGCGGCAGATGGAAGCCGCCCGTAAATTCATGGACAAATACAAGGTGGCGCTTCAGAAGCTCGCCGAATGAGCCCGCAATACCTGAATCGGCGCGTGGTTGAGGCCATGCATGCGGCACAGCTCCGCAGGCACGGCGGCGCGCAAGGGCTTCGCGATGAGAACGCATTGGAATCGGCACTTTCCCGCGCCGAGTACAAGGCCGCCTACGGCGAGCCTACGATCGCGGAACTGGCGGCAGGCTATTTGTTTGGAAACGCGCGGAACCATGCCTTCGTAGATGGCAACAAGCGAACGGCAATCGTGGCTGCAGGCACCTTTCTAGCTATCAATGGCTACGCGCTGACGGTGGATGACGGCGCACTATACTTGTTCGTCATGGGCGTTGCCGCCGGCGAGATCGATGAGGCAGGCGCTACGGCTTTCTTCCGCGACCATACGCTCCCTATCGAAGCCTAGACGCTAAGTTCAACGATTTCCCAGTCGCGGCCATTGACGCTGGCGACGTCGCCGACAGACTTGCCGAATAGCGCCTGGGCCATGGGCGAGACATGCGAGATGCGGCCCTTGGATGCGTCGGCCTCGTCTTCGCCGACGATCTGCCAGACATTGCGCTTGCCGTCGTCGTCCTCGATTGTCACTTTCATGCCGAAGCGGACGACCGAACTGTCTGGCTCGGGAACGGAAATTTCCGCCGTCTCGCGCCGCGACTGCCAGTAGCGCAGATCGCGCGACACGGTCGCTATGCGCTCGCGATTTGCATCCGCTTCCGCCTTTGCCAAAGACTCGCGCAAGTGCGCGAGTTGAGCCTCGATATGGGCAAAGCCCTGCTCGGTCACGAGATTTCGGGACGAGCTGACCGGACGCTCGCCGATGTCGGCAATCACGTTTTCGCTGTCGTCGTCGCGAGTGAAAGCTCTGCTCATGAACGAAACGTAGGCGTTCACCGAGGCGATAACAAGCCAGCTAAACTGACTAGATCACGCGCCATTCAGCCGAATGCTTCGGTCGGTCTCAGCGACGCGACTTCGATGCCGTTCCAGTTCTTGAGAATGGGGTTCGCGGCCTTCGTCAACTTTTCCGCCAAAGTCTCGTCAGCAGCCATCAGCTTCGCCAGAACCGCCGCGATCATCACCTCGGCCGCCCTGCCCGCGCCGTCGTCGCATTTGAGCGCGATGCCAAGCCCAAGTTCGGGAATGGCCGCGCAATAGACGCCCTCGGCACCGATCTTGACGAAGATGCGGCCCTGTGCGGCATGCATCAAATCCGTATCGGCCCTGGCGGTGCCGGCGACGAGGAAGGGTTCCGCCATGCAGGCCGACATCAGGCGCCGCGCCGCCTTTGCACGCTCCGGCGCCAGTCCGTTGCCGGTCGTCATGCGGGCAAACCCCTGGGCGAGATTTTGCAGCGGCACGGCAAAGGTCGGGATCGAGCAGCCGTCGGTGCCGCGATTGGTCTCATTGTGGGCGGCGCCGGTCACGGCCTCCATCGTCTCACGCACCATCTGCTGGAAGCGATGCTCGGGCCGCACATAGCCCTGATGGGCAATACCGAGATGGCGGCAGGTGCAGACGAAGGCGGAATGCTTGCCGGAACAGTTGTTGTGCAGCGCGCTCGGCGCCGCACCGCTGCGCGCCAGGCCTACCATGGCGGTCTGGCCGGACGGCCAATGCGCACCGCATTCCAGCGCTTCCAGCCCAAGTCCCGCCTTGGCCAGCATCGCCGCGGCCAGTTCCGCGTGAGCCGGCTCGCCCGAATGCGAGGCGCAGGCGAGCGCCAGTTCGCGGTCGCCGAATCCATATGCTTCCGCGGCCCCGCTTTCGACGAAGGGCAGCGCCTGGATCGCCTTGACGGCCGAGCGTGGAAATACCGGTTTCGCCACATCGCCCAGGGCAAGGACCGTCTTGCCGTCCGCGTCAACGACGACGACTGAACCGCGATGCGCGCTTTCGACGAGGGTGCCGCGCAGCACCTCGACCAGAACCGGATTTGTCATTTGTGGGAAGCCTTCATGCACATGCTGGTCTGTTGTCTGGCCATTTCCGTCGCCGCCGAACACGCGGCTTCACGACCTGTCTGTCGATAGACCAGCGGCCAGCAAACCGCCATCCACAACCAGCGTATGACCGTTGACGTAGCTTGCCTCCGGCGACAGCAGGAAGGCGACGGCGGCTGCAACCTCATCGGGCTCGCCATAGCGTCCCTGCGGCACATTGCGCGGTCCGTTGCCGCCTTTTCCTGCGTCGTTGTCGATGGGCCCGACGGCGACGGCATTCACCCGCACGCCGCGGTCGCCGAACTCGAGCGTCAGCACTTCAGTCATCAGCTTGAGCCCCGACTGCGAGGCGGCCGCCGCGAGATGGCCATGGCGGGCTCGCATTCCGGAGACGGAGCCGACGCTGACGATCGACAGCGAACCACCCATTCGCTCGAGTGCGGCCTTGGAGGCGATGAACGGCCCGACCAGATTGACGTCGAGCGCCTCGCGCAACATTTCGGCGCTGGTGTCTTCGACGGTCGCGCGGCGCCCGAAACCGGCCAGCGCGACCAGTCCGCCGATGAGGCCAAGCTGATCCACGACCTGGTCAAACGCCTCTGCGATCTCATCTTCATCAGTGGGATCAGCCTCGATGAAGACCACCTCGTCATTGCCGATCACGTCTTCGGCGGCGGCCAGAGCCGCTCTATCCGTGTTGATCACAGCCACTGGCCAGCCGTCGGCGACCAGGCGTTCGGCCACCGCAAGGCCGACGCCGGAAGCCCCGCCGATGACGACGGCGCATTGCCTCATCTGATGCGGTCCAGGATCGAGACGTAGTTGGCGACCGCAGCACCGCCCATGTTGAAGATTCCCCCAAGCTTGGCGTCCTTCACCTGGATGCCCCCGGCCTCGCCGGTCAGTTGCATGGCGCTCAGCACATGCATCGACACACCGGTCGCGCCGATCGGATGCCCCTTGGCCTTGAGACCGCCGGAAGGGTTGACCGGCAACCGGCCATCCCTCGCGGTAATGCCCTCCATCGCGACCCGAGCCCCCTCGCCGCGCGGCGCAAGCCCCATCGCCTCGTATTCGATCAGTTCGGCAATGGTGAAGCAGTCATGCGTCTCGACGAAAGACAGGTCGTCGAGCGTCACCCCGGCCGACTTCAGCGCCTTGGCCCAGGCCACCTCGCAGCCTTCGAACAGCAGGATGTCGCGCTTCGACATCGGCAGGAAGTCCTGCACGTGCTCGTTGGCCCTGAAGGCAACGGCACGGCGCATGCGCAGTGCCGTCGTGCTGTCGGTCAGCACCAGCGCCGCCGCCCCGTCGGAGACCAGCGAACAATCGGTGCGCTTCAGCGGACCGGCGACGAAAGGATTCTTCTCGCTCTCGGTGCGGCAGAACTCAAAGCCGAAGTCCTTGCGCATCTGGGCATAGGGATTGTCGACGCCGTTCTTGTGGTTCTTGGCCGCGATCATCGCCAGCGCGTCCGACTGGTCGCCATGGCGCTGGAAATAGGCCTGCGCGATATTGCCGAATACGCCCGCGAAACCGGCCGGCGTGTCGCCCTCCTCGGGCAGGTAGGATGCACGCAAGAGATTCTTGCCGATTTCCGGACCGAGCGTCGTCGTCATCTGCTCGGCACCTACCACCAGCACGATGCGCTGGCCGGCATTGATCGCCCGGATGCCCTGGCGCACGGCCGCAGAACCCGTCGCGCAAGCGTTCTCCACCCGCGTTGCCGGCTTGAAGCGCAGGCGCTCGTCGGCCTGCAGCACGAGACTCGCGGTGAAATCCTGGGCCGAGAAGCCGGCATTGAAGTGCCCCAGCACGATCTCGTCGACATCGTCTGGGCCGATGCCGGCATGTTCAAGAGCCTGATTGGCGACAGTCGTGATCAGGCTCTCCAGCGTCTCGCCTTCGAGCTTGCCGAAGCGCGAATGCGCCCAACCGACTATGCACGCAGTCATTCTTGTCTCCATCGCCAGCCGGCATGTTGCGCCATTTGCAGGGCGATTCCAACGGCGTTCAATGCCGTTCATGTATGAACAGTTCACTGAGCGTTGCAATGGCGCAATCGCGATGCAATCTGCCGCGAATTATTGTTGATTGATCAGTCAATTAAAATACCTTCGCAATTGGAGGAGACTGATGCCCAAGGTCGGAATGGAACCGCTGCGCCGCAAGGCGCTGATCGACGCGACGATCTTGGCGATCGGCGAACGCGGCACGCTTGACGTCACCATGTCCGAAATCGCCGGGCGCGCTGGCGTGTCGGCGGCGCTCGCGCATCACTATTTCGGCGCCAAGGAAGACCTGCTGCTGGCGACCATGCGCCACCTCCTGTCCGAACTGAACGCCGACAGCCGGGCTGCACTCAGGGCCAGTGCGACCCCACGCGCACGCGTGTCGGCTGTCATCGCGGTCAACTTCTCCGCTAAGCAGTTCCAGGCCGAGACCATCGCCGCCTGGCTCGCCTTCTACGTCGAGGCGCAGAAGTCGCCGGCGCTACGCCGCCTTCTCAGGGTCTATGCACGACGGCTGCACTCCAACCTGATGAGCGGACTTTCAGCACTTCTGCCACGCGCCGAGGCCGAGCGCGTCGCCGAGACCACGGCTGCCCTGATCGACGGGCTCTACATTCGCCGGGCACTCAAGAACGGCGCGCCGAATGCTGCGACCGCAGCGGCTTTGATCGAGGACTATCTCGAAACCAGGCTCGCTCACGCAAAGGCCGGACAATGAACAAGGTGACCATTCCGACGATCGAGCGCCTCAGGCAGGCCTATGCCGAGACGTCGCGCGCAACCCAACTCACGCCGCTACTGGAACCGGCAGCGCTCGCCCGCGAGACCGGTGCGGCGCGCGTCTTCGTCAAGGCGGAGTCGTTGCAATGGGCCGGCTCCTTCAAGGCACGCGGCGCCTATTGGCGCCTCAAGCAGCTCTCGTCCGACGAAGCGCGTCATGGCGTGGTTGCCTACTCCTCCGGCAATTTCGCGCAAGGGCTTGCCGCCGCAGGACAGGCGCTCGGCATCCCCGTCACCATCGTCATGCCAATCGACGCACCCGAGGCCAAGCGCGAGGCGACCAAGGGTTATGGCGCCCGGGTCGTGCTCACCGACCACGGCGAACGCGCCCGCGAGGAGGTCGCTGCCGCCAAGGCGCGAGAAATTTCCGAGACCGAAGGGCTCGCGCTGCTCCACCCTTTCGATGACCCCGAGATCGTTGCCGGCCAGGCAGGCGTGGGCCTCGAAGCGCTGGACCAACTCGCGGCCAAGGGTACTGCGGCCGACATCGTGCTCTGCCCGGTCGGCGGCGGCGGCCTGATCGGCGGCGTCGCGCTCGCCTTCCATTACCTGTCGCCGTCGACGCAGGTCTTTGCGGTCGAGCCCGAGGGCTTCAACGGCTTGGGCACCTCACTCGCCCACGGCGCCATCGAAACCATGCCGCTCGGCCCCAAGTCGATCTGCGATGGGTTGATGGCCCGCAGGCCCGGCGATGCGCCCTATGCGGCTGTGACCGCCGCCGGCGTGCGCGGCCTGGCTGTCGATGACGCGAGCGTCCGCCGCGCGATGAAATTGGCATTCGAGCGACTGAAGCTCGTGCTCGAGCCGTCAGGCGCCTCGTCGCTGGCGGCACTTCTGGGAGGAAAGGTCGACGTAGCCGGCAAATCCGTGCTCGTCGTCGCAACCGGTGGCAACGTTTCGCTCGCCGATTTCATGGTTCACATAAGCAATGCTTGAAGCAGATTTCGTCATCATCGGCTCCGGCTCCGCCGGCTCGGCCATGGCCTATCGCCTGTCGGAGGACGGCAAGCACTCGGTGATCGTCATCGAATATGGCGGCACCGATTTCGGCCCGCTGATCCAGATGCCGTCGGCACTGTCGATCCCGCTCAACATGAGCCGCTACGACTGGGGCTTTTCGAGCGAGCCGGAGCCGCATCTCGGTGGGCGGGTGCTTGCCACCCCGCGCGGCAAGGTGCTCGGCGGCTCGTCCTCGATCAACGGCATGGTCTATGTCCGCGGCCATGCCCGCGACTTCGACCATTGGGCAGAACAGGGCGCCACGGGCTGGGGCTATGCCGACGTGCTGCCCTACTTCAAGCGTATGGAGCACGCAAAAGGTGGCGAGGACGGCTGGCGCGGCACCAAGGGGCCGCTGCACATCCAGCGCGGTTCGCGGCGGAACCCGCTCTACCATGCTTTTGTCGAAGCTGGTCATCAGGCTGGCTTCGAGCTGACTGAAGACTACAACGGCGCGAAGCAGGAAGGCTTCGGCGCCATGGAGCAGACGATCCACCACGGCCGCCGCTGGTCGGTCGCCAACGCCTATCTCAGGCCGGCGCTCAAGCGTGGTAATGTCCGTGTCGTCAATGGCTTCGCACGCCGCGTGGTGATCGAGAATCAACGCGCGGTCGGCGTCGAGATTGAAGCTCGCAAGAAGATCGAGGTCGTCAGGGCGCGACGTGAAGTGATCGTCGCTGCCTCCTCCATCAATTCGCCGAAACTGCTGATGCTCTCTGGCATCGGGCCAGCCGCCCATCTCAAGGCGCACGGCATCGACGTCGTCGCCGACCGGCGCGGCGTCGGCCAGAACCTGCAGGACCATATGGAGCTCTACATCCAGCAGGAGGCGACGCAGCCGATCACGCTGCACTCCGTGCTGAACCCCTTCTCCAAGGCGCTGATTGGCGCCCAGTGGCTGCTGTTCAAGTCAGGGCTCGGCGCCACCAATCACTTCGAGGCAGCGGCCTTCGTGCGCTCGGCAGCGGGCGTCGACTATCCCGACATCCAGTTCCACTTCCTGCCGGCGGCAATCCGCTATGATGGCAAGGCGGCGGCCAAGTCGCACGGCTTCCAGGTCCATGTCGGGCCGATGCGATCGAAGTCGCGCGGCGCGGTCACGTTGCGCTCGAGCGATCCGTGGGCGAAGCCCGAGATCCGCTTCAACTACATGTCCCATCCGGACGACTGGAGGGACTTCCGCCACTGCATCCGCCTCACCCGCGAGATCTTCGCCCAATCAGCCTTCGACCCGTTCCGCGGACGCGAAATTTCGCCGGGCAAGCACGTCGAAAGCGACGAACAACTCGACACCTTCATCCGCGAGCATTCCGAAAGCGCCTATCATCCTTGCGGCACCTGCCGCATGGGCGCTGCCCACGACCCCATGAGCGTGGTCGATCCGGAATGCCGCGTCATCGGCGTAGACGGCCTTAGGGTCGCCGACTCCTCGATCTTCCCGCGCGTGACCAACGGCAACCTCAACGCGCCGTCGATCATGACCGGCGAAAAGGCCGCCGACCACATCCTCGGCAGGACGCCGCTTGCGCCCTCCAACCAGGAACCGTGGATCAATCCGCGCTGGCAGGCCGCCGACAGATAGGTCATCATCCGGCCCGATCACGACCGCCACGAATACCCATTTGGAGCACACGAATGCGCGCCCAGCCCAAAGCTTCGCACTATGTAAACGGCCGCTTCGTCGACGACGAGCGCGGTGCTGCGATCCCCGTCATCTATCCGGCAACCGGAGAGATCATCGCGCAATTGCATTCGGCAACCGCCAATGTGGTTGAGCTTGCGGTCGAAGCCGCGCGCGAAGCCCAACCCGCCTGGGCGCGACTGAAGCCGGTCGAGCGCGGCCGTATCCTGCGCCGCGCCGCCGACATTCTCCGCGCCCGCAATGAAGAGCTTTCACGGCTGGAGACGCTCGACACCGGCAAGCCGATCCAGGAAACGCTGGTCGCTGACGCCGCCTCCGCCGCCGATTGCCTCGAATTCTTCGCCGGCGCGATCGCCGCCTTCAATGGCGAATATGTCGATCTCGGTGGGCCGTTCGCCTACACCAAGCGCGAGGCGCTGGGCGTCTGCGTCGGCATCGGCGCGTGGAACTATCCGATCCAGGTCGCCGGCTGGAAGTCGGCGCCGGCACTCGCCATGGGCAACGCGATGGTGTTCAAGCCGTCCGAGAACACGCCCCTCTCCGCTCTCGCACTCGCCGAGATCTATTCCGAGGCCGGGCTGCCGGACGGGCTGTTCAATGTCGTGCAAGGGTATGGCGATATCGGCGCTGCCCTTGCCTCGCATCAGGCGGTCGACAAGATCTCGCTGACAGGCTCGGTGCCGACCGGCAAGAAGGTGCTTTCGCTCGCCGGCTCGCACATGAAGCACGCCACGATGGAGCTCGGCGGCAAGTCGCCGCTAATCGTCTTCGATGACGCCGATCTCGAAAACGCCATCGGCGGGGCAATGCTCGGCAACTTCTACTCTGCCGGCCAGGTCTGCTCCAACGGCACCCGCGTCTTTGTCCAGAGGGGCCTTCACGACCGCTTCGTCGAGCGCCTGGTCGAGCGAACCAAGGCCATTCGCCTCGGCGACCCGCTCGACCCGGAAACGCAGATGGGCCCGCTCATCAACAAGTCGCAGCACGACAAGGTCACCGACTACATCGCCACGGGCAAGGCCGAAGGTGCGGAACTGCGCTGCGGCGGCGGCACTCCTGCGCTGCAAGGCTTCGAGGGCGGCTTCTTCGTCGAGCCGACAGTCTTCACCGGCGTCACCGACAACATGCGCATCGCGCGCGAAGAAATCTTCGGGCCGGTGATGAGCATCCTGTCCTTCGACAGCGAGGATGAGGTCGTTGCACGCGCCAACGACACCGAGTTCGGTCTCGCCGCCGGCGTCTTCACCAAGGACCTGCCGCGCGCCCACCGCGTCATCAGTGAGCTGAAGGCCGGGACCTGCTGGATCAACGCCTACAATCTGACCCCGGTCGAGATACCCTTCGGCGGCTTCAGGCAGTCGGGCATCGGTCGCGAGAACTCGCTCGCCGCACTCCAGCATTATTCCCAGCTCAAGTCGGTCTATGTCGAGACCGGCGACGTCGCGAGCCCTTACTAAGCGCTCTCCGGCCGGTCGCGCATCACTGCGCCGTCGGCTCGGTCTTGTCGAGATACTGGGTCAGCGCCGTCACCAGGTGATAAAAGATGCTGGCCGGCACTTCCTTGGCCAGCGAGCGGCCGCACTCGTCGATCTGGTCGATCCACAGGCCCTGCGGAGCGGGGTCGATGTGCCAGCGGAACAGCCGTCCGACGCGTTCCTCGATCTCCGGCTTGAGGTCGGGACCGCCGGTGCCGTCGAGCGCCACCGCCGCCTTGATCGCCTCTGTCTGCGGCCAGCTGCGCGATATATGGTCGAGCGGCAGGCCCTGGCGCGACACGGCACCATAAGCGAGACCTGTGGCACGGTTCAGCCCGCTGGCGATGGCCGAGGCGTAGAGCTTGCGGCCGAAGGCAACCAGCTCCTTCTGGCCACTCTTTTCGGCAAAGTCGACCAATAGCGACGCCCATTCGAAATGGTGGCCCGGCTCGGTCCATTGTCCCTTTTCGCCCGGCGCCGGATGCCAGTCGCGGTCGAAGAACTCGCCCAGCGTCCAGGTCTCGACATCGAAGAAATGGCTGCGGAACAGGTCGATGATGCGGGCGGCGCGGCGCAGATAGGCGCGATCGCCGGTCACCGCGTGCCACGCCAGGAACGCCTCGAGAAGATGCATATGCGGGTTCGAGCGCCGCACGCCCTCGCCGTCCGGGCTCTCCATGAAACCGGTCATCCGCTCGTCCTCGAGATGCTGGTCGAGGAAAGCGAAAGTCTCCGCGGCGAGGCCGAACGCCTCCCTGTTGCCGGAGCGGTGCGCATGGGCGAGCGCCAGCAGCACGCAGGCATGATCGTAGGCATCTTCGAGCGGATCGGCGACGCTGCCGTCGGTGTTCAGCGTGCGCACCCAGCCGCCGCGATCCGTCCGTCCCTTGTCGGCCATGAAGCGGATGCCGTGGTCGATCAACGCATCCGCATTGCCGTTCCAGCCGCGCTGCTTGGCCACCGCAAAAGCATAGACCTGGCGCGCCATGGTGCGCATGCGCTTGGGCTTGCTGAGTGGGCGCGCGTCGAAGCCAAGGGCTTCGTGGAAGCCGCCGAAATGGTGATCGACGCCAACCGTCGACCACAAGGGAAGTGTTTCCTCCATCAGCCAGTGCTGGACGCGCTTGCGCCACGCGCCGTTGACCAGCACCCGGCCATGGGCCGGCGTGAACTTGGTCTCCAGCCGCCCGCTCTTCTCGAGCTGCTCGACAATCTTCTTGACGTTCTGGCTGTGGCTGACGGGTGCCACGAAGGTCGCGTCCGAGGTCGAGACGATGGCTACGTCCTTCAGCCCGATCGCCGACAGCAGCCGGCCCTCGCCCCTCAGATACGAGTTCTCGCAGTCGATGGCGACGACGTCACCGACGATCACGTTGCCGTCCTTGTCGGATGGGCTGACGTCGAGCAGCGACTGCCACGAGCCGAGGTCGTTCCAGCGGAAGCTCGCCGGCACCATGGCGATGCGGCTGGTGCGCTCCATGATCGCGTAGTCGATGGAGATCGAAGGGATGCCGGAATAGAGCTCCAGCGGCATGTAGATGCCAGAGAGGTCCTTGGTCGCAGCCCTGAACGCAGCCTCGGCCTTGTGCCAGATCTCCGGCTGGTGCGCGAGGAAAGCGTCGCGCATCGCGCTCGCCCGGAACAGGAAGATGCCGGCGTTCCAGAAGAAATTTCCGGCGGCAAGATAGGCTTCCGCCGTGGCAAGGTCGGGCTTCTCGACGAAGCGGGCGACATCGGAGACCCCGTCGCGCTCGCAGGCCACCTCGATATAGCCGTAGCCGGTCTCCGGCGTTGCCGGCTTGATGCCGAACACCACCAAGCGGCCGGCGTTGGCCGCCGGCACGCCACGCTCGACCGTGTCCCAGAACTGCCGCTGGGTCGAGATTTCATGATCCGAAGGAACAACCAGCACGATGCCGTCGCCATATGACGAAAGGGTCTGCAGCGAGGCAATCGCCACTGCCGCGGCCGTGTTTCGCCCTGTCGGCTCGAAGATCGCACCACCGCCGGAGAGGTCGGTCGCGGCAAGGTCGGCGCGGACGCGGGCCGCATGGCGCTCGGAGGCGATCAGATAGATCGGTGTTTCGCCGTCGTCACGCGCGGCCAGACGCTTCAGCGTCTTGACCAGCATCGACCCGTCGCCCGAGAGATCGTGGAACTGCTTGGGGTTGTCTTCGCGCGACAGTGGCCAGAGTCGCGAGCCGACTCCGCCGCTCATGACGAAACTGACGATCCGTTCAGCCATGCCTGAACCTCTCAAAATGTCTGGTTATAGGCGCCGACAGAAGGATTGCGCCTCAGGACCGCATCGACTGCCTCGAACATTTCGCGCCGACGCTCGGAAGAGACGGGACTTTCCACCACGACCACCAGTTCCGGTTTATTGGAAGAGGCCCGCACCAGCCCCCATGTACCATCCTCGGCCACCACGCGCACGCCATTGACGGTCACGAGGTCGGCGATCTTCTGGCCGGCAAAGGTCTCGCCGTTGCGCTTCATCGCTTCGAAGTCGGCGACGACCTTCTCGACCACGCCATATTTGAGCTCGTCGTCGCAATGCGGCGACATGGTCGGCGTGCCATAGGTCAAAGGCAAGGCCCGGTAGAGATCGGCCATCGACCTCTCAGGATTGCGGTCGAGCATCTGGCAAACTGCAATCGCCGTCACAATGCCATCGTCGTAGCCGCGCCCGATCGGCGGATTGAAGAAGAAGTGGCCCGACTTCTCGAAGCCTGCAATCGCCCCCAGTTCGGCCACGCGGCGCTTGAGATAGGAGTGGCCGGTCTTCCAGTAGTCGGTCCTCGCACCGTTTTCGGCGAGCACCTTGTCGGTGTTGAACAGACCGGTCGACTTGACGTCGACGACGAAGGTGGAGTTCGGATGGAGCGCGGAAATGTCCCGCGCCAGCATCACGCCGACCTTGTCGGCGAAGATTTCGTTGCCTTCATTGTCGACCACCCCGCAGCGGTCGCCGTCGCCGTCGAAGCCCAGGCCGACATCGGCGCCGGTCTCCAGCACCTTGTCGCGGATCGCATGCAGCATCTGCATGTCCTCCGGATTTGGATTGTAGCGCGGAAATGTGTGATCGAGCTCGACGTCAAGCGGAATGACCTCGCAGCCGATGCGCTCCAAAGCCTCGGGCGCGAAAGCGCCCGCGGTGCCGTTGCCGCAGGCCGCCACCACCTTCAGCTTGCGACCGATGCGATTGCCGGCCACCAAATCGTCGAGATAGACCTCGCGGAAGTTGGGCACGAACTCGTAAGCTCCGCCGCCCGTCAGGTCGAAATCACCCGCAAGAACGATCTCCTTCAGCGCCGACATCTCGTCGGGCCCGAAGGTCAGCGGGCGCGCAGCCCCCATCTTCACGCCGGTCCAGCCATTTTCGTTGTGAGAGGCTGTCACCATCGCGACCGAGGCCGTATCGAGCGCAAACTGGGCAAAATAGGCCATGGGCGACAGCGCCAGCCCGATGTCCTTGACCCGTGCGCCTGCAGCCATCAGCCCCGACACCAGCGCCAGCTTGATCGACAGCGAATAGGAGCGAAAATCATGGCCGGTGACGATATCCGGCCCCGCGCCCAGGCGGCGAATCAACGTACCAATCCCCATCCCCAGCGCCTGGACGCCGATCAGATTGAGCTCAGGCTGCTTGGTCGAGTTCGGATGCCCGAACCACCAGCGCGCGTCGTATTCGCGGAAACCGGTCGGCTTGACCAGGGCGCGGGTCTCGAACTCGAACGTATTGGGAGCCACTTGATCCAACGGCCTGATTCTCACGACTGCACTCCACTGCTGCCAAAAATGGGCACTTCTAGTCGGTACCGATTATCGCAAGATTGAGGCGGTGTCCCCCCCTCACCCAGCGTCAGAGAGAAGTTCGAAAGCACAACAAGAATACCCACTTGCGAAAAATTGTGCCAGCCGAACTTTGCTGCTTGCAGGATACCGAACCGGCAGCTATAAGCCCGCCCACTGGTCACGGAGTGTAGCGCAGCCTGGTAGCGCACATCGTTCGGGACGATGGGGTCGCAGGTTCGAATCCTGCCACTCCGACCAGTTAAATTTCCCGATATCCCGATCTCTTGTACGAAGAACCGCAGGGTTTGCACGTTGTGCGCCGGCAGGGCACGCCAACTGGCTCAGGCTCGTAAGGCCGAAGAATACCGCGCACGCCCCGTAGAATATTCTGGCGAAGACCAATCAGAATTTGCGGGCCGAAGAGTCCGGCATCCAGCCGATCAGCTCAATCTCGGTGGCAAAGAGACACTATGCCCCCGATCTTATGTTCGAGGCTGGAAGGCGTATTTGCGCGGAAGCTTCACCTCGCAATGCCGGGGTGTCACAATTCGCCAACGCCCTGATGGGCAAGCGCAGAATTGCGACCACGCCAACGCGGCCGTCCTCCCAGCCTATCCCGCTTGAGGACCACCATGGCGGCACTTTAGTTCGCCACGAAGTATCTGCCGGACCTGGTCCGGCGGACACAATCACGCCGTCTGGCGGAATTTCGTCTCGTCGATGGCAGCCGCCATGAGCGTCTTGGTGTAGGCTTCGCGCGGGTCGCTGAAGATCGCCTCGGTCGGCCCCTCCTCAACGATCTTCCCCTGCTTCATGACGATGATGTAGTCGGCCATGGCGCGGACCACGGCCAGATCGTGACTGATGAACAGGTAGGAAAGCTCGTGATCGGCTTGCAGCTTGCGCAGGAGCTCGACGATCTGCTTCTGCACCGAGCGATCCAGCGCCGAAGTCGGCTCATCGAGAACCACCACCTTCGGCTTCAGGATCATCGCGCGGGCAATGGCGATACGCTGGCGCTGACCGCCGGAAAACTCGTGCGGATAGCGGTTGCGCGCGGCTGGATCGAGACCGACCTCGCGAAGGGCCAAGACGGCACGTGCGTCCCGCTCCTTGGTCGACAACGAAGGCTCGTGGACGAGCAACCCCTCGGTGACGATCTGGCCCACCGTCATGCGCGGCGACAGCGAGCCGAACGGATCCTGGAACACCAGTTGCAGTTCGCGGCGCAATGGCCGCATGGCGCTCCTGTCGGCCTTGGACAGGTCATGATGATCGAAGCGGATCACCCCCTCGCTCGGCAGCAACCTGAGCAAGGCGCGTCCGAGCGTCGACTTGCCGGAGCCGGATTCGCCGACGATGCCGATGGTCTGGCCGCGTTTGAGCGTCACCGAGATTCGGTCCACGGCCTTGAGCAGCATCGGCGGGCCGGACAGGAAGCCGCCGCCGATCTTGAACTCGACCTCGACGTTGCGACCTTCGAGCAGGATCGGCGCATTGTCTGGCGGTGCCGCCTTGCGCCCGGTGGGCTCCGCGGCAAGCAGCATCTTGGTGTAGTCGTGGCGCGGATTGGCAAAGAGCTCGTCGGCCTTGCCTTCCTCGACGACCTCGCCAGCGCGCATGACATAGACCCGGTCGGCAAAGCGCCTGACAATACCCAGGTCATGCGTGATGAAGACGATCGCCATGCCGAGCTTGCGCTGCAACTCTGCGAGCAGCGTGAGAATCTGCGCCTGAATGGTGACATCGAGGGCCGTGGTCGGCTCGTCGGCGATCAAGATGTCGGGATCGTTGGCCAGCGCCATGGCGATCATCACGCGCTGGCGCTGGCCGCCCGACATCTCGTGAGGATACGACTTCAGCCGCCGCTCCGGATCCGGGATCTTGACCAGTTCGAGAAGCCTGAGCGCCTCGGCGCGAGCCGCCTTGGCGTCGAGACCCTGATGCCGCCGAATCGGCTCCATCAATTGGTTGCCGATGGTGTAGAGCGGATCGAGCGAGGTCATCGGCTCCTGGAAGATCATGCTGATCTTGCGCCCGCGGATTTTGTTGAGCCCCGCCTTGGGCAGCGTCAAAAGGTTCGTGCCGCGGTAATCCACCGCGCCCGTCGCCTCGCCATTGGAGGCGAGCAGGCCCATCGCCGCCATCATCGTCTGGCTCTTGCCTGAGCCGGATTCGCCGACCACGGCAACCGTCTCGCCAGCTTCGACGTGGAGATTGGTGCCCTTGACCGCCTCCACGACACCATCGAGCGTGCGGAAACGTACACGCAGGTCCTTGACCGAAAGGATCGTTTCGCCAGCCATCTCACCTGTCCTTCGGGTCGAGTGCATCGCGCAGCCCGTCGCCGATGAAGTTCAGCGCAAACAGCGTCGAGACGAGGAAAAACGCGGGGAACAACAGCAGCCAGTTTGCTGTGCCGATGTTCTTCGCGCCGGCAGAGATGAGCACGCCCCAGCTCGTCATCGGCTCCTGCACACCGAGCCCGAGGAACGACAGGAAGCTCTCGAGGATGATGACCTGCGGAACCAGTAGCGTCATGTAGATGACCACCGGTCCGAGCAGGTTGGGGATCACGTGCCGCTGCACGATCCCGCGCGACCTGACGCCGAGTGCCTCGGCGGCCTGGACATATTCCTGCCTTCGGATCGACAAGGCCTGTCCCCGCACGATACGCGCCATGTCGAGCCAAAGCACGGCCCCGACCGCCAGGAACATCAGCACGAAGTTTCGCCCGAAGAAGACGACCAGCATGATCACGAAGAAGATGAAGGGCAGCGAATAGAGCACGTCGACGATGCGCATCATCACCTCGTCGGTCTTGCCGCCCATGAAGCCGGAGGTGGCGCCGTAGACGACGCCGATCACCACCGCAACGATGCCTGCAAGCAATCCGATGGCAAGTGAAACGCGTCCCCCCATCAACGTCCGAGACAGAAGATCTCTACCCACGTTGTCGGTACCGAACAGAAAGTACTGCTGCTTGATCGAGGCGCTGACGACCATAGCAAGGCCGTCGGCCGACTTGCTCTCGACCTTGCCGTCGTCGAAGGTGTCGGAACGGTCGATGTAGCGGACGTTGCGTTCGTCGATCGGCTTGGTCGAGACGAGTGTCATGAACACACGCTCGTCCTCCTGCTTCCATTCCTTGAGATCGACACGCATGCGCTTGACCACGTCGTTCAAGGCCGTCTCGATCATTTCCGGTTTTGGATAGGCCGACAGGCTTGGCGGCGTACGCACATAGTCGGCATAGATGGTGGTGTACTGGTGCGGCACGAAATACGGGCCCACCACGCAAACCACTGCCATGCCGATCAGATAGAAAAGGCTGAACATCGCAGCCTTGTTCGCCTTCAGGCGCGCCCACGCATCGCCCCAAAGCGATCGCCCGACGACGGGCTCAGCTAAAACAGCATCAGTCATAGCGCACCCTCGGGTCGAAGAAGGCATAGAGGACGTCGACGATCAGATTGAAGGCGATCGTAAACAGCGCAATCACCACCACCGTACCCATGACCAGCGTGTAGTCTCGATTGAGTGCCGCTTCGACGAAGTAGCGGCCGACGCCGGGGATGGCGAAGATCGTTTCGACAACGATGGAACCCGTCAGTAGCGCCGCCGCCGCGGGACCCGCATAGGAAACGATGGGCAGGACCGCGCCGCGTAGCGCATGCTTGACCACGACCGACCAGTCGGAAAGGCCGAGCGCCCTGGCCGTGCGTATGTGGTTGGAGCGCAGTGATTCGATCATCGACCCGCGCATCAGGCGTGCAACGATGGCGATCTGCGGCAGTGACAGGGTGAGGATCGGGCCGATCTTGTTGATCAATGCGCCGTCGCCCCACCCACCGACCGGTAGCAGCTTCCAAGTCAGGCCGAACAGCAACTGGATGACAGGCGCGATGACGAAGGTCGGGATTGTGCTGCCGGCAGTGGCCAGCGCGATCACCGAATAATCGCCGAGCTTGTTCTGGTTGAGCGCGGCAACAATGCCCAGGATGCCACCGACAACTATAGCCAGCAGGAGCGCCAAGCCACCAAGCTGGATAGAAATGGGCAGTCCAGTGGCAAACAGTTCACCGACAGTGAAATCGGGCAAGTTGTAGCTCGGGCCGAGACTACCATGCGCCAAGTTGTTCAAATAGTTCAGATATTGTTGCCAGAGCGGATCATTCAGGCCGAATTGCGCTTCGAGGTTGGCCTTGATTTCCGGACTCAGTCCACGTTCTTGATTGAAAGGGCCGCCTGGAGCTACCCGGATCAGGAAGAACGCCAGCGTGACAATGACCAACATCGTCGGAATGGCGGTCAACAACCGCCTGAGTACATAACGCAGCATTTTTTGTCCGCCTTTTAGAAGAAAAGCCGCCGCCCCGAAACGGGGCGGCGGTTCGGCTGGACTTAGTTCTTGCTCATGAATCGAGTCGGATGACGATCCATCTGGTTGTCCTCAAAGCCTACGAGCTTCGGGGAAACGATATTGTGGTAGTTATAGTAGAGCAGCGGGATGTTGCCGACGTTGTCAACGAGAACCCTCTCAGCCTCGCTAAGCAGCTTGAAGCGCTCTTCGGGTTTTCCACCAGCTGCCGTGGCAGCCTTCATCAGTTCCTCAAACTTCGCATTGTTGAAGTTCGAGTAATTGTGTCCGTCCGCCTTGAGCGAGATTTCCAGGAAGGTTTCCGGATCGTTGTAGTCGGCGATCCAAGCGGCGCGGGCAACGTCATAGTCACCCTTCTGCTCGAGATGACCGTAGTGGGTCTTGGTGTCGGTATTCAGCAGCGTCGCTTCGATACCGAGCGGCTTGAGCTGTTCCTGGATCGCGACTGCCGTGTTCTTGTGGTTCTCCGACGTATTGTAGCGGATCTCCATCTTCAGCGGCTTGTCCGGACCATAACCGAGCTTCTCGAGGATCTTCTTGGCTTCGTCCTCGCGGTCGATCTGCGACTTGTCAGCGAATGCCGCCGGCGAAGTCGTATAGCCCTGAATGCCCGGAGGCACCATGGAATAGGCAGGAGACATTGAATTGCCCCAAACCTTCTCGGCCAAGAAGTCGCGGTCGATTGCCATCGAAACAGCATTGCGGAGTTCGACGTTGTCCCACGGCGCCTTATCGGTCTTGATCGCATAGTAGTATATGCCGAGATACGGATCGACACGAATTTGGTCGCCGAACTTGGCCTTCAGATCGGCAAGCTGCTCGGTAGGCAGATCGCCATAGCTGTCGAGTTCGCCAGCCTCGTAGCGCTTCATGGCCGACGAGCGGTCCTCAGTCGGAATGTAGTTTACTGTGTCGATCTTGACGTTGGCTGCGTCGTAGAACTTCGGGTTCTTGACGAGCTTGATGTGGTCGTTCGGGACCCATTCGGCCAGCGTGTACGCGCCATTGGAAATAAGGTTGCCCGGCTTGACCCAATCGGCTCCCAGCTTCTCGACCGATGCCTTGTTGACGGGGTAGGTAGACTGGTGGGTCAGAACCTCAAGGAAATACGGTGTCGGCGCAATCAGCGTGATTTCAAGCGTGTTCGCGTCGATCGCCTTTACACCAAGTTCTTCCGGCTTCTTGGTGCCCGCATTTACTTCCTTTGCGTTGACGACCTTCTGAAGCATTGACGCATATTCGGCCGCGGTCTTAGGGTCTTGGAGGCGCTGGAACGCATACACAAAATCCTCGGCAGTCACCGGGCTGCCGTCGGACCATGTCGCGCCCTGGCGCAGCTTGAAAGTGTATACGGTGCCGTCGTCGGACACGGTCCAGCTTTCAGCTGCTCCCGGGATGACTTCCGACTTCGCATTTTCCGTTACCAGACCTAGGAACATATCCCGCAGGATGTCCGCTTCATAGGTGGTGGACGTCTTGTGCGGATCGAGCGACTCCGGCTCTGCGGCGCTGCCGCGATTATAGACCACCTCGGCAAACGCAGGCACCGACAGCGCGCCCGCCGTCAGTGTAAGCGTCGTCGCGAACACAGTCGCTTTCAGCATGTTTTTAAGCATGTTTTCCATCTCCCAAATAGGCGTGTTCCCCGTAAAACACGGCCTCGCCTGGTTAGCGCCCGAATGCCGGATTTTTTCCGGTTTCGTTGAGCGAGCCGGCAGTTCCCATTGCCGGCGGTAGCTGAGACTATCCATGAGAATTTTTTATTTCAACACGGCTCCTGCTAACCTTAAGTCAACATGAGCAGGTTCAAACAAAGCGGCCGATGAAATAACCAAGCGGCGGCAAGGCGATACGGCCGGAATCGGCATCTCCCTCGGCTCCCGGAAAGTCGACCGAAAGCAGTTGGCCCGCCCAATCCTGAATTGGCCACCACGCCGCCTGTTCGGCAAAATTGAACACGCACAGCAGCCGCTCACCCTCCGCTTCCCGCACGAACGCCAGCACGTCACCATCTGCATCCAGAAGTGAAATCGCCCCATGGACAAGGGACGGATGGGCCCTGCGGGCGGCCAGCACCGCGCGATAGCGGGCCAGGACCGAGTCGTGATACCTTTGCTGGCGGTCTACAGCGAGGGCCCGGTGTTCAGGCGGGATCGGCAGCCAGGGCTTGCCATCCGAGAACCCGCCCTGTTCGGCCTGCGCCTCCCACACCATCGGCGTGCGGCAGCCGTCGCGGCCCTTGTAGCCGGGCCAGAATCGGATGCCGTAGGGATCGCGAAGGTCCTCGAAGGCGAGTTCCGCCTCCTCGAGGCCAAGCTCCTCGCCCTGGTAGATGCAGATCGAACCTCTGAGGCAGGCAAGCAGGCCGATGGAGAATTTCGCCACCGCCTCCGGGTCGCCGCCCGGCCGGGTCCAGCGTGTCACGTGGCGGATCACGTCATGGTTGGAGAAGGCCCAGCAGACCCAGCCATCGACCACCGCCGCCTCGAAATCGGCAATGCATTTGCGGACATGGCTTGCCGAGAATTTCGGGCCAAGCAGGTCAAAGGTGTAGCACATATTGAGCTTGTCGCCGCCGGAGGTGTAGGCTGCCACCGTCTGTAGCGAGCGCTCGCCGTCGCCCACCTCACCCACCGAAGCGCGCGCGCCATACTGGTCGAGCAGCGCGCGGAAACGCTTGAGAAAGCCGATGTTTTCAGGCTGCGTCTTGTCGAACAGGTGGTCCTGGTATTCGTATGGATTTTTCTCGTCGATCTCGCCGGAAATGCTCCTTGCGAGTGGCGGATTGTCCCTCAGCCACCTGTCGTGGACGTAGAAATTGACCGTGTCGAGCCGGAAACCGTCGACACCGCGGTCGAGCCAGAACCGCACGGTCTCCAGCAGCGCTTCCTGAACTTCGGGATTGTGAAAATTGAGATCGGGCTGCGCGGCAAGGAAGTTGTGCAGGTAATATTGCCTGCGCGTCGAATCCCACTCCCAGGCCGGGCCGCCGAAGATCGACAGCCAGTTGTTGGGGGCGGTGCCGTCAGCCTTGGGCTCGGCCCAGACGTACCAGTCGGTTTTGGGATTGTCGCGGCTCGAGCGGCTTTCGACGAACCATGGATGGCTGTCGGACGAATGCGACAGCACCTGGTCGATGATGACCTTGAGCCCGAGGCGATGCGCCTCGGCGACCAGCGCATCGAAGTCCTCGATCGTGCCGAACATCGGATCGACGGCGCAATAGTCGGACACGTCGTAGCCCATGTCGGCCATCGGCGACTTGAAGAAGGGCGACAGCCAGACGGCATCGACGCCCAGCGAGGCAATGTGCGGCAGCCGCTGCATGATGCCGGCAAGGTCGCCGCTGCCGTCGCCGGTGCTGTCCTGATAGGAGCGCGGATAGACCTGATAGATGACGCAGCCGCGCCACCAGTCGGCATTCGACGCCGCACCTTTTTTCGCCTTCATCGCCCATCTCCTGCAGGATTTTCCGTCGCTCGCTCGCGCGCGAAACAGACGTTGCGCGCCGAAACCGGGAAGCGAGTGCCAGCCGGCTCCGCCCCGTCCATGGCATCAACCCAAGTGAAGCCCCAGCGCGCAGGCAACAGAAAGCTGGCATCGCGACGCGCGCCGTTGACCATGACGGCCAGGCGGCCGCCGGTGGCCGTGCCGTCGGCGAGGAGCATGACGAGGCGGTGCCTGTCGGGATCGTTCCAGTTGGCCTCCGTCATCGGCCTTCCGTCCTCGGTCAGCCACTCGACGTCAGGAATTTCCCTTCCCGCTGCCGCTGTCCCGGTGAGAAAAGCCAGTTCGCCAAGGGCGGGAGCGGCTCGCCTCAGTTCAGCAAGCCGCGCGACGAAAGTCTCCAGCTCCAGGTCGCGTCCGGTCCAGTCGAGCCAGGTCAGTTCGTTGTCCTGCGCATAGGCATTGTTGTTGCCGCGTTGGCTGCGCCCAAACTCGTCACCCGCCGTCAGCATGATCGCGCCGCGCGAGGCAAACAGCGTCGAAAGCAACGCGCGCACGTCGCGCGCACGCTCGGCCGCTATCTCGGGGTCGCGGCTCTCGCCCTCGACGCCGTTGTTCCAGGAAAAATTCTCGTTGTGACCGTCGTGATTGTGCTCGCCATTGGCCTCGTTGTGCTTGCGCTCGTAGCGAACGATATCGGCCAGCGTCATGCCGTCATGGGCAGCGGCGAAATTGACGCTTCGCGTGCGCCTGCCCCCGCCAAAAATGTCGGACGAGCCGGCAAGCCGCGTGGCGAGCGCCCCCACCAAAGCGCGGTCGCCGCGCCAGAACCGCCTGACATCGTCGCGATAGCGGTCATTCCATTCGAGAAAGCCGTCGGGAAAACCGCCCAGACGATAGCCGTTGTGCCCGACATCCCAAGGTTCGGCGATCAGGATGCGGTCGCCGATCACGGGGTCGTCACGCATTGCCCGGAGCAGCGGCGCATCGGCGACAAACTCGCCGCCGACCCGGCCCAGCACGGGAGCAAGGTCGAAGCGAAAACCATCGACGCCGGCATGGAGAACGAAGTGCCTGAGACTGTCGAGGATGAGTTCGCGCACGACCGGATGGTCGCAGGCGACCGTGTTGCCGGTGCCGGTGTCGTTGGCGTATCGGCCAGAACCATCGCTCGACAGGCGATAGTAGGCGCGGTTGTCGAGCCCGCGCAGCGATAGCGTCGGCCCGAACTCATCGCTCTCGGCGGTGTGGTTGAAGACGAGATCGAGGATCACGCCGATGCCGGCGGCGTGGAGTGCGGCCACGGTTTCGCGGAGGTCGGCGATTCCGTTCGGCGCCAGACGCGGGTCGAGCGCCATGAAGGTAACAGGATTGTAGCCCCAGGCGTTGCTAAGGCCCAGCGCTGGCAGATGCCGCTCGTCCATCGTCGCGGTGACCGGCATCAGTTCAACCGCCGAGACGCCGAGCTTCACGAGATGCGCGATGACCGCCGGCTCGGCCAGCGCACGGATCGTCCCGCGCAGATGTTCCGGCACATCAGGATGGCGCATCGAAAAGGTGCGCACCGGCACCTCGTAGATCAACCCAGCCGGACTGAACAGCGGTGGCGCAGCGGCGACGGTCGGAAGCCTGGTCACGACCGCCGTCGGCATCAGCGGCGCCGTATCACCGCCCTCCCCACGCGGCGCGGCTAGACGCTGGTCGTAGCGGTAGGGCCGGTCGATCCGCAGCGCATAGGGATCGACCAGCAGCTTGTCGGGATCGAACCAGAAACCCTCGCCAGGCGCATATCTGCCCTCGGCGCGATAGCCGTAGCGGGTGCCTTCCCCCAGTCCCGGAACGGACAGCGAGAAGACCCCGCCGCCCGTTTGAACCAGTTCCAGGCGATCGGCCTCGCGATCCCCCGAAGCGTCGAAGATCGAAACCCAGATACGCTCGGCATCACCCGACCAGACCGAAAAGCGGATGCCGCCGTCGTCAACCGTCGCACCCAGGGTTGTCTTGGTGCGACGTTGGGTCATTGGGCAGGGACGACGGTGACGGCCAATCTCACGTAATCACACTCGGCTTTTCGCGGCCGGTATGACGGCGGATACCGGCAATGTCCTCGGCGGCCTGGATCAGGTCGGCGAGGGCTTGCTGCGTGTCGAGATCGTGCCGCGCCGGATCGGGCTCGTAGCGTTCGATATAGACCCGCACTGTCGCCCCCGACGTGCCGGTCCCCGAAAGCCTGAAGACGACGCGCGAACCGCCCTCAAACATGATGCGGATGCCCTGGTTCCGGCTCACCGACCCGTCGACCGGATCGAGATAGGTGAAGTCGTCGGCGCCGGCGATCTTCATGCCCCGCACGACGCTGCCCGGCAGCGAAGCGAGCTTGCCCCGCAACTCATCGACCAGCGCATTGGCCCGCTCGGTCTCGACCTCCTCGTAGTCGTGGCGCGAGTAGTAGTTGCGGCCATAGGTCGCCCAGTGCTTGGTCGCGATCTCCTTGGCACTCTCGCCGCGAACCGCCAGGATGTTGAGCCACAACAGCACGGCCCACAGCCCGTCCTTTTCGCGTACGTGGTCGGAGCCGGTGCCGGCACTTTCCTCGCCGCAGATCGTCGCCATGCCGGCGTCGAGCAGATTGCCGAAGAACTTCCAGCCAGTCGGCGTCTCATACATGCCGATGCCGAGCTTTTCGGCCACCCGGTCAGCCGCACCGCTGGTCGGCATCGACCGGGCGATACCCTTGAGCCCGGCCTTGTAGCCAGGCGCCAGATGGGCGTTGGCAGCAAGCATCGCCAACGAATCCGACGGCGTGATGAAGATGCCGCGACCGATGATCAGGTTGCGGTCGCCGTCACCGTCGGAGGCGGCGCCGAAATCCGGCGCATTGGGCCCCATCATTTCGTCATAGAGGTGCTTGGCGTGAACGAGATTGGGATCGGGATGGTGGCCGCCGAAATCCTCGAGCGGAATGAAATTGCGCGCCGTGCCCTCGGGCGCGCCGAGCCGCCGTTCGAGGATCTCCTTGGCATAGGGACCGGTGACTGCATGCATCGCATCGAAGCGCATGCGGAAGCCCGACTTGAACAGGGCGCGCAACGCGTCGAAATCGAAGAGCGTCTCCATCAGTTCGGCATAGTCGGTCACCGGGTCGACGACTTCTACCGCCATGCCACCAGCATCGACGGTGCCGACACGATCGAGATCGACGTGGCCGATGTCGGCGATCTTGTAGCTGGTGATCGCCTTGCTGCGGGCGTAGATCGCATCCGTCAGCTTTTCGGGTGCGGGACCACCGTTTTCGGCATTGTACTTGATGCCGAAATCCTCGCGTGGGCCGCCGGGATTGTGGCTGGCCGACAGGATGATGCCGCCAAAGGCCTTGCGCTTGCGGATCAGGTTGGAGGCTGCAGGCGTCGACAGGATGCCGCCCTGGCCGACCACGACGCGACCGAATCCGTTAGCCGCAGCCATGGTGATCACTTTCTGGATCACCTCGCGATTGTAGAAGCGGCCGTCGCCGCCGACGACCAGCGTCTTGCCGGCGAAACCCTGGAGCGAATCGAACACCGACTGGATGAAGTTTTCGGCATAGTTCGGCTGCTGGAAAACGGGCACCTTCTTGCGCAGGCCCGAGGTTCCGGGCTTCTGGTCGTCATAGGGAGTGGTGGAGACGGTTCGGATCATTTTCATGCAGCCCTTTTCGCAATCAGTGTCCGGTAGAGCGCGGCGTATTTCCGCGCGCTGCGGTCCCAGGACACATCCGCTTTCATGCCCTGCCGCTGCAACGAGGTCCAGTCGGCCGGGTCGGCATATAGGGCGTTGGCGCGCAAAATGGCATGATGGAAGGCGCCGGCATTTTCCGGCGCGAACTGGAACCCGGTGGCCACACCTGCCGAAACCGCCGCCTCGTTGGCGTCGATGATTGTGTCGGCAAGTCCGCCGGTGCGGGCGACGATCGGCACGCAGCCATAGCGCAGACCATAAAGCTGGGTCAGGCCGCAAGGCTCGAAGCGCGATGGAATCAGGATGCCGTCAGCGCCGCCCTGGAGCAGATGCGACAGCCCCTCGTCATAGCCGATGACGACGCCGACCCGGCCGCGATGGCGTGCCGCGGCTGCCAGAAGCGCACCTTCCAGCCCGGCATCGCCCGATCCCAGGATCGCCAGCCGCGCACCGGATGCAACGACCGGATCGAGGATGGAGGTGAGTATGTCGATGCCCTTCTGCCAGGTCAGCCGGCTGACCACGCAGTAGATCGGGCCCTCGTCGCGGTCGAGCACCATGCGCTCTTCGATCGCCCCCTTGTTGGTCTTGCGCTCCTTGAGGCTGCTGGCCGAATAGGTCGCCGCAAGATGCCTGTCGGTCTCAGGGTTCCAGATGTCGACGTCGATGCCGTTGACGATGCCGTGGAGCTCGGGCGCGCGCAGGTTCAGCAGTCCGTCGAGCCCCATGCCGAATGCCGGCGTGCGGATCTCCTGCGCATAGGTCGGGCTGACCGTCGTGATGGCAGAGGCCGCCTGCAAGCCAGCCTTGAGGAAACCGACGCCGCCATAATATTCAACGCCGTCGAGCGCCATCGCCTGCTGGGGCAGCCCCAGCCCCGCAAAGATGCTGGCGGCGAACTGGCCCTGGAAGGCGAGGTTGTGAACCGTCATCACCGACGGCACATTGGCAGCCTCACCGTAGCGCATGTAGGCAAGCGTCATCGCCGACTGCCAGTCATGCGCATGCACGATGTCGGGCTTGTAGCCGCTGACGACTCCGGCGGCGATGTCGGCGCCGACACGGCCAAGTGCGGCAAAACGTTTCCAGTTGTCCTGCCAGTCGGCGCCCGTCGCGTCGCCATAGGGGCCGCCGGGGCGGTCGAAGAGATGCGGCGCGTCAAGCACCAGCAGGTCGAGCCCGGCCACTTCGGCGGCAACAAGCGCTGCCTTGCCGCCCTGCAGCGAAGCATATTGATGGACAGCCCTATTTTTCTTGAGCGCGCTCATCACGGCCGGATAGCCGGGCACCAGGCTGCGCGTCGCGACGCCCAGCCCGGCGAGCGCCACGGGCAGCGCCCCCGCCACGTCGGCCAGCCCGCCGGTCTTGATCAGCGGAAATATCTCGGGCGTGACCGAAAGCACCTGCACCAATTAAAGCTCCAGCCTGTTGATCATGTCCTGGGTGATCAGGCAGATGCCCTTTTCCGAGACGCGGAAGCGCTTGGCGTCGAGTTCCGGATCCTCGCCCACCACCAGGCCCTCCGGGATCTGTACACCATGATCGATGACAACTCTTTTAAGCCGGGCGTAGCGGCCGACATGGCAGGCTGGCAGCATCACCACGTCCTCGAGCGAAGCAAAGGAATTGATCCGCGCGCCGGTGAAGATCAGGCTCCGCCGCAGCGTAGCGCCCGAGATGATGCAGTCGCCCGACACGAGTGACGAGATCGCCTGGCCGCGCCTTCCGTCTTCGTCATGGACGAATTTCGCCGGCGGCGTCAGTTCCGCATAAGTCCAGATCGGCCAGTTCCGGTCGTAGAGATCGAGTTCCGGCGTCACGTCGGTCAGGTCGATATTGGCCTCCCAATAGGCATCGACCGTGCCCACATCGCGCCAGTAGGCCTCCCCTTCCGTGCTCGAACGGATACAGGAGTTGGCGAAACGATGCGCGACGGCTTTGCCGTGATGAACGATGTAGGGGATGATGTCCTTGCCGAAGTCGCGGCTGGAGTTGGGTTCAACCGCATCGCGGCGCAGTTGCTCCATCAGGAACTTGGTATTGAAGACATAGATGCCCATCGAGGCGAGCGCGAAGTCGGGCCTGTCGGGCATTCCGGGCGGATCGTCGGGCTTCTCGATGAAGGAGATGATGTTGTCCTTGCTGTCGACATGCATGACGCCGAAGCCGGTCGCCTCCATGCGCGGCACCTCGAGGCAGCCGATGGTCACGTCGGCGCCGGCATCGACGTGCTGGCGCAGCATCAGTTCGTAGTCCATCTTGTAGATGTGGTCGCCGGCGAGGATGACCATGTATTCCGGGCCGTAGGCCTCGATGATGTCGATGTTCTGGAACACCGCGTCGGCCGTGCCTTCGTACCACTGCGTTTCCGACACACGCTGGCTGGCCGGCAGGATGTCGAAGCTCTCGTTGCGCTCGGGCCTGAGGAAGTTCCAGCCGCGTTGCAGATGGCGGATCAGCGAATGCGCCTTGTATTGGGTGGCGACGCCAAGGCGGCGGATGCCGGAGTTCAGCGCATTGGACAGCGCAAAATCGATGATGCGGGTCTTGCCGCCGAAATAGACCGCCGGTTTGGCGCGCCGGTCCGTCAGTTCCTTGAGCCGGCTGCCCCGACCGCCCGCAAGCACATAGGCCATGGCATCGCGTGCCAACGGCTGGTTTCTCTTGTCTTCCATGGCATCCTCCCTGCTCAGTCCGCCACAAGCTCCAGCATGATCGTCGCCAGCGGCGGCAAAAGCAGCATTGCCACTGCTCCTCCACCCTCCACCCGCTGCGCGCTGACCATGCCGCCATTGCCCTTGCCGGACCCGCCATAGTCGAGCGCGTCCGTATTGAAGATCTCACGCCACTTGCCGTCCTTGGGCAGCGGCAGGCTGTAGTTTTCGCGGGCCACCGGCGTGAAATTCGAGATCACCGCCATCGGCGCGCCGCCGGGCGCCTTGCGCAGCCAGGCGAAGACCGAATTCGCCGCGTCGTCGACGACCAGCCATTCGAAGCCTTCCGGCTCGCAGTCGCGCGCATGCAGTGCCGGCCGCGAGCGGTAAAGATAGTTGAGGTCGCGCACCAACTGCTTGACGCCGCGATGCGGGGCGAAGTCGAGCAGGTCCCAGTCGAGCGCCCTTGCCTCGCTCCACTCCCGGCGCTGGGCGAACTCCTGGCCCATGAACAACAGCTTCTTGCCGGGATAGCCCCACATGAAGGCGTAATAGGCGCGCAGCGTGGCAAACTTCTGCCAGTCGTCCCCGGCCATCTTGGCGAGCAGCGTGCCCTTGCCGTGCACCACCTCGTCATGGGAAAGCGGCAGCACGAAATTCTCGCTGAAGGCATATGTCAGCCCGAAGGTGATTTCGTTGTGGTGGTGCTTTCGGTGCACCGGCTCCTTGGAAAGGTATTCCAGCGTGTCATGCATGAAGCCCATGTTCCACTTGAAGCCGAAGCCCAACCCGCCCTCATGCACCGGCTGCGACACCTTCGGCCATGAGGTCGATTCCTCGGCGATCGTCATCACGCCGGGGTGAGCGCCATAGACTGACGCATTCATCTTCTGCAGGAATCGCACCGATTCCAGATTCTCCCGGCCACCGAACTCGTTGGGGATCCACTCGCCTTCCTTGCGCGAGTAGTCGAGGTAGAGCATCGAGGCGACCGCATCCACGCGCAAGCCGTCGACATGGTATTTCTCGGCCCAGAACAGCGCGTTGTTGACGAGGAAGGACACCACCTCGCGCCGGCCAAAATTGTAGATCGCGGTGTTCCAGTCGGGGTGAAATCCCTTGCGCGGGTCGGCATGCTCGTAAAGGGCGGTGCCATCGAAATGGGCGAGACCGTGCTCGTCGACCGGGAAATGCGCCGGCACCCAGTCGAGGATGACGCCGATGCCCGCCCGGTGGGCGCCGTCGACAAAGCGGGCAAATCCGTCGGGATCGCCGAAACGCGCCGACGGCGCGTAGAGCCCGGTCGTCTGGTAGCCCCATGACGGGTCGTAGGGATGTTCGGAGATCGGCAGGAATTCGATGTGGGTGAACCCGGTCTCGGCGACATAGGGGATCAGCCTGTCCGCCATCTCATCCCACGACAGGAACGAGCCGTCGTCGCGCCGCTGCCACGAGCCGGCATGCACCTCGTATATGCTGATCGGCTCGCGCCGGTGGTCGGCCGACTTCCAGTAGGCGCGGTGCTTGTCGTCGCCCCATTGATGCGCCGGAGGCGCGTCGGTGACCGAGGCAGTTGCCGGCCGCAGTTCGGAGCGGAAGGCAAACGGGTCGGCCTTGAGCGGAAGCCTGACGCCATGTGCGCCGATCAGCTCGAACTTGTAGGGCCGGCCGGGGCCGATTCCGGGAATGAAGATTTCCCAGATCCCGGTGTCCTGGCGCAGCCGCATCGGGTGGCGGCGGCCGTCCCAGTCGTTGAATTCACCGACCACTGAGACGCGCAACGCGTTGGGTGCCCAGACGGCGAAGTGAACGCCCTTGACGCCTTCGTGCGAAACCAGATGCGCGCCCAGCTTGTCGAACAGCCTGAGATGCGAGCCCTCGCCGATGAAGTAATCGTCCATCGGACCAAGCACCGGACCGAAACTGTAGGGATCGGTGATCCACCACTCGCCGCCGGCATTGCGCGCATGCAGCTTGATCGGCTGGCGCTTGCGGATGGAAAGCTTGCCCTCGAAAAAGCCGGCAGCATGACGAAGTTCAAGTTCGCCGCAGGCCTTTCCCTCCAGCGTATGGGCCGTGGCCGTCTCCGCATGCGGTATGAAGCAACGCTCCACAAAGCCGCTGTCGGCCTGCTGAATTCCCAAAACCGCGAACGGGTCGCCATGGGTCCCGTTGACGATCGCCTCGACATCGCCGTCCGTCGCCCTTGCAGGCTCCGGCTTGGTCTCGGCGGCCGCGCGCGGCTTTTTCATGTTCAGGCGTCCCCTCCCTGTAATTTCGCGAGGTCACTGCATGCAATCACATCACGCCGGTACGTTCCAGATTTCTTTGGCGTATTGGCGGATGGTCCGGTCGGAAGAGAACCAGCCGACGCGCGCGACATTGTGGATGGCGCGCGCATACCAGTCGGGACTATTGCGCCAGACGGCGTCGACCTGGCGCTGGGCCGCGGAATAGGCGTCGAAGTCGGCAGCCACCATGAACCAGTCGTGCTGGTACAGCCCATCCATCAGATCGCGGTAGCGGCCGGGATCGTCAGGCGAAAAGACGCCTGACGAGATCGCTGCGATCGCCTGCTTCAGTTCCGGCGACCCGTCGATCACCGCCTCTGGCTGGTATCCATTGGCGCGGCGCTGCGCGACCTCCTCGGCGGTCAGCCCGAAGATGAAGATATTGTCGTCACCGACATGTTCCTTGATCTCGACATTGGCACCGTCGAGCGTGCCGATGGTGAGTGCGCCATTGAGCGCGAACTTCATGTTGCCGGTACCGGACGCTTCCATGCCGGCGGTCGAGATCTGCTCGGAAAGGTCGGCCGCCGGTATCAGGATCTCGGCGGCGCTGACATTGTAGTTCGGCACGAAGACGACCTTCAGCAGGCCGCGCACCGACGGGTCACGGTTGATCACCTTGGCCACGTCATTGGCCAGTTTGATAATCAGCTTGGCGTTGTGGTAGCTGGGTGCCGCCTTGCCGCCGAAGAACTTCACCCGCGGCGTCCATTCGCGCTCGGGATGCGAGCGGATCTGGTCGTAGAGCGCCACCGCCTCGATGATGTTCAATAGCTGGCGCTTGTATTCGTGGATGCGCTTGATCTGGATGTCGAACAGCGCCGACGGATCAACCCGGATGCCAAGCCGCTCGGCGACCAGGTTCGACAGGCGTTGCTTGTTCGCCCGCTTCACCGCCGCAAATTGCTCGCGGAAACCCGCGTCCCCAGCGAGCGGATCGAGGTCGCGTATCGCCTCGATGTCGTCGAGGAAGCGATCGCCAATGGCCTCGCGCACCAGGCCAGTCAGGCCGGGGTTGCACTGGATGAGCCAGCGGCGCGGGGTGATGCCATTGGTCTTGTTGTTGATCCGGTGCGGATAGAGCCGGTGGAGGTCGGCGAACACCGTCTCCTTCATCAACTCGGTATGGAGCGCCGACACGCCGTTGACGCTGTGCGATCCGACAAAGGCCAGATTACCCATGCGGACACGGCGCCCGCCATCCTCCTGGATCAGCGAGATGCAACTGATCTGCTCGTCGTCGAAACGGCCGGTGGCGCGCGCCTCGAGCAGGACTTCGGCATTGATCGCGTAGACGATCTGCATATGCCGCGGCAGCAGCCGCTCGAACAGTGGCACCGGCCAGCTTTCCAGCGCCTCGGGCAACAGCGTGTGGTTGGTGTAGGCGAATGTACTCTTGGTGATGCCCCAGGCGGTGTCGAAATCCAGCCCGTGGACGTCCATCAGCAGTCGCATCAGTTCGGGCACGGCGACCGCCGGGTGGGTGTCGTTGAGATGGATCGAGGCCTTTTCCGGCAGCGCGTTCAGATCACCATACTGGCTGAGATGGCGCTGCAGGATGTCCTGCAGCGAGGCGGTCGAGAAGAAATATTCCTGCCGCAGCCTGAGCTCCTGTCCGGCCGGCGTGGCGTCGGCGGGATAGAGCACCCGCGAAAGCGCATCGGCCTTGTTGCTCTCCGCCAAGGCGCCGATATGGTCACCGGCGTTGAACCGGTCGAGCAGGATCGGGTCGACCGGCATGCCGGACCAGAGCCGCAGCGTGTTGACGCGCTTGCCGCGCCAGCCGACGACAGGTGTGTCATAGGGAACCGCAAGCATGTGCTCCGTCGGCTTCCAGACGTGACGCTCGAGCCGACCGTCCTTGGCCGTGACCGACTCCACCGATCCGCCGAAGCCGACCTCGAAGGCGCGCTCGCGGCGTTCGAACTCCCAGGGGTTGCCGTGCTCCAGCCAGGTCTCCGGTAGCTCGACCTGCCAGCCATCCTGGATTTCCTGGCGGAACATGCCGTTGGCGTAGCGAATGCCGTAGCCATGGGCGGGGATGTCGACCGTCGCCATGCTTTCCATGAAGCAGGCGGCAAGGCGCCCGAGGCCGCCATTGCCGAGCGCAGCGTCAGGCTCCAGCTTGGCAATGACGTCGAACTCGACGCCGAGCGAGGCCAGCGCCTCGCGCATCGCCTCCATCAGGCCGAGATTGGAGAAGGCGTCGCGCATCAGTCGGCCGATCAGGAACTCCAGCGACAGGTAGTAGACCCGCTTAGCGCTTTCCTCATAGGCCTCCTTGGTCGACGAGATCCACTCGTCAACGATGCGGTCGCGCACGACCTTGATGGATGCGGTCAGCCAGTCGTAGTCGGTGGCAACCGTGGCATCCTTGCCGATGCGGTATTTCAGCGCCTGCAGAATTTCGTCGGCAAGTGCCTGGGGGTTGGTGTCGCCCAACGGCGGATGGGAGAGTTTCGGGGGCATTGCGCGGGTCATCTTGCCTCTCGCATAGCTGGCCAGGTCGGCCACGTTGTCACTTCCCTCCCGATCCGACACCGATCCTCCTGTTCATGCTGGCCAACCGAGCCTATTTCCAATCGAATTGAATCTCCGCGTCAATATCCGGCGACGCGGAGATTGCAGGCCGATCAGGCGGCGAGCGCCTCTTCCGGGGGTGCCTTGGCCCCGGTCATGAAGGCAACCGCATCGGACATGGTGTATTCTCTTGGGTCGATGACGGTCAGGCGCCGGCCGAGCCGGTGGATGTGGATGCGGTCGGCCACCTCGAACACATGCGGCATGTTGTGCGAGATCAGCACGATCGGAATTCCGCGCCGCTTCACGTCGAGGATCAGTTCAAGGACGCGTCGGGATTCCTTGACACCAAGGGCCGCCGTCGGTTCGTCCATGATGATGACCTTGGACCCGAAGGCAGCGGCGCGCGCCACCGCCACGCCTTGGCGCTGGCCACCGGAGAGCGTTTCGACCGCTTGGCTGATGTTCTGGATGGTCATCAGGCCGAGGTCGGTGAGCTTGTCGCGGGCGCGCTTTTCCATCGCCGTGCGGTCGAGCATGCGGAACCAGTTGCCGAGGATGCCCGGCTTTCGGACCTCTCGACCAAGGAACATGTTGTCGGCGATCGACAGCGCTGGCGACAGGGCGAGGTTCTGGTAGACCGTCTCGATGCCGGCGTCGCGGGCTTCCATCGGCGCCTTGAAGTTCACCACATTGCCGTCGAGGCGGATCTCGCCTTCGTCGGGCAGGATGGCCCCCGATATCGCCTTGATGAGCGATGACTTTCCCGCACCGTTGTCGCCAATCACGGCGAGGATTTCGCCCGGATAGAGGTCGAAATCGGCATAATCGAGGGCAGTGACGCGGCCATAACGCTTGACCAGGCCACGCGCTGTGAGGAGAGGTTCGGTCGACATCATGCTGCAACCTTTCTGATCCACTGGTCGACTGCGACCGCGATGATGATGAGCATGCCGATCAGCAGGTAGGTCCACTGCGGATCGGTGCCGATCAGGCGCAACCCAAGTTGGAAGACGCCGACGATGAGGGCACCGAATAGCATGCCCAGGATCGAGCCGCGGCCACCGAATAGCGAGATGCCGCCGATGACCACCGCGGTGATGGATTCGATGTTGGCAAACTGGCCGGCGGTCGGCGAAACCGAGCCGATGCGCCCGATGAGCACCCAACCGCCAAGCGCACAGATCAACCCGGAAAGCACGTAGACGGAGATCAGCACCTTGTTCACGCGCACGCCGGAAAGCTGGGCTGCGTCAGGGTCGTCGCCGATGGCGTAGACATGCCGCCCCCATGCGGTGTGGTTCAAGACATACCAGAGGAACAAGACCAGCAGCACCATGGCGACGACGCCGTAGGTGAACACGGCATTGCCGATCCTGAAATTCTGGCCGAACAGCTGGAGCAGCGGAGCCTGGGCTTCGATGTCCTGGGAGCGGATCGTTTCATTCGCCGAATAGAGGAAGTTCGCGGCCAGCACGATCTGCCACATGCCGAGCGTGACGATGAAGGGCGGCAGCTTCATATATGCCACCAGCGCGCCATTGATCCAGCCGCACAAGGCGCCGACGGCAAAGCCGCAGAGAACCGCAAGCGACGGCGGCAGGCCGTAGCGGAAGGTGAACTGGCCCATCACCACCGAAGACAGCACCATGATGGCGCCGACCGAAAGGTCGATGCCGGCCGTCAGGATGACAAGCGTCTGGGCGGCGCCGATGATGCCGGTGATGGCGACCTGCTGAAGGATCAGCGTCATCGAGAATGCGGAGAAGAACTTTCCGCCAATGATGAAGCCGAATGCAGCCAGCGATGCGACGAGCACGATCAGCGGTACGGCCGCTGGATTGGAGTGCAGGAAATGCTGGATCTTCTCGACCGGAGATCGCGTATGCGTCTCGAAGCTTGCCACTGACGTGTCGCTGCCCGAGAGAACCTTCTCGAACTCCTGCGGCCGCCTGGCATCTGCCGAAGCGTCGGACATGTCGAATTTCCTCCCAATGAGGGATTCTCTCGATCCCTCTTGCAGGAAGAGCGGCCCGGAGACCGCCCTCCTTCCGAACGGTCAATGCTCCGATATCTAGATCAGCCCCAGCACTTGGCGAGGCCGGACTTGACGTCGATGGACTCGACACCCTTGGCGGGCTTGTCGGTCACCAGCGCAACGCCCGTATCGAAGAACGCCTTGCCCTCGGTAGGCTTGGGCTTCTCGCCAGTGTCGGCGAACTTCTTGATCGCCTCGATGCCGAGTGCCGCCATGGCCAGCGGATATTGCTGCGAAGTCGCACCGATCACGCCCGCCTCGACATTCTTCACGCCCGGGCAGCCGCCGTCGACCGAGACGATCAGCACGTTCTTTTCCAGTCCCACCGCCTTCAGCGCCTCGTAGGCACCGGCGGCGGCAGGCTCGTTGATGGTGTGAACGACATTGATGCCGGGATCTTTCTGGAGCAGGTTCTCCATGGCCTTGCGGCCGCCCTCTTCGTTGCCGTTGGTGACGTCATGGCCGACGATGCGCGGATCGTCCTCGTCGCCGATCCTGTTGGGATCCTTCACGTCGATCCCGAAACCCATCATGAAGCCCTGGTCGCGCAACACGTCGACGGTCGGCTGCGACGGGGCAAGGTCGAGGAAGGCAACCCTCGCATCCTTGGCCTTGTCGCCGAGGGTTGCGGCCGCCCACTGCCCGATCAGCTTGCCGGCCATCAGATTGTCCGTCGCGAATGTCGCGTCGGCGGCGTCGGCCGGCTCGAGCGGCGTGTCCAGCGCGATGACCAGCATGCCGGCGTCGCGCGCCTTCTTGATCGACGGCACTATACCCTTGGTGTCCGAGGCAGTGATCAGGATGCCCTTGGCGCCATCGGCAATACAGGTCTCGATCGCCGCCACCTGGCTTTCACTGTCGCCGTCGATCTTGCCCGCGTAGCTCTTGAGATTGACGCCGAGTTCCTTGGCCTTGGCGGCCGCCCCCTCCTTCATCTTGACGAAGAACGGATTGGTGTCGGTCTTGGTGATCAGGCAGGCGCCGACATCGGCCGCCGAAGCAGGCGCAGCAAAACCGAGAAGCGCAGCAGCAGCCGCGCCAAAGACAGTCGATTTAAGCACTGTGACCTTCATCGCACTCTCCTCCCAAAGATTGGCTATCCGGCACCTCAACGAATGTTCGTTCACCCTTCCCAGTCGAGCATCCCGCGATGACGAAACACCAATCCGGACGATGAGTCAATAAATAAATCACTCTTAATTATTATTGACAGGATTGCAGTGCAGCCGCATTCTGTCCCAAAACACGACAGCGACATGGAATTGACGGGAGGAAACCGGTGGAAGCCGGAAGCATAAGTCAGGGTTTGCCAGAGGCCTCGGAAAGCCAGCACCTGCGCGGGACCAACCAGAGCGGCATGCGCGACCACAACGAGCGGCTGGTGCTGTCTCTTGTGCGACAGAGCGGTGCGTTGGCCAAATCGGACATTGCCCGGATGACCGGCCTTTCGGCCCAGACCGTTTCGGTCATCATGCGCGAACTGGAGGAAGAAGGCCTCCTGCTGAGGCAGGAGCCCGTGCGCGGCAAGATCGGCCAGCCCTCCATTCCGATGGCGCTCAACCCGGAAGGCGCCTTCTTCATCGGCCTCAAGATTGGGCGGCGCAGCGCCGAACTCGTGCTGATCGACTTCCTCGGCAACACGCGGATGATGCTGCACAACTCCTATCGCTACCCTGCCCCGCGCGAGACGATCGAATTCGTGCGCTCGGGCATCGCCCGGATGCGCGCCAGCCTGACCCGCGAGCAGGATCAGCGCATCGCCGGCTTGGGTGCCGCCATGCCATTCGAACTGTGGAACTGGGCCGATGCCGCGGGCGCCCCCGACCAGATCCTGGTCGAATGGCGCTCCCGCGACATTCGCGCCGACCTCCAGTCGCTGGTCAGCTTCCCGGTCTACATGCAGAACGACGCAACCTCGGCCTGCGGCGCCGAACTGGTATTCGGCGACATCGGCAATCTGCGCGATTTCGTCTACTTCTACATCGGCGCTTTTGCCGGCGGCGGCGTGGTGCTCAATGGAAGACTCTACAGCGGACCGACCGGCAATGCCGGCGCACTGGGCTCGATGCCGGTGCCCGGCCCCGGCGGCAAGCCGACGCAACTCATCGACATCGCCTCCATCGCCGCGCTTGAAAAGACCCTGAACGCGCGCGGCGTCGATGCCTCCCAGCTATGGACGTCGCCCAAGGAGTGGGGCGAACTCGGGCCCGAGCTCGACGACTGGATTGCGGCGGCCGCCGGCGCACTCGCCTACGCCATCGTCGCCTCTGCCTCGGTCATCGACTTCGAGAGCGCGATCATCGACGGCTGGATGCCTGCCTCGATCCGCGCCCGCCTCGTTGGCGCGGTGCAAGCGGCGATCGGCGGGATCGACGTCGAGGGCCTGCGCATCCCCACGGTGCGAGAGGGAACCGTGGGTATCCATGCCCGCGCACTCGGCGGTGCCAGTCTGCCCTTGTCCGAGCGCTTTCTCGTCGGCGCAACGCCGCTTTCGCGGGGCTGACGTGCCTGTCGGAGTTCAGCCGCTGCACGGCCCCATTGCCACCAGCGAGCCGACGCTCTACGGCATTGTCGTCATCCGCGAGGGTGTCATCTATCCGAAGGGGAGCGGAAACTCATGATCCTTTGCTGCGGTGAAGCGCTCATCGACATGCTGCCGCGGCGGAGCGTCGAAGGCGAAGCTGCCTTTGCGCCCTATGCGGGCGGGGCGATCTTCAATTCGGCGATCGCGCTCGGACGGCTCGGCGTGCCGGTCGAGTTCTTCTCCGGCCTGTCTTCCGACCTGTTCGGGCAGCAGATCCGGGATGTGCTTGCGGCCAGCAATGTCGGTTCGCGCTATGCCGACCTGTCGCCGCGCCCGACCACGCTCGCCTTCGTGCGCCTCAACGACGGCCACGCGACCTATACCTTCTATGATGAAAACACGGCCGGGCGGATGCTGACCGAGGCCGACCTGCCGGCGCTCGGCAAAGACATCGACGCCATGCTGTTCGGCGCGATCAGCCTGATCCCCGAACCCTGCGGCTCGGCTTATGAGGCGCTGATGAAGCGCGAGCATGAGCGGCGCGTGACCATGCTCGACCCCAACATCCGGCCGGGTTTCATTCCAGACAAGCAGCGTCATCTCGAGCGGATGCAGCGGATGATAGCGATGGCCGACATCGTCAAGCTTTCGGACGAGGACCTCGCCTGGTTCGGCGAGACCGGCAGCCACGACGAGATCGCCGCCAACTGGCTGCGCAAGGGCCCGAAGCTGGTCATCGTCACCGCGGGCAGCAAGGGTGCCACCGCCTACAGCCCCAGGCACACCGTCTCGGTGACGCCCGACAAGGTAGCCGTCGTCGACACTGTCGGGGCTGGCGACACCTTCAACGCCGGCGTGCTGGCCTCGCTCCACGAACAAGGCGCCCTGACCAAATCAGCGATTGCCGACCTGTCGGAAGCCGCCATCGAACAGGCGCTTTCACTCGGCGCGCGCGCTGCCGGCGTGACCGTCTCGCGCGCCGGCGCCAACCCGCCATGGCGGCACGAACTGGGCTGATTTCGGCGCATTCCGGCACCTCGCAAGATCACTTTATGTTTCGAATTGCCAAGCCGGCTGGATGGCCAATGGCAAGAAAGCCACGTTTTCCGGCACTTTCGGCGCGAAAGCGGCACAACCGAAAGTAACAAGAACCACAGCCGCGCCCGACTTGCCGCAGGCCCCTCGGCTTTTTCGACTCCGGCAACTCTGCTATCAGCGGCGCAATAAAGTCAGTGGGTTATGGGGCCAGAATGCAGTTCATCGATCTCGGCGCGCAGCGCGAACGTATCCGCGACCGTCTCAAGGCGGCCATCGACAAGGTCGTCGACGATGGGCGCTACATCCTCGGCCCCGAGGTCACTGAATTCGAGAACCAGCTCGCCAAATATGTCGGCGTCAAGCATGTCGTAGCCTGCGCCAACGGCACCGATGCGCTGCTGCTGCCGTTGCTCGCCTCCGGCATCGGCCCGGGCAATGCGGTGTTCGTGCCGAGCTTCACCTTCGCGGCAACCGCCGAAGTCGTGGCACTCGCCAAGGCCGAGCCGGTCTTCGTCGACATCGAACCCGACACCTACAACATCTCCATCGACAGCCTCGAAGCAGCGATTGCGATGGTCAAGGCCGAGGGCCGCCTGAAGCCCAAGGCGATCATCCCGGTCGACCTGTTCGGCACCGCCGCCGACTATGCCGCGATCGACGCCATCGCCAAGCGCGAGAAGCTTCTGGTCATCGAGGACGCCGCCCAATCGATCGGCGGCGCGCAGGACGGCAAGATGTGCGGCGCTTACGGCCATGTCGGTGCGACCAGCTTCTATCCGGCGAAGCCGCTGGGCTGTTACGGCGACGGCGGCGCGATGTTCACCAATGACGACGAACTCGCCGCGCGCCTGCGCTCCTTCGCCTTCCACGGCAAGGGCGAAACGCAGTACGACAACATCCATGTCGGCCTGAATTCGCGCCTCGACACCCTGCAGGCCGCGATCCTCATCGAAAAGCTCGCGATCCTCGAAGACGAGATGCAGGCCCGTGCAGTGGTGGCCAAGCGCTACGCCGACGGACTCGGTGACGTGGTCAAGGCAGCGCGCGCGCCGGAAGACGGCCGCTCGGCCTGGGCGCAGTATGCCATCGAGACTGCCGACCGTGACGGGCTGAAGGCCCATCTGCAGGAACAGGGCATCCCGTCGGTCATCTACTACGTGAAGCCGCTGCACACCCAGGTCGCCTACCGGCACTATCCGCGCACGCCTGGCGGCCTGCCGGTTTCGGAAGCGGTGCCTGGCACCATCCTGTGCCTGCCCATGCACCCCTATCTCAGCGAAGCCGACCAGGACCGGATCATCAGCACGATCCGCAACTATGTCGGCTCGAACTCGGCCAGGATCGCGGCCGAGTAGGCGTTCACACGCGATTCTTCATCAGTAAACGAAGGCCGGATCGGTGATCCGGCCGCTCGCCACGAAATGCGGATTGGCAAAATCCGCATCGTCGCTCTGGTTGCGCTTGCCATAGACGAGCGGTGCACCATCCAGCGTATGAGTGCTGCCGCCGGCAGCGCGAAGCACCGCGTCTCCCGCCGCCGTGTCCCACTCCATCGTGCGCCCGAAACGCGGATAAAGGTCGGCCTCGCCGGCAGCCAGCAGGCAGAACTTCAGCGACGACCCTACGGAAACGATCTCCGCAGCAGCGACGCGTTTGATGAAGACTTCAGTTTCCGGCGTCAGATGCGAGCGGCTGGCGACGATGGTCAGCGGCTGGCGCCCCTCGCGGACGTGGACCTGGCGGCGTGTTCCTGCCTTGCCCTCGCTGATCTCGAATGCCTCCGCCTTGCCTGGGCGGCCCGAAAAGAAGCGGCCCGTGCATGGCGCGTAGACGACGCCGATTGCCGGCGCACCGTCCCTGACAAGTGCTATGTTGACCGTGAAATCGGTCCTGCGCTTGACGAATTCCTTGGTGCCGTCGAGCGGGTCCACCAGGACAAAGGCCCGCCCCAGATCAGGCGGGACGATGCCTTCGGCGACTTCTTCCTCGGCAACGCAGGGCAGATCCGGAAACGCCGCGCGCAAGCCTTCGAGGATGATCTTTTCGCTGGCCTTATCGGCTTGGGTGACGGGCGATGCGTCCGCCTTGTCCGTCACCGCGAATTCGGAATTGTAGACTTCCATGATCGCCCGGCCGGCCTCGATGGCCAGGCGCTCGAACACAGCGAGAACGGCGTCGTCAGATGCCGCCACCATGGTCGTGTTGATGTTCTGCAATGTTCCGCTCATTCAGCCAGTTCTCGATCGTTTCGACCATCTCTTCCGGCGTCCTGCCGAGAGTCTGGAGATGAATTTCAGGATTCTCCGGCGTTTCATAGGGGGAATCAACGCCGGTGAAATTCTTGATCGCGCCGGCGAGCGCCCGCGCATATAGCCCCTTGGGATCGCGCCTGGCGCACTCCTCGAACGGGGTGTCGACAAAAACCTCGACGAACTCACCTTGCCCCATCATCTCGCGCGCCATCCAGCGCTCGGCGCGGAAGGGCGAGATGAAGGACACGATGACGACCAGGCCGGCATCGGCCATGAGCTTGGCGACCTCGGCGACGCGACGGATATTCTCGACGCGATCCTGATCGGTGAAGCCGAGGTCACGGTTGAGCCCGTGGCGCACATTGTCGCCGTCGAGAATATAAGTGTGGCGCCCGGCCGCGTGCAGCTTCTTTTCAAGCAGGTTCGCGACCGTCGACTTGCCGGAGCCCGACAGGCCAGTGAACCACAGCACCGCCGGCTTCTGGTTCTTGAGCCCGGCACGCGCCTGGCGCGTCACGTCAAGCGACTGCCAGTGGATGTTCTCGGCCCGTCGCAGCGGATGCAGGATCATGCCGGCGCCGACGGTGGCATTGCTGATCCGGTCGATCAGGATGAAAGCGCCAGTGATGCGGTTGTCGGCGAAGCCGTCGAAGGCAATCGGCGACTGGGTCGAAATATTGCAGACGCCGACCTCATTCATCTCCAGCGCCTTCGCCGCCTCGTGGGCGAAGTCGTTGACGTTGATACGATATTTCAGATCGGTGACGGTTGCGCTTGCCTGGTCGGTCTCGGTCCGCAGGATGTAGGAGCGGCCCGGCAGCATGGTATTTTCGTCGAACCAAACGACATTGGCGGCAAACTGGTCGGCGACATGCGGACGTGCCTCGGGTGCAACCAGCACGTTGCCGCGCGAAACCTCGATCTCGTCGTCGAGCACCAGCGTGATCGCCTGCCCCGCGACGGCGGAGCCTAGATCTCCGCCATGGGCGACGATGCGCTTGACCCTCGCTGTCTTGCCCGACTTGGCGACGACGATCTCGTCACCCTCAGAAATCGCCCCCGAAGCGACGGTGCCGGCAAAACCGCGAAAATCGAGATCGGGCCTGTTCACATACTGCACCGGGAAACGGAATGGTCTCTCGACCGCCTCGTCTTCGACCACGACCGTTTCAAGATGCTCGATCAGCGTCGGCCCCGAATACCAGCCCATGTTCTCGGAGCGACGAATGACATTGTCGCCGTAGCGCGCCGAGATCGGGATAGGCACGATCGACCGGAAGCCCAGGCTTTCGGCAAAGGCCGCGTAGTCGGCGGCAATGCGGTCGAACACCTGCTGGTCGAAGCCGACCAGGTCGATCTTGTTGATCGCCACAACGATGTGGCGGATGCCCAGCAGCGAAGCGATGATCGAATGCCGCCGCGTCTGCCGCAGCACGCCCTGGCGCGCATCCACCAGAACAATGGCGAGATCGGCCGTCGAGGCGCCGGTCGCCATGTTGCGTGTATACTGTTCGTGGCCGGGCGTGTCGGCGACGATGAACTTGCGCTTGGGCGTGGCAAAGAACCGGTAGGCGACGTCGATGGTGATGCCCTGCTCGCGCTCGGCTTCCAGCCCGTCGACCAGAAGCGCGAAATCGACGTCCTCGCCAGTCGTGCCGTGCTTGCGCGAGTCGCGCTCCAGAGCGGCAAGCTGGTCCTCGAAAATCTGTTTCGTATCGGACAGTAGACGTCCGATCAGTGTCGACTTGCCGTCGTCGACCGAGCCGCAGGTGAGGAAACGCAGGAGTGATTTCTGCTCCTGCCCGGCGAGATAGTCGCGGACGCCTCCGGCTGCATCGACGTTGTCGGCCATGACAGAGCGCATGTTCAGAAATACCCTTCGCGCTTTTTCTTTTCCATCGAGCCGGCTTCGTCACGGTCGATGAGGCGCCCCTGGCGCTCGGAGGTGCGGGCCGTCAACATCTCGCTGACGATGGCTTCGAGGCTGTCCGCATCGGATTCGATCGCACCGGTGAGCGGATAGCAGCCGAGCGTGCGGAACCGCACAAGCCTGTTCTCCACCACCTCGCCCGAGCGCAGCTTCATGCGCTCGTCGTCGCGCAGGATCAGCATGCCATCGCGCTCCACCACCGGTCGATGCTTGGCGAAATAGAGCGGCACGATGGGGATGTTTTCCTGCAGAATGTACTGCCAGATATCGAGCTCGGTCCAATTGGACAGGGGGAAGACACGGATCGATTCACCCGCCGCAACGCGCGTGTTGAAGATCTTCCACATTTCCGGCCGCTGGTTCTTCGGGTCCCACGCATGCTGGGCGTTGCGGAACGAGAAGATGCGCTCCTTGGCGCGCGACTTCTCCTCGTCGCGCCTGGCGCCGCCGAAGGCTGCGTCGAAGCCGTATTTGTCGAGCGCCTGGCGCAGCCCGACCGTCTTCATCACATGGGTATGGGTGTTCGAGCCATGATCGAACGGGTTGATGTTGTCGCGGATGCCGTCCGGGTTGACGTGAACCAGCAGATCGAAGCCGAGTTGGCGCGCCATGGCATCGCGAAACTCGATCATCTCGCGGAACTTCCAGGTCGTGTCCACATGGAGAAACGGAAACGGCGGCTTGGCCGGATAGAACGCCTTCATCGCCAGATGCAGCAGAACCGAGGAATCCTTTCCCACGGAATAGAGCATCACAGGCTTGGAAAAGGTGGCCGCCACCTCACGGAAGATGTGGATCGCCTCCGCCTCGAGACGGTCAAGGTGAGTCAGTCTGGCAAGCATTAAAGAGCCTTAGGAAAACGACGTCGCTCGGGGATAGCGTCCCCGCACATCCAATTGCGCGCAGTGTCCCACAATTTGGATTTGTCGCAAGAAGTCCAAGACCAAAATCCATCTCCCGCCCAGTCGGTTATTGCTCATCTACTGCGCAGCGCGGAATGGCATTCCACGCGATCGCCCGTAATCCGGGCGTCCGGGAAATTTATCTGCAATCGCCTCCGGGCCCGTGACGCCCATCCGCCAGCGGCACGAGCCGGCCGGAGCGTGGAAAAACCAGCGTGTTTTTCCACCCCCTCCCAAGCGGCCGTATCATTGGGCACCCCAACGACAGGAGCCCGCCTTGGAACAAACGACCAACCTGAAAATGCCGTTCATCATGCCTTCCCAGGCACAGAAGCATGTCACACACAACGAGGCGCTGCTTGCGCTCGACGTGCTGGTCCAGCTTTCGGTCCTCGACCGTCATCTCGCCGCACCGCCGCCATTGCCAGCCGAGGGCTCCCGCTACATCGTCGCAGCCCCGGCGACCGGCGCCTGGGCGGGAAAGAGCGGCCAGGTGGCAGCCTGGCAGGATGGAGCATGGAGCTTCCATCCGCCGGTCAGCGGCTGGCTTGCCTGGGTCGCCGACGAGCAGCGCATCCTTGCCTATGACGGCAGCGGCTGGATCGACACGCTTTCGCTTGGCGTCAACCCCGCCTCGGTGGTTGGCATCAACACCACTGCGGACACGACGAACAGGCTCGCGGTCAAGAGCCCGGCGGTGCTGTTCGACAATCAGGGCGCGGGGCAGCAGGTCAAGATCAACAAGGCGGCTCTCGGCGATACCGCTTCCGTCCTGTTCCAGACCGGCTATTCGGGTCGCGCCGAATTCGGCCTTACTGGCGACGACGACTGGCACGTCAAGGTCTCGCCCGATGGATCCGCCTGGACGGAAGCACTGAAGGTCAGTTGCACGGACGGCCGTGTGCTTTTGCCGGCGGCTGTGGCCCTGACCGACCAGAACCAGGTGGTGGCAAAGCGGCACGTCCGCGAACTGCTCACCGCCAACAGGACCTACTATGTCCGGACCGACGGATCGGACGCCAACAACGGCCTGAGTAACACCAGTGGCGGCGCTTTCCTGACCATCGCCAAAGCGCTGGCGGTGACGGCCGCACTCGACGGCGCGACCTACAATGTGACGGTTCAGGTTGGTCCCGGCACATGGACCGTTCCGATCGTGCTGCCGCAGTTCATCGGCTCGGGCACATGGACGCTGCAGGGCGACCCTGCCACGCCCTCGAACGTCACGCTGAACGTAACCGGCATCTGCCTCACCGCCAGCGCCATCAACTCGACGTGGCGTGTTAGTGGCTTCAAGCTTCAGGCGACCCAGCACGGTATCTACGTGGATGCCAACTCCACGCTGCGCTATGCCAGCATCGAGTTTGGGGGGTGCACGACCTCGCACATAAATGTTGCCAATCGTGGTTCGGCGATTGCCTACGGCAATACGACGATTTCAGGTGGCGCTCTCATCCACTGGTACTTGTCCGGCGGCTCTTTCGTGATCGATGCAGGCAAGACCATCACGATTGTCGGAACACCGGCCTTCGCCAACTTTGTTCAATGTGACGGTGCTTCGGTGGCGATGGTCAATCAGAACACTTTCGTAGGTAGCGCCACCGGGAAGCGCTATTCGGCAATCACGAACTCGGTAATCAACGTCAACGGAGCTGGCGCGGCCTATCTGCCCGGCGACGTGGCCGGCACGACGGCAACCGGAGGCCAGTATGTCTGACTGGCAAGCCGACAGCTACTGGACGCGGTAGTACCTGCCGTACCAGTCGACAAAGCGGAGAAGTCCCTCCTCGATCGGCGTGTGCGGAAGCTCGCCGATCAAAGCTTCGAGATCGGTCACATCGGCCCAGGTGCTGAGCACGTCGCCCGGCTGCAACGGCAGGAAATTCTTCACCGCCTCGCGGCCGGTTGCGCGCTCCAGCACCCGGATCATCTCCATCAGATGTTCCTTGCGGCGGTTGCCGATGTTCATCACGCGATGCGGCGCCCAGCTGCCCGAAGCACCCCCGGCAGCGATGTCATAGTCGGGATTGGCGGCAGGCGGATGGTCGAGAAGCCGGACGATGCCTTCGACGATGTCGTCGACATAGGTGAAGTCGCGGTACATGTCGCCATTGTTGTAGATGTCGATCGCCTCGCCGGCGAAGATGGCGCGGGTGAATTTGTAGTAGGCCATGTCAGGACGCCCCCACGGCCCATAGACGGTGAAGAAGCGCAGGCCCGTGGCCGGCACGCCGAACAGATGGCTGTAGGTATGCGCCATCAGCTCGTTCGCCTTCTTGGTGGCGGCATAGAGGCTGACCGGATGGTCGACGCTGTCGCGCGGCGAATAGGGCTGCTTCTTGTTGCCGCCGTAGACCGAACTCGATGAGGCATAGATCAGGTGCCTGGGCATCGCTGCCCGACAGTTCTCGAGGATGTTGAGAAAGCCGGTGACGTTGGCGTCGACATAGGCCTGCGGATGGTCGAGCGAATAGCGAACACCTGCCTGGGCCGCGAGATGAACGACGATCTCGGGACGGCTTGCGAAGGCCTGTTTCACCGCCGCCGCGTCGGCGAGATCGCCCTGGATGAAGCGGAAATCCTTGTTCTCGGCCAGCAAGTCGAGCCGGGCGCGCTTGAGCGAAGTGTCGTAGTAGTCGGTGATGCTGTCGAAGCCGACCACCTCATAGCCCTCGGCAAGTAACCGTCGGGCAACGTGGAAGCCGATGAAACCTGCGGTGCCTGTGACCAGGATCGTCATTCAACTGTGCTCTTCAAATGCAAACGCCCCGGCCTTTGTAGAGCCGGGGCGTATGCAAATCCATTGCCGATCGCTGGTCGGTCAGCCTTTCTTGGGCAGAAGCGCCCAGACGGCCGGGACGGCAGCAGCGGCGAGTGCGACCTTGACCAGGTCCGGCATGATGAACGGCGCGACACCGAACTGCCAGGACTTCTCGGCGCCGATCAGCAGAGACAGCCACGAGAAGCCCATCACCATCATGACGACTTCGGCGACGAGCATGGCACCCAGCATCTTGACGATGCTGCGGCCCCAACCGCGGTCAACCGCCCAGCCGACGATCGCGACCATGGCCACGAAGCCTGCGAGGAAACCGCCGGTCGTACCGAGCATGTAGGCGATGCCGAGGCCCTTCTCCGGCGTGCTCTGGAACACCGGGTAACCCATGGCACCCTGGGCCATGTAGAGCAGCACCGTCGCGAGACCGAGGCGAAGGCCGTAGGCCGCGCCGATGCCGAGCACGACAAGCGTCTGCAGCGACATGTCGACCGGACCGAGCACGACTTTGGTCTTGGCCGAGGCAACCAGGAGCAACGAGCCGGCAACGGCCAGAAGAAGCTGGGTCGCCAGGCGCAGGGCTCCCTTTTCGGGAAGGGCTGCAGTGACGAACGCGGTGGAATTGCTGGATGCAACGGCCATGAAAATCCCCTTGTGCTGCGTATGCCGGAGCACGTCCGACATGGTTTTCCCTATATTGTCTTCCGTGCTAAGCGGCAAACGAATTTGCCGTCAGGCGCGGGAACACACAGGTACAGGCACGCCATGTCACTCGATTTCGACACCCACTTCGAGCCCGCCTACGGCCAGGCGGTTCCGATTGCCGAGGGCATCGCGCGCCTGACGGTCAACAATCCGAGCCCCTACACCTTTCACGGCACCAACAGCTACATCATCGGCAAGGACACGCTGGCGGTCATCGATCCCGGCCCCGAGGACGACGCTCATCTTGACGCACTGATCCGCACCATTGCGGGGCGTCCGGTCAGCCATATATTCATCAGCCATACCCATCGCGACCACTCACCGCTCGCCGCCAGGCTGAAGGCGCTGACGGGTGCTGTGACCGTCGCCGAAGGGCCGCACCGGTCGGCACGCCCGTTGCTGATCGGCGAGGGCGCGCGCCTCGATGCCAGCGGCGACACGGGTTTCGTACCTGACCTCACTGTTGCCGACGGCCAGGTCGTCGAGGGCGACGGATGGCGCATGGGCACGGTACTGACACCGGGACACGCGGCGAATCACGCAGCATTTTCGCTCGAAGGCACGGGCATCCTGTTTTCCGCCGACCATGTCATGGCGTGGTCGACCTCGATCGTGGCGCCGCCGGATGGTGCGATGTCGGACTACATGGCCTCGCTCGACCGGCTCGTCGAACGCGACGACTACGTCTATCTGCCCGGCCATGGTGGTCCGGTGGTGTCGCCGCAGAAATTCGTTCGCGGCCTCAAGGCGCACCGCAAGATGCGCGAGCGGGCGATCCTCGAACGCATCATTGCCGGCGACCGCACGATTCCCGAGATCGTCGGCGCCATCTATCGCGACATCGACCCGAAGCTTCACGCGGCAGCCGGGCTGTCGGTGTTTGCGCATATCGAAGATCTCGTCGGCCGCGGCCGGATCGTCAGCGACGAGGCCCCTTCGCTGGGCGGCCACTATTCTCCGGCCTGACGAGAACCCTATTCAGGCGTAGCAGTGGTTGCCGTCCCGGCCTGATTGGCGATCTCCTGGTCGAGTTCGGTCAGGAAGCCGGTGATGCGCGCTGCATTGTCGCCAAGGTCATGGCGGCCATAGCGAGAAGCGGAGCGCATGTCGACGAAGGTCGAATCGCCGTCATCGACGAGCCGGATCGCCAAATCAGAGGGCAAAGCCAGCACGAAGCTACGCGCGACCGCCTCGATATCGACCTCGCCATTCGCCTCATCGATCGGCGGCGGCGGCACCACGACCTGCCAGCCCTGGCGCCCGAGAACCGTCTCGACGCTTTGGAGTACGCGGTCGAGCGACAGGTCATAACGCCGGCCGGCGACAAGCGGATAGGCCTGCGCCTGCAAGGTCCGCTCGCCCATGGTCATCGTCTCCAGGCGGTTCATATCAGGCGTGCGCAGCGATGCCGCCGCCGTCAGCTCCGGCGGTTCCTCGGTATCGGTCGAGATATCGCGCAGCATCGGATAGACGGCGACCTGGTAGGCCGTGAAGGCGAATGGCGCCAGGACCACGAGCCCCAGCAAGGCGCCTATGGTCAGGTCGCGCCCGCCCTGGTCGCCGAATTTCCACAGTCGGGAAAAGGCGAAGCCAGACAGCAGCAAGGCAAAAGCGGCCAGCAGCGCGACGATGCCCAGCACCCAGAAGAAGGCCGGCGTCTCGATCAGGCCGCGGTGGTGGCCGAGTACCGCAATGACCAGCAAGACGGCTGAAAAAGAGGCCGTGCCGCGCGACCAGCCCGCAGCGCGCGTCGTGCGCGGCTGCAGATATCTCGACTTGTACTCAACCATGGAACCCGTCACCCAATCACCCGCTGCCGCTTTCCGGCACGTATCGCTGCCGGCGAGACCCTATCGCACCGGCCCGAAAATCGGAACGAGTTTTGGCAGGCACGATGCGCGGATTCAACAACTTGGAGTGCCGTTGGTGCCCGTCCACGGCTGAAGCAGCAAGGCGGTTTCAGCCCCCTCCCCGCACTTGCAGCTTTCATGCACCCGTGTCTGTCGGCAAACGATAATCCTTGAACCTCGCGCGCAACTCCATCTTCTGGATCTTGCCGGTCGCGGTATGGGGAATCTCATCGACGAAGACGACGTCATCGGGCATCCACCACCTGGCGACCTTGCCCTCGAGGAAGCCAAGTATCTCGGTCTTGGACGGCTCCCGCCCCTGTTTGCGGACGACGACCATCAGCGGGCGCTCATCCCAGCGCGGGTGCTTGATGCCGATTACCGCAGCTTCCTGGACGTCTGGGTGACCGACCGCGAGGTTTTCGAGTTCGATGCTGGAGATCCACTCGCCGCCCGACTTGATCACGTCCTTGGAGCGGTCGGTAATCTGCATGTACCCGTTGGGATCGATATGAGCGACGTCGCCCGTATCGAACCAGCCGTCGGCATCGAACTGCTCGGAGCTTGCACCGCCGTAATAGGAGGCAGATACCGCCGGGCCGCGCACCTTGAGCCTCCCGAATGTCTTGCCGTCCCAGGGCTGTTCATCGTTGGCGTCGTCGGTGACCTTCATTTCGACGCCGAACGGGGTGTAGCCCTGCTTCTGCTGGATGTTCAGCCGATCCTCGCCTTCGAGATCGTCATATTCGGGCTTGATGGTGCACAACGTACCCAGCGGCGACATCTCGGTCATGCCCCAGGCGTGGATGACCTCGACGCCGTAGTTGCGCTCGAACTTCTGCGTAACGGCCCTCGGACAGGCCGCACCGCCGATCACCACCTTGTCGAGATGCGGCAGTTTCTTGCCGGTTTCCTCCAGATGCTGCAGCAGCATCATCCAGACGGTCGGAACAGCTGCAGTGAAGGTGACACGCTCGGTGTCGAGCATTTCGTAGATCGAGGCACCATCCATCTTGCCGCCCGGCATCACCATCTTGGCGCCCACCATCGGCGTACTCTGGGCTAGGCCCCAGGCATTGGCATGGAACATCGGCACCACCGGCATGACCACGTCGCGAACCGAAATGCCCATGGCGTCGGGCATCACGGCAATCATTGCATGGAGCACATTGGAGCGGTGGCTATAGACGACGCCCTTGGGGTCGCCGGTCGTGCCCGAGGTATAGCACATGCCGGCCGCGGCGTGCTCGTCGAGGCTCTTCCAGACAAAGTCGCCGTCAGCCTCGGTGAGCCATTCCTCATAGGCCACGACACCGGGCAGCGAGGTCTGCGGCAGATGGGCGGCGTCTGTCAGCACGATGATGCGCTTGAGCGACGGCACGGACGGCGCGATCTTCTCGACCAGCGGCAAGAAGGTCAGATCGACGAACAGCGCCTGGTCCTGCGCATGGTTCATGATCCAGACAAGCTGTTGGGGAAACAGACGCGGGTTGAGCGTGTGGTAGACCGCACCAATGCCCATGATGCCATACCAGGCCTCCATGTGGCGGGCGGTGTTCCAGGCGAGCGTGGCGATGCGATCTCCGCCCCTGAACCCGTCCCGCTCCAACCGTTGCGCGACCTTCAGGGACCGCAAGCGAAGCTCGGCATAGGTTGTTCGGACGATCGGCCCCTCGACCGAGCGCGACACCACCTCCCGGTGCGGGTGCTGGCGCGCGGCATGGTCCATGATCTTGTGGCACAGCAGTGGCCACTCCTGCATCAGTCCCTGCATATGGATCCTCCCAGATCGTGTGCTGTCATCTTTGGGTGCAATCCATGCTTTGTCCAGCCTGTCCCGGGGCAAACCACAGACGGCCATATTGCGGCCACGGTCCCGGTTAACCTTTGTTGCCGGCTGGTGTGGGTAGAGTACTGTGAGGGTTCGCATGGATACGCAGCCACGCGCGGAGGACGAAGTCCTGTCGCAACATGAGACGCAAGCCGAAGAGCATGTCGCCACCGATGAAGCCGTAGCAGGCCCAGTCGTACTGACGGCTGCCGACGAGGTTACCGTACCCAGCGAAAGCCTGGCGACCGAAGCGAGCGCCGCTGACGAGTCGGCCATCGAGGCCGAGGAAGACATCGAGCTATCGGCCGAAGACTTGCAAGACGAATGGCAGGTTGCGCCTGAAGCCGCCGAGGCGAAGCCGGAAAGTCCGGAAATGGAAGCGCAGGATCAGGCCATTGAGGATTGGGGGCTAGTGGAGCCCGTGTCCGTAGAGCTTGCTCCCGAAGAACTCGACTTCGAAGAGTTCTTGAATGAAGAACTGGCCGCCGAAGAGTTTGCGCCCCCGGTCGAGGTGGAAGCCTCTGACGAAGTTGTCGAGATGCTCGCGGCAGAAACACCCGCGGTCGCCACCAAGTTTGTTACGGAAAGCGAATTCGAGCAGCTTGTCGACGAGGCGCTCGAGTCGGTCGGCGGAATCCTGCTGTTCAAGATGCGCATCGACGACGACGGCGAGGACAAGCACATCGCTGCGGCCTCGATCGGCGACGGCGCCCGCCGCCAGTTCTTGCTGCTTTCGCTGCCCGTTGTCGGCGGCAAGCTCAAGGTCGAGTCGGCCTCGCGCAGCAAAAGCCCGCTGGCAAAGCTCGCCGAAGCCTATGTCGGTGTGGTCGAGGCGTTTCGCTCGGCGGCCTGACCGGCAATCCCCATCCTTCAACGCAATATCGACACGACGATCAGTTCGTCGTGTCGTCAGTGCCGTCGTCGTCGACATCGTCGAGCCGTACGAAATCGTAGCCCTTGGCCTTGAGCTTCAGTAGCCCCTTGACCAGTCCGCCGCCGGCGGCGTGCGTGGGCTGGTTGATGTGCGCGATGATGACATCGCCATCCTTGGCGCTAGCCACGCGGCGTTCGGTCTCGCGCGCCCCGAGCAGCGAGCCGCCATCGCCATTGATCGAATAGCCGGCGATGCGGAATCCGAGCTGTCGGATCTGCGCAATCGCGGTCGGGCTGTATTGGGCGGTTGCGCCGCGAAACCATTTCGGCTGCGGCTCGCCGCGATCGGTCAGTGCAAGGGCGCCCGCCTCGACCTCGGCCTGGACCGCCTCAGCACTTCCAGCGCTGCTCAGCCCGTAGATCTTGTGCGGCGTGTCGACGGCCGGAATATGCCTTGCGCCGTGGTTTTCCAACTCGAACAGTTCAGGATGCGCCTTCATGATCGCGAGCGCCTCGGCATTCCGCTTCAGCCACAGGCCGGTGACGAAGATCGTTGCTGGGATCTTGTTGTCGACGAGGGCCGAGAGAATGCGCGTGTCGGTCGCACCGCCGCAGGCGTCAAGCGTCAGCGCCACGCGCGGGTGTGTTTGGCTCGAGGGCTTGAGGCGGAGTTGCGGCTCGAGAAGCGGTACGGCCGAGGCGTGAGAAACCAGAAGCGCGGTCAGGGCCGCACCAATCAAAAACCTTGTGGGCATGCGCATACGTAGTTCGAAGTCCGTCGTCAAAAGGTGCGTTCACAGGCGCTCGAATTTTGGCGCGATGATGACGAGGGGTAATATCCTCGCCACTTGCCTGCGTAGGGGATGACGGCCAGGGCCGGCCTGAGCACCTGATACCGGCGGCTATACCCAATTCGCAAATGGGGTATAGCCGAACGGATTCAGGCGGTTACAGCCTTATCGCTTCGCCTTGACCGCAGCCTGTGCCGCGGCAAGGCGTGCGATCGGCACGCGGAATGGCGAGCACGACACGTAGTCCAGCCCAACACTCTCGCAGAAGCGGATCGAGGCGGGGTCGCCACCATGCTCGCCGCAGATGCCGAGCTTGATTGCGGGGCGCGTCGCCCTGCCCTTCTCGGCCGCCATCTTCACCAGTTCGCCGACGCCGTCGATGTCGAGCGATACGAAGGGGTCCTGCTCGATGATGCCCTTCTGGCGGTAGGTCTCGAGGAAGGAAGCCGCATCGTCGCGCGAGATGCCGAAGGTCGTCTGCGTCAGGTCGTTGGTGCCGAAGGAGAAGAACTCGGCGGCTTCCGCAATCACATGAGCCCGGATCGCCGCGCGCGGCAGCTCGATCATCGTGCCGACGAGGTAGTCGATCTTCGTACCGGATTCCTGCATGACGCTCTGGGCGACCTGGTCGATGCGCGCCTTGACGTAATCGAGTTCCTTCATCAGGCCGACCAGCGGAACCATGATTTCCGGCACCACCGGGCTGCCCGTCTTCTTGCCGGCCTCGGCGGCGGCTTCGAAGATGGCGCGGGCCTGCATTTCGGCAATCTCCGGATAAGAGACGGCGAGACGGCAGCCGCGATGGCCGAGCATCGGGTTGAACTCGTGCAGCGCATCAGTGCGCTGGCGCAGCTTGTCGGCCGACACCTTCATGACGGCGGCGACCTCAGCGATTTCTTCCTCGGTCTTGGGCAGGAATTCGTGCAGCGGCGGGTCGAGCAGGCGGATCGTCACCGGCAGGCCGGCCATGATCTCGAACAGCTCGATGAAATCCGAGCGCTGCATCGGCAACAGCTTGGCGAGTGCGGTGCGCCGGTCCTTCTCGGTGTCGGCCAGGATCATCTCACGCATGGCGAGGATGCGGTCGCCCTCGAAGAACATGTGCTCGGTGCGGCAAAGGCCGATGCCCTCGGCGCCGAAGGAGCGCGCCATGCGCGCATCCGCCGGCGTCTCGGCATTGGTGCGCACCTTCATGCGGCGTGCCGCGTCCGCCCACTCCATGATGGCGGCGAAATCGCCCGACAGCTCTGGCTGCAGCATCGGCACCGAGCCCTTCAGTACCTGGCCATTGCCACCGTCGATGGTAATGATGTCGCCCTTGCGGAAGGTCTGGCCCATCGCGGTCAAGGTGCCCGTGCGATAGTCGACGCGCAGCGAGCCCGCGCCCGAAACGCAAGGCTTGCCCATGCCGCGGGCAACCACTGCGGCGTGGCTGGTCATGCCCCCGCGCGTCGTCAGGATTCCTTCCGACGCATGCATGCCGTGGATGTCCTCGGGGCTGGTCTCAATGCGCACGAGAATGACCTTGCGCCCCACCGACTTCATCTCCTCGGCCTCGTCGGACGAGAACACGATCTCGCCCGTGGCAGCCCCCGGCGACGCCGGCAGGCCGACCGAGATCACCTCGCGCTGCGCCTTGGGGTCGATGGTCGGATGCAGCAGCTGGTCGAGCGACGCGGGGTCGATGCGGCCGATGGCCTCTTCCTTGCTGATCAGGCCTTCCGCCGCCATTTCCACCGCGATCTTCAGCGCCGCCTTTGCGGTGCGCTTGCCCGAACGGGTCTGCAGCATCCACAGCTTGCCGCGCTCGATGGTGAATTCGAGATCCTGCATGTCGCGGTAGTGCTTCTCGAGGCGCTCCGAAATCGCCATGAAATTGGCGAAGGCCTCGGGCATCAGCTTCTGCAGCGAGGGCTTGTCGGAGCCGGCGGCGATGCGCGCGGCTTCGGTGATGTTCTGCGGCGTGCGGATGCCGGCCACCACGTCCTCGCCCTGCGCGTTCACCAGGAACTCGCCATAGAGCATCTTCTCGCCGGTCGACGGATTGCGGGTGAAGGCAACGCCGGTGGCCGACGTATCGCCCATATTGCCGAACACCATCGCCTGGACGTTGACCGCCGTGCCCCAGCTCTCGGGAATATCGTGCAGGCGGCGATAGGTGATCGCGCGATGGTTCATCCAGCTCGAGAACACCGCGCCGATCGCGCCCCACAATTGCTCATGCGGGTCCTGCGGGAAGGAGCGGCCGAGTTCCTCCTCAACCTTCGCCTTGTAGAGCGAAATTACCTGCTGCCACTGCAGTGCCGTGAAATCGGTGTCGAGCTCGTGGCCGAGCCGGCCCTTCTCGTCTTCCAGTATTTCCTCGAAGACCTCGTGATCGAGACCGAGAACCACGTCGGAATACATGGTGATGAAACGGCGGTAGCTGTCATAGGCGAAGCGCGCGTCGCCGGCATCCCGGGCCAGCGCCTCGACGGTCACGTCGTTGAGGCCGAGGTTGAGCACCGTATCCATCATGCCCGGCATCGAGGCGCGGGCACCTGAACGCACCGAGACGAGCAGCAGGCTTTCCGGATCGCCGAAGCGGCGTCCGGTCAAGGCGCCGATGTGCTCAAGGGCCTCGCGGACATCCGCCTTCAGTGTTTCGGGATAGTCGCGGCCATTGGCGTAGTACCAGTTGCAGGCCCCGGTGGTGATGGTGAAACCCGGCGGCACCGGCAGGCCGAGACTGCACATCTCGGCGAGATTCGCCCCCTTGCCGCCGAGCAGGTCGCGGTCGCTCGCGCGCCCCTCCGCCGCACCGTCGCCAAACCTGTAAACCCACTTGGTCATGCTCTCTCCTCGCCGACTGGGTGTTTAACAGGCGGTGGCCGCCGCCCGCATTCGGGGAGCGATATGATGCTGCAGTGCGAAAGGCAAGGCGCGTTTCCCGCACGCAACATCCTACAATCGATTAATCGGCGGATGGATCACCGCTGTTGCCGCGTCGGGCTGCCTGATATAGAACATTTCAAGAACACCTAAAGGAGATCTCGATGAGAAAGACCGGCAAGCTCGACTATATCGAAATGGCCGCGACTGGCGGCACGATGGACCATGTGAAGGCTTTCTACAGCGCGGCCTTCGGCTGGGCCTTCACCGACTACGGCCCCGACTATTCGGCCTTCGACGAAGGCATCGACGGCGGCTTCCAGGCGGAGGTCCCGGCCAAGCCGTTGCCGATTCTCTATTCGGAAGCGCTGGAACAGACGCTGGCTGCGGTGGAAGAGGCCGGCGGCACCATCGTCAAGCCGATCTTCTCCTTCCCCGGCGGGCGGCGCTTCCACTTCGTCGATCCAGCTGGCAACGAACTCGCCGTCTGGGGCGAATGAGCTGCAAGTTTTGCTCTGAAAAGCGGCAAAGGCGCGATTGTGCTTTTGCCGCCGACTGCATATAAGGCGGCGGTCAGTCGACTCGCCTGCGGTTCACTATCTGAATCGCCTGCGGCTTGTTGGGGCGTCGCCAAGCGGTAAGGCATCGGTTTTTGGTACCGACATTCCCAGGTTCGAATCCTGGCGCCCCAGCCACTGCATCCAAAAGCCATTGAAATCACCTATAGATTCGATCTGTGCGAATCTGCGTCCCGATCTCCCTCTGCGAATGTGTACGAAGCTGAGACACAGGCCCAGGGCAGTCCGGCATAGCGGCCTGCCACGAAATCCAGAACCTCGTCCGCAGAGACCATGACTTCCGTTGGCGACCGCTGATGCCGCGCCGGTTCACGACCGCCCGGGAAGAACAGTTTCACAGGAAGTCTCCACCGGTCGGACCGTATGAAGGCCAATACTTGGCGCGACGACTCGATACGCGGCTGCATGAGTTATTACTCAGCCCTTCCGCTGTCTCCCGAGGCGAACTCTGCAAACCTTGACGCGAGGCGAGTGCCCGCTACCTAACGAGTCGACGTCGGGACATGGTGCAGGAGCCGTCTGCCTCCCGGCAGACGAGATCGTTTCTTCCTGGCTGTTATTTGCATCGCATGAACAAACGCTCGCATCGCATGCGACAGCGAAATTGCTTTCATGAGCATCAGGGCATCCACGACACCTTTCTGCCCTGTCCAGCCGCGCTTCTCAATCAAAATACAGAGGAGACGAGCATGCCACTCAAGGAATACAAACCTGGGTCAGCATTTCCCGGCCGCATGGGCCGCACCATTGGAGAATCCGATCCGGCGTGGCCGGCGCCGCGTCGCGCGAAAGTCGGCGCTCCCAACGTCCTTTTCATCGTCATTGACGATACTGGCTTTGGCCAACTCGGCTGCTATGGCGGCGAGATCAGGACGCCGAACCTCGACAAGCTGGCCAAGCACGGCCTGCTGTTCAACAACATGCACACCACCGCCCTGTGCTCGCCTTCGCGCTCCTGCATCCTGACCGGCCGCAACCATCATTCCAACGCCATGGCCTGCATCACCGAAGCCTCTACAGGGTTTCCCGGCTCCAACGGCGCCATCCCGTTCGAGAACGGCTTCCTCTCTGAAATCCTGCAGCAGCAGGGATACGCCAACTACGCGCTTGGAAAATGGCACCTGACCCCTTCCGAGCAGATCAGCGCCGCCGGTCCTTACGACCGCTGGCCGCTGGGGCGGGGTTTCGAGCGCTACTACGGCTTCCTTGGTGGCGACACCCACCAGTACTATCCCGATCTTGTCTACGACAATCATCAGGTCGAGCCGCCCAAGACGCCCGACGAAGGCTATCACCTGACCGAGGACCTGGCCGACAGGGCCATCGGCTTCATCGCCGACCTGAAGCAGGTGGCGCCAGCCAAGCCGTTCTTTCTCTATTTCGCGCCGGGCGCCAATCACGCGCCGCACCATGTGCCCAAGGAATGGGCCGACAAATACAAGGGCAAATTCGACGATGGCTGGGACGCCTATCGCGAGCGGGTATTTGCCCGGCAGAAGAAGCTCGGCATCATGCCGGAGAACGCGAAGCTGTCTCGGCACGATCCTGATGTGCAGGACTGGTCGAAGCTCCCCGAAGACGAACGCAAGCTCTATGCCCGCATGATGGAGGTGTTCGCCGGCTTCTGCGAACACATGGACCACCATGTCGGGCGGCTCATCGATTTCCTGGAGCGGATGGGCGAACTCGACAACACGCTGATCATGGTCATTTCGGACAATGGCGCGAGTTCGGAAGGCGGCCCGACCGGCTCGATCAACGAGAACAAGTTCTTCAACAACGTACCGGACGACCTCAAGCAGAATCTCGCCGCGCTCAACGACCTTGGCGGCCCCAAATACTTCAACCATTACCCATGGGGCTGGACCCATGCCGGCAACACGCCATTCCGGCGCTGGAAGCGCGAAACCTATCGCGGCGGCGTGTCCGATCCGTTCATCGTGCATTGGCCGAAGGGCATCAAGGGCCGCGGCAAGGTGTGTACCCAGTTCGCCCATGCCATCGACATGGTTCCGACGGTGCTGGAAGCGCTTGGGATCGAGGCGCCGCAACAGATACGCGGTGTGACGCAATCGCCGATCGAGGGCGTCAGCTTCGCCCATGTCTTTAGCGACCAGAAGGCGGAAAGCCGGCACAAGACACAATATTTCGAGATGTTCGCCCACCGCTCGCTCTATCATGACGGTTGGCGCGCAGTGTGTCCGGTTCCCGGTCCATCCTTCAGCGAGGCCGGCATCTTCTTCGGCATGATGACGTTGACCGAAGACAAGCTTCGCGAACTCGACGCCAAGGGCTGGGAGCTCTACGACCTCACCAACGATCCTACCGAGACGAACAACGTCGCGGACAAAAACCGTCCCAAGCTGATCGAGATGATCGCGCTTTGGTATGGCGAGGCCGGCAAATACAACGTCCTGCCGCTGGACAGCCGCGGTACGTTGCGCTTTGCCGACGAACGGCCGGAACTGGCGAAGGACCGCAAGACGTACGTCTATTATCCGCACACGCAGATGATCCCCGAAAACGTCGCGGCCAAGCTGCTCAATCGCGCGCACAGCATCACCGCCGAGGTAGACATCCCCAAGGGCGGCGCCGAAGGCGTGCTCATCTGCCACGGCGGCAATGTCGGCGGCTACACGCTGTTCATGAAGGACGACAAGCTCCACTACGTCCACAACTATGTCGGCGCCGAGGAATTCCACCTCGCCTCCAGCAGCGACGTGCCGACCGGCAAGGTCGAGCTGCGCTACGAGTTCCAGCCGACGGGCCAGCCGGATCTTAAGGGCGGCAAGGGCTCGCCGGGCAAGGCGCAGCTTTACATCAACAAGAAGCTGGTCGGTGAAATGCAGCTGCCCTACACCGTGCCGCTCGCGCTCGGCATTGGCAGCGGCGTCTTCATCGGGCGCAATTCGGGCTCGCCGGTCAGCCAACTCTACGGGCCACCCTTCGAGTTCACCGGCACCATTCTCCAGATCACGGTCGATCTGACCGGCAAGCTGGTCCCCGATACGGACGAGCAGAAGCATGCCCGCGCCCGCGCCGAGATGGCGCGGCAATAGCCATGATGTTTGGCCCGCCCCTGTCGGGAGCGGGCCGCCTTCCATTGTATGTCGGTGACGTTCAGCCAGGGGGCGGAACAGCCCGTGGAGGATAAAATGGCCAAGAACTCAAAAGCCCAACCGGCCCGACCGGTAGACACCTTTTCGCGCGACATTCTTCCAATTCCCGACGCCAAGCACGTCGGCCTCACCACCTATGACGCGAAGGATCCCGACACGAAATATCCGCCGATCCGCATGCTCAGGCCGCCGAAGGGCGCGCCGAACGTGCTGTTCATACTGATCGACGACGCGGGCTTCGGCTCGTCCTCCGCGTTCGGGGGCCCTTGCTACACGCCGGTTGCCGAACGTCTGGCGAAGGGTGGCCTAAAATACAATCGCTTCCATACGACCGCGCTGTGTTCGCCGACGCGTGCGGCCCTTCTCACCGGGCGCAACCATCACTCGGTCGGCATGGGCGCCATCACCGAGATGGCAACGTCCGCGCCTGGCAACAACAGCATTCGACCCAAGGACAAGGCGCCGATCGCCGAAATCCTGAAGCTGAACGGCTATTCGACGGCGCAACTGGGCAAATGCCATGAAGTGCCGTTCTGGGAAGTGTCTCCCATGGGGCCGTTCCATCAATGGCCAATCGGCTCGGGGTTCGAGTATTTCTACGGGTTCGTCGGTGGCGAGGCCAACCAGTATTATCCGGGTCTCTATCAGGGAACCACGGCAGTCGAGCCGCCAAAGACACCCGAAGAGGGCTATACGCTTACCGAAGACCTCGCCGACCACGCCATAACCTGGGTACGCCAGCAGAAGGCGCTGATGCCCGACAAACCCTTCTTCATGTATTTCGCGCCCGGCGCCACGCATGCGCCACACCATGTGCCGAAGGAATGGTCGGACAAGTACAAGGGCAAGTTCGACGGCGGCTGGGACAAGCTCCGGGAGGAGACCTTCGCGCGCCAGAAAAAGCTCGGCCTGATACCCGAGGATGCCAGGCTGACAGCCCGCCACCAGGAAATTCCAGCCTGGGACGACATGCCGGCGGAACTGAAGCCGGTGCTTGCCCGTCAGATGGAAATCTACGCGGGGTTCCTGGAGCAGACCGACCATCACGTCGGACGGCTGGTCGATGCGCTCGCCGACCTCGAAATCCTCGATGACACGCTGGTCTTCTACCTGATCGGCGACAATGGCGCCTCAGCTGAAGGAACGCTCAACGGCTGCTTCAACGAAATGACCACGCTGAACGGCATGCCGGGCATCGAAACGGTCGAATTCCTGCTTTCGAAGATCGACGACTTCGGCACGCCCAAGGCCTACAACCACTATGCCGTCGGCTGGGCGCATGCGCTGTGCACGCCCTATCAATGGACCAAGCAGGTCGCCTCGCACTGGGGCGGCACGCGCAATGGCATGATCGTGCACTGGCCGGGCGGCATCGAGGGCAAGGGCCAGATACGCAGCCAGTTCCATCACGTCATCGACGTGGCAAAGACGATCCTTGACGTCACCGGCCTGCCGGAACCGGCAATCGTCAACTCCATCGCCCAGGCGCCTTTCGAGGGCGTGAGCATGGTGCCGAGCTTCAACGAAGCGGCAGCACCCGAAACCCATCAGCTCCAGTATTTCGAGATGATGGGCAACCGCGGCATCTACTACAAGGGCTGGACTGCCTGCACCAAGCACCGGACACCGTGGAAGGCCGATCAGCCGCCGCCCTTCGATGCTGACATTTGGGAACTGTACGATCCGGACGACTGGACCCAGGCGAAAAACATCGTCGCCGACAATCCGAAGAAACTCGCCGAACTGCAACGGCTGTGGTTGATCGAGGCGGTCAAATATAACTGCGTGCCGCTCGACGATCGCGGGTTCGAGCGGATCAATCCGGATATTGCCGGACGGCCGCAGCTCATCACCGGCAACAGCCAGATACTGTTTCAGGGCATGCGCGTCAGCGAAGCCTGTGTTCTGACGCTGAAGAACAAGTCGCATTCGGTTACCGCCGAGGTGACTGTGCCGAAGGGCGGCGCCAAAGGTGTGATCGTCACCCAAGGCGGCTCGGTGGGCGGATGGACACTCTACGTCAAGGACGGCAAGCTGAAGTATTGCTACAACTTCTTCGGCATCGAGTTCTATTTCGCCGAGGCGGACCAACCCATTCCCGATGGCAAGCATCAGGTCAGGATGGAGTTCAAATACGATGGTGGTGGCCTGGCCAAGGGTGGCGACGTTACCCTCTACTACGATGGAAAGGCCGTCGGGAAAGGTCGCGTCGACAAGACCCAGCCAATGGCCTACTCGGCCGACGAGGCAGCCGATGTGGGCGCCGACACCGGCTCGCCGGCATCACCTGACTACGGCCCGACCGGCAATGCCTTCAACGGCGACATCGCCTGGGTCCAGATCGACCTCGGCGACGACGACCACGATCACCTGATCACCGCGGAAGACCGTTTCAGCCTCGCCATGGCCCGGCAGTGAGCGGGTACGCTGCCGTGCAGCTTCGCACGGCAGCGTCCTTGCCGAGCCGCGTCTTGCGCGGTCATTCCGGCCTTGGTTCTTTCGCGCGTTGTTGAAGCTCGCGCACCTCATGCTGGTCGCGCTCGAGGAAGAAATTGAGGAAGGTGCGGATCAGGGCGATCGCCCCGATGCGGCCGATGTCCTCCCAGCCCGGCGTCACCGACGTTTCGATGATGTCGGCGGCAAGCTGGAAGGTAAGGCCGGCAACCAACCAACGGGAATACTGCATCCACACCGAGCGTACAGCGACATGCCCGGACGGGTGCCGGACCATGACATACAGCCCCCTGAAGAACGCCTCCATCGTTCCGGCAACGATGATGATCAGGGCCATCAGTTCGATGATTGGAACGACCAGTCCAGTCAGTTCGACCAGCCATTCCTTCGCCATCCCCTCTACTCCGCCTTGCTCGGCCTGATGATGCAGCGAAAACCGAGATGGGAGATGGACGTGTCGATCGGTTGCGCCATGCGCGCCGCAGGCCTGTAGCGCCGGCAATAGTTCGGGGCGCAGAGATGCGAGCCGCCCTTGGTGACTTTTCGCGGAATCTTGATGTCGGGCAGGCTGGGGTCATAGCTCGCTTCCAGCCTGCCGCCGCGAGGATTGGCAGCCGTGCAACACGGGCTGTCGATCTGCGAATGCGCCTGATACCAGTCATCCGTCCATTGCCAGACATTGCCCGCCATGTCGTAGAGGCCGTAGCCGTTGGGCGGGAATGAGCCGACCGGGGAAGTATATTCGAAACCGTCGCCAAGCGTGTTGCGGTAGGGGAACTCGCCTTGCCAGGTGTTGGCCATGTAGCGGCCATTGGGCGTCAGCTCGTCACCCCAGACATATTCGGCGCCATCCAACCCGCCGCGCGCGGCAAACTCCCATTCGGCCTCGGTCGGCAGTTCCTTGCCTGCCCATTGCGCGTAGGCTTCCACGTCTTCGTAGGCCACGTGCACCACCGGGTGGTCGCCGAGCTTCTTGATGGAGCTTGCAGGCCCGCGCGGATGGCGCCAGTTCGCGCCCGCGACATAGACCCACCAATTGTAATGGTTGCTCAGATTGACCGGTCCGCCCGGCTTGCGGAACATGGTCGAGGAAGGAACCAGAAGATTGGGCAGCGCGCCGGGATAATCATCGGGATTGGCTGGTTTCTCGGCCAGCGTGACATGGCCGGTTTCGGCAACGAAACGCTCGAAGTCACGGTTGGTCACGGTGAACTTGTCTATCCAGAAGCCGTCGACCTTGATGCGGTGGACCGGCGCCTCCTCGGGATAGTGGTCGTTGGAACCCATCCGGAATTCGCCGCCCGGTATCCAGACCATGCCTGGATCAGGCGGTTCTTTCCGTGCGGTGGAGCCATGAATGTCAGCTGAATGCTCGTTCATCGCAAATGCCTTCTTCAGGAGCCAAAGACCATGCGCCAATCATCATTTCAGCAGGCCAAACCCGCACTCATCACTTTGCCTCCGTTCCAACCGAACGGGCGTTGATGCGCCATCGGACATAGGGCACCGAGACGATGGCGCCTATGATCAGATGGCTCAGCACGACAGCCAGAGCGCCTTTTTCGGCCGGAAAGTTCAGGTTTGCGATGGCGAGCGCGACGCCCGGATGGCGGGTGCCGGTTGCCAGCGCCAAGACCGCCTGATCGTGCTTGTTCGGCCCGCCCAGCAAGTGGCCGACCCCAAGTCCAATGAAGGTAAAGGCTGCAAGGGCGATCACCATGCCGTTGCCAAGCAGCGTGCGGACCGCAGGCCAAGCAACGAGAAGGACCGGGATGCAGGCCAGGAACAGCAGGCCGGCCGCCAGCAGAGGGATCGGGCGGGAGGCGCGTCGCGCCAGTTCAGGTGCGAAATGGCGGATCGCTACACCTGACAGGAGCGGCACGATGACAGAGGAGAATACGACCGCTGCAATCTTGCTGGGCGGCTCGTGCATGGGGATGCCGGTGATCCTGGCAAGCAGTTGTACAGAGAGCGGCACCAATACGACCGCGATCGCAGCCGCCGCCACCAGGAGCCCAATTGTGTATTCCTCGGTACCGCCGGCCTTTTCCTGTCTGGTTGGCAAGATGGGCGGTACCGGCGAGACGGCCAAGGCTACGATCGCGATCTTGATGGCGGGCGGAGGGTCGAAGAGGAACGCGATCGCGCCCGCCACGACCAGCATGACGACATTCATCGAAAGGATGGAACGGACAAGCAAGGAAGGATTGCGAAACAGATAGGTGGCGTCATGCAAGGTCGCGTTGAGACCGATCGCCAGAACGATCATGAACATGCTCGCACTGATGGCGAACGGTATGAGTTGTGCGAGTGTCATGGGCTATCCCCACGAGCCTGGTGGCGGCGTTGTTTACGCCGCCACGTTGCCGCTCAATGTCCGCCACCTCCGCTGGCATCCGCCATCATTGCCAATGCGTCGTCGATGGTGAAACTGTTGGGTTTCTGTATTGGCGGAAACTCCTTGAATGTATCAGCAAATTTGTCGGCGAGCGCGAAGGCACCGTAGAGGATGTAGGCGTGATAGATGAACCACTCGTAGTATGAGTTCGAGGTAACGTCGGCGAACTCATAGGGGTCTGTCCGCAGATTGTAGATCTTTGGCAGACGAAGCCTGGTGAATGGCTCCGCCCAGACTTGCATCGTGCCTTTGCAGCGCTGCTCCATGAACACGACCTTCCAGTTGTCGTAGCGCAACGCGAGCACGTCGCCGTCATCGCTGATGTAAATGAACAGTTTGCGCGGGCTGGTCTGCTCCTTCCCGGTCAGATAGGGAACGAGGTTCAGGCCATCGATGCGGTTCTTGTAGGTGCGGCCGATTGCCTGGTAGCCCTTTTCCACCTTCTCGACGATGTCTGGTTCGCCGGCCATCGCCAGGAAGGTCGGGAACCAGTCGTGATGCTGGACGATCTCGTTGGAGACGCTGCCGGGCTTGATCTTGCCGGGCCAACGTACCAGCAGCGGCACCCGGAAGGCGCCTTCCCAGTTGGTATTCTTCTCGCTCCTGAATGGCGTCATGCCGCCATCCGGCCAGGAATTCCGGTGCGGCCCGTTGTCGGTCGAGTACATCACGAAGGTATTGTCGGCGATGCCGAGCTGGTCGAGAAAATCCAGCATCTGCCCAACATTCCTGTCATGGTCGATCATGGTGTCGTGATACGGCGACTGCCAGCGCCCAGCCTGTCCCTTGCTCTCCGGCTTGGTGTGTGTGATGAAATGCATATGCGTGGTGTTCAGCCACACGAAGAACGGCTTGCCGTCGGCGTTCTGGCGCTTGATGAAGTCTTGGGCTGAGCTGACGAAATCGTCGTCGCAGGTCAGCATGCGCTTCTTGGTCAACGGGCCGGTGTCTTCGATCTTCTGTTTCCCGACTTTGCCCCAGCGGGGTTCCTCGGTCGGGTCGTCCTTGTCGGTCGCCCAGGAATGGACGACGCCGCGCGGGGCGACATTCTTGCGCAACTCCGGGAAGTCCTTTTCCGGATAGTAATCATACATTTCCGGCTCTTCCTCGGCGTTGAGGTGATAAAGGTTGCCGTAGAATTCGTCGAAGCCGTGGTTGGTCGGCAGCATGTGGTTGAGATCGCCGAGATGGTTCTTGCCGAATTGCCCGGTGGCATAGCCCTGGTTCTTGAGAGCCGCCGCGATCGTGATGATCTTCTCATTCATGCCGATCGGCGCAGCCGGAATGCCGACCTTCGAAAGCCCGGTGCGAAAGACACTCTGCCCGGTGATGAATGACGAGCGCCCGGCGGTGCAGGACTGTTCGCCGTAGCTGTCGGTGAACATCATTCCTTCTCTGGCGATGCGGTCGATGTTGGGTGTCTGGTAACCCATCAGGCCATGCGAATAGCAGCTCAGATTTGAGATGCCGATGTCGTCCCCCCAGATGACGAGAATGTTCGGCTTACCGTTCTTTGGCGTCTGTGCCATCCTGTATCTCCTTGCCTGGTTCGAGTTGACAGATGGATCCTTGCGACTCCCCTTCATCCGAATGGTCCAGCCTGGAAAAGCATGCTGACGATGGCGGCGACGCCTATCAAAAGCAGGATGATTGCGGTGACGAGAACCATCGAAGCCGGGAACCAACTCTCGCCGTGGATCAGCCCGTCCGCAGTCATCGACGTTCGTTCCGCGCGCAACCCTTGCATGAAGCGGACATGGTAGATGATGCCGAACACCAGCATCGCGATGCCAAGACACACCAAGGTCACGCCAAAATTGCGCGGGGCCGAGACATGCTCCAGCGTTCCTGCCTCGCGCAGCTTTTCAAAGACCTGAAAGATCGTGAAGCCGAAACTGATCAGCGACAGCGACGTGCGAATGACCGACATCAGGGTTCGATCGGCACTCATTCGCGTGCGCTGAAACGACATTCCTGTTCGACGCGACGACAACTCGACCGAGACCTGCTCGGCCGACATTTTCGGATCCGTCAACATCTTGGCCTCTCCACGCAATCAGACCAGAGCACTGTTTCCAATTGGAGTGTCGCAAACGACAGCGGCGATATGTGTTTCGTGGTACGCTGATCCCCTTGCGCAACGTCCGGCAGAGCATCGGGATCGGCAGCATCGCTTGGCCCGGCAAAAAGCTGGTGATCAAGACAAGGCTCGGATTCCTTAAAGGGGGCCTCTCCTTCGGCAATGTGGTCACGCTAATCGTCGGCGCACGCTGCAAACTCTTCGGTGAACTAGAACAGGGCTAGTCACCGCGCTCGGGAGAACTAGGGCCAGCAGGAGAGTTGGCAAGTGTTCCAGGATGACATGTCGAGCGATGCAGTTCGGCGCGGGCGATCGGAGGGTACATCGTCGCCACCTGCCGATTTGCGCGCATTCTCTTCTTCACCCAGGTAGCCGCAGTGCTTCGCCAAGCGGGACTTTTGGTTTGCTTCCCAACCTGCTTAGACAAAAATGCCCCGCCGAGGCGGGGCAAGTATCCGTGCGGCCCAAGGTCAGGACCTATCAATCCGGTCGAAATGGCATAAGGCTATGACGCAGCTTCCGGTCATTTGATCTCCCAGGTCGTGTTATGCGGAATGTCCATCGCGGTGTAGCCGCCAGGACCAGCCAGTGCCGGCATCGCTATGCAGGAGAAGGGCTCGCTCCCGGTGATGCCCTGGTACTTGCCGGTGCCGCCCGTAATGATATGGGTTCCGCAGTTCATGTCCGGCTGCGACTTGTCCTTGTCGCGGGTGTCGAAGGTCGAGAATATCTTGTCTCCATCCTTGTCGGCCAGCACGCAGGCGCCATCGATATACTTCTTGTCACCTGAATCGACACTCAGTGCCGTGCACTGCGCCGACATCTTGTCGAGCATTGCCTCTCCCTTCATGTTCTCGGTGGTGCCGACCGCCTCCAGCGCGGTGGCTGTCCCGAGCCCGGGAATGTCAATGCTGTGCAAAGGCCGAAAGATGAAATGCGTCACGTAGGGGGTCGTGCCCTTCTTTTCGATCGGCGCTCCGAGCACGGCTCCAGGGACCAGGGACAAGAGCAACCCGGAAACAAGTGCCGCTTTGACAGTTTTGGTTGTCGTAGCGGATGTCACTATCGTGGGCTTCATCGCTTCCTCCATCGTAAGCAGCGGGCAAACCGATGGCAGGCACCGCTGCAGGTTGGAGACGACCTGCCTGCGCTTGAAACGTGTGTGGTTTAGCCGAGCGCCAGTTCCCCGATCAACATCAAGCGTGCAGTCGTAAGCCAACTCGATTAGCTTCGACATCGCTTGCGAGGAGGTCGCATCTTCGATGGTCGGTGCCTGAACTCTTCCTAAGCGCATGCCGCAGCTGACGCATGAGCAACTGTCTCTGGTGTCCAAGATACCAGAATTTTGCGTGCCGAGCCACGCAACGCTGGTTCACTTTTCAGCTTCGGTGGCTTCCCTCCGCAAGAGCGTGGCCCACCATAGCAACCTACTCGACAGCAGAGGCCATCGGCGCGATGATCCCTGTGGCATTGTTCAGCAGGTCATCCTGGAGAGGGCTTCCGAGGAGAAAGCCCATGAGCCTGACAAAAGCCATCATCAGCACCATGACGGCCTCGTTCTTCACCAGTGCCGTCGTACTCGTAGCAATGACCGCCCAGGCACAAGATTCGAAGGTGGCTGCTGCGATGGAACTCTTGAAGTCGAAGACAAGCGAGCTGGGGCCACCGAAGATTGACGGAACGGATGTGGTTGGCGGCAAGGAGGTGCCGGCCATCTATTTTGGATCGACCAAGATGAACAACAACTTTGCCCTAGTCGACGACGTGGCGAAGCAAGCTGGCGGCACCGCAACCATCTTCGTGAAGAGCGGTGATGAATATGTCCGGGTCGCCACTACCGTAAAGAAGGACGACGGTGAGCGGGCGATTGGAACCATTCTGGACCCAAAAGGAAAAGTGATCACCTTTATCCAGAAGGATGAAGCCTACTATGGCGAGGCCGACATTCTCGGCAAACATTACGTGACTGGATATGATCCAATCAGGGATGCGGACAACCAGGTGATCGGCATCTACTACGTGGGCTACTTGAAATAGGTACCGTGATGCAATAAAGGCCCTGGATCGCTCCAGGGCCCTCTTTTCTTACGTTTACTGCCGTCGTCTCAGTGGCTGGCCTCCGCCATCTGCGCGGCGTCGGGCTGCTCGGCATGCGCGGCCAGTTCCTTGCGCGAGATGTAAGTGTAGAACATCGGCACCACGAACAGTGTGAACACCGTACCCACGATCACGCCCGAGAAGATCACCAGACCCATCGAGTAGCGCGCGGCCGCACCTGCGCCCGAGGCCATGATCAGCGGCACGACGCCGAGCGCCATGGCGGCCGTCGTCATCAGGATCGGCCGCAGGCGCACCTTGGCCGAGGCGATGATCGCCGCCTCACGCGACAGGCCATGCTCCTCACGCTGCTGGTTGGCGAATTCGACCAGCAGGATGCCGTGCTTGGTGATCAGGCCTATCAGCGTGATCAGCCCGACCTGGGTGTAGATGTTGAGCGTGCCGAGCCCAAGGTTCAGCGGCACGATGGCTCCGAAGATCGACAGCGGCACCGACATCATGATGATGAGGGGGTCGCGGAAGCTCTCGAATTGTGCCGCCAGCACCAGGTAGATCACCACGATGGCTAGCGCGAAGGCGATCAGGATCGTGTTGCCCTGCTCGCTTTCGAGGCGCGACTGGCCGGAATAGTCGACGAAGAAGCCGGCCGGCAGCAGAGGCCCGGCGATCTCCTCGATAGCCTTCAGGCCGTCGCCGGTGGTAACGCCAGGCAAGGGCAGCGCCGAGATCGTCGCCGAGTTCAGCTGGTTGAACTGCTCGATCGCTGCCGGCGAGGCATTGGTGCTGATCGACACCACCGCCGACAGCGGCACCATCTGGCCGTTGACGCTGCGAACGAAGAACTCGCCGAGCTTCTCGGGGTTGTCGCGATACTCGTCCGGCACCTGCATGATGATGTCGTAGCTTTTCGAATCGCGGTCGAATTCCGCAACCGCACCGCCGCCGACGAGCAGGCTCAGCGTCGTGCCGATGTCGCGCACCGACAGGTTAAGGGCCGCAGCTCGGTCGCGATCGATGGTCACCGTAACCTGCGGCGCGTCGAAGGCGAGCGAGTTCTGCACGACGATGAAGCGCCCTGAGGCCTGCGCCTTGTTCTTGATCTCCTGAGCCACCTCGTAGACCTGGCTCGGATCGCCGGTCGACTGGATGACGATCGAGATCGGCAGACCGCCGCCCGCGCCCGGCAGCGACGGCGGTGCGAACACCAGCGCTTCGACACCGCTGACCGTGGACAGCCGTCCCTGGATATCGGTCTGCAGCTGCTTCTGCGAACGGTCGCGTTCGGCCCAGTCCTTGAATGCCCAGACCGAGAAGCCCGAATTGGTGGCGCCCCCCATGCCGACGATCGAGAAGTTCGCCTTGAGTTCCGGCAGGTCCTTGGTCAGGCCGCGGATCTGGTCGGCATAGAGGCTGGTGTATTCGGTCGTCGCATAGCGCGGTGCGGTGATCAGCGAGAACAGAGCACCCGAATCCTCTTCAGGCGCCAGTTCGCTCGACGTCTTGAAGAACATGAAGCCGGTCACCGAAACGAGCGCGATGACGACCAGGAGCGTGACGGGCCGGTACTTCAGCGAACCCGCCACAAGCCGCTCATAGAAGTTGGCGATGCGCTCAAAAGTCCGGTCGACCATTGCAGCAAAGCGGCTGTGGTTGCCCGACTTCAACAGGCGTGCCGACATCATCGGCGTGATCGTCACCGCGATGAAGCCCGAGATGACAACGGCGCCGGCAAGCGTGACCGCGAATTCGCGGAACAGCGAACCGGTGAGGCCGCCGGTGAAGACGAGCGGGGCGAAGACGGCGGCAAGCGTGATGGTCATGGCGACCACCGGCCCGAAGATCTCGCGCATGCCCTTGAACGCCGCCTGCATCGGCGACATGCCTTCCTCGATGTGCCGATGGATGTTTTCCACCACCACGATGGCGTCGTCGACGACCAGGCCGATCGCCAGCACCATCGCCAGCAGCGACAGCAGGTTGATCGAATAGCCCATCATCAAGAGGATGAAACAGACGCCGATCAGCGACAGCGGGATCGTCACCACCGGCATCAGCACCGAGCGGAACGACCCAAGGAACAGCAGGATGACGACGACGACGATCGCCACCGCTTCGGCGATGGTCTTGAACACCTCTTCGATCGAGGCGCTGATCGTCTCTGTGGAGTCATAGACCAAGGTGATGGTCATGCCTTCCGGCAGGCTCGCGCTGATCGCCGGCAGTTCCTTGATGACGGCAGCAGCCGTATTGAGCGGGTTGGCCGACGGTGTGGGGAAGATGCCGATGAAGGTGCCCGGCTCGCCGTTGAAGTTGACGACCGTGTCGGTGCTTTCGGCGGCGAGTTCCACCCGTGCCACGTCACGAAGCCTGACGACGTTGCCATCCTGCGACTTGAGCGGCAGCTCTGCGAACGCCTCCGGCGTCTGCAGCGTCGATTTCATGGTGATCGAATAGGCGACGAATTCGTTCTTGGTCTTGCCGGGAGCCGACAGGAAGTTGGAGGCGTTGATCGCCTGCAGCACTTCGGCAGCGGTCAGGCCACGAGCCGCAAGCTTCACCGGGTCGACCCAGACGCGCATCGAGTAGTTCGCGGCACCGAGAACCTGCACTTCGGCAACGCCCTCGATGGTCGACATGCGCGGACGAATGACGCGTTCGATATACTCGGTGAGTTGCTCCGAGCTCATGTTCGGGTTCTGCATCGCCAGGTACATGATGGCGAACTGCATGCCCGTGCCCTTGACGATGGTCGGGTCCTTGGCATCGGCGGGTAGTTGGCCGCGCACCTGCTGTACCTTCGACATGACCTCGGTCAGCGCCGTATCAGGGTTGGAGCCGAGCTCCATCTGAACGGTGACCGTGCTCATCGACGGACTGCTCTTGGAGGTGACGTAGTCGATGTTTTCGGTCGTCGATACCGCGGCTGCGATCGGTGCGGTGATGAAGCCCTGGATCAAGTCGGCGCTGGCGCCCGGATAGACCGTGGAGATGGTGATCACCGTCTCCTCGACCTCAGGATATTGCCGGACCGAAAGGTTGAAAATCCCCTGGAAGCCCAAGAGCAGGATCATGAAAGCGACGACCGTCGACAGGACGGGTCGGCGGATGAAGATATCGGAAAAGCTCATTCGGCGGCCACCTTCTGGCTGGCCGAGGCAACCGGCGAAACCGTGTTGTCGATCTTGACCGGCATGCCGTTTGAAAGCCTGTTCTGCCCTGCGATCACCAGTTCGTCGCCGTCATTGACGCCCGACACGATCTCAACGCGGCCTTGTGAGCGGCGCCCGACCTTGACGAAGACCTGGTCGACGACAAGCGCCGGGGCTTCCTCCGCCTTTGCCGCCGGAGCAGCAGCGGCAGCATTTGCGGCTGGAGCGGCGGCAGCGGCGGTGCCTTCCGCCTTCTCGGCGGGGCGGATGACATAGACGAAGTCGCCATACAGGCTGCTGACCAAGGCGGTCAGCGGCACCGCAATGACACCGTCTTCCTCAGGCAGGACCACGCGCACCTGGACGAACTGTCCGGGGCTCAGCCGGCCTTCGGGATTTGTGATATCCGCCCGAACCGAAACCAGACGGCTCGTCGAATCAACCTTCGGGTCGATACCGGTGATCGACCCATTGAACGGCATATCGGCATTGCCGAGGCCAAAGCGAACGGGCTGACCGATCTTGAGCAGGCCCAGTTGCTGCTCGGGCACGGCGAAGTCGGCCCGCATCGTCTCCAGGTCCTGCAGCGTGGCTACAGTTGCGCCAGGCGTAAGATACTGGCCGACATCGACCCTCGGAATGCCCATGGTGCCGGAGAACGGCGCGCGGAGTTGCTTCTGGTCCAGAAGCGCCTGCAATTTCTGGACCTCCGAGGCCGAACTGGAGGCGGCGGCGCGTGCCTCGTCAAGCGTGACATCGGAGCCGACGCCGCGCTTTTGCAACGCGATTGCGCGCTCCAGCGACTGCTGATCAAGCGCTGCGCGGGACTTGATTGCGGCCAGATCGGCCTGCTGGACGCTGTCATCAAGCTGGACAAGAACATCGCCCCGCTTGACCGGCTGGTTGGCGTTGAACCTGATCTCCTTGACGATGCCCGCCGATTCTACGGTGAGATGGACGCCTTGTGCTGCGCTGACCGTGCCGATCGTCTCGATACCGGGCATCCACGGTCCGGCCTCGACCTTGGTGGCGGCCACTGTCACGGCAGGAACCGGCCTATTGGCGAAGAACTGCTTGATGGCATCGTCGCGGAACCTGTTGAACCCGACGATTGCTCCGCAGACAATCACGAGCAGTACGATAGCGATTATGAGACGCTTGATCAAAGTAGACCCCAATCAAATTATGTGCGGCGACCGGACGGCCACGCGCAAATAGGGCCAGCTTCAGCAAGACCCAATTCCGAGACGCCTAACTGTACCGTCTGGACGGTATTGTCAATCAGCGATAGTGTGAACCGTCAAGGAGGCGCTGCCAATGTCGGGTCATAGACCGAGTTCCCGCGAGAAAATTCTGGCTGCTGCAGCCGAACTGGCGGAGGCCGTGGGCCCCGGCAATCTCTCGCTCGATGCAGTAGCCCAAAAGGCCGGCGTATCCAAGGGCGGGCTTCTATACAACTTCCCGACCAAGGCAAAGCTGATGCAAGGGCTGGTCGAAGAGTACCTCAAGAACTTCGAGCAAGGCCTCGCCGCAAGGGCGTCCGGCGACAACAACCGTCCTGGCAGCAGCCTGGCCGCCTATATTGAGTTGTCAGCCGAGGAATGCAGATACAACCAGCCTTCGGCGGCGGGCGTACTGGCAGCGCTTACCGAGGACCCCGACTTTCTCAATCCCGTCAGGGACTTCAAGCGGCAGCTGCTCGACCGCCTTAAGGCCGAGAGCCCCGACACGGCGAAACTGATGGTGGCCTTTCTCGTGATCGAAGGCCTGCGCAGCATGAAGCTCTTCGACATGGACATCCTCCACGAGGATGAACGCAACATGGCGATCTCCTATCTGCTTGACGAGGCCGCTAGAGGCTCAACCTGATAACTGCGGACTAACTCGCCTCGCGCATGGCTTCGGCCGCCTGCAGGTCGACCGAGACGAGTTGGCTTACGCCCTGCTCGGCCATGGTCACACCGAACAGGCGATTCATGCGCGCCATGGTGATCGGATTGTGCGTGATGACGACGAAACGCGTTTCGGTCGACGCCGCCATTTCGTCCATCAGGTTGCAGAAGCGCTCAACATTGTGGTCGTCGAGCGGCGCATCGACCTCGTCCAGCACGCAGATCGGCGCCGGATTGGTCAGAAACACGGCGAAGATCAACGCCATTGCCGTCAGCGCCTGCTCGCCACCTGAGAGCAGCGTCATGGTCTGCGGCTTCTTGCCGGGCGGGCGGGCGAGGATTTCCAGGCCCGCCTCGAGCGGATCCTCGGACTCGATCAGTTGAAGCTCGGCCGTGCCGCCTCCGAAGAGGTGGGTGAACAGGCGCTTGAAATGACCGTTGACCAGGTCGAAGGCGGCAAGCAGGCGCTCGCGGCCCTCGCGGTTCAGCCCCTGGATGCCCTGCCTAAGCTTGCGGATCGCCTCGATGATGTCCTCGCGCTCGGAGACGATCGCCTCCAGCCGCTCGGAGAGTTCCCGCTGCTCCTCCTCGGCGCGAAGGTTGACGGCGCCAAGCCGCTCGCGCTCGATCTTGAGACGTTCCAGCGTCCTTTCGACCTCGGCCGGATCGGGCATCGGACTATCCGCCTCAAGCCCGGTGTGGCGGATGACAAGATGCGGCGGCGTTGCCAGCACCTCCTGGATGCGCGCCTCGATCTCGCGGCGGCGATCGTCGGCGGCTGTCAGCCGTTCCTCGGCGCGCGCCCTCGCCTCGCGAGCCTCGGCAAGCCCCTGGATAGCTGCTGTGGCGGCCTTGTCGAGCACCGCCTGCCGGTTCTCGGCCTCCTGCAGGCGGTCAGAGACCTCCTTGCGCAGCACCTCGGCCTGGGCCAGCTGCGACATCAGCGCACGGCGGCGGGCATCGAGTTCGTCCGGTGCCTCGGCAAGCACCTCGCGTTCGGCCGCGGCCTCCTCGCGCCGCTCGGCCAGCGCTTCGATCTGCTCGGCGGCACTTTCTGCGCGCAGCACCCAGCTTTGGCGCTCGGCGGCGATCGCGGCGAGCCGGCGCGCCCTTGCCTCGGCTTCGCGGTTGAGGCCATCATGCACCGCGCGCGCATCGGCGACCGAAGAGCGGTCACGCGAAACCGCGGCCGAAAGCTGTTCGAGCCGCGCCTGCAGGTCGGCGAGATCAGGTGCCGAACCGAGCAGATCCTCAGCCTCGACATAGGCCTCCTGGGCCTCTTCGTGAGAATCAGCCACGCGGGATCGCGCTTCATCCAATGCCGCACGGCGGCTCGTCAGCTCGCCTGCGGCCTTTTCCGCCTGCGCCAAGGCATCGCGCGCCGCACCGACCTGGTGCTGGGCATCGCGCCAGGCCTGGCGTGCCTGCCGTTCGGCTTCGGTGTTCTCGCGCACCGCGGCTTCGGCGCGCGCGAGCGCTTCCTCGGCGGCCCGCACGAGAAGCGTCGCTTCAATTGCCTCGGCATCGAGTTCGGCGAGACGGTTCTTCTGGGCAAGGCGTTGCGCGGCAGCGGTCGGCGCATCGGCGCTGGCAGTCAGACCGTCCCAGCGCCACAGCGCACCCTCGCGACTGACCAGCCGCTGGCCCGGCGCAAGAAGCGCCTGGAGCCTCGGGCCATCGGCAGCCTCCACAACCCCGATCTGGGCAAGGCGGCGGGCGAGTTGGCTTGGCGCACGCACCACTTCGCCGAGGCTGCGAACACCTTCCGGCAATTTGGGATCGCCTGACACCGGCTCGGCATTGCCCCAATGGACAGGTGCTGCGGGGTCGAGCGCGGCCTCGAGGTCGTCGCCAAGGGCAGCACCAAGCGCCGTCTCGAAGCCGCGATCGACGCCGATCTGCTCGAGCACGGCCGGATAGGCATCGCCCGACACGGCATTGATGATCTTGGCCAGCGTGCGTGCTTCGGTCTCGATACGGGCGAGTTCTGCCTTGGCTTCCTGCAAGGGCGAGCGGGAGGACGCCTCTGCCTGCCGAGCATCGGCAACGGCGCGCTCGGCCTCAGTCGCGGCGTACTCGGCTTCCTCCAGCGCTTCCTGCGCGGCTTCGGCGAGCATCTGCTTTTCCGCCGGATCGGCGAGCGCTGAAATGCGCGCGGCGATCTCGCCGGCCTCGCGGTCGAGTTCGCTCAACTGGCGAGCAAAGCGGTCGCGGCGCTCGACGGCATCGCGCAAAGCGCGCTCGGCCTGGGTGCGGCCGGCAGCGGCGTCGGCGCGCTCGGCTGTCACGCGGCCAAGCTCGGCCTCGGCCCGCGCCAGCGTCGCCATCGCCTCATCGAGCGCGGCGCGCGTGCTGGCCTCGCGGTCGGTTGCGCCGTCATTCTCCTCGCGGAGCGAACTTTCCTCTGTATCGAGACGCGCGAGAATGGCGGCATTGTCGCCGATCATGCGCTGCTCGCGCGCGATATCGGCGTCGAGTTGCTGCAGCCGGCGGTCGAGTTCGCCCTGGCGCGAATTGATGCGGCCGGCTTCTTCCTCCAGCTGCGTACGAGCGATCGAAAGGCGCTGGAAGGTGGCTGCGGCCGCAGCTTCGGCCTCGCGCATCTCGGGCAGCTTGTGCGCGCCGATGGCCTGGTCCTTGGCAGCCGTCATCTGGGCTGCCGCGCGGTCGCCGACAAGGGCCGTGGCGGTCGCCAGCGCCGACTGCGCCTCGCCTTCCTGCGCCTTGGCCAGTGTCCAGCGCAGATGCAGCAAGGTCGCTTCCGCCTTGCGGATGTCGGCCGACAGGTTCTTGAAGCGCGATGCCTGGCGCGCCTGGCGCTTCAGGCTCTCGATCTGGCTTTCGAGTTCGCCGACGACGTCGTCGAGGCGCTCGAGGTTCTGCTCGGCGGCACGCAGGCGAAGCTCCGCCTCATGACGCCGGGTGTGCAGGCCGGAAATGCCGGCCGCCTCTTCAAGCAGCGCCCGGCGCGCCTGGGGCTTGGCCTGGATCAGTTCGCCGATGCGCCCCTGTCCCACCATCGAGGGCGAGCGGGCACCGGTCGACTGGTCGGCGAACAGTAGCTGCACATCTTTGGCGCGCGCTTCCTTGCCGTTGATGCGATAGACCGAGCCCGCCTCGCGCTCGATGCGGCGCGAAACCTGCAATTCGTCGGCATCGTTGAAGGAGGGCGGCGCGGTGCGGTCGGAATTGTCGAGGAAAAGCGTCACTTCCGCGGTGTTGCGCGCTGGCCGGGTGCCTGACCCGGAGAAGATGACGTCGTCCATGCCGGAAGCGCGCATGTTCTTGTATGAGCTTTCGCCCATGACCCAGCGCAACGCTTCGACCAGGTTGGACTTGCCGCAGCCGTTCGGCCCGACGATGCCGGTGAGGCCGCGTTCGATGACGAACTCGCCCGGCTCTACGAAGGATTTGAAACCGAGAAGGCGGAGGCGCGAAAACTTCATTCGCGCCGGCCCGCACAAAAGGGTGCACCGAAGCTATGCCGCTCCGGTGCCATGAACCTGTCAGAGCATGCCGTCGATAACCGCCGACATTTCCTCAATCGTCATTGCCCCTTTGTAGACATTCCCGTTGATGAAGAAGGTCGGCGTCGAGTCGACCTTGAAATCCTTCTCGCCGCGGGCGCGCATGGCCCTGATATCGTCCAGAAGCTTCTGGTCAGTCAAGCAGGCCTCGAACGACTCCTGTGTAAAGCCGGCGAGCTTGGAGATCTGCAGCAGCGCGTCCTTGGGCGTCTGCGATGCGGCCCAGGCCTGCTGCTGCTTGAACAGCACGTCGATCATCGGGAAGTAGTTGTCCTTCGAGCAGCGCGCAAGCATGAAGCCCGCCTCGGCCAGCGGATCGAAGGGGAACTCGCGGAAGATCATCCGCACCTTTCCGGTGTCGATGTACTTGGTCTTAATCGTCGGCAGCGTCGTCTCGTGGAAATGCGCGCAGTGCGGGCAGGTCATCGAGGCATATTCGACGATGGTGACGGGCGCGTCCGCCTTGCCGATCGACATATCCGGCAGGCTGCCGGCTTCGAGCAGCTTGGCCATGTCGACGGTGCCTTGCGCATCAGGCGCCTTCACGGTCACGGCGGGCGTCGCAGGCGTGGCTGGTGCCGCCGGCTCGGCAGGCTTCGGCGCCGCCGCCTTGGCTTCCTCGCCGGAGTCGCTGCATGCGGAAAGCAGTGCTGCCGCCGAAACGGCTGCGAGCCCGGTAAGGGCGGCCCTGCGGGAAATGGAACGGAACATACGAATCACCTGACGATGGTTGGATTTTGCAATGCGGTTCTACGTGAAAGCGAGAGTTGGCGCGAATTATGGCATCGCTGTCCCCAATCCAATCGCCATTTTGCAGTCATTCGATCACGAATCCGCGAGAAGCGTGGAGTATTCTACTTGCGGGACGCCAAGATGGTGGCGCCAAGTTTCTCCAGCGAAGCCTTGAGGCCCGCATCCTCGATGTGCTGGACGACGCCCGAAAGCTTGGATTGCTCGGCATCGCTCAGCTTGCGCAGCCGCGGCCGGACCGGTCCATCGGCCCTGGCGACAGGTTTCTGCACGATGCGAATGCGCCCGATGGCGTTGAAACCGAGATAGGAGTTGACTCGGCCAATGATCTCGCCGGTCTCGTGCTGGAGATGGAGCGCTGCAGGCCCCGAACAGGCAACGATCAGCACCGCCGGCTCGAATGGGTCGTCCTCGTGCATGCGTCGAGGCCACTGGATCTTTTCCGGCCGCGAGTTTTGGGCCAGGCGCGGCCCGACGATCTCTTCCCAGGACTGGACGAGGCCGACCGAAATGCCGGTGCGCTTGCGCAGCACCGGATCGAGGATGGCGCTTGCGAGGTCGCTCACCGGAACGGGATTGCCCGCCCACCTTTTACCTGCCATGTCGTTCTCCAGATATGACCCTGTCGACACGCAACGCCGAAGGCAGTCCACCCCATAAATGGCATTACAAGACGATACCCGCAAGCACGCCACGGATGTGGACTCCACCATCGCCGCGTTGCTGCTCAACTGGTACGACGCCAACCACCGAGAATTGCCGTGGCGCACCCCGCCGCGCGACCTGGCGCGAGGAGACCGTCCCGATCCCTACCGCGTCTGGCTGTCGGAAATCATGCTGCAGCAGACGACGGTCGAAGCGGTAAAGCCCTATTTCCGCGCCTTTCTCGAAAAATGGCCTGATGTGCGATCGCTGGCCGCCGCCGACGCAGAAGACGTCATGAAGGCATGGGCCGGCCTCGGCTATTATTCCCGCGCCCGCAACCTCAAGGCCTGCGCCGAAGCGGTCGCCGCACTGCCCGGCAGCCGCTTTCCCGACACCGAGGCCGGCCTGCGCGCCCTGCCCGGCATCGGCCCCTATACGGCGGCGGCAATCGCCTCGATTGCCTTCAACCTGCCGGCGGCCGTGGTCGACGGCAACGTCGAGCGCGTCGTCACACGCCTGTTTTCGATCGCCACACCCCTGCCCGAGGCAAAACCGGAAATCCGCGCCCATGTCGAGCGCATGCTCGCAGTTGCGCGGCCGGGCGACTTCGCCCAGGCGACGATGGACCTCGGCGCCACCATCTGCACGCCGCGCCGACCGCGCTGCATGCTTTGTCCGCTACGCGACCACTGCAGTGCGGTGGCAAATGGCGACCCGGAATTTTACCCGGTCAAGCCGCCCAAGGCCGAGCGGCCGACGCGGCGCGGTGCCGCCTTCGTCGCTGTCGCCGCCGATGGCGCCGTGCTGTTGCGCAAGCGGCCGGGCAAGGGCCTGCTCGGCGGCATGACCGAAGTGCCAACGACCGGCTGGACGTCGCGCATCGATGGCGTGACCGGTCCCGACAGTGCGCCCTTCGAGGCGGAATGGCAGCGGGCTGGCGGCATCACCCACGTTTTCACCCATTTCGCGCTCGACCTCGAGGTCTACCGCGCCGAAGTCGGCAGCTTGGACCTGCCAGACGGCCATTTCTGGTCGGCCCCTGCCGACCTCGGCGGCGAAGCCTTGCCAAGCGTGATGAAAAAAGTCATCGAAGCTGCCATACCGGGCGCAACGCAGCGAGGACGCTAGGGAATGACCGAAATCCGTCATATCGTCTACGACATCGGCAAGGTCCTGATCCATTACGATCCCGACCTGCCCTTCAGCCGCATCATCCCCGATCCGGTCGAGCGCCGCTGGTTCTTCGACAATGTTTGCACAAGCGACTGGAATATCGAGCAGGATCGCGGGCGCACCTGGGAGGAGGCCGAAGCCCTTCTCATTGCCGACTTCCCCGACCACGAGACGAGCATCCGCGCCTTCCGCCAGCATTGGCACGAGATGGTGCCGCACGCCTATGACGACTCCGTCGCCCTGATGGAAGGCCTCGTCCAGGCCGGCCACGACGTGACAATGCTGACCAACTGGGCCTCCGACACCTTTCGCGAGGCACGCGGCCGCTTCCCGTTCCTGGAGACGCCCCGCGGCGTGACGGTCTCCGGCGACGTCGGCCTGATCAAGCCCGACCGCCGCATCTACGACCTTCACGTCGCATCTTTCGATCTCGATCCGAAGGCCTCGCTGTTCATCGATGACAGCCCAAAGAACGTGAACGCCGCCATCGACGCCGGCTGGCAGGCAGTGCTGTTCACAAATGCCAAAACGCTCGAGGCGGACCTCGAGCGTCTCGGGATCGCGTTGTAGGATTAGTCATGGGATACGCGGCCTTCTCCCTCGACCGCGAAGTTGCGCATCTTGAGATCGAAGTTCAGAAGGGCGATTTTCGCGGCAACCTGACATTGACGCTGACGGCTCCAACGGCAGAAGCCATTGCAAGCTTTGCCGCGGAACTCAGATCTCCCACATTGTCCGCTGCAAACTTGAGCATCGACGATTTCGGACTACTCAACATTTCCGTATCATCGAGAGACCGAACCGGGCACTACGCGATCAGCATAGAACTATCTTACGACGGCAACTCAGCCAAGGTGGCGCTTGTCGTTGACTATTCCCAGATACTTGAGTTCTCAAACCAGCTCCGAACACTTATCGAGGGTCGGGTAGAGAACTTCACCGTGCAGGAATTCTAGCTGCAGGAAATGCCAAAACGCTCGAGGCGGACCTCGAGCGTCTCGGGATCGGACGGTGACTGGAAACCGGCCGACCGGCGAAATCCGGAAAGCCTAGGCGCCCGGAATTCGAACTGTTTTGGCAGGGCCTGGCAAGCTTCTGAAGGTCCAGAACGGGCCAGCCATGGAGCCTGCGCGGTCGCGCCGGATGGCCCGGCGCGCCACCTGATCGGTCAGGCCCCTGCCTTTTCCATGCCGACGCGCACGATGCGGCGAAGTTCGTCGATCTGGGTCAGGCCGCCGGCACGCTCATAGTGCCAGAAGGTCCAGCCGTTGCAGGCGTCAAAGCCCTGCACTGCCGCACCGACGCGATGGATCGAGCCGGCCGTATCGTCGGAGGCAATGGTGCCGTCGGCGCGAACCGTTGCCGACCAGCGCTTCTTGGCGTCGTAAAGCTTCGTTCCCGGGGTAAGCAGGCCCATGTCGAGCAGGCTGACGAAGGCGACGCGCGGCTCGGCGCGCTTGCCGGTCAAAACCGTGAGCGAGGGCGTGTCGAGCGGGCGCACCGAGTTGATGCGCTCCTGCGCGGCGTCGATATAGGCCTGCTCGCGTTCGATGCCGACGAAATGACGCCCGAGGCGCTTGGCGACAGCACCCGTGGTGCCGGAGCCGAAGAACGGGTCGAGGACCACGTCGCCCGGCTTGGTCGAGGCCATCATGACGCGGGCCAGCAGCGCCTCCGGCTTCTGGGTCGGGTGCAGCTTGTTGCCGTCGTCGTCCTTCAGGCGCTCGCCGCCGGTGCAGATCGGGAACAGCCAGTCAGAGCGCATCTGCACGTCGTCGTTCGACGCCTTCAGCGCATCGTAGTTGAAGGTGTAGTTCTTGCCCTTCTGGTCGCGCGAGGCCCAGATCATCGTCTCGTGGGCGTTCTGGAAACGGCGGCCGCGGAAGTTCGGCATCGGGTTGGTCTTGCGCCAGACGACGTCGTTGAGGATCCAGAAGCCGAGATCCTGCATCGTCGCGCCGACGCGGAAGATGTTGTGATACGAGCCGATGACCCAGATCGTGCCATTGGGCTTGAGCACGCGGCGCGCAGCCAAGAGCCAGGCGCGGGTGAAGGCGTCATAGGCCGCAAAGCTCTCGAACTGGTCCCAATGATCGTCGACCGCGTCGACCTTCGACTGGTCGGGACGATGCAGGTCGCCATCGAGTTGGAGGTTGTAGGGCGGGTCGGCGAAGATCACGTCGACCGAATTGGCCGGCAACTTGTCGAGCGCCGCCACGCAATCGCCCTTGATGATGGTGTCGAGCCATTCGGACGGCTGGGGCGTGCGGGAAAGTTGGCTGAGAGGACGCACTGCTAACATTCTGATACCCGGATGACGCGTTACTGTTTACTCGCTGTTATGGTTACCGATCAGCGTAAACAATTGATGAAGCAGGTGGTCGAATTTGCGGTTCGGGCCGGAATGGTGTAATCGCCGCGGCTTGAACGCGCCTCGCGCAGACCCCATTTCCCGGATCGCCATGAACCAGCCAGACCTAGTCATTTTCGATTGCGACGGCGTGCTCGTCGACTCCGAAATCATCGCCGCCCGCATCGAAGCCGAATTGCTGACCTCGGCCGGTTTCGAGATCACGGCGGAAGAGATCGCCGAGACCTATGCCGGCCTGACCTTCAAGGACATCCTGCTCAGGATCGAGGAAAAGGCGGCGATCCCGCTGCAGGCCTCGCTCATCGATCAGGCCGAGGAACTGGTCGATCGCAAGCTGAAGAACGACGTGCGCGCCATCGAAGGCGTGCACGAGGCGGTGGCTGCTGTCTCGGCACCGCGCTGCATCTGCTCGAATTCGCGCAGCGAACGTATCGAGATCATGCTCGAGCGCACGCGCATCCTACCGCTGTTCAAGGGCCGCATCTTCTCGGCGCTGGAAACGCCGAGCAAGAAGCCCAAGCCCTCGCCCGACGTCTTCCTGCATGCGGCGAACACCTACGGCGCCAGCCCGGCCAATACCTTCGTCATCGAGGATTCAGTACACGGCATTGCCGGTGCGGTTTCCGCCGGCATGCGCGTCATCGGCTTCACCGGCGGCTCGCACAGCTATCCGGGTCATGCCGACATGCTGACCGAGGCGGGCGCGGAAACGGTGATCCGGCGCTGGGCCGATCTCGGCGGCGTGCTGGCGGCACTCAGCATGTGGTCGGAAAACGCCTGACGCGAAAGCGCCGGCTGATCGCCGGCGCCTTTTGCAGGTCTTTGCTACCGCGAAGCCACCTTTTGTGGGCCTTCGTCGAAGCCGGCGAATATCTGGATGTCGCGCGCGCTCGGAACCGGGATCACGACATTCTGGTCGGTGAAGACAAACTGCGTTGCGGTCGAAGGATCGGTGACCTGAACGACGTTCTTGTGAAGCTGCGAATAGAGCACCTCGCCATTGCGGACGACCGCGACGCGGATCGGCATGTTGACGGTGCCGGCACCGCCGGCTGGGCCGACCACGACCTTGCCGGCGACGCCGACCTTGATCGTCATCTGACCATCGGCACGCGAGCAGCTGCGGGTGACGTCGGTGATCGCCGACTGATTGAGCAGCTTGGCAGGATCGCCCTGGCCGCCCTTGGCGTAGCTGTTGAAAAAGGCGGTGCCGTCTCGAAGCACGACGTTGGGGCAGTAGGCGAGCAGTTCGCTGGCCAGGATCTTGCCCTCTTCGGCCGCTATCTGCTTGGGATCCTTGGGCGGGGCCGAGGCGAATGGACTGCCGCCGCCGGATTGGCAGCCTGTGACGGCAAGCATCAAGCACGAGGTCGCCAAAGTCGCAAGAAAGCGACCGTCGATCTTACGAAACACCATGAACTGCACTTCCCTCTCGCAAAGCTGTCGTTCTATAGCAACCGGGCGGCAAAAATGCGACTGATGGAGCGCAGTTTTTCCCGCCCCGCCGAGCGCCGGCAGGTCGCATCGCCTTGGAATGGATCAAAATGCACTATGTGAGCACCCGTGGGGAAGCCCCCACCCTCGGATTCTCCGATGCCGTAATGGCTGGCCTGGCACGCGACGGCGGCCTCTACCTTCCGGCGCAGTGGCCGACCTTCAGCGCTGCGGAAATCCGCGCCATGCGCGGTCTCAGCTACCCCGACCTGGCGATCAGGCTTTTGACGCCCTTTCTCGGCGGCGAGATCAAGCCTGACGTCTTCGAGCGCCTGGTGCGCGAGGCCTACGCCACCTTCCGTCACGATGCCGTGTGCCCGCTGGTCCAGACCGGCGCCAACAGCTTCGTGCTGGAGCTGTTCCACGGCCCGACGCTCGCCTTCAAGGACGTCGCCATGCAGCTTTTGGCGCGGCTGATGGACCATGTGCTCGCCGAGCGCGGCCAGCATGCCACCATCGTCGGCGCGACCTCGGGCGATACGGGCGGTGCTGCGATCGACGCCTTTGCCGGGCGCGAGCGCACCGACATCTTCATCCTCTTCCCGCACGGCCGCGTCTCGCCGGTGCAGCAGCGCCAGATGACCACGTCGACCGCCGCCAACGTTCATGCGCTTTCGATCGAAGGGAATTTCGACGACTGCCAAGGCCTGGTCAAGGACATGTTCAACGACCACGGCTTTCGCGATCGCGTGCAACTGTCGGGCGTGAACTCGATCAACTGGGCCCGCATCATGGCCCAGATCGTTTACTACTTCTCGTCCGCCATCTCGCTGGGCGCGCCCGACCGTCCCGTGTCCTTCACCGTGCCAACAGGCAATTTCGGCGACATCTTCGCCGGCTACGCCGCCAAGCGCATGGGCTTGCCGATCGACCAGCTTGTCATCGCCACCAATGACAACGACATCTTGGCCCGCACGTTGAAGAGCGGCGAATACCGCACGACCGGCGTGGTGGCGACGACCTCGCCGTCGATGGACATCCAGGTGTCGTCGAATTTCGAGCGCCTGCTGTTCGAAGCCTCGGACAGGGATCCCGCCGTCGTGCGCCGCTACATGGCCGGCCTCAAGCAATCCGGTGCCTTCACCATCGAAGCCAGGGCTCTGGCCAGCATCCGCTCCGAGTTCGGCGCCGGCCGCGCCGACATGGCTGAGACCGCAGCGACCATAAAGTCGACGCTTGAACGCAACGGCTACCTGCTCGATCCGCACACGGCGACCGCCGTGCATGTGGCATCCGCGCTGCCCGCAAACGACGTGCCGATGATCGTTTTGTCCACTGCCCACCCGGCAAAATTCCCCGCAGCGGTCAAGGCCGCCAGCGGAATCGAGCCCGGCCTGCCAAATTGGCTCTCGGGGCTGATGGAACGTAAGGAAAAGTTCACGGTACTTCCATCAGAGATAAAAATGGTGGAAGATTACATTAGCCGCTGCACACGAGCGGCACGCTAGGGAGCATGCGCAATATGAGTGTTGAGGTAAGCCGTCTGTCGAACGGCCTGACAGTGGCCACCGAAACACTTCCAAGCGTAGAGACCGTGGCCCTCGGCACCTGGGTCAAGTCGGGCGCGCGCAACGAGCGCGACGACGAGCACGGCATGGCCCATCTGCTGGAACACATGGCGTTCAAGGGTACCAAGAGCCGCAGCGCCTTCGAGATCGCCTCGCAGATCGAGAATGTCGGCGGCGAGATCAACGCCGCCACGTCGGTCGAGACAACCGCATTCTATGCGCGCGTGCTGTCCGACGACGTGCCTCTGGCGGTCGATATCCTGTCTGACATCCTCCAGGATTCCGAATTCGATCCGGACGAACTCGAGCGCGAACAGCACGTCATCCTGCAGGAAATCGGCGCCGCCCACGACACGCCCGACGACATCGTCTTCGACCGCTTCACCGAAACTGCCTTCCGTCACCAGACGATCGGCCGCTCGATCCTTGGCACGCCGGAAGCGGTGAAATCCTTCACCTCGGCCCAGTTGCACGATTTCATGCAGCGCCAGTATGGCGCCGAGCGCATGGTCGTGGTCGCCGCCGGCGACGTCAAGCATGACGAATTCGTTCGCCAAGTCGAAAAACGCCTGGGCAATTTCCGCTCCAAGGCCGACAGCACCATTCCGCAATATGCGCAATATGTCGGCGGCGACTTCCGCGAAGACCGCGACCTGATGGACGCACAGATCGTGCTCGGCTTCGAGGGCCGCGCCTATCATGTGCGCGACTTCTACGCCTCGCAGGTCCTGTCGATGATTCTCGGCGGCGGCATGTCTTCGCGCCTGTTCCAGGAAGTGCGCGAAAAGCGCGGCCTGTGCTACTCGGTCTATGCCTTCCACTGGGGCTTTTCCGACACTGGCGTCTTCGGCATCCATGCCGCCACCGGCCAGAGCGACATCGCCGAACTCCTGCCCGTCATCATCAGCGAGTTGCAGAAGTCGGGCGAAAGTATCCTCCAGGAGGAACTCGACCGCGCTCGCGCGCAATATCGGGCCGGGCTCATCATGTCGGCGGAAAGCAGCTCCAGCCGCTCCTCGCAGATCGCCCGCCAGCTGCTGCTGTTCGGTCGCCCGATCGACAAGGAGGAGCTGATGGAACGGCTCGGGGCGTTGACCGTCGATCGCCTGACCGACCTGTCCTCGCGCCTGTTCTCGACCAAGCCGACCATCACCGCGGTCGGGCCGGTCGGTACGCTCGCGCCTTACGAATCGATCCTGGATTCGCTTCGGGGCGCACAGTCGGCCGGCCGTAAGCTCGCCGTCTGACGGGCCCCAGCGTCCATGTTCTCGTTCTCGCTCTTTCGCCGCGACACACCGGCGCTCAAAGGCGAGCGCGTTACCCTGCGCATGCCGAACTGGCGCGACTATCGCGAATGGGCGGCGCTACGTGCGGAAAGCCGTTCCTTCCTCGAGCCATGGGAGCCGCGCTGGGCGCCCGATGAATTGGAACGGTCAGCGTGGCGCGTCCGCCTCTCCCGCTACCAGGACGAGTTCATCCAGGGTACGGCGGCTGCATTCTTCATCTACGACAATGCGACAAACAAGCTGATCGGCGGCATCACGCTCGGCAACATCCGCTACGGCGTCGCCCAGAGCGGGCACATTGGCTACTGGATCGGCGAACGCTATGCCGGCCAGGGCTTCATGGCCGACGCTGTTCGCCTTGTTGTCCGCCACGCCTTCGATACGCTTCGGTTGCACCGGATCGAGGCTGCCTGTATCCCCGACAATGGGCGCTCTATCCGTGTGCTTGAAAAAGCCGGATTCCGGCGCGAAGGACTTTTGCGATCCTACCTCAGGATCAACGGCGAATGGCACGACCACTATCTCTACGCATTGATCGCGGACGTTCCGCACGCCGTCATCATGAAGGGCTGAACTTGTCTAAGCATTTCCTGTTGGCGCCGCTGCTGGCGCTTGTCGTCTCACTTGTTGCCAGCGTCTGCGCGGTGTCGCAGGCGCAGGCCGTGGAGCCGATCAAGATCTCCCGTGACGACGTCGCGCTGAACCTTTCGGGCGCCGTGGAGATCTACAGGAATCAGGGCGAGAATTTTCAGGTTTCGACGGCACCCGGGCTGGACGGCATCGTCCGCCGCATCGAGGTCGAGGCCAACGACAAGCGCTCGACCGGCGACTGGGCGGTGTTCGCGCTTGCCAACACCACCGACCAGCAGCTCGATCGCCTGATCGTGGCGCCGCATTTCCGGCTCGTCGGCTCGGGCGTGTTCTGGCCGGACCTCGGCTCCAGCCGTATCGCCGCGATCACGCCGAGCGAGGGCTTCGCGCTCGACAGGCAGGCGAGCCCCGACGCCGACGTCTTCCTGGTCACGCTGAACCCGGGCACGGTCGTCACCTTCATCGCCGAACTGGCCTCGCCCAAGCTGCCGAAGGTCTATCTGTGGGAGCCTGAATCCTACAAGGACTCGGTCAACTCCTACACGCTGTTCCGTGGCATCGTCATTGGCATCTCCGGTCTTCTGGCGCTGTTCCTGACCATCCTCTTCGTGGTCAAGGGAACCTCGATGTTCCCGGCGACAGCAGCGCTCGCCTGGGCCGTTCTCGCCTATATCTGCGTCGACTTCGGCTTTCTCAACAAGGTCATCGAGGTCTCCCCGGGCAACGAGCAGATATGGCGAGCGGGAACGGAGGTGGCGCTTGCGGCGACATTCGTGGTCTTCCTGTTCGCCTATCTCAACCTCAACCGTTGGCACGGCCATTTCAGCTACGGCGCGTTCGTGTGGATATTCGGCCTGGTGCTGATCGCCGGCGTCGCCATCATCGATCCGGCAGTGGCCGCAGGCATCGCGCGCATCTCGTTTGCGGCCACTGCCATCACCGGGCTCGGGCTGATCGTCTTCCTTGGCATACGCGGCTACGACCGCGCCATCATGCTGGTGCCCAGTTGGGCCATGGTGCTGATCTGGCTGACCGGTTCATGGATGGCGATTACCGGCCTTCTCGACAATGACATCGTTCAGCCCGCGCTCGGCGGCGGCCTGATCCTCATCATCCTGCTCATCGGCTTCACCGTCATGCAGCACGCCTTTGCCGGCGGTGCCCTACACCAGGGCCTGTTCAGCGACATGGAGCGCCAGGCGCTGGCGATTGCCGGCTCGGGCGACGTCGTCTGGGACTGGGATGTGCTGCGCGACCGCGTCGTGACCCGCCCCGACGTCAGCCTGCAGCTTGGCCTTGAGCCCAACAGCCTTGGCGGGCCGGCGCGCAACTGGCTGCCGGTGCTGCATGCAGACGACCGCGATACCTTCCGCACCACGCTCGACGTGGTTCTCGAGCATCGCCGCGGCCGGGTAGCACAGGATTTCCGCCTGCGTGGCGCAGACGGCCACTACCACTGGTTTTCGCTGAAGGCGCGGCCGGTAATCGGCTCGGATGGCGAAGTCATCCGCTGCGTCGGCACCATGGTCGACGTGACCGAGCAGAAAAAATCGGAAGAGCGGCTGCTGCACGATGCGGTGCACGACAACCTGACCGGCCTGCCCAACCGCGAACTGTTCATGAACCGGCTGGAGGCGATCATCTCCATTGCCCGCACCGAAGAGAAGGTGCGGCCGTCGGTCTTCGTCATCGACATCGACCGCTTCAAGCTGGTCAATGACGGTCTGGGAATCTCGGCCGGCGACACCATCCTCCTCACCATCGCCCGGCGCCTGCACCGCCTGCTCAAGCCCAAGGACTCGCTGTCGCGCTTTGCCGGCGACCAGTTCGCCCTGATGCTGCTTTCCGAGCAGGACCCCTCGCGCATCGCCGCCGTGGCCGACGCCATCAAGCAGGCGATCAGGGCGCCGATCACCTTCGCCAAGCGCGAGATCGTGCTGACCGCTTCGGTCGGCCTCATCACCTGGACCACCGCCCAGGCCTCGGCCGAGGACATGGTCAAGGATGCCGAGCTCGCCATGCACCAGGCCAAGCGTTTCGGCGGCGACCGCATCGAACCGTTCCGTCCGGCCTTCCGCAGCGTCGGCACCGACCGGCTGCAGCTTGAATCGGACCTGCGCCGCGCCATCGAGCGCAAGGAGTTCACCCTTGCCTACCAGCCGATCGTGCGGCTGGAAGACGGTAGCGTCGCCGGTTTCGAAGCGCTTTTGAGGTGGGACCATCCGCGCCGCGGCATGATCCCGCCGGGCGACTTCATCCCCGTCGCCGAAGGCTGCGGCCTGATCGTGCAGCTAGGCCTGTTCGCCATGCAACGCGCGGCCGAGGACCTTGCCGAGTGGCAGAAGCAGATCGGCGACGTGCCGCTGTCGGTGTCGGTCAATCTGTCGAGCCGCCAGCTCATCCGCCGCGATCTCGTCAGCGATGTGCGTTCGGTTATCGCGCGAGCCAATCTCAAGCCACGCTGCTTCCGCCTCGAACTCACCGAATCGCTTGTGATGGACAATCCCGAGCAGACCAACCACGTCCTGACCAAGCTCAAACAGCTCGGCATCGGCCTGTCGCTCGACGATTTCGGCACCGGCTATTCGTCGCTGTCCTACCTGACGCGCTTCCCCTTCGACACGATCAAGATCGACAAGAGCTTCGTCGACGACACCTCGCCCAAGCGCGCGGTGCTGATCAAGTCGATGGTCAACATGGCTCACGAACTGGGACTGTCGGTGGTCGCCGAAGGCATCTCCGACGAGAGCGACGCGCTCGAACTACGGCAGATGGGCTGCGAATATGTGCAGAGCTTCATGTTCGGCGCGCCGGTCCCCGGCGAGCAGGCCCTGAAGATGCTGAAAGAGCAGTATCCGCTGGCTCAGGCGTGACCGGCGGCACTGCTCAGCCGCACGAGGTCGATGCCCAGCGAGGCGAGGATACGGTCGTATTTCCGCTCGATGTCGGCGTCGAACAGCAGTTCCGGCGTCGCCGGGCAGGTCAGCCAGCCATTTGCGGCGATTTCGCTTTCGAGCTGGCCCGCGCCCCATCCGGAATAGCCCAGCGCCATCAGCGCGTGGCGCGGCCCGCGCCCGGCGGAAATCGCCCTGAGGATGTCGACGGTCGCCGTCAGGCAGATTTCCTCCGAAACCGGCAGCGAGGATTCAACCTTGTAGTCGTCGGTGTGCAGCACGAAGCCACGGCTGCGGTCGACCGGACCGCCATTGCGGACGATGAGGTCCCTGGACTTCATCGGCAGCCTGATCGCTTCCTGCTCGTCGAGAATGCCGAGTTGCACCAGAAGGTCCGTGAAAAGCAGCGGCTGGACCTGGTTGATGATCAGGCCCATCGCGCCTTCGTCGCTGTGGGCACAGATATAGATGACCGCACGCGAGAACCTATCATCCTTCATGCCGGGCATGGCGATGAGGAACTGATCGTCGAGGAAACCGCGCTCGGAGGCACCCTTTTTCTGCAGGATATCCATGAGCGGAATCTAGCGCGTTTCGTGTTGTCTTGAAAGGGCACCACAATGGCCCGAACCTTCAACTTCTCCCTGTGACGTCACGGAAAAATGATGCCGGGGTGAACGCTGCACATGTTGCGATGACGACAGGAGACGATCAAATCACCACCATGACTTCCAGGATCTCTTTCATTGCAGCTTTGGGCGTGGCCGCTTTGGCCGCAGCACCGGCATTCGCCTCCTCGTCGGCATGGTCCGAAATGGAGGGCGCCCGCATTCGGCTCGTCACCAGCGGCCAACCGGATGAATCGGGCAGCCTCCGGGGCGTGCTCGACGTCGAGCTCAAGCCGGGCTGGAAAACATACTGGCGCGATCCCGGAAATTCCGGAGTGCCGCCCCAGATCGACATTTCGGCAAGCAGCAACATCTCGGCGGCCGAGTTTTCGTTTCCCGCGCCGCAGCTCCATGACGACGGCTACGCCAAATGGGCCGGCTACGATCATCCGGTCCGCTTGCCGGTTACGTTGACCGTCCCCTCCCCGGGCCAGCCCTCATCGATCGTCGCGGACATCTTCCTCGGCGTCTGCGAATCGATCTGCGTGCCGGTGCAGGCGAGGCTCGAACTGGATCCGGCCAGCGATCCGGACAATGCCGAGAATGCCGCGCTGGTGACGGGGGCCTTTGCCGCGCTTCCAGCGCCCGCTGAGCCGGAATTCGGGGCCGAACTGACCTCTGGCGCAGGCGAAAGGATGTCCATCACGGCAACATCCCCCGGTGCTCCCGAGGGGACCAACCTCTTCCTCGCCGGCACCGACGGCTACGTGTTCGGCACGCCCGAGCGGCAGGCAGATGCCGGCAAGGCCATGTTCACCGTGAAGGTGCTGGAACGGCCGAAGACGAAGCCTTCGGGCAAGGGCATTCCATATACGCTGTCGAGCCCGGCGGGCGCCGTCGACGGCTTTCTGCCCTACCCATGAGCGAGATGTGCGGCAGTCGCCAGGGCCCAGCCATTGGACAAGCCCGGTATCTGCTGTAGTTGTGAAGCGGTTCTGCGCTGAATACGACAACCATAACGCATACGAGGAAATTCATGACCATTGCGATTGGCGAAAAGCTGCCCCAGGCCACCTTCAAGACGATGACCGCCGACGGCGCCAAGAACCTCACCACCGATGAGATCTTCGCCGGCAAGAAGATCGTCCTGTTTGCCGTTCCCGGCGCGTTCACGCCGACCTGCAGCAACAACCACCTGCCCGGCTATCTCGAGAACCACGACGCCATCATCGCCCGCGGCGTCGATACGATCGCGGTGGTTTCGGTCAACGATGTCCACGTCATGGGCGCCTGGGCGCGCTTCAGCGGCGGTGAAGGCAAGGTGCTGTTCCTGGCCGACGGCAGCGGCGACTTCGCCCGTGCGACCGGCCTCGACCTCGACCTTTCGGCGGCAGGCATGGGCCTGCGTTCGAAGCGCTTCTCGATGATTATCGAGGACGGCAAAGTCACGCAGCTCAACATCGAAGGCTCGCCCGGCCAGGCCATCGATTCCGGCGCTGCCCGCATTCTCGAGCAGCTCTAATACTCGCCGAGAGCGCGTCGCCAAGCGGCGCGCTACCGGAGTTGCGGATCAGGCCTTGCGCCCATTCTTGAAGGGCGCCATGCCCTCCCGCGCCAACTCGTCGGCCCGCTCGTTCTCGGGATGGCCGGCGTGACCCTTGACCCAGTGCCAGGTCACCTTGTGGCGCTTGTTCGCCTCGTCCAGCGCCTGCCAGAGTTCGCCGTTCTTCACCGGCTTCTTGTCCGCCGTCTTCCAGCCGTTCTTCTTCCAGCCGTGGATCCACTTGGAGATCCCGTCCATGACGTATTTGCTGTCGGTATGAAGGTCGATCTCGCACGACTCCTTCAGCGCATTCAGCGCCGAAATGGCAGCCAGCAACTCCATGCGGTTGTTGGTAGTCTCGGCCTCGCCCCCCGACAGTTCCTTGATCTTGGCGTTGTAGCGCAGCATCGCGCCCCAGCCGCCCGGGCCCGGATTGCCCGAGCAGGCGCCGTCGGTGAAAATCTCGACATGCTTCATTTCAAACCATATTCCTGCGGGGATTTGATCGCCCGGTGGAAGCGCAGGCGACGGATATACTCCATCGGGTCTCGCTTCATCACCAGGCCGCCATCGGGGATGGTCAGCCAGTCATAGAGCCTGGTCAGCATGAAGCGCAGCGCCGAGCCGCGCGCCAGCATCGGCAACGCCGCCTTCTCGGCCTCACTCAGCGGCCTGACGCTCTGATAGCCTTCCAGCAACGCGGCTCCCTTGGTCAGGTTGAAGGAAAAGTCCTTCTCGAAGCACCAGGCGTTGAGGCAGGTGGCGAGGTCGTAGGCGTAGAGATCGTTGCAGGCGAAATAGAAGTCGATCAGCCCTGACAACTCGTCGCCGAGGAAAAACACATTGTCGGGAAACAGGTCGGCATGGATGACGCCCAACGGCAGGCCGGCAGGCCAGCCCCTGCCCAACTCGGCGAAATCGGCATCGATTTCCGTGGCCAGGCCGGGCTCGACCTCGTCGGCGCGCGGGCGCGCTGCGTCCCACAGCTTGCGCCATCCATCGATCGCCAGCGCGTTCGGCCGCGTCATGGCGAAATCCTGGGTGGCCAGGTGCATCTGGGCCAGGGCCTTGCCGACCTCGCGGCAATGCACAACCTTGGGCCTGCGCATCCACATGCCTTCTAGGAAGGTGATCACCACCGCGGGACGCCCGGCCAGCGTGCCGATGACGTTGCCGTCCTTGCCGTCGACCGGCAGCGGGCAGGAAATGCCCTTGTGGGCGAGATGCTGCATCAAGCCGAGGAAGAACGGCAGGTCGGCCTTCTCCACCCGCTTCTCGTAGAGCGTCAGGATATAGGCGCCGGTCGTGGTGTGCAGCAGGAAGTTGGAGTTCTCCGTACCTTCAGCGATTCCCTTGTAGGAGAGCAGTTCGCCGACCGGATAGTTACGAAGGAAGGCCTCGAGTTCGCCCTCGGAAACGTCGGTATAGACGGCCATCAGCGGACACCGTTGACGAATGCCATGTCGGCCGGGGTTAGTTCGACGTCGCGCAATACCCGCATGACCGGGAAGTCCTCCGTTTCGGTCGCGGTCACTGCGAGTTCCACGGTCACGTCGAAGCGCTCGCGGAAGGCGTTGATGATCTCGTCGACGATGATTTCCGGTGCCGACGCGCCTGCCGACAGGCCAAGCGTGGTGATGCCGCCGACGTCGCTCCAGGGAATCTCCGACGCGCGTTGAACCAGCAGCGACATCTTCGCCCCTGCCCGCTCGGCGACCTCGACCAGACGACGGGAGTTCGACGAATTGGGTGCACCGACGACGAGGAACAGGTCGGCCCCAGGCGCCGTCTCCTTCACCGCTTCCTGGCGGTTGGTGGTGGCATAGCAGATCGATTCGGCGGCCGGCGCCTGCAGCGCCGGGAAACGCTCCTGCAGCGCCCGCAGGATGCCGGCGGTGTCCTCCACCGACAGCGTCGTCTGGGTGACGAAGCCCAGCGCCTCGGGATCGGCCGGCACGAGGCTTCTGGCATCGGCCTCGGTCTCGACCAGAGTCACCGCACCTTCCGGCAGCTGCCCCATGGTGCCGATCACTTCCGGATGGCCGGCGTGGCCGATCAGCAGCACATGGCGACCCTGGCGCTGGTGGCGCATGGCCTGCTTGTGAACCTTGGAAACCAGAGGACAGGTCGCGTCGAGATAGAAAAGTTTACGCGCCACCGCGTCCGCCGGCACCGATTTCGGCACGCCGTGGGCCGAGAACACGACCGGCGCATCGTGATGCTCGTCGGGAATCTCGTGCAGTTCTTCGATGAACACCGCGCCGAGATTCTGCAGACCCTCGACGACATAGCGGTTATGGACGATCTCATGACGGACATAGACCGGCGCGCCATATTTCTTGAGCGCGAGCACGACGATCTGGATCGCGCGATCCACACCGGCGCAGAAACCGCGTGGTTGGCAGAGCCTGATCGTCAGGGGCGGTTTGGTCGTCGTCTGGAGCATGGCATCCGCTTCTTCGTTCCGTGCCGAAATGATGTCTGCGCCCCTTTGCTGTCAAGGGCGCCGGCGCATCGGCCCGAAAATCGAAATCGATTGTCGGCAAGCACGATGCGCAGATTCGAAAACTCTTAGAGCGTCCTTTGTGCGTCCAGCCGGACGCACGGCGCTCCAAGCGTCATTTGCGCTCCGGGCGGCGCAGCAGCCAGAAACCCATGACGCCCAGCAGTGCCGCTGCCAGCCCCCACCAAGTCACCACATACTGCAAATGGTTGTTTGGCATATCGATCATGGTCACGCCGCCGATCGGCAGGCCGCCCGGGTTGGGGGTCTTGTCGGCATCGACAAAGAACGGCAGCACCGCCGCGTCCGCCGGCAGGCCGGCACTGGCCGCCATCGCGTCGCGATCCTTCCAGTAGAAGACGTTCTTGACTGGATCGTTGTCCGGGACCAGGGAACCGGGCTTGGCATCGAGCGGATCGCGCGCCAGTCCGGTGATGCGGACTGCGCCCTCCACCTGCCCCAGCGGACGCTTGCCGGCATCCTTGAGGTCGTAGGGAACGAAGCCGCGGTTGACCAGCACAAAGCGCCCGTCCTCCAGCCTGAGCGGCGTATAGACGTAAAAGCCCGACTGGCCTTCCCAGGTAGCGAAGAAATGCCGCTCGCCCTGATGCTCGAAAGTGCCTGAAAGCGTCACCGGCCAGTAGTCGACGTCGCCGGTCGCGCGGAACTTCACTTCCATCTCGGCGAGTGGGAGCGGCTGCGAATGCGTCCGCTCGGCGATCTGGGCGATCAGCCCTTCCTTCCAGTACAGGCGCTGGAGCTGCCAGCTGCCGAGCGCGATCAATATGGCGAAGACGATGGTGCCGAGCACCAGCATCAGGAAAGTGCCGCGCTTGGCCGCAGGTCGGGCCATGATCTCGTCGTCGCTCATTCGCTGCCGTCCAGACGCCCTTCGGCTGCCTTGTTGCGATATTGCAGCGTGATCAGAACGCCCTTGATCAACCGGAGCGATCCAAGGCTGAGCACCACCGTCAGCGGTATCCAGAGCAGCAGATGCAGCCACGTGGGTGGCGAAAAGTTCACCTCCATCCACAAAGCGAGGCCAACCACGACAAAGCCGATGATCAGGATGACGAAGACCGCCGGACCGTCTCCGGCATCGGCGAAGGAATTGTCGAGACGGCAGACCCCGCACTGCTTGGCGACCGTGAGGAAACCGGAAAAAAGCTTGCCCTCGCCGCAACGTGGGCAGCGGCCCTTGAGGCCGGCGGCTATCGGCTCGACGGGTGGCCAGATCGCCTGGTCTTTGCTCATTGCTCGGTCCTCATCGATGGCGTTTCGAAAAAGACAAGGCGGCCGCGTTGCCGCGACCGCCTTGCATCATGAAAGTCCAGTGTCAGTGGCCTGCGGCGATGGTACCGCCCGACGATCCCCAGACGTAAATCGCGACGAAGAGGAACAGCCAGACCACGTCGACGAAGTGCCAGTACCAGGCAGCAGCTTCGAAACCGAAATGCTGCTTGGGCGTGAAGGCACCGGCCATCGCACGGAACAGGCAGACCAGCAGGAAGATCGTGCCGATGAGGACGTGGAAGCCGTGGAAACCGGTCGCCATGAAGAAGGTCGCACCGTAGATCGAGTCCTTGAAGGCGAACGGAGCGTGGATGTACTCGTAGGCCTGCACGAAGCTGAACAGCACGCCAAGCGCGACCGTGATCGCCAGGCCGTTGATCAGGCCCCTGCGGTCGTTGTGAAGCAAGGCGTGGTGAGCCCAGGTCACAGCCGTGCCCGAGAGCAGCAGGATGACGGTGTTGTAAAGCGGCAGGTGGAAGGGATCGAGGATCTCGATGCCCTTGGGCGGCCAGACGCCACCGGTGAACTCCATGCGCATGTACTGGTTCGCTTCATTGGGGAACAGCGATGCGTCGAAGAACGCCCAGAACCAGGCCACGAAGAACATCACCTCGGAGGCGATGAACATGATCATGCCGTAGCGCAGGTGCAGCGAGACGACGCGCGTATGGTGCCCCTCGTTGCCTTCCCTGATCGTATCGGACCACCAGCCGAACATCGTGTAGAGCACGATGGCGACGCCGACCAGGAAGATCCAGTAGTTGGCGTTGGCAACGTTGTAACCGAAGATCGGGAACACCGAGCCCTTCATGTGCTGCATCCATGCAACGCCACCGAAGGCCATGACGAGCGCGCCCAGTGAGCCCAGGAACGGCCACGGGCTGGGATCGATGATGTGATAATCGTGATGTTTCGCGTGCGCGTCTGCCATATCAGCCCCCGGCTTTTCCGTCGGAATTAACATTTTTCGCTTCGCCGTCGACCTTGGGCGCGGCTGCTACGGGCTTTTCCCCCTCAATCGGGAAAAAGGTATAGGACAAGGTGATCGTCTTGAGATCCTTGAGGTCGGGCTCGTTGACGATATCCGGATCGACGAAGAACACCACTGGCATGTCGAGCGACTCGCCGGGCTTTAGCGTCGTATCGGTGAAGCAGAAGCACTCCACCTTGTTGAAGTAGGATCCTGCCAATTCAGGCGTGACGTTGAAGGTCGCGCGTCCGGCTGCAGGCTTGTCGAAACGGTTCTGCGCCTTGTAATGCGCCTGCGCGGTCTCGCCGATCTTGATCTTGATGTCGCGGGCCACCGGCTGGAAATCCCACGCCAGCCCCCCTGACACGTTGGCGTCGAACCGGATCGTGATCTCGCGATCGAGGATCTTGTCCGAATACTGCTCGACGCGCTGCGTCGTGCCACCATAGCCGGTGATCTGGCAGAACATCGCATAGAGCGGCACGGCAGCGTAGGCCATTCCGACCATGCCGCCGACGAACGCGACGCACATGCCCGCAACCACGGCGTTGGAACGGGCCTTCTTCTTGTCCTCGGCGGCTTGGGTCGCGCCGTTCACACCTTCGATCATAGCGGACGATCCATGATCCCGGGACCGAATTTGGCGATGGTCGCGATATAGAAAATGATGACAAGCACGGCCAAGGCCAGACCGATGGCAATGTTGCGGCTGCGGCGCGCCTTTTTCTGCTTGTCCGAAAGCGTAATCAGGTCGTTGTCAGACATCTCATGCACCTCCAAGCGCAAACACACGCTCGATGACGCTGTCCGCCAGATAGGCGGCAAAGATCACGAACAGGTAGAGCAACGAATAGCCGAAGAGCGCCTTGGCCGGCTTCATCACCCGATCGCTATCGGGCATGCGCAACACCTTCCAGGCGTACCAGACAAAGCCAATGCCGAGCGCGAGCGAAACGACGCCATAGCCGACAGTGGTGTAGCCAAGCAGCCAGGGCAACACGCCGACAGGGGCAAGCAGCAGCGAATAGGCGAATATCTGCCTGCGCGTCGAGGCCTCGCCTGCGACGTTCGGCATCATGGGCACGCCAGCGCGCTCATAGTCTTGCGACTTGAACAGTGCGAGCGCCCAGAAATGCGGCGGCGTCCACAGGAAGGTAATGAGGAAAAGCACGACGCTCTCAAGGCTGACCGCACCAGTCACGGCAGCCCAGCCAATCATCGGCGGCAGCGCCCCGGCTGCGCCACCGATGACGATGTTCTGCGGCGTCCAGCGCTTGAGCCACATCGTATAGACGACGGCATAGAAGAAGATGGTGAAGGCGAGCAGTGCCGCCGCCAGCCAATTGATGAGGACGCCGAGCGTCATCACAGAAAGAACCGAAAGCACGAGCCCGAAGGTCAGGGCCTCGCCCGGCTGGACGCGACCAGCGGGCACCGGGCGATTGACCGTGCGCGTCATGACCGCGTCGATGTCGGCATCGTACCACATGTTGAGGGCGCCCGAGGCGCCGGCGCCGATCGCAATCGCCAGGATCGCGATCAAGGCAAGGAAAGGATTGAGCTTGTCTGGTGCGGCAACCATGCCGACAAAGGCGGTGAAGACGACCAGCGACATGACGCGAGGCTTCAGCAGGGCGAAGAAGTCGCCCGCCGTCGCTTCCGAGACGCGGAAGGTCTGGTCTTCAATGCGGTTGTGGACAATGGCCATGCGTACTTACGTCCAATCGTTCCGTTTGGCCGAAACCGCCGGCTGAACCGGCGGCTTCGAATTTCAGTCAGTGCCTTACTTGATCTTCGGCAGCTGTTCCCACTGGTGGAAGGGCGGCGGCGAAGACAGCTGCCACTCGAGGGTGGTCGCACCCTCGCCCCACGGGTTGGCTCCAGCGACGCGCTTCTTGGCAAAGGCTTCGAAGACGCCGAACAGGAAGATCAGGACGCCGACGGCGGAGATGTAGGAGCCGTAGGACGACACCATGTTCCAGCCGGCATACGCATCCGGATAGTCGATGTAGCGGCGCGGCATGCCGGCGAGGCCGAGGAAGTGCTGCGGGAAGAACACCAGGTTGACGCCGACGAACGTGACCCAGAAGTGGGTGCGCGCGATCAGCGGCGAGTACATGTAGCCGCTCATCTTCGGGAACCAGTAGTACCAGGCCGCAAAGATCGCGAACACAGCGCCCAGCGACAGCACGTAGTGGAAGTGCGCCACGACGTAATAGGTGTCGTGAAGGGCGCGATCGAGACCGGCGTTGGCCAGCTGCACGCCGGTGACGCCACCGACCGTGAACAGGAAGATGAAGCCGATCGCCCACAGCATCGGGGTGCGCATCGAGATCGAGCCGCCCCACATCGTGGCGATCCACGAGAAGATCTTCACGCCAGTCGGAACCGCGATGACCATGGTGGCGAACACGAAGTAGCGCTGCGTGTCGAGCGACAGGCCGGTGGTGTACATGTGGTGAGCCCACACGACGAAGCCGACGGCGCCGATGGCGACCATGGCGTAGGCCATGCCGAGGTAACCGAAGATCGGCTTGCGCGAAAAGGTCGACACGATGTGGCTGACGATGCCGAAGCCCGGCAGGATCAGGATGTACACTTCAGGGTGACCGAAGAACCAGAACAGGTGCTGGTACAGGATCGGATCGCCGCCGCCTTCAGGCGCGAAGAATGCCGTGCCGAAGTTGCGATCGGTCAGAAGCATCGTGATGCCGCCCGCCAGAACCGGCAGCGAAAGCAGCAGCAGGAAGGCGGTGATCAACACCGACCAGGCAAACAGCGGCATCTTGTGCAGCGTCATGCCCGGAGCGCGCATGTTGAAGATCGTGGTGATGAAGTTGATGGCGCCGAGAATCGAGGAAACACCGGCGATGTGGATCGACAGGATCGCAAGATCCATCGCAGGCCCGGGCTGACCCGAGGTCGACAGCGGCGGATAGAGCGTCCAGCCACCACCAACGCCATGCGCACCAGGCGCACTCGGCATGAAGGCCGAGAGCAGCAGCAGGATGAAGGCAGGCGGAAGCAGCCAGAACGAGATGTTGTTCATGCGTGGGAACGCCATGTCAGGCGCACCGATCATGATCGGGATCATCCAGTTGGCGAAACCACCGATCAGCGCCGGCATGACCATGAAGAAGATCATGACCAGGCCATGAGCCGTGGTGAACGCATTGAACATGCTCTTGCCGGCATCGACAGCCGAGTCACCGCCAACGCCATAGACCATCTCGGCCAGGCCGTTGAAGATCTGGATGCCCGGCTCGGCGAGCTCCCAGCGCATCATGACGGACAGGAAGCCGCCGATGAGACCCGCTATGATCGCAAAGATCAGGTAGAGTGTCCCGATATCCTTGTGGTTGGTGGAGTACACCCACCGGACCCAGCCGCGAGGCCTGTGGTCGTGGTGTTCGTGAGCTGCAGCGCCTGCCATAATCCGCTCTCCGTTCCCTGATCCCTATGCTGCCGCGGCTTAGTTGCCGGCGGCCGCGACCTTGGCTGCATCCGTCTCGGCCATCAGCGCCTTGTTGGCACCCGGCAGGTCGGACTTCGCGGCAGCCAGCCACGTGTTGTACTGTGCGTCGCTTACGACGCGGATTGCGATTGGCATGAAGGCATGGTCCTTGCCGCAAAGCTCGGAGCACTGGCCATAATAGAGGCCTTCCTTCTCCGCCTTGAACCAGATCTCGTTGATGCGACCCGGCACGGCGTCGGTCTTCACGCCGAAGGCCGGCATGGCGAAGGCATGGATGACGTCGCTGGCCGTCACGAGAATACGAACCACCTGGTTGACCGGAACGACCATCTCATTGTCCACCGCCAGAAGGCGGGGATAGACGGCCATGTTCTCCTTGCCTTCAGCCTTGCGGGCATCCTCGGTCAGCATCGCCGAGTTGAAGGAAAGCGGGTCCTGCGTCTGGTACTCGTAGTCCCAGTTCCACTGGTTGCCGGTGGCCTTGATCGTCAGCTTGGCTTCTTCCGGCGGCGAATACTGCGCCGTCAGCAGCTGGAACGACGGAACCGCCAGGAACAGCAGAATCACGACCGGACCGACGGTCCAGACGACCTCGATCAGCGTGTTGTGGCTGGTGCGCGAAGGCGTCGGATTGGCGCTCGCACGGAACCTCAGGATGCAATAGGCCAGAAGAACCAGAACAAAAAGGGTAATCGGGACGATGAACCACAGGCTGTAGCGCTCGAACCAGGTAATCTGTTCCATGATGCCGGTCGCCGCCGGCTGGAAATTGGTCTGCCAGTCCACCGGCTGCGCCGCATAGGCCGCGACGCTGGCAAGGGAAGCAGTCGCCGCGACGGCGCTAGCTAGGATCTTTCTCATCGCCCTCTGTATCTCCCATTTCCGTGCGGGCTTATCCGCAAGGACATCGTGCCGCTCCAGGACGGGAATCCCGGAGACGTTCGGAGGTTCAAACCATACTCTCTTTATAACCGCAAGGAAGCAGAGGCGTAACTCATGCGGCATTTTTGCGCGCAGGCCAGCGGGCTGGCGCTACGGCCCGTTTGGCGCTAGTTGAAGGGCGCGCGGGCGTGCTATTCGCCGCGTTGTTGGCAGTCATGCCTTCAAAAGACGTCGCAATTCGGGCCAATTCGGCCTTGAATGTCTGGAAAACGTGAGATCGCAGGATGGCGACTTAGCCTTCTTGTTATTTACTTACCCTACACGCGACGTGGTTTGTCGTGATTCGCAATGGAGCCGTCATGAAGTCTGGGCTGTCTAAAACCTTGGCGAAGCTGTTGGTCGCCGCCGCCTGCCTGGCTCCCATGCATGCCGGCGCCCAGCAGCAGAGCGGCACGGTCAAGTCCACCCATGGCGCATGGTCGATCATCTGCGACACGCCCGCTGGTGCCACCAACGAGCAATGCGTGATGATGCAGAATGTCATCGCCGAAGACCGCCCGGAGATGGGACTGTCGGTGGTCGTGCTGCGCACCGCCGACAACAAGGCGGAGATTCTGCGCGTGCTCGCCCCGCTCGGCGTGCTGCTTCCCAACGGCCTCGGCCTCAATGTGGACCAGAAGGATATCGGCCGCGCCTATTTCGTGCGCTGCTTCCAGGATGGCTGCTATGCCGAGGTGATCCTGGACAAACCGCTGCTCGACACGCTCAAGACCGGCAAGTCGGCCACCTTCATCGTCTTCCAGACGCCTGAGGAAGGCATCGGCATCCCCGTCGACCTCAATGGTTTCGCCGAAGGTTTCGCGGCGCTGCCGTGAGGCCGCCTGCCCTTGACCTTGAAGTTGCTCCCACCCGAAGATTACGAGATTTTCAAGCGGATTCGCCTGGAAGCCCTGCGCTTGGCCCCCGCGGCCTTTGCCAGCAGCGAACGGGATTGGGCGACGCTCCCCGACGAGGAATGGCAGCGCCGCCTCAAAGACAATTCGGTGGTGGTCTCCTTCCACGAAGAAGAGCCTGTTGGCATCATGGGGCTCATGCCGCAGCAGCCCAGCAAGATGGCGCACCGCGCCACTATCATCATGGTGTATTTGCGCGAGAATGAACGCGGCGGCGGGCGGGCTGCCGCGATGCTCGACCTACTGCTCGACCACGCCCGCACACTAGGTGTACGACAGGTCGAACTGGCCGTAAGCGCTGAAAATCCAGCAGCCTTTCGATTCTACCTTCGGGAAGGTTTTCACGAAATCGGCCGCATCCCCGGTGGCTTTCTTCACGAAGGTCGGGAAATCGACGAAATCATGATGGCACGGCGCTTGACCTTGGATAACCGTCTAGGTTCGTTGTGACGTTGTCGAATGGTGCCCACGCGCCTACATCCGGTAAAATCGTTTATTGAAGGGCAAGCGCCATGACCAGCCTTCTCAGCCAGTTCGACATCACCGAAGACCGCGTGCGCCGGATCGTCGCCAGCACGATCGAGGGCGCCGACGACGGCGAGTTGTTCCTCGAATATCGCGAGGGCGAAGCGCTGATGTTCGACAATGGCCGACTGAAGACGGCCAATTTCAATACAGACCAGGGTTTTGGCCTGCGCGCCGTTGCCGGCGAGGCTACCGGCTACGCCCACTCCAGTGAATTGTCCGAAGCAGCCCTGCTGCGCGCCTCCGACGCCGTATCCGCGGTCAAGGGCGGCTACTCCGGCACTCTCGCCGACGCCCCTGCCCGCACCAACCGCCATCTCTATGGCGAGGAAAACCCCATTACCTCGCCAGGTTTCGAGGCCAAGGCCAAGCTGTTGCAGGAAATCGATGCCTGGCTGCGCGACAAGGACCCGCGCGTCCGCCAGGTCACGGCCTCGCTCGCCTCGTCCTGGCAGCATGTCGAGATCCTGCGCGGCGACGGACAGGTCGTGCGCGACATCCGCCCGTTGGTGCGCATGAACGTCTCGGTCGTTGTCGGCGACGGCGATCGCCAGGAAAGCGGCTCGTATGGCGCGGGCGGGCGCAAGAGTTTCAACGAGTTCCTGACCGAGGAAAGCTGGCAGAACGCTGCCAGCGAAGCGCTGCGCCAGGCGCTGGTCAATCTCGAAGCCATTCCCGCCCCCGCGGGAACCTTCGACATCGTGCTGTCCTCCGGCTGGCCGGGCGTGATGCTGCATGAAGCCGTCGGCCATGGCCTCGAGGGCGATTTCAATCGCAAGAAGACCTCGGCCTTCGCCGGCCTTCTCGGCCAGCAGGTCGCCGCCAAGGGTGTCACCGTGGTCGACGACGGCACGATCGCCGAGCGCCGTGGCTCGATCACCGTCGACGACGAGGGAACGCCGAGTGGCCGCAACGTGCTGATCGAGGACGGCAAGCTCGTGGGCTACATGCAGGACCGCCAGAACGCGCGACTGATGGGCATGAAGGCGACCGGCAACGGCCGCCGCGAATCCTATGCGCACCAGCCGATGCCGCGCATGACCAACACCTACATGACCTCGGGCGACAAGACGCCGGAAGAGATCATCGCTTCGGTCAAGAATGGCATCTACGCCGTCTCCTTTGGCGGCGGCCAGGTCGACATCACCTCCGGAAAATTCGTGTTCGGCTGCACCGAGGCCTATATGATCGAGGGCGGCAAGGTGACCCAGCCGATCAAGGGCGCCATGCTGATCGGCAACGGCCCCGACGCCATGCACCGCGTTTCCATGGTCGGCAACGACATGAAGCTCGACACCGGTATCGGCATGTGCGGAAAGGCCGGTCAGGGCGTGCCCGTCGGCGTCGGCCAGCCGCATCTGCGCATGAACCAGATGACAGTCGGCGGCACACGCGTGTGACCTCCTGCCCACCGCTATTTCCCTGCCAGGCACTATGAGCGACGAGGTATGACCCTGCCCTCCTCCATCGTCATCCTCACCGGCGCCGGCATCTCGGCCGAATCGGGTGTCGACACCTTCCGCGACCGAGATGGCATCTGGTCGAAGTTCGACTACCGCGACGTGGCAACGCCGGAGGGCTTTGCGCGCAATCCGGCGCTGGTGCACGACTTCTACAACGCGCGCCGTTCGGGCCTCGACACTGTCGCGCCCAACGCCGCCCATGTCGCGCTGGCCCGGCTCGAACGCGAGTTCGAGGGCAAGCTCTTGCTCGTCACGCAGAACATCGACGACTTGCACGAAAGAGCCGGATCGCAGCGTCCTGTCCACATGCACGGTGAACTGGCCAAGGCGCTGTGCGCCAGATGCGGCGCCAGGCATGCGTGGCGGGACAGCATGTCCTGCGCCTCGAGTTGCCCCACCTGCGAAGCGGTCGGCCATGTCAGGCCCGACGTGGTCTGGTTCGGCGAGATGCCCTACCACATGGAGGAAATCGGCGAGGCCCTCGACGGCTGCGACCTGTTCGTGTCCATCGGCACGAGCGGCAATGTCTACCCAGCCGCCGGATTCGTCGAGGAAGCGCGCCATGCCGGCGCCCGCACGGCCGAGCTCAACCTGGAACCTTCCGAGGGCTACAGCCTCTTCGACGAGGCTATCCACGGCCGCGCCACCGAGGTCGTCCCGGCCTTCGTCGAACGCCTGCTGAACGGACGGAAGTAGCCCGCGGCCGCGCCTACCGCCTCTTCCTGGGCTTCTCCAGCAACGCCACCGCCTCGACATGGTGCGACCAGAGAAACTGGTCGATCGGTGTCACGCTCTTCAGCTTGTAGCCGCCGTCGATGAGGATGCGCAGGTCGCGCGCCAGCGTTGCCGGATTGCACGAGACGGCAGCCACGAGCGGCACGTCCGACCGTGCGATCTGCTTGCACTGGTCTTCGGCGCCGGCCCTCGGCGGATCGAAGGCGATGCCGTCGAAGGCATTCAGTTCCTTGAAGGTCAGCGGGCGGCGGTCGAGGTCGCGGCGCTCGACGGTCACCCGCTTCAGTCCGCTGGCGAAGCGAAAGCCGCGATCGAGTGCGGCAAGGGCTGCTGCGTCGCCCTCGACGGCGTGAACTTCCGAATTTGTCGCCAGCCGCAGCGAGAACGTGCCGCTGCCGGAGAACAGGTCGGCGACCTTCTTGGCCTTGCGCAGATGGCCGGTGACGAGCGACGCCATCGCCTGCTCGGCCTCGGCCACCGCCTGGACGAAACCGCCGGTCGGCGGGGTCACCGTCGCCGTGCCGAATGTCAGCATCGGCTTCACCGGTTCGACGATGATCTCGCCGTCGATGGAAAGCCGGGCGATCTTCGATTTGATGACGAAGTCGGTCGCAGCGCGGCGTATTGCTTCGGTCGGCTTGCCGCAGTCGCTCGCCGCCACCTCCAGCCCGGACTCCGTGGCGGTAACCAGGAACCTGAAAGGCTTCGAGGTATTGGAGATGATGCCTGCAAGGTGGCGCAAGGTGCTGGCGGCGCCGATGATCTCCGGCAGCAGCACCGGACATTCCTCAATGTCGATCAGGACATTGGAGAAAGCCTTGTTGTAGCCGAGATGCAAGCCCGTTTCGGTGTTGCGCGCAGTGAACGCCGCGCGCCGGCGGCTGTGCGGCGGACAGGCAACCAGTTCGCCGACCGGCACATCGATGCCCCGCGTATGCAGCGCATGGGCGACCAACCCGCGCTTCCACTCGCGATAGGCCCCGTCTTCCAGGTGCTGGATGGCGCAGCCGCCGCATTCGGTGAAGTGGCGGCAGGCCGGCTCGATACGCTGGGGCGACGCCTCCAAAACGGCGAGCAATTGCGCCCTGTCCTTGTCGCGGGCCGCGGTCACCGTCTCACCAGGCAGTGTGAAAGGCACGAACACATGGCCGCCATTGATGTCGACGACGCCGTCGCCATGCGCGCCGAGCCGCGCAATCTCGAACCGTGTCGTCATCGATCTTTCACTCCACCGAGCAGATATTCATGATTGCCGTCACCGCCTTCGAGCGGCGACGGGCATGTGCCAAGCGCACGCCAGCCCGGTATGGCGTCGAGCCAACAGCACAATTCTTCAGCCATGCGCGGGCCATCGTCAGGATTCTTGAGCAGGCCGCCCTTGCCGATCGCCTCGCGCCCTGCCTCGAACTGCGGCTTGACCAGCAGGACAGCCTTCGAGCCCGGCTCGGCAAGCTCAAGCGCATTGGGCAGCGCTAGGCGCAGCGAGATGAAGCTCACATCGGAGACGACAAAGTCCGGCCGCCGCCCGTCGAGGTCGTCGAGCGTCAGGTTGCGCGCATTCAGCCCTTCCCGGCAGGTCACGCGCGGATCGGCCTTGAGCTTGGCATCCATCTGGCCGTGGCCGACATCGATCGCCACCACATGCGCCGCACCACGCTCCAGCAGCACCTGCGTAAACCCGCCGGTCGAAGCGCCGATGTCGAACGCATGACTAGCCGCCGGATCAAAGCCGAAATGGTCGAGGCCGGCTATTAGTTTCAGCGCCGCGCGCGACACATAGGCCTGCGCCGGATCGTCGACCGCAATCTCGGCATCCGCCGCAACCGACTGCCCCGGCTTCTTGGCCGGCTGGCCGTCGACGGTGACAGCACCGCGCGTCACTGCATCGCGGGCCCGCGATCGACTCGCAAAGAAACGGCGGCTGACGAGCAGTTCGTCGAGCCGCAGGCTGATGCGAGCTTGCCTTGAGATGTCCATGACTTCCAATGGCGAATGCGCGCCCGCAAGGCAAGCGCAGTCATTCGAAATGCTCAGGCGCGAACGGCCTGTTCCGACTTGCCGAGCGCGGCAAACACGGCGTGAACGATGCCGGCCGCATCGAGCCCGGCATCGGCGTACATCTTGTCGGGATTGGCGTGGTCGACGAAGCTGTCCGGCAGCGTCAGCGGCCGCACCTTGAGGCCGTTGTCGAGCAGGCCGTTGCGGGCGAGGAAATCAAGCACCTGGCTGGAAAAGCCGCCAACCGAGCCTTCCTCAACGGTGACCAGCACTTCGTGCTCGCGTGCCAGCCGGCGGATCAGGTCGGTGTCGAGCGGCTTGGCAAAGCGCGCATCGGCAACCGTGGTCGAAAGACCGGCAGCGCCCAATTCCTCGGCGGCGAGCAGGCAATCCTTGAGCCGCGTGCCAAAGGACAGCAGCGCCACCTTGGAGCCTTCCCTGACCACCCGGCCCTTGCCGATCTCCAGCACCTGCCCACGCTCGGGCATGTCGACGCCGACGCCGTTGCCCCTGGGGTAGCGGAACGAGATCGGGCCCTCGTCATATTCGGCAGCCGTGCGCACCATGTGGCGCAGTTCGGCCTCGTCGGCCGCTGCCATCACCACGAAATCGGGCAGCGAAGCCAGATAGGCGGTGTCGAAGGCGCCGCAATGGGTCGGCCCGTCGGCGCCGACGAAACCGGCGCGGTCGATGGGGAAACGCACCGGCAGCTTCTGGATCGCCACGTCATGCACAACCTGGTCGTAGGCACGCTGCAGGAAGGTCGAGTAGATAGCCACGAACGGCCGCAAGCCTTCGGTGGCAAGGCCCGCGGCGAATGTCACCGCATGCTGCTCGGCGATGCCCACATCGAAGGTGCGCGACGGAAACGCCTCGCCGAACAGGTCAAGCCCGGTGCCCGTAGGCATGGCGGCGGTGACGGCGATGATCCTGTCGTCCTCGCGCGCCTCCTGCATCAGGCTCTCGGCGAAGACCTTGGTGTAGGCAGGCGCATTGGCCGGCGCCTTGGCCTGCGCGCCGGTGATGACGTCGAACTTGTTGACGCCGTGATACTTGTCGGCGGCGGCTTCGGCCGGCGCATAGCCCTTGCCCTTCTGGGTTACGACATGGATCAGCACCGGGCCGGTGCCGTTGTCGCGCACATTCTTCAGCACCGGAATCAGGTGCTCGAGATTGTGGCCGTCGATCGGGCCGATGTGGAAGAAGCCCATCTCCTCGAACAGCGTACCGCCGGTAACGAAGCCGCGCGCGTGCTCGACGGCGCGGGTGATTGCACGGTCGACGCGGCGGCCGAGATAGGAGGTCAGCTTCTTGCCGAGCTCGCGCACGCCGGCATAGGTGCGGCCAGAGGCAAGGCGCGCCAGATAGGCGCTCATCGCGCCCGCCGGCGGGGCGATCGACATGTCGTTGTCGTTGAGGATGACGATCAGCCGCGCATCCAGCGAACCGGCATTGTTCATCGCCTCATAGGCCATGCCGGCCGACATCGCGCCGTCGCCGATGACGGCGATCACATTGTTGCGGCCGCCCTTGAGATCGCGCGCAACGGCCATGCCGAGGCCGGCCGAGATCGAGGTCGAGGAATGCGCCGTGCCGAAGGGATCGTATTCGCTTTCGCTGCGCTTGGTGAAGCCAGAGAGCCCGCCCTCCTGCCTCAGCGTGCGCATGCGGTCGCGGCGGCCGGTCAGGATCTTGTGCGGATAAGCCTGGTGGCCGACGTCCCAGATGATGCGGTCGTCGGGCGTGTCGAAGACGTAGTGCAGCGCCACCGTCAGCTCGACCACGCCAAGGCCCGCGCCGAGATGCCCGCCGGTCTGCGAGACCACGTCGATCAGTTCGGCCCGCAATTCGCTGGCGAGCTGCGGCAGTTGCGCCTCATTGAGCGTGCGCAGGTCGGCCGGCAGGCGGACCTTGTCGAGCAGCGGCGTTTCGGGCTTTGCGTTCATCAATCCGCACCAGTTGAACTGCGGCAGATACGACCGCAGTCATTGAATGTAAATGCGTGGAGGTGCCGCGCCTCAGCCTTCGGGCAGAGGTATGAACTCCTCCTCATCGCCGGGAACGATATCGAAGCGGCCGGTCTTCCATTCATTCTTGGCCTGCTCGATGCGCTCCTTGGAGGACGAGACGAAATTCCACCAGATATAGCGCTTCGAGCCGAGCGAAGCACCGCCGAACAGCATGAAATGCGCACCCGTCTCCGACGACACGACGATCTCGTCGCCGGGGCGAAACACCAAAAGGCGCTCGATCGGAAAGCGGTCGCCAAGAATGTCGATCTCGCCGTCGAGGGTGTAGATGGCGCGCTCCTCGGCATCGGCGGGGATCTTAATACGGGCGCCGGGCGCAAGCGAGATATCGGCATAGAGCGTATCGGAAGCCCGGCGCACCGGCGAACGTACGCCCTTGAAGTCGCCGATGATGAGCCTGCCAGTAACGCCGTCCGCCGAAAATGTCGGAAGCTCGGCAGCTACGGTGTGCTCGAACAGCGGCGCCATCTCTTCCTTGTCGTCCGGCAGCGCGAGCCATGTCTGGAGCCCGGAAACCGACATCGGCGCGCCGCGCAGTTCCTCAGGCGTGCGCTCGGAATGGACGATACCGCGCCCCGCCGTCATCAGGTTCACGTCGCCGGGTGCGATGACCATTTCGGTGCCGAGCGAATCGCGGTGCCGGATCTTGCCGTCGAACAGGTAGGTCACGGTCGCAAGCCCAATATGCGGGTGCGGCCGCACGTCGAGCGCGTGGCCGCCACGCAGGATCGCGGGCCCCATACGATCGAAGAAGATGAACGGTCCGACCAGCCGGCGCCGTGCGGTAGGCAAGGCGCGGCGAACCTGGAAGCCGTCGATGTCCTTGGCGTTGGGCACGACCATCAGTTCGATCTGGTCGCAGGAAAAGGCGTCGCCCGGGGTCGGATCGTTGGCTGGGAAGAAACTCATCGGTTTGCTCCTTGACTGAACTCGTGCAAAGCCCCCCGCATTCCCCTATTCGGCGTCGAGCGGCTCCGTGCCCACCGGCTTGCCGTCGCGCGAAAGCCTGATCTTCTCGACCTTGTCCTCGGCAGCCTTGAGCAGGCGGTCGCAATGCGCCTTCAGCGCTTCGCCGCGCTCGTAGATCTTGATCGACTGGTCGAGCGGCACGTCACCGCGCTCGAGATCGTCGACGATCTTTTCCAGAGCGGCCAGCGCCTGCTCGAAGCTCATGGCCTTGATTTCGTCATTGGGCTCAGCGGCCATGGTTCATCCTTTCATCAGGCGCTTGACGTGGGCGGCCACCGAAAAGGCCAGCCCGTGAAGATCGTAGCCGCCTTCGAGCAGGCTGACGAGACGGTTCGAGGAGAAGCGCGCGGCGCGATCCATCAGCTGCCCCGTAGCCCAGTCGAAATCGGCTTCGGTCAGGTTGATCTCGGCCAGCGGGTCGCGGTGATGGGCATCGAAGCCGGCGGAAATGATGATCAGGTCGGGCGCGAAGTTGTCGAGCGCCGGCAGCACGCGTGAGCGAAAGGCCTCGCGGAAATCATCGCTCCCGGTATCCGGCGACAATGGCGCGTTGACGATGTTGCCGACACCCGCCTCGCTCTTGGCGCCGGTGCCCGGAAACAGTGGCATCTGATGCGTCGAGCAATAAAGCACGGACGGGTCTTCCCAAAAGATATCCTGCGTGCCGTTGCCGTGGTGCACGTCCCAATCGACGATGGCGACGCGTTCGGCGCCATACCGGCGCTGCGCGTAGCGCGCGGCAATCGCAGAATTGTTGAACAGGCAAAAGCCCATCGCCGTGGTTTTCTCGGCGTGGTGGCCCGGCGGGCGGGCTGCAACGAAGACATTGTCGATCTTGCCGGAAAAGACGTCGTCGACGGCAGCGTTCGCCGCACCGATGGCCGTCAGCGCCGCCTGCCAGCTCTTCGGGCTCAAGATGGTATCGCCGTCGATCTGCGCGAGCCCTTCCTCCGGCACCTGCCGGCGAATGCTCTCGACGAACGGCTCCGGATGAACGAACAGGATCGTCTGCTCGTCACCTTCGGGCGCTTCCGCGCGGTCAAGCGTCTCGAATGGCTCGTCATCGAGCGCGCGCTGTATGGCGCGCAGCCGGTCCGGCCGCTCCGGGTGTCCGGCCGACGTCAAGTGCTCGAGATAGATCGGATGCGTATAGAGCCTGGTGACCATATCTCGATATAGGCGCACCAGCCGACTTTGACCATGCTTGGCGCACGGTTGGAATAGCTGCTCAACAAGGTTTAGGCCGAAGCCTGTCCATCCTTCGACTTCGGCGCCAAAAGTCCTTCCAGCAAGGCAGTGAACGCTGCGACGGCCTTTTTGGAAGCGGCTTCCGGCTCCTGGGAATTGGCAATCCATTGTGCCGCATGTTGCGTGGCTCCATTGACCAGCCGTGCCATGGCCTCCGCGTCGACGGGGACGATCATGTTTTTATCGACCAGTCTTTGCAGGCTTTGGGTCATCGAACGTATGCATTCGTTCTGATGAGGCCATTGCAGGGGATCGCCCAGAACGGCCGGCCCGTCGCGCAACACGATGCGCTGGATCTCGGGCTCCAGCGCCATCTCGATATATGCGGTGCACTCGTCGACAAAACCCTGCCAGAGATTATCGGCCCTGGCCGAAACGGCACTCAAACGCTCCGACATTTCGGCATCCATCTCGGCGATGACGGCCACCAGAAGTCCCTTCTTGTCGCCGAAGTGATGGTAGAGCGCACCGCGTGTCAGCCCTGCCGCAGAGGTGAAATCGTCCATGGAGGCATCGGCATATCCGACCGTGCCGAAAGCATGACGGGCCGCGCCGATCAGCTTGGCACGGGTCTCGGCGATCATTTCCCTGCGTGGCTTATGCACGTATTCGCCTCCATTCACATACATGTCACATACACGACGTATGTTAATTGACATACATTACGTATGCCTATATCAGCATGACATACGCAGCGTATGTGAATTGCGCAAGCTCGAAACTCCAGGACTTCCCAATGCCCAACCCCTATGGCGACATATTCAAGGCGCCTGGCGCCAAGGCCTTTTCGGCCGCCGGCTTCGTCGCCCGCCTGCCTCTTTCCATGATTTCGCTTGGCATCGTGACGATGCTGTCGGAAACACATGGCGAATATTGGCTGGCGGGGGCCGTGGCAGCGACTTTCGCGTTTTCCAACGCGCTGATCGCGCCACAGGTATCTCGACTTGTGGACCGCTATGGGCAGAGCAGAATTCTCATTCCCGGCACCATCATCGCCGTTTCCGCGCTGTCAGGCCTGATGCTCGCCACACGATACGGCACGCCGAACTGGACGCTGTTCATGTTCGCGATCATGGCCGGCACGATGCCGAGCATGAGCGCCTTCGTCAGGGCACGCTGGACGCAAATCTATCGCGATACGCCCATGCTGCACACGGCATTTGCCTTCGAGTCGATCGCCGATGAGATTATCTTCATTACCGGACCGATCGTCTCGATTGGACTCAGTGTCGCGGTCTTCCCCGAAGCCGGCCCGCTAGTAGCGACAGTGCTGCTGGCTATCGGCAACCTGCTCTTTGCCGCGCAGAGATCGACCGAACCGCCCATTCACGCCCAAGACAAAAGCGGCGGCGCATCGGTCATCCGGCTACCTTCGATGCAGATATTGGTGATGATCCTGATGGCGATCGGGGCGATCTTCGGCACCTCCGAAGTGACGGCGGTGGCCTTTGCCGAAAGTCAGGGCAACAAGGGGGCGGCAGGCTTCACGCTGGCGGCCTATGCAGCCGGCTCGCTCATCGCGGGGCTGGCATTCGGAGCGCTGAAGCCGAAAATCCCCCTCGCCCGCCAGTTGCTGATGACCATTTCGCTCGCAGCACTCACTACCTTGCCGCTGCTAATGGTCTCCAACATCCCGACGCTGGCCGTCGTCCTGTTTGTCGCCGGCAGCGCCGTCTCACCAACGATCATCACCTCGATGGCGCTGGTGGAAAAGCTGGTGCCCTCGTCCAAGCTCACCGAAGGCATGACCTGGGCTATCACCGGCATCAGCATCGGCCTGGCGCTCGGTTCCTCCGCATCCGGGTGGATCATCGACGAACTCGGATCAACCCACGGGTTCCTTGTCTCGCTGGCTGCAGGATTCATGGCCCTCGTCATCACGTTCCTGGGGCAGGCGACGCTTCAACGCTCGACACGCGGAATGACAGCAGCGCCTGTCCCTGCCGAATAGCAACTATCGGCTGGCGCGGCCTGGAAAGCAGGTCAGCGCCAGCCGAAGCATTGCATCAGACGTTTTTCGCAGCGCCGTCCCAGCGCGACGCCTCGCCCGACCCGAAGGCCTTCTCCTTGAGTTCGCGGAACTTCGACGAAGCCTCTTCCAGCCTGTTGTCCCATTCGGGATTGGGCACCTGGCCCTCGATGACCTTGAAATAGACCTGCATCAACGAGGCGATGGCGAAGGGCTCGATCAACGCCGCCTTGAAGGCCCAGGCGAATATGATGGCGAGGACGAAGGCCCAGCCGGCCAATTCGCCCGGCATGAAGTAGAGGATGGCGCCGGCCGGCGCCAGCATGAACAGGAAGATCAGCAGCGACACGATCCACACCACCAGGGACAGCCAGATGGCGTTCTTGACCATGGTCTTGCCGTTCTGGGCGTAGAGCACAATGCCCTGCCGCGCGCTCTGCCAGGGCGAGTTGCTGCCGATGCGGATGTTGTAGGCCAGGATGATCTCGTCGACATAGGTCAGCGACATGCGGATCACCGTGTTGATGAACCTGACCACGCCGTCGAGACCGGGGATCGGGATGAAGGCGGCGATGCCGCCGATCAGGCCGGTGATCGCGCCGACGGCGCCCTTCACCAGTTGGTCGAGCACGAACAGGATGCTCGCCTCGCTGAAGCGGGCGGTGACGACTTCGCGCGCATAAACGATCTGGTTCTGCCCGCCGGGCAGCTCGCGCCCGTCGATCAGGTGGACCATGGCGGCGATGTGGCCAGCCTTGACGATGTAGAGGATGTATTCGCGGATCCAGTAGACGACCAGCGAAACCACGCCGAAGCCGGCGATGCCACCCCAGAGCGCGAAGGTTATCGGTCCGTCAGGATCGGTGGCGACATGGCCGACCCCGTAACCGACGCCGGCGCCGGCCCCCATCGCCACGATGTAGGCGAGTGTGATGCTGAAATAGACGACCATGCGCAGCACAATGAACGGCCAGGTGCGCGCCATGATCGACAGGCTCTTGCTGATTTCAAAGTCCCACATGCCCGAATCCCCCCGTGAAGGCATCGGCCGGGATCCCCACCCCACAGCGCCGCGCCCAGATTCAAAACAATCCGAAGCGCCGCGCTCCGGAGACGGGCACGAGAATGCGCAGCCGCGGGCGGTTGTCAACCATCCGCCGCCGGCAACTTATGGGATAGGACTTAGCGGATTTCGGTCTTGGCGATGCGGATGCCAAAACCTTCGAGGCCGACATAGTGGCGCTCGCGCGAGGCGATCAGGTTGATCGACGAGATGCCGAGATCCCTGAGGATCTGGGCACCGAGGCCGATCTGCCGCCATTCGTCCTCGCGGTGGCGCGCTTCCTCGTGGTCCTCGCGTTCGGCGGACGGCCGGTTGCGGCCGAGGTTTGAAACGCCCACCGAGCCCTCCCGCAGGTAGACGATCACGCCGCGCTTGCACTCGCCGAAGGTCTTCATGATGTCGCTGAGACGATTGCTGGTGCCGAACACATCGGTCACGACGTCCTCGGTGTGCAAGCGCACAGGCACTTCCTCGCCGTCGCGGATGTCGCCGAAGACGATGGCGAGATGGTGCATGACATCCCAGGGCAGCGTATAGGTGATGGCCTTGGCCTTGCCGGCGGGGGTTTCGATGTCGAATGTGTCGACGCGCTCGATCAGCGTTTCCTGGCGCTGGCGGTAGGCGATCAGGTCGGCGACCGATACCTGCTTCAGATTGTTCTTCTCGGCGAAGGCAGCCACCTGCGGGCCGCGCATCACTGTGCCGTCGTCGTTCACCAGTTCGGAGATGACGCCGACCGGCGGCAGGCCGGCAAGCTTGCACAGGTCGACGGCGGCTTCGGTATGGCCGGAGCGCATCAGCACGCCACCTTCGCGCGCGATCAGCGGGAAGATGTGGCCCGGCCGGACGAAATCGGCACCACCCACATTGGGATTGGCGAGATTGCGCACGGTCAGCGTGCGGTCGTCGGCCGAGATGCCGGTGGTAGTGCCGTGCTTGAAGTCGACGCTGACGGTGAAGGCCGTGGTGTGGGCGGAATCATTGTCGGCGACCATCGGTGCCAGATTGAGCCGGCGGGCGTCTTCCTTGAGCATCGGCGTGCAGACGATGCCGGAGGTGTGGCGCACGATGAAGGCCATCTTCTCAGCCGTGCAATGGACGGCTGCGACGATCAGGTCGCCCTCGTTCTCGCGCCCGTCGTCGTCCATCACGACCACGATCTCACCGCGCTCGAAGGCCCTCAGCGCTTCGACGACTTTCTTCTGGTCGTATGCCATGGTCGGTCTTCCATTCCGAAAACGAGTATTCTGAGACGTCAGCCGCGGCCGGTTTGTCCGCGATGGCGCAGATAGTGGTCGGCGATCGCGCAGGCAACCATCGCCTCGCCGATCGGCACCGCGCGGATACCGACGCAGGGGTCGTGGCGGCCCTTGGTCATGACGTCGACTTCCTTGCCGTCCTTGTCGATGGACTTGCGCGGCGTCAGGATCGAGGAGGTCGGCTTGACGGCGAAACGCGCGATCACCGCCTGCCCGGTCGAGATACCACCCAATATACCGCCTGCGTGGTTGGACAGGAACACCGGATTGCCGTCTTCGCCGATGCGCATCTCGTCGGCATTTTCCTCGCCGGTGATGCGCGCGGCCTCAAAGCCGTTGCCGATCTCGACGCCCTTAACGGCGTTGATCGACATCAGGTTCGACGCGATGTCCTGGTCGAGCTTGCCATATAGCGGCGCGCCGAGCCCCGCCGGCACGCCTTCGGCGACGATCTCGATCACCGCACCGACCGACGAGCCCGACTTGCGGATGCCGTCGAGATAGTCGGCAAAGACCGGAACCGAGGCGGGGTCGGGCGTGAAGAACGGGTTTTCGGCATCGCCGATGAAATCCCAATCCCAATTGGCGCGGTCGATATCCTTGGTGCCCATCGACACCAGCGCGCCGCGCACGACGAGGCCGGGCACGATCTTGCGGGCAATGGCGCCTGCAGCCACCCGCGCCGCAGTCTCGCGCGCCGAGGAGCGGCCGCCGCCCCGGTGATCGCGCAAGCCGTATTTGACGTCATAGGTGTAATCGGCATGGCCTGGACGGTATTGCCGGGCGATCTCGCCATAGTCCTTCGAGCGCTGATCGACATTCTCGATCAGCATCGAGATCGGCGTGCCGGTCGAAACAAGCGTCTCGCCATCCTCGTCGGTAATCACGCCGGACAGGATCCTCACCTCGTCGGGCTCGCGCCGCTGGGTGACGAAGCGCGACTGGCCCGGCTTGCGCTTGTCGAGTTCGTCCTGGATGTCCTTCAGCGTGAAGCGGATTCCGGGCGGGCAGCCGTCGACCACGCAGCCAAGCGCCGGCCCATGGCTCTCGCCCCAGGTGGTGACGCGAAACAGATGGCCGAAGGTGTTATGCGACATGAAAAGGCCCTTTCCGGCGTATCGGCGCCTTCTAGCGCATGCCCTCGAAAAGTGAAATTACTTTTAGGACGGCATGAACCACGCTTTCAAAGCGACAGGATGATCCTTGCGCACGCGGACAGGTTGCGTGTAGCTCATATTTCCATTTAGCGGTGGTCAACCGTGATCGCGGCAGATTTAGTTTTGACACATTCGATTGGTTTCTGCTTCCTTCCGACCGCCCGTAAATCGTTCGCCTCCCGGGAGGGGCGCAGAAGAAAGAGGACGATAACGATAATGCGTACCCTTATTGGCGCGGTTGCCGCCGTTCTCATGATATCCGGTGCCGCGCTGGCCGCCGAGGCCGAAGGCAAGATCAAGTCCGTCGACAAGGACAAGTCGGTCATCACGCTCGACAACGGCAAGTCCTACAAGCTGCCGGGCGAGTTCGACGTCGACAACATCAAGCCGGGCATGGATATCCTGATCGCCTATGACGTGGTCGGCGGCGAGAACCTCATCACCGACATGGAACTGCCGCAGTAAAAACGGCAGCCGTCACAGCCAGTCCAGACGGCCATCCTCGAATCTGAGCACGCGGTCCTGCGGTATCTCCAGGGCCGCCGCTTTGCTTTTGGGCATGGCCGCTACCAGCCGGAAGATGGCGCGCACCACCCCGCCATGAGTGACGCAGACGGTTGGCTGCCGGATCTCCGCAAGCCATGGCCGCACACGCGCGGTGAGCATCTCGTAGCTCTCGGCGTATTCGCCGGGCGGCACGAAATCCCACTTGTCGTGCTGGCGTGCCTCGGACGACCCGGGCATGCGGGTTTCAAGCTCGGCGAAGGTGTGGCCCTGCCAGTCGCCGAAATGCACCTCGACCAGTCGCTCGTCGGTCCGGTAAGCCACGGGGTCGAGCCCCATCGCCTGGCGGGCCCGTTCCATCGTCTCGCGGGTACGCCGCAGAGGGCTCGCCACGAAGTCGAATGCCTGGGGATCACAGATCAGCTCGGCGAGACGAGCGCCATTGCGGTCGGCCTGCTCGCGGCCGAGCGCATTGATGTCGGTGTCGGCCTGCCCCTGCAGGCGTTGCTCGGCATTCCAGGCCGTCTGGCCGTGGCGCACGAAATAGACGATCGGTGACATGCCGGGCAGTGACAAGGATCTGGCTTTGGTCAGTCCTTGACGGTCGAGATGTCAGGCGCGTCTACGGCCTTCATGCCGACGACATGATAGCCGGAATCGACATGGTGGACCTCACCGGTGACGCCGCGAGACAGGTGCGACAGGAAGTAGAGACCGGCATCGCCGACCTCTTCGATCGACACGGTGCGGCGCAGCGGGGCGTTGTACTCGTTCCACTTGAGGATGTAGCGGAAATCATCGATGCCCGAAGCGGCAAGCGTCTTGATCGGGCCGGCCGAGATCGCGTTGACGCGGATGTTCTTGGGACCCATGTCGACGGCGAGATACTTCACGCTTGCCTCGAGCGCGGCCTTGGCAACGCCCATGACGTTGTAGTTCGGCATCACCTTCTCGGCGCCGTAGTAGGTCATGGTCAGTAGCGAACCACCTTCGGTCATCAGCTTCTCGGCGCGCTTGGCGATCGCCGTGAAGGAATAGACCGAAATGTCCATGGTCTTCAGGAAGTTGTCGTGGCTGGTGTCGACATAGCGGCCGGTCAGCTCTTCCTTGTCGGAGAAGCCGATGGCGTGGACGACGAAGTCGAGCTTGCCCCACTTCTTTTCCAGCGTCTCGAACACGGCGTCGATGCTGGCCATGTCGGTGACGTCGCAATGACCGCAGACGAAGGCGCCGATTTCGGCGGCCAGCGGCTCGACGCGCTTCTTCAGCGCATCGCCCTGATAGGTGAACGCGAGTTCCGCCCCCTGGTCCGCACAGGCCTTGGCGATTCCCCAGGCGATCGATCTGTTATTGGCGACGCCGAGAATAAGGCCGCGCTTGCCGGCCATGAGGCCCTGTCCACCCGCCATATGAGCGCACTCCGATGCTTGAACTGTTTGGAAGAGCCTATCGCATAGGCTACCTGCGCCTTCAAGCGCTCATGCGTCGGCAACGATACGGCCAGTGCAGCAGCCGTCAGGCGTTGCGCGTGCGCATCAGATGCTCGAGCTCGGGATCGCCGCCCTCGGGCAGCATCACCCTGATATGGACATAGAGGTCGGCGTGGCCACCGTTTTTTTCCGGCAAGCCACGCCCCTTGATGCGCAGCACCTTGTCCGAGCTCGACCATTCCGGCACCTTGACGGCAATGCGACCCGTGGGCGTCTCGACGGCTGCCTTGGCGCCCAGCACGGCATCGTGCAACGGCACCGGCAGGTCGACATGGAGATCGCGGCCTTCGACGCGGTAGCGCGGATGGCGGCGGAACCTGATCTTCACCAGCGCGTCGCCGGCAGCGCCGAAGCCCTGCTCGCCCTGCCCTTTAAGCCGAATGGTCTGGCCGTCCTCGACAAACTCCGGCAGCTTGACTGCCATCTTGCGGCCGTCTGGAAACAGTGCCGTCACCTTCGGCGCGGTCGCGGCCTCCTCGATGGTCACGTCGAGATTGACATTGATGTCGGCACCCGGCTGGGGGCTCGGCCCGCCCGCACCGGCACGCGCGCCAGCGCCACCGCCGCGCTGGCCGAACGCGTCGCCGAAGATCTGGCTGAAAATGTCTCCGCCCTCGAAGGACGAGCCGCCCGGCCCGCCCGAGCGGAACTCGAAGCGGCTGCCACCGGCGCCCGACGATTGGCGACGGAATCCGCCAAACGGATCGCCACCCGCGGCACCTTCGAAGCCATGGAAGCGCTGCTTGCCCTCGCCATCGATCTCGCCGCGGTCGAACGCCGCCTTCTTCTGCTCGTCGCCGAGAATCTCGTAGGCCTGGTTGGCAGCTGCAAAGCGTTCCTTCGCCTTCGGATCATCGGGATTCTGGTCCGGATGATGCTTCTTGGCCAGCTTGCGATAGGCCGCCTTTATGTCCTTGGCCGAGGCGTTCTTGGCAACGCCCAGCACCTCATAGGGGTCGCGCATGCAAAATTTCCACGCTTAGAGAAGGGTTGATCACCACCTATATGCGCTTGGCTAGGAAGAAATTCCAGAGGCTTGGGCCCCGCAAAGTGTCAGACCGGCTCGAAAGCTAGCATCTGCCAGGTTCCGGCTCCGGCGGCACAGATTTCGCCCTTGAACAGGGTGACGCCATCGAAGCTTTCGCGCGATGCGGAGAACTTGCGGCACAGCACGCCGCGTTCCATGCTCTCGGCTAGCGCCGTGATCGACCCGCGCGCGCCGGTCTCGGCATTGGCCCAGGGAATCGCCTGCCCCTTCAGTTCCTGCAAGTCGGCTGACGAGACGGCGTTGCGGATGGTCGCCTGGTCGGACAGCCGATTCGCGTCGATGCCCGCGCTGCCGGCATCGTCGGGCACCTTGCTCGTCAGCACGCTGCGATCGACCTCGGCCTTTTCCAGGCTGAAGCCGCCGGCACCGCAGGCGGTCACCATTGTCAGGCTGAGCAGAAGCACCACCTTGAGGCAACGAATTCCGAAATGTGAGCCCTCAAAGGCTTGCGCGGGACGCGACAATAGGCATTCTCCCGGTCGGCATTGGCAGGTCGAGTAAGAGCTATGACGGACACAGGGTTAAAAAGCGGTGACTTCACGGAGAGCGCGGAGCCTTATCGGCTCTTTGCCGCATGGCTGCAGGATGCGACAGCCAGCGAGCCGAACGATCCCAACGCGGTAGCGCTGGCGACGGTCGACACCGACGGGCTGCCCGACGTCCGCATGGTGCTGCTCAAGGGCTTCGACGAGCAGGGCTTCGTCTTCTACACCAATTTCGAGAGCGCCAAGGGCCGCGAGATCCTGGCAACGATGAAGGCTGCGATGTGCTTCCACTGGAAGTCGCTGCGCCGCCAGGTGCGGGTGCGCGGGCCTGTGGAAATCGTCACCGACGAAGAGGCCGACGCTTATTTCGCTTCGCGTCCACGCGGAAGCCGCATCGGGGCCTGGGCGTCGAAGCAGTCGCGTCCGCTCGAAAGCCGATTCGCGCTGGAAAAGGCGGTTGCCGAATACACCGCGCGTCACGCCATCGGCGAGATCCCGCGGCCGGCGCACTGGTCGGGCTTCCGCATCCTGCCGAGCCAGATCGAGTTCTGGCACGACCGTCCGTTCCGGCTGCACGACCGCATCGTCTTCACGCGCAGTGGCAACGGCGGCTGGGAGAAAGAACGGCTTTATCCCTGAGCTCTTCACCCTCCCACTTGTAGGGAGGGTGAAGCCCCTTACTTCTTCCTGGTCATGAATGCGACGAGGGCGGCGCGCGCCTCGTCGGACTTGAGGCGGGCGCGGAAGTGCTCGCTTTCCTGCTTGATGCGGGCGACCAATTCCAAGCGGTCGCCGCGCATCAGGTCGCGCGCGATCCTGAGCGCTTCCGGGGGCTTGGCGGCGATCTCGCGCGCCGCAGCAAGTGTTGCCGCCTCGAGCTCGTCTTCGGCCACGACCTTGTAGATCAGGCCGGCGGCCTGGGCGCGCTCGGCCGAAAGGCCCTCGCCCAGCCCGAGCATCGCGAACGCCCGCTGCAGCCCGAGCACATTCGGCACTAGCAGGCTCGACCCTGCTTCCGGAACGAGGCCGAGATCGACAAAAGGCGTGCGGAAGGTGGTGCGCGGCGTGGCGAAGGTCAGGTCGCAGTGCAGGTTGAGCGTGGTGCCGATGCCGACGGCAATGCCATCGACACCTGAAACGATCGGCTTGCCGACATTGGCCAACGCCAGCAGGAAGTCCCAGACTTCACCGCCACCCTCGCCGCCACTGGCGATCGCCATGAAGTCGGCCAGATCGTTGCCGGCCGAGAACGCGCCCGGCAGGCCGAGAAAGACGTGGGCGCGGATCGCGGGGTCCGCGTCGCCCGCCGTCAGCGCAGCCGCCATGTCGGCATACATCGCCCGCGTGATCGCGTTCTTCTTGTCCGGACGGTTCAGCCGGATGATCTGCACGGCATCCTGCCGCTCGATGACAATATGGTCGCTCACGTCTCTACGTCCCCTCGTCCTATTTTCTACGCCTTGACCAGCGCTTTCGCCGCGTCCGCCAGGCTGTCTGCGCCGCCGATGACACGGTCCTTGAGCGCGGCAGTTTCGCCGAGCATGTTTTCGGCAAAGAACCGGCAGAGCGAAATGCGCCCGGCATCGCTATCGGCAAGTGCCGCCCGCGCCAGATAGGCACCGCCGGCGGCCAGCGCGAACAGCCTGAGATATGGCGTGGCGCCGGCCAGCGCATCGTCCGTTCGGCCGTCGCCCAGGGCGTTCTGCAGATAGCGCGCGGCCTCGCGGAGGTGGCCGAGCGCTTGCTCGAGACTGTCAGCCGTCCGCCCGAAGTCCACGTCGTTCCGGGCCGCGACCGCGCCGGCCACCTCGCCAAGTTCGTCTATGTAGCCCTGGACGTGCTTGCCATTGCCGAGCGGCAGCTTGCGCATCACGAGGTCGATCGCCTGGATGCCGTTCGTGCCCTCGTAGATTGGAGCGATGCGGGCGTCGCGCAAAAGGCTTGCCGCCCCCGTTTCCTCGATGAAGCCCATGCCGCCATGCACCTGCACTCCGAGCGAAGCCACCTCGACGCCTACATCGGTGGGGAATGCTTTTGCCACGGGGGTCAGCAGATTGGCACGGTCTTGCCAATGCTCCTTCGCCTCGCCTTCCGAAACGCGCGCCATGTCGAGCGCATGCGCACAGGAATAGGCGATGGCGCGTGCTGCCTGGGTCAGCGCCTTCATGGTCAGAAGGTTGCGCTGGACATCGGGGTGATGGACGATCGGCGCCATGCCCTCGCCCTGATAGCTCGACGCCTTGCCCTGGCGGCGGTCGTTGGCATAGGCGAGCGCCTTCTGGAAGGCAGTCTCGGCAACCGCCACGCCCTGCATGCCAACCGACAGGCGGGCATTGTTCATCATCGTGAACATGCAGGCGAGCCCCTTGTTTTCCTCGCCGATCAGCCAGCCCACGGCGCCCGGCTCGCGATCCCCAGCGAAGCCGTCGCCGTAGATCATCGTGCAGGTCGGCGAGGCGTGGATGCCGAGCTTTTCCTCAAGGCCGGAGCAGAACACATCGTTGCGCGCACCCGGCGTGCCATCCTCGTTGAGCAGGAACTTGGGCACCAGGAACAGCGAGATGCCGCGCGTGCCGGCCGGCGCATCGGGCAGCCGGGCCAGCACCAGATGCACGATGTTGTCGGTCAGGTCATGCTCGCCATAGGTGATGAATATCTTCTGGCCGAAGATGCGGTAGGTGCCGTCGCTGGCACGCTCGGCGCGGGCGCGCAAGGCAGCGAGATCCGAGCCCGCCTGCGGCTCGGTCAGGTTCATGGTGCCCATCCACTCGCCCGAGACGAGCTTTTCGAGATAGGCCGCCTTCAGTTCCTCCGAAGCATGCTTCTCCAGCGCTTCGACCGCCCCCATGGTCAGCGTCGGCCCGATACCGAAGGCCATGGCGGCCGAGTTCCACATTTCGAGCGCGGCAACGCCAAGCATGGTCGGCAGGCCCTGCCCGCCAAACTCCTCGGGCCCGTTCAGGCCGTTCCAGCCGCCCTCGATCCAGTGCTTGTAGAGCTCCTTCCAGCCGGCCGGCATGGTGACCGCGGCATCCTTGAGCACGGCGCCCTCGCGGTCGCCGACCTTGTAGAGCGGCGCAACCTCCTCGGTAGCAAAACGTCCTGCCTCGGCCAGGATGGCATCGACCAGGTCCTCGCCGAGATCGCCGAAAGCACTCGCATCGAGTGCGGCCTTCAGCCCCGCCACATGCTTCAGCGCAAAACCTATCTCTTCGACCGGGGCGCGATACATGGCGTTTTCTCCTGCTGATAAAGATGCGGCTGCAGCCGCCTGCCTGTCCCGCACATTAGCCGCCTTGGCCCGGCGAGGGAAAGCGACTTTTGACGTAAACGTCAAATTTTAGTGGGTCCTTTGCACCAAAGTAGGACATTGATAGAAGGGGGCGACAACAACGGGGATTGCCATGCTCGCCCGGCCTGACGCCTATAACTGCATCGAATGCAGCCTGAACTTTCACTCTGAGGGCTTCTGCTACCATGAAGGCAGGATCGAGAACGGTGCGGCCTACTGGACCGATCGTGGCCTGCTGTGCTCGCCCAGATGTTCCCTCGCACACTACCGGAAACGCGAGGTAGAAGGCACGCTTCCGACCGAGCCCGCCCCCGATCCGCTCTCGATCGAGGCAATGACGCGTCGGTAACAAAAAGTTGCAACCAGTGATTGCTGGCGCTTTATAAGCATTTCCTTAACTATGTCGCCTCGCGATCGGCCATCAGTTCTTGAGGGGTAGCCGTTTGAGGGGATTGGCGTCACAGCTTCGCAGGCTCGCGCTCGCAGCGTCTACCGCCGCTTGCCTCATGCTTCTGCCCGTCCAGGCTGACGCCTCAGAATTTTCCGAACCGTGGAAAAAGATCGACCGGGCCCTGGTCATCGACGCTTACGAATACAACACCATCGACTGGCCGAAGCTCTCCGGTGACAAGCGCATCGTCGGCTTCATCAACAAGGCGTCGGACGGGCTGCCGCCCGCCTACGACTGTTCCGGCGACGAAACCGCTTACCGGCTGTGCAAGGCGCTGTGGAAACGTCATGCGGTGGCGCGGGAACTGTTCCATACCCGCAAGGTCATCGCCAAGTCGCTCGGTCTGGAATGGGGCGCCTATCACCTCGGCCGACCGGGCAATCCGATCGAACAGGCGAACAATTTCCTCGACTTTGCCGAACCAGGGCCCGACGACCTGATGGCCCTCGACATCGAAGACAATGACCCGACCCAATGGATATCGCTGGAGGACGCCGAATTGTTCGTGCGCCACATCTACCGGCGCACTGGCCGCTACCCGGTCCTCTACACCAACGGCTCGACCTCGAAATACATTGCCGACAACCGCTTTCGCTATCCGCTGCTGTCGCGCCTGCCGCTGTGGTATGCACGCTACAAGTCCGAGATCGGCATTCATTTCCCCAAGGGCAACTGGCAGCGCTACACCTTGTGGCAGTTTTCGGCGCAGGCCAATTGTGGCATCAGCCGTTGCCCCTACCGCGTGGCCGGCACCAACAAGGATATCGACGTCAACGTAGCACCAATGGATGCAGCTGCCCTGCGCAAGGCCTGGCCGTTCGGCCAGTTGATCGAGACGAACGTCGAATTCATGACCAATGTGCCCGTGCCGATCGCGCGTGAGCACGGCCTCAGGGGCGAAAGCCGCATCACCTATGCCTCGGTGGCCTATCCGGTGCACCTCCACGGCCTCGCCGATGCGCTGAAATCGAGCTGGAACCGTGCCGTACTGGGTGCGCTTCCACCGATCACGGCGCGGGCAAATCGATACACCGACGGGATGGCGGAATACGCCGCAGCCCGGCTCGACGAACGGCTGCGCAATGAGCGTCAGCGCGCGGATGGCAGGGCCGAACTTGACCCGTTCTCTACCGGCTCGATCGGTCTCGATCGCGCCGAGCCTTAGCCAGCCTGCTCGCGCTCCACTGCCCGCCAGCCGATGTCGCGTCGGCAAAAGCCTTCCGGCCACTCGACCAGATCGACTGCGGCATAGGCCCTGGCCTGCGCTTCCGTGACGTTGCGTCCCGTTGCAGTGACGTTGAGCACACGGCCGCCATTGGCGACGATCTTGCCGTCCTTGAGGCCGGTCCCGGCGTGGAAGACCTCGGCGCCCGCGGCCTTCGCCTTGTCGAGGCCCGAGATCACCGAGCCCTTTTCTGGCGTGCCGGGATAGCCCTTGGCTGCCATCACCACCGTCAGCGCCGCCTCGTCGCGCCAGCGCACCGACATGTGCCCGAGTTGGCCGTCGGCAGCGGCGCTGAGCAGCACCAGCAGATCGTCCTTGAGCCGCATCATCAGCACCTGGCATTCGGGATCGCCGAAGCGAGTGTTGTATTCGATCAGCTTGGGCCCATCCTCGGTCAGCATCAGGCCGGCAAACAGCACGCCTGAGAAAGGCGCGCCCATCTCGGCTATGCCGCGCATGGTCGGCTCGATGATCTCGCGCATCGTGCGCTCGATCATTTCCGCGCTCATTACCGGTGCGGGCGAATAAGCGCCCATGCCGCCTGTGTTGGGGCCGACATCGCCGTCGCCGACGCGCTTGTGATCCTGCGCCGTGCCGAAGGGCAGTGCCGTCTTGCCGTCGCAAAGGCAGAAGAAGCTCGCCTCCTCGCCGGTCATGAATTCCTCGACCACCACCGAGGCACCGGCCCCGCCGAACGCACCTTCGAAGCAGGCGTCCACCGCCTCAAGCGCTTCGTCGAGCGTCATTGCCACCGTCACGCCCTTGCCGGCGGCCAGCCCGTCTGCCTTGATGACGATCGGCGCGCCCATCTTCTCGACATAGGCGCGCGCCGCCGCCGCATTGTCGAAGCGGCCGTAGGCAGCGGTCGGAATGTTGTAGCGGGCGCAGAGATCCTTGGTGAAACCCTTCGAACCCTCGAGCTGTGCTGCCTTGCCCGATGGCCCGAAGACCCGGATGCCCTCAGCGCGCAGATCGTCGCCGATGCCGGCCACCAGCGGCCCCTCGGGACCGACCACAACGAGGTCGATGTTTTTTTCCCTGCAAAAATCCGCGACTGCGGCATGGTCGGCGACGTCGAGCGCGACCAGTTCGGCCTCTTGCGCGATGCCAGGATTGCCGGGCGCGGCATAGAGCTTGGTCAGCATCGGCGAGGCAGCGAGTTTCCAGGCCAGCGCATGTTCGCGGCCGCCGGAGCCGATCAGGAGAACATTCATGCGGCACATCCTTTTTCTGCTATCCGGTCTCGCGCCCCCGGTATGGCGCATGGCGTTCCGGGTCAAGCTCCAGTCATACCGATCATGGACAAATCATCCGCTTGACGCAAAGTCGCGCGCCTGCCACTCCACCGCAATGGAACAGATCCAATCCAAAGCCGGCCAGGGCCGGGTCGCCGATGCCCCCAGTGGTCACTGGGTCTACCGCGCACTGCCGCGCGGCCTTTGGCCCTACGCCCAGCTTGCCCGCTGGGATAGACCGATCGGCTGGTGGCTGCTTTTGTGGCCGTGCTGGTGGTCGGCGGCGATGGCGGCGAGCGCCTATGCCCGCCCCGAGGATAGCCTGATTTCGCTGCTGCCATCGCCCTGGTATCTCGCCCTGTTCATGGTGGGTGCGATTGCCATGCGTGGCGCTGGCTGCACCTACAACGACCTCGTCGACGAAAACATCGACGCCCAGGTCGAGCGCACCCGCTCGCGCCCGCTGCCCTCGGGCCAGGTCAGCCGCCGCCAGGCCTGGCTGTTCCTCGTCCTGCAGGCGCTGGTCGGGCTGGTCGTGCTGCTGCAGTTCAACAGCTTCGCGATCCTGCTCGGCATCTCCTCGCTAGCCATCGTCGCGATCTATCCGTTCATGAAGCGCATCACCAACTGGCCGCAATTCGTGCTCGGCCTCGCCTTCTCATGGGGCGCGCTGATGGGCTGGGCGGCCGAGTTCGGCGACATCGATCCGCCGGCGCTGCTGCTCTATTTCGGTTCGATCATGTGGGTGATCGGCTACGACACGATCTACGCCCACCAGGACAAGGAAGACGACGCGCTGGTCGGCGTGAGGTCGACGGCGCGCTTCTTCGGCGAAAACACCAAATCGTGGCTTGTCGGGCTCTATGCCGGCGCACTGATCCTGTTCGCCTCGGCCTTCGCCATGGCGCAGGTGCCGATGCCGGCCCTCGCCGGACTGGCCGCCGCGGGCGTGCACATGGCGCGCCAGATCACGACGCTCGACATCGACGATCCAGACCAGTGCCTGAAGCTGTTCAAGTCGAACAGCCAGGTCGGCTGGATCATCTTCCTAGGGCTCGTCTTCGGCGGCGCCTGGGTGGCGCTCAAGCCGCTGATCTGATTTTAACCGTCAGGCCCGGGCGATGATCTCTTCGCCGTCGATGACCAGCCGGACGCCCAGGTCGCCCGACTTGCGGCGCGCCAGGAAGCGCGGCCGACGCATGCGCGAAACACGACCCTTGCGGCGTTCGCGCACCGGCTGGGTCTTGATTGCCGCACCGAGCGACTCCTCCAGCGTGCGGGCGACACCGTCGGCCTCGATCAAAAGCATCGGCAGGCTGTAGAAATCGGCCCAGGCACGCCAGTCGGCCGCCACGTCGTCGAGATCGTCGGCGACCAGCAGCGGCACCGACAGCATGGGATCGTTGTGCAGTAGTTCGAGCGTCACCGTGACGTTGCCCAAGTCGTCTTCCATGGCGCGGGCGGCGACGCCGCGAAAGGCGCGGGCCGGCAATGCGACCGTGACCGGAAGGCCGCTGAGGGCGAGCGTGCGGCGGATGACCGCCCCGCGCTGATCGATGGTGAAGTTGACATCGCCAAGGTCATCGCGCGTGTCGAAGCTGACCATCTGCGGCAAGCGGAAAGGGTCGAGGCGCATGGTGCGTCCCGCCCAGACTGGCTTCAGTCCGGTGTTCATGTTGTGCCTTCCTGTTATCTCCTGAGAGCCGGTTTCCGGTCTCTCCGGACCAGTTTTCCTGGCCTCGTTTGTAGGAAGGACATTAGCGGGGTCTCCTTACCGCCCCGCTTAAGAAAGTCGGTTAAATTTTGCTGATCTCGGCGATGGTTATCGGAATCCGACCGGCCACAAGATCTTGTAAACCGGTCTGAAGAAACGATGAACCAGGACGACTGTCATCCGACACTGGCCGCATAAGCAACGACGATCCGGACAATAGCCGCACGGGCAACCACGCGCGCCAACCCATTGTGCATACTGGTAATCAGATGACCTTGCCGGGGTTCATGATGCCGGCCGGATCGAACGCCGCCTTGACCCTGCGCATCAGATCTATGGCGACAGGCGGAGCAGTTGCGATCAGTTCGTCGCGCTTGAGCTGGCCAATGCCGTGCTCTGCTGAAATCGAGCCGTTGAAGCTACGGACGACGTCATGCACCGCGTTGTTCATCGGCCGGTAGAGGGCAAGGAACTCTTGTGGCGCCATGCCGAGCGGCTGCGACACGTTGTAGTGCAGGTTGCCGTCGCCCATGTGGCCGAAGCAGACCACGCGCGCGTCCGGACACACGCCGGTCACAACCTTGTCGGCCTCGGCGATGAAGGCGGGAATGCTGGCAACCGGCACGGAGATGTCGTGCTTGATCGACGCACCTTCGGCCTTCTGCGTTTCCGGCAGCATCTCGCGCAGGCGCCAGAACTCGTTGGCCTGAGCAGTGCTTGCGGCGATCACCGCATCGCCTACCTGCCCTGCCTCGATTCCTTCAGACAGAATGTGTTCGATCAGTTGCCGCGCATCCTCGGCCGAGCGGCCCGAGGAGATTTCCATCAGCACCTGCCAGGGCCACTCGCCCTCAAGTGGCGGGCGCGCATCGGGGATGTGCCGCATGGCGAATTCCATCGGCCGCGGTCCGATCAGTTCGAAAGCCGTCAGGGCACCGCCGCCAAGGTCCTGTGCGCGGTCGAACAGGCCAAGTGCCGCTTCCGGCGAAGACAGCCCCACCCAGGCGACCTCGCGCCCCCTGGGCTTCGGGAAGAGCTTGAGCACGGCCGCGGTGATCACGCCGAGCGTGCCCTCGGCGCCGACGAAGAGGTTCTTCAGGTCGTAGCCGGTATTGTCCTTCTTGAGCTTGCGCAGGTCGTCCAGCACCTCGCCCGTCGGCAGCACCACCTCGACGCCGAGGCAAAGCTCACGCGCATTGCCATAGGCCACGACGGCCACGCCACCGGCATTGGACGACAGGTTGCCGCCGATCTCGCACGAGCCCTGCGAGGCCAGCGACAGCGGATAGAGCCTGCCTGCGGCGTCCACGGCATGATGCAGCGTGTCGAGCACCACGCCGGCCTCCACGGTCACCGTATTGGAGACCGGATCGATCTCGCGAATGCGATTGAGCCGCGACAGTGACAGCACCACCTGGCCGCCAGAGCGGTCGGGAACCTGGCCGCCGACGAGACCCGTATTGCCGCCCTGTGGCACGATCGGCGTGCCCGTCTCGGTGGCGAGCTTCATGATCGCGCTCACCTCCTCGACGCTGCCGGGGCGCAGCACGAGCGAGGCCGTGCCCGTGAACAGGCCACGCGGCTCATGGACATAGGGCTCGATGTCGGAACTCTGGCGAACCGCGTAGCGCTCGCCGACGATGGCTGCAAAGCGCTCGGCAAGCGCGGGGTCGAGGCCGGTCGGATTCTGGATCATGCCCAGAAGCTAGTGCATGACCCCGAAAATCGGAATCGATTTTCGGAAAGGATCATGCACAAAATTCAAAGTGCTACAGCGTCCTTTGCGCGTCCAAATGGACGCGCGGCGCTGTAGTTTCAGACGTGGGGATTGTCACGGGGGGCGGCGGCACGCGCCAGCCGATCGTTGATCGCTTCGCCAAGCTCTTCGAAGGGAACCGACTCGACCGCGATCAACTCCGCGCCGCTGCGGTCGAGCGCCTGGAGATGGGCAAAGAGGTTCGTCGCCGCCTCGCGCAGATCGCCGGTCTCGGACAAATTGAGAAAGGCGCGCGCTTGCTGCCAGCCTTCGGCGCGATTCGGACCAAAGCCGAGCAGTGCCTCGCCTTTCACCACGCTGTCAGCGTTGAGCCGCATCGCAGCTCCCGGTGCATAATGCGAGGCGAGCATCCCCGGCGCCTCGATGCCGGCGGTGACGCCGCGCAGCAGGGGCGCGCCCGCGACCGCCTCGATATCGCCTGCCGGCACGCCGCCGGGCCGCAGCAGCCGGGCCCGGCCGTCCTCGACCTTGACGATGGTCGATTCGAGCCCGACCGCTGTCGGGCCGGCATCGACGACCAGCGGGATCCTGCCGCCGAGATCGCGCGCGACCGCCTCGCCGCTGGTGGCGCTGATCTTGCCTGACGTGTTGGCGCTGGGTGCGGCGAGCGGGTGCCCAAGACGCCCGATCAAGGCGCCGCCGAAACCCTTGGGCATGCGTAGCGCAATCGTGTCGAGCCCGGCCGTCACCAGCGGATGAATGCCCGATCCGGGCTGGAGCGGCACGACCAGCGTCAGCGGTCCCGGCCAGAACTTTTCCGCAAGCTTGCGTGACAGCGGATCGAAAACGCCGATGCGTTCGGCCATCTCCATGTCGCAGACATGGGCGATCAGCGGATTGAAGCGCGGCCGGCCCTTGGCCTCGAAGATGCGCGCCACTGCCTCGCCATTGGTGGCGTCGCCGGCAAGGCCGTAGACGGTTTCGGTCGGAATGGCCACGACCTGGCCGACGCTCAGCAGCGCCAATGCCCGGTCCATCGCCTTGTCCGCTGCGATCAGTTCCGTCACGTCTCAGCTTCCTTTCGTGCCCGGTCACTACCTCGCATGGCACAGCGCGACAAGGCCGCGGCCGGGCAGAATCGGCCGATTGCCTAAAATGCGCGCCATCTTCGCAAGCCGAACGCAACGGCGGACCACTATCTTGTCATCCAAGGTTGTTTCCAACTCTGGGGGCCATATGCGTCTTACTGCTGTGCTTCTCGCTGCCGGCATCGCCACATCGGGCTCGGCTCATGCGTCGTCGTTCGTCTTCCTCGACAGCGATGCGACAAGTCCGTCCTCGATCTTCGTTGGCCTCAACGAACCGGTGGCGACCTCGTTCATTGCGCTCGGAACCCTGCCGCTGGACACCAACAATGTCGCGGCTGTTGATCCGCAGCCCAAAAGCCACAGGATGGGCCCCGATCTGATGGTTATTCGCGGCGGTGAGATAGGCTCGGCATCGCCAGAACCTTCTTTGGTCGCACCATCAGCGGTCGCAGTCGCACCAACTCAGCAGGCTGGCAATGAAGCACCTATGCCCGCCACCGAGCCGGAAGAGGCGCTACCCGAACTCAGATAGCGCCGCCCGGAGCCTAGCCCGCGATCTTGGAGAAATCGGCGACCTGATCGGTCGCCGCGCGGATACGGGCAAGCAAAGCGAGGCGATTGGCGCGCACGGCCGCATCCTCGTCATTGACCAGCACCTTGTCGAAGAACGTATCGACCGGTTCGCGCAACACGCTGAGCGCGCGCATGCCGTCTGAAAAATCTTCCTTGCGGATCGCCTCGCCGGCTTCGTCGACAGCCTGGTTCACCGAGATGAACAGCGCCTTTTCGGCCTCCTCGCGGAACAGTGCAGGATCGACCGCAGCGGCTACGGCAGTGCCCTTCTTCTCCTCCGCAGCCAGGATGTTGGCGGCGCGCTTGGTGCCGGCGAGCAGGTTCTTGCCGTCCTCGGTGTCGAGGAATTTTCCGAGTGCTTCGACACGGCGGGTAACTGCCAGCAGATCGTCGGCATCAGGCGAAATCACCGCATCGATCAGGTCGTGGCGCGCACCAAGCTCGCGCAGATAGACCTTTAGGCGGTCGTGGAAGAAGGCCAGGAGGTCGGCCTTGAGTGCTGCGGCGCGCTCGACGACGTCGCGGCGCAGTTCCGCCTCGAAGGCGGCCAACGCATTATCGACGTCCTGCTCGCCATCAACATCGCCGGTATTGAGCGCTGCCTGCGTGGCCTCGAACTCGGCAAGCCGGCGCTGGACGGACGCCTCGCCCAGTTGTCGCAGGGCGGCATCGAACAGTTTTTGCAGCGGCATCGCGCCGCGCGCCGCCAGAATGATCCTGACCACGCCGAGGGCTGCGCGGCGCAACGCATAGGGGTCCTTCGAGCCCGTCGGCTTCTCGTCGATGGTCCAGAAACCGACCAGCGTGTCGAGCTTGTCGGCCAGCGCCACCGACACCGAAACCGGATCGGCGGGCACGCGGTCGGACGGCCCCTGCGGCTTGTAGTGTTCTTCAAGCGCTGCGGCCACAGAAGGGCTCTCGCCCTGGAGAAGGGCATACTTGCGGCCCATCGCTCCCTGCAGTTCCGGAAACTCACCAACCACTTCGGTCTGCAGGTCGGCCTTGGCGAGCACCGCCGCGCGTTCGGCGAGCTTCGGATCGGCGCCGACCAGCGGCGCGATCTCGCGAGAGAGCGCCCGGATGCGCTGGACGCGGGCGCCTTGCGTGCCGAGCTTGGCATGGAAGGTCACGCCGAGATGGTCGAGGCGAGCCATGCGCTGGTCGAGCGGCTTGGAGAGGTCGAGGCCGAAATCGGCGGCCGACTGCTTCAACGTGTCGAGATCCGGCAGGTCGCCCTGGTCGGTGTTCCAGAAATAGAGCGCGTCCGAAAGGCGGGCGCGCACCACCTTGCCATTGCCGTGAGCGATCTCCTTGCCGCCGTCCTTGGCCTCGATGTTCGAGGTCAGCACGAAGTGGTGCGAAAGCTCGTCCTCGCTGCCGTGCGGGCGCGTGACGAAGCACTTCTGGTTGGCGCGGATGGTCAGCCGGATGACCTCGGCGGGGATTTCCAGGAACGCATCCTCGAAAGTGCCCATCAGCACGACCGGCCATTCGACGAGGCCCGACACCTCCTCGAGCAGGCCCTCGTCCTCGACAAGGTCGAGCCCGCTGGCGAAAGCCAGATTGCGCGCGTCGGCAAGGATCATTTCCTTGCGCCGCTCGCCGTCGATGACCACCTTGGCCGCTTCGAGCTTGGCGGCATAGTCGTCGAAGCGCCTGACCTTGATGGCCTCTGGCGCGTGGAAGCGGTGACCATAGGTGACATTGCCTGAACGGATGCCGTCGACCTCGAAGTCGACCACGACAGGCTCCTCGGTCTCCGGACCGAAGGTGCAGACGATCGACTGCAGCGGGCGCACCCAGCGCAGGCTGCCGGGCTTGGCTGACGCAGGCCCCCAGCGCATCGACTTCGGCCACGGGAATGACTTGATGATCGCCGGCACCAGTTCGGCAATGATCTCCTCGGCGGCGCGGCCGGGCTTGGAGATGTGCGCGACGTAGAAATCGCCCTTCTTGGGATCGCTGTGGACATGCGCCTCGGCGATCGAGGCGAGGCCGGCGCTGCGCAGGAAGCCCTGGATCGCGGCTTCTGGTGCCTTGGTGCTCGGGCCCTTGCGATCCTCGTGCACGTCCTTCGAACGCGCGGTCAGCCCGCGGATGTCGAGGGTCAGCCGGCGCGGCGTCCAGTATTCGCGCGCCGCCTCATAGGTCAGGCCTGCCTCGACCAGACCGTCGGTCAGCATCTTCTTCAGGTCGCCCGCGGCCTTGCGCTGCATGCGCGCGGGGATTTCTTCGGAACGCAACTCTAAAAGCAGATCGGGCATCGGACGGGCTCACGCGGAAAAATGTCCTCGCATGACGCTTGCCATACGGAGGGCGGAAGGAAAATCAGGCAGCCAGGCCACCCGCTTCGGTCAGCAAAAACGCCTCGCCGCAGGCCTTGGCAAGGTTGCGCACGCGCAGGATGTAGCTCTGCCGCTCGGTCACGGAGATCACGCCTCGCGCATCGAGCAGGTTGAAGACATGGCTTGCCTTGATGCACTGGTCATAGGCTGGGAACACCATCTTGTGCTGGGCGAGGTTGCCGCCCTTGATCGGCCCCCCGGCCTCGAGCAGCGCCTTGCACTCGGCTTCGGCGTCCTCGAAATGCTTGAGCAGCATGGCGGTGTTGGCATGCTCGAAATTGTGCCTGGAATATTCCTGCTCGGCCTGCAGGAACACGTCGCCGTAGGTGACCTTGTTGTCGCCTTCCATGCCGTTGAAGTTGAGGTCGTAGACGTTGTCGACGCCCTGCACATACATCGCCAGGCGCTCAAGGCCATAGGTCAACTCGCCGGCGACAGGCGAACATTCGATGCCGCAAACCTGCTGGAAATAGGTGAACTGCGACACTTCCATGCCGTCGCACCAGCACTCCCAGCCCAGTCCCCAGGCACCGAGCGTCGGGCTTTCCCAGTCGTCCTCGACGAAGCGGATGTCATGCACCAGCGGATCGACGCCGATTGCCTTGAGCGAGCCCAGATAGAGCTCCTGCAGGTTCGACGGGTTCGGCTTCAGGATGACCTGATACTGGTAGTAGTGCTGCAACCGGTTTGGGTTCTCGCCGTAGCGGCCGTCCTTGGGGCGGCGCGAGGGCTGCACATAAGCCGCGTTCCAGCGCTTGGGGCCGAGCGCGCGCAGCGTCGTCGCCGGGTGGAACGTGCCGGCGCCCACTTCCATGTCGTAGGGCTGGAGGATGACGCAACCTTGCGCCGCCCAGAAATTGTGCAACGTCAGGATCAGCCCCTGGAACGAGCGGCTGGGGTGCAAATGGGCGGGCATCTGGTCGGTCACGGGCAAGGCTCGATCGTTGGCGCGCGCCCCGCAAGGCTGCGGGGCCGCAAGACGGTCCGTCCTATTCCGGCCATCGACAGGGGTCAAGCAGTGCCGCGCGCTGCGGCACTGTTCGCTACAGCGCCGCGCGTCCTTTTGGGCGCGCAAAGGACGCTGCAACACTTAGAATTGGTGCATGATCCTTTCCGAAAATCGATTCCGATTTTCGGGGTCATGCACCGAGGTTCTAGCCCTTCTTCTGGCTATCCGGTGCAGGTGCCACTGGTTCGGCTACCGGTGGGTCTGCCGGAACGCCGAGCGCCGTGGGCTTCTCGGGCAGCGGCGCCAGGCCATCGGCGAGCTTCTTTACGACCTCGGCCAGAACATTCGGTTCCGGCTTCATGTCGCGCGCATGGCTCCACTGGAATGTCGCCTCAAGCTTGCGCCCGGCGCGCCAGTAGGCATCGCCAAGATGGTCGTTCAGCACCGGATCGTCCGGCTTCAGCGCAACGGCCCGCTCAAGCTCGCGCACGGCGTCGTCGTAGCGGCCAAGGCGATAATAGGCCCAGCCGAGCGAATCGATGATGTAGCCGTCGCTTGGCCTGAGTTCCGCGGCCTTCTTGATCATCCCGAGGCCTTCCTCGAGATTGGTGTTCATGTCGACCCAGGAATAGCCGAGATAGTTGAGCACCTGCGGCTGGTTGGGGAACAGTTCCAGCGCCTTGCGGAAATTGGGCTCGGCCTTTGGCCACTCCTTGAGCCGCTCGTAGGCGATGCCGCGCTGGTAGAACAGGTTCCAGTTGGCGTTGGTCGGCTTTTTCAGCACGTCCACCGCCTTGTCGTAGACGTCGGCCGCGGCGCGGAAATTCTCCGTCGCGGCATAGACGCCGCCAAGCGCCAGGTAACCGCGCATGTCCTCGGGGTTGGCATCGACCAGCGCCTTGAGATGCTTGATCGCCTCGTCGTGCTGCTTGAGGTCGGCAAGGTTGAGGCCGAGCTGCAGTTCCGTCAGCCGCTTGAGCGGGGAGCTCTCCGGCACGCGGCGATAGAGCGCAATCGCCTCTTCGCTGTTCTGCTGCTGTTCGGCAATCGCCGCCAGTTGCACCAGTATCTCGTCGCTTTCTGGCTTCAGCGCCAACGCATACTGCAGGTAGAGCCTGACGAACGGCTCGCCGCCGCCGCGGTTGAGCGCGGTCGACAGGTTGAGCAGGATTTCGGCAGCTCCGTCGTTCGGACCGGCAACCAGCGGCGGAATCTTCTCGCCCTTGGTGATCTTGTCGCGCAAGGCAGCGACCGGCAGCTTGCCCGGCGCGAACTCGTCGGCACGATTGAGCACGGCCAGCGCCTCGGCCTTCTTGCCGCCACGCGCGAGGAAACCGGCATAGGCTTCGGCGGCACGCATCCAGGTCTCGGGTGCGGCACTGCCGGCACCCAGATTGTCGATCGTGGCCCGATAGATCTCGTCGGCCTTGTCCTTTTGGCCGGCGGCTTCGGCGATCAGAGCGCGATGATAGGTCTTGAACAGCTCATACCATTCGGGGCCCTGGAGCGTATCGAGGAACTTCAACCCGTCGCCGGACTTGCCCTCGCCCTGCTTGGTCCAGGCGGTCATGACGCCGGTGATGAGGCGGTCGAGGTCGGATTCGAGGGCCAGCTTCAGCCAGCTCTCGGTCGCCCCGTAGTCCTTCTTGCGCAAGGTGTCGACGGCGAGCGCCAGGCGTGAGAACCGCTCGACGTCGGGAACCGTCTTCAGCATCTGCGCATAGGGCAGCGATTCGTCGAAGCGCCCTTGCGAAATCAGCGCCAGCATCAGGCTCTGTTGCAGTGCCGCGTCCTCGGGGTCGAATGCCAGCGCCCGCTTGTAGTAGGCGATGGCGCTGTCGAGGTCATTGTCGGCTTCCGCGGTACGGGCCGCAAGGTACGCGCCGGAGAAAGAGCTGATCTCGACCGGCTCGGTGACCTGTTTGGCATATCCGGGCTGCGTCAGGGCGGTGAAACCCGTCAGGGCCGCCAGCCCGAGTAGCCAGATTGCGCGTCGCTGCCGCATGAAAGTCCTTCCCAATGAGGTCCTACGGTCTCGATGACGCCCGCAGTACCGATCGTTTGTCGATGCCAAGCATGGCCTTTTTGGGGTCAAGCTTCAATCCGTGCCGGCACCACAATCCGACAACCGGCCCGGTTGCGCGGAACAGAGGCGCCTGCGACCGGCTATTCCGGCCTCAAACGACGCGACTGATGCAGAAATCGATAACGTCGATTAGCGCCGCCTTCTGCGGTGTGTTGTCGAGCGGCGCCAGCGCGTCACGGGCGATCTCGCCGAAATGGCTGGCACGGCCGATCGTGTCCGAGATCGCGTTGTGCCTGGTCATCAGGCCGACTGCCTTCTCCAGCGCGGCATCGTCGGTCGCGCCGTCCTCGATGGCGCTTTTCCAGAATGCGCGCTCGGAAGCGCTGCCGCGACGGTAGCTCAGGATCACCGGCAGCGTGACCTTGCCCTCGCGGAAGTCGTCACCGACATTCTTGCCGAGGTCCTTGCTCGACCCGCCATAGTCCAGCGCATCGTCGATGAGCTGGAAGGCCAGGCCGAGGTTCATGCCATATGAACGGAGCGCTGCCTTGTCGTTCTTCGAGGCGCCGGCGATCACCGGCCCGACCTCGGCAGCGGCAGAAAACAGGGCTGCGGTCTTGGCCTTGATGACGGCGAAGTGCTCGTCTTCGGTCGTTTCGAGGTTCTTGGCGGCGGCAAGCTGCATCACCTCGCCCTCGGCGATGATCGACGCCGCTGATGACAGGATGTCGAGCGCCTCGAGCGAACCGACTTCGACCATCATGCGGAATGCCTGCCCAAGCAGGAAATCGCCGACGAGCACGCTCGCCTGGTTGCCCCAGATGGTGCGGGCAGTCTTCTTGCCGCGGCGCAGGTCGCTTTCATCGACGACATCGTCATGCAGCAGCGTTGCCGTATGCATGAACTCGACCGACGTCGCGAGCTTGACGTGGTTCTCGCCCTGGTAGCCGAACATCTGGGCTGCGGCGAGCGTCAGCATCGGCCGCAGGCGCTTGCCGCCCGATGAAATGAGGTGGTTGGCCACCTCGGGGATCATCTCGACATCGGAACCGGCCTTGGACAGGATCAGTTCGTTGACCCTGGCCATGTCGGCCGAGGTCAGGTCGATCAAATCCTTGATCGACGCGGCGTCCCGCTTTCCCTTCTCGATGTTGAGAACGACACCCAAAGCCAACACTCCCAATTGCACAGGCGCGAGGTCGCGCGCGTAGCTTTTAGGCGATTCTAGGGCGGCATGCACACCACCCGCAAGTGGCGAATTGGCGCGGTGCAACAGTCAACGTTTACTTCGCCGCATCAAACTGCGAATTTCGCCAAATGATCGAACTCATCCGCACCAACGACCCCGTCATCATCTCCTTTGTCGAATCGCTGCTGCGCGACTCCGGCATCGGCTGCTTCATAGCCGACCAGAACATGAGCATTCTCGACGGTTCGATCGGAATTTTGCCGCGCCGCATCATGATCGACGAAAGCGACGCCGAGGAAGCGCGGCAACTGCTGGCCGACGCCGGCATCGAGCACGAAATCCCCCAGAAGTGACAGCCGAACCCCAGCACGCCGAACTGCCGGACTTGCCACCGCACACGGTGGATGCCTTCCATCGCGGCGATTTCTGGCTTGTGCAGCCAAAGAAGGGCGGCCACCGTGCCGGCATGGATGCGATGATGCTGGCTGCTGCCGTGCCCACCCCATTCTCGGGGCGGCTGGCCGATTTCGGCGCTGGAGCCGGTGCTGCCGGACTGGCAGTGGCTTCGCGCTGCAGGAACGCGCATGCGCTGTTGGTCGAACTGACGAACGAAATGGCGACATTTGCCGCAGCCACGCTCGCCTACCCCGGCAACGCTGATCTCCGCGGCCGCGCCGCAATCCTGATGGCCGATGTGTCGCTGACCGGCAAGGCACGGGCCAAGGCCGGTCTGGCCGACAGTTCGCTCGATTTCGTCATCATGAACCCGCCGTTCAACCCCGCCCATCATCGGCCGACGCCGGACGCGCTGAAGCGGCAGGCGCATGTCATGGAAGACGGCTTGTTCGAAAGCTGGATCCGCAGTGCGGCCGCCGTGGTCAAGCCGCGGGGCGGTCTTGCCATCATTGCGCGGCCGGAATCGCTGGTGCCTATCCTCAACACGATGGACGGCCGCTTCGGCAATGCCGAGATCGTGCCGGTGCATCCGCGCGCCGATGCCGCCGCCATCCGAGTGATCGTCCGGGCGGTGCGGGCGTCGCGCGCCGCCATGCAGCTCTGCCCGCCTCTGGTCCTGCATGACGATGGCAACGGGTTCTCGCAGCGCGCCGACGACATAAACAACGGCCGCGCCTCGCTTTTCGGCGATTGAACAACACGCAAGCATTGCGGAACGGCCGGGAATACATACATCCCGCTACAGCGCCGCGCGTCCTTTTGGGCGCGCAAAGGACGCAGTAGAACTTTGAATCTGTGCATGATCCTATCCGGCATCGTTTCCGATTTTCGAGGGCATGCACAATCAAGACCGGAGACGCAAAGCCGTGAAAAACCCTTTCCGCCGACTGCTGCCGAAATCGATGCGCTCGGACGGCGTGACGATTCCCGTCATCAGGCTGCAAGGCGCCATCATGTCCGGCGGCAGCCAGTTCCGGCCGGCGCTGTCGCTGGCCTCGACGGCAGGATTGATCGAAAAGGCCTTCGCCGTTCCCGACGCGCCGGCCGTCGCCATCTCAATCAATTCGCCCGGCGGCTCGCCGGTACAGTCGCGGCTGATCTACAAGCGCATCCGCGCGCTCGCGGAAGAGAAGAAGAAAAAGGTTCTGGTCTTCGTCGAGGACGTCGCCGCCTCGGGTGGCTACATGATCGCCATTGCCGGCGACGAGATCATCGCCGACCCCTCCTCCATCGTCGGCTCGATCGGCGTGGTCACGTCCTCTTTCGGCTTCACCGAACTGATCAAGAAGATCGGCGTCGAGCGCCGCGTCTATACCGCCGGCGAGAACAAGGCGACGCTCGACCCGTTCAAGCCGGAAAAGAAGGAAGACGTCGAGCGGCTGAAGAAGCTGCAGCTCGAGGTCCACGAAACCTTCATCGACATGGTCAAGGAGCGTCGCGGCGCCAGGCTCAAGGACGATCCGGACCTATTCACCGGCCTGTTCTGGTCCGGCAAGAAGGGCCTGGAACTCGGTCTCGTCGATTCGCTTGGCGACATGCGCACCGTGCTCAAGGACCGCTACGGCGCAAAGACCGAGCTTCGGCTGATCAGCCAGCCGCGCGGCCTGTTCGGGCGCAAGCTCGGCGTGTTTGGCACCTCGGCTTCTGGCCTTGGGCCCGAGATTGCCTCGGCCGCAGCTTCCGGCCTGATCGATGCGGCGGAAGAACGCGCGATCTGGAGCCGCTTCGGCCTTTGAAAAAGCCAGCGTCGCGGAATATCATCTGCGTCTGGTCCTGTTGGGCCAGATAGCGGGACCCATCCCCGCAGGGAGGAGAAAGTCGAATGCCCCAGCTGATCTTCTTCGCGCTCATCATTGCGGTGGCATATTTCGGCTATCGCTCCTTCATCCGGGAGGCCGAGCGCGTGACCGCCAAGGTGAGGCGCGCCGAGCGCCAGCGCCAAACCGGCACCGACGGCACGCTGGTCAAGGACCCCGAGACTGGCGAATACCGTCTTGAAAAGGACTGACAGCCAGCCCGTGACGTTCAACGCCGTTCCGCTCGCCGAACTCGCCCCGGCCAAGATCAATCTCGCGCTGCACGTCACCGGCCGGCGCGCCGACGGCTATCACCTGCTCGAAAGCCTGGTGGTATTCGCCGAGTTCGGCGACCGCATCGCCGTATCATCAGCCGCAAGGGACAGCTTCTTGGTCGAAGGTCGTTTTGCGCGCGACGTGCCGCTGACCAACGACAATCTCGTGCTGCGCGCCCGCGATATGCTCCGGGCCGCCTATCCCGCCCACCCGACCTCGCCCGTCTCTATCGCGCTGGAAAAAAACCTGCCGGTCGCCTCGGGCATCGGCGGCGGGTCGAGCGACGCTGCCGCGACGCTCCGGGCGCTTGTCCGGCTGTGGCGCATCCCCGTCGACGTCGTTACGCTTGCGCGCCTCGCGCTGCCGCTCGGCGCCGACCTGCCGATGTGCGTCGCCGCCCGGCCGCTGGTCGCGCGCGGCATCGGCGAGCAACTCGAGCCGGTCGAGCGCCTGCCTGCGCTGCCGATCGTTCTGGTCAATCCAGGCGTGCCGGTGGAGACGCCCAGCGTGTTCCGGGCGCTCGCCTCGCGCGATAACCCGCCGCTCGCCCCGCTCAGTGATACAACCGCGGTGCGCGACTGGCTGACGGCTACCCGCAACGACCTCGAGCCGCCGGCGATTTCGATCGAGCCCTTGGTCGGCGACGCGCTCGCCGCGCTGCGGGGCGCTGGCGCATCCTTCGTGCGCATGTCAGGCTCGGGTGCGACCTGCTTCGGCATCTTCGACGATTCTGCCACCGCTGCGCGCGCCGCCGAAGCAATCGCCGGCGAACGGCCGCGGTGGTTCAGTACCGCCACCAGAACTCTGGCCTAGGAGCGAAAATGGCAGCCGAACCCCGCGCCTTCATCCCCGTCGGCATCGCCCTGCTCACCGTCTCCGACAGCCGCACGCTCGCCGACGACAAATCTGGCCAGACGCTCTCCGACCGCATCGCGGAGGCGGGCCATGTGCTGAAGGCCCGCGACATCGTCACCGACGACAAGGACAAGATCCGCGACCGCGTCACCTCATGGTCGCTGGATCCCGACATCGACATCATCATCACCACCGGCGGCACAGGCTTCACCGGCCGCGATGTGACCCCCGAGGCGCTGGAGCCCATCTTCGAAAAGCGCATGGACGGGTTTTCGGCGGTGTTCCACCGCATCTCCTACGACAAGATCGGCACCGCGACGATCCAGTCGCGAGCGACCGGCGGCGTGCTCAACGCCACCTACGTATTCGTGCTGCCGGGCTCGCCCGGCGCATGCCGCGACGCCTGGGACGGCATCCTCAAGGCTCAGCTCGACTACCGCCACATGCCCTGCAATTTCGTGGAGATCATGCCGCGCCTCGACGAGCACTTGAAGCGCGGCGGCACAAAGATCGCCTGAGGTCGCTATCGTCTCGGCGCGACCGCGATCTCGGCATTGAGCGTCTTCATCGCGAGCCCGCGCGCGATGCCTTCGGCATCGGCTCCGTTGCGGGCGAGAACCGTGGCCTGTCGCTTGGTGATGACCAGCCCCTGCTCCAGCGCGCGCGGCCGGCCGAAGATGCGCGCCCAGAGCGGCCGGTTACTCTCCCTGGCCCGCGAAAACCGCGCCGCCATCGTCAGACGGCCTGTGTGGCGCATCGCTTCTTCGGCCCAGCCTTCGCCGAGCCGAGCCCCCGGCTCAAGCAACAACAGCCAGTCGCTCTTCGCCTGCTCGATGCCTGCCTTGATGCCGCCACTGCCAACAAAAGCGCAGCCAGCGTGTTCGGCGACGTAATGGGAGTGATCGGTCGAGCCAAGATCACAGACGACGACCTCGCGCACCACGCCTTCGACGGCACCACCGACCAGCGAGGCCAGCGTCCGGGCCAGCCCCTCCTCGTCATTCCGTGTTTCGATAAGCACACTCAGCATACCTAGCCGCATATCCGAAAGCCGGCCCGCGCACCAGCCGGCCGCTATAAAGTTCTTGCTTTGTTCCGGTCGCGGGAATAGGAATAGTTTCATGCCGGACGAATCGACGGACGGCCATTTTCCCTTCGGGAGACGATGAAATGGAACCCATCGCGCAGGCCGATGTCGCCGCCTTCAAGGGTGGCGGAGCCGGAATGGCCAACGCCATGGTTGAGGAAAGCGGGCTGCGCATCAATCAGGAGCGCAGGCGCGGCCGTGGCGCCGGCGTCAACCCCTCCGGGCGCTTCGAGCCGGTCAGCCGGCATGTCTTCGACGATGGCTGGAGCACGATTGAGGAACAGCCGCCGTTCAAGACCGAAGTTCAGGTCGAGAAGCCGCGCACCATCATCACCCGTAACGACTCGCCCGACATTTCCTTCGACCGCTCGATCAACCCCTATCGCGGCTGCGAGCACGGCTGCATCTACTGCTTCGCCAGGCCGTCGCACAGCTATATGGGCCTGTCCGCCGGTCTCGATTTCGAGGCTAAACTGTTCGCCAAGCCCGATGCCGCCAAGCTGCTCGACCGCGAACTGTCGAAGGACGGCTACCAGCCGCGCACCATCGCGATCGGCACCAACACCGATCCCTACCAGCCGATCGAGAAGACCTGGCGCATCATGCGCGAGGTGCTCGAAGTTCTGGAAGCGCGCAACCATCCTGTCGGCATCGTCACCAAATCGGCGCTGGTTGTCAGGGACATCGACATCCTCTCGCGCATGGCCGAGAAGGGCCTGGCCAAGGTCGCGCTGTCGGTGACCACGCTCGACCGGATGCTTGCCCGCACCATGGAGCCCCGCGCGGCTACGCCGACGAGGCGGCTCGAAGCCATCAGGCAATTGTCCGATGCAGGCATTCCCGTCTCGGTGATGGTCGCCCCGATCATTCCCGGACTGACCGACCAGGAGATCGAACGCATCCTCGATTCGGCCCGCGCGGCGGGTGCCACGGGCGCTGGCTATGTCGTGCTCAGGCTGCCGCTCGAAGTCAGCCCGATCTTCAAGGATTGGCTGCTGCGCCACTATCCCGACAGCTACCGCCACGTGCTGTCGCTGATCCGCTCGATGCGCGACGGCAAGGACTATGATGCCGAGTGGGGCAAGCGCATGCGCGGCAAGGGCCCCTATGCCTGGCAGATCGGCCGGCGTTTCGAGATCGCCGCCAAGCGGCTCGGCCTCAATTCTGAGCGCACACCGCTCAGGACCGACCTGTTCCAGGCCGCGCCCAAGGATCAGCAGCAGTTGATGCTGCTCTGACCGCTCGAGGCACAAGAGATCCCGTCCGGCCTCCCCCGTGGCCAGTCGACGGTGCCTTCCCGGACCGCCGCCCCAATCGGCCGGGAAGGACTTGCGGAGAATCGGAGCCGATGCGAGCATCGCCGAATTATGGCTCGCCCGCGTTCCGATTCTCCCTCCCTTTTCGAAATTCTGGAAAAGCCCGACTTCTCCTTCGAGACGAAGGCGATGACCAACGGTCTCTGGCCCTGCGCGGGCTTGGACGAAGCCGGGCGCGGTCCGCTCGCCGGGCCTGTGGTGGCTGCCGCCGTCGTGCTCGATCCAGCCAACATCCCCAGCGGCCTCGATGATTCCAAGCGCCTGACGGCCGTTCAGCGCGACGCGCTGTTCGACGAGATCCTGGGCAAGGCGCTCGGCGTCGCGGTGGCCTCCGTGTCGGCTGCCAGCATCGACGCCAGCGACATCCGCAAGGCGAGCCTGGAGGCGATGCGCCGCGCGCTTGCCGGCCTGCCGCTCACCGCGAAGTCGGCCTTGGCCGATGGCCGCGACGTTCCGCCCGACCTTGAATGCACTTGCCGCGCTTTGGTCAAGGGCGACCAGCGCTCGCAGTCCATCGCCGCTGCTTCCATTGTCGCCAAGGTCATCCGCGACCGCATAATGACCGTCTGCGGCACCCAGGACGATCGCTACGGCTTCGAGGTCCACATGGGCTACGCCACGGCCCGACACCGGGCGGCCATCACCGAGCATGGCGCGGCGCATCGGCTGCACCGCGTCTCCTTCGCCCCGTTCAGGAACTGAGCATCAGCCAATGGGCAGTGCGTCCTTCGAGACTCGCCTTTCAGGCGAGCACCTCAGGATGAGAGAGGTCGGTGCCATGCGCCACCTGCGGTGCCATGCAGCCGCAACGGCCCTCATCCTGAGGTGCGAGCCCCCACAACCGACCCAATCGAGGTGCGGACAACTGCGGGCGAGCCTCGAAGGACGCACCACCAAACCTTGCCATGCCCACGCACCACAGCGCCCCGCGTCCATTCAGGCCTGCCGCACTTTGAAAGTGCGCACTCGCCAAAACGAAAAAAGCCGCCGGAAATTCCAGCGGCTTTCTCAACTCTTACGGCCTGCTCGACTTAGTTGAGCTTGGCCTTCACTTCCTGCACCGAGCTCTTGAAGAGATCGGAACTGGCCTTGGCATCGACCTTGCTGCCAAGGACGTGGCGTGCGGCCTCGACAGCGAGGTCGACGGCGTTGGCGCGGACCTCGTTGATCGCCTCGCGTTCCGCCTGGCCGATCTTCTGTTCGGCAAGCGCGGTGCGGCGCGCAACATATTCCTCGGTCTTGGCATGCGCTTCCTCGGCAAGAAGGCCAGCTTCGCGCTTGGCGATCTCGACGATCTCGGCTGCTTCCTTTTCCGCTTCCTTGCGCTTGCGCTGATACTCGGCGAGCAGCTGCTGGGCCTCTTCACGAAGCTTGCGTGCGTCCTCGAGTTCGGCGCGGATGCGATCGGCGCGGTCGTCAAGCGACTTCGAAACCATGCCCGGCACCTTCAGGTACAGGACGATTGCGACGAAGATGAAGAGAGCAACTGTGGCCCAGAATGTGGCGTCCATGGCCTCTCTCCTAGTTGCCCGTAGCCTTGACGGCAGCGGCGATGTCGGCCTTGTCGACCTTGCCGGCGCCGAGCGCTTGCACGATCGCCGTGGCAGTGTCCTCCGCAATGGAGCCCACTTCCTTCATGGCGTTGGCCTTGATTGTGGCAATGCGCGCCTCGGCAGTGACGAGCTTCTGCTCGAGACCGGCCTCGACTTCCTTGCGCTTGGATTCAGCTTCGGCCTTGGCAGCGTCGCGAGCTTCCTGACCGATGGTGTTTGCCCTGGCTTTCGCCGCGGCAAGCTCCTGCTCGTAGGCGGCGACTGCCGCGTCGGCTTCCGACTTCATCAGCGCGGCCTGGTCGAGATCCCCCGCGATACGATCGCGGCGAACCTCGAGAGTGCCACCGACGCGCGGCAGAACGACTTTGCTCAGGAACAGATAGAACAGGCCGAAAGTGATCGCGAGCCACAGAATCTGCGACGGATAGGTCGACGAATCGAAAGGCGGGAAAACGCCCTTCTCGCCGTGCTGGGCAGCTGTTTCCGTGTGAGCCGTAGCGGCGGCGGCATTGGTATCAGTGCCTGTTGCCGCGGGCGCGACTTCCTCGGCATAACCCGGTGTGACAAACATCTCTTTCCCCTGTCCAACCCGACCGGCCGCCAGCGGCGACCGGTTCAATCGTCAGCTGGTTCTTATGCGAACAGCAGCAGCAGGGCGATCAGCAGCGAGAAGATGCCCAGAGCTTCCGTCACGGCGAAGCCGAACACCAGGCGGCCGAACTGGCCGTCAGCAGCCGAAGGGTTGCGCAGCGCGCCCGAGAGGTAGCTGCCGAAGATGTTGCCGAGACCGAGAGCGGTTCCGGCCATGCCGAAACAAGCCAGACCGGCGCCGAGATACTTTGCTGCTTCTGCTTCCATTTTCAAACTCCTTGGTGGAACTGTTGCTGTTTCTTTTACGCGGCGGAACGCCCGCCGATTCTGGGTCAGTGTCCGGGATGGACCGCGTCGTTCAGATACATGCAGGTCAGGACCGCAAACACATAGGCTTGCAGGAACGCGACGAGCACTTCCAGGGCCGTGATCGCCACCGTCATGAAGAGCGGCAGGATCGAACCCGCGACGCCAACTGCACCGAGCGCGCTGAGCGAGGTGACGAAGCCGGCGAAGACCTTGAGCGTGATGTGTCCGGCAAGCATGTTGGCGAACAGACGAACCGAGAGGCTGACCGGACGCGACAGGAACGAGATGATCTCGATCACCACGACCAGCGGCACCAGGAGGCCCGGAATGCCACTCGGCACGAAAAGCTTGAGGAAGCCGAAACCGTGCTTGGCGAAGCCGTACACGATGACCGTACCGATCACCAGCAGCGCCAGCGCGAAGGTGACGATGATGTGGCTGGTAACGGTGAAGAAGTAGGGGAACAGACCGAGCAGGTTGGCGACCAGCACGAACATGAACAGCGAGAACACGAGCGGGAAGAAGCGCATGCCTTGCGAGCCCGCCGCATCTCTTAGCATCGAGGCTATGAATTCGTAGGACAGCTCCGCCAGCGACTGCGAGCGGCTCGGCACGAGGCCTCGGCTCGACGTGGTCAGCAGCATGAAGGCGCCAGCGGCGAACACGGTCGCGACCATGAAGGCGGCCGAATTGGTGAAGGAGAAATCGAGGCCGCCGATTTCGATCGGGATCAATTTCGAGATCTGAAACTGATGAATAGGATCGTTGGCCACTTCGGCCCCCCTTCGCCTAAATTGCGCCTTTCGGCACCACTATTTCTTTTCCGGCTCGTCCGGCCGCCCGTCGGGCGACTTGATGCCGGCTTCAGAGATCTGCCCTGCGGAGCGCAGAACGTTGAGTACACCGGCACCAAAGCCAAGCATCAGAAACACGATCAAGCCCCAGGGCGACGTGCCTGCCAGCCGATCGACGAACCAACCGAGACCTACGCCAACAGCAATTCCGGCGATGAACTCGCTGGACAGCTTGATGGCTTGGCCGTAGCCGGTATTGCCATTCGACCCTGTACCCTTTTCCCCTTCGCGACCAGCCTGGCGTCTTGTTGCAAGCGTTGCTTCAAGATCGCGCCGGCGGCGCTCGAGTTCGTCGTCACGGATACCGTTTTCGGCTCGTTTTTCGGGCCGGGAGTCTCCACCTTCGCCTTGCCCTGATGGCTTGGCCATTGCAAACTCCCACCCGGTCCGAGCGTCTCCGTCAGTCCGCTTCAAAGTCGCCGGCAACATAGTTAGAGGGCCCCTGCCCGTCAAGCCACGCGGACACCCTTCGGCCCAAGTATTTTAGGCCGAAAAATCAACAACTTGACTGAGTGCGACATCCTGCCCGCGCCCCAGCGGATCGATCCGTTGCCGAATCCCCCCGCAAACCGGGACCGGCTGGCCGGCAGCGCTGCCTACGGGGAGCCGTCAGCTCCAGCCGCCGCCATAGGTGCGATAGAAGATATGGAGACCGATCTTGGTCATCTTCTTCATGCCACGCGCCCAACCCGGATTGACGTAGTTGGCGTAGTAGTGGGTCGACGAGCCGACCTCGGGCAGGAAGATCTTGCCGGCGGTGACCGCCATGGCGACGTCCTGGGCGACCTTGTAGTGGGAGGGACTGGTGACGCGGTCCTTGATGCCGTCGCAGGCGAAGGAGAACTGGCAGCGGTTGAACCAGCCATCGTTCTGGTAGACGACGCCGCAGATACTGTCGGGATAGGCCGGGTTGCGCACCCGGTTGAGGATGACCTGGGCGACGGCTGCCTGGCCGCGCAGCGGCTCGCCTTGGGCCTCGAAATAGATGCCATTGGCGAGGCAAGCCTGTTCAGCCTTGGAGAACACGCCAGCAGGCAGCGGGTTCTGCAGCCACCAGTGATCGCCCTTGCCCATCGGCGGTATGAATCGGCCCGACGCCTCGTCCTCGTCGCGCAGCAGCGCCTCGAAGGGCGAAGCACGGGCATAGTCGGGTGCTGCGGGCGCATAGGCGGTGGCGAGGATGTCGGGCTTGTCGTTGTTGACCAGCGAAGCCAGCATCGAGGGCACGCCGACACTCTTCTTCTTCGTCTCCTTGGCGTGGAAGGCGCCGGCGATCTGGATTTCCTTGCCCTTGATCTGGGGCTTGGCGAAGGTCTGTTTCAGGCCACCATCGGTGGAGGGGCGCAAAAGCAGCGAACTGGTGCGCTCGAACACCGAGCCGGCGGTGAAATTCCTCGGCGGCGCGACCGGCGAAACCTGAACGACGCGGCCCCTCTTGTCGACGCGCACGACCCTTTCCTCGTCGGGAAGCTTGGACGACACACCACTCTTGCCGCGGAAGGTTACTGTGCCGACGCCGGCAATCTTCACACCGGAGCCGGACATCGGCCCAGTGACGATGGCGTCGACGAAGGGCATTTCAGCCGCATGGACGGAGCCGGCGGCGGCCTTCTCGACATACGAGCCCCAGCGGGCATTCTGGCCCTCGAGGCCGGAAACCAGGCTGGTCATGTCCTGAAAGGCGGTGATGGTTGGAAAGCCGAGCCAGATGCCGAGCCCGACGACGGCGGGGGCCAGGAACGAACGCTTTCCCTCGCGGGCGGCGGCAGCCCGCCGCGTCACAACTCGTCGATGCACGGAAACTCTCCAGGACGCAACACACCGCTACTGGAGAGAAAAATGAAGCACTAACCTTGCTTGCTGCGCGTTATGTACGCAGAGGCAGGCATCGTGCACATGTCTCTCTCCAAAACTCAGCGTTAACCATAGGAGAGCATGGTTAATGCGCATTTAATGGACGAGACGGGAATGCAGTATCCAACCGCGCAGTCGCATTTCACTGCAACGAGCAGAATCTGATCAGTGGCGAGATCGATCAAAGGCCCAGATCTACCGCTGAGCCTTCACCCAGCGGCAATTGGAACCGCGACGATTTGTAGACGTGCCAATCAGCATGGTGGGAGCAACCGGCGGAAATGCGCAGCCGTCATCTTGCGCAGCGTTGGAGCCGGCTGTGGCGATGATCCCGGCTGCAGCCAACGGCCAAAAAAGGGCGAGAGAAAAGCCCAGCGGCCAAGAACTGCCAGTCGAGGCCCGCTAATGGTGAAAAGAGGATCGCGACAGTTGGCGCGACCAAGTTTGAAAGGCGGCGCAGTTCCCTTGGCCTAGAGCCCCGCCGTTAGGCCGATGGTGCCCTTGAAGCCGTAGCCGCCCTCGAAGCTGGTCGAGGCAAGTGCTTCGCCGTGCAGGGCATATTTGCCATCGGCCCATTTGTAGGTGCCACCGAGGCCAAGTTCTCCGCCGAAGCGCTGCGGCTCGAAAGCAAGATCGATGCCTGACACCGCCACCGAAGTGCCGTCGAGGAACTCGTAGGTCAGGTTGACAATGCCATAGACATGGCGACCTGCGTTATCGTTGTCGTAATTGGCGGCAACGCCGAGGCGTCCCTTGAGGCTGTCGCCTTGGTGCAGGGATACGTTGGCGCCGAACGGATCGGTGAAGGCGCCGAAGTCGATCGATGAATAAGCAAGCTGCGCTTGCGGCGTCAGCGACCATTCATTGCCAAGCCCGACCTTCTGGCCGGCTTCCAGGCTGAGCGCATTACCGCCGCCGTGGATATCGTCGCCGAACCGGCCGACCCCTGCAGCGTACAGATCGCTGCGCAGCGTCGCGGCCTGCGCCTGGGCGTCGACATAAAAACCGTTTGCGCCATACCAGGTCAGCGTGGCGCCGATACCACGGCTGACGGTGGTGTTGGAACCGTCGCCGAGGCTCGAATAGATGTCGGCATCCGCCTGCGAGAATTGCGCGGTCACCCCACCCACCAGCGAGCCTGCGGCGCCCGAGGCAAGCTCGGCATCGAAACCGACCTGCACCAGCGCGGTGTTACTGTCATAGGACACTCCGGTGGTGGAGGCACCGGCCTCGGCATGGCCATGGGCGCCTTCGATGCGGGTCCAGATGGCAGTGTCCGACGGAGCGAAATTGCCCGCCCCGGCGTTGCGCACGCGTTGGCCGACACGTTGCTCGAGTGTCGGCAGCGCGACCATGCCGAGCAGCACCTGCGGATAGTTTTCATAGACCGGAACGGTCGGTGCCAGGCCTGCCGCGCGCAGATACCAGTCGCCGTCATCCTGGGTGCCAGTCAGGTCGTTCTGGAACAGATTGTAGCGGTGGGCGCCGCCAATCGCCGGGCCACTGAGAACGAAGGCGCCGGCATCAGAGATGGCGCCCTGCACCTCGACGATCCTGATGCCATCGGCAGTCGTTTCGGCACCGAGCCCGCCGACATTGATGACCCGCACCTGGGTCGGTCCGGTGCCCAGGATGCTGTTGCCGGTGATGACCAGCAGGTCGGTGAGTGAGCTGTCGTCGCCGAGTTCGGCCTCGATCTCGAGCCCGCCGCCATTGCTGGTGTAGTCGCCGCCAATGGTCAGCGTGCCGATCGAATTGCCCGGCGCGATGACACCGCCAAGATGGTTGATGGTGGAGCCAACCTTGCCGGTGCCCTGCAGGCGGCCGCCGCGCACGTCCATGGTGCCGCCGAGGATGCCGTTCACCGACAAGATGCCGGCATTCACCTTGGTCGAGCCTGAATATCCGGAACTGTCGCCGGTCAGCGTCGTCATGCCAGCGCCACTGTGCTCGACCACGCCACCCCCAGAAACGACGCCGCCAAATGAGATGTCGTCCGACCGATAAAACACAAGCGTGCCGTCATTGGCGATGTTGCCCAAGACGCTGCCGGAGGCTCCGCCATTGCCGAGGTACAGGGTGCCGCCGGTGATCGTTGTGCCACCCGAATACGTGTTTGCACCTGTCAGTACCTGGGTTCCACCCGCGAGCGCCAGGCTGCCTACTCCCTCGATGGTGCCGGCAAATATGTCGTCGGCATCAGTCAGCGTCAGGGCCCTTGCGCCAAGCACGACCTCACCCGTGCCAGCGAGCGCACGAATGTTCGTGCTGGCTGCTGCGATGGCGGAAATGTCAAACGTGCCGTCCGCAATGACCCTGGCGGAATCGGCAAGGCTGCCTGCTCCGACGAGGCCCAGTGTGCCTGATCGGATCGTCGTCGCACCTGTATGGCTTGCGACACCTGACAGATTCAGGGCACCGTCTCCGATCTTGGTCAGCCCGCCATTGCCCGAAATGGCACCCGAAAGCACAGTGTTGTTGCCTTGAGTGTCGATCGTCCCGCCGCTGGACGCCAGCGTGATCGAGCGCGACGACGTGAGCGATGATGTGAGCTCGAGCGTGCCGCCATCAAAGGACAAGCCGCCGGATGTTGCGCCAAGATTGTTGTCGGCGGCAATCGAAACGGTGCCACCATTGAGGAATGTTCCGCCCGAATAGGTGTTGGCGTTGGTGAGGTAGGTCGTACCCAAACCCTTGACGACAAGTCCGCCGGTTCCGGTGACGGGATTGTTGAGAATGAAGGAATTGCCCGCATTCACGGCGTTGAGCGTCAGCGTGTAACTCCCCAGATTCAGGAAGCGAGTCCCCGTATGGCCCAACTGCGTGATGCTGCCGGTGGTGCTGTCGATCTGCCATTCCTGATTGCCGCCGATGGCAATCCGCTCTGACAATGTGATCTGCTGGTTGACCCGGCTGTCGACGCCCAGCCCGTCCACGCCGTGGAGGTTGAACGTTCCGGACTGTGTAGCGGGAGACATGGGCTTGAAGCCGGTGCCATCATAGGGAGCCAGAAATACCAACTGGCCAGCATTCTTGGCTCCCCCCCAGACGACCGACTGGCCGGTGCCCGCCCGATCGTAGATCGCCCGGTCGCCGGCACCGGGGGGGATGGTCCCTTCAAAGCCAGCATTACCGGACACTTGCCCCCAAGTCGAATTGCCGGACGAAATGAAGTGGAAATCGGCGGCCGTCGCCGACGGCAAATCCGCCAACAGCGCAGCCGAGAGTGCGAGGGCAGAGACACCGGCCGAGACGGCCCGCGCGGAAAAACAGATGGTCGAAGTCTTGTTGAAGACCGACATGCAAGTACGCCCTGTCGGGAGCCGCACGGCCGCCCGCATCGATGGTCGGATGCGAGCATTCCCAGTCAGGAGACATGGATCAGGTCGCGCAGCATCACTGTCTCAACTTGGTCATGCCCGCCGCAGCCGTATCTTTACATCGAATGCTCTATGTCGAAGCGGCTCAGCGTCTCATTTCTTTGCGCATGGTGTCTCTGTGCCGCTACCTTTCCGTGTCGGTACAAACTGCCACCAGCTGCAATTGCTGGACCGGCGCGACCGCGCACCTTACCCATGGTCATGAGATTCGTTGTGCATCGAGGGGGCAAACGGTGTGGCGAGCCAAAGCTGGCGTTCGATAGTGCGCGGTACCATCAATGTTTCCACCGACCTTGTCGGGGGCCGATCAGCGTACGGACTATTGGCGCAGCGTCACACGCCCGCTGTTCGACACGATGCCAGATGACAGCGGCCTGCATCCGTCGCTCGAAGGTGCGTTTAGCACGCGGATGATCGGCCCTATGATGGTGGGGTACGCCAACTTCAATCCGCAGCGCTACAACAGGGACAGGCGCATCGTCAGCCATAGCGGCCTCGAGGACTTCTATCTCGTACAGCTCTTCACCGAAGGCACATGCCTCGCCGATTGCGAGGGCACGCGCATGTCGATCACCGCCGGCGACGTCTATATCTTCGACATGGGCCGCACATTCACCGCTTCCGTTGGCGCCGGCTCGACCCTGAGCGTCATCCTGCGACGGGAGCAACTGGACAGGGTAGCCGGTGGGCGAAGCCTGCACGGCATACAGTTCAAGGCTGACCAGCCACTGACCCGACTGCTTGCCGACTTCATCATCGGTCTGACCGACGTTGCGCCAGTGCTTGACGAGATCGGCGCACCGGCGCTCGAAGATGCAGCGGTCGCCTTGCTCGCGTCGGCCCTGCAGCGCAGCCCGTCCGACACCGCGCTGCAGGATCCGGCGCTGACACATGTGCTGCGCCGGCGCGTGCTCGACTTCATCGATGCCAATCTGGCCGAGCCGGAGCTCGGCCCCGTTTTGCTGATGCACCGTTTCAGGGTTTCTCGCGCCCACCTCTACCGGATGTTTGCCGCAGATGGCGGGGTTGCCAAGGTGGTTCGCGAAAGGCGGCTCGATGCCTCGTATCGCGTGCTTGTACGCCCCGACGCCTCTTCGCGCTCTATCACCGATATCGCCTACCGGTTCGGCTTTTCAGGCAGCAGCCAGTTCCTCCGGGCATTCCGCGCCCGCTTCGACATGACGCCGAGCGAAGCCCGGCAAGAAGCAGCACAGCCGGCAATGACCGATCAGCGGCTTGCGCAGGTACAGGCGCGCTTTGCCGAATATGCGCAGCAGCTCGGCGTGGTGGATCGGATTGGATGAAGTCGCAACTGCAATGCGAAAAGGGCCCGCGATACGCGAGCCCTTGGTTCATTTCTTCTTTTTGGCGCGGCCCGCGAACGGGTTGTCAGAGGTGCGCAGCGCCATGCGGATCGGCACCCCTGGCATCTCGAAGGCATCGCGCAGGTTGTTGACGAGATAGCGCACATAAGACTGCGGCATGGCGTCAGGGCGCGAGCACGACACGACGAAGCCCGGCGGGCGGGTCTTAGCCTGGGTGATGTACTTGACCTTGAGGCGACGGCCGGCGACCGCGGGCGGCGGATGATGGGCGGTGATCCCATCGAGCCAGCGATTGAGCTTGCCGGTCGACACGCGACTGTTCCAGACGCGATGGGTGCGCATGACGGCATCCATCAGCTTGTCGAGCCCACGGCCCGTCTCGGCCGAAACCGGCACGGCCTGCAGCCCGCGCGCCTGCGGCAGCAGCCGCTCGGTCTTTTCGCGCAGCTCGGCCAACGCCTCCTGAGGGTTGTCGATCAGGTCCCACTTGTTGAAGGCGATGACCGGCGCCCTGCCCTCGCGGATGATCAGGTCGGCGATCTGCAGGTCCTGCTTCTCGAAGGGAATGGTCGCGTCGAGCACGATGATGACGATCTCGGCGAAGCGGATAGCGCGCAGCCCGTCCTGGACCGAGAGCTTTTCCAGCTTCTCCTGGACCTTGGCCTTGCGGCGCATGCCGGCCGTGTCGAACAGCTTGATTTCCCGGCCGCGCCAGTCCCACTCGACCGAGATCGAATCGCGGGTGATGCCGGCCTCGGGCCCGGTCAGCAGTCGTTCCTCGCCGATCAGCGCATTGATCAGCGTCGACTTGCCGGCATTGGGGCGGCCAACGACTGCGATCCGCAGCGGCTTGGTCTCATCGTAGGCGTGGACATCCTCGGCGTCGGGATCGGCGATATCCTCACCGATCAGCACATCGCTTTCGGCGATGTCGTCGCCCTCTTCCTCGTCGTCGGCGAACACGCGTTCCTTGCCGAGCGCCTCGACAACGGCGTCGCGCAGGTCGGGCATGCCGACACCGTGCTCGGCCGAAATCTGCACCGGCTCGCCAATGCCGAGTTCCCATGCCTCGAGTGCACCGCCTTGCGCACCGCGCGCCTCGGACTTGTTTGCGACGAGCACGACGGGCTTGCCCGAACGGCGCACGATCTCGACGAAAGTGCGGTCGTCGGGGGTCAGACCAGACTTGGCGTCGACCATAAAGAAGATGAGATCGGCTTCCTGGATGGCGATCTCGGTCTGCGCGCGCATGCGCCCCTGCAGGGTCGCAGCACCAGCATCCTCGAAGCCGGCCGTATCGATCACGTCGAAGGTCAGGTCGTAGAGCTTGGCCGCGTGGACGCGACGGTCACGGGTGACGCCTGGCGTGTCGTCGACAAGGGCGATCTTCTTTCCCACCAGTCGATTGAAAAGGGTGGATTTGCCGACGTTTGGCCGGCCGATTATGGCGATCTTGAATGCCATGTGGCCTGCATCACGAAGGGTTGCCCGAACCGCGGATCAGTTCGGCGAGGAGGTTGGCACGCTGGCGCGCGTTGCGGGGCGCGCCTTCGTCGGCGGAAATCTGCTCGAACAGCTTGAGAGCGTCGGCGAGCTTGCCGTCCTTCCAGGCGGCGAGGCCGAGCGCCTCGCGCGCCGAATGGCGCAGCGGATTGGTGTCATTGGTCAGCGCTTCGACGCGGCTCGACACATCGGCGTAAGTGCCGTGGTCGACCAGCACCATGGCGGCGCGCACACGCGCAATGTCACGAATGACGCCGGGAATCGACCCATCGGCGGCAACCTCGTCGAAGCCGGCTACCGCCGCCTTGAAGTCACCCTTGTCGGCCTGGACGGTTGCGGCGCGCATACGGGCCAGCAGCGGATAGGCGCCGTAGCCATCCTTCTCCAGCGCCTCGAACGCGACGAGCGCCTCGTCGGCCTTGCCGGAATTGGCGAGCACGAGCGCCTGCGAAAACTGGTCGCCCGAGGCATTGGCGCTGGTCTCGTGCCAATATTCCCAGGCCACGAACAGGGCGGTGCAGATGACGACCATTGCGGCAATGAAGATGGCCACAGGGCCGTAGCGGTCCCACAGGGCCTTCGCCTTTTCCTGGCGAATTTCCTCGTTCACCTCACGAAAGAAACTGTCGTCCGACATACTATCCAACCACCTTTGCCGCTCGGGGCCCTTGTGAGCCTGCGTTTTAACGTAAATTCACCGGCATGGAAGGGGGCGGGGTGGAAATTCGCCCACCGGGCAGTTTTAGCCGTTGCCACGCCCCGTTTCCGGTCTGGCCATTGTCAAAGAACGCTCCCTTGTCGGGAGGTAGTTCGGGAAGCGGGGCGCGATGCCGAGCCTTCCGATAGTCTCTTGTGTGGCCCGCCCCGGCCCTCCGCTATGGCTCCGGGCGTTCGACATTCGAAAAGCCAAATCGTTGGCTTTTCGCCGGCCTGCGGCCGGACATGTCTCACCCCCGCCCGGCTGCTTGCCCTGCTCAGTCGCCTCGGCATTTCCGCCGCCAGCCGCCGCAAGGCCCTGACTTGGGGGTGAAACACCCAGTGGAAGAACCGACCTCCCACCAGCCCGGCACCGGCGCTTCCCCCCGATGCCCGGTGCGCAGCCGGAGTCCCGTGGAAGATCGCGAGGATCATGGTACGGGAGGTTTTGGAGGTGTGGAAAAACGGGGGCGTCTTTCCACGCTGGTTGGTGACAGATGCTGACAGTCTCGAGTTGGTGCGATGCCACCAATTGAAAGCTTGGGCTCTACGTTGCCCCCCTCTGGGCTGCTGCCCATCTCCCCCACAAGGGGGGAGATCAGTCACGTCCACGCCGGCGCTCTTCCTGCGAGACTGCAAGGCGTTGCATCACCAATCGTATGAAAATTCCTTCATTTCGCGAGCACAAACCCGCTCGATCAGACTGCGATCCGACGGGCTCAAAACCTCTCTGTATGGCCGCCTATCAACCCGATGCGAGCTTTTCGCTCTAACCAGCTGGATAGGACCGATGCCAAGCTTTTGCTCAAGCGTCAGTAAATCCTGGCTCATCGTCTCGAACCTGACTACGAAATCGACGGCTAAACAGTCTTCGATCGCGTAAACGCCCCAATTGCTCAACTTATACGTTGGGACGGTGTGCAAGAACGAAGTCAGATCCGGACGAACTGCAGCCGACCTCGTGCTCCACCAATATAAGCTGATCGCCTTGTCGAAAGGGTTCCGCTCCAACGTGAATTTGAAATAGTCACGCCAGATATCGTCACTTAAGGCCGCTTTTACCTGCGCGGCCGTGTTGTGGTTGCGGAAAAGTGGGCGGCTTTTCTTCCAGAATCTCTTCGGCGACATATGGTTTTGCGGCCCCCTAAATCCCAAGCGCGACCGCGTTTCCTGGTCGGGCCGAGAAATCGCCGTGATGATGTCTTCTGGACCGCAGAACTCGCTCAAACCTATTTCCAGGCTCGTACCTGCGGTCTTTCTGGTTTTCAGAAAAATGAACTTATGCTGGTGTGAAACAATCATCGTTGCCTTCACTGCCGTCGCGGGTGCTTTAGACATAGATAGTATAGAACAAAAAAGACGCTGACAGCATCGTCGGATCCAGACCATTTCCGCTAGTTCCGCGAACCGCCTCCCCCGCCAAGACCGCAGCAGAAAAGTGGTCGTGGGCGATCCGACAATCCGGATGAACAGGCGGCCGGTTATCCACGGCCAGGTTCCCCGGCGAACGCATCCGTGCCACATTTGCTGCCTAGTCGACGATTTTCGTCTACATTCCAGTACTGCCTACAAGTTCGGGGACAATGTCAAAAATCTATCGTGCCGGCGCCGTGCTTTCGGCGGCGCTGATCTCGTTGCCTGCGGTTGCCGCCCCAAAGATCGAGGACGTGAAGCGGCCGCAGGTGGTGCTGATCTCCTTCGACGGCGCCCATGATCTCGCGCAATGGCAGCGCAGCCGCAACCTTGCCGCCCGAACCGGCGCGCGCTTCACCTATTTCCTGTCCTGCGTATTCCTGCTGTCACGCGAGACGCGCGGCGAATACCAGGCGCCGGGAAAATCGGCCGGCCGCTCGAATGTCGGCTTTGCGATGAACAAGCAGGAGGTGGTCGACCGGCTGGGCCAGATCAACCTGGCGGTTGCCGAAGGCCACGACATCGCCAGCCACGCCTGCGGCCATTTTGACGGCAGCAAATGGAGCAAGGCCGAGTGGACGAAGGAGTTCGACGCCTTCTCGACCATCATGCGCGACGCCTACAAGATCAATGGCATTTCGCCCGAGCCGGCCGGCTGGGCCGACATCGCGGCAAAAGTGCAGGGTTTTCGCGCACCCTATCTGTCGGACAGCAAGGGCCTGACGGCAGCATTGCGCGAGAAGGGTTTTGCCTACAATGCCAGCGGCGTGTCGCGCGAACCAGAAGCGCCCAGGCGCGGCCAGGGTATGATGCAGTTTGCCCTGCCGCTGATCCCCGAAGGCCCGTCGGAACGGCGCATCATCGCCATGGACTACAATCTGTTCGTCCGCCATTCCGGCGGCGTCGACAAACCCGAAGAAGCAGCCAAATTCGAGACCCGCGCCTATGAGGCGTTCCGTTCGGCCTTCGACAAGCAATATGCGGGCGGCCGCATCCCGTTGCAGATCGGCTTCCATTTCACGCTGATGAACGATGGCGCCTATTGGCGGGCGCTGGAGCGCTTTGCCGGCGAGGTCTGCGTCAAGGCCGACGTCGAATGCATCAGCTATGCCGACTATGTGTCGCGGCAAGGGGAAGCGGCGCCCGGTCAGGCTGGAGGCTGACGGCGGCATTCGCGGCCGATATATCTCCTGACCGGAGCAGCAATGGAGATTTCACGGCATGGATCCCCGGGTCTCCGCACTCGCTGCGCTCCTGCTCCGCCCGAGGATGACGAGTGCACGGGCACCTGTCGCCAATCGCAAACGTTAGAGATTGGCAGAGACGTCGAACAAGTTTCGTCATCCTCGGGTTGGAGCACGAGCGGAGCGAAGTGCGGAGATCCCGGGGATCCATGCCGTTACGTTGATCAAGCCAAGAGCAAAGTAGGATAGTTCCGCCTGGTTCGAAAACGACCCAACTCCCCCAAAGCCGCTCACGCCACCGGCTGATCTTCCGCCTGGGCGCCGGCCTTCTCCCGTGCGAGATAGCGCTGATCGATATCGGGCAACTCCTCGCCGAGCAGCGTCGCCTCGAAGGCGCGCAGGCGCTTGTAGATCGAGATCAGCTCAACGATCGTCGGCCAGGCACTCACAAGGTACTGGAACGAAGAACTGACTTGGCCAAAGGCAGTGGATATCTGTTGCCAGATTCCAAGTGTTATTTTGCCCGCAGCGATGGTCGGGATGAGAATCAGGCTCGAAAAAATAGCATCCGCCTGAAGGTAGCCAGAGCGAATGACGTTGAAATAGGCATAGTGGAAATAGAGGTTGAAATAGTTACGCCGGACGTTCGCGAACAGTTCGGCCACGGTAGGTGGTTGGGCGCGATCCGCATGGTCTTCACCATACACGAGCTCCTTGCGATATGCCGCTTCAACGCGCTGGTTCTTGAATTCAAGACCCGGCAGCTTGATGCCGAAGACCATCAGTAGGATGGTACCAAAGAGCGACCAGAAGATCGCAGCGAAGACCAGCGAGTAAGGTATCTGGCCAACGATAGGCAGTGCCGTGATATGCGAAGAAAGCTGGGCCAGCAGTGGCAGGAAGGCAATCAGCGTCATCGCAGAATCTATGAAGGCAACGCCCAAGCCTTCGAGCGTCGTTGAGAAACGCATCGTGTCTTCCTGAACACGCTGGGACGCACCTTCGATATGACGCAGCTTCGGCCAATTGGCCATGTAGTAGTCATTCATAGCCGTACGCCACCGGAAGATGTAGTGACTGACGAAGAAGCGTGTAACCACGAACAACGAAACTGAGAAGAAGGCGATCCCGGCAAAGACCCAGGTGAGTTCGTAGAGTTCGCCTGGCGTTACTGATCCAGCGGTCGATATGGCCTTCTGAAACAGGTCGAAGAACGGTCCACGCCATGTGTTCAAAGCAACATAGAGCTGAACCGTCGTGTAGGTGGAAAAAAGGATCGCCGACGAACCCAGGATCGACCAGTTCTGCCAGGAATGCGGCGAATACCAGGCCCAGAAGGCGTAGAATGCCCCAACCAAAAAAGCGAAATAGATATAGAACCAGAGGAAGGGGGCAGACCAGAAAATCTGCACCCCAAGTATCGGCGGGACACCGGCCGGCGCAGGCGGCATACCGAAGACGGCTCCCAATTGCTCGCCACCAAAGAACCATAACAGGACGGCTGCGAGACTCCAGACGGCAGCCGAGGTGAAAAAAAGCTTCGGCTGTGGGAAGAAGGATACGAACACTTTTCCAGGTTCCTTTCGGCGCGCTGATCGGCGGTATCGCTGTTGGGCGGCATCAAGTCACAGTTCGCGGCCAATGGGAATCCCCGCCGCTGTCTTGACCGGCTCCTTGTGCCGCAAATCGTGGCGATTTTCCGATGATTCCTTGCTTTTCAGGCGCGGCAAGCGATGTCGCGCATATCCAGCGGCGGCCGGCGGAAGCCGGTGTTGAACGGCAGGTCGCCGCGCTGGCGCTCGTCCATCCGCTCGATTTCGGGATGGGCGAGCGGATCGCGGATCCATGACAGCAGGCGCTCGCACGAGGCGACCGCATCCGAAGACGATAGGCCAAAAAACTGGCACAGGAACGAGAAAACCTTCATCTGCCTTCTCCCGAGGCGTTTTTTTTCTCCTGCATAGATCGTTACGATCCCTGCATTTTCAATCAAGAAATCGGCATTGGGAGGTTCAGTAACGTTGAACGCAGCGCGGGGGTTGGCGCGCGCCTCAGCCCGGAAAGGCAGCCTCGTAGAGCTCGGGCTTGAAGCCAACGATGCGGCGGTCGCCGAGGTCGAGCACCGGGCGCTTGATCATCGAGGGCTGGGCGAGCATGAGGGCGATGGCTTTGTCGGCATCAAGGTCCTGCCGGTCGGCATCGGGCAGCTTCTTGAAGGTTGTGCCGGCGCGGTTGAGCACGGTCTCCCAGCCGAATTCCCGGACCCATTTCTCCAGACTTTCGCGGGCGATGCCAGCGGCCTTGTAGTCATGGAAGTCGTAGGCAATGCCGTGGCCTTCGAGCCAGGTACGGGCCTTCTTGATCGTGTCGCAGTTCTTGATGCCGTAAATGGTGATCGACAAGACCGGGCCTCCGCAAGCGCGGCCGGCCGGGCGGACCCGACTCGGCCAGTTTCAAGTGGCGGCTAGGTTCTACACCGCAGCCGGTTTGGCAAGCGCGTGGCGCCAGGCGACTGCCTCGACCTCGACCAGGAGGTCGGGCAGCAGCAACTCGCTGACGACCATGGCGGTGGCAGCCGGCGGATTGTCGGCGAAGAGGCGGTTCTTGACCGAGGCATAGGCCGGATAGGCGTCGCGGCTGGTGAGATAGCAGCGCAGCGACACGACATGGCCGAGCGTCAGCCCTGCCTCAGCAAGTGCTGCCTCGATGTTGCGAAACGCCTGCTCGGCCTGGCCGGCGGGATCGCCTACGCAGACGACCTGCCGGTCCCTGAGCGCCACCTGCCCGGAGACCAGCACGAGGTCGCCGCAGCCGACGGCCTGGCTCATACCGGGGAAGGCCATATCCGGCGGGTTGAACCGCTCGACATTGCTCATGGCCGTCCGGCTCCAGGTGCGGGCGCCCTGACAACATCGATGCGCCCTCCCCTCAGCTTCACCGTCACCTCGGGGTCGTGGTGCGGGGCAACGCAGATGAACAGGTCGCGTCCATCAGCGCCGCCGAGCATGCAGGCGTAGGGGTTGGCGTCGGGGATTTCGACACGCTCGACGATGTCGCCTGAGGGGCTCACCCGCAGCACCAGCTTCTCGTAGGGCGAGGCCGCCCAGACATGGCCCTCGGCGTCCAGACAGATGCCATCAGGCACATGGCCATCGACCGCAGCGAACTGCCGGCGATTGGACAAGGCACCGCCGGCGCCGATGTCGAAGGCCGTCAGGCGGGCGGCCATCGATTCGGCGATGATCAGCGTGCGACCGTCTGGCGAAATCACCGCTCCGTTCGGGCACATCAGGCCGTCGGCTGCGATACCCACCTTTCCATCGGGCGCGACCATGGCCAGCACGGTCGGCGCCGGCGGCTGGCCGGCATAGAAGTCGAAGCCGATGTTGCCGACAAAGGCACGGCCCTCGCTATCGACGACCATGTCGTTCGAGTGGAACGGGTGGACATCGGCCAGGTCGGCGTGAAGCGTGAGCTTGCCGTCACGGCCGCGCCGGAACAGCTTGCGGTCGTTCATCGACACGACGAGCAGGTCGCCGCCGGGAAGCCAGCCCATGCCGGAGGGACCGCCCGGAACTGCGAAGCTGTCGCGCCTGATGCCGTCGCCTGATAGCACGTGGACGAGGCCATCGTGCTGGTCGGCGAACCACAGCTGCCCGTCATGCCAGCGGGGGCATTCGGGATAGACGAATCCCCCGCGATCGTACGCACTGCCAACGTCATGCCGGAACCCTGGCACAGGCGCTGAGGATCTCGCCGAGCTTCTTGATGCCGCGCTCGATGATGTCCTCGCTGACATGGCTGTAGGCGAGGCGCAGGAACTGGCGGCCGTCGGTCTCGCCCATGAAGCGCTCGCCGGGTCGGAAGAAGATGCCTTCCTTGGCCGACATCTCGGCCGCGCGCTGCCAGTCGACGCGTTCATCGATCTCCAGCCAGAGGTAGAACGAGCCCTGCGGCATGCGGAAGGTGACATAGTTGCCGCAATAGTCGCGCACGGCGCGCGCCGCCGTCTCGGCCTTGCTCTTGTAGACCTTGTTGACCTCGGCGATGTGGTCCTCAAGCAGGCCGTCGGCCATGTAGGAGGCCATGACGCGGGAGTACCATTGGCTGACACCAAGGTCCTGACGCACTGCGGCGATGGGCTCGATGGCTGCGGCCGGACCGGCGATCCAGCCGAGGCGCAGCGCCGGGGCGACGATCTTGGAGAAGCTGCCGCACTGGATGACGCGGTCGTCGGTGTCGAGGCTGAGCAGGGTCGGCAGTTCCTCACCGGCAAAGCGCAGGTCGCCATAGACGTTATCCTCGATAATCAGGAAGTCATGCTGCTTGGCGAGCTGGAGCAGTTGCTTGCGGCGCGGCACCGACATTTCGGTGCAGGTCGGCGTCTGGAAGGTCGGGATGGTGTAGACCACCTTGACCTTCTTGCCCTCGGCCTTGACCTTGTTCAGCAGGGTCTCGAGCGCGTCGATGTCCATGCCGTGATCGTCGACCGGCACCGTGCGCAGGTCGCCGCCGGCCATCTCCATGAAACGCAGCGCATAGGGAAAGGACGCCGCCTCGGCGACGACGACGTCGCCCGGATTGACGTAGCCGTTGGCGGCCAGCGCGATGCCCTGCACCGAGCCCGACGTCAGGATGACGCCCAGCGTGCCGAGTTGCTTGCCCTGGGTGCGTTCGATGCGGTCGGCGATCTCCTTGCGCAGGCCCTTGAAGCCGAAGACCAGTTCCTCATAGCCGGTGGCCGGGTCGAAATAGTCGAGCACCTTGGCACCGTGCTCGTCGAGCGCCTTGCGGGCGAGACGGACGAGATCGTCGGTCGGGAAGGTCTCGGGCGCGGCAAGGCCCTGGTCGAAGTTGAAGATCGCAGGGACTTCCGGATCCGGGAAAAACAGTGCGGGACCGGAACCCGAGAGCTTGGCGCGCAGATGATCGACTGACATTTTTTTCCTCCGTGATTGATTGTTTTCAGCTGGTTTTCGTTGCGTCCGGGACAAAAGCGCCGGAATCGATGCCGCTCTCGCGGTTGCGGCGCTTGAGCGAGCGGGCAAGCGTGCCGCGAAAGGCCGTCCAGCGTTCTCGCCAGCTGGCGGCGCGGCCGGCTTCCATGACACGGAGAGCGCCGAAGTCCGGGCGCGGCTGACTGGTCAGGGCGAGGCCGGCGAGCCGCCACAGGACCGAGCGCTTCTTGGTGCCATGATCGTCGTGCATGGCCTCCAGCTCGGCCACTGAAAACGGCTCCTCGTGGATGTAGCCAGCGACGACCGCGTCCTCGATCAGTTGCCTGCCGCGCTCGGTGCGGGCGATGTGCATGTTCCAGCCGTCGCCGGCCTCGCGGTGGCTGGGCTTGCCGTTCTCCATGGCCCAGCAATCGCCGGCGACGACGTCGGCGTGCTCGCCGATGCCGTCGGCGCAGATCTTGCAGCGGAACATCAGTTCGTAGGTGAGGTTCGAGAACCAGGTCTCGTCGTAGGTCTGGCTGTGCTCCCGCCCCTGCTTCGTGCGCACGTAGGTCGGGCCGGGCCAGCCATGGCCACGATAGCGGAACTCGTCGACGTCGCGGTGATCCTCGCCGAAACGGCGGACGATATTGTAGGTGGCGGCGATACTGGGATTGCCGCCGCAGAACATCGCCAGCATGTAGGGGACCTGCCTGTCGACCCGCGGATCGACGCGGGCCAGATTGCGCATGGTAGCGACATCGCAAGGCTTGCCGACAAAGGCGAAGCGCCTGCCGCTGTCCAGCAAGGCATGGACATCCTTCAGCGGTGCGGTCGGGCCGTAGCGCGAGCCGGCGGATGCGACGATCTCGGCGCGCGTGGTGTTGAAACGGGTCTCATTCTGCAACGGATTGTCGCTGCTGACGCCAACCTGAAGGATGCCATCGACCTCGCCGCTTTCAACGAGATAGACGGCGAGTGCGGTGAGGATGCCGCCCGTGGCGCTCCTGAAGCGGATCTCGGGATCGACGGCATGCCCCTTCCCGAGGTGCAGCATGGTGCCGAAGATGCGGTGCGGGGCGACCTCGCTCGGCGCTGGACCGGACTGGCGCCGGCCGGCGCAAACCTGCATCACCGCCTGCTGCTCGGTGTCGCGCAAGGGGCGCTGCCGACGCGGCCGCATGAAGCCCTCCGGGGACAGACCCATGCGCAACACGTCCTTGCCCAGCAGGCTTTCGCAGGCGCCGCAGCCAGTGCAAAGCCCGCGCTCGACCACATCCTCGACCCTGTCAGCAACACGCATGCGCCCTCCTCCGGCGATGAGCCTTCCGGCCTACGCCACGCCGGGCATGTGTCCCGATGTGCGATGTTGCGAACAGTTATAGGTGGCGCGGATTAGCCGGGACAAATCGCCATTGCGAATGAGCATCATCATTCAAAATGATCCCGCGTCGGCTGCGAGGCTTCACTTTCCGACGGGAAACAATCGTCGAGCAGGCTCCGCACCCATTTGTGAGCCGGGCTGTTTTCGGATGCGGGGTGCCAGTAGAGCCAGGTCTGCAACGGTGGCATGCGGAACGGCCTCTGCACGACCTCGAAACGGTCGGCCGGCAGAAAGTGCTCGATGAAGGACGTGGGGATGGTCAAGCACAGGTCGCTCTGGGCGAGGATCGCGCGCGCCGCCAGGCAATGCTCGACATGGACCGCCACCTCGCGCCGACGCTTGAGGCGCCCAATCGCACCATCAACGAGGTTGGCGACGCGGGGGCGATTGGAGATGTGCAGGTGCCTGAGCCCAAGATAGCGCTCGAATGTCAGCGGCTCGCCCAGCACCGGGTGCCCCTTGCGCACCACGCAGACGAACTCGTCCCTGAACAGCAGGCGCCGGCCAAGGCCGGGCTCGGCGAGCGGATGCGACTCGACGGCAAAGTCGATCTCGCCCGACGCCAGGCCGGAATCGAGTTCGCGCTCGGCGACGAAATGGTTGCGGACCGCAATGCCGGAACCGATGCGGTTGATCTCGCCGACCAGCGGCGCGAGCACGACCGCCTCGGCAAAGTCGCTCATGCTGAACGTCATGATGCGCTCGGAGGTGAGCGGGTCGAAGCGTTCATGGAGGGCGAGCGTCCGGTCCAGTGCGATCAGCGCTTCCCGGATCGGGTGAATCAGGCTCTGCGCCAGCGGCGTGGGGGCGATCCCCTGTCCGGCTCGGACGAAAAGCGCATCGCCAAAGATGTCGCGCAGGCGGGCAAGGCTGTTGCTGACCGCCGGCTGGGTGACATTCAGCGTCTCGGCAGCCCGGGTGATGCTTGCTTCGCTGTAGACGGCCTCAAAGACATGCAGGAGATTGAGGTCGAGTTTTGCCAGGTTGCGCAGCACCATCGCGTCACGTCCCGTACGCTGGGCTTGAGACGGTCGGCAAAGCAGATCCCTCCCTCACATCGCGGGCCCGAAGTCGGGCCAGCAGCATGGACAGGGAGATGCGGATCGTTCGCGCATGAGACAACGCGGCGGCAATCGATGCGCCCCTCCCCTGCCAATCGACCGTCGGCTCCTCCCGGACGGCGCGATCAGCTCAGGGCATTACGTATGGCGAGACCTGCATCGGCCTCGTCCGAACAGACTAGGGAGCGGAGTTGCGCAGCCAGTCGGCCAGCGAGGGTCTGAAATGGCCTGCGCGGCCATGCATCGCTTCGGCGGCGCACATCGAATTCAGGACCGCCTCCTGCGTCGCCTCGGTGGCGGCTCGGAAAAGTCTGTCGATGCGGTTCTCGTTGAGCGCTGTCATGGCGACGAAATCGGCCCGCTCGTCATGATCGAAGGTCACAGCCGTGCTGAAGCCGATGGCGATGTCGCCACTACCGTGGCCCCAATATGCGCCCAGCCGGGCGAGACCGGCGCCGCAGCGGCGCGTGATCCGCCGGAGCTGGCGATGCTCCATCGGAATGTCGGTCGCCAGCACGACGATGACAGACCCCTTCTCCGCTTCCGGCAGCGAGCGGGGATCGGGGCGGCGGCCGTCGGGCAGGACCAGATCGCCGGCGCGCCCGAAATTGGACAGGACCAGAACGCCAAGATGGTGCGTGTTGCCGCCAAGCATCAGCCGGCGCGAAGCGGTGCCGATGCCACCCTTGAAGCCGAAGCAGCTCATGCCGGTGCCGGCGCCGACATTGCCTTCGGCGACGTCGCTCCCGGCCGCAGCGGCAAGGGCGGCACGGGCATGGTCTTCGCCAACGGCCAGCGCCTGGATGTCGCTCAGCGCGCCGTCATTGCATTCGCAAACGACCGGATTGACGGTCGCCGTCTCGCGGCCGATGTCGGGATTTTCCGCGATCGCCGCGCGGATCAGCGCGTTGGCGCAAGCGCCGACGCCAAAAGTGTTGGTGAGCAGGATCGGCGTTTCCAGCGCGCCGAGCTCATCAATCTGGACAAGGCCGGTGCTCTTGCCGAAACCGTTGATCACGTCGCTGGCGGCCAGCACCTTCCGGCGATAGAGATTGCCGCCATGCGGCAGGATCGCGGTGACCCCGGTGTTGAGGTCGCCGGTGCGGATCGTGTGGTGGCCGACCAGCACACCGGGCACGTCTGTAATGGCGTTGCGCGGCCCTGGCTCAAGCGTGCCACACAGGATGCCCATATCTCGCGCAATCATCGACATGATGTCTCAACTCCTGCTCTCGGACTCGCGCCAACCAACTGCGGCCCGGCGACCTTGTTGGCGAGACGGAGGCCGTTGTCCAGTGGCTGCAATGCAAACGGCCAGCGATGCCGCCGCCGCGCAGCTGTCGCGGTAGCAGCCACCGCGACTGTCGGCCACATGATGCTGGGCACGACAATTCTAGCATAGGGAGAGTGGATCCAGCCCATAAGCAACCATAGATGGCGCCGTAACGCCACGTCAACATTTCGCATATGATTCCAATGCTTTGCCGGAAACGGAAAATGAACCATTTGAGCATAGCCAGTCGACCACAAGCCGCTGGCGAGAGCCTCGCGCAAGTGATGCCCCAGGAACCGGCCGGCCACCCAAAAGGAATAGAAATGTCCGACAATTCCGTTGCCACGGACGCCGCGATTGCTCGACGTCTTGCCTTTGTACGGTTCGATGGCGAAGCGCGTGAAGCTCTGAACGAAGTCAGACCCGCGATCGAAGCGGCGCTGCCGGCCGTGATGGACAACTTCTACGCTCACATCGCCAAGTTCGAGGAGGCGCGCCGCTTCTTCGGGGCTGGCGTGGCCGGAAGCCAGAAGATGCAGGTCGCGAGCGGGCGCCAGATCAAGCACTGGAGCGCGATCGCGGCGGGCAATTTCGGCGAGGGCTACGTCCAGTCGGCGCAGCGGATCGGGCGGATCCATGCCGATATCGGCCTGGAGCCCCGCTGGTATGTCGGCGGCTACACCCTGATCATCGACCAGATCGTCTCGGTTATCCTCGAGCAGTTCTGGCCGAAGGGCCTTGGCATTCGGGCGCCTGGACGCGAGCGGGCGAGCCAGGCTCTCAGCGCCCTGCTCAAGGCCTCGCTGTTCGACATGGAACTCGTGATCTCCACCTATCTCGCGGAATCCGAAAAGCGCCGGCTGACCGCCGAAGCCGCACGCGAGGAGGCAGAGAAGGAGCAGCGCACCGCACTCGCTTCACTCGCAGAGGCCATCGACCAGCTTGCCAAAGGCCAGCTCAATCATCGGATCGAGCCCCTCGACGCGCCGAACTACGACCAGATCAGGACGGATTTCAACCGCGCCATGGAACTGCTCGAGGAAGCAGTCGGCCGCATCCATGGAAACGCCGCCGCCATCCACGACGGCTCCGCCCAGCTTGTCCAGGCAGCCGACGATCTGGCGCGGCGGACCGAGCACCAGGCGGCGAGCCTGGAACAGACCGCTGCGGCGCTCGAAGAGATCTCGCAGGCCACCTCGCAGACCACCACTGGCGCGACCAAGGCCGATGGCGTTGCGCAGGACGCCAAGTCCAGTGCCCAGTCAAGCAGCCAGGCGATGCGGGACATGACCATCGCCATGGGCGAGATCGACAGCTCGGCCCAGCATATCGGCCAGATCGTCTCGGTGATCGACGACATCGCCTTCCAGACCAATCTTCTGGCGCTGAATGCCGGGGTGGAGGCAGCACGCGCCGGCGACGCCGGCAAGGGCTTTGCGGTCGTCGCCTCTGAAGTTCGCAGCCTGGCGCTGCGCTCGGCGGACGCGGCACGCGAGATCAAGACGCTCATCGCATCCTCGGGCGAGCGTGTCGCAGCCGGTGTCAGGCTCGCCGCCCAGACGGGTGACGCGCTCGAGGTGCTGACCAGCAAGGTGACGGAGATCAGCGTGCTGGTTGCCGAAATCGCAAATTCGGCCAAGGAGCAGTCAGTCGGCCTGTCGGGGATCAACAACGCCGTCAACCAGCTTGACCAGGTCACGCAGCAAAACGCGGCCATGGTCGAAGAGTCGACCGCAGCGTCCCATGCACTCGCCCAAGAGGCCGTAGCGCTGACGACCAGCGTGTCCCACTTCGAGGTCGCCGGACGCGCGCCGCGTGCAGCACGCGCCGACACGCGCCAGCGCCGGACGCAGCCCCCGCTCAGGGTCGTCCGCAACGGAAATGGCAACCCCGCGGGGCCGGAGGCCGGCTGGAACGAGTTCTGAGGCATCAAGCTTCACGGTTCCGAAGCCAGTCCACAGCAGGACAATTGGAGCGCCGTGCGACCGAATGGACGCGCGGCGCTCCAACTTATGGGATCCAAGCTTCGCAACCGGAACCCGTAGGCAAACGACATACCTGTCGGCCGCGAGCTATTGTGGCAAAGGCAAGGGCAAGAAAAGGTCGGAGCCTCTTTCGGGAAGCTGCCCGCCTCCCGCACGATCGATCTTCACGAGGGTTACCTGCTCCGGCGATGCCGCCGGAACGGTGCTGATCGACCAGACGAACAAGGCCCGCCGCCTGATGTGGCCGATCGCGAGATCATGCGCCAAATTCGGGAACTCGATGCGTTGCGGCAGCGGTGCCGTTGCATGCAAGGCAACCCGAGCACGTTGCTTGCCGCCGTCGTCGAACGGCGCTACCAGCGCAAAGACCGCCGGCGGCGGAGCGACGACCGGACGTGGGACGACCGTTGCACGCACGGAGAGATCGCGCTTCACGTTCGCGGGATCGGTGAACCTGATCGACACCACGATCTGATCGCCATCGCCGAATTCGACGGGACTGCCGTCCTTGTTGCGCAATTGGTCGAAGGTAATCCCATACGCCTCGGCAACCTTGATCTCATATATCCCGTCGCCATTGGTCATGTTGGCGACCTTGAGATCTTGAATCTGCGACGGACTGTCGTCCTTTACCGCGACCTGCCGCTGCAAGGTCACGACGGCGGCATTCGGCGCGGTATCTCCAAACAGACCGCTCTCTACATTGATCGATCCGAATGCGAAATAGAACGGGGTGTCGGTCCCGTATTCAAATCGGTCGAGTGCGACTTTCCACAGCACACCGCTCGTGTCGCGCTGCGAATTCGACGGGCCCGGACCCGATAGTTCGCGATCGTAGGAGGGATCGCCGAAAACGAGTGTCGATATGCCGACATTCACGCTCGGCCGTGCTGTCGGACGAACCGGCACACGCAACGCAAACTGCCGGCGCGGCTCAGCTTCGAGGACAGCCACGGCCTGCGTTGGCTCCGCCGGCGCGGATGCCAGGGCGAAGGTGACGGGTGGTGTAGCCGCGCCATCCAGCTCCTGTGCGCAACGCATCTGGAGTATGACCTGAGAATCGCCGTCCACCGCATCGAGGCGCGAGCGCACGTTGGCAAGGTCACTGCTCTCGGTCACCAAGGTCAGATCGACGGCATCCCCGACAATGGACCATCTCGCCTCGCGAAAGCGCACGATGAACCGGTTAATGGAGAGCACCGCGCCGAGACCTTTAGGACCGTTGCTCAACAATCCGAGTTCGGCGAGCGCTTTTGCGAGTTCATCTGCGCCTGACCTGTAGCTGGGCGACGTGATGCGCAGCGTCAGAGTGCCGCCCCATTCGGGCAACAGCGGCATTCCGAGCAGTTGTATCCGATAGCTCTTGTAGTCCCGCCGCAAGATAGTTCCTACGCCTTCGAAGAGCCGGAACGGCGTCGGAAAGCGCACGTCCTGCTCCTTGCCGGGCCCGCCATCAGTGGCGTGGTCGTCAAGTTCGACAAATGTCCGGCGGCCATGGCTGGTGACAAAGTCCTGCCGCGACAGGGGCACACGCGGCAGCGCGGGCGCGCGTGGCGGCCGCAGCTGGCGCACCAGCCGAGGTCCGGCATGCCCAGGGCGACCGAACCGGCCGATGCCGGCGCTGAGGTCTTCTTGTTTCTCTGCGGCGATCTCGCTGCGGCACAATCCGTCCGTGAACAGCAGCGCATCGAATTCAGCCTGCATGGCGCCCGGACGCAGCCCGAAGCTCGTCCGCTCGAGGTGCGGCGGCACAAGCGGTGCTGCGTGCCCCGTGACGACGCGTCCGAGCGTCGCCTGGAGGTCCTGCGCCGCCGGAACGATCGCCCGCGCCTCGGTCGGAGAGAGATGACGGGCGGGCGGCGACACGATCGGCAGATCGGCCGGCGCGGGCCGGTTGAAGATCATCTTGCGTCCAAACGCGATAAATACCGGAGAACGGGTATCAATGAACAGGTCGTCGTTCGTCGGATCGGGCCGCTCGTCGGTACTTGCTCGCGCCGGCAGCGACAGGCTCGCGGCACGTCCCGACAGACCTGATCCATATCGTTTGACATCGTCAGGGGTGGCGATGTCGGGATCGTCCTTCGGGCCGGCATCCTGGAAGGCGCGATCTTCGCCCATCCCCATCGCTCCGGTCGCCGCCTTCGCAGTACCCTTTGCCGTCGGCCAACCGAGCGCAGGGGACGCATAGAGCCGGGTTTGGGCGTCGATCTCGACCGGAATATCGAGGGCGCCGTCGTCGAAATCGGGCGACACCTCGACCCGAATCCAGATGTCTGCCGCCTTGTCGTTGGCCTCCGGCCAGGCCGCGACAGCGACCACTGCGACCGGCTGTTTCACAAGACACTCTGCGCGGCTCGCGAGACGGGCGCGCCGGAGGACCTGATCTCCGCCCGCGCCGGATGAGGCGCCAAGGGTCTCGGTTGCCGGCATCGGTTCGGATACGGCACGTTCGCGATCGATGGCGATCATGCGGCCGGCCGCGCCGATCAGCGGCGCCTCAGCCTCGCTCTCGTCAGACAAACGGCGGCGTCCGAGCTTGAAGCGGGCAACGCCGCCATCGGCCTCGCCGGATGGCACTATCATGATGGCGCGCTCATCGATGTACAAGACTTCGCCGGGCGCGCACTCGACCTCTGCTATTTCCTGCCAGAGCGTGCGTAGTGCCAGCAGGCTCCGCAACCATATCGGCCGCTCTTCGAGCGGTCCGGCATTCTTCCCCGGCCGCAGGAAAACCTGCTCGACCGCCGCCAGCGCGCGCACCGGTTCGGCATCGACACCGCGCTGCAGCGCGCGGGCGAGCAAAGAAGCGATATCAGCGGCGCTGCCCGAACCGACAGGCTGGATCGGCGAGGGCTTGCGCGCCAGTGGAGCGGACGATCCGGCAGCCCAATCGACGTCAGGGGCGTCCCATTCGGCCGTGCCCGCCCGTGGCGCCTGTTTGAACGAGTCGAGAACCTCTCCAAGTTGATAGTCCTCATCGATCGCCGTCAGCCATGGCAGCGCAAGCACAAGGCCGTGTCGATCGCAGCTGATGTACTCCGATTTTGCCGGCATCGCCGGCCAGAAGGGCCCCTCCAGCTTCGGCGTCGTCTCGACCGTGGTCGGACCGGCGGCGGTGAAGATGATCCCGTCTTCCGTCGGATCATCAAGCTCGGCGAGCGCGACCGCCAGTGCTTCGACCGGAAAGCCAGCCTGGGCAAAGGCCCTCAGAACGAGTCCGGCCTTCACCACCGGCGGATGTTTTCCTTCGTCCGGGTGGATATTCTTGTAGCGCGGCGAAAATGCAAAGATGCCCTTGTTGTACGGCTCTTTCAGATTCACGGCAGCTTTGGCCGCTTCGATAAGGACGTGCGCATCGATGGCATTGACATGGTCGAGGCTCGTCCAAGCGAGTGTCCTGTCCTCGCCCTCAGGATCGCTGACGTGATGCTCGGCCAGAGCGTGGAACGTCCAGGGTATCTGGAACGCCACGCGTGGCATGGCATCTCTCTCTTCCACGCTCAACGCGCTCGTCGCTATCGGCTGACCGATGGCGGTCATCGTCACCACGTGCTTGAGAACCGTGCCGGCATCGGCAGCGCTCAGCACGCCACGCAATGCGCGCGAGCTGACCAGTGCGGCGAGATTGGCGAAATCGACGTAAGCCCCTGTATCCAGCCTCATCAATTTTTCGGGAAGGCTGCCGATCGGCCAGTGGATTCGGCTCTCGCGGGCGGCGAGCTTCACGTCCACCATAATGCGCGATGTCCACGCCGGATCGGACTTGTTGTCCTTGCTGGCGACGACATGATCGAAGCGCTGCAAGGGCCCATCGCTGGAAGCCAGGCTAAATTCGCCAAAGCCCGAAACTGACCTGTAGACGTAGTCGCTGTTTGTCCCTTTTGGCTCGCCCCGCAAGATGGCCATCGTCAAGCTGAAGCGGATCTTCGGCTCGGCCGCCGTCAGCCCGGCGATCGGTTGGGCCGAAGCGCCCTGCAGATTGCCGGCGATATCGATCACGCCGCGCCGATGATCCACCATCATCGGGCGGCGCCGCGGATCCTGCTTGAGCAATGCGCCCAAGCTTATGATTTCGTGATTGAGCCAATACAACGCACCGCCCAGCGTGTGCTGGACAACGTCGAGCGGCTTGGCGCCTTCAGAGGGGTCCGCTGCAGCAATCTTCAACTCGCCGCTCAAGGTCAGCGTCGGCGTTCGGCCGGCCACGATGGCGATCTTGACTCTTGTCAGCCGAATGCCGCTTGCATCCTTCAGATCGCCGGCGTCGAGTGATGCGTCAAACGTCGCGGTGATCGCGTCGGATATGACTGCCACCGCGTCCGTCTCGAACTTGACCCGCCGACCGAAAAGAACGGCGGTGAGCTTTGCGGCAGAGAAGTTCGGCAAGCCCTCCGGTCCCGCCGCCTTGTCTGCTGTCAGCTCGAGCAGCACTGTGGTCGTGTCCCCGGAAGGGACATCCGGTCCGTAGGCCACCGCCACATTGGCCAGGCGGAACGACAACTTCGCGGCGCCGCCGCTGGTGACCACACGCCTTTTTGCATCCCCCGGATCGACGTCGACCTGAACGCTTTCCCAGCCCGCCCCAGCGAATGTCAGCCCATGTTTGTGCTTCACCAGCGAAATTGCCGCGAGATTGCCGGTCGCATAGGCGAGCTCCGGCTCGAACGGGCCGTGATCGAATGTGCTCACGCCGGAACTGGCCAGCGAGACCGTCCCGCCGATCTTGGCGCCGCTGGCGCTCCAGCCATTGGCGTCGTCGAGCGTGACATCAAGCAAGCGCAACGGGCGAAACCGCAACGGCCCGAGCGCGATCTCGTAGGCGCTTGGCGGCTCCGCGCCCCCCGCCTTCGCGTCGTTGCACAACCGCCATTCATGGATTGATCGCGGCAGAACGGTCCGATCGAAGGCCGCCTGGCTTGGCCCGATGGTCAGTTCCAGGTCATCCGCGTCCTGGACCAGGCTGAGATGCCCCGCACTCTTCGTTTTGAGTGGCAAGTCGCGAAACCACAGACCGAGCGTGCGCTGCTTGACGGCGGGCAATTCGACCGGGATCGGTTTGGCGAGTGTCGCGCGCGAGGATCGCGCAGCAAGCTTGCCGTCGGCGCCAACAATGCCGACCTCGCGCAGCACCAGCCCGTTGCCCTCGCCAGGCGCTTCGTCGCGGAAGCGTTCGGAGGTGGGAAGCTTCGCCGTGATGGCCGCGCGCGTGTCACGCCATCCAGTCAGCCCATCGCGCGTGTCCTCCCAAAGGGCAGCCGCAAAGCCTATGATCCGCAATGGATTTTTCGAGCCAGCCGCAGCGTCCACCAATTGCTTGTTGACGTCAAACGCTCTGGAAAGCCCTTGCAGCGCTTGCCGTCCGCCAAAGCGCTCCTTGCCGAGATAGTAGGATCCGAATGCGTATTGCTTGGCCTCAATTTGAACCGTGGGGTAGAGCGCAAAGTCCGTCGTCCACGTCGCGCCCTCGAACAGAGTTTCGATAACGACCTTCCGCGCTTGCGCCCCTTCGTCGAACGCTTTGGAAGCCTGGACCCGCGAGAGATCCAGACGATCCACGGCCTTTTGCCACGCCATCATGAGACGATCGGGATCAAGCGACGTCGGTGCGTCCGGCGGAGGAAGCTCCGGCGCCGCGCCGTTCGTATTGACCGGCGCCTTCTCGGGCAGGCGAGTGTTGGCGAACAACTCGTCGAGCATCGGCAGATCGAAGCGAAGGTGCGTCTCGAGTTCGGTGAACGTGCCTGCGGCGGGTTTGAGTTCGATACCGGGCAACGTGACCGGCACGAGCGGCACCTGGGATTGCGGGCCCGCGGCGCCGCCGAACAAAGGCAATTTATCGAGCGGGACATCTTTTTTCTTGTGCTCGAGCGTGAGCGTAGCGAAACCGTGCGGCGGCGGGTAGGTCAGAACGCAGGCATGGCTCGCCCGGTCAAACTCCCTGCACAACAGGCCGCGTGTCGATGACGGATTGCCCGAGCTTTCCGCCGTCCGCGTCATGCTGATCGCCGTCACCAACGGCATATCGGTGTATCCGCGCCACAGATAGGATAGCGTTGGCCCGTTGCTCGCCGTTGGCAGAATGAGCGCGAACTCCTTGTCGGGTACGAAGGCTTTGGAGGTCAGCGGCATCAGCTGTGCCGGAGGCTTTGCCAGGCGGCTGAAGGCGAGCGTGCACCCCATCAACGCAGCAGGGCCGGCGTCGAATTGCGGCAGGATGTTCTCCGGCGAAGGGCTGCCGGCCGCCACCCACAGCAGTCCGTCCACGGTCCCCGCCGCGCCACGGATATCGATCGTGAGGTCCGCGACCTTTTTCGCCTTGAACGTCGCCGTCGCGTGCACACGATCGGCGGCGGTGATCTCAAGGCGCCGACCGAGCGGGCGAGGCAGTTCCGCCGGCTTCAACGGCACCCCCGGCGTTGCGGAATCGTCGATCGCGAAGGCGACCTGCCCCTCGAAGCCGATCGAGTCGGTCGGCGCGCCGTTGCCGTAGCCATCGTCGCCGTCATCATCCAGGCTGAGCGGCAGTTGCAGCCAGCCTTCAGTCAAGGGGACGAAGGCGTAGGTCGTATCGGCGCCGGCTGGGTGAACCCCGGCTCGGGCATAGCGCTCGGCCAGATCATGGGCCAGCGCGCGACGGTCGAGAAACCAGTCCAGATTGCCGTCGGTTGGGGCAATCGAAACCTGCGTCGGTCCGGCGCCGGTGTGCCTCAGCGTCACCCACGGGCCGGGTACCTTGTCCCCGCTCTTTGCCTTCTCGGCCGCGTCGCGCCGATCGGCATCGAGTACGAGTTCGACGCCTTTGGCGGATTTCGACAAGGAAAGCATGTTCGGAACGATCGCGACCTCCGTCGCAAACTCGCCCTCGCGGACAGGGGATCCCCTCAGGCGCGCCCGCAGCGCGCCGGCATCGACCCGAAGGTTCCATGCCTCGCCGTCAGCGCCGGGCAGCCGAAGCGATTTGTCCTTCAATTCCAACGGCCATCGCACCGCCAGATCTGGGACGACGGTATCGATGTCGAGGACCAGAGGCTGGGTCTGCCATGGCGCGAAAGCGGCACGCACAATGCCAAGCGCCTGGCGGATCGCGTTGCCGATCTTGTCGGAGGCGGCCGGGTCTTCCTCGCGAACGAGTTCGAGGCTCCAAATCGTCTGATCGGGCGAAACAGGATCGACCTTGTGGACGAGACGCAGGATCACGTCGATGCGGTCCTTGGCGCCGGCGACCCCGAACGACTTCAGAGGATTGGCGACGGTTCCGCGCAACTCGATGCCATCGGGCGTCAGCTCGAGCGCAACGAACGAACCCGTGGCACCGGTCACTTTGACAAGCTGAAGCTCCACGCGGGGGAGCTTGGCCAGATCGGCCCCGGTGTTCGGCAGCGTACCGACAAATGCCGCCGCCGTGTCGTTCGAGAGCTTGGCGAGCCGCAGGAAGCCTTCAGGCTCTTTCTTGGTCACGCCGACGAGGACGCGCAGTCGCTGCTCGCCGATCGCAAAACGTGGGACCTCGATTTTGCGATCTTTCTGCGGCGTCGGCCAGGGATCGAGCGGGGTCAGGACGAGGCTGGAGAAGCCACGCGTCACCTTGTTGTTGTCGTCAACGGCTTCGGGCGCAGCCGCACGCACCGCGTAGCCCGTGGATGCATGCGCGAAAGTCAGGGTCGAACCGCCGGCATGGACATTGCCGACCAGCAGATGCGGCGTGCGCAGCCGCACTGTCTCATGGATTGGTGGTTCCTTGAGCTTCTCCCTCGGATCCGGGGGATTCCTCGGGACTTCAACCTCGATCGGCGTTGCCTGAGGGTCAGACTCAGGTGCCTGCAGCAGCACGCGCAGGCCCTGGGTATAGTTGACCAGCGCCCTGTCCTCGGGCTTTGGACGATCTTTCCCAAGATAGGCGACCGACAAATCCGCGTGCCACGTGAAGGCCGTCGAGGCCGGACCGTGGTCGGTCAGTGCGAGCCGGGGGCCGACGATGCGTACATGGCTCAGCTTGGTAGTTTCGCTCATGTCGATTGATCCCTCTCCACCGCGTCATGCGCCGGTTTCGCAAGGCCGTGAAACGCCTGTATCACCAGCCGACGCTGCGGTCCGAACAGCATCTCCTCGGTGAGTTCGTCGACGAGCGCCGGAAGAAGAAGATTTGCAGGCGCGAGCTTCCGCGTCTCCCAAAGTAGGGCCGGCTTGTTCAGGATGATCGTCGTGATCTTGAGATCGAGGGCGGCGCCATCGGAGAGGCTTTCGAGGCTCGGCTGCGCCACAGCCCTGCACGACCAGCGCATCGCGACTTCAGCGGCCTCCTCCGGCTGCCTGGCCAATGCGACCAGCGCGTCCAGCGTGTCGGCCGTGTTGGGCTCGTCTTCGAGCGCGGCAATGGCGGCCTCGACATCCGCCTCCGTTCGGGTCCATTTCCTGGGAAGCCGGATCGTCGCCACAAGATCAAACGGATCGGTCACGGCGATCGGCGGCAGCGCAGCAACCGTCACCTTATCCGGTACATCGCTCCGCCGCAGGGGGCGGAGCATGTGCAGCGGCTGTTCGTCGTGGAAGCGGCGCCACGCAACTGCCCGTGCCCGCATGGCGTCGAGGACGGCAAGTCTGAGCGCCGCTAGTCGTGCCTCGCGATCGGCATTTCCTGCCGCCGCCGCAAGTGCATCGTCGAGCAGTTTGACGACGACCGCTCGCGCCGCCGCATTGGTCGCATCGACAAGCGGCTCGGCCGGCCAAATCCACCCGCCGGGACGTCCGACGCCGATGCCTTTGAAGCCTTCGGCAGGAAGGCCCAGCACCCACGGGAGTTGCAACGTCGCCGGCTCCGCCTGGCCCCCGTTCTTCGGGCCCGGCCAGTTCGCGACGCGGTCGACCGCATACGGCCTGACCTGGTTCGTCACAGATGTCGCAATGTCCTTCACCCTCTGCGGGCGGGCGAGCGCCGCATAGGTTTCGACCGCCGCGACGAACCGCACCACCTCGGTCCTGAATGCCGTCCATGTCGAATCCGGCTGCCCCGTATTGGGATCCGGCGCGTCGGGCGGCGTCAGCGTCAGCGCCAGCGTCCGATTGGCCGCATTTGGCTCAGGCGCAATCACGCCCCACATGGCCATGTCGGCCGCAGCGATACGCAGGTCGCCCGGCCGCGGCGACGATGTCATGGGCCGAAGCTCGAAATCCGATGGCTTGGTACGAGGCGAAGGAGCGTCGCCCTTGACCGTGAGCGTCAATGCGAGCTCGAAGTGGGTCGGAAGCCGTGCGGAAAGTACGCTCGGGATCGGCTGGTCATCAGGTTTGGCAAAGCGCGTGCCGATCAACTGATTGAGATACAAGGCATGCCGTGGCGTGGACGGCTCGTCCGGGTCGTTCGTGACGGCGCCGATGTCGACTTCGCCGACGCGCACGCGCCCGTCGCGCGTCTCGATCGAAAGCCGATAGCTGACCGCGGGATCGGGCAAGCGGTACAGATCGGGGGCGTCTTCCCCATCGAACCAGATATCCCGCGCGTCCTTGAACATGCCATCGACCAGGCGCACCAGCGGGTAGCGCACGACAAGCTTGACCGGCTCGTCGGCGTCCTCCGGCGCAGGCCTGTCGATGGCCCATGACGGTGACGCCACGGCCTTGTCCTGCCAAGCCTGGGATACGCTGATATCCTGCCGCCAGGGCAAGACGAGCTGGTAGCCTGCCTCGTCGACCGTTGCGACGCTCGACGGCGAGACGACCACGCCGGCCGCGGCATGCGCCGTCGCATGCAGGCGGAAACCATATGGCAATGCCGCGAGATTGAGGGCGTAAGCACCACGCCAGAGATCGGGATGGCGTTCGTAGAGCTCGCGGATCGTCGTGTAGTCGATGTCGTCGATCGGCGCGACTGCCGTCACAGGAACCACCGCGACTGCCTTGCCGTCGGTCTCCTTGACGATCGAGAGCGCCCTAGGCTCGGGCAGCCGTCGATAATCGTGCCCGCCCGCACGGAACGGCCCAAACTCGGCGAGGAGATCGATGGGCCCAGCCAACTTGCTCTCGTCGACGACCTTGCGCGCCCATTTCGGCGCCGCGAACTCGCGCCAGAAGCCGATCGCGACATGCCGCATCGCGAGCCCCGCATCGACGCGGATATTGGCATCGGACAAGATCTCTTCGGGATGGCGCGAAACGATGACCTGGATCGTATTCCCGGGTCGACGCAAGCCGGTGTCGTCGACGAGATCGTTGCGGCGCGTGGCTAGGATGACCGGAGCAGCGAGCGGTTCCGTGCGCTCGATCACGGCGTCGGCGAAGTAGTCGTAGAGAACACCGGCGACCTTCGTTGCATCGTCGATGTCGGTAGAGCGGAACGAGTCGGTAAAGGCTGGTGGCGCAAGCCCCTTCCCCGGGTCCAGGTCCTCCTCGCTCTTTTTCCTGGCCTCATATGCTTGCTGGGCGCGCACCAGATTCTCGTACCGCCCAAACGGGCGCACGGCATATTTGAGCGTCTTGCCCCAACGATCCTTCTCCGGCAGCATGATCGACAGCAGTCCGTCCTTGTCGGGTGCAAGCCGCCACGGATTTGGCCGTGTCAGCATCCCGAAAGCAAGGCCTGCCTCTGCGCCTGAACCCTTCCGCGCCGGGCCGTGCTCCATGAAGCGGCGCGTCCAGGCCGCGAGACGGCTCACCAGATCCAGGCGTTTTTGCGGATCGCTGGGCGTCGCGGCAAAATCGGCCTTGCCCTGCTTTGCGGCGCGCGGGGCAAGGACGTGCGCGATCGTGAAGAGCGTGTTGCCGGGCGAGGCTGCGCCAAAGGCTTCATCGAGAATTTTCGGGCCGTCCCCCGGCTTGTCGGCTATGCCGTCGTTGAAAAGCATGGCGGCAAGCCAGGTGTCGGGGATGTCCGCGAAGCGACCCCAGGGGCCAGCCTCGCCTTCCCTGGGTCGATTTACGACGCGGTCTGGAACCCCAATTTCGTCGTCCTTCGATGGCCAGGACGACACGACCTCGATAGCCGCATTCTCAGCGCCATTCGCCGCCGTCGTTTTCAGCAGGCGCTTCAGATCGTTGTCGCCAATCGCCTGCGTCAGCGCGACGAACCGGACATAGGCGATGTCGCTGCCGGCCGGCCCCGGTTGGAAGCTGATGGCATCGCTGACGGTCTCGCCGTTCGAGAGCGGAAACCGCCCTTCAGTTGCGCCTTGCATCAACAGGACACGTCGCTGGGCCCCGCCGTCCGTCGCCGTGAGCACGTCGACTTCGATCAGGATCGGCGCCGGCGCCTTTCCATCGCCGGTCGGTTTTGCGGCCCGCAGGGTGAACGCCTCGCCGATTTTGCGTTTCAGCGTGGCGTAGTGGACGAAGCGCTGCGGCTTGGCGACCGGCGATAGCGGCTCCACCGTTGGCCGCAACTCGATCTGCACCAGCGCCAGCGCCTTGCCGTCGCGCAAGGTGACCTCGGCATCCGGGTCGTGGGGCGCCGCGCCGTGATGAGAAACGAGCTCGGCCAGCCCGTCGGTCGTGAAAAACACGTCGACGAAAGGCGCCCCGATGGCGGACGGCGCGTTGGCATAGCGCGGCAGAACACGCGCGAGTGCCTCGTTCAGCAGCTTCAGTGCGCTGTCCGATTCAAGAAACCGGCCCTCCTCGACGTCATAGAGACGGAACGCGGCGGCAAGTCCGAGGGTGCGCAGCACGCCCCATCCGGCGGGGTCGCGATCGGCTGCGGTCTCGTCGAAGAAGGCGGACAGCCTGTCCGCATTGAGCGGAGGCGCGGCCTCCAGCACCGGTTCGTAGCGGCGATAGGACGGAGGACCGGCATGGTACTGCAGCAGGTCGAGCGTGTCGGCAAGGATCGGATGGATTCCGGGCGCGAGCGACACTTTGATCGTCACCTCGGCGGGAACGTCCGGGCTCGGTACGATCGCCCTGCCGGACTTGTCCAGCGGCGTCAGTGAAATCGCCAGGTTGCCGAAGATTTCGGGATCCCGGTTGGCAATCTTGTCGTTCTCATCGAGTTCACCGAGCTTTTTGGGGTTTGGGGCGCATACGACGAGCCGGCGCAAGAGGGACCGGAGCTGATCCACCCTGAAGGCGGAGCCAGCGACGCCCCCCGCCAATTCCGGCGTCATGACGCCGTCGGTCAGGGTCGTCTCCGGATAGGCGCCGTCGGCGGCGACTGCGAAGCAGGGCTGCAGCCGATCCTCAACAGGCCAAGGCTTGCCGTCCTTTTCGGGCGCCACCCACGCCACCCTGACCTTCATCGGCCGCTGCTTGGTAAACAGCCGGGCAATGTCGGTTTCGTCGGGCAGGGTCAGCACAGAACGCCGCAGCGGACGACTGGGCCAGAGGAGGAACGACTCCGCGGGCGAATACCAGACCGCGCGCCGCTTGCCGAAGCTGCGATCCAGATTCTTATCGGTCAGCCGCTGCGTGCCGCTCGGATAAAACGCCTCGACGCGGGCAAAATCGCCAGTCTCCGAGGGCTCCAGCCCGCGCTCCTGCGTCGGCAGGCGCTGCACGCGGCCAAGCGGCGCGACGAAGCGCAATGGCGTGCGCCAATTGTCCGGGTTGCCCGGAATCGCGGTGGTATCGAGGGAGAACAGATCATAGCCCGCGATGAGCGAGTGCAGTTTCTCATCAGCCTCCCTTGACGCCCCGATGCCGCTCGGACGCGCATTCCATGCGAGCTTTACGCCGGTGCGCTGATCGCCATCGCAGAGCAACCGTATCGATTCGGAGGGCTTGCCCTTCGTTGCAGCGATGAAGTCGCCGAAGGTCGCACCCGGCATCGGGTGATAGAGATGCAGCCGCCCAGAGGACGGCATGATGCTCTTCGCCTTGATCGGCTGGAATTGCACGTCGAGCGGGTGTTCGAAGCGTTCGATCGTAGTATCGACCGCGGTCTCTTCGCCGCCCTTGCCGATCCGCAGCTGCAACTGGACCGGGCACCACTGCGGCGCAAGCCCAGCACCCTCTTTCAGCTCCGGGCGCAGATAGAGCCGGGCCGCATTCACGCGCGCGGACGAGCCCGCGGACAAGCCGATGTCGAGAGCCTTGAGCAGTTTCTTGTAGTCCGTGTCGGTGATCGTGTAGTCGAATAGCTTCTCAACCGGCTCAGGCGGATTGCCCGGTGTCGTTCGCATCTTGAGCCGGCGTGGGACGCGGGTGATCCAAATCTTCCTGTCCTTGTCATTGTAGCCCGCGCTGTCCGGCGCGTTCAGCACGACATCGACTTCGTTCTCGCGCGGATCCTTGTCGTCGCGCTCAGGCACAGCTGGCTCGGCGCGGGCCTGCGTCAGCGCGTCGGAGCCGAACACGCCCACCGCGACCGTGCGTTCCTTCCTGATCCTGAGCGTGTAGCTGGTGAGGTCATCGAGCTCCGGCCGTCTGTCCTCGTCGGCAACGCTTGCGTATTTTTTGCCCTTTTCCTTCGGCTCTACCTTCTTTTCTTCTTCCTCGACCGTGAATGCCAGAAAATCGCCGGGGGGCGTGAAACGCTCGGCGAGCGTTGGCACCCGGTCATAGCGGAACCGCGCAATGGCCTTGAGAATACCCTTCTGTTCGGGTATCGGCGGGGAGATGCGCAGCGAAAGCTGATCGCTCATCCCGCTGGTTCCGGCACAATCGACAGCCAGAACCGCGTAGACGACCCGGCTATCTTGCGTAAGTATGTCCGGCTTCGCCTCGGAAACCTCTGACGACAGTGCCGGCTTCAACAGCGCAGCACGAACGTCCTTGTCGACGTCCTGAAGGTCGTCGACAAATTGCAGACGCGAGCGAAGCCGGCGCTTTTTCAACACCCCTTCGATGAGGCACACCTCGATGTGATCGGCCGCCTTCACCGTGAACTGGCGCGGCGCGGGCTCGACGCCCTTCGCACGCTTGCCCAGCTTTTCGATGCGGCGCTCGATCCGGTAGTGCTTCAGATGGAACTCCGGATCGCCATAGATGCTCTTCGAAGCCGTCCAGGCCGGCTCCAGATCCCATGACAGCTGGATGCCGGAGACGGATTGCTTCTGTTCGATGTCCTTCAACATCGGCGAAGCAATGCGGAACATGCGCTTTGGCGGATTGAACAGCAGGATTTCACTTGGCGTGCCCAATGCCGGCGCACCTTTGAACGGAATGCGAGTCGCGATCTTGAAGTTGCCCGACTTAGGGGGCTCCGCGTGGTCCTCGTCCATGTGCTCAAAAAGCTCTTTGAGGCGGGTGCGCGAAAGGACGAATGTCAGGCCGATGGCGCGCGGATCGAACTCCAGCCTTTCAGCCTGCTCCTTGTCGACCTTGGCGTCGGCACCGTCGAAAGTGACCATCAGGGCCAGTTGTGCGGCGCATTCCGCCACGGTCGCGATGAAGCAGGACCGCGCCTCCTCGACCTGCTGCATGCGCTTGAACGTCGGTCCGGCATCGGCGCGCGAGCGCGCTGCCGCAGCCAGCCTGATGCTGGCCGCCTCGGGATCGGTTGGCAGATCTTCCGGCGGCGCCCATGCGATCGACTCGATGTCGGTCGCCTCGAACACCTTCACACCGACAGGCTGACCGGGCGCCATGAAGCACCCAGCCCTGAATGCGGCTCCAAGGCTCGGCCGGGTGGTCGCGTTCTTGCCCTCGCCGTGCAACCCGAAAGGTGCATTCCAGTCGGTCTTGATCTCAAGGCCGCCTGCGCCGGTCGGGACCGGCGCGAAGTCCTTGCGGAACAGGACTTCGCGCTCCTGGAGGCCCCAGACGACGTAAGGCGCGGCCTCGCTTTCCTTCGTGATCGGCGCTGCGTAGAAATGGCTCTTTGTGTGATTGTCGCCGCCGTCGAAGCTGTTGTCGCACGGCACCAACTGAATGAGATAGTGCTCTTCCTGCACGCCCTCGGCCGCTATCGGGAACAGCAGTGCCCAATAAGAAACCGTCTCCCCGAAGGCTATGCCGACGATGTCGAATGGTTTTGTGGTGGCACCGGTGTCCAGCCGCGCCGTTTCATTGCGCCGTTCCGCGCCCTGCTCGACCCGATTGTCGGACCGTTGCGCGTTGCCCGCCCGCGAAGGCTCCGGCAGCGGGGCCGGTCGCGACACTGGAACGCCTGCCTCCGGATCAGGATAGGTCGAGCCCAGCCCGAGCGACAGGAAACGCTCGACCCGCGCACGCGCACTGTCCAAGCGCCTGCTGTCTCCGAGCGTGAAGCCTATGCCGAGGGACAATGTGCGCCCGAACGCGCCGACCGCGACCGACGCTTCGACCCGCCCCGCAATGCCGTTCGGCTCGACGAGCAGTTCGACGCCGACGTGGATGGTGATCGATTGCGAGAATCCGGCCGACAGGCTGAACCACTCCGACTTCATCCACGCGCGCACGGAGAACTCGACCGTGATGTCGAGCTTGATGACGCCGTAGAACATCGAGTCCGACACGTTGGCCGCCAGATAGGCGATCAACTTCGCACCGAGCGCAATCTTTGCTTCGGCAGACACGGACGCGCCGAAATCGCCGCCGGTATCATAGGCGAAACGGATGTGGCCACGCGCCCGGAACGCCAGCCCATAGAGGATCGCAGCGTCTTCGAACCGCAGGACAGTGCCGCCTTCGACCGCGAGAAAGAAGGTGTCGTCCGGTTTGCCGAGAGAGAAGCCAAGTTCGTATGGCCAGCCATATTCCATGTGAAAGAGGCCAGGCCGAATATAGAGCGTCGAAGACCAGCGCACGGCCTTCATGGCCGTCTTCAGCTCGTCCGGAAGCTTGGGATGATCGCCTATTTCGGCGCCGGGATTGTAGACGGCGCGGGCAAGAAACTCGCGGCGCGGCACCGACAGGTAGAGATAGCCGGTGAGCGTCGGATTCGAGCGCCAAGGGGCGTTGGTCCTGCGCCCATCGCGCCAATCGGCATAGTTGTAGGCGACCCAGGCGCGCAGATTCATCAGGAAGGTGAGATCGGTCCTGAGCGCTGCGACGATGTCGAACAGGACGAGATTTGGAAGGTCCTTCTCGCCCTTGTGGTTGTATTCCGTCGACGACGATGCCGATGTCAACGAGAACAAGCCGCGCAACGCAAGCGTCAGGTCGGAACTGTCATATTGTGGAAGCCACGCCTTCACGTCGTCGAGGCTGCCTTGATATTTTGATACCTCGTCGAGCAGTTTGACGAGTTCACGCGGCGTTTCGGCTTTGTCGGCCGCGGCAAGGCCCGCCAGCGTATAGCGATAGCCGAACCCGAAACCGACCTCGCGCAGGAAGATCGTTCCGATCGGCGTCGGAATCTTCTCCGACATGTCGTTGCGCTGGATGTAGAGGAAGAAAGCCGGGCGCTTGCCTGATACCCCCTGCTTTTCGAGTTCAAGAAAGCCCATCGAGGCCGACATCGACGCCCAGCCCTGGATGCGGAGCGAGCCGGAGGCCAAGAAACCTTTGGCGGTGACGTTCGCGGGCAGTGAATCCGGCTTGAACAACGTCGGCAGCGACCCATCGACGGCGATCGCCGTTCCGAATGCCTCCCCCATGGCACCGAGCGAAAGTCCGACACCGAGGCCGTCGAAACGCACGCGCGGCAAAGCCTTGCCGGCTTCCGGCGGCGCGATCCACAGCTTGTGGAAGTCGAAGCGAGGCGTCACCACATCGCCGAAGTCGGTGAAATTCACCTGGCCAGAGATCGAGAACGCAGGGGAGCCGCCGAACTCCTTGGCGGCCGGATGGAAACCGACGCCACGCAACTCGAAGCCGAACAGGTCGAAGAAGTTGGTGCGGTTCGGAGGATCGACCGGCACCTGAAACTCGATGTGGTTCAGAAGGACGCTCGGATCCGCGGCAAGCGGCGCTTCGTCGAGCACGATGCGCAGCGACGACAGGTTCTTGAGCAGTCCGCCGGCAAACGAATCCCCATCCGGCCGGAACTCGGCCGAACCCGTCAGCGTGAAGTAGAAATGGTAGCCGCCTTGCTCGACAAATTTCAGGCCGAGCTTGGTCAGCGAAATGGTGAATTGCGTTCCCTCGCATCGCAACGGATCGGCCGTCTTGTCGAGCACCGCCTTGGCCGCCTGAAGCGCCAGCGCACCATCCAATTGTGCGAAGTTCAGTTCGATCGACGCCTTCGCCTCGCCGACCAGAGCCGGCGGCAGGTTGCCGTGCCCGACCAGCGCGAAGGATTGAATCCGGCTGCGCTTGACCGACATCTGTCCCTTGTCGAAGCGGAACGGCATGTCGATGCCGGCGAGCGTCACCGGCTCGTCCCGCACGGCGGCGTCGAGGTCGATGCCGCCGCGCGACACGACGAACTCATTGACCGTGAAGCCGAGGCCGCGCCCGGCGCTCGACAGCCTGTCGAAGAAAAGTTCGATCCGCGCCTGCTCCCGGTTCAGGCCGAGGCGCGGGTCGCCGTCGCTGAAGTCGAGAAAGAGCGGCTTCAGCTTGCCCGTGTTCGAACCGAGGCGGACGAACTTGCCGTTCAGCCCCAGGAGCGTGAAGCCCTTTTTCTCTTGAGCCGCATCGATTTCGATATCGAACTTGCCGCCATCGATCCTGGCCGACAGGCTCTCGAGATCGACTTTGACCATGAGCTGCGTGTCGACTTTCGTCTCGGCGATACTGATCTCGACGTCGAGCGTTATCTCGATATGCGGAGGAGAAAGCTTCCAGCTATCGGCCTTTTTGACCCGGATATACTGGGAAAACTGCTCCACGCTCGGGCTCGCCGGATCGGCGTTTGTCGGCGCGCGGAACATCGACAGGATCCGGTCCTGGTCAATCCCCGGCGCGATATTGAAGTCCCCGTTGTCGAATCTACCGACTGTTTCGATGCGCGCGGCGAGCAACAGTTGGCCCGCCGGAACGACCGTCTTACCTGCCAGGTTGGGGATGGAGCTGGTGGTCGGTCGCGTGGTCAGCTTGCGGAAGAAAGCCGCTTTACCGCTTTCGACCATGACCAGCGCAATGGCGAACGGTTTCAGCGGCGTGACGGTCAGTTGCAGCAGCGGTTTGCGCTTGTCTTGGATGGGCGTCCCGCCCGGATCCGTTCCGGACACTGGCTCCACGACGCCCGTCTTCTCGTGATCGAGCCAGAGATCCGTCGACAGCGTCACCGACTTGTTCGATTGCGCGACTTGCAGCACAAGCGCGGTCCAGCCGTTCTCGAGGTCGCAGACCAGCGCAGGCGCGAAGTCGTACGGCACTTTGAGCTCGAAGCCGAGGAAACTGCGCTCGAAGGACGAGGTTCCGATCTTGGGATCGGCCGGCGTGACCACGATCTGGACGATGCGCCAGCGGTCAAGGTCGACGCGAACCTCCACGACCACGGCTTTCGCCACATCACCGGCGCCCGCCGCGATCGCCTCTGCGAGCGCCGCGATCGTGTCGGCGATGAGCTTGAACGCGGCCTCGGCCAGCCCGGCCAGCGCACGCGCCCCGGCCACGCCCTGGGTTGCGAGCCATGCGGCACCGGCTGCGGCCAACTGCCCTATCCGTCGAAGCACGTCGAGAAAGCCCTGCAGGCTTGGAAGCTTCGGCGTACCTGGCACACCCGGCTTTGGAACCTCTATCCTCTGGAGGAACGAGAGCAGCCGCCGCGTACCGTCTTCGATCACATGCGCCGCGACGAGCGCGAGTTCGATCGGATAAGGCTCGACCAGTTCGAATTTCGTCAGCTTCGGCGTGAGCTTGCCGTTGTCGTAGGTGAGTTCAAGCGTCACCGCGGCCGACAGGACGAGTGCAGGATCGGTGCGCGCACGGATCAGGACGCGCCCGATGTCGAGCGTCACGACCAGTTTCACCGGCCCGGTGCCCGAGGCCTCCACCGTCACGGTGACGTCAGAGAGTGTGACGAGAAATGGCCCTGCGAGACGCGTCGAAAGGTCGATCGACGGAATTGTCTTGCGGGCGGCGCCGGTGATGACGTTCTGGGCGGCGACCGTAACTGCGTCGCCTTCGACGCTTAGCGATACGCCTTCGGCCCTGAGGATTTCCGTGCCGTCGAGTTGGACGGACACGTCCGAAGCGCTCGTCGCAAGCTTCAGCTTGCCGTCGGCTACCATGAAATAGAGCTTCGGATTCGGCGTCCAGGTGACCTTGACGCCAAGGTCGTCTTGTAGCGGCAGCCGGAAGAACTCGAGATCAAGATTGTCAAACGAAGGCCCTGATAACGACCAGTTCTGCAAGTCGCACTTCGGGAAGACGAGGCTGAAATGCGGCAGGTCCGGCACATCGATGCGTGGCAGCACCTGAAGCAAGCCTTTGCGCGTCAGTTCGACATCGATGCGCACAGCCGCGTCGATCCCGCCGGCCGTGAAAGGAGACCGAAAGCCACCCTTGAATTCGGCCCGCGCCGAAGCGCGCAAGATCGGCTCGTCGGTGCCGACATTGGGCAGCAGGTTATGGGGATTGATCTCGACTTTACAAGCCGTCGCAGCGTTGCCAATGCCATGGACGCCGAGAAAGTCTGCCGTGACTTGATCGTCGGTCGAGCCGTCGTGCTTGAGCGCAAGAGCGCGCAGATTGTCATACAATTTGTTGAGTTCGGCAGCAGCGAGCGCCTGGGATTCGCCCTTCACCGCGTCATCCCAGGTAAGGAGCAGCTTGTCGGCGTCGGCCGGCTCCCTGGGCCCCGCCACCAGAACTTCGGGAATGGTCAGCGTCGACGCAAAGACGAAATCGCCCTCTATCGTGTTGACTTTGAGACCAAGTCTTCGGGCCTGGTAGCCATCCGTTTCAAGGTTTGCCTCGAACCAGACCTCGACACCGTCCGGCATGGCCGGCAAGAGAATCCTGACCACCGTCCCACCCCGCAGTTTCGCAGCTTGTACTTCTTACCCCAAACGATAAATTTCAACCAATGATTTTACTTTACGCACTACAGGCATTTAGTGCAACCTATGGGTGCGAATAATTCCAGCTCGCTAAAGCGCAGAGCCATGGCCAAGGAAGCTGCCGAGGTTCGCGAGCTGTCGGTAGCGCTGATCTTCGGTCACGAGGCGAAACTGATCTGTCGCGCCCTATCGGTTCAACAACCGACACCGGCTTGGTCCGGCCGGCTAATCCAGAGCTGAAGCGGGACAATACGCCGTGCGTGGCAAGCCGGCTTTCTGGAGCGCCCATGCATCCGAATGGGCGCTCAAAGGGCGCTCTATGTCTTTGAACATGCGCAACGGCCCGAGAATCGATTCCGATTCTCGGGCCGTTGCGCTAACTGGATTGTCAGGAGCGCCGGAGGCGGTCAAAGGCAATCTATGCAGTGCCGACGGCGATAGTCCGCCGAAACTACGCTATTGCCGACTCACTCCCACTCGATCGTGCCTGGGGGCTTGGAGGTGACGTCGTAGACGACGCGGTTGATGCCGCGGACCTCGTTGATGATGCGGGTGGCGGCCTGGCCGAGGAAGGCCATGTCGTAATGGTAGAAGTCGGCGGTCATGCCGTCGACCGACGTCACCGCACGCAGGGCGCAGACGAACTCGTAGGTGCGGCCATCGCCCATGACACCGACGGTCTGGACCGGCAGCAGCACGGCGAAGGCCTGCCAGATGGCATCGTAGAGGCCCGCCTTGCGGATTTCGTCGAGATAGATCGCGTCAGCCTCGCGCAGGATCTCGAGCTTCTCGCGGGTGATGCCGCCCGGGCAACGAATGGCGAGGCCCGGACCAGGGAACGGATGGCGGCCGATGAAGCTGTCGGGCAGGCCGAGCTCCTTGCCGAGTACGCGGACCTCGTCCTTGAACAGTTCGCGCAAGGGCTCCACGAGCTGCATGTTCATGCGGTCGGGCAGTCCGCCGACATTGTGGTGCGACTTGATGGTGACCGAGGGGCCGCCGGTGAACGACACGCTTTCGATGACGTCGGGATAGAGCGTGCCCTGGGCAAGGAAATCGGCGCCGCCGAGTTTCTTCGCCTCTTCCTCGAACACCTCGATGAACAGACGACCGATGGTCTTGCGCTTCACCTCGGGGTCGGATTCGCCTTCGAGCGCCGAGATGAAGCGGTCGGAAGCGTCAACGAGGATCAGCGGCAGATTGTAGTGCTCGCGGAACATGGCGACGACATCGGCCGCCTCGTTCTTCCGCATCAGGCCGTGGTCGACGAGGATGCAGGTGAGCTGGTCACCAACGGCTTCATGGATGAGCAGTGCGGCCACCGAGGAATCGACGCCGCCCGAAAGCGCGCAGATGACCTTCTTGTCGCCGACCTGCTTACGGATGGCCTCGACAGCATGCTCGCGATAGGCGCGCATGGTCCAGTCACTCTCGATGCCGGCGATCTTGTGGACGAAGTTGCGCAGAAGCTTGGCGCCGTCAGGGGTATGGACCACCTCGGGGTGGAACTGCACGGCATAGAACTTGCGCGCCTCGTCAGCGATGGCGGCAAACGGCGCACCGCTGGAGGTGCCAATGACGCGGAAGCCGGCGGGAATTTCGGTGACGCGGTCGCCGTGGCTCATCCACACCTGGTGGCGGGTGCCCTTGGCCCAAACGCCGTCGAAGAGCGGACTGTCGTCCTGGATTTCGAGATAGGCGCGGCCAAACTCGCGATGATGGCCGGCCTCGACCTTGCCGCCGAGTTGGGCGCACATGGTCTGCTCGCCATAGCAGATGCCGAGGACCGGGATGCCGGCGCCGAAGATAGCGTCCGGCGCGCGGGGAGAACCGATGTCGACAGTGGAATGCGGACTGCCCGAGAGGATCACCGCCTTGGGGTTGATCCGCTTGAAGGCCTCGGTGGCCGACTGGAAGGGCACGATCTCGGAATAGACCCCGGCTTCGCGGACGCGACGCGCGATCAGCTGCGTCACCTGGCTGCCGAAGTCGATGATGAGGACGGTTTCGGGGTGCTCAGAGTTCTTCATGGCGGGCGTTTAATGAAAGATTCGAGTCTGCGCAATGGGTTGCAGCGCATGGCAGGTGCGGTGAATCCGCAACGCGAGGCCAGGACGCTGCCCGCGGTCATCTTACAGGATCATGGTCGAGCGCACGAAGCGCCGTCATCAGGGCATCGAACCCGCCATCGCCCAGCCTTTCGCGATATCGGCGCTCGATGTCGAGCTTGATGCGGTCGCCGTCGGACAGCGCGGCAAGTCCGCGTGCCGTATAGCGCACCAGCTTGCCGCGCTTGTCGTGCGGGTCGGGTGCGCGCTCGATCACGCCCTCCGCCTCCAGCCCGTCGAGCAATTGCTGCACCGCCTGCTTGGAGACGCCGGCGCGCTCGATCAGCGATGCCTGGCGAATGCCGCCGCGGGGAATGTGCCCGAGCAGGCCCGCGCGGGCCTCGCTGAACCAGTCGTGGCCGGCGGCGCGCATCGCTGCGGCGAATTCGGCCTGCCAGGCGCGGCTTGCCTGCCACAGGCGCCAGCCGACATGGTCGGCGAGCGTTGAAATAACATCTTCGTCAAGCTGCTTGACCATTTTTCCAATCACGCATAACGTCAAGGTTCTTGACGATTAAATAGTGGAAGGAAACAACGATGGCAATTCTCGACCAAGCCGCTCTTGCTGTGCTGATCCCCGGCACGACCCATGTGCTCGACCGCAACGGCAAGGAGGCCTATGTCTATTTCGAGACGGGTGACACCGCCCATATGCTGCTCGAAGACGGCGAGACACGGCAGGGCAAATGGCGGCTCGCCGAGGGCGGCTATGCGGTCGACTGGAACAATGGCGCCGTCGGCCGTTGGAAGATCGACCACGAGGCCGGAGCGGTCACCTACATCAACCGGGACCGCGATACCAGGGTAAAGCTGCTCGGCATCCTGTTCGGCAACGCCAAGGGGCTGCCGCGCCCATAGATGGTGGATGGGATAGCCACCTTAGGCCGGCTATCCCGGTTCAGATCAGGCGAGGTCTTCGTCGCGCTGGGCAACAAAGATCAGCACCACCAGAATGGTGATGAAGAAACGGAATGCGTCGGGCGCGCCGTTCCACGTCTTCGACATCCACATGCCGAACCATTCGCCGCCAACCGACATGAAGCCGACCTGCCAGACAAGGAAGCCGAGCGTCAGGCCGGCGATGGACATCGTCTTGGCTGCAATGAAGCTGCGCGCATCGTTGCGCAGGTTGCTGGCAAGACGCCAAGCGCCGATCCAGCACAGGATTGCCGTCAGCGTTTCAGCGGCGATGATCAGGACATAGAACAGGTTGTGCAGTACCGGATTGGTGATGGCGCGATACATGATGGCCGAATCCGGGAAGATAGTGTCCATGCTCAGCACATGTTGCACGAAGGCGAAGTTGGTACCGTAGTCGGTAATATTGCCAAAGGCGACAAGTGTCGAAAACAGCGCGATGGCAGCAACAGCGGCCGTCTTGGAGATACGGGTGATCATCATTTGGTAGGCTACTCCTGAAAAAGCGAGTGCACGCCTCGGTGCCGCTGCGCCACTTCGGTCCGGGCACACAGCCTGGAGCAAGAAGGCACGGCGACACCGATAAGCGTGCACGTCGTATGCGCCGCATACTACAAACGCTTCGGCAAAACCTACGACAAAAGCGCGCAGAGCAAAGGTCGGCTAAAGCTTCAATTCCCCGCCGTCGATGGCCTGGCCAAGCAGATAGACGGCATGGGCGAGCTTCTCGTCGACGATGTGCAGATATTCAGTCCAGTCGTCGACGTGATTGATGTCGGCAGCACCGTCGGAGATACCGCGCAAGCCGATGAGCGGCACGGAAAACATCTGGCAAGCGCGCAGGACAGCAAAGGTTTCCATGTCGACCATATCTTCCAATATGGCGCCGTAGGCCTTGCCGGAGACGATGGCGCCGCCGGTCGACAGGCTCGCCTGCTTCACGCCGGGAATGGCCGACCCTAACTGCACAGTTGCCGGCAGGTCGAGGAACGGCGTGATGCCCCTGGGAAAGCCGAGGGCCGAGGCATCCATGTCGCGATAAGATACCGAGGAGGCCTGATAGACCTCGGTCTGCTCGAGCCGGCGGCTGCCGGCCGAGCCCAGGCAGACGACCAGGTCGGGCAGCGCATTGAAGGCGGCAAGCCGGGCCAGTTCGGCGCCGACCGCGACAGCCGCCTCGACGGGACCGACACCGGTCATCAGCGGCACGAAAATCTTCCTGAGATGCGGGCCGTATTCGGCCTCGGCCGCCATGACGAACAGGATATTGCGTCCGGCAAACCGCGTAACCGGCATATCGCTATCCCTCGATCCCGTCCCGGCCGACGACGGTCATCATCGTGCCGGTCATCGTGGCGATCAGCTTGGCCTCGCCGTCGGCAGCAAAGGCGTAGGCCTGGCCGTCGGCCACGACGATGGTGCGTCCAGGCTTCGTCACCGAACCGCGAAAGAGGAAGCGCTCGCCTTTGCCCGGAGCCAGCAGGTTAACCTTGAACTCAATGGACAGCACGCCCGAAGTTTCAGGCATCAGCGAATAGGCGGCGTAACCGCAGGCCGAATCGAGCGCTGCCGAGATGACGCCGGCATGGAGGAACCCGTGCTGCTGGGTCAGCGCCTGCGAATAAGGCATCTCGATCTCGACCGTTCCGGGGGCGACCAGCGTGAGCTCGGCACCGATGGTCCGCATCGCGCTCTGGCGTGCGAACGACGAGCGAACGCGCTCCTCGAAATCCGGTGCGGGTACGATCTTGGCTGCCATGTGCAATGTCCTGGCGGCTGACCCAGAAGCCCGGAACAGATTTCCGGATCAGGCGCGGTTCCTAAATGTGGCCGCGGCGCTTGCCGGTCCTTCAGGACGGACGGCGCTGCAGTTCCACATGCTTATCGCAAAGCGGGCAAAGCCAGGCAATCGCAAATGCTGCAGCGCAAAATCATCTCGGCGTCTCTCGCTTCGTCAGGAGAAAGGCGAATTGAGCTTCCGTCCGGTCAGGCAGATCGACGCAAGGCGGCGAAATAGAAGCCGTCGGTGCCGCTCCTTGCCGGGGTCAGCGACAGCCCCTGCCGGCCAAACCGTACGACGTCATCCCGTCCGGGGAAACGGCTGGCCCACAGCGCATGGTGATCAACCGGCGCGAATGCCTTGTTGCGTGCGAGGAACGCCTCGACCTGGTCGGCATTTTCCTCTTCGAATACCGAACAGGTAATATAGACGACCAGCCCGCCGGGCTTCACATAGACGCTGGCCGCATCGAGGATGGCCGATTGCTCGCCCCGGCGGACGTCGAGCTGCCTCTCCGTCAAGCGCCACTTGGCATCGGGCCGACGCCGCCAGGTGCCGCTGCCGGTGCAGGGCGCATCGATCAGGACGAGGTCCATGTGGCCCATGAGCGGCGCAAGCTCGGATTGGCGGGCAACCACCTGGACGTTGCGGTTGTCGGAACGGCGCAGGCGATCGAACATCGGCGCAAGGCGCGACTTCTCCGAATCATGCGCGAAGATCTGGCCACGATTGTCCATGGAAGCCGACAGTGCCAACGTCTTGCCGCCGGCACCCGCACAATAGTCGAGCACCTGCATGCCGGGCATGGCCCCCGCGAGTTCGGCGGCGAGCTGCGAGCCCTCGTCCTGGACCTCGAACCAGCCCTTCTGGAAGGCTGGCTCGGCCTGCACATTGGGATGGCGGCCGCTGCCGTCGATCGGCGGGATGCGTACGCCGTGCGGAGCAAGCGCAGTGTGTGCTGCACCCGTGCCTTCGAGCTCGGCAATGACGCGCTCGCGGTCGGCCTTCAGCGTGTTCACCCTGAGGTCGAGCGGCGGGCGAGCGGCAAGTGCTGCACCTTCCACCACCCAGTCAGCACCGAAGGCACGCTCCAGCAGCGGGGCGCACCAGTCCGGGCTGTCGGCGCGGACGACGTCAGGCGCGTCCGCCAGCTTGCGCTCGGCAATCGCCTTCAGTTCGGATGCGTCGAGGGGCTCAGGTGCGAACTTGTCGCCGTCGAGCGCTTGATTGAGGGCAGCAGCTGACTGGTTCCATTCGAGCAGAAGGGCGCCAAATCCGAGGGCGCGAGAGGTTTCGCTGTCGAGCAGCCAGCCGGCGGACCGCTTGCGGCGCAGGGCGTCGTAGACGATGTTGCCGATCGCCGCGCGGTCGCCGGCGCCAGCGAAACGATGCGACAGGCCCCAATCCTTGAGCGCGTCGGCAGCGGGCCGGTGCCGCCGCTCCATGTCGTCGAGAACTTCGATGGCCGCAGCCAGCCTTCCGCCAAGTCGCATATCCGGTGATCCCTATTTCGGCTTACCCGAGAGACCGCCTGAGTAACGCCGTGCGGCTGCATGCACAAGCGGGACACCGATTTTATCGGACACTTCAAAGCAACTCGAACCTAAACATTTCGTAATGCTGGAACATGGCCGGCGTTCCAAGGGTTTATCGGGACGTCGCGGAAAATCGCTACCCAATCGAGGCTCAAGATGAAAAACCTTGTTCTTGCTTCCATCATAGCGGTCGCCAGCGCCATGTCCGGCATCATGCCGTCAGAGGCGGCCATGCCCGTAGCCCCGGTGCAAGCACCGGCCGCCGGCTCGACGGCCCTGAATGTGGACTACTATCGCGGGCCGTATCGGAGCTACTATCGCGGGCCGTATCGCAGCTATTATCGCGGACCGTATCGCAGCTACTATGGCCGCAACTACTATGGTGGCTGCCACTACAGAACCGTCAGGCACTATCGCAACGGCCGGGTCTTCTACAACCGCGTCAGGGTCTGCTGACGACCGCAGGCGGGCGTCCCTCCCCGCCCGCTTCGGCACAGCCGGCTGCAGCACATGGCACCACCGCGCCATCGCAGCCAACAAGACCTAGGCCTGGCGAGAGCAGGCGCGGATCGCTCCGCGCCTGTTTTTAGCTGATCGAATGTTCATGACTTGAGCCGCGGACGGCGCAGATCATCCACCGACCGCAGTCGCTATCGCCGCATTGAACTCGGCGAGCACCGCCTCGTCGGCGGCGGAGCGCTGCTTGCGCGACTGCACCAGGCAAGCCTGCGAGCGCAGGATGACGCCGTCGGACAGGATCTTGAGATGATTGGCGCGCAGTGTCGAGCCGGTCGAGGTGATGTCGACGATGACGTCGGCGGAACCCGCGGCCGGAGCACCTTCGGTCGCGCCCAGGCTTTCGACGATGCGATAGACCTGGATGCCGTGCATCTGGGAAAAGAACTGCTGGGTCAGGCGCCAGTATTTGGTCGCGATACGCAGGCGGCGGCCATGGCGCTGGCGGAAATCAGCGGCGACGTCATCGAGGTCGGCCATGGTGTCGACGTCGAGCCATATCTCGGGGACAGCGACGATGACGTCGGCATGACCGAAGCCAAGGCGGGCTATGATCTCAGCCTTGCTCTCCCAGTCGGCGAGGTTTTCACGGACAAGGTCCTCGCCGGTGATGCCCAAGTCGACATTGCCCTGGCCGATCTCGCCTGAAATCTCGGAAGCCGACAGGAAGGCGATCTCGATATCCGCCCTGCCCTCGATGGTGGCGCGGTAGCGGCGGTCGTCGTCAGGAAGGTTGACGGTGAAGCCGGCCTTGGCAAGCACCTCGAGCGCTTGTTCCTTGAGCCTCCCCTTGGAGGGGAGCGCAATCGAAATCGGCATCAGTTGGCCTCCCTCAAGGCTTCGATGCGGTCGAGCCAGACGGAGAAGCCGACGCCGGGAATGGGCTTGGCAGCACCCAGCAGCGTCAGCAGCCGGTCGTAGCGGCCACCACCGACCAGCGGGCGGTCGCGGGCGGGACCGGAAATCTCGAAGACCAGGCCGGTGTAGTAGTCGAGCGGGCGACCGAAGGCCGCGTCATAGCGGACGCTTGCCGGGGCGATGCCGTGGCCGGCGATAGCCTTTGCACGCGCGGCGAAATTGTCGAGTGCGGCACCGAGCGCGAGGCCCGCACCGGCGGCAAAGTCCTTCAGCGCCACAGATGCCTGGTCGAGCGAAACGTCGATGGCAAGGAACCGCTCCAGCGCTTCGAAGGCGTCGCTCGACAGGCGCACGCTGCGCAGCTCGGCCTTTTCGATCAGGCGGCGCGCGATGTCGGTTGGCGTGCGGCCGGCCGATGGCGAAAGACCAGCCTCCTGCATGCCGGCGGCGATGTGGGCGGCGAGCGCGTCGACGTCGCCGTCAGCGACCAGCGATGCGACAGGTTCGGCAAGGGCCGAGCCGCGAGTCGGGGCAGAAAGATCCTCGAGGGCTGCCGCCAGAAGCTCGTCCGAGCCAAAGGCGCGGGCCAGCCGCATGCGCCAACCGCGCGGCAGGCCGAGCGCTGCCAACACCGCCTCGAAAATGGCCTGGTCGCCGATCGTGACGCTGAGGTCACGGCCGGGCAGGCAGAGCGTCAGCAGCGCATGGGCATCGGCCACCGAGCGCGCGTCGGCGGCCGCGATGTCGGTATCGCCGAGATCCTCGACGCCGGCCTGGAAGAACTCGCTGCCGCCTTCTCGGCGCTGGCGGAAAACCTCTCCGAGATAGGAATAGCGCCGCGGCGTGCCCGATTGCGTGCGGATGTGGTCGAGGCAGACAGGAATGGTGAATTCCGGCCTGAGGCAGAGTGCAGCACCGGTCTCGCTTTCGGTGAGAAAGATGCGACGGCGCAAATCCTCGCCGGCCATGTCGAGGAAAGGATCGGCCGGCTGCAGCACCGGCACGTCGACCGGATCGGCGCCGCGCGCGGCAAATAGCTTGACGATGTCGGGCGCGATGGCCGGATAGCGCGCGTTCATGGCCTTACTGCTTCACCCGATCTTCCGCCTGCGCGGCCAAAATCTTCTTCACTTCAGCGACGAGGTCGGCCTCGGGCACGGTGATCTGTGCCGGACGGGCGGCGCGCCACTCGGCATTGTCGGTGATCTCGGCCGACAGGCGCGCACCTTCGATCAGGTCCTTGATCTGGATTTCGCCACGCGCACGCTCGTCGCCGCCCTGGATGATGACGACGGGCGAACCTCTGCGGTCGGCGTATTTGATCTGCGCCTTCATGCCGGCGCCGCCGAGATACATTTCAGCCCTGATCTTTGCCGCGCGCAGCTCGGCGACCATCTTCTGGTAGCGGCCGAGGCTTTCGGTGTCCTTGTCCATGACCAGCACGACGACGGGAGCAATGACGTCTGACGTATCGAGCTTGCCGAGGTTCTTCAGCGCCGACATCAGGCGCGACACGCCGATGGAAAAGCCCGTTGCCGGCACCGGCTCGCCGCGGAAGCGCGAGACGAGGCCGTCGTAACGGCCACCGCCGCCGACCGAGCCGAAACGCACGATTTTTCCCTCGTCATTGGGGATCTCGGCTAGCAACTCGGCCTCGTAGACGGGACCGGTATAGTATTCGAGGCCTCGGACGACCGAAGGGTCGATCTTGATGCGGCCGTCATCATAGCCTGCAGCAGCACAAAGCGCCCGGATCTGTGCCAGTTCCTCGACGCCTTCGTTGGCTTCGATCTCGCCGGTCTCGATGTAGGCCAGCACCTTGGCGATGGCCGCATTGTCCAGCCCCGCGCCCTTGGTGAAGTCGCCCTCTCCTTCCGAGCCGCCATCCCAACGTCCCTCGCCGAGCAGCAGCCTGACGCCCTCGGGGCCGAACTTGTCGAGCTTGTCGATGGCGCGCAGCACGATCAGCCGGCGATTGGCGTTCTCGTCGCCGCCGAGGCCGATGGCCTCGAGCACGCCGTCCAAGACCTTGCGGTTGTTGACGCGGATGACATAGTCGCCGCGCTTGATACCGAGCGCTTCGAGCACGTCGGCCATCATCATGCACATCTCGGCATCGGCGGCGACGCCGGGCGTGCCAACAGCGTCGGCATCGAACTGCATGAACTGGCGGAAACGGCCGGGGCCGGGCTTTTCATTGCGGAACACCCAGCCCGAGCGGTAGCTGCGGTAGGGCTTGGGCAGCCGCTCGTAGTTTTCGGCGACGAAGCGCGCCATCGGCGCGGTCAGGTCATAGCGCAGCGACAGCCACTGCTCGTCGTCGTCCTGGAAGGAGAAGACGCCCTCGTTGGGCCGGTCCTGGTCGGGCAGGAATTTGCCGAGCGCGTCGGTATATTCGATCAGCGGCTGGTCGACCGGCTCGAAGCCGTAGAGCTCATAGACCTCGCGGATCGCCGCCATCATCTTCTCTACGGCCCGGATGTCATCCGCACTGCGGTCGACGAAGCCGCGCGGCAGCCGCGCTTTCATCTTTTCCGATTTGTCGGCCATGGTCGAGTTTCCGCGATTTTTCCAGATATTTCGGCCGCTGACGCGGCGCGCCGTGTCCTAACCGAAATGGGATGGAGCGGCAAGCGCCCGCCACAATGGAAGGCCGACGAGCCACGGAAAAGCAGAAACATTTCCTCATTTTGACCGACATCATATCGATACTGCCCGGCGAGAGAAGGCGCAGCATCTTGGAAGTGGGGACACGGAAGATGGCCACGACAACCCATGACGACAATCCGGCGCTCGCGCGCCCAGGTCCAGTACAGCCTGACGGCGATACAAGCCGCAACGCCGCGCCGACGATCGGCGACACGCTGTTGACCGTGCTCCTAGTGATCTACCCGGCACTCGGCGCGCTCGGCTTGATCGGTGTCGGCTTGCTGCTTGCCGGCGTGAGTGCCTGACCCGCAACCTCTACACCGGCCGCTTGAAGCGCTGGCGCTCTTCCTCGACCTTGTGCCGGCACATGCAGCCCTCGATGTGGTCGTTGACCAGCCCCATCGCCTGCATGAAGGCATAGACGGTTGTCGGGCCGACAAAGCTCCAGCCGCGCTTCTTCAATTCCTTTGAAATCCGCGTCGAGGTCGGCGTCGTCGGATTGGCGATCAGCGTCGGGTAATCGACCACTTGCGGTCGCTCGTCCGCGCCGGGCTCGAACTTCCAGAACCAGGCCGCGAGCGATCCGGCCTCGTCGGCGAGTTCGCGGGCGCGCCTGGCATTGTTGATGGTCGAGACGATCTTGCCGCGGTGGCGCACGATGCCGGGATTGCCGAGCAGGCGCTCGATGTCGCTCTCGCCATACTCGGCGACACGGTCGAAATCGAAACCGGAAAAGGCCTCGCGGAAATTGTCGCGCTTGCGCAGAATCGTCAGCCACGACAGGCCGGACTGGAAGCCTTCGAGGCAGATCTTTTCGAACAAGCGGTGCTCATCGGCGACCGGGCGGCCCCACTCGTTGTCGTGATAATGCAGATAGTCCGGCAGCGTTCCGGGCCAGAAACAGCGGGTCGCACCATCCGCCCCAAGCATCAGGCCTGTCTTGTCGTTTGCCATTTCGAATCCGTTTGTTAACTGCGAGCGGCGCTGATTTACCCGTGCTTTACCAGACTCCTGAACCGGCTGGTAACCACACCAAATACTTTCCTGACAATTCGGCATTTTAAGCAACCCGATTCACTTTTCGGTTGGAACGCCGTATCAAACATGGACCGGAACCGGGTCAGGCAGTGCTGCCCCGCGACGACGACCCGTGTTGAGAGTGCATTGATGAAGAAATTTCTGATGCTGCTGGCCTCAGCCGCCCTTCTGGCGGAGCTTGCCGCGCCAGCGCTGGCCTATGACCGCTATGCCGAACGGCCGCCCGTGGTGGTGAGCCCTGACCTTTCCGCGCCCTGGGTGCTGCAGCTTGGCCGCAACCCGGCCGAGGTCATGCCGAAGCGGCAATTGCGCGAGCAGAAGGCACAGCTTCAGGTCAGGCCAGTGGCGCCCGCCCAGGTGCAGCCCGTCGCCCTGCGCGCACCGGAGAGAAAGTCCGTCAGGCCAAAGATCAACCCGATCTACCTGCCGCAGCAGGTCGCTTATGACGGCCAGGAAAGGCCCGGCACGATCATCATCGATACGATCGAGAACTTCCTCTACCTGGTGCAGGAAGACGGCCAGGCTCGACGCTATGGCGTCGGCACCGGCAAGCCGGGCTTCGAATGGTCGGGCACCCACAAGGTGACGTCGAAGCGCGAATGGCCCGACTGGCGTCCGCCGGCTGCGATGATCGAGCGCGAACGCGCCAAGGGCCGCGTGCTGCCGGCGATGATGGAAGGCGGTCCCGACAACCCGCTTGGCGCGCGCGCGCTCTATCTCGGCTCGACGCTCTACCGCATCCATGGCACCAACCAGCCCTGGACCATCGGCGGAGCGGTGTCGTCGGGATGCATCCGCATGCGCAACGAGGACGTGATGGACCTCTACGAGCGGGTTCCGGTCGGCACAAAGGTCGTCGTCAGATAACCAACTGTTTACGGGGGCGGAGCCGGGTCGCGAGATCGGGCTCCCAAGCAAAAAGGCGGCGCGGCGGAAGATCGCGCCGCCTTTTTCGCATCAAGAACTGACCTGTTTCAGAGCCTCAGAACGTCCGACGATATCCGGAACACGCCCGGCTGCTGCGCGCTGGACATCAATCCGTTGGTGACGATGATCGGCGTGCCATCAGGCACACGCGCGTAAAGGTCGATGATGTCCTGGTTGATCAGCCGCACGCAGCCCGAGGAGACGGACCTGCCGATCGACCACCATTCCGGCGAGCCGTGGAGCCGGTAGAGCGTGTCCTTGCCGTTCTGGTAGATGTAGAGCGCACGCGCGCCGAGCGGGTTGTCGACGCCGGCGTCCATGCCTCCGTTCCAGACGTTGGTGCCGCGGACCTGGCGGGCGCGATATTGCTCGAGATCCGGCCGGCGGTCGATCATCTCGTTGGGCGGGAACCAGCGCGGCCATTCCTGCTTCCACTGGATCACGCCGCGGCCCGCCCATTCGAAGCCCTGGCGGCCGAGGCCGACGCCGTAGCGGATCGCCTGGCCATCGGCCTGCACCAGATAGAGAAAGTGCTGGGAGGTGTCGATGACGACGGTGCCCGGCGCTTCGCCAGTGGGATCGCGCACGACCTGGCGATAGAAGCGCGGATCGACCTTTCCGATTGGTACGGCAGGGATTTCATGGCCGCCATCGGACACGGCCGCATATGTCGAGCGGGCATTGCCGGCGCCCGCATAGGCGCCCATCTGCAGCCAACTCCCCGGATAGGCCCGAACGCTACGCGAACCGGCAGTGCTGCAGGCGGAGAGTGCGATAGAGGCTGCTGCTGTAGCTGTCATGGACAGCAGTTCACGTCGACTGATCACTGACATCGGACGTCCCCACATATTGAGAAATCCAGAACGCGCGAAACAATCGCATGTTCCACCGTCGATGTTCAATCAGTGGCTGTAGTACCGCTTTCGGATAGGATCAAAGCCCCGCCGGTTTGTCCCCGCCATAGGCCCAATCGAGCAGCTTGACGGTATGGACCACCGGCAATTTGGCGGCCGAGGCGATCTGGGTGATGCAGCCGATGTTGCCGGTGGCGACGAGTGCCGCGCCGGTAGCCTCGATATTCTTGACCTTGCGGTCGCGCAGCTTTGCCGAAATCTCCGGCTGCATGATGTTATAGGTGCCGGCGGAGCCGCAGCACAGATGGCCCTCGCGCGGTTCCTTCACGACGAAGCCGGCGCGCGCCAGCAACTCCTTGGGCTCGCGCACGATCTTCTGGCCATGCTGCATCGAGCAGGCGGAATGGTAGGCGACCGTCAGCCCCGGCTTGCGCACGGGTTCAGGCAGGTCGAGGGTGGCCAGATATTCGGTGACATCCTTGGCCAGCGCCGACACGCGCGCGGCCTTGTCGGCATATACAGGGTCGAGCCTGAGCATGAAGCCGTAGTCCTTGATCGTGGTGCCACAGCCCGAGGCGGTGATGACGATGGCATCGAGGCCGCCATTTTCGATCTCGCGCGTCCAGGCGTCGACATTCTGCCTGGCCGAGGCAAGGGCGGCTTCCTCGCGGCCCATGTGGTGCACCAGCGCGCCGCAGCAGCCCTCGCCCTTGGGCACCACCACTTCGATGCCGAGACGGGTGAGCAGCGAGATCGTCGCCTCGTTGATGCCGGGCTCGAGCACCGGCTGGGCGCAGCCGGTGAGGATGGCGACGCGGCCTTTTTTGCCACCCACCGCTACATGAGTTCCAGGCGATGCCATCGGCGACGCCGTCGGCACCGAATTTGGGGCCAGCCTCAGCATCGCCGCGAACGGCTTCAGCGCCGGCACGCCGTCGAAGGCCCTGACAAATGGCCGGCCGAGCTTCGCGAGCTTGAGCGCCGCGCGGAAGCGCGCGGGATAGGGCAGTACGGCCGCCAGCACCCCGCGTGTAAAGCGGTTCATCAGCGGGCGGCGATAGGTCTTTTCGATATGGGCGCGGGCGTGGTCGACCAGATGCATGTAGTTCACGCCCGACGGGCATGTCGTCATGCAGGCAAGGCAGGACAGGCAGCGGTCGATATGGGTGACAATCTCCTTGTCGGCCGCACGCCCGTTCTCAAGCATGTCCTTGATGAGGTAGATTCTTCCACGCGGCGAATCCAGTTCGTTGCCGAGCGTCACATAGGTCGGACAGGTCGCCGTGCAGAAGCCGCAATGCACGCATTTGCGCAGGATCTTTTCCGACTCCTGGACATGCGGGTCAGTGAGCTGGGCGGCGGTGAAATTGGTCTGCACGGCGTTTGAGGCTTTCTTGCTAGATCAGCCAGCTCTGGGGGTTCTTGATCGGCTCGCCGCGGCCCAGCGCCTGCAGGCCCATGATGCAGCGGACGATGAACCAGACGGCGACGGCAAACATCAGGACGAAGCCGATGAGCACGACCATCAGCACCAACGACACCAGCCCATAGAGAAGGCCGATCCAGAAGGTGCGGATGAGCCAGGTGTAGTGGCTCTCCACGAACCCGCCGGCCTTTCCGCGGTTCATGTAGGCCAGGATGATGCCGACAATACCGCTGATGCCGATAACCAGGCCGGCAAGGTAGAGGATGTAGATGATCTGGACGTTGGTCTGGCCGGGTTCGAGCCAGCGGTCGGTCTGGCGCGGCGTGGCGGAAGGTGGTGCGTCGGTCACGATGTGGCTCCCTCTGTTGCACGCGCCAAGGTAGCAGAGTCGGCGCCCTGCACCATCCGGCCCGGATTGAGGATGTTCTTGGGGTCGAACTCGGCCTTGAGGCGGGCCGAAAGTGCTGCCAATGCTGCCGATTGCGGCTCGAACACCTGCAGCGCGGCACGCCAGACGGCAGGCGCGCGCACCAGCGTGGCGTGGCCACCGCCGAATTTTTTGATCAAGGCGCGCAGCAGCTCGGCCTCCGGCTCGCCTTCCATGCGCAGCCAGACGAGACCGCCCTGCCAGTCGTAGAAGGCGTCGGCCGCCGCCTGCATGCGCAGCGCCAGCACCATGTGGTGGGCGTTGGCCGGCGGCATCGACACGCGCCAGACCGGCTTGTCCGAGCCGTCGGCGAACGGGCGGCAATCGCGCACGTCGCGCCAGAGTGCCTTGGATGCTTCGCCTGCGATCTCTTCGATCGGGCCGGCGTTTTTCAGCAGGTCCTTGAGATGCGTAATGCGGTAGGCGACGGAGGGGCCAAAACCCTCGACCCGCAGCAAGGTGGCGGGATCGCCGCCAAGGCTGCCGTCAGCGACCCGCGCGGCCATGCGTTCGGGCAGATGGGCGGCGGACGACACCTCGCCGCTGGAGCCCATGGCGAGCGCCATGGCGGCGGCGGCATGGTCGTCGAGCAGGCCGCGAATGGCGAGCGTGGTCTCGCTTTCGGCCGCCGGCAGCACCTTGAAGGTTACGTCGGTCAGTACGGACAGCGTGCCCCAGGAGCCGGCCATGACCTTGGACAGATCGTAGCCGGTGACATTCTTGACGACGCGGCCGCCCGACTTGAACGCCTCGCCCCGGCCGGAAACCGCATGGATGCCGAGGATATGGTCGCGCGCAGCCCCCGCCTTCAGCCGGCGCGGACCGGCGAGATTGGCGGCAAGCACGCCGCCGATGGTGCCCCTGCCCGGCTCACCGCCGAGCAAAGGCGCGTAGTCCATCGGCTCGAAGGCGAGTTGCTGGCCGCTTTCGGCAAGCAATGCCTCGATCTCGGCCAGCGGCGTGCCGGCCCTCGCCGAAAGCACCAGCTCGGCCGGCTCGTAGAGCGTGACGCCGGAGAGTTTCGACAGGTCGAGCGTATGTTCGCACTGCAAGGGCCGGCCGATGCCGCGCTTGGAGCCGTGGCCGAGGATTTCGAGCGGCGCATCTTCCGCAACCGCCCATTGGACCGCGGACAGGACCTCGGCTGCGGTGGATGGGGTGAAGGTGGTCATGGGCTCACAAATCCTAGGTTCCTCGCCCCCGCAAAGCGGGGGAGAGGTGCCGAGCGCAGCGAGGCGGAGAGGGGGACCGTCTGGGTCATTCGCCTTCCCTTCGGGATTGCCCTGCAGGCGCGAATACGAACTTCATGTCGGACGCAACGACATCTTCGGCAAGCCTACCGTCCAATACTGCCAGAATTGTCTCGCACACAGCCCTCATGTTTCGCAGCGCATCGCCACTCCAGAATCTGAGAACGGAGTATCCGTTGGCCCGCATGAACTCGTCTCTCCGCAGATCATGGCTGCTGCCGACATGCTGGCTGCCGTCGAGTTCAATGACAAGCTTGGCCTGCCGGCAGACGAAGTCCGCATAATAGGGGCCGAGCGGCACCTGCCGGCTGAACTTGTGCCCACCAAGCTTCTTGGCCTTCAGTTCATTCCAAAGCGTGGCTTCGGCCATGTTGTCGCCGCGACGAAGCTGCCGCGCCCGGGCAATGTCTTTTGGCGAGCGGCGGCTGGGAACAGCCCCCCTCTCCGTCTCGGGCTTCGCCCGAGCCACCTCTCCCCCGCTTTGCGGGGGAGAGGAACCCAAATCCTGAGATCCCGCCATCATCCCTCAAAACCTCGGAATATCCGGAAACGCCACCTGGCCGCGGTGGACGTGCATGCGGCCGAGCTCGGCGCAGCGGCGCAGTTGCGGAAAGACTTTTCCGGGATTGAGCAGGTGGTTGGGGTCGAAGGCGCATTTGACCCGCATCTGCTGGTCGAGATCGATCTCGTTGAACATTTCCGGCATCAGGTCGCGTTTTTCGACGCCGACGCCGTGCTCGCCGGTCAGCACCCCGCCGACCTTGACGCAAAGGCGCAGGATATCGGCGCCGAATTCTTCCGCCTTCTCGAGCTCGCCGGGCTTGTTGGCATCGTAGAGGATCAGCGGGTGCAAATTGCCGTCGCCGGCGTGGAAAACGTTGGCGACGCCGAGGCCGTAATGCTCGGACAGTTCGCGCATGCCGGCAAGCACGCGCGGCAGTTCCTTGCGCGGGATGGTGCCGTCCATGCAGTAGTAGTCGGGCGAAATGCGACCGACGGCGGGGAATGCCGCCTTGCGCCCGGCCCAGAAGGTGAGCCGCTCCTCTTCGGACTGCGAAATGCGGCAGGTGGTCGAACCGTTGCGGTGGGCAATGGCCTCGACGGCGGCGATGAGATGGTCGACTTCGGTCGCCGGGCCATCGAGTTCGACGATCAGCAGCGCTTCGACATCGAGCGGATAGCCGGCATGGACGAAATCCTCGGCCGCATGGATCGCCGGGCGGTCCATCATCTCCATGCCGCCGGGGATGATGCCGGCGCCGATGATGTCGGCGACGCACTGGCCGCCTTGCTCGCTGGTCGGAAAACCGATCAGCAGCGCCCGCGCCGTCTCCGGCTTCTTGAGGATGCGCACGGTAACCTCAGTGACGACGCCGAGCAGACCCTCCGACCCGGTCATGGCGCCGAGCAAGTCGTAGCCCTCGGCATCGAGATGCTTGCCGCCGAGGCGGACGACCTCGCCGTTCATCAGGACCATCTCGATGCCGAGCACGTTGTTGGCGGTGAGCCCGTATTTCAGGCAATGCACGCCGCCGGAATTCTCCGCGACATTGCCGCCGATCGAACAAGCGATCTGCGAGGACGGATCGGGCGCATAATAGAAGCCGTCCTGCTCGACCGCATGGGTAATGCCAAGATTGGTGACACCAGGCTGGGCGGTGACGGTGCGGTTGGGATAGTCGATCTCGAGGATGCGGTTGAAGCGGCTCATGACGAGCAGCACGGCATCCTCGAGCGGCAGCGCCCCGCCTGACAGCGACGTGCCCGACCCGCGCGGCACGACGCGGATGCCGCGATCGTTGCAATATTTGAGCAGCCGCGACACCTGCGCGACCGTTTCGGGCAGGACGACGACCAGCGGCAGTTGCCGGTAGGCGGTCAGGCCGTCGCTTTCGAAGGCGCGCATCTCGTGGACCGTGTCGACCACGCCCTCTCCCGGCACGATGATGCGCATGTCGGCAACGATCTCGGCGCGGCGCGCGAGCGTCGCCGCATCAGGCTTGGGCATGGCAATGCCGGACATCGGTCACCTGAACTGGGTCAACTGGTAAAATGCTTTTACCAGTAGTGCCGATAGCTTGCAAACCGGAAGAGGACGGCAGCGCTGCAAGGCGCCCCGACCACTCTTACGTAGCGTCAATCTGCCGCTGCCGGCAGTTCCAATCAAGAACGAGCGAAGCCTATTCGCCGGCCACCGCCTTCGGCTCGTCATGGGCGCGGCGCACCCGGCGCCCCCCCCACCAGACGAGCAGGACCGCAAGCGGCACGGCAGCGGCCGTGACGACCTCAGGCGCAAAGAAGTGATTCACCGTCGAGGCGCCCTTGGCGATGTAGGCGACTAGGCCGACGACATAGTAGGATACGGCGGCGACCGAGAGGCCCTCGACCGTCTGCTGCAGGCGCAACTGCAAGCGGGCGCGGTTGTTCATCGAGGCGAGCAGGTCGCGATTCTGCTGCTCGACCTCGACGTCGACCCACGTGCGCAACAACGTGGTGGCGCGGGTGATCTTGCGCGACAGGTTGGCCTGGCGCTCCTCGACCGAACGACAGGTGCGCATGGCTGGCGCAACCCGGCGCTTGAGGAACAGGGCCCAGGTGTCGTAGCCGGGCACGACCTCCTCATCGAGCGCTTCGAGGCGCTCGCGGACGATGCCGTCATAGGCGCGACTGGCGCCGAAGCGGTAGAGGCTGGCAGCGGCGTCGGCCTCGAGTTCGGCGGCGAGCTCGGTAAGGTCGCCAAGCAGGGCCTGGCTGTCGCGCGTCTCGGTCGCCTTCATCTCGCGAGTGATCAGGGCGAGCCGATCCTCGATGCGCCTGACACGACCGGACAGCGACATCGCCATGGGCAGGCCGAGCATCGCCAGCGTGCGGTAGGTCTCGATGTCCATCAATCGCTGCGACAGGGCGCCAGTACGGGCCGAGGAAAGGCCTCGATCGAGCACGAGGATGCGGGTCAGGCCATCGCCGTCCTGGCGAAAATCGGTGATGATCGCAGCAAGACCGTTCTCGACCAGCGAATAGCACAGGCTGCCGGGGTCGAAGCCGGAGATCAGTTCCTCGCTCGCCGGCGTCCACTCGCGGATCTCCAGCCGGATACCCGAAATGACCGTGCCGGGCGGACTGAAGCCGTGGCCGAAGGGCGAATCCTCAGGCGTGCGGCCGTTCTCGCTGAGCGGCCCCTCCCAGAGGTAGGTCGAGAACTCAGTGTGGCGCTCCCAGCGCACCGAGCCCTGGCCCCATTTCATCGCGTAGTGACGGGCATGGCGATCGGGGGCGGCGATACCGAGGCGGCGCGACAGCTCGCACAGCACGGCGTGGTCGACGGCCGAGCCCCCCTCGGTCATGAACGAGAGCTGGATCAGCACCCGTGGCTGCTCGACCAGGGGATGCGGCCGCGAATGGACTTCGCCCAGGGCGTCGGGACGCCCCTCATGGGCTGGAAATCCCATCACCGTGCCGGTGGCAAGCGTCAGGGACTCGAGCGTGGACGGATCTATCGACACCATTGGCTCCATCTGTGCACTGACATTCGAGGCTGTAGGCAAATTGGGTGCAACAGACAAACGTCAACTGCGGCGCGGCCGATAAGGGGGCCCTTGCTGCCAAGGGCCGCGCAGTGCCCAAAACTGGATAATTAATTTGACCAGCGGGCCACGCCACTCCTATCCTTGGCGCCCGAGCCAACCTGCGGACACGACCTTGAGCGACATCTTTTCCAGGATCGAGCATTCGCGGACGGCCGACGAGGTCGTCCAGCAGATCGAGAGCCTGATCCTCGAAGGCGTGCTGCGCGCCGGCGACAGGCTGCCCGGCGAACGCGAGATGGCCAAGCAGTTCGACGTATCGCGGCCGATCCTGCGCGACGCGCTGAAGGTGCTGGAAGGGCGCGGGCTGATGGTGTCGCGCCACGGCGGCGGCACCCATGTCGCCGATGTCATCGGCCAGGTGTTCTCCAAGCCGGTGATGGAACTGATCGTCAGCCACCGCAAGGCGGCCGCCGACTACCTCGAATATCGCCGCGAGATCGAGGGACTGGCGGCCGAGTACGCCGCCAAACGGGCGACGGCGGAAGACTTGGCGCTGCTCGACCGCATCATGGCGCGCATGGAGGCCGCGCACCGGCACGCCGATTTCCGCGAAGAGGCCGAGATCGACGTCGAATTCCACCATGCGGTCGGTGAATGCGCGCACAACATCATCCTGCTGCACACACTGCGCTCCTGCTACCGGCTGCTGTCGGACGGGGTGTTTCAGAACCGGCTGATCGTCTTTACGCAGCCGGCGGCGCGCGAGGCGCTCCTGGCGCAGCATCAGGCAATCCACCGCGCGGTCGTCGCGGGCGACCCTGCGGGTGCGCGCAAGGCGGCGATGGACCACATCAGCTATCTCGAACGCGCCATGGCCGAGGCCGAACGCAGCGGCGACTGGCAGCGCGTCTCGCGCCTGCGGCTCAGGCAGCGTATGGATGACGAGGAAGCGGATCGGAAGCGGCCATGAACGGCATGCACTATCTCGACGCCCGTGGCCCGGAGGGAATACGCATCTATGCCATCGGCGACATCCATGGCCATCTCGACCTGCTGACCACCATGCATGCCCGTATCGCCAATGAAATAGCCCGCGACCTGCCGGCGGACTGGCGTATCATCCACCTCGGCGACCTGGTCGACCGCGGCCCCGATTCGAAAGGCGTGATCGACTTCCTGATCGCCGCCACCGCCCATGACAACCGCAACATCGTGCTGACGGGCAACCACGACGTCGGGTTCCTCGATTTCCTCGCATTTCCCGACCCCGAGGGACTGTTCGCCCATAATGGCGGAGCGGAAACGGCGCGATCCTATGGCGTCGAATTGAGCTTCAGCGACCGCGACAGTCTCCACGACGGCCACGCGGCATTGGTGCGCGCCGTGCCCCAGAGCCATATCCGGTTCCTGCGCTCTCTGCCCTATTCGGCGTCCTTCGGCGATTTCTTCTTCTGTCATGCCGGCATCAAGCCGGGCATCCCGCTCGACTGGCAAGATCCCAACGACCTGATCTGGATACGCAGTGAATTCCTCGACTATCCGGGGCTGCATCCGAAAGTCGTGGTGCATGGCCACACGCCACAGGCAGAGCCCGAGGTGATGGCCAACCGGGTCAACATCGACACCGGCGTGTTCTATTCAGGCGCGCTGACCGCACTCGTCATCGACGGCGCGGACAAACGGCTGATTTCGGTGGAAGCGCCCGGCTTCAGCGGGTGGCGGTGACGCCGTAGCCGTCGACCACACGATGGTCGGCCGCCGCATCGGCGGCATAGATCCCGAAGCCGCCGAGCACGATTGCCGACAGCATGGCGAAGGACAGGAGCGCTGCTTTCAAGGGAGTCATCTCAGGTTGAGCTTCCTGTATTCTGCCACAGCAGAGTTACGAATAAGTTTCCGAAAAGTTTAGTCGACACCATCGACGCGCGGCATCGCGGCCGTGCTTCTAGGGTCGTTCTGTATCGGGCTTGTGTCGCGCGGGATTCCGAAATGGCTCATTCGCGATACCATCGCCGGCTGGCGCGGGGCTTTCTTTAGAAAGGCTTTTGGGCACAATCCAGCACGCAAACGTGCTTTCCACCGCAGATTATTTGCGGCGTGCCAAAAATGTCACGGGCGCTCGGGACCGCGCTTGGTTCGGGCCGGCGCGACCGGTCAGATCGCCGCCACCCAGGCGCGTGCCAACGCGAGCCCGACAGCGTCGGCGTCCGGACCGTGGCGGGCGGCTTCGGCGCCATGCCGCTCGGGCCAATCCGGGTTGCGCCTTGCGATCACGGCGGCAAACGCCTCGTTCCAGTCCCGCACCAACGCCCGGTCGGCCTCGAAGTGGAACTGGACGCCATAGCCGGCACGGCCGACGCGGAAGGCCTGGTTGTCGGCAACGGGGCTCGATGCGAGCCGAACCGCTCCCTCCGGCAGGGTGAAGGTGTCGTCATGCCACTGGAAGATGGGAAAGCCCTCGGGCAGATCGGCGAAGACCGGATCGTCCTGGGCTTCCTGCGTGAGCGAAATCCCATGCCAGCCGAATTCGGTGGCGCAGCCGATACGATTCTCGCCGCCGAAGGCACGCGCGAGCAACTGGCTGCCGAGGCAGATGCCGAGTACGGCCTTGTCCTTGCCAACGAAGTCGCGGGCAAGTTCTACCAGTTGCGGGAAGTAGGGCGAATGATCGTCGTCGATGGCATTCTGGCCACCGCCGAGCATGACCATCGCGTCGTGGCCGCCAGCATCGGCCGGCAGCGCCTCACCGAGATGGGCGCAGCACCGGTCGATCTCGGCGCCGGCTTCGGCAAGGGCGGCGCCGACCTGTCCAAGACCCGTGTCTACGAAATTCTGTACGACCAAAACGCGCATATTAACCCTTCTGTCAGCCAAGATGACAAAGCTTCGGTGAGCCGTATCATGCGGCCTCGAACGCAGCCAATAAGGATCGTCTATGCCACTGCAGAACCGCGTCGACCCGTTCGGCGACATCCATGCCGATCCGGCACGCGGCATGTTCACCGGCAATCGCGGCATCATCCACGATCCAGAGACAAGGACGCTGCTGACCCGCCGCTGGGCGACCAAGGCCTGGATCACCTGCGCGCTTCACTTCAAGGACGTGCGGCGCGTGCCGATGGGCCGCAATCGCGCCGGCGGCGGAACCGGCTGGACCGAACTGTTCTTCCTCGACGAAGTGACGGCATTGGCCGCCGGGCATCGTCCCTGCTTCTATTGCCGGCGCGCGCGGGCAAAGGCCTTTGGCAGCGCATATGGCCAAGCCTTCGGCGTCGCCAACGCCAAGGTCGGCGAGATCGATGCCCATCTGCACGGCGAGCGGCTGGGATCAGGCGGCAAGCCGGTCGAGGTCGACCGGCACGGGCTGCAGCTGCTGCCCGACGGCGCCATGGTTTCCGACGGCGAAGGCGACTACGCCATCCATGACGGCAAGGCCCTGCGCTGGTCGTTCTCCGGCTATGGGCAAAGGCTGGACTTTGATGAATTTGGCGAACGCGAAATGTGCATCATCACACCTGCGGCGACACTTGCCGTGCTGAGACAAGGCTATCGGCCGGAATGGCACCAGAGTGCTACGCCTTGACCGCAGCATTGCCCTGTCGCATCACTCGGCCATGCGCGCAAACTACAAGATGCAACGGCTTTTCGTGCCGAACGACCTCGCCAACGGTTCGGCCTTCGACGCCGACCCGCAGCAGAGCCACTATCTCGGCAATGTGCTGCGCCTGAGCGAAGGCGCGGAGGTACTGCTGTTCAACGGCCGCGACGGCGAGTGGACGGCGAAGATTGCCGCCCGCTCCAAGAAGGCGGTGCGGCTCGAAGTGCTCGAACTGCAGCGGCCGCAGCCCGCGCATCCCGATCTCGTCTACTGCTTTGCGCCGCTGAAGGTGGGCCGCCTCGACTATCTGGTGCAGAAGGCGGTGGAGATGGGCGCGGGTACGCTTCAACCCGTCGTCACCCAGCACACGCAAGTAAAGCCTGGCATCGACCGGTTGCGCGCCAATGTCGTCGAGGCCGCCGAGCAATGCGGCATCCTCGCCGTCCCCGAGGTTCGCGAGGCCGAAAAACTCGACCGGCTGCTCGGCAACTGGGACAAGGACCGGCGGCTGATCTTTTGCGACGAGGATGCTTCGACCAACAATCCGATGGCCGCGCTAAAGGGCATCGAAGAGCGCAAGCTTGGCCTGCTGGTCGGGCCCGAAGGCGGCTTTTCCGAGGACGAGCGCCGGATGTTGCGCGCTCTGCCTTTCGTCACCGCGATTCCGCTGGGACCACGCATCCTGAGAGCGGATACGGCGGCGGTGGCGGCACTGGCGGTGATCCAGGCGACCATCGGCGACTGGTAGCCTGCACCGGCGACCTTTGCTGCACGATGGTCAAGGCATGGACTTGCAAAACGCTCTGGGCGCAAAGAAATCATTCAATATCTATTGACGAAGGCTCAGGATTTTTCGCTTGATCGGCGAGCGCTCGATCGTCCATCAAGCGCCGCGGTTCTTCCGCCCCTCAGGAGAAGCATAAATGGCGCGCGACACCACTGATTCCCGGCCCATCGAGGGGATGGAGGAGCTTGTCGACTACATGGCCGCCGGTAACAAGCCGCGCGACAAATGGCGAATCGGCACCGAGCACGAGAAGTTCCCCTTCTATGTCGACGGCAACGCGCCGGTTCCCTATGGCGGCGACCGCGGCATCCGCGCCCTGCTCGAGGGCATGCAGAAGACGCTCGGCTGGGACCCGATCATCGATGCCGACCGCATCATCGGGTTGGTTGAGCCGACCGGACAGGGCGCGATTTCGCTGGAACCCGGCGGACAGTTCGAACTGTCGGGCGCACCTGTCGAGACGATCCACCAGACCTGTCGCGAGGGCAACGCGCATCTGGCGCAGCTCCGCGAGATCGCCGAGCCGCTCGGCATCCGCTTCCTTGGCCTGGGCGGCAGCCCGAAATGGACGCTGGCCGAGACGCCGCGCATGCCCAAGTCGCGCTACGACATCATGACCGCCTACATGCCGAAGGTCGGCACCAAGGGGCTGGACATGATGTACCGGACCTGCACGATCCAGGTGAACCTCGACTTCGAGAGCGAAGCCGACATGCGCCGCAAGATGCAGGTGTCGCTTAAGCTGCAGCCGCTTTCGACGGCGCTGTTTGCCAACTCACCCTTCACCGACGGCAAGCCGAACGGGTTCCAAAGCTGGCGCGGCGACATCTGGCGCGACACCGACAACCAACGCTCCGGCCTGCTCGAATTCTGCTTTTCGCCGGAGTTCGGCTTTGCCGACTATGTCGAATGGGCGCTCGACGTGCCGATGTATTTCGCCATCCGCAACGGCCACTACCACGACATGACGCATGTGACTTTCCGCCAGTTCATGGCTGGTGCTGCGCGCAACGACATTCCCGAGGGCATGCCAACCATGGGCGACTGGGCCAACCACCTGTCGACCCTGTTCCCCGATGTGCGGCTCAAGCGCTTCCTTGAAATGCGTGGTGCGGACGGCGGACCTTGGCGGCGCATCTGCGCCCTGCCGGCCTTCTGGGTCGGGCTGCTCTACGATCCGGCGACGCTCGACGCGGCCGAGGCGCTGACCGCCGACTGGACCTACGAAGAAGTGCTGGCGATGCGCAATGCGGTGCCCGAGCAGGGCATCTCCGCCCCGTTCCGCAACACCACGCTGCGCGAGGTTGGCCGCGAGGTGCTGGCCTTGTCACGCCGGGGACTGGTCAACCGCGGCCGCAAGAACCGCGAAGGCTTCGACGAATCCGGTTTCCTCAACACCCTCGACGAGGTGGTATCGCGCGGCACGACAAGTGCCGAGGAGATGCTTAACGCCTATCACACGCGCTGGGGCGGTTCGATCGAGCCGGTATTCCTGGAGTATGCGTACTAAGCGCCTGGCGGCGGCGAAAGTCCCTTCAATCCCCTGCGGAAACGCACTACGCTTCCTCCCCGGAAATGACCCGAGGAGGAAGACATGCTGCCCCTGTTCGAAATGCTGGCCAATGCCCAGAACGGCAACGGCATGGAGGCGCTGGCGCGCCAGTTCGGGCTCAGCCAGCAGCAGACGCAGGCCGCAATAGACGCGCTGATGCCCGCGTTCAGCCAGGGTCTGAAGCGCAACGCGTCGGATCCCTATGGCGTTGGCTCATTCCTGCAGGCCATGGCGAGCGGCCAGCACGCCAAATATTTCGACGACGCGAGCCGCGCCTTCTCGCCCCAGGGTGTGGACGAAGGCAACGGTATCCTCGGTCACTTGTTCGGCTCCAAGGACATCTCGCGGGCGGTGGCCAGCCAGGCCGCTCAGGCGACCGGCATCGGCCAGGACGTGCTCAAGCAGATGCTGCCGGTGATCGCATCGATGATCATGGGCGGACTGTTCAAGCAGTCGACCGGCCAGATGCAGGCGCCAGGCGGCAGCAGCAATCCGCTGGGCGACATTCTCGAGCAGATGATGCGCCAAGCTGGTGGAATGAGGGGCGGCATGATGGGCGGCGCCCAGCAACCGCAGCAGGCCCCGCAACAGACACAGGCGCCGGACCCGTTCGACAACCCCTTCGGCAAGGTGCTGAAGGACATGTTCGGCGGCGGGCAGGCACAGCAGCCGACCTCGAACCAGCAGCCGCCGCAGCAGAACCCCTATGGCGACAATCCGCTGGGCAAGATCTTCGAACAGATGCTGGGCGGCACCAACCGCACCGCTGAGCCCGATCCGCAGCCGCAGGCCCAGGCCAACCCCAGCGGCCGGCCGAAGAACCCCTATGACGACCTGTTCGGGCAGATGTTCGAGACCGGTCGCCAGCAGCGCGACGACTACCAGAAGGGCGTGGAATCGATCTTCGACCAGTTCAGCAAGGGCATGGATCGGTACCGGTGAGTCAATGGCGAAATAGCGAATAGTGAGTAGTGAGTTGCCCAAATCGCTATTCGCTATTCGCTACTGCCTCCCCCAACAAAAAAGCCCGGTCCTTGGGAGGACCGGGCAGTATGCAGGCAAGGCCGGCGGGGACCGGCTGGGAGTGGGGAGCCTGCGAAACTCTCAATGGGCGCGCGCCCTTTTAGCGCGCAGAAGCTAGGCGACGCGGCGCGCCATGGTCTCGATGTTTTCGCTGCGCACCTGCCTGATCGACCGCAGCCGCACGGTCGGATCGCCGGTGAACGGCAGGTCGACAGCGACGTGCAGGTCGGCACGGGTGAGGCCGATGTCGGCGAGTTCGGTGTCGGTCATCTCGCCAAGGCGATAGAAGGCGCGTCGGTTTTTCCAGGCTTGAATGACATTGGCGAGATAGGTGACTAGGCGCATCGCATTGACCGGGCGAGCCGCGGAATGCGTCGTCTCAGCGCAATGGTCGAGCGTGGTCATGACTTCTCTCCAAGGGACAAACGGGTCCCGCCCGGTCGGCACTCCTTTTGCCGCCCCGGTTCCGATTCACATGCCTTATGTGGACGCTGCGACTTTGCTCTCGATGTATTGATTAATCCAACGAATGTTTTTAATCTTTACCATCAAAGTTCATGATGGGAACGACAATGGCCGCTCCGCTCGATCTTGACCAGCTCCAGACCTTCATCTCCATCGTCGACACGGGCAGCTTTACCCGCGCGGCGGATGAGGTTCATCGCACGCAATCGGCGGTGTCGATGCAGATGCGCCGCCTCGAAGAGCGCATCGGCAAGCCGCTGTTCGAGAAGGACGGGCGCATGAACAAGCTGACCGAGGAAGGCGAACGGCTGCTGTCATATGCACGGCGGCTGCTTCATCTGAACCGCGAGACACTTGCCGCCTTCGACGACCGGGCGCTGGAGGGCACCATCCGCATCGGCGTGCCGGACGACTATGCCGACCGTTTCCTTCCCGAGATCATGGCGCGGTTCTCGCGTTCCAACCCACGCGTCGAACTGTCTGTAGTGTGCGAGCCGACTGTCAATCTCGCCGACCAGATCCGGCGCGGCAATCTCGACATCGCGCTGGTGACGCAATGCGAGGACACCAAACCGGCGGAGATCGTGCGCAACGAGCCGCTGCTGTGGGTGTCGTCGTCCAGCCACATGGTGCATGAGGAAGAAATCCTGCCGATGGCCTTCGGCCGCCCAAACTGCCAGTGGCGGCGAACGGCCTGCGAAATTCTCGACGCCAGCGGCCGGAAGTACCGCATCCTGTTCACCAGCTGGTCAGCCACCGTGATCACCGCTGCGGTGCTGTCGGGGCTCGCCGTATCGATACTGCCGGAATGCGCGCTCAGGCCTGGTATGCGCGTACTCGGCGAGGCCGACGGCTTCGGCCCGCTTGCCGACTGCAAGATCGGCATCCTGCGCGGCCATTCGAGCCGCCCCGAGATCGTCGACGCGCTCGCCCGCCACATCAGCGAGAGCCTCGACAACATCTCGGTGCCCATTCCCGAGGACGCCGGCACATTCGACTTCGCGGCCTTGACGGCCAACCGCGGACGGAGGCTGAAGCCCAACCACATCATGCCGGGATGGTAGGCATCCGCAGATGCCAACATGCTTGACGAAGGGGGCCTGCCAGCCCTCAATCGCGCCATGAACGAACTTGCCGACGAATCACGAACAAACGCCGCCGAATACACCGTCAGCGAGATCTCCGGCGCGCTGAAGCGCACCGTCGAGGACGCCTTCGGCAATGTGCGCGTGCGCGGCGAGATTTCAGGCTACCGCGGACCGCATTCGTCGGGCCATGCCTATTTCTCACTGAAGGACGACCGTGCCCGCATCGAGGCCGTGATCTGGAAAGGCACGATGGGCCGGCTGAAATTCCGTCCCGAAGAAGGGATGGAGGTGATCGCCTCCGGCAAGCTGACGACCTATCCCGGCTCGTCGAAATACCAGATCGTGATCGACAATCTCGAGCCGGCCGGCGCAGGCGCCCTGATGGCGCTGCTCGAGGAACGCAAGCGCAAGCTGGCGGCCGAAGGCCTGTTCGACGAGCGCCGCAAGCAGTTGCTGCCGTTCATGCCGCTGGTCATCGGCGTGGTCACCTCGCCGACGGGCGCGGTCATCCGCGATATCATCCACCGCATCAAGGATCGCTTCCCGCTACACGTGCTGGTCTGGCCAGTGCGCGTGCAGGGCGAAACGTCGGGGGCGGAGGTAGCCGCTGCCGTCAACGGCTTCAATGCGCTCGCCGCAGAAGGCGGAATGCGGCAGCCTGATCTTCTGATCGTCGCGCGCGGCGGCGGCAGCCTCGAAGACCTCTGGGGCTTCAACGACGAGGCGGTGGTCCGCGCCGTTGCCGCCTCGCACATCCCCGTCATCTCCGCCGTCGGTCACGAAACCGACTGGACGCTCATCGACCTTGCCGCAGACATGCGTGCGCCGACGCCGACGGGTGCAGCCGAGCTTGCCGTGCCGGTGAAAGCCGAACTCGAAGCGACGCTGGCTGCCCTTAGCGCCAGGCTGCAGGGCGCGGTGCTGCGCCTGATCGACAGGCGACGCCAGGCGGTGCGGGCGGCGGCCCGCGCCCTGCCCACGCCCGACCAGTTGCTGGCCCTCCCGCGCCGGCGCTTCGACGAGGCGACGAGCCGGCTCGGCCGGGCGCTGACGGTTTCCACCGAGCGCAAGCGCGCTCGCCTTGCCGCCGTGCGGCTGTCCCCGGCAACACTGTCGCGGCGGATCGGCGAGACACGCCGGCATCTCGACCGCGACATGCTGCGTGCCGACGTCGCGTTGCGGGGCGTGGTGCGCGAACAGCGCATACGCTTCGACCGCACGCAGGGGCGACTGTCGCCAGAACCGCTGGCGCGTCGCCAGGAAGGCTTTCGCTTGCAGATCAGCGCTCTCGAGCGCCGGGGCACGCATGCCGTCGGGCTCAGGCTCGAACGCGCGCGCAGCAAGCTGTCGCAGGCAGAGCGGCTGATGGCGACCCTATCGCACAAGGCCGTTCTGGCCCGCGGTTTTGCGCTGGTGCGCGATGCCGAAGGGGACGTGATCAAGCGGGCAGCCGATGTGGCATCGGGAGCTGCGTTGTCGATCGAGTTCGCCGACGGCACGGCCCACGCTGTGGCGACCAGTGGCGAGGCAAAGCCGAAAGCCGTTGCAAAGCCCGCAGCCAAGGTGAAGGAGCCGGGCAGCCAGGGTAGCCTTTTTTAAAGCTGCTGCCGCCGCATTGCCGATTTGACCGGCCGGTTTGACAGGCCGGCCCAGTTCAATCCCCAGATGGAGCAGACGCAGGATCCAAAGGGGCCGTCGTCACCGGTTGGACGAGCGGAGAAATGAACGGTGCGCCCCACGAACCGCCGACGAAGAAGGCACTGTGCTGGGCGGGATTGCTCGGGGCCGTTGTGTCCTTTGGCTCGATTGCTCCGGACAAGGCTAGGCCACGCCCGACATAGGGGACGATGCCGGTAAGCCAGATGCGCTCGGTGGGCGTGCGGGCTTCGGCCTTGTCGATCTTGGCAACACCGTTCGAGATCGTTGCCTTGAACTCGACGCCGTCGATCTGCAACGCGTTGCCCGAGACCTCGTCCAGCGAAAAGAAGCCGCGCTCGGCCGAACGCTTGAGAAATGCCTCGAGATCGAGGCCGGCAATGGCACCGGGGCCGAATGTCGCCGAGATGGAGCCGCTGGCATTCTGCAGCAGCGCGTTCCAACTGAGGCCGGGCCCGGCGAGAATGACCGAGACCGTGCCGCGGCCGATCGGCACGATACGGCTCAAGCCTACTGCGGTACCGAAGGCGCCGCCATCGATGTCGGAGGCCAGAAGTCTGATTTCGGCGTGAGTCCCGCCTGGTTTGCGATCGAAGCGGATGCCTGCCTGAATGTTGCCACCGAAGGCTTCGGCATCGGAGATATCGAAGGCAGCGAGGCCACCCTTGACCTGCGCCGTTGCCGCAACCTCCTCCAGCGCGATCGAGCCGATCGTCGCCTTGGTTGTCGATAGCCTGAGGTCGAGATTGATGCGGTCGGCAAAGCTCGTGTCGATCTCGGCCGCGCCCGGGTTGGACTGCGCCAGGGGCGCGAAAGCCGAAGCAAAGGTCATCAGGTTGAGCGTATCGAAGGCAAGCGTGCCGGAGATCGATGGTACCGGACCGATCAGCGACAGGTCGAGAAGACCTACTCCCGGATTGCCTTCCAGCGTGACCTTTGCGTTTTCGAGCTTCAATCGGGCGGGATCGCCGGTGACCTTCGAGGCGATAGCGATTGACCCGACCGGGCTGCTGGGCAGGACGCCGGGCTGTGACCACTCGGCCACCCGTCTCAGCGAGGGCGCGGAGATCTTTGCCTGCCCATCGACTTGGACATCGCCAACGAGGCGGGCAACGCCGTCGAACGAGGCTTCCACGGGCGCCGACTTCAATGCAGCGGTGATGGGGGCGCTTCCGCCTGCCAACAGCGCCAGCGGACGCGGCGACGAGAGTTCAACCGCCACCTGTTCGCCACGCCACACGCCGGAGGCGGTCAGGGTTCCTGCCTTGTTGAGGGCCGGCAAGCTCGCCTTGCCGGTGAGGTCGCCCAGAAGCAATTCCTCGTCCTTGCCCGAAACCGCAAGGACACGGCCGTCGACAAATTCTATAGCGCCAAATTCATCGGATGGCAGCGCCTCCGGGTTAAACCTGGTGGGGTGGGCAGCCACGGCGGCACGCACGCGCTCGATGGAGCGCGCGAGCCGACCGCCGGATGAATGGGGCAGTTCCAGGCCGCCGTCGGCGCGGCGCACAAGCCGGATTGTCGGGCGCACAAATCGCGCGTCGGAAAAATCGATGTTGCCGGCAAGGGCGGCGAAAGCCGACAATTCGATCTCGACACGATCCGCCTCGAGGACGGGCGGGTCGCCTGCAGCGTCCCATTCCGTCATGCTGACTTCGCTCAGCGTTGCGCGGAACACCGGCCAGATCTGGATATCGGGGGTACCGTTGATGGAGACGCGGAAACCGCTCCACGCACTCATCTCATCGGCAATGCGGCCCTTGACGATCTGGGTCGAGGCAATGAACGGGATGGCCGCAACCACGACGACGATCAGGACGGCTACGCCGATGATCGCCCAGATGCTGCGCCTGAACAGTGGTGGTGGCATGTTGCCCTTGTGCTGCCCGTGCTGCGCCGTAGTGCCAACCGGGTGTAACCGAGACCCACGACATTTCAAGTCTTTATGGCCTCTCCATGGCGTTTGGGCACAATGAAAGGCGCAATTTGACATTTCCTTGATCCCAAGCGGCGCGGCATGCATAACCGAGCGCAGTCCCGGGAGAGTAGCGATGAGTGCTGAAATGCCGCTTTGGACACCGACCGCCGAGCAGGTTGCAGGCGCGCCGATGACCGCGTTCATGGCCCAGGCGGCGCAACGCAGCGGACGATCATTGTCCACCTATGCCGAGTTGCATGCCTGGTCGATTGCCGAGCGCGAGGCGTTCTGGGATCTGGTCTGGGACTTTTGCGGGGTGATCGGCGACAAGGGCAGCAGCGTGATCGCCGATGGCGACAAACTGCCGGGGGCGGCGTTCTTCCCCGATGCCAAGCTCAATTTCGCCGAAAACCTGCTGCGAAGCTCGGGCAGCGGCGAGGCGATCGTCTTCCGCGGCGAGGACAAGGTCGAGCGCCGGCTCTCCTGGAACGAACTTGCTGCACTGGTGTCGCGGCTGCAGCAACTGTTCGTCTCGCTTGGCATCCAGTCCGGCGACCGGATCGCGGCGATGATGCCCAACATGCCCGAGACGGTGGCAGCGATGCTGGCGGCCGCATCGATCGGGGCGGTGTGGTCGTCATGCTCGCCCGACTTCGGCGAACAAGGCGTGCTCGACCGCTTCGGCCAGATCGAGCCGAAGATCTTCATCGCGCCCGACGGCTACTGGTACGCGGGCAAGCATATCGAGGTGGGCGACAAGATCGCCGCGATCAGCCAGAAGCTGCCCAGCATCAAGAGCGTTCTGGTGGTCGACTATCTCGGCGCGGCCCAAGAGGTCGCCAAGGGCATCGCCAAGGCCGAAACTCTGGAGGACGCGCTGGCACCATTTGCGGCCAAGCCGGTCAATTTCACGCCCCTGCCCTTCGCCCACCCGCTTTACATCCTGTTTTCCTCGGGCACGACCGGCATTCCCAAATGCATCGTGCATTCGGCCGGCGGAACGCTCATCCAGCACCTCAAGGAACAGCGCCTGCATGCTGGCCTTATGCCGAGCGACCGCTTTTTCTACTTCACCACCTGCGGCTGGATGATGTGGAACTGGCTGGTGTCGGGGCTGGCCTCGGATGCGACGTTATTGCTCTACGACGGCTCGCCCTTCCATCCCGACGGCAATGTGTTGTTCGACTTCGCCCAGGCCGAGCGCATGACCTATTTCGGCACCTCGGCAAAGTTCATCGATTCCCTGCGCAAGGCCGGCCTGCGGCCGATCGACAGCCACGACCTTTCCACCGTGCGCACGCTCTCCTCGACCGGTTCGCCTTTGTCGCCGGAGGGTTTTGCCTTCGTCTATGACGGGATCAAGAAGGATGTGCATCTCGCCTCGATCTCCGGCGGCACCGACATCGTCTCGTGTTTCGTGCTCGGTGTCCCGACCGAGCCGGTTTGGACGGGCGAGATCCAGGCCGCGGGCCTCGGCATGGCAGTCGACGTCTGGGACGACCAGGGCAAGCCGGTGCGCCAGGAAAAGGGCGAGCTCGTTTGCACCGAGGCTTTCCCGGCGATGCCGATCGGCTTCTGGAACGATCCCGACGGCAAGAAGTACCACGCGGCCTATTTCGAGCGCTTCGACAATGTCTGGTGCCATGGCGACTTCGCCGAATGGACCGCCCATGGTGGCATGATCATCCATGGCCGCTCGGATGCGACGCTCAATCCGGGCGGAGTGCGCATCGGCACCGCCGAGATCTACAATCAGGTCGAGCAGATGCCGGAGATCCTCGAGGCCATCTGCATCGGCCAGGACTGGCAGGACGATGTACGCGTGGTGCTGTTCGTCCGGCTCGCGGCAGATGTCGTGCTCGACGAGGAGCTTGAGAAGCGCATCCGCGCGAAGATCCGCACTGGTGCCAGTCCGCGCCATGTGCCCGCCAGGATCGTTGCGGTCACCGACATCCCGCGCACCAAGTCGGGCAAGATCACCGAACTCGCCGTCCGCGACATCGTTCACGGCCGTACGGTCAAGAACAGGGAGGCGCTCGCCAACCCCGAAGCGCTGGAACTTTATCGCGACATCCCCGCGCTGAACGTCTGATTCAACGGTGCGACAAGGTTAACAAAGGCCTACCCGCAAATTTACCTAGACTTCAGAAGTGGTACACTTTCGTAAATTTTTAGGCGCCTGGGTAAGGAGTCGTTAAGTTCCAGCCCCGATATTGCTACGTAACTTGAGGGAGAAATCCCGGTCCTTGCCATCGAGTGCATCTCGTCGGCTCAAGTCCCCGTTGAAACAGCATCCCCTTCAAGGCGCCCGAGAGGCGCCTTTTTCTTTGCCGGAATGCTGAGAAAGGAGACTACAGCGAGGCTTCGGCGTCACGCACCAGCGCGCCTGAAAGCAGCACCACCGGGACCATGGCGGTGATGATGATGACGATCGCGGCGACCGCGCCCTCCTCCGGCACGCCACGCGAGGCATTCTCGTAGACATAGGTCGCCAGCGTACTGAAGCCGAAGGGCCTGAGCAGGATCGTCGCTGACAATTCCTTGACGGTGTCGACGAAGACCAGGACCGCCGCCGTGATGATTGCGGGCTTAAGCAATGGCAGCAGCACCTTGGCAGCACTCTGCGCCGGCGTCTTGCCCAGGCTGCGGGCAGCCTCGTCGAGGCTGCCGGGCAGCTTTTCCATGCCGGAGCGGACCGCACCTTCGGCGAGTGCAACGAAACGGATGGTACAGGCAAGGATGACGGCCGCGGCCGAACCGGTAAGCAGCAGCCCGGTGGAAAAGCCCAGATGGGTACGGGCGAAGGCATCGATCGAGTTGTCGAAACGGGCGAGCACGAAAAGCAGGCCGAGGCCGAGAATGCCCCCCGGCAGCGCATAGCCAACGGATGCCAGCCGCACCGTCGCTGCCATGGCGCGCCCCTTGGACAAGCGTTGCGCATTGAGCAGGAAAAGCGCGATGACGACCGTGATCAGCGCCGTGATCGAAGCGGTCATCAGGCTGTTCAGGAAAGCGCGCCCCACATCCGGCAAGGCGAATTGCTCGAGCCGGCGCCAGGCGTATTGGCCAAAGACGGTGATGGGGATGCCGAAGCCGCTGAGGATCGGCAATGCCAGGGCTGCCGGCATGGCATGGCGCGTCAAGCCCTTCAGCTTCACGCGCGGCGGATGGACCTTGAGATGCGTACCGCGGCCGGCATTGAAACGCTGGCGGCGGCGCGCCCACTGTTCCATCACCAGCAGAAGGACGACCAGAACCAGCATCAACAGGGCAATCTGGGCGCCCCCCTCCAGGCTGCCGCGGTTGAGCCAGGTCGTATAGACGGCAACCGTCAGCGTGCGAACGCCGAAATATTCTGCTGCGCCGATGTCATTGATCGTCTCCATGAGCACCAGCGCCACGCCGGCGATGATGGCCGGCCGCGCCACGGGCAGGAGAACCCGCCAGAAGACGCGCGCCGGCGAGGCGCCGAGCGTGCGGGCGACATCGGCGATATTGCGGCCCTGCATGAGAAAGACGATGCGGGTGGTGAGATAGACGTAAGGGTAGAGCACCGAAGCGAGCACGAAGGCCGTGCCCCATGTCGTGCGGATATCCGGGAACCAGTAGTCGCGAATGGTCTGGAAACCGAAGATCTCGCGAACCAGGCTCTGGACCGGTCCCTGATAGTGGAAGAACTCGCCGAAGGCGTAGGCCGCGAGATAGGACGGCACGGCGAGCGGCAGCACCAGGGCCCAGGACAAGATGCGGCGGAAGGGGAAATCATAGGCAACGACGGCCCAGGCGCAGGCGACACCTGTGATGGAGGTCATCGCCGCCACCATCGCCAGCAATGCAAGCGTGGTGCGCGTCGCGCCGGGCAGTACGTTCTCGATCAGATGGGGCCAATCCTCGCCCGTACCGGAGAGCGCCACGAAGACGAGCGACAGAACCGGCAGGATAACGACGATGCCGATGGCTAGTGCGCAGGCGCTCAGAAAAGGATGGCGCAGCCGCCTGACAGGCAAGGGGCGAGCGGTCGCAACTGTCGCTGCGTTGACAATGCCTGCACCCGCTCCGTCGCTAGACAAGGTACTTCCTCAGCAATGCGGAAAAGCCGGGCGGATGGCCCGGCTCTTCCTCAGTAATGTGACCGGCGTATCAGCTTGCCGGGCCGTCGTCGAGACCGACGCGATCGACCATCTCGGAGGCCGCCTTGCGGCCCTTGGCGATGTCGACCAGCGGCAGCGTGTCGGCATTGAGCGTGCCGAATGCCTTGACCGTCTCGGACGGCTCGAGGCCCGGCTCGACCGGATATTCGTAGTTCTTCTCAGCGTAGACCTGCTGCGCCTTGTGGCTGGCCAGGAAGCGGATCAGCTTGACGGCGTCATCGCGATGCGGCGCGTTTTTGGCGAGGGCAGCACCCGAGATATTGACGTGGGTCAGGCCGTTCTCCCAGGTCGGGAAGAGCACGTTGATGGCGTTGCCCCATTCCTTTTCCTTGGGATCCTTGTCGTTGTTGCGCATCAGGCCGACATAGTAGGTGTTGCCGATGGCGATGTCGCACTCGCCGGCAGCAATGGCGCCAGCCTGCGGGCGATCGCCGCCATCAGGCTTCTTGGCGAGATTGGCCTTCAGACCCTTCATCCACTCTTCGGTCTTTTCCGGGCCCCAATGGGCAATTGCCGCGGAGAAGAGCGCGAGGTTGTAATCGTGCTGGCCTGAACGGATGCAGATCTTGCCCTTCCACTTGGGATCGGCGAGGTCGGCATAGGTGATCGCGGCATCCTTGACGCGATCCTTCGACGCATAGACCACGCGGGCGCGCTTGGTCAGGCCGAACCAGTGGCCTTCCGGATCACGGTATTCGGCCGGCAGCAGCTTGTTGATCTCGTCATCGACGAGCGGCTGGGTGACGCCCTTTTCCTTGGCGGAAGTCAGGCGGGCGATGTCGACGGTCATGATGACATCGGCAGGAGAGTTCTGGCCTTCGGCGAGAATGCGTTCCTCAAGACCCTTGTCGAGAAACAGCACCTCGGTCTTGATGCCGCTCTCGGCCGTGAAGGCATCGAGAACAGGCTTGATCAGGTCCGGCTGGCGATAGGTGTAGACGTTGACGACACCATCGGCGAGGGCCGACGTGGCGGATAGGGCGGCAAGCGCAAAGCCGACGATCAGCGACCGGGCGTTTCCAATCTTCATCTTTCTCTCCTGGCCAAAGGGGTCAAAAACCCTCGGGGGAACAATTCTTCGCAGCCTCGCATCCGGAAGCTGCTTCCCGTATCGTCAATCTGACTGAGAAGGTCAAGATTAAAGGTCAATCATTTCAATAGTTTAGAATTGTTCTAAACTGGATTGTTTCGCACCGGATTCAATGGCTTGTTCGAAATTCTCTAACAACCACCGAACCGCCCGCACAAGAATGTACAAAATGTCGCAGGTCGGCTACTCGGCCAACACCCGTGTCGACGGGAAAGTGACCTCGACCAGAGTTCCCTCGCCTGGCGTCGAGGCGATGGAGAATCGGGCGCGATTGGCCTCGACCATCGCCTTGGTCAGCGGCAGGCCAAGCCCGGTGCCGTCTCCACGGGTGCGCTTGAGCGAATTGATCTGCTTGAACGGTTTCAGCGCCTGCTCGATCTCAGCCTGGCTCATGCCGATGCCGGTGTCGCGCACCCGCATGACGATGTCACCGGAGGCCTCGTAAGCGGTTGAAACGATGACCTGGCCGCCGGCCTGGGTGTAGCGGACAGCGTTCGACAGGATGTTGAGCGCGATCTGGCGGATGCTGCGGCGGTCGGCGACGATCTCGGGCAGCTTCGAGGCAAAGCTCGAGCGGATGATGACGCGCTCGCGGTTTGCCTGCGGCTGCATCATGGCGACGGTCTCGGCCAGCGTGTCGTTGAGCGACACCGCCTCGTAATCCATCTCCTGCTGACCGGCCTCGATCTTGGAGATGTCGAGCAGGTCGTTGACCAGATCGAGCACATGATTGCCCGAGCGGTTGATGTCGCGCAGATAGTCGCGGTAGCGGTCGTTGGCGACAGGCCCGAATTTCTCGTCGATCATCAACTCGGAAAAGCCGATGATGGCGTTGAGCGGCGTGCGGATCTCGTGGCTTATGCGAGCGAGGAAGTCGGTCTTCTGCGACGACGAACGCTCGGCCACGGCGCGCGCCTGGGTCAGTTCCTCCTCGGCGCGCTTCCACTGGGTGATGTCGCGGACGACGGCGCAGTAACCGCTTTCGTTGGGCAGGCGGCCGATGGTCATGAACAGCGGGATGAACCGCCCTTGCGCTTCGCGCCCGATGACCTCGCGGCCGTCATTCAGCACGCTCGCCACGCCATGTTCGGACAGCCCGGCAAGATAGTCGCGGGCGGCGCGCTGGCTTTCGATGGCAAACAGCGAGTGGAACGGCTTGGCCTTGACCTCATCGCTGTCGAAACCGAACAAGGCTTCGGCCGGTCGGCTGATCGAGCGGATGGCGCCGTCGCGGTCGATGAGCACGACACCGTCGGTTGCGGTGTCGATGATGGTACGCATTTCGGCAAGACGCTCTTCGAGCTCGGCCACCTGTGCGGCGGCGCCGTCGGCGTGATCTTCGCCGGCGCGGCGCACGACGAGCATCAGCGCCTTGCCTTCGCCCCACGGTACCGAGCGCAGCACGGCTTCGATCGGGAACTCCTCGCCGTCGCGGGTCCGCAGCCTGAGTTCGTGGCCCTCGCCGGCCGCCTCGCCATAGCTCTGGGCAAACAGCGCGTCGAGCCCGCCGGCTTGGGCCAGTTCATCAACGGTGCCATAGCCGGTCAGCGCGAGGAACTCGGTGTTTGCGTAATGAAGCAGGTCGCCCGCGTGGATCAGCACCGGCACCGGCAACTGTTCGAGAATCGGCGCATCGACAGGCGTGTCGCGGCCGCCCGCAAACGAGGGGATGACGTCCTCGGTGCGCAGCGGCGGCCTTTCCGCCTCGGCGCGCTCGACAGCCGCTTCGGCCTGGTCGACCTCGCTCTGCCGCACCGAGGACAGGACGACCACTTCGGCGCCCTCACCCGGCTGTTCGGCTGCAGGTGCGGCTGGCACCTCACCCGGCGCCGCGTGTTCGGCACTCTCGGCAGCGGCTGCTTCGGCATAGGCCGATATCTCGGCCGAGGTCGCCTCGCCATTCTTCTGGTCGACAGGCATGTCGGTCGCTTCGGCGCTCGTCGCCTGCTGCTGGCGGGCGGCAACGATGTCGCTGGCGCGTTTCAGCCTCTCGCCGATCTCGCGGAAGGCACTGCGTTCGACACTGGACAGGCCCTTGCCGTTGGCAGGCTCCGGCGCGCCCTGACGATGTTCGGCAAGGCTTATCACCTTGTCGGAATAGCGCAGATCCTGATCCCGCTCCGCCTCGGACACAGGGGCTTCGGCCTCAGGCGATTCTTCCGGAGCGGGTGGCTCGGCTGGGGGTTGTTCGGAAACTACGGGCTCGACCTCGGCCGGTGCAGCAGTCTCGACGGCTGCAGGCTCGACAGCTTGTAGTGGAGTTTCCTGCTCTGCGGCAGTCGGAGCCGGCGCGACTTCCGGTTCGGTTTCCTCGGGAGCCTTGCCATTGGGCACAAGAGCCAGCCCGATGCGCTCGTGGTCGATGACCGCCTCGCCAGGGCGCGCCACGCCAAACCCGCGAAACCCTTCGAAACTGCGGTCGCGGCCGTAAACCGGCAATGCGGCGAGGTCGACAGGGATGCGCCTGTCGGTTCCGGCGACCGGCCACAGCACCGAACGCCCGGACCAGGTGTCCCGGCGCTGAAGAAGGCCGACAATCTCGCCCGAGGGATCCAGCTCGAATGTGGTCGACACGTCCTTGAAGCGGCGGCCTACGACATCGGCAGCATGCTCGCCGACGACGGCGGCGAATTCCGGCGAGATCGAGCTGAAGCGCCCCTCGGCATCCGTGCGCCAGACGAATCGCACCGGCGCGGCCGATCGGTCGGCCAGCGATTCGGTGGATGCCGAGGGCGCGACCGCGGCATGTGCCACTGGCTGAGGCTCGACCAGATCGGCGATGGAACCGGGCTCGGGAACAGGCGGCGCCGGGGGCGTAACAGACGTGACCCGTGCCGTGGCCTCGCCGCGATTCTCTCGCTCTTCCGGACTGAAATACCAATGATCGTGCTCGGCATTCGCCTGCGAGGGCACTACTGCCGGATCCTGCGCGGGCGGCTGAGCGGGTGCGGCAGCAGCCGGCTCGGTCGACGTATCATAGGCTGCGCCGACATCTTGCCCCTCGGCGCGCTCGTCGACCACGACCAGCAGGTGCCGCTCGTCGGTCAACCGCGCCAGACCAGCCGGCAGATAGCCGCCGGCGGCCGGAATTATCCGCTTGATCATGCGGTCGCGCTCATTGCGGACGGCCGAGACCAATCCGGCGAGTGTCGCAGCGGCGATGCCAAGCCCGGCAAAGCCCTGGGTCGCGGCCTCGACCTCGCCACGAGCATCGACGAAGGCCAGGAAATGCCCGGGCTCGGTGAAGCCGCTGATGGCGCTCGCCGCGATCTCACCCTTGTCCCGCGACGCAGCCTGCGCCACGGGAACGGCCAGCATGATCGCGGGCTTGCCATCGGGCAACCGGACGGAACTTGCCATCAGCGCGACGGCGTTGCTGGTCAGGCCCGAGGCAAGGCGCACCATGATGGCGCGGTCGTGCCCGATCTCGGGGAAGCCAGAAGTCGCTGCAATCTGCCGACGCGCCGCAAAGCCGAGACGCGCCGGCGCGCCGATGACCGCGTCGATGTCGTCATAGCCGAGCAGCGCCGCGCCGGGACCGTTGGCCCAGAGCACCTGTTCGAGGTCGACCGACAGCACGACGACCGCATCTCCGGCAGCGAAACGCTGCCTGACGCGGTCGACCACGGCGACATCGATAAAGGAATAGGCTGCAGACGGCATTCACTTAACCCGCAAGGCACGCATTCTCGCATTTAACGCTTTGTTAATAAAAGCCGTCATCGCCTAGGTCTAGCAAACAGGTGCATGCTCGCGGCATTATTCTCGCCACGTGGTTAACCCGGTCGCTTCGTCTTTGCTGCACCGCAACATCAATATTGCAATGCACAATAAATCACGCTATATGGATCATGCGAATAAATGAGACGGGTGGCAATGTCCCGTCCAGTCCCCAGGGTGAGACAATGTCCAAGACCAAGACCGCAGAATTCGCAGATACCATTGAAATGCCGAGCTTCGACGTTTCCAAGGCCACCGACCAGTTCCGTGCCTTCGCCGAGAAGGGCGTCGAGCAGTCGAAGGAGGCCTACTCCAAGTTCAAGAGCGGCGCCGAAGAGGCGCAGAAGACCATGGAAAACACCTTCGAAACCGCCCGCAATGTACATAGCGAATTGTCGCTGAAGGCGATCGCCGCGCTGCGCAGCAATGCCGAAACCGGCTTCGCCCACCTTGAGGCGCTGGCCGGCGCCAAGTCGCTGTCGGAGATCGTCGAACTGCAGACCGCATTCTTGCGCAAGCGCGTGGAAGCCACGGTCGAGCAGGCCAAGGACTTCCAGTCCGTTGCCTCGAAGGCAGCCGAAGAGGTCTCGAAGCCCGTCAAGACCGCCTTCGAAAAGGCGCTCAAGGAACTCAAGGCCGCCTAAGGCAGCCCAAGGAATACCCGGCGGGCGGTTCCTCCTCCCTCTGCCTGCCGGGCGAAGCGGCCAGCACCTCCTCCCGCTGGCTACATAAAAGAAAAAGGCCGGCACCTCCTCCCGCCGGCCTTTTTCTTTTTCGGGGCCATACCCCGCAGGAAACAAGGACTTCGCGCCGCGGGCGCAAATCGCCGCAGTGGATAGTGCGCAAAGCTCTTGAAATGTGTCGGAATTGTCCGTATGGACGCGGCACCAGACTACGGGATGCGGTTGTAGCTCAGCTGGTTAGAGCGCCGGATTGTGGATCCGGAGGTCGCTGGTTCGATCCCAGCCAACCGTACCATTCCTTTTCTCAATGATTTCAGCTTGATAAGCCGTATCGCAAGCTTGGCGAGACGGGGTTTTGTCACGTCGAACTGCAAACGAGTTCCTTAATTTCCAGAGTTTCCGCAAGGCGGCGCAGTATCCGCGCGACATGGCCGCGGATCGTGCGCGAATGCTTCAGGACGGAACAATGGCCTGGACCGCGAATCGGGCCCGGCGGACTTCGAGGGGCAGCTTGACCGTCCCGCGATCTTCTGGCGCCTCCGCCTTTGGGTTGTCTCGCTAGACGACTTCCAGAGCGCCGGTAAACCGGATGCCGGCAGCATGAACGCTTTGCAGGGGCAGATCCGTGCCGGCATCCTTTGCCTTGAGACGCAGGCGGCGGAGCGCTGCATCGAGTCTGCGGCTTTCGGGATCGGGATTGACGTGCCCGAACAATGCGCCGATGGCCGCCCGGGAAAGCGTTGCGCCGTCGCTGCGGGCAAGCTGTTCCATCAGCATGAATTCGCGCCCGGATAGAGGTATCGACAGGCCCTGGGGCGATGTCAGGCGTTGGCGTTCACGCTCGAGTCGCCAGCCGCACTGGCCCGCAACCGTAGAGGTGCTGACAGTGGTGTTCGCCGGTCGCGCTCCAGCCTGATGGATGCGCCTGGCCAGGTTGCCTACGGCAAGCGCAAGCTCTTCGCCATCCACCGGCTTGGTCAAATAGAGGTCGGCACCTTCTTCATAGCCCTTGATGCGATCGTCACGACCTGTCCGTGCGGTCAGCATGATCACGCCCATGCGTTTGCCGGAGGCAACGCCGCGGGCAAGGTCGAAACCGCTGGCGTCGGGCAGATTGACGTCGAGTATCGCGATATCGAATTCGCTTTCGTTAAGCGCTTTGTAAAAGCCGAGGGCCGAGTCGACTTCGGTGACGTCAAACGCTCGCAGCCGCAGGTAATCCGCAACACTTTGCCTGAGATCGTGGTCGTCCTCGACCAGAACCACCCGGACAAGGGGGCGGGTCGTGACATTCGTGGCTTGTGGAGAGGTGGCGACTATCTGCATAGGGTTTCCGCGAAGCGGGTGGGGATTTGGGTGTGATTGTAAATTGGTGCGCTGGTGTCATGCCAGATGAGACTGTCGCGGGGCCTGTCGCGGCGTGGAAACGGGCGGCCGTGCGCGGAGCATATCTCAGGCTGATCGTTGCAATGCTGTGCTTTCTTTTCGCCGGGCCGGCTTGGGCAGCGAGCGTTTCGCCGCCGCCCCAGGCAGCGCTGCCGTCGCTCAATGGCAACATGGCCATCCTTGTCGATCCGTCCTGGTCGTTGACCCTTGCCGACGTTTTCAGCCCTGAAAGGCAAATGGAGTTCAGGCCGATCCCGGGCCCCGACGTAAACCTCGGCTACACAAGAAACGCCGCGTGGCTGCGTCTCGAGCTCGAGGGCACGCAAGCCGCCATGGGACTGTTGTCGCTGACCCCCAATTTTCTCGATTTCATCGATATCTATACAGCCCGGCAAGGGCCGGCTCTCTTGGCCAGTGATTTTTCGCATCATGCAATGGGCGATCACCGCCCGCTTCCTGCCGATGGCCTGTCAGGCCTTGCCAACGTCGTTCCCCTGGAGTTCGCCAAAGGCGAAACGACGCTCGTCTATATCCGCCTTGCCAATACCAACTCCGCAACCCACCTGAACGTCAGGCTCTATCCCCAGGGAAGTCACACCGTCCAGACCACGCGCGCGAGCTTGGCCTACGGCGCCTGGTTTGGCGGCATGGGCGTCCTGTTCATCGTCCAGCTGGTCTTCTACTGTTTCGACCGCAAGCTGCATTATCCACTGCTGGCGCTCAGCACGCTCGGGATCATGCTGGTCTACACCAGCAACCTCGGCGTCAGCCGCCTGCTGCTGTTTCCAGACAATGGACCTGCCAACGACCTGTTCATGGGCGCCGTCGCCTGGTTCGGTCTCTTCGCCAGTGCACTGGCCTATTCCAGCATCCTGGAATTGCCCAGTCGTGCGCCGAAATTGCACCGCGTCTATCAGGCGACCGCCGGCGTCGGGCTGATCGGCGTCGGCTTTGCATTGTTCAAGAGCAACATTGTGTTTGGCCCGTTCGGCAACAGTTTCAGCATTGTGATGGGGGTGCTCAACATCACTCTGGGCCTGCGCTATGCCAATGAGGACGGCACGGCCAGTCGCCTGAGGGCGGCGGCATTCTGCATCGTGTGGATCGGCGCATTCCTGTCGCTTGGCCAGCGTCTGGGCTATGCTTGGCTGCCCAACATATTCTGGCATGCCTACGCAGTCAGCGGCCTGCTCCAGGCCATCCTGCTGACCGGGGCGCTCGCCGTTCGCCTGCGCACCGCGGAGGCGATGAACACCGTCATGCGCGAGCAAGCACTCATCACCGCACAGGATGCCGAACGTTCGGCCAACATGCTGGTCGAGGAGCGAACCCGCGAACTCGTCCAGGCACGCAAGATCGCCGAGGATGCGCTTGACGCCGAGTTACGCTCGCAAGAGCAGCAGGTACGCTTCATGGAAGTGATCTCGCATCAATACCGCACACCACTGGCGTCGATCCGCTCCACCGTGGACAGCATCGCCATCAGCCTGCCGTCGGGCGACGACGCCAACCACGGCAGGATCGACCGCATAAGGCGGGCCATCGTGCGGCTGGTGGAGATGCTGGAGGTCAACAGGGCGCGTAGCCGGCTGCAAGGGCCGTCCTTCCAGCCGCAACTCGCCCTGATTGCGCCTGGCGACGTCGTTTCGGCGGCGGCAATGCGCGGCCGCGATCTGTTTCAAAGGGCGGAAATCGACGTCGATCTTGGTTCCGGCGCGACGGAATTACGCATCATGGCCGACCCCGGCATGCTGGAACTGGCAATCATCAACCTGCTGGAGAACGCGGTCAAATTCTCGGCGGCCAGAGGTGCTCCCGCCATCGTTCTTTCGCTTACCTCGAGCCATGACAAGGCGGTCATCTCGGTCACCGATCGGGGGATCGGCATTCCTCCCGCCGACCTGGAGCGGGTGACGACCAACGGCGTGCGCGGATCGAATGCGGGAAACATCGAAGGGTCCGGAATGGGGCTGTCGCTGGTGTCGCGCGTGGCGGCAGCCCACGGCGGCACGGTCGAGATCACCAGCGACATAGATGCCGGGACAACCGTGCGGATCGTCTTGCCCCTTGCCGATGTCCGGCCCGCCGGAGCATCCATGGTTGCCATGTCACTTCAGTAATTTCCACAGGTGTCGCGCCCCGGCCACGGCTTTCGTTCCATTTCGTTCCTTTTCGTTCCATCTCGTTTCTGTCACCGCTTGGCGCCGCTCTTTAGGGTGCCTGCCAAAGGGGCGGATGGACCGACCGGCGGCATACCCGCCGCCATCTGCCTCGGTTTGAAATATTCGGATCAAAGGCATCCCTGGCATGACAGCGGCAACATCAATACACAGGCGCGGATCGCTGCGCCCGGCGAACAATAACGAACGACAGACGGGTAGAGCATTGCAACCGGCGGCGGTTGGCGGCCGGATGCTTGCGACATTGGCGCACAAGATTGCCGCAATGATGCTGGCGTTGCTCGCCACCCTCGTCCTCAGCCTTGCCGCCCAGGCATCGAGCGGCTTGACGGTCGAGATCACGTCCATCAGTCCCAGTTCCGGAAGCGCGACTGGCGGCAGCACGGTGACGATCACCGGCCAGAACCTGGGGACCATGCCCACAGTCAGATTCGGCGGGGTCGAGGCGACCTCTTACATCAGCATCAGCCCGACCGAACTCGTCGTTACCACTCCAACTCATGCAGCCGGGGCGGTCGATGTCAGCGTCGTCACGCTGGACGGTTCGACGACGTCGACAGGGGGCTTCACCTATGGAGCTCTGCAAAAGCCAGTCGCCACTTCCTTCACAAAAACCGTGCCGATGATTGCCGCCAGTTCGATCACCCCGGTGCTGTCGGGTGACCCGGCTGATTACATCACAATCACCGGCTACCAGCCGGTAGTCGGAACGCTCACCGCCTCGGGAACGACTATCAACTACACCCCATCGGGAAGCTACTGCAGGGCTTTCAGTTTCACATATACGGCGACCAACAGCGCGGGCACCAGCGCCCCAGTCTCGGCATATTTGCGGGTCTATCCGGACCCGGCTATTTCCTTGCCGGCACCCGGACCGCTCGCCAAGGGCAATCTTGGCGCCGCCTATTCACAGTCGGTCGCAGCCCAGAACGGCCGGCTGCCCTATACCACCTACAACCTCTACGGCACGCTTCCCGCCGGCCTGACCTTTAATTCCACAACCGGCGCGATCTCCGGCACCCCCACCGCAGTGGGCAAGGCCAATATTTCCATTGGCGTGGAAGATGCCTGCGGCGTCGTAGCCTCGGCAAGCTATTCGATCGACATCGCACCCCGAGTGCCACTCTTGACCTCGGTTTCGCCGGCCAAGGGCGCCGAGACCGGCGGCACCAACGTGACGATTAACGGATGGTATTTCACCGGGGCCACATCAGTCACTTTCGGCGACCTGCCGGCAGCCCAGTTCTCCGTATCAAGCGATCGTACGATCTCCGCCAAGACGCCCGCCCACGCTGCTGGCGCAGTCGATGTCGTCGTCACCACGCCCGGCGGCACCGTGAGATTGCCGAACGGCTTCACCTATGACGACCTTCCCGCCCCGATAGCCAATGCGGCGTCGGCGACAGTCGACGCCAACTCGTCCGCCAATCCGATCACGCTCAACGTCACAGGCGGTGCTGCCGCCAGCGTGACCGTGGCCTCGCCTGCCTCCCACGGCACGGCAACGGCCTCGGGAGCGACGATCACCTACACGCCCACCGCCGGTTACTCGGGTTCCGACAGCTTCACCTACACCGCAACGAACGCCACGGGCACCTCCTCGGCCGCGACTGTCACCGTCACCGTATCCGCGCCGACATTTGCCTTCGCTCCGGCTTCCGGTTCGCTGCCGAACGGCAAGGTCGACGACGCCTACAGCCAGGCCCTCTCCGCTACCGCGGGTACGGCCCCCTACAGCTATGCCGTAACCTCCGGCGCACTTCCTGCCGGCTTGGCCATCGATCCGGTGACGGGCACCATATCGGGCACTCCGTCGGCTGCCGGAGAGGCAAGCTTCACCGTCACGGCCACCGATGCATATGGCGCATCCGGCTCAGCCACCTATTCGCTCGATATCAAAGGGGTGCTCCGCTTCACCCCGGCCGGCGGCGCTTTGCCCGCCGCGATGGCCGGCGAAGACTACACCGCAACAGCCTCCGCTGGCGGTACAACCGGAACGGTGATCTACGGGATCAGCGGCACCCTGCCTGATGGCATGGTGCTCAACGTCTCGACCGGCGCACTGAGCGGCCCGCTGGCGGCAAACGCCACGCTCGGCAGCTACCACTTTACCATCAGCGCCATCGACAGCACCGGGGCGACCGGGTCGGCCAGCTATACGCTGGAGGTACTCGAACAAGACATCACCGCCCGTGACAAGGAGGTTGACGTCCCGGCTGGATCGACACCGAATACCGTCTATCTGAACTCGGGAGCCACAGGCGGGCCGTTCACCGGCGCAGCGGTCGCCTACGTCAATCCGTCCAATGCCGGTACCGCCGAGATCATCCAGGGCGAAGTGGCGACGTTGGGCAGTTTCGTGCCGGTCGGCTACTACCTGAAGTTCACTCCCAACCGGGCCTTCTCGGGCAAGGCGGTGGTCGGCTACACGCTGACGAGCGGCTTCGGAACCTCCAACACCGGTACGGTCACCTATCGCATCGCCGTCGATGTCGACGAAGTGGCGAGCGACATCAGCGGCATGGTGCATGGCTTCGTCAAGAGCCGCCAGAACCTGCTGTCGTCATCCATCGCGCTTCCCGGCCTGATGGAGCGTCGCCGTGCCGCATCCGCCGGCGAAGCTGTGACAACCGCTGTTTCGCCCTCGGCTGATGGCGCCAATCTGAACTTCTCGACCAGCCTGGCGCAGGTCGAGGCGGCACGGCAACAAGCCGAGGCCAAGGTCGGCGAAACCGTCGCGCCCGATCTTTCGCCGTTCAATGTCTGGGCAAGCGGCACCTTCCAGATCCACAATCGCGAGGAGAACGACAACAGATGGGGCAGCTTCGCGCTGTTCTCATCGGGTGCTGACTATCTGATCAGCGACAAGGCGCTTGTGGGCCTGTCGTTCCACTACGACCGGATGAGCTATCCGACCGACGAGGACGCCAAGCTGACCGGCAATGGCTGGCTGGTCGGTCCCTACGCGTCCTTCGAGATCGGTCAGGGCGTGTTCCTCGACACCAGCCTGCTCTATGGCGGGTCTGCGAACGATATCGACACCCGGTTCTACGACGGCACGTTCGATACCCGTCGCTGGATGTCGGACACCAGCCTCAAGGGACAGTGGCTCCTGGATGAAGCCACCACGCTGACGCCGAAACTGCGCGCCGTCTATCTCAACGAACGCGTCGACGACTACGACGTATCGAACGGCACCACCACCATCGGGCTGGAGGGCTTCAGCGAGGAGCAGTTGCGGCTCAGCGCCGGCTTCAACCTGGAACGGATATACGAACTCGAAAGCGGCCTGCTGCTCACGCCTTCCGCAGGCCTGAATGTCGGCTACTCGGCGATGGACGGGGACGGCACCTTCGCCTCGCTTTCCGCCGGGCTGGTGCTTTCCAACAACATCAACTGGAACATGGATCTGTCCGTGCTCGTCGACTTCGAGGGCGAAGGGCAGAAATCTGCCGGCGGCAAGCTCGGCGTCTCCGGCAGGTTCTGACCGGCATCGATCCGAAACTCTCAAGCCCCGGCCTCGCGCCGGGGTTTTTGTTTGTGCCTGAAGCCCAAAGGCGGCCGCCACCTTCCGGCATGACGCTCGCGCATCTGACGGCCCGGCGTCAGCGCCCGGACGTGGCGGTCATGATCGGCCGGTTCGGCAGTAGCTGCACCCGACTGCCCAACGAAAAAGCGGCGCGCCTTGATCAAAGGCACGCCGCTTGTCTGTCGGTGGCGACCGCGTCGCCGCTCGATTGAGCGCCTTACCGGCAGGGAGCCAGGAAGGTCACCGGCCTGCCGTAGCGGTCGTACATCGGGCGGCCGCGGCTGTCCTGCTGATGGAAGCGGCATTCGCCGGGAGCGGTGCCCGCGCCGATCATCGCACCGGCGAGACCGCCGATGACTGCACCCGCGACGGTCGAACCAGTGTTGCCGCCGATCGCCTGACCGACAAGCGCGCCGCCCGCCGCGCCGATTGCGCCGCCACCGACGGCACGTTCCTGCGGGGTGTTACAGGCCGTTGCGGCCAGTGCGACGAAAGACAAAGCTGCGGCCGTAGCCATAAAACGCGTCATGAACCCTGCTCCTGAAGATTATAGCCACGACGCTAGCATGGCGACATTGGTATATCCAGTGGCCTATGCTTGGAAATGCCACGCCTTGATCACGCTCGCTGCGCCGCCTGCTCATCGCGCAGGCGTTGGACTTCGCGCCGCTTGTTGACCAGCGAAGCTGCAATGACACCGACGGCAACGATACCGATCAGGATCGTGCAGGCGGCATTGATCTCGGGCGTCACTCCCAGGCGCACCTGGCTGTAGATCTTCATCGGCAGCGTGGTGGCGCCCGGCCCCGAGGCGAAGCTGGAAATCACCAGGTCATCGATTGACAGTGTGAACGCCAGCATCCAGCCGGACACGATCGCCGGCAGGATGACCGGCAGCGTGATCTGGAAGAAGGTCTTCACCGGCGAAGCGCCGAGATCCATCGCCGCCTCCTCGAGCGAGCGGTCGAAAGTGACAAGCCGCGACTGCACCACGACCGCCACGAAGCACATGGTGAAGGTGATATGCGCGAGGGTTAGTGTCAGGAATCCGCGATCAAGCCCGACAGCCACGAACAGCAGAAGCAGCGACAGGCCGGTGATGATTTCAGGCATGACCAGCGGCGCAAACACCATGCCCGAAAACAGCACCCTACCGCGGAAGCGCGTGTAGCGGGTAAGCGCGAGCGCCGCGAGCGTGCCGAGCACCGTGGCGATGGTCGCTGAAATCAGGCCGACGCGGATGGTAACCCACGCCGCATCCATCAGGCCTTGGTTCTGGAAGAGCGAAACGTACCACTTGGTCGAGAAGCCGCCCCAAACGGTGACGAGCTTCGATTCGTTGAAGGAAAAGACGACCAGAAGCACGATCGGCAGGTAGAGGAAGGCAAAGCCCAGCACGATCGCGGTGATGTTGAAGCGGCTCCAGCTCGCATTCATCTCAGCGCTCCTGTTCCTGGGCGCGCGCCTGCGCCTGCTGGAAGAACATGATCGGCACCACCAGAAGCAGAAGCAGGATGACGGCCACCGCCGAGGAGACGGGCCAGTCGCGATTGGAGAAGAACTCGTTCCACAGTGTCTTGCCAATCATCAGCGTCTGCGAACCGCCGAGCAGGTCGGGAATGACAAACTCGCCGACGGCCGGAATGAAGACCAGGAGGCAGCCGGCGATGACGCCCGGCAGCGACAGCGGAAAGGTAATCTTCCAGAAGGCGGAAATCGCCGTGCAGCCGAGGTCTTGAGCAGCCTCGATCAGCGAGTAGTCCATTTTCTCAAGCGCCGAATAGAGCGGCAGGATCATGAACGGCAGGTAGGAATAGACGATACCGATGAAGATCGCCGTATGCGTATTCAGGATCACCAGCGGCTCGTCGATGATGCCGGTGGCGAGCAGGAACTGGTTGAGCAGCCCTTCCGGCTTGAGGATACCGATCCAGGCATAGACGCGGATCAGGAAGCTGGTCCAGAACGGCAGGATGACCAGCATCAGCAGCGTCGGCCGGATCGTCGCCGGGGCACGCGCCATGCCGTAGGCGATGGGGTAGCCGACCAGCAGGGCCAGGAACGTCGAGACCAGGGCGATCACCACGCTCGAGACATAGGCGTTGAAATAGAGCGGATCCTGGGTCAGCCAGATATAGTTGTCGAAGCTGAATTCGCTGAATTGCGCCCTCAGGCCAGCGAGGCCGTCCTCGAGACTGAGGACGGGCGTATAGGGCGGCATCGCGATTGCCGTCGTCGACAGAGAAATCTTGAAGACGATGAAGAAGGGGATGAGAAAGAAGAACAGCAGCCACACATAGGGCACGGCGATGACGAGGCGGCTGGTGACGGCGGAGACGAAGCCCTTCATCGCACCACCTATCGCGTCAGGACGACGCCAGCGTCGTTCCGGAACGAGATCCAGGCCTTGTCGTCCCAGCTCAGCGGGTCCTCGGTGGCGCGCGTGACATTGAGCGCGCTTGCCTTGACCACCTGGCCGTCACCAAGCTTGACGTGGAAGATGGTCATGTCGCCGAGATAGGCGATGTCATAGACCTCACCTTCCATGACATTGTCGGCCGCTTCCGGCTTTTTCGACGACACCTTGATCTTTTCCGGGCGGATGGCGAAGGCGACATCGGTACCGGCTGGCGTTTCCCCGGCATTGGCGGTGCGAATGGTCAGTCCGTTGGCGCCGGCGATAACCATCCCGGTGCCGTTTCGGCCGGCCACCTTGCCCTCGAACATGTTGATGTTGCCGACGAAATCGGCGACGAAGCGCGAACCCGGCGCCTCGTAGACCTCGGCGGGTGTCGCAACCTGCATCACCTCGCCCTTGTCGAGGATGGCGATGCGGTCGGCCATGGTCATGGCCTCTTCCTGGTCGTGGGTGACGACGACGAAGGTGAGCCCCAGCGTCTGCTGCAGGTCCATCAGCTCGAACTGCGTTTCCTCGCGCAGCTTCTTGTCGAGCGCACCGAGCGGTTCGTCGAGCAACAGCACCTTGGGCCGCTTGGCAACCGCGCGGGCAAGCGCCACGCGCTGGCGCTGGCCGCCTGAAAGCTGGTGCGGCTTGCGCTTGGCGAACTGGGAAAGCTTCACCAGCTTGAGCATCTCGCTGACGCGCTTTTCGATCTCCGCCTTCGGCATGCCGTCCTGCTTGAGACCAAAGGCTATGTTCTGCTCAACCGTCATGTGCGGGAACAGCGCATAGGACTGGAACATCATGTTGACCGGGCGCCGATAGGGCGGAATGCCGCGCAAATCCTGCCCATCGAGCAGGATCTGGCCTTCGGTCGGCTCTTCGAAGCCGGCAAGCATGCGCAGCAGGGTCGACTTGCCACAGCCCGAGGCGCCAAGCAGCGCGAAGAATTCGCGCTCGTAAATCGACAGCGACAGGTTGTTGACGGCGGTGAAGTCGCCGAAACGCTTGGTGATGTTCTTGAACTGGATGTACGGCTTTGCGTCCGGTTGGTTCCAGGGCGCAAACTCCCTACGGATATTGCCGAGCGATTTCATGTGCCTTTTCGTCCCCTCCCCCAGATACGAAAACCCGGCGCCGAGGGCGCCGGGCTATTCGCCAGGACTATTGCCCCGTGACAACCTTGGTCCAGCTGCGCGTGATCAGGCGCTGCGATTTGGAGTCGTAGGGAGAGACAGTATAGAGGTTGGCCAGCGTTGCTTCATCGGGGTAGATCGCCGGATCGCCGATGATCTCCTTGTCGACGAACTGCTGCGCCGCCTTGTTGCCGCTGGGGAAGTAGATGTAGTTGGTGGCTTTCGCCGCCACTTCCGGCTTCATGATGTAGTTCAGGAACTCATGCGCCTCGGCGACGTGCTGGGCGTCGGCGGGGATCGCCATCTGGTCGAACCACATCTCGGCACCTTCCTTCGGCACGAGATAGCCGACGACGACGCCCTGCTTGGCTTCGGCGGCGCGGTCGCGCGCCTGGAACACGTCGCCCGACCAGCCGACAGCCAGGCAAATGTCGCCATTGGCCAGCGCGTTGATGTATTCCGACGAGTGGAACTTGCGGATATAGGGCCGGATCTTCAGCAAGGCTTCCTCGGCCTTGGCGATATCCTCGGGCGAACGGCTTTCCGGATCGATGCCGAGATAGCGCAGCGTCGTCGGGATCATGTCGGTCGGCGAATCGAGCATGTAGACGCCACAATCCTTGAGCTTGGCGACCTGCTCTGGATTGAACACCACGTCCCAGCTGTCGATCTTGTCGACGCCGAGCGCCTCCTTCACCTTCGCTTCGTTGTAGCCGATGCCGACCGTGCCCCACATGTAGTTGATCGAGTAGTCGTTGCCCGGGTCGTATTTCGCCGTGCGCTCGCTGACCACGTCCCACATGTTGGAAAGATTGGGCAGCTTCGACTTGTCGAGTTTCTGGAAGACGCCAGCCTCGATCTGACGGGCAAGGAAGTTGGCGGTCGGCACGACCACATCATAACCGCTGCCGCCGGCCAAAAGCTTGGTCTCGAGAATCTCGTTGGAATCAAAGACGTCATAGACGACCTTGATGCCGGTTTCCTTTGTGAAGTCTTCAATGATCGACGCGTCGATATAGTCCGACCAGTTGTAGACATTAACGACGCGCTCCTGGGCGCCGGCCGACACCGTCATCAATGCTGCGAAGGCCGAAGTGGCAGTCAGCCATAACGCTTTACGGATCATCTTTATCTCCTCTGTTCAGTGTTCCGTTCCGGGCCGTGGGCGAGCCCAGAGAGCAGGTTTGGATGCTTGAGCCTATTGTCGTTCATGAAGGGCGACAAGCGCGAAATCGCGCCTGTCGATCGGTTTTTGGGGCCGTTTCCACTGCGTCGGCACGGCCCCTATGTCGTTGCTGGATCGCGATTTTTCTCAACCTCGCGATCAAAGATAGGTAGTTCGTTCGAGCTGGGTGATCTCGGCCCAGAAAGCCAGGATCTCGGCCCGCTTCAGGTCCTGGTAGACCTTCTTCATCAGAGGCCCCAGCGCACGCTCGACAAAGCTGCTCTTCGCCATGAGCTGCAGCGCCTCGTCCATGTCGTCAGGCAGGAACAATCCGCCCTCGTCATAGGCGTTGCCGACGATCGGGGGCGGCGGAACGTCCGCATTCTCGATGCCCTCGACCATGCCTTGCAGCAGCGCGGCCATGACCAGATAGGGATTGGCATCGGCGCCGGCGATGCGATGTTCCAGCCGCTTGTTTTCCTCTGATGACACGGGAATGCGTAGCGCAACCGATCGGTTGTTCTCCCCCCAGACGGCACGCGTCGGCGCATAGGAACCCGGCGTGATGCGCCGGAAGCCGTTCCAGGTGTTGATGAACAGCAGGAGCGTTTCCGGCATGGTCTTCAACAGCCCGGCGACAGCGGATTCGAGCTTCTTGCGCCCATCCGCGCCGCTGAAGATGTTCCGGCCCTCGGCGTCGAGCATGGAGGCGTGAACATGCATGCCGTTGCCGGCATATTCGAGGAAGGGCTTGGCCATGAAGGTCGCCGTCAGGCCATGGGCACGCGCGCAGCCAATGACGAGCCGCTGCAGCATGATGACGTCGTCGGCAGCCCTGAGCGGGTCGGCGCGATGCTTGAGGTTGACCTCGAACTGGCCCGGCGCCGCCTCCTTGATGATGGTGTCGATCGGCAGGCCCTGCGCATCGGCAGCATCGCGGATCATGTCGAACAACTCTGCGTGCTCGGCAAGGTCATCGAGACCGTACATGCGCAGCCGGTCCGGCCCAGCGGTGGCGCCTACCGGCGACGGCATGCCGTCGTCCCATTCCAGCTCGGGATCGAGAAGGTAGAACTCCAGTTCGAAAGCGACGACAGGGAAAAAGCCCTTGGCGTTGACTTCGGCGACCTTGCGCTTCAGCACCTGGCGCGAATCCGCCATGAAAGGCTCGCCCTCCGGCGAGAATGTCTGGAGCAGGACCTGCGCGGTCTTGCGCTTGGCCCAGGGCACGATCGACAGTGAGCCGCGGGTGGCGCGGCAGTAGCCGTCCTGATCGCCGGTCTCGATGTGCAACCCGGTTTCGGCGACCTCGCGGCCCCACACATCAAGCCCATGCAATGACATGGGGAAGTTGACGCCGTCCTGGAAGGCTTTCTTCAAGGCGTCGCCCGGAGCCCATTTGCCGCGCATCACGCCATTGGGGTCGACCAGCAGGAATTCCACCGCCTCGATGTCGGGGTGCTTTTCGACGAAGGCGCGGTATTCGGCCTCGTGCTCGAGGGAGATGAATTTGCCCTTTTCAACGGCAGCAGCCGGAGGATGTTCAGGCGGAACGCTCTTTCTGGCGGAAACCCCTTGGGCAAAGGTAGTATCGCCAATGGAATGTTTTTTTCCGGTGTGAGCGTTTCCGGCTATTTCCCGCAAGATGTGCCTATCTGTTTGTTTCAACTTTAACTAACCTGCGCTTGCCGTGACAGGTCTGTCAATGGGGCGCAGGCAGGCCCGTGACGCCCGGCCGGCGCGGCCGCGATTGGCGCTTGAACTCCATGGCCAGGTGGACGAGCAGTGCCGCGAACACCACGGCACCACCCAATATCGTGCGTCCGGACGGGACCTCGCCATGGACCAGCCATACCCAGACAGGCCCGAGAATCGGCTCGAACGTGCCGATCAGGGCGGCCACGGCCGCCGGGATCAGGCGCGCTCCGGTGGCGAAGCAGGCAAGGCCGAGACCAAGGTTGATGGCGCCGAAGGCGAACAGGAAACCCATATCGGCCGACGATACGGCGAAGCCCCCCGCCTGGCTCACCGCAAAGAGCGCGGCAAAGATCGTTCCCAGGCAGGTCGCGGGCGTCATGCGCACATGCGAGAAGCGGCGGGTAATGACAGTTGCGATGGAAAACACAACTGCGATCAGTAGCGCCAGCCCGTCGCCGATCGGGGAAACCGCGCCGGTGAGCGTTTCCGAGACCATTATGGCGACGCCGCAGATCACCGCCGCAATAGCCGCCCAGGTCGCTCCTGAGACACGCTCGCGAAACAGCGCCCAGGCAATGAGGGCTGCCAGGAGCGGCACGCCGGCCTGCATCAGCAGGATATTGGCGACGGTGGTGTAAGAGAGCGCGACGACGAAGGAGGTCGATGCGATGGCAAAGCAGGACGCGACCGCCAGCCCCGGCAGCCCCATGTCGCGGAACAGCTTCAGCGTGCCGCGCAGGCCATCGCGCCAGGCCATGAAGGCGAGCAGGAACGCGGCCGCCCAGAACGAACGCCAGAACACCACGGTCCAGCTATCCGTTGCCTCGATGAAGCGGGCGATCGTTCCGCCAAAACTCCACATCAGCGCCGACAGGAAAACCAAAAGGATGCCGATGCGCTGCTCGCGGTTCGACGCGGCCACATCCATCGTGGGACGCACATCTATTGCCGATGTCTGTTCGTTCATCCGGGATGTCACCAGCCAATAATCGCAATGTCAGCGGAAACACCGCCGCAGCGCCCCACTAGCCCAGTGCCCCCTGTCAGGCGAGGTCCACCAGAACCATTGGGTTAGGGCACTCGCCCCAGGGCTGGCTGATACGTCCGCGTCATGCGGCGCAGCGAGGCGATAATCAGATGTGGATGCAAGGAATAAAATCTTGCAAAGCGCCCGCCGTGAAACGGATCGACAAGACATGCCGTCTAGTAGCCGGGCGGCCTGAGGGATTCGACATGCTGACCGTACTCAACTGCCTGACGACAGAACACGATCATCGATTTGTCGCGGCGGCACTTATCATCTGTGCCATCGGCAGTCTCGTGTCGACCCGCCTGTTCGCCCGCGCCCGGGCAGCCAGGCGCACCAAACACGCAGCGTTGGTGTTCATGGCCGGAATTGCCGGTGGCATGACCATCTGGACCACGCACTTTCTGGCGATGCTTGGCTTTGTCCCCAATGTCGAGCACGGCTTCGAGCCAATCGCAACGACGCTGTCGCTCGCCTTCGCCATGGTCACGTCGCTGGCGGGCTTCATGATTGCCGCCAATCGGCCGACCGGCCCGATGATCGAAGTCGGCGGCCTAGTACTCGGCACCGGTGCAGCGCTGATGCACTTCACCGGCATGCGCGGTTTTCTGGTCGCCGGCACGATCGCCTATGATCAGACACTGGTTGTCTCGGCGATCATCGCGGGCGCGGCGCTGGGAATGCTGACGACGAACCGCGTTGCCCGCCCGAATACGCGATTTTGCCGGCACTACGGTGCCGTGGCGTTCATGCTGGCGATCGGCGTCATGCATTTCACCGCCATGGGCGCCATCGAGATCACACCGGACCCGCGCATCACCGTACCGGCGGAACTACTGTCGGACACCATCTTGGCGAGCCTGGTCGTCGCGGTGACGGTACTCGTAGTAGTGCTCGCTGCCATAACGCATTTTGCCGAAGCGCAGTCCGAGGCGGATACGCTCGCACATTTCCGGCACCTCGCCCTGCACGATCCACTCACCGGCCTGCCCAACCGTGCAATGGTTCGTGACGACCTGCCGCGCCGGCTGAAGGAAGCAGACGGGCTTCCGCTCGCCATCATCGCCGTGGACCTCAACCGCTTCAAGGAAATCAATGATGTCTACGGCCATGCCGCGGGCGATTCGGTGCTTACCCAAACGACGGCGCGCATGATCGCAACGCTCGAGGACGGCGAATTCTTCGCCCGGATCGGCGGCGACGAGTTTCTCGCGGCAAAGCAGTTCACCCTTGAATCAGAAATCGAAGAGTTTGCCGCCCGTATCAGCGATGCCTTCTCTCGCCCCAGCGAGATCGGCAAGACCAACTTCGCGACCAGCGCCAGCATCGGCATTGCCGTCTACCCGCGAGATGGCAAAAGCATCGACGACCTGACCACGCGCGCAGACCTTGCGATGTACCGGTCGAAGAAGGCACAAAACGGTGGCTGGTGCTGGTACGATGCCGACGCCGACGAAGACGGTCGGCGACGCGGCCAGATCGCGGTCGGCCTGCGCAGCGCAATCGCCGACGGCGCGCTGCGCCTGGTCTTCCAGCCGCAATATATGGTCAAGGACCGCAAGCTTCTCGGCTTTGAAGCATTGCTGCGCTGGAACAGCGGCCAACTCGGCGACGTCTCGCCGGCCGAGTTCATTCCCGTTGCCGAGCAGACCGGCATGATCGTCGAAATCGGCGACTGGGTACTGACCGAAGCTTGTCGGGAAGCCGCACTATGGCCCGAACCGCTCGGCGTCGCGGTCAACGTCTCGCCGATCCAGATGATGCGGCCCGACTTCGCGGACCGCGTCAAGGAAGCCCTTACCCAGACTGGACTTGCCGCCACCCGCCTCGAAATCGAGATCACCGAAACCACCCTCATCGACAATCCCGGACAGGCGCTGCACATACTGCGCCAGATCAAGGCGCTGGGTGTGCGGGTCGCCATGGACGATTTCGGCACCGGCTATTCGTCGCTGTCGACGCTGTTCTCCTTCCCCTTCGACAAGATCAAGGTCGACCGTAGCTTCCTCAACGCGCTGGGTCGGCAAGCGCAGGCAACCAGCGTCATCGAGACTGTCATCGAGCTCGGCCACAAGCTGTCGATCCCGGTGCTCGCGGAAGGTGTCGAGACGGATTTTCAGGCAGCATTTCTCATGGATCGACGCTGCGACGAAGCGCAGGGTTTCCTATATGGGCGGCCGCTCGACACCGGCACCGCGCGCAGCCTTGCCAGGGCCGGCATTGTCAACGACGATGACCCCGCCAGGCTGACCGCCTGACGACTGCAACCACTTGCAACCACTTGGACGCTGCCGCCGGGTTCGGGCACAATGTTTGGGCGCTACTGGAAGTCGAACGCGCTCAGCCCTGTCACCATCTCGTCAAGGCCGAGCGGGCGGGTGATCGGCGGTTCGGCGCGCGACAGGCAGCCCGAACGCTCGCACAGCCGGCAGGCCGGCCCGACCGGCGTCGCCGCCACCGCCCCCTGCTTGCCGCCGGCAGCAATGCCCGGAAGCGCTGCGCCGTAAACAATCTCGTCGCGGAAGGCGATGTCGCAGCCGAGCAGAATGGCGGTGCGGCGCGGACGCTCGCTGAAAGCGCCCTGCGGCCCCTCCAGCGTGCGCGCGACACAAAGGAATTCCGCGCCATCAGGCATCTCGACCGCCTCGACAAAGATCTGGCCGGGCTGCGTGAAGGCGGCATGAACCGGGAGCTTGGGGCAGCCGCCGCCGAAACGGCTCTGGGGAAAACCTTGCGCGCCGGCCTTGCGGAAGCGGTTGCCGGCATTGTCGATCTCGAGCATGAAGAACGGTACGCCCGACGCGCCCTGGCGCTGCAGCATGGTCAGCCGGTTGGCCGCCTGCTCGAACGACACGCCGAAACGCGAGCGCAGCACGTCAACATCGTAGCGCGCGCGCTGGGCGGCCGATAGGAAAGTCTGATAGGGCATCATCAGCGCATGCGCGGCATAGCGGCCTAGCTCGAAGCGGGCGAGCCGCCGCGCTTCGTCGGTCGTGAGCTTCAGCGACTGGATCTCGGCGGCAACGGCCACTTGCATGCGGATCAGGCTTGCCTCCATCGCGACCTCGCGCAGCTGGTCGAAAGGCGACAGCCGCTCGGACAGGAACAGGCGCTGCGAGTGGCGGTCATAACGGCGGCGCCAGTTGGGCATGGTGGCGACCGGCAGCACCTTGACGACAATGCCGTGCTCGCGCCTGAGCCACGCCTTGAGCGCACCGAACAGGTCGTCGCCCGGATCGAGCAGCGACGTGAACGCTTCGGCTTCCTCTTCCAGGGAGGAAAAATGATTGGGCCGGCGTTCGAAGACCTCATGCACCTCGTCGATGGGAAGCCGCGCGCCCGACAGAGCTGTCGTATGGCCCTCGCGGGCCAGCAGTTCGGTGAGATCGGACAGCCGCTCGGCCTGTTCACGATAGGCGCGGAACAATTTGATCACCGCCGCTGCCGCATTGGGCGCAGCCTCGGCGATCTCGACCAGTTCCTGGTCGCCGGGCAGTTCGCCGGCCAAAAGCGGATCGGCGAAGACCTCGCGCAGTGCCGCGATCGACCCGCGCGCCTCACCCTGCAACTCGTCGGGGTCGACCTTGTAGACCGAGGCAAGCTTGAGGATGAGTTGCACCGTCAGCGGCCGCTGGTTGCGCTCGATGAGGTTGAGATAGGACGGCGAGATGCCCAGCCCCTCGGCCATCGCCGTCTGGGTCAGGCCCTTCTGGTTGCGGATGCGCCGAATGCGCGGCCCGGCGAATATCTTTTGCTCGGCCATGGCCTTCTTTACACGGATTTACAACGACGCGCCGGCCTGGGAGCCAGCTCAAGATTTACAGACTTTACAAATTTACAGAGACATCCTGTCAAACGCAACACAGATTTTCCCTTATGTTCCGGGCTTTTCGGCGAATATTCTGGCTGCTGCGGCACCGCAATGTAAAACAAGTCACATGGAACTCGCCCACAAGCTCCCAAGAGGCAGCGGCTTCCACGAAACAGTTTTGCAGAGCGGAGTCGATCATGACCGATTTTTACAACCTCGTCCCTTCGGCCCCGGAAGGCCGCTTCGATGGCATCGAGCGCCCGTACTCGCCTGAGGATGTGAAGCGGCTGCGCGGCTCGGTCCAGATCAAGCAGACGCTGGCCGAAATGGGCGCCAACCGCCTGTGGAAGCTCATCCACGAGGAAAACTTCGTCAACGCGCTGGGCGCCATGTCGGGCAACCAGGCCATGCAGCAGGTTCGCGCCGGGCTGAAGGCGATCTATCTCTCGGGCTGGCAGGTCGCGGCCGACGCCAACACGGCATCCGCCATGTATCCCGACCAGTCGCTGTACCCGGCCAATGCTGCACCTGAACTGGTCAAGCGCATCAACCGCACGCTGCAGCGCGCCGACCAGATCGAGACCTCGGAAGGCAAGGGCTTGTCGGTCGACACCTGGTTCGCCCCGATCGTCGCCGACGCGGAAGCCGGCTTCGGCGGCCCGCTCAACGCCTTCGAGATCATGAAAGCCTTTATCGAAGCGGGTGCCGCCGGCGTCCACTTCGAGGACCAGCTGGCTTCAGAGAAGAAGTGTGGCCATCTCGGCGGCAAGGTTCTGATCCCGACCGCAGCGCACATCCGCAACCTCAACGCCGCGCGTCTCGCCGCCGACGTGATGGGCACCTCGACCTTGATCGTTGCCCGCACCGACGCCGAGGCCGCCAAGCTTCTGACCTCGGATATCGATGAGCGCGACCAGCCCTTCGTCGATTATGACGCGGGCCGCACGGTGGAAGGCTTCTACCAGGTGCGCAACGGCATCGAACCATGCATCGCGCGTGCCATCGCCTACGCTCCGAACTGCGACCTGATCTGGATGGAGACCGGCAAGCCGGATCTCGAGCAGGCACGCAAGTTCGCCGAGGCCGTTCACAAGGCACATCCGGGCAAGATGCTTGCCTACAACTGCTCGCCGTCGTTCAACTGGAAGAAGAATCTCGACGACGCAACGATCGCCAAGTTCCAGCGCGAGCTGGGCGCGATGGGCTACAAGTTCCAGTTCATCACGCTGGCCGGCTTCCACCAGCTGAACTACGGCATGTTCGAGCTGGCCCGCGGCTACAAGGAGCGCCAGATGGCGGCCTATTCGGAGCTGCAGGAAGCGGAATTCGCGGCCGAGGCCAATGGCTACACCGCGACCAAGCACCAGCGCGAGGTCGGCACCGGCTATTTCGACGCCGTCTCCATGGCGATATCAGGCGGCAAGTCGTCGACGACCGCCATGCATGAATCGACCGAACACGAACAGTTCCGCCCGGCGGCGGAATAAGTTCATCCCGAGGGCGATACCGGAGGCGAAAAGCCTCCGGGCGCCAGCCAGAGGAAATGCCCGCAGGGGCAAGGCAAAACTTCGAGGAGAAGCACAATGGCACCGCAGACTCGCGTCAAGGAACGAGCCGAAGAACAGGCGACCACGATGAGCGCCGACCAGCAGGCAGTGATCCGTATCGTCGCCAACGACCTGCATCGGCTCAACCAGTCGGTCATGAAGGCTGTCGAGGCCGGCGTCTCGGTGGAACTGGTCCGCTCGGCACGCCACCATGGCGGCAACGGCAACTGGGGCGACCTCCTGATCCCTGTCATCGTCACCCAGCAGCCGCACGGCTGAACGCCGCACGAATAAGCTAAGCCCCCGCCCCCACGGATCCCGCTCGCAGCGCCGCTGCGGGCGGGATTTGTGTTTGTGGTGGGTGAAGCGGAACCGTCCTGGACATCAGGGACAACACCGCTGTGAGACTAAAGTCGAACATCATTTTGAGGGTTGCGCTTGACACTGCGCGCACATGACGCGAACGTAAGGTGCCGAACGCAACCACGCATTGAACAGACGCCCCCTAGCCGTCGGTAGCACCAATGAAACCAAATGATGCCGATCCGGGCCTGCGCCCGGAGATGATTTCGCGCAGTACCGAGCGCCATATCCCGTACATTGCCGACTTCAATCAGGTCCTGGTTGTCGCCCGGTCGCAGATCAACCGCGTCGTCGTCAGCAAGATCGTCGAACGCTCCGGCTTAAGGCCGGTTGCCGAGGCCCCGGAAGTCGCCTTGACGATGCTGCGTCAGTTGACGCCCGGCACGATCATCCTGGATGGAGGCGCTGACAACAAGGATTGCGATGCGCTGATCCCGGCGATCACGGCGCTGCGGCTGGCGTCGGGCTCCATGCTCCCGTCGGTGATCCTGCTGTCCAGTCCACATGCAACCCCCGAAAGCCTGGCGCTATTGAGTGCCATCGACGTCGTCGTGGCCAAGCCGATCACGCCCGAGCGGCTGCAGCCGGTTGTCGAAAAGCTCCTCGGGCGCGGTTGACGTCAGTCCAGGCGCTTCAGCAGTTCGGCCAGTTCGCCGAGATGCGGCAGCTTGCGAAAGCGCTCCGCGCCGACAGGCTCCTCGACATGCTCGTAGACCCAGGTCAGATCGTGCGGGATATAGACGCCCCAGCTGCCGGCATCGATCGCCGGCACCACGTCCGACTTGAGCGAATTGCCGACCATCATGGCGCGTGACGGACCATCGCCGTGGCGGGCAAAGATGCGCTCATAGGTGGGCCGCGACTTGTCGCTGACGATCTCGACGGCGTCAAAGAAGTCGCCAAGCCCCGACTGCGCCAGCTTGCGTTCCTGGTCGAACAGGTCGCCCTTGGTGATGAGCACCAGGCGGTAGCGGCCCGCCAGCGCCTTGAGCGTGTCATGGACATGCGGCAGCGTCTCGATCGGATGGCTCAGCATTTCGCGGCCGGCAGCCAAAATCTGCTCGATCACCCGCGCGGGAACTTGCCCGCCGGTGACCTCGATCGCGGTTTCGATCATCGACAGGGTAAAACCCTTGATGCCGAAGCCATAGGCGCCGAGGTTGCGCTTCTCGGCCTCCAGCAGGCGCGCCTTCAGTTGCGCCTCTTCGCCATGCTCGGCAAGCAGCGTGGCGAAGTGGTTTTCGGTCATGCGGAAGAACTGCTCGTTCTGCCAGAGCGTGTCGTCGGCATCGAAGCCGATGGTCGAAAGCTTTCCGTCGCGGGAGGTCATGGCGAATGATTTAGGGCAGAAACGGCCGCAAAACCAGAAACTTTCAACGTGCCGGCGTGACGAATGGCCTGCTTGGCCCCCCTTTTCTTATTCAATCGGGCACGGCTATACTCATACGATCTGCAACGACAATCTGGTGATTGATGCCGCCTGCAAAGAAGGAAGTCCGTCCGACCACTCGGGGGGGACGAGCCCGCACGCCCGCATTCGTGAAGAACACGCGCGGCGTCAAGAATTGGAAGGAAGCCGCCGAGTGGCTCGAGTGGCGCGGCATCGAAGACATCGAATGCATCACGCCAGACCAGGCCGGCGTTGCTCGCGGCAAGATGATGCCGTCGAAGAAATTCACCTCCAACACTTCGCTGGCACTGCCGTCTGCCCCGTTCATGATGACGATTTCGGGCGACTACCCCGAAGACGGCAACGGATTTGCTTATCCGGAGGACGACGGCGACCTGAAGCTGGTCCCCGACCTGTCGACCCTTTCGGTCGTGCCATGGGAAGACGACCCGACGGCGCAGGTCATCTGCGACCTCGTCCACCAGGACGGCCGCAATGTCGAGTTCACGCCGCGCAACGTGCTCAAGCGCGTGATGGCCGCTTACGACAAGCGCGGCCTGAAACCCGTGGTGGCACCCGAGATCGAATTCTATCTGGTTCGCAAGAACCCCGACCCGGACTATCCGCTGACCCCTCCGGTGGGCCGTTCGGGCCGGCCTATCGGCGGCGGTGCCGGCTATTCGATCGCGGGCGTCAATGAGTTCGACGAACTGATCGACGACATCTACCACTTCTCTGAGGCACAGGGTCTCGAGATCGACACGCTGATTCATGAAGAAGGTGCCGGCCAGCTCGAGATCAACCTGCGCCACGGCGACCCGATCGAACTCGCCGACCAGGTCTTCCTGTTCAAGCGCACGATCCGCGAGGCCGCACTCAAGCACGATACCTATGCCACCTTCATGGCCAAGCCGATCCAGGGCCAGCCGGGTTCGGCCATGCACATCCACCAGTCGATCATCGACAAGAAGACCGGCCGGAACATCTTCACCGCCGAGGACGGATCGGAAACCGAGGCCTTCACCAATTTCATAGGCGGCATGCAGACGCATGTGCCGAACGCGCTGGTGATGTTTGCGCCTTACGTCAACTCGTACCGCCGGCTGACCCAGGCGGCCTCGGCCCCGGTCAACACGAAATGGGGCTACGACAATCGCACTGTGGCGTTCCGTGTCCCGCGGTCCGATCCAGCCGGTCGCCGCGTCGAAAACCGAATCCCCTCGTCGGATGCCAACCCTTATCTGGCGCTGGCCGCTTCACTGGCCTGCGGCCTGATCGGCATGACCAACAAGCTCCAGCCTGACCAGCCGGTACTGACTACGGCCAACGAAGACGAGATCGATCTGCCGCGCGGACTGTTGGAAGCCGTCGATCTGTTTGAGGCCGACCAGGAACTGAGGTCCATGCTCGGCGAAGCCTTCGCCACGACCTATGCGGCGATCAAGCGGGCGGAGTTCGAGACCTTCATGGAGGTCATCAGCCCTTGGGAGCGGGAGTATTTGTTGCTCAACGTGTAACCTCGACACGTGATCGGCACAGGCCGCGCCCATGGGCGCGGCCTTTGGTCGGATCACGCCGTTCCGTCATAGGAACCGCCGTCGCAGCCTTCTGACCGGCCGTTTGCGCATCACGGCAGCAAGAAGCGTAGGGTCGTCCCAGGGAACATCGTGGTAGGTCGCCCGCAGTGACGGGCTGGACGGATCCCCGACCCATTCTTGAGGGAAAATCGAAACCGTCCGTTCGCCTGCTGGAACTTCGCAGTTTGTATCGCACCGCCCATTCTGCAGCCCCGCCAACAAGGCCTTGGCCAGATCCACGCCGACAAGCGGGCCGAGATGCAGCATTGGCGTGGGGCGCGGATTGCATTCGAGAAGATAGGTCTGCCCGCGATCATCGACGATGAAGTCGAAGGACACGAAGCCGGATGCGCCGAAGGCTGTGATCATCTTGATCGTCGCGTCGACGATCAAAGGCTGGTTGGCAAGGTGGACAACACTGGCAGGCCCAGTCTGAGATGTCGTGGCCTCCACCAACCCGGTGAGGACGGAGACGGTGCGCCCGTCGACAGCGCTAGCACAACTCATGCCAGGCTGGCCTGACACATGCTCCTGCACCAGTATGTCCAGCCTGCTCCCGAACCAGTCCCCCCTCAGCAGGCGGCGAAGCATGATGTCAGATTTTAACTGAGCCTGTTTGAAGCTGCCGAAAGCCCCCTTCAGTTCTTCCCTGGTTTCACAAACCTTCACACCGCTTCCGGCGGCGCCATGGGACAACTTGAGCACCACCGGATAGCCATATTCCCCGGCCGCCTTCTCACAACCAGGGAAATCTTCCACGATCGTCTCTCGCGGGCAAAGGACGCCGATTGCCCGCGCCAGCGCCAGCGTATCGGGCTTGGAGGCGCGCTGTGGCAAGCGCTGGAGAGGCCCTAGCGACCGCTCAAGGCATTGCAGGAGCTGCGGAGTAAGCCGCCGCCCCGATCCGCCTCCCTTCCCGACCCAGTGGTTGACGATCGCCGCTGCCCACTCGTCGCAAGGCACGATGAGATCCGGCCCGAACTTCTTAAATGCGTTCTCGATGCCGTGGCGGATGATCGGCTCAAACCGGCGGGCGCCCAGCCTAAATCTCTCGTCGACATATCGCGAGGCGTGAACAAGGCTGCTTCTAGGCGCTAGCGCGCCGACGCAGAAACCAGCCTCCTTCAGGGCTTTCGGCAGCCTGCAGCTTCCGAAATGGCTGGTCTGGATTGCGAAGAGAAGCACGCGAAGTGTCATGGCGGCAGGAACTATTGAAAGCTACGCAGGATCGACAGCGACGGCGGCGTGTCTTCCGACCGATCGCATGCCTGGAACCCTGGAAAATTGAGGGACTAGCCTAAAAGCCTACTTTGCAAGCAGGATGCTGCGCGACGCAGGGTGCGCACCAAAGGCTCTTCTGCCGGCGGGTTGCCCTCTCCCGCAGGGAGGCGGCAGGCCGTAGCGACTGTCCAGACCGGATCCTGCCCGATCGCTCTCCTGACGAGCAATGAACATTCGCTTCCCCACCCGTTTTAGTACCCCACGCCCTCCTTACAGGCCGGCAATCGCGGCGGGAAGGCTGCAAGGCGGACAAACGCACTGGAATCCCACATCAATTTTCGATTTCCAGTAGAAATTTTTGCGCCGAATGAAATCATCGGCGCCGGGCCAGTCACCCTTGCCATTCGAAAGCTTGGGGCTGATAGTCTCGGCACGGCAATTGAACGAAACCGAAGTCTCGACGTCGCTGGTGGCTGCAACGGCGGAGGGCAGGACAAGTGAATATCAAAGACGCATCATGCCCTACCAATCCCCGATCTCGCCCGGCTTCTCCTGGTACGAAGACACTGCCGGCCCGCGGCCTGAATACCCTGCCCTCGACGGCGACCGGCAGGCCGACGTCGTCATCATCGGCGGCGGCTTCACCGGACTTTCGGCGGCGGCGCATCTCGCCAAGGCCGGCACCAATGTCGTGCTGATCGAGGCGCATCGCTTCGGCGATGGCGCTTCGGGCCGCAACGGCGGCCAGCTCGGCACCGGCCAGCGTGCCTGGGCGGAGGAACTGGAAGGCGAGTACGGCTTCACCCGCGCCAAGGCATTGTTCGACCTTGCCGAGGAAGCCAAGGCGCATCTCCTCGACTTCGCTGCAGCCAATGCCATCGACATCGACTACATGCCCGGCCAGATGTCGGTGGCCCACAAGCCGCGCTATGTCGACGACTACAAGGCGCATGCCGAGATCATGGCCAGCCGCTTCGACTATCCGCATGTCAAGTTCATGGACGCCAAGGAAACGGCCGAGCGGCTGGGCTCAACGCACTACTATGGCGGCACGCGCGACACCGGCACCGGCCACATCCACCCGCTCAAGCTGGTGATCGGCACCGCCCGCGTGGCCGCCGCAGCGGGCGCACAGATTTTCGAGAACACGCCGTCGACCAGCATCATCTCGCAGAGTGGCAAGGTCAAGGTGACGACTCCGCGCGGCACGATCACCGCGCAGAAATGCCTGATTGCAACCAATGCCTATGGCGGCAAGCTCGAGCCGATCAGCGCCTCGCACATCATGCCGATCGGCTCGTTCATCGGCGCCACCGTGCCGCTGGGGGCGGATTCCCCTGTAATTCCCGGCGGCGAGTCGGTCGATGACTCCCGCTTCGTCGTGCGCTACTTCCGCAAGTCGAAGGACGGAAGGCTGCTGTTCGGTGGACGTGAGATCTATGCCGTCAACGACCCCAAGGACATCCATATCCACATCCGCAAGCAGATCACCGAGATCTATCCTGAGTTGAAGGATGTCGAGATCACCCATGGCTGGGGCGGCTATGTCGGCATCACCGTGCCACGCAAGCCCTTCGTGCGCGAGGTCATGCCCAACGTGATTTCCGTCGGCGGTTACTCCGGCCACGGGGTGATGCTGTCCAACTTCTTCGGCAAGCTCTATGCCGAGACGGTGGCGGGCAACCGCGACCGGCTCAAGCTGATCGAGGACCTGAAGATTCCGCCCTTCCCCGGCGGGCGGCGTTTGCGCGCACCGCTACTGTTCCTGGCGCTGAACTGGTTCGCCTTGCGGGACAGGATCTAGTGGCTTCCTAGCGGCCTCGTCTTCGAAAGAGGCAGTTTTGCCTGGCGCGATGCGACCCGGCCCAAGGTCCGCCATGTACGGTGCAAGGTGCGGGCCGGTCACCGGCGCTTCCAGCCGGCATTCTTTGTTCGAGCTCAAGAAGAACATGCTCGGCGGAGCGCCATGTCGAATATTAGCAACCTGTCACATATTTGCGACAGCGGCTTCCCAAAACATGACGTAGGGTAACTTCGGGGCGCTGGGTTGAAATAGCATCTCTTCATTGTTTCGAGTGGAGGCGATCTTGACCAAGAGCAGTGTTATCCGCGCAACTATTGCCGCGGCAGTACTTTCCACCACAAGTGCGGCCTTCGCCGCGGACATCGTTCTACCCCAGGAGCCAATCCCGGTGGTGCCGATATTCACCTGGACGGGTGTCTATATCGGTCTCGTCGGCGGCTACAACTGGGGCAGCAGCGACTGGAGTATCGAAGGTGAACGCTTCGCCAGCCTGGACTCCAATGGCTGGAACTTCGGCGGCACCGTCGGCTACAACTACCAGTTCACGAATAACGTCGTGCTCGGCATCGAAACCGACCTTTCCTGGTCGGGCGCAAAGGACAGCGTCTTTTGCTTCAGTGATGTCTTCGATTGTGAAATCAAGTCGCAGTGGTTCGGTACATTCCGACCGCGACTGGGCTATGCCTTCGACCGCTTCCTGCCCTACATCACGGGCGGCGCGGCCTACGGCAATCTTAAGCTCACCGAGCATAACAACGTAACGGGCGTGTCCTTCAGCGACAGCACCACACGGTTCGGCTGGGCCGCCGGCGTCGGCATGGAATATGCCTTCACCGACAATTGGACCGGCAAGCTGGAGTATCTGCACACCGACCTCGGCAACGACAACTTCCTGATCGACGGGGATATCGTCCGCGGCGACTGGAGCGCCGATGGGGTCCGCGTCGGCGTGAACTACAAGTTCTGACCGGCACCAACCGACAAGAGAGCCGGCGTTCGCGCCGGTTTTTTTGTGCCCGCGACGGGCCAACTCATCGACCGCCCGGGGATATCCGGGAACCTTTTCACCGATGCCGCGTCCAATGGTTCGACGCCACCGCATCTGGCGGGGGCGCAGCCAAGGAGACGTTTCGATGAAACCTGTTACCGTTGCACTGGCCGTCTTGCTCGCCGGATCGCTTCCGGCCCTTGCCCGCGATCCCGCCCATGTGGACAAGGCGCCGCCGGCCGCGCCGTACAAGGCCGTCAGCAGCCTGGTCAAATTGCCCGACTTCCTGCCCGGCATGGGCCAGCTCTTCGTCGATCCGGCCACCCTGCCGGCAGGTCCGTTCCTTGCTTATGACCACAAGGGCAAACTGGTCAGCACCATCTACATGTTGCCGATCAAGGACCTCAAACCGGACAAGGGCTTCGAAAATCTGGCGTCGCCCGGCGGCAAGGTCGACCATGTCCAAGTCTACTACAATGCCGGCCACCCAGGCGTAGAGGAGCCGCATGTCCATGTCGTACTATGGCACGTGAGCAAGGCTGACGAGGCTCGGGTAGCGAAATGATCGTCACGCGCCGACAAATCATGGAAGGCGGCGGGGGACTGTTCCTCGCCGCGCTTCTGGCGAGGCCAGCCTTCTCCGCCGCCCAGATCGTCGAAATCGAGATGCACGGCAAGGACAATGGCGCGCATGTCTGGTTCCAACCATGGGGCGTCCATATCGAGCCGGGACAGACTGTGCGCTGGACCAATCGCGATCCAGCGAATTCGCACACCACCACGGCCTATCATCCCGACGTCTTTGACCGCCCCTTGCGCATCCCGGCGGGGGCAATGCCCTGGAATTCGGACTATCTGCTGCCCGGCGAGTCCTTCACGGCAACGTTGGCGATGCCCGGGGTGTATGACTACTATTGCGTGCCCCACGAAGAGGCCGGGATGGTCGGGCGTATCGTGGTCGGGACACCGCCGCCGGTCGTAACTGGCGCCGTGTCCGCCTCGCTCACGCCGCTGCCCGATGTGGCACTGAACGGGTTTCCGTCGGTTGACGAGATCATCGCCAAGGGCTTCGTCGACCACTCGTGAACGACAGACCAAAGAAGGAGGTGAACCATGCACCGGGCAGCCTTGCGCCAACATGGCGATCTCGACGGACGGGCGGACGAGGAACTGGTGGCGCTCGCCCGCCAAGGCGGCGAAGGCGCCGTCCGCGTGCTCATCAAGCGCAACAACCAGCGGCTCTTCCGCGTGGCCCGCGCCATCATGCGCAACGACAGCGAAGCCGAGGACGTGGTGCAGGAAACTTATGTCCGGGCATTCACCCGGCTGGGCAGCTTCAAGGGCGATGCCGCATTCTCGACCTGGCTGACGCGGATCGCACTCAACGAAGCACTGACGCGCATGCGGCGCAGGCGACCAGTGGCCGGCATCGAAGAACTCGACGCCTCAGCCAGCAAGGACGGAGGCCAGGTGATCATGTTTCCAACGTCGCTGATCCCGCCCGAGGCAGATGTAGAGCTTGGCCGCCGGCAGGCGCGCGAGCTTCTGGAACAGGCTATCGACGAGTTGCCGGCCGCTTTCCGCGTCGTCTTCATGCTCCGCGACGTCGAGGAAATGAGCATCGAGGAAACCGCAGCGCAGCTGTCGCTCAAGCCCGAAACGGTCAAGACGCGGCTGTTCCGGGCCCGCCGACTGATGCGTTCGGCCATCGAAAGGCGGCTTTCGGCCGGCTTCGTGGAAGTGTTTCCGTTCGATGGCGCGCGCTGCGAGCGCATGGCCGACCGGGTGGTCGAGCGACTGCGGCTCAGATCTTCCTGACGATGACGCTGCCGGCAGAGTAGCCTGCGCCAAATGAACAGATGACACCGAGGCTGCCCGAAGGCAGGTCGTCGGAGAATCTCGAAAAAGCGATGATCGAACCGGCCGACGACGTGTTGGCATAGTCCTGCAGCACGTTGGGCTGCTCGGCTCGCGTCGGCTCGCGACCCAGCACCTTGGCGCCGATCAGGTCGTTCATGCCCTTGTTGGCCTGGTGCAGCCACAGCCGCGCCAGGTTCGAAGGCTCGATGCCCTGGTCGGCGAGATGGCCGAGCATCAGTTCGGCCACCATCGGCACCACCTGCTTGAAGACCTTCCGGCCTTCCTGATGGAACTGCATGTCGCGACGGTCGGCCATGTGGCCTTCGCGGGTGCGGCGCAGGAAGCCGTTGTTGTTGCGGATATTGTTGGAGAATTCGGTGAGGCAGCGGGTTGAAACGACCTCATAGGCGTTTTCCGACTTCACCTCGTCGGCTCGCTGCAGGACGACTGCGGTACAGACGTCGCCGAAAATGAAGTGGCAGTCGCGGTCGCGCCATTCCTGGTGGCCCGAGGTGATCTCCGGATTGACCATCAGCACGGCGCGGACGGAGCCGGTGCGGATCATGTCGGCGGCGATCTGGATGCCAAAGGTCGCCGAGGAACAGGCGACATTCATGTCGAAGGCGAAGCCCTTGATGCCGAGCGCCTGCTGTACCTCGACGGCGATGGCAGGATAGGGGCGCTCATGGTTGGAGGCAGCGCAAATCACCGCGTCGATGTCGGCAGCGGTCAGGCCTGCCTTCTTCATCGCTTCGTCGGCCGCTTTCACCGCAATTTCGGCCATCAGCGACAGCTCGTCCTCGGCGCGTTCGGGCAGCACCGGATGCATGATGCCGGGATCGAGGACGCCAAACTTGCTGATGACGTGGCGGCGTTCTATGCCGGACGCCTTGACGATGAACTCTTCCGACGACATCGCCATCGGCTCGCGCTCGCCGGCCTCGATGGCGTCGGCGTGGAGCATGTTCTGCCGATGGGCATATTCGTTGTAGGAGGCCACCAACTCGGCATTGGTGATGACTTCCTTCGGCGTGAAGATGCCGGTACCGCTGATCGCAACCCTGTGCATGGCGTTTCCTGCTGGCGTTTAAGCCATTGGAATAGGGCTCCCATCCCGGCGGTCAAGCGGAAAGGCCAGGTTTCAGAAGTGAACGGCCTGGTACCAAGCGGAACATCCGCTCAGATGCAGCGGCCTCCGTCGACCTCGAGCGCCACGCCGGTGATCAGCGCTGCCTCGTCGGAGACGAGGAACAAAGCGGCATTGGCGATATCGAGCGGTGTCGAGAAGCGGCCGAGAGGAATCGAGGCCTTGAATTTCTCGCGAATCTCGGGCGTGTCCTGCCCCATGAACCGCTCCAGCATGCCGGTTTCGCCGGCCACCGGGCAGAGGCAGTTGACGCGGATGTTCTTGGGCGCAAGTTCGACCGCCATCGACTTGGTGGCGGTGATCGCCCAACCCTTGGAGGCGTTGTACCAGGTCAAGCCTGGGCGCGGCCTGAGCCCGGCGGTCGACGCCGTGGTCAGGATCGATCCGCCGCCCTGCCGCTCCATGATCGGCACGACCGCGCGGGCGGCGTGGTAAATCGCCTTCATGTTGACCGCGGTGATGAGGTCGAACACATCCTCTTCGACTTCAAGCATGTCGCCATTGCGATGGGTGTAGCCAGCGTTGTTGACCATGATGTCGATGCGGCCAAAGGCACTCTTGGCAGCATAGACCATCTCGTCGAACTCGGACTTGAGCGAAACGTCGGTGGCGATGGCGATGGCGTTGGCACCGATCTCGTCGGCGACACGCTCGGCCGCCTTCATGTTCAGGTCGGCAACGACGATCTTCGCCCCCTCTTCGGCAAATCGCTTTGCCATGCCTTCACCGAAACCGGCCGCCGCACCGGTGATGATCGCCACCTTGTCCTTCAGACGCATGATCTTCCCGCCCTTTGTCATTTCCTCCCAAGCGGTCTAGCCGGTGCGGACGTGCGCTTCAATGCTTGCGCGCCATCACGACACCAGACGTATCGCCCCTTGGCTTATTCTTGGACTAGCCGCGTCAAAGCCCTATGCTTGGCGAGCACAACGGCTACGGCAAAAACGAAACTGTGACGTTGCGGACACTGGCATCTTTAAATCGATTAGCATATACGGTGTCGGCAATACGACGACCGTCCTGGAAGCGGAAAGACCATGACCAGCCAGATCATTCCCGTTGACCCATTCGATTTCATCATTTTCGGGGGCACTGGCGATCTGTCGGAACGCAAGCTGCTGCCGGCGCTCTACCACCGCCAGCGCGACCACCAGTTTTCCGAGCCGACGCGCATCATCGGCGCCTCGCGCACCAAGATGGACGACAAGGAATTCCGCGCCTTCGCCCGAAAGGCCATCTCCGACCACGTCAAGCCGGAATATATCGAGGAAGAACAACTCAAGACCTTCCTCGACCGGCTGAGCTATGTCGCCATCGACGCCAAGTCCGGCAGCGGTTTTGCCGAACTGAAGCAGTCTCTGGCCGACAGCAAGCGCATCCGCGTCTTCTACCTCGCCGTGGCAGCCAGCCTGTTCGGCGACATTTCCGACAATCTCAAGGAGCACAAGCTCGTCACGCCGGATTCGCGCATCGTCGTGGAAAAGCCGATCGGCCGCGACCTCGAGTCGGCCAAAGCACTGAACGACACGATCGGCGACGACTTCGGCGAGCACCAGATCTTCCGCATCGACCACTATCTCGGCAAGGAGACGGTGCAGAACCTGATGGCGCTGCGTTTTGCCAACGCGCTCTACGAGCCGCTGTGGAACTCGGCGCATATCGACCATGTGCAGATCACCGTTGCCGAGACGGTCGGTCTCGAGGACCGCGTGACCTATTACGACAAGGCAGGCGCGCTGCGCGACATGGTGCAGAACCACATGCTGCAGCTGCTCTGCCTGGTCGCCATGGAGGCGCCGGCCTCGATGGAGGCCAATGCCGTGCGCGACGAGAAGCTCAAGGTGCTCAACGCGCTGAAGCGCATCAACGGCAACGAAGCGCCCAAGCATACAGTGCGCGGCCAGTATCGTGCCGGCGCCTCGGCCGGCGGCCCGGTGACGGGCTATGTCGAGGAACTCGGTGCCGACAGCAATACCGAGACATTCGTGGCCATCAAGGCCGAGATCGCCAACTGGCGCTGGGCCGGCGTGCCGTTCTACCTGCGCACCGGCAAGCGGCTGGCTGCGCGCGTCTCGGAGATCGTCATCGAGTTCAAGCCGATCCCGCATTCGATCTTCGGCGAGCACGCTGGACCGATCTTCAACAATCAGTTGGTGATCCGCCTGCAGCCCGACGAGGGCGTGAAGCAGTTCATCATGATCAAGGACCCCGGCCCCGGCGGCATGCGCCTGCGCCAAATCCCGCTTGACATGAGCTTTGCGCAGACCTTCGACGGCCGCGCGCCGGACGCCTACGAGCGGCTGGTCATGGACGTCGTGCGCGGCAACCAGACGCTGTTCATGCGCCGCGACGAGGTCGAGGCCGCCTGGAAATGGATCGACCCGATCCAGCACGCTTGGGAATCGAGCCGCCAGGAAGCGCAAGGCTACACCGCCGGCACCTGGGGCCCGTCCGCCTCGATCGCCCTGATCGAACGCGACGGCCGCACCTGGCACGAAAGCAACTGACGCCATGGCTGGTCACCTTCCCCGCTGGAATGAATTTGCGACGCGCGATGAACTGGCGGCGGCACTCGCCTGCACGGTTGCAGACGTGCTGCGAGCCGCGATCGCACGGCGTGGCGAGGCCTTGCTCGCCGTCTCCGGCGGAACCACGCCGGGGCGCTTCTTCGCCGCGCTGTCGCAGCAGGAACTCGACTGGAGCAGGGTCATCGTCACACTCGTCGACGAACGCTTCGTGCCCGAAAGCTCGGCGCGCTCGAACGCCTCGCTGGCCAAGGCCAACCTGCTGCAGAACCAGGCGGCAGCTGCCCGCTTTGCGCCGCTCTATCACAAGGCCGGCTCGGTCGAGGAAGCAGCAAGCCTTGCCGACGCCGCCTTGCGCGCCCTGCCCTGGCCGCTCGACGCAGCCATCCTCGGCATGGGTGCGGACGGTCACACGGCCTCGTTCTTCCCCGACGCGCAAGGACTGGACGCCCTGCTCGATCCCGCTTCGGCAAGCATCGTGATGCCGGTTCATGCGGACACCGCTGGCGAGCCGCGTCTGACGCTGGCTCTTGCGAGCCTTGTCGGTGCCGGCTTGCTCGCCGTGCATATCGAAGGTGCTGAAAAACGTGCGGTGTTCGAGGCCGCGATGGCGGCGGAAAGGGCGCTGCCGATCCGCACAGTCGTGGAACGCGCACCCCGCGAGGTCGAGATTTACTGGGCGCCCTGAAGCGGACGCCCTCGCAGCGCCGCTCGTCCTGGGACGCGCGACGAACGCTGCAGCACTTTGAATTCGTGCATGATGCTCGCAGAGAATCCCCCGATTTTCGTGCTCATGCACGGGCCCGAAGCATCCCCCCATGCTTCGGGCGCCGCTTTGAAAGGACAAAGGCCATGACCGCCAGGAAAGATATCGAAGCCATCACCGAGCGCATTCGCGAGCGTTCGAAGGTCAGCCGTGAGATCTATCTCGGCCGCGTCACTGATGCCGCCACCAAGACCGCCAATCGCGCCGTGCTTTCCTGCGGAAACCTCGCCCATGGCTTTGCCGTCTGCAGCCCTTCGGAGAAAGTTGCGCTGGGCGGCGACAAGGTGGCGAATCTCGGCATCATCACCTCCTACAACGACATGCTGTCAGCGCATCAGCCATTCGAGACCTTCCCGCAACTGATCAAGCAAGCGGCGCGCGAAGCGGGCGGTATCGCTCAGGTCGCCGGCGGCGTGCCGGCGATGTGCGACGGCGTCACGCAAGGCCAGCCCGGCATGGAGCTGTCGCTGTTCTCGCGCGACGTGATCGCCATGGCGACGGCCATCGGCCTCAGCCACAATATGTTCGACGCGGCAGTCTATCTCGGCGTCTGCGACAAGATCGTGCCGGGATTGGCTATTGCAGCCCTCACCTTCGGCCATCTGCCGGCCGTCTTCATCCCCGCGGGCCCGATGACCTCGGGTCTGCCCAATGACGAAAAGGCCAGAATCCGCCAGCTCTATGCCGAGGGCAAGGTCGGCCGTGCCGAACTTCTGGAAGCGGAATCGAAGTCCTATCATGGCCCGGGCACCTGCACCTTCTACGGCACCGCCAATTCCAACCAGATGCTGATGGAGATCATGGGCCTGCACACGCCCGGCGCCTCCTTCGTCAATCCGGGAACGCCGCTGCGCGAGGCGCTGACGCGCGAAGCCGCAAAACGCGCGCTGGCGATCACGGCACTTGGCAACGAGTACATTCCGGTTGGCCGCATGATCGACGAGCGCTCGGTGGTCAACGGCGTCGTCGGCCTGCACGCCACGGGCGGGTCGACCAACCACACCATTCACCTGATCGCCATTGCCGCCGCTGCCGGCATCCGCCTGACCTGGCAGGACATTTCCGACCTGTCCGACGCCGTGCCGCTTCTGGCGCGCGTCTATCCGAACGGGCTTTGCGACGTGAACCACTTCCAGGCGGCGGGCGGCATGGGCTTCCTGATCCGCGAACTGCTCGACGCCGGCTTCCTGCACGAAGACGTCCAGACCGTATGGGGCGAAGGCTTGCGGCCCTATGCGATCGAGGCCAAGCTCGGTACCGACGGAACTGTTGTGCGCGAGGCAGCGCCCAAGGTGAGCGGCGACGAGAAAGTACTTGCCCCGGCAGAAAAGGCGTTCCAGCCAACCGGCGGGCTCAAGGTACTCAGCGGCAATCTCGGCCACGCCATCATCAAAACGTCGGCGGTCAAGCCGGACCGCCGCATCGTCGAGGCCCCGGCGTTGGTGTTCGACAGCCAGCAGAGGCTCAACGACGCTTTCAAGGCGGGCAAGCTCGACCGCGACTTCGTCGCCGTCATCCGCTTCCAGGGGCCGAAGGCCAACGGCATGCCGGAACTGCACAAGCTGACCACCGTGCTCGGCATCCTGCAGGACCGCGGCCACAAGGTGGCACTGGTAACTGACGGGCGCATGTCTGGCGCATCCGGCAAGGTGCCGGCGGCGATCCATGTCACGCCGGAAGCGCTTGAAGGCGGCCTGATTGGCCGCATCCATGACGGCGACATGGTCCGTGTCGATGCCGAAACAGGCACGCTCGAAGTGCTCGTGTCGGCGGACGAGCTCGCCTCGCGGCCAAAGCCCGTCTGCGACCTGTCGGACAACGAACATGGTATGGGGCGCGAGCTGTTCGCCGGCTTCCGCCAGATGGTCGGCCGCGCGGACCATGGCGCGAGCGCGTTCGGGGCGGCATGACGACCTGCTTGATGGTAAGGCAATTCTGCCTTACCTTTGAAGCTGGAGGTTTGCCATGACCATCCTGACCGTCACGGCCAAGGGCCAGGTAACGCTGCGTAAGGAAGTACTTCAGCATCTGGGCGTCAAGCCCGGGGACAAGATCGCTGTCGAGGTCCTACCTGGCGGCAAGGCGAGCCTCAGTGCGATAAAGTCCAAGCGCGGGCTTGAGGGCTTCATCGGCAGTCTGCACCGATCCGGAGAGCCGGCCCGCTCCCTTGAGGAGATCGACCAGGCGATCCGCAACGGCTGGGCCGGCAAAAGGTGAAGGTCACGCCCGACACCAATGTGCTGGTGCGGATCGCGGTCATGGACGATGATATCCAGACAGCGGCCGCACTGCAGGCCCTCGACAAGGCCGAGATCATCGCCGTGCCGCTGACCACCCTCTGCGAATTCGTCTGGGTGCTGCGGCAGAGCTACAAGCGCCCGGCTGCCGATGTCGCGGCTTCACTTCAAGGACTGCTTGCATCCAGCATCGTCGAGACCAACCGGCCCGCTGCGGAAGCCGGTATCGCAATGCTGCTGGCCGGCGGCGACTTCGCCGACGGGGTCATCGCATTCGAGGGTGCACAGGCAGGCGGAACAACCTTCGTGACCTTTGACCGGAAGGCCGCCGCGCTGGTCAAGAAGCTCGGCGGTGAAGCCGCGATCCCGACCTGAAGGCGGTGGCAGCGCCCTACCTGCTTGCCGTGCAGGAAAAGACGGGCGGGGCGTCCTCGCCCCTGGTCAGGTCGTACAGATCGGCATTGTCACCCTTTGTCCACCAGACATATTGCCGGCCGGCATATCGCGCGCCGCTTGCCGACAACACCGTGACGGCAACGACCGTCCGGTCGTCGAACGTGAGAATGACGAGCGAATTTTCGCCTGCGTTGACATATTCGGCCTTCACGGCCGGGCCGTCGCATTTGTAGGTCACCGTCTGGCGGTCGACCGGCGCATCGCCTGGCAGTTCCAGCGTCACGGTCGTTGCCGCCGCCCTGTTTACGGCAGCGGCGAGGATCAATGCGGTCAGAATCGGGCGCATGGGTGGCCTCCTTCTTCGGGCCCTGCAAACCTCACGATAGCATGAGCGCAAAGCCCCAAGCCGCCCATCTGTGACTACTCGACCATGAGCGGAGCCGAAGCGACCACCCGCTTGCCGTCGGGCGCCTCGAGCACATAACGGACCTCGTATTCGCCCGCCTGCTCCGGGGCGGTGAGCGCCACCCTACGTTCCTCCTGCGCACTCGTTACATACTCGAAGGACAGCTCGCCCGTGGTATCGGCGTGGCCCTTCGGTACCAGGTCGACATAGTCGCCCGTCGCGGCAGGGCCGGTCCATTCGACCTCAAACTGCGCCCCCTTCTCGACGGCTGCGGGAGCCTTGAGGGATGCCTCGACCGGCTTGACCTCCAGCGGCTGCGACGCCAGCACCTGTTTTCCATCGGCGGCCTCGAGCACGTAGCGGATCTGGTATTTTCCGGCGTCGGCGGGCGCGCGCAGCACAACGGTTTCGCTATCCTGCGATTGCTCGACATAGGAGAAGGAAATCTCGCCCGACGTATCAGCGCGGCCTGCCGGAACGAGGTCGACATAGTCGCCGCTTGCGGCGGGTCCCTTCCAGGCGACATTGATCTCGGTGCCGGCCATCACGCTCTGCGGGAAGGACACAGAGGCCGTGGCCTCGGTGACGGCCAGGGGCACGGATACCAGCATCTTGCGGCCATCAGGCGCGGACAGGATGTAGCGCAGCAGATATGGACCGGCCTTGCCAGGAGCCCTCAGGCGGACAGGATTGCTTTCCTTGACGTAGGCAAAGGAGAGCTCGCCGGCAGTCTCGACGTGCCCTTCCGCCACGAGATCGACATAGTCCCCGTCCTGGCCCGGCCCTTTCCACGCGACCTCGAAACCCTGGCCAACGCTGACCGATGCCGGTGCCACGAGCGCATTCTCGGAGGCGACGACCTCGATGCGCGCGCTTGCAAGAACATGGCGCTTGTCGGGCCCTTCCCAGATGTAGCGGATGTCGTAGGCCCCGGGCTCGCCCGGGGCGCGCATGGCCAGGGTGGCGCCTTCCTTGACATAGGCGAAGAACAGCTCACCGCCGATCTCCTCGGTGCCGGCCGGCACGATGTCGATATAGTCGTTCGCGCCGGCAGGGCCGGTCCAGGCGACGTCGAAGCTCTGGCCGATCGTCGGCTTGTCGCCCACCGAGATGCCGGCCTTGGGCAAGGTGACCGGCTGCGGCGTCTCCACCTTGGCGGCGACCGTCTTGCTCAGCGCTTCGCGTAGCTGCGCGGCGTCGTCGGCCTTGATGTACCGGCCACCAGTGGTTTCGGCGAGGCAGGCAACCTGGCGTCCCTCGTCGCGGGAAAGACCAAGGCCGACGACATGGGCAGTGAAATCGACGCCCGACTTTTCCAGCTCCCGGCCGAGCGCGCAGGGGTCGGCGCTGCAGGTCTCCAGACCATCGGTGACCAGCACGACCGTGGCCTTTTCCTCGGTGTAGCGCGTCGCCTCGGCGGCATGGCGCACGGCTTGCGTCAGCGGCGTCTTGCCGAGAAAGCGCATCCTGTCTGCAGCCTCGGTGATCGCGGCGGCGGTGCCCGGCGCAGGCGGAACCACCAGTTCGATGTCGTCGCAGTTGCCCTTCTCGCGGTGGCCATAGGCCATCAGCCCCAGTTCGGCATCCGCCGGCACGGTAGTCAGCACGTTGCGCAGGGTCTCGCGGGCGATTTCGAGTTTCGGCTTGCCATCGATGACACCCCACATCGAGCCGGAAGCGTCGAGCACGATGATGGTGCGTTCGGCCGCCTGAGCGGCGGAGACTATCGCGCACACAAGGGCTGCGGCGGCGAAACGTTTCAGCATGTACCCTCCAAAGGCAAGGCGCGGCGGCACGGCTCGGCCCGTACCGCCTGATCAAGGCGCCCTGTCTATGCGATCAGGGATTGCTTTTCTAGTATTAATACAATCTTTTAGTGCAACAAAGTGCTTGGCCGCGCGGCCCGCGGCCAAGCACGTCAGGCCCTCAGAACGGCCACCTCCTCAAAGAAGTCATCGGGGCTTTCCACTTCGACCAGCCGCTTCTTCTCTATCTGCCAGAAGCGGTTGCCGACGGCGCGGACGAAGCTGCGGTCGTGCGAGACCAGCAGGCAGCTGGCCTCGTGCTTCAGCAATTCGTCTTCCAGCGCCTCCTGGCCGTCGATGTCGAGATGATTGGTCGGCTCATCGAGCAGGTAGAAATTTGGGTTGGTCAGCCTGAGCACCAGCATTCCCAGCCGCGCCTTTTGCCCGCCGGACAGGCGGCCGATGGGGCTCGACTGCATTTCGACATTCATGCCTGCCCCGGCGAGCAAGGTGCGGGCGCGCTGTTCGCCCAGCTCGAAGCGGCGGGTGAGAACGCCAAGCGGCGTATCCTTGTCGGCCAAGTCGGACAGGCCCTGGTCGCCATAGCCGAGCACCAGCGAGGGCGTCGCCTTGACGCCGTCCACGGCGACGTCGGGTGCGGCGATCGCCTGCCTGACCATGTTGACCAGCCGCGTCTTGCCCGCCCCGTTGCGGCCGAGCAGCACCACCCGGTCACCCTGGCGGATCCAGAGCTTGCCGGTCCTGAACAACAGCGTGCCGTCGGGTGTCGTCACCGGCGCATCGTCGAGCGTGACCAGCACCTTGGCATGGGTGCCGCGATTGCCAAGCCTGATGGCGCCAGCCGAGCGCTCCTGATGGGCGGGACGCGCGGCCTCTTCCAGCCGCTCGGCCCGCTCCTTCAGTTGCTTGGTCTTCACCACCAGCAGATCGCTGCCCGAATTGATGCCGATATTGTTGAGCTTGGCGGCCTGGCGGCGCAGCTGCTGGGCCGTCTTCATGTCCTTCTCGAAGCGCCGCGCTTCCGAAGCGTCGATCTCGTCAAGCGCCGCGCGTGCCCGGGTATAAGGCAGCGAAAAGACCTGGGAGTTTTCCGGGCGTAGAAACAGCGTCCGGTTGGTCACCGCATCGAGGAATGCACGGTCGTGGCTGCAGATGACCACCGGCACGTCACGTGGCAGCGCATTCAGCCATTCTTCCAGCTGGCCGATCCGGGCGAGGTCGAGATGATTGGTCGGCTCGTCGAGCAATAGCATGTCGGGCTGGGTCACCCAGACTCGGGCAAGCAGCGCCAGCCGCTGCCAGCCGCCGCTCAGCTGCGACAGAGGCCGCTGGCGCAATGCTTCGGGCACTTCGAGCGACTCAAGCACGACATCGACGCGCCAGCTATCGCTCTCGGCCTGATCGGCGGGCAATGCCTGAAGCACCGCGTCGTAGAAGGTCACGTCTGTCAGGCTGGCCGGAACGTCCTGCTCGACATGGCCGACGCGCAGGCCGCGCGCCCGTGTGATGTCGCCCGATGTCGGCTCGAAGCTGCCGGAGATCGAGCGCAGCAGCGTGGACTTGCCACGGCCATTGGCGGCTACGATGCCGAGACGGTCGCCGGGCTCGATGGCGAGATTGAGGTTGGAGAAAAGCGGCACGCCGATGGTGACGCCGAGGGACCGCAGATTGATCAAGGCCATGTTCGTTCTCTGGTCTGTCCGGACCGTCGCCCGCACCCGATCAAGGGTATGCGCAAAGGGCAAAGCCGGGTCCGGTGGGAAGTTCACGATGCGCGCGAGCACAGGCTCAGCACTGCATCACCACGAAGGGCAGACCGGAAAAGAGAACGCTAGGCGTCTCGTCTGTGGTCAGCCCTGCAAACGCATTTGCAGGGCGTGGACGGGGCCGCGCTGACGATGGTGATAAAAATGCACGATCACGCAGCCCTCCTTTCTTTGACGAGTTGTACTGCCTGAATATCCGTACATCCCGAAAGTTGCAAGCCTGGCGCATCGGCCCGAAAATCAGAATCGATTCTCGGTAAGCACGACGCGCAGATTCAATAGTCTGGTGCGTCCCATGTGCGTCCATTCAGACGCACGGCGCTCTAAGGGATCGTCACTTCACTGCGCTCGCCGGCATGGACGGAAGCCGCCCCCTCCTTCTTGCCGCCGTTGGTCTCGGCCTCGATGACATAGTCGCCGGCCGGCAAGGTCGTCTGGTGCTTGTCGGCGAAGGCGTGGCCGAATTCCTTGCGATTGCCCTGATTGTCCCTGCCAGCGGAAAACACCTTGATCGACGTCGCACCTGGCGCGGTGATCGCGAGTATGCCGGCGTCGATCACGGCCGTTACATCACTGGTCTCGCCGGTGCGGACGCTGAAGGGCTGCTCGACCTCGGCCTGGTCCAGGCGCAGCACGGCGACATAGTCGCCGGCAGGCAGGTCGAAATTCGTGTCCGGCCCCGCCCCTTGCGAAACCTGCTCGCGGCTGCCGCCTGCATTCGTTGCAGTCTTGTAGATCTTCACGTCGAGGCCAGATGCTTCGACTTCTTCACCATCCTGCGCATACAGCACCTTGAGCACGACATGGCCGACGCCGACCTGTTCGGTAGCTTCGGTTGCGGTCTTTACCGGCTCCGCCGGAGTGACTGCCGGTACAGACGCAGGCTCCGGCGCAGGTGCCGGCGCTACCGCAGTCGCGGCAACAGTCTGCGCCAGCGCCGCCTGGAGCCCCCTGGCGTCAGATGCCTGGATGTACTTGCCGCCGGTGTTCTCGGCGAGGCAGGCAACCTGCCTGCCCTCTGTGGCGGTGAGGCCGAAGCCGACGACATCGACAGTGAGGCCAGCACCCGACTGCTTGAGCTCCTTGCCGAGCGCGCAAGGGTCGCCCTTGCAGCTCTCGAGCCCGTCGGTGATCAGGATCACTGTCGCCTTCTGCTTGATGTAGTCGAGGTCTTCCGCCGCCTGCTTGACTGCCGCCGTCAGCGGCGTCTTGCCCTGGAACTTCAGGCTGTCGGCGGCGGCGGTGATGGCGTCCGCCGAGCCTGCCGCGGGCGGGACGACAAGCTCGATATCTGAACAGCTGGCCTTGTCGCGATGGCCATAGGCCATGAGCCCGATCTCTGTGCCGGCGGGCACGGTCTTCAGCACCGAGCGCAAGGCGTCGCGGGCGATCTCCAGCTTGGGCTTGCCGTCGATCTGCCCCCACATCGAGCCCGAGGCATCGAGCACGACGATCGCCCGGTCGGCAGCACTTGCGCTCGCCACAGCCGACAGCAGCGCGGCCGACACCAGGATGCTTCGTGAAAACGCCTTCATGCTGGCCTCGCCGACTCGGTTGGATGGGCGGCGACGCTAATCAACGGGTCCAAGCCTGACAACCCGCCCGTCGATCAATACGTCGTCCGCCGTTCCTCGCTCGGCGGCCGGCCGAACTGCAGCCGGTAGCTCTGGGCGAAGTAGGAATGCGAGGTGAAGCCGGTGGCGATCGCGACATCGAGGATCGGCATGTTGGTCTGGCGCAACAGCTCGCGGGCGCGTTCGAGCCTCAGGCGCATGTAGTATCGCCCCGGCGTGACGTTGAGGTGGCGCAGGAACAGGCGTTCGACCTGGCGGACGGACAGACCGGCGGTCTTGGCGAGTTGCACCGCCGACAGCGGCTCGTCGAGATGATCGGCCATCAGTTCGACGATGCGCTTGAGCTTGTCCGACTTGCCCGAGAGGTCGCGCTCGGGCCCAACGCGCTGGCGGTCGCCGGCCGAGCGGATGCGCTCGTGCTGGAACTGGTTCGCCACCTCGTTGGCGAGATTGGCGCCGAAGTCGCGCTTGACGATCTCGAGCATCAGGTCGATCGAGGTGGTGACACCGGCGCAGGTGTAGCGCTTGCGGTCGATCTCGAAGACGTTGTTGGTGCACTCGATGTCGGGAAACCTCTCCATGAAGCCGGCGCGGTTTTCCCAATGGATGGTGCAGCGGTAGCCGTCGAGCTGCCCGGCCTCGGCAAGCAGGTAGGAACCGACCGAAAGTCCGCCCAGCGAGCCGCCGCGGCGGCCCCAGGAGCGGAGTGCCGCCAGCACCTTGCTCTTGCCGGAGAATTCCGTGGCAACACCGACGCAGACGAAGAGGATGTCGACGGGCGGGATGTCGGCGACGCTGTAGTCGACCTTCAGCGGCAGGCCGTTGGAGGCGATGACCGCTTCCCCATCGGCCGAGACAGTGGTCCAGCTATAGACATCGCGGCCGAGCAGGCGGTTGGCCGACCGACAGGTGTCGATGGCGGCAGCGAGCGTGAACATCGAGAACCGGTCGACAAGGAGGAAGGCGAACTGGCGGCCGACGGCGTGCGATTCCGACATGGCGCAAAATCTACCGAATGCGCCAATTCGGGCAGTTGAGCGGCGCTGGACTGGACAACGCCGCTGTCACTCAGAGCCCCCGGTATTCGAGGCCGGCGTGGCGGTAGGCCGAGACCAGCGTGTTGGCCATCAGCATGGCGATGGTCATCGGGCCGACACCACCGGGAACCGGGGTAATGGCGCCGGCATTCCTTTCGGCCGAGGCGAATTCGACGTCGCCGACCAGCCGCGACTTGCCTTCACCCTTGTCGGGTGCGGGAACGCGGTTGATGCCGACATCGATGACGGTCGCACCCGGCTTGACCCAGTCGCCCTTGATCATCTCGGGTCGACCGACGGCGCCAACGAGAATGTCTGCCGTGCGGCACAGCGCCGGCAGGTCCTTCGTGCGACTGTGGGCAATAGTGACCGTGGCGTTGGCGGCAAGCAGCAGGCTCGCCATCGGCTTGCCGACGATGTTGGAACGGCCGACGACGACAGCGCTCAGGCCCGACAGGTCCTTGCCGTGCCGCTTCTCGATCAAAAGCATCGAACCGGCAGGCGTGCACGGCACCAAGGCCGTGTCGAGTTCGCCGGTTGCCAGCTTGCCGACATTGATGAAGTGGAAGCCGTCGACATCCTTGTCGGGTGCAATCGTCTGGATGATCTTGCCGGCATCGATATGCGCGGGCAGCGGCAACTGCACCAGGATGCCGTGGATATCAGGGTCGGCATTGAGCTTCTCGACCAGCGCCACCAGTTCGGCTTCGGAGGTTTCAGCAGCAAGCGTGTGCTGGACCGAATGGAAGCCGCATTCCTTGGCCGTGCGCGACTTGTTGGCGACATAGACCTGGCTCGCCGGATCCTCGCCGACGATGACCACGGCGAGACCAGGCTTGATGCCGTGCGCGCCAAGTGCCGCAGCGGATTTCTTGACGCCTTCGACGACCTGGGCCGCGGCACTCTTTCCGTCGATGATGTCAGCCATAGGCCACTCCGTGTCATGCGCCTTGCGACGCAAGCATTGCCATCAAACTTCAGGCCGGCAAAGCCACCATTGCGGCGTTCTGTGCCGTAAACTCGAAACCGCTTGGGAGAAATGTCAGAAGTAGCGGCGGGCACGCCGTTCCCTGAGCAGGTTCAACTCGTTGCGGACCTCGCGCAGGCTTTCGCTGATCTCGTCTATCTGGCTCGCTGGCGCCGAGGGCTCCAGATGGGTAGCCGAACTGGGTGCGGGTTGCCAAGGATAATCAACCGGGGCGGCCAACAGTTGGGAGTTGGCGGACGGATCGGGATGAGGCGCGTCGACTGCAGGCTCCGGTGCATAGGCAGCTTCGAAAGGTTCGGTGCGAAGTTCGGGCCGGAAAGTTTCGACAGCTTCCGCAACGGCGTCGGGGGCTGCGCGCTCCCGTTCACGGCAGAAACGCGCCATGCGATGCAAAGTGGCCGGGTCCACCACATCCGCCTCATCGTGCTCGTCAACGACGATCGAAAGCAGCGATGTGTTGCGCAGCGTATTGGCTGTATCGTCCTGCCACCGCGCCAGCAGGGAATGCTTGCGCCGCCATTCATCGTCGCGGTTCGAGGGTTCGGCCATAGTCCTGGACTGTTCCAATGCACTGCGCCAGATCGGGGGTCCGGTCGTTGACCGCACGCTAGACAGGCTTGGAAAACAAAGAGTTAATCTCGCTTCCCCCGGCAGTCGACGCGGCACCCTTGATCGGCATCGGCGGGCAAGTCATTCTTGCCTCATGGCTAACTACGTCACCAGACGTCGTATCCTCGCCCAGACGCTCGGCATTGGCCTCGCGTCACTGCTCAAGGTACCGGCGGCGCGAACTGACAGTTGGCCAAAGGTCGACGCGACATTCCTGTTTGCCGCCGACGTCCATACGTGCCGCATGGGCGACGGCCTCTCCCCGCATTGCCAGGCCGAGGGCAAGACCGACGAAAATCTGCGCCGCCATATCGCGGCCCTGAACGAGGTCGGCGAACTGGCGTGGCCGCGCGAGATCGGCGGCGTGGCGACTGGGCTGGCCGGGGTCGGCCAACGAATCGGCCGGTCGCTCGGTCTGGTGATCGGCGGGGACATGACCGACGATGGCGGCGGACAGGCGATGACGCCACGCGAGGGCACGCAGTTGCTGCAGTTCAGCCAACGCTATCAGCAAGGGGCTGGACCGGACCAGGTGCATGTGCCCGTCTATGTCGGGCTCGGCAACCACGATCTCGACCAGGACGGGCCGCCTGAGCATGTCGACCGGTACCGGCACGAGATGCGCGACTATGTCGAACTCAACCATCGGCCGGGCGTCTTCTTCAAGCCGCTGGTGCCGGTGGCCAACTACGATGCGCTTTCCGACAGCTATTCATGGGACTGGGGCGGTCTGCATCTCGTCCAGGCCCATCGCTTCGCGGGAGATATGACCAAGGGCGCCATCAGCGCGCTTCCCTGGCTGGAAGCGGACCTCAAGACGAAAGCCAGCGACGGGCGTCCGGTGATCCTGTTCCAGCATTATGGCTGGGATCCATTCTCGACTGAAAGATGGGATCCGGCCGCCCACAAATTCGACGCAACGGGCAGCGGCAAGCCGCACTGGTGGAGCGACGACGAGCGGCGCGCACTGAGCGCGGCCATCGATGGCTACAACGTCTTGGGCATCTTCCACGGCCACCAGCACGACACACCGATGATCTATAGGGCTGCCGGGCTCGATCTCTTCAAACCCAAGGCTGCCTTCATGGGCGGGTTCGCGGTGGTCCATATCACCGACGACTTCATGGATGTGGCTCTGGCGGAAGCCACACCGAACGCCGGCATCGCCTTCACCAACGCTTTCAGCAAGAGACTGGACAGCGCACGCTGAGTGGCGCTTGACACTTCCGCCTGAGGCCAAGACGGTCTATGTCAGGGTATTCGGAGGGCATCGAATGACCATCAGACTGATCCTCGCCGGTTGCGGCAACATGGGCTACGCCATGCTCACGGGCTGGCTCAATTCGGGCAAGCTCGCGCCGGCAGAGACCTTCGTGGTCGAGCCCAACGCAGAGTTGCGCGCCCGTGCCGCCGCACTGGGTAGCCGCGTCGCCTCAGAAGTAGGCGGCATCCCCGTCGATGCCGATCCCGAGGTCGTCGTCATTGCGGTCAAGCCGCAAGTCATTCGCGACGTCACATCGGGCTATCGCCGCTTCGGCAATGCCAGGACGACCTTCGTCAGCGTCGCAGCCGGCACGCCCGTCGCTACCTTCACTGAGATCCTGGGATCGAAAACCCCGATCATGCGCTGCATGCCGAACACGCCTGCGGCCATCGGCAAGGGCATGATGGTCCTCTATTCCAACGACCATGTCAGCGCGCAGACGAAGGATTTCGTCGGCGACCTGCTGTCGGCCAGCGGCGAGGTCGCGACCATCGCCGACGAGGGGCTGATGGATGCGGTGACTGCCGTTTCCGGTTCGGGCCCGGCCTATATCTTCCATTTCATCGAGTGCCTTACGGCGGCAGCGGAAAATGCCGGACTGCCGCCCAAGACGGCAGCGCTGCTGGCCATGCAGACGGTCTATGGCGCAGCCAGCCTCGCCGCAGAAAGCCGCGAAGACCCGGCCGTGCTGCGCCGCCAGGTGACCAGCCCGAATGGCACGACGGCCGCGGCGCTCAACGTGCTGATGGGCGAGGACCGACTCAAGAATCTGCTCACCGATGCCGTGGAAGCGGCACGGCTGCGCTCGATCGAGCTCGGCAAATAGGCGCTACTTTGCGGCGATCTCGGCCTGCAGCGCCCTGATGTGCGGTGCTGCCGCTTCGTTTGCGACGCGCTCCATCTCGCGGAATCGGCTGACGACCTGCTCGCCGGCCGCGGTCAACTCGGCGCCGCCTCCACGCTTGCCGCCTGTCTTGGCGGCCACCAGCGGCTTGCCAAAAATTTCCTTGAGCTCTTCGACGAGGTCCCAGGCGCGCTTGTAGGACATCTCCATGGCGCGCGCCGCCGCCGAGATCGAGCCCGTCGCGGCGATCTGTTCGAGCAGTGCCACCTTGCCAGGGCCGAGACGGCCCTTCGGGTCGAGATCTACGCGCAGGCTGAGTGTTGGCATCGGCTACTCCAGTTGTCAGCTGGTTAGCACAAGCGGCGCCCCCGGAGAAAGATTGGCGCGATCGAAGGCAACAGTCTTGATGACGGCAAAGACCTCGCGTCCCAGAGCCAGCTCAAGCGTTTCGAACGACTGGCGGGTGATGCGCGAGACAAGCACGTCACCATGACAGTCAAGGCGCAGATCGACCTGCGCGTCGTTGACCTCGCCGATTTCAGCGATGCGCCCGGGCAGGATATTGAGCGCGCTGAGTCCGCGTGGCAGCTCGGTAGCGATCATGACGTCGCGTGCCCTGACGCGGACACGGACCATGACGCCTTCAGGCACGGCGACGCGCGGCACGCGTATCTCGCCTGCCGCCGCCCCAAGAACGGTCATGCCGAACGCCTCGTCGTGGCAAAGAACCTTCATGTCGAGCACAGCACCGCCCTCGCCCACCTCCTCCGGCGGCAACAGGTCGAGCCGCTGCATGATCGCGGAAGTGGGCCCGGCAGCGGCAACCTTGCCCTCGGCCATCACGACAATGTCGGTGGCGAGGCGGGCAACCTCGGCGATGGAATGGCTGACATAGACGATCGGAATCCTGGTCTCGTCGCGCAGGCGCTCGAGAAACGGCATGATCTCGGCCTTGCGGGCGTCGTCGAGCGAAGCCAGCGGTTCGTCCATCAAAAGCAGCTTCGGGCTTGCCAGCAGCGCGCGGCCAATGGCGACCCGCTGCTTTTCGCCGCCGGAGAGGTGGGCGGGGCGACGCTCCAGCAGGTGGCCGATGCCGAGCATGTCGACGACATGGCCGAAATCGGCGTAGCGCTCGCGGCCCGGCGTGAACCAACGGCCGTAGAGCAGGTTGGAACTGACATTCAGATGGGGAAACAGCCGCGCGTCCTGGAAAACGAAGCCAACGCGGCGCTTGTGGGCGGGAACGAAGATACCGCGTTCGGTGTCGACCAGTGTCCGTTGGCCGATGACGATGCGGCCGGCATCGGGTCGGATGAGACCGGCGATGATGTTGATAAGCGAGGTCTTGCCGGAGCCGGACGGCCCGAACAGCGCTGTCAGATGGCCCGCACTCTCGAATTTTGCGTCGAGGTTCAGCGCGCCAAGCCGGTGGTTGATATCGACGAGCAGCGTCATTCGATGACCATACGGCGGTCGATGCGGCGGGCGAAGGCTTCGGAAACCAACAATGCCGCCATCGAGATGGCGATAGAGATCAGCGTCAGCCGCATCGCACCGGCATCGCCGCCGGGCACTTGCGTAAACGTATAGATCGCCGAGGGCAGTGTCTGGGTTTCGCCGGGTATGTTGGAGACGAAAGTGATGGTGGCGCCGAACTCGCCCATCGCCTTCGCGAAGGAAAGGATCATTCCGGCGACGATGCCCGGTAGGATCAGGGGCAATGTGACGGTCGAGAACACCCAGAGTGGACTTGCGCCGAGCGTGCCGGCGGCCGCCTCCAGCCGGCGATCCACCGCCTCTATTGAGAGACGGATGGCGCGCACCATCAGCGGAAACCCCATGACCGCGCAGGCAAGCGCCGCACCGGTCCAGCGGAACGAGAAGACGATGCCGAAATTCTCGGCAAGGAAGGCACCGATCGGGCCGCGCCGGCCGAAGCTCAACAGGAGAAGATAACCGGTGACGACGGGCGGCATGACGAGTGGCAGGTGGATGATGCCATTGAGCACCGACTTGCCCCAGAATTTTCCACGCGCCAGCAGCAGGGCCGTGAGGATGCCGAAAGGCAGGCTGCCGGCCATCGCCCACAGCCCAACCTTGATCGACAGATGAACCGCATTCCATTCGTCAGGACTGAGGTCCAGCCAGTTCATGCTTGGTAAGACTTTCGCTTAGTTCGACACCACCGGCGCGAGCATAGTGAAACCCTGCGCTTCGAAAAGCTCCTTCACCTTGGCGGATTGAAGATATTTCACATACGCGGCTGCGTCCGCGTTCTTCGAGTCCACTGTTACGCCAACCGGATAGACGATGGGAGGATGCGTCTCTTCCGGGAAAGTGCCGATGATCTTGACGCCCGGCTCAGCCGCAGCGTCGGTCTGGTAGACGATGCCGAGCGGTGCTTCGCCGGTAGACACCAGCTTGAGAGCGGCGCGCACGTTCTCGGCCTGAGCGACCTTACCCTCGACCGATGGCCAGACGCCGAGCTTTTCGAGCGCGGCCTTGCCGTATTTGCCGGCCGGCACGGCCTTGACGTCGCCCATGGCCAGACGTCCGTCGCCGAGGAGCTTGGCGAGATCGAAATTCGGCGCAATGTCGGTGGTCGCGGCCGAATCCTTCGGCGCAACGAGCACGATGCGGTTGCCGAGGAGCTTGACCTCCGAATCGGGCCTGATCATCTTCTTGTCGGAGAGATACTTCATCCAGTCGAGATCGGCGGAGATGAAGACATCGGCTGGCGCGCCCTCTTCGATCTGCTTGGCGAGCGCGGAGCTGGCGGCGTAAGAAGCCGTAGCCGACTTGCCGCTTTCGGCTTTCCAGGCGGCATCGACGGCATCGAGCGCATTCTTGAGGCTGGCCGCAGCGAACACAACCACCTCGCCATCGGCACGTGCCGAAGGCAGGCCGAGCGCCAGCACCGCCGCAAGGCCACCAACCATCGCGGCAAGCCGCACACCAAATCCCCTACGCGTGAACATAGTCACTCCTCCATCACGACAAGGCAGCCCAACTGCCGCCGATTCGTTATATTCATAGGAATATAACACTAGCCGCGCAATTGCCAATCCAGGCGATCAAGAGCACCGCAGCTGCATTCTCGTGCTGATGGCTGGGCGGCTGGCATCGCATTCTGGGGAAGACTGGCCCGACGCTTCATGCCATATGTCGGCCTTCCACTTGGGGAAGCTCAGGCCGCAGCTTGCTGCCGGTTTGCGCCCCATCGCCTTTCACCACTGCAGAGTTCCCCCGACATGTCCGGCATTTCCATGTTCGATCTCATCTGGCTCGCCATCGCCCTGCTTGGCGCCGGCGCCATTACCGGTCTACTCGCCGGCGTCTTCGGTGTCGGTGGCGGCGCAGTCATCGTGCCGGTGCTTTATGAGCTGTTCCGGGTGGTCGGCGTGCCGGAGGAGGTGCGCATGCCGCTTTGCGTCGGCACCTCGCTTGCCATCATCATCCCGACCTCAATCCGCTCTTTCAACGCTCACAAGGCCAAGGGCGCAGTCGACATGACCATCCTCAAGCAATGGGCAGTACCCGTTGTCGTCGGGGTGGTCATGGGCAGCTTCATTGCACGCTACGCGCCGGCCGATCTGTTCAAGGCGGTGTTCGTCATCGTGGCCGGCATCTCCGCCATCCGCCTTCTGTTCGGCAAGGACTCCTGGCGGCTCGGGCTCGACATGCCGGGCAAGCTCATCATGAACATCTACGGCTGGATCATCGGCGTGCTGTCGAGCCTGATGGGCATCGGCGGCGGCCAGCTCTCCAATCTGTTCATGACCTTCTACGGCCGACCCATACACCAGGCGGTGGCAACGTCGTCAGGCCTGGGCGTGCTGATCTCCATCCCCGGCGCACTCGGCTACATCTATGCCGGCTGGCCGCGCGCGGCGGAATATCCTGATGTCGCCGCCCTGCAGTTTCCGCTGTCGCTGGGTTATGTCTCGCTCGTCGGCCTGATCCTGTTCGTGCCGACAAGCGTGCTGACTGCCCCGCTGGGTGCGCGGCTCGCCCATGCACTGTCGAAGCGGAAGCTGGAGGTGGCGTTCGGCATCTTTCTGTTGCTGATCAGCCTGCGCTTCCTGGTCAGCCTGGTAGGCTGACTTCATCAGCATATTCCTTGAAACGAAAAACGCCCGGGCAATGCCCGGGCGTTTTTCGTTTCAGTGAGCGACAGGCGCGGATCAGGCTCTTTCGAGAGCGACCGCGATACCCTGACCGACCCCGATGCACATGGTGGCCAGCGCCAGCTTGCCGCCGCGCAGGCCGAGTTCAAGTGCTGCGGTGCCGGCGATGCGGGCGCCCGACATGCCAAGCGGATGGCCCAGCGCAATGGCCCCGCCATTCGGGTTCACGTGCTCCGCGTCCTCGGCGATGCCAAGCTCGCGGAGCACGGCAATGCCTTGGGAGGCGAAGGCTTCGTTGAGCTCGATGACGTCGAAATCCGACGGCTTGATGCCGAGCCGCGCGCACAGCTTCTTCGTCGCCGGCGCCGGTCCGATACCCATGATGCGCGGGGCGACACCGGCAGCCGCACCGCCGACCACACGGGCAATCGGCGTCAGGCCGTATTTCTTTACAGCGGCCTCGGAAGCGACGATGAGGGCAGCCGCACCGTCATTGACGCCGGAAGCATTGCCGGCGGTTACCGTGCCGCCCTGGCGGAACGGCGTCGGCAGCTTGGCCAGCGTCTCGATGGTGGTGCCGGCGCGCGGATGTTCGTCCTTGGCAACAACGATCGGATCGCCCTTGCGCTGGGGTATCGAAACCGGCGTGATCTCCTTGCCGAGACGGCCATTCTCCTGCGCTGCGACAGCCTTGTTCTGGCTGCGCACGGCAAAGGCATCCTGGTCGGCGCGGGAGACGGAAAAGTCCTCCGCGACGTTCTCGCCGGTCTCGGGCATCGAATCGATGCCGTACTGCTTCTTCATCAACGGGTTGACGAAGCGCCAGCCGATGGTGGTGTCGTGGATCTCGGCATGACGCGAAAAAGCCGCATCCGCCTTTGGCATGACGAAAGGCGCACGGCTCATGCTCTCGACGCCGCCGGCAATCATCAGTTCGGCCTCGCCGGCCTTGATGGCGCGGGCGGCGGCGATCAGGGCGTCCATGCCCGAACCGCACAGCCGGTTGATGGTCGTGCCCGACACAGCCTGCGGCATGCCGGCCAGGAGTAGCGACATGCGAGCAACGTTGCGGTTGTCCTCGCCGGCCTGATTGGCGCAGCCGAAGATGACGTCGTCGACGGCGGCCCAGTCGACCGAAGCATTGCGCTCCATCAACGCCCTGAGCGGCACGGCACCGAGATCGTCGGCACGCACCGACGACAGCGAGCCGCCGAAACGGCCGATGGGCGTGCGGATGTAATCGCAGATATAGGCTTCAGCCATCCTTGGATCCTCTCTTGGCAGAAACCGCCTCGCCCTTGTGGGCAGCGTCGGTGCGCGCCTTTAGATCACGCAGCGTCTGCAATTCCAACTGCGTCGGTGCCGGCGTTTCCTCGAGCTGGTCGGCAAATTTCACCGTCCAGCCGCAGGTCTCCTGGACCTTTTCGCGGGTGACGCCCGGATGCAGCGAAACAACGGTGAATTCCTTGGTCACCGGATCCGGCTTCCAGATCGCCAGATCGGTGATCAAAAGCGTCGGGCCCTTGGTGTCGATGCCTAGACGCTGGCGGTGGTCGCCGCCTTCGCCATGGCCGAAGGATGTGTAGAAATCGATCTTCTCGACCATGCCGCGCTTCGACTGCGCCATGGTGATGTATATTTCCTTCGACGACGTCGCGATTTCCGGCGCGCCGCCGCCGCCCGGCAGGCGGGTCTTGGGATGGGCGTAGTCGCCGATGACAGTGGTGTTGATGTTGCCGAACTTGTCGAGCTGGGCAGCACCAAGGAAGCCGATGGAAATGCGGCCGCCCTGCAGCCAGTAGCGGAACATCTCCGGCACCGAGACGGTGGTGACGGCAGTGTCGCACAACTCGCCGTCGCCGATCGACAGCGGCAGCACGTCGGGTGCGGTGCCGATGGTGCCGGATTCGTAGATCAGCGTGATGTCGGGCGCATGGGTCAGCCGCGCCACGTTGCAGGCGGCCGACGGCGCGCCGATGCCGACGAAGCAGACGTCGTCGTTCTTCAGCGCGCGCGAGGCGGCGATGGTCATCATTTCATTGGGGGTAAAGCCGAGCTCGCTCATGCTGCGTTCCTCAGGTGTTCGACGCGGGCCGCAAAGTCGTCGGCGGTCTTCTCCAGCACATTCTTCTGCATCCACTCACGGAAACGGTCGCGGTCAGCCGCGATCTCATCCCATTCGAGATAGGATGCGTTGTCGCGGATGTAGTAGCCATGCGCGTAGGACGGATGCGCGCCGCCTGGCACGACGGAAATCGCCGTGACCGACCAGTTCGGCAGGACGGTCAGGTTCGGGTGCAGGTCGTCGAAATCGTCGACCACTTCCTCGACGGTGACCACGGCGCGCTTGGCAGCGAGGGCTGCTTCCTTCTGGATGCCGATGATGCCCTCGACCAGCACGTCGCCGCGCTTGTTCGCCTTCTGGGCGTGGATGAAGGTGACGTCGGGACGAACCGACGGAACGGCGGCCAGCACCTCGCCGGTGAACGGACAGGTCACCGACTTGATATTCGGGTTGACCTTGGCGAGTTCAGCGCCGCGATAACCGCGGAATATGGCGCAAGGCAGCCCCGCCGCACCCGCTTCATAGGCATTGGCCATGGCGGCGTGGCTGTGCTCCTCGATCTCCAGCGCATGCGGAAAACCATTCTCGACCGCGTCGCGCAGACGGCGCAGCAGGCCGACGCCAGGATTGCCGGCGTAGGAGAAGATCGCCTTCCTGGCCATGCCCATGCCGATCATCTGGTCGTAGACCAGGTCCGGCGTCATGCGCACCAGCGTCAGATCCTTGAAACCCTGGCGGATCGCCTCATGCGCAGCCGCGGTGGGAATGAGGTGCGTGAACCCTTCGAAGGCCACGGTGTCGCCGTTGTTGAGATTGTCGGCGACTGCCTTCGACAGGGGGAGAAATTTGGTCATCGCGTTTCGTCCCGATTGTCAAAAGTTCGCATTGCGAACATTTGTTTTGTATGCGATACATTCTTGATCCAAGATGACCACGGAGTCAATCAACCGGCTCCGCGCAGACAAAGTATTTCGGGAAAGGCATCGATGAGCGACGAGGAAACCAGCCGCGACCACGTCACCTCGCTGGAACGCGGGCTGGCGGTGATGGAGATCCTCGCCGCCAATCCGGCCGGACTGACGCTTACCGAGACGGCCGAAAAGGCAGGGCTCACCCGCGCCGGCGCGCGGCGTTTCCTACTGACGCTGGTGGCGACTGGTTACGCCGTGCAGGCGGGCCGGAACTTTTCCTTGTCGCCGCGGCTGCTGACACAGGCCCGCATCTGGCTACATGGCGTACCACTTTGGACATTCGCCGAGCCGTTCATGCGCGAGACGGCAGCCAGATTGCACGAATCCTGCTCGGCCGCGACGCTTTCCGGCGAAGACATGGTCTATGTCGCGCGCGTGCCGGGGCCGCGCATCATCGGCGTCGACCTGCAGGTCGGCGCCCACCTGCCCGCCCATTGCACGGCGATGGGACGCGTTCTCCTGTCAGGTCTTGGCGACAAGGAGTTCGAAGCCTTCCTGGCAAGGGCAAGGATCGAACCTCGTACACCAAAGACCACGACCGACAGGAAGAGGCTTGCCGAGATCGTCGCCAAGGTTCGCGCGGACGGCTATGCCATCGTCGACGAGGAACTCGAAATCGGCCTGCGCTCGATTGCCGTTCCGCTGCGCGACCGCTCAGGCGCGATCGTCGCGGCAATCAACGTCTCGACGCAGAGCGCGCGTCACACGCCGGCCGAGATGGAAGCCGAGATCCTGCCGATACTCCAACAGACGGCAGCAAGGATCAGCGACTTCTTTGTAGTCCAGTAGGCCGATCAGGCCCGCATCGTTCCGGTTTCGATGTAGCGCTGGTGCCACGACAGCGCCTCGTTGAGCAGCGACGGCGACTGCAGGCCATAGGAGCCGCGCAGTGCGCGCTCGAAATAGTCCTCGAGCGCCGGCCGGTAGTCGGGATGGACGCATTTTTCGATGATCAGCCGCGCCTTCTGCTTGGGCGACAGGCCGCGCAGATCCGCCAGGCCCTGTTCGGTGACGATGACCTGCACATCCTGGTTGATGTGATCGACATGGCTCACCTGTGGCACGATGGACGAGATCTTGCCGCCCTTGGCCGTCGACGGCGTCACGAAGATCGAAACATAGGCGTTGCGGGCGAAATCGCCGGAACCACCGATGCCGTTCTGGATGCGCGAGCCCATGATGTGGGTCGAATTGACGTTGCCGTAGATATCGGCCTCGATCAGTCCGTTCATGGCGATGCAGCCAAGGCGCCGGATCAGTTCGGGGTGGTTGCTGATCTCCTGCGGCCTCAGAATCATCTTGTCGCGGTAGCGACCCATATTGGCGTTCAGATTGGCGGCGGCCTCGGGGCTCAGAGAGAATGCCGTGGCGGACGCCATGCGCAGTTTGCCGGAATCGATCAGGTCCAGCATGCCGTCCTGGATCACCTCGGTGAAGGCGGTCATGTTCTCGAACGGACCATCGACCAGCCCGGTCAGCACGGCATTGGCGATGTTGCCGACGCCTGACTGGATAGGCAGCAGCGAGGCCGGAAGCCTACCCATGGCAACCTCATGCCGGAAGAACTCGAGCAGATGCCCTGCGATGGCGTGGGCGACCTGGTCGGGCTTGGAGAATGGCAAGTTGCGGTCGGGTACATCGGTCTCGACGATGGCCACGATCTTGTCCGGATCGCAGCGGAAGGCGGTCTCGCCGATGCGGTCGTCGGCGCGCAGCAGCGGGATCGGCACGCGATGCGGCGGCAATGCCGTACCGTAGTAGATGTCGTGCATCCCTTCGAGCTCGGGATTCTGCCAGCTGTTGACCTCGAGGATCACCTTGCTGGCGCGATCGAGCCATGTCTTGTTGTTGCCCACCGAAGACGAAGGAATGAGCGAACCATCGGGCCTGATCCCGGATACCTCGACAACGGCAGTATCGAGCGGACCGAGAAAGCCCTGCCAGGCCATCGGTGCCACCTGGCTCAGATGCATGTCGAAATATTCCATCTCGCCGCGATTGATCTTGTCGCGGGCGATGGGATCGGAATTGTAGGGAAGGCGGAATTCGATGCCGTCGGCCTTGGCCAGCGCACCGTCGAGTTCGGGGCCAGTGGAGGCTCCCGTCCAGACCCGCAGCCGGAACGGATTGCCGGCGGCGTGCTCTGCCTCGATGCGGGCAGCGAGCGCCAGGGGAACGGTCTTCGGATAGCCCGAGCCGGTGAAACCGCTCATGCCGACCGTCGTCTCCGATTGGATCAGGGACGCCGCATCCTCGGCGCTCATCACCTTGGAACGCAGGCTTTTGCAGCCTATCCGTGACTCAACCATGTTTCACCCTTCTGTCCGCGTGAAGCTTTTCCCTTTTCCCATTGCCGGCATTCGCCGTGTTCCACCAACTCCAGCTAGTACGGCATCCGCGATCCGTGCAAGTGAAGAGTGGGATGCGGGAAGGTGACGCTACGGCGGCTTCAGGCTGCTTCGGCTATCCCGTTGCGCTTGGCGTTGAGCCTGAGAACGGCTCTGATCGGGAGATGATCCGAAGCGATGCGCGCCAGCGCGGTATCGTGCGCCTGCAGTTCGGTCAGCAGGCTGTGCGGCCTTGCCATGACCCGGTCGAGCGCCAGCACCGGAAAACGCGACGGAAAGCTCGGCACCAGCGCATGCGCAGGCCCGAAGGCAGGCTCCAGCAAGCGCAACGACGAGCGCCTGCCAAGCCGCCATTCGTTGAGATCACCGACCAGCACCGTCGGCTTTTCACTGTGCAGTTCGGCTGCCGTCAGCAGCATGCCCGCCTGCCGCTTGCGCGAATGGCGCAACAGGCCGAAATGCGCGGCAATGACACGCAACGGTCCCGCTTCCATCTCGAGATCGACGACAACCGCCCCACGCGGTTCAGCCCCCGGCAACACCAGTTGCTTCGCCGAAGTGACCGTGCCTTTGCGGAAAAGCACGACATTGCCGCGCCAGCCATGGCTCTTGCGCCGGCCGGCAAGCGGAACCGGCACCAGCCCGGTCTCGCGCTCCAGGGCTGCGAGATCGAGCAAGCCCGCTCGGTCGCCAAAGCGCTGGTCGGCCTCCTGCAGAGCAATGACGTCGGCGTCGATTTCCGAGATGACCTGCATCGTCCGCTGCGGATCGAAGCGTCGATCCAGCCCGACGCATTTGTGGACGTTGTAGGAAGCTATGACGATTTCGCCGTGCGCATCGGCGTCGGGCGCCGAAACTTTGCCTTGCAACCGAGGCGCTGAACCCGCCTGTCCGGCGCCCGACTTTGCGCGAATCTCCAAGCTTTGTCTGCTAGCCATCACTCGTCTGGAATCTCTGGGAAATTCGTGTTCACTTGCGACAGGCTTCACTGTCAACTCTAGCCTATATGGTTGAGGTGTTCGAGATTTTCCACATGCGTCACAATGGCCATCCACCGCATTCATGCCGTGAGCATGGGTTTGCCGCTTCAGATTGCGGGCCGTCCGACGCATGAAACTCATCGCCATCATCGTCGCCATTGTAGGCACCCTGGTCATCGCATCGGTGCTTGCAGTCTATGCCTATGGCCGCTTCGCCAGGCGCGCGCGCGGCGCGCCCTCCTTCGCCCTGCCAACGACCGCCGACCAGGGCGAATTCGACCGGCTGGTAGCACCTCTGCTGGCCAAGCATCCCGGACAAAGCGGACTGGCGCTACTATCCAGCAACCTTCAAGCCTTTGCCGTCCGAGCCTATACGGCGCGCCATGCGGCGCGCAGCCTCGACCTGCAATACTATTATTGGAAAGACGACCTGACGGGCGGGCTGCTGGCGCGCGAAATCCTCGCCGCCGCCGATCGTGGCGTGCGTGTGCGGCTGATGCTCGACGACATCAACGCCAGGGGCTACGACCCCAACTACATTGCCCTCGACAGCCATGCCAATATCGAAGTCAGGCTGTTCAATCCGAGCTGGGCACGGGCCTTCGGACTGCAACGGGGACTGGAACTGGTGCTGCGTGCGGTCCGTACCACGCGGCGCATGCACAACAAGGCCTGGATCGCCGACGGCCGGCTGGCCGTGGTGGGCGGACGCAACATCGGCGACGCCTATTTCGACGCCTCTGATGAGGCCAATTTCCGCGACATGGACCTTTTGCTTGTCGGCCCCGCGGTCGACCAGGCCGAGAGCATCTTCGACCGTTTCTGGAACAGCGAGGCGGTGCTGCCGATCCGACACGTCACCGGCATGGCGAAGGGCGATCTGCCTGGGCTGCGCCAACGCCTGGAACGGGCTGCAACAACCGGACTTGCCGAGCCCTATATAAGCCGCGTCACCGAGGAGAGCCGGCGATGGGCGAGCTCCGAAATCGGAAAACTACGCTGGACCGGCGATGTCGTCGTCGCCTCGGATCCACCTGAAAAGGCGATGGGCGGCAAGGCGGACGGCTGGCTGATGAAGACACTGGCCCCGGTCCTGCAGTCCGCCAGGCGGGAACTGACCATCGTCTCGCCCTATTTCATTCCAGGGGTTTCCGGGACGCACCAGTTGGCCACCCTGGTCGACAACGGGGTGGCGGTGACAGTGTTGACCAACTCGCTGGCTGCCACCGACGTTGCCGCCGTCCACGGCGCCTACATGCGCTACCGCAAACCGCTTCTCCACGAGGGCATCACCCTCTTCGAACTGAGGCCGGACGACGAGCGCAGCGAACTGTCGCTGTTCGGCTCAAAGGGCGCCAGCCTGCACACCAAGGCCTTTGTCGCGGACGGGGAAACGGGTTTCGTCGGCTCCTTCAACTTCGACCCTCGCTCGGCCTCGCTGAATACCGAAATGGGCGTACTTTTCCAGCAGCAGGAACTGGCGCACGAAGTGGCAGCGGTGATCTCGGCGCAAACCTCGCCCCGCGCAAGCTTCCAGGTGACGCTGGACAAGGGCGAACTGGTCTGGACAGACATTGCCGCCAACAGACCTCGCGAACTCCGCCACGAACCGCAAGCCAGCCTGCGACGACGGCTGATTGCCAGGCTGATCGGCTACCTGCCGATCGAATCGCAATTGTGAGCGAGCTTTCGCCCGGAGGCCAACGATGCGGGAATCTGTCGAGGGAGAAAATGGTGCTGCCAGAGAGGATTGAACTCTCGACCTCTCCCTTACCAAGGGAGTGCTCTACCACTGAGCTACGGCAGCGACCGTGGACGGGGCGGCTTGTGCCACATGATTCAGGGGAGCGCAAGTTATCAGTTGAACCATTTTGCGGAAGATTTTCCACAGGCCCGTCTGCGCCACAATGCTGGCCATTTCCGTTGCCACTCCGTTATGAACGAGCGACAAGCGGGGACCACCACATGTCGTCGACAAAGAAGACACCCTCAAGCGGCGCCGATCAGCGCAAGGCGCGGCTCGCGGCAGAGCTGCGCGCCAACCTGATGAAACGCAAGGCACAGGCGCGTTCGCGCCGCACCGGCGACGCCGATACCAGGCCCGAGGGCCTTGCCGCCGCGAAGGGTGACAACGACAAACCCGAGAAAGCCTGACCGGCAACGGCAGGCGCTTGGCGCAGAAGACGGCAGTTCCCTGATTCTTGAACCGGGGGGCGCGATGGTCTAGACGGCGGCAGGAAAATTTCTCGCCAGAACCGGGGTTCCCCGGAGAAACGACGACCAATGGATCGCATCAGAATTGTCGGTGGCAACGAGCTGACCGGAACCATCCCGATCTCGGGCGCGAAAAACGCTGCCCTCCCGCTGATGATCGCCTCGCTGCTCACCGACGATACGCTGACGCTGGAGAACGTGCCGCATCTGGCCGATGTCGAGCAACTGATCCGCATCCTCGGCAATCACGGCGTCGACTACTCCGTCAAAGGCCGGCGCGAGAGCCAGAGCGAAGGTTATTCGCGCACCATCAGCTTCACCGCGCGCAACATCGTCGACACCACCGCACCCTATGAGCTGGTTTCCAAGATGCGCGCCAGTTTCTGGGTCATCGGCCCGCTGCTCGCCCGCATGGGCGTGGCCAAGGTGTCGCTGCCGGGCGGCTGCGCCATCGGCACGCGCCCGGTCGACCTGTTCATCGACGGTTTGCAGGCGCTGGGCGCCAATATCGACGTCGAGAACGGCTATATCCTTGCTACCGCCAGGAACCGGCTCGTCGGCAACCGCTACGTCTTCCCCAAGATTTCGGTCGGCGCCACCCATGTGCTGATGATGGCCGCCACTCTCGCCCGCGGCGAGACGGTGCTCGAAAACGCCGCGCGCGAACCGGAAGTCGTCAACCTCGCCGAATGCCTCAACGCCATGGGTGCGAGAATCACCGGCGCCGGCACCTCGACGATCACCATCGAAGGCGTCGATTCGCTGTCGGGCGCGCGCCACCGGGTCATCCCCGACCGCATCGAGACCGGCACCTATGCCATGGCAGTGGCGATGACCGGCGGCGACGTGCTGCTCGAGGGCGCCCGCGCCGACCTGCTGCAGAGCGCGCTCGACGTGATCGCCCGCACCGGCGCCGTGATCACCGAGACCAATTCCGGCATCCGCGTCATGCGCAATGGCTCCGGCATCTCGCCGGTCGACGTCGTCACCGAGCCCTTCCCCGGCTTCCCCACCGACCTGCAGGCGCAATTCATGGGCCTGATGACCATGGCCAAGGGCAAGTCGAAGATCACCGAGACGATCTTCGAGAACCGCTTCATGCACGTCCAGGAACTCGCCCGCCTCGGCGCCCACATCACGCTGTCAGGCCAGACGGCCATCGTCGAAGGCGTCGCCAAGCTCAAGGGCGCGCCCGTCATGGCGACCGATCTGCGTGCCTCGGTGTCGCTGGTGATTGCCGGCCTTGCCGCAGAGGGAGAAACGGTGGTCAACCGCGTCTACCATCTCGACCGCGGTTTCGAGCGGCTGGAAGAAAAGCTGTCGCGTTGCGGCGCGGTGATCGAACGGATCAGCGGCTGATTCAGGGGAATAGGGGAGCAAGGCAGTAGGGCAATAAGTGACTTCTGCCCCAATGCCTTACTCCCCTACTGCCCTACTCCCTCACGCGCGGTTGCGCAGTGCAGCAAGACCGCCTAACAAGACAGGAAGCACAAAAGTTTCCGCGCAGGCAGCCGAACGGACATGAACCAGCTCAAGCTAGTCGCCCTCGACGAACAGGACCTGGAGATCGTCTCGGCCCATGTTCAGGACGCCGTGGTGAAGGTCGGCGACATCGAATTCCAGGCTCCGACCAAACGCTTCGCGCTGGCGATGAACCGCTTCGCCTGGGAAGCGAAAACCGGCTTCTTCCGCCCGAAATATGAGCGGCGCAGGTCGATCATGCATTTCGACCGCGTGCTGTCGGCCAAGCTGCACGGCATTTCCCGCGCCAAGACCGACGAAGTGCTCGAACTGCTGGCCATTCGTTTCGTGGCCTCCGAGCATCCGGCCGGTGCGATCGAACTGCTGTTTTCAGGCGAGGCCGCGATCCGGCTCGAGGTCGAGTGCATCGAGGCGCGGCTGACCGACACGGGCGCCGCCTGGCAGGCCTCCTCCCGCCCCATTCACCAGACTTGAGCATTTCGATCATGGCCATCACGCTTAACCAATCAGCCGCGGATTTCGAGAAGCGCTTCGCCGCCTTCCTGACCACCAAGCGCGAGGCATCGCCCGACGTGGAAGCCACCGTGCGCGCCATCATCGACGATGTGCGCACAAGAGGCGACGCGGCACTGGTCGACTACACCGCGAAGTTCGACCGCGCCGACCTCAACGCGCTCGGCATTGCGGTGACACGCGCTGATATCGACCAGGCCTACAAGGACGCCGATCCGCAAACGGTGGAAGCGCTGCGCTTCGCCCGCGACCGCATCCGCTCGCATCACGAACGGCAGATGCCGAAGGACGACCGCTATACGGACGCAATCGGCGTCGAACTCGGCTCGCGCTGGACCGCGATCGAGGCGGTCGGGCTCTATGTGCCGGGCGGCACGGCGAGCTACCCGAGTTCGGTACTGATGAACGCCATGCCGGCGAAGGTCGCGGGCGTCGAGCGCATCGTCATCGTCGTTCCGGCAACCGGCGGCGTCATCAATCCGCTGGTCCTGGTCGCAGCCGATCTCGCCGGCGTATCGGAAATCTACCGGGTCGGCGGAGCGCAGGCGATCGCAGCCCTTGCCTACGGCACCGAGACCATCCGTCCCGTCGCCAAGATCGTCGGCCCCGGCAACGCCTATGTGGCCGCTGCCAAGCGCCAGGTGTTCGGCACCGTCGGCATTGACATGATCGCCGGTCCCTCGGAAGTGCTCGTCGTCGCCGACCGCGACAACGATCCCGACTGGATCGCCGCCGATCTTCTGGCCCAGGCCGAACACGACGTTTCGGCGCAGTCGATCCTGATCACCGACGACGCCGCCTTCGGCAAGGCGGTGGAAGAGGCGGTCATCAGGCAGATCAAGCTGTTACCACGGGCAGAGACGGCGGCCGCAAGCTGGCGCGATTTCGGCGCGGTGATCCTGGTCGACAGCTTCGACAGTGCCATTTCGCTCATCGACCGCATCGCCGCCGAGCATCTCGAGCTCGCCCTCGCCGAGCCGGAGGCTTATCTGGCGCGCATCCGCAATGCCGGCTCGGTGTTCCTCGGCCGCCATACGCCGGAAGTGATCGGCGATTATGTCGGCGGCCCGAATCATGTGTTGCCGACCGCACGTTCGGCACGCTTTTCGTCGGGGCTCACGGTGCTCGAGTTCGTCAAGCGCAGCTCGATCCTGAAACTTGGCCCCGAGCAACTCAGGGCGCTGGCGCCGGCGGCGATCACGCTCGCCAAGGCCGAAGGGCTCGACGCGCATGCGCGCTCGGTCGCTATCAGATTGAACATGTAGGGCGGCGATGTCCGACAAGGGCCACGCACGCTCCCGCCTGGTCGACGTCGAACTCGACGAATCGATCCGCCGCTCGACACCCGATGTCGAGCACGAGCGCGCGGTCGCCATCTTCGACCTGATCGAGGAAAATAGCTTTCATCCGATCAATGACGACGGCCACGGCCCCTACAGGCTGAAGCTGTCGCTGGTCGATTCGCGACTGGTCTTTGCGATTTCGCGCGAGCATGGCGAGGCGGTGGTCACCCACATCCTGTCGCTGACGCCGTTTCGGCGCATCGTGAAGGACTATTTCATGATCTGCGAAAGCTACTACGCGGCGATCCGCGTATCGACGCCGAGCCAGATCGAGGCGATCGACATGGGGCGGCGCGGACTTCACAACGAAGGCTCGCAGACCCTGCTCGACCGCCTCGCGGGTAAGATCGAGATCGACTTCGACACCGCCCGCCGCCTGTTCACGCTCATTTGCGTACTTCACTGGCGCGGATGACATATGACGGGCAACGCAACGTCCCCACGCTCGATCCTGTTCATGTGCCGAATGAATTCGGTCCGTTCGCCGATGGCCGAGGCGATTGCCCGGCACACGCTTGCGCCCTCCATCTTCGTCGCATCCGCAGGCGTGCGCGTCGGCGACCGCGATCCCTTCGTCGATGCCGTACTTGCCGAGGACGGCATGGGGCTGACAGAGCACCAACCGCGTACCGTGGACGACCTGGAAGACGGCTATTTCGACCTCATCGTGACGCTTGCGCCTGAAGCGCATCATGCAGCACTTGAATTCACCCGCTCGATGGCGATCGACGTCGAATATTGGCCGACGCCCGATCCGACAGCCATCACCGGCACGCGCGAACAGATCATGGGTGCCTATCGCGACGTGCGCGAGCGCCTCAAGGTCAGGATGGCGGAAAGATTCGCTGCAAGGCCGGCAAAAACCGGCGTAGATTTCCACACAGATTAAGCGTGTTCACAAAGTGCGCATTATCATATAGGTTCCGCGCAAATTCCGGCCGGGGCGCCGGGAATGCCACCCAAACCGAAGGTACCGAATGCCGAAGGAAGAAGTCCTCGAGTTTCCGGGCGTTGTTACGGAATTGTTGCCGAATGCAATGTTCCGGGTCAAGCTCGAAAACGAACACGAAATCATCGCCCACACGGCCGGCCGTATGCGCAAGAACCGCATCCGCGTGCTGACCGGCGACAAGGTCCTCGTCGAAATGACGCCCTACGACCTGACCAAGGGCCGTATCACCTACCGCTTCAAGTAAGTCCGCCGGCGCCCACGGGTGTCGAGCGTTTCCAGCGACAGGATCCAGGTTTGAGCGATCTGCAAAAGCTTGTGCTTGCTTCGGGCTCGCCCCGCCGCGTCGAGTTGCTGCAGCAGGCGGGCATCGAGCCCGACCGGCTGTTTCCGGCCGATGTCGACGAGCGACCGATGCGTGCCGAGCATCCGCGCTCGCTCGCCAAGCGGCTGTCGGTGACCAAGGCCGAGCGCGCGCGCGAAATGATTGGCCGCGAAGCCGACCAGGTTTCCGGCTTCATCCTCGCCGCCGACACGGTGGTGGCGGTTGGCCGCCGCATCCTGCCCAAGGCAGAAACCGCAGAAGACGCCATCCACTGCCTTCAGCTGCTTTCGGGCCGTTCACACCGCGTCTATACGGGGCTGGCACTGGTCACCCCTGCGGGCAAGCTGCGCCAGCGGCTGGTCGAGACGCGCGTGCGCTTCAAGCGCCTGTCGCGGCAGGACATGGACAATTACCTCGCCTCGGGCGAATGGCGCGGCAAGGCCGGTGGCTACGGCATCCAGGGGCTTGCCGGCACCTTCGTGGTCAAGCTGACCGGTTCCTATACCAATGTCGTCGGGCTGCCGCTCTATGAGACCACGTCGCTGTTGAGCGGCGAGGGCTATCCGATCCAGTACCGCTGGCAGACCGGCGCACAGCTATGACTGCGAATCCCCACGACAAGGTGACGCCGCTGCGTCCCAAGCGTCCCTGCCCGGAATGCGGCAAGCCGTCCGAGCGCGAGACCTATCCGTTCTGCTCGCCGCGCTGCAAGGCGGTCGACCTCAACCGCTGGCTTTCGGGCAGCTACGCCATTCCCGTTCGCGAGGACGAGGAAGAGGATTCCGATGGCCGGCCCGACGCCGGCGAAGAACGTTGAGGCGCATTTCCAACTTTCCCCAAGGGCCTGTAATTTCTTTCAAGAAAAGCTCTTTGGGGCGCTGGACAGGCAAGATTCTCGTGTTATAACCCACCCGCTTTCAGGGGTGCAGCGCACCGCTTCGAAGGTCCGAAGCAAGGCCAGACGGCCTGAATTCGGAAGGTTGCCCGGATAGCTCAGTTGGTAGAGCAGCGGATTGAAAATCCGCGTGTCGGTGGTTCGAATCCGCCTCCGGGCACCATTAATTTCTCAAGCGAAATCAAATACATAGCCCGACCTAAGATCGGCGGCGTCGCCACATTCATGTCGCGTCATGTTGCAACTGAGTTCCCTTGATTTCCAATGGCTTCCGATAGCTCACGGCCAGTCCACGCGACAAGGATGCAACATGGCGGGGCACCCTGCCCCTGCCTTTTGCCTGCCCCGCCCCGCTCCTCCGCGACGGCCTTGAGGTCCGCCAACATGCTCTGGAGAATCGCGACCTCGCCCTTTTCATCGTCCGTGTTCCAACGATCTCGCACCCGCACCTTCGCCAGAATGCCGGAGAGCGTGGTAGCGCGGGGGTTCATGATTGCGTGGAATAGGTCAGAGACAGCATCGGCGTCGTGCTGTTCGGTCTCCTCGGCCTTTTCCCGGCGGGATCTGAGCCGATCAGCCAACTGTTCGAGCTAGGCCGTCATACCCGTCGCCTCGTCCCAACGGTCGCTTGGCGCGTCTCTCGAACTCGAGCAGAAGGAGAGTGGCGCCGGTCACGCTGCACCTCCTTCCCCATTCAGCATGGCTCGGACGGGCTTCAGCGTCTCGATGGCGACGGCTAGCGTGCAGCGAACGGACAAGATCATCTCATCGTCGAGCACAGACATGTCCTGCAGCGCCGACCAGCAGGTGCGCAGCGTGTCCATGCCCTCGTCCATCTGATCGACCGCTGCGATGTTCTTGGCGGGAAGCGTGATCATACTGCGGCGTAGGCGTCCGCCTCAGAGACCGCCAGGCCGAATAGCGTGCGCCTGGCTCTAATCCTATGTGCCTTGCTTGCCACCACGCCAGCGGCGGCGCAGGATCCACTGATCGGCCGCGCCTCCGTCATCGACGGTGATACGGTAGAGATTGCTGGCGAGCGTATCCGTTTCAACGGCGTCGACGCGCCCGAGAGCTGGCAGGTCTGCCATGACGGTTCAAGCGCCGCATATCGCTGCGGGAAAGCTGCAGCAGACGCGCTGGACAGTTTCTTAGCGGCGTCACGCCCTATCAGGTGCGAGTATGTCGAGCGAGACCGCTACAGGCGCTTCGTGGGCGACTGTTACAGAGCAGACGGGCAGAGTGTCGCCCGCTGGCTGGTCCGCAATGGGCACGCCCTGGACTGGCCGCGCTACAGCAAGGGCGCCTACGGCAGCGAGCAGGCAAAGGCCAAGGCGGATCGCCGCGGCATGTGGCAGGGTGACTTCCTCGAGCCTAGGGAATCTAGACGGCCGAAAGGCAAATGATGCTTCAGAGGTCAAACGGGCTAGGTTGTGGGTGAGGAGGAATGGGAGATGACGCCGACAACTGCTCTATGCTGCCCAGCAATTCAGATGCGTAATCAGCTCATTGATGTTTCATTGTAAACTTCACGACCGCGGCCGGTTCCGAAGACTGCCGGCCCGGCCTAGCACGGGCGAGATTGATACATGCACCGTTGCCAAGCTGGCAGCAGCGGAGGCGGCACCATCTCCAACGGAAGAGTATCGATTTTCAACGCAGCCTGAAGTGGACACTCGACCAACGACTCAAAGCAGCACAGCGCTGTACACGGCTTCTCGCATTCACTCTTTGAATGCAACCTCCCGCTGCGCGCGCAAGGTGGGCGCGGCCACGGCAATCACAGCCGCCACCGCCAGGGCCAGCAGCGCGGCACTGATGGGACGTTCGACGAAGGTCATCGGGTCGCCACGTGACAACAGCATCGCCCGGCGCAAATTGTCCTCCATCATCGGCCCCAGAACCATGCCCAGCAACATCGGCGCCGGTTCGCAGTCGAGCTTGATGAAGATGTAGCCCACAGCCCCGAACAACAGCATCAGGTAGATGTCGAAGGTGTTATTGTTGAGGGTGAACACGCCAATCGCGCAGAACACCATGATCGCCGGATAAAGGATGTCGTAGGGCACGGTAACCAGCTTCGCCCAGACGCCCACCAACGGAAGGTTGAGCACAAGCAGCATTAGATTGCCGATCCACATCGAGGCGATCAGGCCCCAGAACAGCGTCGGCTGTTCCTGCATCATGCCGGGTCCGGGCTGGATGCCCTGGATGATCAGCGCCCCGGCCATCAGCGCCATGATGACGTTGGACGGAATGCCGAGCGCAAGCAGCGGGATGAACGACGTTTGCGCGCCGGCGTTGTTGGCGGCTTCGGGCCCGGCGACGCCTTCGATCGCGCCTTTGCCGAAGCGGGACGGATCGTCCGCCAGCTTCTTTTCAAGGGCGTAGGAGGCGAAGGACGACAACAGCGCGCCGCCGCCCGGCAAGATGCCGAGCACAGTGCCCAGACCGGTCCCGCGCAATGCGGCGGGCACCATCGCCTTGAAATCCCGCCAGCGCGGCATCAGCCCAGCCAAGCGCTTGGCGTGCAGTGTGCGGCCTTCGTCGCCGCCCTGCAAGTTGCGGATGATTTCGGCAAGGCCGAAGACGCCCATGGCGACCGCCACCAGATTGATGCCGTCGAACAGTTCCTGGAAACCGAAGTCGAGGCGCGGCATACCCGAGTTGACATCCGAGCCGACCATGCCAAGCAGGAGTCCAAACGCGACCATGGCGAGCGCCTTCACCAGCGAGCCCTGCGCTAGCACCACCGAGGTGATCAGGCCCAGCAACATCAGTGAAAAATACTCGGCTGGCCCGAAGCTTTCGGCAATCGCGCCGAGCGGCACGGCAAATGCAGCGATCACCAGCGTGGCGATTGTGCCGGCGATGAAGGAACTGATCGCCGCGGTGGCGAGCGCAATCCCCGCCCGCCCCTGCCGCGCCATCTGGTAACCGTCGATAGCTGTGACGACCGATGTCGCCTCGCCGGGAAGGTTGACGAGGATCGCGGTGGTGGAGCCGCCATACTGGGCGCCGTAGTAGATGCCGGCCATCATGATGAGCGCCGACGACGGCTCGAGCGTGAACGTCGCGGGCAACAGCATCGAAATGGTGGCTGCCGGCCCAAGCCCCGGCAGCACGCCAATCAGCGTGCCGAGTAGACAGCCGACAAAACAGTAGAGCAGCGCGTTGATCGTGAACGCAGCCTGAAAGCCCAGGGTGATGTGATCGAAGAAGTCCATTGCGCCTACATCCAGCGGGAGCCGCAGATAGCTTCGGCGAACAGTGCGCCGCAGACGGGAATGGGCTGTCCCAGACCGAATCGGAAGACCAAGACCGATCCGATGGCAAGCACCGTCGCCAGCATGGCCGCCCGTCCGAACGTGAGCTGGCGGCTCGCCCGCGAGCCTACCATGACCATAGCTGCGATGGCGAACGGCAGGCCGAGCGGGCGAATCGTCAGTGCAAACAGGAACGTCCCGCCCAGGATGAGCACCGGCACGCGCAAGGCGACATCGCCGACGCGCTGACCCTCGCCGGCGATGCCGCGCCACATGAGGGTGGCGGCAAACAGGCACAGCACGAGCGACACGGCGATCGGAAAGAAGCCTGGCCCCATCCGGCGCAGACTGCCGACACCGTAGCTCGCTGAACTGTACAACGCTCCGATGGCAATGAGACTGAAAAGAACCCCGGCGTAGAAGTCCTTGGTGTTCCTGATGGCTGGCATGTTCCCCCCTCGCAACTAGCTTGACGCACCGTCACGGTTCACAAATCGACCGCGCGAACCACATCCTGAAATGCGCTGACGTCGGCGGGTCGACGCCAGCAGAGCCTGTGTTCAGGTCGCAGCCGTCTTGAGTTGGTTCGCGACCATCTCGGCCATGTAGACGCTGGGCAGCTCCATGCGCGGGGTGCGGTAGCGCGCCCACAGCGGCAGGTCGTTCAGCGAATAGATGTCGTCCTGCGCATCCGACCGGCGTTCCCAGGTCGGAATGTTCAACCACAGCCGCATCAGGTGGCGACGGCGGGTGATCTCGGGGTGATCCTCATAGAGCGCTCGGCCGTGAATGACTAGGCGGTTGTTGAGGAACTGGATGTCGCCGGGCGCGATATTCATGTCGAGATAGAACTCCGGCGATGCCGACAGCTCGCAGAACATCGCCAGCGCCTGTTCCTGCTCCGGCGTCATCGTGAACGCGCCGTTTGCTGCTGCGTCCCTGACCTGGGCAACGTGCACGCAGGCCGCGAACGTGCCTCCGTCCTTGTTGAACAGGGCGACGTCGTTCGGCGTCACCAGGCGGCCGTCGCCGCGCTCTGCGTCGCGCTGGCCGCGCGCGATCGGCATGCCGCGATAGAGCAACTCGGCGAGATCGGGGCGCTCCGCGGCCATCCGGTCGTGCACCGCGACGGCGCTCGCAATGCGGCTTTCGCCGCCCTTCTTGGCCTCGCGCAGGCACAACAGGCCGACCACGTCGTGGCCGTCGGAGTGCATGTTCATGGCCTGCGCCGAGCGATAGCCGCGCACCGTCTCGTCAACCATGTCGCTGACATTCATGACATGGCCGAGCAGTTCGCCATTGCCCGACTGCGGGATGACGTCGCCGACATAGGTGCCCAAGCCGTAGTAGATGCGGGCGAGGTCGTCGTCCGAATAGCGCTCGCGCTCGATGCCTCGGATCAGCACGAAACCGAGGCCGCTGGCGAGTTCATCGCGAACATTGGCGAGGAAGCTGCCCATTCCAGACAGCGGAAAGTTCTCGCGGGTGATCTCCGGAAGGTCGAGGTCGCCCAGCGCCTTAACGTTGGCGAGCGCCGCATCGATCTCGGTCAGGTCGGCTGCGGACAACTGGTAGAGACCGTTCTGGCGGTAGTCGAGTTCGCTGCCCTTCCATGCGGCACGGCTGCACACAGGTGTAAGATCATAGGTCATGGTGTTCCTTCCTCGATGTGAGTGGTGGCGTTGTTGCGCATGCCGGGGAACGGTCGGCGTAGCTAGCGTGACCGATGGGGTTCCGGGGCCCTGGGCCGCCGGACTGATTGTCGGATGGTCAGTTCTGGACCTTGATGCCGGCGTCGGCGATGACCTTTTTCCACTGGCTGTCGAAGCGCTGGATCAACGCCTTGGACTCCGCCGGGCCTTGGTAATCGGGGATCAGCGCGCCGAGCTTGGTCATCTTTTCCAGCAGCTCGGGTTGGGTCATGACCTTGTGGAACGCCTCGGCAAGGCGATCGCGGATCGGATCCGGCAGGCCGGATGGCCCGATCAGCATCGTCCAGGACGACATTTCCAGGTCCTTGAAGCCGGCTTCGGCCATGGTCGGAACGTCAGGCAGAGCGAGGAGCCGTTCGGAGCTGCTGACGGCAAGCGCCTTGATCGAGCCCTCCTTGACCTGGCCGAGCGCTGCCTGCACGCCGGTGATCGACATCTGGATGCTGCCGCTGGCGTAGTTCTGCAAGATTTCCGCCGAGCCCTTGAACGGAATGTGCTCGACGTCGAGGTCGCCGACGCGCGAACGGAACAGTTCGAAGGCGAGGTGCGTCGAGGTGCCGATGCCGTCCGAACCGTAGTTGAACTTGCCAGGATTTGCTCGGATCAGCGCGATCAGCTCGTCGATGGTGTTGACGCCAAGCTCGGGGCTGACAAGGAAAGCCATCGGCGTGTCGGCGATCTTGGCGATCGGGGTGAAGCTGTCGGCCTTGTAGGGCAGGTTCTGCAGGTTGGGCGCAACTGTCATCGGCCCGGCCTGGCCCAGCGCGATCGTGTAGCCGTCAGGGTCGGCATTGGCGATCGCGGTCATTGCGATAGCGCCACCACCGCCGCTGCGATTCTCAACCACGAAGCCCTGGCCCATAGACGCCGTCAGCGCGTCGCCGACAAGCCGGGCGACGAAGTCGGACGGGCCGCCAGGCGGATTGCCGACCAGAAAGGCCACCGGCTTCGTCGGATAGGCATCCTGTGACCAAGCAGGTGCCGCCTGCGGTGTGAGCATGGCTGCAGTCATCAGGCCCAGCAGGCAGCGGCGGTTAAGGTTAAACGTCATGAAAATCCTCCCTCGAAATCGACTGTCGAACCACCGACATCGTGCGTCTCGCCCCCCGAAGCGGTGGTGTCTCAATGAAAACTGACTACTGGGTGCCGCCCTCCCGGCGGCTCATCGTCCCCCTCAGCTCAGCCCTGTCACCGGTATCGACGCGCCATTGATGGCGCGCGCCGCCGGCGAAGCCAGGAACAGAATAACGTCGGCCAAGGCAGCCGGCGCAACCCAGCGCGCCGGATCGGCCTTGGGCATGTCGGCGCGATTGGCCGGCGTGTCGATGATGCTCGGCAGAACGCAATTGACGTTGATGTTCTTGGCCCTGAGCTCTGCGCCCATGCTCTCGGTCAGCCGGATCACCGCGCTTTTCGAGGCGATGTAGGGGCCGTTTCCGGCCGAACCGGCCGAGGCCCGGCTCGCGCCGACATTGATGATCTTGCCGCCGCCGGCCGCGATCATCGACGGTACCAGGGCTTCAACCGTGTTCAGCATGGTGCGGACGTTGAGGTCCATCATCCGGTCGAAAAGTGCGCGGCTCTCATGCACTTCCAGACCGCTGGCAAAGCCGCCGGCTATGTTGCATAGCACGTCGACTCGCCTCTTGGCCGCAAGCACCTGTTTAGCTGCGGTATCGACCGCCTTGGCGTCGAGCAGGTCGACGACCAGCGTCATGTGCGTCCCGCTGCCACCCGCGTCCTTGTGATGATCCCACAGAACGCAGTCGGCGCCGGCCTTGTCGAAGGCCTCGACGACCGCGCGGCCGAGCGCGCCGGCTGCGCCGGTGACCACCACGACTTGCCTGCTGTTGCTCATGGTCTCCTCCCTTCTTGCTGCGGTTCAAGTGATGGATTCGCGGATTGCTTCGGCGATCCCCATCATCGCGCGGGCGATCTCGGCATGGGTCGCGGCGTCGTGCTGGCCGGCGAACATCGCCGCCGACAGCGCTAGGTCAACACGGCCGGCATTGTCGAAACAGGGCACGCCGAGGCTCAGCATGGCGGTGTTGTAGTGACCGTCGTCGCACGACCAGCCCCGGCGCTGGCTTTCCGCCGCCTCTGCCATGAACTGCTCGAAGCTCAGGCTGGAATGCCATCGGACCTTGTTGAACTGCTCCTTGAGCTGCTCCAACGGCTGCGGATGGTACATCACCATCAGCCGGCCCACCGCGCCCGACAGCAGTGGCGAACAGGTGCCGATATCGGCCTGGATGCGCCACGCCGCATCGCCCGTTGTCAGCGCCAGCAACATGCTTTCCTCGGCATTGATGCGCCGCCAGAGATTGACGGTCACATTGTACTTGCTAGCCACCGACTGCATCAACGGCCGCGCCATCGCCACCGGCCCCTGGCGCGCAAGCGCAGCGCCCGCGAGCGCGACCACGCCGAGACCCAGCGTGTAGGTCTTCGTGCCGGGCACAGTCGCCACCAGCCCGCAATCGTCGAGCGTCCGCAGGATATTGAGGCAGGTGCTCATGTTGAGCCCGGTGTCGCGGGCGAGCTGGGTCAGCCGCGCCGGCTGCCTTGTCCGGCCCAGCGCCTGCAGGACTGCCGCCGCCCCCGCCGCGCCGCCCACATGGTAGGACGGCAGGGCTGGATCCGTTCCCCGCCGGACGCGGCGCGATGGCTCGGATGAGCTCTGACTTGGATGCTGCGCTGGAGTGGACTTCTCGGACATAGTTCCTCGGGTGCTAACGATTGCGTTGGCCTGCAATCACGCCGGCTGCTGTTCTTGGCAAGCCGCCAGTCTCATTCCGCCGCCTTGCGACGCGGCGACGCGACCCGCCCCGCGCGCACCAGGCGCCCCGGCAACGCGCCGGTGTGGCGGCCTTCGCGAGACACCACGACACCGGCGACAACGGTCGCCGTGTAGCCGCGAGCGTCCTGCATCAGCCTGCGCCCCCCCGCCGGCAAGTCGCGCACCAGATAGGGCAGCCCAAGCTGAAGGCGGTCGAAGTCGATGACATTGAGGTCCGCCCGGTAGCCGGGCGCAATCAGGCCGCGGTCGTGCAGACCCATCACATCGGCGCCGCGCTTCGTCATCATGTAGACTAGGTGCGGGATCGACAGCCGCTCGCCACGGCTACGATCGCGTCCCCAGTGGGTCAGCATGTGAGTGTAGATGCTGCCGTCGCAGATCACACCCAGATGAGCGCCGCCGTCGCCAAGGCCTGGCACGGCATGGGGGCTGAGCAGCATTTGGCGTGTCGGCTCGAGCGAAAAATCGGCATAGTTCGAGAAGGCAAGATAGAGGATGTTGCTGCCGTCCTTTTCGAGCAGCTTGTCGTAGGCCAGGCTCTGCGGCGTCACTCCCAGCCTTGCTGCCTGCGCTCCGATGCTGGTTTCCGGCAGCGGTTCGTAGTCGATCGGGTCCGAGATCTCGTATAGCTGGCTGAAATTGCGGACGCGCAAGCCCATCAGTTGGGTCGGATTCGGGTTGTTGGTCTCGGACAGGATCTGCGCCTTGATTTCCGGCCGGCGCATTTGGGCGACGCGTTCGGCGAGCGGCAAGGTGGAGAGCCTGGTGAAAGTCGGCGTCGAGTAAAACGGGTTGAGGGTAAGCTCGAGGCCAAGCAGCACGCCCAGAGGGCGCGGCAAAACCTGCACGCTCGCCTTCGTCCCCGCTTCGTTGGCAGCCTCGACCTTGGCCAGCACCTCGCGCCAGATCTCGGGCTGGCCGTGGCTCTGGACCAGAGTCATCGTCAGCGGGCGCTTGTGCTCGGTGGCCAAGCGAATCGCCATGTCGGCCACCCGCTCCCAGCTTTCGCTCCAGTCGATGACGAACTGCATCATGCCCTGCCCAGCATTGCCGAGGGTTGCCGCCAGTCCCGCGTATTCCTGCTCCGAGGCCGCCAGCGTCGGGGTCGATTGCCCGTCGCTCGAGCGGTGGAACATTGTCTGCGAGGTGCCGAACCCGAAGGCGCCGGCCGCCACTGCATTGCCGAGAATGCGCGACATCTCAACGATTTCGGCCTCCGTCGCCGGCTCATGGGCAAAGGCGCGCTCACCCATCACATAGGTGCGCAAGGCGGCGTGCGGGACATAGCTGCAGACGTCGGCGTCGAACGTGCGCTTCGACAGCACGTCTAAATATTCCGGATAGGTTTCCCACTGCCAGCGCACGCCCTCCTTGAGGACAATGTTGGGGATGTCCTCGACGCCTTCCATCAACTTGATGAGCAGGTCGCGGTGCTGCGGCCGGCACGGCGCGAAGCCGACGCCGCAATTGCCCATGACAACAGTCGTCACGCCATGGTTGGAGGATGGCACAAGCCGGTTTTCCCAGGTCACCTGACCGTCGTAGTGGGTGTGCACGTCTACATAGCCGGGTGTTACCATCTGCCCCCTTGCGTCGATTTCCTCGACGCCTTTGCCCAAAACGCGCCCGACCTCGACGATCAGGCCGCCCTGCATGGCGACATCGGCTTCGAAAGGCTGGCCGCCGCTGCCGTCCACCACGGTGCCACCGCGGATCACAAGGTCGAAACCAGACATACGAAACCTCCCGCAAATCGTTGGCCCCAATACACAGCGACTCTGCCCTCGCGTCAAATTATATTTTCCATATGGAATGATATTTTATATCCAGAATTTTTAGCAAACAGCTTGGCCGTTCCTTGCTTGCATGACCCACGACATCCGCCTGGGCATCGCCTACAAGTTCTGATCGCACCTGCCTGAACGTCTTTAGCCCCGGCCACGAGCCGGGGTATTTGTTTGGGCCTGCACGCAAAAGAGACCCCGCCACCTTTCGGCGGCGGGGCTCTCGAATGCCTGCGTTACTTGGACTGCTTCGCCGCCTCGGCCGTGTGTTGTGCGGCCAGCTGGCTGTGTTCGGCTGCAGCGGTTGCGTGGTGTTTGGCTTCCGAATGTTCACCGCGACTGTGTTCGTGGGCAGCTTCGATATGGTGATGAGATGCTGCAGCGTGGTGTGCTGCGGCCTTCATATGATGTTGCGATGCGGGATGTTCAGCCATAACCTGCTCCTGTTTGCTTGAGGATACCGGTCCCGCAAACGGGCCCCGTCGCGGGAGCGCAGCCGAACAGAACCACTGGGGGCGCCTTTGGTTCCGAGAAGACGCGCTAGCCGGAGAGTTGGCTCCGTGAACGTCGGGAGAACATCCGCCAGCCGAGGAGATCGCAGCGGCGCTTTACGAACTGACCGATAAGCACCTGACCACGTTGCGGATCAACAAAGAGACTGGCGAGGACATCAGGAAGGCGCGTGGCGACGACGGGGTCGGCAACGGGGCGCTCGAGGCGCCAAGGAATGGGCACGTTAGCTTTGCGGGGCGCTATCTTTCCCGCCTGGCGCCGAAGCAGTCGCGGATGCCTGATTGGAGGACAAAGGTGACCCGGCGCCCTTAAATTCTTCTTGGACTGCCCGCAGTTCCTTTCGAATTTCGTCGACCTCGGTGTCCTTGATGATCTCATCGAATTGCGATCGAAACTGAGCGGCCATCCGTCGCAAGTTGCCAACTGTCTTGCCTAGTTTGCCAAGAGTACGCGGAATGTCTCGGGGCCCAATTACCACCAACGCAACCACAGCTATGACAATGAGTTTCGAACCATCAATTCCGTACATACTTTCAATCCAATCCAGCCGCGCGTTTGTTGGCGAACTATCGCGACATCATGGATCCGGATCGCGGGGTGGTCTACATCCCGCTATCACGCGAAGCCATCGACGCCTATGCCGAGCAAGGGTTCGACATTTCCGGAAGCTATCGTGAGCCTTGTTGTCGCGTCCACAGGCATTCGGACCCCTCCGGGAAAGTGCTTAAGATTCGGAACTCCAGTCTCCAAGATTCATCACCCGCTAGGTCTGTTTCCGGCGGTGGCAAAGTTTGCCTCTATGGCTGACATGGGCGCCTTGCCGCACGGCAGCTTGGGATCGCATTGGTGACTGGCGGTTTAGTCGCCGGAACCTTTTGGCTACGCAACGTGCAAAGGCAGACGTACGATTTGGCTCATCCAATTTCGCTTGGCGCCATTGGGCTCCATTCCACCTCGACCCTTGTCCCGTGAAGGTGCGCCCTGCATGCTCTGGACGATCCCAGTGACGCACACCTAGTTGTTTGATCCGGCATCCTGCCAAAAGGGGTAGGAGCAGCTACTTCCTCAGCATCTCTCTTCCTGCCCGACACTATATCAACACGCTATGGCTGTTAGGTCGGCAACGCCCCTACCCATAGCTCGCCATTCGCCTAAAGCTTGCAGTGCGTAGCCAAAGTCGCATTTCAACATTCCATCGCCATCTGCGCGATACGGGAGGCATAGTGATGGACGCAGAAGATTGGCAGACACTCGTAAAGAAACTAGCGCCCTGCGGGCGCCTTCGATTTGCGCTCAATCACGGCAACGTCGTGCTAGTTCAGCGCAGCTACGACGGGCAAGCAAAGGGCATCACCGTAGACCTGGCCAACGAACTTTGCCGGCACCTGGGTGTTGAACCCGAATTCAGGCATTATGAACGTGCCGGAGATGTCTCGTCGAGTGCTGCTGCAGACGAGTGGGACATCTGCTTCCTTGCCGTCGATCCACTGCGAGCTAAAACCATCACCTTTACCGAACCGTATGTTGCCATCGAAGGTTGCTTTCTTGTTCGGGACGGGTGCGAAGCAGGCGCCGCTGTCGATGTTGATCGTCTTGGGCTCAAGATCGGGGTCACGAAAGCAAGCGCCTACTCGCTGTTCCTGAAACGCGAAGCGAAGGGCGCCGCCATCGTGGAGTTCCCGACTGCCGAAGAGACGTTCGAAGCGCTTGACACTGGCAAAGTCGACGGGCTCGCCGGCGTACGAAAGGCAATGGAGCAATTTCGAGATCGCAGAAGCGGCCTTCGCGTCATCCAGGAGCCGTTCATGTCAATAGGGCAAGCGATGGGATTGCCGGCAGGGCGGCCTGAGGCGGCAGATTTCCTGCTGCGATACGTCACTGAAATCAAGGCCAATGGCTTCGTTTCGACGGTGCTCGAGCGCAGCGGCGAAGCCGATCTGATCGTTCCCTGAAGCCACGATGGCGAGGCGCACTTCGGCCGCCGCATCGAATATGCCCTCGAAGCCCTTTGGGATTCTCAGTTCGGGAAGACGTTTCCATCGAACAGTTTGCGCGCCGTTCGCACCGTCCCTGCGCCTCGAATTGAGCCGTCCTCGGCAATTTCGAGAAACACTTCCGTCAAGCCGGTCGGATGTTCGATCACGTAACGCCCATCCGGAGGGCTTATTGCCAGTGCCGCCGCCGGGCCGCCTTCCAGACGCGTGGCCGTAGCTACTGTCACAGCGGCCAAAACGCCGATCGATGCGTGTACACTGTGCGGAATGAGGCTGCGGGTCGAAATGGCCCCGCCCTTCGTCGGCGCGGAGACCAACGTCATCTTCGGTACAGAAGCTTTGCCAACATCTCCAAGGTTCAGCATCGGACCTGCCTGGAGGCGAATGGATTCAACCCTGGTCTTGAACTCGGAATTTGCCTCCAGTTCGTCGCGGGTCTCCTCTCCGCTCAACCCGAAATCTGTCGCGCGCATAATCACGCAGGGCATGCCGTTATCAATCAGCGTGACCTGCACGCCGTCGATCAGATCCACCACATTGCCCGTCGGCAGCAGTGCCCCGCACATTGAGCCGGCTATATTCATGAACAGCAACGGCACGGCCGCATGAGAACCAGGAACGCCCGCAATCTCGGTAGATCCGTCGTAGGTGACGCGACCGCCCGGCGTCTGTACGCGAGCGACCGCTACTTCGCCGGTGTTCAGCATATGGATGCGTACTTCGGTTTCGTCCCCGGCCGGCTTTACCAATCCCCGTTCGATGGCTGCCGGACCGACGCCAGCAAGAATATTGCCACAGGCCTGTGCGTCGCTGACTAGTGGCCTGTCAACGAATACCTGCAGGAAGAGATAGTCGACATCCGCGTCATCACGCGTCGAAGGCGAGAGGATCGCCACCTTCGAAGTCAGTGGGTCGGCGCCCCCGATCCCGTCAATCTGCCGAGGATCCGGCGACCCCATGAGCGACAGCAACAGTGCATCACGCCGATCAGGTTCCGCAGGCAGATCGGTGGCCAGGAAATAGGCGCCCTTCGAGGTGCCTCCGCGCATCCAAAGGCACGGAATGCCAGCGTCAGACATACCGGAGCCCTTTGGTATCGAGCGCCTGCCGCATATTGTAGATGTCGAGCCCCAGTTCGCCGGACGCCAGCCTCTTCCGCTTCATTTCCTCATTCGCCAACCGCTTTTCGGCGGCGGCCAGCACAATTTCCGCATCACCGCGTTTGACGACGCAGACGCCGTCGTCGTCCGCGACAATCACATCGCCAGCTTCGATATGGGCACCGGCGCATACGATCGGAACGTTGACTGACCCAAGCGTCTCCTTGACTGTCCCCTGAGCCGAAACCGCCTTCGACCAGACGGGGAACCCCATGGCCGTCAGATCGCGGATATCTCGTACTCCGGCATCGATGATCAGAGCTTGGCAGCCACGAGCCATAGCAGACGTTGCCAGAAGATCGCCAAAGTAACCGTTATCGCAAGGTGACGTAGGAGCAAGAACAAGGATATCGCCTTGCCGAAGCTGCTCGATCGCCACATGCAGCATCCAGTTGTCGCCGGGCGGGGACGAGATCGTCAGAGCGGAGCCTGCTATCTGCGCGCCGGAGAATATCGGCCTCATGTAGCTCGCTAGCATGCCAGTGCGCCCTTGGGCCTCATGGACTGTGGCAACGCCTGCGGCGCTTAGCTTGTCGATAATATCCCGGTCGGCACGAGCGACATGTTGAACAACGATACCCATGTTCAGTGCCTTTCCTGCTTTACCGGCGGGGTGCCGTGCGTATGGAATGTATCAATGGTCCGCAGCCCCCATGCCTGACCCTTTTTGCGGTCCGCCTCCGTCCAGACGACGGGTTGCCAGTCTGGCGCCAGTATGAGGCGAGCTCCCGAATTGGCGAGTTCGACGCGATTGCCTGCCGGCTCCCACACATAGAGGAAGAATGTTCCCTGGATCGCGTGCTTGTGCGGCCCTGTTTCGATATGCACGCCGTTTTCGAGGAAAATGTCCGCTGCCCGCAAGATGTCCTCACGGGTATCGGTTGCATAAGTAACATGATGCAGTCGGCCATTGCCGCCACCGTGCTCTTCCGTGCAGGCAAGGTCATAAGTCTTGTTGTTGACGGTAAACCAGCAGCCGCCGATCCGGCCGTTATCAAGCTGGATCAGTTCAGTCACACGCGACCCCAGGCAGGTCTCCATGAATATGCGAAATTCCGAGGCATCCCCGGCGAGGAGATTGAGGTGGTCCAGACGCCGGGGATGGGTACCGCGCCCATGGAAGCGCTGGGCCAGATTCTTCAACGCAGGCCGTTCTCCCTGCGGCGGTTCATATCGGACGGTATCCCAATAGATCTCGAAGGCATGACCGAATGGATCTTCAAAGCGAAATGCACGCCCATGGCCTAAGTCCCCCTCGGCCCATCCGATGACCTTGTACTTACTGTTCTGGATGGCCTCCACGCGCCGCATCAGGGCTGCTTCCGACGTCGCACGATAAGCAATGTGTCCGACACCCGTCGTATGATGTCGTGTCAGCTTCAGCGAATGGAATTCATAGTCGTCCCATGCGCGCAAATAAGCCGATTGCTCGTCCTGGCCTGCAAGGGTCAATCCGTAAACACGCAGGAAGAAATCCAAACTCTCGTCGAATTTGTCGGTGTACATCTCGACGTGCGCCAGATGCGCGATATCAAAACACGGTTCCACGGCGTGCTCCATTGCGGAAGTCTCTCAGAGCTGGTCGACGGTGCGGGGGAATACGGATTGGAAGCCCTCTGCAAACTTCGAGGCCCGTCCTCCTGACTGTCCGCCGGAATTGCGCTGGAAGTGGTTGGCGCGGTTCTCGGCCACACGTGTATAAAACTCCCAGAGGTGCTCCTGGCCTTCCATGCACTCTATGGCAGCGCGCTTCTTGTTCCAGACAGAGGTGATGTCGAGGAAGACGTCTGGTTTCCAGCCCATCTGTTCGGTCTGGTGCGGCTCGAAGAGGTAAAGCTGGGGAGCTCCGAGGACCTTCTGGCCGGGGTTGTGGCCCCACGCTTGTGCGATCATTCGCGTTTCCAATGCAACCTGCGTCGCATACATGTGGTCGGTGTTGTAGGGATCATATTGCGAATGGCTCAGCATGAAGGCCGGCTGCACATCTCGGATGACATCGACGAGGCGATACTTGTCGTCGTCGGTGAGGCGCAACGGGTAATCGCCAAGATCGAAGGCGATGAGATTGTGCACCCCGAGCGCCCGCGCCGCCTTCTCCGACTCCGATCGGCGCGCGGCCTTCACGCGCTCGAGCGTCATACCCGGCCCCTTCCAGAGCTTCGCAGACTCGCCCCGCTCCCCAAATGACAGGCACACGACAGTGACGTCGTACCCCATCTCGGCGTGCAGCGCGATCGCCCCACCGCAGCGCCACACAAAATCGGCAGCATGAGCGCTGATAACGAGCGCGGTCTTCTTTTCCGCCATAGGTACTTCCTCACTGCTTCGCTGATCCCGTCCAGATCCGCTTTGCCTGTCAATTCGGCCGCCGAGCCCCAACCAGCCCGATCATTCAGTCAATCAATAGAGGCGAGAAACCGCAGGTCTCACCCCCCACATCGCACGTCTGTCCGTCAGATCGATTTCATCCATTCGTCTTCACGCGGAAATTGCGTAATCATGATCTCGGCGCCACCTTCGCCTGCGCTGAGCATGGGCGCTTCGTCTGTCGGGCGCACAAAGACCAGCGAATAGGGGGTGTAGGTTTGACCATCGAGCAAGAGCGAGCCGTTCAAAACGATGAGGTATTGTCCGCCGGCCTCGCTTGGGTCGGGAGCCTGTGTCGTCATGGATGGTCCAAGGCGGATAACCTTGACGTTCATCCCATCGTCTCCAGGCTGTTCTTCGATCACCGTTTCGACGGAGACTTCCGAACGGTTGCGCAGCACAGGGTCGATGGAGAGAGTGACAGGCTCAGAAACACGATGGCGGCGCTTGGTCGGCTTTAGCTTTTCACGCACATTGGGAGTCGTCAGATAGACCAGACCTGCATCCGTCTTACTGCGCAGCGTCAGATACGAGAGCCCTTGGGCGCTAGCGATCAGCGGCCCGTACCCTGTATGATGATCGGCGTAGTGGACCGTGACCAGATGGACCTGGTCGCGTCCGATGCTGCCACCACCAGCAATGAAGACCTGGAATTGGTCGACGATATGGAAATGCGAATCCAGTTTCTGGTGAGCGTTGAGGTCGATGCGGAACGCCTGCAGCTCGGGCGTGGCGATATCCGAGTTCTTGCCGAACAGGTTGACCTTCCAAGATTGCCCGCGGCGAAAGCGCTTGGGTTCGTTTTCTGCGTATGAACTAGCCTGCATTCTGCTCCTCCTGCTTTCGTCGCCGGCACCGATACTCCGATCAATGACGCGGCGGCGGGAATTCCACGTCCAGCGCATGGGCAACCGCATCGCGCTGTGCGCCGATCAGCCCATGCAACTTGGTGAACTGCTTTGGGGCGTTGATGGATTGTACCGACACAAGTCGCCCGTCCTTCAAACCCAGAACCGAAAACGCGCCACTTTCTGGTGCTTTCAACACCGCCTCGCTCTCGGAACTGCTGATGTTGCCTGCCATCTGAATCTGGATATCGGCTTGATGCGACCAGTATCGTGCAACGCGCTTTTCCGGCATGGGGCTCGCCGCAATCAGCGAGGCAACTATCTTTGCTTGGTCCAAGCCAGGATTGACGGCCTCCAAGCGGACGTGTCGCTGCAGCTCCGGATCGAACCAGGCAGCACAATCGCCGATCGCGAAGATTGCCGCGTCTGTTGTCTGACCTTGCTCGGAGGCCAGGATGCCGTTCTCCACCGCCAGGCCTGCATCTCGTGCGAGCTTGTCATTCGGCGCGGCGCCAATAGCTGCGATCGTGAGATCGACCTCAACGGTCTCACTGGTGCCAAGGACTATCGTGTCGCCTCGCGCATCGTCGCGACGGATCGACGTAACAGTTGTTGCCAGCCTGACATCCAGACCCTTTGCCTGATGGCGATCTAGCAAATAGCCCGAAATTGATCCGCTGACCGTGCGCCCCATCAGACGATCGCCTGCTTCGATCAGTGTGGTACGCAGCCCCCTGGAGACTGCCATCGCCGCAATTTCCAGACCAATCAGCCCGCCGCCAACGATCGCCACCGATTTGGCCTGGGCTAGACGATCCTTCAGTAAAAGGAAATCATCCATCGTCCTGAGGTAGATGGCGGCTCCGTCTGGATCCATTTTTGCAGGCAAACGCCGAGGCTCGGCCCCGCAAGCAAGAACCAGAGTTCCAAATTCAAAACGGCGGCCATCATCTGCAAGGAGCGCTCTACCGCTAGTGTCCAGACTTGCGATTTCGGCGCCCTGTTCGAGAGCGATCCTGTTCGTCTCGTAAAAGCTCGCCGGCCGCAGCAAAGCAGGGGCGTAGTCGCTTGTCGACAAGCCTTCCTTGGAAAGCGGGGGCCGGTGATAGGGCATGCACCCTTCCCTGGTAACAATCGTTATCGTCCCGCCAAATCCACTGCCCCGAAGGGCTGCGGCCGCGGCAACACCAGAGTGGGACGCGCCAAGGATCACTACATCTGATTTGGACATGCCCAGCCGATCCCGATTCTAACCGACAACCGTCATATCGAACTCGCTCTTACGAGCGCCGCACTCAGGGCAAACCCAGTCTTCAGGTACGTCTTCCCAGCGCGTTCCGGGAGCAACGCCTCCGTCGGGATCGCCTGCTGCCTCGTCATAGCGAAAGCCGCACAAGACGCACTCCCAGACCTTGAACGCGACGAGCGATGCTTCCACTGACAGGGCCATCGTCCACTCCTCCCAGAACGAATTTACTTGAGTGAAAGCTATAACGCGTGCTCTGATATCACTAGATGGCCTGAGCAACTATCAGACATATCAAATCGGCATATCAGTTTTACGGGGAAAGGTAGGCCATGGATATTCGCCAATTAGGCTACTTTGTACGTGTCGCGGAACTTGGCAGCTTCAGCCGGGCTTCAGCCTTCCTGCATGTCGCCCAGCCTGCCCTCAGCCGGCAGATTCGCAACCTGGAAATCGAGCTCAAGGAGACGCTCCTGATCCGTAATGGCAGGGGCGTCGAACCGACCGAGGCCGGTGAGCGGTTGTTGAGCAATGCACGTGGCGTTCTTCGCCTCATCGAGCGCACATACGAAGATATCGAGAACGCCCGAACGGGTAAGTCCGGCAAAGTCGTCATTGGCACACCCTCGACGATTTCCGTCGCGATCGCGACCGCGCTCATCAGGCGCGTTCGAGAAGAGCTACCCGACGCACAAGTGACACTTGTTCATGGTCGCTCCAGCCAGTTGCAGGAATGGCTGCTATCTGGGCGCCTCGACATGGCGATCATGTATGACGCGGCCAGTTCGCCGATGCTCGAAATCAACGACCTGGTTGAGGAAAAAATCTACCTTGTCGGGCGGGAATGCGATTTCGAAGGCACAGGTCCCATTCCGTTGGAGGCACTTGCCACGCTTCCGATGATCATCGCCCCTCGCCCCAACAGCGTCCGCGTGCTGCTCGATTCGGAGCTCGCCCGTATGGGGCAGAAACCGAACATCGTCTTCGAGCTCGACCCACTGGAAACCATGTTCGACCTTGTCGCGGACGGCCTGGGGTTCACGGTTGCTTCCTTGCGGACCCTCGGCACCAAGAGGGCGGGACAAGGTCTTGCGACCCGGAATATCATTGGCCCCGAACTTGTTTTGGCTGTTCAGCTCGTGCTGCCGGCCCGGCGGCTGAACAATAGGCTTCAGGAGGCTGCCTTCCGGATACTCAAGGACCTTTGTCTGCAGGTCCTGAAAAGGTAGGTCTATTCATCCGAACAAAGCGGAGCGTCGCCGCGCTCCAGATTCGCGCCCAACCTTGCTGCAGCCGGCAGATACAGCAATGCGACTATCATCATGACGCCTCCGCTGATCAAAGCCGGAAGGGTCAGCCCGAGCATATCCGCAGCAAGTCCCAGGACCAAAGCGCCAAGCGACGGGCTCGCCCTGAACAGCAATCCGTGAACGCTAAGAGCCCTTCCGCGCATGGCTGGAGGCGCCGATAGCTGAACGAAGGTCTGGGTACCTATGATGCCGACAGAGGTGAAGAACCCTATAGCCAACGCACCAAGCGCAAGCAGCGATGAGGAATGACAAACCGAAAACACCATCACCGAAGCCGCTGCACCTATCCAGGACAAGATGACCTTTCGCGGAAGCCCATTGGTAATGCTACCGGTCCCCACACTGAATCCAGCTGCGATCGAGCCGAAGGCCATCGATGACGTCAGAATTGCTAGCCCAGTGACCGAATGAGAAAAATAAGTATCTGCAAATGCAGGGAGCATCTCGGCGATCGAACGGATGGTTGCGCCACCCGCCAATAGCAGCAGTAACATCGCGCGCATTCCCTCATCGCGTATGAGATAACGGAACCCTTCAACGATACCGCTAAGCATGCTTCCGCCGAATACAGTGCCCTTTCGGGCCGGGATCGATACGTAACCAAGCGCGACAACGAAAATTGCGGTGACGATGGCGTTGGTCAGGAACACCCATGACACGTTGAGATAGACGACCATCAACCCGGCGATGGCCGGCCCGACCAGCCGTGCAAGATTTACGCTCATGGAATTGATCGCGACCGCAGCCGGGACATCCTCACGGACTACGAGATCCTGCACAAGCGAGAGCCGTGCTGGCTGGCACAGCGCAATGATGCTGCCTTGTAGCGCTATGAGGGAAATCAGCACTCCGAGGCTCAGAAGGTCGAGATAAATCAGGACTGTGATGATCAAGGCGATCGCAGTCAGGACCATCTGGCAGATCCTGTTCAGCTTGAGCGGGTTCCAGCGGTCCGCCGCAGCACCGGCGAATGGACCGATGAACACCGTCGGGAGTAGGTCGGCAGCCGCAAGAATACCAAGCCAGAAGGTCGATTGCGTCATCTCCCAGACGAGCAGGCTGCAACCAATCCTTTGCATCCAGGAACCCAGAAGCGACACACAGTTGCCTGCCGTGTAGACGGCAAACTGTCCCTTAGTCACCAGCCTGATCAGGGACGAAGTAGCAAGCTTCTTGAAGTGCCGCCGGACCGGACGCTCATGCTTATGCATTGGCGGACAAGTTCACGATCCGCTCTGGCTTGCCGTCGATGAACGCCTCGATGAGCCGCACCGCATCGGAATAATAGGTGCCGAGCATCTCCTTGGTAAAATATCCCAGGTGCGGCGTGATCACGACGTTCGGCAAGCAACGCAGGGGGTGATCCGTCGGAAGCGGCTCGTACTCAAAGACATCGAGGCCTGCCCCGGCGATCGATCTCGCTTGCAAAGCGTCGAGGAGGGCCTGTTGGTCGACGATGGCCGCCCGGGCCGTGTTGATGAGCATGGCGGAAGGTTTCATTGCCTCCAATTCGCGCACCCCGACGATACCCCGCGTGCGCTCGCTCAGAGCCAAGTGAACGGATATCACGTCACTGGTAGCGAACAGCTCTTCCTTCGAAACAAGACGAGCGCCAACGACCCGCGCTTGTTCATCGGTCATGTTCTGGCTCCAGGCCTGAACTTTCATGCCGAAGACCAGACCGATTTCGGCGACCCGGCGACCGATGCCGCCCAGCCCCAGAATCCCGAGCGTCTTGCCGCCGAGTGTCGTCCCCGGCTGGTGTTGCCAGGCCCCGCTCCGCATCAGCCTGTCTTCGGATGCGATGTGACGGGCCAACGCCAAGGTGAGTCCCCAAACCAGTTCAGCAACGCCGCCGGCCCCCGCGCCGCTGACAGGTGTATTCGAAACAGGAATGCCGCGAGCGGCAGCCGCCATGACATCGACGGTGTCATAGCGCTTGCCGGTCACAACAATGTACTTCAATCGCGGCAATCGCTCGATGAGCGCCGTTGGTATAGGCATCCGTTCCCGCAACGTACAGATGATGTCGAAGTCGGCGAGTTCCCTCGCCGCTTCTTCAGGAACGGAAAGCGGCCTGCTGAACACCACCACATTGGCACGGGCCTTCAGCGATCCCCAGTCCGCGACAGTCTGGGAAACGCCGATGTAGTCGTCGAGGACGGCGACATTCAACCTCATGAAATCCAATCCAGGTTCAGAGTTTGCATACTCAGCAGGCCAAGGCAGGCGAAACCGCTTACTTGCGTTCCCACTCCTCGGACCAGATCTGCAGCGGATCGAGCGTGCCCTGCCGGAAATTCACAAGGTCGGGCACCGTCACGTAGGCGCGCGGATAGAAATAAAGTGGAAGCACAGGCAAATCTTCGGCCGCAATCTTCTGCACCTCATCCCATTTCGCCTTGGCGGCAGTTGGATCGAGCGTGACCTCCAGCTCCGCAATCACGTTGTCCATCGCTGGGTTCATATAGCCAGAGAAGTTGCTGCCGACATTGTTGTTTTCCGGCTTCGGGATTGCGTCCGAGCCGAAGGTGAGCCGCGGTGAGACCGATGGAGAGAAATCCACCGACGACATCAGGAGGTCCTTGAATTTCCGTTTGCGGATCAATTCGCCGTTGAATTCCTGCAGCGGCACGAACTTGTTCGTGATTTCAACGCACACGTCCCGCAACTGACTCTGCACGACCTGGGAAATCTGCTCGCGGGTTTGATTGCCGGCCGTGGACACCAGTTCGAATGACAGCCTTTCGCCCTTGTCGTTGACGCAGATGCCATCGCTGCCGGGCTTCCAGCCTGCCTGCGCCAGCAGCTCTTTGGCCTTGTCCGGGTTATAGCTGTAGGTCGGAATGTTCTTGTTATAGAGCGCGTTGTCATCGCTCAGCGGGCCGTTGGCGACGGGCTGCAGTCCGCCAAACAACTCATCACTGATCGCCTGGCGGTCGATGCCGTAAAGAAGGGCCTGACGAACCGGCTGACTCTTGAGTATCGGATTGTCGAAGTTGACGACGATGCGCTCGAGGTTGGTGCCGTAGGCCATGTGATAAGTGAATGCATCAGGCTTCTGCGCTTTCAGATCCAGCATCTGCGAGAAGCTGATGCCACCGGGGCTGACCGGCACGGCATCGACGGCGCCAGCGAGCAGGTTCTGCAGCAGAGCCGACGAGTTGTCGCGATAGCTGAGAACGATGCGCTGCAGGCGCGGCTTGGTCTCGCCGACCCAATTGGGGTTGGGTTCGAACACGATGCGCGTGCCGATCTGATAGTCGGTCAGCAGGAACGAACCGTTCCAGAGGCCCGGGTTCGTCGGCTGGGTGTTGTAGAGTGACTGCTTGACGTAACCATCGAGTGTCGGATTTGCCGCGTAGATAGGTCCTTCCAGATGCTCGGGCAGGATCTGATCCCAGGAATTGTAGCTCGTCAGTATCTGAGGAATGGTGAGCACGACCGTACGGTCATCGACGACCTCAAGTTCCGATGCTCGCGTCCAGGCGTTCCAGTTGGTGAAGCCGATCTTCGGATCGCGCGCCATCTTCCAGGTGAACGCGATATCCTTGGACGTAATTGGAACACCATCGCCCCAGGCGAGCCCCTCCTTCAGGGTCAAAGTGACCTTCATGCCCTTCTTGCCGTCGGGAAGATCCACGATCTTCGCAAGGCCGTTCTCCACGGTCGGCAGCGTCTCACAGAGAACGCAGTTGTTCTGAACATTCTCGTTGAAAGCCGTGATCGGCCTCAGCGAGTAGTTGATAACCAGGCGCTTGGTGTTGTTCACCTGAATGAGGGGATGAAAATTGGTCAGGAACTGCAGTTGTCCGACCACCAGTTGGGTTTTGTCGGGCTGGGCCATGGCCGTCGGCGCAGCCAAGACCGAAATAGCGGCACCAGCCAGTGCCGATTTGGCAATCGAAGCAAGTTTGGATTTTACAGACGTCATTATTTTCTCCTCCACAAGTCTTCTGTTGTTGATGTAATTCTCAATGCGAACTTGAGCGCGGATCGAAGGCGGACCTCACCCCATCTCCGACAAAGTTCACTGCCATCACGGTCGCGAAGATCAGCAATCCGGGATAGACAGCCAGCAATGGCGCGGAAATGATCAGTTGCTGGGCGTTGGTCAGCATGTTGCCCCAGGTCGGGGTCGGTGGAACAATGCCGAAGCCCAGGAAGCTGAGGGTCGATTCAAATAGGATGATGCGCCCTACCGACAGCGTCATGGCGACAATCAGCGGCGTTGCGATGTTCGGCAGTACGTGGACGAAGACATTGTACCGGCTGCCGGCACCGCTGACGGTCGCTGCCCGCACATAGTCGACCTCACGTACCGACATGGCACCAGCACGGGCAATTCTGGCGATCGTCGTCCAGTCCACCAATGCTATGATGATGACGATCCGAAGAAACACCGCCACAGGCGACGTAGCGGCCGCTTGGCTGAGTCCGATCTTGGTCAGGTCCACGGCGCCCAGAACGATCAGCACAGGAATGAGCGGCAGGGCGATGATGCAGTCGGTCATGCGCATGAGGAGGTTGTCGAACCTGCCTCCGACGTAGCCGGCCGAGACGCCGATCGATATGCCGATGACGGCGGTGATGACCGTCGCGAGGACGCCGACGGCGATCGACACTTGCCCGCCGTATAGCAGCCTCAGCAGCACGTCGCGGCCGAGATCGTCCGTGCCAAGCCAATGTTGCGCTGACGGTGGACGGAAACGGCGAAGCAAGTTCGTGGCGTTTGCATCCAGCCCCATCAGATATTCGATCGGACCGGCCATGACGCAGGCAAACGTCAGGGCACCAAGGAAAACGAGCGAGACCATCGCCAATTTGTTGTGCCGGAACCGTTCCCAGCGCTTACTCCACACGGTGCCTTCACCAGGAGTTGCCGAGGCTTTTTCAATGATCACGGTGCTCATTTCAGGACAATCCTTGGATCGAGCCACGCATATGCGAGGTCGGCGAGCAGGCTCGACAACAGGGTTACGATCGTGGCCAACAGCAGGCCGACGAGAGCGAGATTGAAATCGATATTGCTGATGGCGTCATAGATGACCTTGCCCATGCCGAGCATGCCGAAGATCGTTTCCACGACCAGCGCGCCAGAAAACAGCGACCCGAAGCCAAGTGCCAGTACCGTCACCATTGGGATTAGTGCGTTGCGCAGCGCATGACGAACCACCACCGCAGCCTCGGACAGGCCCTTTGCACGCGCTGTGCGGACGAAATCCGAGTTGAGCGTCTCGATCATGGACGCGCGGACATAACGAACCAGCGGCCCGACATGGAAGAATGTCAGAACGGTCACGGGCAGGATCATGTGAACAAGCTGTTCGCTGACAGGAGCGCCGCTCAGGAGCGGAGTCCCACTGGCAGGCAGCCAACCGAGCTTTACCGCAAAGACGATGATGAGGATCAGAGACGTCCAGAAGCCCGGCAACGAAATGCTGGCAAAAGCAAACAGGCTGATCAGGCTGTCCGTCCCCCCCCCCGGTTTCCTGGCAGCTAGCGCCCCGAGCAGCATGGCAAGCGGGATGCTGATGATTTGCGTCGCCAACAGCAACTTGGCGGTCTGTATGACAGCCGGCCCCAACACATCGAGCACGGGGCGAAAATAGACGCTGGAGTAGCCGAAATCGCCATGCAACGCCGACGACAGCCAATGCCCGTAGCGGACATAGAGTGGCTGGTCGATACCGTAGAGCGACCGCATCTGAGCTATGGCGTCGGGCGTGAGCGAAGGGTTGCCTTCCAACATGTTTTCGACCGGATCGCCCGGCATCAAGCCGATGAGGACAAACAGCAGCAGCGACATCACAAAAACGACGATCACCGCTTGGAGCAGGCGCGACATCGAATACCTGAACATCGGCTCAATCCTTGAAATGACAGGCGGAAAGTTGCGTCGCCCGGCCGGGAGCAGGTTCAAGCGCCGGTCGTTCCTTCCGACACAATTCCTGGGCGCGTGGGCAGCGCGTGTGGAAGACGCAACCCGAAGGTGGCGCCAGCGGCGACGGTATCTCGCCCTTGAGTATTTGCTCTTTCTTGCGGCGCCCCTTGCCGATCCTCGGGACTGCCGCAAGCAGTGCCTGAGTATAAGGGTGGCTCGGCGTATTGAAGAGATCGTCGCAGGACGCAACTTCCATGAGACGGCCAAGATAGAGAACCGCCACTCGATCCGACAAATGTCGCACCACACCGAGATCGTGGCTGATGAAGATGTAGCTGATCCCGTGCTGCTGCTTGATGTCATCGAGCAGGTTGAGGACCTGGCTTTGGATCGAGACATCGAGTGCGGAGAGCGGCTCGTCGGCGACAATCATCTCCGGCTCTGCGATCAGCGCCCGCGCGATCGCGATACGTTGCCGCTGGCCACCTGAGAACTGATGTGGATAGCGACGGGCCGCCTCAGGCGATAGCCCAACCTGCCCCAGAACCTCGACTGCCCGTTTCAGCCGCTCCTCGGAATCGACGCCGCGAAGGCGTAGCGGTTCAGCGATAATTTCACCGACCATCATACGCGGATCGAGCGCCGAGAAAGGATCCTGGAAGATCACCTGCACTGGCGGGCGGCTGTCGTCGGCATTGCGTTCACTGCTAAAAGTGACCGTTCCAGCTGTCTGCTTTCGCAAACCGGCAACCACATATCCGAGCGTACTCTTGCCGCTGCCGCTCTCTCCTACCAGCGCCAGCGTTTCACCCTTGGAAACGGTCAGCGAAACGTCGTGGACGGCCTGCAGCAAAACCTTCGGCTTGAGAAAGCCGCCACCGATGGGGATATCGACATTGATATGATCGAGCTTCAGAAGTTCGGTCATGATGCAACCTTGTGACATGCCACATGATGGCCGGGAGCGACCTCGATGAGCTCTGGCTCGATCCTGCGGCAGCCGTCGTCAGCGCGCGGACAACGGGCGGCAAAGCGGCACCCGACCGTGGCGCCCGAAATGACCCGTCCCGGGATGACATACAGCCGTTTCACCTGCTTGTCGGGATCTGGCAGGGTAGCGATCAGGCCTTGCGTGTACGGATGGAGTGGATTGGAGAACAGCTCATCGGCGGGAGCGTATTCAACCGCCTTGCCGGCATACATGACCATGATCGTGTGGGCGATTTCGGACACAACCGCCAGATTGTGACTGATGAACTGGATAGACATGTTTGCCTCGTCCTGAAGCGTAAGCATCAGGTCGAGAATCTGGGCCTGGATAGTGACGTCGAGAGCTGTGGTTGGCTCGTCTGCGATAAGGAGTTTCGGACGGCAGGCCAGCGCCATGGCGATCATCGCGCGCTGACGCATGCCGCCGGACAGCTGGTGCGGATAGTCCTCGGCGCGACGCGCCGGCGACGGAATACCGACGGAGGCAAGCAGGTCGACCGCACGTTGCTTTGCATCCCGCTTGGAAAGTCCCTCGTGTTTGACGAGAACTTCGGCTATCTGGCGGCCAACCGGCATCACCGGATTCATGGCCGTCATAGGCTCCTGAAAGATCATCGCGATCTCCCTGCCCCGCAGCTGCTGCCACTGGCGTCGGTTGAAGGACACGAGCTCCTGACCGCCAAAATCGATTGTACCGCCGACTTTGCCGCCGCCCGCGATCAGCCCCAACAGGGCCAGTGAAGTCATGGTCTTGCCGCAGCCGCTCTCACCCACGATCCCCAGCGTCTCCCCACGGGCAATCGAGTAATTGAGGCCTCTGACGATTTGGACCGTTTCCGGTGTCCCTGGAAATGCGACAGTGAGATCACGAACGTCCAGCAGCGGAGCCGATACTGCGGCAGTCGCAACTGGCTGGTCGCAATTATGCGCCTGGCAGACTTGCTGCATGCGTCTCCTCCCTTTTTACGAGATCGATGGGCCTATGAATTACACAATGGGCTTGTGGCGACCTCCCTCGCCACAAGCACGCACTTTCTTCATTCTTAGAGTTCGATCACTCCAACACCGTCCTTAATCTGGATCTTGGTGCCGAGTGGCTCGGACAGGCGGCGGTAGCGATCAATGATGCGGAATGCATCCTCACCCTTCGCCAGCATCGGACGGCCTTCGGTCTGGTGATGATCGCCCTTACCGGTGCGGCGGCTTTGGTTCGCCTGCGGGCTCGAGTCACGCCCCATCTCGACAGGATGCAAAAGGACCCGCTTCAACCCATAATCGTTCATTTCCAGCTGGATGACGGCGGAGCTCCACCATGTATCTGACGGGGTGTCGAGGCCCGGGTGCAATGGGTGAGCAGCAGGGGTCAACATTGGCAGCCGGTCGACATCGTGGCCCCAGGCGTCATAGCTGTCGTAGGGTACACGCTGAATGAACTCGGACTGGGCGAAGAAGTTGCCGAGACCATAGAAGATCGGCTTGCCGTTGTAGATCTCGATACCGAGCGTCCTGTGCCAGCCATGGCCGACATAAATGTCGGCCCCGCCATCGATCGCGGCTCGGGCAAATTGCTGCACGAACTGCGGGGCCGTTTCGCCTCGCGGACCGTCTGCCACGCTAAAATGGTGCGCGACGATGACCAGGTCGGCCATGGCACGTGCCTCGTCAATGGAGCGCAAGTTGCGTTCGAGATCGCGCTTGTTGCAGCGGCTGATGATTTCGCATCGATCGCCGACGAAGAAGGATTCTGGATCGCCCCACTGCTGTGGCCCGGGAAGCTGAATGCCGAACGAACCCTCTCGTCCATGCTTGGGCGGCTTGGCCACATTGAGCTTCTGCGCGAAATCCTTGAGGTTTTTGGCCGTCGTCTCGTCGACCATAAACTCGAAATTCAGGCGCAGGGGATTGACGCCGGGACGACCGCGCAGCGCGCCCTTCGACAAACCTGCCCACATGAAATGCTGGTTGCCCGAGCTGGTGGAAACGAGCGCGACACGACCGTTCTTCTTTTCGACATAACCCGGCTCGCTCGCCAGCTCGAGGTCAGCGCCGGTGCCAGCCGTAACGATGCCGGCTGCCTTCATGTGCTTCTTGGTGGCAAGAAGGCCCTCGGCGCCAAAGTCGAAGCTGTGGTTGTGGGCGGTGGACATGATGTCGAACCCAGCCCATTTGAGGTCGTTGGCGATTTCAGGGTCAGACATCATGAAGCTGCCGATGCCCTGGCCGCGCGCCGGCCACTTGAGTTCATCGTAGTCGGCAAAATTCATCTCAAGGTGACCGTAAGCCACATCCGAGTCCTTCAGCAGATCCCAAACCTGAGTGAACTCTGGTTCGTCGTGCATGCTGAACGGGCGGCACACCATGCACTCGCCAGCCAACGACACTCTCCAATTGCGCGATGGTGTCATAATTCCTCCAAGACAGTAGGCATCGCGACGTCGATCCTCGTTGCGGCAACAGAAATCCTGGCCGCATTTGTTTGTGACGCCTGTCTGCAAAAACTCCTGATGCGACTTCTTTTCCGTCGTCGCCAAACCAATGTATCAATGCGCCGAGGTATTACTACGATCAACAGTTGCCTTTCAGATATCGCAAAACGGCATGGGTCGCCGTCGGTCGCAAGGCAAGCGGAAGCACATCCGCAGGAACTGCAGGCGAAAATCAGGAATAGGCCCAGAGGCGTATGGCAGCGAACACGGCTTCGCGACCCCAGCGCATTTGCGGTGAGGCCGGGCATGGTTTGGATGGCTAGTCAGTCAAACCGAACGGCGCCAAGTCCATTCGGAGAAGTTGCCGCGCGAAAGCCGCCAGCTAGCCGCTTAAGCTGTTCTGGCGTGTAAGCGTCATAGTAACGCTGGTTGGTACGGCCAACACCGTGCTCTGCGCTGAAGCTTCCCTTGAACAGGGAGACCGCAATCTCAACCACCCAATCGCGAAGCTCGCGTTCGTAAGAATGCCTCTGGAGTTCGGGGTGATCACGGGGAACCACCATGTTCAGGTGAACGCCGCCGTCGCCAACGTGACCGAAATCACAAATGGTCACCTCCGGGTAGCTGGTGGAGCAAGCCTCGGCAATGCAGTCACGAAACCGGGCCACTTGCCCGCGCGGAAACGAGAGATCAAACGCAAAGAGTTTCCCAGATTTCTGGACACCTTCCGAAAGCGCATGGCGAAGCGCCCAGAGGTCGTCGCCGGATCCAAACAGTGCGTCTGCCAGCAGATCGCTGCCGTCGTCCCACATCCGCACCAGAGTGTTTTCCACCAGATTACGCAATGACGCTTCGTCTTCTTTCGGCTCCCAGCAACGGGTGAACTCAGCCAAGATGGCATATTCGGGAACAGTACCATGGGCGAACGGATTGCGAAGGTGTGGAGTATGCCCGAACGCCGCTGCCATTGCATTGCGCGACATACCCTCGAACGCGGTCAGGTAGCCACCAAGTTCGGCCTCGAACCGCAACAGAAGTCCTGCTACAGCTTGGCTTGTTGCCGGAACCAGGATGACCGTCTCTGCTTGTCGGGGCATTCTCTCAACATTGAGCCAGCATTCGGTGATGGCGCCGAACGATCCCGAGCTGCCAATGAACAACTGCCTCCAGTCTGGACCAGTGTTGTCCTTGCGCAGTCCGCGCCCAAGCTGAAGTATGGTCCCGGCTTCGTCGGCTAGGACGGTTGTTAGCCCGAGAACGTTTCTCCTGACATCGCCATACTTGAGAAAGCGAGCGCCCCCAGTGTTTGTAGCGAGCATGCCGCCGATACACGGGTCGGCCGAAAGGTCGATCGGGAAGAATAGGCCATACGGCGCAAGGCGCCGATTGAGTTCCGACAGCCTCATGCCGCTGCCCACGCGCACCGAACGGTTTTCTTCATCAAGCACGAACGGCTCGGTAATCCGTTCAAGGCTGAGGACTACCTGCGTGCCGGCCCCGTCAGGGGTCGAGGCGGATACCAACCCAGTATTGCCCGACTGAAGCACCACACACAATCCATGGGCCACGCAATAGGCAAGCGCCAGTGATGTCTCGTGGCTGTCGACAGGCCTCAGAACGATGGCCGCACTGCCTGCGTCATAGCGGGCGCCGTGCTCATACGGCGCCTTCGAGGCATCCTCGATAAGGACTGCTTTGTCGCCAAGAATGCAACACAGCGCGGCTGCGTGACGCTCGCGTGTTTGGCTGTCGGCAAGTGACATCATGACCTCGCAAAAGTCCTGCTGCGGGCCTACTTGCCGACGTGTGACGCTTGTATCTGCGCAACTGCGGCGCACAGGCTGTCGTCCATGCTGAGAGCCTTTACCATCTGGGCTGCCTCGCGCATTTCAGCGCTGCGACGGACGCCGTGCTGGCTGACCCTGTTGGGCATCTGGATGGCGAGTTTCTTCCAGTCCATTCCGGGGTAGGTGTCATGAAGGCTCGCAAAGACCTCCTTTTCGATGTCCCAGCGCGTTGATGCTTCCTTGCACTGGATGATGAGTGCCTCGAGGCCCTTGATCATGATGCTTCGGCACAGCTTCATCGCCGAGGCGCGGCCAGTCTCCGTCGTTACCGGATTAATATTCATGCCCAAGGAGTTGAGCACGCTCGCCACCTGCACGGCCTTGCTACCGCCACCAAGGATCGGAACCTGGAGCCTCGGACCAGGGACCGTAGCCATGACGGCGCCCTCAACGAAATCAGCACCGCTGGCATCAACCATCTTGGCCACAGCAATCTTGGTTTCCGGCGATGCCGAATTGATATCGAGGTAGATTTGTCCGGCCTTCAGAAATGGTGCGACGCCGTCGGCAACAGGCTTCGCTTGGTCCGCCGTAACTGCCGAAATTATGATATCAGCCCCACGAACGGCTTCTCGGGCAGATAGGGCCACAAGTATGCCAAGCTCACCAGCCATGCGGACACGCTGTTCGGCCACAGGCGACCCAAAAATCTTGTCATAAATTGCAACCGCTGTTGCACCATTGGTTAGAAGATCGGCGGCAAAAATCTGCCCGACCTCACCATACCCGATGATCCCGATTCTTACGCTCATTGTATCCTCCCTTTGTGCCAGACATCGAACCCAAAGGCAGATAGTCTGGCTAAATACGCGACAGGTTGACGCGAAGCCATTCCTTCGCCGGCCAAACCTAGACCAGCGGCATACCCCGTTGCGGCGCGAGGCCCTTCCTCCGAACGCAAGTCTTCATCGTCGGAGAGAGTCAGCACACATTGTTGCGGTATGAATAACTTCGCCCCCGAATATCGATAGCCGTGCTGCGGAGCTATCAGCTATGCCGGAGCAGCATGGAACGTATTCCAGCCACATCTTGGCGATCGGCTACGCCCAGGCAGGCAAACGCAAACTGCGATAATGCGTCGGGCGGCGACTGCCTACTCAAGTTGGTAAGGAGGCCGCCTGTTAAGGAATGTTCGACAAGACTTGACATCGCGGCCTGCGAGCCGGTGCTGATGTCCCTCACCTACAAGCAGCGAGGAGGGCCCACGAGCAGGTCCTAGACTGTTATCAAATGTTATGGTGCCAACGGCCGCAGCACGGATCGAGGGCGCCCGTGTTCTACACCGAGCTCAGCGCCGCAGGGCGATCCTACGGCGGCAATATTCGCGGGGTCATGGTCCGCCGCTGAGCAAATCGCATTCGGTAGTGGGCTGGGTGAAATCGTTATGGTCGCGCGGGTCGATGGGCGACGCTTAATCCCGGGTCTGCCCAGTGAAATGGCTGATGGCGGCGCCGGCTACGATCCCCGCGAGTCCGCCGGCCGCCTTGATGATAGCGTCCTCGATGTGAGCGTGCCGGCTGGGCGACAGAAGCTGGGCTACTTCGAACGCGAATGCGGACCCGACGACAAGGCAGGTCACCAGAAGCCAATGGCGCGGGTAACCTAGGACGAAGGCAAGGCCGACCACCGCAAAGGCGGCAAAGCGCTCTACGTCAGCCGGCTCATGCGTGTGCGGCCGCCACTGAATGGGCGAGACGGTGACGAACAGAATGGCCGCAAGCAGCAGCCAGGCGAATGGTCGTGCAAACGATCTGATCATGCGCTGGCTATAGCGCGACCGAACACCACGTTCCATACCGCGCAAAGGGAAGTTCACCAACGGGCAGCAAACATATGTCATGCAAGCATTGGCATGCTTATACAGCCCATCTGTGGCTGTCGACGCAATCGAGAAAGGTTGCGGCCCACGGCCGAGCAGAAGGGGTTCAGCCACTTCAGAAAACTTCAGTTGCCGACGCGATTGCAAGGCGCATGTCTGCTTGCAAATGCTGACATTGCAGCGCTCAGGTCCACCTAGAAGCAGGTCTTCAGGTCGTCGAGCGGATGCGGCATGCATGCCTTGAGGACGTCCGTCTTCTATCTGACCGCCAACCAACGCGACTACGCGTCGAGGCGCACACATCTGGCCCCCCCGCAATCTGGCTGCATCCGGGCAACAGCAACATGGCGTGGGTCATCGTCAACATCGGTGAGCGGGACTGGTCGAAGCTCGCCTACCAGTTCGGGCATGAACTGGGCCACGTGCTTGCCAATAGCTGGGCTGACGCCAAGCCAGCGCCTCCTTGCCAATGGCTCGAGGAGGCGATGGTGGAGGCCCTCTTGCTATATGGCTTGGGGCGCCTGGCGAAGAGCTGGAAGCAAGACCCGCCCTTTGCCGGTGACAACGCTTTCGGCGATGCCATTGCCGACTATCGTGAGGACATACTCAAACGCTATACCGCGTTGGCCGACAGCCAGGGGCTGGCACGCGATCCCACAGCATGGTTCCATGATCATCGGGACGAGATCGAAATGCTAAGTCTCAACCCATTTGCACAAGCAATGTCGCTGAACATCCTTGCTGAATTCGAGCAGGCTCCAGATTGTGTTGAGGCACTTGGCGCACTCAATCGTTGGCCCGGCCGCAGCGGAATTCCGGCGGCAGAATATTTGCAACGATGGGCGGCGAGTTGTGCCGAGTTGCAGGCGTCATCGCACCTGCCCCTCCGTTTAGGCGAACTTTTGGGGATCTCCCTCCGTATCACCAAGTGAGAAGGGATTTGGAAGGTTAGGAATTGGGCTACCGCGGCCAACGTTCACCCCCTATTATCCTCCGCTACCCCGACATTAGCGTAGCGATCACTATCGACTATGGCCTTACCAATATCGTTGAGCGGGAGCATATGCTCGACGTCGGAACTTGCGCGCCCTCAGGGCCTCGGCTCACAGGCGCGGAGGACTCTCCGCTTTCTGGAGATCGCCCATGTTCAAAGGCCGCCATTTCGACCGATCAGTGATCTTGCTATCCGTTCGCCGGTATCTGGCCTGTGGTTTGAGCCTGCGGGATGAAGGCCGAAAGGGCGCGCCTTGAATCGGCGCGTCAACAGAGTGAGCCAATAGACTGCGAGCGAGGGAGCCGCGCTCACCCTCCAAACAGCGTATCGAACACACTCGGCTCGAATATTTGGTTCGTGCGCTTATAACCAATCGAATGGAAGAAACTGATAGGTTTGGCCTCGATTGGGCGACTAGCTCTGCCTTTTCGCTATTCCATTTCCACAATGCCGTCGTTCCGTTGATGGACCGATTGCCGGGCTCTCGCTTTGTTACCGGCATAATCGTCTTTCCGAATGGCGAGCTCTCTGCTTCCACGCAGGCGGCACGAGCGGTGGCGCGAACCCGATGCACCTCGATCATGACCAGCTCGGCCTCGGTGCGAACAAGGTCCGCTATTGAAATGCCATCAACGTCTGCAATTGACGCGACCTCGCCCGCGGCGTCAGCCTCAGCGATGTCCGCTGCTGGAAGACCGTAGGGGCCAGCGGAATGACCGCAATGGGGCGCGTTGCCGACTGACAGCTTGGGGGCCGTTTGCGGACTGTCGGGATTGGAAGGCTCAAAGGCGGATAGCTGCCGATCGGCACCCGGCCCTTCTCGGCCGTTCTCGTGATCATCTGTGGGTGGCGCGAAGGGCGACCAGTCAGACCTTCATGATCGATTTCCAAAGCGCCATTCACCGCCCGGAAAAACCGGATGGGGATAATAAGTGCCTTCGGCTAGCGAACTAGCGGCCCCTCCCAGACAAGCATCAACAGCGCCTTGAGCTGGCCGAAACGCTCGGGTCCAAGTTCACTGCTCCACTCGCGCTCAATGTCGCGAAGTGTGTCGATGATTTTTGCGAATGCAGCGTGTCCTCGTTGGGTAAAGCGGACAATGCGCGCGCCGCCCTCACCCGGTGCATCGGTTCGGACAATATAGCCGAAACGCTCAAGGCTCCCGAGTAGCTGGTTCATGGCCTGTTTGCTCATGCCTGCGCGCTCGGCGAGCGTAGCTGGGCGACCCTCGTCCGGCCCGGGAAACTGCAGCACCGCAATATGCGGAAGGCGCAGGTTGTCGAAGCCGGCTGCGTTGAGCTCCTTGATAATCCTGCGATGACACTCCTACCTCGTCGAACAGGATCAGGCGACGGTTCGAGATCGCGACCCGGTGCGTGTAGCGCGACAGGTAGGCAAGCACTGCTTCCGGCCCGGCGAAGGGCGGCTTGGCGTAGACCATCCAGCGCTTCGTCCGGACCGGCGACAGGTAGCGCAGGAGTGCCCGGCGGTCGGTGAGGTGCGCCATCGAGCCGAAGAAGGCGAGCCGGCCGGCGTCGTGCAGCGCGACGAGCCGGCTGAGGAACAGCCAGCTTGCCCAGTACCCGGACCGGGAGGAGGAAGGCCGGGAGCGACAATATCTACCGACTCCCGCCTGGCGCGATGCCGCCGCTCGGCACGATCATGTGGACATGCGGATGATGCGTCAGCGCCGAGCCCCGACTTCGGTCTTCTTCACCCATTCGTGCAGCGTGGCTGGCGAGCAGCCGATCTTGGCCGCGATAGATGAAACGGCCGCCCACCGTGATGGATGCTCGGCTTCGTGATCCAGCACCATTCGGATGGCCCGGTCACGGACCTCAGGTGAGGATTTATTCGTTGTCTTGCTCATATCGGCTCCAATCTCTCAGAAGTTGGAGCCTCCGGCAAACCCGGTGCGGTTCAATCCATGGTCTGTCATGCGGACAGTGACCCATCAACCAGCGCGCGGTAACGTGAACCCGGCAACGTCACCTCCTTACGCTGCTTCCAATGAAGCTTGAGCAAGGGAGCCTCTCCGCGCCCTTCGAAATCCTCTCGGAAGCGTTCGTCATCCTTGAGATGAAGGTTCTTACTGTAAGCGAGACATGGCCGGTTGTCGCGTTGAACTACATTCCGCCACGCCGCGTGAAACGTGCTATCTTGTAAGAGCAATCTGGCAAAATGATAATGAAATACGAAATACGGGAACGTTCCGGCTAGCTGCAGAAGGCGCAAGTTTGCCAATTGGCTGGAAACATAGGCGTTGCGTCTAAAAACAAACAATGCGAACCGCAGAAACATCTTATTACGTCGCCGCTCGCCGAAATTTCCCTGCTGAAAAAGTTCGAGATGGTGTCTCAAAAATACGGAGCTGATTGGGTTGCCAGCGCGCCCTGCGATGAACCAGTTTGAAAGCACGCGGTCTGCAGAGCTGCCGAGCAGGCGTGCGAGAGGGCGGTCGCGGTTCGCCTCAAGCCAGGCGTCAGCGTCAAAACGGAATGCGAAAAAGCCTCCTTCTAGGGAAGATGGAAGCCAATCATCCAAGGCGCGGGCGCAGTAGCAATCTGCATCGGCCCAGACGCCTCCATAGCGGGAAACCAGGTACAATCTGACTAGATTTGCCGTCTTTTGAGGCGGCAGCGCCAGCGCAACTATCTCGCGGTGAAAGTCGTTGTCGAGGAAGTCAGCCAGATTCTGTTCGGTAAGAAGGTGAACATGCCATCCTGGATTCTTAGCGCTCCAGGTATTGGCGCAGATCTTGACCAGCTCAGGAGCCAGTTCAAATCCTTGCAACCAAAGTATCCAGATATTCCGTTCAATCGCGCATTCGCCATCTCTGTGTGTCATGCCATCTGTACCAGCCCATCAGGCCGCGTATAGCTCCGATGTCCTCTTCGCGCATAGCCCTTTGCATGCGGCATTGCCTACCAGTATAGATCAGCGTAATGCTTCATGTGAAGCGCAATGGCCGTGGGCCATCAGATACGAGTCTCGCGGCCGGCATGGCGAAGTGTTTCATTCACGTCGGGATGGAAAAGACTGGAAGTACGTCGATCCAGCAAGCGATACGACAGAACCTGCCTTGGCTCAAAGAGGCGGGAATCATCTATCCGCAAGGCGGAATTGCAAGACTGAATCACAATTTCCTAGCTTCGTCCTACCTTCCACAGGGAAGCGATCGACTTGTACGCGGTCTTCCGCCCCGCGTACGCAAAGGGGAAGAGAAGCGATTTCTAGACGCCTACCGCCAGGATTTAATGAGCGAAATCCGGCGAGGCCATCATGTGATCATCAGCGGAGAACATCTGTTTCGTCTGCGCGCGGATGAGATCTCGATGCTCAAGCGGGATCTAGCTGATGCCGGCGTCGATGACGTACTGATTTTCGCAGTTCTCCGAAGCCCAGCCTCGTTTTACCTTTCCTTCGTTCAACAGGAGGTAAAAGGCTCTTCACGGTTTCCAGCGCCAGCCGACTTTTTCGTTGATTATGCTAGCAGGGTCGCAGGCTGGCAGCGACATTTCCCATGTACGTTTCTCGAGTTCAGTGCGTTGAGCGCGTCCGAAGAAGGTATTGTGGGCAAGTTCGCGCAAGAAATGGGCCGCTTCATGGGCGTCGACCTTTCCTTCTTTCGACACAACATTCCTTTTGTCAACGACAGCCTGTCCCCCGAAGAGATGCAGATCGTTCAGGATTTCCGTTTCAGGTGGTATTCCAAACAAGACGGTAAGCTTAACCGGCCCACCACCCGACTGATAAAGGCGCTATGCAAGGCTCGAGACAAGGGCTGGCGCAAGCCGATCTTGCGTCCGGAGGCCTGCGCCTTGATCGCGGAGCGGCACAAAGGGGAGGTGGCCTCCTTGTCCGCCTTGACTGGCATAACTTTCGAGATCCCCTCGACGCATCATGAGCATCCGCGGAAACATCCGCTTCTCGTTAGGGAAGTCGTAGCCAATTTCGATTGCACATTGTATGACCGGCTCAACCAGCAAGTGGGATCACTGCGACACGCAGACTTTGGAACACAACTTGAATATCTGGCGAAGCGGCTTGGCCTGCGACGCCAGGAATAAAAAAATCTCGTTAACGTGCAGACGTTTGGAACTTCTTGGAGATTGTCTGAGGGAGGCTGGTTTGCTTTGAATAGCCCCGAGTTTCGTAGACGCCCTCGGGTTACGTTTTCTGCTGCCTTTCGAACTCGACGGGCGACAGCATTCCGTTTCTGACATGCTTGCGCTTCGGGTTGTAGAACATCTCGATGTAATCGAACACATCCTGCCGGGCTTCGTCTCTTGAACGATAGACCTTTCGGCGTATCCGCTCTCGCTTCAACAGATTGAAGAAGCTTTCGGCCACGTGATCAAGGGGGCAATCAGTATCGACATCGCAATGGAGTTAGACCTCTTGGCATGAACGAAATCAGGCGGTAGTTGTGCTAAAGGCAGATTTGCAACCGGGGCGCACTTGGATTTCGGGGAACAGATCAAGAATCCGGTCCAATCTATGTCGCAAGTATTCTCGGTGGCAGCGAGGAGGAGTGGGGGGATGCAGCATATCGTAATCGCAGTGCTGACGTACCGGCGACCGGATACACTAGCGCAACTGTTGCGGGCAGTCGCACTTCTGGACCCCGTACAGGGTGCCAAGGCGACGCTTCTTGTGATCGACAATGACGCCGAGCAGTCGGCACGAGAACTAGTCAACTCGGCTGGACTCACCACGATCGATGTCAAGTATGTAGTGGAATTGTCCCGAGGCATCCCGATAGCCCGGAACCGGGCGCTGAACGAGGCCGGCGTCTTGGGGGCGGATTTCCTCTGCTTCATTGACGATGATGAATATCCCGCCAGAGACTGGCTCACTAAGCTCATGCATACCCAGCACAGCACGGGCGCACATCTTGTGGGCGGCCCGGTTCGTGTCGCACCTGCCGGCAATTCCGTCGGGTGGTGGAAGTCTTGCGTCAACAGCAGCCTGGCCTGTCGGGCGTTGCGCAAAGAGGCAAAGACCGCGAAGGCGGCGCTTGCGAGGAAGAAGTACACCATCGTCACCAACAACTGGCTTGCCGATTTGCGCTGGTTGGCAAATCGCAACATTCGATTCGATGAGCGTCACCGCTATTCCGGAGGTTCCGATACCGCGTTCTTCCGGACGTGCCTCCGCAATGGCTGCATAGTCGCCTGGAGTTCCGAAGCAATCGTCTATGAGACGATCCTCCCCGAAAGGCTTTCCCTAGCCTACCAATACAGGCGGGGCATGGCCCAGTCGACCAACCACTTCCACATGAAGACCGAGGGGCGAAAGTCGGGCAGCATGTTCATGACTGTGGGGGTTGCTCTTATGCGCGCTGCTCTCGGCGTCGTTTTGCTCGTCTTGCCCGTCTATGGCAGGGCATCCCCTGTGAGCGCAGTGCGATCGATCGGCTGGGGCATGGGGCGCCTCAATGCGCTTCGGGGCGGCCGCTCAAATCTGTACGGTTAGGATGCGGCGCTGGGGTTTCATCTCTTGGGGGTTGGAGGAGTGCTGAAGCGGACTGTATCGCGCTTGCTGAACCGTGCATTCCCCGATCCCGAAGGCGCAAGGATGATGGTGCGGCTCTTCTCGGAGTCGTTTCGGGGGCATATTCCCAAATACCTCGTAGCGCTGTCCTGTATGGTGATCGTCGCAGCCTCGACGGCCGGCCTTGCAATGCTGATGCGCTACGTCATCAACTACGTATTCGTAGAGCAGAGCCTCGTCATGATGTGGGGCCTCGCAGGATCCGTACTCGTGATCTCCGTGGCCAAGGGACTGGCCAACTATACGCAGAGCGTGATCCTGGCCACGATCGGCAATGACATCGTGGCGACGCTGCAACGCCGGCTGGCGCGAATACTGGCGGCGTTCGGCGACGACCTTTGGCTTTTCGACGCTGGCGGCAATGTGCTGATGGCCCGGGCCTTCGAGTGGCTCGCCCGAGCGGATGCTGAGCATCTGTGGCCCAGGGCCGAGATCGACGAATTCCTGCCATCCCGGATGACACCACTGTGGGCCGACTGCCACGCCCATTTCGCCTATGTTCGCACCCCTCCGGCAGCCGGCCTTCAGCAAGCTGTCTATCATCCCGACCTCGGCATTGCCCCGTTCTGGACGCTGGCCCGCAAATAGGAACTCCCATCCATGAGACCCATCGCACTCGGCAACGCAATCGCATCCTTCTTCTCGCCCAGCACGAGCCGCCGAGGATCGTCGGGGATCTGTTGCAGGCAGAGATATCGGAGAAGCAGGCCCGCTCCATCAAATACCAGCTCACCGTCGCCAAGTTGCCCTTGGCTAAGGACATCGAGGACTTCGACTTTGCCGACACGCCGGTCAACGAACCCCTGATCCGCGACCTCGCCGCCGGCGCGTTCGTCGCCGATCAGCGCAATGTCTTTCTGGTCGGTGGAACTGGCACCGGCAAGTCGCATCTGGCCATCGCCATTGCCCGGGCGCTCATCCGCAACGGCGCACGCGGACGCTTCTTCAACATCGTCGACCTGGTCAACAGGCTCGAGACTGACACCCGTGCCGGCCGCCAGGGCCGCATCGCAGACCATCTCACCCGGCTCGACTTCGTCGAAACGGGCTGTCCGCGATACCCAATTCCTCGCGGATAAAATACCGGGCCAGCCTGCGCATGTTTCACGCCGCATTGCTCAGGCTGTGCAATTCGAGAGCCTTATCGGAGCTGCAAATGGCAGATTTCCGCGCGGGTCGCCCAGAAGCGCGCTTACCGGAACGTCCCACATGCCGGTCGTGCAGCCCACCGGGGCGACATGAGCGAATGACCGCTTCTGGGTTCTGCATAGCAGTTCGCGAACGGCAAAGATGGGGGCGCAAAGCTGCCGTCGATGGGCTTGCTGTCGTGGTGGCTGCCGTCAAACGAGAGTACGGCATCGATATTGGCCGGCAGCCATGCGAGAGCCACGATGTCGCACGCGCGACAAGGCGGATCGATACCTGATCGGTACCTGACAAAACCTGACATCGCTGCCTCTGTGCCAGTGATCCCTCACCTACAAGCAGCGTGCTGCAGGATCAGGGATCCCGCCTGTTATCAAATGTTATGGTGCCAACGGCCGCAGCATTCACCGAGGGCACCCCGTTTGCTGTCAAATGCTGTCATTGCGGCTGATCAGGCAGCGGCAGCAGATGTTGAAGAATGTTGAGGTGGCCGCCACGCGGCGCTCGCCCGCCTCATCGCCTCGTGCGCAAAACTCGTGGGAACGGAGGCTGGATTATCGCAGAAGCCATACCTGATGGGTTCCTGAAATCGCCATGGCAAAAGGAAAGCTAACCAGCGAGCAGCAAACATATGTGGTGCAGGCGTTGGCGTGCTTCGACGGCCCGGCTGTTGTGGCTGCTGCGCTCAAGAAAGCTTGGGGGCCGATCGCGACCTTCTCCCCATCGGTGTAGGGGCTTAGAGGACGTCCGAGCAGCAGGGGGTTCAGCCACTTCAGAAAACTTCAGTTGCCGACGCGATTGCAAGGCGCATGTCTGCTTGCAAATGCTGACATCGCAGCGCTCAGGTCCACCTAGAAGCAGGCACTTTAAATGGCCTCCAGAACCTTAACATTTAACAACAGGCACTGGCTCCAAGTGGCTCCCCCCACCTGATCACGCGGAACGCCAGCAGTCCTGCCAGCCGTTAATAACCGCGTCAAGCCTGTCAACAAATGTCAACATCGAGCCGGCTCTTTGAATTGAACCAAAAGAAATCAAATTGGCTCGTGGTGGCAGGCGCGAAGGAGCGGGCCGACCCGCTGGCGCTTGCGCACTATGCTGTCTTCATCAGTTTCAGTGGCAGTGGACTGAGCCGGCGCTATTGTCCATGTGGCAGCATTGGCCGGGCGGCAAGCTCTTCCTGCAACCGCCCCCGTGGGCATTGGCAGACATGGACAGAGCAAGGACCGCCAAAGCGGCCAGAAGTGCAATTTTCATAGATACCCCCCTTGCTTGCGAGCACAACAGATCAGCTATCGCGCAGTCTGTCGAGCCGGGCGTATGTTCAGTTGTGGGCCGCACCGTCGATCTCCCAGGTCCTGTTGACCGAGGAGCATTCACCGCCCAATGAGGGAACAAGGAATAGATGCTCGGCACTGGGGGCTGGGGGATGAAGGCAAGAGCCGCAGCCACTATGGCGATTCTCGTGGTCGCGGGCTGCACAACGCCACCCGCTGAGTATGCAGCCACGCTTTCGTCTCGTACGATCGCGACTATGTCTTTGGCATACAAGGCGCGCTACGAGCCTTTGGGCATTCAGGTCTATCTGCAACTGGCGTTGTGGACCGGCCGACCCGCGCAGCAATTAGCGAATTCCAAGCGCTGTTTGGCCTCCCGGTAACAGGCGAACCGGACGATGCAATGTTCACTAAAATGCTAGAAATAGGGCTGATAGGCCAGATGCTGAACAACGCGCAGCATTCTCCCTGACATCCTGAGCGGGAAAGGCGCTCCCTGTGTGTCCTGCCCCCGGGAATGGCTACAGCAGGAGGCCAGGATCGCCCCTGGGTTAAGCTTGCCCGAGAGGAGGCTTGAGAGGCACCAACGACCGCCGGAACAAGCCGTATCTCGCGCGCTATGCGTTTATGCTGCCCTCGCTTGCAGACGCCGCGCATTGACGTTAGCTGGAATGGGCAATGTGAGGGGGCGTATGTCTTGCGGGACAAAGTTGAAAGTCGCGAGAATCATCAGGCAGTAGATGGCATCGGCGTTACGCTTATTGTTTTCTCGGCAGTAATTCTGGCGTTCGGCATATGGGCCGTTTGGCGGATCTTCGATCCAGTCCCTACTACCACTGACGATTTGAGGGTCCGAATTGAACTAGTGCGGAACATTGGGTTGTTTGTCTTGGGAGTGATCGGCCTTCCGCTCGCCATCTGGCGAAGCATGACGGCAAGTCGACAAACAAGGGAAGCCATCCTCCAAGGGTACCGAGTTGAGCGCCAGTTGGCCTTCACAGATCGTCAGATCGCTGCCACAGAGGAAACCAACCTCGCTAAGCTGTTGCAAGACGGTGCGAAACTGCTTGCTGACAATGATGCAGCCAATGTCACCGCGGGGATAGCAACACTCAGCGTTGTCGCTCGGACAGATCCTGATCTCTTTGGGAATCAAGCTCTAACTCTCTTGATCGATTTTGTTCAACAAAAGGGTGGCGAAGGCCATACCGGCGCCAACATCAAGCGTGCGATCACTGCGCTGCAGACAGCATACGATTTGAGGCCTGCCCAGGTCGCTGATCATCTAATCTTTGTTGAGGACTATGAGACCTCTGCTCGGTACGACGACTATGAGACGAACTGGCGTCTCGTCCGTGGTGCCCGCACGTGTACCTATGTCGGCGGCGATTTTGCCGGCCAAGCTTTCAAAGAGAATTTGGACGGCTTTCGTTTCCGACACCTCGTATTCAGGCATTGCGATATTGAGAGAATGGCAGCGCTCTCGATGGAAAACTGCTCGTTCAAACGATGCCGCTTCAAGGAGATAGATTGCGGTTCCCTCACTCGAAGCACTCTCAAGGACTGCAACCTGAGCGGCGTTCGAATTGTCATCAACGGACCGATACCAGATCTTCGCGCCGGTCAAAACTATTTCGAGCCAGAATCCCCTCCACTCCTTGTTGGGTGCACAGAGCCTGTCGATTTGCTCGCCATCTTGTTTCAAGGAAGGCCGCAGCCTGATGATGCTGTTTTCTGATGTCGGGGTGCTCACGGGCACAACACGTGCACGATGCTTGCGCAGTTTGCCGATTCAGCGCAAGAATACGCGGATTGCTCGAGGTACGCGCACGGTCCATCGGGGCGGCGCGCTACCCCTTCAGGCAGCCCTCGCCAGTCTCATCGCCATGCGCGCGAAACCTTTAGGAATGCCCTGTTCGACCAGCCAGGAGCCGAAGTGGCCGCGCGGAAACTCGGCCTTCACCTCTAGCAGCTTGCGGCCGATCGCGACCTTTTCCTCGTCGCTTCGGTGGATGCCCTTTTGGAACTTGCCGGTCCGTTTTCGGGGGCTGCCGACCTCCCCACGTTGGTGGGGCTGGTCAGGCTCAGGTAGGCGGCCCACACCTCCTGTCGCTTCTCCAAGGGCAGTTGTTTGAATTGCTGGATAGTCATGGAGCACGCCGCCGCCAGCTGGGCGAATTCCCGGTTTAGGCCGCGGACCCGCTTGATCCTTGCCCACTGCCACATGTTGGGGAGACGGATCATGCCGACGTGCTCGACCTCGATTTCGGTGATCACTCCAGTGTGCTGGTCAGGCATTCCCATCCTCGCGTTGATCAATCGACATTCTACCGCTCCGGCCATCCGATGAGGCAGGCGCCTCAGTCGGGATAGGCCCGCTGCTCCCACTCCAGATCGGTCAGCAACTCGCCTTCGACGGTTGTGTAGTCGGTGAACTTCGATGCGTGTTCGACCAGTAGACGCCGAACGGCGAGCACCGCCTCATCGCGGCTACTGCAGCGTTCGTAGAAGCGCTCTGCAGTTTCGTAAGCCTTTATGTCTTGTCGGTGCAGCATCACCTCGACGACTGCATACCAGACCCCACGTCCGGTCCGCCGCCGGCGCTGGACTTCGAGTTGCCAGTCGGACATGGCGGCAAGGGCGTTGTAGAGGTGCGCGTATTCCAGCTCTTCCTGCGCGCGCTCACGCGCTTCGAAGCCGAAGGACTTCTGGCTCGGCTCTTTCAGAGTGGAAATCAGGTTCGCAAACTTCCAGAAATCGGTCGAAATCTGTTCAATTGCCCATCGCGCATCCGAGGTCAGCGGCGGTTTCTTTTTCAGCTCCCCCTGGATCGATTTCAGGCGGTCCGCCTTTTGCTTCGGCCATATGTCGGCGATCACGCGATCAATCTCGGACTGGCCTGGTTCCCAGCGGAACTCCTCTTCCAACTTGCGCTTGGACGTTCGGGGGCGGAGCTCAACCACCGTCTTCTCGTCCTTGGGCGGCGTCGGCAACGTGTCCATCGCGAGCACGAGCGCCTGAAGCAGGCCGTCTCGTATGTGTCCCTCATCATCGAACACCCAGATGGAAGCCTGGGTCTCCAGAATGCGTACGGGCTTGCCTGCCTCTAGCTCCAACCTGGCGGAGAGCACGCGCTGCCGTGTGTCGGCGTAGTGCGGAATGGCGTCGCGGCCAGCTACCAATCCCTCGAGCAGGCGCTGCGAAATGCGAAGTGGATCCCCTTCATCGGGGAACAGGTAGTATCGATAAGACATGATACCCCCAATATATTGGTGTGAGGTCAGTGACGTCCGAGCATTCTCCTCAGCCCGCTATCGCGAGCCCTACAGCCACCCCGAGACCGATCGCGATGCCGATGATGAAATGGCCGGCGAGTGCATAGAGGACCGAGTGGGTGCGACTGCTGTGCGCCAGGTTGGTGCGGATGGCGTCGGCAATCGCGTCGAGCGGGGTGTGGTTCCGAGTGTCCATATCGTCGCCCCTGCCCGGCCCCACGCGGTCAGCCGATCTTCCCTGCCGCCCACAGGCACATGCGGCTGAGCAGAGTGGCTCCGGCAAGGGTCAACTTGCCTTGCCCTGAGTAGGGCAGATCGCCCAACACAACCCGTGCCGCGACAGTTTGGCTCGCGAGGTCGGTTGTGCCAGCCTCGATAGCGATCAGACGCGCCTCCGTGTCGTCGCTTCCGGCACCATTTGCCAGTTTTGTTCCGACATAGGGCTGGCCGCTCGTAAGCTTCGCCCGAAAGTTGGGAGCGGCATAGACAGGCAGCAAGCCTACATCAAAAAATCCGTGCGTGATGGCGTGTACGGTGCTGGTGATCGTGCTGTCCTGCCTCTCCGAGAGAGTGCCAGTCGTGCTGTCGCGAATGGTCCATGTCCCGGTCAGGTTCATCAAAGTTGCGACGGTGCTGCGCCCCGCGCCCGCAGAGATGGGGCCAGAGCAATTCGAACTGACAACCAAGGGCTTGCCACCATTCACGAGCGCCCGAAACTGGCCCGCAACGGTTGCACTCGCTGATGTGGCTGAGGTTGCTGTGCTGCGCACCGCCACGATCAAGTCGAAGCTGGCGAAGTCCGTCGATCCGATGGCGCTGTCCGTGATCAGGGTGACCGTATGGCCGAGAAGCTCAAGATCAGCCTTCGTGTTCGTCGCTGACGCATGGGCGGTGTCGGCCGTGACGAGAGCTATGGACAGGCTGGCGCCCATATGCCCAAGGGCAAATGCGCCCAGCATTTCGCGGCTTGTGGCACCGGAGGACGCCGCCATGGACACTGTAAGGAGGCCGGTTGCCGTTATGTGTCGGCTCGCGCTGCGTGATGCCTGGGTCGTCGTCGCCGATGCTGCTATATCGTTTTTCAAATCGCCACTAGCGAAGACAGGCGTTGCTGGCATTGGTGTGCTGCCATTTGCATGGACATACCCACCAAACACGATGCTAGGTGCCGGGATGGACAGCGTCACACCGGCTGCGACATTCGCAAACGTCGCCCAGCCCCATCGGGCGTAGAACGCCCCCGGAAGTTCGGTCGTGACATCAAACACCCTGACCGACAGGCCCTTGTCGGGGTTGAGGTTATTGCTGCTCCATCCGAAGGTGATGTCACCACTGGTGGCGTTTGCAGCCGACAGATCGACCAACCACAGTTCGACATTTTGGAGCGACGCGCCATCGACCGCCGCCGCTAGTCTTTTGGCACCGGTCCCGTCGACCAGTATGGAGTTGAGGCTCATGTTTGTGACGCGGTTGGTCCACTCTACCAGCAACGCCAGCCGTCTTTTCGTCGCGGTTCCGAGCGCCGCCCCGGTGATTGAATAGGGCGCCGCAGCGACATGGGCGCGGGAATATGATCCGAGTGACGTCACAGCCCCGAGGTTTGTTTCGACCGGCAAGGTAAAACTCGGCACGTCAGCCGTATTTGATGCCGCATCCGTCACTCGGACCGACAGCCCGGCAAACGATTCGCTCGCGGTCGGCGTGCCGGAAACCTCGCCCGACGAGGCGTTGATCGAGATTCCCGCCGGCCATGCCCCGACAAGCGAATAGGTATAGGGCGGCGTGCCATACGAAGCCGTCGCCGTGAACCCGGCATAGGCTGCACCTAGGGTGGCCGTCAGGACTGGCGAGCCGGCGATTGCCAGATTTGGAAGCGTGACCTGGATCGCGTATCCCGTCCAACTCTCATAGCCGTCGCGTTCGGAGATGAACTTCAGAATTGCCGCATCATTGCCACCGAATGCCGACCAAGCGAGATCGTAGGATGTCCCGGTCAAGCCGGTGATCCGCGTGATCTCGGTTACCCCGTCCAGCTCATAGAGGATTATCGTCGTGGTCTGCCCGACCTCCGGCTCCTGATCCGGGTCTGTCCAGCAGAGCGGCGACGCCACACTTTCAGTCAGCCGATTGCGCCGCGCCCACGTGCAGCTAATCGGGTCCGTGGTCGCGATAGCCGTCCCAGCTGGATCGCCGTTCACCTTTACGTCGGCCGGTCGATAGGGTCTGATTGCGCGGGATCGGAATTCGACCTCGTCCTCAGGCGCACCTTCCATTTCGAGCACGCCGGCCCCGGTGACTGTCAGCAGCTTGACTTTGACGGTGGTCATTGGTCCGATTCCTATGACGTGCGAGCGGCGGCCGTGGCGCCACCGCTCAGGTTTGACATCAGCTCGACAGAGGTAAGGCCCATGATCCGAGCCATGGCCGCGGCCAAGGACTCGTTGTCTCGACGGCCACCGTTGGCGTCTACGAACGACGTTGCCTTGGCGAAGGCTTCCTCCCGAGCGTTTCCGTCTGAGGAGAGCCCCACGATGGGCTTTACGTGCTCGAGGAGTTCTATGCGCCGGCGAAGGTCAGTTCTCACGGCGAGCCTCAGCAATGCTCGAGTGCCGGTTCTCGGAGAGGAGAGCCCGCCAGTCGGTCTCACTGAGTTCCTGGCCCGCTGCGTCGAAAAACGAGCAGCCATGCAGGCTGTGCCGCCGCATCGTCCCAATCGGCCCTTTCATGGGGCAGATGATGATGCGGTCGACAACAACGGCCTCCATCGGAGCAACCCCGACAGAGGCACGTTCCAGGGCGTCGATACGCTGGCGGAGGTTACGCATTTGCTGCCTCCGCGATGGCTGCGAAATACGCCTCCTCGTCCCGGTCAACGAAGGCGATGAAGTCGCGGAGATGCCCACACTCGGTCGGAACGAGGATGCTGTCATCGCCATCGCCCGCTATTGCTGCGGCTCGCATCACGAAGGTCTCGAGGCGATCCAGTTCGGCGTCGCTGAGTTCTCGACAGCAATCGTAACCTTGTTGCGCGAACCGACCGGCCGCCCTTTCGGGTTACCGCTCTTGCCTGGCTGAAAGCGAGTAAAGGGCTTTGCGGTCATGCTCTGGCCGCATCCCGTTCATGCGCGCTGAAGACGCCGGGAAAGTCGCGGCCGCTGGCGCGCAGCTTCTCGCCGGCGGCGATCAGAGCGAACTCACCAGGGGTCATTCCAGCACGGCCGGCAGCCTCGAACAGAGCCGCTCGGAACCCGGCAGTGACGCGAGCGCCAGTCAGCATCACCTGCACTCCTCCCGGTCCTGTTTACTTGCGGCATCGGCCATTCCCACCAACTCCTTTGCGCCTGCTTGGGACACAGAGAAGCACCTGTCGGCACCGATGAGAATTGGACGTACTTGGACATCTTTGCCGGTCTCAGATGGGCAGGCCAGCGAGGTCGAAGTAGCGGGCTACATCCTCATGATCGCGCCGGCCCTGCCTCAAGAGTTCAAGGGCATCGAAGTCGCCGTGCAGCACCATATCGAGCGCTACGCGATGGATTTCCAACGGGGCGTTCGGCCCCGCCTGGCGACCGATCCCATAGAGAAAGCACCAGCGGCGAATAGTCTTCGTGTTTCGCGTCGCATGGTGCGCAGCCTGTTCGATCCGGAGCGTCTCCCCGGGCCGCGACAGGATGACCCGGTGTCCGGCCCCTGTAGATTCGCCTCTTTTAGCAGGCCGCTCATCAATCCTGACCACATGCGCGGAAGCACGGCTCATGCGGCGCCCCCGTCGATGAGATCCACCTTGGTGGACAACCAGTGCTGTGATTTGATGGCACCTAGATGGGAGGGGTGCAGATGGAGTTCTTGACGCTGTTTTTCAGCGCTATGAGCGCTGTGGCGGCAGGTACGGCCGCGTGGATCGCATGGGTGGTGTACAGGAAACAGGTCACTGCCGACTTGCCAGTGGTATCCATCGCAATCACGCCGACCGATGTTGCCGACTGGTACGAAGTCACGATCGAAGTCGCCAATCGCTCGGATGTTGAGTGGCAAGCGGAGGAGGCCGTAGTCACCGCGCCGAACGGTGCTAAGCTGATCAGCAGCTTCGACGTCGCGAGGGAGCCGGATAGATACGGCAATCCAGGCGCCCATGTGATAAACCTCATCGATCCGTTGCGCATCTCCTCCAAAGCCAAGCCTCGCATCAAGGTACTGCCTGCCGGCGCGTCTGGCGGAAACTCGATGATCATAGGAAGCAGGGACCGTCACTCCGAGACCCTCTTCCTTTTCTTGCCTTCGGCAGCATCCAGAAGCGTGTCGATCCGATACAGCCTTGCGTCCACGGAAGCAGCCCAGCGGCGAAGCGATATCGAGATCAGCAGAGCGCTCACTGCGCATCCCGCAATGGCAACAGCCTGAAGCAGGCTCACCAACGGCATCATGCGGCCCTCCTGGTCAGGGTGACGATCTTGGCCTCGCCCTTTGGCCGCGGAATGTCGTACATGGTCTCCAGGGCCGCCTTGCGGATAAGGGCAGGCATCACGTCGACGATGTTCGAGGGCTTGCTATCAGCCCATGCGAAGAGATCAAACTGCGTCATGCCGCACCCCGCATTACTTCGGTCTCGCGCATCCATTCCTCGACGTCGCAAGGGAACAGCGCGCCCCTCATAAGGCGTTGTAGGGCGGTCTCCATGCGATTGGATGGGACGCCGATCTTGATTAGGAACAGCTTGCCCTGCTCCAGCGTTGCCAGGGGCTCGTAGGGATCTTCAGGTTGTTTGTCTCGCGGATGCGTAGAGCTAGGTTCTTTTAGCTCAGAGCCAGATTTTCCTTTTCCTGCTCCTAGGTCCTTATCCTGTTCCTTCTCCTTATCCTTGCTTCGAAGGGGCTCCGAAGCCCCTCGGAAGGCCCTTTCGAATTCCTCAAGGATCGGGAGATCTCTAAGGTGGAAGGCGTCTCGATATTGGGCGTAAAAGCTCAATGTTATCTGGCAGATAGGCAATGCCGCCAGTTGTTTTGCCACCGCTAGAACCCTGTTGTCCCTGGGGCTCAGGCGGGGCGCGACCTGAGCGGCGGCCATTTCATGCACCCAGATGATTTCCGTCTCTTCGTCGTAGGTGGCGATACCGGCTTCGCAGACCCTTCGAAGCCCCTTCGAAGCCCCTTCCAAGGGGCTTCCGAGTTCATAGGCCAAGTATACCAGCGGCAACGGGTAGATGCCGATCATGGTGGAGTGTGAACTCGTCGTCAGGTGATAGTGCACGGCGATAGCGTCGATGTCGCCGCGCAACTTCTTGATGTCGGTCTGCCACACAGAGGGAGGGATCGCGGCAAAACTCCTCATGCTGCTCGAGCCCTCCGCAGATTGGCCTCGGCAATCGCCTGGCATGCCTCCCGTGCGCTCAAGCCGAAACGTTTCCGGAGCACCGGCACTAGAGGGCCAGCGATCTGGTCCCGCCGCGTCGTCGCCAACCACTGGGCCGCAACATCAATGACCGCGGTGTGTTGGTGGTCGAGGCCCGTCATGCCGCTTCATCCATGAAGAAGGCCACGAGCTTCTTGCGGCTGACGACGTACCGTTCACCAACCTGCTTCACCATCGGAAGCTTGCCACTCGTGATCATGTGGTAGGTCTGCTGATAGTTCCGGCCGATCAGCTTGCCTATATCCTCGACGCCCCAAATGAGGTCGAGTGCGTCTGTGTTCGCTTCCATTGCCATCCTTTCTTAACTGCATTGCCACGCACGTTTTGATCGAATAACATTACGGTGATTTACATTACGGTGATTTCATTCTGCGTCAAGCGGAAAGAATTACCGTAATATCATTTGGGGATAAACGATGGCCAAGCCGGGCCGAGGCTCAGATCAGTTTCCATTGCGACTGCCGCCGGGCATGCGCGATCAAATTAAGAGGGCTGCCGAAGAAAGCGGCAAGTCGATGAACTCTGAGATCTTGGACGTTCTTCGCGAGGCTTTCCCTGAAGATCCAAGCTTAGAGGAACTGGTTGACGCGCTCGACTATTCGATCGCGATGCTCCGAGAACTTCGGGCCCAGTCACCATCTGGCAAAGTGACAGGCGGCAATAAGTTCCTGACCGTCCTCGGGCGGGTGGAAGCGACCAACAGCGAGCTTTGGAAATCTGCTGGTGAAGATCGGCCGTCGCCCGTGATCATGTTAAGCCGCGATGTTCTGGGTGGAATGCGTGCACTGCAGGAGCAGTTGGAACTGCCAAAGGGCATATTGGACAGTCTAGCCAGCGATCTCATCCAAATGAGCCTCGATCGCATTGCAAGCGGTGAAGAGAATCTCAAAGTATGGATTGGTGAAGGGGAAGGACGGAGGATGATTGAGATTAAACCCCTAAGCCCTGAGGGCAGCGACGACAAATAATGTCCATCCGCAAGCGCACGTGGGAGGATAAGGACGGGAACGAGAAATCGGCATGGGTGGTCGATTACATTGACACCAAGGGCAAGCGCCGGCTTAAGACGTTCGCGAAAAAGAAGGACGCTGACAGCTTTTCGGCCACGGCAAAAGTTGAGGTCCGGGAAGGCACGCATGTTGCCGACAGCGCCAGTGCGACGATCAAGGCGGCCGGTGCATTCTGGATCGCCACCGCTGAAGCCACTGGCCTCGAGCGATCAACAGTCGACCAGTACCGACAGCACCTCAATCTACACATTGGTCCGCTGATCGGTGACACTCTGCTATCGAAGCTGACCGTGCCCGCCATTCGTGATTTCGAGGATAAACTGAGAGAGACAGGCCGCTCGACGGCGATGGTACGCAAGGTGCTGGTGAGCCTTGGCTCCCTTCTGGCCGATGCGCAAGAGCGCGGGCTGGTAGTTCGCAACGCGGTCAGGGAGAAGAGTCGAGCCCGCCAGAAGGGCAAGAACAGGCGTCAGGAGCGGCGCCAGAAGAGTCGTCTAAAGGTCGGGGTGGACATTCCGACCAGAGACGAGATCAAGGCCATTGTAGGCGCCTTAGAGGGTCGCTGGAGGCCATTAGTGTTGACGGCGATCTTCGCCGGCCTGAGGGCATCGGAGCTACGAGGCTTGCGCTGGCTCGATGTGGACCTAGACAAGCGCGAGATCCATATCCATCAGCGCGCCGACCGCTTCAACGATATCGGACGGCCGAAGTCCGAGGCCGGTGAGCGGACGGTCCCGATCCCTCCGATAGTGGTGAACGCGCTGAAGGAATGGCAACTTGCCTATAGCCGGCCGATCATTGGTCGGGATGACGACAACAAACCGATCCGGGACGACGTGAAGGCTGCGCACCTCGTCTTCGCCAACGGCTCCGGCAACGTCGAGAACCTTGCCAACATCATCAACCGCGGACTGATCCCGGTGCAGATCAAGGCAGGCGTAACCGTAGAGACCGAAGGAGTGGACGAGGACGGCAAACCACTCCCGACTGCAAAATACACAGGCATGCACGCCCTGCGACACTTCTATGCCTCATGGTGCATCAATCGCTCACAAGATGGCGGGCTCGGCCTACCCCCGAAAGTAGTTCAAGAGCGTCTTGGCCATAGTTCAATCGTCATGACCATGGACGTCTACGGCCACCTATTTCCGCGCGGCGACGATGCCGACGAACTGGCAGCGGCAGAACGGAGCCTCCTGGGATGACCATAGGTTTTGATACCGCCATCGCGCTCAGCGCGCTCCTCGTGTCCTTGATAGCTCTCGGTCTTTCACTCCACTTTTGGCACCGCTCCTTCAGACCAATCGTCACCGCCATGGTCAAGACGCATGCAGCAGGTAACGAAGCGATAGCCTATGATCTTCTGCTCCTCAATTCGGGAACGATACCGGCGCGAAACATTAGAATAAGACCGCTGGACGCAGCTATATTGGCGTCGTCGCTCGGCTCCGGGGCGAACAATGAGCGAAAGCGAATGTGGCTTGCCTGCTTCGATGACGCGACAGTGGTGCCAATTTTGCACAACAACGATAGAACCGCGTGCTCGTTTGGAACCACAATGGAGAATGACAAGGGGTTTTGGAAGTATGATGCGTGCTTCCCCGTCTGTATCTCCTACGAAGGCTGGTTTGGTAAAAAGTACGAATCACAGCAGTCGCTCCACATCGTGGATTCGGATAGTTTTACCGGTCACTTATGGGGCGATAACTCCAAGCGCACTGTTTTGCCAGCAGCGCACATGCAACACAGACGCGACATGATGGCAAAAACATAAATAGAATCAGGTATCATTAGCGGATTGAAAATCCGCGTGTCGGTGGTTCGAATCCACCTCCGGGCACCATTTAAGTTTCTCATTACATTTTTTGGTTTGCGTGCGAACAGCCATTTTCATGGCTACAGTCGAATGCTCCCTTGGCCTGACGCACGCCCACTTCCGCCCAGACGTTGCCTGGGGCGCTATGTCCCCACTAGAGGCTTACGAATCAAGATCGTCGCCATTTGCTAACGCGCGCGATTCGATTGCCGCTATCGAGACATGATGGCGGCTCACTGTCAGTTCTTCCTCCAGCACTTGATTCAGGTCAAAGCGCGACTTTCGCCCTGCGGACAGTATTCGCCGGTCACAAGTGGAGGAAACAATGCCAACCGAGACAATCTACGTAGTCGCCTTCGTCGTTGCAGCCTTCGGCTTCTTCGGCGTGTCGCTTGCTTATGCAGATGCCACATGGCGACCGCGACGCAAGACCGACAACTAGTGTTCCAATACCCGGCACGCGCCGTTGCAGCGCAGATCAAACGTCAGCGAGTATCTGGAGCTCACTTCGCGCCAGCAGCGCGCCGTGGTGGCCGATGACGGTGGCGGCGACGCGAGCCGCGAACTCTGCCGCACGGCGTTCGTCGCCGGTTTCGAGATAGGCTGCGAGAAAGGCACCGTTGAAGCTGTCGCCGGCGCCAGTCGTGTCGACGACGGCTTCGGCCGCGACCGAAGGCACAAAGCTCGTCCGGCCATCAAAGCTCAGAGTGATCCCGTTCACGCCGTCCTTGACCACCAGCTTTTCTATGCCGAGGGCGCGGTAGCGGGCGACGGTTGCGGCAATCGAGGCATCGCCGAAATGTGCCGCCTCGTCCTCGAAGCTCGGCATCACCATCGTTGCGGCGGAGGCAGCGGCAGAAATGGTCCGGCGCATGGCATCGGCGTCGGCCCAAAGCCGCGGGCGGATGTTTGGGTCGAAGGCAACCAGCTTGCCCGCGTCTCTGGCACGTCCGATTTCCGCAAGCAGGGTTTCCACCGCAGGGGGCGCAAGGATCGCCAGCGTGATACCGGAGAAGAAGATCGTCTCCGAGGCCTCGATCGCGGTGTGCAGGGCATTGGCGTCATCGGCCAGCAGCCGCGCAGCTGATGCCGACCGCCAGTAGGAGAAGCTGCGCTCGCCGTCCTTGAGATGGATCATGTAGAGGCCGGGCGTCCGCTCCGGTACGCGCCGGATGAAGCTGGTACCGACGCCGGTGCCTTCGATGAAGGCCAGCATCGCGTCGGAGACGGGATCGGTGCCGACGGCGGTGAAATAGTCGACCGGCTGCGCCTGTGGCAGGAAGGCACGCAAATAGTAGGCCGTGTTGAAGCTGTCGCCGGCAAATCCCTGCCGCAGCAGACCGCCTTCGGCCTGGCTGAGTTCGACCATGCATTCGCCGATTGAAAGAACGCGTCCCGCCATGCTTTCGACCAATCCCGATTGTCGAACTTCGTTTCAGATCAAGCGCCAATCGCCGGCCGGGCACGCGCGCCCTGCCCGTCCTCGTCAGCCATGTGGCCAAGGCGACTGGACAAATCCGCAGCCGCATCGAGCAGGCTTTTGAGATAGCGCGCGTGGTTCTTCAGCCCATCCTCGCGCGGCGCAACCAGGCAGAGCGTGGCCACGCAGATGCGGTCGGCCTGGTAGACCGGCACGGCAAAGCAATGGGTGAAGGTCTCGACCGTGCTGTTGAACGTGAAATAGCCGACCCTGGCTGCCTCGCGCACTTCGGCGATGAACTCCGCCGGGTCGAGCCAGTCGCCATTGGGCAGGCGGAAATCGTCCCTGGGGATGAAGGCCAGGATCTCGTCGTCGCTCATATGCGAGACAAGGAGCCGGCCCGAAGCCGTCCAGGGGATCGCCACCGGGTCCCCGACATTGGACGAGATGCGGAAGGGGCGCAGGCCCTCCTTCATCTGGGCGACGGTGTATTTGTTGCCTTCGAGCAGGCACATCTGCGCGGTCTCGCGCGTCTCCTCGGCGATCTTGCCAAGCAGCTTGTCGCATTCGCGCATCAAGTCGAACTGCTCGGCATAGGCCATGCCGAGGAAGTAAAGCTTGCGACCGAGGAAGACGCGGCCATCATCGCCGCGATACTCCAGAATGCCCTGCCGAATCAAAAGATTGACCAGTTCGTAGACCGAGGAACGCGGCGCGCCGATGCCTTGGGCGATCTCGTTGGGACGCAGCGGCTGACGTTTCAGGCGCAGGAAATTCAGGATCTCGAAGGCGCGATCGAGACCGCGCGCCCGCCTGTTGATCATGTCGTCCGAAACCTGGTCCATGCGCCGCCTCCCCGGCGGATCTGCTGTGAAATCTGCGGCCGACTCACGGCGCCTTGTAGGCAACGCAGTCGATCTCGACCTTGCAATCGACCATCATACTCGACTGCACGCAAGCGCGCGCCGGCGGGTGGTCGCCGAAATACTCGGCATAGACTCCGTTAAAGGACCAGAAGTCCCTGGGGTCGTCGAGCCAGACGCCGACGCGCACGACATGCTCGAGGCCATAGCCAGCTTCCTCGAGGATGGCGATGACGTTTTCCATCGTCTTGCGTGTTTGAGCGATGATACCGCCGCCGACGATCTCGCCGTTTTCCATGGCGACCTGACCGGACACATAGAGCCAGCCATTGGCCTCGACAGCGCGGGCGAAGGGCAGCGCCTGCTTGCCAGCTCCGGACTGGCCGGTGCCGTAACGCGTGATCGTCATGTCTATTCTCCGAATACTAGTTGAAGGTTGAGGTCTTGAGGAACTCCGCCAGCCGCTCTGTCTGCGGCTTCAGGAACATCTCGCGCGGGTTGCCCTCTTCGCCTATACGACCCTGGTTCATGAAGATGACGCGCGAGGACACTTCATAGGCAAAGCGCATCTCGTGGGTGACGAGCAGCATGCTCATGCCGTCGCGGGCGAGGTCCTTGATGACCTGCAGCACCTCGTTGACCAGTTCCGGGTCGAGAGCGGAGGTGACCTCGTCAAACAGCATCAGCTTGGGGTTCATGGCAATGGCACGGGCGATGGCCACGCGCTGCTGCTGGCCGCCCGAAAGCTGGCCGGGATAGCGGTCGCGGCGCTCTGCCAGGCCGACGCGGTCGAGCCATTTTTCGGCGAGGGTCCGAGCCTCGTCGCGGCGCATGCCCTTGACCTTGACCAGGCCGAGCATGACGTTTTCGGCGGCACTCATATGCGGAAACAGGTTGAACTGCTGGAAAGCCATGCCGGTCATCGCGCGCTGGCGGGCGATTTCCTTTTCCTTCTTGCGGCGACGGGTGCCGTTGACCGTTTCGTAGCCGATCTCCTCGCCGTCGATGCGGATCGAGCCGCCTTGGAACTCCTCCAGCATGTTGATGCAGCGGAGCATGGTCGTCTTGCCGGAGCCCGACGAGCCAATAATGGAGATGACGTCGCCCTGGGCCATGGTGCAGTCGACGCCCTTGAGGACTTCGACCTCGCCGTAGCGCTTGTGCAGGTCGCGAATTTCGAGAAGGTTGCCGGTCATTGGGTCGGCCTCACGAGGGGATCGAGGTCTTGCGTTCGACGTACTTGCCGAAGCGCTCGATGCCGTAGTTGATGACGAAGTAGAGGAAGCCCGCGAAGAGATAGAATTCGAGGCTCATGAAGGTCCGCGAGATCAACTCTTGCGTCCGGAGCAGCAGTTCGGCGACGCCGATGATCGACAGAAGCGTCGACGCCTTGACCATCTCGGCAGCGGTATTGACCCAGGCCGGCAGCACCTGACGCAGCGCCTGGGGGCCGAGCACATAGGCGAAGGTCTGCGGGAAAGTCAGCCCGATCGCCTTGGCGGCCTCGGTCTGCCCCACAGGGATCGACTGCAGCGCCCCGCGCACGATCTCGCCGACATGCGAGCTACAGAACACGGCAAGCGCCAGAACACCTGCCTGGAACGGCCCGAGATCGATGCCGATGGTGCCGAGCACGTAGTAGCTCGCCAGAACCAGAACCAGCACGGGCGTGCCGCGGATGAAGTCGGTGTAGCCGCGCACCAGCCAGCGCAACGGCCTGTTGCCGTAGGTCAGCGCCAGACCGACACCGACGCCCAACACCGTGCCGACCAGGATCGCCAGCAGCGAGATGGAAACGGTGACGCCAAGCCCCTTGAGGATGGGGATGCGGGCGAGCCAGAGCGTTTCGAGGAATGCGACGAGTTCCATGTCGGTCACCTCGGGATGGACATGCGCTTCTCGAGCCGGCGCAAAAGCGCAGCCAGCACGGAGCAGGTGGCGACATAAAGAAGGCTCGTGACCATCCAGGTCTCGATGACGCGGAAGCTCTCGACATTGATCTTGCGCGCCTCGAAGGTGAGTTCCGGCACCGCGATGGCCGCGGCCAGAGAAGTGTCCTTGAACAGCGAGATCATCGTGCTTGAGAGCGAAGGCAGCACATTGCGCAGCATCAGCGGAATGACGATCGAAGTGCGGATCTGCGCCTGCGTCAGGCCGATGGCGAGGCCGGCTTCCTTGAGCCCGTTGGGCACGGCCAGCAGCCCCCCGCGGAAGACCTCTGCAAGGTAGGCGCCGGCATAGATCGACAGCGTGGCGACGAAGCTTTCGATCTTGCCCAGGCGGATGCCCATCTGCGGCATCGCAAAAAAGGTGAACAGCACCAGCACCAGGATCGGCGTGTTGCGGATGATGGTGACATAGACCTGCACCGGGCCGCGCAGCACCGCCCGCTTCGACAGCAAGCCGAAAGCGGTGACGAGGCCGATGAGGCAGCCGATGCCGATCGCCACGAAGGCGAGCGCGAGGCTGAGCGCCAGGCCCTGCAGCAGCAGGTCGAAGCTGCGCCAGACCGCCGAGAAGTTGAGGGTGTAACCCATGGTGCCGTCCGAATGGAGAAGATGGCGCGCCCCTCCAGGGGGCACGCCAAGGCCTGAACAAGCTTACTTGTATTCGACCGGGAAGCCGATCTGCGGCGGAGCCAGTTCCTTGCCGAACCAGGTCTTGTAAGAGTTGGCATAGAAGTCGAACTCGACGCCGGTCATCGCCTCATGGAGAGCGGTGTTGACGAAGTTCAGCCAATCCTGATCGCCGCGCTTGACACCGCATGCATAGGTCTGCGGGTTCCAGCCGTAGCCGGCGTCCTTGTAGCGGTCGGGGTTCTGCTTCATGTACCAGGCCAGCGACGACTGGTCGGTGGCAACCGCATCTGCCCGGCCCGATTCCAGCGCCTGATAGATCAGGTCGACGGATTCATACTGGTCGACCTTGGCCTCGGGCAGTGCGGCATGCACCATCGCCTCTGCATAGACGTTCTGCAGCACCGAGATGGTGACGCCCGAGCCGGCAGCCTTGAGCGCCGCATAATCGGCATACTTGCTGTCGCCCTTGAGCATCAGGCCAACGCCCTCGCGATAATAGGGAATGGTGAAGGCGATCTGCTGGGCGCGTTCGCCGGTCACGGTCATGAATTGGCAGGTCAGGTCGACCTTGTCGGTGGTGATGTTCGGAATACGCGCGTCCGATGACTGGTTGACGTATTCGATCTTGTCCGGATCGCCGAACAGCGCCTTGGCGACGATGCGGCCCATGTCGACGTCGAAGCCCTGCAGCTTGTCGTCGGCGCTCTTGAAGTGCCACGGCGCATTGGTGCTGCCGGTGCCCATGACCAGATGGCCACGCGCCAGAACCTCATCGAGCTTGCTTTGTTTTTCCTGCGCGCCGGCAGGCATGGCGATCATCAGCGCGAGCGCGGCAACGGCCGCGGAGAGAGACGTCTTCATGTGACCATTCCTCCTAAAATGAATTCCCCTTACGATGTCCATTATTATGGACATCTGTCCTGAATAATGGATTGACGTATCAGAATGTAGGCGGCATTGTTTGTCAAGCGGTTCGGAGGCAAGCTCCCCGGCGTTTCGATTTGGAGGCAAAGCAAGGCATGTTCGACGAGATTCAGACGCCCGCCGTGTTGGTGGACATCGATGTGGCGAAGCGGAATATCGCGCGCTTCCAGGCCTATGCCGACAGCCATGGCCTCAAGGTTCGGCCGCACATCAAGACTCACAAGCTGCCGGCCGTGGCAGAACTGCAGCTTGATGCAGGCGCTGTCGGCATCACCTGTCAGAAAGTATCGGAAGCCGAAGCGATGGTCGTGGGCAGCGACCGCATCACCGACGTGCTGATCACCTACAACATCCTCGGCGAAGACAAGCTGCAGGCACTGCTCGCACTCTCGCGCAAGGTGCGGCTCGCAGTCGTCGCCGACAACACAACGGTGGTGGACGGTCTGTCGGCAGCCTTCTCGGCGGCGGGCGCTGCGCTCAATGTCTTTGTCGAATGCAACACGGGGGCCGACCGTTGCGGCGTCGGCTCGCCACAGGCAGCGGCCGAGCTAGCCGCACGCATCGCCGCCGCCCCCGGCCTGCATTTCGCCGGCCTGATGACCTACCCGCCGGTGGGCGGTGCTGCCAAGGTCCAAGCCTTCATGACCGAGGCCAAGGCGCTGATCGAAACGAAAGGCATCGCCGTCCCGGTCATCACCTCGGGCGGCTCGCCGGACATGATGTCGGCGCATCTCGTGCCAGCCACAACCGAGTACCGCCCCGGCACCTACGTCTACAACGACCGCTCGCTAGTGGCGCGCGGGGTGTGCGGCTGGGACGATTGCGCGCTGACCGTGCTCGCCACCGTCGTCTCGGTCCCCGCCCCCAACCGCGCCATCATCGACGCCGGCTCAAAGACGCTGACCTCGGATCTGCTCGGCCTGACCGGCCATGGCCATGTCCTTGGTCGGCCCGACATCGCCATCGACCAACTGTCGGAAGAGCATGGGCGTCTCAAAACCGAGGGCGACATCAATCTCACCGTCGGCCAGCGGCTGCGCATCGTCCCCAACCATGCCTGCGTCGTCACCAACATGGTCGATGGCGTCTATGTCTACGGCAAGGACCGCGCACCCGAGCTCTGGCCGGTTCCGGCCCGCGGCAAGATCGTCTGAGCCGCGCCACTCAGCAAAAAGGCCTCCCGGGCACTTCGCCGGGGAGGCCTTTTCTTTGTTTCCAGGTCGGTGCGTTCAACGGACGACCAGCACCGGCACCTTGCTGTTGGTCAGGACGTCGACCGTCTGGCTGCCCAAAATGAGCCGGCCGAGCCCGCGGCGACCATGCGAGGCCATGACGATCAGGTCGCAGCCCTGGTCCTGCGCGATCTGGTTGATCGCCTCGGCCGCCCACATCTCCTCGACATGCAGCGTCTCGGCATTGACGCCCAGTTCGCCGGCTCGCTTCTTCGCGGCATTCAGGACCTTGGCGCCATACTCCTCACCGGACTTCTGGTAGGAGATGATATCTTCCGCCGTTGCCACCGGGCCGTACATGCCAGCCGACGCGAAGATCGGCGCAGGCTCGGTGACGTTCATCACAGTGACCTTGCTGCCGAGACCCTTGGCGAGGTTCAGGCCGTGCTCGAGGCCCTTCTGCGCCAGTTCGGAGCCGTCGGTGGCGATGAGGATATGTGCATACATGAGGACGTTTCCTTAGGGTCTTCCGGTTTCGGCGCCAGCCTCGCCGACTGCCCCCCTCGGGTCAAGCCGATGCCACGCCAAATCGGATGGGACAGACGGCGAAATCCACTTGACCGTTATATCTGATCAAACATAACAATGGGCATCGCTATATTTGGCTGAATATATCCCTTATCATTGCCTGGATCGAAACCCGTGAAACGCCGTCCATTCCTGCTTTCCGTTCTGACCATCGCCGCCACCCTCGGCGGCTTCGTCCCATTGGCGACCGCCGAAGAACGCATCTTCACTGATGCCGCGGGCCGCAAGGTGGCGCTGCCCGAGAAGATCACGCGCGTCGTGGCCGCCGGCCCGCCGGCCTCGGTGCTGCTCTATTCGGTCGCGCCTGAGAAGCTGGTCGGCTGGGTCCGAGAGTTCAAGGACGACGAGAAGGAGTTCATCGCAGCACCTTATCGCGACCTGCCCGTCCACGGCCGCCTGACCGGCAAGGGCGACACCGCCAACCTGGAATCCGTGCTGGCGATGAAGCCCGACGTCATCCTCGACGTCGGCACGGTCGACCCGACCTATGCGTCGATGGCTGACAAGGTGCAGGAACAGACCGGCATCCCCTACGTGCTCATCGACGGCACTTTCGCCAGCACGCCGAAATCGCTGCGCGAGGTCGGCGAACTGCTGGGCGAGAAGGAACAGGCGGAAAAGCTCGCGGCCTATACCGAGGCCGCGACGCAGCGGCTCGACAAGGTCGTGGCCGACATTCCAGCCGACCAGCGCCCGCGCGTCTACTACGGCCGCGGCCCAGACGGGCTGGAAACCGGCCTCGCCGGCTCGATCAACATGGAAGTGCTGCCGGCCGTCGGCGCCACCAATGTCGCCGAAGCCGCCGGCAAAGGCGGCCTCGCCAATGTTTCGCTGGAACAGATCCTGTCATGGGACCCCGACGTGATCCTGACGCTCAGCCCGAAATTCCAGGAAGCGGTGCTCTCCGATCCGTCATGGGCGAGCATCAAGGCGGTGAAGGACGGGCGGGTGTTTCGCGCACCGGCGCGGCCCTTCGGCTGGTTCGACGCGCCCCCCGGCGTCAACCGTGCCATCGGCATCGCCTGGCTCACTTCGGCGCTCTATCCCGGCAAGGCCGAAGTCGATCTGAAGGCCGAGACGCGCGACTTCTACAAGCTGTTCTATCATGTCGATCTCACCGAAGAACAACTCGGCAAGCTGCTTGCCGACTCCGGCCCGAAGCCCTGAGTTTCGACCGGAAGCCAATCGCTTGCAGCACCACCAGAGCTTCCTGCGAGCCGGGCCGATATCCATCGGCGCGCTGGTGGTGCTGCTTGCGAGCATTATCCTTGCGGCGAGCCTGACCGGCAGATTTCCGGTGACGGCCGGCGACATCGCCGCCGTCGTCGTCGCCAAGATCACCGGCGCGGCCAGCGGCGTGGCTCCAACCGTGGAAACCGTGGTCTGGAACGTGCGCCTGCCGCGCGTCGGCGCCGGCATCCTGGTCGGTGCATCGCTCGCGGCGGCAGGCGCCGTCTACCAGGGCCTGTTCCGCAACCCGCTGGTCTCGCCAGACATACTCGGCGTATCAGCCGGCGCCAGCCTGGGCGCCGTCGCCGGCATCTTCCTGTCGCTGTCGGTGCTGGCCATCCAGGGCCTCGCCTTCGCCGGCGGCCTAGCCGCGGTCGCGCTGGTCTATGCCATCGGCGCGGCAGTGCGCGAGCGCGACCCGATCCTCGTCCTGGTGCTGGCGGGCGTCGCCATCGGTGCGCTGCTCGGCGCCTGCGTATCCCTGCTCAAGGTGCTCGCCGATCCCTACAACCAGTTGCCGGCCATCACCTTCTGGCTGCTCGGCAGCCTCGCCAGCATCACCCGGCAAGACCTCGTCTCCATCCTCCCCGCGGTCGTCATCGCACTCGTCCCGATGGTGCTGCTGCGCTGGCGCATGAACCTGATGACGCTCGACGACGAAGAAGCGCGCGCGCTCGGCGTCGAGACCCGCTGGATCCGCATGGTCGTCGTCGCCGCCGCAACCTTGATGACGGCAGCCGCCATCTCGATCTCCGGCATCGTCGGCTGGATCGGCCTGCTGGTGCCACATGTCGCCCGCATGATCGTCGGCCCCGACTTCTCGCGGCTGCTGCCGACCTCGATGCTCATTGGCGCCGGCTACATGGTCGGCGTCGACACCCTCGCCCGGAGCATCGCCGAGATCGAGGTCCCGCTCGGCATCCTGACGGCCGCCATCGGCGCGCCGTTCTTCCTCTACCTGCTGCTGACGACGCGACGGGGCTGGAAATGAGGCTCTTTGCCGAACATCTCGCCTTCGGCTATCGCGGTGCCCGCATCGGCGAGGACGTCAGCCTGTCGGTCTCGAGCGGCGAAGTGCTTTGCCTGCTCGGCCCCAATGGCTGCGGCAAGACCACGCTGTTCAAGACGCTGCTCGGCCTGCTGCCCCGCCAGGGCGGCCACCTCGAACTCGACGGCCGCGATGTCTCGGAGTTCTCGCGCAGCGAGTTCGCCCGCCGTGTCGCCTACGTGCCGCAGGCCACCGGCACCTATTTCCCCTTCTCGGTGCTCGACGTGGTGCTGATGGGGCGCGCCAGCCGCATCGGCACTTTCGCCGCGCCTTCCCCCGGCGACCGCGCGCTCGCCCACGCTTCGCTCGAAACGCTCGGCATCTCCCACCTGGCCCTCCGCCCGTTCACTGAGATCAGCGGGGGCGAGCGCCAGATGACGCTGATCGCCCGCGCACTCGCCCAGGAGCCGCAGCTGATCGTCATGGACGAGCCAACCGCCAGCCTCGACTTCGGCAACCAGGCGCGCGTGCTGACGCGCATTTCGGCACTCGCCGCGTCGGGCATGGCGCTGGTGGTTTCGACCCACGACCCCGGCCATGCCTTTGCCTGCGCGGACCGCGTCGCGCTGATGCGCTCGGGCACCATCGTGGCGCAGGGAACGCCAGCCGAAGTGCTGACTTCCCGATCGCTCGAAGCGCTCTATGGTGTGGGTGTCGCCGTCGCCTTTCTTGAAGCCGCAGGCCGCCATGTCTGCACCCCGACCCTCAGCGAAAGGAATGCGCCATGAAGCTCAGCGCCCGCAACCAGATCAAGGGAAAGATCGTCGAGGTGACCAGAGGTGCCACCACCTCGCATGTCCGCATCGACATCGGCGGCCCGGTCGTCACCGCCTCGATCACCAACGAATCTGTCGACGAATTGAACCTCGTGGCCGGCAAGGAAGCCTATGCGATCATCAAGGCATCCGACGTCATGGTCGCGGTGAACTGAGCATGGTCCGCGAAAACGAGATTCGCGCCGGCGAAAGCGCCGTCGCGCTGCCGGCCCGGCACGACGCGGGCCTCTACTTCATCGGCCGCATCCACACACCGTGGACGTCGCGGCTGACGACACCGCGCCAGGGGCGCGCCGATGGCCCGGTCTGCCATATCGAGATCTTCGAGCCGTGGGTGGCAGCGCTAGAAGGTGTGGAAAAATTTGCCCGGCTCGAGGTGCTCTACTGGCTTCACCTGTCGCGGCGCGACCTCGTCCACCAGAGTCCGGCCAATGATGGCATGGCGCGCGGCACCTTTGCCTTGCGCTCGCCGGTGCGGCCCAACCCGATCGGCACCTCCATCGTCGAACTGCTGGGCGTCGAGGGCAACGTGCTTGCGGTGCGCGGGCTGGACTGTCTCGACGGCACGCCCTTGCTCGACCTCAAGCCGGATCGGACGCTGTTCACGCCGATCGCCCCGCCGCAGCCTGGCGACTTCGAAACGGGCTGACGGCCGGCCTGTGCGTACCGGCCCGGTGCTTGGCTCAGTCCTTGTAGACCAGACCCTCGGGATCGATTTCCGGCTTGCGGCCGGCCACCAGGTCGGCAAGGAATTTTCCCGACCCACAGGCCATCGTCCAGCCGACATGTCCGTGGCCGGTATCGAGATAGAGGCCCTTGTAGCGGGCCGGACCGATGACCGGCACCGAGCCCGGCATCATCGGCCTGAGCCCGGCCCAGACCTCGGCCTTGGCCGGATCGACGGCACCGGGGAACAATTCCTGAGTCGTCTGGAACAGGCGCTTGAAATCCTCGGGCTTGTGGCTGCGGTCGAAGCCTGCGAACTCCGCGGTGGAGGCCAACCGCAGTCGGTCGCCGAGCCGCGAATAGGCCACCAACCTGTCCTCGTCGACGCCGCCCATGGTTGGCCCCTTGGCCGGGTCGATCAGCGGCATGGTCGCCGTGTAGCCCTTGACCGGGTAGACCGGCAGGTCGATGCCGTTACTGCGGCCGAGCAGCCCGCTTTCCGGTCCCATGGCGATGACCACTGCGTCGGCGTCGAGGCGGCCGGCCGAGGTCTTGACGCCGGCAACGCGGTCGCCCTCGACGATCAGGTCCTCGACATTGGTGTCGAACATGAACTTCACGCCGAGCTTCTGTTCTGCATGGGCGGCAAGCGCCTCGACGAACTTGCGTGAGTCGCCGGTCTGGTCCATCGGCGAATAGATGGCACCCGCAATGCCGTCCTTGGCAGCGGCGAGGCCTGGCTCGATTTCCACCAACCGGTTGCGGTCGACGACCTCGATGTCGAGCCCATGCTCGGCAAGGAAGCCATACATCCTTTCGCCATGGTCGAGGCTTTCCTGCGAGCGGAAGAAATACATGATGCCACGGGCGCGCTCGTCATAACTGATGCCCGTCTCGGACGAGATCTCGTTGATGCAGAGCCGCGAATAGAGCGCGAGTTTCAGCTTGGCCTTGGTGTTCTCGCGCACCCTGGTGCTGGTGCACTGGAACAGGAAGCGCAGGCTCCAGGCGTAGAAGAAGGGATCGAGTTGCAGCCTGACCTTGATGCCGAGGTCGGGCGTGTACAGCGACTTGATGAAGGTCTTCAGCGCCGCGGGCGTGGCCCAGGCGGTGGCATCGCCGGGAGACACCAGGCCTGCATTGGAATAGCTGGTGCCCCGCGCCGCCGCCGGATGGCGCTCCACCACCGTCACGTCGTGGCCGTCACGGGACAGATAGTAGGCGGCCGCGGTTCCCACCACGCCCGCGCCAAGAACGAGGATTTTCATGTCGTACCCTGGTCGACATCAGGCTCTGTCGGGAACCTTTTACCGTTGGGAGCCTGGCTCCTCGGGCACACCATTAGCGCCTGTTGCGGCAAATTTCGAGAGAAAGCCGCAGAAACCCGCCATTTGCGGCGGGATCAGGCGCTGGTCGAGTTCTTGCGCGTCAGCAGCTTCTCCCAGTTGAGCGCGTCGCGGACGATGCCGTCGAGGTCGTCATGGGCGGGCGTCCAGCCGAGTTCGCCGCGCGCGAGATCGGAATTGGCGACGACGGAGGCGGCGTCGCCCGGCCGGCGCCCGCCCATCTCGACCTTGAAGTCGGCGCCATGGACCCGCCGCACGCTTTCGATGACCTCGAGCACCGAATAACCGTGACTGTAGCCGCAGTTGGCGACGAGATTGCCGCCGCCGGCGCGCAAGCGGGCGAGCGCCAGCCGGTGGGCTGCGGCGAGGTCGGAGACGTGAATGTAGTCGCGCACGCAAGTGCCATCAGGGGTCGCGTAGTCGTCGCCGAAGACCTGCATTGACGCCCGCTTGCCAAGTGCTGTCTCGCTGGCGACCTTGATCAGATGGGTGGCACCCTTGGTCGACTGGCCGGTGCGGCCACGCGGGTCGGCGCCGGCGACGTTGAAATAGCGCAGCGCGGTATAGCGCAGCGGGTGCGCTGCCGCCGCATCGCGCAGCATCCATTCGCTCATTAGCTTGGAAAGGCCATAGGGCGACTCAGGCGCAAGCCGGGCGTCCTCGCGCACCGGCTCGATACCGGCTGCCCCATAGACGGCGGCGGTGGACGAGAAGATGAAATGCGCGACACCCCCGCGCACCGCAGACTCGATCAGGCTGCGGGTCCTGCAGGTGTTGTTCTCGTAATAGCCAAGCGGGTCGGCGACCGATTCCGGCACGATGATCGAACCAGCAAAGTGGATGATGGCATCGATGCCGTGGTCGCGGATGATCTGCCCGACCAGTTCCTTGTCGGCGATGTCGCCCTTGATCAGCGTCGCTTCGGGGGCGACGGCCCAGTGGAAGCCGGTCGACAGCCTGTCGAGCACCACGACGTGCTCGCCGGCATCGATCAGTTCCCAGACCATGTGGCTGCCGATGTAGCCTGCTCCACCCGTTACCAGAACCGCCATAGTACCCTCTCCTTGCAGAACTTCTGTCCCTTTCTCTAGCGCGGAAGTTAACCGGAAAGCGAGGTCCCAGTCGGCGATCGATCGAGGCGATCAACATTCTTTGACTGGCTTGGCGAAGACTTGCGTCCATTCCGTCGCAGGCCAACTTGATCCACATCAAGGGACGTTTCGCCATCACGTGGTCGATGGCGACCGTCGAGGGCGTGGCATTTTGACCAAAATCGGTCAATGGACGCCGAACCAGCCGTTGATTATGCTCGCGGTTGAAGAATTGGGACGTCGAAATGAACTACCAGCGGTTTTTCGAAGAAGCGATCGACCAGGTCCACGCCGAGCGCCGTTACCGTGTTTTCGCCGATCTGGAACGCATCGTCGGCAAGTTTCCGCGCGCCATCTGGCGCTCCAACGGCAAGGCCGAGGAGATCACCGTCTGGTGCTCCAACGACTATCTCGGCATGGGTCAGCACCCCGATGTGGTCGCGGCCATGCAACAGGCTGCCGGCAACATGGGCACCGGCGCCGGCGGCACGCGCAACATTTCCGGCAACAACCATCCGCTGGTCGAGCTCGAGCATGAACTCGCCGACCTGCACGGCAAGGAAGCCGGCCTGGTCTTCACCTCCGGTTTCGTTTCCAACGAAGCGGCGATCTCGACCATCGCCCGGCTTCTGCCGAACTGCCTCATCCTTTCCGACGAACTGAACCACGCCTCGATGATCGAGGGCGTGCGCCGCTCGGGCGCCGAAAAGAAGATCTTCCGCCACAACGACGTCGCCCATCTCGAAAACCTGCTTCAGGCTGCCGGCCGCGAGCGCGCCAAGCTGATCGTGTTCGAAAGCGTCTACTCGATGGACGGCGACATCGCACCTATCAAGGAGATAGCCGACCTCGCCGACAAATATAACGCCATGACCTACATCGACGAGGTCCATGCGGTCGGCATGTACGGCCCGCGCGGCGGTGGCATCACCGAGCGCGAGGGTATCGCCCATCGCATCGACATCATCGAGGGCACGCTGGCCAAGGCCTTTGGCACGCTGGGCGGCTACATCACTGGCACCCGCGCCGTCGTCGACGCCGTGCGCTCCTATGCGCCGGGCTTCATCTTTACCACCGCGCTGCCGCCGGCGATCGCGGCTGCCACCACCGCCTCGATCCGCCATCTCAAGAATTCGCAGGCCGAGCGCGACGCGCAGCAGCGTCAGGCGGCTCACGCCAAGCACGTGCTTGCCGGTGCGGGGTTGCCGGTGATGGAATCGCCGACGCACATCGTGCCGATCCTCGTCGGCGATCCCGAACTCTGCAAGATGGCGTCCGACCGCCTGCTCGGCGTCCACGGCATCTACATCCAGCCGATCAACTATCCGACGGTGCCGCGCGGCACCGAGCGCCTGCGCATCACGCCGACACCGTTCCACGATGACGCCCTCATCGAGACGCTGAAGGACGCGCTGATCGAGACCTGGAACGCTCTCGGCATCCCCTATCGCACCGAAGGCCACACCGAGGTTGCCAGGAGCGAGCGCATCATTCCACTGCTGGTGCCGACCTCGGGCGGCTGAGCGGTAACGCAGTCTATTGAAAAGGCCCGAAAACCGGCATCGGTTTTCGGGCCTTTTCGTATTCGATGCTCTTCGACGGCTACCGTTCGTTGATCCACTTCGCCAGCCGGTGCGCCGCTTCCTCGACCTGGTCGAGACGACGGTGGAAGCATAGCCGCAAGAAACCCTCGCCGCCCGCTCCAAAAGCCGTTCCGGGCGCGACGCCGACGGCGGCCTTGTCGACGATGTCGAAAGCGGCCCGCTCGGCATCCTTCATGCCGTCGACCGAGAAGAACAGATAGAAAGCGCCCGGCGGCACGCTAAAGCGGACCTTGCCCGTCTCGCCAAGCACCCGGCAGACGATGTCGCGCGCCTTTTGCGCGCGTTCCACCTGCTCGGCGATGAAGCCGTCGCCCTCGTCGAGCGCGGCAATCGCGCCGCGCTGCATGAACTGCGCAACCCCTGAAGTCGAATACTGGATCAGGTTCTCGAACATGCGGGCAAGCGAGGGATGCGTGCGCAGCCAGCCGACGCGCCAGCCGGTCATCGCCCAGTTCTTGGAGAAGGTGTTGACGAACAGGATCCTGTCCTCAGGCTCCATGATGTCCATGAAGGAGGCTGCGCGGCGTCCGCCGAAATGGAACAACGCATAGATTTCGTCGGCGATGATCCAGAGATTGTGCTTGCGCGCCAGGTCGAGGATCGCCTGCAGCGTCTCGCGGTCCGCGGTCCAGCCGGTCGGATTGGACGGCGTGTTGACGAAGATGCATTTGGTGCGCGGGGTGATGGCGGCGGCGATCTTCTCGACGTCGCAGGTCCAGCCATTGTCGCTCATGTCGAGCAGAACCGGCACCGGCTTCACCCCGGCGACTCCCGCCGCACCGGCGAAATTAGGCCAGGCCGGTGCCAGGTAGAGCGCCTCGTCGCCGGCACCCGCTGCCGCCTGCAGCGCCAGCGTGATCGCCTGCATGCCGCCGATGGTGACGAGGAATTCGTCCTCGGCAAAGTCCATGCCGAAATGGCGCTTGTGGTAGCGGGCCAGCGCCTGCCTTAGTTCCGGGATGCCAGCCTGCCAAGTGTAGAATGTCTCGCCATTGGCGAGACCCCGCGTTGCCGCCGAATTGATGAAATCGGGCGTCGGCATGTCGCCCTCGCCCGACCACAGCGGGATGAGGCCGGCGCGGTCGCGCCCGTAGTTGGCCACTGCTTCGATGCCGCTTACCGGCGCGAGGCGGGCTTCGGCGCGAACCATATCGATGAGGCTCATGATCACCCAGAATTGAAAGTTGGCTCCAGCCACAAGTCGTAGCGCGCCTGTGCAAATGAAAAAACCCCCGGTGGACCAGCCAGCCGGGGGTTTTTCGACATGCCAGGACCAGATAACGGCCGGGCTTCTACTTCTTGGCCAGCAGGTCGCGGATTTCGGTGAGCAGTTGGACGTCGGCGGGCGGCGGAGCAGCGGGCTCGGACTCCTTCTGCTTTTCCAGTTTCCGGCGCATCGTGTTCACGCCCTTGACCATCAGGAAGATGATCCAGGCCAGGATCAGGAAATTGATCACCACGGTGAAGAAGTTGCCATAGGCGAACACGGCACCCTGCTTCTTGGCTTCCACGAGCGTGTCGGCGGTCACCTTGGACGACAGCGGCAGGTAGTAGTTGGAGAAGTCGAAGCCGCCAAAGATTGCGCCGATTACAGGCATGATGATGTCCGCCACCAACGACGATACGATCAGGCCGAAGGCACCGCCGATGATGACGCCGACGGCGAGATCCATCACATTGCCCTTGGAGATGAATTCCTGGAATTCCTTTAGCATCGTACCCTCCTGGTCATGATCTGCAGTGCGGCGAATCTATACATTCAGTTCATCGCCGGGATCGCGCCACCATAGCAAAAAGCTCCGCCCGCAAAACCTGCCAATGTGAGTTGCGGGAAGCCGCGAGTCGCGCTCCTAGGAAACAAGGATAATGGACTTGCCCGCCCAGCTGTGATTGCCTCGCGGCGAAGAAACAGACCTATCCAGGGGAGTGAGCGCAAACCGTGCAGGGCTTGGCCATCGTCTTCATCGCCATCGCCTACGTGACGCTGCTGTTCGCCATCGCGAGCATCGGCGACCGCCGTGCTGCAAGCTGGGGACCGGGCCGTCCACGGCCGTTCATCTATGCGCTGAGCCTCGCCATCTACTGCACGTCCTGGACCTTCTTCGGCTCGGTCGGGCTTGCCTCCGAGCGCGGGCTCGAGTTCCTCGCCATCTATATCGGCCCGATGCTGGTCTTCGTCTTCGGTTTCCCGTTGCTCAGCCGCATCATCAAGCTGGCCAAGGCCGAGAAGATCACCTCGATCGCCGACTTCCTCGGCGCGCGCTACGGTAAGAGCTTTGCCGTCGCCTCCATCGCCACCCTGATCGCCACCGTGGGCGCCATCCCCTACATCGCCCTCCAGCTCAAGGCGATCTCGGGCTCGGTCAGCCTTATGGTTGAGCACTATACCGGTGCGCCCCCGTCCTTCGATCCGTTCGTCAGCGACATCTCGCTGATCGTGGCGGCGCTACTGGCGCTGTTTGCGGTGCTGTTCGGAACCCGGCACGCCGATGCCACCGAACACCAGGATGGGCTGGTGCTTGCAGTGGCGGTCGAATCGACCGTCAAGCTGGTCGCGTTCCTGGCCGTCGGCATTTTCGTCACCTTCGGCCTGTTCGACGGACCGGGCGACATGCTCGACAGCTTCACCGCCAACGAGCAGGTCGGCGACGCAATGGGCTACGGGACCTCGCTCGGCACCTGGCTGGTGGTCACCGTCATCAGCGGCTTTGCCATCATCATGCTGCCGCGCCAGTTCTACGTCATGATCGTGGAGAACCGCAGCGAAAGCGAGTTGCGCACCGCGACCTGGGTTTTTCCGGCCTATCTGGTGGCGATCAACCTGTTCGTGCTGCCGATCGCCTTCGCCGGCCTGTCGATCGTCGGCCATGCGACGAGCAGCGACCTCTATGTGCTGTCGCTGCCACTGCTGAGGGGGCATGATCTGCTCGCCATGGTGGCCTTCATCGGCGGCCTATCGGCAGCGACCGCCATGGTCATCGTGGCGAGCGTCGCGCTGTCGATCATGATCTCCAACGACCTGGTCATCCCGATCTTCGTGCGGCGGCTGATCAAGATCAAATCCGACGGCACCGAGAACTGGTCGGAGATCATCCTCAACATCCGCCGCGCCTCGATCTTCATCATCCTGTTCGTGGCCTTTCTCTACTATCGCGAGAGCACCAACAGTGCGCGGCTGGCCTCGATAGGCCTGATGTCGTTCGCGGCCATCGCGCAGTTCGCGCCCGCCTTCATCGGCGGCCTCATCTGGCGCCGGGCCAATGCGCGCGGCGCAGCGCTCGGCATGACTGCCGGCATCGCCATGTGGTGCTACACACTGCTGCTGCCCTCGCTGGTGGGGGCCGATGCGTCGATCATCGCCGACGGCCTGTTCGGCATCGAGGCACTGCGCCCGCAGGCCCTGTTCGGCACGGCCGCCGAGCCGCTCAACCACGGCGTCCTCTGGAGCCTCGCGGTCAACACGCTGTTCTTCGTCTTCGGCTCGCTGTCGCGCGCGTCCGTGCCGCTCGAACGCATCCAGGCCTCGATCTTCGTGCCGCGCGACGCGAGCCCGATGCCCTCCCTGCGCCGTTTCCGCACGGCCATCACCGTCAACGACCTCAAGGACACCATCTCCCGCTATCTCGGCGTCGAGCGCACCGAGCGTTCGTTCCAGACGTTCCAGATGGAGAGCGGCAGCAAGCTGAACGGCAACGACCCCGCCAGCATGGATGTGATCCGCTTCTCCGAACAATTGATGGCGAGCGCAGTCGGCTCGTCCTCCGCGCGCCTGATCCTGTCCTTGCTGTTCAAGCGCGGCGACAATTCCGCCAAGGACACGTTCCGCCTGCTCGACGACGCCACCGAAGCGCTGCAGCACAATCGCGACCTGCTGCAGATTGCGCTCGACCAGATGGAACAGGGGATCACCGTCTTCGACCAGGATTTCCGCCTGATCTGCTGGAACCGGCAATTCCGGTCCCTGTTCGATCTACCCGACGACATGGGCCAGGTCGGCGTCTCGATCGACCGCATCCTCGGCCATCTCGTGGCGACCGGGGAGATCGAGCAGGCCGCACGGTTGAGCTCGCTCAACCGCCTGACCAGCTTCTCCGGGCCATGGCAGCTCGAGATGAAGACCAGCGGCCGGATCATCGAGATGCGCTCCAACCCGATGCCCGATGGCGGCGTCGTGGCAACTTACACCGACATCTCCGCGCGCGTCGCCGCCGACCTTGCGCTCAAGCGCGCCAACGAATCGCTGGAACAACGCGTGAAGAGCCGCACCGCCGAGTTGACCAGCGTGAATGAGGAACTGGCGCAGGCGCAGATGCTGGCCGAGGAAGCCAATCTCGGCAAGACGCGCTTCCTGGCGGCCGTCGGTCACGACATCCTGCAGCCGCTCAACGCCGCCCGCCTCTACTGCTCGTCGCTGATCGAAAAATCAGGCAAGGGCAATGCCGGCCAGGCCGCGCGCAACATCGAATCCTCGCTCGAGTCGGTGGAGACCATTTTGGGCGCGGTGCTCGACATCTCGCGTCTCGATGCGGGCGCCATGAAGCCGGCCGAGACCGTGTTCCGCCTCGACGGCCTCCTGCGCCAGATCGGCACCGACTTTCAGCCCATGGCGCGGGCCAAGAATCTCGACCTGGTGATCGTGCCATCGACGCTGGCGGTCGACACCGACCGCAACCTGTTGCGCCGGCTGATCCAGAACCTCGTTTCCAACGCCGTCAAATACACCCGCAGCGGGCGGATCCTGGTCGGGGTCAGGCGGCGCGGCGAACTCGCCGAAATCCAGGTCATCGACACCGGCATCGGCATCGCCGCCGACAAGCTCGGCACCGTCTTCAACGAATTCACCCGCCTCGACGACGGCATGCGCGAAGCCCAGGGGCTCGGGCTGGGGCTATCAATTGTCGACCGCATCGCGCGCGTGCTCAGGCTCGAAATCCGCATCAACTCGGAAAAGGACAAGGGAACGCGCTTCTCCGTTCTCCTGCCGGTCACGACAGCGGAAGCGGTTCCGGCCACGACTGCCGCTCGGCCGCGCATGCAGGCATCCGCCGTGCTCAACGGCCTGTCGGTGATCTGCGTCGACAATGACGCCCGCATCCTCGAAGGCATGCGGCTGCTGCTCGAAGGCTGGGGCTGTGTGGTCCGGACTTACTCAGGCTCGGCCGAATTCGCCGCCGACCAAACGGGCGGTCCTGCCCCTGATATCATCCTCGCCGACTACCATCTCGACCATGAGAACGGCCTCGACGTCATCGCGAAGCTGCGCGCCACTTTTGGCGAGACGACGCCCGCCGTGCTGATTACCGCCGACCGCTCGAACGAGGTGCGCGCGGCGGCCGACGACATGAATGTCGCGGTGCTCAACAAGCCGCTGAAGCCCGCAGTGCTGCGCTCGATGATGAACCGCATGCGGCGCATGGCGCACGCAGCAGAATAGCGACCTATCGCTTGAGCATGATCTTTTCCGAAAACCGGCATCCACTTTTCGGGATCATGCCCTACGACACCGGGCGCGGCTCGCCGCCGATCTTGGAAAGCAGGATGACTGCCTGGGTGCGGCTGTCGACGCCGAGCTTCTGCAGGATTGCCGAGACATGCGCCTTGATGGTCGCCTCGGACACGCCGAGTTCGTAGGCGATCTGCTTGTTGAGCAGCCCCTCGGCCAGCATGCCGAGCACCCGCGTCTGCTGCGGGGTGAGCGATTGCAGCCGCTTGATCAGGTCGGATATCTCCGGATCGCGCTCGACGCCGAGGTCGATATCGGCGGGCGCCGAAATCTCGCCCGAAAGCACGCTTTCAACCGCGTTGCGGATTTCATCCATGCTCGCCGACTTCGAAATGAAACCGGAGGCGCCAAGCTCCAACGCGCGGCGGATGGTTTCAGGATCGTCATGCGCCGAAATGATCACCACCGGCACGGTGGCATGGATGCCGCGCAGCGAAATCAGCCCGGAAAGCCCGCTGGCGCCTGGCATCGAAAGATCGAGCAGAACGATGTCGATGTCCTCGTTGGCTGCGACGATCGCCTTCACGCTTTCGAAGTCGCCAGCCTCGAGCACGCTCGACACATCGGCCAAACCGGCAATCGCCTGCTTGAGGGCTCCGCGGAAAAGCGGATGATCGTCCGCGATGACGAACTTGTGGCCTGCCGACAAATATCCCTCCCGAGGTCCAGACAGTTGTATGAGTCTTGGACCGTCGGCGCGATTATGCGACCCGGTGGCGTCTTTTCAAGCAGTTAAACGGAAAACTCGCCCCAAAGCGGAAATTCACGCGCATTGTCGAACCAATTTTGCACTTTTGCCGCTCAGGTCTTGTTGGGGTCCGGCGCGGGCTGCGGCGCCTTTTCCTCCTTCTCGAAGTCCTTGATCATGCCCATGAAGCTACGGAAGAAGCGCTCCATGTAGCCCATGGTCTTCTGGAACTCCTCCTCGGAGGGCAATGTCGATTCGCCCCTCGCGGAGAGCGAGTTCTCGAGCTTATCGATGCGCTGCTCGATCGCCTTGACCTCGTCCTGCAGGCGACCGATCTCATCCTGGAGTGCTGTGCGCTCGTCGGCGGCAAGCTTGCAGACGAGTTGGCCGTCGCGCTCCTCGCAGATCGACATCTCGCCGGTCTGCGTGTCCATGCGCACATAGCCCTTGTCGGTCTTTTCCATCTGGTAGCGCTGGGTTTCGGCGGCATGCGAGGCGCCTGCACCAAGGCCGACGAGCAGCGGAACGAGCAAGATGGCAGTGCGGCGCATAAAACCTCTCCATTGACGGGCGGCGCAATTGTCGCGCCGCAATGGGCCCAAATTGCGGTGGCGCAAGCCGTGCCGCCCTTTCCCGTATCGTGCTTTCAGCCTATAGCGCGCCTATGACGAAAACCATCTACAAGATCTGCCCCGAGCCGATGTGGCGCGATGCCGAGCGCAGCGGCATTTTTCTCGGCGCGCCGGTCGACCTCGCCGACGGCTTCATCCATTTCTCCACCGCTAGCCAGGTCGTCGAGACGGCGGCGAAACACTTCGCCGGCCAGGACAATCTGCTGCTGGTGGCGATCGACGGCGACAGACTCGGGCCGGCGCTGAAATATGAGGTCTCGCGCGGCGGCGCGCTGTTCCCGCATCTCTATGCCCCGCTCGAAACCAGCGCCGCGATCTGGGCTCGCCCGCTGCCGCTCAAGAGCGACGGCACACATGACTTTCCGGAAATGGAATCCGAATGAGCGCACTCGATCGTCTTGGCCGCCACCTGCTCTTCAGCTTCGATGCCGAGGCAGCCCATGGCATGTCGATCAAGGCGCTGCGCTGCGGCCTGCCGGTCGGCGGCCGTGCGCCGCGCGACGCGCGCCTGAACGTCAAGGTCGCCGGTCTCGACTTCCCCAACCCGCTCGGCATGGCGGCCGGCTACGACAAGAATGCCGAGGTGCCTGACGCATTGCTCAGCCTCGGCTTCGGTTTTGCCGAGATTGGTACGGTGACGCCGCTGCCGCAGGCGGGCAACCCCAAGCCGCGCATCTTCCGACTGGTCGAGGACGACGCCGTCATCAACCGGCTCGGCTTCAACAACGAGGGCCATGACGCCTGCGAGAAGCGCCTTGCCGCGCGCTTCGGCCGGCCGGGCATCGTCGGCGTCAACATCGGCGCCAACAAGGACAGCACCAATCGCATCACCGACTACGTAAAGGGCGTGAAGCGGCTCGCCCGCTATGCGTCGTATCTCACCGTCAACATCTCCTCGCCCAACACGCCGGGCCTGCGCAATATGCAGGCGCGCGAGCAGCTTGCCGAACTGTTGGTTGCCGTCATGATCGCCCGCGCCGAGGCTGGCCAGCCGGTTCCCATCTTCCTCAAGATCGCGCCCGACCTGCACGAGGCCGAACTCGAGGACATCGCCGGCGAGGTCACCGAAAAGGGCATTGACGGCGTCATCGTCTCCAACACCACCATCACGCGGCCCGCGCTGCGCAGTCCTACGCACACAGGCGAGACCGGCGGCTTGTCGGGCAAGCCTCTGTTTCAGCGGTCGACGGCAGTGCTCGCCCGCATGCGCAAGCTGCTCGGACCGCAGCGCGCCATCATCGGCGTCGGCGGCGTCGATTCGACCGAAACCGCGCTCGAAAAGATCCGTGCCGGCGCCGACCTCGTGCAGCTTTACACCGGCATGATCTATGCCGGCCCGTCGCTGCCGGCGCGCATTGTGCGCGGCATGGCCGATTTTGCCGGCCGCGAGGGGCTCAAGAGCATTTCGGAGCTGCGCGACACCCGCCTCGATCAGTGGGCGGCCAGGCCGCTCTGAAAGGTACTACGGGCGCGTGGGCCCAGCACTGACAGCAGCAGCAGTCCACGCGCGATCAGGAACAGGTGCAGCGCCGCCCACAGGCCATGATTACCGAAGGCGGCCGTCAGCACCAGCAGCGCCGTGACGAAGATGGCCAGCGACAGCAGCATCATGTTGCGCATGTCGCGCGACCAGGCCGCACCGATGAAGACGCCGTCCATCTGGAAGGCGAGCACGCCGCTCAACGCGGTAAACGCCGCCCATGGCAGGAACGCCACGGCTGTCGCGCGCACATCCTCCGCGCTTGAGATCACGGCCACCAGATCGGCTCCGAAGACGAGAAACACTGCGGTCATGGTGCCCGCCATTGCGAAACCCCAGACCGAGCAGAGATATACGGCCCGGCGAAAGGCCGGCTCATAGCGCGCACCCACGGCGCGGCCGGCCAGTTGTTCAGCTGCTGTGGCAAAGCCGTCGAGGAAGAAACTGGCGACGAGGAAAAGGTTCAGCAGCACGGCGTTGGCTGCAAGGGTCACCGTGCCGAACTGGGCGCCCTGCCGCGTGAACAGCGCAAAGGCGGCCAGCAGCGCAAACGAGCGGATCATGATGTCGCGGTTGAGCACGAACAGGCGCCGGAACGCCTGCCCATCAAGGATACGGGCCCGCGATATCAGCGGTCCGCGCGAAAAGCGCTTCAGCAGGACCGCAAGGCCGACCAGCGTGCCGGCGGCCTCGCCGGCAACCGCCGCCCAAGCCACACCTTCCACACCCCAGCCGAAATGCAGCCCAAGCAGGATCGAAAGCACGATGTTGACGCCGTTGAGGGCCAGCTGCAGCAGCAGGCCGAAGCCGCCCTCACCCCGCCCGAGCACATAACCCAGGATGGCATAGTTCATCAGCGCGAGCGGCGCGCCCAGCATGCGGATGCGCACATAGGCGTCGAGCGTCGCGTTGACGCGCGGCTCGGCCGACATGAACCACTGGCCGGCCAGCGAGGTCAGCGGTGCGGTGAGCGCAAGAATGATGCCCGCGACGATGGCGATGATCGCCGCCCGCCAGAACACCGCCTGTTCCTCCGCTGTGTCGCCACGACCGAAGGCCTGCGCGACGAGCGCCGTCGTGCCGGCGCGCAGGAAATTGAAACTGGTGAAGACCACGTCGAAGGCGACCGCCCCCGCCGCCAGGCCGCCCAGCAGGGCAGCGTCGCCGAACTGCCCGACCACCGCCGTGCCGACGAGGCCGATCAGCGGCGTCGTCAGATAGGCAAGCGTCATCGGCACGGCGATCGCCAGGATCGACCGGTTGGTGACGTCGAAGGCGATGCTGCGCCTGGCCTGTAAGGCGTCGTCCAATTCCGGCTTCTCCCGAGGTTTTCTGCCAGCCGGCAGATGGACCTGTTTCGCCGCCGGGCGCAACCGATTAAGCTCAATGTCCAAGCGAAACCCATCAGGTGGTTCAGCGTCCGTCCATGCCGCTTCAGATCGTCAGCCACCCCGACTACGATGCGGGCTTCGCGCCTAGCCACCGCTTTCCGATGACCAAGTACCGGCATCTCATGGAGCAGCTCGACGCTTTGGGCCTGACGGGTGGGCTCAGCCGGCCCGATTCGATTTCGCCGGATCTTCTACGCCTGGCCCACGACGCCGACTATGTCGAACAGGTCCTTGCCTGCGCGGTGCCGCCCGGCATCGAGCGCGAGATCGGCTTTCCTGTCGACCAGCGGGTGTCGCGCCGTGCCCAGCTTGCCGCCGGCGGCACGCTGCTTGCCGCACGGCTGGCGCTAAGCCATGGCATCGCCTGCAACGCCGCCGGCGGTAGTCATCACGCCCGGCGCAGTCACGGTGCGGGCTTCTGCACCTTCAACGACGTTGCCGTGGCATCCCATGCGCTGCTTGCCGAAGGGCTCGTCGCCAATGTCCTCGTCGTCGATCTCGACGTGCATCAGGGCGACGGCACGGCCGACATCCTCGGAGGCAATCCCGCCGTCTTCACCTTCTCGATGCATGCCGAAAAGAACTATCCAATGCGCAAGGAAGCCTCCGGCCTCGACATCGGCCTACCGGACGGCACGGAAGACGACGCCTATCTCGAGACACTGGCCAGCACGCTGACCGGCCTGTCGCGCCTCAGGGACTGGGACATCGTGTTCTACAATGCCGGCGTCGATCCGCACCGCGAGGACCGGTTGGGCCGGCTTTCACTCAGCGACGAGGGCCTGCGCCGGCGCGACCGAATGGTGATCGAGCATTTTCGCGCGGCAAACATACCGCTGTGCGGCGTCATCGGCGGCGGCTATTCGAACGACGCTCCTGCGCTTGCCGCGCGCCACGCGATCCTGTTCGAAACGGCGGCCGCCTTCGCCTGACCTATTTCCGGTAGCTGAGCAGCCTGAGGATAATGAAGGCTGGCACGACGATCGCAGCGCCCAGAAGCAGGTAGCTCAGGAAGCGGTCGATGGCGCGGAAGCCCATGTGCCAGATGTCGAGGACAAAGTCGTGAATGCGATAGAACACGTCGAGCGGCGACCAGCCGAAGGCGCTCATGACGATGCCGACGAGGAAGGAGATCACCAAGAGCTTTATGAACACCCTGAGCGGGGTGTCGCCGAGAAAACGCGCAAGTCCGGACAAGCTCAATCTCCTGCGAATCGCCACGCGATGAATATCGCCATTGCGGCCCGCGCTTCAAGATGCGGCGTCCCCACCGCGTGATATCAGGGGTACGTCCCGCCGCCTCGCATCAATAAATAGCGTCGAGCTCTGCATGTTCGCCACGTCGAGCATCCACTTTTGCGGGCTCGATGCGCCGCAACTGATCCTCGAAATGGCCGATCGTGCGCCCAAGCCCTTGTCGCAACGTTGTGCGCGGCTGCCAGCCCAATGCCTTGGCGAGCGAAATATCCGGCCTTCTTTGCCTAGGATCGTCCACCGGCAGCGGCATGAACGCCATCGGCGAAGTGCTGCCGGTCATCGTCAGCACCTTGTTGGCCAGGTCGATCATCGAATGTTCCGAGGGATTGCCGAGGTTGACCGGCCCGGTAACCGCATCCGGCGTGGCCATCAGCATCACCAGCCCGTCCACCAGATCGTCGACATAGCAGAACGATCGAGTTTGGGTGCCGTCGCCGAAAAGCGAGACCGGCTGGCCGGCGAGCGCCTGCACGATGAAATTCGACACGACGCGCCCGTCATCAGGCCGCATGCGCGGGCCATAGGTGTTAAAGATCCGCGCTACCTTGATCTCGAGGCCGTACTGGCGCCGGTAGTCGAAAAACAGCGTTTCGGCGCAGCGCTTGCCTTCGTCGTAACACGCACGCGGCCCGATCGGATTGACGTTGCCACAATAGTCCTCGCCCTGCGGATGAACAGTCGGATCGCCATAAACCTCCGATGTCGAGGCCTGGAGAATTTTCGCACCATAGCGCATGGCGAGGTCGAGCGTGTTGAGCGCACCCAGCACGCTGGTCCTGGTCGTGCGCACCGGATCGCGCTGATAGTGGATCGGCGAAGCGGGACAGGCGAGATTGTAGATCTCGTCGACCTCGACATCGAGCGGAAGGCAAACGTCGTGTTCGATCAGTTGGAAGCGCGTCTTGCCGTCGAGGTGAGCGATATTTGCGGTCGCGCCCGTGCAGAAATTGTCGACGCAGATGACATGAGCTCCCTGGCCGAGCAGTTTTTCGCACAAATGCGAGCCAAGAAACCCAGCCCCCCCGGTTACCAATACCCGCCGCTCACGAGACATTCCGCTCCCCCAGCCATTTTCTTCCAACGAAGACGTTCAGTGTCATGCGCGGGCGCTTGCATCTACAGGTTTTACAGAGTCATGATCAAGCCTCCACTGAGTTGTGATTCATGAATTATCTCGCGGGCAAGACACTTGCGCTGGACTGGACCTCGCCGCACATTCCGCTTTGGGAGCAGCTTCTGGGCCAAGGCAGGCATGAAGCGCTGAAGGTGCTGGGAATCGGTGCCGTCGAGCGGCGTTCGACGCTGTTCTTCCTGCAGTTCTGGCAGCAAGCGCATGTCACTTGCATCGACACCTTTGGGGGAAACGCCGAGCATCTGGAGGCGAGCTCGCGTTTCCGGACGGACATGTCGGAAGCCGAAGCCCGCTTCGACGAAAACACACGCCCCTTCTCCGACCGGGTTGAGAAATTGAAGGCCCATTCGATCGAGGCGCTGTCCGGGTTGCGGCGGCAGGGCCGCCGTTTCGACGTGATTTGTGTCGACGCCGACCACCGGGCCGCCTCGGCCTTCGCCAATGCCGAGATTGGCTGGAGCCTCCTTGCCAACGGCGGCGTGATGATCCTCGACGGCTACGGATGGGAACTCGGCGATACGACCGTGGAAAGACCGAAAGAGGGGATCGACGCCTTTCTCCAGGAGCGGGCCGGGGAATTCGAACTCCTGCACCTCGACAATCAGGTCATCCTCCGGAAGCGGAAGATCCTGCCGGCAACATCGTCGGACTTCACGATTGGCGGACTGACCATCAGGGACCTTGCCAACGGCATGGTTGCGCCACCGCTGGTCAGCTTCGTGGTGATCTGCTGGAACTATGAGCGCTATGTCGGGGCGACCATCGACTCCATCCGCCGCCAGGACTATGCGCATTTCGAGTGCCTGGTGATCAACAACGGCTCGACTGATGACAGTGCCGATGTCATCGCACGTCACGTTGCAGGCGACAGCCGCTTCACTGTCGAAACTCTACCTGAGAACCTGGGGCAGCTTGGTGCCGCGTCCTGGTCGCTCGACAAGGTCAAGGGTGGTTTCGTCGCCTTTATCGACGCCGACGATGTGCTGTTTGAAAACTATGCATCGACGCATATGCAGGCGCACATGGCCCTGCCTCAGCCAGTCGCTTTCACATCATCGAACGTTGCCGAAATGGATGCCAGCGGCAACATCCTGACGTCCGCCAGCGCGAGTTTCGACGTCAAACGCCGTGACCTGACGTCGGGATTGCAGCCTCAGGACAGCGTGCTGCGGCTCCCCACGGTCACCGACGACCAATATGAGCGCCTCGCAGCCAACACAGCGACGGTACCACGATCGCTGAAAGGATGGTGCTGGGCACCCGGGACCGCCAACATGTACCGTGCATCAGTCGTGCGGCTTGTCCGATTTTACGATGGCAGCACGCCGCAAATGCGGGGAGCCGATGGCTACTTCAACACCATGTGTCATGCACTGGCCGGCAGCGCACTGATATCCATCCCTCTCTCGGGCTATCGACAGCACGGTGCCAACCACTTCTCGTCGCGCGAGACGCTGCCCTATGTGAGGGGCGGAAAGGAGGATCGCGCGCTGAAGGAGAAAGACTGGTGGTATCGCGACATCGATGCCCTTCTGGCAAACGCCAGCAGCCTTTCCTGGGCGACGGCCGAAATCTATTGGGACGTCGTCGATCATGCGACCCGCGTGAATCCAAGGCGCCTCCCGGCGTTCTACAAGGATGACAGAACCCTCGAGCTCTTTCGCAAGCATGCTCAGGGGCTGGCCCGGGCATTCGGCCCCCGCGTGTTCTGCAAGGAGATCGCAAGGAAGTTTGCGGCAAGGCAGGCGCTGCAGATCATGAAGGCCGGCCTGGACGGGCACTTGGGCCGACGTGCCTATCTCGCAATCAGCGCATCATGGTTCCGCCGGGCGGAGGTACGGTTCAAAAATGGGCGGTAGTGCACGGGCGGAACTCCGTCCTACCCTTCTCGAACCAATGATCTCCCGCCGCCAAGAGAAACGAAGCTTTGCGCACAGCCTGTCCGCTGTTTCCAATTGCCGAGAAGCATAGCTGATGCTAACCAAAGGCCGCGCGGGTATGATGTAATGGTAGCCTGTCAGCTTCCCAAGCTGAACGCGCGGGTTCGATTCCCGCTACCCGCTCCACTTTCAACAAAAATCCGGACGTCACCGCCGCCCGGATTTTTGTTTTCTGAAGATACTGCTGGTTGCCTAACGGAGCCTGCGCAGTTCGCCGCCATGGAAACCCTGGCCTTGATGGATGCGATAGCCGCTGCTGTAGCTACCGGATCGGTACGATTGGTACCCGTTGAAGTTCAACGGCAAACCGTAGGCGTTGTAGTATCCCGGCTGGAAAGCCCCGACATAATCCATGTTGTCCGACGTGCAACCGGACAGGGGCGCTGAAAGACCGAATGCTGCTGCGATAAGAACGTAACGCATGATGGCTACCTCCAGTCGCTCGAATAATGTGCCAGATCGAACAAGGTCGCCAGTAGACTGCAATCACATCTTGAGTATCGATCACGAAACGCATCGATGCCCGCGCGCGCTGATCCGCACTCGACGATATCGGAGTATATGTCGGCACACGTTGGACGCCGGCACAAGATGATCGAAGGACCTGCCGCCATCCGCACTTGACTGCTGCGACGAATGGCCGGGCGCCGTCAACGCCCGGCCCGATCGTGGACGATCAATCCTTGCCGTAGATGTCGAAGTCGAAATATTTGGCGTTGATCTTGGCGTAGGTGCCGTCCTTGACGATCCCGTCGATGGCCGCGTTCAGCTTCTCGCGTAGCGGATCACCCTTGCGCACGGCGATGCCGGTCAGGGACTCGGTACCCTTGAGATCGCCGATCATCTTGCAGCAGTCGTTGCCCGTGGTCTTCATCCAGTCGACCAGCACGAACTTGTCCGAAACCACGGCGTCCAGGCGACCGTTGGTGAGATCGGCCATGGCCTCGTCCTGCGTCGGGTAGAGCTTCACGTCGGCACCGGCCTTGGCATATTTGTCTTCGGCATAGATCGCCTGGGTGGTGGAGGCCTGCGCACCGACGGTCTTGCCCTTGAGTGCGTCGGGCTCGGGCGAAGTCAGTTCGCTGTCCTTCAGCGCCACCAGCGCAAGCGGGGTGGTGTAGTACCTGTTGGTGAAGTCAACCTGCTGCTTGCGTTCGTCGGTGATCGTCATCGAGGCGACGATGGCGTCGAACTTGCCACCCTGCAGCGCCGGGATGATGCCGTCCCAGTCCTGGGTGATGAACTCACATTCCACCTTCATCTCGGCGCAGAGCGCGTTGGCGATGTCGATGTCGAATCCGACCAGCTTGCCGTCGGATGTGAGGCTGTTGAAGGGCGGATAGGCGCCCTCGGTACCGATCTTGAGCTTTGCTGCCTGCTGCGCCGAAGCGCCCCCCATTGCGAACAGAAGTGCTGCGAGTGCAGCCGAGCATGCGAATTTTCTGGAAATCTGCATTGTCGTCTCCGTTGTCGGGTTACTCTTTTCGCGAGTGTTCCCCCACGACAGCCAACCACAGCGGCCGCAAATGGACAAGCAGACTAAGGGCTAGGACCAACCGACATTCAGCAATCGACGCTCGGTCCTGGGGTCAGCCCATGCGGAAATGCTTGGACAGCTTCAGTCCCTGGGCCTGGTAGTTCGAACCGAGGTCGGTGCCGTAGAGCGCGCGCGGACGCGAAAGCATGTGCTCGTAGACGAGCCGCCCGACGACCTGGCCGTGCTCCAGGATGAAGGGTACTTCATGGCTGCGCACCTCAAGCACGGCGCGGCTACCGGTGCCGCCTGCACTGGAGTGGCCGAAACCCGGGTCGAAGAAGCCGGCGTAGTGAACGCGGAACTCGCCGACGAGCGGATCGAACGGCGTCATCTCGGCAGCGTAGAGCGGCGGCACGTGCACCGCCTCACGGCTGACGAGGATGTAGAACTCGTCCGGGTCGAGCACCAGTTCGCCCGCGCCGTGGTTATAGATCGGCTCCCAGAAGTCGACGACCTCGTGGGCGGAGCGCTTGTCGACATCGACCAACCCGGTGTGGTGTTTGCCGCGGTAGCCGACGATGCTCCCCACCGTGCCGGCTAGGTCGATGGAAAGTGCGATGCCGCCACCCGAAATGTTCGGCGGGTCGATGGCGACCAGGCGGTCCGAGTTATGCAGCGCGTTCAGCTCCGCCTCGGTCAGCAGCGCATTGCCCTTGCGAAAGCGGATCTGCGACAGGCGCGAGCCGGTGCGCACGACGATCGGGAAGGTACGCGGACTGACTTCGAGATAGAGCGGACCATTGTAGCCGGCCGGAATCTTGTCGAATTCCTGCCCGTAGTCGGTCATGACGCGGGTGAAGATGTCGAGGCGGCCGGTCGAGCTCTTCGGATTGGCGGAGGCAGAGATGTCTGCCGGCAGGGCGAGGCTTTCGAGCAGCGGCACGATATAGACGCAGCCCGTCTCCAGCACCGCACCGTCGGCGAGGTCGATCTCGTGCAGCTTGAGCCTGTCGAGCTTTGCCGAGACAAGGCTACTCGGACCGGGCAGGAAACTGGCGCGCACGCGATAGGCCTTGGCGCCAAGGCGCAGGTCGAGGCTCGCCGGCTGGATCTGGTCGGCGTCGAGCGGCGGTGCCGCAAGCGCGCCCGATGCGAACAAGGCCGCGATATCCTGATCCGGAAGTATGCCCGACTGTCGCATTGTCTTACTCCTCTACAGCGCCGCCGGGCCAGCAGGCAGGCCAAGCACTGCAACTCGATACCCTACAGCGCCGCGCGTCCTTTTGGACGCGCAAAGGACGCTGTAGCACTTTGAATTTGTGCATGATCCTTTCCGAAAATCGATTCCGATTTTCGGGGTCATGCACTGACCCGTTTCCGGGTCATGCGCGTGGCCCAAAACGTTTAGTCGACCCCGCGGTTGACGCAAGGCGGCGACGGGTCTAAAGCACCCGTTATCCCGTGGTGATTTGGCCGGTCGGCTTGCAGCCACGTTAAACAAGTCGCTAAAGGGCCGCAGTTGGGCCGGTTTGCGACTTTTCGCGACCGGTTTTTTTGTGTTTGGAATTGGCCATGACCTCCGAAAAGCAGCGCAACTGGAATCCGCAGACCGCACTTGTCCATGGCGGAACGCTCCGATCCGAATTCGGCGAAACCTCCGAGGCAATCTACCTCACCCAGGGCTATGTCTACGAAACGGCCGAAAGTGCGGAAGCGCGCTTCAAGGGCGAGACCCAGGGCTTCATCTATTCGCGCTACGCCAATCCCACGGTCGACATGTTCGAGAAGCGCATGTGCGAACTGGAAGGTGCCGAGGACGCCCGCGCCCTGGCCTCGGGCATGGCCGCCGTCACCGCCGCGATCCTGTGCAGCCTGAAGGCCGGCGACCATATCGTGGCCGCACGCGCGCTGTTCGGCTCGTGCCGCTGGGTCGTCGAGACGCTGGCGCCGCGCTACGGCATCGAGGCCACGCTGGTCGACGGCACGGTGTTCGAGAATTGGGAAAAGGCGGTAAAGCCCAACACCAAGCTGTTCTTCCTCGAAAGCCCGACCAATCCGACGCTCGAGGTGGTCGACATCGCCGCGGTGGCCGCACTCGCCAATTCGATCGGCGCGCGCCTGGTCGTCGACAACGTCTTTGCCACGCCGATGCAGCAGAAGCCGCTGGAGCTCGGCGCGCATGTCGTCGTCTATTCGGCCACCAAGCATATCGACGGCCAAGGCCGCTGCCTTGGCGGCGTCATCTTGTCGGACAAGAAGTGGATCGACGAAAACCTGCACGACTATTTCCGCCATACCGGACCGAGCCTGTCGCCCTTCAACGCCTGGACGCTGCTCAAGGGGCTGGAGACGCTGCCGCTGCGCGTGCGCCAGCAGACCGAGACCGCCGGCAAGATCGCCGATTTCCTTGCCGGCAGGCCGGAAGTGTCGCGCCTTATCTATCCGGGCCGTCCGGACCATCCGCAGGCCGACATCATCAAGAAGCAGATGAAGGGCGGCTCTACGCTGCTCTGCTTCGACCTCAAGGGCGGCAAGAAGGCGGCCTTCGCCTTCGAGAACGCGCTCGACATCATCCTGATCTCGAACAATCTCGGCGACGCCAAGAGCCTGATCACCCATCCGGCGACCACCACGCACAAGAGCCTGTCCGACGAGGCCCGTGCCGAGCTCGGCATCGACGATGGCACGCTCAGGCTGTCGGTCGGTCTCGAGGATGCCGACGACCTGCTCAACGACATCGAGAGCGCGCTGAAGGCGGTGCGCTGACGGCACCGGTGAACGTGGCGCTCTGTCTGCAGGGCGCCACAGATCACATTCGACTGAACAGGTCGAACGGCAGTTGACCCGCCGTGGCAAGGGGCGGACCCTAACAGGCGCATCATGGGAGCGCAGCATATGTATCGCGCGATTACCCGCAACATAGCCGTCGAAGTCGAACCGTTCTACCTCGAAGATCGGTCCGATCCGTCGGAAAACCACTATGTCTGGGGCTATCGCATAACGATCGAGAACAACTCGGACGAATTCGTCCAGCTGTTGTCGCGCTACTGGCACATCACCGACGCCACCGGCCGTATCGAGGAAATTCGCGGCCCAGGTGTGGTCGGCGACCAACCCGAGCTCAATCCCGGCGACAGCTATCAATATACGTCCGGCTGCCCGCTCTCGACGTCCTCAGGCATCATGGTCGGGCGCTACACCATGCGCAACGAAGCGGGCGAGACGTTCGACATCGCCATTCCCGCCTTTTCGCTCGACCTGCCCGGCACGCGACACAGGCTCAACTGAGCGACAAGCGCCCTACTCCGCCGGCACGAACTCGGCCGGTTCGAACTCGTAGGCCTTCGAGCAGAACTCGCAATTGACGCGGATGCGGCCGTCTTCGACGCTTTCCTCGATTTCTTCAGCCGAGAAGCCCTGCAGAATGCCCCTGATCTTGTGATCCGAACAAGAGCACTGGTCGGCAACACGCACGCCTTCGAAGACGCGTACGCCATGCTCGTGGAACAGGCGGTACAGCAGCCTTTCGGGACCGACGGTCGGGTCGATCAACTCGCTCGGCTCGATAGTCGCCATCAGTGCCAGAAGCTCCTGCCAGGCATTGTCGTCGGGCTGGCCTGCGATGTCGCGCTCGTCGCCGTCACCGCCATGGATATCAGCCACGCGCCGGCGCTCGGGCGAGTCCGGCAGAAACTGGGCGAGAAGGCCACCGGCGCGCCAGTACTCGCGGCTGCCGCCCTCGCCCGGCAGGACAAGCTTGGCCACAGACAGACGCAGGTCGGTAGGAATCTGCTCCGACTGGCGGAAATAGGTGCGCGACGCCTCCTCGAGGGAGATGCCGTTGAGCTCTACGATGCCCTGGTAGCGCTGGGTATGCTCGCCCTGGTCGACGGTGAGCGCCAGCACGCCGGTGCCGAGCAGGTCTTCCGGTGCGGTCATGCCCGAGTTGATTGCGGCTTGGACACGATCGGCGTCGAAGCGGGCATAGGCGCGCAGCGAGTGCGGCGTCGTGAAGTCGGCGACCAGCATGTCCACCGGCCCGTCGGTGCGGGTCTGCAGGATGAACTTGCCCTCGAATTTCAGCGACGTGCCGAGCAGCACCGTCACCACGCAGGCCTCCGCCAGCAGGCGCGCGACCGGCTCCGGATAGTCGTGTCTTTCGAGGATCTGGTCGAGCAACGGCCCGAGCTGCACGGTTCGGCCGCGCACGTCGAGCGGCTCCACCGAAAATGGAACGACATGGTCGTCACCGGCGAATCCAAATTCGCCGAGCTTGCGTTCAGTCTCAGCCACTGCAGCTTATCCCATATGATGAGTTCCGCGACGCATCGGCCAACCGAGGGTCGCGAAACAGGCGCTGTCGCGCCGCCAATTGCCTTGATCCCGCCCCAGATAGGGGTGGTCGATCAGGCATTCAAGCGCCGAGGCTCCAGGCCAGCACCGCCTTCTGGGCGTGGAGCCGGTTTTCCGCCTCGTCAAACACCACCGAGTTCGGCCCGTCGATCACCTCGTCGGTCACTTCTTCGCCCCGATGCGCGGGCAGGCAGTGCAGGAACAGCGCGTCTGGCTTGGCGTGCTTCATCAGATCGGCATTGACCTGATAGGGCAGGAAGACGTTGTGGCCGCGGGCGCGATGCTCCTGGCCCATCGACACCCAGCAATCGGTGACAACGGCGTCGACGCCGCTGACCGCTTCCTCGGCCGAACGCGTCATCATCACCTTGCCGCCATTGGCACGGGCCCACTCGACATATTTCGCTTCCGGCTCGCTGCCTTCCGGCACCGCCATATTGACGTTGAAGCCGAAACGGGCGGAGGCCTCGAGCAGCGAATGCAGCACGTTGTTGCCGTCGCCGGTCCAGGCGAAGGTCTTGCCGGCGACCGGGCCGCGATGCTCCTCGAAGGTCAGGATGTCGGCCATCAGCTGGCAGGGGTGGGTGTCGTCGGTCAGGCCGTTGATGACAGGGATCGTGGCATTTTCGGTCAGCTCGATCAGCCGGTCGTGCGCGGTCGTGCGGATCATGATCGCGTCGACATAGCGTGACAGCACCTTGGCCGTGTCGGCGATGGACTCGGAACGGCCAAGCTGCATCTCGGTGCCGGTCAGCATGATCGTCTCGCCGCCGAGCTGGCGCATGCCGACGTCGAACGAGATGCGCGTGCGGGTCGACGGCTTGTCGAAGATCATCGCCAGCACCTTGCCTTCGAGCGGCCTGGATCGTTCGCCGGCTTTCAGGCGCGCCTTGCGCGCAGCCGCATCGTCCAGAATTCCGCGAAGATCGCTCCCGGACATGGCCGAGAGGTCGGTGAAGTGACGAATTCCGCTGGTCATGTGAATTCCTTGGTTTACCCGCCGTTGGCGGCGGCCTTGGAGAGGCTAGCGGCGCCCGCGCGAATGCGTTCGAGCGCCTCCTGGATGTCTGCGTCTGTCGTCGTCAGCGGCGGCAAAAGACGCAGCACATTTTCGCCCGCCGGCACCGCGAGCAGCTTCTGGTCGCGCAGCGCCATGTTCACCTTGGTGTTGGGCATGGTGCATTTGAGACCGAGCATCAGGCCGGTGCCGCGGATCTCGGAAATCACCTCGGGGAACTCGTCGGCAATGGCAGCCAGGCCCTGCTTGAGAAGCAGCGCCTTGCGGCTGACTTCCTCAAGGAAGCCCTCTTCGAGAACCACGTCGAGCACAGCATTGCCGACCGCCATGGCGAGCGGATTGCCGCCGAAGGTGGTGCCATGGACACCAGCCGTCATGACGCTCGCAGCCTCTTCGGTAGCCAGGCAGGCGCCCATCGGGAAGCCACCGCCGATGCCCTTGGCGATCGCCATCAGGTCCGGCGAGACACCCGACCATTCATAGCCGAACAGCTTGCCGGTCCGGCCGATGCCGCATTGGACCTCGTCGAAGATCAACAACAGGCCGTGCTTGTCGCACAGCTGGCGCAGGCGCTTGAGCGAGGCGGTCGGGAACGGGCGGATGCCGCCCTCGCCCTGCACCGGCTCGAGTAGGATCGCCGCGGTCTCCGGGCCGATCAGCTTCTCGGCGGCATCGACGTCGTCGAAGGCAACCTGGTCGAAGCCTTCAACCTTGGGGCCGAAGCCTTCGAGATACTTGGCCTGGCCGCCGGCGGCGATGGTCGCCAGCGTGCGGCCATGGAAAGCACCCTCGAAGGTGATGACGCGATAGCGCTCGGGGTGACCCTTCGAATACTGGTAGCGGCGCGCGGTCTTGATCGCGCATTCCAGCGCCTCCGCACCCGAATTGGTGAAGAAGACGCGGTCGGCGAAGGAGTTTTCGGCCAAGCGCTCACCCAGCCGGCTCTGGCCCGGGATCTGGTAGAGGTTGGAAACGTGCCAGAGCTTGGCTGCCTGCTCGGTCAGCGCCTGGACCAGATGGGGATGGCCGTGCCCGAGCGAATTGACGGCGATGCCGCCGGCAAAATCGAGGTATCGCTCGCCGTTCTCGGTGATCAGCCAGGAACCTTCACCTCGCTCGAAAGCCAGGGGTACGCGAGCAAACGTCTCGAAAAGCGCCGATCCGCTCATTATATGCAACTCCGGAACCGGAAAATCAAAAAGCCGCCTCAAGCGGCGGCCACGAGGGTATATCAGGTTTTTCGGACATGAAGTCAACGAAAACGTCGCCTGTGGCGCAACGCATTCCGCAGGACGCGTGAAGGATGGCATAGAACATAGAAAGGGCGCATTAGCCCCTCCTGAAGTCGGCCCAGCATCCTGGCCCAACGCCCCAGGCAAAAGCGAAGACGCCCCTTGGCTGCTGACTTGACGTCAGCTTCAGGCAAGTTGGGGAAAACCGCAAAAACAGAATCACTATGGCCCGTCAGACTCTTGTCACGGAGTCAGCGCATCGGTAATTGTAATCGGGAAATAACTAGATTTCGTGCGGCGGACATATTCACCGAATATATGTGGTGCCAGCCCGGCTTTCCGGGGTGGAGACGGATTCCGAATTCTGCGCGCCAAATCAGGAGTACGTTCTCATGAACTGGACTGACGAGCGGGTCGAGCTTCTCAGGAAATTGTGGTCGGAGGGTCTGAGTGCCAGCCAGATTGCAGCACAACTTGGCGGCGTCAGCCGCAACGCGGTGATCGGCAAGGTCCACCGTTTGAAGCTGTCGAGCCGTGGCCGCGCCACGGCTGCGCCGGCGCGCCAGAAGAAGGCGACGACGACGCAAGTGACGACGGCAACCAAGACGGTTTCGCGCCCCGTGACGACGACGCGCACGGTGACCGCAAGCATCGGCGCAACTGCCCTGCAGGCCCAGTTCGAGGTCGAGCCGGTCGTCCGCCAATACATTCGCCCGGTCGACAATGTCGTCGTGCCGATCTCGCGCCGCCTTCAGCTGGTCCAGCTCAACGAGCGCACCTGCAAGTGGCCGAATGGCGACCCGCTGAGCGAAGATTTCAGCTTCTGCGGCAATGAGGCAGGCGAAAGCGGGCCGTATTGCGGCTACCACTCGAAAGTCGCCTTCCAGCCAGCGTCCGAGCGCCGCCGGTCGCGCTGAGCGAATAGCGAATAGCGAATAGCGAATAGCGAATAGCGAATAGAACAAGATAGTGGGGCCCGGTTCGTCAATACGATCCGGGCCCCTTTCTTCTTCCCTATTCCCTATTCCCTATTCCCTATTCGCTATTTCCAGCTCGCTATTCGCCCGTCTTCGCCTCGCCCGAAACCGTCACGCGGTGGCTCTTGTCTTCCTTGGGGCGCTCCGGCGGCATCTGCTCGCCGGTGACGATGTAGTAGATCGTCTCGGCGATGTTGGTGGCGTGATCGCCGATGCGCTCGATGTTCTTGGCAACGAAAAGCAGATGCGTGCAGGGCGTGATGTTGCGCGGATCTTCCATCATGTAGGTCAGCAGCTCGCGGAACAGCGACGTGTACATGGCGTCGATCTGCTCGTCGCGGTCGCGCACGAAGCCGATCCGCTCGACCGAACGCGAGGCATAGGCGTCGAGCACGTCCTTGAGCTGGGTCAGCGCCAGTTCGGCCAGCGCCTGCAGGCCGCGGAACAGGCTGTTGGGCTGGCGCCCCTCGGAAACGGCGGCGACGCGCTTGGCGACGTTCTTGCCGAGATCGCCGACACGTTCGAGATCGGCCGAGATGCGGATGGCGCCGATGATCTCGCGCAGGTCCTTGGCCATCGGCTGGCGGCGCGCGATGATCAGGATCGCCTTGTCGTCGATCTCGCGCTCGGCCTCGTCGAGCAGCGCATCGTCCTGGATCACCCTTTGTCCGAGTTCCGGATCGCCATTGACCAGCGCAGCGACCGCTTGCTCGACCATGCGCTCGGCCTGGCCGCCCATGGCTGCGATCTTGCGGGCGAGGAACTTCAACTCCTCGTCATAGGCACTGACGATATGAACGGACTGCATTTCTGCTCGGGGCCTCCTTCAAAAACGATGAATCATGCATCCAATGTGCCAGTGTAGGGTAGTCTGATGACAGAAAAAAGAAATGCCCGCTTCAGCGCGCCGGCAGGTGCACCGAGAATGCCGTTCCCTCGCCAAGTTCCGACTTGATCGACAGCCGCCCGTTGTGGCGGCTCAGGATGTGCTTGACGATGGACAGGCCCAGCCCCGTGCCCTTCTGGGCGCGGCTCGTTTCGAGATCGACGCGATAGAAACGCTCGGTCACGCGCGGTATATGCTCGGCCGGGATACCGGGACCGAAGTCGCGGACGGTCGCCTCGATCTCCGGCTCGCCGCCCTCCATGGAGTGCCGCATCGACACAATGACGCGACCGCCCGACTGACCGTATTTGCAGGCGTTCTCGAGCAGGTTCTGGAAAACCTGAAACAGCTCGTCCCTGTCGCCTTCGACCTCGAACGACCCTTCCCCGAATTCACGATCCACAACCACGCCGGTATCGGCCGCCAGCGGCGCCAGCGAGGCGATCACGGATTCCACGGTCTGGCGCAGATCGACGCGCCCACCCGGCTTGACATGGGGCTTCATCTCAAGCCGCGACAGCGACAGCAGGTCGTCGATCAGCCGGGCCATGCGCCCGGTCTGGTTCTGCATGATCTGCAGGAACTGATCGCGCGCATTGGCATCGTTGCGCGCCGGGCCGCGTAGCGTCTCGACGAAACCGGCGATCGATGCCAACGGCGTGCGCAACTCGTGACTGGCGTTGGCGATGAAATCGGCGCGCATCCGGTCGATGCGACGGGCCTCGCTCTGGTCCCTGAAGGCAAGCACGAAGAGGCCCGTGCCGCGCTCCACCGCGTAGGCGGTGACGCGGTAGACGCGCTCGAACGGCACGCGTTCGATATAGTCGGCGCCCTGCGGACCATTGCCGCCGGCGAGCGCGCCCTCGATCAGCGCCTGCATTTCGGGCGCGCGGAACATCAGCAGCAGCGGCACCTCCGGGCGGATGGCCCCGAACGCCCTTTGCGCTGCCGCATTGGCATGGACCACCGCACCGTCGCGGTCGAAGATGATGAGCGGATCGGCAACGGCGGCGGCAAGCTTCTCGCCCGAAAGTCGGTCGAGCGGCGAGCGTTCGACGCGCGCGGCAGCGTCAGCCATCCGTTTCGCCGCCGGCGTGCGCGGAGCGACCAGCGCAAACAATACCAGCGCAAGCACGGCTGCAGCCGTCACCCATTGCGAAGTGCTGCCGAGGAAATGGACGACAAGCACCGCAACGATCGCGGCAGCCAGCATCCAGCGGTTCTGGTAGAGACGGCCGGCCCCAATCCGTGCCGTGCGCTTTGCCCTCGTCTGCGTACCCGTTTCGGACATCCGATTTCCATCGTGGCGGCGGTCGAGAACCCTCTGGACCGCTTTCAAGCCACCCAATAGCATGACTTGCCAAGCTGCAAAGGTGCCGGGTTGATGAAAAAGAACAAGCAGAGCAAGAAGGACGCCGCGGTCGACATTCCCGTCCCGCCGGAAGTGACGGTCAACTCCGATCCGGTAAAGATCAGGATCGGCAAGGATGAGCGTCTGTTCGATGTCGACGATCCCGTCCTGCCTGGTTGGATCGACAAGGAGGCGCTGAAATCAGGCAACTACCCCTATGACGACAAGCTGCCGCAGAAGGAATACGACCAGACGCTGGAGCAGTTGCAGATCGAACTGGTGAAGTGCCAGGCTTGGCTGCAAGCGACGGGCAAACGGGTGCTGGCGGTGTTCGAGGGTCGCGACGCAGCAGGCAAGGGCGGCACGATCTTCGCCGTGCGCCAGTACATGAACCCGCGCACGGCGCGCAACGTGGCGCTGACCAAGCCGACCGAAACCGAGCGTGGGCAATGGTACTACCAGCGCTACGTCGCCCAGTTTCCTGCCAGCGGCGAGTTCGTGACCTTCGATCGCTCCTGGTACAACCGGGCCGGCGTCGAGCCGGTCATGGGCTTTTGCACGCCCGAGCAGCATGCGCAATTTCTCGAAGAGACGCCGCAATTCGAGAAGATGATCGTCGACGAAGGCATCCATTTCTTCAAATTCTGGCTCGATATCGGCCAGGAAATGCAGCTCAAGCGGTTCCATGATCGCCGCCACAGCCCGCTGACGAACTGGAAATTCTCGCCGATGGACGTTGCCGGCATGGTCAAGTGGGACGACTATTCCAAGGCCATCGAGATGATGGTCAAGAAGACCCACACCAGGCATGCCCCATGGATTGTGGTCCAGGCCAACGACAAGCGCAGGGGGCGGATCGCCACCATCAGGCATATCCTGCACTCCCTGCCCTATGCCGGCCGTGACCTCGAAAGGGTCGGCAAGCAGGACGGCAAGATCATTGGCGAGGGAATGAGGTCCCTGACCGAGTAAGCGTGGCCTCCGCTACCAGCTGCGCGCCCTGCGGTGGGGCGTCTTGGCCCAATAGTGCGGGCGCCGCCACAACTCGAACAGCGCACACCATGCAGCCAGCGACAGCATCGTCCAGTAAACCGGCGTGAAAAGGCAGAGCTTCCAGAAACCGCGCCGGTCGCCAGGCTTTTGTACAACCCAGCCCAGCCCCAGGAACGCCACGTAGCCGAGCGCGATGCTGAGCAGGTCGAAAGTGACGAGGCGCGACTGCCACAGGCCCATCGGGACATCAAAGGCCAGCTGCACGACAAGCCCGACCAGCAGGAGCACCAGCAGCAGGTGCAGCAGCGCCGAAACCACCATGCCGGCGAACAATACCTGGGTGACGACGAAGGAGCGGACCGGCAGTTCCTCCGCGAGCGCGCCCGGCTGGCGCATATGCACCAGCCAAGTCAGCGTCCACCCCTTGAACCACCGCACGCGCTGGCGGTGCCAGGATCCGAGGTCTGCCGGAGCCTGTTCGCGGGTCGGGCAGGTCAACGTCTCGCAACGGAAGCCATGGCGGGCCAGCCGCAGGCCGACGTCGGCGTCTTCGGTGACATTGTAGGGATCCCAGCCGCCAACCTCCTCGAGCACATCGCGGCGGAAATGATTGGAGGTGCCGCCGAGCGGAAGCGTGATGCGATTGTCCGCAAGCCAGGGCAGAAGCCCACGAAACAACGCCACATATTCGAAGCCGAACATGTTGGTGAGGATGTTCTCCTGCCTGTTTGCGATTTCGAGCGGTGCCTGCAGGCAGGCAAGATCGCGTCCGGCAGCATCGAACCGTTGCCACGCCTCGGCGAGCTGCATCGGATGCGGCCGATCCTCCGCATCGTAGAGCACGATCAGATCGCCGCGGCTCAGGCGCAAGGCATAGGCCAGCGCCTTGGGCTTGGTGCGCGGCAATGATGGCGGCACCAAGATGACTTCGACGTAGGCGCGGAGGGGATGGGCACTGATCGCTGCGATCGTTTCGGCATCATCCTGTTCGCAGACGAGCTTGACCTCCAGCTTGCTGCGCGGCCACTGCAGCTTGCTCAGTCCGACAAGCAGATCGGGCACGACCTCCGCCTCCTGGTAAAGAGCGACGAGCACCGAATAGACCGGCAAGTCCGGAGAGAGCGGCAGGGAGATATCGGGCGGCTTGGCCTTCGGCCGCCAGATGGCAGCCGTCGCCCGCAGTGCCGCACAAGCGATGAAGAAACTGACGAGGAACAGGTGCAGGCCGAACAACGCCAGTGCAGGCGCCATGGCGATGGCGATCGGCACGATGGCCGTAACAATGCCGAGGCCATAGGCCTGCCATGGCCACAAAACATCGCGCGCCGACAGATCGGGGCGAGTGTCGTGCAGATGATCTCGAGCGAATTGCGTCAGCACCCCACGGGAACGGTCGAGCAGGGCACTGCGGATCACCGAGGGCGCCGTAACCCTGATCCGATGCCGGAAGTTGGGACTGTCATGGCAATAGCGCTTGAGCATCTCCCAGCCGCGCTCGTCCGGGGCGACCACATGGGAGTAGCGGCCCGGCTCCTCTTTCAGCGTAGCCGACATGACGCGGCTGTTCGGTTCAAGCTGCGCCCAGCAGGCCTTGTCATCCATCAACAGCCTGCCAGCATCGAGCGAGACGATGTATTCGACGCCGATCTCCCGCGCCATCGAGGCGAAGAAGGCCTGCTCCTCGATCAGGCCCGACGCCAGCAATTCGGCCTGAAACGTCGTACCCTGAAGAGCCGCGCGCGCGGCGAGGCCGGTGAGATCGGCCGCCGACACACCCAGCCTGTCCAGAACCGGCTGCAGTTCCGGCAGGGTCGCCAGTGCCAGGGAATAGGGATTGTCGCTATTGTCGTTGGCTTTGTCGAACGGCTGTTCGGAGAAGTGGTTTTCGGCAAAAAAAGAGGTGCGGACAGTTGCTTGACCGGAGTCTGGCGCAACCATCACGCACCCTTGGCCTGCGAGCCGAAAACATGTGCTCCACCACTGTCGAGCCTGACCATGCGGACGTCATCGCTCAGCGTGTACGCTGGCGCGCGGTCTAGCACTGGTTTCAAACTCTCCGTCATTGCAACATCCCCCAATGCTGCAAAACTTGTGAGCAATAATGCACACCGCTATAGCCTAGTCATGCCCCAAATGGGGGATAAATTGCGCGACCAGATATATCTGGATATATTTCATTGCAAATTCCGATCTTTAGCCGGAGAACCATCCACAATGGCTTTGCCTCGCAGCGGCCCAGACGTTAAAGCTCTGAGCACAAAATTGAGGGCAATCGGCAGCGCGCTCGACGCTGCGACATATTGAATCCAAGCCGGTTCTCTATGAAATTGGGCATCGATTCCCGGCTTGCTGCACAAGCCGAAGGTTGGAGCGCAGTCATGAACCCCGCACAGCTGACGCTCGCGATCGCCTTGACGCTCACTGCGATGTTCGGCCAGGCAAAGGCGGCAGAGCCGCAGGTCCCGGCGTTGTGGGACAGCAAGGAAAGGCTGCCCAAGCCCGAACTTTCCGCGCTTCCACGCCTGCGCTTTTTGACGACGACCGATTTCCCGCCCTTCAACTTCATCGATAAGAGCGGCCGGCTGTCGGGCTTTCACGTTGACCTCGCCCGCGCCATCTGCGCCGAACTCGGCATTGCCGAAAAGTGCCAGATTCAGGCCTTGCCTTGGGACGAACTCGACAGCGCGCTCAGTCGTGGTGACGGTGAGGCGCTGATCGCAGGCTTGCCGGCAACGGCCGAAGGCCGCGAAAAATACGCCTTCTCGCGACCCTATCTGCAACTCCCCGCGCGCTTCATCATGCGCAAGGCTCAAGCTATCACCGAACCGCTTGCCGACAAGCTGCAGGGCAAGCGTATCGGCGTCATCGCCGGCTCGGCGCACGAGCGCGTGCTCCGCGATTATTTCGGCAATGTGAAGGTGGTCACCTACACCAGGCCGGAATGGCTCAACATCGACCTCAAGGACGGCAAGCTCGACGCCGTCTTCGGCGACGGCATGCGCCTGTCGTTCTGGCTCGCCGGCACGGACGCCGCGGGCTGCTGCCGCTTTGCCGGCGGCCCCTATCTAGCGCCCGAATATCTCGGCACCGGCCTGACGATCGCAACCGGAACCGACAACGCCGCCCTCGCCGCCGCCTTCGACTACGCGCTGCACGAAATCGCGGCGAAGGGCACCTTCGCCGAACTTTACCTGCGCTATTTCCCGGTCAGCTTCTACTAGTGCATGACCCCGAAAATCGGAGTCGATTTTCGGAAAGGATCATGCACAAATTCAAAGTGTTACAGCGTCCTTTGCGCGTCCAAAAGGACGCGCGGCGCTGTAAGGCCGGTTCAGGCTCAGGTCAGCGTGCGATGGCGCGCCTTGGTCGCCCGTTCGATCGCCGCGATGGTCAAGCCGTCGACGCTCAGATGCTGGCGCAGGCGCTGAAGCACGCGCAGTTCTTCCATCCGCATTTCGAGATCGACCGAGGCAACCTCGAAGGCGGCCGCATAAGCCGTATCATGCAGCCGTTCGGGAATCGTCCGGCGGGCGAGGTCCAGCACGCCCTCGAGCCCCGGCTCATGGTGCAGAAGCTCCTCGCAATCCTGCGCCACCTTCACAAGCCGCTCCTGGTCAAAGTCCATGAAGATCGGCCATGAGCGCACCACCTCGCCGATCCGCGCCAGTTCAACATCGGTCATGTCGCGGTCGGATGCGGATGTGATGACCATCAGATAGATGAGTGCTTCATGGGTGGTAGGTCGAGACATCAAGTTCTCCAAAAGCCTGTTTGCCAGGGGAACTTAGGAACGCGCCGGGGCTGCTGCAACGAAAAATGGCCGGAATCGTTGACGCCCGCGGCATGCGCGCATAGAGCATGCGGTCTTTGGCGGAAATTCCGCCCAACCAAAAAGGGCTCTCGACATGACGAGATCAAGCAACATCGATCTCAACCCGGAAATCCTCGCGGCGGCCGCCGAAAGCAAAGCCTGGCCGTTCGAGGAAGCCAGGAAAATCGTCGAGCGCTACAAAAAAACGGGCCTGCCCGAGACCGTCCTGTTCGAGACCGGCTACGGCCCGTCCGGCCTGCCGCATATCGGCACCTTCGGCGAAGTGGCGCGCACCACGATGGTGCGTCATGCCTTCCACGTGCTGACCGAAAACAAGGTCAAGACCAAGCTGCTGTGCTTCTCCGACGACATGGACGGCATGCGCAAGATCCCCGACAACGTGCCGGACCGCGCAGCACTCGAGCCGTATCTGCACATGCCGCTGACCGCGGTGCCGAACCCGTTTGGCGGCGACTACGAAAGCTTCGGCCACCACAACAACGCGATGCTGCGCCGCTTCCTCGACACCTTCGGTTTCGACTACGAATTTGCCAGCGCGACGGAGTACTACAAGTCAGGCAAGTTCGACGCGATGCTGCTCAAGGCCGCGGAGAAGTACGACGAGATCATGGCCGTCATGCTGCCGACGCTCGGCGAAGAGCGCCAGGCGACCTACAGCCCGTTCCTGCCGATCTCGCCAACGAGCGGCCGCGTGCTCTATGTGCCGATGAAGAACGTGGACGCCAAGGCCGGCACCATCACCTTCGACGACGAGGACGGCACCGAAACGACACTTTCCGTCACCGGCGGTAGGGTCAAGCTGCAGTGGAAGCCGGATTTCGGCATGCGCTGGGCAGCCCTTGGCGTCGACTTCGAAATGTTCGGCAAGGACCACCAGACCAATGCGGTGATCTACGACCGCATCTGCAACATCCTCGGCGGTCGGGCGCCGGAGCATTTCGTCTACGAACTGTTCCTCGACGAGAACGGCCAGAAGATCTCGAAGTCGAAGGGCAACGGCCTGACCATCGACGAGTGGCTGACCTACGCGCCGACCGAAAGCCTCGGTCTCTACATGTTCCAGCGGCCGCGGCAGGCGAAGAAGCTCTATTTCGACGTCATCCCGAAGGCGGTGGAGGAGTATTACAGCTTCCTTTCCGCCTACCCGAAGCAGGACTGGAAGAACCGTCTCGGCAACCCCGTCTGGCACATGCATGGCGGCAACCCGCCGGCCATAGACCTGCCGGTGCCGTTCGCGCTGCTGCTCAACCTGGTCAGCGTGTCCAACGCGCATGACAGAAGCGTGCTGTGGGGCTTCATCTCGCGCTACGCGCCCGGTGTGACCGCCGAAACGCATCCCGAGCTCGACCGCCTCGCCGGCTATGCGATCCGCTACTTCGACGATTTCGTGAAGCCCACCAAGGTCTATCGCGCGCCCGACGAAATCGAGCGTCAGGCACTCGACTCCCTGGAGAAGGCACTCGGCAACTTGCCAGCAGGATACGAAACCGACGGCGAAGCGATCCAGAACGCCTCGCTCAACGTCGCCCGCCAGATCGAGCGCTACCAGGATCATTCGAAGCAGAGCCCGGAGGGTGGGCCCGGCGTGTCCGTCGCCTTCTTCCAGATGATCTATCAGGTGCTGATCGGCCAGGAACGCGGCCCCCGCTTCGGCTCGTTCGCCGCGCTCTACGGCATCGCCGAAACCCGCGCACTGATCCGCCAGGCCCTGGAAGGCCAATTGGCGGCATAATCTGGTCAATGCCGGCGTGACCGCTGCTTGCGGGCGCGCCGGCCTCGACTGCCGTTATTGAACCGGCATATCCGGGACAGATTCCGACAGCCCTCCTTCGACACCCGGCAGGGCTGCGTCGGGCGAAAGCGTCATCTCGATGCGCTCCGGTGGCGGGCCGAAGATCCCCTTCTTTTCGGCCTCGGCCTTGTTGCCGACATCTTCGTAGGGTCCCCCGGCCTCGGCTCTCGCCCAGCCGTTGGAGACCAGCCATTCGCCGACATCCTGCTTCCCTATCCGGCATCTGGCGACGACGTCGCCCTGCCCTGCCTCGGCCGGCAGCGCGCACACCACGGCGCGACCACGCAACAAGCCACGGAACGCCGTCCGCGCGCGCGCGCCGCAGTTCCATTCCTTGTCTTCGAACGAGCAGCTCTCGCCTGCATCCAGAGGCGTCACTCCAGCGATCGCTACGCTGAGGCCCTTCGATTCGATCACGCCGGCCGCGGCGGCCACCGGCTGGAACAGCGCAGTACCATCCCATTCGTCGGTCACTTTCGGCTTTGGCGGTAGCGCCAGGCTCAATTCGCTGAGCGGCGCTCGCGGTGCTTCCCGCACCAGCCCGTCCTGCTCGATCGCTGGCGGCACGATCTCGTCCGGTGCGACCGCGCGAGCCACCACAGGATCGACGACTTGCTCCTCCAACTGCGACGGCTCGGCGGTCTCCGTGCCGTCCATGTCGGACCCTTCGGGCTCCATGCCCAAAATCTCGCTTTCGTCGATCACGTCGATGACAGGCGTTTCGGCTGACGAAAGCCGGCTTCCGCCTGCCGAGACGATCAAGACTGCGACGCCGAAGCCGGCAGCGGCGAATGCGAGTGCGGATGGTTTCATGCCGATGCTACTGGCTCGCCCAGACGATGCGCGCCATCCACTCGACCTCGCTTGTCTGGAAACGGTGGTTCGGGTGTTCGGGATTGAGCGAGACCAGTTCGATCACGCCCTGCGACTGGCGCTCGAGCACCTTGGCCATGACTTCGCCCGAGATGGTCTTGACCACGACGCGGTCGCCCTTTCGTATCACAGCCCCCGGCTCGACGATCAGCACGTCGCCATTGCGGTAGAGCGGCAGCATCGAGTCGCCCTGCACCTGCAGCGCGTAGGAATTGTCGGTGGCGCGGGCCGGAAGTTCGATCAGTTCCCACCCTTGCCCGGCGGGAAAGCCCGCGTCATCAAAGAAGCCGCCTGCCCCTGCCTGGGCAAAGCCGAGCAGCGGCACGCCCGCCTGCCGCTCCCGCATTCGCGGCTTGGCCGGCGCCTTCGACGGCTCGACCAGGCCCAGAAACTCCTCCAGCGAGGAGTTGGTGGCTTCGATGATCTTGGCGAGCGACTCGGTCGATGGCCAGCGCGGCCGCCCGTCTATGGACTGGCGCTTGGACTTGTTGAACGCGGTGGAGTCGAGCCCTGCCTTCTTGGCGAGGCCCGATGCCGAAAGCGAATAGCGCTCGGCGAGAGCGTCGATCGCGGCCCATACACGTTCATGCGAGAGCATCGTGCTCCCCTTGCCGACAGGAAAAAATACCTGTCCACATTAACCATGCCGGCCGTCAATGTCCAGATCGTAGCGCCCGGCCAATGCCCGAGCAGGCGCCGTCCTTTGCTATGGCTTCTGCAGCAGTTGCAGACCCGCGCGCAGTTCATCGGCGTTCATGACAGGCGTCATATCAATGGCGGCATCAAAGCCTAAGAAGAACGGTTCGCAGATGCTCGGCAACATGCTGACGTCCTTGACGTCAGCGAAAAGGAAGGCCGTGCGGTTGCCCTCGTGGAGGCCGAAATAGGCCGCCTCCGGCTTGAGCTCGGCAAGCGCCTTCTGCATGATCGACGTCAGGCTGCCGTCCTTGAGGGCACGGTTTCCCTGGCTGGCGGGGATCGAAACTTTCAGCATCATGCGCATGGCAATATCCTTCCGGCCAATGCCAATATTAGCACCACCCAATATTACCACTTGCACCCAGGCCGATATAGCGGCCGGGCAGGTTGGAAGCCGTTGCGCCGCCTCGTTTCAGTCGCCGGATTTCGCCAGCACCCTCAGCCCCTTGTGCGAAGAGATGAAGATCTTCTCCTCCTCGCTCGGCTCGCGCGGCTCGATGTCGGCGCCGAGCAAGTGAACCAACTCATCGATGGGCACGAAGCGGCGGCCTTCACGGTCATAGACGCCGGCGCTGGTCATGATCAGTGCTGCCGTCTCGCCGCTGTCGAGCACGAAGCGGTGCTTGCCGATCACCTCTGTGCCGCTCCAGGTCTCGATCGAGGACACCACCTCGAAGCGCCGCCACAGCCGGATTTCGCGCACGAACACCGTCTGCAACCCGCCCAGCATCGGCGCCCAGCGCTTTTTGCGGGCGAGGTCGAGCAGGCCAGAGCGCATGAAGATGTCGATGCGGCCGACATCGGCCAGCATCATGTAGCGCGCGTTGTTGAGATGCATGTTGAAGTCGATATCGGTCGGCAGGCAGCGGAACGACAGCCGACCCTCATCGCCAAAACGGTAAGGGCCGCGACGAGATTTCGTCGCGGCCATGCGAGCCAGTCTTGCCCAGACGTACATTCCGTCAGGCCGCCTTCTTTTCCTCGGCCTTCGAATAGGGATCGAAGCGCTGGTAGAAGGTCTCGCCCTTGTCGGCCATGTCGAGCAACAGCTTCGGCGCCTTGAATTCGACGCCGTATTTCTTCTGCAGGTCCTTGGCGATCTTGACGAACTTCTTGACCCCGATGCCGTCGATGTAGGACAGTGCGCCACCCGTGTAGGGCGCGAAGCCGAAAGCGAGGATCGAGCCTACATCCGCCTCGCGCGGGTCAGTCACGATGCCCTCCTCCATCACGCGCACAGCTTCCAGCGCAATGACGGCGAGCAGGCGCTGCTTGAGTTCCTCGACATCGACCTTTTCGGGTGCCAGCTGCGGATAGAGATCCTTGAGACCAGGCCACAGCTTCTTCTTGGCGGGCTTTGCCGGATAGTCGTAAAAACCCTTGCCGTTCTTGCGCCCGAAGCGACCATGTGTGTCGACGAGTGTGTTGATCAGCGCCATCTGGCGCGGGTCGACAGCTTTCTCGCCGAGATCCCTGATGGTCTGCTTCATGATCTTCTGGGCGAGATCGACCGCCGTCTCGTCCGTCAGCGCCAGCGGGCCGACAGGCATGCCGGCTGCCTTGGCGGCGTTCTCGATCATCGCCGCCGGCACGCCCTCGATCAGCATCTTGTAGGCTTCCGACATGTAGCGCAGCACGCAGCGATTGACATAGAAACCGCGCGTATCGTTGACCACGATCGGCGTCTTCTTGATGGCGCGCACGAAGTCGATCGCGGTCGCCAGCGCCTTGTCGCCGGTCTTCTTGCCCAAAATGATCTCGACCAGCATCATCTTGTCGACCGGCGAGAAGAAGTGGATGCCGATGAAATTCTTCGGCCGCGCCGAGTTCTTGGCGAGCGCGGTGATCGGGATGGTCGAGGTGTTGGAGGCAAACACCGCCGAGGACTTCAGCACCGCCTCCGCCTTCTCGGTCGCGCCCTTCTTGACCTCGGAATCCTCGAACACGGCCTCGACCACCAGATCGCAGCCGGCGAGGTCGGCATAGTCAGCCGTCGGCGTCAGCAGCGAAAGGAGCTTCTCGCGATCCTCGGGCTTGGCGCGCCCCTTCTTGACCTGGTCGGAGATCAGGCTGTCGCAATGGGCCTTGCCCTTTTCGGCAGACTCCATGTCACGATCCAGCAGCACGACCGGTATGCCGGCCTTGGCCGTGACATAGGCGATGCCCGCGCCCATGAAACCGGCGCCAAGGATGCCGATCTTCTTGAACTTGGTGTCGGGGATGCCCACCGGGCGGCGCGCGCCCTTGTTTAGTTCCTGCAGCGACACGAACAGCGAGCGGATCATCGCGGCTGCTTCGCGGGTCTGCATGATCTCGGTGAAGTAACGCTGCTCGATGCGCAGGCCGGTGTCGAACGGCACCAGCAGGCCCTCATAGACCGACTTCAGGATCGCGGTCGCTGCCGGATAGTTGCCATGGGTCTCGCGGCGCAGGATGGCGATTGCCGGCGGCCAGAGATTGGCGCCCGCAGCCGAATAGACCGGCCCGCCAGGCAGCTTGAAGCCCTTTTCGTCCCAGGGTTGGACCGGCTTGAGGCCAGCGGCGATCATCGCCTTGGCCGCCTCAACCAGCTTGGCAGGCTCGACCACCGCATGGATCAGGCCCATGCCCTTGGCCTTCTGCGGGGTCAGGTTCTGGCCGGAGGTCAGCATCTGCAGCGCCGACTGCGGGTCGGCGAGTCTCGACACGCGCTGGGTGCCGCCGGCGCCCGGGAAGATGCCGACCTTCACTTCCGGCAGGGCCATCTTGACCTTGTCGGAGTCAGCGGCAACGCGGCCGTGGCAGGCGAGCGACAGCTCGAACGCGCCGCCCATGCAGGTGCCGTTGATCGCCGATACCCAGGGTTTTCCGCACGTTTCCAGCTTGCGCCATAGCGCGCCCATGCGGCCGGCATTGTCGAACAGCAGCTTGGCAGCCTTCTCCGGATCCTTGGCCTTCTCCTTGTGGAACAGGCCGAGCATCTTCTGCAGCATGGTGAGGTCCGCGCCGCCCGAGAAGGTCTCCTTGCCCGAGGTAATCACCGCCCCCTTGATACCCGCGTCGGCAACGACCTGGTCGATGATCTTGTCGAGCTCGTTCATCACCTCCTCGGTGAAGACGTTCATCGAGCGATCGGGCATGTTCCAGGTGACGAGCGCGATACCGTCCGCATCGACGTCGACCGTGAAGTTGGTATAGGTCATGTCTCTCTCCTTCCGGCCGGTTGTCAGACGCGTTCGATGATCGTTGCGGTGCCCATGCCGGCACCGATGCACAGCGTCACCAGCGCGGTGTTGAGGTTACGGCGCTCGAGTTCATCGAGCACGGTGCCGAAGATCATCGCTCCGGTGGCCCCCAGCGGATGGCCCATGGCGATCGCCCCGCCATTGACGTTGATCTTGTCGTGCGGAATTTCAAACGCCTGCATGTAGCGCAGCACCACCGAGGCGAAGGCCTCGTTGAGCTCGAACAGATCAATGTCCGAAAGCTTCATCTTGGCGCGCTTGAGCAACTTTTCGGTGACGTCGACCGGCCCGGTCAGCATCATCGCCGGCTCGGAGCCGATATTGGCGAAGGCGCGGATGCGTGCGCGCGGCTTAAGGCCCATGCTCTTTCCGGCCTTCTTGGAGCCAAGCAGGACTGCGGCCGCACCGTCGACGATGCCGGACGAATTGCCGGCATGGTGGACGTGGTTGATCTCCTCGAGCTCGGGATAGCGCTGGACGGCGACCGCATCGAAGCCGCCCATCTCGCCGGGGATGACGAAGGACGGATTGAGCTGACCGAGCGACTGCATGTCGGTTGACGGGCGCATGTGCTCGTCATGGTCGAGGATGGTCAGGCCGTTCTGGTCCTTGACCGGAATGACCGAGTTCTTGAAGTAGCCCTTCCCCCAGGCAGCGGCGGCGCGCTTCTGGCTCTCCACCGCATAGCCGTCGACGTCGTCGCGCGAGAAGCCATATCTGGTGGCGATCAGGTCGGCCGACACGCCCTGCGGCATGAACCAGGCGGGAATGCCCACCGACGGGTCCATGAACCAGGCACCGCCCGACATGCCCATGCCGACGCGCGACATGCTCTCGACGCCGCCAGCGATGACGATCTCGTCGGCGCCCTGCGCGATCTTGGCCGCGCCGAAGTTGATGGCGTCGAGACCGGAAGCGCAGAAGCGCGAGATCTGCATGCCCGGCGCCTTGTTGTCGTAGCCGGCCTCGAAGGCGGCCGAGCGCGGGATCACCGAGCCCGCCTCCCCGACCGGATCGACGCAGCCGAAGATGATGTCGTCGACCTCGGCCGTGTCGAGCCCGTTGCGGTCGCGCAGCGCCTCCAGCACCTTGGCGCCGAGCCGCACCGCCGGGACCTCGTGCAGCGATCCGTCCTTCTTGCCGCGCCCGCGCGGCGTGCGCACGGCGTCATAGACAAAAGCGTCAGCCATTTTTCTTGCTCCTTGGTTTCCGGATCGGCGGCTCAGAGCGAACGCGCGATCAAAAGCTTCATGATCTCGTTCGTGCCGCCGTAGATGCGCTGCACGCGGGCATCGCGATACATGCGGGCGATCGGGTATTCGTTCATGTAACCATAACCGCCGAACAGTTGCAGGCACTCGTCGACGAGCTTGCACTGCAGGTCTGCCAGCCAATACTTGGCCATCGAGGCGGTGGCCGGGTCGAGCCCGCCCGCGATGTGGCGGGCGACGCAGTCGTTGTAGAAGACGCGGCCGATGGTCGCCTCGGTCTTGAGTTCGGCAAGCTTGAACTGGGTGTTCTGGAAGTCGAGGATCGCCTTGCCGAAGGCCTTGCGCTCCTTGACGTAGTCGATGGTGACGGCCAGCGCCCGCTCGATCATGCCAATCGACTGCGTGCCAATCAGAAGCCGCTCCTGCGGCAGCTGCAGCATCAGCTGCACGAAGCCCTGGCCCTCGTCTGCGCCCAGCAGGTTCGAAGTCGGCACCCGCACGTCGTTGAAGAACAGTTCCGAGGTGTCGTTGGCCTTCAGCCCGATCTTGTCGAGGTTGCGGCCGCGCTCGAAGCCCTCGACCTCATCGGTCTCGACGACGATCAGCGACGTGCCCTTGGCGCCCAGCGCGGGGTCGGTCTTGGTGACGACAATGATGATGTTCGCAAGTTGGCCATTGGTGATGAAGGTCTTGGAGCCGTTGATGCGGTACTGGTTGCCGTCGCGGTCGGCGCGGGTCTTGATGCCCTGCAGGTCGGAGCCTGCACCCGGCTCGGTCATGGCGATAGCGCCGATCAGTTCACCGGTTGCCAGCTTCGGCAGCCATTTTAGCTTCTGCTCTTCCGAGCCGTAGTGAAGGATGTAGGGGGCGACGATGGCACTATGGAGCGTGATGCCGAAACCGTCGACGCCGACATGGCCAATGGCCTCGATGATTGCGCTTTCATGGGCAAAGGTGCCGCCAGCGCCGCCATATTCCTCCGGCATCGAGGCGCAGAGCAGCCCCGCCTCGCCGGCCTTGCGCCAGCTGGCGCGGTCGACCATCTCGTTCTTTTCGAACTCGTCGTAGCGCGGCAGGATTTCTTCCGACATGAAGCGGTGCGCCATGTCGTAGAGCATGGTGACGTCGTCGCTCGCCCAGGCGGGTTTCGGTAGGCCAAGAACGTCTGCCGGGATTGTCATGGATTCGCCTCCCCCTCCCCCTTGAGGGGAGGGTGGCCGCGCAGCGGCCGGGTGGGGTCCCCTAACATGTACTCCGCCCTCTCCCTTACAAACTGTGCCACGTGCCAGGCGCTGTGCATCACATCCGGCTCATCGATTCTCAGCACGCCGTATCCCAGAGACTTCAGGTAAGCATCGCGGTTGGCATCGTGCTGCTTGCCTTTGTCGGTCTCATGGGTGTCTCCATCAACTTCCACAACAAGCTTCACCAACGGGCAGACAAAATCGACAATGTAGGGACCAATAGGAGCTTGCCGTCTGAACTTGAAACCGACGGCCTTCAAGTCGCGCAATTCGTACCAAAGCAGATTTTCCGCTTTTGTCGAATGGTTGCGCAGCGACCGTGCCTTCTGTCGCATTTCGAAGCTGACGCGAGTTCGGGGCACTACACCAATCCTCCCACGTATGTTGTCAGGCCCTTCTCAGGCACCCAGTCGCTCGGCCCCCTCCCGGCCCTACGGGCCACCCTCCCCTCGAAGGGGAGGGATACCTTCAGCCCCTCAAAACGCCTCCGCCGGCAGCGCCATCATCGTCGCCGAGCCGGACGAAAGGCGGGCGAGATGGGCTGCGGTCTCGGGCATCACGCGTTCCATGAAATAGCGCCCCGTCACCAGCTTGGTCTCGTAGAAGGCTGCCGAGCCGTCGGCAGCCGCAGCGAGTTTGTCCTGCGCCGACTTGACCATTTTCGCCCACATGTAGCCGAGCGCCACCAGGCCGAAGAGATGCATGTAGTCGGTCGAGGCGGCTCCCGCATCGTCAGGATTGGTCATGCCGTTCTGGACCAGCCACATGGTCGCCGCCTGCAGGTCGTTGAGACCCTTCTTCAGCGCCTTGGTGTAGGGCGCCATCTGCTCGTCGGCACGGTTCGCCTCGCAGAACTCGCCGACCTCCTTGAAGAAGGCCTGCACGGCGCGGCCACCATTGAGGCCGAGCTTGCGACCGACGAGATCGAGCGCCTGCACGCCGTTGGCGCCCTCATAGATCATGGCGATGCGGGCATCGCGCACGAACTGGCTCATGCCATGCTCTTCGATATAGCCGTGGCCACCAAAGACCTGCTGGGCCATCACCGCATGCTCGAAGCCCTTGTCGGTCAGCACGCCCTTCACCACAGGCGTCATCAGGCCCATGTGGTCGTCGGCTGCCTGGCGCTCGGCTTCGTCCTCGGAACGGTGGGCGATGTCGGAGTTGAGCGCGGTCCACAGCAGCAGCGCGCGGCCGGCCTCGTTGAAGGCCTTCATGGTCATCAGCTTGCGGCGGATGTCGGGGTGGACGATGATCGGATCGGCCTTCTTGTCCGGCGCCTTCGGCCCGGTCAGCGAGCGGCCCTGCAAGCGGTCCTTGGCGTAGGCCACCGCGTTCTGGTAGGCGACTTCCGACACGGCCAACCCCTGCAGGCCGACGCCGAGACGTGCCTCGTTCATCATCGTAAACATCGCCTTCAGCCCGCCATTGGCCTCGCCGAGCAGGAAGCCATGCGCCTCGTCATAGTTCATGACGCAGGTGGCGTTGCCGTGGATGCCCATCTTCTCCTCGAGCGAGCCGCACGACACGGCATTGCGCGTGCCGGGATTGCCCGAGGCATCGAGATTGAACTTCGGCACGATGAACAGCGAAATGCCCTTCACCCCCTCCGGCGCGCCCTCGATGCGGGCGAGCACCAGATGGACGATGTTGTCCGACATGTCGTGTTCGCCGGCCGAGATGAAGATCTTCTGGCCTGATATCTTGTAGGAACCGTCGCCGTTCGGCACCGCCTTGGAGCGCAGCAGGCCGAGGTCGGTGCCGCAATGCGGCTCGGTCAGGTTCATGGTACCGGTCCAGGCGCCCTCCACCATCTTCGGCAGCCACGTCGCCTTCTGCTCGTCGGAGCCATGGACGAGCAGCGCTGCGATCGCGCCCTGGGTCAGGCCGGGATACATCATCAGCGCCATGTTGGCCGACGACATGTATTCGCCGACCGCTGAATGGACCGTGTAGGGCAGGCCCTGGCCGCCATGTTCGGCAGGCACGGCCAGCCCCATCCAGCCGCCTTCACGATACTGGTCGAACGCTTCCTTGAAGCCCTTGGGCGTGGCCACCGAGCCGTCGTCGTCGCGCACACAGCCTTCCAGGTCGCCGACGCGGTTGAGCGGATGCATGACGTTTTCGGCGAGCTTAGCGCCTTCCGCCAGGATCGCCTCAAGCACGTCCGGGCTGGCGTCGGAAAAACCGGCGAGGTTGCTGTGACGCTCGTAGCCGAGCACGTCGTTCAGCACAAAAAGGGTGTCCTCGACCGGGGCCCGGAATATCGGCATCGCTCATCCTCCAGCATGGTTCCACCGGTTCCGGCCAGACGGTATGCGACGGGGAACCGCTTGTCGAACGCGATTAGCAAATATTGACGTTTGCGTAAACGTCAATATTTGCGACTCCGGCTTGCGGTAGATTTTTCCGCGCGTTCGGCTGGAGACGTCGACCGAGAAATGGCGGCTGGGCGAAGGATCGAGCCGATCGGACCATTCCGCCTGGCGGAACAGTTCCCGGCAGTTGCCGCGACGTGCCGACACTCAAACAAGGGCATAGCCCCCAACTCAGGGTCGAGCCATATCGCTGGTGCTGCAGCCGCGATGACGTCCTTTGCGTCACGGCATGGATTCCCGACACTCTCCGCTCGTTTCACTCGCTCATGAGGTCGGGAATGACGGAGGTGGGAGGCGCGGCCGCCAATCTCCAGCACTGACGATTAGCGGAGACCTCTCAGCAGCCCTCATGGTGAGCCTGTCGAACTACGAGGGCGCTAGGGTGTGGTTCGACCATTCGACAGCGCTAGGGTGTGGTTCGACCATTCGACAAGAGCACGGCTCAATATGAGGATTTTGGGCTGGACGAGACCTCCCAGCAAGGACGGGACAACCACCCCCACGTCATTCCCGACCTCATGAGCGAGTGAAACGAGCGGAGAGTGTCGGGAATCCATGCCGTGACGATGACAGGCCCGCGTCGGTACAGGAATTGACTTCCCACGCTCTGCCCGCCCCAAGCTTGGCCTTTGCGCGCAACTGAGCCCCGTGCCTCCTCGCGTCGCAGAAGACAGGCGCGCTGTACATGGACGCGACATTCGACCACGCCGCGCCTTCAATTTGCCCCGAACCTCCAAAAAAAAACGGCCCGGCGAGGTCTCCCCCGCCGGGCCGTTTTCAAACAACGGTTCGCGCTCGATCAGCTTGCAGCGCTGGCCTGGGGTGCCGTGCGCTCCGCCAGAACTTGCCGCACGACGGCCAAGTGATTGGTGAGATCGCCAATCGCCTCGTCGAGCATCAGCCGCTGCTTCTGCAGGCGGCCAAGCTGCTTCTCCGACTTGTCGATGGTCAGGCGCAACTGCTTGGCGTTGGTGCCGGTCGGATCGTAGAGATCGATCATCTGCTTGACGTCGCGCAGCGAGAAACCGACCTTCCGGCCGAGCAGGATCAGCTTCAGCCGGGCGCGGTCGCGCCGCGTATAAAGGCGCGTCGAGCCTTCGCGCCTGGGATTGAGCAGGCCCTTGTCCTCGTAGAAGCGCAACGTCCTGAGCGTCACACCAAACTTCTTGGCCATATCGCCGATGCGCACATAGTCGTCGCCGACGAGATTGTTTTCATTGGCCGCAACATCGGCGACCGATACAGACTTCATCATTTACTTCCGATATCCCCAATTGCGAGCGCGGCGACTGGGCCGGCCTGCGCTCTGGCGGAAGCCGAAGGGGGCGGGCTTCCGTTCATGGTTTCTACGTAAAGGCACTCAAGACGGCGATCTGCACACGTCTTACGTTTACGTAAATGCTATAACGACACGCCCAAACCGACGCAAGGGAATTTTGGACGTTTTGATCGTCAGATCGTCGCACATTCTTAAGGTTGGTTAAGAGCTTGTTTACCACGTTGGGCGAAATGTGCGCATGTCGGTTCACCCGTGGTCATCATGTATCGATTTGTTCACGGTTTCGGAAGGCGGCGAAAAGCCCCAGGAAGCCAATTCCCGCGCGGCGCCTCGCAACCCCGATCCCGGCAAGGATTTGAGACCTCTGGTCCTGGACCAGCACTCTGACCAACGGGCGTTTCGATGAACAACAAGCGGTCTTATCTCGACACCCTCAACGAAGGCAGGCAGCGCCGTCCCTATGCGTCGCTCGAAGAGCTCAACCGCTCGCTCGAGAACCTCGAAGCGCGGCTCGAGCGCACGCGCGACGAAGACGCCGAACCATATCGGCCTTCGCAGCGCCAGGCACCCGCCGCCGGCTATACCCCGCGCGGCGAATATGGCCGCAGTGCCCCATACGAGCGGCCATATCATGCGATCGCCCGCGACATCGACCGCGTCCGCGGCCAGGAGGACGGCATCGCCGCCATCGGCCAGATCGCCGGCGAACTCCGCGCGCTGCGCGAGGAGATGCGCCACGAGATGAGCGCCGGTCTGCAGCGCGAGTTCGAGCTGCTGCGCAACGACATCGAACGCGCCAGCCGCGCAGGTGCTGCCGGCGCCGAGGGCGCCGAGCTCGGCCTGGAACTGGAACGGCTGTCGGGCGCCATCCACTCGCTCGCCGAGCGCAGCGACGACAAGAGCGTCAACATGCTGCGCCTCGAACTCGAACAGATGCGCAGTTCGTTGTCCGATCTGGCGCGCGAGGAAACCATTCTCTCGGCCGACCGCCGCTGGGCCGATGTCGCCGACCGCATGTCGGCCGCTGCCGAACCGCGCGGCGAAGATCCGGCAATCGTCGCCTTGGCCGACCGTCTCGAACAGATCAACGACGCCGTCAACAACCTGCCGGAATCGCTGTCGCTGCGCTCCATCGAGGACAAGGTTCGCACACTCGCTAGCGCGATCGACCAGTTCGTGCGCCAGCGCGACAGCCATAGCGACGAGATGTTCGGGCTGATCGACGAGCGTCTCGACGAAATCTCGCGTGCCATCGTCGCCTCGACGGTCGCCGCCCAGACGCCGCACTTCAGTCCCGAGCCTTTCGAGCGCATCGAGGCCCGCATCGCCGCACTTGCCCAGCAGATCGAAGAGGTGACGGCGGACCAGCCGACGGCCGAGATCATCGACCGGCTCAGCACGCTTGCCCAGCGCGTCGACGACATCGCGGCCCGCACCGACATTCCCGAGCAGGCTGTCGCGCGTCTCGGCCAGCAGATCTCGCTGATCGCTGACAAGATCGAGCGCACGCCGGCTGCATCGGATGCAGGCCTGATCTTCCAGGGCATCGAGCAGCGCTTCGACGCGTTGGCCGAGGTGTTCGAGCGCCGCCAGGGCGACGCGCTGGAACACGGCAATGCTCTTTTCCGCGACCTCGAGCGTCGGCTCGAAGACCTCACCGAGCGCCTGGACCGGCAGTCGGCGCAGCCCGCCACCGACCATTCCGGCATCATGGAAGCGATCGACGCGCGCTTCACCGCCTTCGCCCAGCGCCTCGAAACCAACCGCTCTGATCCTGCTGGCGAACAGGCGATGCGCGCACTCGAAGCCCGCCTTGAGGATATCTCCGGCCGGCTGGAAACCTCCGCGGCACAGGTCTCGAGCATCGATCCGGGACTGATCCGCAGCCTCGAAGCGCAGGTCAGCGAACTGACGGCCCACCTTTCGCGACCCGGAGCACCGCTGCCCGAGTTCGAGGACATCCGGCCGCGCCTCGACGAAATCGAGCGCTCCGTCGCCGGCAATCACCAGGCGCTTGTCGAAGCCGCACGCCAGGCAGCCGAGAACGCCGTCCGCTCGTTCGTCGGTTCCAACACCGAGGCGGTCGCGGTCGGGGGGCTTGCGGAAGACCTCAAGGCGCTCGAAGCGCTGACCCGCCGTTCCGACGAGCGCAACGGCAAGACCTTCGAGGCCATCCACGACACCCTGCTGAAGATCGTCGACCGGCTCGGCTCGCTTGAAACCAGCGATCCGGTTCCCGCAGAAGCACCGCCGGCTTCCGTGGCCGAGCTTCTCACTGCCCCGATCGCCGATCAAGAACCAGTCCGCGCCGTGCTCGAGACCCCCTCTCTCGCCCCAGAGGAGCCGGCCCCGCTTCCCGAGGCCAACGCCACCTTCGGTCGCCGCAGTGCCGATGAATCCGCATCCGACGACCGGCATTCGCGCAGCCCGGCGCAGGCTGCTGCCGAAGCCGCTGCCGCCGTGGCAGCGCTCGGCGGCGTTCACGCCGACAAGAAGGAACCGAAGCCCGCAAAGTCGTCGATGTTCGGCGGCATCGCCCGTGCTTTCACCAAGAAGGCCAAGGAGGAGCCGGCCAAGGCCGAGGTCGCAGAGCCGGTCATGGACGCCCCTGCCCCCAGCCTCGCCCTCGATGCGCCGCTCGATCCAAAGATCGCCAATCGTCCGCTCGAGCCCGGCTCCGGCGCGCCTGATCTCAACGCCATCATGCGCCGCGTGCGCGACGAGCGCGGCCAGCCGGCGCGCGTCAATGAAACGGACGCCGCCAAGGCAGACTTCATCGCCGCTGCCCGCCGCGCTGCACAAGCGGCCGCTGCCGAGGCGGATGCGCTCAAGCGCAATTCCGACCTCAAGGGTCCGGTGCGTGCTCTGCGCATCGGCGACCTGGTCAAGGCGCGCCGCAAGTCCGTGCTGATGGCGGTCGGCGCAGTCATGCTGGCACTTGCCGGCATGCAGCTCGGCAAGGCCTTCCTCAGCGACCCGATCCAGTCCACCAGCGTCACGCCCCAGCCGTCCGATGAGCCGGCCAAGGTTGCGGCCGTTGCCCCCAAGGCGCTCGACAGTGCCGCAGCCCCGGTGCGCAGCGTCGACAAGCCAGAGATCGTCCAAACGGCTGCCGCCAAACCGCGGGTCGCCGCCGAAACCACGGAGACCGTCGCACCCGTCGCGGTCGCGCTCGACAACCGCATCACCAACTCGATCCCCGCCGCACCCGTCGTGACGCAGGCGCTCACCCCGACCCCCGTCGCGAGCGCCTCAACCTCCATGCCGGACGCCATCGGCCCGGCAGCCCTGCGCGAGGCAGCGATCGCCGGCGACACCAAGGCGCTGTTCGAGATCGGCTCGCGCTATGCCGAAGGTCGTGGCGTCGCTGCCGACAGCAAGGCTGCCGCCCAGTGGTATGAAAAGGCCGCCGAACTCGGCTTCGCGCCGGCGCAGTACCGCATCGGCAACATGTACGAAAAAGGCAATGGCGTGGAGCGCGACGCGGCCAAGGCCAAGACCTGGTACCAGCTCGCCGCGGCCCAGGGCAACGCCAGCGCCATGCACAACCTGGCCGTGCTCTTCGCCATGGGCGCCGACGGCACGGTCGACAACGACCAGGCCACGCGCTGGTTCAACAATGCCGCCGAACTCGGCGTGAAGGACAGCCAGTTCAATCTCGGCATCCTCGCCGCCAAGGGCGTCGGCATGCAGCAGGACCTCGAGGAATCCTACAAATGGTTCGCGCTGGTCGCCAAGCAGGGCGACAATGATGCCGCCGCCAAGCGCGAGGAGATCGCCAAGGCATTGACGCCTGAGCAACTCAAACGCGCCAAGGCGACAACCGAGCTTTGGCAGGCCAAGGCCCTCGACCCGGCCGCCAACGCGATCGAGGTTCCGGCCGCCTGGCAGGATGCTCCCGCCGCCGGCGTTGACATGAAAAGGGCCGTCCAGAACGTTCAGGCGATCCTCAACAAGAACGGCTACGACGCCGGCAGGCCCGACGGCATGCTCGGCCAGAGGACCAAGGACGCCATCGTCGCCTTCCAGAGGGACAACGCCATGGCGCCCACGGGCGAGATCGACGAAGTGCTGGCGCAGGCGCTCGTCGCCCGCAAATAATCGCTAGGGCGGCGGCATTTGCCGCCGCGTCTTTACCTGACGGTTAACTGATTGAGTTATTTTCCGTTTCGAGTGCGGGACGTTTGGCTTTGCCCTAATGTGGGCGCAAGTGCCCGCTAGCTAACCGGCACCCGGCAACGGGTGGCGGCAACATCTTTTTGCAGAGACTGAAGGGTGGACATTTATCTCCCGATTGCGGAATTGTCTGTCAACGCGTTCGTGCTCTTGGCGATGGGCGCGGCGGTCGGCTTTCTGTCGGGAATGTTCGGGGTCGGCGGCGGCTTCCTGATCACGCCGCTGCTCATCTTCTACAATATCCCGCCCGCGATCGCGGTTGCCACCGGTGCCAACCAGGTCATCGCCTCATCCTTCTCCGGCGCGCTTGCACACCTCAAGCGCGGCACGCTCGACTTCAAGCTCGGCATGATGCTGCTGGTCGGCGGTATCGCCGGTTCGGCGGCCGGCGGCTTCGTCTTCGCCCTCCTGCGCAGCATCGGCCAGCTCGACCTGTTCATCTCGCTGCTCTACGTCGTTTTCCTCGGCGCAGTCGGCGGACTGATGCTGATCGAAAGCGTCAACGCCCTGCGCAAGACCAAGGCCGGCGTGCCGCCGGCACTCAAGAAATCCGGCCAGCACAACTGGATCCACCGCCTGCCCTTCAAGATGCGCTTCCGCACCTCGAAGCTGTTCGTTTCGGTCATTCCGGTGCTCGGCATCGGCATCGGCATCGGCTTCCTATCCTCGATCATGGGTGTCGGCGGCGGCTTCATCATGGTGCCGGCGCTGATCTACCTGCTCAAGGTGCCGACCAACGTCGTCGTCGGCACCTCGTTGTTCCACATCGTCGTCGTCTCGGCCTTCACCACTCTGGTGCACTCCACCACCAACCAGACCGTCGACATCGTGCTCGCCCTGGTGCTGATGCTCGGCGGCGTGGCCGGCGCCCAGTATGGCGCCAAGGCGGGCCAGAAGCTGCGCGGCGAACAACTGCGGGCCTTGCTCGCCCTGCTCGTGCTTGCGGTGGCGCTGCGCCTGGGCTTCGACCTCTTCGTCAAGCCGCAGAATCTCTATTCGCTGACCAGCGTGAGCGGAGTCGGGTTGTGATGCGCTTCCCGGCTGTCGTCGCAATCGCCACCTTTCTTGCCGGCCTGCCGGCCCATGCCCAGCAAGCCCCGCAGGAAGGCATCCAGATAGGCCTGTCGACCGACCGGGTAGCGATCACCGCCGACTTTTCCGGCGCCGACCTCACCATCTTCGGCGCGCTCGAAAATCCCGATCCGCTGATCAGCCGCCAGGGCCGTTACGACGTCATCGTGGTGCTCGAGGGCCCCGCGCGCTCCGTCGTGGTCCGCCGCAAGAGCCGCGTGCTCGGCATGTGGATCAACACCAGCTCGGAGACCTTCGTCAACGTGCCGGTGTCCTATTCCATGGCGACCACGCGCCAGCCGCAGGACATCACCGAGCCCAACAGCTACCGCCAGCTGTCGCTCGGCATCAACAACATCTACATCGAGCCGGAAGAGAAGCGCGGCAACCCGCTGACCATCGACGAATTCACCGACGCGCTACGCGAGCGCAAGCAGGCGCTCGGCCTCTACAGCGACAATATCGGTGGCGTTCAGTTCCTGTCGCAGAACCTGTTTCGCGCTACGCTCCACCTCGCCCCCAATGTGCCGGTGGGCACCCACAAGGCGCGCGCCTTCCTGTTCCGCAACGGGTTGTTTATCAAGGAAAGCTCGACGCAACTCGCCATCGTCAAGTCGGGCTTCGAACAGACCATCTTCCGCTTCGCCAACGACCACGGCTTCGGCTACGGCCTGTTCGCCATCGGACTAGCCATGCTCACCGGCTGGCTGGGACGCATCATCTTCAGGAAGGATTGAGGGCGGGGCGGATCACATCCGCAACCGATCTTGGCGGCCGATACGGGTCGGTACGCTGTTCCGCCACGTCCAGCGTTCAGTCAGCGTTCAGTTGATCTTCCCTGCCCGAAGCCGGCCTGGACGCCACTGGGGAAAAAATGTTCTGCACCGGCACTGACGTCGTCACCGTTACGGCATGGATTCCCGACACTCTCTGCTCGTTCCACTCGCTCACAAGGTCGGGAATGACGGGTTGCAGTTGCGGCCTCTTTCAATCGTATACGTTGGTGCCTGGTGGAAAGGCTGCATAGCTGGGGGAGCACCAAATGAGGCGCGTCATTCCCGACCTCGTGAGCGACCGCAGGGAGCGGAGAGTGTCGGGAATCCATGCCGTTGCGCCAGAAAACCCTGGCGTCCTTACCGTCCGACAGGATTGCTCCGACGCCCTAATCCGGCCGCAGCAAAGACCCCGCAATCGGATAAACACGGCTCGTGCCGATCATGTAGGCGGTGGGCGCACCACCGCGAAACATGCCGCCATAAGCCCGGTCGAGCACGTTGAGCGAACCGGTGAAGGCACCGAAGGCCGGCATGACCAGGCGCTCGCCATCGCTGGCGAAACAACGCCGCCGAACCGAACGGCCACGCTGGACGATGCGGGCGCATGGATGCAGGTGCCCGGCGATTTCGCCCTCGGCATGGCCCTTCGACGGCTCGTGGCGGAACACCAGCCCGCCGACCGCCACTTCCTCGACCGTCTCGCCGGGCAGGTCGGCGGGTGCTTCCGGGTCGTGGTTGCCGGCCACCCAGAACCATTCGCGCCCCTTCATCAACCCCATCAGGCTGTCGCGGAAGGGGTCCGGCAGGCGCGCCGCACCCTCCCCGTCATGAAAGCTGTCGCCTAGGCTGACAACGAAACGCGGCGCGTAATCCGCCACGACGGAGGCCAGCCGCGCCAGCGTCGCGGCGGTATCGTATGGCGGCAACAGCCTGCCGCGGCGGGCATGTGAAGAGCCCTTTTCGAGATGCAGGTCGGAGACGACCAGCAGGTCGAGCTCCGGAAAATGCAGCGCCCCACGCTGATCGCAGACGGCGCGCATACCGGCGATAGCAATCGCCTCGCAGCCGGCTTTCGTCACTTCGCGCGCGGCAATGTTCATGCGCTTCCCATCGCGTCTTCGATCAGCTCCGCGGCTTCGAGCAGCAGCGAGTCGTTGGCCTCGCCGTTGACCGGCTCCCTGCCGATCTCCAGCATTACGGGCACGGCCAGCGGCGAGATCTGACCGAGGTCCTTATGAACGATTCTGCACCGGATGCGCGAGAGCATCTCCGCCAGTCTCCTGACATCGAGCAGCCCGCTCGCCGCATCCGCCCGCGTCGCCTTGAGCAGGATGTGGTCGGGCTCATGGCTGCGCAACACGTCGTAAATCAGGTCGGCCGACACCGTCACCTGCCGCCCGCTCTTTTCCTGGCCGGGAAAGCGCTTCTCGATCAGGCCGGAAATGACGGCGCAATTGCGGAAGGTGCGCTTGAGCAGCCAGCTGTCGGCGAGCCAGGCTTCGAGATCGTCGCCCAGCATGTCCTCGTCGAACAGTTCGGCCAGCGACGGCCTTTTCGCCTTGAACATCGAGCCGAGATCACCAAGCGCCCAGATGGCGAGCGAATAGTCGGTGGCAACGAAACCCAGCGGCCGCGCCCCCATGCGCTCCAGCCGGCGGGTCAGCAACATGCCGAGCGTCTGGTGCGCCAGCCTGCCCTCGAACGGATAGGCCACCATGTAGAAGCGTTCGCCGCGTGGAAAAGTCTCGACCAGAAGATCCTCGCGCCTCGGCAGGATCGATTTCAGCTGCTGCATGCGCAGCCAGTCCGCCACCTGCTCGGGCAGCGCCCGCCAACGCGCGGGATCGGCCAACATGCCGCGCACCTGCTCGGCGAGGTAGGTCGACAGCGGAAACTTGCCGCCGGCATAGGACGGCACCAGCACATTGCCGCCGCCGCCAGTCGAAACGTAACACTCGTTCTCGCGGATACCCTCGAAACGCAGCACCTTGCCGGCGAAGATGAACATGTCGCCCACCGACAGCGTCTCGACGAAGTACTCTTCGATCTGGCCGAGCACCGGCCCGCCGCGCAGGGTGAGCGAAGCCGCAGTGCCCGCTCCCGACTTGCCCTTGGCGCGGGTATAGCGAACATTCAGCACGGGCGCTTCAATGATGGTCCCGACATTGAGCCGGTATTGCTGGGCAATACGCGGGTGCGACACGCGCCACTTGCCGTCCTTGTTCCTGCGGATGCGGGCATAGCGCTCATATGTGCGCAGCGCGTAGCCGCCTGTGGCGACGAAATCGACGACGCGGTCGAAGGTTTCGCGGTCGAGCGCGGCATAGGGTGCGGCAGCCCTCACCTCGTCGTAGAGCTCCGTCGCATCGAACGGTGCTGCGCAGGCGCTACCCAGCACATGCTGCGCCAGCACGTCGAGCGCGCCCTCGACCAGAGGCGGGGTGTCCTGCGCGCCAAGGTAATTGGCCTCCAGTGCTGCCCGGCACTCCAGGACCTCGAAGCGGTTGGCCGGCACCAGGATCGCCCGGCTCGGCTCGTCCATCCGGTGATTGGCGCGGCCGATGCGCTGGGCGAGCCGGCTCGCCCCCTTCGGCGCGCCGACATGGACGACGAGATCGACATCGCCCCAGTCGATGCCGAGGTCGAGCGTCGAGGTCGCAACCACTGCCCTCAGCGCATTGTCGCCCATCGCCTTCTCGACCCGCCTTCTCTGGCCGACATCGAGCGAGCCGTGATGCAGCGCTATCGGCAGGGTGTCGTCGTTGACCCGCCACAGCTCCTGGAACAAGAGTTCGGCCTGGCTGCGGGTGTTGACGAACAGCAGCGTCGTCCGGTGCTTGCGGATCGCCTCATAGACCTCCGGGATGGCATAGCGCGCCGAATGGCCCGACCAAGGGACGCGCTCCTCGGAATCAAGGATCGTGATCTCGGGCTTGGCACCGCCTGATACCGTGATCAGCTCGGCCATTTCTCCAGCCGGGTTCTGCCTCACCAGCCAGCGCCTGAGCTCGTCCGGCTCGGCGACCGTCGCCGACAGCCCGATCGCCTGCAAATGAGGCACGTAGCTGCGCAGCCGCGCCAGCCCGAGCGCCAGCAGATGGCCGCGCTTGGATGTCACCAGCGAATGCAACTCGTCGAGCACCAGATAGCGCAGGTCGGCAAAGAAGCGCGCGGCGTCCGGCGAAGCGATCAGCAGCGCCAGCTGTTCCGGCGTGGTCAGCAAAATATCCGGTGGCACAAGCTTCTGGCGCGTGCGCTTGTGAGCCGGCGTGTCGCCGGTGCGCGTCTCAATGGTGATCGGCAGGCTCATTTCGTCGACCGGCTTGCCGAGATTACGCTCGATATCGACGGCCAGCGCCTTCAGCGGCGAGATGTAGAGCGTATGCACGCCGCGCTGCGGCTCGCCCGGCCGCTTCTTGGGCCGCGTGGCGAGATCGGTCAGCGCCGGCAGGAACCCGGCCAGTGTCTTGCCGGCACCGGTGGGCGCAATCAGCAGGGCGGAATTGCCTTGTTGGGCGGTGGCAAGCAGGTCGAGCTGATGGGCACGCGGCGACCAGCCGCGCTCGGCGAACCATCGCTCGAATGGTTCCGGCAGCATGGCACCTGAGGTCTTCGGCTCCAGTCGCGCTTGGCTCGTCACGCGCCAGACCTAGCGCGAGGAATTTGCCGCGCCAAGCGAAATCTGGAACAAAAAGGGATCATTAGTGATGCGCCGCCCTGGGACGGGCTATACCCGGTATGCGTTGCCGACTGTGCCCCGTTGCGCTTTCTTAATCTAGCGTTGCATAGTTTGCTTATGTCAGAGCCACCTTTTCCAACCTTCCATGACGGTCGGCTGACAAGCGTCGCCGTCGCAGAGAGATCAGTCACGCTTGGTCTCTCCCGTACCGATAGCGCGACCTTTGAGCTTCAACTCAGGGAGGTGGAGCCTTTTCTTGCGAACGATTTCCGCGAAGGCAATATTATCCAGCATATCGAGATAATTCGAGGTGGCCTAGCGATTTGGACTGATGTGAGTGCGCGGCTTGCGCAACTTTTCCCAGCCCCACACGCAAGTGCCGCAGAGAAGTATCACACAGAATTTGCGGCTCACATTCAGAACGCATTGCGTCGTATCGCAAATGGGCAGGCTGCCCTCGTCAGTTTGGAATGCAGCTACGGATGTGATCTGATCGCCCTTTGCACCGAGGTCAGCCTCAGAGCGCATTCCCAAGATTGATTGGCCCGCAGGATCAAGCCGAACACCCCCATGACCGACACCGCCTCCCACGAAGACCGCATCGCCACGCTGGAAAAGCTCGTCCGCGAACTACAGGCCCAGATAGAGCAATTGCAGAAGCAGGCCGGGGTCACCGCCAAACCGGCCGAAAAGCCGCTGCGGTCGCGCGGCATGTTCGGCAGCCCGCAAAGCCGTTAGGCTGCTGGCCGCTCCGTCACTACGATCAGCCCTTGGACCGGCTCGCGGCGGTCCTGGCGGATCACGGCACGGTCCAGCGAAACTAGCTTCAGACCGGCTGCGGCGATCAGGCCATGCACATAGGCCTCCGAATGGGCGTAGCGGCGCGACGGCTGCAGTTCGAAGGCGCCCTCGCCCGCAAAGCGCTCGACCGAAAAGGCAAAAATGCCACCCGGCGCCAGCATTGCGGTCACCGTCGCGAAGATGCGGTCGAGCGCGCCGACATACATGAACACATCGGCTGCAGTGACGAGGTCGGGCTGGTCGCCCTCCGGCCTGAGTTCCTGGAGATCGGCCTTGATGAGACGGTCATAGACGCCCTTGTCGCGCGCCTTGCGCAGCATCTCGGCCGAGATGTCGTAGCCGTCTAGCTGCGTCACCACCGGGCGCAGCTTCACGCCCATCAGCCCCGTGCCGCAGCCGAGATCGACGGCATGGGCGAAGCGTGGGCGACCAGTCGCGGCGATCGCCGCATTGAGCAGTTCGGGCACACGATAGTGCAACGTATCGACCAGCGCATGGTCGAATTTGTCGGCATACTGGTCAAACAGGGTTTCGACAAAGGCGCTCGGCGGGTTCTCGCTTGCCGGCGCAGCGCCGATCAGTTGCAGCTTCAACGCCGCACCCGGCCGGTCGGCCGGCTCGAGCTTCAGCGACGTGCGCCAGGCCTCCGCCGCGGCATCCAGCGCACCCGCGGCCTCCTGCATCTCGCCGAGGCGAAACCAGCCCATTGCCCAGGCCGGCGCGATCTCCATCGCACCGAGCATAAGTTCGGCTGCGGCGGCGTGGTCGCCCGAGGCGAATAGCATTTCGGCATAATCCGCCCGCCGGTCGGCAAGCAGGTCGTTGGAAGAGAGCTGCAACAGCGTCAAACGCGTCATCCGGAATGAGGGAAGTGCGAAAGGAAGGAGGGGCAATAAAGAAGAAGGTGGCGCGCATTACTGCCAAACCACCCTTTCACGCAAGCGCCAAATACCTATCTTGAGGCGATGCGCGCCAGCGAACTGCTTCATCCCCGTCCCGAAGGGCTCTATTGCCCGCCAGGCGATTTCTACATCGACCCGGTGCGGGCCGTCGGCCGCGCGCTGATCACCCACGGCCATTCCGACCATGCCCGCCCCGGCCACGCCAAAGTGCTGGCGACGCGCGAGACGCTCGACATCATGGCGATCCGCTGCGGACCGAATTTCGCCGGCAGTACGCAGGCGATGACATACGGCGAAGAGATCAGGCTCGGCGGCGTGACGGTCTCGTTCCACCCGGCCGGCCATGTGCTCGGCTCGGCACAGATATCGGTCGAGCACGGCGGCCTGCGCATCGTCGCGTCAGGCGACTACAAGCGCACCAAGGATCCGACCTGCGCTGCCTTCGAGGTGGTGCCCTGCGACGTCTTCATCACGGAGGCGACCTTCGCCCTGCCGGTGTTCCGCCACCCCGGCGCCTCGGACGAGATCGCCCGGCTTTTGAAGTCGGTGCGCCAGTTCCCCGAGCGCACGCATCTCGTCGGCGCCTATGCGCTCGGCAAGGCGCAGCGCGTCATCCGCCTGTTGCGTGACCAGGGCTACGACCGGCCGATCTACATCCACGGCGCGCTGACGAAGCTCAGCGAATACTACCAGAGCCGGGGCGTCGATCTCGGCCATCTCGAGCCGGCAACCGTCGAGGACGGCGACAAACGCGACTTCACTGGTGCCATCGTGGTTGCGCCCTCGGCAACCTTCGCCGACCGCTGGGCGCGCCGCTTCCCCGACCCGCTCACTTGTTTCGCATCGGGCTGGATGCGCATCCGCCAGCGCGCCAGGCAGGGCGGCGTCGAGCTACCGCTCATCATCTCGGACCATTCCGACTGGGACGAACTCACCGACACGATCAAGGATACGGGCGCAGGTGAGGTCTGGGTCACCCACGGCCGCGAGGAGGCCTTGGTGCGCTGGTGCGAACTCACAGGGATTTCCGCCCGGCCGCTGCATCTCGTCGGCTACGAGGACGAGGGCGATTGATGAACCGCTTCGCCGAACTCCTCGACCGACTCGTGCTGACCCCGTCGCGCAACGGCAAGCTCAAACTCATCACCGACCATTTCCGCGAGGTCGAGGACCCCGACCGCGGGTTGGCGCTCGCGGCGCTTGCCGGCGATCTCAGCATCGCCTCGGTCAAGCCGGCCATGCTGCGCCAGCTGATAGTCGAACGCATGGATCCGGTGCTGTTTGCCTATTCCTACGACTATGTCGGCGACCTCGCCGAGACCGTCTCGCTGGTCTGGCCGGAGGCGCCGGGCCAGCGCCCCAACCACGACATCACACTCGCCGAAGTGGTCGAGCGACTGCAATCGGCGAGCCGTTCCGACGCCCCCGCCGTGCTCGCCCGCCTGCTCGACCAGGCCGACGTCCCGGCGCGCTACGCAATCCTCAAGCTGGTCACCGGGGGCTTGCGCATCGGCGTGTCGTCACGGCTCGCCAAGCAGGCGCTCGCCGATCTCGGCCCGGTCGACGTAGCCGAGATCGAGGAGCTCTGGCATGGGCTGGCGCCGCCCTATGCCGAGCTTTTCGCTTGGCTCGAGGGCAACGCGGAAAAACCGCAAAAGGCCGCCAGCGCGCTGTTCAGGCCGGTCATGCTTTCCCACCCGGTCGGCGACGGCGACCTCGAAAAGCTCGCGCCGGCCGACTATGCCGCCGAATGGAAATGGGACGGCATCCGCGTTCAGGCGGTGTCGGAAGGCGGCATGCGCCGGCTCTATTCGCGCACAGGCGACGATATCTCCGGCGCCTTTCCCGATGTCGTGGCGGCGATGGCGTTCGAAGCCGCCCTCGACGGTGAACTGATGGTCGGCATTCCCCGCGAGGCCACCGGCACCTTCTCCGACCTGCAGCAACGGCTCAACCGCAAGACCGTGTCGGCCAAGATGCAGGTGCAATATCCGGCCTTCATTCGCTGCTACGACCTGCTGCAGTCCGGCGGCGAAGACCTGCGTGGGCTTGCCTTCACCGAGCGCCGCGCGCGGCTGGAGAGCCTTGTCGCCACGCTCGATCCTGATCGTTTCGACCTGTCGCCGCTGGTACCTTTCGCCGGCTGGCAGGCGCTCGAGGAAATGCGTCGAGCGCCGCCCCACCCGATCATCGAGGGTGTCATGCTGAAGCGGCTCGACTCGCCCTATCTTGCCGGCCGGCCGAAAGGTCCCTGGTTCAAGTGGAAGCGCGATCCGCACACCGTCGACGCCGTGCTCATGTATGCCCAGCGCGGCCACGGCAAGCGTTCGAGCTTCTATTCCGACTACACTTTCGGGGTCTGGACCGGGCCGGAAGGCGCCGAAGAGCTGGTGCCGGTGGGAAAAGCCTATTTCGGCTTCACCGACGAGGAACTGAAGCTGATCGACAAGTTCATTCGCGACAACACCATCGAGCGCTTCGGCCCGGTGCGCTCGGTGCGCGCCGACAAGGCCAGCGGGCTGGTGCTCGAAGTGGCCTTTGAGGGGCTCAGCCGCTCAACGCGCCACAAATCGGGCGTCGCCATGCGCTTTCCCCGTATCTCGCGCCTGCGTTGGGACAAGCCGCCGGGGGAAGCCGACCGCATCGAGACACTTCAGGCGCTGCTCGACTGAGCCGAGCCGCCCCTACTCGCTGACCGAAACCCTGATCTCGTAGATGTCGACCGCCTTGCCCTGCTTTTCGAAGTCCGAGTTGATGGCGATGGAGCCGGCAGCGCCCGGCTGCTTGTCGGGCACATCCATCTCGAACAGGTATTCGCCGCGCTGGTAGCCGACGAGGTAGCGCTTGCGGCCGCAATCGCCGAGCTCGCCGAAATTGCAGTCGACCGCCATCTGCGTCTCCTTGCCTTCCTCGGCGCGGGCGATAATGTCGAAGACTGCATGCTTGCCGGCGATCTGTTCGAGCACGCCCTGGCCGACGTCGAAGCTGATGGCGGAGCCGGTGCTGCCCGAGCGGATGCGCAGGAAGCGGCCTGTGTCGTCCTGGGTGACTTCGGCGCTGGTGCCACTCGGCGCGCTGACGTCGGTCGGATCGGCCGGCGAAAACACCGTGATCCAGTTGCGCGACTGATCGGCCTCGCCCGAGCGTAGCGGCGGTGCCGTCGCCTCGGGCGAAAAATCCTCGCTTTCGAGCTGCTTGGGCGGATTGTGGACGGAGGTGTCGCGCTCTGCCGCCGACTTGAACAGGTCGGTCTGCACGGCCCACCACACGCCGATGCCGCCCATGGCGAGCAGGCTGACGGCAAAGAACATCCCCGCCAGCGACCGGCCGCGTCCCGACCGCTCGGCCCGCTCCGCCGCGCGCCTTTCGGCACGGCTCAGCTTCTGCCGCGACCTGGCCGGCGGCGGCAGCGGCGCATCGGGCATGATGTCGGGCACGACGGGCGTCACGCCCGATGCCCTGCCGCCGCCGTTGCCGACCGACACGCTTGGTGCCCTGGCAGAGCCATTGCCGCCGAGCGACACTTCGGGGGCCGCATCCTGTGCTGCCGCCGGTGCCGCCGGCACGAATTCCGATTCGATCTCGTCGATCTTGGCCTGCAGACCCTTGCGGCGGTTGATCGCCGCCTCGACCGTCATGTTCGGGTTTGATTTCAGCGCGCGGTCGAGCGCGGCGAATGCCGCGCGATAAACCTTCTCGCGAAATTCGCGATTGTCGGGATCGCCCTTCTCGAAAGCGTTCCGGATCGCCTTTTCGATCGAATCCAACCGTTGTCCCTCAGCGGCGCCTGTCTTGCCAGATGGTTAGCGACAGAGGCTCAATCAATCAACGGCGTGGTCGGCCTTTTGTCGCCAAACCGCATACAATGGCGTCGATCAGGATCAAAAATTGCAGCCCTCGCCACCGATGTCGCCGCATTGCCGCTACGGCACGATCTGCTATATGGGATGACGTTTACGGAAACGTCAAAGCGACCGGGAGAGACGCGTGGCCCTGCCTGACATCCTCAAGAACAATCTGCGCATCCCCGTGGTCGGGTCGCCACTGTTCATCATCTCACATCCGCCGCTGGTTCTCGCACAGTGCAAAGCCGGCATCGTCGGCTCGTTTCCGGCGCTGAATGCCCGCCCCGAAGCCCAGCTCGACGAATGGCTGGCCGCGGTGACCGAGGATCTCGCCGCCCACGACGCCGCCAATCCCGATCGTCCGGCCGCGCCCTTCGCGGTCAACCAGATCGTGCACAAGTCCAACAAGCGCCTCGAGCACGATCTGCGCCTGTGCGTGAAGTACCGCGTGCCAATCGTCATCTCCTCGCTCGGCGCGGTCGAGGAGGTCAACCAGGCCGTCCATTCCTATGGCGGCATCGTGCTGCACGACATCATCCACGACCGCCACGCCCGCAAGGCGATCAAGATGGGGGCGGACGGGCTGATCGCAGTGGCGGCGGGTGCGGGCGGCCATGCCGGCACCCTGTCCCCCTTCGCGCTGATCCAGGAAATCCGGCAGTGGTTCGACGGCCCGCTACTCCTGTCGGGCGCCATCGCCAATGGCGGAGCAATCCTCGCCGCCCAGGCCATGGGCGCCGACCTCGCCTATATCGGCTCGCCCTTCATCGCCACCGAGGAGGCACGCGCCGCCGAAGCCTACAAGCAGATGATCGTCGACTCCAAGGCCGCCGACGTCGTCTATTCCAACCTCTTCACCGGCATCCACGGCAACTATCTCAAGGGCTCGATTCGCGCCGCCGGCATGGACCCCGACAACCTCGCCGTCTCCGATCCCTCGCAGATGGATTTCGAGGGCGACAACAAATACAAGGCCTGGAAGGACATCTGGGGCTGTGGCCAGGGCATCGGCGCTGTCGACAAGGTCGTGCCGGTAGCCGAACTGGTCGCGCGCCTGGCCCGCGAATATGTGGCTGCCAAGGCGAGACTCGCCGCCTGAACAAGCCCATCCCGGCCAACTGGCAAGGCGTACCATGCGTGGGGGCGCCTCCGCGTTGCGCACCGGAGTTCCCGACAGGCGGCGACTTTTACGCTACCTGTCAAAACCCTTCAAAGGCGTCTTGAATTCCTGACGCAATGAAGCTATCAGGCACTCACTGCCTCGCGGCCCTCGGGTCGCGAAATGTGGAAGCCGCTTTAGCTCAGTTGGTAGAGCACATCATTCGTAATGATGGGGTCAGGTGTTCGAGTCACCTAAGCGGCACCATATCTCCCCAGAAAACCAGAGCTTACGAGACATCGACCACTTCGGCGCCAGAGGCTGTTTCAGCCGCAGAATCAGGCGGCGCTTGCAACACCCCGGAAGCGACTGTCGGCCAAGTGTCGGCATCGCATCATTTCGGAGAACTGCACAGCGTGCAACGTGCTGCCGTTCTGCAACTGCCGATAGCAACCTATGTTCGATGATCCAGCACAACAACGACGGCTGGATCATCGACCATAAGCGGCTCTCGGCTTGCTGGCCAAAGATGTCGACATCAACTGCGGCTCGGCGACCGAAGATCTGCCGAGGATCGCTTCGTTCGCTTGACGCTGACATGCATCAGCACAGGCTCAACCTGTCACAATCTCGATCTCCGGAATACCATCGCACTCCAGACGAATCTGTCCGCGTTCTGGCCTCAAGAGCCGGATCCGCCCGCCCCGCTCTTCGAGACGCCGGCGCAGGAGAATGAGGCGTGTTTCGAGATTGTCCTTGAAATCTGGCAACTGGAGCGAGCGGTCGCGGCGGATCTCACGGTTGGAAAAATCAGTGCGTCCGGTTTCAAGATAGGCTGAGAGGAAATGCTGGAGCAGCCGCCCTGGCAAGCCGCGGATGATGTACTCGTCGTCTGCGAAAATACTGCCGTCGAGCGGAAAGTAGCGCACGCGAATACGGCGCGCCACCGGGGCCAACGCTGGCTGGTGACTTTCAGGCGGCAACGTTCCAGCTTCCGAGCGGTCCCGTTCCGCCAGCAGCAGGCTGATGGCGAGCTGGGTCGCGACCAGCGACAGCGCCTCCTCGTCATTGTGGTCGAAGGCGTAGCTCCGTTCGGATTCGACGAACAGCACGCCCATCAGCCGGCCGCGCCCCAGCATTGGCACCGCCAGCTGGCTGCGCGCCTCGGCCAGCGCCGGAAACGGGATCGGCGAGACCGCCTCGCTGCCCATCACTGCGCGCACCGCCGAGGCGTAGCGCAGCCCGCGCCGCATGTCGCTGATACGCAACGGCCGGCGGATGGCGGCGGCGAGCCCGGCGGTGCCCTCGCCCACCGCCACCTCGGAGCCGAAGCCGAAGGTCGGATAGCCCCGGCTGGCGATGGTGGTGAGCCGAGTCGCCTCTGCGTTGGGCACCAGCACCATCGAATTGCCGTAGCTGAGCAGCCGGTGCAGTTCCGCGAGCGCGCCGTCGAGCATCAGTTCCGGGTCACCCTGAGCGGCGACGGTAGCGCAGATGCGGGCCGCGGCATCGAGATGATGGCGCTCCGGCGCGTTCGTCTCCGGCGCGACCGCCGGCGCGGGGCCGACGACCGGCCGGCAATCCTCAACCGCGTAGATGTCGAGACTGCGCAGCTTCATTACCTCGCCCATGCCCTGGCGGGCGCTGGTCACGGCAAGATGGGATGCCACACGGTCGAACAATTCGCCACCGTCGACCGAACGGCCGAAGCGCAGCTCGAGAATGTGCTGCTGGCCGGTCCGCCCGTCCACCACCATGACGGTGGCCATGCCGCTGTGGCGGACATTCTCGGCAGTCTTTGAGAAGAACTGGTTGGACAGCGCCACATGCCGTTCGTCGACATAGTGGACATGCGACAAGTAGGAGATATTGGGCATGCCGTCGGCGCCGGTCGTCGCCACCACCGAGGGGATGACGCCCTCGAAACTGTCGCGGATATCCCATAGACGCGTCATGACGCCCCCATCTGTGCTAGGCGCGCGCCCGCCCCGGGACCGGGCGTCTGCACGAAAAGATCGGTCGGGGTGAAGCTGAAGCGGACGAGATCCCAGTCGGTCAGCGTGTGCGACAGCTGCACCCGGTTGACGCCGAGATCGCCCATCACGTCGAACATGCGCTCGACATAGGCCCGCCCCCGCGCCTGCTCCGCCCCGCTCGCGGCCGCCACCTCGCAGATCCGGCCCTTCACCTGGTAGGCGCGATAGTCGCCGGGGCGCACCACGGTGACGGCAATCCGCGCCTCCGGCACGGCGTGGCCCGCCACCTCCGGCCACAGGCCGGAATTGACGAGCACGTCGATGCATCCCGTCGCCCGGTCGAAACGGGCGCCGGTGCCGCGCGCGATGAAGGCGCGGCCCTCGTCGTTGCGCGTCGAGACAAGGATCATCACCGGGCCGTCGATAAACGCAGCCACATCCGCGCCGATCATCACACTCTCCAACTCGTTCGACCGTCCCAACTCGTTCAACCACCGATAGCAAAATTTTAGGAACGACAGGAGCGCCTTAGCAAGCTTTTAGGGAGCGAATTTCGCACCGCGTCCGTAGATGCGCGCCACACAAACCAACGATGGAGCATCAACATGACCGACTTCAACAGCACCAGCGACCTCAACGGCCGCTACGACATCTATGGCGCCGTGCACAAGGGCCTCCGCAAGACCCAGTGCGAGCTTCTCCCGCGACTGGGCAGCGCCGATTTCAGCATACCCCAGGTAGCGCTGCTTACCGAACTGCGCGCCCTGCTGACGCTCGCCGCCTCCCACGTCCAGCACGAGGATCATCACATCCACAATGCGCTAAAGGCGCGCGGCGCGGTGTCGGTCGAGCGGCTCGACCACCAGCACGACGACCACCGCAAGACCTTTGCCGAGCTCGAGGCGATCATCTCGGAGATTGAAAAGGCGCCGGCCGCCAAGCGGCCCGCACTCGGGCGCCGCCTCTATCTCGCCTTCAGCGCCTATGTGGCGCACGACCTCGAACACATGTTCGAGGAAGAGACGGTGGCGGCTCCGCAGCTTTGGTCGCTGTTCACCGATGCCGAACTGGCGGAGATCGAAAACCGCATCGTCGGCTCGCTGCCGCCGGAAAAGTCGATGGCCTTCATGCAGATCATGATCCCGGCCTCACGGCCCGACGAGCGCGCGGCCATGCTGGGCGGCATGAAGCAGCACGCGCCACGCGAAGCCTTTGATGCGGTGATGGAATTCGCCGCACGGCCGAAACTGTCGGCGGCGGAATTCGCGGATCTCGTTCGCCGGCTCGACCTCGTGGCGTAAGGCCGTCGATGCGCATCGCTCAACGGCGGTCACGCCGCCGTCGGTTCCGGCCCTGGCATCGCGGTGCCTAGGCCGGCGCCTCCGGGATGTTGATGATGAAGACAATCTGGTCGATTGGCAGGCTCTACCCCTAATTGACGGCCCGCTCAGGCTCAACCCCTTGCAAGCCACGGCCAAGACGAGGCGCATCGTGCCGGCCGAGGTCGAAATACCCTATGAGCGCATCGTTGATACGCTGGGCATCATGCATGGCCTCGACCGGGAGGAGAGTGCGCCTCTTCAATTTGCGCAGCCGCTCCCCAATGGCACCGAGATCAAAGGCAAACACGGGAAGCCCGGCCTGCAGCGCGATCGAGAGGGTGTAGGAATAGGTTTCCGGCGAAACGGATGGCAGGAACGCGGCATGGACGCCAACTTCCTGCAATCGATCGAAGACTTCATCTTCCTTGTAGGCGCCTGTAACCGAAATCTCGGACGAGGCGTTCAAGATTGCGCTGCTTGTGTAGCCGACAATGCAGAACTGGATGGGAAGCGCCCGGCTGGATGCATCCGCAACGCACTGCTCGAGAATGCGGCCCCCTTTTGGTCGCCAATGGCGCCGATGATTGCCACCCTGAGCTTTCCGCCCTGGTATGGAACAGCCACATCGCGCGCAGATGGCCTGTCCGGCTCGACGTGTGGGCGCAATATGAACGGCCGTGGCGGCAAGTAGCGCGACACCCGGTCAATCACATCCTGGCTTGGGGCGACGAGCTCCCTTGCCTGCGATAGGAACTCTTGGTAGCGCTGCCGCCACTCCATGATGTCGTCCATGCCTCTGGCCTTCCAGTCCGGATGGATCGCCTGGGGCGTTTCCTGATTTTGCGACAGGCAAAGCCGACATTGATCGACACCGGTCTCACCGCAATACCGACCAGATCCGTTCATCAAATTTATCTGCGGACATATTGCAGCATAATCATGCAACATGAAGTCAAAATACGCCCCAAGCTCTGCCGCCAGCTTAGGAACGAACCGCAGGACATCGCCACCCCATCGAACAGTGCTATGCACTTCAATATGAGTTACGATGCCTTCCAGCTGATCTTTTAGCTCTTCAATATCGTCAACCAGACGGAAATGATGCAAATTCAACTTTGTATCATCGAAATATACGTTTGTTATTCGGAAACCTGCGCCACCGCCAACCGGAATGGCGCAAAGGATCGCTTCGCCCGTGAGTTTCCCTAGCTGGGCCCGATCGCGGAGGTATTTTTCGATCCCTCCGCCCCATGCGTGAGTGAAACAAAGTGCGACTTTGTCGAAAGAGCCGCCGACCAGCCTCGCCAGATCGAGCCTTGCACGGGCGGTCTTTGCCGGGTCGGATTTGATGTACCGCTGGACGGTGGCCGGGTAGTCCGGATGCTTGTTGACCAGCGCTTGATATCCATCACGCTTTGCCTGCGCAGCTCCCGTGCTGAATGATGTCTCACCGGAGTGGAACACGAAAACGTCGAGCACATGAAGGTTCTTCATTTGCATCGCGGATACCCGCCAGCAGAAATCATTCTCCTCGCCATAGCCGCGACCGAAAGTCTCGACATCGAAGAGGCCGACCGCATTCAACGCGGATCGCGTGACATACATGCAAAACCCGACGCCTGTCGGCACCTCGACGGATGCGCCGCGGTTTACGGCGGCCGCCAAACTGTCGATCTCGGCAAATGAAATGTCTTGAAGGCCTGGATTGTCCACGCAGAATTTCGGGTAGCTGCAAATCGTACCGTTGTTGGTGAATGGCGTTGCCGTTCCCACGCTGCCATCAAGACAATGGCTTCGGAGTCTGTCCAGCCAGTCATTGAATACCAAAGTATCGCTGTTCAGCAGCAGAACATCCCTATCCGGATGAAGATCGATGCCGCGGTTTACCGTTGCGACAAAACCAAGGTTGCGATCGTTGCGCAGCAATGTGATCAGCCCCATCGCGGCAAGTTGCTCCAGCGCGGCCGACAGTTCCGGTTCGGGAGAGGCGTCGTCGATGACGACAAGCTCAAAGTCAGTCCTGTTCGGACTCTCCAGCACCGACAAGAGGCAGGCTAGCGTGTCGCTATATCCGCGATAGACAGGCACTATGATGTCGACCGTCGAGCTGCCGTGCCCAGCCGAGCGCGACTCTGCATCGTCTACAAGCGCAATGAATGCCCCCCAATCCGGCGCTGTGGGCCTGTATGGCGGCTGAACAGGCTCGACGCCGCCGCCGCTCAACTGATGCTGGCGCAATAACGGGATATCTCTTCGCGCCTGCGGATTGGCCTTCAAATAGGTTTCAGGATCAAACTTGGGGTTCGGCCAGCGGAGTTCCCGCTCCCCGTGATCGATGTAATGGAGCAGTGGATTGCCGCCCCACTTGCGAACGTCGTCATTGTTCTCAAGGTAGTAGGAAGTATCAAACACGCTGCACGGATCGCGCCCCTCATAGGCGCCGTAGAGTATGTAGTGGACCACAGGCTCGTAGTGAGAGGCGGCTACATCCGGGTAGCTTGCCTTATACCACCTTCGATCAAAAAGACCCGAATTGATAAGCTTGCGGCACGTTCGCGCAAGCTGCGAACGTCCAAATCGACGAGACAAAGCACCAAGAACCCCCTTCCGGCGCGCAGCGACATGGTCGTGAGAAACGAACCCTGCGAGACGGTCGTGGCGAAGCTGATACAGCGAAAGCGCGTCTTGCTGCTCAGCCAGTTTTGCCTGCGTTGAGGCGAGTTGCTGCGCCGCCGTTTCCGTTGCCTGACGTGCGGCGCGCAATTCTTCGTGCAGAGCTACGATGCTCCGATCGTGCTCGATATCGTCGCCGTGGCGGGGAGCTGCCACGAAATGCGGGGCCAGTTTCTCCGACCCTGTTACCGGCATGCAGACACTGGCCCCCACCGGCGATGGGGCCTTGTGTTTTTTTGGCAGAAGAAGGAGCGCCGCCCCATGAGCAACCCCAAATATATTTTTGGATTTTTTTTTGAAGTTATCTACATTATGCGCAGCCGTAGACACGAAATATACTGAATAGTCGAATAGCGAAATCTCTTCGAAAATTCTTGCCGCCTGCTCTATCGTTTTTACCTCACAGAATATCACAGGCCTGCACCTGTCTATGGTATTTGACGCCCCCCTGAGCGCAGCAGCCTCATGCCCCCCAATATCCATCTTGATGAAATCGACACGGCTGAAGCCCTGGCTGTCAATCGTCGTAACGTCGACGCTGAAATCGCCTGCTCTTTTTGCGCTCCTTATGGATTGAGCGCCTGCATTCACCCATCCGTCATCTGGTAGCGCGCTGATATAGGCCCGCCCGATCTTGTCACCGATCGCGACAGAATGCGCATGCACCTGGCCAGCGGCATTCTGCGCATTTAGGGTCAGCAGTTGCGCCAACTGAGGTTGCGCTTCGAAGGAATGAACGGTGACGTTCTTTGCCGCCCTTGCAAACGCGCGAGCATGGATTCCTACGTGCCCCCCGATATCAAGTACGACGGCCTCATCGCGGATGAACTGGGCAATGAAATCGATCTCGATTTGCGCCCATTCTCCGTAGTGAGACAAGGCGTCGGCAATGGGCCGATCCTGGGCCCTGACCAGAATTGAGCCATGTCGAGTTGAATGCTTAAGGGCTCCTGCCAATGCCTGCGCTCGCAATCTAGGCCTCGCCATTTGTCTCGCGCCGATCTCTTCTTCTGCTGCGGCAGAGAATCTTGATTCGATGTACAATATTCAAAACTGTAAATTATACCTACCAGCAATTTTTATGTACATCTAGGTAGACATGACATCTGGAAACAGACGAATTCTCATCCGTCACTTGAAGCAAAGTTACATCAAGCGATAGACGGCATCTGAATAACTTCTAATGAAGACAAGACTGCCGATCACATGCCAAAGCCAAAGCAATGCAGCAAGTACGGCATCGCGCAAACGCTATGTGCACGGCAAAAATGGCATGAATATCACCTAGTTCGACGCAGTCACCTTCGATCCAGACCGGCATGAAGCTGAACTGGCGCGACCGCCTGCAGGCGTAAACTGTGTGATTTTTTTACACCACGGAGCGGCAGTTCGTGGCTGGCCGACACAATCGCGACGACAACCCACCGCGCTGAACCCGGCGAATGGTTCAACCCGGACTTCGTCCCGGAAGTCGCATCCGTAAATGTGACAAACCCGCTCCGGCGGACCGGAGCGGGCTAGTTTGGCGGGTTACTTGCAATCGGCAGCTGCCTTCATTGCCTTCTCTGCCTCTGCTTTGGTTGCATGGGCGGCCTTGCCCACCTCCATCATTTTCTTGCCGTCCGGCTTCTTTTCCACGACCTCGCACTTATGCGTGGCTGCATCCTTGGCGACCCAATATTCGGCGGCAAATGCAGGCATCGAAAAAGCGGCAACCACGGAGGCTGCAACCACTATCTTGCCAATCATGGCGATCTCCTCTGGCAGTGATCGATAGACTTTGAAACGTCCGTTGCTCACCGGTAACTAGCGCCATCAGGCGCATTTCCACCAATGCCGACCACCGATCACGGCGATTTGATCGCGACCATTTCATCGGGGGGCTTCGCCACTTTGGTTCGCGGCAAGAAAGGCGGTCGGCGCTCGCCACAAGCTGCCTCCCAGCCTTCACCATTCGCCATCATCTTGACGGAATAGGTCTCGGGGACCATTTCCTATCAAGCTACCGCAGTGGAATGCGGAAGCTGTCGCTTGCTCAAAAACAAGCCCAAGAAACGGGAGGAAGTGATGGACAACCAAGCCTTTGCCCGCTCTCTGTTCATCAAGGACGGACGTCTCATTATCAGAGAAATCACCTGCATCGACGACGCGCTGGCATTCCTGGGAGACTGGCCGGAAAACCGGCGCGGGCCGATCTACCACGCCGCATCGCGCGCCTGCCATGCGGCGCGCTGCGGGCACGTGCAGCTGGAGGGGGCGCGGGCTGCGTTGCAGACCTTTGCACGGTCTGCCGGCGTGCTCGAACAAGCCCCCGTCTCGATCGAACCGTGGATGCTCGCGCCAAAGAGCGGTCGCGGGGGCATCAAGGCATGATGCCAACCGGCGGCTGATCGCCGCCCGGTTGGATGTCTGTCAGCTTAGGGCCAGTCGCTACGCCTGCTTCACCAGCCTCAGCAGCACGAGCAGGATCACTGCGCCGATGGTCGCGCGGATAATGTCGGCAAACATGCCTGCGCCCAGGCTGAGGCCAACCATGGGCAGGAGCCAGCCGGCGATCAACGCACCGACGATGCCGACCACGATGTTGCCGACAAGTCCGAAGCCGTAGCCCTTGACGAGTTGCCCGGCGAGCCAGCCGGCCACTGCGCCGACGATAAGAAAGATGATAAGGCTTCCAATACCCATTTCATTCCTCCTGGATGAGGTGCACCGGTCCCGGAACCACGCAGGCTGCTGGCGGGCTCGATGCACGGATACGGATGGTAGCAAGCGCCGTTTCGCGACCGCGCGGACGCGAGGGCGCCAAGATCACGTCGTGGTCTGGTCGTCGACGTCCGCGTCGGCAACATGCTTCTTGATCGACTCGATGGATTTCAGGGCGGATGCCTTGGCCGAATAGCCCTCCGAACTGAACATCACCTCGCCGTTGGACGCCCGGAAGCGGAACCTGAAGTCGCCGCCCTTGTCCTTGTAGACTTCGAATTTGTACATCGCCTTGCCTCATGTTGCCGGCTCAACGCATCGGCCCGAAAATCGGAACGACTTTCGGAAAGCACGATGCGCACTTCCAAAGTTCTGCAGCGTCAGTGGCGCGTCATGAATGACGCGCGGCGCTGTAGCGACTCACGCCGATGTACGAAGCGTCGCATGGTCGGGCGGTGGAAGTCCATGCCGGATGCGACCGTGGGTTGATCATCCAGCATCTCTGTCGGTCAGGCAGATATGACAGCAGCCTGGGCCGTGCCCCGGCGTCCAGGTGACGTTCTCGAATCTGATCCCCATCGCCTCGAACAGGCCGCGGTCGAAGGCACCGGCGATGCGGCACAGCGTGGCCAGCCTCTCGTCGCCGACACCCGCCTCTGTCCAGGCATCCTTGAGCGGGCAGCGTTTAACCTTGAAGGCGATGTGGCTGTCGCTGCGCTCGACATCAGTCGGATACATGCGCCCGCCATCGGGGCTAACGGCGAGAAAGGCCTCGCCGATCGCCCGCGCGTCGTTCGGGCCGAACCCTGCAAAGGCGACTTCCGCCACCTCGCGGCCGCGCTTCTCGATCGCCCGCACCATGATTTCCTCCGCCTTTTGGTCGCCGAACTCGGCGGCAAGCTCGTCCAGCATCAGACGGTAGAGATCGGCCCGGTTGCGGAAGGCCGCATCGAGTTCGGCAGCCAGCCGTTCGGCCCTGGCGGCATGTTCGGTCACGATGCACTCTCCTTGGCGGCAATACGCGGCAGTTCGGGCGCGGCAGCCACCAGCGCGCGTCCCGTGGCCGAGGTGGGCGCGGCGATGACCGCACTTGTCTCGCCCTGTTCGACGATCCGCCCGGCATCCATAATGGCGACGCGGTGAGCGATGGCCCGCACCGCACCCAGATCGTGCGAGATGAACAGATAGGCGACGCCCTCTTGCCGTTGCAGTTCGGCAAGCAGGCGCAGGACATCGGCACGCACCAACACATCGAGCGCTGCCACCGCCTCGTCGAGCACGATCAGCGACGGTTTGGTCGCCAGCGCACGGGCGATCGCCACACGCTGGCGCTGACCGCCTGAGATTTCGTGCACGCCGCGTCCGGCCAGTTCGGCCGGCAGCCCGACGCGCTCCAACAGACTGGCGATTGCCTTGGTCCGTTCGCCCCGCGGCACGATGCGGTGGATGCGCAGCGGATCGTCGAGCAGGCGGGCCACAGTGGCGCGCGGGTTGAAGGCGGCGAGCGGATCCTGAAACACCATCTGCAGCCTGGCCCGCATCGCCCTGAGCGCAGTTCCCTCCAGACCAAGCAGGTCCGTGCCGTCGTAGCGGACGCTGCCCGCATCGGCCTCGACCAGCCTGAGCAGGATGCGCGCCACGGTCGACTTGCCGCTGCCCGAGGGCCCGACCAGCGCCAGCGTTTCGCCGCACGAAATTGCGAACCCGACGCCGTCAAGTGCTGCAAAGCCCTCGCCGCCGCGCGCAAAGCGCTTCTCCAGCCCCTCGACCTCGAGCAGCGGCGCGCTCATGCCTCGAGCCCCAGATGTGCCGCCAGCAGCGCGCTCGTGTAGTCACTTTTGGGCGCGGCGATCAGGCCGGCCGTCGGTCCAGTCTCGACCATGCGTCCATGCCTGAACACGGCGATGCGGTCGGCGAGGTTGGCGGCGAGCGCGATGTCATGACTGACGAACATGAGCGCCATGCCGTCCTCGGTCACCAGCCTGCGGATCAGGGCCACGATCTCGGCCTGGACGATGGTGTCGAGCGCGCTCGTCGCCTCGTCGGCGATCAGCAGGCGCGGCCCGGCCGCAATCGCTGCGGCAATCGCCACTCGTTGCTTCTGACCGCCGGACAATTGGTGCGGATAGGCTTTGGCCAGCGCCGCCGGTTCGGGCAGCCTGACCCGGTCGAGCAGTTCCACCGCCAGCCGGCGCGCCGCAGGCCAGCCCATCTCGAGATTGGCATACGCTACCTCGGCGACCTGCTCGCCAACCGTCATGACGGGATCGAGACTCGATGCCGGATCCTGGAAGACGAAGCCGATATCGCGGCCGTTCTGCGCTGTCCGCCCCACCCCCGGCCACGCGACGTTGCCGACGAGCTTGGCCTCGGGCGGCAGCAAGCCTGCAATGGCCCGCGCCAGCGTGCTCTTGCCCGAACCGCTTTCGCCGATCACAGCCAGCCGTTCGCCGGCATCCGCATCGAGATCGACGCCGGCCAGCGCCTCGACCTCGCGGCCATCACTGATATAGCGGACGCCGAGCCCGCGAATGGAGAGCAGTGCCATCACGCGTGCCCTCGTCTTGCGGCCGAGCCTTCGACCACGCCTTCACCAGCGAGGTAGACACCGAGCACGGCGAACACCAGAGCGACGCCGGGGATGATCGACAGGAAAGGTGCCGAGCGCAGCACCGCCCTGCCCTCGGCGATCATGCCGCCCCAGGTCACGCGATTGGGGTCGCCGAGGCCGAGGAACGAGAGTGCCGCCTCGGTCAGGATCGCGGCCGCCACGATCACCGACGACAGCGCCAGCACCGGCGGCAACGCGTTAGGCAGGACTTCGCGGAAGGCGATCTCAAGGGGGTGCATGCCGATGACCCGCGCACTCGCCACATAGTCGCGCTCGCGGATCGACAGCACCTCGGCACGCGCAATGCGGGCCGGCCCCGTCCAGGCGCTGAGCGCAATCGCCGCCACCACGACGCCGAGCGACGGGCCAACGACGCTGACTAGCGCCAGCGACAGCAGGAAGCCCGGCACGGTCTGGAAGGCATCGGTGATGCGCATCAGCACCTCGTCGACCAACCCGCCGGCAAAACCGGCAATGGTGCCGACGACGCTGCCAACGAGGATCGAGGCCGCAGCCGCCGCGAGCCCGACCGCAAGCGAAGTGCGCGCGCCATGGAAGATGCCGGCGAGCACGTCGCGGCCAAGCCGGTCGGTCCCGAGCGGCAGCGCCCAGTCCTGGAACGGTCGCAACAGTGCCGGGCCCGCAATCGACAGCGGATCGCGCGGAAACAACAGCGGGGCGGCCAGCGCCATCGCGGCAAGGCAGCCGAGGATGACGAAGCCGGCAACCGCCTCGGGTGAACGGAGAAGACGCCGCAACCTCATGCGCCCGCCTCGCTTGCGCCGACGCGCGGGTCGAGCGCCACATAGGCGAGATCGACGATGAGGTTGATGAGGATGACAAGCACCGCGCTGACCAGGATGATGCCGATCAAAAGTGGGGTGTCGCGCGCCCCTACCGCCTCCTGCGCCAGCCGGCCGAGGCCGGGAATGGAAAAGACACTTTCGATGACGACGCTGCCGCCGAGCATCGCCGCAGACTGCAGGCCGAGCATGGTGACCAGCGGCAGCAGCGCATTGCGGGCGACGTGCCGCCAGACGATGCGGCGCCGGGGAATGCCCCGCGCACGGGCGGCAAGGGTAAAATCCATGCGCCAGACCTCAGCCATGCCGGCCCGCATCATGCGCAGGTAGAGCGCGAGATAGATGACGCCGAGGCTGGTCACCGGCAGCACAAGGTGGCGGGCGATGTCCAGGGCGCGGGCAAGGCCGGTCTTGCCGGAGGCGATGGTTTCCATGCCTGACAGCGGCAGCCAGCGCAACTCGACCGAAAAGACGATGGTCAGTACCAGCGCCAGCCAGAATCCGGGCACGGCGTAGAGCGCCAGCGAGCCGATCGACAGGAACCTGTCACGCAGGCTGCCCGGCCGCGAACCGGCAACCATGCCAAGCGAAGTGCCGAGGAAGAACGACAGCGCCGTCGCACTGCCCATCAAAAGCAGCGTGTTGGGCAGCCGCTCCAGCACGATTTCGAGCACCGGCCGCGAGAAGGCGACCGAACGGCCGAGATCGAGATGCAGCAGCGCCCAGAGATAGGTGACAAGCCTCGTCGCCGCCGGAGCGTCGAGCCCCCAGCTCTGGCGCAGCGCCTCGATCATGCCGGCATCGCCCCCGACCGAGACGACATAGGCGTCGACGGCGTCGCCGGGGGCAGCTTCGAGCAAAAGGAACGAGCCGACGACCACGATCAGCAGCACCGGAATGCTGCCGACCAGCCGCCGCCGGAGCAGGTGCAGGGCGCGGGTCATCGAGAGATCGCCTTCGATGGGGGCGCGCATGACGCACCCCCACCCCTAACCCCTCCCCACAAGGGGGAGGGGAATCTCTGCGCCGCCCGGCCTGCCAGGGTAAATGGCGGCAGGGTCGCCGGACGCACAACGCCAAGTCCCCCTCCCCCTTGTGGGGAGGGGTTAGGGGTGGGGGTGAAGTGAGGCACTGCTACTTCCAGGGGCATGCTTACGAACTGATCATCATCCCGGCTTCGACGATGATGTCACGTTTCGACATAAGTGTCCGCCCAGTTCGAAACCGCCCAGCGCGGGTTGTTGGAAACGTTCTTCACGTTGTCTCGGGCGACGGTGATAAAACCCCATTCGGCGACGTTGATCAGCGGCAGGTCCGCGACCACCTTTTTCTGGAACTCCTTGTAGAGTTCGATGCGGGCCGCCGGGTCGAGCGTTTCGGCTGCCTTGGTGATCAGCGCATCGAGTTCGGCATTCTTGTAGCCGCCCTGGTTGGAGAACGGCACGCCATCAGGGATACCCGACTGCACCAGGATCGTCGTCGAGATCGCCGGATCGCCGCGGAATACCGGCGGCGCGATCGCGAGGTCGAAGGCGTGCTCGGTATAGACCGCCTTCTGGTGCGCCGCCGAGTCGTTATTGACCAGTTCGGCGTCGATGCCGATCTCGGCCAGCGCCTGGCGCAGATAGTCGCCGAACTGCTTGGTCTCGTTGAAATAGGGTGCGGGCAGAAGCTTCAGGCTGAAGCGCTTGCCGCCCTCGCCGCGCGAATAACCGGCCTCGTCGAGCAGCGCATTGGCCTTGGCCACGTCGAAGGCGTAAGCCGGCACGTCAGCCGTGTAGAACTGCTTGTCGTTTTGCGGCACCGGCCCGGTCGCCGGCTTGGCGTAGCCGAGGAAGATCGTCTTGACGACGAAATCCCGGTCAATGGCATGCGCGATCGCCTGGCGCACTTTGGGGTCAGCCAGTTCCTTGCGGCGGTGATTGATCTCGACCACCAACTGGTAGGTCAGCGCCTCGTAACCCTCCGGAATCACTTTAATGCCCGGCACCTTGGAGATGCGCTCGAGATCGGCGAGCGGCACCGCGGAGAAGGCGGCTAGCTGGATTTCCTCCGCCTCCAACGCACCGGCTGCAGCCGCACGGTCGGGCAGCACGCGGTAGATGATCTCGTCGAGCTGTGGCTGGCCCTCGCCCCAGTATGTGTCATTGCGTTCCAGCCGGTAATATTCGCCGGCCTTGTGCTCGGCGAACTTGAACGGCCCGGTGCCGACGGGCGCGTTGTTGGCCGGGTTCTCGGCAATATTGGTGCCTTCATAGATGTGCTTCGGCACCACCGCCGTCAGCGCTGGCAGCGCGTTCCTGATCAGCTGAAACGGCGTCGGCTTGGCGAACTTGAAGATTGCGGTGTGCTCGTCGGGCGTCTCGACCGAATCCAGATCCTTGAATACGACACGGCCGAGATTTTGCAGCGGCTTCCAGATGTTGAGCGCCGAAAACGCCACGTCGGCCGAGGTGAACGGCTTGCCGTCGTGCCATGTCACACCTTCGCGCAGCTTGAAGGTCACTGACAGGCCGTCCTCGGACCCTTCCCACGATGTCGCCAGCCGCGCGTCGAGCCCGCCCTCGCCGTCGAACGAGGCTTCGGCCAGCGGCTCGATGACCTTGCTCGACACGAAGAACACGCCGTTGGAGGCGACAATCGCCGGGTTGAGGTTGCGTGGCTCGGAATCGGCCGCCACCACAAGCCGTCCGCCCTTCTTCGCTTGTGCCCAGCCTATCGACGGGAGTGCCGTCGAAGCCAAAAGGAACGCCGACCCCGCCAGCAACTTGCGCCGCGAAATTTCAAACCCCGCCATGTCCCATCTCCTTGCCATCGGCACGGCAATACTGCCGGCCCGTCAAATCATGGAGCGGATTATGATCTGTGGCGTGAGTTTTGCGAGGGATGAAATGGGCGTTTGCCGCCTGTGGCCCAAAACATTGTACTAATTGCACAAAAGAAAGGGGCATGGCGCCATTCGTCGCCATGCCCCCGCGTCGTAGATCCCGAAGAAGCTCCGGTTTCGCCTTGCGGTCAGGCCGCGCGCTTCTTGGCGATGCGGGCGCGGATGCTTTCGACATCGGCGCGCGGCGTCGCCGCAAACAGCGTCTTGGTGTAGTTGTGCTGCGGGTTGGAGAAGACCGCGTCGCGGCTGCCATATTCGACCGCCTCGCCGAAATACATCACCATCACCTCATCGGCGATGTAGCGTACAACCGAAAGGTCGTGGCTGATGAAGACGTAGGTCAGCTTGAACTCGTCCTGCAGGTCGGCGAGCAGGTTCAGCACCTGCGCCTGCACCGAAAGGTCGAGCGCCGACACCGGTTCGTCCAGCACCAGCAGCTTCGGGTTCAGCATCAGCGCGCGCGCGATGGCGACACGCTGGCGCTGGCCGCCCGAGAACATGTGCGGATAGCGGTTGTAGTGTTTCTCTTCCAGGCCGACTTTCTTCAACAGCGTCATCGCCCGGTCCCGGCGTTCGTCGGCCGGCGTTTTGGTGTTGATGACCAGCGGTTCGGTCAGGATGTCGCCGATCTTCTGGCGCGGGTTGAGCGAGCCATAGGGGTTCTGGAAGACGATCTGCACCTTGCGGCGCATCTCCGGCGTCAGGTCCCCCTTGGCGATGTCGACCTTCTTGCCTTCGATCAGCAGTTCGCCCGACGTCGCCGGATCGATCAGCGTCAGGATGCGGCCAAGCGTGGACTTGCCGCAGCCGCTCTCGCCGACGATGGCCAGCGTCTTGCCCTGCTCGACGCTGAAGCTCACGCCCTTGACGGCATGAACGGTCCGCGCCTTCTTCAGCATGCTGCCGGGCACGTGGTAGTCGCGCACGATGTTGCGCGCTTCGAGAATGACGCTCATCGTGCTGCCCCTTCCATCTGGTCGTCGACGAACAGTTCGGAGATCGTCGGCAGGCGGTCGCCGGTCGCGTTGTCAGGCAGGGCGGCAAGCAGCGCGCGCGTGTAGCTGCTCTTCGGGTTCTCGAACAGCGTCAGCACATCGGCTTCTTCCATTTTGCGCCCCTTGTACTGCACGACCACGCGGTCGGCGGTCTCGGCCACGACACCCATGTTGTGGGTGATCATGATGAGGCCCATCTTGTGCTCGGCCTGCAGTTTCATCAGCAGGTCGAGGATCTGCTTCTGGATCGTCACGTCGAGCGCGGTGGTCGGCTCGTCGGCGATCAGCAGCTTCGGATTGCAGGCGATCGCAATCGCGATCATCACACGCTGGCACTGGCCGCCCGACATCTGGTGGGGGTAGGAGCCAAGGCGCTCCGCCGGGTCGGGAATGCCGACCGCCTCGAACAGCTCGATCGCGCGCTTGCGGCGCGCGGCCTTGTCGAGGCCCAGATGCACGCGCAGCACTTCCTCGATCTGGAAGCCGACGGTGAAGCACGGGTTGAGGCTCGCCACCGGCTCCTGGAAGATCATGGCAATGTCCTTGCCGATGATCTTGCGCCGCTCGTTGGCGGGCATGGCGAGCAGGTCGCGGCCATTGAAGGTCAGCTTGTCGGCGGTGACCTTGGCCGTCCAGGGCAGCAGGCCCATCGCCGCCAGCATCGACACCGACTTGCCGGAACCGGACTCGCCGACGATGGCGAGAACCTCGCCCTCATGGACCTTCATCGACACGCCGTTGACGGCGCGGAAGGGACCAGAGGCCGTCTCGAACTCGACGACCAGGTTTTCGATTTCAAGAAGCGCCATGTCAGGACCTCTTCAGCTTCGGGTCGAGCGCGTCGCGCAGGCCATCGCCCATCAGGTTGATCGCCAGAACGGTGATAAGGATCGCGACGCCCGGAAGGGTCACCACCCACCATTTGCTCTGGATGAACTCGCGAGCCTCGGCCAGCATCGTGCCCCATTCCGGCGTCGGCGGCTGGGCGCCCATTCCGAGGAAGCCGAGGGCGGCCGCATCCAGAATGGCGCTCGAAAACGACAGCGTCGCCTGGACGATCAGCGGTGCCATGCAGTTAGGCAGGATGGTCTTGAACATCAAGCGCATCGGGCCTGCACCGGCGACCTTGGCGGCGACGACATAGTCGCGGGTCTTTTCGCTCATCACCGCCGCACGCGTCAGGCGCACGAAGTGCGGCTGGAACACCAGCGCAATCGCGATCATTGCGTTGACCAGGCCCGGCCCGAGGATGGCCACCAGCACGAGGGCGAGCAGCAGCGACGGGAAGGCCAGGATGATGTCCATCGCACGCATGATGACGGTATCGACCGAGCCACGGAAGTAGCCGGCAATGACGCCGAGCACGACACCGCCGACCAGCGACAGCGTCGTCACGATGACGCCGACGAACAGCGAGAACCGGGTGCCATAGATCAGGCGCGAGAGCATGTCGCGGCCGACGGCGTCGGTACCGAGCAGGAACTCGGCGCGGCCGCCCTCCTGCCAGACCGGCGGCACCAGCACGGCATCTCGGAATTGCTGGGTTGGGTCATGCGGTGCGATCAGCGGCGCGAAGATCGCCAGCAGCACCAGAAAAACGAAGAACACAAGGCCGATGACGGCACCGCGGTTCTCGGAGAAATAGTACCAGAATTCGGCCAGTCGCGCCCGGCGGGACGGATCAGTCGAAATAGCACTGGTTGCAGCAGCTTGAGACATTGTGCCCTCCTAGTGCCGGATACGCGGATTGATGAGGCCGTACAGCAGGTCCACGGCAAGATTCACCAGCATGATGACCGCAGCGATCATCAGCAGGCCGCCCTGGATCACGGCGTAGTCGCGCCGCGACACGGAATCGACCATCCACTTGCCGATGCCGGGCCAGGAGAAGATCGTCTCGGTCAGGATCGCGCCGGCGAGCATGACGCCGACCTGCAGGCCAACGGTGGTAACGACCGGGATCATGGCGTTGCGCAGCGCATGGATGCCGACGACACGGAAGGTCGACAAGCCCTTGGCGCGCGCGGTGCGCACATAATCTTCCGAAAGCACTTCCAGCATCGCCGAGCGCGTCTGGCGCGCAATGACAGCGAGCGGAATGGTACCCAGCACGATCGTCGGCAGGATCAGGTGGCTGACGGCCGACTTGAATGCACCGGCCTGGCCAGAAAGCAGCGAGTCGATCAGCATGAAGCCGGTGACCGGAGGGAAATAGTACATCAGCGAGATGCGGCCGGAGACGGGCGTCCAGCCCAGCATGCCGGACACCAGCATGATCAGCAGCAGGCCCCACCAGAAGATCGGCATCGAAAAACCGACGAGTGCCGTACCCATCATCGCCTGGTCGACGAAGGAGCCGCGCTTGATCGCAGCGATAATGCCGGCGGGAATGCCGAGTACGACGGCGAAGATGATGGCGCAGAGCGAAAGCTCGAGGGTCGCCGGGAACAGCTCGAAGAACTGGTCGACCACGGGCCGCTTGGTGACGATCGAGGTGCCGAAGTCGCCTTGTACGACCCCCCAGAGATAGTCGAGATACTGGACGACGATGGGCCGGTCGAAGCCGAGCTGAGCGGAGATTTCGGCGTGCCGCTCAGGCGACATGACGCGCTCGCCCGACAGGAGGGCTACCGGGTCGCCGGGCAGGAGGCGGATGAAGGAGAATGCGATGATGGACACCCCGAGGAATGTCGGGATGAGGACGGCGAGCCGCCCCAAGAGGAACCGGAGCATGTCATGCCTTTTAGTGAATGTTCCGAGGGCTTCGGCAGGTGGCACACAATGTGCGCGGGGCGCTTGCATGGCAAGCGCCCCGTCAACTTTAGGCCTGTTTAGGCGGCCTTACTCGGTGATGTCAACACCGTCGAAGGCGAAGTCGCCGAGCGGGCTCTGCACGAAGCCTTCGACGCCCTTGCGCATCGGGACAACGGAGAGCGAGTGGTCGAGGGTCGCCCAGGGGGCGTCCTTCTTGAACACCACCTGCGCCTGCTCGTAGAGCTTGGTACGCTCGGCGAGGTCGGTCGTCTCCTTGGCCTTGGTCACCAGATCGTCGAATTCCTTGTTGCACCACTGCGCGCGGTTGTTGCCGCCGACTGCGTCGCAGCCGAGCAGGGTGTCAAGGAAGTTGTCCGGATCGCCATTGTCGCCGGTCCAGCCCAGGATGACGGCGCCGTCGCGATCCTTGGCCTTCGACTTGTCGAGATACTCGGCCCATTCGTAGGACACGATCTCGGCCTTGACGCCGACCTTGGCCAGGTCCGCCTGCATCAGTTCGGCGGCGCGGCGCGCGTTCAGCATGTAAGGACGCGAAACCGGCATCGCCCAGATCTTCATCGAGAGATCCTTGACGCCGGCTTCCTCGAGCATCTTCTTGGCTGCATCCGGATCGTAGCTGTCGTCTTCGACGGCCTCGTTGTACGACCACATGGTCGGCGGGATCGGGTTCTTGGCAACCGAAGCGGCACCCTGGAACACGGCGTCAACGATGGCCTGCTTGTTGATCGACTTGTTGAGCGCCTTGCGGACCTCGACCTTGTCGAACGGAGCCTGGGTGGTGTTGTAGGCCAGGTAGGAAACGTTCAGGCCTTCCTGCTCCATCACCTTGAGGTTCGGATCAGCCTTCATCGCAGCCACGTCGGCGGCGTTCGGGAACGGCATCAGGTGGCATTCGCCGGCCTTCAGCTTCTGGAAGCGAACCGAGGCATCCGGGGTGATGGCGAAGACCAGGTCGTCGATCTTCTGCTTGCCGCCCCAGTATTCCGGGTTGGCCTTGTAGCGGATGATGGCGTCCTGCTGGTAGGCGACGAACTGGAACGGACCGGTGCCGAGCGGCATCTGGTTCATCTGGTTCATCTTGCCGTCGGCCTGCAGCTTGTCGGCATATTCCTTCGAGATGATCGAAGCGAACGGCATGGCGATGTTGGCGAGGAACGGCGCTTCCTTGCGGGTCAGCGTGAACTTGACGGTCAGGTCATCGACCTTCTCGACCGACTTGATCACTTCGGGGAAGCCCATGCCAGCGGCATATTCCCACGATGCGCCCGCGACATACTTGTTCCAGGGATTGTCAGCCTTGAGCTGGCGCTCATAGGAGAAGACAACGTCGTCGGCGTTCAGCTCGCGGCTCGGTGTGAAGAACTCAGTGGTCTGGAACTTGACGCCCGGACGCAGCTTGAAGGTGTATTCCAGGCCGTCGTCGGAAATCGTGTAGCTCTCGGCCAGGCCCGGCTCGGTCTCGGTGGTGCCCTTCTTGAACTCGAGCAGGCGGTTGTAGACGGTGTGCGCGGCGGCATCGAAGGTCGTGCCGGCGGTGTAGAGGCCCGGATCGAAGCCTTCAGGCGAACCTTCCGAGCAGTAGACGAACGTCTTGGCGCTCGCCGCGCCGCTCAGGACGGTTGCAGCCAGCAGCGCGGCCGCAAAGGTCGTTTTCTTGATCATTCAACACTCCCTAGTGATTGCCCAAGCCCCTACCTGTCAGGCTCGCAGGCGCGCATATAAGCACCGTTTTTTGCGCTTTGGAACTCCCCACCTGCCTGCCCTTTGGTAAGCAGAATATTATACCCGCAATTCGCCCCGAAATAGCCGTCTATCCCGGCACTTCATTGAAGGAGCTCGGCGTTCGACTTTGGAATGCTTCCATGAGCGCCAGCTTCAACACAAAAATTTGCCTGATTTCATCACCAATGTCATGCCGCTACCATGTAATTTGGGAGCCACGGGATTCCCTTGCCCAGTTGACGCTGGGTGATACTTGCCGGGCGCGTCAGGTGGCAATACAAACGACTACAACATGCCCCGACGCGGCACTGTTCTTGCGGCGCTGCGATACAAAAACCAGGGCGAAAACCGGCGGACGACCAGCCGGACGGACAAGAGCGGCCAGGGAGGCACAATTGGCAAAATCGTCAGGCACGTCGAGCACCGCCGAAACCGTAAGGAAAGACGCGGCAGCCAAGCCGGACGGCGAGGCAAAGCCCGAGACCAAGGCCAAGCCGGCAAAGGCCGCAGCTCCGGCCAAATCGGCGGCAACCGCGAAAGCTCCCGCGAAGTCCGCCAAGGCCGGCACTGCCAAGCCTGCGACGGCAAAAAGTGCGTCGAAATCAAACGGCGCAACCGCCAAGGCGGTCTCCGGCGAGGCCCCGGTAGCAGCCAAAAAAGCCCCGAAGTCTGCCGCCAAGCCGAAGGCGAAGGCACCGGCGGCCAAGGCCAAGCCGGCGGCTCCCGTGGTGGAAGCACCCGCCCCGTCCAGCATCCCCCAGTCGCTTCCAGCGAAGGCCGACGCACGGCCGTGGCTGAAGAGCTATCCGGCCAACATGCCGGCGGAGATCGCGCCGCTCGCCTACCAGTCCATTGGCGACCTGCTCGCCGCCGCCTGCCACCAATATGCCGGCCGGCCCGCTTTCTCATGCATGGGCAAGCAGCTCACCTATGGCGAGCTCGACCGCATGTCGCAGGCCTTCGCGGCATGGCTGCAGTCGAAGGGCCTGGCCAAGGGTGCGCGCGTCGCGATCATGATGCCCAACGTGCTGCAATATCCCGTTGCCATGATGGCGGTGCTGCGCGCCGGCTACACGGTCGTCAACGTCAACCCGCTCTACACGCCGCGCGAACTGGAGCACCAGCTCAAGGATTCAGGCGCCGAGGCGATCGTCATCCTCGAGAACTTTGCCACCACGCTGCAGGCGGTCGTCGCCAAGACCAATATCAAGCACGTCGTCGTCGCCTCGATGGGCGAGATGCTCGGCATCAAGGGCCTGCTGGTCAACCTGGTGGTTCGCAGGGTCAAGAAGCTGGTGCCGGCCTGGTCGCTGCCCGGCCACACCAAGTTCCTGACGGCGATGAACGAAGGCTCGGCCATGACCTTCAAGCCGGTCGCGGTCGATGCCGGCGACATCGCCTTCCTGCAATATACCGGAGGCACCACGGGCATTTCCAAGGGCGCGATGCTGGCCCACTCCAACGTGCTCGCCAATGTCGCCCAGCTGGCGCTGTGGGTCGAGGACGCCTACCGGGTACGGCCGAAGCCGTCGCACCTCACCTTCGTCTGCGCGCTGCCGCTCTACCACATCTTCGCGCTGACGGTGAACGCTCTGATGGGCATGCAGATGGGCGCGCTCAACGTGCTGATCCCCAACCCGCGCGACATCCCCGGCTTCGTCAAGGAGTTGAAGAAGTTCCACTTCAACATCTTCCCCGGCCTCAACACGCTGTTCAACGCGCTTTGCAACAACGAGGATTTCCGCAAGCTCGATTTCAGCGGCCTCAGCCTCAGCCTCGGCGGCGGCATGGCGGTGCAGAAGGCGGTGGCCGAACGCTGGAAGAGGCTCACCGGCAACCACATCACCGAAGGCTATGGCCTGTCGGAGACCTCGCCGGTGGCAACCGCCAACAAGTGCAGCTCGACCGATTTCACCGGCACGATCGGCCTGCCGCTGCCCTCGACCGACATCGCCATCCGCGACGAGGCAGGCCTCGACCTGCCGCTCGGCGAGGTCGGCGAAATCTGCATCAAGGGCCCCCAGGTCATGGCCGGCTACTGGAACCGTCCCGACGAGACCGCCAAGGTCATGACGGAGGACGGCTACTTCAAGTCGGGCGACATGGGCTTCATGGACGAAGCCGGCTACACCAAGATCGTCGACCGCAAGAAGGACATGATCCTGGTCTCCGGCTTCAACGTCTATCCCAACGAACTCGAGGACGTCGTCGCCCAACACCCTGGTGTCCTCGAAGTCGCCGCCATCGGCGTGCCGGACGAGCATTCGGGCGAAGTGCCGAAGCTGTTCGTGGTGCGCAAGGACCCCAACCTCACGGCCGAGACGCTGATTGCCTACTGCCGGGAAAACCTCACCGGCTACAAGCGGCCGCGCCACATCGAGTTCCGCACCGAACTGCCCAAGACCAATGTGGGCAAGATTTTACGCAGGGAACTGCGGGGCTAAGGCGCCCACCGCCTCGCCGTCACCCGATCATCCAGCGGCCGCCGTGGAAAGGCCCTCCACGGCGGCCGTTTTGTTTTTCAGACCCACTTGAGTGACAATGCCATCCCGTATGCCGACAAGGATAGGAATACCACATTGATCGGAAGACCAGCATTGAACTCTACTTTTGGGAAATAAGTAAAATTTACTGTTCACGCTAAGGCCATCTTCATTCAATGCGACGACGATAGTCGTCGAAGCCAAAATGGAGCTGCCCTATGCGTCTTTTGCTGTTGGCGCTGCCTTTCCTGCTACCAATTCTTGAGCCATTGGATGCACGCGCGAATGAGATTACCCAGCGCCAAACCATCCAAAAGGCTGTCGCGTCGGCGTTCATCAATGGGCGCTTTGATGAGCTTGACGCAATGGCCCATCAATTTCGCACTGGCCGTGAACGCACGGAAAGCGGCTTATGGAAATTGACAATATTCTACTCTTCGTTCAATCCTGAGACATTCTATTCGAACGACGACCCCGCATCATTCGACCGTTTTGAAGCGCAGGCGTTAGCCTGGATAAAGGCGAAGCCTACTTCACCGACGGCAAAGATTGTCTACGCCGACGCACTCTCGAAACACGCTTGGTTCCTACGCGGAGGCGACTACTACAACAATCTAACCGATCAACAACGATCAGGTTACCATAAGTATCTTCGAAAGCATCGCGATCATTTTCTTGCTATCAAGGAAGAGGCATCAGAGGACCCTCATTGGTATGCGCTTATGGTTCTTGTTGCAAAGGAAGAAGGCTGGCCCGATGATGCATTCTACGAACTACTTGTAGAAGCCGCAGATCGCGAACCGTATTACTACCAAACGTATTTCTTCGCGATCGATAGAAACCTTCCGAAATGGGGCGGCAGCGTCGATGAAATAGACGCACTTATCACGAGCGCGACCGACCGCACTCGAGAGCTCGACGGGCACTCATTCATGGCTCGCGCGTTTTGGGTTGCTTCGAGCTACGATCCAGCCACGCTCGATACAGCCTCTTTGCGCGCGAACTGGTCGGATATCGCTAAAGGCTTCCAGGACTTGGTAAGTCGGTATCCGGATCAGTGGAATATCAATGCGTATGCCAAATTCTCCTGCCTGGCCAAGGACCGGACGAACTTCCTGATCGCCTATAGTCAGATCAAAGTTCGCGCGATGGCTGAAGCATGGGACTTTGCCGGCCAAGACGTCGTGTGTGCCGGATGGGCCATGCGTCGCGAGAGGAATATTGAAGCCAAGTGATCGAAGGCCATCTCGTTCATCCCAGATAGCTGAGTATCGACTCCTGGCCTGCTGGCCATGAGTTATGCCTGAGCTTCAGGACGCGATATTTCGTGCACTTTCCGCCCCCACGCGCCGCCTGCTGTTCGAGCACCTATGACGCGAGCACCTTGCCGGCGACAACCGGCCGCGCCACATCGAGTTCCCCAGCCAACTGCCAATGTCGGCAAGATCCTGCCGCGAACTAAGGGGTAAGGCGTGCAACGCACCGTCGTCACCCGACCATCCAGCCGCCGCCGTGGAAAGGCCCTACAGGGCGGCTGATTTTCGGCCGCCTATTGAGCCTCCCTACTTTGTCCCCTTCCACGGCCGAAGCAGCCGATAGCGGCGCTGTCCACGCCGCCGCTCTGTCAATGCTTGTTATTTAGCAATACGGAATATATTATTCCCCTTATATTGCATGAAGAAGGGGATCGGTCATCGATGAACTGATCGTTCGATGGCTGCCAAAGCCGCAATCTTCAGCATTTATTTGTGGCTGCGGCCACAGCGGAACGACTCTGCTTGCACGGATTATGGCGGAGCATTCTGATGTGTTCAGCGTGCCATATGAAACTGCGGTTTTCGGCAATGCCAATCGCGGGCAGCGATGGGGCAAGCTGGCGTGGCTGTTGATCCGCGCGCAGCTGTCGGGAAAGCCTTTGTGGATCGAAAAGACCCCGGGGCACATCCTGCACACCGACACCATTTCCCGCGTGATGCCCAACGCAAAGTTCATCGTCGCCACGCGCGACGGCAGGGACACGGTTGCCTCACTGGGTAAGCGCTACGGCAGTTTTGAACGCGCATTCAAAAGGTGGGCCAAGGACAGCACAGCTTCGAAACTACGCATTCAGAACGGTTCGAGTTTCCTTTGGCGCTATGAAGACTTCATCGAATTGCCTGCGCGCTCCATTGAGGACCTGTGCTCGTTCCTTGGCATCTCTTATGACGAGGCAATGCTCGACTATCACAAGCGGCCGACCGCCTGGGGCCAAAAAGCAATCAGGAAAATGTCCGAACATGCCTCGCGCCGACAAGCCCAGGTAAACCAGCCCATTCGAGACTACAGAGGCAAGTGGAAGCACGAGTTGCCGCCCGAAGTCGTGTCGTGGTTTGACCATGACGACGCTCGCGAACTGATGGAATTCTTCGGTTACCGATAGCCGCCTATCGCCAGTCGCTGGAGCCGCGACTCGCTCCCCATGTCACCATCTGTCAGTAGCTAGCGTGGAAAAACCGCCCCGTTTTTCCACGCTCCCAAAACCTCGCGTATCATTGACCTCGCGATCTTCCACGGGACCCCGGCTGCGCACCGGGCATCGGGGGGAAGCGCCGGTGCCGGGCTGGCGGGAGGTCGGTTCTCTCACTGGGTGTTTCACCCCCAAGCCCGGGCCTTGCGGAGGCTGGCGGCGGAAATGCCGAGGCGACTGAGCGGGGCAAGCAGCCGGGCGGGGCGCGAACGTCGCGCCACACAAAAGACTATCGGAAGGCACGGCCTCGCGCCCCGCTTCCCGAACCACCTCCCTCCCATGACGCCTCGACTGGCGAAGCCATGTCGAGAAAGCGAGTCATGGGCAGCAAAAAAGAGGGAGTGCTCTTTGACAACGGCCAGGCGCGAAAGCGAGCGTGGCAGTGAATAGGCTTGCCACCAACATCGGCGCCGTCATCCCGGAAACCGGAGCGAAGCGCAGGTTATCCGGGACCCATTGGCCCGACCATCGTCCGGCGCGGCCGGGCCCTCGTCATGGCAGCCGTCAAGAAAGGAACTGCAAAATCAGTACCCGGCCGCGCCAGTCAATGGGTCGCGGCTCTCGCTGCGCTCGGTCGGGATAACGACGAGGTGGCAGAGGCTACGCTCCCCCCACCTTTTCGCCGAAGGTGGAAAAGAACTGGCCAGCCAGTTTCTTCGACGTCGAGGTGATCAGGCGGCTGCCGAGCTGGGCGATCTTGCCGCCGACATCGGCCTTGGCCTCATATTTGAGGATGGTGGCGTCAGGCCCGTCCTCGGTCAGCGTCACGTCCGCGCCGCCCTTGGCGAAGCCGGCGATGCCGCCCTTGCCCTCGCCCTCGATGGTGTAGGAGTGCGGCGGGTTGAGGTTCTTGAGCGTGACCTCGCCGTTGAAGGTCGCCTTGATCGGTCCGATCTTGAGCACCACCTTGGCGGCCATTTCGGTCGGCGAGGACATTTCCAGGCTCTCGCAGCCGGGAATGCTCTCCTTGAGCACCTCAGGGTCGTTCAGCGCCTTCCACACCACGTCGATGGGGGCTGCGATCTTTTCCTCGCCTTCGATGACAAGAGCCATGACGATATCCTCCCGACACATCAATCACCGAAAGGGTTAACGAACGCGCGGGGCGTTGTCCATCGCATCAGAGGCGGCGACGGTCGGTGCTGTCTTCTCTTACGGCTTGTTAAGGCCTGCATGGGATGAGCATGTATAGAATTGTCGCGAGGGCGATGTGATCAAGATCGTACTCAAGGCCTGCGCCGTAACGGCCGGCGTCATCGCAGTCAGCCAGGTCGTTTCGTTCGCCACGCGCTATGCCGCCGGCCAGCCTTTTACCTTGTTCGTCTTCATGATGAACTGCATCCTGCCTACCATCACCGGCTTTCCCACCGCCTTCTATGTATTTTGGCAGAATGCCCGGCTCAAACGGGCGCTCGATGAGCTGTCGCAACTTCACGCCAAGCTCGAAACCAAGGCCAATTACGACCAGATGACGGGCTTCCTCAACCGGGAAGCCTTCTTCGAACAGTTCAAGCAGGCGCGACGCAGGAGCGACGAAGGTGCTCTCGTTCTCATCGACGCCGATCATTTCAAGAAGGTCAATGACACCTACGGTCATCCCGTCGGCGACGAGGCGCTGAAGCTCATCGCCGGAGCGATCGACGCAACGACGCGTGACCTCGACGTCGTTGGCCGCATCGGCGGCGAAGAATTCTGCGTCTTCCTACCGGCAGTGGACCGAAATGAAGCAGCCCGGATCGCGGAGCGGATCCGGATTGAGGTCGAGAAGCTCGCCTTCCACCCCAATGGGGGCAAACGGCACCCCCTCACCATCAGCATCGGCATTGCTCTCTCGGTCGACCAGCGGCCGACCTCACAGCTGATGCGGCGGGCCGACCGCTGTCTGTACGAGGCCAAGGGGCGAGGCCGGAACACGGTCGTGGTCGAGGACGTCCTGGAAGAGCCGGCATAACCGAGGCTGCTCTGCCGTCGAATGAAGCGGCGAACGCGACCGGGCCCGCATCGCTCTTGCGGCGTTTTCGTCCTTGCCATAACGATGCAGGTCCGGATTTCGGGAGGAATTGATGGCCGGTGCAAAGACGACGAAGAAGCTCCGCTCGCAGGAGTGGTTCGACAACCCCGACAATCCCGGCATGACCGCGCTCTATCTCGAGCGCTACCTGAATTTCGGCCTGACCCGCGAGGAGCTGCAGTCGGGCAAGCCGCTGATCGGCATCGCCCAGACAGGCTCGGACCTGTCGCCCTGCAACCGCCACCACATCGAGCTCGCCAAGCGCGTCCGCGACGGCATCGTGGCCGCCGGCGGCGTGCCGTTCGAATTTCCCTGCCACCCGATCCAAGAAACCGGAAAGCGCCCGACCGCCTCGCTCGACCGCAACCTCGCCTATCTCAGCCTGGTCGAAGTACTCTACGGCTATCCCCTCGACGGCGTGGTGCTGACCATCGGCTGCGACAAGACCACGCCGGCACTGCTGATGGCGGCCGCCACCGTCAACATCCCGGCGATCGCGCTCTCGGTCGGGCCGATGCTCAACGGCTGGCACAAGGGCGAGCGCACCGGCTCGGGCACCATCGTGTGGAAGTCGCGCGAAAAGCTTGCGGCCGGCGAGATCGACTATGACCAGTTCATGGACATCGTCGCCTCGTCCGCGCCCTCGGTCGGCTATTGCAACACCATGGGCACGGCGACGACGATGAACAGCCTGGCCGAGGCGCTGGGCATGCAGCTGCCGGGCTCGGCCGCAATCCCCGCGCCCTATCGCGAACGCGGCCAGATTTCCTACGAGACGGGCAAGCGCATTGTCGAGATGGTGCGCGAGGACCTCAAGCCCTCCGACATCATGACGCGCGAGGCCTTCGAAAACACCATCGTCGTCAACTCGGCGATCGGCGGCTCGACCAATGCACCGATCCACCTCAACGCGATTGCCCGCCATCTCGGCGTGCCGCTCGACAATGACGACTGGCAGCGCATCGGCCATCACGTGCCGCTGCTGGTCAACCTGCAGCCAGCAGGCGAATATCTCGGCGAGGACTATCACCATGCCGGCGGCGTGCCGGCCGTGGTCGCCGAGCTGATGAAGGCGGGCCTTCTGCCGCATCCGGATGCGCTCACCGCCAACGGCAGGACCATGGGCGAGAATTGCGCCGCATCAGAGAACATGGACGAAAAGGTGATCCGCACCGTCGTCGATCCGCTGAAGCAGGATGCCGGCTTCATCAACCTCAAGGGCAATCTGTTCGACAGCGCGATCATGAAGACCAGCGTGATCTCCAGCGAGTTCCGCGAACGCTACCTGTCGAACCCGAAAGACCCTGAAGCCTTCGAAGGCTCCGCAAAGGTGTTCGACGGTCCCGAGGACTATCACGCCCGCATCGACGACCCGGCCGAAAACATCGACGAAAACACCATCCTGTTCATGCGCGGCACGGGGCCGGTCGGCTATCCGGGTGCAGCCGAAGTGGTCAACATGCAGCCGCCCGCCTATCTCATCAAGCGCGGCATCCATTCGCTGCCCTGCATCGGCGACGGGCGCCAGTCCGGCACCTCGGGCTCGCCCTCGATCCTCAACGCCTCGCCGGAAGCCGCCGTCGGCGGCGGGTTGGCGCTGCTAAAGTCAGGCGACCGGGTGCGCATCGACCTGAAGAAGGGCACCGCCGACATCCTCGTCAGCGACGACGAGATCATGCGCCGCCGCGCCGAGCACCAGAACAACGGCGGCTACCGCTACCCCGCCCACCAGACGCCATGGCAGGAGATCCAGCGCGGCATGGTCGACCAGTTGTCGGAGGGCATGGTGCTGAAGCCGGCGGTGAAGTACCAGCGCGTGGCGCAGACCAAGGGCATCCCGCGCGACAATCACTGAGGTCGCCAAGCTCATCTACTCTGCCTACCCGATCGCTGGCCGACTCCACGCCCGCAGTCGGCGAGCGCAACTTTTCGAACGCAACCCCTTGGTGTATGGTGGGGTGATGTATCGGAGAGGGCACGATGGCCATGGGCAATCGCATCGCATCCTTGCTGAGTGCATTCATCCTTTTCCCGTTCCTGCTCGCTACAACCACACTCGCCGCTACGCTCGACATACAGCTCGCGGCGGAACCCGGAACGCTCGATCCGCAGAGGCACAGCGGGGACTGGTCAGACTGGATCGTCGGCGATCTCTTCGAGGGGCTGGTGACGGAAGATGCCGCCGGCAATCCGGTGCCGGGCCAGGCGCAATCCTGGACCGTCTCGCCCGACGGCCTGACCTATAGTTTCAAGCTGCGCGACGGACTCAAATGGAGCGACGGCCAGCGGCTCGATTCCGGCGACTTCCTGTTCGCATTCCGCCGCCTGCTCGAGCCCAGGCTCGCGGCCGAGTTCGCCTTCATCCAGTTCCCGATCAAGAATGCCGAAGCCTTCAACAGCGGCACGATGACCGACCCGGCAGCACTCGGGATTGCGGCACCGGACAAAAGCACCGTCGTCATCACGCTGGAACGGCCGATGCCCTATTTCCTGCAGGCGCTCGTCCAGCCAGGCGCTTATCCGGTGCCGCGTCATCTCGTCGAAAAGCTCGGTGACGACTGGGCCAAGCCACAAAACATCGTCAGCAACGGCGCCTTCAAGCTGGCCGAATGGAAATCCGAGATGGATATTCGTGCGGTGCGCAACGAAAGCTACCGGGCTGCCAGCGACGTCAAGCTCGATGAGGTGATCTATCATTTCGCCGACGACGAAGCCACGACAGTGACCTCGTTCGACAAGGGCGAGTTCGAGATCGCAACGCAGTTCCCGACAGACGCGTTTGCGAAACTGCAAGCCAAAAGGCCCGGCGAGGCACGGGTCGTGCCGACGCTCGGCGTCTGGTACTACGTGCTCAACCTTAGGGATCCGCCCTTTGACGATCCCAATGTGAGGCGTGCGTTGTCGATGGCGATCGACCGCGAACGACTGGGTACGGAGGTGACGCAGACTGGCCAAAACGCCGCCTACGGCATGGTGCCGCCTGGTGCGCCGGGCTTCGAAAGCAGGCACTATGTGCCCGATTGGGCGGCCATGGAGCACAGCGAGCGTGTCGCGGAGGCCAAGGCGCTCCTGGCGGCCGCCGGATATGGGCCCGGCAAGCCGCTGCAATTCACGCTGCGCACCTCGACGATGCCGACGCAGGTGAAGGTCAGCGAGGCGGTGGCACAAAACTGGAAGGAAATCGGCGCCGAAGTCGACTTCGTCCGCCGGCCAATCCCCGAGCATCACGACTTCCTGATGCGGCACGACTTCACCGCCGGCACCATCGGCTGGATCCTCGATTATTCGGATGCCGCGGATTCACTGTCGCTGATGTATAGCGGCCACCCCAACAACTATCCCGGCTATTCGAACCCAGGCTTCGACGCCCTGCTCGACAAGGCCAGGACGGAGCCGATTGAAGCGGTGCGGGTGGAACTGCTGCATGAGGCCGAGAAGATGGCACTCGATGAGACGGCAGTGATCCCGCTCACCTGGGCCGTGTCGAAAAACCTTGTCGCTCCTGCCGTCTCCGGCTTCGTCGACAACGTTCGCAACGTCCACCGCGCGCGGTGGCTGTCCCTCAAGGAGTAGCCGTCAAACGCGACCACGCCTGCTCACCCGTTGCAATCAGGACACGGCCTTTGAATTCCGACCCTAAACCGCCTAAATCGGTGAAAACAGGATCGGGACAACATGGCCAGACGGCGTTCTTCCTTGGGATTTTTTGGCCTGTTCGGCCGCTCTGGCGACCTCCGGGACCTGGATGCCGCGCTACGCAGCGTCGATCTTCACCCCGCACTGGTGCCGGAGGGCGTCAAGCTGACCATCGTCAACCTGATGAAGGATCACTGGCCGGACGAGCCGCCATCCCAGGCCTATCTGCCGGTGGCGCAACTGTTCGGCTACTGCCTCGCGGGGCCCGGAGCGTTCGAGCAGACCAACGGCAGCGATGCCATGCTCGACGTCGAACGGCGCATCGACCGGGCGCTGGACGCAACCGACAGCCTCGACGCGCAACTGGTGCTGCTTTCCATGCACGCCAAGCTGATGAATTCGGAAGTGGTCGAGCGTTTCGGCCTGAGCGCCGAGTAGCCGCCGCTCGACTCAGCCGCCCATTCCGCTGCGCGGCAACCTGACCAACTCGCCGAAGCGGGCGCGCAGCCTGTCGTCGAGCGCCCTGGGGATGTGACGCGGGAAGCGCTCGGCCAGGATACGTTTCTTCTCGGCAATGGCGCGGCCCAACAGGTCGGGCTTGCCCTTTTCGTTCCACTCCTTGGGCGAGAAGCGGTCGGCTACGGCGGGATAGAAATACTCGGTCTGCATCAGGCGCAGCGTCTGCTCGTTGCCGAGATAGTGGCCGGGGCCGTTGAGGCAGACCTCGGCGATGGTGTCGAGCGAAAGGGCCGCATCGGTGACCTCGATGCCGCGCACGCAGCGCAGGCATTGGCCCAGCATGTCGTTGTCGATGATCAGGCTTTCGAGGCAAAAGCCGAGCAGGGAGGCATGCATGCCCGCGGCCTCATAGACCAGATTGAGGCCCGACAGGCCGGCCGTGACGTTGGTGATGCCTTTTTCGTAGCCGGACTGGATGTCGGGCAGCTTGGAGTCGGCCATGCCAGCAGCCGAACCGCCGGGCAAGTCGTAGAACTGGGCCATCTGGGCGCAGGCCGAAGTCAGCAGCGCCTGTTCGGCCGAGCCGCCCGACATCGCGCCGGTGCGCAGGTCCGAAACGAAAGGCCAGGTGCCGAAGATCGCGGGATGGCCGGGCTTCAGCGCATTGACATAAACCAGCCCCGCCAGCACCTCCGCCACCGCTTGGACGACCGCGCCGGCGATGGCAGCCGGCGCGGTGGCACCGGCCTGTCCGGCGGAGAGCAAAAGAATCGGAATGCCACCCTCGACGCAGGCCTCGAGCACACCGCAGGCATCCTCGGCGAATTTCATCGGCGGCACGACGAAGCAATTGGAATTGGAGACGAAGGGCCGGGCGCGGAAATTCTCCTCGCCGCCCGCGATCTCGTAAAGCATCTCCAATGCCGGGGCGACGTTTTCGCGGACGGTGAAGCTGGTGCCGACATGCTTCGACGTGCCCGACACGCAGGCGTAGAGCGTGTTGAAATCCATCTCCAGCGGATCGGGAATGTCGCGCGGCACCATCGGGCGCTGGAAGAAATGGATGTTGTCGAGCCCCTCGACGAGGCGCGCGGCGTCATAGATGTCCTGCAGCAGGCTTTCGCGATATTCGCGCTTTTCGACATCGACGAGATGCACGGCAGCACCGGCGGTGCCGTAGTGCACGCGCTTGCCCCGGATCATCATGTCGTGGCGAGGATCCTGGCCGCACAGGGTGAAGTCGCGTGCAGCGGTCCTGATGGTCTCCAGCACCAGTTGCCGTGGAAAGCGGATGCGGCCGTCGTCGCCGTAGGTTGCGCCGACCCGGGTCAGTGCCTCGATGCAGTTCGGAATGGCATTGGCGAAGCCGACCGTTTCAAGCAGCGTCAGCACCGCCTCATGAATACGTTCGAGATCGTGCTGAGTGAGCGGGGCGAACCGCCCGCCCTCGAGGCCGGGGCGTACCGGGCGGATGTCTTCGGCCAGTGGTGCCGAACGCAAGGCGCGCCGGGCTTCGCGGCCACCGGAGCGACGTAAGCGTTGCTCTGCTGAAGAAACGGGATTCTCGACGGCCACTGGCATGCAGTCCTCCGCAAATTTGTGAAGCTGGATCGCAGTGGTTATGCCACCGTCGTTCCGCCTCGTTCCCTTTGCGTGACTATGCAGCGTCGATTGGCCCCGACCATGGGCCAGCAGATTTCGCCAGATATGCCAGACCTAATATAGGCCGCCCCGCCGAACCGCCGAGTTCAGGCGGCAGCGGGGCGCCGCCCGGCTGCCGTGGCAAGCTCGCGGATTCCCGGCTCGATGTGCTGAAGCGCAATCGACGAGATTCCCAGGCGCATGAAGCGCGTGGGCTTTTCGCTGTGCTCGAAGAAACGATCGCCGGGCTCGATGATGACGCTACGCGAGGCTGCCGCAGCAGCAAGCCCGCGCGAGTCGATGCCGCGCGGGCCCTCGAGCCACAGCGAGGTGCCGCCGGCGGCGTCGGTCGCCTGCCAGTCCGGCAGGAATGCCGACATCGCCTGGACCAAGCGCTTGCGCCTGTCGCCAAAGGCAGTGGACAGGCGGCGGACGAGCGCCTCGTGGTGGCCGAGCGACAGGAACAGGGCGACGGCGCGCTGGTTGTTGGCCGGCGGGTGACGCAGCATAAAGCGGCGGAGCGCACGCAGTTCCGAAATCAGGCCGGCGGAAGCGACGATGTAGCCAAGCCGTAGGCCGGGAGCCAACGTCTTCGACATCGAGCCGACATAGACGACGCGGCCGGAGCGATCGATGCTCTTCAGCGCCTGCTGGGGCGCGTCGTCGAGCAACTGGCTGTCATAGCCGTCCTCGATGATGATCTGGTTGTTGCGCGCAGCACGCGCCAGAAGATCCTGTCGGCGCTCGGCGCTGAGCGGCACCATGGTCGGGCACTGATGGCTCGGCGTGACGAAAACGAAGCCGGCATCCGATGGGATTGCCGAGGTGACGATGCCCTGCTGATCAACGGGAATGGGCTCGATGTCGGCGCCGGCGAGCCGGAAGATGGAGCGTGCGTCTGGATAGCCGGGATCCTCCATCGCCACCTTCGAGCCCTTGGTCATCAAGAGCGACGCCAGCATGTAGAGCGCGTTTTGCGCACCCAGCGTGACGATGATCTCGTCGGGATTGGCGAAGATGCCGCGACGCGGCAGAAGGCGCGCCTGGATCTGTTCGATAAGCAGGGGATCGTCGCGATCGACCATATCGGCCGCCCAGTTGCGGATCTCAAGCACCGCCAGCGCCATGCGGTTGCACTCGCGCCATTCGGCCGTCGGGAACAGCGTCGGGTCGAACTGGCCGTAGACGAATGGGTAGGACGACTTGATCCAGTTTTCGTGCTTGGTCGGCGGTGCCATGTCGCTGGCGGCGATCTGGCGACGCGCCTTCCAGTCGATTTCGGTCGCCTGGTCCGGGGTCTTCTGCTGTGGCTTGGCGGGTGTGGCCAGCACTTCCGGATTGACGAAATGACCGCGCCTTTCGCGTGCGACGAGGAAGCCCTGATCGACCAGCTGCTGGAAGGCGAGCACCACGGTGCCGCGCGCCACGCCGAGCTTCTCGGCCAGGATGCGGCAGGACGGCAGCGGCATCGACGCCGCGATCTGCCGGTCGAGAATGGCGGCGACGATCGCCTGCCGGATCTGGGCCTGGAGCGTCTGGCCTGATTCCGCCGAAATCCGGAACAGTCCGGACCAGATTGCGGTGTCGTTTCGCTGCGGCATCAGGCGTCCCCCATGTGTCCAGCCTTTTTCATCTTCCTGGACCATAGAAGGCTATCCTTGGCACAACCCATTGCACCAATCAATTTTTCTAATCCTTGGGATTTATGCCAGTGAACTTTCCAGCAGCGGTTGCAGGCGCAGCATATTGAACCGATTGACGTTTCGCGCCAAAACCCGCTGCTGAGCCTCTCGCTTGCAGCCGGAGGTCTGCTAGGATGGATCACCAGTTCACATACCCGGAGTTCAACGGTGATCGAACAACCCATCCAGGCAGCCCTGGCAGCCCTTCGCAGCCATCGCGAGGACGCGCCGAAGAACATGCGGGCGGCGTTCGCTTCCGATCCCAAGCGCTTCCAGCATTTTTCCCTCACCGACGGCGATCTGCTGCTCGACTGGTCGAAATGCGCGGTCGACGCAACGACGATGGCGTTGCTCGAAAGACTGGCACAGGCGGTCGACCTGCCCGGCAAGCGCGCGGCGATGTTTGCCGGCCAGCGCATCAACGTGACCGAAAACCGCGCCGTGCTGCACACGGCCTTGCGCAATCCTGTCGGCGAACCGGTGATGCTCGACGGCCATGACGTGACCGTGGACGTGCATGCCGTGCTCGACGCCATGGCGAAATTTGCAGACGCCGTCCGCTCGGGCAAGGCCACAGGCGCGACCGGCAAGAAGATCACCGACATCGTAAACATCGGCATCGGCGGCTCGGATCTCGGCCCGGCCATGGCGACACTGGCGCTGGCGCCCTATCACGACGGCCCGCGCGCGCATTTCGTCTCCAATGTCGACGGCGCCCATATCCACGACACGCTGAAGGGGCTGAACCCGGAGACGACGCTGTTCATCGTCGCATCCAAGACCTTCACCACGGTCGAGACGATGACCAATGCCGAAACGGCGCGGCGCTGGATCGAACAAGCGCTCGGCACGGAGGCGGTGGGCAAGCATTTCGCCGCGGTGTCAACCGCGCTCGACAAGGTGGCGGCCTTCGGCATCGACCCGACCCGCGTCTTCGGGTTCTGGGACTGGGTCGGCGGCCGCTATTCGCTATGGTCGGCGATCGGCCTGCCGATCATGATCGCCATCGGCCCCAAGAACTTCCGCGATTTCCTCGCCGGCGCCCATGCCATGGACCGGCATTTCGCCACCGCACCGCTGACCAGGAACATTCCGGTGCTCATGGGGCTGATCGGCTTCTGGCACCGGGCGATCTGCAACTACCCGGCGCGGGCGGTCATCCCCTATGACCAGCGCCTGGCGCGCCTGCCCGCCTATCTGCAGCAGCTCGACATGGAATCGAACGGCAAGAGCGTCACCCTCGCCGGCGGCGGCGCGGTGACGCCGACCGGCCCGCTGGTCTGGGGCGAGCCCGGCACCAACGGCCAGCACGCCTTCTTCCAGTTGCTGCACCAGGGCACCGACATCATCCCGGTCGAGTTCCTGGCGGCGGCCGAGGGCCACGAACCGGAGTTGAAGCATCATCACGACCTGCTGCTGGCCAACTGCCTGGCGCAGTCGGAAGCGCTGATGAAGGGTCGCACGCTCGAGGAAGCGCGGCGGCAGATGCTGACGAAAGGCATGAAGGCCGAGGAGGTCGACAGGATCGCCCCCCACCGCGTCTTTTCCGGCAACCGGCCGTCGGTGACGATCCTCTACCGCAAGCTCGACCCGTACACGCTCGGCCGGCTGATCGCGCTCTACGAGCACCGCGTCTTCGTCGAGGCACAGCTGTTCGGTATCAACGCCTTCGACCAATGGGGCGTGGAACTGGGCAAGGAACTGGCCACCGGGCTCTTGCCTGTCGTGGAGGGACGCGAGAATGCCGCCCGCGGCGATGCCTCGACAGCCGGGCTGGTGGAGCATATTCACCACCTGCGTGCGAAGGAGTGAGTGAATTGCAAGGCATCAAGGGCATACTTTTCGACAAGGACGGCACGCTGGTCGACTTCGAGGCGACCTGGTTCGCCATTGGCGACCTGATGGCGCTGAAGGCGGCGGACGGCGACCGCAGCCGCGCCGACGCACTGATGGACGCCGCCGGATACGATTTCGCGATGGGCGGCTTCCGCGCCGACTCGGTCTTTGCCGCAGGCACCAATGCCGACATCGTGACGCTGTGGTATCCGGACGCAGATGAGGCCGCGCGAGCGGCGATGGTCAAGCATTTCGACGAGGTGACGGCCGAACAGGGTGCGGCCAAGGCAGTGGCGCTGCCCGGCAGCCGTGACGCGCTGGCGCACCTGCACGGCGCGGGTTTTCGGCTCGGCGTCGCCACCAACGACTCCACCATCGGGGCCGAAAAGACGCTGCTGACACTTGGCGTCGCCGAGATGTTCGACGCCGCCTATGGCTACGATTCCGTACCCAACCCGAAGCCCGCGCCCGACTCGATCCATGCCTTTTCCAAGCTTACCGGGCTGAAGCCGTCGGAGATCGCGATGGTCGGCGACAACCGTCACGACCTGGAGATGGCGAGGGCCGGCGGCGCGCTGGCGATCGCGGTGCTGTCGGGCACCGGCACGCGGGAATCGCTGACGCCGATGGCCGATGTGGTGCTCGAGTCGATCGCCGATCTGCCGGCGTTCCTGGCTGGCGGGGCCTGACTGGACCCCGGTCCGCACTCCTTGCAAGGGAAGCCCATGGCCGCCGAATTCACGATCCGCCGGGCGACCCGTGAGGACCTGCCCGAACTGCTGCAGCTCTATCGCCATCTCATGCCTGACGACGTGCCGGTCAGCACCGAGCGGACCGAAGAAATCTGGGACCGCTTCTCCCGCTATGGCGACAGCGCCATCCTTCTCGGCTTGCTTGACGGCAGGCAGGTGGCGACCTGCACGCTCGTCGTCATCCCGAATTTCGTCCGCGGCGGCGCCAACTATGCGCTGATCGAGAATGTCGTGACGCATACCGACTTCCGCGGCCAAGGCCACGGTAAAGCGGTGCTGCTTGCGGCCGTCGATGCAGCATGGTCGCTCGGCTGCTATAAGGTGATGCTGCTCACCGGATCGAAGAACCCGGCGACGCTGGGCTTCTACCGCAATGCTGGCTTCGAGACGACAAAGACCGGGTTTGAGGTGCGAAGACTGCCACCGAGGGAGCGCTGAGCGCCCCCCGGCCGTGAGGCCGGGAGCGCCTCGGCCTGATGGCCGAAATCAGAATTTGTAGGCGACGCCAAGGCGCAGGTCGTGGGTCTTGAGGTCGACATCCAAATCGCTGTCCCAGTCCGGATCGTTCCACTTTTCATTGCCATAGTCGGAATAGCGATATTCCGCTCGCACCATCAGGTTGTCGGTGGCGGCGTACTCGATACCACCGCCGAGGGTCCAGCCGGTCATGCTGGCGCTCCCTTCCCAATGGGCATAGGCACCATCGCCTTCGTCATGCATGAAAGCGACATCATACTTCGCGAATGCAACGCCCGCCGCAATGTAGGGCAGGAAGCGATCCGCGGCATAACCAAGCCGTGCCCTGATGGCGCCGTTCCATTTCACATCGCCGGTGCCGTAGTGATAATCATTTGAGCTGCCGTCGTCGTACACTTGCGCTGCTCGATCCCTGTCGATGCCCGAGAAATTCATGTCGGCCTCGGCACCGATGACCAGGTTGCCGAACTGCTGATTGTAGCCCGCATATGCGCCTCCAATCAGCCCTTTGGGATCAAAGTTGATGAACGAACCATATTGATCGCCGTAGTATGAGTCACCCCAGGCGTGCCCGACCTGAAGGCCAACATAGCCTCCGGTCCAGACGAACCCGGCAGTCGCCGGCGACACCAAATCCGAGGCCGCCGTCGGCATGCTCGCCGCCAACGAAATGGAAGTCACGAGCAGCGTTGCCAAGGATGCGCTGCGGACGGAACTGGTTGTGCTTGATATCATCGATATGCCCTGTGCTTGCTCTCACTGAGCGAACAGGGCAGTGCTCGCGATAGCTGCCGCTACGACAACCAGAGCGATAATGCAATACGGTTTACAACTTTTGCGCGGATATGGCGATCGATTGCCAGAAGACAACCTGGTCGCCGGCTCGAAGGAGCCGGTGACGCTCGGGTGCCTGCATAGATGCCACCAATCTCGTCGCTTCGACGGCGACGTCCGGCAGGATAGAGGGGGCGCTAGAGAGTGCGCCCCGACCTGTTAATGTCCCGGCCTTACTCGAACACGATGCTCGGTACGGCCGCTTCGGCAGCGCCCTTTTCTTCCTGCAGGCGCGTCCAGACCTTGGCGGCGATGTCGCGATAGATTTTCGCTTCGACGCCGTCGGGCTTCGTGACCGTCACCGGCGTGCCGGCGTCGGAGCTTTCGCGGATACCCATCTCCAGCGGCACTTCGCCGAGGAAGGTGACGCCGAGGCGCTCGGCCTCCTTCCTCGCGCCGCCATGGCCGAAGATGTCGTAGCGCTTGCCGGTGTCGGGAGCGATGAAATAGCTCATGTTCTCGACGATGCCGAGCAGCGGCACGTCGACCTTCTTGAACATGTTGAGGCCTTTTCGCGCGTCGATCAGCGCCAGATCCTGCGGCGTCGACACGATGACGGCACCCGCCAGCGGCACCTGCTGGGCCATGGTCAGCTGGGCGTCGCCGGTGCCGGGCGGCATGTCGACGACGAGCACGTCAAGCGGCCCCCACTCGACCTCGCGCAGCATCTGGGTCAGCGCCGACATGACCATCGGCCCGCGCCAGATCATCGGCGTCTCCTCGTCGACGAGGAAGCCCATCGACATGACCTTGAGGCCATAGTTCTGCATCGGCTTCAACACCTTGCCGTCGACCGTCTCGGGACGGCCGTGGATGTTGAGCAGGCGCGGCATCGACGGGCCGTAGATGTCGGCATCGAGCACACCGACCTTGAGGCCGTTGGCGGCAAGGCCGAGCGCGATGTTGACGGCGGTGGTCGACTTGCCGACGCCGCCCTTGCCGGAGGCAACCGCGATGATCGAGGCGATGCCGGGCACGCCGCGCTTGCCCTGGCTGTGCGACGCCGGCGCATGCGGTGCTGGTCGTGCTGCGGGCGCAGGCTGAGGCCTGGGGGCTGCCGGGCGCGGCGGAACCGGCGCTTCCATGCCGCCGCCCTTTTTCTCGGCGGTCAGCGCGACCACGGCACCGGTGACGCCGGGAATGGCCTTGACGACACGCTCGGCGGCGGCGCGCAGCGGCTCCATCTCCTGCGCGCGGGCGGCCGGCACAGTGATCGAGAAAAACACCTTGCCGTCGGCGATGAAGATGTCGGAGAGGAGTCCGAGTTCGACGATGTTGCCGGTGAAATCCGGGCCGTTGACGGTCCTGAGACGCTCCAGGACGGCTTCCTTGGTAACTGTCATTTGTCGAACATGATGCTCCCTGTTGCATCTGAGATAGTGCAGAATGCCAAGATAACCAAGCCGTCCCGAATGCCGTGATGGCAAAACGCCTGAATGCACAGAATTGCGGTCGGAGGGGCGAAAGGTTGCCGGCACCCAACGGCCGCCAGCCGATGCCGACAAAAAATTCCAAAGACGCTGTCGATTTCGCGTCCTGCCGTTCGTTCCTAGTTCACCTGATGAATTTTCGTCATGAAACCAAGGAGAGCAGACATGAAATTCGTCCCCTATCTCAGTTTCGATGGTCGCTGCCGCGAGGCATTCGAGTTCTACGCCCGAACGCTCGACGGCGAGATCGTCGCGATGGTCAGCCATGGCGAGACGCCGGCCGGTGCCGAGGTGCCGACGGAATGGCAGGACAAGATCATCAACGCCCACTTGGTGGCCGGTGGCGCCGAACTCATGGGCGCCGATGCCCCGCCGCAATATCCCAGCGAGAAGTCCGGCTTCAGCGTCTCGATCCAGATCGACGACGAGCCACGCGCAACGCGCATCTTCGACGCCTTCGGTAACGGCGGAACGGTGATGATGCCGTTCGAGGAGACCTTCTGGGCCAAGAAGTTCGGCATGGTCATCGACAAATACGGGACACCCTGGATGATCAATTGCGGGATGAAGATGTAGGACCGGGGTGCCGACCCGACAGGGAAGCACAGGTTCGGCACAGCCTGGATGATCAGCGGCGGCAACGCGCGCGAATAGCGCAAGCTACACAGCTCAACCAATCATGGAGGGGAACTCCGATGCAATCAGCTATTGAAAACCCGGCAATCTCGAATGGCGCGCTTTGGACCGGACGCGTCCTCAGCGGCGTGCTGGTCGCTTTTCTTGTCTTCGACGCGGCGATCAAGCTGGTGCCGCTGCAGGTGGTGATCGACACCACGGCGGCGCTGGGTTTTCCGCCGGAACTGGCGCGCACGCTCGGCGTACTGACGCTCGCCTGCACAGCACTCTATGCCTGGCCGCGCACGTCGATCCTCGGCGCGATCCTTCTGACCGGCTATCTCGGCGGAGCCATCGCGATCCATCTGCGCATCGGCAATCCGCTGTTTTCGCACACCTTGTTTGGCGTCTATCTCGGGCTGATGGCCTGGGGCGGGCTCTATCTGCGCGACGAGCGGCTGCGCGCGCTGATCCCGTTCCGGCGCTGACGCGCACCAATCATCTGGTCGGTATCGCTCGTTGGCGGCTGGCGCAAGCCGGCCGCCGCGGCTAACTTCGCCGCATGATCGACAAGCTCGAATTCTTCATCGCTCTCGCAAGGGAGCAGCATTTCGGCCGCGCCGCCGAGCAATGCGGCGTCACCCAACCGACGCTGTCGGCCGGCATCAAGCAGCTCGAGGACATTCTCGGCGTCATGCTGGTGCAGCGCGGCTCGCGCTTCCAGGGCCTTACGCCGGAGGGCCGGCAGGTGCTGGAATGGGCGCTGCGCATCGTCGGCGACACGCGCGCAATGCGCGAGGAAATGCGCGCCGCCCGCCACGGCCTGACCGGGCGCATCCGCATCGCCGCCATCCCGACGGCGCTCGCCATGGTGCCAAAGCTGACCACGCCGTTCCGCGAAAAGCACCCCGGCGTCACCTTCTCGATCCTGTCGCGCACCTCGATCGAGGTGCTGTCGCTACTCGGCAACTACGAGATCGATGCGGGCATCACCTATCTCGACAACGAGCCGCTCGGCCGCGTCACCTCCGTGCCGCTCTATGCCGAGCGTTATCAACTGATCACGGCGGCGGGAAACGAGTATTCCGATCGCGACAAGGTGACCTGGGAGGAAGTGAGCACGCTGCCGCTGTGCCTGCTGACCCCCGACATGCAGAACCGGCGCATCATCGACCAGCATCTGGCCGCGGGCGGCGTACAGGTCAGGCCGACGCTCGAATCCAATTCGATGATCGTGCTGTTTTCCCACATCAGGACCGGCAAGTGGTCGTCGATCATGCCGCTCAATCTTGCCGAGACCTTCGGCTTCGCCGAACCGATCAGGGCGATCCCGATCGTCGAGCCGGATGCCAGCCATACAGTCGGCCTGGTGGTGGCACGGCGCGAGCCGCATACGACACTTGTCCAGGCGCTGCTGGACGAGGCCATGACGCTGGCAGGCGATTTCCGCGGCAAGACCTGAGCTAGGATACCCTCCATCGACCCGCTTGATAGAGATTTTCTATCAAGCGACGAGACTGCTTTATTGATTTCGGTCGTTTCGATCGGTTTCAATAGATTCGGCGCGCCCAACTGTCGGCGCCAGCATGAGGGAGGGCGCTGCGTGGTCATGCAGCCTGCAAGTACCGATGTCGCCGCGAGGACATCTGCGGTAATAGCCGAACTGAAAGGCCTCGAAGGGCCGTTGATCCCGATCCTTCATGGCCTTCAGGAAGAATTCGGCTACGTGCCGCAAGAAACGCTGCCGATCATCGCCGAGGCGCTCAACCTGTCGCGTGCCGAAGTGCATGGGGTGGTCACTTTCTACCACGATTTCCGCAAGGAACCGGCCGGCCGGCATGTGCTGAAGCTGTGCCGGGCCGAGGCGTGCCAGTCGATGGGCGCTGAAGCGATTGCAGCTCAGGTCCAGCAGAAGCTCGGCATCGGCTTCCATGAGACCAGCAAGGACGGCGCGGTCACGCTCGAGCCCGTCTTCTGCCTCGGCCTGTGCGCCTGCGCGCCGTCGGCGATGCTCGACGGCGAGGTGATCGGCCGACTCGACGCCGACAAGATCGACGAGATCGTCGAGGAGGTGCGCTCATGAGCGTGACGATCTACGTTCCCGGCGATTCCGGCGCGCTGGCGCTCGGCGCCGACAAGGTCGCCAAGGCGATCGAGCAGGAAATCGCAGCACGCGGCCTCGATGCAACGGTCGTGCGCAACGGCTCGCGCGGGCTCTACTGGCTCGAGCCGATGGTCGAGGTTGCGACCGATGCCGGCCGCACAGCCTATGGCCCGGTCGCGGCCAAGGACGTGGCGTTGCTGTTCGACGCCGGGCTTGTCTCCGGCGGCCAGCACAAGTTGTCGCTCGGCGACCCGGAAAAGCTGCCATATCTCGCCAAGCAGACACGCCTGACCTTCGCGCGCTGCGGCATCACCGATCCACTCTCGCTGGACGATTATGAAGCGCATGGCGGCCTCGCCGGCCTGCGCAATGCGGTCAAGATGCTTCCGGCCGAGATCGTCAAGCAGGTAACCGACTCCGGCCTGCGCGGCCGCGGCGGCGCCGGCTTCCCGACCGGCATCAAGTGGAAGACCGTGCTCGATACGGCGGCCGAGCAGAAATACATCGTCTGCAACGCCGACGAGGGCGACTCCGCGACCTTTGCCGACCGGATGATCATGGAAGGCGACCCCTTCGTGCTGATCGAGGGCATGGCGATTGCCGCCCTCGCCACGGGTGCTACCAAGGGATTTGTCTATATCCGCTCGGAATATCCGCATGCGATCGCGGTGATGAACAAGGCGGTCGAGGTGGCGCGCGACGCGGGCGTGCTCGGCAACAGCGTGCTGGGCGCGGCGCAAGGCTTCGACATGGAAATCCGCTCCGGAGCGGGCGCCTATGTCTGCGGCGAGGAGACCTCGCTGCTCAACAGCCTCGAAGGCAAGCGCGGCGTGGTGCGCGCCAAGCCGCCGCTACCGGCGATCGAGGGCCTGTTCGGCAAGCCCACCGTCATCAACAACGTCATCTCGCTGGCCTCGGTGCCCATCGTCATGGACAAGGGGGCGGCGTCCTACCGCGACTTCGGCATGGGCCGCTCGCGCGGCACGATCCCGATCCAGATCGCCGGCAATGTCAGGCATGGCGGACTGTTCGAGGTCGCCTTCGGCCTCACACTCGGCGAGATCGTCGACGAGATCGGCGGCGGCACGGCGAGCGGCCGGCCGGTCAAGGCGGTGCAGGTCGGCGGTCCGCTCGGCGCCTATTTCCCGCGCGCGCTGTTCGACACGCCGTTCGACTACGAGTCGTTTGCGGCCAAGGACGGGCTGATCGGCCACGCCGGCATCACCGTGTTCGACGACGGCGCCGACATGCTCAAGCAGGCGCGCTTCGCCATGGAGTTCTGCGCCATCGAGAGCTGCGGCAAGTGCACGCCCTGCCGCATCGGCTCGACGCGCGGCGTCGAAACGCTCGACAAGGTCAAGGCCGGCATCGAACCCGAGAAGAATCTCGCGCTCGTCTCCGACCTCTGCAACACGATGAAATTCGGCTCGCTCTGCGCACTCGGCGGCTTCACGCCCTACCCTGTCATGAGCGCCCTCACCCACTTCCCCAAAGATTTCCGGCCGGCAACGGTCGCTCAGGCTGCGGAATAGGTAGCATCATGGGTCTCATTCACGAAATCGACTACGGCACCCCTGCCTCGAAATCCGAAAAGCAGGTGACGCTGACCATCGACGGCTTCGAGGTGACGGTGCCCGAGGGCACTTCGGTCATGCGTGCCTCGATGGACGCCGGCATAGAGATCCCGAAGCTCTGCGCTACCGACATGGTCGACGCCTTCGGCTCCTGCCGGCTCTGCCTGGTGGAGATCGAGGGCCGCGCTGGAACGCCGGCCTCCTGCACCACGCCGGTCACGCCGGGCATGGTGGTGCACACCCAGACCGGCCGGCTCAAGGACATCCGCAAGGGCGTGATGGAGCTCTACATCTCCGACCACCCGCTCGACTGCCTGACCTGTGCGGCCAACGGCGACTGCGAGTTGCAGGACATGGCGGGTGCTGTCGGCCTGCGCGACGTGCGCTACGGCTACGAGGGCGACAACCACGTCTTTGCCAAGCGCGACGGCGAACAGAACTTCAACTGGATGGCGAAGGACGAGTCCAACCCGTACTTCACCTACGATCCCGCCAAGTGCATCGTTTGCTCGCGCTGCGTCAGGGCCTGCGAAGAGGTGCAGGGCACCTTTGCGCTGACCATCGAGGGCCGCGGTTTCGGCAGCCGCGTTTCGGCCGGCATGCAGCAGGCCTTCATCGACAGCGAGTGCGTCTCCTGCGGCGCCTGCGTGCAGGCCTGCCCGACCGCCACCTTGCAGGAAAAGTCGGTGATCGAGATCGGCCAGCCCGAGCATTCGGTCGTCACCACCTGCGCCTATTGCGGCGTCGGCTGCTCGTTCAAGGCCGAGATGCGTGGCGAGGAACTGGTGCGCATGGTGCCGTGGAAGGACGGCAAGGCCAATCGCGGCCATAGCTGCGTCAAGGGTCGCTTCGCCTGGGGCTATGCCACCCACCAGGACCGCATCCTCAATCCGATGATCCGCGAGAAGATCACCGATCCATGGCGCGAAGTGTCGTGGGAAGAGGCGCTGACGCACGCGGCCAATGAGTTCCGCCGCATCCAGTATCAGTACGGCCGTGGTGCGGTCGGCGGCATCACCTCGTCGCGCTGCACCAACGAGGAAACCTATCTCGTCCAGAAACTGATCCGCCAGGGTTTCGGCAACAACAACGTCGACACCTGTGCCCGCGTCTGCCACTCGCCGACCGGCTACGGCCTCGGCCAGACCTTCGGCACCTCGGCCGGCACCCAGGACTTCGATTCCGTCGAGCAGACCGACGTCGTCATGATCATCGGCGCCAACCCGACCGACGGCCACCCGGTCTTCGCCTCGCGGCTGAAGAAGCGGCTGCGCCAGGGCGCCAAGCTGATTGTCATCGACCCGCGCCGCACCGACATTGTGCGCTCGCCCCATGTCGAGGCCGCGTATCACCTGCCGCTCAAGCCCGGCACCAACGTGGCGGTGATGACGTCGCTCGCGCATGTCATCGTCACCGAAGGCCTGTTCGACGAAGCCTTCATTCGCGAGCGCTGCGACTGGTCGGAGTTCGAGGACTGGGCGGCCTTCGTCGCCGAACCGCAGCATGCGCCGGAAGAGGTCGAGAAGCTGTCGGGCGTTCCCGCCGAGACCATCCGGGGTGCCGCGCGCCTCTATGCCCGCGGCGGCAACGGCGCCATCTACTACGGCCTCGGCGTCACCGAACACAGCCAGGGCTCGACCACGGTGATGGCGATTGCCAATCTCGCCATGGCCACCGGCAATATCGGCCGGCCGGGCGTCGGCGTGAACCCGCTGCGCGGCCAGAACAACGTGCAGGGCTCGTGCGACATGGGCTCGTTCCCGCACGAACTGCCAGGCTACCGCCACGTTTCGGGCGACGCGACGCGCGAGATCTATGAGAGCTTGTGGGGCGTGAAGCTCTACAACGAGCCGGGCCTGCGTATCCCCAACATGCTCGACGCCGCCGTCGACGGCAGCTTCAAGGGCATCTACATCCAGGGCGAGGACATCCTGCAGTCCGACCCCGACACCAAACATGTGGCCGCCGGCCTCGCCGCCATGGAATGCGTCGTCGTCCACGACCTGTTCCTCAACGAGACGGCCAACTACGCCCACATCTTCCTGCCGGGCTCGACCTTCCTCGAGAAGGACGGCACCTTCACCAATGCCGAGCGGCGCATCAACCGTGTGCGCCGCGTGATGAGCCCGAAGAATGGCTATGCCGACTGGGAGGTGACGCAGAAGCTCGCCCAGGCGATGGGCCTGAACTGGGCCTATGCGCATCCGTCCGAGATCATGGACGAGATCGCCAAGACGACGCCGTCGTTCGCCTATGTCTCCTACGACTATCTGGAAAAGATGGGCTCGGTGCAGTGGCCGTGCAACGCGAAGGCTCCGGAAGGCACGCCGATCGTGCATGTCGACGGCTTCGTGCGTGGCAAGGGCAAGTTCATCCGCACCGAATATGTGGCGACGGACGAAAAGACCGGCCCGCGCTTCCCGCTGCTGCTCACCACCGGGCGCATTCTCAGCCAGTACAATGTCGGCGCCCAAACACGCCGCACCGAAAACGTTGTCTGGCACTCCGAAGACCGGCTGGAGATCCATCCGCATGACGCCGAGAACCGCGGCCTGCGTGATGGCGACTGGGTGCACGTCAAGAGCCGTGCCGGCGAGACGACCCTTAGGGCGCTGATCACCGATCGGGTGTCGCCGGGCGTGGTCTACACCACCTTCCACCACCCCGACACCCAGGCCAACGTGATCACCACCGACTTCTCGGACTGGGCGACCAACTGCCCGGAATACAAGGTGACGGCAGTGCAGGTCTCGCACTCCAACGGGCCGTCCGAGTGGCAGACCGACTACAACGAGCAGGCGCGCCAAAGCCGGCGCATCTCGGGCCGGATGGAAGCGGCGGAGTAGTGGCACGGTGAGCGACCGCCCCGCCATCTTCAAGACCTCTCGCCTCGCCCGGCGGGCGAGCGGCACCACGGTCGCCAACCGCATGGTGCCGGAGGAAGTGCCGATCGCGCTGTCCTACGGCGGAACCACCCATGCGGTGATGATGGCGAGCCCGGCGGATTTCGAGGACTTTGCGCTCGGCTTCTCGCTCACCGAAGGCATCGTCGGCTCGGCCGCGGAGATCGAGGCAATCGAGGTGCTCGACGTCGAGGCCGGCATCGACATCCAGATCAGGCTGAAGGACAAGGCCAACACGCGCTTCGAGGCACGGCGCCGCCGCCTCGCCGGTCCCGTCGGCTGCGGGCTCTGCGGCATCGAGTCCATCGAGGAAGCGATGCGCTCGGTCTGCGACGTGCACAAGCCGGCGCTCGCGCTGTCCGCCGACGACATCGTGCAGGCGGTGAAGCTGTTGTCCAAGCTCCAGCCACTGCATTCCGAGACCGGTGCAGTGCACGCCGCCGGCTTCTACGTGCCCGGCAAGGGCATTTTGGCGGCGCGCGAGGATGTCGGCCGCCACAATGCGCTCGACAAGCTGGCCGGCGCGCTGAGCAAGGCCGGCGTCGACGGCGCCTCGGGTGCTGTCGTGGTGACTAGCCGCGTGTCGGTGGAGATGGTGCAGAAGACCGCGGCCATCGGCGCGCCCGTCATCATCGCCGTGTCGGCGCCGACGGCCCTTGCCATCCGCACCGCCGAAACGGCCGGCATGACGCTGGTCGCACTCGTGCGCGGCGACGATTTCGACATCTTCACCCATCCAGACCGCGTCAGTACCGGAGCCGCCAGACATGTCGCATGAAGAGCACCAGATGGGCACCAGGGAAAAGCTGGTCTACATGGCCAACCAGATCGCCACCTTCTTTGCCTCCAAGCCGCATGACGAAGGCGTAGCGGGCGTGGCCGAGCACATCAACAAGTTCTGGGATCCGCGCATGCGCCGCCAGTTCTTCGAGATGGTCGACGCTGGCGGCGCGGGTATGAAGCCGCTGGTGATCGAGGCCGCAGCCAAGATCAAAAGACCAGCCCAGACGGCCGCCTGACAGACGCCTGATCTCCCCAACTGCTTATGACCTATTCCGGCCGTGAGAAATCGCTGCCGGCCGAGTTGGCGTGCCATTCGTGCGGCGTGCAAGCGGTGGTAGAATTGCGAACGGAGGCCCCATAACCCAGAAGGGAGAAAGCCATGTTCGTCGCACGGTGGAAGATCGATGCCCGCTTCGGTCACAAGCAGAGTGCCATCGGCCTAATGCGCCAGTGGGAGCGGGAGATCGGCCCGCAGGCGGGAGCCGACAAGATGGCGATGCAGATCCTGACCGGATCGATCGGCGCCAAGGAGGCGACTATCGAGGTCAACCATCAGGTCGAAAGCCTGGCGCAACTGGAAGAGTTCTTCGCCAAGCTATCGAAGATCGACGCCCACGCCCATTGGGGCAAGCAGCTCGAGCCTATGGTCGTGTCGGGCTCGTCCTACTGGAACATCTACCGGGTCGTTGAGGACTAGGGTCAGAAGTACGTTCGGGCGTGCCGGACAAAATTTAGGCGCCGGCGACCGTCAGCGTCGCGCCGGCCTGGGCGAGCGCATCCGCCAGTTCGGCCGGCGGCGCCTGGTCCGTCACCAGTTCACTGATGCCGGAGAAGCGGCAGACCTCGACCAGCCCCTGGCGGCCGAACTTGCTGTGGTCGGTGACGACGACCGTGCGCTGGCCGCGCGACAGGACCATGCGCGCGAACTCGGCCTCTTCGAGATTGTAGTCCATGATGCCGGTTGCGGCGTGGACGGCACCGGCCGAGATGACCGAATGGGTGACGGCGAAGCGGCTGACGAACTCGATGGCCGAGACGCCGAAGGCAGCACCGCTGTCGCTGCGCAGCTCGCCGCCGGCCATGTAGACCTTGTTGCCGTTGGCGGTGGCGAGCGTGCGGGCGATGTCGGAGGAGTTGGTGACCACCGTCAACCTGCGGTGGCCGAGCAGCTCGCGGGCGAGATAGCTGGTGGTCGTGCCGGTATCGAGCATGACCGACTCCCCGTCGCGGATCGTGGCAGCGACCGCCTTGGCGATCGTCCGCTTGGCCTCGGCATTCTCGCGCATGCGCCGCTCGAACGGCGCCTCCCCCACCACCGATGGCAGGCCGATGGCGCCGTGCATCTTGAGGATCGCCCCATCGGCCGTCAGCGGCTTGACGTCGCGGCGCACCGTTTCGAGCGACACGCCGAGCTTGTCGGCAAGGTCGGCGATGGTGATCGTGCCCTCGTCCTCAAGCAGGCGCAGGATTTCGCTGTGACGCTTGGAGTGATTCACTTGGCGACCCCGCTCGCTCGGCCGGAATGGCCGCTTTTGAGATTTTTCCTGACTGAATTTACAGCATTCATGATTGGCTACTCAACATGTTCGGTCAAAAGAACAACAAAAACCACAAATCCGCATTGACACCACCGCTTCCGCTGCGTGAGACTGCCCGCCAACAAGACTCGCGCATCGGCCCGAAAATCGTACTCGATTTTCGGAAAGCACGATGCGCAGATTCAATAATTTAGAGCGTCCTTTGTGCGTCCATTCGGACGCACGGCGCTCTAAGGCGCAAGGGGAATGCGCCGGACATGGCATGGAGGGGCTGATGACAACGAGCGAGGACCGCGTCCGCGCCTTGCCGCTATGGAACGGCGCGGTGACGATTTCGCCGCTGAAGGGCGGCATCAGCAACGAAAGCTGGCTGGTCGAAGACCGCAACGGACGCCATGTCGTTCGCTTCGGCAAGGACTATCCGTTCCACCACGTCTTCCGCGACCGCGAGGTGATGGTGGCGCGGGCGGCCTATGAGGCGGGGTTCGCGCCCAAACTGCATTATGCCGAACCAGGCGTGATGGTAACTGAATTTCTCGGCGCCAAAACCTACGACGCGGACGACGTGCGGGCCAATGCGACGCGGATCGCCAGGTTGATACGACGCTTCCACGATGAAATGCCGCGCCATGTCTCGGGGGCCGGCTTCATGTTCTGGGCCTTCCACGTCATCCGCGACTATGCGCGCACGCTGCAAGCCGGCAACAGCCGGATGACGGCCGAACTGCCGCGCTATCTGGCAACAGCGGATCGGCTCGAAAGGGCGCAGGCGCCGCTGCCGATCATCTTCAGCCACAACGACCTCTTGCCGGCCAATCTGCTCGACGATGGTAAGCGGCTGTGGCTGATCGACTTCGAATATGCCGGCTTCTCGACCCCCATGTTCGACCTCGCAGGAGCTGCCTCCAATGCCGGCATGACGGCGGAAGAATCCGAGGAACTGCTCCGCGTCTATTTTGGCGGCGAGCCGAGTTTTGAAATCCGGCGCTCGCACGCGGCCATGCAATGCGCGTCGCTGCTGCGCGAGGCCATGTGGAGCATGGTCTCCGAACTCCACCTCAACGCGCCGGGCGTCGACTATGTCGCCTACACGACCGAGAACCTCGAAAGGCTCTCGGCGGCGCTCGAAACCTATCAAACCACATACGGAAAACTGTAGTCATGGCCCTTCCTTCGCATGCGCAGATCGTCGTCATCGGCGGCGGCATCATCGGCTGCTCGACCGCCTACCATCTCGCCCGCGACCACAAGGCCGACGTGGTGCTGCTCGAGCAGGGCAAGCTGACCTCCGGCTCGACCTGGCATGCGGCGGGGCTGGTGGGGCAGCTGCGTTCCTCGGCCTCGATCACGCGCGTGCTGAAATACTCGGTCGAGCTCTACAAGGGGCTGGAGGCCGAGACCGGGCTCGCAACCGGCTGGAAGATGACCGGCTGCCTCAGGCTCGCCACCAACCAGGACCGCTGGACCGAGTTCAAGCGACTGGCGACGACGGCGCGCAGCTTCGGCATGGACATGCACCTGGTCTCGCCCGAAGAGGTCAAGCGCATGTGGCCGCTGATGGAGACCTCGGACCTCGTCGGCGCGTCCTGGCTGCCGACCGACGGCCAGGCGAGCCCCTCCGACATCACCCAGTCGCTAGCCAAGGGCGCGCGCATGCACGGCGCGAAACTGTTCGAGAACGTGCGCGTGACCGGCTTCGAGATGAAGGACGGGCGTATCCTCAAGGTTATGACAGAGCAGGGCGACATCGCCTGCGACAAGGTGGTGAACTGCGCCGGCCAGTGGGCGCGGCAGGTGGGTGCGATGGCCGGCATCAACGTGCCGCTGCAGCCGGTCAAGCACCAGTACATCATCACCGAGAAGGTGCAGGGGCTCGCCACCGACGCGCCGACGCTGCGCGACCCCGACCGCCGCACCTATTTCAAGGAGGAAGTCGGCGGGCTGGTGATGGGCGGCTATGAGCCGAACCCGCAGGGCTGGACGACAGGCGACGTGCCCAACGACTGGGAGTTCCGCCTGTTCGACGACGATTTTGATCACTTCGAGCAGCACATGGTGCAGGCGATCGAGCGTGTGCCGGCGCTGGCCGATGTCGGCGTCAAGCAGATGATCAACGGCCCGGAGAGTTTTACCCCTGACGGAAATTTCATCCTCGGCTCGGCGCCCGAGTGCTCGAACATGTTCGTCGGCGCCGGTTTCAACGCCTTCGGAATCGCCTCGGGCGGCGGCGCCGGCTGGGTGATGGCGCAGTGGGCGATGGACGGCGAGGCGCCGCTCGACCTGTGGGCGGTCGACATCCGCCGCTTCTCCAACCTGCATCGCGACCGCCAATGGGTGTCGGACCGCACGCTGGAAGCCTATGGCAAGCACTACACCATCGGCTTCCCGCATGAGGAATATGAGAGCGGCAGGCCCTATATCGTCTCGCCGCTCTACGAACGACTGAAGGCGCACCGCGCCGTGTTCGGCTCGAAGCTCGGCTGGGAGCGGCCGAACTGGTTCGCGCCCGAGAGCATGGAGGCCAAGGACGTCTATTCCATGGGCCGGCAGAACTGGTTCGGGCCAGTGGGCGACGAACACAAGCATGTGCGCGAGGCAGTCGGCATCTTCGACCAGTCGTCTTTCGCCAAATACGAGATGAGCGGCAAGGACGCTCAAAAGGCGCTCGACTTTATCTGCGCCAACGACGTGTCGAAGCCGGCGGGGCGGCTGACCTACACGCAACTGCTCAACACGCGCGGCGGCATCGAGTCCGACCTGACGGTGGCGCGACTGGCGGACGAGAAGTTCTACATCGTCACCGGCACCGGCTTCCGCACCCACGACCTCGCCTGGATCGGCGAGCACATCCCGGCCGGGCTCGACGTCAAGCTCGCCGACGTGACCGAGGATTTCGGGACGCTGTCGCTGATGGGGCCGAAGGCGCGGCTGGTGCTCGAAGCCGTCACTTCTGCCGACGTCTCCAACTCCGCCTTCCCGTTCGGCCATGTCAGGGAAATCGCTATCGCCGGCACCACGGTTCGGGCGCTCAGGGTGACCTATGTCGGCGAACTCGGCTGGGAACTGCACGTGCCAATTGCCGCCACCGGCGAGGTGTTCGACGCGCTGATGGCGGCGGGCAAGGCGCACGATATCCGCCCCGTCGGCTACCGCGCGCTGGAATCGCTGCGCCTGGAAAAGGGTTACCGCGCCTGGGGTTCCGACATCACACCCAACGACACGCCGTTCGAGGCCGGGCTCGGCTGGGCGGTGAAGCTGAAGAAGGACACCCATTTCCTCGGCCGCAAGGCACTGGAGAAGGTGGCCGGCGCGGCGCTGACCAAGCGCCTGGCCGGCTTCACCGTGGACGACGCCAACGTGGTGCTGGTGGGACGAGAGACGATCCTGCGCAATGGTGAGCCGGTCGGCTACCTGACCAGCGGCGGCTACGGCTACACGGTCGGCAAGAACATCGGCTACGGCTACGTCCGCAATGCGGAAGGCGTCAATGACGCGTTTCTGGCCTCGGGCGAATACGAACTCGCCGTGGCCAACGACCGGGTGCCGGCAAGGATCCATCTCGAACCGCTCTACGACCCGGTCGCAACACGGGTGAAGGCCTGAGCAACAGATGGGAGAGGCAGCAACAGGGAGAATGACCGCCTGATTTCGAGCACCATCCAGACTGTCACATAAAGGGGGGGAGAACCAGCTATGGCAGCCATTGGTACAGTTGTAATCTACATCATCATGGCCTGCGCCATCGCAGGCGCGATCGCAGCGATCAGGGACAACGAAAAGGGCCTCGGCAAGGAGTTCTTCGAGGGCATCTACAGCATCGGCCCGATCTTCGTGCCTGTGGCCGGCATCATGGCATCGATCCCCTATCTGTCGGAGGTCGTCCGCGTGGCGGTCGGCCCGGCGTTTGCGATGATCGGCGCCGATCCCGCCATCGCCGCCACCACCATCATCGCCGCAGACATGGGCGGCTACCAGTTGGCCGACGTGCTGGCGCAGTCGCGCGATGGTTGGATCATGGCGCTCGTGGTCGGCTTCATGGCCGGCGCGACGATCATCTTCTCGATCCCCGTAGGCCTCGCCATGCTCGCCAAGCGCGACCACAAATACATGGCGCTGGGCATCATGTCGGGCGTGCTGAGCATTCCGGTCGGCGTGTTCATCACCTGCGCACTGCTGGCCGTTTCCGGGCTGAGCGTACGGCCCGAAATCGCCACCAGCGGCGATGCCACCCACCAGATCGGCCTGACGCTTGGGGTGATCCTGACCAACCTTCTGCCGCTGATCATCTTTTGCGTGGCGATCGCACTTGGGCTGCGCTTCATACCCGACGCGATGATCAAGGGCTTCCTATGGTTCGGCAAGATCATGAATGCCGGCATCACACTGGTGCTGGCGTTCTCGATCGTGGAATACTTCACCGGCATCTTCACCACCGTCTTCGGCTCGTGGGGCTTTGCTCCCATCATCGCCGACGCCGATGATCAGTTCCGCGCGCTCGAGATCGCCGGCTATATCGGCATCATGCTGGCCGGCGCCTTCCCGATGGTCTACCTGATCACGAAATACCTGGCCGGGCCGATGGAAGTGCTGGGCGCGCGCATCGGCCTGCAGCCGCAGGGAGCGGCCGGCCTTTTGGCGGCGATGGCGAACATCCTGGCCATGTTCCGGCTGGTCGGCTCCATGCGTCCGAAGGATAAGGTGCTGACCATCGCCTTCGCCGTCTGCGCGGCCTTCATGTTCGGCGACCACCTTGCCTTTACGGCGAACTTCCAGCCGACGATGATCCTGCCCGTGCTGCTCGGCAAGCTCGGCGGCGGCATCGCCGGCTTCGCGCTAGCGGTCTGGCTGTCGGTGCCCAAGGCGCAGCAGCTCGAAGCCGAGGAACGCGACCTTGGCGGCGCAAAGGGACGCAATATCGAGGCGCCGGCGGTGGCATAAGCTGCCGGGGAACGTCCCCGCCTGAAACAGCGACCAGCGCCGCCGGCGCTGGTCGTGACGTACCCATCCATGAGCACTCGCCAAAAAGCCATGATCTGTCTTATCAAGGCTGCCTAGGACGGGCACCGAGACAAGGACCAAGACATGGCGAAACGGCTGAACCGATTGATGACGGCTGCAGCGATGGGGGGCCTTCTGGCGCTCGCCGCATGCCAGAGCCAGACAGTCACCAGGGTTGCGGGCGAAGGCGCGGTCGATTCCGCCACCGGCGTCACCTATCTCCAGACCATCCGCTCGGAGCATGGCCTGCCGCCGCTCAGGCCGGACGCGGCGCTCGGCCAGGCGGCCCTGCAGCAGGCCACCTACATGGCCCAGAGCGGCAAGATGAACCACACCACCGGCCGCGGCCGGGATTTTTCCACGCGCCTGAAGGACAATGGCGTCCCGGGCCCTGCCGCCGAAAACATCGCCCAGGGCGCCATGGACCCGGCTAAGCTGTTTTCGATGTGGATGAATTCGGACGGCCACCGCCGAAACATGCTCGATCCGCGTTTCACCAAGTTCGGCCTGGCTTACATGCATGAGGCCAAGGGCAGCGACAAGCGCTACTGGGCGCTGGTGCTGGGGCGGTAGACGTCCCGCGCAATTGTAGTCGCCGATGTACCCCCACCCCTAACCCCTCCCCACAAGGGGGAGGGGGACTTTTCGGCGTGCCTGACACGAAGATCACGTGAACGCTGTCAGGCGCGACGGCGTTCCCCTCCCCCTTGTGGGGAGGGGTTAGAGGTGGGGGTAAGTCCTTAAACCTGCCGCGCGCGTCAGTGCACGCTCGTCGACACCGTCTCGGGCTCGGTCTTGTCCACCACCTTCTGGCGGTGGAAGATGAACAGGCCGGCGAAGACGATGATGGCCGAGCCGACGAGGATCTGAGTGTCGGGAAAGTCGTTGAAGAAGACGACGCCGAAGACCACCGCCCACAACAGCAGCGTGTATTGCAGCGGCGCCAGCAGCGAGGCGGGCGCGAGCTTGAGCGCGCGCGTGATCATCAGGTGCGCTGCGCAGGAGACGATGCCGAGCAAAAGCATGGCCGACCAGTCGAGCGCACTTGCCGACTGCCAGTCGCCAACCGCAAGTATGACGCCCATGGCAAGCGCGCCAATCGTCTGCCAGGTGACCAGCGTGGTGTCGCTGGTGGTGCGCAGCTTGCGGCTCAGGATCAGCGAAATCGCGAAAGACAGGCTGCCGACCAGCGCGAACAGCGACGGCCACGCAAGCGAAGCCGCAGACGGCTTGAGGGCAATGACCACTCCGCAGAAGCCTAGAACAATCGCCAGCCATCGGCGCCAGCCGACCTTCTCGCCAAGGAAGAAGTGCGACAGAGCCGCCATGTAGATCGGGCCGGCCATGTAAAAGGTCATGACGTCGGCCAACGGCAGGTAGACGACCGCAGCGTAGAACAGCGCCGTGTCGGCCGTCGCCAGCACCACGCGCAGAAACTGCAAGCCGGGACGATCGACCTTGGCCAGAGGCGCGAGGCCCTGCCTGGCGAGCATCGGGCCGAGAATGATGAAGGCGCCGACCGATCGGATGAACAGCACCTGGCCGACCGAATAGCTGGTGACCAGCCATTTGCCCATGGCATCGTTGAGGGCGAACATGAAGTCGCCCATCAGCATCAGCAGGACGCCCGCAAGAACGAGATTGCTCTTGGGCAGAGCGATGGCTTGTTTGAATGTCATGAGTGCTGAACCCGGCGGGCGCCGAGCCCGAACTGCGCCTAAATAGGCGCAGAAAACGGCTTTTGCGAGGGCAATCTATCCAGCTCTCATGCGTTGCGGCGTCGCACGCGTCAGGCGCGAACCGTGCAGCCTCAGTTCGCCTGTGACGGCACTACGTGGCGACGATTGACCGTGGCCGGGCGGCCAGCAATCGACAGCGCCGTTTCGCGCTTCGGACGCTCGGCGACGACCTTGCCCTTGGCGACGACGCAAAGCCGCTCGGCGCGCAGGCGCAGCGCCTCGACCGGATTGCCGGCGTCGAGCACGACCAAGCTCGCTGTCTTGCCGACCTCGAGGCCGAGATGGTCGAGCCCCATGATCTCGGCATTGGTCCTGGTGACCATGTCGAAACACTGGCGCATGTCGGCCGGGCTGGTCATCTGGGCGACATGAAGGCCCATGAAGGCGACGTCGAGCATGTCGGCGGTGCCGAGCGGATACCAAGGGTCGAGCACGCAATCCTGGCCGAAGCCGACCTTGATCCCGGCCTTCAGCATCTCGGGCACGCGCGTCATGCCGCGGCGCTTGGGATAGGTGTCGTGGCGGCCCTGGATGACGATGTTGATGAGCGGGTTCGGGCAGGCTGAAACGCCGGCCTCGGCAATCAGCGGCAACAGCTTCGAGACGTAGTAATTGTCCATGGAATGCATGGAGGTGAGGTGCGAGCCGTTCACCCTGCCCTGCAGGCCGAGGCGCTGAGTTTCATAGGCAAGCTGCTCGATATGGCGCGAGTTCGGATCGTCGGTCTCGTCGCAATGCAGGTCGACCATGAGGCCGCGTTCGGCTGCAATCTCGCAGAGCTCGGTGACCGAGCGCGTGCCGTCGGCCATGGTGCGCTCGAAATGCGGGATGCCGCCGACAATCTCGACGCCCATGTCGAGCGCGCGGATAGTGTTTTCGCGCGCCGTCGGCGAACGATAGAAACCGTCCTGCGGGAAAGCAACGAGCTGCAGGTCGATATAGGGCGCGATCTCCTTCTTGACCTCGAGCAGCGCCTCGACGGCGAGCAGGCGGTCGTCGCAGGTGTCGACATGGGTGCGGATGGCGAGCAGGCCCATCGACACGGCCCAGTCGCAATAATCCAGCGCGCGCTGCTTGACCGCCTCATGGGTCAACAGCGGCTTGAGTTCGCCCCAGAGCGCGATGCCCTCAAGCAGCGTGCCCGAGGCATTGATGCGCGGGATGCCATAGGACAGCGTCGCATCCATGTGGAAATGCGGATCGACGAAAGGCTGCGACACGAGGTTGCCCGAAGCGTCGACGACCTTCTCGGCCTCGCCAGCAATATTCGGCTCGATGGCAGCAATCTTGTCGCCACGAATGCCGATGTCGGCCACGGTTCCGTCGGGCAGCGTGCCGCCACGGACGATCAGGTCAAAGCTCATCTTTCGCCTTTCTGATAGGGGATCATCAGCGCCTTGGGATAGGTGGCGCGGCGCGCCACCAGGATAAGCGCCAGAATAGATAGGGCGTAAGGCATCATCAGGAAAACCTGATAGGGCACGACGCCGCCGGAAATTTGCTGCAGGCGCACCTGGTAGGCGTCGAACGCGGCAAACAGGATGGCGCCCAGAAGCGCCTTGCCCGGCCGCCACGAGCCGAACACCACCAACGCAATGCAGATCCAGCCGCGGCCGTTGATCATCTGGAAGAAGAACGAGTTGAACGCCGACATGGTGAGGAAGGCGCCGCCGACCGCCATCAGCGCGCTGCCGACCATCACCGCGCCCATGCGGATGCCGGTGACGGAGATGCCCTGCGCCTCGACGGCCGAGGGGTTTTCGCCGGCGGCGCGAACCGCGAGACCAAGTGGTGTGCGGTAGAGCACCCAGGCGACGACGGCGACGGTAACGAAGGCGAGGTAGGTCAGCGGCGTCTGCGTAAACAGCGCCTCGCCGAGCACCGGAATCTCCGACAGGCCGGGGATCGGCAGCGGCTGGAACGGCTCGATCTTGGGCGGCGAGGTGACCTCGGGCAGCGCCAGGCGGTAGGTGAAATAGGTCAGGCTCGTGGCAAGCAGCGTCACACCGATGCCGACTACGTGCTGCGACAGGCCGAGCGGCACGGTCAGCGTGGCATGCAGCAGTCCGAACATCGCGCCCGCAAGGGCCGCGACCGCCACGCCGGTCCACAGATCGCCGCCGGAATAGACAGTGAACCAGCCGGCGAAGGCGCCAGCGGTCATGATGCCTTCGATGCCGAGATTGAGCAGACCAGCGCGCTCGCAGATCAGCTCGCCCATGGTGGCGAAGATCAGCGGCGAAGCTATGCGGATGGCCGCCACCCAGAAGGATGCGGTGAAGAGGATTTCGAGCGCGTCCATGGTCACCTCCACTTCACCCGGAAGCGCGTCAACAGGATCGCCACCACCATGGTGAGCAGCGAGGTCGCGACCATGACGTCGGCGATGTAGCTCGGCACCTTGGCAACGCGGCTCATGGCGTCGGCGCCGACGAAGATGCCGGCAACGAAGATCGCCGAGGCGATGACGCCGAGAGGATTGAGCATCGCCAGCATGGCAACGACGATGCCCGAATAGCCATAGCCCGGCGACAGGTCGAGCGTCAGGTTGCCCTTGAGGCCGGACACTTCGGAGAAGCCGGCGAGTGCGGCCAGCCCGCCCGATAGCAGCGCCGTCTTCATCAGCACGCGGTTGACCGGGATGCCGACGAAGCGCGCGCCTTCGGGATTGTGGCCGACGGCGCGCATCTCGTAGCCGAGCACGGTCTTCTTCATGATGACCCAGATCACAATGGCCGAGACGATGGCGATGACGAAGCCGTAGTGCAGGCGCTTGCCCTGGATGATGCGCGGTAGTTGCGCCTCGGCAATCACCTTCTGCGACTGCGGCCAGCCCAGCCCCATCGGGTCCTTGAGCACGCCTTCGAGCAGCATCGAGACGAACAGCAGCACGATGAAGTTGAGCAGCAGCGTGGTGACCACCTCGTCGACGCCGAAGCGGGTCTTCAGCACCGCCGGCCCGAGCAGCAGAAGACCGCCGGCGAGCATCGCGGCGATCATGATGACCGGAATCAGCACCACCGCCGGCAGCGGCAGCGCGCCGGTGCCGAGCACCACGGTGACCACGCCGCCGATATAGAGCTGCGCCTCGGCGCCGATGTTCCAAAGCTTGGCGCGGAAGGCGACGGCGACGGCGAGACCGGTGAAGATCAGCGGCGTGGCGCGAGTGAGTGTCTCGAGCAGTGCGAATTGCGAGCCGGCCGCGCCCTTGGCGACCAGATAGAACACCGACAGCGGCGAGGCGCCGGCGGCCAGCACAAGCAGCGACGAGAACACAAACGTGGCAACGATCGCTGCCAGCGGATAGAGCAAGGTTACGGCCAGCGAAGGCGCTGGTTTAGGCTCAAGCCGCATAGCGCACTCCGCAGGAATTCCCCCTCACCCGGCCTCCGCTTCGCTCGGCCGACCTCTCCCCGAGGGGAGAGGAGATTTGAGACGTTGCCGCTCGCCTCTTCTCCCCAACGGGGAGAAGGTGGCCCGAAGGGCCGGATGAGGGGGCAAATTGGTGCAAAATTCTCACGCCACGTGCCCTTCTTCGCCGTGTCCGGCCATCAGTTCCCCCAGTTCCCGAATGGTGCGCTCGCCGCGCGCCGATGGCGCCGACAGCCGCCCCTTCGACATCACGACGATCCGGTCGGACAGCGCGAGAATCTCCTCGAGATCCTCCGAAATCAGCAGGACGGCCGCGCCCCTCGCCCGCGCCGCGAGCAGCATGCGATGGACATAGGCGACCGCGCCGACATCGAGGCCACGCGTCGGCTGGCTGGCGAGGATGACCGACGGCTCGGGATCGAGCGCGCGGCCGAGGATCAGCTTCTGCATATTGCCGCCGGACAGGAGCCGGATACGCGCCTCGGGCGACGGACATTTGACGTCGTAGTCGGCGATGATCTCTTCGGCGAAGGCCCGCGCCGCCTTCCAGTCGAGGAAGCCCATGCGGCTGAAGCGCGGGCTGGCGTAGCGTTCGGCGATGACGTTTTCGGTGACGCTCATGTCGCCGATGGTGCCGACGGCGTGGCGGTCCTCGGGGATGCGGGCGATGCCACGATCGAGAACTGCACGGGGCGACCAATCGCCGGCAGGCGTGCCGGCAATGGTGATGGTGCCGCCGGTGGGGCGTTCGATGCCGGAGAGGAGTGCTGCGAGTGCGGCCTGGCCGTTGCCCGACACGCCGGCCAGCCCGGTGATCTCGCCTGCGCGCAAGGTCAGCGAGACGTGATCGAGTGCTGCACCGTTGCGGCGGTGGGTGGAGACGTCGTCCAGGACGAGCAGCGCCTGGCCTGGCTCGACCGGCATGACCTCTGCCGGCTTAACCTCCTGCCCGACCATAAGTGCCGCCAGTTCCTTGCGGTCGGTCGCCCTGGTTTGGCGCTCGCCGGCGAGACGGCCGGCGCGCAGCACGAGCACGCGGTCGCTGACGGCCATGACCTCGTTGAGCTTGTGCGAGATGAAGATGATCGACAGGCCCTTGGCGACCAGCAGCTTGAGGGTGCGGAACAGCGCGTCGGTCTCGGCCGGGGTCAGCACTGCCGTCGGCTCGTCGAGGATCAGGATGCGGGCATCGCGATAGAGCGCCTTGAGGATCTCGACGCGCTGGCGTTCGCCCACCGACAGCGAAGAGACCGTGGCAGCCGGATCGACGGCGAGGCCGAAATCGGCGGCAAGCTGCTCAATGCGTCGTCGCGCGGCGGCCCGGTCGAGGCGCGGGCTCCACAGCTTCTGGGTGCCGAGCGCGATATTCTCCAGCACCGTCATGTTGTCGGCGAGGGTAAAATGCTGGTGGACCATGCCAATGCCGGCATCAAGTGCGGCGCGCGGGTCGCCATGCGGCAGCGGCTTGCCAAAGGCTTCGACGGTGCCCTCGTCGGCGACATAGTGTCCGAACAGGATGTTCATCAGCGTCGTCTTGCCGGCACCGTTTTCGCCGAGCAGGGCGATAACCTCGCCGCGCTTCAGCTCAAAGGAAATGGCGTCGTTGGCCGTGAGCGGGCCGAAACGCTTGGTGATGCCGGAGAGGCGCAGGACGGGTTCAGCGGCCTCCCCTCCCCCTTGAGGGGAGGGTGCCGAGCGCAGCGAGGCGGGTGGGGTCATGTCGGCAGCGCGGAACGCCCTCTTTCAGGTCCAGCGAATTGGGGCCGGCCAGGCCGACCCCACCCGGCCCGCTTCGCGGGCCACCCTCCCCTCAAGGGGGAGGGATAGCTCGGCGTCAGTTCGATTTCGGTTCGGCGTCGTTGATCTCTACGACTAAGGAGCCGTCCTTGATGGCCTTTTCCTTCTCGGCAACCTTGGCCTTGACCTCGTCGGGCACCTTGCTGTCGAAGGTGCCGAGCGGGGCGAGCGAGGAGCCGCCGTTCTTCATGAAGGAATAGACGCCGTAGTCCTCGGCCTTGAAGGTTCCGGCCTTGACCTCTGATATCGCCTTGTCGAGCGTCGGCTGGAAGTCCCACAGCGCGGAGGCAACCACGGTATCGGGATAGTCGGCCTGGGTGTCGATGACGTTGCCGATAGCGAGTGCGCCTTTTTCCTTGGCCGCGTCGGAGACGCCGAAACGCTCGGCGTAGAGCAGGTCGGCGCCGCCGTCGATCTGGGCGAAGGCGGTTTCCTTGGCCTTGGGCGGATCGAACCACGAGCCGATGAAGGCGACCTGGAACTTGGCGTCGGGCGCGCTTTCCTTGACGCCTGCCATGAAGGCATTCATCAGCCGGTTGACCTCAGGGATCGGATAGCCGCCGACCATGCCGATGTTCTTGGTCTTGGTCATGGCGCCGGCAACGATGCCAGAGAGGTAGGAAGCGTCCTGGATATAGTTGTCGAACACCGAGAAGTTCGGCACGGCGGCGTCGGGCTTGAAGCTCGAGCCCATCAGGAAGGCGACGTTGGGATAGTCCTTGGCAACCGCGCGGGCAGCGTCCTCGACGCCGAAGACCTCGCCGAGAATCAGCTGGTAGCCAGCCTCGGCATATTCGCGCATGACGCGCTCATAGTCGTTGTTGGCGGTGTTTTCCGAGTAGACATACTCGATGTCGCCGCGTTCCTTGGCGGCGTTTGCCGCCTTGTGGATACGGCTGACCCACTGCTGTTCCACCGGCACGGTGTAGACGGCAGCGACCTTGATGGGATCGGCAGCAAAGAGGCGGACGGGCAGACCCGCCGCGGCAAACACCGCCGACGCGCCGGCAGCCTTGATGAGGGTGCGCCGGGATACGCCGAAACTGTTGGAAATCCTCTGCATTCTGTCCACCTCTGGCTGGCTTGATGATCTTGTCGGGAAAAGACTTTTATCGATTGGTCAAGGGTAAGCGAAATCGCAAATGGCGGCAATCCGCAGCCAATCCGCTGTCCACGACGTTGTTGGCAGCTGCGACCGAAAGTCCGGGGCAGCGATGCAAATGGTTTCCCTCCGCCAGCCCTTGCAGTAGCTATATAGACCATCGCGGGGGCGCGGCCTATGGTATCCATTGATTTGCTTCGCTTTATTCGTCCGACGCAGAATCACTTGCTGATCAGGCGGCTGCTGCAGGAGTCGTTCCGAAAACATGCCGTTGGCTATGCGGTGGCGATTTCGGCCATGCTGGTGACCGCCGGCATGACGGCTTCCAGCGCCCTGGTCATGAAGTACATCACCAACGAGTTCGTGGTCGGCAGGGACATTTTCCAGGTCTACAAGATCGCGGGGGCGGTAGCGGCGATATTCATCGTCAAGGGCATCGCCACCTTTGTGCAGGGGCTGTTCCTCAGCCGCGTCGGCAACGCCATCATCGCCGAACGCCAGCGCAAGATCTATGAGCGCATCCTCGCGCAGGGCCTTGCCTTCTACCATTCGGTCAAATCGGCTGATCTCATCACCCGTGTAACACACAACGCGCAAGCCGCGCGCGCGGTGCTCGACCTGATCGTCACGTCCTTCGCGCGCGACCTGGTCACGCTGATCGGGCTGGTCGCGGTCATGGTTTTCCAGCAGCCGATGCTGTCGCTTGTCGCCTTCGTCGTCGGCCCGCTTGCGATCGTCGGGGTCAACCAGATCCTGCGCCGGGTGCGCAAGATCATGGAGGCAGAGTTCCTGTCGCTTGCCCAGATCGTCCATGTCATCCAGGAAACCACGATCGGCGTGCGCATCGTGAAGTCCTTCAACCTCGAATCGCTGATGCGCAACCGGATGGACAAGGCCGTCGCCGACGTCGAACGCCGCGCCAACTCCATCGCGGCCCTTGAGGCAGGCACCAGCCCGATCATGGAAACCCTGGCGGGGCTTGCCATCTCCGGCGTCGTGCTGGTCAGCGGCTTTCTCGTCATCCAGGGCGGGCAGACGCCGGGCAGCATCATGGCCTTCATCACCGCGCTGCTGCTGGCCTACGAGCCAGCAAAGCGCCTCGCTCGCGTTCGCGTCTCGCTCGAAAGCGGCCTTGTCGGCGTGCGCATGATGTTCGAACTTGCCGACCGCCCGCTGACGCTGGCCGAGCGGCCGGACGCCAAGCCGCTGGACGATGGCCCGGGCCAGGTCGAGTTCAAGTCTGTGAGCTTCTCCTACAACGATGGCAAGCCGGTCCTCAGCGATCTCGACCTGATATTTCCGCCCGGCAAGATGACGGCACTTGTCGGCCCCTCGGGCAGCGGCAAGTCGACCGTCATGAACCTGATCATGCGCATGTACGACCCCGACAGTGGCGAAGTTCGCTTCGACGGGCAGGACATTTCGCATGCGACGCTGCACTCGGTGCGCGACCGCATCGCCTATGTCAGCCAGGACACATTCCTGTTTTCAGGCAGTGTCATGCACAATATCCGGCTCGGCCGCGAGGGGACCACTGATGAAGAAGTGATCGCGGCCGCCAAGGCTGCCAATGCGCACGACTTCATCACGGCACTGCCCAAGGGCTACAACACCGAGGTCGGCGAGAACGGCTCGTTCCTGTCGGGCGGGCAGAAGCAGCGCCTGTCGATCGCCCGCGCCCTCCTGCGTGACGCCAAGGTGCTGCTGCTCGACGAGGCCACGAGCGCGCTCGATGCGGAATCGGAGGCGCTGTTTCGCGACGCGCTGGCGCTCCTGTCCGAAGGGCGGACGACGATTGCCATCGCGCATCGGCTTTCCACCGTCCGCCAGGCCGACAACATCATCGTCATGGACAAGGGCAAGGTCTCCGAACAGGGCTGCCACGACGACCTTCTGGAAACGGGCGGCCTGTATCGGCGGCTCTACGAATTCCAGTTGATGCGCTGACGGGCGCCCGCTCAATCGATGCGTATGAAGACGCCCTTGGTATTCAGATATTCGTCGAGGTGCTCGGCCCCGCCCTCGCGGCCATAGCCGCTCATCTTGTAGCCGCCGAAGGGCACCGCCGGGTCGATGGCATGATAGGTGTTGACCCAGACCGACCCGGCGCGCAGCCGCCGCGACAGGCGATGTGCCGTGCCGACGTCGCGGGTGAACACGCCAGCGGCGAGCCCGTAGGGCGTGTCGTTGGCGCGCGTCACCACCTCGTCGAGCGTATCGAACGGCATCGCCGAAATGACCGGGCCGAAGATTTCTTCCCGCGCGATGCGCATGGTGTCGGAAACGCCAGCAAAGACGGTCGGTGCGATAAAGTTGCCACCGGCAAGCGCGCCATCAGTCAACCGTCCTCCGCCGGCAACCAGCCGAGCTCCCTCCTCCGCACCGGCGCGCAAATAACCCTCAACGCGGTCGAGCTGCCGCGCCGAGATCAGCGGACCGATCTCGGTGTCGGGGTCGATGCCGTTGCCGATGCGCAAGGCCCCGGCAAAGGCGGCGAGGCGCTCGACGAACTCGTCATGGATCTTGCGTTCGACGAACAGGCGCGAGCCGGCGATGCAGATCTGGCCAGAATTGGCGAAGACCGACATGGCGGCGACCGGCACCGCGCGGTCGAGATCAGCATCGGCGCAGACGATGACCGGCGACTTGCCGCCGAGTTCCAGTGACACCCGCTTGAGGTTGCCGGCCGAAGCGCGGACGATGCTCTGACCGGTGGCGGTCGAGCCGGTGAAGACGATCTTGTCGACACCCATATGCTCGGCCAGCGGGACGCCTGCCTCGATGCCCGTGCCGGTCACCACGTTGACGACCCCGTCGGGCACGCCGGCTTCGGCCATCAGATCGGCGATCAGCAGCGGGGTCAGCGGCGCCTCTTCCGAGGGCTTGAGCACGACGGTGCAGCCGGTGGCGAGTGCGGGGCCGATCTTCCACACCGAGGCGGCCGTCGGCGCGTTCCACGGGATGATGGCGCCGACGACGCCGACCGGCTCCTTGTGCGTGAAGGAGACGATCTCGCCGGGAAGCGAGTTCTCGATGGTCTGGCCGTGAATGGCGGTGGCCATGCCGGCATAGTAGCGCAGCATGCCGGTGACGCGGTTGGCGTTGGCGCGTGCCCTGACGATGGGCAGGCCCATGTCGGTGGTGTCGGAGATGCAGATCTCTTCCCAGTGGCGCTCGAACAGATCGGCGATGCGGAGCAGGAGCTTTTGCCGCTCATGCGGATTGAAGCGGCTCCACGGGCCTTCGAAAGCCGCGCGCGCCGCAGCAACCGCACGGTCGATGTCTTCCTTTTCCGCCCGCGGCACGGTGGCGATCACCTCGCCAGTGGCCGGATTGCGCGTCTCGAACGTCTTGCCGGATGCGGCATCGACCCATCGGCCGCCGATGAACATCGGGCGATGACGCCCGTCGAGCGGTTGGCGGATGGATGTATGGGCGCCCGTCATGATGCTGCTCCTCGCCTGGCGGTTGTCGCCGCCTGCAACTGGCAGCGTAGCAAGATTAGGCCGCAGTCCGCAGTTCGCTCAAGCCCGGCCGATCAGATCACCAGCGCCTGGCATTGGCCATGAGCAAACGGGCCATGTGCAAACACGATTGCGGCCTGATCTGAGAGCCCGGAACGGGGCTTCATCAGCAATTACTAAAAGTTGCAATATCGACACACATAAACACGCAAAAGATGCAAGCGCACTCGCAGCGATTGACAAGAATCAGCCGGGCTGGCCTATAGCGCAAACGTTACCTTAGGTTGTATAAAGTAGGTGAGCACATGCACAGGTATACATTATCCGGCGTTTCGGCCCTGGTTCTTGCGGCGGGGATCACATCCGCAAGCGCCGCCGATGTAGCAGCCGAAGCCCCGCCCCCGCAGGACCTCTGGTACGTGTCGCTGTTCGGCGGCGTCAGCATCCCGCAGGATGTGAAGACGGACTTTTACGGCGACGAGTACTCGCTGGATCTGAAAACCGGCTTCGTGGTCGGCGGTGCTGTTGGCCGGCGGATCAACGATGCGTTCCGCGTGGAAGGCGAAGTCTCCTATGCACGTTATAGTGCGGACACATTTACCTACAATGGCGTAGGTACTTACTCCGCCGACGGCAACGTTTCGGCGACATACCTCCTTGCCAACGTGTGGGCCGATGTGGCGCACTTCAATCAGGCAACGCTCTATCTGGGTGGCGGCTTGGGTGCCGCCTATGTGACTGCAGACACCCAATTCAACGGAAGTGACTATGGCTATGGCAAGGGAGAATGGGGCTTCGCCGGTCAGTTGGGCGGCGGCGTGACCTATGCGATCGCGCAGAATATCGACCTCGACTTCGGTTACCGCTTCAAGGCGGTGTCGAGCATCGATTTTGATGATAACGACGGTTATGGCGTCTACGAGGACGGCAACCTGTATACGCACAGTCTCCAGCTCGGCATCACCGCAAAGTTCTGATGGCGTGATTGCCTGACACGCTTCCGGCCCGGAGACCTCCGCTCCGGGCCGCTGCAAGTCAGAACGCGTCGCAACCCTCACGGAATACTGACAAGCGGAAGGCGAAAGCGCAGTGCGCTCGGCGAGCATCCCAGCGCAGGAGAACTGCCGCAGGTGATTTGACAATATGTCGCCACATTGCTCTACGCTCCGCCCCGCAATAACGTGAGGAAATTATGAAAGTACTTTTGATGGCCGGGGTCTCGACCCTGATGCTCTCAACCGCAGCCCACGCAGCCGACGTGGCTGCCTCTGAAGTCCCGCCGACCGACAATCTCTGGTACGTCTCGCTGTTCGGCGGTGCTAGCTTGGCGCACGACGTGAAGACCGTCGTAAACGGTGCCGCATACAGCTTGGACTACTCGCTCGATCTCAATACTGGCTTTGTCATCGGCGGCGCCATCGGCCGGCGAATCAACGACGCGTTCCGCGTGGAAGGCGAGCTGTCCTATGCGCGCTACAAGGCGAACTCGTACACCGACTGGAAAGGAGACACGTATTCTGCATCCGGCCACTTGTCCGCCACTTACCTGCTGGCCAACGTCTGGGCGGACGTTGCTCGTTTCGGACAGGCCACCATCTACGCGGGCGGCGGTCTCGGTGCAGCCTATGTCACGGCCGACACAGACTTTAATGGCATTGGTTGGGGCTACGGCAAGGGCGAATGGGGCGTTGCAGGCCAGTTGGGCGCTGGCGTAACCTATGCGGTGGCGCAGAATATCGATCTTGACTTCGGCTACCGCTTCAAGGCGGTGTCAGGTATCGCTTTTGAGGATATTAACGCCGCCTACGACGAGCCCTATACCGGCGGCGATCTGTATACGCACAACCTGCAACTCGGCATCACTGCCAAATTCTGATCATAAGGCTGTCTAGTAAAATCTCGGCCCGGAGCTTTCCACTCCGGGCCGCTATTCGTTGAACGCCAAGCAATCTGCCTAGGCGCGTCTACGATTTTGCGCGGGATTGCTTGTGTTGCACATTGGGCACACAAACAGTTGATTTCCAGATACTTACACCAATAGATTGACAAGACCCGCGAGTCCCGCTTGAAGCTCCAGGTTGAAATTTCAAGAGGGGGCAATATGAAGTCGCATCTACTGGCCGGCGCTTCGGCGCTGATTTTCTCGACACTCGCATCATCCGCATACGCAGCTGACGTTCAGGCCGCCGAGGTCATGCCTGCGCAGAATCTCTGGTACGTCTCGCTGTTCGGCGGCGCCAGCTTCCCGCAAGACGTGAAGACGGACTATTTTGATGGTCAATTCGACTTGGACCTCGATACCGGATTTGTAATTGGGGCGACCGTCGGCCGTCGCATCAACGATACCTTCAGGGTCGAAGGCGAGTTGTCTTACGCTCGCTACAAGGCGGGTTCGGCGACCTATTCTTGGGGCGGATACGTATATGCACCAGACCCGGCCTCCGGCGACCTGTCGGCTACCTACCTTCTTGCCAACGTCTGGGCAGACCTCGCTCATTTTGGACAAGCCACGGTCTATGCGGGCGGCGGCATAGGCGCCGCTTACGTCACCGCGGACACACAATTTGACGGAAGGCCGTTTGGATATGGCAAGGGCGAATGGGGCTTTGCCGGGCAGTTGGGCGCTGGCGTGACTTACGCAGTCGCCCAGAATATCGACCTCGACTTCGGCTACCGCTTCAAGGCAGTTTCCGATATCGATTTCAACGATAATTTTGGCGGCGACCCCTACACCGGCGGCAATCTCTACTCCCACAACCTGCAACTCGGCATCACTGCCAAGTTCTGATCGCGTCATTGCTGACAATTTTCCGGCCCGGTGCTTTTCGCTCCGGGCCGTTTGCATTTAGATGAGGCCGAGGGGAGTTTTCGTCCATGCCGCTGATGCCGCGCAAGCAGCCCTTCGCCGTTCCCGCGCAGGCTCCCGCGCCAACGCCGTCTGCTGCGTCCGGCGAGCCTGTCGAAAAGACCCTGCAGCGCGGCATCGACCTGCAGCGGCAAAGCCGCTTCCCCGAGGCGGAATTCTGCTACCAGACCGTGCTGCGCCAGCAGCCAAAGAACGCCATGGCGCTGAACCTGATGGGCACGCTGGCGATCGAGGCCAAGCAAAGTGCAACCGCCATCGAATACATGGAAAAGGCGGTCAAGCTCGACCCCGGCAACGCCATCTTCCGCAACAACCTCGGCAACGCCTACAACGTGTCCGGCGATATCGAGAAGGCGCGCAAGCACCTGAGGAAGGCCGTGGAACTGGACGGCCGCCTGGTCGAGGCGCTGTGCAATCTCGGCCGCTCCTACCGCGCGGAGCTCAAGGGCGACATCGCCGAAGGGTTCTATCGCCGGGCCCTCGACGTCGATCCACGCTCGCTGGCCGCGCTGAACGGCATGGGCGATGTACTGATCGAGATCGGCCGGCCCGCGGAGGCGGTCGGCTGTTTCGAGCAGGCACTGGCGATCGACAAGGGCAGCGTCGAGGCGCTGGCCGGCCTTGCCCAGGCGCGCAAGGCGCCGAAGGGCGACCCGACGCTGGTGCTCGTGCACGCGCGGCTCGACCTGCCCTACACGAGCAACGGGGAGCGCGTGGTCCTGCACCACGCCGCCGGCAAGATCCTGAACGACCAGGGCGAGTATCCCGCCGCCATCCGCCACTTTACCAAGGCCAAGGCTATTTCAGGCAACGACTTCGACATCGTTCGCCACACGGAACTCTACGACAGCTTCGTCGAGCACTTCGATGCCGATTTCTTCGCCGAACGCCGAGGGCTCGGAGATCAGTCGGAGCGGCCGGTCTTCATCGTTGGCATGCCGCGCTCGGGCACGACGCTGACCGAACAGATCTGTGCCAGCCATCCTGACGTCTATGGTGCCGGCGAATTGTCGATGATCCGGGCGCTGGCCGGCGAACTGGACTTCGACAAGCTCGACCCGACGGCCTTCGTCAAGGCCATGCGCTCGCTCAAGCCCGCAAAGGCGAAGGAGCTTGGTGGGAAGTTCCTCGCCTATCTCCGTCAACGCGATGGCAAGGCCATGCGGGTGATCGACAAGATGCCGCACAATTACGAGTTGCTGGCATTCATCAGCCTGATCCTGCCCAATGCGCGCATCGTGCATTGCAGCCGCGACGCCATGGACAATTGCGTCTCATGCTTCACGCACAACTTTTCGGAATCCCATGGCTACAATGCCGACCTGACGAAGCTTGGGCTCTACTATCGGCAATACGAGCGGCTGATGCAGCATTGGGCGAACGTCATCCCGCTCAGGATGCATGACATGCCCTATGAGGAAACGGTCGCGAATCTCGATGCCCGCGCCCGCGGGCTGATCGCCTTCCTCGGCCTGCAGTGGGACGACGCCTGCCTGCGCTTCCACGAGACCGAACGCACGGTGAAGACGCCGAGCCGCTGGCAGGTGCGCCAGCCGATCTACGCTTCGTCGGTCAAGCGCTGGAAGCTTTACGGCGAGGCCCTCGATCCACTGCGCGCAGCACTTGGCCCGCTTGCGGCGGATTGATCAGGCGACGGCCGGACGCTCGAAATCGCCGGTGCTTGGGTCCATCGCCCACAATTCGCCGGTGGAAATGTCGAACCACGCGCCGTAGAGCGACAGCCGCCCCTTCTGCTCGAGGATCTTCACGCAAGGGAACGTGCGCAGATTGTTGATCGAATAGCGGATCGAGATGCGCTCGAGCGCGGTCTGACGCTCGGACTGGGTCATCATCGTGTTGCCAGATACCGCCTCGGCGGCCGGGCCAACCAGGCTCATCCACTTGCCGATGAAATCGCCCGGCGAAAGCGGGGCCGAATTGGGGTCGAGCGCCGAACGGATGCCGCCGCAGCGGCCATGACCCATGACGACGATGTTCTTGACCTTGAGCGCCTGCACGGCAAATTCGAGGGCCGCCGACGTCGAGTGGAATTCGCCATCGGGCGAATAGGGCGGCACCAAATTGGCGACGTTGCGCACGACGAACAATTCGCCCGGCCCCGAGTCGAAGATCGTCTCCGGTGCTGCACGCGAATCGCAGCACGCGATGACCATCGTCTCAGGGGTCTGGCCCTCGCGCGCCAGGGATCGGTAATGCTCGGTCTCGGTCGCGTAGCGACCGGTCATGAAGTTGCGGTAACCGGCGAGCAGTTTCTCGGGCAGGTGCAGCATGGGCTTGGCCATAAACGGAAATCGGCGTCGCGGCAATGAAAATGCTGGTGAGTTCGAGCCGTACTCTAGCACAAAACTTGCCACGCCCCGCTCATTCTCAACCGTACGATGAAACGCTGCGCTTTACGCCAATGCAGGTTGCGCTATTCTCGCCCCAAGACCCCGCCCCTTCAAGGAGAGTGACATGCGCCTGCTCCTTCTCGCATCTTCGATCATCTGCCTCGCGGCTGCGCCCGGGACCGGCCTCATTTCGACAGTTCACGCGCAGGCCCAGGAATGCACAGGGGAAAACTGCCCACCGGCCGGCGGCCAGGGCAGCGGCAGGGACTGCGAAAGCAAGCAGGAAGACACGATCAGTTAACCACCCGGATGGGGACAGGCCAAAAAATTGTGCAGAGCCGACCGCAAATTTTTCTCGGCTTGTCGGTGATCGGCATCTGCCAGCTACCCAAGGTCACCGCTGCGATCGACAAGATCGGGATCGGTATCGCACTGACCGATGTCGCGGTCATCGACCAGCAACCGCTCGGCAATCGCAGCAAGGTGCGCAAGTTGACTGTCGCTCCTGCCAGTGCGGTTCAAGCGGCAACTACTGCTCAGCATGAATCGCCGGTTATATTGTCTTCCAGCCGGACGGAATGACTTTGGCGGAACATGACTCAGCGGAAGCCAAGCAGGAAACGCCGCCTCATCGCGCCTTTTCAGCGCCGTCGCCAACGGTGAAAAACCCCAGGGCGAGAGGACTCAATCCATTGAGATCATTGCCGTTATTTACAATTGGGTAATGTCTGGTGACTACGTGGAGTCATCGAGATTGCTCATTCAAGGAAGCGATGTGGAGCTGTTCTCCCACCGGCGCTCTCGTGGAATGAAAAAGTACAGGCACCGCATGAGAAGCTTCTAAGAACCACATTCAAAAAACCTCCTTTTAGAATCTCATTTTCAAACAACCCACCCGCCAGGCCGCTGGCGGACGTCAACAGTTCACGACCTGCACGTATCCAAGCGTTGCGAAGCTGGAGGGCTTTGCACCGCCGGCCGGGCTTTGCCGGCGTCGACGATCTGCAGGAAAGCAACCAGGTCTCGTTATCTCTACGGCAAGGAAACGCCCCATGAGTTCTACATTCAACGCAGCATCCAGATCCGCTTCCGGCGCGCCGCCGCAGGGAGGGGGTTTCTCGCTCGCCAATCTGAGCATCGTGCGCAAACTGGTACTGAGCTTCTCGGCAATCATGGTGGTCAGCGTCGTCGTTGCCCTGCTGTTGACGCGGGCGCTCAACACGATGGAAGCCGCCAGCGTGGAGTTGGAGACCGCGAGCCGCCTGCTCACCACCCTCGGCAAGGCGGAGGCGCTCCATCTCGACCGCTCCAATATCGCCCGCACCTACATTTTGAACCCACGCGAAAACACCGCCAAGCGCTATCGCGAGACCTCCCAGCACGTCGACAAGACTATCGGCGAGGCAAGGAGCCTGCCGGTCGACGACAAGGACGTGCTCGCCGCGATCGATGAATTCGAGACGGCGGCCAACGCCTTCCGCGACCAGATCAGCGACCCGGCCGTGGAGCTTGGCAGCAGGCCCGAGACCTACGACAGGGCGCGCGACCTTGCGGCCGGGGATCACGCCTCGGAGGTGCAGGCCACCGTCCGCAAGGCGGTCGCCGACATGCAGAGCGAGATCTCCACTTGGGAGCAGGAGATTGCCGCGCGCAAGAACGAAGCCGTTGCCACGGCCCAATACCTGCAGCTTGGCAGCGCGGGCTTGACGATCGCCATTCTGATGCTGATCGCGTGGTGGCTTTCGAACCAGATTGCCAAGCCGGTGAACCGGATGACGCAGGCGATGCGCGATCTCGCGGCGGGCGACCACAACGTGGCGATCCCGGCGGTCGGGCGCAGGGACGAGGTCGGCCAGATGGCGTCGGCGGTGCAGACCTTCAAGGACGCGGCGATCGAGAAGATCCGGCTCGAGGCCGAGGCCGAGGCGACGCGCCAGCACATCGAGGACGAGCGCGCCGCCCAGGCCGCGCGCAAGGCCGAAGAAGACCGCCAGGACCAGCTCGTCATCGCCGCCCTCGCCGAGGGCCTCGACAAGCTGTCGCAGGGCGACCTGATGTACCGCATCGACATCGCCTTCCCCGACAAGGTGGCCAAGCTGCGCACCGACTTCAACGCGGCGGTGGAAAAGCTGCAGGAGACGATGCTGTCGATCACCTCGAGCGTGCGGGCGATCCATGCCGGCACCGGCGAGATCTCGACGGCGGCCGACGACCTGTCGCGCCGCACCGAGCAGCAGGCGGCGAGCCTGGAAGAGACGGCGGCCGCGCTTGACCAGATCACGGCGACGGTGAAGAAGACGGCGGAAGGCGCCATCCATGCCCGCGAGGTCGTCTCGGAGGCCAAGGGCGACGCCGAAAACTCCGGTGTCGTGGTGCGCAAGGCGATGGACGCCATGGGCACGATCGAAAAGTCGTCCGACCAGATCAGCCGGATCATCGGGGTGATCGACGAGATCGCCTTCCAGACCAACCTTCTGGCGCTGAACGCAGGCGTCGAGGCGGCACGGGCTGGCGATGCGGGACGCGGCTTTGCCGTGGTCGCCTCCGAGGTCAGGGCGCTGGCCCAGCGCTCGGCGGAAGCGGCGCGCGAGATCAAGAGCCTGATCTCGACCTCGACGACCCAGGTCGGCGAAGGTGTCAAGCTGGTCGCCGAGACCGGCAAGGCGCTGGAGCGCATCGTCACCCAGGTGGCCGAGATCAACGCTGTCGTCACCAACATCGCCGCCAGTGCGCAAGAGCAGTCGACCGGCCTCGACCAGGTCAACACCGCGGTCAACCAGATGGACCAGGTGACCCAGCAGAACGCCGCCATGGTCGAGGAATCGACGGCCGCCAGCCATTCGCTGTCGCAAGAGACCGACGAGTTGTCGCGCCAGATCAGCACCTTCAGGCTCGGCAAGCTCGCCGCGGTCGATCACGGCCGCCCGGCAAGTGCCAGGCCTGCGGCTGCCAAGCCTGCGGCCCGCGCAGCGCGGCCCGAGCTGAAGGTCACGGCGTCGAGCTACGGCACTTCCGCCGTGCGCGCCGCCGCACCGGCCGCCGACGACTGGCAGGAGTTCTGAGGCAGCCATGACACCCCAGTCCGATCCATCGCAACGGATATTCGAACTGCCCGCGGTTCTCGACTTCAGGGCGGCGACGCCCCTGGCCGAAGCCTTGCTCGCCTTGCGCGGAACCGCGCTGACCATCGATGCCTCGCGCGTGGAGCGGATCGGCGGCCAATGCCTGCAGGTTCTGCTGTCGGCGCAAAAAACCTGGAGCGCGGATGATGCCGCGCTCTCCTTTACCAACCTGACGCCGGCCCTGGTCGAGGGCTTGCGGCTGATGGGCATTGCCGAAGCCGACCTCGCAAGGGAGGAGATGGCCCAATGAGCACGACCATTTTGACCGTCGACGATTCACGGACCATGCGCGAGATGCTCAAGATGGCACTGAGCCAGGCCGGTTACCGGGTGGTCCAGGCCGAGGACGGGGTGCACGGGCTCGAAGTGCTGAGGCAAGAGACCCCGCAGGTCATCGTCACCGACATCAACATGCCCCGGATGGACGGCTTCGGCTTCATCGAGCAGGTGCGTGCCGACGACGCCTATCGCGGCATTCCGATCCTGGTGCTGACGACCGAGAGCGATGCGGTCAAGAAGGACCGGGCCAGGCGGGCCGGAGCGACGGGCTGGATCGTCAAGCCCTTCGACCCGACCAAGCTGATCGACGCGATCCGCCGCGTGGCGGCGTGAACTGATTAAGGGGAACAGACCCGTGGACGCAATGGCAACGGTCAAGCAGACTTTCTTCCAGGAATGCGAGGAGCAACTCGCAGAACTGGAAGCGGGCCTCCTCGCAATCGAACGCGGGGAAGCCGAACCCGACACCGTCAACGCGGTGTTCCGCGCGGTGCATTCGATCAAGGGCGGCGCCGGCGCCTTCAGCCTCGACGATCTGGTGCGCTTCGCCCATGTCTTTGAAACCACCCTCGACCATCTGCGCACCGGAACGCTGGCGCCGTCGGCCGACGTGCTGATGGTCATGCTGCGCGCCGCCGACCTTCTGGCCGATCTGGTGGCGGCCGCCCGCGACGGCATCGCCGTCGATGGCGAGCGCAGCGACGTTCTGGTCAACGAGCTGAACGCGCTGAACCCCGAAGGGGCGGAAATAGCCGATGACGCCGAAGACGACATGAGCGACTTCGAGTTCACCCCGATCGCCGTCTCGTTCGACTTTCTCGAGGACGCGGACGCCGGCCCGGCTCAGCGCGTCTTTGTCATCTCCTTCAAGCCCAGGGCCGAACTCTATGCCAAGGGCAACGAGACAGCACTGGTGCTGCGCGAACTCGAGCGCCTCGGCCAGGTCGAGGTCAGCTGCGATACAAGCGAGCTGCCGCTTTTGGGCGAGCTCGATCCTGATGGCGCCCATCTCGCCTGGACGATCAGGCTGACGACCGACAAGGACAAGGACGCAGTGCGCGAGGTCTTCGAGTTCGTCGAATGGGATTGCGCCCTGGAGATCGAAGCCGAGGATGCAGCAGCTTCCGACGACGATGTCCTTGCCCTGATCCGGGCGATCCAGGCCGACGACGAGGCGGCCGCCTTTGCCGCCCCCGAAGCGGTCGCGCCCCCCTCCCCCGCGGACGCCGAGATCCAGGCGGACACGGCGGCGGCGTCGCCCAAGGCGGGGGCACAGCGCGGCGAGGCGGCGGCGAGCGCAGGTGCGGCCCCCCAGACGATCCGCGCCGACCTCGAGCGGGTCGACCGGCTGATCGATCTCGTCGGCGAGCTGGTCATCAACCAGGCGATGCTGTCGCAGCGCGTGCAGGAGGCGGGCCATGTGCCGGGCTCGGCGGTGGCCATCGGCCTCGACGAGCTCGAGCATCTGACCCGCGAAATCCAGGAATGCGTCATGGCGATCCGCGCCCAGGCGGTGAAGTCGGTGTTCCAGCGCATGCCGCGCCTGGTGCGCGAAGTCGCCGGCATGACCGGCAAGCAGGTGCGCCTGATCACCGATGGCGAGGGCACCGAGGTCGACAAGACGGTGATCGACCGGCTGACCGATCCTTTGACCCACATGATCCGCAATGCGATCGACCACGGGCTGGAAAAGCCGGAGGTCCGCGTGGCCAACGGCAAGCCGGCCGAAGGCGTGGTGCGCCTGTCGGCGATGCACCGTTCGGGCCGCATCGTCATCGAGGTCGCCGACGATGGTGCTGGCATCAACCGGGCGCGCGTCAAGGCGATCGCCGCCGAAAAGGGGCTGATTGCGGCGGATGCGGCACTGTCCGACGAGGAGATCGACAATCTGATCTTCCTGCCGGGCTTCTCCACCGCCTCGGAAGTCTCCAACATCTCCGGCCGCGGCGTCGGCATGGACGTCGTCAAGCGCTCGATCCAGGGCCTGGGCGGCCGGCTGTCGATCACCTCGCGGCCGGGCAAGGGCTCGACCTTCACCATGAGCCTGCCGCTGACGCTTGCGGTGCTCGACGGCATGGTGGTGACGGTTGCCGAGCAGACGCTGGTGGTGCCGCTGACGGCGATCATCGAGACGCTGCAGCCCAAGGCGGCCGACGTGCACGGCCTTGGCGGCTCCGCCCGCGTCATCGCCATCCGCGACGCGTTTACCCCGCTGATCGACATCGGCCGCGAGCTCGGCTTCCGCGGCCAGCCGACCGATCCGATGGCCGCCGTCGCCATCCTGGTGGAGACCGAGGGCGGCCGGCGCTCGGCCCTGCTCGTCGATACGATCCTGGGCCAGCGCCAGATCGTCATCAAGAGCCTGGAATCGAATTACCGCCACGTGCCCGGCATCGCCGCCGCCACGATCCTCGGCGACGGCCGCGTCGCCCTGATCCTCGACGTCGATGCGGTGATCGCCAACTCGCAATTAGATGCAACCAATCTTGAACCCGTTCTTGCAGCAGCAGGGTAAGACCATGACCGAGACCTTGAGACACGACAACTCCACCCGCGAGCTCATCGCGTTCCGCGTCGGCGAGCAGGAATTCTGCGTCGACATCATGTCGGTGCGCGAGATCCGCGGCTGGACGCCGGCGACCGTGCTGCCGAAGTCGCCGCCCTTCGTGCGCGGCGTCATCAATTTGCGCGGCGCCATCTTGCCGATCGTCGATCTCGCCGCCCGCCTCGGCTTCACCCCGCCGGAGCCGACCGTGCGCCATGTCATCATGGTGGCCCAGGTCGGCCCCCAGGTGGTCGGGCTTCTGGTCGACGCGGTCTCCGACATCCTGTCGGTGACCGACGACGCGATCCAGCCGACCCCCGATGTCGCCTCCGACGTCGCCAAGACCTTCGTGCGCGGCGTTCTCGCCATCGAGGGCCGCATGATCAGCCTGATCGCGCTCGACGCCGTCCTGCCCACGCTCGAGCCGATCGCAGCATGAGCGAGCTGCCGAACAGCGGAGCGGGGCGAGGCCAGCGCCAGAGCCTGGTGGCGGGCGAGTTCGTGCTCACCGGCGATGATCTGCGCCAGATCGCGGCGATCATCCATGCCGATGCCGGCATCCACCTGACCGAGGCGAAGGCAGCACTGGTCTATTCCAGGCTGTCCAAGCGCCTGCGCGCGCTCGGGCTCGAGAGCTTCCGCGACTACTGCGCCCTCATCGCCTCGCGCGAGGGGCTCGACGAACGCCAGAAGATGCTGGCCGCACTGACCACCAACGTCACCAACTTCTTCCGCGAACAGCATCACTTCGACCATCTGGCCAAGCAGGTGCTGCCGCCGCTGCTCGACGAGGCGCGCCGCGGCGGCCGCGTCAGGATCTGGTCGGCGGCCTGCTCCAACGGTGCTGAGCCCTATTCGATCGCACTCACCATCCTGTCGCTGATGCCGGACGCTGCCAACTACGACATCAAGGTGCTGGCCACCGACATCGATCCCAACATGATCGCCTTCGGCCGCGAGGGCGTCTATTCCGGCACCGCCCTGCACCCGGTGCCGCCGGAACTCAGGCGGCGCTGGTTCACGCCGCTGCGTTCGGACGACAACTCCAGCTTCGGCGCCGGCAACGAGCTGCGCGAGATCGTCGCCTTCCGCGAGCTCAACCTGATCGGCGCCTGGCCGATGAAGGGCCGCTTCCAGGCGATCTTCTGCCGCAACGTCGTCATCTACTTCGACGAGCCGACCCAGGCGCGCATCTGGAGCCGTTTCGTGCCGCTGCTGACGTCGCAGGGCCACCTCTATATCGGCCATTCCGAACGGGTCTCGGGGCCGGCGACGGAGAGCTTCCAGCCCGAGGGCATCACCACCTACAAGCTGCGCGCGGGGGCCGCGTCATGAAGCAGGTCCGTGTCCTGATCGTCGACGATTCGGCAACCATGCGCTCGCTGCTGTCGGCGGTGCTGCGGCTTGATCCGGCCATCGAGGTCGTCGGCCATGCCGCCGACCCGCTCGAGGCGCGCGAGAAGATCAAGGTGCTCGACCCCGACGTCATCACCCTTGACGTCGAGATGCCCAACATGAACGGCCTCGACTTCCTCGAAAAGATCATGCGGCTGAGGCCGATGCCTGTGATCATGGTGTCGAGCCTGACCAACCGGGATGCCGCAGCCACCATCACAGCCCTCGAGATCGGCGCCTTCGACTGCATCTCCAAGGCCTCGTTCGCCGACGAGGGGGCCTACGCCGCCTTGCAGGCGACGGTGAAGGCCGCCGCCCGCGCCCAGATCCGGCCGCTCGCCGGCACCGCGCACCAGGCGAGCGGGCATCGCGAGCAGCCGGCGGCCAATGCCGACTATGTCGCCAATGGCTCCATCCTTGCGATCGGCTCGTCGACCGGCGGCGTCGAGGCGCTGATCAAGGTGCTGGCGCAGCTGCCCGAGAACTGTCCGCCGACCGTGATCACCCAGCACATGCCGGGCGCCTTCACCAAGAGCTTCGCCGAGCGCCTCAACCGGATGAGCCGGCCGCGGGTCAGCGAGGCCGTCGACGGCGCGCCGCTGGCCACCGGGCAGATCTACCTCGCCCCCGGCGGCGCCACCCATCTCGAGATCGCGGGGCCGGGCCAGCTGCGCTGCCGGCTGCGCCCCACCGATCCGGTCAACGGCCACCGCCCTTCCGTCGACGTGCTGTTTGCCTCGGTCGCCAAGGCCGTCGGCTCCAGGGCCGTCGGCGTCATCCTGACCGGCATGGGCCGCGATGGCGCGGCAGGACTTTTGCAAATGCGGCAGGCGGGTGCCCGCACGCTTGGGCAGGACGAGGCCACCAGCCTCGTCTATGGCATGCCCAAGGCTGCCTTCGAGACGGGTGCGGTCGAACGCCAGCTGCCGCTGGACAAGATCGCCGCCCATATCGTTGCCCTCACCCGCTCAAATTCCAATGGAGTAAAAAATGGCCTTCCTCGAACACTTTAAGGTCCTCGTCGTCGACGACACCACGACCAGCCGCATGCTGATCACCGACGCGCTGCAGGAGATGGGCATCCGCAAGCTGGCCATCGCCAAGGACGGCGAGCAGGCGCTGCGCATGATGATGGACCAGCCCGCGCATCTGGTCATCTCCGACTTCAACATGCCCAAGCTCGACGGGCTGCAGCTGCTCAAGGCCATCCGCTCCTATGGCCCGACCCGCACGACGCCGTTCATCCTGTTGACCGGCAAGGGCGACCGCGAGCTGTTGCAGCGCGCCATCTCGCTCGGCGTCAACAACTTCATCACCAAGCCGTTCGCCCCAGCCCAGCTGAAGAAGGCCATCGAGGCGATCGTCGGGGTCCTTAAGTGACGCAGGCCCCGCCCAGCCAGCGCATCACCGTCATGCGCGGCGAATATCACGTCGTCCATGAGGGCGACGTCGTGCTGACAACCATTTTGGGCTCCTGCGTCGCCGCCTGCATCCGCGACCCCTATGCCCAGACCGGCGGCATGAACCACTTCCTGCTGCCGGGCGCCAACGGCCCCTCCTCGCTCGATGCGCAGAGCTATGGCGTCCATCTGATGGAGCTGCTCGTCAACGGGCTTTTGCAGCGCGGCGCCCATCGCCACCGGCTCGAGGCCAAGCTGTTCGGCGGCGCGCGCACCATCGACGGGCTGTCCGACATCGGCGCGATGAACGGCGCCTTCGCCGAGACCTTCCTGCGCAACGAGGGCATCACCATCGTCGGCGGCGATCTCGGCGGCGACCGCGGCCGCCGCGTCGAATACTGGCCGCTGAGCGGCCGCGCCCGCCAGTTCCTGCTCTCCGGTGACAAGGCCCTTGCCGCCCCGCCGCCGCCCAAACTGCCACCGGTGCCGGCAGGCGGTTCCGTCGAATTCTTCTGATCCGCAAAGGTCGTCCCGCCATGCAGCCCAAGGCCAGCCACCCCCTTTCGTCGGCCACCCCGCTCGCCGCCCTGCTCGGGCGCGCCGGCGCCGAACTCACAGACCTCGCCGCAGCCGTCGAGCAACTGCATCCCCTCGTCAGCGCCCACGCCCAACAGGCCGCCCCAGCCACACCGACCGCCAGCGCGCCCGCCCCGAAGAACCTCACCCCGGACGACATCCAGGCGCTGCAGGGCATCGACCACATCGAACAGAAACTGCGCGCCCTCGCCGGCTTCCTCTCAGACCTCGCCAAGACCGCGGCCCCCGACTGGCAGCTCGACGCCCACCAGGCGCTTGCCGCCATCACCCTCTCCGACCTCGCCTCCCGCCTCGCCGGCAACAAAACCACGCAAGACGCCGCGGCAGGCGATTTCGAACTGTTTTAGGCAGTCCGCGATATCCGCTGGACGCCGCCGCTCGGGCGTGCCCCAGGTCTGGCCGGATCGGCGATCGTCGATCTTGCCGGACGACGATCGCCTCAATTTTCCAAAAGGGAGGGCTGCCGCAGCCGCCCCTAAACCGTCCGGAAATGAACGGCGCCGAGCCCCTCGACCACCGTCCGCACGCTCATGCCGGGCGAGAGTGGAACGGCTGCCGTAGCCGCACCGGCAAGCACGATGTCGCCCGGCTGCAGCGCCAGTCCGCTGGTGGCGAGCAATGCCGAAGCTTCGACAAGCGCCCGCGCAGGATGGCCCAGGATCGCCGCAGACGAACCGATCTCGCGGACCGTGCCGTCGACCTCGAGCAGCATACCGCGGTTGCCGATGTCGAGCGTCGGCGAATGCCGGTCGCCGAGCACGAAGCCGGCTGCGGACGTATTGTCGGCAATGACGTCGCCAAGGGCGAACTGGAAGTTCTTGTATCGGCTGTCGATGATCTCGATGGCGACGCAAACTGAGTCGACCGCGGCCATGGCTTCAGCCGGGCTGACGCGGCCTTCCAGCCTGCGCCCCATCACGAAGGCGATTTCCGGCTCGGCCCGGGGATGAATGTAGCGGTCGCGTGCAATCTCGCCGCCCTCGGCCACGCGCATCGCATCGGTGAGCCGTCCCCAGATCACCGTATCGACGCCGACCTGGGCCATCTTGGCACGGCTGGTGAGACCCATTTTGTAGCCGGCCAGGCGTTCGCCCCGCGCGAGCCGCCGCTCGATCGACAACGCCTGCACCGCGTAGGCCTCGTCCACGGAGAAGGCGTCCGCCCCGCTCCATTGCGGAATGTCGGTCGCGGTCTGGGCTGCATGATCGAGCGCCTCGGCGGCGATGTTGAGTTTGCTCATGGCGTGTTCGCCTCCTTTGCGCGCAGTTCCGCCGCCCGCTTCAAATCGAGCGCCACGTCGACGATCATGTCTTCCTGTCCACCGACCATGCGGCGCCGCCCGAGTTCGACGAGGATGCTTCGCGCATCGATCCCGTAGGCGGACGATGCCTGTTCGGCGTGGCGCAGGAAGCTGGAATAGACCCCCGCATAGCCGAGCGAGAGCGTTTCGCGGTCGACCCTGACAGGCCGGTCCTGCAACGGCCGCACCATGTCTTCGGCGGCATCCATCAGCGCAAACAGGTCGGTCCTGTGCTTCCAGCCCTTGCGATCGATGGCGGCAACGAAGACTTCGAGCGGCGCGTTGCCGGCTCCCGCCCCCATGCCGGCAAGCGATGCGTCGATCCGGTTCGCCCCGTTGGCAATCGCCACCATCGAGTTGGCGACACCGAGCGAGAGGTTGTGGTGGGCGTGCATGCCGCGCTCGGTCTCGGGCTTCAGAACCCGGTTGAAGGCCTGGAAGCGCGCGGCAACACCGTCCATGTCAAGCGCGCCGCCGGAATCGGTGACATAGACGCAGTTCGCGCCGTAGCCTTCCATCAGCTTCGCCTGGGCGGCCAGCACGTCCGGCTCGGTCATGTGCGCCATCATCAGGAAGCCGACCGTATCCATGCCAAGATCGCGCGCCACGCCGATGTGCTGGCGGGCGATGTCGGCCTCGGTCGAGTGGGTAGCGATGATTGCCGAGGTCACGCCAAGGGCGTGGGCCTGCTTCAAATCATGAATGGTGGCGATGCCAGGGATGAGCAGGATCGCCAGTTGGGCCCGCTTGACGCCATCGGCGGCGGCCTCGATCCATTCCCAGTCGCTGTGGGTGCCGAACCCGTAGTTGAAGCTGCTGCCGGAAAGGCCGTCGCCATGGCTCACCGAGATCGAATCGACGCCGGCTTTATCGAGAGCAGCGGCGATGTTGCGAACCTCGTCGAGGCCGTAGCGGTGGCGAATGGCGTGCATGCCGTCGCGCAGCGTCACGTCATGGATGAAGATCGGATCCTTGGTAGGGTCAATACGGCTCACGATGCGAACTCCCGCGCTGCCAACCGCTCCGCGGTCGCAAGCGCCGCGGAGGTCATGATGTCGAGATTGCCGGCATAGGCCGGCAGGTAGTGGGCGGCGCCCTCCACCTCGAGGAAGATTGTCGATTTCAGCCCCTCGAACGTGCCGAGACCGGGGATGTGGACCGGGTTGTTGGAGCCAAAACGCTCGAACTGAACATCCTGCTTCAGCCGGTAGCCCGGCACGTAGGACGAGACCGTCTCGACCATCTGGGCAACGGAGTCGCGGATAGCCACCTCGCTGCCGCCCTGGCTGAGAGTAAAGACGGTGTCGCGCATGATCACCGGCGGCTCGGCCGGATTGAGGACGATGATCGCCTTGCCGCGCTCGGCGCCGCCGACGCTTTCGATGGCGCGCGACGTCGTCTCGGTGAACTCGTCGATGTTGGCGCGCGTGCCGGGGCCTGCCGATTTCGACGCGATGGAAGCGACGATCTCGGCATAGACGACGCGGCCGGTTGCGCGCTTCACCGCATGCACCATCGGAATCGTCGCCTGGCCGCCGCAGGTCACCATGTTGATGTTGCCTTCGCCGAGATGTTGGTCGAGGTTGATCGGCGGGATGACATACGGCCCGATCGCCGCCGGCGTCAGGTCGATCACGCGCTTGCCGTCGGCGCGCAGCAACCGATCGTGCTCGGCATGGGCGCCGGCCGAGGTGGCGTCGAAAACAATCGATATCTCGGGATAGACCGGCAGGCCGCGCAGTCCCTCGACGCCGTCGGCGGTGGTCGCCACGCCCATCCGGGCCGCACGCGCCAGGCCGTCCGACTTCGGGTCGATGCCGACCATCGCGGCGATCTCGATGTGCTTGGCGGTTCTCAGGATCTTGATCATCAGGTCGGTGCCGATATTGCCCGAGCCGATGATCGCTGCTTTTGCTTTCATGAAGTGTCTCCGAATTATCGTGCGAAGGCTGCGCGGACGGAGCCAAGTCCGCTGATGCGCGCTTCAAACACATCGCCCGGACGCGCCGCAGTCATCGGGCCAAGCGCGCCCGACAGCACCAGGTCGCCTTTGCGCAGCGGGTTGCCGATCCGCGCCATGGTGCGGGCGAGCCACAGGGTGGAGTTGATCGGGCTGCCGAGGCAGGCGGCACCCGCGCCGACCGAGACCGGCTCGCCGGAGCGCTCCATCACCATGCCGCACAGGCGCATGTCGAAGCTGCCCAACGGCCGCGGATCCTGGCCAATCACATAGAGGCCGGAGGAGGCGTTATCGGCGACAGTATCGAGGATCGATATCTTCCAGTCGCGTACCCGGCTGCCGACGATCTCGATGGCCGCCACCGCGTAGTCGATCGCCGAAATGACATCGGCCGTCGTCAGCCTCTCCTCGTCGAGATCCTCGCGCATTACGAAAGCGACTTCGGCTTCGACACGCGGCTGAAGCACGCGGGAGATGTCGATCGGCTCACCGTCCGGCACATCCATGTCGGCATAGAGCACGCCATAGTCGGGCTGATCGACCTTGAGCTGCGCCTGGATCGCCTTCGCGGTCAGGCCGATCTTCTTGCCGACGACGCGCCGCCCCGCCATCATCCAGCGGTCGGTGTTGTATTTCTGGACCGCATACGCGGTGTCAATCGAACCGCCTTCGATGATCGACTTGACGGGGTCGCATGCAACGCCGCGCTCATGCGCTTCGAACAGGATGTCGGCCGCGTGCCGGATGGCCTCGGTTGTTGTTTCCACGGGCTCCTCCTCAGAGCTTGATGCAGACGTTTTTGATCTCGGAATAGAAGTCGAGCGAGAACTGCCCGCCTTCCCGGCCGATGCCGGACTGCTTGGCGCCTCCGAACGGGGTTCTGAGGTCACGCAGGTTCCAGGTATTCACCCAGGCGATGCCGACATCGATCTTCGCCGCGACCCGGTGCGCCCGCGACAGGTTCTCGGTCCAGACGACAGTGGCGAGGCCATACTGGCTGTCGTTGGCGAGCCGGACGGCTTCGTCCTCGGTGTCGAAGGGCTGGACATGACAGCAGGGGCCGAAGATCTCCTCGCGGATGACGCGGCTCGTCTCCGGCAGGCCGGTCCAGATGGTCGGCTCGACCCAGGCCCCGCCGGCGAGGTCGGGGCCGAGATCGGGAATGCCACCGCCAGTGACGACGCGCGCGCCGTCGGCCTTGGCGATCTCGTAGTAGGACAGCACCTTCTCGCGGTGACCCGCCGAGATCAGCGGGCCGGTGTCGACGCCCGCGGCATTCGGATGACCCTGGGTGAGTTTTTCGGTCGCCGCCTTCAGGCGCGCGACGAACTCGTCAAAGATCGGCCGTTCGACATAGACGCGCTCGGTGCACAGGCACACCTGGCCGCAATTGGTGAAGGCCGAGCGCACCGTGCCGGCCACGGCCTTGTCGAGATCGCAATCGGCGAAGACCAGTGCTGCGTTCTTGCCGCCCAGTTCGGCCGAGATGTCGCGCACGCCGACGGCCGAGGCCTTCATGATCGCCTCGCCGGTGCGTGTCTCGCCGGTAAAGGTGATGGCATCGACAAGCGGGTGGCGCGTCAGGAATTCGCCGGTGGAGTTCGGGCCAAAGCCGTGCACGACATTGTAGACGCCAGCCGGCACGCCCGCATCGCGCATGACTTCGCCCAGCAGCGCCGCCGTCGACGGGGTCTCCTCGGAAGGCTTCGCCACCACCGTGTTGCCGCAGGCGAGCGCTGGAGCAACCTTCCAGGTCATCAGCAGGAACGGCAGGTTCCACGGACTGATGACCGCGACGACGCCCTTCGGCTTGCGCACCGTGTAGTTGATCGCGCCGGCGCCATCGGGCGTGTCCTGCGGGAAATAGTGCTCCGGGGTGGCGCGAACGAGATCGGCGAAGATGCGGAAGTTGGCCGCGCCGCGCGGAATATCGACCGCACGCGCCAGAACGTCCGGCTTGCCGGTGTCGGCGATCTCGGCGGCGAGGAAGTCATCAAAACGGCGCTCGATGCCGTCGGCAACCGCAAACAGCAGGTCGCAGCGCTCCTTCAGCGAAAGCCGCCCCCAGGGACCGTCGAGCGCTGCCTTGGCGGCCCTTACGGCGCGGTCGACCATCTCGGCCGAAGCTTCCTCGACCATCGAAACGATGCGACCGTCGATCGGCGAGCGGTTTTCGAACAGCCGGGCCGACGACGTGGTGCGGAAGTCGCCGTCGATGAAGTTCAATGTTCGGCGCGGGGCCATATCAGTCATAGTCCTATTTCCTTGTCTGCCGGCACGGTCAGGCCGGCTTCAACATGAACTGCACGACCGCCTGGCCGGAGCCGTAGACCGCCCCGGAGCCGAGCACGCGCGCGCCGGCGAAAGCCCTGCCCATGGCGCCTTCGAGCCAGGCGAAGTGCTTGAAGCCGTTGTCGGCGCGGGCTTCCTTGACGAAGTTGGGTACACTCGCATTGAGGCCAGCGAGGTCGCCGGCTTCCAGCATCGCCATGATCCTGGTGTTCCAGGCCTCGTCCTCCGGGGTGCGGATGCGGTCGCGGGCGAGGTCGATCTCGTGGCGGAAGATCGAGCCCGACAGCCCACCCACCCCTACGATGGCGACACGCCGGCCGAGTTGCACCGCGGTGCGCGCGGCCATGGCCCCGAGTTTCACCGTGGTGGCGTAGTCGTGGTAGATATTGGCCCCGGCGATCACCAGCGGTGTGCCGGACAGGCCGTTGAGCAGCGTGTTGGCGACGATAGTGCCGCTGTCGATCGGAAACTGGTCGAAGTCGATGCCCTTGGCGCGGATGCCGAGCGCATTGGTGCCGCGGATCATTGCCTCGGTCGCGTCGCGGTCGATGTCGATGTCGTAGCGAAGCTCGCCGAACTCGTGCCAGTTCTCGTCGACATGGACGCCAGAGATGCGCGGCTTCATCTGCCAGGGCTGGTCGAGCACCGCCACCCATTGCGACGAATAGAGCAGGATGACGTCGGGCGCCATGGCCCGCAGCGCCTCGTTGGCCGCCCGGTAGCCGGCGGTCAGCTCGTCCCAGCGCGGGTTGTCGGAGCGCAGGCAAAGCAGCGGGTTGCCGGGCACCATGAACGCGCCGACGATGCCGGGCGCGCCATCGGGCAACGCCGGCGGCAGGTATGAAGGCCGGCTTGCGGGGACGGGCTTTGCCGCGCTCGCGAGCGGACGAAACAACGATCCGGCCGACGGCGTTTCAGGGGACGGCAGACCGCTGCCGCGGGCATTGGCGCGGCGCTCCCACGCGGCAAAGGCATCGCCGAGCAGGCCCATGACGCCGCGCGGCGCAATCAGAATGATGAGCACCGATGCTAGCCCGAGCGTCAGCTCTCCGCCGCCCCAGAACCCGACCAGGAAGCGATCGATAATGACGTACAGAACGGCGCCGATGATCGGCCCGGCGAGCGTCCCCATGCCACCAGCGACGACGACGAACACCATGTAGGCCGACCAGCGGATGTGGAACGCGTCGGCCGGCGTGATCGTCACGCTGTCGATGTAGAACAGCGATGCCGCAACAGCCGCCATCGGCGCCGAGATCACGAAGACCAGGGTCTTGACGCGGCGGATGTCGATACCGACGGCGGTTGCTGCCTCCTCGTCGTCGCGGACGGCGGTCAGCGCCTGGCCATAGCGGCTATTGAGCAGCCACCAGACGACCGCCGTGGCCAGCGCGACAATGATGAGGCCGGCATAATAGCGTCCGGCCACCGTGGTGTCGGAGGCGATGTTCATGCCGCCGCCCGCGCCGACGACGCGCCATTCGTTGAAGATCGAGGCGACCGCAGCGGCGATCAGCCATGTCGCGATGGCGAAATAGGCGCCCTGCAGCTTCAGCAACGGCAAGGCCCCGAGGAAGATCATCAGCAGGATGATGACGCGACGGATATAGGCGCCGCCGAAGATGTCGACGGCTGGGTCGTAGGCAATCCAGATTTCGTAGACGAACCAGAGAGCGACCGCGACAACGATGCCGATCGTCGTGCTGCGGCGGCTGTTGCGGTCGGAGATCGGGGCCGCAAGCAGCCACGCGAACAGTGCCGCAACCACCGCTGCGATGGGGATCGACCACCAGACGTCGACGCCGAAATAGTAGTTCAGCACCGCGACGGTGAAGCCCGCAAGGCCGATATAGACCTGACTTCCGAACGACAGCAGCCCGCAGAAACCGGCGAGCAGGTTCCACGAATGCCCGAGCGTGGCGAAGATGAACACCGTCATCAGCAGTTGCGTGAAATACTGCCCGTCCTGGCCGGCGAGCCACGGGAAGACCAACAGAATGGCGATCAGGATGCCGAACAGGACTTGCGCCGTCCGCCCGGTCAATTGCGAGGTGAAAGCCGGACCGGTCATCGCGAAAACAGCCCCTCGCGGCGGAAGGAGAGAAGGAAGAGAACGAGCATGTAACCTGCCACGAGTTGCGCCGATGGGCCGAAGAAGGTGCCGGCGAGAACCTGCGTAATTCCGAGCACGATGCCGCCGACGATGGTGCCGGGGATCGAATTCATGCCGCCGATGATGACGACACCGAAAGCGATCAGGATGAACTGCGGGCCATCGAATGGCTGGAAGGTGCGCGTCATGCCGATCATGAAGCCGGCGACGCCGCTGATCGCTAGCGACAATCCGAGCGCGACCGAGAAGATGTGATCGGTGCGAATACCCATCAGAGCCGCATAGGTCTGATTGTCCGCGGCAGCCCTGATCGCCCGTCCGACGTTGGTGTTCTTGAGGAAGACCTGAACGGCAATCAGCAGGGCAATCGCGATGAAAAAGAAAATGACGCGGAGCAGCGATACGCTCAGATCCTCGGTCAGCCGGATCGCGGAGAAAGCGAGCGAATTGGGGATCGTCTTGGCGTCCGACGCGAAGATGCCGAGAAGCAGATGCGAAATGGCGATGCCCAGTCCGAAGGTGACGAGGATCGGCGCCATCAGCCCGAAGTTCGCGGACATGCCTCGCCGCTCCATCGCCTGCACCGACACGCGATTGAGCAGGATGCGCTGCAGCGCGTAGCCGATGACGAACATGATCGGCGCGACGATGAACAGCACGAAGAACGACGGTATTTTCAGGATCTGGACGATCGCCGCCGACAGATAGGCGCCGACGATCAGGAAGTCGCCATGCGCCAGGTTGACCAGCCGCATGACGCCGAAGGACAGCGCCAACCCGACCGCCAGCATGGCATAGTAGCCACCGATGAAGGTACCCGTCAGCAGCGCGTTGGCGATGTCGATCAGGGTCCAGTAGATGTCGTCGTCGGTCATGCTGCCGCTCCGCTGCGCGTCCCGAAGTAGGCGTCGGTGATCGCCGCCCTGGACAAGGTATCGGGCGCGCCCTCGAGCACGATGCGGCCCTCGAGCATGACAAGCACATGGTTCGAGACGGCCAGCGCCCGGTTCATGTCCTGCTCGATGACCACGCAGGTAGTGCCCGCTTTGTTGATGTCGGCGACCTTCTCGTAGATGTCGTCGACGATGATCGGCGCGAGCCCCAGCGACAGCTCGTCGAAGAGAATGAGCGACGGCTCCGACATCAGGGCACGGGCGATTGCCACCATCTGCTGCTCGCCACCCGACATCTGGCTGACGATCTGATCGCGGCGCTCCGCAAGCCGCGGGAAAAACTCGAACATCTCCGCGAGCTTCTGCCGGGCCTTCACCTGGTGTTGCGGAAGATAAGCGCCGACGAGCAGGTTTTCGGTCACCGTCATGCGCGGAAACAGCATGCGGCCCTCAGGCACCATGGTCACGCCGATGTCGACGATCTTCTCGGGCTGCAGCCTGTCGAGCCGGCGGCCCTGGAAGTCGATCACGCCCTCGATATGGGCGGTCTTGCCGCGGTTCATCATGCCGACGATCGACTTGAGCAGCGTCGACTTGCCGGCGCCATTGGCGCCGATAATCGCCAGCACCTCGCCGGGAATGACGTCGAAGCTGACATCGAACAGCGCGCGCAGCTCGCCGTGATAGGCCGAAAGGCCCGAAACGCTGAGTATCGGAAGCCGACCGTCGCGCCCGGGCTTTGCAAACAACCCGCCCTTACGCACCGAGGTAGACACGGCGGACCTCCTTCGACTGAATGACTTCGCGCGGCGCACCGGAGGCAATGATCTTGCCGCCGGCCACCGCCATCAGGCGGTCAGTGGCGGCAAGCATCGCCTTCATGACGTGCTCGATCCACACCACGGTGATCCCGGCCGTCTTGATGCTGCGGATAAGCGAAATGAACTCGTCCACTTCCGCATCGGTAAGCCCGGCCGCGACCTCATCGATCAGCAGAAGGCTAGGCCGAGTGGCGAGCGCGCGGGCGAGTTCATGGCGTTTGCGGCCGAGCAGGGACAGTCGGCCGGCAAGCATGCCGCGCTCTTTCGCCAGGCCGGTGAATTCGAGGATCTGGTCGATCCACTCGGGGCATTCCGCCTCTTCGAGCCCGCCGCCGAACAGCGCGGCCACCTTCAAATTGTCGGCGACCGTCATATGGGTGAAGGGCCGCGGAATCTGGTAGGTGCGCGCGATACCGAGACGGGCGCGATCGAAGGTCGGCAGGCCCGTCACGTCCTGCTTGCGGAACTGGATGCGGCCAGCGTCGAGTTTGATCGTGCCGGCGAGCAGACCGAACAGCGTGGTCTTGCCGGCACCGTTCGGGCCGATGATCCCGATCACCTCGCCCTCCTCGACATCGAAGCTGATGTCGTTGGCGATCGTGACCGCACCAAAGGCCTTCTTGAGACCCGTCACGGATAACAGAGCTGCCATTGGCTCAGTGCCCCCCGCGCACGGACGGGCCGTAGCCCGAGGTGGGCAGCGACACTGCTGCCGTCGGCCGTTCATGGGCAGTCATCCCGCCAGATGACAGCGACCGCGAAGGGCTGTGCTGCATCATCTGGAAGAGTTCGCGGCAAAACAGGCTCTGCGGGTCGGCGAAGTCCGAAATGGCAGTGAAATGGTTACGGCCAATCAACGGCATGAACGATGCCCGGTTGCCCGCGCGCTTCCAGCCAGCGAGGAAATTATCGGACTGCTGCGCAAACGCCGAAGGCTCCTCGCTGCCGTAGGACAGCAACATCGGCGGCGAGACGCGGCGAACGAGGCGCTGCGGGCTTTGCGTTGCAACCTCACGCTCGTCGAGCTGCAAATCGGGCTGCAGCCAGCTATGGCGAAGCGGCTCCAGTTCGAACAGGCCGCTGATCGGGAACGCGCTTTTCAGCACGTTGGCCGGCAGACCGTAGGCCTTGGCCCAGTCGGTCAGCGCCATCATCGCGGTGAGGTGCCCGCCTGCAGAGTGGCCGCAGACATGGATGCTCTCGGGGTCGCCGTTGAAAGCCTCGATGTTGCTGTAAGTCCAGGCGACCAGCGCGCGCATCTGCCGGACGATCTCGCTGATCGAGACCGAGGGGCACAGCGCATAATTGGCGACGACGGTGGTCACGCCGGCGGCGACCGGACCGAGCGCGACAAAGCTGAACTCGCGTGCGGACAGCATGCGCCAGTAGCCGCCGTGGATAAAGATCAGGACAGGCGCGCCCCGTCTGCCGGCAGGAAAGATGTCGGCATATTCCTCGACGGTTGGGCCGTATTTTACCCCAAGCTTGCCGCCCAGGTGCCGGCGCGCCTGGGCGCTGCCGTCGACCCACTGGTCGGCATAGATACGGAAGTTCGGAACCGATCGCTCGACGTCGTAGGCGCGGTCGAGGTCCGCGCGCGTCTGATAGTTCCGAAAATAGGCGGCCATGCCTTCGGTCTCCGAGCGTCCAGTTTTGTGATGAGAGGCAAGGCGTGGATGCACGCCTTGCCCGGGTCAGGTGCGCGCGACTACTGCTGATAGAGGCGCATGGGAGCCGTGACTTTCACTTCGGGGTAGACCGAGTTGAAGACGTTCTCCTTGACGAGTTCGCCGGACTTTTCATCGCGGCGCCACTGCGCGCCGCCGAGCGGCGATACCGAGTAGTGCTGGTCATTAAACTTGATATGCCCGACAACGCTGTCGATGTCCGTCTCGCCGATGGCCTTGATCAGCGCTTCCTTGTCGGTCGAACCGGCCCGCTGAAGGGCGTCGAAGAGCACGTCATAGGACGCATCCGACCAGGCCAGCGGCGGTGAATAGGACTTGCCGGTATTCTGGGACTCATAGGCGTCGACCAGCCCCTGACCGTCATAGCCACCGAATTTCGACTTGCCTGGGAAGGCGGGCGACCAGAAATTCACGCTCAGGATATCGATCCCGAAGTCGCCAAGCACCTTCATCGGCTCGGGATAGCCCGTGCCCTTGTCGATGATGTACATCTTCGGCTTGAAGCCCAACTGCGCCGCCTGCTGCAGGTAGCTCTGCAGATCCGGCGGAGCCAGCACGCCGGTCACGACTTCGACATGCGCCCGCTTGAATTGGTTGATGATCGCGGAAAAGTCCGGAAGGCCCTGTCCGAAGCGACCGGGATCGACCACCTTCCAGCCCTCCGTGTTGAAGGCGGGATCGAACAGCGAGGCGAAGACCACGCCGTCGGGATCGTTCGGATAGAGATAGCCGATGGTGCCGTTGAAGCCGCCCGGCAGCGCCTTGATCATGCCGATGTGATTCTTGACGAGGTCCGGCACCGAGAAGAAGAACATGAAGCTGGACTCGAAGGTCTTCGGCTTGCCGTCCGGACCGTAGAGCCAGGCTTCAATCGGCGTATCACTGAGAATGCAGGGCACCTTGTAGCGCTCGCACAGGTCGGACGGCGCGTTGGTCGTATCCGGCGTTCCCTGCGCCATGATGACGTCGACCTTGTCGTCGAGGATCGCCTGGGTTGCGGCGGCGCCGGAACCGGAGGACGTGCCCTTGGTGTCGTAGATCTTGTATTCGATCTTGCATTTGCGGTCACCGACCTGAAGGCCACCGGCGTCGTTGATCGGCTTGACCTTGTTCTCGTCCAGCCACGGCGTCTCGCGGCCCATGTCGAGCAGAGGCCCGGTGATCGGCACGACCCGGCCGACCTTGACGACACAATCGTCGGCGGCCGACGCTGCGTCGATGCCCAACAAAGAAAGGGCAACCGCTGAGTAGAAGATAGTTCGATTCATGGTGTTTTCCCCTGGTGCATTTATAGTTTTGGCAACTGCTCAGATCTTGAATTCGATGACGGCGGCACCCGCTCCATATGTCGCGCCATAGGCATGGATCCGCGCGCCGGCGAAATGTCTGCCAAGCGCACCAAAGACCCAGCCGAAATGCTTGAACCCCATCTCCGCGCGGGCTTGCTTGGCGTAGGCCGCGCACTCCTCGACGATATCGGCGCCCGCACCACGTTCGATCAGGCCGAGCATGCGCCGGTTCCAACTGTCATCGGAAGGTGATGCGATGCCGTCATTGCGGATGTCGATCTCCTGCCTGAAGATCGAGCCCGACAGCCCCCCTACCCCGACCACCGCGATGCGCCGATTGAGCTTGTCGGCCTTCTGCACCGCCATTTCCGCGAGGCGCATCGTGTCGTCGAAAGAATGGTAGAGATTGTTGGCAGCGAGCGTCAGCGGAATACGACCGCCCGGGTTGAGAAAGCCATTTGCGACGATCGTGCCGGTGTCGATCGGGAACTGATCGTAGTCGACAGCCTTGGACGAGATCCCGATCGCTTTTGCCCCCGCGACACAATCGTGCGCCAGTTCCGTGTCGATGCGGACGCTGTAGTCGAGATCGCCATATTCATACCAGTTCTCGTCGACGTGCGTTCCCGCGAGAGCCGGCCGCGTTTGCCACAGCTGGTCGAGCACGGCCATCCACTGCGTGGAGTACAAAAGAATGGTGTCGGGCCGAGACGCACTCAGCGCGCGGGCCGCAGCACGATATCCCGACGCGATCGGAGCCCAAGGCGGGTTCTCCGACTTGACATAGGGCAACGGAGATCCGGGCACCAGAAAGGCAGAGACAACTGGCATCCAATCTACTCCGCATACCGATGCGTGGACGAATGGCCGATCGACGGGCCAGCGCCGCCATAGCTCGGACCACTGCCGAAATCATTGCGGGCCACGCTCGCAACCGACGGCTGAACCGCGCGCGAAATCGAGCGACGGCCGTTCGCAGGAGTTGCCAGGCCGTGCTTGACGAGATTCCACTCGAACACCGCGTTGCCGGTGCCGATGACGTTGCCGAAGCCGTGCAGCTCTCCGGGCAATTCCGGATAGCCCATCGCCGCGCACATCCAGGTGAAGGAGCCGGCCTTGAACTCAGCGAAGGCGGTCTCGACGAATTGCGGAAGCAGTTCGTGCACCTTCTTCATTTCACCGCGGCGCATCATCCCGATCAGCCGCATGTCCCACTGATACATCTCCATCGAGTACGGATGCTCGCGCGACATATCCTCCGGCACATCGGGTTCTTCCTGGAAATGCCGATGGCTCATCGTCGCCGAGCAAAGCAGAACGGCCCGGCGACCGGTTTCCTCGATACCCTTGCGGGTCGCGTAACCGAGCGTCTCCATCTCCTCGAAGCCCTCTTCGGTCGTCAGATAGTAAGGCGAGTTGTTCGCCGACAGCCCGACCACCGGAATGTCCCACTGCGGGCGCGCGAGATGCAGGGATGTGATCGTCCCATAGTCGACCCGGAATTTCGGGTTGCGCATCAACTTGGACACCAGCCCCATGTCGCGGGCATGCCGGCAGCAGGCCTCGGCCAACTCGACGTCGACATTCACGTCATAGGTATAGCGAAACAGGTTCGGGAAGATCGGATCGACGGACTTGCCGGCCAGGTGCGGCACGCCGAGGAAATGATGGCCGAGCTGCGTGATCCAGTGCGGAGAGTGCACCAGGATCACATCGGGCTGAAGCTCTTCGATGCTCGCACGGACCTTCTCATAGGCCCAGCGCAGCTGCTCCCACCCACCCTGTGATTTCGGCTCGTTCTGCGGAGGGTTCTCACCGTAGACGAGATGCGGAGGATGGGGTGCGATGAACCCCGCGACGATTTCACCCTTGGCCATGGCTCGCTGCTCCATTTGATGTCGACTTCGACTTCTCCTCGGCGATGCAAGCAACGCCGCGGATCTCGATAAGGAGATGGGGATGAGGTAGCTGATGGACGGCGACGGTGGTGCGCGCCGGCCCCTGATGCGAAAAGTACTCGCCATAGACTTCGTTGTAGCCAGCGAAGTCATTCATCGAGACCAGGAAAGTGGTCACCTCGATGAGATTGTCGAGCCCGCCACCTGCGGCCTCCAGAATATCGCGCATGTTCTCGATACACGCTCGTGTCTGAGCACGGATATCGAGCTGCGCCGCACCGAAGGTATCGACCTCCACGCCGGCGATCGAATTGTCCGGATTGCGCGCACTGGTCCCGGAAACAAAGACGAACGACCCAGCCCGGCGGAAATGGGGATAGGCTCCACGCGGCACGGCTTTGTGAGGCAACACGGCGCTGGTGTCAGTGGTCGACTGCTTCAAACTCGAAACCTCCAGTGTTTTTGCCGACAACAGCTTCATGCACGTCCTGAACGCTCACGTTCGGACGGCAGGACGAGCTGCGAGGCGTAGAAAAGAAACTCCATCTCCACAGCCGCACCGAGCGGCAAGGCGGAGACACCGACCGACGTCCGCGCAGGCGGCGGCACGTCGTCTGACGAAAAGAATTCGTCCCAGACCTGGTTGAGATCACCGAAACTATCGAAGTCGGAAACGTAGACTGTCGCCGAAACCATATGCCCGACCTCGAGACCAAGATCAGCCATGACGGACCAGAGGTTCGACAGGATGCAACGCGCCTGCGCACCCACTCCACCTGCCGCCAGCTGGCCGGTCTCTACGTCCAGGGCAACCATGCCAGCCGTCTTGATAAACGGCCCTGCCGCCACGAGCGGGCTATAGCGAAATTTCGGAGCGGGCCAGCGCGCCGATTGGATGACCGTTCTCAAAGGAGTCCTCCCTCCCCCAAAGTTCGTATCTTGGGAGCGACAGTAATCTCACTAATAAAGATTGTAAATCACATATTGAGAAAAAAACTTACTCGTGGCAGGCTGCCACCATAGGAACTCAATTGGCATGCGCACGGGAATACGTAGCGGCATCAGTGTCGTAGTACCCCTGCAGCGGCCGATTCAGCAGAGGGAGGCAATTCATGGGCGTTCTCGCCACAACCGTCAGCATCATCGTCGCAGCCATCGTGCTAATCGCCATTTTGTGGGTGATCTTCTGGTGGCTCTATCAACGCGCCACCAAGGAACTTGCCTTCGTGCGAACCGGCCTTGGGGGCCAGAAAGTCGTCCACAGCGGTGGCGCTTTCGTCATCCCGGTGCTGCACGATACGATCCGGGTCAACATGAGCACGGTCCGCCTCGAGATCTCCCGCGCACAGAAGAACTCAATCATCACGCGCGACCGCATGCGGGTCGATGTCACCACGGAATTCTATGTCCGCGTCGGCTCAAGCCCGGAGGCGATCGCCCTCGCCGCACAGGCGCTGGGCAGCAAGACCGCGCGCGCCGAAGCGCTGCGCGACCTGCTCGAAGGCCGCTTCGTCGACGTGCTGCGAACTGTCGCTGCCGAAATGACGATGGAGGAACTGCACGAGCATCGCGGCGATTATATCGGCCGCGCGCGCAAGCTTGCCGGGGAGGAAATCGCCCAGATCGGCCTCGAGCTGGAATCGGCCTCACTCACCTCGTTCGACCAGACCGACCGACAGTTCTTCAACCCCAACAACGCCTTTGACGCCGAGGGCTTGACGCGCCTCACGACCGAGATCGAAGGACGCAGGCTGAAACGAAACGCGATCGAGCAGGACTCCGAGATCGGCATCCAGCAGAAGAATCTCGAGACCGAGACCCGCAAGCTCGAGATCGCCAAGCAGGAAGAATACGCCCGTCTCGAGCAGGCCCGCGAGATCGCGGTGCGGCGCGCCGAGCAGGCCGCCAGCATCACCGCCGAGGAGGCCCTGCGCCGGCAGCAGGCCGAGGAGGCCAAGGTGGCCGCCAATCTGAAGATCAACATCGCGACGGTGCAAGCCGACGAAAAGATGCAGCTCGAACGCTTCAGCACCCAGGAGAAGCTCGAGCAGCAGAACCAGAAGACCAAGCGCGAGATCGAGGAAGCCGTCATCGAGACCGAACTGGCGCTCAAGCTGCGTCGTATCGAGCGCGAGAAGGTGATCGCCATCGAGCAGGCCGAGCAGGCCGCGACGATCGCCCGGGAAGAGGCCGAGCGCCGCCAGGCAGCGGACGAAGTCGTGATCGCCGCCGGCAAGCAGACCGATCTCGCGCGCCTTGCGGCGGAACGCGAAGTCGAGGTCGAGAAGATCAACAACGAGACATCAGTCGAGATCAGTCGCCACGCCCGACGGAAGGCCGTTTCGGAAGCCGATCTGGAGACAACCCTTGCCATCGATCTCCGCTCGGTGGAGCAGCAAAAGACCCTGATCCTTGGCGAACACCAGAAAAATATAGCCATCGCCGAGAGCGCCAGGGCCGAAATCCAGTCGCTTGCCGCGACCGAGACCGAAAAGCAGACGCTCATCAAGGCCGAGGAAGAACTGGCCCTGATGAAAGCACGGGAACGCGAAGAGCGCGCGAAAGCCGTTGCCCTGATCCAGGCCAGGGCCGAGGCCGAGAAAATCGGCATCACGACGCTGATGGCCGCCGAGGCGCGGCACCAGGAAGCCATCGAACTCGCAAAGGCCAAGACTATCGACACCCAATCGGAAGCCGCGCGGCTTACCGCCCTTGCGGCGGCGGAAACGGCAGCAGATAAAGAACGCGCCACGGCTTATGAGACTCGCAAGATGATCGAGGCCAAAACGCTTGCCGCGCTCATCGGCGCGGAAAACTCAATGTCGGACGACTTGATCGATCTCAAGGTGAGGCTGTCGGTGATCGAAAACCTGAAGGACATCATCCGCGAAAGCGCCAAGCCGATGGAACAGATCGACACGATCAAGATCGTCGAGGTCAACGGCATGCTCAACGGATCCAATGGCGGCAGCGGCCAAAGTGACCTTAGCGGCGACCCTGTACGCGGCAATCTTGCGGATCAGGTGATGACCAGCGCGTTGCGTTACCGCGCGCAGGCGCCTGTGGTGGATACGCTACTGCGGGAGATCGGCCTGAAGTCGCCCGATTCCGACGGCATCTCCGGCCTGCTTGCCGGCGAGTTCAACGCGGGGGCGGAGGCGGTCGTCAGCAAGCGATCACACCACCACGGCTCCACGGACTGAATTCCGGCCTGACTATTCGACCATTTGTACAACAATCACCGGACGTCGCCGCGACCGCAGCCTGAAGAAGGTCATTCATGGGAACTCCCAAAAACAATTCGGTTCTCAAGGCCTTTGACATTCTCAATGCAGTTGCGGCGGGACCGGGTGCGATGACGCCGGGAGAGATCGCGGAAGCCTCCGGGCTCAATCTCTCCACGGCTCACCGCTTTCTGCTCACGCTGGAAGAGATCGGAGCGATCAGCCGGCTGCCTGGCAACCGCTACAGTCTCGGCATGATGGTGGCGGAACTCGGACGACGCGTGACCCGCAACGACATCATTGCCGAACGCGCGCGCGGCATTGTCGAAAATCTCTCGGAGTCGCTCGGCGAGACCGTCAGCCTCGCCACATTCGACGGCTTCCAGATCAATTTCGTCGTCTGGTCCGAGCCACAGCGTGCGCTCGTCTTCAGCATCAGGCGCGACCGGCCGATGCCTATCCACGCCTCGGCGCTTGGCAAGGTCTTCCTCGCCGGCCTGCCATCGATGGAACGCGAGGAGCTACTTGGGAAGCTCGACCTGCCGCCGCTTACGACGAACACCCAGACCGAACTCGTCGCACTGCGCAGGGAAGTTGCCGAGGTCGCCCGTCTCGGCCATGCCCGCGATCGACAGGAGATGGAGCTTGGCCTCGATTGCGTAGCTGTGCCCATCAAGAATGCCGACGGCGAAACGATCGCGGCGATATCGGTCTCGGCGCCCAGCACCCGGATGAACGACGGCAATATCGACCGCTTCCTCCAGCCTCTCATCGAGGCTGCGGCGCGGGTATGTCAATCCGTGCTCATCGAGAACAAGATCCTGCCGGACAAGGCCAAGCCGCGCGGCAGCTATCCGCACGTCAAGCGGGTCCGCGACTTCGCCTTCGTCTCCGGCATCAGCGCCCGGCGCGCCGACGATTCATTCGCGGGGGCGAAGGTCAAGAAGTCTGGCGAGGTCGTCCTCGACATCTACCAGCAGACGATCGAGACCATCCGCAATGTCGCCGATGTGCTGGCAAGCGTCGGCGCGTCGCTTGCGGATGTGGTCGAGATCGAGGCGTATCTGATCGACATGGAGCACTACGCCCGCTTCAACGAGGCCTATGGCCGCTTCTTCGACAGCGAGGGCCCCACCCGCACGACCGTCGCCGTTCGCGCGCTGCCCCATCCGCATCAGCTCCTGATGATGAAGGCAACGGCTCACGTCTCACCCGCGCTCGAAGAGCTTCGCCCAGCGAAATAGTCGCCCGCCGGTAGCGCCACTGGCCAACGATCGCTGATAACCGGCCGGCAACGTCGGCCAAGAGGAACTTCCCGCCCTATCCAGGCCGCTACCAAATTCATCCCAAACATGGAACGGCAGAGATCTTCAATCAGATGAGGCGCTCGTGTACATGGGCCTTGAGGGACAATTCTTTCACTACTTTATATTAGGATGAAATCATGAAGAAGTTCAACTTCGCCCTTGCGCTGTCGGCGGCCGCTCTGTGCCTGTCCACCCCAGCGAAAGCCGAGGATCTGGTGTTCACGCTCAAGAACGGAACGCAGTCCGTGCTCACGCGTTTCCACACCTCTCCCGTTGGCGTGAACGACTGGGAAGATGACGTGTTCGGCCAGCAGGTTCTCAATCCGGGCGAAAGCATCGAAATCACCATCGCCGACGGACGGACTGTCTGCAAATACGACATGAAATTCGAGTTCGAGGAGGGCTCCAGCCTCGACACCACGACCGATACGCAGGACCTGTGCGAAATGGGATCCTACACGATCCACGAGTGAGCGAATGCGGGGAGCCCGATCCGCGGCTCCCCGAATCCTACCCGCTGACTAGTTCACATAACTCCACATCTGGGTTCAGGCAGGCCTCGTGGAATGCTTGTGAAACTGCCGCAAGCTTGACGGCTTGCCAGTGTCGATAGGCATAGACGAGATCCGGAGAGATCCAGCAATCGCCCCTGTTGCTATCCTTGGTCCAGCCGACCAGCCCCGCTTCTCGTGCCAGCCCGAAAAGTCGGGCCGCATGCGTCCTCGAAATGCGGTATCGCAGCGAAAATGCATTGGGCGACACCTTTCCGACGCCGATTGGCGACGTCATGTCGGTAGACAGTGGCGGAATGCCCTTGATCAGGTCATGCAGGATGCTGCTGCCTGAATCGGAACGCACGAACTTGGCTATGTTCTGCGGCGGCTTATGCCAGTCGTCTTGCGCAAGTAGAAGCCGTGCGAAACGGGGCTGCGCCCGAAATAGAATATCAGGATGCCGACAAGACAGAGCGTAGCGCTGTCCATCATCGACAATGTCGAGGGCTCGCAGGTGGATGTCGAAATAGCGCCGGATGAGCCGCTCGCTCATCTCCGTCGCCCGAAAAATCCGTTGTCGCCGGTCGTCGCTCGGCAGCGGCACGACAAAGCCGTAGCGCTTCAATTCCTGAAGAAAGCCATAAACCGTGTTGCGGCTTGCGATCTCCGTGCCCACCAGCGCCCTGACCAGATTCTTGGCGGAAATTGGCGGGGCGGCCGGATCGAGGTAGTTCTCGAAATGCATAGCGACCGTCATCTGACTGAGGAGCCATCGCTGCAGGTCCGCAACATAGTGAACCTCCTGGGGCAGCGCCAGATGCGTTTCAAGCAGTTCGCGCGCGGCCGAGGCGAGCCCGTCCCGGAACCGCCCCATCCGGACAAGGCAATCCGCCGTATAAGCGAGCGGAGGAGCAGCTGAGGCGGGCGGATGCATTCGCATGGACTCGAGAATCGGTGCTTTCGAGAACGCCGTTTAGAGCCGTTCATCGTCAAATGGAAACGGTTCTGTTTGCCGATCCATGTGGCGGCGATCGCGCCTTGCGCCAAGCGCTCATGATGCGGTCGACCTGGATTCAGCCTGGGAGCAATGCCCCCTGGCTCAACGCCCGGAACATCTCAGATGCCGCTGGCTTCGGCCCGTTGACGTTGTCGTCAACGGCGACAGGGCGATTCTCGAAGGGCTGGTGGTTGGTGGCGGGCCGACCTGGTCTGGTGTGACCAATTTTTTTGCAAATGGCGCGCCCGAAAGGATTCGAACCTCTGACCCCCAGATTCGTAGTCTGGTGCTCTATCCAGCTGAGCTACGGGCGCGCAACAAGTCGCATCGGCGACCAAAACGCTTCGGTCGGTTCGACCGCAGCGATTGGCGCTAACTAGCCGCTGGATTCGCGAATTGCAAGCCGTCGCCGCGAACTTTTTCCAACGATGCGCCGGTTCATGACGGCGGGATGGAGCCTGGCCGACGATCCACCCCCAGTTTCTTGTGACCCCCCGGCGAGGCAGGACGTGTGGCGCCACGGCACGTTGAATTCGGACAAAATCCCTTCCACGAACCGCCTTCGATTTTCGCTACGCGAACCTTCGGTTCGGGCCATGCACAATCGTCTCACCGCAAGCTCTCGGCCTCGGCCTTGAGCGCCTGCAGGAAGACCATACCTGCCGGAGACAGGGCTCCCTCGCCATGAAATGAAACCCCGACAGGACCAATTGGCAAAGGCACCTCCCAGTCGATGCTGGCGAGGATGCCCGCTTCGATATCTGGGTCAGCAATGTGGTTTGGCAAGATGCCTATGAGATCGGTCTCGGCCAGGAGGCGTCGATTTGTCAGAAACGATACCGATTCGATCACGCTGTCGGGAAGCGACAGGCCCTGATCGTGGAAGGCCTGATCAATCTGCCTGCGCAGCGTCGTCTCGGGCGGCGGCAAGATCCAGCGGTAGTCCAGCAGCGCCTCCAGCGTCACCGGTCCGCGCGTCAGCACTTCATGACCCGGCCTGCACAGCGCAACTATGGAATCGTCGTATAGGCGCTCCTGAACCACTTCCTCTGGTTGGCGATAGGTCGGCAAGCGCCCGACCACCATATCCAGTTCACCCGACCGCAAAGCCACCATCAACGCCTCGTTCGTGCCTTCGACCACCTTCACATGCAAGTTGGGGCGGTTCTGTCCCGCTCGCACGATGGCTCGAGGCAGCAAGGCACCTGATGCAGCGAGCAGCGTCCCCACAACCACCTGGCCGCCCAAGCCATCGCGCAACTCGCCCAATTCCTGGGCCGCCCGCGACACCTGGTTGAGCATGAGCATGCCGTTTCGGATCAGCGCCCTACCAATAGGCGTCGGGATAACGCCACGATTGGAACGTTCGAAAAGCTGGACCTTAAGATCGGTCTCGAGATCCTTGATGAGGATCGTAGCCGCCGGCTGGGATAGATTCAGCGACTTGGCAGCATGAAGGATGGAGCGATGAGTGCCGACCGCGATGATGAGGCGGAGATGGCGCATCTTCAGCCTCTCCATGACCTGTTCGATCTGTTTCGCTGACGGTTGCATCAGCAAACCACCGATTGCCGACGCTCAAGAACCGCAGGGGCCATCGACATCGCGGACTTGGCCGAGCTGTCTAGATTTCCGGAGATTGGCGGGCGACAGGCAGTGATGTCGGCACCGGTGCCGAGTTCGCGAAATTGGGCCTCAACATATCGCCCAACGAACCCGATACCGATCATCGCAATCCCCATGCCCTTCAGATATTTGATTTTGATATACCAGAATTCGCTATTTGTATTTGTTTTTATATCGGCAGCTAGCCATCCTTCGCCAGCGCAATCAGCATGCCAACAGCGAAAAGGAGCTGCGCCGCGGTGCTATACGTCGGTGCTGAAGGATCCGATCCAGCAGCTGCCAGCGACATTTGCGGGCCAGGCGATCTTTCGTGCGCGTTGGGCGGCTTCCAAAGTCACCATTGCTCGAAGCCCTTATTTCGATTGAGGATTTGAATGACCAGCTATCCAGAGATTCAACTCTATGTCGGCGGAGAATGGCGGCGCACTTCAGACGACCTGCCGGTCCTGAACCCCGCCGACGAGACTGAGATCGGCCGTGTGCCCGTAGCTTCGCGGCAGGACCTGGATGCGGCACTTCAGGCCGCCCGTGAGGGCTTCAAGATCTGGAGCCGCACCTCACCGCGCGCGCGCGCCGAGCTCATCATGCGCGCGGCATCCATCATGCGCGAACGCATCGATGAGATTGCCTATTCCATCACGCTCGAACACGGCAAGCCCTTCGCCCAGGCACGTCTCGAAGTCATCCGAGGTTGCGAGTTTTTCGAATGGGATGCGGGCGAGGCCCAGCGCACATACGGACGCGTCGTCCCCTCCGAGCCGGGGATCAAATACCTCGTCGTCCACCAGCCGATCGGGATGGTTGCGGCATTCTCGCCGTGGAATTTCCCAATGAGCCAGCCCGCCCGCAAGATTGCAGGCGCGCTTGCGGCAGGCTGCTCGATCATCCTGAAGGCAGCGGAAGAAACACCCGCTGGTGCCTTGCATATCGCCCGCGCGTTTCACGACGCGGGGCTGCCTGCCGGTGTCCTCAACCTGGTCTTTGGCGTGCCCGCAGACATCTCTTCCTATATTATTCCGCAAGAGCAGACCCGACTTGTCGCCTTTACCGGATCGACTGCCGTCGGCAAGCATTTGACCCAGCTTGCAACCCAGACCATGACCCCGGTTCTGATGGAGCTTGGGGGACATGCCCCGGTCATTGTCTGTGATGACATCGACCCGAACTTTGCCGGTGTCACATCCGCAGTCCGAAAGGCGCGTAACGCCGGGCAAGTCTGCACATCGCCGACGCGTTTCTTCGTCCAGGAGGCGATTTTCGAGCAATTCAGCGCCGCCTTTGCTGAACGGGCCAAGGCCATCATTGTAGGCAACGGCATGGACAGCAGCACCGAAATGGGATCTGTCGCAAATCACCGTCGCATAGAAGCCCTGGAAGGTTTCGTTTCAGACGCACGCTCCAAGGGTGCAAAGGTCATCGCTGGCGGCGACCGCATGGCAAGACCTGGCTATTTCTTCCCGGTCACCGTGCTGAAGGACGTGCCTGATGATGCCCGCGTCATGCGCGAGGAACCTTTCGGCCCGCTTGCCATCATCAACCCGGTCAAGACCCTGGACGAAGCCATCGAGAAAGCCAACTCGCTTCCCTTTGGCCTTGCCGCCTATGCGTTTACCCATTCCTCGGCGAATGCCGACAAGCTGGCAGACGGCATTGAAGCGGGCAATGTCTCGATCAACACGCTGGAAGCCTCGGTCGCTGAAGTGCCCTTCGGCGGCGTGAAGGAAAGCGGCTACGGACGCGAAGGCGGCGCAGAGGGGCTTCACCACTACACGGTGGTGAAAACGATCTCTCACCGCATGCTCCCAGAAACGGCCCGCCGATCGTAAAAGGGGCATCGCGGAAAAGAACGCGGCGAGGCCTGGCCTCACCGCGTTCTGCTTGCGCAACGTATTCGATCAAGCGCGGGTCGAGTCGAGCTGCTCGCGGCTCAGCCGCCGCATTGGCTTGCTGGAAGAAAGCCTCGGCGTCCATCTGATCCAGCGCTCGACAAGGCAGTTTGCAGTCACGGAAGTCGGCCAGGAGTTCAATCGCCGCTGCCTCGCCATGGTCGTGGAGGCGGAAGCCGTGCAAGGGGCTATCGAGCGCATGCGCGCAGAACCGCAAGGAACCGTTCGGGTAAGCCGCCCGCGGGTCCATCTCGCCGCTTGGAACGCCCTTCGACAACACGGGCAACAAGATTGCATACCTCAAACCTCAAGCGCACGATTGGTGCGCCAACATGGTGTGTTGTCATTCGTTTGAGGTCGTTTCCATGAACAGGCTGGAAGGAGCAGTTTCGACTGTCGATACCCTCGTTGAGGCAACCAAGTACAAACTCGCCCATTGCATTGCATCCGCCCACAGCAGCGAGGCCACTACGACCGGCTTCGCCTTTGGCTCGATTGGAGGTGCACGATGCGCAACGCCGATACCCTCGAGAAACAGTGTCTCGATCATCTTTACGAAAAAGCGGCCGAAGGGAAGGAGGAACTGCTTGTCTGGGCGGGGGGAGACGCCAAGTCCCAATCGCTCATGTACACGAGTGCATTCACCGGCCGCTTTCCGAAGGTGCTGATCACTGCCGTCGTCGAACTGTCCAAACTTCATGATGCGACACTGGAGCATCGGCTGCTGACGAAGCGCCAGGTTCCCGATGTGGTTCACCTGCAGTCATTGCAGGATTTCACCTACTGGAAGAGCGAGGGCGTTCTTGAGAGGTACCGGCCGCTAGGGCTGGAGAACACACCGCAGCGCTTTGTCGATCCGGACGGTTTCTTCATCCCGTTGTTCGTTTTCGCCTTCTCGAATGTCTACGACTCGCGTGCGGTCAGCGATGCGGAGGCGCCGATCGAAGCGGAGGACTATCTCGATGCGAAATGGAAAGGTCAGATCGTCCTAACCTACCCCCATGATGACGATGCCGTCCTCTATCAGTTCGAGCAGTTGGTTGGTCAATTTGGTTGGGGGTGGCTCGAAGCCCTGCTGAAGCAGGATGTAGAATGGGTGCGCGGCACTCAGACCCCAGCCCACCTCATAGCCACGGGCAAGAAGAAGGTTTCCTTTACGACCTACAATACCCTCGTTGACCAGCCCGGCAACCCGCTGCGTTTCCGCATTCCGGAGCGGACCTTTTTTCAATCCTGGTTTCAGACGGGCGCGATCATCAAAGCGTCACCCAACAAGTGGGCGGCGCGCCTCTACCTCTCGTTCTGGCTGTCGCGATCGCAACAGGAAAGTGTGTTCCAGTGGCCGGCCCGCGAGGATATTGCCATTCCAGCCGGTTTCCGCCATGTCAGGCACTATTCCAACACATCACCGTCCGGCTTTCGTGAGTTCATGCACGACCGAGCGCGCGTCGAACGCCTCAAGGGCATTTTCGAGAACTACATCGGCCCTGTGCAGGGGCCAAACCCGAATACGCTAGATTTGTGAGCGGCAAATACGGGTTGTTGCTTCGTTGCCACCGCGCAGGTCGCAGCGTTTGAAAGGCCCGTTGGCCTATCAACGGATACCGAGTTCCCAGATTTGTTCTCAGTGAGGGAGAAATGGCGCGCCCGAAAGGATTCGAACCTCTGACCCCCAGATTCGTAGTCTGGTGCTCTATCCAGCTGAGCTACGGGCGCGCAACAGGCCGCATCGGCGACCACAGCTCCGGTCGGCTCGACCGCAGCGATGGGCGCTAACTAGCCGCTGGCTTTGGGAATTGCAAGCCACCGCCGGCAAAGTTTTTTGCTCAGGCTGGCCTGCGAAGACTACCGCGCGCTTCATCAAGGCGGACAGGCTGATCGGGGATGGTGACCGCGAACACGGTCCGCCCTCCAGCACTCTCGACCAGTTCCAGCGTGCCGCCATGCGCCCGCACCAGTTCATAGGCGATGGCCAGCCCGAGACCGGTGCCGCCGCTGCGGGCCGAGCCACGGAAAGCGGTGAAAAGATTCTCGCGCGCCCTTTGCGGCAGGCCGGGGCCGGTGTCGGCAACCAGGATGCGGCTGACGCTGCCTTCGCGCTCGGCATAGACGGTCAGCCGGTTGACGATAGCGCTGTCGGCCACGCCGGCCATGGCCTGAACGGCGTTGCGGCAGAGATTGGTCAGCACCCTGAACAATTGGTCGGGGTCGGCATCGATCTCGAAATCGCCGTCGACGGCATTGAAGAATTCGATCACGGAGCCCGCGTCGAGCCCGAGCAGGCCGTGCACGTCGTCGACCAACTGCCTCAGGCGCAAGCGCCGGCGCGCCGCCGGCAATTCCTGGGCGCGACCATAGGACAGGACGTTTTCGGAATAGGCCACCGCGCGGTCGAGCGTCCTGATCAGCTTCGGCGCGAACGCCTGCACGGTCGGATCCTTGACCATGCGCAGACGGTCGGACATCAGCTGCGCCGAGGCCAGGATATTGCGCATGTCGTGATTGATCTTCGACACCGCGAGGCCGAGATCGGCGAGATGCTTCTGCTCGTTGAGCATCCTTTGCAGCCGAATCTGCATCGCCGACAATTTTCGCTCAGCAACGCCGATTTCGTCGGAACGCTTGTCTGGGACGATGACGCCAGCCGGATTGTCGGGCTCGCTCAAGAAGGTCAGCATCGAGCGGGTCATCGCCTTGATGGGCCTAATCATGATCCGGTCGATGGCGACATAGACCAGCCCAGCGGTAAAGAACGATATCAACAGCGAAACGACGGCGATGTAGCGAACATTCGCGAGCATGGCCTTGTGGAGGCGGGCATCCGACAAGATCAGCTCGAACTCCTTGTCGCCCTCGCCCACCGGCCCATGGACCCGCAGCATCCGATTGCCGCCGAACAGCAACGTATCAATGGCCGCCGGCATCGAGCCCAGCACGGTCGCGTTGGCGATCTCGATGTGCTCATCGACGTGCGGCGGCATGTCGGAAATGACCAGCAGCCTCGACACGCCACCGTCGCGAACGGCGATCGCCTTGGCGCCAATCGCCATCAAGACATCATCCTGGGCCGAACGCGACAAGGTGGCGGGATCGCCCTGCACCAGAATCGTCGCCACGGCCGCAGCCGTCGAAAGACGCTCCTCAAGCCAGCGGATGCGGAAAGACGACATCGACGGCAAAAGGAAGAAGATTTCGGCAAAAAGGACGAACGCGACCGTCAGCAGCAGAAGCTTCGCCGAAAGGCCACGCGCCAGCGGAACTGCGCGATCCCCCTGCTTTCCGTCACCCGAACCGGCATCGGCTGCTTCAGTCATGCGCTTCTTTACTGCTAGCCCCGCCCCCAGGCACGCTGGTGGCCTAATCGCGGAATATGCAAGATTCGATCAGACAAACGGATCGAACCGCTTTCTCCATCCCGGCAAAGATAGGTCATCGGCGCGAAGTTGCAAATTCCATCGTCGAAGACACATACATAAACATCCCGGCCCGATGGCCCGACAAAGCGTAGGCCCACAAACTACAGTGGCCATGGCGGCTTGGACATGCCGATGCCTTGCGCCGCCGCGTGTTCACTCGGACGAGCAAAGGACGCTGCAACAATCTGAATTTGCGAATCGTGCCTGCCCAAAATCGATTCCGATTTTCGGGGTCATACCCTGGCCGGATTGACTTGGCGGAACCTTCTTTCTATAAGCCCGCACACGCTCGGGCCCCGCTTCCGTCGCAGTTTCTTATCGCGTCGAGGCAAGCCGAGCCAAGCTCCTGTTACACCGTGACAGAATCAAGAAGGGCCGCACCCCGCGGTATTAAAATAAATGAAGCGTACCTATCAGCCGTCCAAACTCGTTCGTAAGCGCCGTCATGGTTTCCGTGCTCGCATGGCTACCAAGGGTGGTCGTGGCGTCGTCGCAGCCCGCCGCAATCGCGGCCGCAAGCGGCTCTCGGCCTAAGCAAAAGGCGGGAACCTTGCCCGCTGACAGCAAGCCCAAGGGGTCTGCTCCGCATGGGAGCGGCCCCAAGCGGCTTCTGAAAAGAAAAGAATTCCTGGCCGTCCGCCGCGGTGACAAGCGGCGAGGACGGCTTTTTCTCGTTGAGGTGCTGGACCGCGGCGATCAGGCGGAGCCACGCGTCGGCTTCACTGTCACCAAGAAGGTCGGCAACGCCGTTGTGCGCAACCGGGTCCGCAGACGCCTGAAAGAGGCCGTCCGCACCCATGCCGCAGGTGACATGGCGACCGGCAGCGACTATGTGATCGTCGGGCGCGAAGACGTGCTCACCGCCCCATTCGGCCAGTTGAAGGCTGAACTCTCTCGGCGCATTCGCGGAACGCGATAAGGGCTTTCGATGGAAAACAACCGTAACTTCTTCATCACCATCGCCTTGTCGGTGCTGATCCTGACCCTGTGGCAGGTGTTCTACATGAACCCGCGCATCGAAACGCAGCGGGAAGCCGCGCGCATCGAAGCCGAACGCGTTGCCCAGCAGCAACCGGCGCAGCCGCAGGCAGGCCCGGCCGGCACCGTGCCTGCGCAGCCACAGACGGGGGTCCCCGGAACGCCAGCGCTCCCAGGTGCAGCACCGGCCGACCGCGCCCAGGCGCTTTCGGCCTCCAACCGCGTGGCGATCGACACGCCGAGCCTCAAGGGTTCGCTCAATCTCAACGGCGCCCGCATCGACGATATCAGCCTCAAGGACTATCGGGTGACGGTCGAGCCGGATTCGCCGATCATCGAACTGCTCAACCCGCAGTCGTTGCCGTCAGGCTTCTACAGCGAGATCGGCTTCGTCGGAAACGACGCCACCGGCGCGGTTCCAGGTCCGGACACGGTGTGGACCGTCGAAGGCAACCCGACGCTGACGCCTTCCACGCCCGTGACGCTGACCTATGTCAACGACAAGGGCCTGACCTTCAAGCGCACCATCGCCGTCGATCAGGACTACATGTTCACCGTCTCCGACACGGTGACGAACGCCGGCGGCGCCCCTGTGTCGCTGTCCAACTATGGCCGCATTACCCGCTTCGACAAGCCGCTGCATGCCTCGACCTACGTGCTGCACGAAGGTCTGATCGGCGTGACCGGCACCGAAGGTCTGCAGGAGATCAAGTACTCGTCGATCGAGAAGGACAAGCAGGTCCTGCCCGGCAAGTCGACCGACGGCTGGCTCGGCATCACCGACAAATACTGGGCCGCAGCACTCGTCCCGTCCGGCAAGCAGCCGTTCCAGCCGCGCTTCTCCTACTTCGAGGACGGCCGTCCGCGCTACCAGGCGGACTACCTGACCGACCCGATCACCGTCGAACCGGGCCAGTCGGCTACCGTCGAAACGCTGGTCTTTGCCGGCGCCAAGGAAGTCGGCAAGATCAACGCCTACGAAGACAACCGTCAGATCCGCCAGTTCAACCTGCTGATCGACTGGGGCTGGTTCTATTTCATCACCAAGCCGATGTTCTGGCTGATCGACAACCTCTACAAGCTGCTCGGCAATTTCGGCCTGGCCATCCTGGCGACGACCGTCATCGTCAAGCTCATTTTCTTCCCGCTCGCCAACAAGTCGTACAAGTCGATGGCGAACATGAAGATGGTTCAGCCCAAGATGCTGGAAATCCGCGAGAAATACGCGGATGACAAGATGAAGCAGCAGCAGGCGATGATGGAGCTGTACAAGACCGAGAAGATCAACCCGCTGGCCGGCTGCTGGCCGGTGCTGATCCAGATTCCGGTGTTCTTCGCGCTCTACAAGGTGCTCTACGTCACCATCGAAATGCGCCATGCGCCGTTCTTCGGCTGGATCCACGACCTGGCCGCACCGGACCCGACGTCGCTGTTCAACCTGTTCGGCCTGCTGCCCTGGGCGGTGCCTGCCTTCCTGCTGATTGGCGTCTGGCCGATCATCATGGGCATCACGATGTTCCTGCAGATGCGCATGAACCCGACGCCTCCAGATCCGACCCAGGCGATGATCTTCACCTGGATGCCGATCATCTTCACCTTCATGCTGGCATCGTTCCCGGCCGGTCTGGTGATCTACTGGGCATGGAACAACACCCTGTCGATCCTGCAGCAGGGCTTCATCATGAAGCGCCAGGGCGCCAAGATCGAGCTCTGGGACAATCTGGTCGCGCTGTTCAAGAAGAAGCCCAAACCGGCCGAATAGGCCGGCTCTACGCCTCGGAAATTAAAAAGGGCTCGGAACTTCCGGGCCCTTTTTTCATTCTGGCACATGCCGCGCGCAGCGACGACGATTTCGCCCGCTCGGCACGCAACTGTCCGTTGCCTCCGGGCCCCGGCTTGCGGGGCGGCGGTCGCTGGCCTCCTCCCGGCCAGTTATGAACCGTCTCGGCAAGGCAGGGGTCTCGCAGGCGTACGGCGAGACCCCTGTGACTGGACCTTGGCCCCAAAACTCCCTATGACAATCGCCTCTGCTTGGGAGTGCCTCTGAAATGATCGACTGAGGATGATCCGGACCAGCGATGTCGGCATCGCGGCGGATCGCGCTACATTGCCATCCCATCCGCGTCCACACGGAAACATCGCCATGCAAGGACCCAATCCGACGCTCAAGCACCCGGTGCCGATGCACAAGCGCATCGGTTTCCTCAAACCCCTCGTCGATGCCGGCAATATCGAGATCGGTGACTACACCTATTACGACGACCCCGAGGGGCCGGACCTGTTCCAGCAGAAATGCGTGCTGCATCACTATCCGTTCATCGGCGACAAGCTGATCATCGGAAAATTCTGCGCCATTGCCGAGGGTGCGCGCTTCATCATGAACGGCGCCAACCACGCCATGTCAGGCTTTTCGACCTATCCGTTCAATATCTTCGGACACGGCTGGGAAGAGGGCTTCGATGTCGCGACCTGGCAACAGGAGGTTCGTGGCGACACGATCGTCGGAAATGACGTATGGATCGGCATGGAAGCGGTGATCCTTCCGGGCGTGCATATCGGCGACGGCGCCATCATTGCCGCGAAATCGGTTGTCAGCCGCCACGTACCGCCTTATGCGATCGTAGCCGGCAATCCCTCGACCGCGGTCAAGAAGCGTTTCGACGACAAGACCATCGAAAAACTGCTGGCAATCGCATGGTGGAACTGGCCGATAGACAAGATCGGCCGCAACCTCGACGCCATCAGAGGCTCGAATATTACTCTGCTGGAGGCAGCGGCTTGAACCAACAAACTACGGCAAACGGCATGGTGAGTGCCGAGACATTCACCCGGCCATGGGTTTTCATCCGCGGCGTGCCCGCAATGAAGTTCCTGCCGCCAGAAGGACCGCCGGAGATCGCCTTCGCCGGCCGCTCCAACGTCGGCAAGTCCTCGCTGATCAACGCCCTGGTGCGCCAGGGTGGGCTGGCGCGCACCTCGAACACGCCGGGACGCACGCAGGAGCTCAACTACTTCGTGCCCGACGGCTACTCCGGTGAAGCCGGCGACCTGCCGCCGATGGCGCTGGTCGACATGCCCGGCTACGGCTATGCGCAGGCGCCGAAGGAACAGGTCGACGCCTGGACCAAGCTGGTGTTCGACTATCTGCGCGGCCGGGTGACGCTCAAGCGCGTCTACCTGCTGATCGACTCACGCCATGGCATCAAGAAGAACGACGAGGAGGTTCTGAGCCTGCTCGACAAGGCCGCCATCTCCTACCAGATCGTGCTGACCAAGACCGACAAGATCAAGGCCGCGGGCGTGCCCCGCCTGATCGAGGAGACGCTGGCCAAGATCAAGAAGCGCCCAGCCGCATTCCCCACGGTGCTCGCCACCTCGTCGGAGAAGAGCGAGGGCATGGACGAACTGCGCGCCGCGATCGCGCTGGTGGTCAACGGCGGCTAAATGGGCCGGAAGGTAAGCGCCACGCCGTTGATGCAGTGGCGCTTGCCGGTCGGCGGCGGGCCGTCATCGAAGATGTGCCCCAGATGGCCGCCGCAGCGGTGGCAATGCACCTCGGTGCGGGTCATGAACAGCGAGGTGTCCGTGCTGGTGCCTACCGAGCCGGGCAGCGCCTGCCAGAAGCTCGGCCAGCCGGTGCCGGAATCGAATTTGGTCTCCGACGAATAGACGGCGAGATCGCAGCCGGCGCAGTGGAAGATGCCCTTGCGATGCTCATTGAGCAACGGGCTGCTCCAGGGCCGCTCGGTGCCCTCCTTGCGCAAGACGGCGAACTGGGCCGGCGTGAGCGTGGTGTGCCACTCGGCATCGGTCTTGGCGACCTCGAAGCTATCCGCCTTGGCTTGCACCAACCGCCTAGGCAGGAGCGCACCGGCAAGTGCGACCGCCACACTGCCCAGCAAAAACGAACGACGTTTCATGGCGCTTGTCCTTTCGCGGCATAGCATGAGCGACATCAATCTGATCGACCGAAACTGCGCCCCGCAACCGCCCCGAGACGGCTGCGGGGCTCTCGACGGTCGCACGAGCCTCGAGGAGCGACAGTCCCGCGCAACCACAAGTCCGCGCCGGCTTCCCGTAGCGGGACCGACACAAGCCAATACGCGGCGAGTATGCGACGAGTTTCGCCGGTCCCGTTTTTCTTCGGGCAAGCGGGTCAAATGTTGCGCAGGTTACCCGTAGCAACCACCGGGCCGGTCGGCAGGCCGGTGGGCGAGCCGCCTGATGGTTCGAGGCTGACGGCAAGCACGGAGCCCGCGGCAAGCTTCTCGCGCATGTCCGGGCTTACGGGCATATGCATCGTCGAGCCGACGGGAATGACGCCCATCGAGATCGGCTTGCCACCTTCGACCATCCAGAGTTCGAAGTCCTTGCCGGCGGCACGTTCGCCGGCGACATGCGACAGGCCGATCTCGCCGGTTCCTCCGTCATACATGACCATGTATTTGACCGGGCTGCCTTCGGCGGCGAGCGAGGCAACCATCATTTCGCGCGGCGCCTCAGCGGGCGGGCTCATGTAGGGCATCGCGATAGAGAGGACGAGCACGGTAAGTGCTGCGGCGGCGAGGCCGCGCCAGAAGACAAGGCTGGACCATAGGTCTACCTGCGCCGCCGCCTCGCGCGACACGCGATGGTGGATGGCCCGCCTGACCGAGACCGGCGGCTCAACCTCGGGATAGGCATCCGCCAGCGGCGCAAAATGCACCTCCCACCGGTCGACCATGCGGGCAAAGGCAGGATCGCTTTCGATCCGCGCGCTCGCCCTCTGCCGTTCTTCCGCCGGCAGCACGCCGAGAACATATTCGGCGGCGAGGATGTCGTCGCCTCTCTGTTCCGGTCCGTTTTCCTCCGCCAGCGTCATCTTTCCAGGCATTCCCTGAGTTTCAGCAGACTGCGGCGCAGCCATGTCCGCATGGTGTTGAGCGGCACGCCGTGGCGCTCCGCGAGTTCGGCGTAGCTCTCCCCCTTGAGATAAGCGCCACGAACGGCCGCGGCCTGGTCCTTCTCCAGTTCGTCCAGGCAGCCATTGATGCGCCCGGCCTCGCCGCCGGCCACCGCCGCCTCCTCAGGGCCCGGGCTGGGGTCGGCCACATCGATCGCATCGTCGATGGCGACGGTCGCCTTGCGCCGCGCCCGGATGCGGTCGATCGCATGATTGCGCGCCACCGCGACAAGCCAGGAGATCGGGCTGAGATCGGAAGCCGCGAACCTGTCGGCCTTGGTCCAGACCTTGACGAAAACCTCCTGCAGCGCCTCCTCGGCCTCCGACCGGTCGTTCAAGACACGCAGGCAGACGCCGAAGAGTTTCGCACTCGTCTGCCTGTAAAGCAGGTCGAAGGCGGCGCGATCCTTCATCGAAGTCCGCACGATCAGCTTGGTGATGTCCTGCGGCGTCATGCCATCAGGTTACGTTGCGGAAGACGATTTGCAATCGCTGTTTCCGGCGCAGCCTATCTTGCAGCCGATCGAACCGTTTGCCCCCTGCCCGGTTTCCGGCTAAGACGCCGAAAAATCTCTCCATTGATCCGGGATCATGCCGATGACGACCGACGTCGCCGCCACCGCCGAAATGCAGGCGAGCCTGCTTTCAGCCGCCCTGCCCTACATGCAGCGCTACGAAAACAAGACGGTCGTGGTGAAGTACGGCGGCCATGCCATGGGCAATGTCGAGCTTGGCCGCGCCTTCGCCCGCGACATCGCCTTGCTGAAGCAGTCGGGCATCAATCCGATCGTCGTCCATGGCGGCGGCCCGCAGATCGGCGCGATGCTCACCAAGATGGGCATCGAATCGAAATTCGAAGGCGGCCTGCGCGTCACCGACCAGAAGACGGTCGAGATCGTCGAAATGGTGCTGGCCGGCTCGATCAACAAGGAGATCGTCGCGCTGATCAACGCCGAGGGCGAATGGGCGATCGGCCTGTGCGGCAAAGACGGCAACATGGTCTTCGCCGAAAAGGCCAAGAAGACCATGATCGACCCCGACTCGAACATCGAGAAGGTGCTCGACCTCGGCTTCGTCGGCGAGCCGGTGGAAGTCGACCGCAGGCTGCTCGACCTGCTCGCCCGCTCGGAGATGATCCCGGTCATCGCCCCGGTGGCTCCGGGCCGCGACGGCCACACCTACAACATCAACGCCGACACCTTTGCTGGCGCCATCGCCGGCGCGCTCGGCGCCTCGCGACTGCTGTTCCTGACCGATGTGCCCGGCGTGCTCGACAAGGACAAGAAGCTGATCGACGAACTGACGGTTGCCGAGGCCAAGGCCCTGATCAAGGACGGCACGATCTCGGGCGGCATGATCCCCAAGGTCGAGACCTGCATCGAGGCCATCGAGCGCGGCGTCGAGGGCGTGGTCATCCTCAACGGCAAGACCCCGCACTCGGTGCTGCTCGAGCTGTTCACCGAGCACGGCGCGGGAACGCTGATCGTCCCGTGATGTCGGATGGCCGGGCAATGCCCGGCCTTTTCACCCCCGCAAATGCCCTAATGGCACGTGCCCCGGGCCCTTGATGTTCTGCAGCACCAGTTGGGTGTGCACGTCGCGAACACCCGAAAGCCGCATCAGCCGGTGCATGACGAAGGCGTTGAGCTGGTCGACATCGGGCACCATGACGTGCAGCAGGAAGTCGTAATCGCCGGTCAGCGTCCAGCAGGCCGACACCTCGTCCATGTGCTGCACAGCGGCGATGAACTTTTCAGGCGAGCCGTCGCTGTGGCTGGTGAGCCTGACCTGCACGAACACCTCGACCATCAATCCGACCGCCCGGCGGCTGATGTGGGCCGAAAAGCCCTTGATGACGCCCGCCTCCTGCAGACCCTCGAAGCGGCGCGAACATGGCGTATTGGACAGGCCTATTTCCTGCGCGATCTCGGAGACCGGCTTGCGGCCGTCGCGTTGCAGGATGTCGAGCATCCTGATCTTGAACTCGTCGAACTGAGGCATTTTTCCTCCGCAATGCCGTCTACCCAGCCAATATAGCTCAAAACCGGCCGAGACGGCGCTGAATGAAGTGAATTTCGCTCGTCACGCGGCCCTATCCTTTCAGCATCGAAAACCATGTCTGCGGAGGGTCAGGTCGTGGGTATCAGTATTCAGGACTATGCGCGTGAATGCGCCGAGCAGGGACTTCGCGGCGACTATTCGCTCTGCCGCTCCGATTTCACGGTCGAGCAGAGATACGACTACAGCGCCGCCGAACAGGACGTGTGGCGCACCCTGTGCGACCGCCAGACCAGGCTGACGCGACGGCTGGCGCATCGCTCCTATCTTGCGGGCATGGCGGCCCTGGGCCTCGTCGACCGTATCCCCGACTTCCATGAAGTCAGCGAGAAGCTGCGCCGGCTGAGCGGCTGGGAGATCGTCGCGGTGCCCGGCCTGATCCCGGCGCAGCCCTTCTTCGACCACCTCGCCAACCGCCGCTTCCCGGTCACCAACTGGCTGCGCAAGCGCGAAGAGCTCGATTACATCGTCGAGCCCGACATGTTTCATGACTTCTTCGGCCACGTGCCGATCCTCAGCCAGCCCGCCTTCGCCGACTTCATGCAGCTTTATGGCGAAAGGGCCGGCGACTACATCGCGCTCGGCGGCGATGCGATGATCACGCGGCTCTACTGGTACACGGTCGAATATGGCCTGATCCGCGAGCCCGGCCAGCCGCTGAAGGCGTTCGGCGCCGGGCTGATGTCGTCCTTCACCGAACTGCAGTTCGCGGTCGAAAGTCCTGACGCGCATCACGTGCCCTTCGATATCGAGACCGTAATGCGCACGAGCTACGAGATCGACAAATTCCAGCGCGCCTATTTCATGCTGCCATCCTTCGACGTGCTCAGGGACACGTTCCAGAGCACTGACATAGCCGCGATCATCAAACGCCGGAAGGACGGTCCGCCGCTCGACCCGGCGACGGTCTAGCCAACAGCGAGCAGGACCAGAATACCGCCGACGATCAGCAGGCAGCCGGCGACCTCCAGCCGGTTGATCTTCTCGCGAAAAAAGAACACCGACGACGCGAAGGTGAACAGCATCTCGACCTGGGCCAGCGACTTGACGATGGCAGCCTGCTGAAGCGTCATCGCCATGAACCAACCGAACGAGGCCGAGGCGCCGACCAGACCGGTGAACAGCGCCGGCCGCCAGGCCTTGGCGATGCGGGGCAATTGGTCCCGTTCCTTGCAGAGGATCCAGGCCAGCATCACCAGTGTCTGGAAGACGATGACGACTGCCAGCGTCACCGCTGCCTGCATCATGAAGTTCGGCCCGCCAAGCGCCAGGGAAGCTGCGCGATAAGCAACCGCGGAAATGCCGAAGCATGTGCCGGAGGCCAGCCCGATCAGCGCATTGCGGCTAAGCACGGATGTCACCAGCGTACGCGCGTTGAAGGCCATATGGGCGACCGAGATCAACATCACGCCGAAGACGCTGATGGCGATGGCGGCAATGGCGCCCGCCGTCGCCCGCTCGCCGAGGAACAAGAGGCCGAAGAGGGCGGCCTGCGCCGGCTCGGTGCGCGAATAAGCGGTGCCGACAGCAAAATTGCGGAACGAGAACAGGTGAACGAGCAGGAAGGTAGCGGCGATCTGGCTGAGGCCACCTACGACCGCCCAGGCAAAGAAGGTTCCGTTCAGCCTCGGCAGATCGTAACCAACCACCACATGCAGCACGCCGACAAAGATCAGTGCGAAGGGAAAGCCGAAGCCGAAACGGACGAATGTGGCACCGGTGGTGCCCATCACGCCTTTCAGATGTTTCTGGACCACCGACCGCAAGTTCTGCAGGAAGGCGGCTGCGATGGTGATGGGTATCCAGAGTTCCATTGACATGTCCGGCGCAACGGCAAAAGCGCCGTGGGGCATCGTGTAAGGGCCGCAGGCCAAGCTTGCAACCTTACGTGCACGCGCGCCCCGAGCGGCGATACGCCGATGCCGTCAGCGGCCCTGCAATGGTCGCTCAGGCAGCTTCCGATATCCCATCGTTGAAGATCGCCAGGTTGCGGCCGCGCGCCTTTGCCTCGTAAAGGCGTTTGTCGGCGGCGCGCATCAACTCGGAGACATTGGCCTCCACCGGGCAGCTGGTTCCACCGATGCTGACGGTGAGCGGCACGGAACGCTCATTGTCGGGCTGGAAGCTCAGCTTTTCCACCTCGGCGCGAATGCGTTCAGCGACAAGCTTGGCTTCATCAGCGGAAGCGCCGACGAGGAAGGCGCCGAACTCTTCGCCGCCGATGCGGCCGAGGATGTCGCCGCTGCGCACGCCGCGGCTGATGGCGCTGGCGATCTGCAGCAGGGCCTGGTCGCCGGTCAGATGGCCGAAACTATCATTGATGCGCTTGAAATGGTCGGCATCGATAATCAGCAGCGCGCCACGGTCGCTCTTGCGCCTCGAGCCATCGAGCGCGGCAAAGAAGTTCTCGCGATTGAGCATGCCCGTCATTTCGTCGCGGCTGGCCTTTTCCGAAAGGCGCCGGTGTGCGGCGGCAAGCTGGGCATGGGCGCGCGACAGGTCCTCGTGGGCGCGCTTCAGCTTTTCACGCTGCCACAAGCTATAGAAGGCAGAGGGAAAGCCCATCAGCAGAGGGCAGATGATCGGCAAGATGTAGGCGGCCGCATCAATGGTGCCGCCCAGCAGCCGGATGGTCCCAAGGACCATCGGCAGCGTGACAGCTATGCACGCCAGCGTGAAAAATGTGGACTTGAGAAAAATGCTCTTCAATTTCTGCTCCCTGCCGGCAAATGCAATGCCAGCATCAACTGAAGGTCATCTTTCCTAGGTAGTTAAAATTTGACCCACCATGCCGAATTTGGCCATGGTGCGGTGCAAACTCTAACGGCGCGCAGGCGCTTCCAAATTTCTGCAACCGTGCCATAAGGGCGTCATGACCGATATTCCTGATCCCGCACGCTTCGACCACGTCACCGAGTGGGTGTTCGACCTCGACAACACGCTCTATCCGCATCACTCGAATCTGTTTTCCCAGATCGACGTGAAGATGACCGCCTATGTGTCGGAGCTTCTGACGCTGTCGCGTGAGGACGCGCGCAAACTGCAAAAAGAGCTGTACCTGGAATATGGGACGACGCTGAACGGCCTGATCAAGCGCTACGGCATCGACCCGGACACCTTCCTGGAACACGTACACGATATCGACTATTCGTGGCTGGTGCCCGATCCGGTCCTGGGTGCGGCGATCCATCAGCTGCCGGGCCGCAAGTTCATCTTCACCAACGGCGATCGCGGCCACGCCGAGCGCACGGCGCGACAGCTGGGCATCCTCGACCACTTCGACGACATCTTCGATATCGTCGCGGCCGGCCTCACCCCCAAGCCGGCGCGCGCGACCTACGAGAAGTTCGCAGCCCTTCACAAGGTGGCCGGTCCCAACGCGGTGATGTTCGAAGACCTCGCCCGCAACCTCGCGGTGCCGAAGGCGCTCGGCATGACGACTGTGCTGATCGTGCCGCGCAATTTCGAGCCGACGTTCTCCGAAATATGGGAACGCGACCCCCAGAACGACGACGACGTCGATTTTGTCACCGACGATCTCGCCAAGTTCCTCACCACGCTGGTCGAAGCCAACGCCAAGTGAGGAACCTCGTCGCCGTAGCGGGGATCAGAGGCCGTAGAAACGGGCGATGATGTCCCAGGCTTCGTCGGCGGTGTCGACGAAGTCGATGATGTCCTGGTCGCCGGGCGTGATGGTGCCCTGTTCGGCCAGGAAATCGAGGTCGATCGCCCGCTCCCAGAACGACTTCCCAAACAGGATGATCGGCACGCGCTCCATGCGGCCGGTCTGGATGAGCGTGAGCGTCTCGAACAGCTCGTCCATGGTGCCGAAGCCGCCGGGGAACACGGCGACCGCCTTGGCGCGCATGACGAAGTGCATCTTGCGGATGGCGAAATAGTGGAAGTTGAAGCACAGCTCAGGCGTCACATAGGGATTGGGCGCCTGTTCGTGCGGCAACACTATATTGAGGCCTATCGACGGCGCGCCGACATCGTCGGCCCCGCGATTGCCCGCCTCCATCACGCCCGGACCGCCGCCGGTGACCACGACAAATTCGCGATGGTATAGCGACGCGGAGTGCTTCGAGCACAGGCGCGCGAACTTGCGCGCCTCGTCGTAGTAACGGCTGTTGGCTTCGAGGTTCCGGCGCTGCGTCTCGTTCTTGGCGGCCCAGGCGTCGCCGCCAGGCTCGGGAATGCGCGCACCGCCGAACAGGATCACCGTCGAGCGGATGCCGCGCTCGGCGAGAATCATCTCGGTCTTGAGCAGTTCGAGCTGCAGCCTGACCGGCCGCAGCTCTCGGCGGGTCATGAAATCTTCGTCGTTCCAGGCCAGCCGATAGGTCGAGGCGCGCGTCTGCGGTGTATCGGGCACGCTTCTGGCACGCTCCAGGTCCTCATCGGAGTGCGGCAGCGGCGTCCAGCCAGCCTGTTCCATCGGATTCATAGTCAATTCAGTCCCAATTTGCCGTTGAACGCGGTGTTCGATCTGTCCACCGCGATTGACCCATAGATAAGGCTGAAATAGGGTCCGCGCGATTTCGAACCAGCTTAGATGCCTCAGCCTTAACGGCGAGTAACGGAGATGTTTATGTCGAAGCCCAACCTGGCCAGCCTTGAGAAGACCATCGACAAGGCGTTCGAGGAACGCGACGGCATCTCCATTTCGACGCGCGGCGAAGTGCGCGAGGCAATCGAGACAGCACTCGACCTGCTCGACAAGGGCGCTGTCCGCGTCGCCAACCGTCAGGACGACGGCACCTGGCAGGTCAACCAGTGGCTCAAGAAGGCCGTTCTTCTGTCCTTCCGCCTGAACCCGATGGAACTGATCTCGGGCGCGCCCGGCGGCGCTTCCTGGTGGGACAAGGTGCCCTCCAAGTTCGACGGTTGGGGCGCGATGGACTATGAGAAGGCCGGCTTCCGCTCGGTGCCCTCGGCGGTCGTTCGTCGTTCGGCCTATGTCGCGCCCGGCGTCATACTGATGCCGTCCTTCGTCAATCTCGGCGCCTATGTCGGCGAGGGCACGATGGTCGACACCTGGGCGACGGTCGGCTCCTGCGCCCAGATCGGCAAGAATGTGCACCTGTCCGGCGGCGTCGGCATCGGCGGCGTGCTCGAGCCGCTGCAGGCCGGCCCGACCATCATCGAGGACAATTGCTTCATCGGCGCGCGTTCGGAAGTCGTCGAAGGCTGCATCGTCCGCGAAGGTGCCGTGCTCGGCATGGGCGTGTTCATCGGCAAGTCGACCAAGATCGTCGATCGCGCGACGGGCGAGATCTTCTATGGCGAAGTGCCGGCCCATTCCGTCGTCGTCGCCGGCACCATGCCGGGCAAGCCGCTGCCGAACGGCGAGGCCGGACCGAGCCTCTACTGCGCCGTCATCGTCAAGCGCGTCGACGCCCAGACCCGCTCCAAGACCTCGATCAACGAGTTGCTCAGAGATTGATCTTTCGGGAAAACCGCAGCAACGTCCGCTGGCGCGCGAGGGGCGCGCCGGATAGTTCAATTTCGGAGGGGTGACATGGACTGGAAATATCTTCTGACGAGCTTCGACGGCCGCATCAACCGCGCCAAGTTCTGGGCCGGCGTGGTCATGATGATCATCATCAACATCATCGCCAACCTGCTCGACATGATGCTCGGGCTCGACATCGCCGATTCCGGCTCCGGCATCATCAGCCTAGTTGCAGGTCTCGTATCGATCTACATCGCGCTCGCCATCTACGCCAAGCGCTGGCACGATCGTGACAAATCGGGCTGGTGGAGCCTGATCGCACTGGTGCCCGTCATCGGCGGCATCTGGATTCTCGTCGAACTTGGCATCCTCGAGGGCACCAGGGGCGCAAACCGATTTGGACCCGATCCGCTTGCCTGACAAATCCGCATTCTTCTGGCTGTTCTTCCGCTTCACGGGCCGCGTCAGCCGCGCGGCCTACGTGCTCGGCTTCCTGCTGATGCTGGTGGTGATGTCGTTTCCGCTCTACCAGTTCATGCGGGTTCCGCCGGAAAGCGCCATGGCACAGCTGTGGTCGGTCCTGTTCGGGCTGACGTTTCTGGTCTTCCTGTGGGCGCACATCGCCTTCAGCGTCAAACGCCTGCACGATTTCGACAAGCCGGGGCTGTTTGCCGTAGCGCTGTTCATCCCGATCGTTTCGATCATCGCCTTCGTGGCGCTCTGCTTCTATCCGGGCACGCCGGGCCCCAACCAGTACGGTCAGCAGACCAACTCGCCGCGATAACCAACACCTGGAAACCGTCGTGGTGCCGCGACGCTGTAGCGAGGCTGGAAACGGCAATCGCTGGCGCAACCGAACGTCGTGACAGACACCGGCGATTCGACTATCGCTGTAACCATGATGCTGCCTACTGATCCCACTGAGAACCTCGCCACCCTCATTCGCTGCCCGTCGGTAACACCAGCCGAAGGCGGTGCGCTGACTGCGCTCGAAGCCATGCTGAAGCCGCTCGGCTTCACCGTCGAGCGCCCTACCTTCTCGGAAGACGGCACGCCCGACATCGAAAACCTCTACGCTCGCCGCTCCGGCAACGGGCCGCATTTGATGTTCGCCGGCCATACCGACGTGGTGCCGGTGGGGGACGAGGCCGCCTGGACGCACCCGCCCTTCTCAGCAGCCATTGCCAACGGCGAAATGTATGGCCGCGGCGCGGTCGACATGAAGGGCGGCATCGCCTGCTTCGTGGCGGCGGTCGCCCGCCACATCGAGGCCAAGGGCGGCCCCAAGGGTTCGATCTCGCTTTTGATCACCGGGGACGAGGAAGGACCGGCGGTCAACGGCACGGTCAAGCTGCTCGAATGGGCGGCGGCGCGCGGCGAAAAGTGGGGCGCCTCGCTGGTCGGTGAGCCGACCAACCCGGATGCGCTCGGCGACATGATCAAGATCGGACGCCGCGGCTCGCTGTCGGGCCAGATCACGGTCAACGGCCGCCAGGGCCACGCCGCCTATCCGCATCTCGCCGACAATCCGGTGCGCGGGCTGATGACGCTGGTCGACGCACTCTTGAACCCGGCCTTCGACAAGGGCACCAAGGATTTCCAGCCGACCAATCTCGAAGTGACGACGTTCGACGTCGGCAATACAGCCACCAACGTCATCGCCGCCAAGGCGACAGCCGCCTTCAACATCCGCTTCAATGACAGCTGGACGGCCGAGACGCTGCAGGCGGAGATCCACAATCGCCTCGACAAGGCCAGCGGGCGCAAGAAATACCGCAAGGGCCGCAAGGAGCCGATCGAATACGAGCTCATCTGGCGCGAGGGGCCGAGCCACGTCTTCCTGACCCGCGACGACAAGCTGATCGAGGCACTGTCAGGATCGGTCAAGACGGTCACCGGCCGCACGCCGAAGCTGTCGACCACCGGCGGCACGTCCGATGCGCGCTTCATCAAGGACTACTGCCCAGTCGTCGAATTCGGGCTGGTCGGCAAGACCATGCACATGGTCGACGAGCGCGTTCCGCTTGCCGAACTCGAAACGCTGACACAGGTCTACCAACGTTTCATCGAAGACTGGTTCGGATGACGGCCTGATGCCATGCTGGCGGCTGAGGAAATCCAACAATACCTCTCGGGTGCCTGGCGGCTAATGCTGGGCAAGCCCGACGGCTTGCGCCTGCTCGACCTCACCGCCGACGGCTTCTGGAATTCTTTCTTCGCCATCCTGATCGCGGCACCTGCGCTGATCGTCGGTTGGGTCGGCGTGTCCGAAGACCTGACGTTGCAATCAGCCGTCGCCGGATCCCGTTTCGGCATCGTCCTGCGGCTTGCCGTGGTCGAGATCGGTGCATGGATCTTGCCGCTCATCGCCTTCGCGCTGGTGGCGCGCCGTGTCGGCATCGGCGACCGTTTCGTCCACTACGTCGTGGCCAGCAACTGGACTTCCGCAATCATTGCCTGGGTGATGCTGCCGGCTGCACTGGCGCACATGCTGTTGCCGGGCGCACAGAGTTTCTCCACGCTGCTGTCACTGGTGCTGTTCATGCTGACGATGGTTTTCAGCTGGCGCATGACCAACGCCGCCATCGGCAAGGGAGCTGCCGTCGGCACGGCAGTATTCGCCGGCATGTTCGTGACGTCGCTGATCGTGCTGTTTGCACTGCAGTCGCTATTCGGGATCTATGCCCCGGGATAGTCGACCCCTGTAAGATAGAGCCCATCAGGCGGCGCAACCTGCCCGCAGGCGGCGCGGTCGCACGCCTCCAGCGCCGCCTTGAGATGGGCTGAGGTCCATCCCCCCTCGCCCACGCGTTTCAGGCTGCCGACCATCGAACGCACCTGATTGTGCAGGAAGGAACGCGCCGAGGTCCTGACCTCGATCATGTCGCCCACCCGCGTCACATCGAGCCGGTCGAGGGTGCGGAGCGGGCTGTTGGCCTGGCACTGCGTCGAGCGGAAGGTGGTGAAATCGTGACGGCCGAGCAGCACCTTGGCGGCTTCGGCCATCGCCTCGTGGTCGAGGCGCTTGGGCACCCACCAGACCTTGCCGCGCTCGAGCGCAGCGGGTGCCCGGCGGTTGAGGATACGGTAGATGTAATGGCGTCCGGTGGCCGAGAAGCGCGCGTCGAATTCGTCCGGCACCTGTCGTGCCGCGAGCACCGCAACCATCTCGCCGGCGGCCTGCAGATGCGCGTTGACGGCGTCGCGCACCTTGTCGTCCGCCCAGGCCTTGGTCAGGTCGATGTGGGCGACCTGCGCAGTCGCATGTACGCCGGCATCGGTGCGGCCGGCACCACGCAGCGTGATCACCTCGCCGCAGAACTTCTGCACCGCCTGCTCGATGGCGGCCTGCACCGTATGCAGGCCGGCCTGCCGCTGCCAACCGGCATAGGCGCGACCGTCATATTCGATATCAAGGCGATAGCGCGGCATGTGGCGGGATCTGCTGTCGTCAGGCTGCAAGCGCGGTGCCGAAGGCTGGGGCATAGGCCAACCTGCCGGTCTCTGGCGCATCACCCCAGGCCAGTGCCTGCAGCTCCTCGCACTGGTAGTCGCTTTCGAAGCCGGCTGCCCGGTCATGGGCGTAGCCGAAGCGCCCGTAATAGGCGGGATCACCGAGCACCACGGCAAGCGTCTCGCCGGCATCCCTGAGCCGGATATGGGCTTCGCGGATGAGCGCGCCACCGATGCCGGAACGATGGAAATCGGGCTCGACGGCGAGCGGCGCCAGAGCAACCGCCGGAAAGCTGTCGGCCCCGTTCTGCACGTAGAGGCGTGAGAACAAGATATGGCCGACGACCTGGCCATCTTCCTCGGCTACCAACTCGACAACAACGTCGCCGCCATCGACCAACGCATCGACCAGTCCGGCTTCGGCCTGCTGACCGAAGGCATGCTCTTCGACGAGGCGGATCGCCTCGCGGTCCCTGGGCGTCGCCGCCCGGATCGACATCATGCTCATGACAGTTTCATTCCTTTTTCGATCTTGGCACCGCGCAGGAACTCATCCGCGGTGACGGGTTTTCCTCCCGCCCTTTGCACCTCGACCAGCCTGACGGCGCCTTCGCCGCAGGCAATCTCCAACCGGTCGTCGAGAACCGTTCCCGGTTCTCCCTGTCCGGCGGAACGATGCGAGCGCAAGACCTTCAGGCGCTCGCTCCGTCCGCCGATTTCAATTTCGCACCACGCGCCGGGAAACGGCGACAGGCCGCGGATATTGCCGTCGACCACCGCAGCCGGCAAGGCCCAGTCGATCCGCGTCTCCGCCTTGTCGATCTTTTTGGCGTAGGTCACGCCCTCGCTGGACTGGGGAACCGTTTCCAGCCTGCCCGCTTCGAGGTCGGCGAGTGCCTCCACCATGAGACTGGCCCCGACCGTCATCAGACGGTCATGCAACTCGCCAGCGGTCATGTCGGACCCAATCGCGACTTTTTCAAGTCGCGCCACCGGCCCGGTGTCCAGGCCTTCTTCCATCCGCATCACCATCATGCCGGTCTCAGTGTCGCCTGCCATGATGGCGCGCTGGATGGGTGCCGCCCCGCGCCAGCGTGGCAGCAGCGAGGCATGGCCGTTGTAGCAGCCGAGCCGGGTGCCCTCGAGAATGGGCTTCGGCAACAGCAGGCCATAGGCCACGACGACGGCGACATCGGCGTCGAGATCGGCAAACGCTACTTGTTCGGCCTCGCTCTTCAGCGAAAGGGGCGTGCGCACCTCAATGCCCAGCCGTTCGGCCTCGCGATGTACGGGCGACGGCGTCAGTTCCAGCCCACGGCGGCCGGCGGCCCGCGGCGGCTGGCTGTAGACGGCCACCACCTCGTGCCCGGCCTCGGCGATCGCTCGCAGCGTCGGCACGGAAAAATCCGGCGTTCCCATGAAAATGACGCGAAGTGGCATCTATACCCTTGGTTTGGAACGGGCGAACTTGACGTCGGAACCCTGAGAAGCACGTCTTTCGATCGACAGCCCCAGCTCGATCAGCCTTATGGCCTCGCTCTTGATGTCTCTACCGTTTCGACGGGCTATTTCCTCAATCTTTCGAAGGAGCTCGTCATCGACATTTTCAATCAACAAGTCATCCATCGCGGGCACCTCTTTTTGCGACAAAACAGATGCCCGGATTGAACCCTAGCCCACCATGCGGCTCGGCGGGCGGTCCTTGGCGAGTTTCTTGAACTTCTTGACGACCATGTCGCGCTTGAGCTTGGAGATATGGTCGATGAACAGCACGCCATTGAGATGGTCGATCTCATGCTGCAGGCAGGTGGCGAGCAGCCCATCGGCCTCGACCTCCTTTTCCTTGCCGTGCTCGTCGAGATATCTCACCCGCACCGTCGCCGGGCGTTCGACCTCAGCATAATAGTCGGGGATCGACAGGCAGCCTTCTTCATAAACCGAGCGGTCGTCACTGCTTGACAGGATCTCGGGGTTGATGACCGTGAGCGGCGCCGGCTCCTCGCCTTCCTTGGCCAGGTCGATCACCAGCATGCGCATCGGCTCTCCGACCTGGATCGCGGCCAGCCCGATACCGGGGGCGTCATACATGGTGTCGAGCATGTCGCGGGCGAACTTGCGGACACCGTCGTCGATGCGTTCGACAGGCTTGGAAACCTCGCGCAGCAGCGGGTCGGGAAGGATGATGAGCGGCTTGATCGTCATGTGCCTCACCTAAGATGTCCGAGCAAAACCGTCAACCGGGAGCCTAAGTTAATGTTCCCGTTTTGATCTGCCTTCGCACAACGAATCGGCTATGTTGTTCCGGATGAACCCGCTTTCCACCATCTTGTCCGAACCGGTTGCCCAACTCGGCGCCTCCATCATCACGCTCGGCCATGCCCTCGCCTTCGGCGCGCTTTTGTTCTTTGTCCTGCTCGTCGCGCTGGTCGCAGCACTCTGGCGTTCGGCCAAGGCCCGCTCGGTGGCGGCAGCCGAAGCCGCCGACCATGCCCGCGATGCCGAGGCGCGCATGGCCGGCATCCTGCAGGCACAGGCGGAGATGCAAGGGCGGCTCGGCACCGTCGCCGAGATTTTCGGCGCGCGCCAGGCAGAACTGACGCGGTCGCTCGGCCAGCGGCTCGACGCCATGACCGGGCGCATCGGCCAGACCATGGCCGAGCAGACCAGATCGACGCACGAAAGCCTGGCAAGGCTGCAGGAGCGGCTGGCGGTCATTGACACGGCGCAGGGCAATATCCAGTCGCTTGCTGGCCAGGTCGTGCAGTTGCAGGCGATCCTGTCGAACAAGCAGACGCGCGGCGCTTTCGGCCAGTCACGCATGGAGGCGATCGTCGCTGACGGGCTGCCGCACGGCGCTTACGAGTTCCAGGCAACACTTTCGAACGGCAGCCGGCCCGACTGCCTGATCCGGATGCCCAACGACGCGCCGTCGCTCGCCATCGACGCCAAATTCCCGCTCGAGGCGTGGAACGCCATTCGTGCGGCCGAGGGAACCGACGCGCAAAAGGTGGCCGCCCAGTCGTTTCGGCGCGATATCGAGGTCCATATCCGCGACATCGCCGACAAATACCTGATCTCGGGCGAAACGCAGGACACGGCCTTCATGTTCGTGCCCTCGGAATCGGTGTTCGCCGAAATCCACGAGAATTTCGAAGCCATCATCCAGCGCGCCCACCGCGCTCGCGTCGTCATCGTCTCGCCGTCGCTTCTGATGCTGTCGATCCAGGTGATCCAGGCAATCCTCAAGGATGCGCGCATGCGCGAGCAGGCCCACCTCATCCAGGGCGAAGTCATCCGCCTGATGGAGGACGTCGGCCGGCTCGACGAACGCGTCCGCAAGCTCCAGACGCATTTCGGCCAGGCGTCGAAGGACATCGACGACATATTGGTGTCGACGTCCAAGGTCACCAAGCGCGGCCAGAAGATCGAGGCGCTGGAATTTGGCGCTGGCCAGGGCACCGAGGCCGAGGACCCACCAAAGCGCGAGGCGCCAGGCGCCCGCGCGGCCGATTCGAAGACTGGCCAGCTCCGGCTCCGCGTCGTCGAGGAGGACGACTGAGGCCAAAGGTCAGGCCTGCTTCTCAAACGTTTCCAGGCCGTCGAATTCGGGCAGCCAGTGCAGCGCCGAGTGGTGCCAGGTCTGCCTGCGCGGAACGAGTTGCTCGCGCTGGTCGGAGGTGCCGGTCCTGAGACCGTAGACCTTCGGCCCGTCGCCGACCGAGGTGGCATAGAGGTGCGATCCGCATTCGGCGCAGAAGCCCTGGGCGCGCTTGTTGCCGCTCTCGCTGGTCTTCACATAAACCTTCGGCGTGCCGGAAAACGCGATCTTGTCCTCCGGTACCGGAACGGTGACGCGAAAGGCCGTGCCGGTCAGCTTCTGGCAATCGGTGCAGTGGCAGATCGACGTCTTTTCCGGATCGACCTCTGCCCGGTAGGTGATGGCCCCGCAATGGCAGCCGCCCTGGATCTTCATGCTCTTCTCCCTATCAATCCGCTCCCGTCAGCGGGGGCTGCCTTCTTCGATCTTCTTCCTGCGTTCGAGCCAGCGCTCTGATGTCTGCGGTTTGACGAACACGACCGTGACCTCCGGCAGCTCGGCCTTCAGCCTGGCCTCCAGCCGCTCGACACAGGCTTCGATATCGGCAGCCGAAACATGGTCCACGAAATCGAGGCTGAGCCCGGCGACGATCTGCTCCGGCCCCAGATGCACGGTCAGTACGCCATTTGCCTTGTCTACCGCCGGATCGGCCTGCGCAATAGCCAGGATCGCCGACTGGACGTCGGGCAGCGCCGGCTCGCCCATCAGCAGCCCCTTGCTCTCCACCGCAAGGAAGACTGCGGTCGCCGCCAATATGAAGCTGATGCCGATCGATGCTGCGCCATCGAGCCATGGCTTGTCGAAATATTGCGCGGCCGAAATGCCGATAAGTGCAATGGCCAGCCCGAGCAGCGCGGCACTGTCTTCGAACAAAACGGTATAGACGCTAGGGTCCTTGCTGCGGCGCACGGCCTGGATGTAGCCGAGACTGCCCTTGTCGCGGCGGAACTCTTTCAGCGCCACCAGCCACGAGCCGCCCTCGAACAGGATGCAAAGCCCCAGCACGACATAGTTGACCAGGGGGTTCTCGATCGGCTCGGGGTCGAGCATATGCGTCACGCCTTCGTAGAAGGCGACGCCTGCGCCAAGCGCGAAAACCAGCAGCGCTACGATGAAGCTCCAGAAATAGAGCTCGCGACCGTAACCGAAAGGGTGCAGGCGGTCGGGCGGCTGAGCGGCGCGATGGAGCCCATAGAGCAACAGGCCACCATTGCCGGTATCAACTAGGGAATGCACCCCTTCAGACAGCATCGCCGAACTGCCGGTGAAAAAGGCGGCGACGAACTTGGTTGCGGCAATCAAAAGGTTGCCGGCGATAGCGGCGAAGATGACAAACCTGGAACCGGATCGTGCACCCATGGAACCCTCACCTGGCTGAATGTAGCGGGCACATGGAAGCGCTCAAGGCATTTTCGAATCCACACGGCTCGCCCGCTCACTCCCCCTTGCATGCCCGACGACTTCGCGTTTCACTCGGGGTTCCAGCAGCAGGAGAATCGAATCATGGCCAAGGGTGCGATGAAGGCGGGCAAAGAACCGCGCAAACCCAAAAAAGATGCCAAGAAGCCTGCGCCAGCGCCTGCATTCAAGGCGCCACCGGTCCAGGCCACCAAGCTGAAGGACAAATAGTCGTTGCTGTCGGCTTGATGCCAATCGACCTCGCCCGGCTCATTCGGCCGGGCGGATGGTTGTATTCTTTGTCAACGGATCTATATTCCCTGGCGCAAGGACGACCTTGTGCTATCCAAAATCCGGCCGGGACGACCCGCCATACCAATGGAGCGGTCCATGGCTTGGACATATCTGTTTTTCGCTGGCTTGTTCGAGATCGGCTGGGCCATCGGCCTCAAATACACTGACGGCTTCAGCCGTCCGATGCCCACGGTCCTCACCATCGCCTCGATGATCGTCAGCCTCGGCCTGCTCGGCCTGGCGCTGAAGACCCTGCCGGTCGGCACCGCCTATGCGATCTGGACCGGTATCGGCACGGTGGGCACCGCCCTTCTCGGCATCTGGCTGCTCGGCGAACCGGCAACCGCCATGCGGCTCGCCTGCATCGCACTCATCGTATCCGGCATCGTCGGGCTCAAGCTGGTCGCTTGAGCCGAAGTGGCGCATGCCCATTGGGACGCCATTCAGGACCACCGGCGCGCCAGATATATAGCGCCTTGCGTCGGAACGGACGCAAGGCGCTCCAAATCGTGGAACATACGCGTCGTACTTTCCGAAAATCGTTTCCGATTTGCCGGCCAATGCGCTGGACGCACGAAAACGACCTGCGGGCCGGGGCTTGGCTACCCCGGCCGCAAGCCGTCAATTTCGAGACGAAATCTGCCTGTTGTCAGCCGTAGTTGGCCGAAGGAGGCATCCGCTTGACGCGCGACTTGCGTGCAGCATAGCGCGCATCGCGCTTGGCCTTGCGCTCGGCATCGTCGGCGAGCACGCGGGCGATACGGTCGCTTTCCTCGGCTTCGCGACGGCTTGCCTCTTCCTGTGCAGCCGCCTCGGCAGCGAGCCTTTCGGCTTCGGCCTTGGCTTCGCGTTCGGCCTTTTCCGCCGCTTCGCGCGCCAGGCGTTCCTGCCTCAGCTTTTCCTTCTCGGCTTCGCGGATGGCGCGAGCCTCAAGAATAGCCTTGCGTTCGGCCTGCCGTGCCAGAACTGCCGGATCGTCAGCGGCCGGCTTGGCTTTGTATTTTTCGAGCAGTGCCTTCTTAGCCGTAGTGGCGGCATCACGCCGCTCGGCGAAGTTTTTTTCCCTGTAGATTGCCAAGAGTCATTTCCCTGAAGTCAAGTGACGACGCTTACATACGCAGCGAAAGCGCAAGTTCAAGCGCGAAAACCGCATATCAGCCATGATTTTCCCGCGTGTTGCAGCTAGGAAACGCACCGACCGTTCAAAACGCGGCAAAGATTGTTCACTGCCCGGAGACTGGCAGTTGCCGCCTCCTATAGCTACCTGTGCACGACATAGCAACCCAAGGACGTGACGCCATGGAACTCGGTCTCTACACATTCGCCGACGTCAGCCCCGAGCCGGGGCCGAACGCTATCGGCCCGCACGAAAGGCTGCGTAACCTCATCGAAGAGATCGAACTGGCCGACCAGGTCGGGCTCGACGTGTTCGGTCTCGGCGAGCACCACCGCCCCGACTACGCGGCCTCGGCACCTGTGGTAGCACTCGCCGCCGCGGCCGAGCGCACCAAGCGCATCAGGCTCACCAGCGCCGTCACGGTACTTTCTTCGGACGACCCGGTGCGGGTCTTCCAGCAGTTTGCGACGCTCGACCTGCTCTCCGGCGGCCGCGCCGAAATCATGGCCGGCCGCGGCTCGTTCATCGAGTCCTTCCCGCTGTTCGGCTACAATCTCGAAGACTATGACGACCTGTTCGCCGAAAAGCTCGACCTGCTGCTCGCGCTGCGCGACCAGGAGCGGGTGACCTGGCAGGGCACCCATCGCGCTGCGATCAACGATCGCGGCGTCTATCCCCGCCCCTATCAGGACAAGCTGCCCATCTGGATCGCCATCGGCGGCACGCCGCAGTCGGCGGCGCGCGCCGGCGTGCTCGGCCTGCCGCTCGCGCTCGCCATCATCGGCGGCGAGCCCGCGCGTTTCGCGCCCCTGTTCGACCTCTACCGCGAGGCAGCTCGGCGCGCCGGCCAGGATCCGGCCAAGCTCGCCACCAGCATCAACGTGCACGGCTTCGTCGGCGAGACGACCGAGCAGGCCGCCGACGACTTCTACCTGCCGCAGGCCGAGGTGATGAACCGCATCGGCCGCGAGCGCGGCTGGGGTCCGACATCCAGGGCCCATTTCGACCAGTCGCGCGGGCCGCGCGGCGCGCTGTTCGTCGGCAGCCCGGAAGTGGTGGCCGAAAAGATCGTCGCCCAGCACAAGCTGTTCAAGAACGACCGCTTCCTGCTGCAGATGGCAATCGGCATCATGCCACATGCCAAGATCATGAAGGCGATCGAGCTTTACGGAACCAAGGTCGCGCCGCTGGTACGCAAGGAACTGGCGGGTTCCGCGCCCGTGGCGGCCTGATCTTCTTCCTGGCGGGCTTGTCCAACCGGGTGAGCCCGCGCCTCGACACCGCGCACGCACTGCCAGTGGCTTCACGTCAGCTTGCCACTGGCGCAACAGAAAGCCGTTTGTACCCGATCAAGCCCTCACCTATATCGGTTCGGCAACCAGTGAGGCCGCCATGACCGATATCGACCTCAGCGCCTATTTCCGACGGGTCGGCTACGATGGCCCGCGCGAAGCAACGCTTGAGGTGTTGCAGGCGCTGCATCTCCTGCACCCGCAGGCAATCGCCTTCGAAAATCTCGATCCGCTGCTTTATCACTCGGTCGATCTCGATCCGGCCGCGGTCCAGCGCAAGCTGACGGCAAGCCGGCGCGGCGGCTATTGCTTCGAGCAAAACAGTCTGTTCATGCAGGTGCTGAAGACAATGGGCTTCAGCGTTTCGGGGCTTGCGGCGCGGGTGTTGTGGGGATTGCCCGAAGACGCAGTAACTGCGCGCGGCCACATGTTGCTGAGGGTCGAGCTGGACGGGCGAACATGGCTTGCGGATGTCGGCTTCGGCGGGCTTACCCAGACTGCGTCGTTGCTGTTTCTGCCGGGGCTTGAACAGGACACGCCGCACGAAACATTCAGGATCATCGAGACCGATGGTCATTTCCGCAGCCAGGCCAAGACCGGCGACGACTGGCGCACGCTCTACCGCTTCGACCTGCAGGAGCAGTTTGCCGTCGACTATTCCGTCTCGAACTACTTCCTGTCGACCAACCCGGCCTCGCATTTCCGCACCAACCTGATTGCCGCCCGAGCCCTGCCAGATGGGCGGCTGGCACTCTTCAACAACCGTTTTTCCCACTACCATGCCAATGGCGCGGTGGAGCGGCGCGAACTCACCGATGCGGACGACCTGGCCGACCTGCTCGACAGCCGGTTCGGCATCACCGTTCCCGATAGGGCCGGCTTTGAGCACGTGGCGCACGAAATCGTATTCAAGGAGAAGCCATGACCACGCTGTCCGTCCTGGATCTATCGCCCGTCACGGAAGGCAGCAGGCCTGCCCAGTCGCTGCAGAACACGCTGGACCTGGCGCGGCATGCCGAGAAACTGGGCTTCCGCCGCTACTGGCTGGCCGAGCATCACAATATGCCCGGCATTGCCAGCGCGGCCACCTCGGTCGTGATCGCCCATGTGGCGGCCGGCACCAGCACCATCCGCGTCGGCGCCGGCGGCATCATGCTGCCCAACCACGCGCCGCTTGTCATCGCCGAACAGTTCGGCACGCTGGCAGCCCTCCACCCAGGCCGCATCGACCTCGGCATCGGCCGTGCGCCGGGCACAGACATGCTGACGGCGCGCGCGCTGCGTCGCAACCTCGAAGCCGGCGTCGATAATTTTCCGCAGGATGTCGTCGAACTGATGAATTATTTCGAGCCCGCCACGCCCGAGCAGCGCATCCGCGCCGTGCCCGGCGAGGGCGAGAACGTCGAGGTCTGGGTGCTGGGCTCGAGCCTCTATGGCGCGCAACTCGCCGCCATGCTCGGGCTGCCCTACGCTTTCGCCTCGCATTTCGCCCCGGCCGAACTCGACCGGGCGCTCGACATCTACCGCTCGCGCTTCCAGCCGTCGGAGCGGCTGGCCAAGCCCCATGTCATGCTCGGCATCAGCATCGTCGCGGCCGAAAGCGACACCGAGGCGAAACTGCTGTTCACCTCGCAGCAGCAGGCATTCGTCAACATCCGCAGCGGCCGCGCCGGCAAGCTGCCGCCGCCGGTCGAGGGCTACGACCGCGACCTTGATCCGGCCGCCCGGCAGATGCTGGCGCAGACATTGTCCTGCGCGGTTGTCGGCTCGCGCGAGACGGTCAAGCGCGGTCTTGAAGCCTTCATTGCCCGCACTGGTGCGGATGAATTGATGGTCACCGCGCAAGTGTTCGACCACGCCGCCCGCAAGCGCTCATACGAGATCCTGGCGGAGGTGCATCGGGAGATGACTGGGGCGTAGCGCCGACCCTTGCCTTCTCCCCCTGTGGGAGAAGCTGGATTGGCGCGCAGCGCCAAGACGGATGAGGGGGGCTGGAAGAAACTCGGCAGGTGGCGAGTTGCACCAATCCGGGACCGGCATTGACTTCCGTTTTGTCGCGGCATGGATTCCCGACACTCTCCGCTCCCTACGGTCGCTCACGAGGTCGGGAATGACGAGCTTCATGGACCGTTCCTGCTAGTCTCCGAGGCTAGAGATTGGCGGAAGCATACCCTGCAATCCGTCATTCCCGACCTCGTACGCGAGTGAAACGAGCGTAGAGTGTCGGGAATCCATGCCGTGATGCAGCAGGAAGTCAAAGACGGCCCAAAATCGGCGCTACCCTGAAACGGAAAGGAAGCCGACGACCACACTCCCAACCCAGAAACGAAGAACTACCGCATCGCCTCGACGATCCCCTTGTCGGGGAAACAGGTCGCCGCGCGGCCGTTCTTGACCTGCCAGACGCCGATCGAGCGCCGGGTCTTGAAGCCGGGCAGGCCGTCGGCGCCGCCGACATCGTAGCCGAGCTGTTCCAGGCCGCGCTGCATGCCGGCGACATCGGAGCGGAAGAGCCCGTCGACCTTGCCCCAGCTGCCAGCAAAGCGCTTGTCGCCATTGGCGATGCGGTCGGCGCCATGACCGATGAACAGCGCGTAGACGTCGCTCTCGTTATATTCCTTAAGCACGTAGAAATTGGGCGTGACAATGAAGGCTGGTCCGTTGCGCCCGGCCGGCATCATCAGGAAGCCCTCGGCGCGCGTTTCGTTTTGCGGGAACGGCTTGCCGCCGACGCGGGTGATGCCCATCGCCGCCCAGTCGGCGATCTTCTTGCCCTGGTCCGGACCTTCCAGCGCGCAGGACACATTCTCGGGCACCGAGACCTCGAAGCCCCAATCACGTCCCTTCTTCCAGCCATAGTGGGCAAGATAGTTGGCGATCGAGGCCAGCGTGTCGGGCGTCGAGTTCCAGATGTCGGCGCGGCCGTCTCCATCGAAATCGACGGCGTGCTCGAGGAACGAGGTCGGCAGGAACTGTGGCTGGCCGAGCGCGCCGGCCCAGGACGAGCGCATGTCCTTGCGGCTGACCATGCCGCGCTCGACCATTTCAAGGCCGGCCAGCAGCTCCTTGCGGAACATGTCCTTGCGCGTAGCCAGAAACGCCTTGGTGCCCAGCACCTCGAAGGCGTCGTAGGGCATTTTTGCGGCGCCAAAGCCGGATTCACGCCCCCAGATGGCGAGCACCACGCCGCCCGGCACGCCGAAGCGCTTTTCGATGGCCGCAAGGGTTTTGGCGTTCGTGCCGGCACGCGAGCGTCCGCCAGCGGTGACAGCACCGAGAGTCTTCTCAGCGAAATAATTGCCAGGCGAGCCGAACTCGGCCTGATGCTGTGTCTTGGGCGTCTTCGGCTTTTCACCCGGCAGCACGAGATCGGGTAGCTTGAGGTTGGGCGACACACCAGCAAAGGCGGCGTCGAAGGTCGCCTTGGAGATGCCCTTGGCCTTGGCTTCCGGCCACAAATCCTTGGCCAGCCAAGCCTGGAACTGGTCGTCGATCCTGGCGGCTGATGCGGGCGCGACGACGCCGAATGTGATTAGTGCCGCGGCGAGCGTGGAAATGAATCTTGCAGAAAGACGTTTCATCCCCGCTCCCTGCAGGCCAAATGCGTCAAAAGGCTGTCCGCGACTTGAGTGCTGCCGACAGCGTGCCTTCGTCGAGATAGTCGAGTTCGCCCCCCACCGGCACGCCATGCGCCAGCCTGGTCACCTTGACGTCGAAGCCGGAAAGCTGGTCGGTCAGATAATGCGCGGTAGTCTGGCCCTCGACCGTGGCGTTGACGGCAAGGATGATCTCGCTGACCCCTCCCTCTGCAACTCGGGTGACGAGCTGCTTTATGGTCAGCTGGTCGGGACCGATGCCGTCGAGCGGCGACAGCGTGCCACCGAGCACGTGGAATCGCGCATTCATCGCCCCCGCCCGCTCGAGCGCCCAGAGATCCGACACGTCCTCGACGACGATGATGGTCGTGGGGTCGCGGCGCGGATCGGTGCAGATCATGCAGGGATCGGAGGTATCGACGTTGCCGCAGGAGGAGCAGACGCGCACCTTGTCGACCGCCTCGCCCATGGCGGCGGCCAGCGGCGCGAGCAGCTGTTCCTTCTTCTTGATGAGATGGAGTGCTGCGCGACGAGCCGAACGCGGCCCGAGCCCCGGCACCTTGGCCAGGAGCTGAATCAGGCGTTCGATCTCGGGACCGGCGATTCGCTTGGACATGGGAGGGATATAATGCGGGCAGCGAATAGTGAGTAGCGAATAGTGAAGGATCGACACCCTTCCCTACTCGCTACTCCCCACTCCCCACTCCCTATTCGCTCAGTCCACCGGCCTGTCCTGTCTGAGAAGCAGCGCACCGATGGCATCGGCCTGTTTGGCCGTGGGCTGGAACGCCAGCGCGCTCTCCAGAGCGGCGTCTGAGGCAGCGGCCGCAGCGGTGACCGGTCTGGCCGACGCCTCGACACCCGGCAACGCCTGCCGTTGCCCGGCAGCCGCCTGCGCTGCCGGCTCGGCCGGCGATGGCACGCGCCTGCGGCTGCGCTTCTCGTAGAAGGCATTGCCGCCCGCAACGGTGGCGTAGCGCATGTTCTTGTAGGGGAATTTCAGTCCCGCCGTATGGAAGAACTTGACGTTCGGCGTGACCTTGGGGTGCCGCTCTCCCTTGAGCACAGCCTCGGCGGCGGCCTGCACATCGGGAAGTGCGTCGGAATCCATCGGCCGCGACAGCACGCCTGGCGCAAACTGGCCTTTCTGGCCAACCACGCCGCAAACCGTGTCGCCGTAATCGCCGGACCTGAGCCGGTTCATCACGACACTGCCAACCGCGACAAGACCGTCGCGACTGGAACGGTTGGACTCGAAGAACATGGCCCTGGCCAGGCATTCCTTGTCCTTGGTCGAGTAGCCATAGGACTTGACCGAGCCGGTGGTGACCCCGTCCGTCGCACTGCTGGTGCTGCAAGCGGATACGAACAACGGGGATGCGATGACGCCGATCAAAATCGGCGTCGTCCATCTCACGACCATCAAGAGCTTCCCTCTCGAAAGCCCGCCACGTCCCCAGAATGGGGCCAGCATTGAGCTTTTTCAGGCGAAATGATGACGCGGAGGACGCGGAAGAGAAGGGTGCGGGGAGCGAATAAGGAGTAGCGAATGGCGAAGGCTCGGCCGATCGGCCTATTCGCTACTCACTACGCCCTATTCGCTACGTCCTATTTGCTATTGCGCTCAGAACGGCAGCTTCATGCCGGGAGGGATCGGCAGACCGGCGGTCAGCGCCTTGGTCTTTTCCTGCATCGTCGCCTCGACCTTGGCCTTGGCGTCGTTGTGGGCGGCGACGATCAGGTCCTCGAGGATCTCGCCCTCGCCTTCCTTGAGCAGCGACGGGTCGATCTTGAGCGACTTCATCTCCGACTTGCCGGAAAGCGTTACGGTGACGAGGCCGCCGCCGGACTGGCCGGTGGCCTCGATCTGGGCGACTTCTTCCTGCATGGCCTGCAGCTTGGCCTGCATTTCCTTCGCCTTGCCCATCAGGCCGAGGAGATCCTTCATGGTCTTGTCCTTTTCGTGTCAGAACGGGTCATCGTCGTCATCGCTATCCACGCCCGGATCGGGCTGCAGTGCGACATCGGTGTCGATCTCGGGCGCCTCAGTTGCGGTCGGCAGGCGCACGTCGATGATCTTGGCGCCCGGGAAGCGCTGCAGGATCGCCGCCACGGTGGGGTCGGCGCGCGCATCGGTAAGTGCCTCTTCGCGCTTGTTCGCCTCGATCTCGGCAAGCGTCGGCCCGCCTTCCTCGCGCGACAGCGAAACCATCCAGTGCCGGCCGGTCCAGGCCTTCAGCTTGGTCGTCAGGTCGTTGAGCAAGGTGCGCGGCGCATCCGCCGTCAGGCTGACCTCGATATGGCCGGGCTCGATGCGGACGGGGCGCACGACGCGCCGGATCAGCACCTTGAAGGCCATTTCGCGGTTGGCCTCGGCAAGGGCCGCCAGATCGGCAATGGACGTCACCGGCACGGCATCGGCGACCGGTTCAGGCGCTGGCGTCGGCGCCACGAAGACAACAGGTGCGGGCGCGGTCTCGACCAGGCGCATCGCCTGGCCGCCACCATTGCTGACCGGCATGCGCGCCTGCGCCACGGCCGACGCCGCCGGGCCGCCATTGCCGCCACCCGCGGGCAGGCCGCCATTGCGAGGACCGCCAGAGGGCTGCGACGGCTCGTCGCCAAGCGATTTCAGCGCCTCGTCGAGCGTCGGCAGGTCGGCCGCATGCGCCAGCCGGATCAGCACCATCTCGGCGGCGCTGACCGGCCGGTTGGACGACTGCACCTCGGGAATGCCCTTGAGCAGCATCTGCCAGGCACGGGACAGAACCCTGACCGACAAGGTTTGCGAAAACTCCACGCCCCTCTTGCGTTCGTCTTCCGACAGCGAGGCGTCATCGGCAGCGGACGGCACGAAGCGCAACCGCGTGACCAGATGCGTGAATTCGGCGAGGTCGTTCAACACCGCTACCGGGTCGGCACCAGTGTCGTACTGGGCGCGCAGCTCGCCGAGGGCGGCTGCGATGTCGCCCTTCATGACGTTTTCGAACAGGTCGACGACGCGGGCGCGGTCGGCGAGGCCGAGCATGGCGCGCACCGCTTCCGTCGTCACCTTGCCGCCGCCATGGGCGATGGCCTGGTCGAGGATCGACAAGGAATCGCGCGCCGAGCCTTCGGCGGCACGGGCGACCATGGCGAGCGCATCGTCTTCGACTTCGATGCCTTCCTGCGCGGAAATGTTGCGCAGATGACCGACCAGCTTGCCGGCGTCGATGCGGCGCAGGTCGAAGCGCTGGCAGCGCGACAGAACCGTGATCGGAACCTTGCGGATTTCGGTGGTGGCGAAGATGAATTTGACGTGCGGCGGCGGCTCTTCCAGCGTCTTCAGCAGGCCGTTGAAGGCCTGCGTCGAGAGCATGTGCACCTCGTCGATGATGTAGACCTTGTAGCGCGCCGACACGGGTGCGTAGCGGACACGCTCGATGATGTCCCTGATGTCGTCGATGCCGGTGTGGGAGGCGGCGTCCATCTCGATCACGTCGACATGGCGGCCTTCCATGATCGCCTGGCAGTGTTCGCCGGGCACCGTGAGGTCGACGGAGGGACGGTCGATCTCTGATGTCTTGTAGTTGAGGGCGCGGGCGAGAATGCGGGCGGTCGTGGTCTTGCCGACCCCGCGGACGCCGGTCAGCATCCAGGCTTGGGCGATGCGGCCGGTGGAAAACGCATTGGTCAGCGTCTGGACCATCGGTTCCTGGCCGACGAGTGCAGTGAAATCCGCAGGGCGATATTTGCGCGCAAGAACGCGATAGGCGCCGTCCCTGCTCTTTTCGGTCTGTCCGGCTTCGCTCATCCGCCCCGTTCGCCCGCCCGTTCGTTGTGGCGCCCCTGCCGCGGCCGCAAGCGGCCGATTCCGCGAAACGAGTTTCGCCCGCACGGCGTAACGCCGTCAATGACGCGGAGATAGGGCGAAGAGGCGGGAGGCTGGAACAATGACCCGTTCCGGGCTCGTTAGGGCTGCTTCCTTCCGGACCTGACCCGGTTGGCGAGTGGATCGTCCACCACCAACCTCCCAACCCCCATATCGGCAATTGTGCGACGAATTGCAAGAGCCGAGACCGCTCGACCTAGACGCCGCCGAAATTCAGCGCCCACAGATAGGCAAGCGTGGCCAACAACCCCAGGCCGGTGCGCACGGCATGCAGCGCGCCCCAATGCTCGATCAGCGCGCGGGCCTCCGGACCGGCACTTTCGCCAGGGATCGCCTCGATCTTCTTGTTGGTCGGCATGATGCCGAGCAACGTAAACGGCCAGTTGGCGAGGATCAGCACGGCACCGATGATCCAGCGCCAGTCCGTCGTGAACCACGCGGCGAGCAGCCCGAGAAAGCCGGAAACGACGGCGAGACTGGCCTGCATCATGAAGCCCCTGACGTAGCTCGGCTTCCATTCCGCCAGAAGATTTTTGTCGTCCAGGCCTAGACGCGCGGGCTGTTCGGCAAAGTTAATGTAGAATGCGGCACCGGCGAAGGCGGCCGCGAGGACGAGTGCGATCTGGCCGGCGAGCATGCGCATCCCCATTCAGTAGTTTCGACACCATAGCAGCATCGGCGTGAATCCTGCATGGATTCGCATTCCCAATGATTCGCTTGCAGCCATGGCAGCCGCACTCTAGCTTTTGGAAAACAAAGGAAACGCCAATGATATCGGGGCTCAAAGCCGGGTTTGCGCTGGATTCGCGTCTGGATTCAGACAGCGAGCCGCTGATGTGGCTTGGCCTGTGCGAATTGCGCGTCATGAACGACCGGCGCTGGCCGTGGCTCATCCTTGTGCCGCAGCGCCCCGGCATCGAGGAAATCCACGACCTGACCCCGCTCGACCAGGCAATGCTGACCTTCGAGAGCAACATGGTAGCCCATGCGCTGAAGCGCTCGACCGGCTGCACCAAGATCAACAGCGGCGCGCTCGGCAACATCGTGCGACAATTGCACTTCCACGTCATCGCCCGCACCGAGGGCGACCCAGGCTGGCCAGGCCCCGTCTGGGGACATGGCGTCCGCGAACCCTACCGAAGCGACGACCTCCACCGCTTTGCCGAGACCATCAAGGCTGCCCTGTAGACCCCATCCCCCCGATTCGAGTTCCCAGAAAAATGCATTTCAAGCTGTTTGACGCACCCGAGCGGGAAGCGAGCCATTTCCTTGGTTTCGCCGGCAACACCATCGACCGCCAGTCGGAAAAGCGCAGCGACGATTCGGCCCGGGCAGCATTGACTGAGCCCGGCGCGCGCCTGCTGCTGATCGCTTCGGGCAAGCTGGTGCTGGAATTCGCCGATGGCTCAGCCAATCCTTATTTCACCCTCACTGCCGCCAGGGCATTGGCGGTCGATGTCGACGAGGCGGTCCTGCTCGGCCGGGCCAGCGAAACGGCAGTTCTGGCCGTTGCCGCAAACCTCGATCCGGAAGGCCTGCCCGAGCACCTCAAGGCCATCGATTTCCGCTCGATCCACACACAGGGGCTGATCGACAGCGAGGGCCTCGGCGCGCTGGCGCAAGGGGCCGCCCTGCTCGCCTGGCATGGCAATCATCGCTTCTGCGGCCGCTGCGGCAATGCGACCGAAATGCGCGCCGGCGGCTACAAACGGGCCTGCACTTCATGCGGGGCAGAGCATTTTCCACGTACCGACCCGGTCGCCATCATGCTTACCGTTTCGGGCGACAAGTGCCTGCTCGGCCGCGGCCGCCATTTCGCACCGGGCATGTATTCGGCGCTCGCCGGCTTCATCGAACCCGGCGAGACGATCGAGGCGGCGGTGCGGCGCGAGACCTTCGAGGAAGCGGGCATCCGGCTCGGCCGCGTCGTCTACCACGCCAGCCAGCCCTGGCCGTTCCCCTATTCGCTGATGATCGGCTGCTTCGGCGAGGCGCTGAACGAGGACATCATGCCCGATACCGCCGAACTCGAGGACTGCCGCTGGTTCGATCGCACAGAAGTCCTCCAGATGTTCGCCGGCACGCATCCGGCGGACCTCAGGATTCCGCCGCGCCATGCCATCGCCCACCACCTCATCCGCGCCTGGGCGGAGAGCGCCTGACCGAGGTCCGGTATGACTTGCATTTCCCGCATACCTGACTAAAGTCAGGCAATGGAAAAATCTGCGCAAGTCAACCGGGTTCGCAGCTTCAACCGCATGGTCACCCGCCGCATCGGGGTGCTGGAAGACAGCTACCTCAGCCGCGGGCGCCCACTCGGCGAGGCACGGCTGCTGTTCGAGATCGGGCCCGAAGGTGCCGCGCTCGGCGCGCTGCGTTCGACGCTTGGGCTGGATTCGGGCTATCTCAGCCGCATGCTGCGCTCGCTGGAGGCGCAGGGTCTCGTCTCTGTGGACAAGCTCGACGGCGACGCCCGCAGCCGCCACGCGACGCTGACCGACAAGGGCCTCGAGGAGCACGCCGCCTACGACGCCCTGTCGGACGATCTGGCCGGTTCCATCCTCCAACCGCTTTCGGAAAACGCGCGAAATCGGCTTGTCGCTGCCATGGCGGAGGTCGAGCGCCTGCTCGTCGCCGCCGCCGCCGTCACGATCGGCGAAGAAGACGCCAACAGCGCCGAGGCGCAGCAATGCATGGGGCTCTATGTCGACGAGCTGGCGGCGCGCTTCGAGGAAGGTTTCGACACCAGCAAGGGAAACAGCGTGCGCGGGAGTGAGTTCGTCCGTCCGCACGGCGCCTTCCTGATCGCCCGGCTGGACGGTAGCGCCATTGGCTGCGGCGCGGTGCGCATGCTGGATGCCACCACGGCGGAAATCAAGCGGATGTGGGTCGCGCCATCCGCGCGCGGGCTGGGCGTTGCCGGCCGCATGCTGCACGAGCTGGAGGCGATCGCCCGCGAACTGGGCGCGCAAACGGTGTATCTCGACACCAACCGTGCGCTCAAGGAAGCGCAATCGCTCTACAGGCGCGATGGCTACGAGGAAATCGCGCCGTACAACGACAACCCCTTCGCCGACCACTGGTATTCTAAGCGCCTGTAAGCGTTTCCGGCCGGATCAAACCGTTGCCGATACGGCTCCGGCGCCAGCGCCGCGCGTCCGATTGGACGCGCAAAGGACGCTGTAGCACTTTGAAACGGTGCATGATCCTTTCCGAAAATCGATTCCGATTTTCGGGGTCATGCACCAGCCGGAGCCGTGCAGCGACCTTCAGGCGTCGGCGTCCTGCGTGGCGCGGAACTCGTTGGCTGGATAGACGCCGAGAATGCGCACCTCGCGCGAGAAGAAGCGAAGCTCCTCCAGCGCGTTCTTGAGGCTCTGGTCCTCGGGATGCCCTTCCACGTCGGCATAAAACTGCGTCGCGGTGAAAGCGCCGAGTTGGTAGCTCTCCAGCTTGGTCATGTTGACGCCATTGGTGGCGAAGCCGCCCATGGCCTTGTAGAGCGCAGCCGGCACGTTGCGCACGCGGAAGACGAAGGTGGTTACCATCGGCACCCCCTCCTGGCGCTCGGCCCAGTGCTTGCCCTTGGACAGCACGACGAAGCGGGTGATGTTGTTTTCGGTGTCCTCGACATTTTCTTCCAGTATGTCGAGACCGTAGAGCGAGGAGGCGAGACGCGGCGCAAGGGCTGCCATCGTCCGGTCCTTGACCTCCGAGACAAGCTTGGCGGCACCCGCCGTATCGCCGGCGACGACCGGCTTCCAGCTGTTCTTGCGGATGTATTTGCGGCACTGGCCGAGCGCATGGATGTGGCTGTGCACGGTCTTGATCTCCGCGCGCTTCACGCCCGGCAGCACCATCAGCTGGAAATGGATCGGCAGGAAATATTCGCCGACGATGTGGAGCTTCGATTCGGGCAACAGGTGATGGATGTCGGCGACGCGGCCGGCGATCGTGTTCTCGATCGGGATCATCGCGAGATCGGCCTTGCCGGTCTCCACCGCACTGAACGCGTCCTCGAAGGTCGGGCACGGCAACGGTTCCATATCAGGAAAGACGTTGCGGCAGGCGGTGTCGGAGTTCGCGCCAGGTTCGCCCTGGAAGGAAATGCGGTTGGTCTTTTCGGGCATTTTCAGGCCTGTTCTATCTGGAGAGAATGTCGCGGGCGCGTTCGAGATCTTCGGGCGTATCGACGCCGAGTGGCACCGACGAGACGATCTCGACATCGATGCGCATTCCGGCCTCGAGCGCCCGCAATTGCTCGAGCCGCTCGCGCTTTTCCAGCGGCGACGGCCCGAGCTTGACGAAGCGTTCGAGCGCTGCGCGGCGATAGGCGTAGAGCCCGATGTGATGATAGAGCGGCCCCTCGCCCCAAGGTGCGGTAGCGCGCGTGAAATAAAGCGCCTTCAGGCGCTGCGCCGATAGCGGCGAACCGACGATCTTGACGACGTTGGGATTGGTCTTTTCCTCTTCCCTGACGATCTCGACGCCAAGCGTGGCGATGTCGACGGAAGCCTCGGAGAAGGGCCGGAAAGCAGCCCGGATCAGTTCGGGGTCGATGGTCGGCAGGTCGCCCTGGACATTGACCACGGTCTCGACCTCGCCATGGGGGTCGAGCGCGGTCAGCGCCTCGAAGATCCTGTCCGAGCCCGACTCATGGTCGGCGCGAGTCATCACCGCCTCGAAGCCATGCGCCCGGACCGCATCGGCGACGGCCTCGGTATCGGTGGCGACGACCACCCGCCCGAGTCCGCTGTCGGCGGCGCGGGCCGCGACATGGACGATCATCGGGCGGCCGGCGATATCGGCCAGTGGTTTGCCCGGCAGGCGCGTCGAGGCCATGCGGGCGGGGATCAGGACAAGGGTGGACATGGCTTGGCCGTGGCTGTCTCTAAATGGTGTTGGAAAGTGTCAAAAAGTCTCACTGGAAGCGCCCTTATATGTGTTGCAACCGGCAAGCAAAAGACCTAGTTTCCGCGCGATTTGACCCGGTCCGGCCGGGCGATAAACGATACCGACAAACGGCGACGGTCGCAGAGGACGGCGGACCGGCCGGATAAGGGAGCCAGGGGCATATGGACTCATTTGAAGTAAACAAGGTGCTTGGCGGCCTGCTGGGAACTGCCTTTGTGGTATTCTCGATTTCGCTGGTGTCGGATGCGATCTTTGCCTCGCCCACCCCGGAAAAGCCGGGTTTTGCCATTGAAGCCGCAGAAGAAGGCGGCGCTGCCGCCGGCGGCGGAGCCGAAGCCCCGGCAGCCGTGCCGATCGCCCAGCTGCTGGCAAGCGCCAACGCCGAGGCGGGTGCTGCCGTATTCAAGAAGTGCACGGCCTGCCACTCCGCAGAGAAGGGCGGCCCGAACAAGGTCGGCCCCGATCTCTGGGGCGTCGTGAACCGTCCGATCGCCTCGCACGAGGGCTTCGCCTATTCGGGCGCCATGAAAGAATTCTCGGAAGGCGGCAAGGTGGTCTGGGACTACGACCACCTGAACCACTTCCTCGCTTCGCCGAAGGGCCTCGTGAAGGGCACCGCCATGGGCTTCGCGGGCATCAAGAAGGACGACGAGCGCGCCAACCTGATCGCTTATCTGCGTTCGCAGGCGGACAGCCCGGCACCGCTGCCTGAGGCGGGCGCTGCTCCTGCTCCGGCCGCTCCGGCTGAAGGCGCTGCTCCGGCGGCCCCTGCAGAGGGCGCTGCTCCGGCCCCGGCCGCTCCGGCTGAGGGTGCCGCTCCGGCGGCTCCTGCAGAAGGCGCAGCTCCTGCGGCTCCGGCCGAGGGTGCTGCCCCGGCAGCCGAGCCGGCAAAGTGACCGAATTGTAATCTTCGCATCTTGAAAAAGCCGGGTTTAGCCCGGCTTTTTTGTTGCCTTACGCAATCGTGCGAAGACAATCGTCCAGGGCACGGTTTCCATGCGCCGCGAATGAATTAGACTGTCCCGAAATACCAGCGCCGAGGGGTTCGCAATGAAGCCATGCCTGAATAGAACAATTGCGGCGGCCGGCCTGGCCGCGGTTCTTTTCTCAGGCGCCTGGCTGCCTGCTTCCGCCGCCGACCCCGAATGGCACACCAGTTCGTCGCTGATCGGCACCTCGAAATATGGCGAGGATTTCAAGCACTACGACTACGTCAATCCTGATGCGCCGAAGGGTGGCACCCTGAACTCCACGACGTCAGGCACCTTCGACAGCTTCAATCCCTATATCGTCCAGGGCAACGCCGCCGCCGGCTTCGCCAGCTTCGGCGGCGGGCTGCTCTACGACACGCTGATGGAGCAGGCCACAGACGAAGGCAGCGTCAGCCATCCGCTCGTCGCCGAGGCCTACAAATACCCCGAGGACTTCTCCTCAGCGACCTACCGCCTCGACCCACGCGCCAGATGGCACGACGGCAAGCCGATCACCGTCGACGACGTCATCTGGTCGTTCAACGCGCTGAAGACGCACAGCCCGCTCTATAACAAATACTACGCCAACGTGACCGAAGCGGTGAAGACCGGCGATCGCGAGGTGACGTTCCACTTCGACCAGAAGGGCAATCGCGAACTGCCAAAGATCATGGGCGACCTGGTCGTCCTGCCCAAGCACTGGTGGGAAGGCACCGACGCGTCAGGCAAGAAACGCGACATCAGCCGCCCCACGCAGGAGCCGCCGCTCGGCTCCGCCGCCTACAAGATATCGAGCTTCAAGCCGGGCTCGGAGATCGTCTGGGAGCGCGTGCCCGACTACTGGGCGGCACAGCTGCCGGTGAAGGTCGGCCGCGAGAACTTCGACAAGCGGCGCTATACCTATTTCCTCGACGACAATGCCGCCTGGCAGGCCTTCGCCAAGGGCGGTTTCCAGGACATCCGTCCCGAATCTAGCGCCCGCCGCTGGGCGACCGAATACAACTTCCCGGCCGTGAAGGCCGGCGACGTCATCAAGGCCGAGTTTGCGACGACGTCGGGCCAGCCGATGCAAGCCTATGTGATGAACACCCGCCGGCCGCAGTTCCAGGATCCGCGCGTGCGCAAGGCCATCACCATGGCCTTCGACTTCGAAACAATGAACCGCAACATCTTCTTCGACGCCTACAAACGCACCGACAGCTATTTCGAGGGCGGGGAACTGGCGTCCAGCGGCATTCCGCAAGGCAAGGAACTCGAGATACTCGAAGCCTACCGCGACAAGCTGCCGCCGGAACTGTTCACCCAGGAATTCAAGCTGCCGGTCAGCGACACGCCGCAAGCGGCGCGCGAGAACCTGCGCACGGCCCTGCAACTGTTCAAGGAGGCCGGCTGGGTCAACCGCGGCGGCAAGCTGGTCAGCGAAAAGACCGGCGAACAGTTCCGCATCGAGTTCCTCGGCAACGACCCGATCGACGAGCGCGTGGCAACGCCATTCATCGACAGCCTGCGCCGGCTCGGCATCGACGCGACCCTGCGCATCATCGACGAGGGCCAGTACATCAATCGCACCCGCTCCTTCGATTTCGACATGCTGGCACTTTCGAGTTTCGCCCAGTCGCAGTCGCCCGGCAACGAGCAGCGCGACTTCTTCAGCTCCAAGGCGGCGGACACGCCCGGATCGCGCAATTTTGCCGGCATCAAGGACCCCGTCGTCGACGCACTGGTCGAAAGGGTCATTTTCGCGACCGACCGCGACGACCTTCTGGCCGCCACCCACGCGCTCGACCGCGTGCTGCTGTGGAACTACTACATGGTTCCGCAATGGCACCTCGGGAAGGTCCGCCTCGGCTACTGGAACAAGTTCGGCATCCCCGAGAAGCAGCCGAGCTATGTCGGCGTCGATATCGATTCCTGGTGGATCGACAAGGACAAGGAGGCCGCGCTGGCCGCCAAGTACAAAGGGGTGAATTGAGGGGAGTGAATTGAGCACGCGCCTCGCCCGTCGCGACTTCCTGGCACTGGGTGCTGCGGCTGTCGTCGCGCCACTCATCCCGGGCCGCGCCTTCGCCGCCAGCCCGACCGGCACCGGGCTGCACGGCCTGTCGGCCTTCGGCGACCTCAGATACGGCCCCGGATTCACGAGCTTCGACTATGTGAACCTGGATGCGCCCAAGGGCGGCACGTTCAACTTCTCGCCGCCCAACTGGGTGTTCAACCAGAGCCCGCTCACCTTCAACACGCTCAACAGCTTCGTCAGCAGGGGCGACGCGCCCCCGCGCATGGAGATTTGCTTCGATTCGCTGATGGTGCGGGCGCTGGACGAGCCGGATGCCATCTACAGCCTTTTGGCGCAGTCGGTGACGATCTCCGACGACCGCAACAGCTTCGATTTCGCGCTCAGGCCTGAGGCACGCTTCAACGACGGCACCCCGGTCACCGCCGAGGACGTCGCTTTTGCGCTGGAACTGTTCAAGAAGGACGGCCATCCCAGCCTGCTTTTGCCGCTCAGCCATCTGCTCGATGCCAAGCCGCTCGACGCCCATACCGTCAGGCTCAGCTTCGACGGCAAGCAATCGGCGCGCACGATCCTCGACATCGCCACCTATCCCATTCCCGCCAAGGCCTTCTTCGAAGCCAACCCCTTCGATGCGTCCCAGCTCAAGGCACCGCTTGGATCCGGCCCCTACAAGGTCGGCCGCGTCTTCCCCGGCCAGGCGATCGAATATGAGCGGGTGGTCGACTATTGGGGTCGCGACCTGCCGGTCAATCGCGGCCTCTACAATTTCGACCGTATCCGCATCGAGTTCTATCAGGACAGGCAGGCCGGCTTCGAAGCCTTCAAGAAGGGCGAGATCTTGTTCCGTCAGGAGTTCACCTCGCGCATCTGGGCAAACGGCTATGACTTTCCCGCCTTCACCGCCGGCAAGGTGGTCAAACGAGAGTTTCCCGGCGAGAAGCGCCCGACCATGCAGGCCACCGCGCTGAACCAGCGACGCGAGCGCTTTCGCGACCCGCGCGTGCGCCGGGCGATCGCGCTCTGCTTCGACTTCGAGTGGACCAACCGCAACCTGTTCTACGGCGCCTATGAGCGGTCGCAATCGACCTTCGAGAAGTCGGATTTTCGCGCCGAAGGCCTGCCCTCACCTGCCGAACTCGCCTTGCTCGAGCCGTTCCACGGCAAAATTCCCGACGAGGCGTTCGGCGAGGCCGTGCTGCAGCCGCCATCCGACGGCTCGGGACGTGACCGCAAGCTGCTTGGCCAAGCTTCCCGCCTGCTCACCGAGGCCGGCTGGGCGCGCAAGGACGGCGTCCTGCGCGACGCAAAGGGCGAAGCGCTCGCCATCGAGGTGCTGGTCGACGACGACAGCCTCGTGCGCGTCTATTCGCCATGGATCGAGAACATGCGGGCGATCGGCATCGACGCTACGGTGCGCATGGTCGATTCCGCCCAGTATCAGGCGCGGCAGACGAGTTTCGACTTCGACGCCATTTCGATGGCCTCATCGTTTTCGGCCACCCCCACCCGCGATGAACTCGACGGGCTGTTCCATTCGCGCTCTGCCGCTCTTCCCGGTTCCACCAACCTGCCCGGCACCGCCGACCCCGCCGTCGACGCGCTGATCGACGCCGTGGGTGCGGCGAAGGACCGCGAAGCGCTGACGGTTGCCATGCGCGCGCTCGACCGGGTCTTGCGCGCCCGGCTAGACTGGATTCCAAATTGGTTTTCGGCGAATCACCGCGCCGCATTCTGGGACATATTCGGCTATAAGGAGCCGAAACCGGATTTCGGATTTCCCGTCGAAGCTCTGTGGTGGTTCGACAAGGACAAGGCTGCACGTATTGGCAAGACCTGAGATTTTGACGCTGGAAGCTCTGCATCGACTGAAGGGCCTTGCCTGATGGGCGCCTATATCCTTCGCCGCATACTGCTGATGATCCCGACGCTGTTCGGCATCATGGCGATCTCGTTTGCCGTGGTGCAATTCGCCCCTGGCGGCCCCGTCGAGCAGGTCATCGCCAAGCTCACCGGCCAGGGTGGCGACGCCACCGACCGCCTTTCGGGCGGCGGCGGTGACGTAGGCGGCACTCCCCATTTCGATACGGCGGGCGGCGACGTCTCATCCAAATACCGCGGCGCGCAGGGCCTCGACCCGGAATTCATCGCCAAGCTGGAAAAGCAGTTCGGCTTCGACAAACCGCCGCTCGAACGCTTTTTCATGATGCTGTGGAACTATGCCCGCTTCGATTTCGGCGACAGCTATTTCCGTGACATCTCGGTGATCGACCTGATCCTGGAGAAAATGCCGGTGTCGATCTCGCTCGGCATCTGGATCACGCTGCTTTCCTACCTGATCTCCATTCCGCTCGGCATCCGCAAGGCAGTCAAGGACGGCTCCACTTTCGACATCTGGACCAGCGGCGTGGTCATCGTCGGCTACGCGATTCCCGCTTTCCTGTTTGCCATCCTCTTGATGGTGATGTTTGCCGGCGGCTCGTTCTTTGACTGGTTCCCGTTGCGCGGCCTGACCTCGGAGAACTTCAGCGAACTGTCGCTCGGCGGCAAGGTGCTCGACTATCTCTGGCACATGACCTTGCCACTGGCCGCACTGGTGCTTTCGGCCTTCGCGACGACGACCCTGCTGACCAAGAACTCGTTCCTCGACGAGATCCGCAAGCAATATGTCGTCACGGCCCGGGCCAAGGGGCTGTCGCAGCGCCAGGTGCTCTACGGCCACGTCTTCCGCAACGCCATGCTGATCGTCATCGCCGGCTTCCCCGGCGCCTTCATCTCGGCATTCTTCACCGGTTCGCTGCTGATCGAGAACATCTTCTCGCTCGATGGGCTAGGCCTGCTCGGCTACAAGTCGGTGCTCGAACGCGACTACCCGGTGGTCTTCGCCAACCTCTACATCTTCTCGCTGATGGGCCTGTTTGTCGGCCTGATCTCGGACCTCACCTACACATGGATCGATCCGCGCATCGACTTCGAGCGGAGGGACGTGTGATGTCAGTGCTCGACACGACTTCCGCTCCGGTCAAGCGGCCATGGCTGTCGCCGCTCAACAAGCGGCGCTGGCAGAACTTCAAGGCGCACAAGCGGGGCTACTGGTCCTTGTGGATCTTCCTGGTCCTGTTCGTGGTGACGCTGTGCGCAGAACTCGTCGCCAACGACAGGCCGCTGCTGATCCGTTTCAAGGGCGAGTTCTACTCGCCGATCGTCCGTGACTATCCGGAGGAGACCTTCCTCGGCGACGAAGGCTTCCTGCCAATCACCGACTACCGCATGGCGGTCGTTCAGGAGGCGATATCAGCCAATGGCTGGATGATCTGGCCGCCGATCCGCTATTCCTACCGGACGACCAACAACGAGATTCCTGAAGCCGCACCGTCGAAGCCGTCCTGGCTCTACACCAAGGAGGTGCGCTGCCAGCGCTACCCCCAGGGCGTCAACGATCCCAACTGCACCATCGGCAACTGGAACTGGCTCGGCACCGACGATCAGGCCCGCGACGTGCTGGCGCGCGTCATCTACGGGTTCCGCATCTCGGTCCTGTTCGGCCTCATCCTCACCCTGAGCTCGGCCGTGATCGGCGTTTCGGCCGGTGCCGTGCAGGGCTATTTCGGCGGCTGGACGGACCTTCTGTTCCAGCGCTTCATCGAAATCTGGTCGGCGATCCCCGTGCTCTACCTGCTGCTGATCGTCTCCGCCATCCTGCCGCCGGGCTTCTTCATCCTGCTCGGGCTGATGCTGGTCTTCTCCTGGGTGGCGCTGGTGGGCGTCGTGCGGGCCGAGTTCCTGCGCGCGCGCAACTTCGAATATGTCAACGCCGCGCGCGCACTTGGCGTGCCCAACCGCACCATCATCTTCCGGCATCTGCTGCCCAACGCCATGGTGGCGACGCTGACCTTCCTGCCCTTCATCCTCAACGGCTCGATCTCGACGCTGACCTCGCTCGACTTCCTCGGCTTCGGCCTGCCGCCCGGCTCGGCCTCGCTCGGCGAACTGCTCAAGCAGGGCCAGCGCAACCTCAACGCGCCCTGGCTCGGGCTATCAGGCTTCTTTGTCATCTCGCTGATGCTGTCGCTGCTGATCTTCGTCGGCGAGGCAGTGCGCGACGCCTTCGACCCACGGAAGACGTTCAAATGAGCTGGGATCGGTGGTATAATTTCTTGGGTTTTCTACCATGGAGCGAGACATGGGCATGAACATCAAGAATGCGACCGTCGAACGGCTGGCCAAGGAGCTTGCGGCGCAGACCGGCGAGACAATGACGTCTGCAATCCAGGCAGCCCTGGAAGAGCGGCTTGAGCGCCTGCGTCAACAGCGTGACGTTGCAGAGCGCAAGCGGCGTGTGCGCGAGATCCTGGATTCACTACCGCCGGCACCGCCCGGCGTGACGAGTGATCACTCCGACTTATACGATGAATTCGGGCTGCCGAAATGATCGTTGACGCTTCGGCGATCCTCGCGATCCTGCTCAAGGAACCGGAAGAATATCGCTTCGCCGATGTGCTGACCGACCAGCCGGACACCGTCTCGCTGTCTCCAGTCAACTACCTCGAAGTCGCGCTCCGGGTCGATCGCGGTGACATGGACGTGGTTTCCGCCAAGCTTGACCACATTATTTCCAGTATGAATATCCAGCTTGCAGACGTCACCCCCGAACAGGCCCGTCTCGCCCGCGACGCCTACAAGAACTTCGGCAAGGGCAACCATCCGGCCAAGCTCAATCTCGGCGACTGCTTCGCCTATGCGCTGGCCAAGGCGCGGCGCGAGCCGTTACTCTTCAAGGGCGATGATTTCCGCATGACCGACATCGAGGCCGCGATTTGACCTCCCCTCTCCTCTCCGTCCAGGACCTCTCCGTTGCCTTCGCCCAGGGCGGAACGACGACGACGGCCGTCGACCGGATTTCCTTCGACATCGCCAAGGGCGAGACGGTGGCACTCGTCGGCGAATCCGGTTCCGGCAAATCGGTCTCGGCGCTGTCGGTGCTCAAGCTCCTGCCCTACCCGCCGGCGAGCCACCCCACGGGCCGCATCATGTTCGGCGGCCAGGATCTGCTGGCGCTGGACGAGAATGCGCTGCGCAAGGTGCGCGGCAACAAGATCACCATGATCTTCCAGGAGCCGATGACCTCGCTCAACCCGCTGCACACCATCGAGCGGCAGATCGTCGAGGTGCTGTCGCTTCACCAGGGCATGGGCGACAAGGCGGCGCGCGCCCGCACGCTCGAACTGCTGGAAGAGGTCGGCATCCGCGAGCCCAAGAAGCGGCTCGACGCCTATCCGCATCAGCTTTCCGGCGGCCAGCGCCAGCGCGTGATGATCGCCATGGCCTTGGCCAACGAGCCCGAACTGCTGATCGCCGACGAGCCTACGACGGCGCTCGACGTGACGGTGCAGGCGCAGATTCTCGAACTGCTCGCCAATCTGAAGTCCCGCAAGGGCATGTCGATGCTGTTCATCACCCATGATCTCGGCATCGTCAGACGCATTGCCGACCGGGTCTGCGTGATGACAAGAGGCAAGATCGTCGAGACCGGGCCAACGAAGGAGATCTTCGCCCACCCGCAACACAGCTATACGCGCCACCTGCTCGCCGCCGAACCGAAGGGCAGGCCGCCCGCCGCGAACACGGCTGCGCAGACCGTGATGTCGGGGTCGGACGTCAAGGTCTGGTTCCCGATCAAGCAGGGCTTCTTCCGCAAGACGGTGGACCATGTGAAGGCGGTCGACGGCATCGATATCGCCGTGCGCGCCGGCCAGACGGTGGGCGTCGTCGGCGAATCGGGCTCGGGCAAGACGACGCTCGGGCTGGCGCTCGCCCGCATGATCTCGTCAAAGGGCCGAATCGACTTCAACGGCCGCGAGATCGACAAGCTGTCCTTCAACGCCATGCGGCCGCTCCGGCGCGAGTTGCAGATCGTCTTCCAGGACCCGTTCGGCTCGCTCAGCCCGCGCATGTCGATCGCCGACATCATCGAAGAGGGCCTCAAGATCCACGAGCCGGGCCTCAACGCTACCCAGCGCGACCGCAGCGTGGTCGACGTGCTGCAGGAGGTCGGGCTCGATCCGGACACCCGCTTCCGCTACCCGCATGAGTTTTCCGGCGGCCAGCGCCAGCGCATCGCGATCGCCCGCGCCATGGTGCTCAAGCCGCGCTTCGTCATGCTCGACGAGCCGACCTCGGCGCTCGACATGAGCGTGCAGGCGCAGGTGGTCGACCTGTTGCGCAACCTTCAGGCGAAGCATGACCTCGCCTATCTGTTCATCAGCCACGACCTCAAGGTGGTGCGGGCGCTGGCCAACGAGGTCATCGTCATGCGCAATGGCAAGGTGGTTGAAACCGGGCCTTCCGAGCAGATTTTCGAGCGTCCGCAAACGGACTACACTCGGGCGCTGATCTCGGCGGCATTCAGGATCGAGACTGCGCCGACCGGCGTGGTCAGCGAATAGTGCATCAAGGGCAGAGCATGTCGACCAAGGGAAAAATCCTCCTCTCGATCAACGGGTTCAGCCCGCAGCGCTGGTACGAGATGCTGTCGGAGGAGCGCGAAGTGGTGCTCGAACCCGATGGCCCGGCCGATCCCTCGATCGAATATGCCGTCGTCTGGAAGCAAAAGCCCGGCCTGCTCGCCAAGCTGCCCAATCTCAAGGCCATCTTCTCGATCGGTGCGGGCGTCGACCACGTGTTCGCCGACCCAACCCTGCCCGATTTGCCGATCGTGCGCGTGGTGGCCGACAACCTGACCCAGCACATGGTCGAATATGTGCTGTGGCGGGTCCTCGACCATCACCGTCAGGGGCAGCTCTACCGGGCGCAGCAGACCAAGAAAGTCTGGCACGAGCCGCCGCAGCGGGCGGCCGAGGACATCTCGGTCGGCATCATGGGGCTCGGCAATCTCGGCCGCGCGGCCGCCAAAGCGCTGATGACTATCGGCTTCCGCGTCAACGGCTGGAGCCGGAGGCCGCAGGAAGTTGTTGGCGTTTCGACCTACGACGGCGACGCCGGGCTGGTGCCCTTCCTCAACGCGACCGACATACTGGTCGTGCTTTTGCCGCTGACGGAGGCCACTACAGGCATCATCAATTACGGCCTGCTCAAGGAGTTGCGCCGCCGCAACGGGCTGGGCGGCGCGGTGCTGATCAATGCCGGGCGTGGAAGGTTGCAGCGCGACGCCGACATCCTGCGCGCGCTCGACGACGGCACGCTGAAGGAGGCGAGCCTCGACGTGTTCGAGGTCGAGCCGCTGCCCAAGACCAGTCCGGTCTGGTCGCATCCGAAGGTGTTCGTCACCCCGCATGCCGCAGCCACCTCCGATCCCGCGCATCTGGTTGGGCCGATGCTCAGGCAGATGGATGCCTTCGAGCGCGGCGAGCGGCTGCAGAACCTCGTCGACCGCGAAGCGGGATATTGAACCGCTTCGTCCCCCTCCGCAGGCAACGCCACGCCCGCCCCACGGTCTGGCCTATGTTATCCATTGACGGGATCATCCTACGACAGGCTCAGGATGAGGGATGAGCCAAGACTATTCACTGCCACGCTCGCTTTCGCGCCTGGCTATTGTCAAAGAACTCGGGAAGCGGGGCGCGAGGCCGTGCCTTCCGATAATTTTGCTAGTGGCGCGACGTTCGCGCCCCGCCCGGTTGCTTGCCCCGCTCAGTCGCCTCGGCATTTCCGCCGCCGGCCGCCGCAAGGCCCGGGCTTGGGGGTGAAACACCCAGTGGAAGAACCGACCTCCCACCAGCCCGGCACCGGCGCTTCCCCCCGATGCCCGGTGCGCAGCCGGGGTCCCGTGGAAGATCGCCCGATCATGATACGAAAGGTTTTGGGGGCGTGAAAAAAACAGCGCGGTTTTTCCACGTAGGATGGTGACAAATGCTGACAGGATCAGTTCTGAACCCATGTTGCATCTTCACCGTCACGGCATGGATCCCCGGGACTGCGCGACGGCGCTCACGCGCCTGCTCCGCCCGAGGATGACGAGCTTCATTTCCGGTCATCGCCAATCACGAAGGTTGCGCAGCCCCACGTCACGCCACCGCCTACGTCGGAGATTGGCCGCCACAGCCCATGCCTCCGTCATCCTCGGGTCGGAGCGCGAGCGAAACGAGCGTCGGAGATCCCGGGGATCCATGCCGTGAAGTTTCAATTTTGCTTCGGCGGCAAATGTCAGACATGCGTGGAAACTCTTTCCACGCATGAAGGGACCTACGGCCGCCTGAAAATGGTCGGACCGCCATAGAGGTAGCCGATACGATCGATGGCCTCGCGCAGGCCCTCGCGGGCAACCGTCATGGTGTGTCCGTTGGCATGGATCATGTTTTCGCCGTCGGTCATGATCGCGACGTGGCCCTTCCAGAACACGAGGTCGCCGCGCCGCAGCTGCGAAAAGTCGGCGCCCGCATCGACCTTGGCGCCAAGTGCGGCCTCCTGCATGTCGGAATCACGCAGCACGTCGCGGCCGGCCATGCGCATGGAAAGCTGGACGAGCCCGGAGCAGTCGATGCCGAAGGCGCTGGAGCCGCCCCAGAGATAGGGCGTATCGATGAGCCGCTCGGCCACCGCGACATAGTCGTCGGCCGTGGTGCCTATGGGCGCGAGATGCTGGGAGACCAGCGCCTCGCCCGAGGCCAGCAGCGCATAGTGCGTGCCGCGCGTCTCGGCATAGCCTGTGATCGCCACGCGCGCGCCGATGGAAAGTGCGCCAGTGCGCGGAAATTTCATGTCCGGGCCGGGATAGATGAAAGTGCGGAGGGCTGTGACGACGTGCGTCGTCTCATCGTGCCGTGGCGCAAGATCGCCAGATGAGACATAACCGACATAACCGTCGCGCTCGGCCTGAAGCCAGGCAAAACCCTCGATCTCCTCGAAGACCAGGACGTTGTCGCCGCAAAGCAGTTGCGTGTTGAGCCCGCCGTCCGGCCGCGGCGCCTTGCGAACGTCGGCGACCGGCACTGAAATGCGCGCCGGTCGGCCGGCGACGAAGCGCTCGGCGGCGACTTCGCCCTGCAGGCGGGCGTCGGCAAGATCGGGGCGGAAAGCGTGAAGGCGGCTGTCGCGGGCGGTCAAATCGGAAGCTCCATGGCTTTGGCGATGATAGCATCGCCCAATCGCTCGACATAGAGCGCGCCTTCCACCGTGCGCCGGATCAGGACGTTGCGCTTGTCGAGCTCGTCGCGGTGTCGAGACACCAGCTTGAGCGCACCCATGGTGTCAAGGGCGCGGGTGATGACCGGCTTGCTGACGCCGAGCCGAGCGGCGAGCCCACGGACGGTATGCGGCGGCGGGTCGAGATAGATAGTGAGCAGGATCGCCATCTGGCGCAGCGTCAGGTCGGGCGCGTCGTCACGCACCTCGGACAGGGCAAACTGCTGCAGCAGCCTCAGCGACTGGCTCGGACGCAATGCGATCGGCATGGCGCCAGTATCCATGGTAATTGTTTCGGTTCCGTTTCATTCAAGCGGGAATTTGCGGCGATGGCAAGGCGGAGTGGCCAGCGTTGCCTGGGTAGCCCACGCCGTTGTGGCTCGACCTGCCGCCATTCCAGTCGTCTCCTATTCAATCGGCGCTTGCTATGCGCTGCTTCTGGCATCCTCGCTGTTGCGGCATGGATTCCCGACACTCTCCGCTCCCTCCGGTCGCTCACGAGGTCGGGAATGACGAGCTACACTTTGCCGTCTCCGCCAATTCCGGACGCTGGAGCGTAAAGGAAACTGCTTGTGCGTCCGTCATTCCCGACCTCATGAGCGAGTGAAACGAGCGGAGAGTGTCGGGAATCCATGCCGGAACGCAAAGGACATCAGAACCGGTGCAGAATTGGATTTGCCCCGGGATATCGGTGCCGCAGAGCCGCCCGCCAGGTCATTTCACTGGCGGGCCGCAAGTCCGTCGTGGCAGTGGCAAGCCCCAGAGGCGCCGTCGAAAGCCGATCAGCCGAAACGCGCCGAAATCACCTTCTCCAGGGTCCGGATCGCCTGCGCCTCGCCGCCGGCCGGGCCATGGGCGCGGTCGACCGGGTTCCAGGCGAAGATGTCGAAATGCGCCCAGGTCGCGGTGTTCTCGACGAAACGCTTGAGGAACAGCGCTGCGGTGATCGAACCGGCAAAGCCGTCGGTGGTGACGTTGTTCATGTCAGCGACCTTCGACGACAGCTTGGCATCGTATGGCGCCCAAAGCGGCATGCGCCAGATCGGATCCTCGACGGCACCGGATGCCGTGGTGAGTTCGGCCGCAAGCGCCTCGTCGTCGGTGTAGAAGGGCGGCAGGTCCGGCCCGAGCGCCACGCGCGCGGCCCCCGTCAGCGTCGCCATGTCGACGAGCATCGCCGGACGTTCCTCGTCGGCCAGGGCCAGCGCGTCAGCCAGCACCAAGCGACCCTCGGCGTCGGTGTTGCCGATCTCGACGGTGATGCCCTTGCGGCTCGTCAGCACGTCGCCCGGCCGAAACGCGTTGGCCGAAATCGAGTTCTCGACCGCCGGGATGAGTACGCGCAGGCGGACCTTGAGCTTCGCTGCCATGATCATCGAGGCGAGGCCAAGCACGTTTGCCGCGCCGCCCATGTCCTTCTTCATCAGCAGCATGGAACTCGGCGGCTTGATGTCGAGGCCGCCGGTGTCGAAGCACACGCCCTTGCCGACCAGCGTGATCTTGGGCGCGTCGAGTGGCCCCCACTGCATGTCGATCAGACGCGGCGCGTCGGCGGAAGCGCGGCCGACGGCATGGATCATCGGGAAATTGTGGGCGAGCAGGTCGTCGCCAACGGTCACGCGGACCTCCGCGCCATGCCGGCCGGCGAGTTGCCTGACCGCCGCCTCGAGCGCGGACGGACCCATGTCGTTGGTCGGCGTGTTGACGAGATCGCGAACCAGGAAGACCGCCTCGACGATACGCTTGACGCGGGCTGCGTCGACCCCGTCGGGCAGAACAAATCCGAGATCACGGCCCGGCTTCTTGCCGTAGCGGGTGAAGGCATAGCCGCCCAATGCTACGCCGAGTGCGGCAAGCTCAGGATGCGCCGGCTGGCCGGAGAAATGCCAGGTCCCTTCCGGCAGGTTGCGGGCGAGTGCGCCGAAGCCGAGACCGTTTTCGTTCTGGCCGGTGCCGAACAGGGCGCCGGCGACCTGCCCGTCCGCACCGGGGACAGCCAGAACCTTGCCCGCCTCGCCGGCAAAGCCGTTGGCACTGGCCCAGGCGAGGATGGCGGGCGCAAGACCTGCGCTTTCCAGCCCATCCTTGGCGACGAGATGGATCGGCTTGGCTCCGGCTGGTTTGTTGTCGAGCAGTTCGACCGGCATTTCGACTTCCTTCAGTCTCGGACGGGGCGTCTTGTGCGGGCGCTCTTAACCATCCGTTAGGGTTAACAGAATATTTCTCCAAAGCGGGAAGATGGCCAGCAAACGGCCACGACGAATGGAGACCTTCCTCCGATGTTGACCAATCGCTCGATGAACGCAACGGGAAAACGCCTTGCGAGAGCGGCTTTCGTGACGCTGCTGATGGCCGGCGTTGCCGGCTGCAACACCAGCAAGGAGACCACCGGCTCCATCTCGCGCGCCGGACAGGCGAGCGAGGCGATGTCGGCGAGCGATTTGCAGGGCAGCACGGATGCGCTCGGCCGCAAATATGCCAGCGACCCGAACAACAAGCCCGTGGCCCTGCAATACGCTTCGGCCCTGCAGATGAAGGGCCAGAACGACCAGTCGCTGGCTGTCATGCGCAAGCTCGCCATCGGCTATCCCAAGGATCGCGACGTGCTTGCCGCCTATGGCAAGGCGCTTGCCGCCTCCGGTGAGTTGAAGCCGGCGCTGGATGCCGTGCGGCGAGCCCAGACGCCGGAATATCCCGACTGGCGGCTGGTCTCCGCCGAAGCGGCCATACTCGACCAGCTCGGCCAGACTCAGGACGCGCGCGGCCTCTACCGCAAGGCGCTCGATCTCAAGCCGAACGAGCCTACGGTGCTGTCCAATCTCGGCATGTCCTATGTGCTCGAAGGCGACCTGAAATCGGCCGAGACCTATCTCCGCTCGGCCGCTTCGCAGCCGGGCGCCGACAGCCGCGTGCGGCAGAACCTGGCGCTCGCCGTCGGCCTGCAGGGGCGCTTCGACGAAGCCGAGCAGATCGCCCGCCAAGAGCTTTCGCCCGAACAGGCGCAGGCCAATGTCGCTTATCTCAGAGGCATGCTGTCCCAGCAAAACGCCTGGAACCAGATCAAGGCCGAGGGCAAGTCGGCCAAAAACTGACGCCAACCGACAGCAGATACAGCAAAGCCGCGTCAGTTGACGCGGCTTTCTTTCGTTCCAGGGCCGAGCAATCGGACTGCGCTATTCGCTGCTCGACTGTTGCTTGTCGCCGAACAGCCCGTTCGAGCTGATCTGGATCCCGGCCGGGCCGAGGATGATCGCAAACAGCACCGGCAGGAAGAACAGAATCATTGGCACGGTGAGCTTGGGCGGCAGGGCCGCGGCCTTCTTCTCGGCCGCGTTCATGCGCATGTCGCGGCTTTCGCTGGCCAGCACGCGCAACGCTTGGGCGACGGGCGTACCGTAACGCTCGGCCTGGATCAGCGCCTGGGTAACCGACTTGACCGATTCGAGGCCGGTACGCGCGGCAAGGTTCTCATAGGCCTGGCGGCGTTCGGTGAGATAGGAAAGCTCGGCATTGGTCAGCACGAACTCTTCGGCGAGGTCGACGGATTGCGAGCCGATTTCGTCGGCGACCTTGCGAAGCGCGGCCTCTACCGACATGCCGGACTCGACGCAGATCAGCATCAGGTCGAGCGCATCCGGCCAAGCCGTCTGGATCGATTGCTTGCGCTTGGTGGCGCGGTTGGAAACGTAGAGCACCGGCAGGTAGAAGCCCACATAGGCGCCGATGATGCAGGCGAAGACCTTCATGAAGAACGGTTGCTCCGCAAGGCCGCCCAGCACGAACACGTAGACTGCAGCCAGCACCAGGCCGACCAAGGGCAGCACGAGACGGAAGAACAGGAAACGCGTCAGCGGGTTCTGGCCGCGAAATCCGGCAACCTTCAGCTTGTTGAGCGTGCCCTCGTCGACGAGCGCCCGGCGCAGGTCAAGCCGCTCGACAATGTTGCGCATGCCGACTGATTGCTGCTCGCGCAGCCCGCGCTGGCGCCTGTCGCTTTCCGCTGCCAGGCGCATGCGCTGCTTGGCACGCAGTTCATCGCGTTCGAGCGCCACCGACTTCATCCGCGACTTGAGAGGATTGCCGATCAGCGACGGCATAGCGGTGAAGACCGTGGCGAAGACGGCGATGCCGACCAGAAGCGCAATCAGGAAGGACGGGTCGGTCAGTGCCTTGACGACTTGATCGGACATGTCACTAGACCTCGAAATTCATCATCTTGCGCATCACGAAGATGCCGATCGACATCCAGACTCCCGAAATGCCGAGGATCAGGTTGCCGGTGCTCGTGGTGAACAGCGGCATGATGTAGGTGGGGCTCGATATGTAGACCAGAAAGGCAACGATGATCGGCAGCGCACCGATGATGGCGGCCGACGCCTTGGCTTCCATCGATAGCGCCTGGACCTTGGCCTTCATCTTCTTGCGGTCGCGCAGCACGCGCGACAGGTTGCCGAGCGCCTCGGAAAGGTTGCCGCCGGCCTGGCTCTGGATCTGGATGACGATGCCAAAGAAACCCGCCTCCGGACACGGCATCGTCTCGGTCATGCGCAGGGCGGCATCGGGAATGGAAATTCCAAGCTGCTGGGCCTCGACCATGCGGCGGAACTCGCTACGCACCGGCTCGGGCGATTCCGAAGCGATCAGCCGGATGCCGTCATTCAGCGGCAATCCGGACTTGACCGCGCGCACGATGATGTCGAGTGCATTGGGAAATTCGTTGAGGAATTGCTTGACGCGACGGCCGCGGCGGAAGCCGACGAACCAGCGCGGCAGGCCGACGGTGCCCGCAAGAAGCGCACCGGGCAGCAGGATCAGCGGTGCGCCGACCATGAAGATCAACAGCGTCGTGGCCAAGCCGCAGATCACCGAATAGACATAGAAACGCTCGATGCTGACCTGCAGCCCAGCCTGGCGGATCTGGACGCGCAGCGGAGGCTTCTTGATGTTGCGGTCCTTGGACTTCTGCTTCTCGTCGAGTTCCTTGAGCGAATCCTGCACCGACTTGCGGCGCTTGGTGACTTCAGCCACTCGATCCCGCGAAGCCTTGAGGAGCGCGCGATCCGTTTCGGTCTGCCGGATGGTCGACAGACGTCGCTCGGTATTGCTCTCGCTTTCCATCCGCTTGAACAGGAAGGCATAGGCCACCAAGCCGGCGCTGAGGCCGGCGAGAATGACGAAGAGCAGCATTGTGGCGTCGAGCCCGAACATGGCGCGCTAGATCCCCGCTTCTAGGATAGGTGCCTCTTGCATCTCAGTCGGCGCTCTTCTCCATGGCCTCGAGCGCGGTCGCGAGCCGCGCCTCTTCGCCATAGTAGCGGGCGCGATCCCAGAAATGCGGCCGGCCGATGCCGGTCGAGACATGGTGGCCGATCAGGCGGCCATTCTGGTCTTCGCCCTTGATGTTGTAGAGTACCAGGTCCTGGGTGATGATGACGTCGCCTTCCATGCCAATCACCTCAGTGATGTGGGTGATGCGGCGCGAACCGTCGCGCAGGCGCGCGGCCTGGACAATGACGTCGACCGAACCGACGATGATATCGCGCACGGTCTTCTGCGGCAGCGAAAAGCCGCCCATGGCGATCATCGCCTCCATGCGGTTGAGGCATTCGCGCGGGCTGTTGGAGTGGATGGTGCCCATCGAACCGTCGTGGCCGGTGTTCATCGCCTGCAACAGGTCGAACACTTCCGGTCCGCGCACCTCGCCGACGATGATGCGTTCGGGGCGCATGCGCAGGCAGTTCTTGACGAGGTCGCGCATCGTTACCTCGCCCTCGCCTTCGAGATTGGCAGGGCGCGTTTCCAGCCGAACGACATGCGGCTGCTGCAGCTGCAGCTCGGCCGAGTCCTCGCAGGTGATGATGCGTTCGTCGCGGTCGATGTAGTTGGTCAGGCAGTTGAGCAATGTCGTCTTGCCCGAGCCCGTGCCGCCGGAGATGACGACATTGCAGCGGACGCGACCGATGATCTTGAGCACTTCGGCGCCGTGCGGGGAAATGGCGCCGAACTTGACGAGCTGGTCGAGCGTCAGCTTGTCCTTCTTGAACTTGCGGATGGTGAGCGCGGTGCCATCGATCGACAGCGGCGGCGCAATCACGTTGACGCGGGAGCCGTCGGGCAGGCGCGCGTCGCAGATCGGCGAGGATTCATCGACGCGACGGCCGACCTGGCTGACGATGCGCTGGCAGATGTTGAGCAACTGCTGGTTGTCGCGAAAGCGGATGCCGGTCTGCTCGACTTTGCCGTTGACCTCGATGTAGACGTTCTTGGCGCCGTTGACCATGATGTCGGCGATATCGTCGCGGGCGAGCAAGGGCTCCAGCGGACCATAGCCAAGCACGTCGTTGCAGATGTCCTCGAGCAGTTCCTCCTGCTCGGCAATGGACATCGCGAAATTCTTGATCGCGATGATATCGTTGACGATATCGCGGATTTCCTCGCGCGCACTGTCGGGATCGAGCTTGGCGAGCTGCGACAGGTCGATGGTGTCGATCAGCGCCGAAAATACCTGGCTCTTGGTGTCGTAGTAGCTTTCGCTACGCTCGCGCTGCGCCTTGCGTGGTTCGGGCGCAAAGGATTGCGCCTCGGCGGCGCGACGTGGCGCAGCAGCGGGCGCAGCCGGCGACGTCGCCGAGGGACGCTGTGCAACCAGCGTATCAGCGGACGGTGTTGCGGGCGCCTGTGTCGCAAGCGGACGGAAGCCGGGCACCGAACGGTTGCCGTCGTCACTGCCTCTCTTGCCAAACATGATCGACTAACACCTCCGCCGCTTGGGCATCACTTCTTGCGGGCCTTCAGCCGGGCGAGAACTCCGCCCAGCCCAGACTGCTTCTTGGCCTTGGCTTCAGACCTTCCGGTGAGGATATGGGCAACATCGTTGATCGTCTGGACGACCGGATTCTTCGCGTCCATCTCGCCGAGCATGCGTCCGTTGTTGGCGGCATTGCCGAACAGCAGTGGATCGAACGGAATGACCGATATCGGCGTGATCCCGAGGGGCTCGGCGAAATCGGCGGCCGCGATCTCGGGACGCTTGGGCACGCCGGCCTGGTTGAGGATCAGCCTCGGCGGCGGATCGTTGGGCCTGAGCCGCTTGAGCATGTCGACCAGGTTCTTGGTGTTGCGCAGATTGGCGAGTTCCGGCGTCGCGGTGATGACCACTTCGTCGGCCCGGGTCAACGTGTTCTTGCTCCAGCCGCTCCAGATGTGAGGCACGTCGAGCACCAGCAACGGCGTGGTGCGCTGGGCTGTGTCGATGATCTGGGCGAAGGCTTCGGGATCGAAATCGTAGACGCGTTCCAGTGTCGAAGGGGCGGCCAGCAAGGACAGATGTTCGGCGCACTGGGCGAGCAGGCGATCGAGGTAGACCTCGTCGACACGTTCCGGCGCGAACACCGCCTCGGCGATGCCCTGGGCCGGATCCTGGTCAAAGTTGATGTTTGCCGTACCGAAGGCCAGGTCCATGTCGGCGACTACGACCTCGGACTTGAACAGCTGCGACATGCTCCAGGCGACATTGTGCGCGATGGTCGATGACCCGACGCCGCCCTTGGCTCCGACAAATGCAATCGAACGGCCGATCGGCTCGGCTTCGGGATCGATGAAGATCGAGGAGATGACGCTGACAATGTCGGCGGCCGAGACCGGTGCCACGACATATTCCGAAATGCCGGAACGGATGAGTTCGCGATAGAGCGCGACATCGTTGTAGTGGCCAATGACCACGACCTTGGAGGTCGGATCGCAGAATTCCGACAGCTCGTGCAGCGCTTCCAGCAGGCCCTTGGGCTCGCGGCGCGATTCCAGGATGATCAGATTGGGCGTCGGCGCACCGCGATAGACCTCGATCGCCGTCTCGACGCCGCCCATATGGAGTTGGAGGTGCGCCTTGGCCATGCGGCGGTCTTCGCCCGCGTGGCCGATCGGACCGGCGACGCTGTCGGTCTCGCAAAAGGCCTGAATCGAGATGCGCGGCACTGGCCTCAGCGCCTGCATCACAGCCATGTCCTGCGGCGAAAGCTCGCCGTTATCAGGCTGGGAATCGTAGGCCAGGTTGTTCATGTCCACGTGCTCCACAGTACAGTCGATCAGTAGTTGACTTCCGTTCGCGGGGTCGGCGAAAAGAATGGAACATTTCGATAGCCGTCGATGATGACCGAGCGCCGCTCAGCATCGATGGTCGTCTGCTTGCGCGGCCCCAGGAGATCGGCAGGATTGGCCAGCTGTGCGGCAAGATTGTTCTGATAAGAGCAACCGAAATTGGCGTAGTGCTTGTTTTCGGCGGTGTTGAGCATGTCTTCCGGCCAGCGGCCGCAGCGATCGGTCTGCGCACGCATGGCGGTGTAGACGGCACGAATGGGCGACGGCGCGTCGGGATATGCCGCCTGATAGCGGGCAATGGAAATGCGGCCCGACGGCACCCCGTTCTTGACCGCGACGCGCATCAGTTCCCTCGCGGCTTCGCTGGCGGCGACATCGTTGGAGGCGCCGGCAGGTACGAGAATGGTCAGGACCGGAGTCGTCTGGCGGTCATATTCGCTGAGAAACCCGGCAAACGTGTCCTTTTCACCCTTGGAAATGCCGCGGGCGTTGTTACCGACCGGAAGATCGATGACCTGGTTCTGCTCGGCGATGACTATCGGGTGATTGGTGCGGTAGTCGTCGGGAATGGCACCCACGGTGATGCTGTCGCGGTTGGTGGCGCAACCGGCAAGCAGCGCAACCCCGGCGACCGCCAGAAGCAAAGTGAAGATGCGCGACTTTCCCCGTCTGGCGGTACCGGCGATCGGTGTGGCGCTGAAAACTGCCTGAGACATGCCCCTATCCCCGCTCACTTGTAGATGAAGCCGACGACGCCATGGTAGCGTCCGACGGGCCTGTCGGTTTGCATGGTGCCGTAGACGCGGTTGACGCGGCCAAGGAACATGCCGGCGCCGTCGCTGGCGGCGTTGAAGTTGTCGTCCGGCCGGGCCAGGTCGTTGCGCGCCACCGGGCGGGCCAGGTAGGGCGTGACGATGATGACCAGCTCGGACTCGTTGCGGACGAAGTCGCGGCTGCGAAACAGCGTGCCGAGAACCGGAATCTTGGACAGGCCGGGCAGCCCGTCGATGGCCTGGCGAATGTCGTCGCGGACAAGGCCGGCGATCATCATCGAGCCACCCGAAGGCAGTTCGACGGTCGTGTCGGCCAGGCGCTTGCGGATCGACAGCGCGTTCATGCCCGGATTGTTGAAGCGGCGACCGCGTTGGAACCCGCCCGAAAGGCTAACCGACCCTTCCATGGTCGGCTCGGAGACCGCGGTCCTGATCTTGAGGCTGATGCGCCCGGGCGAAAGCACGACCGGCTGGAACTCCAGGCCGATGCCGTATTCGATCACCTGAATGTCATATTTGTTGCCGTCCTGGTTTGTCACCAGGTTGTACTCGCCACCAACCTTGAAGGTCGCCTTTTCGCCCGAGACAGCGGTGAGCGTCGGTTCGGCGAGCGTCTTCATGACACCGGCCTGCTCCATGGCATTGACATAGGCATCGAGCATCGAGGTGCCGATCGACAACTGCGAGGCGCTGAGCGGCTTGCCCAGACCGGGAATGCTGTCGCTGATCGCGCCCCAGCTGATGCCGTTGGAGTCGCCGGTGCCGATCATGTTGACGCCGAGCTGCTTCATCACCGTGCGGCTGACTTCGGCCACGGTGACCTTCAGCATGACCTGATCCTCGCCGACGATCTGCAGCAGGTTGACGATCCGGCTCTTCTGGCGCTCCTGGTCGGGGTTGTTGATGTCGACACCGCCGCTGTCGGAGCCGCCCGTCGCGGTCTGCGAGTACTGGCCGGTCGTCGCCTCGCCGCCGGTGACGAAGATCGTCGCCAGGTCGACCGCGCGCTTGGCGTCGAGCGGTGTGTCGACCGTGCCGGTGAGCACGACGTTGTCGTTGATCAGCTCGACCTTGATCTGCGAATTGGGAATGAAGCGCTTGATGTAGTCCTCGAGGCCGGCAACATCACGTTCCACGGCAAGGTCGAGGCTGACGATCTGCTCGCCATTGGGCCCGAAGACGAAGATGTTGGTCTGGCCGACCGACTTGCCGAACAGATAGATGCGGCGCGACGTGCGGGTGACCGCATCGGCGACGGCGGGATTGGCGACCAAGATATCGTAGGCATCGGCCGGCAGGTCGACGACCACCGACTTGTTGAGCCCGAGCTTGACGCGCTGGCTGCTGGAATTGTTGCCGACCCGCGCCGATGCGGCTTCGGCAGGAGACTGGCCCGCCAGCACTGGTTCGATCACCAGCATGCCCAGAGCGATTGCGGCAGTGGTCAAAAGGCTGATGCTTGGCCTCATTTCCTTGCTCCCGATTCGGAAATCTCGCCAGACTTGATGAGGCGCACCGTGCCGCGCTTGCCGCTGCCCGAAACGAGATAGTCGGCTTCGGCGAGATTGCTCTCCTGAGCGTCGGCGACCGAACGCAAAGCCAGCGTCAGCCGATCCGCCATCTGCTGAGCGACCGTGATGATCTCGGCCTGCTGCGAGGTCAGTTCCAGCGTCGCGGTGTTGCCGACCTTGACCTTCTTGCCTTCCTCGTCCTCCTGGATCGTCTGGTCGATGGCCAGCACCCGGATGTTCTTGAGGATGGTTTCGGTGGTGAAGCCGCTGCCCGATTTCGCGGCATCGGAGCGGCGGGTCATGATCACGTCGACATAGTCGTTGGGCAGGATGAAGCCGCCGGCCGAGGTGTCGGCGGAAATGGCGGTTGCCACAGCGCGCTTGCCGGAAGCCAGCACCGAGGACATGAAGCTCTGACCCTCGCCGACCAGCTTCGACTTGCGCAGCGGCTCGCCGCTGTACATGGCAAGGCGCGCAACCGAGCTCTTGAATTTCTCAAGCGCCTCGGGCTCGGCGCTGCGGGTGATGAAATTCGCGTTGACCGCATCGCTCGGCCAAGCCTGCCAGCCGATATTGTTTTCGACCACGGCACCCATCGGCACGTCGCCGGTCAGCGCCAGGACCTCGGTCGTGGCGAGCTGCGGCTGCTGCGGTCCGGATTCGACAATGACCTCCGCCGGGGGCGGAGCAGACATGTTCTTGGCGACATAGCCAGCGCCACCCGCGGCGGCGACCGCCACGCCGAGTATCATCAGTCGCGATGTTGCCATTGTCCGAACCTCGCCCTGGAAAATCCATCAAGCCGAGGCGGACTTTGCAGAAGCAATCGTCAACTTATGGTTAATGCAGTCCTTACGATCGTGATTAATTATCTCTTACGCATCTGCCACAGCGGTATCATTGCGCCGCAAGACGCTCGAGCGCCCAGACCATCAGGGGTGAACTCGGATAGGTGACGAGACCGCCGATGCCGAGCGCGATGCCATAGGGAACGCCGCCCGCGTCCTTGGAAAGATTGCGGAAGAACATGCGCTGACTGGTCACGTGAGACAGCGCGGAGGAACGGTAGGACAGGATAGCGAGCGTCAGGAACCCGCCAAAGGCCGCTGAAGTGAGAAGATATTGCATCAAGGGAATGCCGAAGCCCATCCACACACCGGTTGCGGCGATCAGCTTGGCGTCGCCGCCGCCCATGCCGCCAAAAGCGAAGAGGGCGAAGGTGACGCAAAGCAACAAGGCGCCGGCGGCGAGATGCATGCCGATGTCGGCCCAGGCCATGCCGGTGAGCGGGGCGACGACCATAAATACACCCAGAAGTAGCAATGAGACCCGATTGGCGATGGTCATCGACAATGCATCGGAGACCGCAGCAAAGACCATGCAGAAGGGAAATACGACAAAGATCAGCGCTTCAAGCATCGCGAAATATCCGTCACTCAGAACACCACAATAGCCTAGTCCGATGACGTTAATCTTAGATGAAGAGGCACAACAGCCTCATGACATCATCCGAAACAAGAAAAGGCTGCCCAAAGGCAGCCTTTTCGATCGTCTTGCCCAGTTAGGGCGTCGGCCGGCTATTACTGGGCGGGGGTGACGGGGGGGGTGCCGCCGGCCTTGCCGGAATCGGTGACCGTCTTAGCGACATCCTTGAACTTCTGGTCGAGTGCGCCGCCAAGCTGGCCGGCGCCGACGATGATGGCGACTGCGATGAGGGCGGCGATCAGACCGTATTCGATGGCGGTCGCGCCGGACTCGTCCTTCACAAAGCGTGCAATGAGATTGGACATTGGAGAGCTCCTTACTCCGTTTGTTACAGCACTTCCGTCAACATTTCTTTGTCGTCGATCGGATGACTGCAACCTAGCGGGGAGCTCTTTCAAACGACTTAAGAAACAGCCTTACCGAATCGTTTCAGTCCTCATCACGATTACGTGGTTAACCGCCAGCTAAAACAACAAGCCAATTTGATCGAAGCAAATCGGCCCGCCAACATGCCAGAATGCAAAGGTTTCGGCCGCGCAGACAAACGAAGCCCCTACCCCCCTCATCCTTCGGCTCCCTGGCCCCGCCGGTGCTTAACCGTTGGTTCACCAAAGTCGTTCATCTTCCATTGATCAGTCGTTACCGACAGCCGTCGAGGGGCATAGCCATGGCAAGGCCGAGAACATTCCTTTGGGGCGCGTGCGCAGTCGCAGCGTTGACGATGACCGCGGCTTCCGCCCACGCGGGCGCGGGCATAGAAGTGACGATGAACCAGGCCAAGATCGTGCGGCTGGCGCGCCCGGCCGATACCATCGTGGTCGGCAATTCGGCCATCGCCGACGCCTCGGTGCAGGACGCTTCCACGATCGTGCTCACGGGCAAGGGATTCGGCGTGACCAATCTCGTCGTGCTCGATGCGGATGGCGCGCCCATCGTCGACGAGCAGGTGACGGTCATCCGCCACGACGCCTCGTCGGTGCGGATCTACCGGCGCTCGGAAGTCCAGACCCTGTCGTGCACGCCCTATTGCGAGAGCTCCTACAAGAGCGATGCCGAGCGGATGTCCGAGAGCGAATTGAACCGGAGCCAGTAGAACGCGATCATTCCGTCGCGTCCGCCAAGGTTAGCGCCCGGTTAAGATAATCCGCGCAGTTTGGCCGTTCATTCAAACCGGACTTCAACAGCTTTGCGCTATTGTCCGCCCCAATATGAAAGGCGGTCGACCCATGAGTGACATAGCGACTGCAGTGCATAAACAACCCAACCGCGACGGACGAGGGCTTCTTGCCCGGTTCCGGCACGACCGAAGCGGCAGCACGGCGATCGAGTTCGTCATGCTGGCGATACCCTTCTCGTTGCTGGTCTTTGCGATCCTGGAGAGCTGCATCGCATTCGCCGGCCAGCAGTTGCTGGCCAATGCCGCCGACGATATCGCCCGCGAAATCCGCACCGGCCAACTCAAGGCCGCCGACGTCACCGAAATAAAGGTCAGGAAGAAGATCTGCGACAAGCTGGAGTTGCTGGTGGCCAAGGACTGCCCCGGGCTCATAGTTGACCTGCGCAGCTTTCCGACCTTCGCCGAAGCAGCCAAGCTGAGGATCAAGCTGACCACCGACAAGGAAATCGACACCACAGGCTTCGCCGTTGCGCCGGGCCAGTCGATGTCCAAGAACATGCTACGCGTCTTCTACCCCTGGCCTGTCATGACCGACTTCATGCGGGCCTCGATGTCGAATCTCAAAGACAACCGCACGCTGCAGTTCGCCACCGTGACCTGGCAGAACGAGCCGTTCAACGATTGATCGAAACCGCCGGCCCGATCAGCGCCGGCCCTGATGGGAAAACTTGCGATGTCGGCTTTGCCCGGAGCATTGTTGGTTCTGAAGCGATGGCAGGCCCACGCGCGCGCCCTGATTTCCGATCGGCGCGGCGTCGCGGCCGTGGAATTCGCGTTCATGGCCCCGCTGCTTTTTGCGCTCTATTTCGTCACCATGGAGGTCTCGCAGGCGATCGAGACCAACAAGAAGGTCCACCGCGTCGGCTCGATGGTCGGCGACCTCATCACCCAGCAACAGACAATCAACGCCACGGAAGTGGACGCGATCATGAAGATCGGCGAGTCTACCCTGCAGCCCTACAACCGCAGCGTCGGCACGATCATCGTCACCGCAATCGAGATCACGAACGACCAGACGCCAAAGGTGCAGGTGGCGTGGTCGCGCAAACTGGTCAACGGCACCGCCGTCAACGGTTTGCCCAAAGACACGGCGACCAGCGTGCCCGAAGCGCTCAAGATCAAGGGCACCTATCTGATCCGGGTCGAAAGCGATCTCGCCTACAAGCCCGTCATCACCTGGGTCGCCAAGGACAAGCCGGTGCTCGGCCTCGCCGCGGCCTTCGACGGCATCTCGATGTCCGAAACCTACCATCTGCGCCCGCGCATGAGCCCGACGATCCCCTGCACCGGTTGCTGAAGCGGATTCGCCCCGACTGGCGGGCCCGACCTCCGGGCTTGGCACGCGGATAATTGCCAAGATCGCGCACTGATCTTATGTCTGTGGCGAAATCCGCCAGCGGAGAGCCCAACATAGATGGCGCGTGCATTCCTGTTCGTCCTTGATTCCTTCGGCATCGGCGGCGCGGCAGACGCCGCGCGTTTCGGCGATGTCGGATCCGATACGTTCGGGCACATCGCTGCCGCCTGCGCCGAAGGCCGCGGCGACCGCGAGGGCCTGCGCAACGGTCCCTTGCAACTGCCGAACATGACGGCTCTCGGACTCGGCCGCGCAGCGAAGCTGGCATCAGGTGTGGAATTCGGCGACATGGCGGAGTTGATGGCCCACGCCTTTTTTGGTGCCGCGCAGGAAATATCGAGCGGCAAGGACACGCCCTCGGGTCACTGGGAAATCGCCGCCGTTCCGGTCACCTTCGACTGGGGCTATTTTCCGCTGACGGTGCCGGCGTTTCCGGCCACGCTGACCGAGGCCGTCATTCGCGAGGGCGAGGTGCCCGGGATTTTGGGCGACTGCCACGCCTCCGGCACCGAGATCATCGAGCGGCTCGGCGAGAAGCATGTGCGGAGCGGCAAGCCGATCTGCTACACCTCGACGGACTCGGTGCTCCAGATCGCCGCCCACGAGACGCATTTCGGGCTGGAGCGGCTCTACAGGCTCTGCGAGGTCGTGCGCCGGCTCGTCGACCCGCTCAACATCGGCCGCGTGATCGCTCGGCCCTTCGTCGGCGAGAGCAAGCAGACTTTCGAACGCACGCCCAACCGCCGCGACTATGCCACCCCGCCGCCCGAGCCAACCCTGCTCGACAGGTTGGCTGCGCGCGGCAGCAAGGTTATCGGAATCGGGAAGATCGGCGACATCTTTGCCCATCGCGGTGTCTCGGAAGTACGCAAGGGCGTCGGCAACATGGCGATGTTCGACAAGGCGCTCGGTGCCATGGAGGATGCCGGCGACGGCGACCTGGTGTTCGCCAATTTCGTCGATTTCGATAGCGAGTTCGGCCATCGCCGCGACGTACCGGGTTATGCGGCGGCGCTGGAGGCATTCGACCAGCGTGTTCCGGAAGCGCTGGCAAAGCTCCAGCCTGGCGATCTGATCATCTTCACAGCCGACCACGGCAACGACCCGACCTGGCGCGGCACCGACCATACGCGCGAACGCATTCCGGTGATCGGCATGGCTCCTGGCCTGGCCGGTGGCGCGATCGGCCTCAGGCCCACCTTTGCAGACATCGGCGAAACGGTGGCCGAACATCTGAGCCTTGCCCCCGGTCGCCACGGCACCTCCTTCCTCGCAACGATCGCCGCCGATGCCTGAGCTGCCCGAAGTTGAAACCGTCCGGCGCGGATTGCAGCCGGTTCTCGAAGGCGCTCGGATCGAGCGGGTCGAGACCCGCAGGCCCAATTTACGCTACCCCTTCCCCGAACGCTTTGGCGAACGGCTTGCCGGCCACCGGATCACCTCGCTCGGCCGCCGCGCCAAATATCTGATCGCCGACGTCGAAGACGCGCCGCTTTTGATCTGCCATCTCGGCATGTCGGGTTCCTTCCGCATCGAGACGGATGAGGATGGAACCACGCCCGGCGCCTTCCACCACGAGCGCTCGAAGTCGGAGAAGCACGACCACGTCGTCTTCCACGTCGCCACGGCGAAAGGCGAGCCGGCGCGGGTGGTGTTCAACGATCCCCGGCGCTTCGGCTTCATGCTGTTTGCCGAGCGCAACGGCGCTGAGCATCCGATGCTGTCAGGCCTCGGCGTCGAGCCGACGGGCAATGCGCTCGACGGCGAGTTGCTTGCCGGCCTGTTCCGCGACAAGAAAACCCCGCTCAAGGCGGCCCTGCTCGACCAGCGGCTGATCGCCGGGCTCGGCAACATCTACGTCTGCGAGGCGCTGTGGCGGGCGGGGCTGTCGCCGACGCGCGCCGCCGGCACCGTCGCCGTCGTCGGCAAGGTCGCACGCGAGCGGGCAGCACTGCTCGCCACCTCGATCCGCGAGGTGATCGCCGACGCCATTGCCGCCGGCGGCTCGTCATTGCGCGACTATGTCCACACCGACGGCTCGCTCGGCTACTTCCAGCATTCGTTTTCCGTCTACGATCGCGAGGGTGCCCCTTGCGCGCACAGCGGCTGTGCCGGCCATGTCGAGCGCATCGTGCAGAGCGGTCGCTCAACCTTCTATTGCCGCCAGTGCCAGCGGTAGTAGAGCGCCGCGCCTCCATTCGGACGCGCAAAGGATGCTCTACACCTTTAGTCTGCGCATCGTGCTTACCGAAAATCGATTCCGATTTTCGGGCCGATGCGCTAGAGCCTCATCGCATTCTGATTGCACTGCGAAACAGGGAGAGCAGCAAGATGGCCTATGAAACGATCATCGTGGAAACGCGCGGCAAGGTCGGGCTGATCACGCTCAACCGCCCGAAGGCGCTGAATGCGCTCAATTCGCAGGTGCTGGCCGAAATGCTTGCCGCGACGGCTGAATTTGAAGCCGACAACGCTATCGGCGCCATCGTCATCACCGGATCGGAAAAGGCCTTCGCCGCCGGCGCCGACATCAAGGAGATGCAGGCCAAGACCTATGTCGAAGCCTATCTCGAGGATTTCTTCTCCGGCTGGGAAGCGTTCACGCGCAACCGCAAGCCGATGATTGCGGCCGTCGCCGGCTACGCGCTGGGCGGCGGCTGCGAGCTCGCCATGATGTGTGACTTCATCATCGCCGCCGACACAGCCAAATTCGGCCAGCCCGAGATCACGCTCGGCGTCATGCCCGGCATGGGCGGCTCGCAGCGACTCACCCGCTTCGTCGGCAAGTCGAAGGCGATGGACATGTGCCTGACCGGCCGGATGATGGACGCAGCCGAAGCCGAGCGGTCCGGACTCGTCTCGCGCGTCGTTCCCGCCGCCGAACTGATGGAAGAGGCGATGAAGGCCGCCGGCAAGATCGCCGACTTCTCGCTTCCCGCGGTGATGATGTGCAAGGAGGCCGTCAACCGCTCCTACGAACTGACGCTGGCCGAAGGCCTGCGCTTCGAACGCCGCGTATTCCATTCGATGTTCGCGCTCGAAGACCAAAAGGAAGGCATGGCGGCCTTTGCCGAGAAAAGGCCTGCGGATTTCCGCAACCGCTGATCTGAATCGCGTTGACGGGCCCGGCAAGCTGGCCTATAAGCCGCACCAACCGAGGCGGCCTCCTGGGACGCCCGAGCAATTTTTGCGCTCCGCGGGATAAGCCGCCCGCGCACCAGAGATAAGAGAGGCACCATGGCCAACACCTCCTCGGCCAAGAAGGCAACGCGTAAGATCGCCCGCCGCGCGGCAATCAACAAGAACCGCCGGTCGCGCGTCCGCACCTATGTCCGCCAGGTCGAAGAGGCACTGGCCTCGGGCGACAAGGCGAAGGCCGAAGCCGCCTTCAACGCCGCCCAGCCGGAGTTGATGCGCGCCGCCACCAAGGGCGTGCTGCACAAGAACACCGCCTCGCGCAAGGTTTCGCGTCTGGCACAGCGGCTCAAGGCGCTCTCCGCCTAAGCCCTGCATACATCTGGATTTCTGATGAACCCGGCCTAACCAGCCGGGTTTTTCTTTTGCCTGCAAAGCTTTGGAAAAGCAGCTCCAAGTGCCGCTCAAACATGTCCTTGGGGTAACTTACCCTTTGCCGGCATATGGGGTTATTGCCCCAAGTACACCCGCAACAAGCAGCCTTCCCGGCGGACTCACCGTGGCAGAAATTCCCCTTTAGATTCATGGGGTTGCGCACGGTCATCCACAGCTTGTTCAAGTCGCCCGCGGGACTCGGGGGACAAGTTGGTGTCAAGCGGATTCTTTTAGATTCTTTTCCCGGCGCGCGCGGATTTTTTCGCTTTCCAAAAAAGAGTTTGAATCACAAAGGCTTTGGCGCTGCGAGGGGCTCGAACGGGCTTTGAATCCGGGCCGGAGCTAAGCAGATTCATAAAAAACGGTTTAGACTCGGCCTTGCCCTGTCCACAGCGTTTTTTGTAAGGTCTTTTTATCGAAGAGACGGGCACAGAGCCCTCTGCCAAGCCTTAAAAATCGGCGGCGTTCTCGGCGTGGATGGAATCCGCGATCGGGGGAGGCGTGTCCACTTCGACATATATTTGGGGCGTGTGGGGATACACGGCAATATGACTTCTTTGCGAGCTGGCGATTCCGCCGGCCGGCGAAGCATTTGCCAAAAAGCTCCCGGCTCTCTTCCCGGCCGCGCCGCAAGGCGCAAGGGGAAGGCGATCGGGGGCTCGCCGGAAACGGCCTGCATCCCAAAAATGATTATTCCGGCGGAGATGCGAGCGGCGCATCCCCGCACGGACAACGAGTACCGAAGGTTAGGGATTGCGAAAATGCAAAGCGGCATTGAAAGCGAAGCAAAGGCAGGCTTGCTTTTTACCGGTGAACTGATCGAAGGGACCAACGCGGCCGCAACCAGCGCCGCGGAGAAGAATTTTGACCGGGTAAAGACGCAGCTCCAGGTTCGCCTGGGCAGCGAGGTATTTTCGAGCTGGTTCGGCCGCATGAAGCTTGCGGAAGCATCGAAGGGCGTGGTGCGCCTTTCCGTGCCGACCGCCTTCCTGCGCTCCTGGATCAACAGCCACTATCTCGACTTGATTTCCGAGTTGTGGCGCCAGGAGCAGCCCGAGCTGCTGAAGCTCGAGATCATCATCCGCACGGCAACCCGCGCGGCACGCCCCGGCGTCGAGACCGAGGCTCCTGCCCTGCGCAAGCCGGTGCGCCAGGCGCAGACGACGCTTGCAACGAGCACTGTGGCCGCCGGCCGCGCCGAGCGCCCCGCCCCTGCCCGCAGCGGCACCGCCGACGCCGAGTTCAAGCAGAACGTGCTCGGCTCTCCGCTCGACCCGCGCTACACGTTCCAGTCCTTCGTAGAAGGTCCGTCGAACCGCGTGGCTCTGGCTGCCGCCCGTGCAGTGGCTGAACAGAACTCGCGCTTCAACCCGCTGTTCCTCCACGCTTCCGTCGGCCTCGGCAAGACGCACCTGCTGCAGGCCATCGCAGCCGAGTCGCTGCGCCAGAACCCGAAGGCGCGCGTGGTCTATTTGACCGCCGAATACTTCATGTGGCGCTTCGCCACCGCGATCCGCGACAACAATGCGCTCACCCTCAAGGAGCAGCTGCGCGACATCGACCTTCTGATCATCGACGACATGCAGTTCCTGCAGGGCAAGTCGATCCAGCACGAGTTCTGCCACCTCATCAACATGCTGCTCGACTCGGCCAAGCAGGTCGTCGTCGCCGCCGACCGTCCGCCAGCGGAGCTGGAATCGCTCGAACCGCGCGTGCGCTCGCGCCTCAACGGCGGCGTAGCGCTGGAAATGTCGGCGCCCGACTTCAGCATGCGTCTGGGCATGCTCAAGATGCGCTTCTCCGGCGCCAAGGGTGAAGATCCGAACCTGACCATGGACGAGGAAGTGCTCGCCCATGTCGCCCGCACCGTGACCGGCAGCGGCCGCGAGCTGGAAGGCGCCTTCAACCAGCTCGTCTTCCGCCAGTCCTTCGAGCCGCAGCTTTCAATCGAGCGCATCGATGAGATCCTCGGCCACATCTACCGCTCGGGCGAGCCCAAGCGCGTGCGCATCGAAGACATCCAGCGCATCGTCGCCCGCCACTACAACGTGTCGAAGACGGAGCTTCTGTCGAACCGGCGCACCCGCACCATCGTCAAGCCGCGCCAGATCGCCATGTATCTGTCGAAGGTGATGACGCCGCGCTCGCTGCCGGAGATCGGCCGGCGCTTCGGCGGCCGCGACCACACCACCGTGCTCCATGCCGTGCGAAAGATCGAGGACCTGTCGGGCGGCGACAACACGCTGGCGCAGGAGCTGGAGCTGTTGCGCAGGCTGATCAACGATCAGGCCTGACGGTTTGGCGGCAACGGCATGGGACCTGAGCCCGCCACTTATCCCCAGAACGCCCGCGCAACTGCCTCAAACGGCTGCGCGGGCTTGCCTTTCGGGCCTTTTTGCTGTCAGACTCGGGCCCATTCCGATCGTGTTGCGGGCTTCCCCGGGCGCATTCGAGCCCGCGAGCCCGCACCTTCAAATTAGCGAGCCTGTGTCGTCATGCGTGTTATCCTGGAACGCTCAAACCTTTTGAAGTCGCTGAACCACGTCCATCGCGTGGTCGAACGGCGGAACACGATCCCGATCCTGTCCAACGTGCTGTTGCAGGCCAATGGCGCGAGCCTGGAGATGAAGGCCACCGACCTCGACCTCGAGGTGTCGGAAGCAACTCCGGCCAATGTCGAGCGCGCCGGCGCCACCACCGTTCCGGCCCACCTGCTCTACGACATCGTGCGCAAGCTGCCTGACGGCGCGGAAGTGATGCTCAAGACCGACGAGGACGGCAACGCCATGTCGGTGGTTTCCGGCCGCTCGAGCTTCCGGCTCCAGTGCCTGCCGCAGTCGGACTTCCCCGAGCTTTCGGCTGGTTCGTTCTCGCACATCTTCCGGCTCGAGGCCCAGGCGCTGAAGGGCCTGATCGAAAAGACCCAGTTCGCGATCTCGACAGAGGAGACGCGCTACTATCTCAACGGCATTTTCCTGCACACGATCGAAAGCGCCGGCAAGCTGATGCTGCGCGCGGTCGCCACCGACGGCCACCGCCTCGCCCGCGCCGAGGTCGAGGCCCCGGCCGGCTCGGAAGGCATGCCGGGCATCATCATTCCGCGCAAGACCGTCTCGGAGATCCAGAAGCTGATCGACGCTCCTGACGTGGCCGTGACCACCGAACTGTCGGACACCAAAATCCGCCTGACCATCGGCAGCGTCATCCTGACCTCGAAGCTGATCGACGGCACCTTCCCCGACTACCAGCGCGTCATCCCCAGCGGTAACGACAAGACGCTGACGATCGACCGCCAGAGCTTTGCCGCCGCCGTCGACCGCGTCTCCACCATCTCGTCCGAGCGCGGCCGTGCGGTGAAGCTGTCGATCGCCGACGGGCAGGTGACGCTCGCCGTCAACAACCCTGATTCGGGCAGCGCCACCGAAGAGCTCGCCGCCGACTATTCGTCGGACCCGATCGAAATCGGCTTCAACGCCAAGTATCTGCTCGACGTCGCCGCCCAGCTCAAGGGCGGCGAGGCGCGCTTCATGCTGGCGGATGCCGGATCGCCCACGCTCATCCAGGACACAGCCGACGAGAACGCGCTCTACGTGCTGATGCCGATGCGCGTGTAGCGCGCGCAAGGCGATGCAAGAGCAAGACACGGGGGAGATGCGGAAACGCATCCCCTCGACGCACATACGCAAGCTGACGCTGACGGACTTCCGCAATTACGCCTCGCTGTCGCTCGACCTGAAGCCCGGCGCCGTCGTGCTGACCGGCGAAAACGGTGCGGGCAAGACCAATCTGCTTGAAGCCATCTCGTTCCTGACGCCGGGGCGCGGCCTGCGCCGCGCGCCCTACCCCGATGTCGCGCGCGAAGGCAGCTCGGGCGGCTTTGCCGTGCACGCCAGCATCGAAGGACCGTTCGGCGAGGTCGAGATCGGCACCGGTACCGCACCCGAGGCAGCAGGCGAGGCCGGCCGGCGCGTGCGCATCAACGGGGCCAATGCCAAATCCGCCGACGAGATGCTCGACTGGCTACGCGTGGTGTGGCTGACGCCATCGATGGATGCGCTGTTCACCGGCCCGGCCGGCGACCGCAGGCGCTTCCTCGATCGGTTGGTCCTCGCCATCGACCCCGCACACGGCCAGCGCGCGCTGGACTATGAGAAGGCAATGCGCGGCCGCAACCGGCTGCTTTCAGAGGATCGCCGCGACCGTGGCTGGTTCGAGGCAATCGAGACCCAGATGGCAGAGACCGGTGCGGCGATTGCCGCGGCCCGCGTCGAAATGGTGCGGCTGCTGACTGCGATGATTGCCAGACTGCCTGAAACGGGCCCCTTCCCGCAGGCCGAGCTCTCGCTCGCCGGCACACTCGAACAGAGCATCGGCGACATGCCGGCGGTGGAGCTCGAAGAGCGCTTCCGCCAGGCACTCGCCGAGGGACGCGACCGCGACCGCGCCGCCGGGCGCACGCTGGAAGGCCCGCACCGGTCGGATCTGCTCGTCCGGCACAAGCCGAAATCGATGCCGGCCGACCTGTGCTCGACCGGCGAGCAGAAGGCGCTTCTGATCGGCATCGTCATTTCGCATGCCAGACTGACCGGCGAGATGGCGGGAGCCGCCCCCATCCTTTTGCTCGACGAAATCGCTGCCCATCTCGACGCCGGGCGGCGGGCGGCACTTTTTGCGATTCTGGAAGAACTCAACTGCCAGGCCTTCATGACCGGCACCGAAGCGAGCCTGTTTTCGAGCCTCGAAGGTCGCGCGCAGTTCCTGACCGTCGACCACGGCAGCGTGCGGGCGCAAGACGCCTGACAAGCCAGGTTTGGGGCGATATGCTCGCGCCATGAACCAGACCGCGCCCCTCTCCCCGGACGAACTCGAACGCTATGCGCGCCATATCGTGCTGCCGGAGATCGGCGGCCCGGGCCAGCAGAAGCTGAAGCGCGCCCGCGTGCTGGTGATCGGCGCCGGCGGGCTTGGCGCGCCGGTGCTGGAATATCTCGCGGCGGCCGGCGTCGGCACGCTCGGCATCGTCGACGACGACCACGTGTCGCTGTCCAACCTGCAGCGGCAGGTGATCCACGACACCCAGTCGATCGGACAGTCCAAGGGCGAAAGTGCCGCGGCGACAATCACCCGGCTCAACCCGCATGTTCGGGTCGAGTTGCACCAGTTGCGACTCACCGAGGAGAATGCCGGTGACCTGGTTGCCGCCTATGATCTGGTGGTCGACGGCTCCGACAATTTCGAGACGCGCTATGCTGTGGCCGATGCCTGTGCCACGCGTGAACGGCCGCTGGTCCATGCTGCTGTTGGCCGATTCGACGGGTCGATCACCGTGCTCAAGCCCTTCGAGACAGGATCTGACGGCCGCCGCAACCCTAGCTATCGCGACCTTTTCCCGGAACCGCCGCCGCCTGGGCTGGTGCCCTCCTGCGCGGTGGCCGGCGTGCTCGGCGCGCTCACGGGCGTCATCGGCACGCTGCAGGCGATGGAGGCGATCAAGCTCATCACCGGTATCGGCGAGCCACTGGTCGGTCGCCTGATGCTCTACGACGCGCTCGGCGCGCGCTTCGACACGGTGCGCTACAAGGCCCCTGAGAGATGACCGTCGTCGTCTCGCGCCTGCCGGATGACTTTTCTCGCTGGGACGAGCTTCTCGAACTCATCACGCGGTGCTTCGCCTATATGGACGGCGTCATCGAACCGCCGTTCTCGGCGCATCGCCTGACGCCCGCGCTGTTGCGCGACAAGGCTGGCGTGGAGACCTGCTTCGTCGCTTCAGCCGAAGGTCGCCTCATCGGCTGCATCTTCGTCGCCGAACGGCCTGAAACCCTCTATGTCGGCAAGCTCGCCGTGGACGAGCGCATGCGCGGCCACGGCATCGGCCGGGCGCTGATGCAGGCGGCAGAGCGTCATGCGCTGGAGTATGGCAAGCCGGTGCTCGAACTGCAGACGCGGATCGAGCTTGTCGGCAACCATACGACCTTTGCACGGATGGGGTTCATCGAAGTGGCGCGCACCGCCCATGATGGCTTCGACCGGCCGACCTCGATCACGTTCAGGAAGGTGATCGCCTGAGCCACGGACCCACGGCGGCCCGGCAACCGGAAATCATCACTGCGTCCTTCGAGGCTCGCTTCGCTCGCACCTCAGGATGAGGACGGTTGCGCTCACCTTAGTTAGAATGGGGACCGTTTGCGCTTGTCGCCCAAATGCTCAGGCCCTGCCAGGACCCGGCATGAAGGCCCCCACGGTCCTCCTCCTGAGGCGCGAGCCCGCACGACGCGGGCAGCAACACTCGAGATCGATGGGCGAGCCTCGAAGGACGCAGCGAAATCAGCGCAAGGCTCGCAAGCCGATCACGTCCTGATCGGCAAAACGCGATCCGGCGGGCGGTGTCCGTCGACATGGGCGCGGATGTTGATGATGACCTTCTCACCCATGTCGATGCGGCCCTCGATGGTGGCCGAGCCCATATGCGGCATCAGCACCACCTTGCCCTTGGCCGCGAGCTTGAGCAGCTTCGGATTGACCGCCGGCTCATGCTCGAAAACGTCGAGGGCAGCACCCGCCAACTTGCCGTCCTGCAGCATCTTGACCAGCGCATCCTCGTCGATGATGTCGCCGCGGGCGATGTTGACGAGGTAGGCATGCGGCTGCATCAGAGCCAGCCGCCGGGCGGACAGCAGATGGAAGGTCGCCGGCGTCGAGGGGCAGTTGATCGAGATGATGTCCATGCGGGCGAGCATCTGGTCGAGGCTCTCCCAGTAGGTCGCCTCCAGCTCGTCTTCAACCGACTGCAGCACGCGGTGGCGGTTGTGGTAGTGGATCGACAGGCCGAAGGCCTTGGCGCGGCGGGCAACCGCGGTGCCGATGCGGCCCATGCCGACGATGCCGAGGCGCTTGCCCCAGATGCGGCGACCGAGCATCCAGGTCGGCGACCAGCCGGCCCACTTCTTGTCGCTGGTCAGAACATTGGCGCCCTCGGTCAGGCGACGCGGCACGGCGAGCATCAGCGCCATGGTCATGTCGGCCGTGTCTTCGGTCAGCACGTTGGGCGTGTTGGTGACGGTGATTCCGCGCTTGGCGGCGGCGGTCACGTCGATCTTGTCGACGCCGTTGCCGAAATTGGCGATCAGCTTGAGATTGGGACCTGCCTGCTCGATCAGGGCTGCGTCGATGGTATCGGTCACCGTCGGCACCAGAACGTCGGCTTCCTTGACCGCCGCCACCAGCTCCGGCTGGGTCATCGGCCGGTCCTCGACGTTCAGCCGCGCGTCGAACAGCTCGCGCATGCGCGTTTCCACCGGGTCCGGCAGCTTGCGCGTGATGACGACGAGAGGCTTTTTGCGGCCGGTCATGCTTACCTCGACGAAGATCCCGTTGAGACCTCTTTAACCAAGACCGGCGAAACTGCAAACCGATCACTGAGCGGGAATCTGTGTAACAAGCAGTGCCGCCGAAGACAAAGAAAAAGGGGCGCCCCCAAGCCTGACGCTTTCGGACGCCACATGCAAACAGAGGTTACGGAAGTGTCTGGTTTCGCGTCGCTTCGCCCGGCAGTCAGCGCAATCCTGATGGGTCTGGCCCTGGCTGTGCCGAGCACCGGTTTTGTCGGCCCTGCCGCTGCCGCGCCGAGCGGCACCATCGGGCCGAGCGGCCTGCCGCTGCCGCGATTCGTCAGCCTCAAGTCGGGCAAGGTCAATTCGCGCATCGGCCCCGGCGTCAATTATCCGGTCGACTGGCTGTATCTGAAGCCCGGCCTGCCGATGGAAATCATCCAAGAATACGACAACTGGCGCCGCGTGCGCGATGCCGATGGTGCGGAAGGCTGGATCAACCAGTCGTTGCTGTCGGGCGCGCGCACCGCCATCACCGCGCCCTGGCAGCGCGGCAAGCCGGCCCAGATCAACCTTCTGGCCAAGCCCGAGGAAGGCGCGCGTACCGTCGCCATCATCGATCCCGGCGTCATCGGCTCGATCAAGCAATGCAACGGCCAGTGGTGCGAGATGAGTTTTTCCGGCACGAAGGGCTGGCTCAACCAATCGCAGCTGTGGGGCGCCTATCCCGGCGAAAGCATCGAAGACTGACAGTGGAGCCGGCGAAGCTCGCCGGCAGTCGCGTGCTCAGGCGTCGCGCTTGAGGCGCAACCTCACGACGATGTCGACATTGGCAATCTCCATGCCCTCAGGAGGCTCGGGGAGATTGGCAACGGTGACGGCACTCGACTCGATGTCGAAAACCCGGTTCTCGCCTTCGACATAGAAGTGATGATGGTCAGAGGTGTTGGTGTCGAAATAGGTCTTCGATCCCTCGACAGCCAAAATGCGCAGAAGACCGGCATCAGTGAACTGGTGCAGCGCGTTGTAGACGGTGGCCAGCGACACGGGCACACCGGCGCCCAGCGCCTCCTCATGCAGCTCTTCGGCGGAGAGATGGCGGTCGCCCTTGGCGAAGAGAAGCTCGGCGAGCGCGACCCTCTGTCGCGTCGGCCGCAGGCCGGCTTCCCGGACGCGGCCCTCGACTTCAACAATGTGTTTGCGCGAGTCCAATCGTTCGCCTCTCAAAATGTTTAGCCCGCTTACCGCATTGTTTCATCAAACAACCGGATTCTGCAGGCTACAACCTTAAAATGTCATATATTGCGTAGTCAGTATACGATCAATAGCGCGCATTGACCGGGAACGGTGAGCGCGCTAAGCGCAAACGCCGGTTTCCGGCTGGAAACAGTCTGTGCTAGCAAGCAGTCTGTGCTAGTGAAGAGCACACAACGAGGGCGAGGCACCGCCCGAATCTTTGACGGGGAAAGGTGTTCATGGCCGACCAGAAATCCAGCTACGGCTACGAAGAACTGCTGGCATGTGCCCGCGGCGAACTGTTTGGACCGGGCAACGCCCAGCTGCCGGCTCCGCCGATGCTGATGTTCGATCGCATCACCGAGATCAGCGAAACCGGTGGTGAATTCGACAAGGGCTTCATCCGCGCCGAATTCGACATCAAGCCTGACCTGTGGTTCTTCCCCTGCCATTTCATCGGCAATCCCATAATGCCGGGCTGCCTCGGCCTCGACGCCATGTGGCAGTTGACCGGCTTCTTCCTCGGCTGGCTCGGCGAGCCGGGCAAGGGCATGGCGCTCTCCACCGGCGAAGTGAAGTTCAAGGGCATGGTTACGCCTTCGGTCAAGAAGGTCGAATATGGCATCGACTTCAAGCGCGTCATGCGCGGCCGCCTGGTTCTGGGCATCGCCGATGGCTGGCTGAAGGCCGACGGCGAAACCATATACAAGGCCACCGACCTGAAAGTCGGGCTCTCGAAGCAGGAAGCCTCGGCCTAGGGCCGGCTGTTCTGAAAGGAATTTTGAATGAGACGGGTCGTCGTAACGGGCCTTGGCATCGTGTCGTCCATTGGCAACAACGCATCCGAGGTCCAGGCCTCGCTGCGTGATGCGAAGTCGGGCATCAGCTTTTCTGACTCGTTTGCGGAACACGGGTTCCGCTCGCAGGTGTGGGGCGCTCCGACGCTCGACCCGACCGAACTGGTCGACCGCCGCGCCATGCGCTTCCTGTCGCGCGGCGGCGCGTGGAACCATGTCGCCATGGATCAGGCGATCGCCGACTCCGGCCTGGAGCAGGGCGACATCACCAACGAGCGCACCGGCATCATCATGGGTTCCGGCGGCCCTTCGACCAAGACCATCGTCGAGGCAGCCGAGATCACGCTGAAGAACGGCAGCCCCAAGCGCATCGGACCGTTCGCGGTGCCGAAGGCGATGTCGTCGACCGCTTCGGCGACGCTGGCCACCTGGTTCAAGATCCACGGCGTGAACTACTCGATCTCGTCGGCCTGCTCGACCTCGGCGCATTGCATCGGCAATGCGGCGGAGATGATCCAGTGGGGCAAGCAGGACGTCATGTTCGCCGGCGGTCATGAAGACCTCGACTGGACGATGTCCGACCTGTTCGACGCGATGGGCGCTATGTCGTCCAAGTACAACGACCGCGCCGCGGTCGCCTCGCGCGCCTATGACGTCAACCGCGACGGATTCGTGATTGCCGGCGGCGCTGGCGTGCTGGTGCTCGAGGAGCTCGAACACGCCAAGGCGCGCGGCGCCAAGATCTATTGCGAATTGGTCGGCTATGGCGCCACCTCCGACGGTTACGACATGGTAGCCCCCTCGGGCGAAGGCGCAATCCGTTGCATGCGCCAGGCGCTATCGACGGTGAAGGGTGAGGTCGACTACATCAACACCCACGGCACCTCGACCCCTGTTGGCGACAGCAAGGAAATGGGCGCGATCCGCGAAGTGTTCGGCGACAAGATGCCCAACATCACCTCGACCAAGTCGCTGACCGGCCATTCGCTGGGCGCTGCCGGCGTGCAGGAATCGATCTATTCGATCCTGATGATGCAGGGCGGCTTCATCGGCGAGAGCGCTCACATTGAGGAACTCGATCCGGAATTCGAGGGCATGCCGATCGTGCGCAAGCGCATCGACAACGCCAAGATCGATACCGTGCTGTCCAACTCCTTCGGCTTCGGCGGCACCAACGCCACGCTCGTTTTCCAGCGCCATACCGCATAGGGACACCGACATGGACGGATTGATGAAGGGCAAGCGCGGGCTCATCATGGGCGTCGCGAACGACCATTCCATTGCCTGGGGCATTGCCCAGAAGCTGGCCGAGCATGGCGCCGAACTCGCCTTCACCTATCAGGGCGAGGCCTTCGGCCGCCGCGTCAAGCCGCTGGCCGAAAGGCTAGGCGCCTCGATCCTCGTGCCCTGCGATGTCGAAGACAGTGCCTCGGTTGCAGCGACGTTCGAGACTCTGAAGGAAAAGTGGGGCGGCATCGACTTCCTGGTGCACGCCATCGGCTTCTCCGACAAGAACGAGCTCAAGGGCCTCTACGCCGACACCACGCGGGAGAATTTCGTTCGCACCATGGTGATCTCCTGCTTCTCCTTCACCGAGGTGGCCAAGCATGCGGCCGCCCTGATGAACGACGGCGGCTCGATGATCACCCTGACCTATGCCGGCTCGGTGCGGGTCATGCCAAACTACAATGTCATGGGCGTGGCCAAGGCCGGTCTCGAGGCCAGCGTGCGCTATCTTGCCAACGACTACGGCCCGCGCGGCATCCGCATCAACGGCATCTCGGCCGGGCCGGTGCGCACGCTTGCGGGCGCGGGCATTTCGGATGCGCGCCACATGTTCACCTACCAGCAGCGCAATTCGCCGCTCCGGCGTTCGGTGAGCCTGGAAGAGGTCGGCGGCTCGGCGCTCTACCTTCTGTCCGACCTGTCGTCGGGCGTCACCGGCGAGATCCACTACGTCGATTCCGGCTACCACATCGTCTCGATGCCGACGCTGGACGAACTCAAGCAGATGGACAGCGGACGCGACTGAGAAATCCTCTCATCGCTAAAATTGTAGATTTTCGCGGCAGGCGATCTTAACGGGCGGATTGGTAGAAAAACCGCGCAAGTTAGGAACTTTACGCATGCCTGCCGCCCGGAATCCCAGTCGAAGCCCGCTGTTTCGGCTCATCACCATAGCCAGCTCTGGCCTTGGCAGCTTCATATTGGGCCTGTGGGGCCTGAAGTTCCTGCTCGGCAACCAGATCGCCGGCATGCCCAGCGAAACCATCGGGGCGGTGATTGCAGCGCTCTGCGCGCTGGCCGCGTCCCTGGCGGCGATGTCGTTTTTTGCCGGTGTCGACGAGTCTTCCGACTATGTCTTCAACGAAACCCATTTCGACAAGCTGACCGGCCTGATGGCGCGGCCGGCAATGGTCGGCAAGATCGCCGAGGCAGCATCGGCCACGGCGCGGACCGGCAAGCCGGTGTTCCTCATCGACGTCGACATCGACCGCTTCAAGCAGATCAACGACGCCATCGGCTATTGCAATGGCGACGCGCTGATCCGCGCCTTCACCGCGAGGCTCAAGGCGGCGTTGCCGAACGATGTCGTCGTCGGCCGCATCGGCGCGGGCGAATTTGCCATTCTCTATCCCGACCATCAGGTCGATGGACATCTCGAAGCCTTGATCGACCGGCTGGTCAACGAGTTGATGCAGCCCTACCCGCTGCCGTCACACGTCCAGTCGGTCAACGTCTCGGTCGGCGTCGCGGCAATGCCAAAGGATGGCTACGACCCGGTTGCCCTGCTGCGCCGCTCCAATCTGGCGCTGCAGAACGCGCGCGCCAGCGGCATCGGCAGTTGGGCGGCGTTCCATCCCGACATGGGCAAGGTTGCCGAGCACCGTCAATGGGTCGAATCCGAACTGCATGTCGCCTTCGAGCGCGGCGACTTCGCACTGCATTACCAGCCGCAGCACGACATGCTTTCCGGCAATGTCGTCGGCTATGAGGCGCTGATCCGCTGGCGGCACCCTGAGCGCGGCATGATCCCGCCGGTCGAGTTCATCTCGGTGGCCGAGGAAACCGGCATGATCGCCCCGATCGGCGAGTGGGTGCTGCGCAAGGCCTGCACCGATGCGCGGCTGCTGCCGGAAGAGTGCTTCGTCGCCGTCAACATCTCGCCGGTACAATTCATGACCCGCGATTTCGTCGGCATCGTCGCCAAGATCGTCGAGGAAACCGGCATCGATCCTAAGCGTCTCGAGCTGGAGCTAACCGAGTCGGCGATGATGCAGGACCGCGACCGCGCCGCCGAGATCCTGAAGCAGTTGACTGGGATGGGCATTTCGGTAGCCGTCGACGATTTCGGCACCGGCTATTCCAACCTCGCCTATCTGATCGACTTCTCGTTCCAGAAGCTCAAGATCGACCGCTCCTTCGTCAGCCGCATGGAAACGGACACCAGTTCCGGCGCCGTGATCTCGACCATCGTCGGGCTGTCGCGCGCGCTTGGCGTGCGCACCATCGCCGAGGGCGTCGAGACGGAGAACCAGGCCACGCTGCTGCGCGCGGCCGGCTGCCAGGTCGTGCAAGGCTATCTGTTCGGACGCCCGGCTCCGCTCGTGCTTGGCGATGCGGGGCTCGTCGTTCCTGCCGACCGCGCGGCGAACATGCACTGAGCTTACAGCGCCGCACGTCCGATTGGACGCGTAAAGGACGCTGTAAGATATTGAATCCGTGCATGATCCTTTCCGAAAATCGTTACCGATTTTCGGGGTCATGCACTAGCGCTTCGCCGACCAGACCCTGAAAGCGCTGTCGATCGCGATTTCCTGGACCGATGAGAACGTCGCTGCCAGCACCGGTTGGTAGGGTAGATGGCGGTTCGCCACCATGAATAGGCGGCCACCCGGCTTGAGCGCGGCCGACGCCGCCCGGATCATACGCTGGCCGATCTCCGGATCGGCGTCGCGCCCCTGGTGGAAGGGCGGGTTCATCACCACCATGTCGTAGCGCCGCTCCACCGGCTCCTTGGCGAGATCGCACCAGTAGAAGCCGGGCGCCACGTCCGTGCCCGTCACGTTGCGTCTTGCGGCTTCCAGCGCGTCAAAGTCCGCCTCGAACAGGTCAAGCGCCTTGAGCGAGGTTGCGCGGGTTGCGATCTCGGCCGTGACATAGCCCCAGCCGGCGCAGAAGTCGGCGACAGCGCCCTTGATATCCTGAGGAAGATGCTCGACCAGAAGCCTGGAGCCAGCATCGATGCGATCGAACGAGAACATGCCGGGCGCGGTATGGAACCGACCTTCGACCAAAACTTCGGGATTGTCCGCGCGCAATGCGACGGCTGCCGCATCCGCCTTCTCATCGCGGCGGAACCAGAAGGCCGTTCCGTGATATTTCGGCAGATGGTCCTCGATCTCGACCATGCCGCCAAGGCGCTTGCGCAGGCTGGAGATGCCGTCCTCCTTGCCGCCCGCTACGATCACCAGCCCCCCCTGGGACACACGCTCGACCGCTTCGGCGATGCGCAGTTCGTTGAGGCCACGATGGCGGCCAGCGAGCACCAGAGCGAGGTCGAAGCCTTCGTCCTCGGCGCGCTGCACCAGTTTGTGGCCCGACGCCTGCAGGGACAGCACGTAAGGGCGAAAGCCCTGCACGAGGGTCAGCGTGGCGGCAAAGCCCTCGGGCAACCGAAAGCCCGGCTCGGCGCCAAGGAACAGCGCCCGCGTGCCCTGCCCCGGCATGGACAACGCTTCGGCCTCGAAGGGGTAGAACAGGGTTTTCAGTGAGTCGCGGGTCATATGTTGCTGATAAACCAATTCCGGGAGAACGCGCAGCCCCTTCCTGCGTCTTCGGCGCGACTGTAAAGGGCACACCCTTGCATAGCCTGGCGGGAACGCTTAGTTGTGCCTGCCGACACCACCAACAGGAGCAACGCATCGAATGTGATTTCAACCTGACCGCAACGCGAACCCGCTTTGTCATCAGGAATATCATCACGCATGCCTGCTTCAATAACCCTATACAATCTCGGCCTTTCCACGCCTGACGGCCGCCCCCTCCTCTCCGGCATAGACCTCTCTTTCGGCCCCGCACGAACGGGGCTCATCGGCCGCAATGGCGTCGGCAAGAGCACGCTGCTGGCCATGATCGCCGGGACGCTGGTGCCCACATCGGGCTCCATCTCCGTCAGCGGAAGGATCGGCATCTTCAAGCAGTCGGTTCAGGTGGGGCCGGACGAGACGGTTGCGGATATTTTCGCCACCCGCGATGCGCTCGACCTGTTGCAGCGAGCCCATGAAGGCAACGCGACGCTGGAAGAGCTTTCGGATATCGACTGGCAGCTCGAAACCCGCATGGAAGCGGCGCTCGCGAAGATGGGACTGGATTTCGAGCCCCAAACGCCCTTGCACAAGCTATCCGGCGGCCAGCGCACGCGTGTCGGCCTCGCGGCCCTGCATTTTTCACAAGCCGACTTTCTCCTGATGGACGAGCCGACGAACAATCTCGACCGGGACGGGCGCCTTGCTCTCGACGAAATGTTGGCGAACTGGCGTGGGGGCGCTCTTGTCGTCAGCCATGACCGCGAGCTTCTCGAACGCATGGACAACATCGTCGAACTCACCTCTCTTGGCGCCACCCGCTACGGCGGCAACTGGAGCGCCTATCGCGAGCGCAAGGCATTAGAGCTGGCCTCAGTTCAGCATGATCTCGACTACGCGCAGAAGCAGGCGTCCGAAGTGGCCCGTGCGACGCAAGTCGCGCAGGAGCGCAAGGCACGCAAGGACGGCAACAGCCGCCGACAAGCCCTGAAGGGCGGCGCCCCGCGCATCGTCCTTGGCGGACTGAAATCGCGAAGCGAAAACAGTGGCGGCGCGCAGACCCGTCTGGCCAGCGACCGGCACTCGAAAGCGCTTGAAGCGGTTGCCGCCGCGCACGAGCGCATCGAGGTGCTGCAACCCATGTCAGTGACAGTGCCCTCGACGGGACTATCCTCCAGCAAGTCGGTACTAAAGCTGGATGGCGTCAGCGCCGGCTATGGGCCGGACCATCCCGTGTTCACCCGCCTGTCGTTCAGCGTAACCGGCCCGGAACGCATCGCAGTCACTGGGCCGAACGGCTCGGGCAAGACGACGCTGATCGAGCTTCTCGCCGGCCGCCTGCACCCGTCCTCCGGATTCGTGCAAGTCTCGACCGGATTTGCGCTCCTCGATCAGCGCGTGAGCCTGCTCGATGCAACGGCATCGATCCGGGACAATTTTCGGCGGATCAACCCGCTGGACGACGAGAACGCATGCCGCGCGGCGCTGGCCCGCTTCAAGTTCAGGGCCGATGCGGCTCTACAGCTGACCGCGGAACTGAGCGGTGGGGAATTGCTGCGCGCCGGGATCGCCTGCGCGCTCGGCGGCAGCACGCCGCCACCCCTGCTGGTTCTCGACGAGCCGACCAATCACCTGGATCTGGAAGCGATCGAAGCAATCGAGGCGGGCCTGCGCGCCTATGACGGAGCACTGATCGTCGTCAGCCACGACGAGGCTTTTTTGGCCGCGCTCGACATTTCACGCAGGATCGAGCTGCCGTCCGGAGAGATTCGCCTCAACTTGTAGCGCATCTCCGGAAGCGAAAAAGAAAACGGGCGCGACCTTTCGGCGCGCCCGCTTCAATTCCCAAGGAAGGGCTATCAGGCGACGGTTTCTTCGCCTTCGGACTTCTTTTCCTTGACGATTTCCTTGCCGGTCTCCTGGTCGACGACCTTCATCGACAGGCGGACCTTGCCGCGCTCGTCGAAGCCCATCAGCTTGACCCAGACCTTGTCGCCTTCCTTGACCACATCAGAGGTCTTGGCAACGCGATCGTTGGCAAGCTGCGAGATGTGGACGAGGCCGTCGCGCGGGCCGAAGAAGTTGACGAAAGCGCCGAAGTCAGCAGTCTTGACGACCGTGCCTTCGTAGATCTCGCCGACTTCCGGCTCGGCCACGATGGTGTGGATCCACTTCTTGGCCGCCTCGATTTCCTTGGCGTTCGACGAAGCGATCTTGACCGTGCCGTCGTCCTCGATGTTGATCTTGGCGCCGGTCTTCTCGACGATCTCGCGGATGACCTTGCCGCCGGAGCCGATGACTTCGCGGATCTTGTCGGTCGGGATCTGCATGACCTCGATGCGCGGCGCGAACTCGCCGAGCTCCTTGCGACCCTCGGACAGAGCCTTGGCCATCTCGCCGAGGATGTGCAGGCGGCCGTCCTTGGCCTGGCCGAGCGCGATGTTCATGATCTCTTCGGTGATGCCGTCGATCTTGATGTCCATCTGCAGCGCGGTGATGCCATTGGTCGTGCCGGCCACCTTGAAGTCCATGTCGCCGAGGTGATCCTCGTCGCCCAGGATGTCGGAGAGAACGGCAAAGCGCTCGCCTTCCTTGATCAGGCCCATGGCGATGCCGGCGACCGGCTTCTGCAGCGGAACGCCCGCATCCATCAGCGCCAGCGAGGTGCCGCAGACGGTGGCCATCGACGACGAGCCGTTGGACTCGGTGATCTCCGAGACGACGCGCAGCGTGTAGGGGAACTGCTCGGCGGCCGGCAGCATCGGGCGAACGGCGCGCCAGGCAAGCTTGCCGTGGCCGATTTCACGACGGCCGGGCGAACCCATGCGGCCGGTCTCGCCGACCGAGTAGGGCGGGAAGTTGTAGTGAAGGAGGAACTTCTCCTTGTACATGCCGGTCAGCGCGTCGACATACTGCTCGTCTTCGCCGGTGCCGAGGGTGGCAACGACCAGCGCCTGGGTCTCGCCGCGGGTGAACAGCGACGAACCGTGGGTGCGCGGCAGGACGCCTACTTCGGAAACGATCTGGCGAACCGTCGAGAGGTCGCGACCGTCGATGCGCGAACCGGTGTCGAGGATGTTCCAGCGCACGATCTTGGCCTGGAGTTCCTTGAACACGGTGGCGACCTTGTCGGCCGACCACTTCGGAGCTTCCTCGCCCTCGGCAGCGAAGGCAGCCTTGACCTTGGCCTTGACCGCATCGACCGCAGCGTAACGGGCCTGCTTGTCGGTGATCTTGTAGGCGTCGCGCAGCTCGCCTTCGACGATCTTCAGCATCTCGGCTTCGAGATCGGAATTGTCAGGCGCGGTGAAGTCGCGCGGGTCCTTGGCAGCCACTTCGGCGAGCTTGATGATCGCGTCGATGACCGGCTGGAAGCCCTTGTGGCCGAACATGACGGCGCCGAGCATGACGTCCTCGGGCAGTTCCTGAGCTTCCGACTCGACCATCAGAACGGCGGCATCGGTGCCGGCGACGACGAGGTCGAGCTTGGATTCCGGCATCTCGTCGATGTGCGGGTTGAGCACGAATTCGCCGTTGATGTAGCCGACGCGGGCGCCGCCGATCGGGCCCATGAACGGCACGCCCGAAAGCGTCAGCGCAGCCGAGGTGGCGACGATCGACAGGATATCAGGATCGTTCTCGAGGTCGTGCTGGACGACGGTGACGACGATCTGGGTGTCGTTCTTGTAGCCGTCGGCGAAGAGCGGACGGATCGGACGGTCGATCAGGCGCGAGACCAGCGTCTCCTTCTCGCTCGGACGGCCTTCACGCTTGAAGTAGCCGCCGGGGATCTTGCCGGCCGCGTAGGTCTTTTCCTGGTAGTTGACGGTCAGCGGGAAGAAATCGAAGCCCGGCTTCGGTTCCTTGGCCGAGACGACCGTGGCGAGAACGACGGTCTCGCCATAGGTGGCGAGGACGGCAGCGTCAGCCTGACGCGCGATCTTGCCGGTCTCGAGGATGAGCGGACGGCCGCCCCATTCGATTTCAACTTTGTGGTGATTGAACATGTTCTGTCCTTCGTGGCGGGAATTCGCAACGCCGGTCTGCGGCGGGCCAATTCCCTGGCTTGTTTGGCGCGCGGTCCCGGAAAACCACTTGGTCTTCCGTAGGGATCATGCGCCTGGCTTCGGTTTGGCCAGCCACGGGCAAGACAACAAGAAGCTCGGTGAGCATAAGGGCCGCGAAGGCGGCCTACCGAACGTCCTGCAATCCTGCCCCATGACCGTCCATGGGCGGTTCGGGCGCGTCGCTGTGGCGCTCCGGAACCTTTTTCGGCAAGACCGCGCCCCTGTGGCGGGATCGGGCCGATGGACCGCCAGAAATCGCGGCCCGAATAAGCAACCGGCGGGTTCCCCTCGAGGAGAACCCGCCGGTCAATTCATCAGCGGCGCAGACCGAGCTTGTCGATCAGCGTCTGATAACGTGCGTCGTCCTTGCGCTTGAGATAGTCAAGCAGGCTACGACGCTGGGAAACGAGCGCCAGAAGGCCACGACGGGAGTGGTTGTCCTTCTTGTGGTCCTTGAAGTGCTCGGTCAGGTTCTTGATGCGCTCGGAAAGGATGGCAACCTGGACTTCGGGCGAACCGGTGTCGCCCTTGACGGTTGCGAACTGGGTCATCAGTTCCGCCTTGCGCTCGGCAGTGATCGACATCGTGTTTTTCCTTTCGATCTGGAGGAAACGGGACGCCCTCGGCCGGGATGTCGTCCAGCTGGGGCCAGTGAACAAGGCGTCAAAAGGCGCAATGTTGCGGCGCATATAGTGGAATTTGGCGGCAAATGCCAGCTATTTCGCACGCTAGCGCCGAACCGGCTTCAGAGCCAGCCGCGCCGGCGGAAGACAGCCACTAGCCCGATCGCCACGAAAGCCATGAAACCCAGCGCGAGGGGGTAGCCATAGGCGGACTTCAGTTCGGGCATGTTTTCGAAATTCATGCCCCAGATGCCGGCCAGGAAGGTCAGCGGGATGAAGATCGCCGAGATGATGGTCAGCACGCCGATGATCTCGTTGGTGCGCGCCTGCGTCAGCGACAGGTGCATCTCGATCAGGCCGATCATCGTTTCGCGCTGCGCCTCGACATTCTCGGTCAGCCGGATCGCGTGGTCGAGCGTATCGTTGAGATAGACCTTGGTGTCGGCGGAGATGAAATCGGCGTCCGAGCGGATGAGCGTAGACAGCGCATCGCGCAGCGGCCAGATGGTGCGCTTGAGCAGGTTGGTTGCCCGACGAAGGGCGTGAAGCTGGCTGACATGGTGCTTCTGCGGCGCGGCCAGCAACTCGTCCTCGATAGCGTCGACCTTGTCGCCGGTCGCATCGACGATCGGAAAATAGCTGTCTACCACCGCATCGATCAGCGCATAGGCGAGATAGTCGGCATTGCTGGTGCGCAGGCGGCTGGGATTGGAGGTGCGGATGCGCTGGCGCACCGGCTCGAATGGGTCGCCCTCACGTTCTTGAAAGGTGACGACGAAATTCTTGCCAAAGAAGAAGGAAATCTGCTCGTAGCGGCCTGTCCTGGCGTCATCGATCATGCTCAGCACGAAGAAGGCATGCTCATCGAAAAACTCGGCCTTCGGCCGCTGGCCGGTGTTGACCACGTCCTCCAAGGCCAGCGTATGCAGCCCGAAGATCCTGCCGATCTCCGCGATCAGCTCGATATTGGCGAGCCCGACGCAGTCGAGCCAGATCAACGGCCAGCGCTTACAGGCGGCGGCGACGTCTTCGAGGCTGGGATTGTCGACGAACTCGCAGGCGTCGGGCGAGATGAGCGTCAGGTTGAGCGCCGACCGCTTCGCGGCCGGATCGGCAATCAATGTTCCAGGCGAAGCACCCACCGGTGTGCGCCTGGCATGTCGACGTGCGCGCTTTTCGCTCTTGTGGGAAGCCATGGCGTCTCGCTCGCGGAATCAGTTGCCCCGATCCAACCGGAAACGGCGACGGCAGACAAGCCTTGGAGCCCCATTCCGATTGCGTCGGAACGGGGCCTCAACTTTTCGTCGAGGCATGGTCTTTCCCGAAAAGCGGCGCCGCTTTTCGGGATCATGCCTCAAGCGGTAAAGACGCGCTTTGGCTTGAACATGCCCTGCTCGATGGCACCGATGGCGACCAGTTTGCCGCGCACGGTGGCGCAGGCCTCTTCGGCCTCCACCGGCGCGTCGCGGCCACGCACGATGACCGGATTGCCGAGCCTGATCTTGGTGGCGGCCTCGTCGGTGACGATGACGTGCGGCATGCAGTCTAGCGCGGCGGAGGTGTCGACCACGAACTCGTCGATCCCGGTGAAATCCCACCTGCCCTCTTCGCCATCTGGCTGTCCGGCGGCGCGCGCCGCTTCAAGCTCGGCGATGGTGACGAAATCTTCGGCGGTAAAGGGCTCCACCTCGGTGCGGCGAAGCTCGGCGATGTGGCCGTAGCAGCCGAGATCGCGGCCCATGTCGCGAGCCAGCGAGCGGACATAGGTGCCCTTGCCGCATTCGATCTCGAAGACGGTCCGGTCGGCGCTGTTCTCGATGATCTCGAGGCTGCCGATCTCGACCTCGCGCGCCGGAATGTCGACCGTCTCGCCCCCGCGGGCAAGGTCATAGGCGCGCTCGCCGGCGATCTTGATTGCCGAGAACTGCGGCGGCGTCTGCATGATCACGCCAGTGTATTTCGGCATGATGGCGCGGATCTCGTCTTCCGAGGGGCGCTTGTCGGAGGTCTGTGTTACCGGGCCCTCGAGGTCGTCGGTCGAGCGCTCCTCGCCCCAGGCGACGGTGAAACGATAGACCTTGGCGCCGTCCATGACATAGGGCACAGTCTTGGTGGCTTCGCCGAGCGCGATCGGCAGCATGCCGGAGGCGAGCGGATCGAGGGTGCCGGCATGGCCGGCCTTCTCGGCGTTGAACAGCCACTTCACCTTGGACACGGCCTCGGTCGAGCCCATGCCCACTGGTTTGTCCAGCACCAGCCAGCCGGAGACGGGCCGGCCTTTCTTCTTGCCGCGACGCGACATGTCAGTCTTCCTTGTCTTCTTCGCCGCCCAGGTCGCGCGCCACTTCGGGCGAGCGCAGCAGATCGTTGATCTTGGCGAAATTGTCGTAACTGGTGTCCAGCCGGAAACGGAATTCCGGCATGTATTTCATCTGCCGCAAGGCAAAGGAAACGCGGCCACGGATGAACTTGGCGTGCTTGTTGAGGGCGGCAGCCACCGCGGCGGCATCCGGCGCGCCAAGTGGCGAAACAAAAGCCGTCGCAATCTTGAGATCCGGCGACATGCGCACCTCGGAGATCGAGATCACGGTCGTCTCGATCAGCGGATCGAGAATCTCGCCGCGCTGGAGCATTTCGGACAGCGCATGACGCACCTGCTCGCCGACGCGCAACTGGCGCTGGGAGGGGCCTGAACTCGTAAAACGGGACATGGTCCTGAAATCCATATGTCGCAGGGGGCGGAATGGAACCGCACGTCCTGCCGCACGATAACGGACGGCGGCCGAACGGCCACCGTCCAAACGGTTTGACGGCGAAGGAAGCTTACAGCCTCCGGGTCACCATCTCGACGCGGAAGCACTCGATGATGTCGCCCTGGCGGATGTCTTCGTAGTTCTGGAAGGCCATACCGCACTCCTGGCCGACCGGCACTTCGGAGACTTCGTCCTTGAAGCGCTTGAGCGTCTTGAGCGTACCTTCGTGGATGACGACGTTGTCGCGGATGAGGCGGACGCCCGCACCACGCTCGACCTTGCCTTCGGTGACGCGGCAACCCGCGACCTTGCCGGTCTTGGTGATGTTGAACACCTCGAGGATCTCGGCGTTGCCGATGAAGGTCTCGCGGCGTTCCGGCGACAGCAGGCCCGACATCGCATCCTTAACGTCATCCACGAGGCTGTAGATGATGTTGTAGTAGCGGATTTCGATCCCGGACTGCTCGGCTGCGTGACGTGCCTGCGCGTTGGCACGGACGTTGAAGCCGATGATCGCCGCACCCGAGGTTTCGGCGAGCGTGACGTCGCTTTCCGTGATGGCGCCAGCGCCGGCATGAACGATGCGCGCACGCACCTCGTCGGTGCCGAGCTTGTCGAGCGCGGTAACGATCGCTTCGACCGAACCCTGCACGTCGCCCTTGATGATCAGCGGGAACTCCTTGAGACCCGACGACTGCAGCTGCGACATCATCTGCTCGAGCGAGCCGCGCTGCGTGGCGTGCCTTGCGACGGCCTTGTCGCGCGCCAGACGCTGGCGGTACTCGGTGATCTCGCGGGCACGGGCCTCGTTGTTGACGACCGCGAAACGGTCGCCAGCCTGAGGGGTGCCCTGAAGGCCGAGGATTTCCACCGGCATCGACGGCGGTGCCTCTTCGAGGTGCTCGCCACGATCATTGACCAGCGCACGGACGCGGCCCCACTGGCTGCCTGCGACGAAAATGTCGCCCGGCATCAGCGTACCGGTCTGCACCAGAACGGTGGCAACCGGACCGCGGCCCTTGTCGAGCTTGGCCTCGATGACCACGCCTTCGGCGGTACGGTCAGGGTTGGACTTGAGGTCGAGCACTTCGGCCTGCAGCAGGATGGCTTCGAGCAGCTTGTCGAGGTTCGTGCCATTCTTGGCCGAAACTTCGACGTCGAGCACTTCACCGCCCATGGATTCCACGAAGACTTCGTGGCGCAGCAGTTCGGTGCGGACCTTCTGCGGGTCAGCCGTCGGCTTGTCGATCTTGTTGATCGCCACGATGATCGGCACGCCGGCCGCCTTCGCATGGCTGATCGACTCGATCGTCTGCGGCATGACGCTGTCGTCGGCCGCAACCACCAGGATGGCGATATCGGTCGCCTGGGCGCCACGAGCACGCATTGCCGTGAAGGCGGCGTGGCCAGGCGTGTCGATGAAGGTGATCTTCTGACCGTTCTTCTCGACCTGGTAGGCGCCGATGTGCTGGGTGATGCCACCGGCCTCGCCCGACACGACGTTGGCGCTGCGGATGGCGTCGAGCAGCGAGGTCTTGCCGTGGTCGACGTGGCCCATGATGGTCACGACCGGCGGGCGGGACACCAGGTCCTCGCTGCGGTCGGCGATGTCGAACAGGCCTTCCTCGATGTCGGACTCGGCAACGCGGCGGACCGTGTGGCCGAATTCGCCGGCGACCAGTTCAGCCGTATCGGCGTCGATGACGTCGCCGGGCTTCATCATCTGGCCCTGTTTCATGAAGAACTTCACGACATCCACGGCGCGCTCGGACATACGCTGAGCGAGTTCCTGGATGGTGATGGTCTCGGGCAGGACGACCTCGCGAATGATCTTTTCGCGCGTCTCCTGGTGCATCGCACGCTTGAACTTCTCCTGGCGGCGACGCATCGCCGACAGCGAACGCGAGCGCGCGTCGCCATCCACGGAGGACAGGGCCGTGTTGAGCGTCAGCTTGCCACGACGGCGATCGTCTTCGGTCTTGGTCTTGGCCGGACGAGCGATTTCCGGGGTCGCAATGCGGCGCACCGGCGTAGCAGCTGGGGCGCCGGCGCTGCGGCTTTTCGGCTTCGCTTCGACTTCATCGTCAGGCGCATTGGCTTCGGCGGCGGAAGGCGCGCGACGGCGTGCCTCTTCCTCGGCGCGGCGGCGGGATTCGGCCTCGGTCTTCAGCCTGGCTTCTTCCTCGGCCTGGCGGCGTGCCGATTCTTCGCGCTCCTTGCGGCGGCGCTCATCTTCCTCGGCGCGGCGGCGGGCGTCTTCGGCGGCGCGTGCGCGATCTTCCTGTTCACGCGCGACGGAACCTTCGAGCGCGCGGCGGCGCGCATCCATCTCACCACGCGACAGCGTGTTCAGCACCATGCCGGAGCGGCTCGGCTGAGGCGCGGGCCGCGGCGTGTCGCGAACGACAGGAGCGGGAGCTGCCGCGACAGGCCTGGACACCACTGGTGCTGCGGGCTGCGGCTTGGGCGCGACCACGGGGGTTGCGGCCTGGACCGGAGCAGGCGCAGGCGCCGGAGCAACCGCTGCCGGAGCTACAGGCGCCGGAGCAACCGCTGCCGGAGCTGCAGGCGCCGGAGCGGCAGCGGGAGCCGGGGTATGAACTGGCTCATGCTTATCACCGGGCATGTGGAACTTGCGCTTCTTCGTCTCGACGACGACCGCCTTTGTGCGGCCGTGCGAGAAGTTCTGGCGCACGGTACCCTGCTCCGCGCCCGGGCGCTTCAGCGTCAAGGTCTTCTTCGGAGTGACGCTCAACGTCTTGTCATCGCCCGATTTGGTGTCGCTCATTCCATATCCTCTGCGGCATCATCGTCGTCGGCAATCGCCGCAATCATTGCCAGATCATCCGGGGATCCGCCCCGATATCGGTCAAGCGCAACCATGCGCTTTACGACCGCCTTGCCCGCGTCTCCCGCGAGAACGGCAGCATGTATCACATTTGTTGCCCCTAATGCCAAACCCAATTCCGCTTCGGAAAAAAGTTTATAGGCGGGCGTTGCAGGCCCGCCCAGATGGACGGTCGCCTTGCGGGCCTGCGTGATCTTGCGGACGCCGTCCTCGGCGCCCTCATAGGCATGAAGCACAAGTAGCGCCTTTCCGGCGCGCACCGAGGAGTCGACCTTGGCGGCACCGAGCGCAACCAGACCGGCCTTGCGGGCCAGTCCGAGCGAACCGAGCGCCGATTTGGCGAGCAAGGTGTCGACCATAGCACCCAAATCGGGCGGCACGACGACCTGGGCCTTGAACGCCCGCGCAAACATGCCCTTGGCCGCAGCCTTGTCGACATGTAGGCGGTCGGCGGTCACCCAACAACCGCGGCCGGGCAGTTTTCTCTTGAGGTCCGGAAAAACAGTCGAATCCGGGCCGACGACGAAACGGATCAGATTATCCGTTTCGCCGCTCTGGCGCGTGACGATGCAGGTGCGATCGTTCATTTCGTCCAAAGTTATCTCCGGCCCGCCTCACGTCACTCACCGGCGACGTCGGCAGGCTCTTCCTCGGACACTTCGTCCTCGGAGATCCAGCCGGCCATGCGGCGGGCAGCAACAACCATCTGTTCGGCGTCGGCGCGCGACACGCCGTAATCAGCAAGCACGCCGGGGAAGAACTTCGTCTCGCCGTCCTTGCGCTCTTTCCAGCCGACGAGGTCGTCGGCAGCGTAGCCGGCGAAGTCCTCGACCGTCTTGACGCCATCCTCGCCGAGCGCCACCAGCATCGCGGTGGTGATGCCGGGGATTTCGCGAAGTTCGTCCTGGACGCCGAGCGCCTTGCGCTTGTCGTCGTGCTCGGCCTCGATCTTGTCGAGATATTCGCGGGCACGGGCCTGGATTTCCGAGGCGGTGTCTTCGTCGAAGCCATCGATCGAGGAAATCTCGTCGGAATCGACGTAAGCGACTTCCTCGACGCTGGTGAAGCCTTCGGAAGCCAGCACCTGGCCGACCATCTCGTCGACGTCGAGCGCTTCCATGAACAGCGTCGAACGCTCGACGAATTCCTTCTGACGGCGCTCGGATTCTTCAGCCTCGGTCAGGATGTCGATGTCCCAGCCGGTCAACTGCGAGGCCAGGCGAACGTTCTGGCCGCGGCGGCCGATGGCCAGCGACAGCTGGTCGTCCGGCACCACGACTTCGATACGCTCTGCGTCCTCGTCGAGCACGACCTTGGCAACCTCGGCAGGCTGCAGCGCATTGACGATGAAGGAGGCGGCCGAAGGCGACCACGGAATGATGTCGATCTTTTCGCCCTGAAGCTCGGCGACGACGGCCTGGACGCGCGAACCGCGCATACCGACGCAGGCGCCGACCGGATCGATCGAGCTGTCACGCGAGATGACGGCGATCTTGGCGCGCGAACCCGGATCGCGGGCCACCGACTTGATCTCGATGATGCCGTCGTAAATCTCGGGCACTTCCATGGTGAACAGCTTCGCCATGAACTGCGGATGGGTGCGCGACAGGAAGATCTGCGGGCCGCGCTGCTCGCGGCGCACGTCGTAGACATAGGCGCGGACGCGGTCGCCATACTTGTAGTTTTCGCGGGGGATCAGCTCGTCACGGCGGATGATCGCCTCGCCACGGCCGAGATCGACGATCACGTTGCCGTATTCGACGCGCTTAACGGTGCCGTTGACGATCTCGCCGATGCGATCCTTGTATTCGTCGAACTGGCGATCGCGCTCAGCCTCGCGCACCTTCTGGACGATGACCTGCTTGGCCGACTGCGCGGCAATGCGGCCGAAATCCATCGGCGGCAGCTGTTCGGCGATGTAATCACCGAGCTGGGCGTCGGGATTGCGCTCGCGCGCCGAGGTCAGCGCAATCTGCGTGGCATAGTCCTCGACCTTGTCGACCACTTCCATCAGGCGCTGCAGCTTCATCTCGCCCGTGTTGGGGTTGATGTCGGCGCGGATGTTGGTTTCCTGGCCATAGCGCGAGCGCGCCGCCTTCTGGATCGCGTCGGCCATGGCGGCGATCACGATCTGCTTGTCGATCGACTTCTCGCGGGCGACCGCGTCGGCGATCTGCAGCAGTTCGAGCCTATTGGCGCTTACAACCATTGTCTTTCTCCCCGAGCTTCGAGCCGGACCGGGTCCAGCCACACGGCTCTGTCAGTCTTCCGTTTCGGTTTCTTCGTCTTCGCTCGCATCGTCGGTCTCGCCGCGATGCTTCTTGGCGTCCTTGCGGGCCCTGTTGTCCTTGCTCAAGGCATCGCGGATCAGGTCGTCGGTCAGGATCAGCCGGGCGTCGGAGATCGTCTCGAAGGGTACGCGCACCGTCGGCTCTTCACCATAGGCAGCCTGGTCGCGCTGGATCAGGATGCCTTCGTCGTCCGCTTCGGCAATCTTGCCACGGAAGCGCTTGCGGTCGGCAACCATGACCGAGGTTTCCATCTTCACCAGATGGCCGATCCAGTTGGCGAAATCCGACTTGCGGACCAGCGGCCGATCGATGCCGGGCGACGACACTTCCAGATGATACGCCTTTTCGATCGGATCCTCGACATCGAGGGCGGGCGAAACCGCGCGGCTCACCTCTTCGCAATCCTCGACGGTCATGGTGCCGTCTTCGCGCTCAGCCATGATCTGCAGCGTCAGGCCATTCTGACCCGAAAGCCTGACGCGGACGAGACGGAAGCCGATCGCGCGAATGACCGGCTCCACGATCAAGGCGACTCGGGCGTCGATGCCGGTCTCGCGGATGATGCGGTCGTCGCCTGTCTGTTCGGCTGCGTTTTCGGTCATTGGTTCTCCAAACCGCCGGTAGGTAACAAAAAAGAGCGGGACCGGGTGGACCCACTCTTCGTCATACCGACCAAGAATTTGACGCTCATATAGCCGAAGACGGCGTGGCTTTCAAGTGTCGGCGCCGTCCGCGTCCACCGGTCGACATTTTACAGACCTTTGCAGCAGATGCATGGCAAACATGCGTGAGCACCCCTACCGGATTTGTCGGAGACACCTATATTTGCTGCATCGCACAAACAAATGATGCGACGCAACAAGGATGATGAAGATGAACGCCCGCAAGCCCCTCGCACGCATCGGCGAACTGGTCCGTACCTTCGGCAGCGCCGTGGCTGCAGCAGCGGCGGTCGAGCGCGGTCATCGTCCAGACAATCAGGATCTGGTCATGCTGGGCATCGACCCCCGGCACTTCGACCGGATCCGCCGCTACTGAGTTTTCGACGTCAGGGGCAGAGAGCGCCCACGGGATCAGGCCCGCGTCCTCAAGGACAAGGGCTGCAGATCCAACATGCTGCGGCGTCCACTGCGTCTCCTTGCGGAGATGCGGCGCAGCAGGGATGCGCTCCGGAGCGGTGACCCCCAGCGGATTCGCCGCTCTGTCTCCTGGATTTCCTGGTTACAGGCGGGGCAAAAGAAAAAGCCGAAGCGCGGGTTCCCGGGCTTCGGCTTTTTCGTTTCCTGACCGAAGACCTCAGTCCTCGGCAGCGGCCAACTGGGCCAGCACCTTGCCCCTGCCGCGAGCCCGCAGATAAAGCGGCAGCAGCACGGCCGTCGCTGCAAGCAACAGCAGGACGATCGCAATCGGCGAGTGAACGAGGATCATTGGATCGCCCTGACTGATGGCCAGCGCACGGCGCAGTTGCTGTTCAGCCATCGGCCCGAGGATAAGCCCCACGACGACAGGCGCGATCGGATAGCCGAAGCGGCGCAGGCCATAGCCGAGCAGGCCGAATGCAAGCAGCATGCCGAGCTCGAAGGTCGACGGATTGGCGCCGATGGTGCCAAGCGTCGCAAACGACAGGATGCCGGCATAGAGCCAGGGTGTCGGGATGGTCAGCAAACGGATCCAGACGCCGATCAGCGGCAGGTTGAGCACCAGCAGCATCAGGTTGGCGACGAGCAGGGAAGCAATCAGACCCCACACGAGCTGGGAATTGGTCACGAACAGCAGCGGGCCGGGCTGCAGGCCGAACTGCTGGAAGCCGGCGAGCATGATGGCTGCCGTTGCCGTCGTCGGAAGGCCGAGCGTCAGGAGCGGCACCAGCGTGCCGGCGGCAGACGCATTGTTGGCTGCCTCCGGACCCGCAACACCCTCAATGGCGCCATGGCCGAATTCTTCCGGCTTTTCAGCCAGATGCTTTTCCATCGAATAGGACAGAAAGGTGCCGATCTCGGCACCTCCGGCCGGCATCGCGCCGATCGGGAAGCCCACGGCGGTGCCGCGCAGCCACGGCTTCCACGAACGCCGCCAGTCCTCGCGTGTCATCCACACCGATCCCTTGATTGCCTGGATGGTCGAATCGCCGCCCTTGGAGGCCGCAACGCTCAGTGCCTCACCGACGGCAAACAGCGCCACCGCCAGCGTCGTCACCTCGATGCCGTCAAGCAGGTCGGGAACGCCAAAGGAAAGGCGCGCCTGCCCAGTCTGCAGGTCTATGCCGATCAGGCCAAGCGCCAGGCCGATGAAGAGTGCGGTCAGCCCGCGCAGCGTCGAATCGCCGAAGGCGGCCGACACGGTCATGAAGGCGAGGATCATCAGCGCGAAATATTCAGCCGGACCAAAGGACAGCGCCATCTTGACGACCGTCGGCGCAATGAAGGCCAGGCCGATGGTGGCAATCAGGCCGGCGACGAAGGAGCCGATCGCAGCGGTCGCCAGCGCTGGCCCGCCGCGCCCGGCGCGCGCCATCTTGTTGCCTTCGAGGGCAGTAACGATCGAGGCGCTTTCGCCCGGCGTGTTGAGCAGGATCGACGTCGTCGAACCGCCATACATGCCGCCATAATAGATGCCGGCGAACATGATTAGCGACCCCGCGGGATCGAGCTTGTAGGTGACGGGCAGGAGCAGCGCGACAGTCAGCGCCGGTCCGATGCCGGGAAGAACACCGACAGCGGTGCCGAGCGTGACGCCGATGAGCGCATAGAGCATGTTCATCGGCTCGAGAGCCGTGAGCAGTCCCTGCGCCAGCAGACCGAACGTATCCATTTAGAGCCGAGCTCCCTTAAAAATCGCTCAGAACAGCAGGTGTTCGAGCGGGCCGGCGGGCAGCGAGAGCTGCAGTCCCTTGGCGAAGATGACCCAGATGACGAAAGACAGGACGATGCCGATGGGGATCGTCTTCCACAGCGGTCCGCGCCCGAATGCACGCGCGGTCGCGGCGAACAGCAGGCCAGTCGCGATCGCGAAGCCTGCCGCCTTGAGCAGCAGCATCTGTGCGGCGAGACCGCCGACGATCCACAGGATCGGACTGATTTCCTGGTGCTCGCGCTCGGGAAAATCGCCGCGGAAGGCCTCGAAGGCCGTCCAGATCGACAGGCCGAAGAACGCCACCGAGATCACATAGGGAAAGGTGGTCGGGCCGACGCGGGCATAATTGGCGGCAGTGCCATGGCTGGCAGTGCTCCAGGCGATCAGCGCGGCCAGAGCGGCAAGGCCGGCGGCGATGACAAGCGCCGCCCAGTCGGGGCGGCGCTTCGCTTCGTTGCGAGCGTCCTGGCTCATTTCACCAGGCCGATGTCTTTCAGGATCGCCGAAGTCGCCTCGTTGTCCTTCTTCAGCTGGGCTGCGAAGTCGTCGCCGGCGAGATAGGTGTTGGCCCAGCCCTTGTCGGCGAGGATCTTCTGCCACGAAGCCGAGGTGACCATCTTTTCGACGTCGGCGAGCACGGCGGCCTTCTGCTCGGCCGAGATGCCGGGAGCAGCGGCGACCATGCGCCAGTTCTGGATCGCGACATCGACGCCGCCGTCCTTGAAGGTCGGCGCATCGATGCCATCGACCTTGGCGTCGGCGGAGATGCCGATGATACGCAGCGTGCCAGCCTTGATCTGCTCGGCGAATTCGCCGTAGCCGGAGATACCGACAGTCACCTGGTTGCCGAGGATGGCGGCAAGCGCTTCACCGCCGCCCGAATAGGCGATGTAGTTGACCTTGGTCGGGTCGACGCCGACGGCCTTGGCAATCAGGCCTGCGGTGATGTGGTCGGTGCCGCCGGCCGAACCGCCGCCCCAGGAAACCGCACCCGGATTGGCCTTCAGCTTCTCGACGAGGCCGGCCATGTCCTTGATGTCGGAGCTGGCAGGCACGACGAGCGCCTCGTACTCGCCGGTCAGACGGGCGATCGGAGTGACCTGGTCGAGCGTGACAGGCGAAGCATTGGTCAGGATCGCGCCGACCATGACATAGCCGCCGACGATGAGCTGGCTCGGATCGCCATTGGCCTGGTTGACGAACTGGGCGAGGCCGATGGTGCCGCCGGCGCCCGGAACGTTGTTGACCTGCACGGAGCCCGAGATCTTCTCGTCCTGGAGCGCGGTCTGCATCGAACGCGCGGTCTGGTCCCAGCCGCCGCCGGGGGCTGCCGGGGCCATGATCTTGTAGTCGGCCGCAGCGGCCGGCAGGGCGAGCGCGCCCGCGATGATGGATGCCAATACGAACTGCTTCATTGCTGTCCCTCCCTTGCAACCCGCATATGCGGGGCAAATGCTTTTCAGTTTCGAGGCCCGCCTTCCAGGCAGCGTCTCGGAACATCGGGGGAAGGAGCCTGCCGGACCTTCAGCCGGCTTGATGCGCAGCGTTTCCCGCCCCTCCGCTCAGCGATAATGTCGCCGTCGGGCAGCATTTTTTGGAAACCTGTTCGAAGTCCTCCCGAACTTTCCGAGCCTCGCCGCCTCCAACGGACGGGCCAGAACCTCCCTAGCGCAGCAACCTGACATCTAACTGACACCGATGCGACAGGTTGGCTGCACCGGGGTCAGGGGCTGCGCAACGCCTCGTTCCAGCGTTCGATGACGCGGGAACGCTTGACCTGATCGAGATAGACCATCAGGCCGGGACTGACCGGTACGGGGCGCAGTTGGCCGCCAAGAACTTCCTGCATCCGGTTGGCGGTATTTTCGCCAGACACATCGGGATGCACGGCCGCGATCTGGAGTTCGCGCGCCATCACCGTCTGGCCTTCGTCCGACATGAAATATTCGAGATAGCGGCGGCCGAGGTCGGGCGACTTGGCGGCAGCCGGCACCAGCCCGATGCGCGACATCACCACCGTGTAGTCCTTGGGCAGGACGATGCCGACATCGGGATTGCGCGCCGCCCAGTCGGCGGCATAGGAGCCCAGAATGTTGTAGCCAAGCACGAAACGGCCATCGGCGATGCGTTCGAGGATGGCCCCGCTGGTCGAATAGAGCTTCACGCCGGCCGCGCCCATGGTGCGGATCACCGACCAGATATCAGGGTATTGTTCCTGGTCGCGCGCCATGAACATGAAGCCGACGCCCGAGCGCTCGATGTCGTAGGTGGCGATGCGGCCATAGACCTCGTCGCCCCTGGCCTTGAGGAAGTCGACGAACTGGCCGCGCGTCGCCGGCGGCGGCGCGTCCTTGAAACTCGGCTTGTGATAGACGAACACCGCCGGCTCGAAGGTCAGCGCATAGGCGGTGTCGCGCCAGTTGGCCCAGCGCGGCCAGCGGTCCGACAGCGGCAGCCGGCTTTCCTGGGCGTAGCCGTCATTGGCGAGCTTGACCTGCAGGTCCATGGCCGAGGAAAAGGCGATGTCGGCGGTACCGGTGCCCTCGTCCGTCTCTGCAACGACACGGTCGTAGATGTCAGTCGTCAGCAGATCCTCGTAGCGCACGGCGACGTCGGGATTGGCTTTCTGGAAGCCGTCGATCATCGGCTTGGCCAAAGGCGCATCGAGCGACGAATAGACCACCAGCGTTCGGGCGGCCGCATCGCCGTTCAACGCCGGAAAGATGGTAAGGTCGGCGCGCGCCGGAGCGGCAAGACAAACAAGGATGATGATAACGGCCAGGCGCATGATCGCCAGACCATGCATCAGCCGGGGCTGCCGCACAACGGCGAAGCGCAAAATGCGGCACTGGACCTTTGCTCGTCGAATGGGCATCGTCCGGTTGGGCGGGCAAGGAGATTTCGGTTGCGCATTCTGGTGGTGGAGGACAACGCGACGCTGGCCGGCGGCCTCGCCGCGGTGCTCAGGGGCAGCGGCTATGCCGTCGATGTCGTCGGCGACGGAGCGTCGGCGGTCGCCGTGCTGGCCACCGAGCGCTTCGACCTCGTCATCCTCGACCTCAATTTGCCGGAGATGGACGGGCTCGACGTGTTGCGCACCATGCGCGGCCGCCAGCACGACGCTGCCGTGCTGATCCTGTCGGCCCGGCATTCGCTCGACGAGCGGGTGAAGGGGCTCGATCTCGGCGCCGATGACTACATGGTCAAGCCCTTCGACGTCAGCGAACTGGAAGCGCGGGTGCGCACGCTGCTGCGCCGCCGTGCCGGGCTGAAGGCCTCCACCGTCTCCTTCGGCGAGGTGGCGCTCGACCTCAACACGCGCAGCTTTTCCGCGAGGGGGGCAGCCATCGACATCCCCGCGCGGGAACTCGCGCTGCTCGAAACCCTGTTCATGCGCGCCGGCAAGGTCGTCGCCAAGCAGGCGATCATCGAGTCGCTCGCCGGCTTCGACGAGGATCTGAGCGCCAACGCCATCGAGCAATATGTCAGCCGGCTGCGCAAGCGGCTCGCGCCCTACGGCCTGACCGTCCGAACGGCGCGCGGCATCGGCTATTATCTCGAAAAGCTGCCCCTCCCCTGATGGCGAGAACGAGACCCTATTCCCTGCGCAGCAGGCTGCTGCTGTGGCTTTTGGTGCCGCTGGTGGCGATCGGTCTTATCGCGCTGGCCGACACCTACTACGAAGCCGTCGACACGGCGAATGCCGTTTCCGACCGCGTGCTCGCCGGCTCGGCGCTGGCGATTGCCGAACGCGTCGTGGTCGCCGAAAACGGCGCGCTTGAGGTCGACATCCCCTATGTCGCGCTGGAAATGCTGACCTCCGCTGCCCAGGACCGCGTGTTCTACCGGGTCGACGGTCCGCACGGCTTCATCACCGGCTACCAGACGCTACCCGTCATCGGGGGCCTCGCCCGCGAGGAAAGCGGCTATTCCGACGCGACCTTCCGCGGCGAGCCGATCCGGCTGAGCTCGCTCTCCCGCGCCGCCTCGACCGGGGCGACCTCGATTCCCTTCGTCGTCACCATCGCCGAGACGACCATCGCCCGCACGCAACTGGCGCAGACGATCCTGCTGCGCTCGGCGCTGCGCCTGGCCATCCTGATCGGCAGTGCCGCGGCCATCGTCTGGCTCGCCGTCACTTTCTCGCTCCGGCCGCTCTACCGATTGCGCGACGCCATCGCCGAACGCAACCCCGACGACCTGCATCCGATCGAGCAATCGGTGCCCAAGGAGGTGCGCGGACTGGTCGACACCGTCAACTCCTTCATGGGTCGGCTGGGCTCGGCGTTGGGAGCGATGCGCCACTTCACCGGCAACGCCAGCCACCAGTTGCGCACGCCACTCACCATCATCCGCACCCAGCTGGCACTCGCCTCCCGGGCGCATTCGCTCGACGAGGCGCGGCAGGCGGCACGCATGGGCGACGAGGCGGTGGCGCAGGCCGAGCGCGTGATCGCCCAGCTCCTGCTGCTTGCCAAGGTCGACGAGGCGGCATCCGAGCAGCTGAAAAGCCTTGGCGCGGTGAACCTCACCGAACTCGCCCAGGCGCTCACCGCCGACCGCGTCACCCAGGCCCACGCCGCCGGCATCGACCTCGGCTTCGAGGGCGAGGAGGCGCTTTTCGTGCGCGGCGAGCCGATGCTGCTCGCCGAGATGATCCGCAACCTGATCGAGAACGCGCTCGCCTATGCCGGGCCCGACACCGAAGCCACCGTCAAGGTGATCGCGGACGGGGCCGAAGTCCTGCTCGAGGTCGAGGACACCGGGCCGGGCATCCCGACGGCCGAGCTGGAAAGCGTGCGCCAGCGCTTCGTGCGCGGCAAGGCGGGCGAAAAGCCGGGCGCCGGCCTCGGCCTGCCGATCGTCGAGGAAATCGCCGCCCTGTTCGGCGGGCGGCTGGAACTTTCGGCCGGGACCGACGGGCGCGGGCTCAGGGTGCGGGCGGTGTTGCCGGCGGTCGAGGGCTGAACCGCTTGTCTCGGTCGCGATGCATGCTGATGTATGGCAAGCGACTGCCATGAAGCCGCAACGGCATGGATTCCCGACACTCTCCGCTCGTTCCACTCGCTCACGAGGTCGGGAATGACGGATTGCAGATAGCGTCTCAGAAAACCTTCAACGTCTGCGTTTGGCATAGACACATCAGCGATGGTGTATGCCCAACGGTTGCGTTCGGCGAAACGCAAGCGTTGGCGGCTGGCGATGACAGCAAATGAAGCTCGTCATTCCCGACCTCGTGAGCGAGTGGAACGAGCGGAGAGTGTCGGGAATCCATGCCGTGACGCAAAGACTACGGAGCCGGCACCATGCGGAGTGGACAAGCCACCCGACGTCAAGTTCACACGCGCACAAACGTCAGATACGCCGGCGTGCGGTTTTCGCGGATCGCCTTGGCCTCGTAGCGCGTGCGGGTCCAGCCCGCGTAGGGCGTGTGCCAGTCGGCAGCCTCGGCCGCCTGCCATTCGAAGCCACCATGCACGCGGCAGTGCTGCAGCGTCCAGTTGACGTAGGTATCGATGTCGGAGGCGAAGCGGAATTTCGCGCCGCTCTTCAGCACGCGGGCGAAGCGGCCGAGATTGACCGGGCTGACGAAGCGGCGCTTCCAGTGCTTCTTCTTGCGCCACGGGTCGGGATAGAACAGGTCGATGCCGTCGAGCGATGCGTCCGGCAGCCAGTCGAGCAGCTGGGTGGCATCCTCGTCATAGAGGCGGATGTTGGCGAGGGGTGCGGCCTCGAGCGCCGTCGTCATCTTGGCCATGCCGTTGACGAAGGGCTCGACACCGATGAAGCCGGCGTCGGGATTGTTGGCGGCGATGTGGCGAAGATGCTCGCCGCCGCCGAAGCCGATCTCGAGCCTGACCTTCGAGACGGGCGCCTCGAACAGCGTGCGCAGGTCGGCGGGCGCCGGCGTGCCGAGGTCGATGCCCCAGCGGGCCAACCCGCTTTCAAGCGCTTCCGCCTGATGCGGACGGATGGGCTTGCCGCGCCGCCGCCCGAAGAAGGCTTCGCTCGTGCGGCTGCGGCGCGGTTCCTGTTCCATGAAACTGACGGTCGCCTCAGGCGGCGACCGCTTCCTTCGCGTCTACGGCGTCCTTGATCGCCTTCACCAGGTCGGTCTTCTCCCACGAGAAGGAGCCGTCACGGCCGGGCTTGCGGCCGAAATGGCCATAGGACGAGGTCTTGGCATAGATCGGCTTGTTGAGGTCGAGGTGACGACGGATGCCCGAGGGCGACAGGTCCATGACCTCGCGCAGCGCCTCTTCCAGCACCGCCTCGTCGACCTTGCCGGTGCCATGCAGGTCGACATAGACCGACAGCGGCTGGGCCACGCCGATGGCGTAGGACAGCTGGATGGTGCAGCGTTCCGCAAGCTTGGCCGCCACCACGTTCTTGGCGAGGTAGCGCGCCGCGTAAGCCGCCGAGCGATCGACCTTGGTGGTGTCCTTGCCCGAGAACGCGCCGCCGCCATGGGGGGCAGCACCGCCGTAGGTGTCGACGATGATCTTGCGGCCGGTGAGACCCGCATCGCCGTCAGGACCGCCAATCACGAACTTGCCGGTCGGGTTGATGTACCAGTTGCAATCCTTGGCGATCTGGAGATCGCCCAGCGCTTCGCGGATGTAGGGCTCCACGACGCTGCGGACCTTCTTGGAATCCCAGGTCTCGTCGAGGTGCTGGGTGGAAAGCACGATCTGGGTGACTTCGCGCGCTTTGCCGTCCTGGTAGCGCACGGTGACCTGGCTCTTGGCGTCAGGACCGAGCTTGCCCGCCTCGCCCTTGCCTTCGTGGCGGGCGGCGGCAAGCAGTTCGAGAATCTTGTGGCTGTAGTAGATCGGCGCCGGCATCAGGTCCGGCGTTTCGCGGCAGGCATAGCCGAACATGATGCCCTGGTCGCCGGCACCTTCTTCGCCCTGGCGGTCGGCGGCGTTGTCGACGCCCTGGCCGATGTCAGGCGACTGGCCGTGCAGCAGCACGTCGATCCTGGCGGTCTTCCAGTGGAAGCCGGCCTGCTCATAGCCGATCGCGCGGATGGCCTTGCGCGCCACCGCCTTGAACTTCGACGGATTGACCACCGGGTGACCGGCGGCATCCTTCACGATCTCGCCGTTCTTGTCCTTCTTGAGCAGCGTGTCGGGCACGCGAACCTCGCCCGCGATCACCAGCCGGTTGGTGGTCGCCAGCGTCTCGCAGGCAACGCGGACCTTCCACGGATCCATGCCGGTCTTCTTGGCTTCACGGTAGACGAGATCGACGATCTCGTCGGAGATGCGGTCACACACCTTGTCGGGGTGGCCTTCGGATACGGATTCGGAGGTGAAGAGATAATTCTGCCGCGACACGGGATGTCCCCTCTTGGAAAGCGATCGGCGCGGATGCCGATCTATTTGGCGCGACACGTGTTAGCGAAGCCTGCCAGAGCTCGTCAAGCAGGCTTTCGTCGCGTCAGTCTGTTAGTGGAGCGGAGTGGCGACGGCGCACCGCCGCCGCGCGTTGCTCACTGCTCTTCGTCGTCGGCCAGAACCTTGGCCAACTCGATGACCTTGCGCCGGACCTTGGGATTGGAAATCCGGGCAAAGGCGCGATTGAGCTGCAGGCCTTCGGCGCTGCTGAGAAAATCGACCACAAAACTGGCCGAAGAGTCCTCAGCCAGCCCTTTATGCTCACTGCCGTCTTGTCCGGGCGCGTCCTCGAAGAAGAACGCAACCGGAACACTCAGGATCTGGGATATGGCTTGCAGGCGGCTCGCCCCAACCCGATTCGTTCCTTTTTCATATTTTTGAATTTGCTGAAAAGTTATACCTAAGCTTTCGCCCAGCTTTTCCTGGCTCATTCCCAACATGTTTCGTCGCAGGCGAATTCTCCCGCCGACGTGGACGTCGGTCGGATTTGGTTTTTTCTTGTTTTCTTTTTCCACTGTCTTTCCTCGCCGGATTCTTCCAGCTGTATTATTTATCAGTCAGCCCAGTTGGACAGTTGATGGCACCCGGGCATGAGCACCACCAAGCACGACCTCTGGCCGCGCGCGAGCATATGAATTTCTAACAACCATAGTGTCAATTCGCCCTGAGCTTCTGTCGGAGCTTCAATCCACCTGCTGCGACGGCGAAAAGGAACAAAATGAGGAAACCGCCAAGCTGCCAAACTGGCCCCCTGGCAGCGCTTGAGACAGCCACAGGGACAGAGACATCAATGATGCCGCGCACATTCATCGCAAGCGCATCCACAACCCGTCCGCGGGGGTCGACAATGCCGGAAATTCCCGTGTTGGCCGCGCGCAGTACCGGCAAACCATTTTCGACCGCGCGGACCTGCGACTGCCGGAAATGCTGGTAGGGGCCAGGCGTATCGCCAAACCATGCGTCGTTGGTAACGTTTACCATAATCTGAGTTGACGCTGCGTCAACTGAAACGAGACCCGGAAAGATCATTTCGTAGCAGATGAAAGCCACCGACTTCAGTCCACCGGGTAACGCGAGCGGCCTCCGGTTGGTTCCCGCGGCAAAGTTCATCGGTCCCGCAACCAATTGCGACAGTCCGACGCGCGCCATCACGTCGGCGAACGGGATGTACTCCCCAAACGGCACGAGATGGACCTTGTCGACCGCCTCGACGATTTCGCCCTTGTCGTTGATGCTGACGACGGAGTTGTAATAGATCCCCGCCTGCCCCGCCGATGCCCCGCCTTCCAAACGTACCGCGCCCGCCAGCAGCATCTGGCCCTCGGCCAGTGTCTCGCCGATCGCTACCAGGGCGTCTGGCCGCTCTGTGAACAGGAACGGCACCGATGTTTCGGGCCATATGATCAGGTCCGGCTTCTCCGCCCCAGCCTTGGGCGGCGCGCTCGAAAGCTCTAGCAGGCTGGCAAAGATGCGATCGCGGACGGTGCCATCCCATTTTTCGGCCAGGTCGATGTTGGGCTGGACGATGCGGACATTGATCGAGCGTTCCGACGGCGTGGCGGGCACCGCCAGCCGGAAATAGCCATAGGCGGCATGCGCCGCCACCAGAACCGCAGCCAGCGAGAAACCCAGCTTGCGGTTGCGGCGCTCGGCAAGCAGCGCCGGGACCGAGAAGACGAAGACCGCCAGCACGTTCATGCCGGCGACGCCGACCACCGCCACGCTCTGCATCAACAGCGGCACCGGCATGGCGGCAAAGCCGATCGGGTTCCAGGGAAAACCGGTGAACAGGAAGGTGCGCAGCCATTCGGCGAGGCCAAAGGCGAAGGCGAGCGCCACGATGCGGCCGATGCCGTCGCTCCAGAGCAGCCGGGCCACCGCGGCAGCAAAGCCGTAAAAGAAGGCAAGGATCAGCGGGATGCCGACGACGGCGAGCGGCAGTGCCCAGGCAAAGCTCTCGGCCTCGACCAGCAGCGCCCCGCCGATCCACCACAGTCCGGCCAGGAAATAGCCGAAACCGAACCACCAGCCGGTGGCAAAGGCAGGTTTCAGACGGCGAAGGAAACCGGCGGGCGCATCGGCCACCGCCCCGTCAAGCAGCCACACCAGGACTGGAAACGCCACGAAACAGGCCGCGAAGAAGTCATAGGGCGCCTGCCCGAGAACGGCGATCGCACCGGCCATGAAGGCCAGCAGCGCCCGTTTCCATCCCCACAGCAGAATTGCCCGCCCAGCTAGGCGCTCCATCCATGCCCCTCGTCATCAGAATCACGGATCGAAGTTGTAGCAGGGCCGCAAGGCGGCACCAAATATCGTACCTTTGCCGCCAAGGATCAGGCCTGCTCGGCCTTGGTACGGCGGCGGCGCTCGCCCTTCTGGATATGGACGATGCGGACGCGCTTGACCCGGCGCGGATCGGCGTCGAGAACGTGGAACTCGAAGCCGGGGATAGCCTGAACGACTTCGCCGCGCGCCGGCACCCGTCCGAGCGAATTGAAGATCATGCCGCCGATGGTATCGACATACTCGCTGTGCTCGCCGGGCGAGAATTCATCGCCAAGAACCTTGGCGACGTCCTCGATCTCGGCCTTGCCGTCGACCAGATAGACGCCGTCGCCGGCCTGGGTGATCATCGGCTCTTCGTCGTCGTGCTCGTCCTCGATGTCGCCGACGACCATCTCGACGATGTCCTCGAGCGAGACCAGGCCGTCGGTGCCGCCATATTCGTCGATGACCAGCGCCATCTGGGTGCGCGTGGCCTGCATGCGCGCCATCAGGTCCGATGCCAGCATGGAGGGCGGCACGAACAATACGGTCCGGATCAGGTTTAGTTCGCCGATGCTGCGCTGGAGATCGACCTGCGCAAGGTCGAGCTGGATATCGGCCGGCGACTGCGTCTTGCGCGCCCTGCCCTTCTTGACGCGGCCGGCGCGGGTGATGTGGGCGAGGATGTCGCGGATATGGACCATGCCGCGCGGATCGTCGAGGGTCTCGACATAGACCGGCATGCGCGAGTGACCCGACTGCTCGAAAACACTGAGCACCTCGCCGAGCTTGGCGCTCAGTTCGATCGCCTCGATGTCGGCTCGCGGCACCATGACGTCCTCGACCCGCACTTCGCGGAGCCTGAGGATGTTGTTGAGCATGGCCCGTTCACCCGGCGAGAACGAGTCGGCGTCGCTGTCGGTATCGGCCAGCGCGTCGACGATTTCCTCACGGATGTTGGTGCCGCTGCGGTGCCGGAAATACCTGGTCAGCCGCTCGATGAAGGATGGCCTGTCAGCCTGGGCGTCGTGCGTCGCAGGTAACGGCGCACTCGTACTAGGACCGTCCTCGGTCTGTTCGGAGGCTTTTGCCGCGGTTCCCGTGTCGGGCGTGGCGGCAGTCTCGATTTTGTCGTTCATCGTGTTCCGGTCGATTGATCGTCCCTGTTACGCGTAGGGATCGGGAATGGCAAGCCTTGCAAGCGCCTGGCGCTCCAGCGCTTCCATTTCCTCAGCCTCGTCGTCGGTCTCGTGATCATACCCCAAAAGGTGCAGGAGTCCGTGGATAATGAGGTGGGTGATGTGGTTTTCGAGCGGCTTTCCTTCAAGCTCAGCCTCGCGCACCACCGTCTCGTAAGCCAGCACGATGTCGCCGAGCATCGGCGGCAGCGGGTCGCCCGGTGCGATCGGAAACGCCGGAAACGATAGCACGTTGGTCGGCTTGTCCTTGCCGCGCCATTCGGCATTGAGCTTCTGGATGCTGTCGTCGTCGGTGAAGACGAGGCTGAGTTCGGCCGGACCACCACCCTCTACCTCGGCCTCAGTGAAGGCTGCGGGCACGGCGCGGTCGACCAGCGCCCTGAGTGCTGCCTCATCCGACCAGGCGCCGGCTTCGATCATCAGGTCGATGTCGAGTTCGACGCCCGCTGTGGCCGGCGTTTCCTTGCTAAGCATCTGTCTGATCCGTTCAGTCTTCTGTGGCGAGACCGCGGGCCATCTTGCCGTCGCGGTCGTAGGCCCTGACGATCTCGGCAACGAGCGGATGGCGAACCACGTCGGCGTCGTTGAAACGCACCGTGACTGCGCCTGGAATGCCGTCGAGGATGCGAAGTGCCTCGACCAGCCCCGACTTGGTGTTCGGCGGCAGGTCGATCTGGGTCGGATCGCCTGTTATGATCATGCGCGAGTTCTCGCCCAAGCGGGTCAGGAACATCTTCATCTGCATCGAGGTGGTGTTCTGCGCCTCGTCGAGGATGACGGCGGAATGGGCCAGCGTGCGGCCGCGCATGAAGGCGAGCGGCGCGATCTCGATCACTTCGGCGGCAATCGCGCGTTCGACCTTGTCGGCCGGCATCATGTCGTACAGCGCATCGTAGAGCGGCCGGAGATAGGGATCGACCTTCTCCTTCATGTCGCCGGGCAGGAAGCCGAGGCGCTCGCCAGCCTCCACCGCCGGGCGCGACAGGATGATGCGCTCGACCATGCCGCGTTCGAGCAGCATGGCTGCATGCGCGACCGCCAGATAGGTCTTGCCGGTGCCGGCCGGGCCGATGCCGAAGACCAGCTCGGCGCGTTCCAGGGCGCGCATATAGGCGTCCTGGTTGGGCGAGCGGGCATAGATGGTGCGCTTGCGCGTCGAAATCTGCGCGGCCGCCATCTTGCCCTTGCGCTCAAGCGTCGGCAGCGTCAGTTGGTCGTCGGGAGCGACGGCCATGCGGACGGCGCCGTCTACGTCAGATTGGGCCAATTCGCCGCCTTTCTGCAGGATGGCATAGAGATGGTCGAGCGCCCGGCGCGCCTGTTCGGCGGCGTGCGCGCTGCCCTTGATGGTCAGCTGGTTGCCGCGCGAGCGGATGTCGACGCCGAGCTTCTGCTCGAGCCGCGCCAGGTTCTCGTCGAACTGGCCATATAGCGCACTGGCAAGCTTGTTGTTGTCGAAGGTCAGTACGATGTGCGCCATGTCAGATGCCCCGGAGGGCAGGTTCTTGAGTTCAGCAGCGCTCAACCGTCTCTCCTCATCTGCCGCGCGGGCCTATCAGACCGCTTCAGCGAACAGGCTGTTGGTGCCTGTCTTCGTGATTCGTACATCGATAATGTCACCGATTTCGCCGGCCTTTTCATCAACAATCACCGGCTGCAACCAGGGCGAGCGCCCGACGATCTGGCCGGGCTCGCGGCCGGGCTTCTCGACCAGCGTCGAAATGGTCTTGCCGACCAGCCCGTCGGCAAAGGCATGCTGCTGGGCGGTGATCAGCGCCTGCAGCCGCTGCAGCCGTTCGTCCTTCACCGCTTCCTCGATGTGGCCGTCCATTTCGGCGCCAGGCGTGCCGGGGCGCGGCGAATATTTGAACGAATAGGCCGAGGCGTAGTTGGTGGCGCGCACGATTTCCATCGTCGCCTCGAAGTCCGCGTCGGTCTCACCGGGGAAGCCGACGATGAAGTCGCCCGACATGGCGATGTCGGGGCGCGCAATGCGGATGCGATCGATCAGCTTGAGATAGTCGGCCGCCGTGTGCCTGCGGTTCATGGCCTTCAGGATGCGGTCGGAGCCCGACTGAACCGGCAGGTGCAGATAAGGCATCAGCGCGGCCAGATCGCGATGGGCCTCGATCAACTCGTCGTCCATGTCACGCGGATGGCTGGTGGTGTAGCGCAGCCGCGCCAGCCCCGGAATCTCGGCCAGGCGATAGAGCAGCCGCCCCAGGCCCCATTCCTTGCCGTCGGCGCCCTCGCCGTGCCAGGCGTTGACGTTCTGGCCAAGCAGGGTGACCTCGCGCACGCCGGCCTCCGCAAGCCTCTCGGCCTCGGCGACGATCTGGGCCACGGAGCGCGACACTTCCGAACCGCGCGTATAGGGCACCACGCAGAATGTGCAGAACTTGTCGCAGCCTTCCTGCACGGTAAGGAAGGCGGTGACGCCACGCTTGGCGACCTCTGCCTTCTTGGGCTGCGGCAGGTGCTCGAACTTGTCCTCGAGCGCATATTCGGTCTCAATGACCTTCTGCCCGCCGCGCGCCTTCTTCACCACTTCGGGCAAGCGATGATAGGTCTGCGGACCGACCACCAGGTCGACCGCCGCGGCGCGGCGCAGGATCTCGCGGCCTTCCGCCTGGGCGACGCAGCCGGTGACGCCGACGATCAACTCGCGGCCGTTTTCTGCCCGTTCGGCCTTGAGCTTACCCAGGCGCCCGAGCTGCGAATAGACCTTTTCGGCAGCCTTTTCGCGGATATGGCAGGTGTTGAGCAGCACGAGGTCGGCGTCGTCGATGGTCTCGGTCGCCGAATAGCCGTCCGCGGCGAGCGCATCGGTCATGCGCTGCGAGTCGTAGACGTTCATCTGGCAGCCATAGGTCTTGATGAAGACCTTCTTGACTGCTCCGGCCCCTGCGGTGGCCACTTCCGCCGCAGTCTCGGCGACGACTGTAGAGATTTCGAGTTCCATGCGGCGCCTAATAGCGCCTTTCCAAGGCAAAAAACAGACGGTTTAAGCCTTCCGCGCAGGCGTCGGCTCGCTGAGCGAGGCCAGCATCAGCTCGCGGACCCGTTCTTCCATCAGCCGCGTCACTTCCTTGCGGTTGGATTTCGCCGAAAACTCGATCGGCTCGCCGAAGCGGATCTCGACATCGAGCCCGCCCTCGGCCAGCAACTGGCCGACATGCGGCACCAGATCCATATCGCCGATCCAGCTGGCGATAGGCCGGTGCCGGCGGCCCATCGGCAGGCCATGGATATGCGTATAGGCGATCGACACGGGCTGGATCACCACATGATCGGCGGCACCCTCGGCAATCGCCATGGAGGCCGCGCCGAACAGCGTGCTCTTGAACGGCAAGAGCAGGTTGCCGTCGCCGGTGCTGCCCTCGGCAAAGAGTACCATGGCGTTGCCGGCAGCCAGGCGCCGGGCAATCTCGCTCGCCTGGTCGCCCGACTTGCGCTTGCGCTCACGCTCGATGAACACGGTGCGCTGCAGCCGCGACAGGAAGCCGAACAGCGGCCAGCCGGCAAGCTCCGACTTGGCAATGAAAGTGACGTCGACGCGCGAGCCGAGCGCCATGATGTCGGTCCAGGATATGTGGTTGGCGGCAATCAGCAGCGGTCGCGACTCGACCATCTTGCCGACCACCCGCACGCGCATGCCGAGTGCCTGCAGCATGACGCGGTGCCAGATCTTCAGGATCACGGTTTCGGGCCACAGGCCGGTCTTCATCGAGACGACCTGCAGCGGCACAAGGACAGCCGAGGCGGCGACCATCCAGGAAAGGGCGAGCCCCGTGCGGATCTTTCCGATCATGTAGCGCGCGACATCCTGTTCAGATCGGGCATCTGGCTAACGAAGATCGAGCCGCATGACAAGCGCGCCCGTCGCGCCCTGCGCCGACTGGTAGTAGTTGGGACGCTTGCCGACTTCATGGAAGCCGAACTTGCGGTAGAGGCCGATTGCCGGCGCATTGGTCTCGTCGACCTCGAGGAACAGCGCCTCGGCGCGCTGGGCGTGCAGTTCGCGCAGCACGGCGTCCATCAGCCGCCAGCCGAGACCATGGCGGCGGTGGGCGCGCGCGACCGCAATGGTCAGGATTTCCGCCTCGCCCGCCGCCAGCCGCGCCAGCACGAAGCCGGCGGGGGCAGCTCCACCCTGGCCCACTTCGCGGGCGGCAAAGCCGAACACCGTGTCCTGTTCGAGCAGCGACGAGAACTCCTCGCCCGACCAGGGACGCACGAAGTCCTCGTGATGCAACGGAGCGATGGCGGCGCTGTCTGCAACCGTCAGGGCCTCGAGCGCATAGTCCCGTTTAAGCGGCCAGAATGGGACCTTCATTTCCGCTCTTCCCTCGGCAGCACGAAACCGGCCTGCGGCTTGGCGTCAGGCGCGCGCAGATAGACGGGCTTTGGCCTTTCGCCGGGCTCCTTGGCGGCGGCGAGCATCGCATAGGTTCCGATGTCGGCGGTGGCCACCATCGGGCCGAATTCGAATGGTTTGGCGACGCCAACGGCGTCGGCGATCAGTTGGGCCGCCGTGCCCGCAAGGGCGACCTGCCCTGGCACTGCAAGAGCAGCCGACTCGGCTAGCGTCAGCACCGCCGGCTCGCGCAGCGCGGCACCGTTCTCGTCGTAGAGTGCCGCATGGATTTCTCCGCGGCCCGCATCGAGTGCCGCAAGTACTGTGCGGGGCCCAAGTGCCGCGCGTGTCTCGGCGGCCAACGCCTCCAGCGTCGTCACGCCGACAGCCGGGATTTTCAGCGCCAGCGACAGGCCGCGCACCGCCGATACACCGACGCGAACGCCGGTGAACGAGCCCGGCCCGGTGGAAACCGCCACCAGCCCGAGTTCGGCATAGCCAACGCCGGCCTCAGCCAGCGCCTCGTCGATGACCGCCATCAGGTGCTCGGCATGGCCCTTGCCAAGATCGCGCACCGAGCGCCCAAGCTCCCTGCCCGCGCCAGCATCGTAGACACTGGCAGCGCAGAGGCTTGCGGCGCAATCGATGGCGAGAAGGATCATGATGCAAGTCCTGTGACGGGGTAGCGCTTCGTAGCACCCCCCTCTGGCCTGCCGGCCGTCTCCCCCTCAAGGGGGGAGATCAGCAGACGCGGCCTAGCGCCCGTCCTCCAAGGTCCCAAGAAATACCCTTTGCGTCTCAGGTGGTTGGCCGAGACGCGCTTGCAGGCCTGATCTCCCCCCTTGAGGGGGAGATGGCCGGCAGGCCAGAGGGGAGTGCGAAAGGACGCCAACATAGATGTTAAGCTACCACGGACTGCTTAGCATTCCGTTGGCAATGCTCAGCCCCTGTCCTTCGCCTTCAGCTCCAGCCGGCGCCTGTGCAGGACCGGCTCGGTGTAGCCATTGGGTTGGGCGCAGCCCTCGAAGACGAGGTCGCAGGCCGCCTGGAAGGCGATCGACTTGTCGAAATCAGGCGCCATCGGGCGATAGAGCGGGTCGTCGGCGTTCTGGCGGTCGACGATGGCCGCCATGCGCTGCATCGAATCCATCACCTGGTCGCGCGAGCAGACATTGTGGCGCAGCCAGTTGGCGATGTGCTGGGAGGAGATGCGCAGCGTCGCACGGTCCTCCATCAGGCCGATGTCGTTGATGTCGGGAACCTTGGAGCAGCCGACGCCCTGGTCGATCCAGCGCACGACATAGCCCAGGATTCCTTGCGCGTTGTTGTCGAGCTCGTGCTGGATTTCCTCAGGCGTCCAGTTCGGGCGCACCGCCACCGGCACCGACAGGATGTCGTCGAGCTTCGCCTTGGGGCGCGACTTCAATTGCGCCTGCACCGCATGCACGTCGACCTTGTGGTAGTGGGTGGCGTGCAGTGTCGCCGCCGTCGGCGACGGCACCCAGGCAGTGTTGGCGCCCGCCTTCGGGTGGGCGATCTTCTGTTCCAGCATCGCCGCCATCAGGTCGGGCATCGCCCACATGCCCTTGCCGATCTGGGCATGGCCGGCGAGGCCGCATTCGAGCCCGGTGTCGACGTTCCAGGCCTCGTAGGCTGAAATCCACGACGCCTGCTTCATGTCGCCCTTGCGCACCATGGGTCCAGCTTCCATCGAGGTGTGGATCTCGTCGCCGGTACGGTCGAGGAAGCCGGTGTTGATGAACACCACCCGCTCCTTGGCGGCGCGGATACTCTCCTTGAGGTTGACGGTGGTGCGCCGCTCCTCGTCCATGATGCCCATCTTGATGGTGTTTTTGGGCATGCCCACGAGTTGCTCGACCCGGTCGAAGATCTCGACGGCGAAGGCCGCTTCCTCGGGGCCGTGCATCTTCGGCTTGACGACATACATCGAGCCGGCACGGCTATTCATGCGGCGGCCATTGGCGCCGACGTCGTGCAGGGCGATCAGCGCGGTGATCGCCGCATCCATGATGCCTTCCGGCACCTCGTTGCCGTCGCGGTCGTGGATCGCTGGATTGGTCATCAGGTGGCCGACATTGCGCACCAACATCAGCGAACGGCCGGGCAGCGTCACGGTACCGCCATCGGGGGCAACGTAGCTGCGGTCGCCGTTGAGCCGGCGGGTGACGGGCTTGCCGCCCTTGTCGAAGGTTTCCGACAGGTCGCCCTTCATCAGGCCGAGCCAGTTGCGGTAGACCGCGACCTTGTCTTCGGCATCGACGGCTGCGACCGAATCCTCGCAGTCCTGGATGGTCGTCAGCGCCGATTCCAGCACCATGTCGGCAATGCCGGCCGGATCGGTCTTGCCGATGGCGCTGTCGCGGTTCACCACCACCTCGACATGCAGGCCGTTTTTCTCAAGCAGCACCGCCTCGGGGCTTGCCGTGGCACCGCGATAGCCTGCGAACTGCTTTGGTTCGCGCAAGGCAACCACACCGGAAGCCGTTGCAAGCTGCAGCGCCCCGCCCTCGACGGCAAGGCCGGTGACATCGGCCCAGCTGCCGGACGCCAACGGTGCCGATTCATCCAGAAATGCCTTGGCCCAGGCGATGACCTTTTCGCCGCGCTTGGGATTGTAACCCTTGCCTTTCTCGGCGCCATCGGTCTCCGGGATCGCGTCGGTGCCGTAGAGCGCGTCGTAAAGCGAGCCCCAGCGGGCGTTCGCCGCGTTGAGCGCATAACGCGCGTTCATGACCGGCACCACCAGCTGCGGACCGGCAACTGAAGCGATTTCGGCGTCGACATTCTCGGTCGTCACCGCAAAGGCCGGGCCCTCGGGCACGAGATAGCCGATCTCGGCCAAAAACGCCTTGTAGGCGCCCATGTCGTGCGGCGCGCCGTTGTCGCGATACCACTCGTCGAGCTTCACCTGGAAATAGTCGCGTTTGACAAGCAGCGCCCGGTTCTTCGGTGCAAGATCATGGACGATCGCCGAAAAACCTTCCCAGAACTTCTGCGCATCCACCCCGGTGCCAGGCAGCGCCTCGCCGACTACGAAGTCGTGAAGCTCGCGCGCAACGCGAAGGCCGAAAAGCTCGATGGTATCGGTCATGACATATCCTCCAGAATTCCCGCACCGCGGAGGCGGCAAAGATTGGGCATGGGGCGTTTGGCACGCAAACCCGGCAGGGTCAATTCATACGGCCTCGCAGGCCCCGATTTCGGCAACTTCCAGCACGGTGGCCGTCAAACAGCAATGCGCGGACGGCCGCTGGCCGTCGCCACCAGATGCGCCTCGATGAACATCCGCTGCCCTTCGACTGTCGACACGTTGATGTCGGTGACGAGTTCGATCTCGGCGGCATCGGAGCCCGCCTCGCGGGCCCGCGCAGCGACGATTGCGCGTGCCTCGGCCTCGGCCAGCGCCATGGCGGCGTCCTCGTCGGTGAAGTCGCGCAACAACTCGCCGACCGAGACCCTGAACAGCCCTTCCTTGGGCTGGCTGACCCGCGCTTCCGCCGTCACCCTGACCTGACCGACCACCGCCCCAAGCGCATTGGCAACATCGGTATCCTCGGGAACCACGCATTCGTTGCCAACCAAAGGCGGCAGGCCGGCATAGTGCAGCGGTGCCGATGCGCCCAGGCCGATGACGGGCCGGTCGAGCGCAACGGAAAGCCGGGCGATGCCCTCATGGCCATCGACGGCCCGCTGCACCAGCGCGTGCGCCACGGTGGCGGCACCGTCGAGTCCGTCCTCGGCGAAGGCGGTTTCAAGGATGACCTCAGCCGAGAGCCGCGTGAGTGCCACGAGCACGCGCTCGGCCAGCGCTTCCGGCGTCGCCGCGATCGGCTGGCCGCGACCATCGCGCTTGCGAGCGAACAGTTCGGCACCGAGGCGGGCGGCAGCCTCGTCCCAATTGGCCTGGCGTCCCAGCACATGCGCGGCATCCGACGGCGTGAAGCCGATGACATGGACCAATCCGCGCGAAACGAGCCGATTGAGGGTGGCGCTCTGGGCATTCGAGGTCAAAAGCACCCGGTCGATCGGAAGCGGTACCGATGTGATCGCCTCGTAGAGCTTGGCCTCCGGCAGCGTCAGCCCGGCGGCAAGCCTGTCGGGCACGCCGGTGCGGACAGCGAAGCGGCCATCCATGCGACCGGGATTGGGCGCGCGCAGCTGGCGTTCCAGTTCGCCCGTCACCGCCTCGCCATGCACCATGCCGGCGAGCGCCAGCGGTACGAGGCGGCGCGGCCCAAGCATGATCTTCGGCGCAAGCCCGCCGTCCTCGAGCGAGACTTCCGAATCCCCGCCTAGGCCGAAGGTGCGCATGGCAACCGCCTCGACCATGGTGCGGAAACCGCCTACGGTGGCGCCCTCCGGGTCGAGCCGCGGACGGCCGTGATCGAGCACCGCGACATCGGTGGTGGTGCCGCCGATATCGGAGACGACGGCATTGTCGAGCCCGGTCATGTGGCGAGCGCCGACGAGGCTGGCAGCGGGACCGGACAAAATCGTCTCGATCGGCCGCTGGCGGGCGAATTCGGCCGACACCAGCGCACCATCGCCACGCACCACCATCAGCGGGGCTTTTATCCCGCGCGCCTCCAGAAAGCTTTCGGTGGCGGCGACGAGGCGGTCGATCATCGAGATCAGCCGCGCATTGAGCAGCGTGGTCAACGCGCGGCGCGGGCCACCGAGCTTGGACGACAGCTCGTGACTGGCGGTGACGGGCAGGCCGGTCATTTCGCGGATGAGATCGCGGGCGGCGATTTCGTGGGCCGGGTTGCGGGTGGCGAAATAGGCGCAGACGGCAAAGCCCGAGACCGATTTCGTCAGCTCTGGCAACGCCGTCTCCAGCGCAGAAAGATCGAGCGACCGGGCATTGCCGTGGACATCATGGCCGCCCTCGCACAGCACCAGCGGGTCGGTGCCGAGCGCGGTCTTCAGCCCGTCGCGCGTTAGGTCGGCCTCGGCAAAGCCGACCATAACCAGTGCCACCCGTCCGCCCTGGCCCTCGACCAGGGCATTGGTGGCGAGCGTCGTCGACATCGACACCAGCTTGATGTCAGCGGGATCGACCCGGGCCTTTTCCAGCACCGCGTCGACCGCGCCCGAAATGCCTTCGGCGAGATCGTGGCGGGTGGTCAGCGCCTTGGCCTTTGCCGCCACTGTCCCCTTGGGGCCATGTTCTTCCGACCACAGCACCGCGTCGGTGTAGGTGCCGCCGGTGTCGATGCCGAGGAAGAGCGGGTGCTGGCGCGGTCTGTTGTTCATGCGGATATTCCGGAATTCACGATCTCCGTCCCGCTTAGCCGATATGCCGACCAAAGGAAAATTGGCCAGCCACCGCAATCGACCGGCTCAGCCCTCAGCCCATCGGCGGCGAAATCTGCTCATCCTGCTCGACGGTCAGCGGTTTTATCTCTTCATGCAGCGGCTCGACCACCTGATGCGGCGCGGCAACGGGCGCCGGCGGCACCGGTTTTGGGCTGGCGCAGGCACAGAGGGTTGCCAGGGCAACGAAGACGGGGAGCGATTTCATGGAGCGGCGTTAGGTGGGAGGTGTGGCACAATCGCGGCGGCAGATGAGCGCGGGGTGCTGCCAAGGTCAAGGCGTTCCTGACAGGAGCCTGTCAGGAGGGATCGGCTATTCTCCCCTCCAACAAGGAGGAAGATGGCATGAGTGGCTTTGACGATTTCGATTTCCTGATCGGCGACTGGACGGTGACCAACCAACGCCTGCGCGAGCGTCTGGTGGGTTCAAGCGAGTGGGAGACGTTTGACGCCTTCTCCCGCGTGGAAAAGGTGATGCAGGCGCCCGACGGGACCTTTGGCGGCAATCTCGACCAGATGGCGGTGCCCGAGCGCGGTTTCACCGGCATGACGCTCAGGCTCTACAATCCCGGGACAGGACTGTGGTCGATCTACTGGAGCGACACAAAAAGCCACCGGCTGTTCCCGCCGATGGTGGGGCGGTTTGAGGAGGGTCGCGGTGAGTTTTTTGGCGATGATGTCGAGGGTGGTGTGCCGGTGCGCGTGCGGTTTCTCTGGACGCCGGGGGAAAGCCCGCGCTGGGAGCAGGCGATGTCTAGGGATGGTGGAGAGACTTGGGAGGTGAACTGGGTGATGCGGTTTGGGAAAACCCCGCCCGGCCACCGATAGCCCAGCGGACCAAACGTCGCTAAAGCGCTTCCGTATCGAGCCAGATCGTCACTGGGCCGTCATTGACAAGCGCGACCTTCATGTCCGCGCCGAAGATGCCGTTGGCGACCATGACGCCGTGCGAGGCAATCTGGGCAGAAAAATGCTCGTAGAGGCGGCGGCCATCCTCCGGCTTCGCCGCGGTCGAGAAGCCCGGGCGATTGCCCTTGGCTTCGGCGGCCAGAGTGAATTGGCTGACGATGAGGGCCTGTCCACCGGTGTCGAGGAGCGAACGGTTCATGCGGTCCTGCTCGTCACGGAAGATGCGCAGGTTGACCACCTTGCGGGCAAGCCGCTCGGACTGGGCTTCTGTGTCGCCTTGCATGGCGCAGACGAGCACCAACAGACCGGGGCCGACCTCGCCGGTGACCGCGCCGTCGACGGTGACGCCGGCCTGGGAGACGCGTTGAACAAGTGCGCGCATGAATGTCCTTCCCCCTGGCTGTCTTCGGCAGCGCCCGACAGCCCAAAGCCCGATTCAGAGCCAGGCGCCGAGAAGGGCTGCGAAGCGCGCCGGATCCTTCTCAGGCAGCATGTGGTCGGCGCCTTCGACCGGCAACTCTTTCGCGTCGGGCACGGCGCGGGCGACGGCCTGCGAGGCAATCGCAAAGAGCGGCCGGGTGCGGCTGCCATATGCGACGGTGAGCGGCACGGAAATGGTGGCAAGGTCGGCGGCCGTGATGTCGGCCGGCGGCCGGCCGCCGCCCATGAGGAGCGGCATCATGCGCACGCTTTCGAGGTAGCGGGCACGACGTTCCGGGTCGAGCGCGCCATAACAACCTTCGCCGCCGGAGCTTTCGAAGAGCGCTTCAACCGCAGCCTGCGGCCCATGGTCGGCAAGCGCTGCGGCCACCGGACCGAAGGCGGCGCCGGCGTCCGCACCATAGGCCGGCAATTCGTCGGAGGCGAGGTACGTGTGCAGGCCCGGCTCGTAGAGGAAGGCCTTGGCAAAGAGATCCGGCCGCTTGATCAGGGCAAGCAGGGCGACATGGCTCGACCAAGACCAGGCCGCGACTGCCACAGGAAGTGTCGCCTCGGCCCCGACCAGTGCGATGAGCTGATCGGCGTGAATCTCGGTAGAGAAGGCACTACCGTCGTCGTCCCACGCGCCGGATCCGAACCAGCGCATGGTGGGCGTGGCGACCTGAAGGCCTGCGGGCAACGCCTCCACCACTGGCCGCCAGAGCGTGCCGTCGCCGGGTGCACCGTGAAGGAGGAAGAGCGTTGCCATGGGCTAGAAGGCTCGCCTCAGCTATCGCCCATCTTCAGCGCCTGGATGAACGCTTCCTGCGGGATGTCGACCTTGCCGAACTGGCGCATGCGCTTCTTGCCCTCTTTCTGCTTCTCGAGCAGCTTGCGCTTGCGGGAGACGTCGCCGCCGTAGCACTTGGCGGTAACGTCCTTGCGCAGGGCGGAGATGGTTTCGCGGGCAATAACCTTGCCGCCGATGGCCGCCTGGATCGGGATCTTGAACATGTGCTGCGGGATCAATTCCTTCAGCTTCTCGACCATGACGCGGCCGCGCTTTTCGGCAGCCGTGCGGTGGACCAGCATGCTAAGCGCGTCGACCGGCTCCTCGTTGACCAGGATCGACATCTTGACCAGGTCGCCCTCGCGGTAGTCGGTGAGGTGGTAGTCGAAGGAGGCGTAGCCCTTGGAGATCGACTTCAGCCGGTCGTAGAAGTCGAACACGACCTCGTTGAGCGGCAGGTCGTAGACCAGCATGGCGCGTTTGCCGACATAGGAGAGGTCGGCCTGGATGCCGCGGCGCTCCTGGCAGAGTTTCAGGATCGAGCCAAGATAGTCGTCGGGGGTGAGGATGGTGGCGCGGATCCACGGCTCCTCGATCGCGGCGATCTTGACCACGTCGGGCATGTCGGCGGGGTTGTGCAGTTCCTTGGTCGAACCGTCGTTGAGGTTCATGCGGTAGACAACGCTAGGGGCGGTGGCGATGAGGTCGAGGTTGAACTCGCGCTCGAGCCGCTCCTGGATGATCTCGAGGTGCAGAAGGCCGAGGAAGCCGCAGCGGAAGCCGAAGCCGAGGGCGGCCGAGGTTTCCATTTCATAGGAGAAAGAGGCGTCGTTGAGGCGCAGCTTGCCCATCGCCGCGCGCAAATCCTCGAAGTCGGCGGCGTCGACCGGGAACAGGCCGCAGAACACCACCGGCTGGGCCGGCTTGAAGCCCGGCAGGGCTTTTGCGGTCGGGCGTTTGTCCTCGGTGATGGTGTCGCCGACGCGGGTGTCGGCCACTTCCTTGATCGAGCCGGTGAAGAAGCCGAACTCGCCAGGGCCGAGCTCGTCGACCTGGATCATCTTTGGCGTGAAGACGCCGGTGCGCTCGACCAGATATTTGGCGTTGGTCTCCATCATGCGGATGGTCTGGCCCTTCTTGAGCTTGCCATCGATGATGCGCACCAGAACGATGACGCCGAGATAGGTGTCATACCAGCTGTCGACCAGCATGGCTTTCAGCGGCGCGTCGGCGTCGCCCTCGCGCGGCGGCGGCAGCTGGGTGACGATCGCCTCCAGCACATCAGGGATGCCGAGACCGGTCTTGGCCGAGATGTAGACGGCCTGCGAAGCGTCGATGCCGATGACTTCCTCGACCTGCTCCTTGATGCGCTCGGGCTCGGCGGCTGGCAGGTCGATCTTGTTCAGGACCACGACGATCTCGTGGTTGTTGTCGATGGCCTGGTAGACGTTGGCGAGCGTCTGGGCCTCAACGCCCTGGGAAGCGTCAACGACGAGCAGCGAGCCCTCGCAGGCCGACAGCGAACGCGACACTTCATAGGCGAAGTCGACGTGGCCGGGCGTGTCGATCAGGTTGAGGACGTAGTCCTCGCCGTTCTTGGCCTTGTAGTTGAGGCGAACGGTCTGGGCCTTGATGGTGATGCCGCGCTCGCGCTCGATGTCCATGTTGTCGAGGACCTGCTCGGTCATCTCGCGCTGCTCCAGCCCGCCGGTGGACTGGATCAGCCGGTCGGCAAGCGTCGACTTGCCGTGATCGATGTGGGCAACGATGGAGAAATTGCGGATGTGGTCGAGCGGTGTGGTCATGCGCGCGCTTTAGCAGGGGCGGAAAGGCTTCACAAGCGCGGCTTTGCGTGGCGAAAGGCTCAAGCCGTGGCCACTTGCACCGGACGCGCGATCTCGGCGGGCGCAAACAGCAGCTTGACGAAGGCGCGGAAGGCCAACACCTGCCGTTCGAGCCGGCTGGGGTCGTCGAGCAGCCGGGACATGATGATGCCGCCGTCGACGACGCAGGACATCATGGCGGCGACGGTGTCGAGGTCGATCGCTTCGCGCGGCGCATGGACCGCCACAATGTCGTCGAGCGTGGCGCGGAAGCGGGCGTTCCAGCGCTGGACCGACTGGGCGGCGATGGCGCGGACCTCGCGGTCGAACAGGCGCTCCTGGTAGCAGACCGAGGCAATGAGGCAGCCAGGATGGCCGCTGGGCAGGTCGGCCAAGACCTCGGCCAGCAGCTTGAGGCCGATGAGGAACGCCTGGAGCGGATCGTCGGAGAGCTGGCGGCCGCGGCCGAAGACGTTGTCGAAGAGCCGGTCGTTGGTCTCGACGTAGCGCAACAGCATGGCGCGGGCGAGCTCGTTCTTGTCGCGGAAATGGTAGAAGAAGCCGCTCTTGGTGATGCCGGCCTCGGCGATGACCTCGTCGATCGAGGTGGCGCCAAAACCCTTGGCGAGCACCGAGGCCTCGGCGATCGCCAGGATGCGCTCGCGGGTTTCCACGCCTTTGCCCATGCACGGGCTCCAGAACACTGCACCTGCGGTACGGTTTTCGGCCGACGTAGCATAGCACCAAAGGCAACTTTGCGGCCACCGCGCAGGCCAACTAATTGAAACGAAAAGACAAAGCGGAAAATCTCCGCGACCGCACCGCGCGTTTTCTAGTTCTGGCGGGGGCCTGCCCCGATACTTGGCCATTGCCGAACCGGTGCCATCGGGCGCCGGCGGCGAGCTTCACCGGAGACAGTCATGGCCAGATATCGCAACGACCTGCCGCAGATGAAGGGCGGCACTTTCCTCAGCGACGGCGGCATCGAGACGACGCTGATCTTCCACGACGGCTTGGACCTGCCGCATTTCGCCGCCTTCGTGCTACTCGACACGGACGAAGGCCGGGCCCGGCTCAAGCGCTACTACGAAAGATATCTCGGCATCGCGCGGGCGCGCGGCACGGGCTTCGTGCTCGACAGCGCCACCTGGCGGGCCAGTTCCGACTGGGGCGTCAAGCTCGGCTATGACGCGGCCGCGCTGAAGGCGATCAACATCAATGCCATCCGCCTGCTCGAGGAATTGCGCGCGGAGTGGGAGACCGAGACGATGCCGCTGGTGGTCAGCGGCGCGATCGGCCCGCGCGGGGACGGCTACAAGGCGGGCCGGATGACGGCTGCAGAGGCCGAGGCCTACCATCTGGCGCAGGTCGAGACTTTCGCCGAGGCCGGCGCCGACATGGTGGCGGCCTTTACGATGAACACGATCGACGAGGCGATCGGCATCGCCCGAGCGGCCAAGCGAATCGGCATACCTTGCGCGATCTCGTTCACGGTCGAGACCGACGGGCGGCTGGTGACGGGCAGCACGCTGAAAGAGGCGATCGAGACGACCGATCAGGCAACCGACGCCTATCCGCTCTACTACATGATCAACTGCGCCCACCCGAGCCACTTTGCCCATGCGCTGGCCGCCGGCGAGCCATGGCTGGCAAGGGTTTATGGGGTCAAGGCCAACGCCTCGGCCCAAAGCCATGCCGAGCTCGACGAATCCGAAACGCTCGACGCGGGCGACCCTGATGATTTCGGTCAGCGCTACGGCGCACTCACGCGCGCATTTCCGACGATGCGCATCCTCGGCGGCTGCTGCGGCACCGACCATCGCCACATCGCGGCGGTGTGCGAGGCCTGCCTGCCGGCCTGAGTGGGCACCGCAGCTTTACTGACCAAACCAATGGCGGGACGGCGGGTCCCGCCGCTTGCGACAGCCGCCAGTTGACGCGGGCCCCTGCACGCGCTCCAATATGCGGGAAAGGGTTCATTGCGCATGGCGCGGCGCCGTAGTGGCAGCCAGGAGGGAGCGCGGCAATGTCGGACGAAGCTTGGCAGAGCGACGGCGGGCTTGCCGCTCATGCCCGCCCCGCGACAAAGAGTGACGCCGCGATACTGGCCAAGCTGGTCAACATGGCCGGCGACGGCCTGCCGCTGCACCTGTGGACCAAGATGGCCGAAGGCGGCGACCCCTGGGAAGTGGGCCGGCAGCGGGCGCGCCGCGAGGAGGGCAGCTTTTCCTATCGCAACGCGGTGGTGCTGGAGCGCGGCCGGGTGCTGGCCTGCCTGATCGGCTACCCGATCGTGCCGGCGACACCCGATCCAGCCACGCCGGCAATGTTCGTGCCGATGAACGAACTCGAGGCGATGGCCGTCGGCAGCTGGTATGTGAACGTGATCGCCACCCTGCCAGAGGCGCGCGGCCAGGGTTTTGGCACGCGGCTGCTCGGCATGGCCGAGGAGATCGCCGAGACGACGGCATGCCAGGGCACAAGCCTGATCGTCTCGGACGCGAACGTCACGGCGCGCCGGCTCTATGACGAGACAGGCTACCGCGAGATCGCCAGCCGACCGATGGTCAAGGAAGACTGGGTCAATCCGGGCCAAAACTGGGTGCTGATGGTCAAGCCGTGAACCGGAACTCGCCCATCCCCCGCCCCGACACACGCTATTGCGACGATGCCATGCTGGCCTATGCCGCTGCACGCCGGGACTTCTTTCCCGGCGAGGCGCTGACTTTCGACAGGGCCTACCGGCTCGCCCATCTGCCGCTGGTCGCTCCCGATCATCCAGACGTGATCGAAAGCGAAGAAGGTAAGGATTATTTCAGCGGCCGATATGCGGCGACGCGCTACTCGCTGACCCTGCCCATCGACGCCGGCGAACTTGGCCGGTCGGGCGAATTCCAGGCATTCGAGCAAGAGCTGCGCCGGCTTTCTTTCAGCGCCAAGATCAACTGGGAGATCGGCCGCGAGCGTGCAGAGAAGCTCCACGCAACTGTGATCGGGGGCCTGAGCGAGGCGGACATAGAACCTTGCGCAAGGGCCGCCGCTGCAGCGTTGGCACCGTTCGGGGCGCTCTCGATCCGGCTCGGCGGACCGTTTCTCGGAACCATGAACACCGGCCGCATATACCTGCCCGTGTACCCGGAATGCCACGAAGGAAAAGACATATTGGGCCTGGTCCAGGCGGCCTGTGGCACCCGGCAATCCCGCTTCTATGGTGTCGGCTACTACCACTTTTCCGCGCCCCTCACCGTTGCCGAGACGGAAGAACTGGCCGGGCTGATAGAGCGGTGGCGCGAGAGCACGCTGGCCACGCTGGCGATTGGGTCGCTGGCGATCCAAGCGACGAACGACGACCTGGCGCTGTCAGGGCGGATCGTAACGTCGATTCCGGTTGGCGGCGGCCCCGAAGCGAGGCCCGCTTGACGCCCCTCGGTATTCAAGGCACATCGCAGGCTACTCTTCCGGAGCATTGCCCAAAATGTCTGTGATCGGCCTGTCGCTGCTTGGTTTTTCGACCGTCATCTTTCTGATCGCGGCAATGGTTGCCAAGACTTGGGGGCTAGAGCCCACCATCGGCAAGCTGGTGGTGACGCTGATCCTCTATTCGCTCGGCAACCTGGTGATGCTGCGCCTGGTGCGCGACTTCGGCATGTCGGTGTCGTTCTCCCTGTCGGCGGTGATCCAGCTGATCGCCGTCAACCTCGTCGCCATCATCTATTTCGGCGAGAAGCTGAGCGGCATCCAGGGCATCGGCGTAGGCCTTGCGGTGGTGGCCGTGGCGCTGATCACGCTGGGGCCTGCCATCGCCGGGAAGTGAATACGGCCACGGCCGGCGGCCGCTCGCGTTTCGGATCTTCAGTCACTCACACAGCAATTGAGCCGCCACAGGCCGGTGTGGAAATCTCGCTTCGCTGCGCTCTGCCGGCAACGTGACAGTTTCGCCGGAAATCGGCCGTGGTTATAGAGGCTCCTGGAGACACCAAGGACAGCCAAGCGATGCCCCAGACGTTGTGGAATAGAATCGAATTCTCGCTTTTGGCGGCGGGCATCATCATCGCCGGCGCGCTGTGGGGCTTCGTCGAACTGTCCGAAATCGCCCGCGACGCCGCCCCGCACGCCTTCGACACCGACATATTGCTGGCCTTCCGCGTGGCCGGCGAGCCCAACAACCCGATCGGGCCATCCTGGCTGGAAGAGGCGATGCGCGACATCACCGCGCTCGGCAGTGCGGCAGTGCTGATCTACATCACCGCGATCACAATCATCTATCTGTGCATGATCAGGCGCTGGGGGGCAGCGCTGTTCGTGTTCGTCTCGGTGGCCGGCGGGCAGGTACTGTCGAGCCTGCTCAAGCTCGGCATCGACCGGCCGCGGCCGGACCTCGTCTCGCATCTGGCGCAGGTGCACACGATGAGCTTTCCGAGCGGACATGCGATGCTTTCGGCGGTGACCTACCTGACGCTCGGCGCGCTGCTTGCGCGGTTCCTGCCAGGGCGCGCGACGACGCTCTTCGTCTTCGGCGTCGCCGTGCTGACGACGCTGATGGTCGGCATCAGCCGGGTGTATCTCGGCGTACACTGGCCCTCTGACGTGCTTGCCGGCTGGTGCGCCGGATTTGCCTGGGCAACCTTATGCTGGCTGGTCAGCCGCTACTTCTTGCGCCCCGGCGAAGAAGCCGACCAGGACATGCGTTGAACATCGACATTGATGGTTGAAACATCAACATGAATGTATGATACATTCATCCTGCGGATTGAGACGGGAACACCTGAAGTGATCACAGCCGCACAGATGCGCGCCGCACGGGCGCTGGCAGGTATCGACCAGAAGACGCTCGCCGAAATGGCGGGCGTGTCGGTGCCGACGATCCAGCGCATGGAAGCGAGCGAGGGCGTGGTGCGCGGCGTGGTCGACACGCTGACCAAGGTCATACAGGCGCTCGAGAACGCGGGCGTGGAGCTGATCGGCGAGAACGAAACGGGTGGCCGGGGCGTGCGCCTGAAAAAGCAGGCCGGCTGACTCCGGGCCCAGACGTTCCGCAGAAAAGTCGCGACGCGACCGCCGACAGCCATGCCGACGATCCGCCGCGTTTCGACGTGGATGTGGATGATGAACGCGGCAGACAGCAACACCGGATTGAAACACAAGCAGCCGACCTTCTGGGAGCTGTTCACCCCCAAGCTGGTGACGGTTTTCCGCGAAGGATACGGCGCCGGCCAGCTCAGGGCCGATGCGATTGCCGGCCTGACGGTGGCGATCGTGGCGCTGCCGCTGTCCATGGCGATCGCGATTGCGTCGGGCGTGTCGCCGGACCGGGGCCTGTTCACGGCGATCGTCGGCGGCTTCATCGTCTCCGCACTCGGCGGCAGCCGCTTTCAGATCGGCGGACCGGCGGGGGCCTTCATCGTGCTGGTGGCGGCGACGGTGGCCCGCGAGGGCGTCGAAGGGCTGCTGCTGGCGACCGCGATGTCCGGCGTCATGCTGGTTGCCGTCGGCTATCTTCGCCTCGGCACCTACATCAAGTTCATCCCCTACCCCGTCACCGTCGGTTTCACGGCGGGCATCGCCGTCATCATCTTTTCCAGCCAGTTGAGCGAAATGTTCGGGCTGACGCTCAACGGCAAGGAGCCGGGGGCTTTCCTGCCGAAGTTGCTGGCGCTGGCGGAAGCGGCCGGCACGCTCAACCCGTCGTCGGTAGCGGTGACGGCGCTGACCATCGGCACGATCGTGGTGCTCAAGCGCGGGCGGCCGCACTGGCCGGGCATGCTGATCGCGGTCGGCCTGGGCTCAATCGCCCCGGCCCTGCTGGCGCTGCCGGTGGAGACCATCGGCACACGTTTCGGCGGCATCCCGCGCAGCCTGCCGATGCCCGCCTTGCCCTCATTGAGCGTCGACAAGGCGATATCAGTGCTACCGGATGCCGTGGCGTTCACGCTGCTCGGCGCCATCGAGTCGCTGCTGTCGGCGGTCGTCGCCGACGGCATGACCGGACGGCGGCACCGCTCGAACTGCGAGCTGGTGGCGCAGGGTTTCGCCAATATCGGCTCGGCGCTGTTCGGCGGCATCTGCGTGACCGGCACGATCGCGCGCACCGCAACCAATGTGCGGGCCGGTGCGCGCGGGCCGGTCTCGGGCATGCTGCACTCGGCCTTCCTGCTCGCCTTCATGCTGGTGGCAGCACCGCTTGCCTCCTACATCCCGCTTGCCGCCCTTGCCGGCGTGCTCGCCGTGGTCGCCTGGAACATGGTCGAGAAGCAGGCCTTCGCGGCGCTGATGCGCTCGTCATGGGGCGATGCGCTGGTGCTGATGGTGACCTTCCTGCTGGTCGTGTTCCGCGACCTGACCGAGGGCATCGTCGTCGGCTTCGCGCTGGGGTCGGTGTTGTTCATCGACCGCATGTCCAAGAGCATCGCGGTCGAGACCGACCGGCCGCTGGTGCCGGAGGACGTGGCCGACACCACAAACGGCGGCCGCCATGCCTATGAGGCGGGCGATGCCGGTGACGCCGACACGGTGATCTACCGGATTTCGGGCGCGTTCTTCTTCGGCGCGGCCTCGACGGTGGGGGCGGTGCTCGACCGCATCGCCGACCAGCGCCGCAACTTCATCTTGGACTGCACGGCCGTGCCGTTCCTCGACTCGACCGCCGCCAACGTGCTGGAGGGGGCAGCGCGCAAGGCGGAGCGGGCAGGCGTGAAATTCTTCATCACCGGGACCACGCCCCAGATGCGGCGGATGCTGATCACCCACGGCGTGCGGCCGCCCCATGTCACCTACGCCGCCTCGGTGGAGGATGCGCAGGAGACGCTCAGGGCCGAAGCGCTACTGCCTCCTGAACCGTCGGCGACGTCATGACGGTCACGGCATAGATTCCCGACACTCTCCGCTCGTTTCACTCGCTCACGAGATCGGGAATGACGGATTGCCGGGGGCCTGCCGCCAATCTCCGATGTTGGTGATTGGCAGGAATGACAGGTTGCCGGGGTCCTGCCGCCATCTCCAGCGTCGGCGATTGGCGGGACCGCTACATGAAGCTCGTCATTCCCGACCTCGTGAGCGACCGCAGGGAGCGGAGAGTGTCGGGAATCCATGCCGCGACATTGCCGCGGCACCGACGCTGGAAACGCTACGGATGCCTCGTAGTCACCCAAACTTGCGCTGGGCGTCGAGCGCGAGGCCCAGACCAACGGAGCCGAAGGCATCGCCCTGGACGATCCGGGCTCCCGGCACCAGCGAAAGGATGCTCTGGCGCGCCAGCGGAATGGCGGTCGAACCGCCGGTGAGGAAGACGGCGGTGATATCAGAGGCTTGCACCTGCGCCTCGGCGAGTGTGTCGGCAACCGTCGCCGTCACTCGGCCAACCTCGGCGCGGATCGTGTCTTCCAGTCCCTGGCGGGTCATCGACGCGGTGAACTTCGCCGCCGGCAGCGAAACGTCGATCGTCGTCGCTTCGGCATCGGTCAGCTCGATCTTGGCCTTTTCCACCTTGGTCGCGAGCGCATGGCCGAAGCGCTCCTCGACCACCTCGATCATGCGGTCGACGAGGTCGGGGCGCTGCGCCTCGAAGCGGATCTGACGCAGGTCGAGCTTGGCCTTGGGTGTGTAGAGCAGGTTGATACGCTGCCAGGTGGCGAGGTCGATGAAATAGCCGGCCGGCAGGTTGCGCTTGCCGTCCTTGGTCGGCGTCAGATAGCCGAGCTCGGGCATGACATTGGCGATGGAGAGCAACCGGTCGAAATCGGTGCCGCCGATGTGCACGCCGCGGTTGGCCAGGATGTCGGCCTTGCGGTCGTTCGACGCCGCGCGCTCGGGCGAAACACGCACGATGGAAAAGTCCGAGGTGCCGCCGCCCATGTCGACGATCAGCGCCAGTTCCTCGCCGGTGACGGTGCGCTCGTAATCAAGTGCCGCCGCGATCGGTTCGAACTGGAAGTCGATGTGCTGGAAGCCTTGCGCACGGGCGGCCTTTTCCAGCTCACCCTGTGCGTCGGCGTCGGCCTTGGCGTCGTCGTCGACGAACTGGACCGGACGGCCGAGCACGACGTTTTCGACCGGCGCGCCGACATGGCCCTCGAGCTTGTCCTTGAGGTGGCCTACGAACATGCCGATGATGTCGGTGAACGCGATCTGGCGCGCCTTGATACGGGTCTTCTCATGCACGAGCGACGAACCGAGCACGCTTTTCAGCGCCCGCATCAGCCGGCCTTCGGCGCCGTCGGTGTATTCGCCGATGGCCCGGCGGCCGAGTGCTGTGTTGTCGTCCTCGAAATTGAAGAAGATCGCTGAGGGCAGCGTAACACTTTCGCCTTCCAGCGCGACAAGACGCGGGCGGCCGTTCTCGATCACACCGACGGTTGAGTTGGAAGTACCAAAGTCTATGCCGCCGAACGCCGGTCGCATCGCATCGTCCTGAATTTTCTGCGTGGGAGGGCGACCCAGAAATTTCCACATGGGCCGCAACGGGACCGTGCGCCTACACGACGGGGGCACGAATGTCGATGTCCGGAAGGTATTTTCTCAGAAAATGTGATCACTGGCCCAGTGCTCGCGACATTCACAGCAAGGCGCAACCATGCGATAGAACCGCGTCTTTCCGACCGTGAGCTTTTGCATGACCCTTGCCGGATTCCTCGCCTATAGCGGCACGCTTGCCGTGGCGGCCGCCATCCCCGGGCCGGGTGTGACGGCACTTGTGGCACGCGCGCTGGGCTCGGGCTTCCGCTCCTCGCTCGCCATGTCGCTGGGCCTGGTGCTCGGCGACCTCACCTATCTCACCGCGGTGGTACTGGGGCTCGCCATGGTGGCCCAGACCTTCGGCATGGTGTTCCTGGTGATCAAGTGGCTCGGCGTCGCCTATCTCGCATGGCTCGGCTGGTGCTTCTGGAAGACCGGGATCACGCCCGAGACGATCGAGGCCAAGAAGGGCAAGGACGGGTTTTTCGCGAGCATGCTGGCGGGGCTGACGCTGACGCTCGGCAATCCGAAGACGATGGTCTTCTATGTGGCGATCACGCCGACGGTGATCGACCTAAGGACCATCACGCTGGCCGACTACGGCATCCTCGTCGCCATCACCATTGTCGTGCTGCTGCTCGTGCTGGTGCCTTACTTGGCGCTGGCTTCGCAGGCTCGCTGGTTCCTGAAGACACCGCGCGCACTCAAGGCGCTGAACCGCACCGCCGCCGCTTTCATGATCGGTGCTGCGGCCGCCATCGCCGCCCGCCAATAAGGCTGGCTGGGGAATTCTATTCTACCAATCCGGCCTACACGGCAACTTGCTTCCATGAAATGCCGCTGATCAGCATGGCGGCCACTCGGAAATTGCCCTTCGGCACCCTATCTTCGTTCCCGGCAACATATGATTCCGGCAGGAAGCGAAGCTCATGAACAAACCCGTCACCTCCAAGCGCGCACCCGGCCGCGGCCGGATCTACGGCTCGATCACCGAGACCATCGGCGACACGCCGCTGGTGCGGCTCGACAAGTTCGCCAAGGAAAAGGGCGTGGTGGCGAACATCCTCGCCAAGCTCGAATTTTTCAATCCCATCGCCAGCGTCAAGGACCGCATCGGCGTCGCGATGATCGAGGCGCTGGAGGCGGAAGGCCGCATCACCCCGGGCAAGAGCACGCTGGTCGAGCCGACCTCGGGCAATACCGGCATCGCGCTGGCCTTCGCCGCCGCTGCCAAGGGATACAAGCTGATCCTGACCATGCCCGAGACGATGTCGCTCGAGCGCCGCAAGATGCTGGCGCTGCTCGGCGCCGAACTGGTGCTGACCGAAGGCGCCAAGGGCATGAAGGGCGCCATCGCCAAGGCCGAGGAACTGGTGCAGACCATCCCCAACTCCATCATCCCGCAGCAGTTCGAAAACCCGGCCAACCCGGAAATCCATCGCGAGACGACGGCGGAAGAAATCTGGAACGACACGCAAGGCGGCATCGACATCCTCGTCGCCGGCATCGGCACGGGGGGCACGATCACCGGCGTCGGCCAGGTGATCAAGAGCCGCAAACCGTCGCTGCATGTGGTGGCGGTCGAGCCCGAGGGATCGCCGGTGCTGTCGGGTGGCCAACCCGGCCCGCACAAGATCCAGGGCATCGGCGCTGGCTTCGCGCCCAAGGTGCTGGACACCTCGATCTATGACGAGATCATCAAGGTCTCCAACGAAGACGCGGTGGCCAATGCCCGCCTCGTCGCCCGCCTCGAAGGCGTGCCGGTCGGCATCTCCTCGGGTGCCGCCCTGCAGGCGGCGGTGGTCGCCGGTTCGCGGCCGGAGAATGCGGGCAAGAACATCGTCGTCATCATCCCCTCCTTCGCCGAACGCTATCTGTCCACCGTGCTGTTCGAAGGCCTGGGGGGCTAGAGGAGCCCTTCCACCGTCCTTACCCCCCTCCCCCTTGTGGGGAGGGGTTAGGGGTGGGCGCAACTTCAAGAAGATTCACCGGGCGGCGAGAGGCGCCTGGACCGGTGAAAATACTGCACTGGCGGGCGGGTACGGCGCTTGAGAAGCCGGGCTCGTGCATGTCAAATCCCGCGCTGCGGCCTCGGGCCGGCTGGGGGGACAAGACCATGTACAAGCTTTATTCGCGCGCCGGCAGCGGCGGCTTCGTCGTCGAGGCTGCACTCGAACTCGCAGGCGCGCCCTTCGAACGCATCGATGTGGTCAAGGGCATCGATCCCGACGAACAATTCCGCAAGATCAGTCCGCTCGGCCAGGTGCCGACTTTGGTGCTGCCGGACGGCAACTCGATGACGGAGTCAGCCGCCATCTGCCAATTGATAGCCGAACGCCATTCCCATGCGCGGCTGGCGCCCGTCCCGGATGCCTCAGGGCGTGCCGAGTTCCTGCGCTGGTCGGCATTCATGACCTCGGTGATGTACCCGGCAGTGCTGCGCATCTACTACGCCCAGCGATACACAACTCATGCGGAAGGCGCCGAGGCGGTCAAGGCTGCGGCGATCGCGGAAGTCGACCGTGGCTTCGGCATCCTCGACGCGGCGCTCGAAACGAAGCAATGGCTCGCCGGCGAGCACATGTCGATTGCCGATATCTACCTGTTGATGCTCGCGCACTGGCATCCCGAGCCGCGCAAGGCGGAATCTGCATGGCCCAACATCGCGCGAGTGTGCGCCATGTTGCGGGACGTCCCTGTCCTCAAGGATCTCAACGTCCGCCACGAATTGTGGTGAGGCGCTACAGTGCCGCGCGTCCGATGCTTCGCCCTTGCCGAAGAACCGTTGCGGTCCTCGGGGGCGAAGCGTGCGGTTGTCCTGGGAGGGAGCTTGGATGTGCCGGGCTTGCGCCGCCGGCAAGCGGAGGCGCCTTAGCGGCGGGTCGAGGCGATTGCCCGGCGTTCGCCGCGCAAGGTGGTGCTGCGGTGATCGCCGACGGGCCGGCAGATCCGGCTCTGGTGGCGTCCGGTGACGGTCATGTCAGTGGAACGTCACGCGGGTGTGGAGCGAATGCTCGCGGCGCGCACAGGCCGGGCCCGGGCCGCGCATGTAGTGACGTTCGGGACGATAGGTCGGGGCGATGAATTCGCGAAACGCCACAGCGGCGTGAGTGAGTTGGTTCCAGATAGCCATTGTTCTTATCCCTGTCCGTTCGGAAGCTCGTTCCGAATGTGGACGCAACCATAGTCGCCGGTTGTGAATCTTCGGTGAACGCGATCTTAATCTTCGTGTGAAAATGCCTCCGATCGTGTCTGAAATGCGTTCTTTTCTAGGCATTTAGGCGGGATCGGGCGGCATTGGTTAACGTGTGACTTTTGCACCACAGAAGTAACCGCCGATTGCCGGCGAACTATCCACAGGTTTCCACCTGTGGTTACAATTCAGGGTCGTCCGTGGACGGCGGCACCACCTTCAGCCGAGGAAGGTCTTTTCGAACGCCTTGCGCCCCGGCGGGGTGAACTCCACGGTGCGGCTGCCGGCCGGCCGCCGTGCCCATTTCTCGGCGAGGATCTTGTCGAGGATCGCAGCCCCGAGCGAACCGGCGAGGTGCGAACGGCGCACGCTCCAGTCGAGGCAGGCGCGGCACATCGGCCGGCGGGCATTGCCGAGGCGCTCGGTGTCGATGCCGATCGCCGAGAAGAACGATTGCCCCGCCGGGCCGAGGCGGAGAGCGTCGGCGTCGCGGACCACGATTTCCTCGGCGACGAAGCGTTCAAGCATCGCCACCGCGTGCTCGCCGGCGAGATGGTCGTAGCAGACGCGCGCCTGCCGCATCCCGGCGTCCCTGGGCCCGGGCCTCGTCCTGATAGGGCCGGCCTGCGCCGCCACGCCCATGATCGATTCCAGCATCGTCGCGACCTGCGGCCCGGCGAGCCCGAAATAGCGGTGGCGGCCCTGGCTGGCGAGCTTGAGCAGGCCGCCCTCGACCAGCTTGGCGAGATGCGAGCTTGCCGTGGGCAGGCCGACGCCGGCCTCCAGCGCCAGTTCGCTGGCGGTGAGCGCGCCGCCGTCCATCAGCGCGGTCAGCATGTTGGCGCGGGCCGGGTCGCCGACCAGGCTGGCGATGCGGGCGATGTCGGGGCCTTCCTTCATGGCGATACCACCTCCATCGTTCGATGCTAGTCGAAGCATATCCGTCGGGCAAGGCGTAGTCTCCGGCCAGAAAGGAGATCACCATGACCACGACCACCGCGAACGGTGCATCGCTGCTGCGGCCGACGCGGACATTGTTCCGCGCCTTCCGCTTCCTCTCCCGCTGCTACAACCGCTACCAGCAGCGGCTCGACCTGTCGGAACTGAGCGACGAGGCGCTGGACGACATCGGCCTCACCCGCCGCGACGTGACCCGCGAATGCTCACAGCCCTTCTGGCGCTGAGGCGCAGCCTGCCACGCATCCCGGCCTGATGTTTCGATGCCGGCCGAACCATTCCCGAAATTCACGGAGACGGAAAATGACCATCACCTGCTTCATCCGCTACCAGATCGACCCGTTCGGCAAGGCGGCCTTCGAGGAGTACGCCCGCAACTGGGGCCGGGCGATCCCGCGCTGCGGAGCCGACCTGATCGGCTACTTCGCCCCGCATGAGGGATCGGCAACGACCGCCTACGGCGTCTACAACGTCGAAAACCTCGCCGCCTACGAGGCCTATCGGTCGCGGCTCGCCGCCGACCCGCTCGGCCGCGAGAACTATGAATTCGCCAGGAGAGAGAAGTTCATCAGACGCGAGGACCGCATTTTCCTCAAGCTGGCATCCGGCCCGCACGCGCAGCTGGAGGGGGTGTAGACGAGGCGGACAGCGGGCGACCTCACCCGGCCACGCTCGACCGACCTCTCCCCGGTGGGGAGAGGCGATCTGAGGTCACTCAGGCGTTGCCGATCAACACGCCTGCGGCAAGGACCAGCGCGCCACCGAGCACGACCTGGAAAGTGGCGCGCAGGAACGGCGTTTCCATGTAGCGGTTCTGGATGAAGGCGATGGCCCAGAGCTCGAAGAACACCACGATGACGGCGATCGTCGTCGCCGTCCAGAAATGCGGGATGAGATAGGGCAGCGCGTGGCCGAGGCCGCCGACCGTCGTCATGATGCCGGAGGCAAGCCCGCGCTTGAGCGGCGAGCCGCGGCCCGACAGCTTGCCGTCGTCATGGGCCGCCTCGGTGAAGCCCATGGAGATGCCGGCACCGACCGAGGCCGACAGGCCGATCAGGAAGGTCTGCCAGGTGTCCTGGGTGGCGAATGCCGCGGCGAAGATCGGCGCCAGCGTGGAGACCGAGCCGTCCATCAGTCCGGCGAGGCCCGGCTGGACATAGGTAAGGATAAACTGGCGCCTTTCGCCTGCCGCCTCCTCTTCCTTCACATCCTCGGGCACATGCTTGTCGCCGAGCAAGTGGGCCAGCGACTCGTGGCCCTGCTCGGCGGCGGCGAGGTCGCCCAACAGCTTGCGCGTCGAGGCGTCGCTGGTGCGCTTGATGGCCTCGACGTAGAAACGATAGGCCTGCCGCTCCATCGCCTCGGCCTGATCTCGCACCTTGTCGATGCCGAGCGGCCGCACCAGCCAGTCCGGCTTGCGCTCGTAGTAGCCGCGGACATGCTCGCGGCGGATCAGCGGGATGCGCTCGCCGAAGCGGGCGCGGTGCAGTTCGATCAGGGCGGCGCGGTGGCCGTCCTCTTCCTCGGCCATGGCGTCGAAGACCTTGGCCGATTGCGGAAACTCCTCGCGCAGGCCGTCGGCATAGGCGCGGTAGATGCGGGCATCATCTTCCTCGGACGAGATGGCGAGCGCCAGGATCTCCTGTTCGGACAGAGAATCGAAGGCGCGGCGGCCAAGGCCGAAGACACGGGACAACATGAGTGGAAATTCCTAGTTTAGAATTATTCTAAACTATAAGCCGCACGATGGCTGGTCAATCCACTTGGCCGACCGGAGACAAATTTCGCGCGGTGAAACGGCATTCCTTGTTATAGCCAAATGTTCACCTATATAGGCTAACCTGAGCCAATAGACAGGACCACAGCCATGGCGGCCCATCGGCAAGCGCACCACATCGACCCCAAGCCCGTGCTCGAGCTGATCGCCAGCATCGAGGCGGACCTTTTGCGCCTCAAGGGAATGCTGGAGCCGCCGGCGGAAGAGTTCGATCCGGCCAATCCGCACAACAAGAGCTGCGACGGCAAGCTGACCGAGCAGGGTGTCGAATGCTGCTACCGCATGTTCGATGAGGGCAAGTCGCGCTATTCGGTTTCCCGGGCGATGAAGATCTCGTTCGCCGCCGCCACCCACCGCTTCAACGCCTGGCGCAAGGCCGGCGGTGAAAAGCGGGTAAGGTCCTTGATGGGGTGAGGAACGTCCGGCCAAAGGCCGGCAAAAAGCCAACGATTTGACTTTTTGAGTTCCGAACGCCCGTAGCCATAGCGGAGGGCCGGGGTGCGTTCGAGCGAAGGGCACCCTCTTCCTCTCCACCTGCTAGGGCTCGCCATTGCCCGACAGCACCTGCGCCGCGCCGGCGACGCCATCGCGGAAGGCATCGTCGAAGCCGACCCCGCGGATCTCCCAGTGCCGCACCGTACCGGAAGATGCTAGGCGCCAATCGGCGACCCAGCCCAGCGCCGCATCACTCCAGACCATTTTCCCCGACAGCGCCAGATCGGTGCCGGCCGAGGTCGCCAGCGCTCCAAGTCGGCCGTCGCTAGCTGTACCGTCGGCGACGATGCCGGCGCGAGACAATTGTTGCAAGCTGGGCAGGACGAGCGGCAGCGCCAGCCTGTCGGCAGCGGCGGCAAGGGCCGCGCGCATGTCCTCGTCGCGACCGCCCCGGCTGTCGCTTGCAAGGAGGTATTCAGCGCCCTTCATGTCGCGGATGGCGATGGCGGCGACAAGACGCGGGCGCACCAGCCAAGGCTTGCGGCCGAGCCTTTCCAGGAACGCATCCAGCTTGGCCGGATCGAAGACGCAAGCGAGGTCGTGCGGGCGGTCGTAGCTGCCCTGCTCGTCATGGATAGGGATGCCGGCGAGGCGGTCGCGGAAGCTGTAGCTCGCGACGAGGTCGCCGGCGTGGCTTGCCTGTTCGGCGACGAGCGGTTCGTCGAGCAGGCGCTGGTCGCCCGAGACCCTGACCAGAACGTCGCGGAAGCACTGGGCAAAACCGATGGCGCGGCGCGGTTCGGCGGTGCCGCTGGTGACGGTCCGCATGGTGTAGAGATCGGACGCGTTGGCAGGCGCGCCGGCCGGCAAAGCGGCAGCAACTACAAGAGCCCAAAGCCAGCCATGCGTTGCCCTGCGCGCCATGGTCGCCGCTCCCCCGAAGGCCGTCCAGAGGCTAGCAGAGGCGCATTCGGGAAAAAAGCTCAGTCCAGCGTGCGGCGGAACCTGAACAGCGCCAGCGCGGCGAAGAACACGACGAACAGCCCCAGGATGCCGATCTCATGAGCGATGGCGGGAAACTCGGCGCCCTTGAGCATGACGGCGCGGATGATGCGCAGGAAATGCGTTAGCGGCAGGATCTCGCCAAATGCCTGCGCCCAGCCGGGCATGCCGCGATAGGGGAACATGAAACCGGAGAGCAGGATCGACGGAAGGAAGAAGAAGAAGGTCAGCTGCATCGCCTGCATCTGGGTCCGCGCGGTGGTCGAGATAGTGTAGCCGAGCAGCACCAGCGCCATGACGAAGACCAGGATCGCCGACAAGAGCAGCGACAGAGAGCCGACGAAGGGCACGCCGAACAGGAGCTTGGCCGCACCCAGCACCACCACGACCTGCACCGCGCCGACGCCGAGGTAGGGCAGCACCTTGCCGAGCATGATCTCGGCGGGGCTGGCCGGCATTGCGAGCAGGTTTTCCATCGTGCCGCGCTCGGTCTCGCGCGTCAGCGCCATGGCCGTCATCATCACCATGGTCATCTGCAGGATGACGCCGAGCAGGCCGGGCACGATGTTGTATTGCGAGATGGCTTCGGGATTGTAGCGCTGGTGGACGACGACCTGGAGCTGGCCCTTGGCCGCCTCGGCGGCGGCGGCCTGCATGCCCTGCGCCCGAAGCAGCGCCCGGTTGGCGATGGTGCCGAGCGTCGAGATCGCGCCGCTCGAGGCGGACGGGTCGGTGGCGTCGGCCTCGATCAGGATCTGCGGCTGGTTGCCACTCGCCACGCGACGACCGAAATCGGATGGAATGGTGACTACGAAGGCGACCTTGCCGCTCGCCATCAGCTCCTCGGCCTCGGCGGCGGTGGTAGCCACATGGTCGAAGCGGTAGTAGTCGGTGTTCTGTAGCGCCGAAACGATGGCGCGCGTGTACTGGTCGTTGCTCATCGCCAGCAGCGCGGCGGGCAGCGTCTTGGGATCGCTGTTGATGGCGAAGCCGAACAGGATGAGCTGCATCAGCGGCACGCCGAGCATCATGGCGAAGGTGATGCGGTCGCGCCGCATCTGGATGAACTCCTTGATGAGCAGCGCCCCGAGCCGGGCAAAAGAGAACAAGCTGTCTGTGACGCGCTTCATGACATGTTGTCCCTGGAGCCCGCCATGAACTGGATGAACACGTCTTCCAGGCTGGTCTCGCCGGGCTCGACCGTCACGCCGGGGCGGTCGCGGATGTCGGTCAGCGCCGCTTCCAGCGCGGCCTGGTCGGAGCCGACGACATGCAGCGTCGCACCAAAGGGGGCGACCTGGTCGACGCCGGACCGGCCCTCGAGAGCTTCCGCCACTTGATCAAGGCCCGCGCCCGAGACGACGAAGGTGGTAAGCCCGGCATTGCGCACCACCTCCTCGACAGTGCCTGTGGCGAGCAGCTTGCCATAGGAGATGTAGCTGATGCGGTGGCAGCGCTCGGCCTCGTCCATGTAGTGGGTCGAGACCAGCACCGTCAGCCCGCCGCGCGCCAGCCGGTGGATCTCGTCCCAGAACTCGCGCCGCGCCTTGGGGTCGACGCCGGCGGTCGGCTCGTCGAGCAAGAGCAGTTTCGGCTTGTGCATGATGCAGGCGGCGAGCGCCAGGCGCTGCTTCCAGCCGCCCGACAGCGTGCCGGCAAGCTGGTCGCGCCGGCTGGCTAGGCCCAGATCCTCCAGCGTCGTCGCAACATGTTCCTCGACCGGCCGCAGCTTGTAGAGGCGGGCGACGAATTCGAGATTTTCGCCGATCGTCAGGTCCTCGTAGAACGAGAACCGCTGCGTCATGTAGCCGACCTCGCGCTTGATCAGCAGGCTCTCTGTGCGCAGGTCGTAACCCAGCACGTGGCCCTCGCCCTCATCAGGGGTCAGAAGCCCGCACATGATGCGGATGGTGGTGGTCTTGCCGGAGCCGTTGGGACCGAGGAAGCCGACGATCTCGCCCGCGGCAACCGTCATCGTGACATGGTCAACGACAGCCCTGCCGCCGTAGCGCTTGACGAGGTTCTTGACGTCGATGGCGTTCATTGTGGCTGGCCCGAAAGGAGCGAATAGGGAATAGCGAGTAGTGAGTAGGGAGTGGTTGTGAGCGCGCGGGTCATGACGTGCCTTGCTATTCGCTACTCGCTATTCGCTCTTTTCCAGCGCCACATCGACGATCTGCCCCGGCTGCAGCGGCGAGGACGGATCCACCGGCCGCGCCTCGACGAGGTAGACCAGCTTCTGCCGGGTTTCGAGCGAGTAGATCACCGGCGGGGTGAATTCGGGATCGGGCGAGACATAGCTGACCTTGGCCTTGATACCTGGGCCGCAGCCGTCGCAATTCACCGAAAGCAGCGTGCCGATCTTGACCTTGGAGAAGTCCGTTTCCGGGATGTAGACCACCAGCTTGACGGCGTCGTCGGGCAGCATTTCGAGCACCGGCGCCGACGGGCCGGCAAGATCGCCGGGATTGCGGATGACGTCGGTGATGCGGCCGGGTGCGGGTGCTGCGATGGAGCGCTGCGACAGGCGCCAGCGCGCCTGCTCGAGCTGTGCCTGGGCGACCTTGACGGCATTCTCGGCGGCCTTGATCGACTCGGCGCGCGCCGGCAGACGGCCAACCGCCAGATTGGCCGTTGCCTGGCCGATGGCCGCCTGGGCAACCTCGAGCTGCATCGTGGCGTCGTCAAGCTGGGCCTGGGTCGCCACGCCGCGCCTGGTGAGGTCCTGCGTTCGTATCAACGTGCGCTGCGCCTGGTCGCCCTGAGCCTTGGTCGAACGCACCGTGGCTTCAAGAACGGCGATCTCCTCCGGCCGCTTTCCGATCTCCAGATCGGCGAGCAGCGCCTGGGCCTGAGCCAGAGCAGCCTCGGCCTGTGCGACGGCAATGTTGGTATCCGCCTCCTCCATCAGCGCGACCGGAGTGCCTGTCTCGACCCGGTCGCCGCGCTTGACCGCGATCGAACTGACCTGCGTCACCTCGATCGGCGCGAGCTGGACGTAGTCGCCCTCGACATAGCCGACAGCGAGCGGGGCCGGGCCGGCGCAAGCCGAAAACAGCGACGCGGCGAAGGGAATGGAACAAAGGATGCTCATGGCTTTCCTGCCTTGCGCGCGGCGATGATGGCCGCAACGTTCTCCCTGGCGAGGCCGGCGACCTTGGCGGCCTCGCCCGGTCCGATGTCGGGCCAGCCCATGCGCCTGATGACGGCGGCGCGGGCGATGCGGAAATAGACCACCTGGCCGATCATCATGAAGACGGTCATGCGGGTGCGCTCGCTCTCCGCCTCCTCGCCGGTGGCTGCGGCCCAGAGCTGGCACAGACGCACGTGCAACGGCTCGAACACGCCTGTGTAGATACGATCAAGCGCATCGGTGGGCGTCGACAGTTCACGCAGCACGAACTGCACGATCTCGCCGGCCTCGGGACGGGCGACGATGAAGCCAACCATGCGCTCGACGGCGGCCGCGATCTGCGCCTCGGCTTCGGCTGGCGTCGCCGGCTCCGGCTGGGCCAGGGTGGTGCTGCCAAGCGCCTGGCTGGCGACCGACTGGATGGTGTCGACGATATAGTCGGCGGCGGCCAGCCTAAGGCCTTCCTTGCCGCCGAAATGATAGGCGATCGAGCCGATATTGGCGCCGGCGGCGGCGGCGATCTCGCGCGTCGAGGTGGCGTCGAATCCCTGCCTGCCGAACAGTTGCAGCGCCGCCATGACCAGCGCCGTGCGGGTGGCCTCGGGTGCGGAGGCAGGCGGTTGGGGCGTGCCTGTTCTGTTCATGAGAAAGATTTTAATCAATCGATTGATTAACGTCAATCATGTTGCGCTGCACGCCGCACCGCGCTTTACTGACGCAATGGCGAAGGAAGTCGAACGCAAGTTCCTGGTGGACGGGCAGGCGTGGCGTAGCCTGGTCGAAGACACGATCAATATCCAGCAATTCTACCTCGCCTCCAATCCCGGCCGCTCGGTGCGCCTGCGCATTTCCGACGGAAAGCGGGCCAAGCTGACGCTGAAATTCGGCTCCAGGGGCCGCGAGCGCGACGAATTCGAATACAAGGTGCCGCTGGCCGACGCGGAGGAAATGCGCCAGTTCGCCATCGGCCGCGTCATCGAGAAGACGCGCCACCATGTCCATCATGGCGGCTACCTCTACGAGATCGATGTCTTCGGCGGCGAGCTAAGCGGGCTGGTGATCGCCGAACTCGAGACGCCGGAACATGTCGCAGATTCGGAACTGCCGTCGTGGATCGGCCGGGAGGTCACCGGTGATCCGCACTACTACAACGCGACCCTTGCGCTCAGCGACGCCACCGGGGCCGTGGCATGAGCTTTCGCTTCGATCCGCGCCGGCCGCTGAACAGCGAGGTGCGACGGATCGCCAGCGAAGAAACCAACAAGATTGCCGCCCGCCTCAAGAGCGCCCGCAAAACCCCCGACACCGGTCTTCACGATGCCCGCAAGCGCATCAAGGCGCTCAGGGCGCTACTCACCCTGGTACGGCCGGGCGATGAAGCGATCTGCCGTGCCGAAAGCGATCGATTTGGGGACATATCCAGTTCAATCTCCGCTCCGCGCCAGGCGAGCGCCCTGATCGAGACCGTCGATCGGCTGGTCGACGACTTCCCCGACGAAGCAGACGCTGCCGGCCTTGCGGCCGTCCGGGCGATGCTGGTCCGTCATCGCACTGAAGTCGCCTATGGCGGAAGCGACCTGGGCGCAGTGCTCGACGCCGCCATTGCCGCGTGCCGGGAGGGCGCGACCCAGCTTGGAAAGCTGACGTTGACGGACACCCCGGACGAGGTCGCCGATGTACTGGCCGAGGGTTTGCGAGTGACACTGCGACGGGCACGAAAGGCGATGAAGCGCGCGCGCAAGCGCGGCCTGGCCGAAGATTTTCACGAATTGCGCAAGGCCACAAAGACGCATGCGGAACATCTGGCGCTACTGGACAAGTTGTGGCCGGACCCGGTCGATGAGCGCCGCGAACGTGCCGACGCGCTAGGCGAAAGCCTCGGCAACCTGCATGACGTCTTCGTCATGCGGGCCCTGATCGCTGGCCGCCATGCGCCTTTCGACGGAATCGAGCCGAAGCGCATGAGCAGACTGCTCAAGCGTTCGGAAAAGGCGCTGCGCAGGGTCAGCCTCGCTCGCGCGGAGGAATTGTTCGAGGAAAAGCCCAGGCAGGTGGCGCGCAACCTTGCTGAAGCGTGCCGCGCCCGGCTCAGGACGGGGATTGCGGCACCGGAGCCCGCCCACGGAGACAAGTAGCTGCTGGGCTGGAATCTTCGCTCGACCTCATGTTACCTGCTCTGCGTCATGACGCAGACCGCCGACACATTGCTCGATCGCCTCGGCCGCTGGCTCGCCAGCCGGCTGCAAGTGGAATCCTCCGGCTACGAGCCCTACACACCGTCCGATCCCGAAACCCTGCGACGCACGCTCGAGCCTGGCGACATCCTGCTCGTCGAGGGCAACCAGCACATTTCGGCGGCGATCAAGTACCTGACCCAATCGACCTGGTCGCATTCGGCGCTGTATGTCGGCGATGCGTTGCCCCAACCGGCCGACGGCTCGGAACGGCCGCGCCTCATCGAGGTCAATCTCGGCGAAGGCTGCGTTGCCAAGCCGCTGTCGAAATACCGCACCTACAACACCCGTATCTGCCGGGCCAACGGCCTGTCGCCAGAGGACCGCCAGCGTGTCGTCAGGTTCATGGTGGACAGGCTCGGCCTGAAATACGACCTGAAGAACATCTTCGACATGCTGCGCTATTTCCTGCCGACGCCGCCGGTGCCGGTGCGCTGGCGCCGCCGCATGATCGCCTTCGGCTCGGGCGACCCGACGCGCGCCATCTGTTCGTCTTTGATCGCCGAGGCCTATGGCCAGATCCGCTATCCGATCCTGCCTGAAATCACGCGCGCACCGGGCCGCGCCTCGGCGCAGTCGAAATACATGCGGCGCGAGATCATGCACATCCGGCATCATTCGCTATACACGCCCCGCGACTTCGACCTGTCGCCCTACTTCCGCATCGTCAAGCCGACGCTGGAATATGGCTTCGACTACAGGCAGGTGAGCTGGGGCGACCAGAAGGAAGTTGAAGTTTAAAGCGACAATAACCGCAGCTACATGAAAGCATTCTAAAGAACAGATTGCTTTATTGTTTTTTAGTGTTTTCACGTAAAAGTTGCCAAAAACTTCGCGCAGCTTCAACTCCGGCTTGGAAATGCACCCGTGCTGAAAATCCACACGCCCTCCATTTCCTACAGCTCGGTCTCGGTCAATCTTCTTCGGCAGTTGAATACGGCTGGCACGCAGGCGACCAGCAACTACGCCAAAAACCAGTCTCTACCCGGCCTGCAATCCTCCCCCAGCGCAGCGGTATCCGCGATCATGCGTATCCTCGTGGAGTCGGAAGGCTTCAAAGCATCGCTGAGTTCGACCGGCAACGCACTTGGTATGGAGGTCGAACGCTTTGAGTTCGACACAGGCTACCACATGGAGCACATCACGCAGGTCAGGGCGTCGGGTTCAGGCGACCTTGACCTGTCGGTCATATCCTCGAGCAAGGACTACATCTCCGCTGGTGCGGCGGGCGGCAACGATACGATTCAGGTCGTTGGGCACCGGATGATCGGCGTTACCGGTCAAAACGGCAACGACCATATCTCGGTCATTGGCCTCGCAAGCGACAGGCCGAGCGCTTACTATGACCCGACTGTCGATGTTGTCGATGGGGGTGACGGCAATGACACAATCGCAATCGCAAGCCAGGGCGGAGTGAGTCGCACCAGCGGCGGCGACGGCAACGATGCCATCGCCATTACAGCCCGGGGCCTGGTGGATGTCACCAGCGGCGGGGATGGCAATGACGCCATCGCCATTTCCACGACCGGCCGCGTTGATCGTCTCGAAGGCGGAGACGGAAACGACGCCATTGCGATTACCGCCGGCGGCGACGTTGATCGTATCTACGGAGGAGATGGGCGCGACGCGATTGCCGTTTCCACCAGAGGCAGCGTGTCCGGCCTGTATGGCGGCGACGGCGACGATGTCATCAACATCACCGCCGACGACACCAACTCGATCGACGGTGGCGATGGCGATGACGCCATTCGCGTGACAGCCAAATGGGGTGCAAATGCCAGTGGCGGCGACGGCAATGACGTGCTGCAGTTGGCTGGCCGCGAGATTTGGGCATCGGGCGGGACCGGCAACGACCGGATCAAGCTCGATAGTACTTCTGGCCATGCCGCGACCCTAAGGATGGCGGAAGGCGACGGCAACGATGTGGTAGAGACGAATGCGCCACTGAACATCGCACGCTACAGCGGCGAAGGCGCGACGCGCCTCGATCCTGCCAAGGCCATGCTGGCGCGCAATGACGACGGCACGGTCACGGTCAGGTTCGAAGGCAGCAACGACAGCGTCACAGTCAAGTTCACCGGGGCAATGGCAGGCCGCGAAATCGTCGCAAAGGTTGAGAACGGCAGCCTTTTGATCGGCCCCGCGAACAGCTGAACCTTCCCTCCTCAGTTGCCCGAGTTGTAGAAATCCTCGTCGAGGCGTCTTTCGAGCTCCAGCAGGTCGTCAGGTACGGTCAACCCCTGCGCGCGCAGTTCCCTGAACTTCTCGCGTAGCATTTCCTGCAATTCGCGCTGATCTGCGGGCTGATTGATCATCTGCTGGACGAGCAACTCGATCTGGGCCTTGATCTGTTCGAGCGCCATGGACACCTCCTTGGCTGAGCAGCCTGTCTGCTATCTGAGCATGCGCGATATCAGCTGCGCAGTATAGTCGACCATCGGCACGATGCGGGCGTAATTCAGCCGGGTCGGGCCAATGACGCCGAGCGCGCCGACGACGCGGGCGTCCTTGTCGCGATAGGGTGCGACCACCAGCGACGAGCCGGACAGCGAAAACAGCCGATTTTCCGATCCGATGAAGATGCGTACACCCGAGCCTTCCTCGGCAAGGTCGAGCAACTGGATCAACCCATCCTGGGTCTCCATGTCCTCGAACAGGTGCTTGAGCAGCTCGATGTCGGCCTGGGCGGTGACGTTTTCGAGCAGATTGGCGCGCCCGCGCACGATCAGCCGCGCTGGCAGGCCGCTGTCGGCCCCGGCCCAGACGGCAAGGCCCTTCTCGACCAATTGCTGCGACAGCGTGTCGAGGGCGGCCCTGGTCTCTTCCTTGATACGGGCGATCTCGATGCGCGCCTCGGCCAGGGTGCGGCCACGGATATGGGCGTTGAGGAAGTTCGACGCCTCGTGAAGCTGCGAGACGGTGACGCCCAGCGGCAGCTCGATGACCCGGTTCTCGACATCGCCATTCTGCGACACCAGAACGGCGAGCGCCTTGGTCGGTTCGAGCTGGATGAACTCGATATGCTTGAGGGCAACCTCGTTCTTGGCGGCAAGCACGAGGCCCGCGCCGCGCGACATGCCCGACAGCATCTGGCTTGCCTCGGTGAGCATGTGCTCCAGCGTGGCGCCCTGGCCCGAGGCTTTGACCTGGGCGTCGATGGTGCGGCGCTCCTCGTCGGAGAGGTCGCCGAGCTCCATGAAGGCATCGACGAAGAAGCGCAGACCCTTCTGCGTCGGCAGCCGGCCGGCGGAAATATGCGGCGCGTAGACGAGCCCGAGGTGCTCGAGGTCGCTCATGACGTTGCGCACGGTCGCCGGCGACAGCGACGACGGCAGCATGCGCGACAGGTTGCGCGAGCCCACCGGCTCGCCATCCCTGAGGTAGGAATCGACGATGCGCCGGAAGATGTCGCGCGAGCGCATGTCGAGGGATTGCAGGCTGGGATCGGTAACCGCTTTGGTCATCTGCTTCATGGTCTCCGTCTAAAGTGATATAGACAGCGCCGGCCCGAACACAACCGCCGGCCACGCGGTCGGCGCGACTGTGAACCTGTTTTCCTTTGCGCTGGTGGTGGCATGGAGCTACAAGCCGGCAACAAATCCGATTTCGCCACAGAAAGAAGCCTGAATGCGCCCCTCCAAACGCCAGTTCGACGAAATGCGCGCCGTATCCTTCGAGCGCAATGTGTCCAAGCACGCCGAAGGCTCGTGCCTGGTCAAGTTCGGCGACACCCATGTGCTGTGCACGGCGAGCCTCGAAGAGAAGGTGCCGGGCTGGATGCGCAATTCCGGCAAGGGCTGGGTGACGGCCGAATACGGCATGCTGCCGCGCTCCACCGGCGAGCGCATGCGCCGCGAGGCCTCCTCGGGCAAGCAGGGCGGCCGCACGCTGGAGATCCAGCGCCTGATCGGCCGTTCGTTGCGCGCCGTGGTCGATATGGGCGCGCTGGGCGAGCGCCAGATCACTGTCGACTGCGACGTGATCCAGGCCGATGGCGGCACCCGCACTGCCTCGATCACCGGCGCCTGGGTGGCGCTTTACGACTGCCTGCGCTGGATGGAAGCGCGCCAGATGGTCAGCGTCGAAAAGGTGCTGAAGGACCACGTCGCGGCGATCTCCTGCGGCATCCATGACGGCCAGCCGGTGCTCGACCTCGACTATCTCGAAGACTCGTCCGCCGGCACCGACGCCAATTTCGTCCTGACCGGCAAGGGCGGCATCGTCGAGATCCAGGGCACCGCCGAAGGCGTGCCGTTCTCGGAAGAAGAGTTCCTGCAGCTCATGGGCCTCGCCCGCAAGGGCATCACCCGGCTGGTCAGCCTGCAGCAGATGGCGGTGGCCTGAGGCGCGCCATGCAACCCTCGGCGATCCTTGAAACCGCGCTCTACGTCACCGATCTAGACGCGGCCGAGGCATTTTATGCCGATGTGATCGGCCTGGAGCGGATCGCCAAGGTGCTTGGCCGGCACGTGTTCTTTCGCTGCGGCCAGGGCGTGCTTTTGTTGTTCAATGCCGAGGCTACGCGCCATGCGCCGAAACCGGACGCGAAACTCCCGGTGCCGCCGCATGGCACGACCGGACCGGGACATGTTTGCTTCGCTGCGACGCCGGCGGAACTCGACCAATGGAAGTCCAGGCTCGACGGCATGGGCATAGCAATCGAGGCGGATTTCGAGTGGTCGCAAGGCGGCCGCTCGATCTATGTCCGCGACCCCTCGGGCAATTCGATCGAATTCGCCGAGCCGAAAATATGGGGACTTTGATGCGTGAACTCGCCGACAAGAAGATCGTGATCGCCAGCCACAATGCGGGCAAGCTGCGCGAGTTCGCCGACCTGATGGCGCCGTTCGGTTTCGAGGCGAAATCCGCCAAGGAATACGGCCTGCCCGAGCCCGACGAGACTGGCACGACCTTCGAGCAGAACGCCTACATCAAGGCGCATGCGGCCGCCGAAAAGACCGGCCTGCCCGCACTGTCGGACGATTCCGGGCTGGTGGTCGACGCGCTCGACGGCGCGCCCGGCGTCTACACCGCCAACTGGGCCGAGAAGCCCGACGGCACGCGCGACTTCGCCATGGCCATGCAGCGCACCGAGGACGCCATGCAGGAGCGCGGCGCCAGTTCGCCGGACCAGCGCGGCGGCCGCTTCGTCGCCGTCATCTGCCTGGCCTGGCCCGACGGCCACGCCGAATATTTCCGTGGCGAGGCCGAGGGCACGCTGGTCTGGCCGCCGCGCGGCGAGAAGGGCTTTGGCTACGATCCGGTGTTCCTGCCCGAAGGTTTTGACAAGACTTTTGGAGAGATGAGTGCCGAGGAAAAGCATGGCTGGAAGCCCGGCCAGGCCGATGCGCTCTCCCACCGCGCGCGCGCGTTCCAGAAATTCGCCCGCGCCAAGCTCGGATCGGCCTGATGGGCGTTACGTCGCTCAGCCGCGACCCCGGCTTCGGCGTCTACGTGCATTGGCCGTTCTGCGCGGCCAAATGCCCCTATTGCGACTTCAACAGCCATGTCCGCCATCAGCCGGTGGATCAGGAGCGCTTTGCCACGGCATTTGCCACGGAACTGGCAACGATGCGCGGCCGCACCGGGCCGCGCGAGGTGACCAGCATCTTCCTCGGCGGCGGCACGCCGTCGCTGATGAAGCCGGAGACTGTGGGCGCCGTGCTCGAGGCGATTGCCGCCAACTGGACGATTGCAGCAAACGCCGAAGTGACGCTGGAGGCCAACCCCTCCTCGGTGGAGGCCGAGCGTTTTCGCGGCTATCGCGCAGCCGGCGTCAACCGCGTTTCGCTGGGCGTGCAGGCGCTGAACGACCCGGACCTGCGATTCCTCGGGCGGCTGCACAATGTCGAGGAGGCGCTGCACGCCATCGGGCTTGCGCGCGAAATCTTCCCCCGCCTGTCCTTCGACCTGATCTATGCCCGCCCCGGCCAGACGCCGGAAGCCTGGGCGGCCGAACTCAAACAGGCGATCGGCTATGCCGTCGACCATCTGTCGCTCTACCAGCTGACCATCGAGGAAGGCACGCGCTTCCACCAGCTTTACTCGGCCGGCAAGTTCCAGATCCCCGACGGCGATCACGCCGCCGATCTCTATGCCATCACCCAGGAAGTGACGGCGGCGCACGGCCTGCCAGCATACGAGATTTCCAATCACGCCAGGCCCGGCGCTGAAAGCCGCCACAACCTGACCTACTGGCGCTATGGCGAATATGTCGGCGTCGGACCCGGCGCGCATGGCCGCTTCCTCGAGGGCGGCAGGCGCATGGTGACGATGGCCGAGAAGCTGCCGGAGCGCTGGGCCGAACTGGTCGAACAGCGCGGCCATGGCATCACCGGTGGGGAGATCCTGACGCGCTCGGAAGAGGCCGACGAGTTCCTGCTGATGGGCCTCAGGCTCGTCGAGGGCATCGACCTCGCCCGCTACGAGATGCTTTCCGGCAAGTCGCTGTCCTCGGCACGGCTGTCGATCCTGCAGGGCGAAGGGCTGGTGGCGCCGATCGGCAATTCGCGGCTGCGCGCCACGCCCGAGGGCATGATCGTGCTCGACGCAGTCGTCGCCGATCTGGCGTGGTAACGGTTGGTGTTGGCGTCGGCTTAGCGTGGCGGCAACTGTGGTAGCATTTGACCACGGTGCCAGCTTCGAAGTCACGGCATGGATCCCCGGGTCTGCGCAGTTCGCTTTGCTCCTGCTCCGCCCGAGGATGACGAAGCTGTGGGGCCTGCCGCCAATCGCGTACGGCAGCGCAGGTGCCGACATTTCCGCTGGTTCTAGGATTTTATTGGCGCGGCGTCTGCGATTAGCGGCGCACTACTTTCCCGTCGTCATCCTCGGGCGGAGCAGGCGCGCAAGCGCCGTCGCGGAGACCCGGGGATCCATGCCGTGACTAAACGGCCGGCCTCGACGGTCCAGAATGCTTTTCTAGCCAGAGCGATGCCTACAACGCCGGGCCAGCACCGGTGAGCCAACAACGCCGATCCGACTACCAGCCAGCGCTGATCAGGCCCGCCTTTTCATCGCAAAGACGTTAAGCCCCTCGACACCCTCTTCGATGCGCTGCCAGCCCATCTGCTCGTAGAAGGCGGAAACCGCAGGCTTGGCGCAGAGATAGACCGTGTCGAACTCCTTGGCGAAGGCTGCATCTGCGGCGGCGCGCACAAGGGCTGCGCCGATGCCGGACTTGCGATGCGCCTCGTCGACCCAGACCGCAGCCACCCAAGGCGAGTATTGCGGCCGGGATTCGAGATCGTTGTCGATCAGGTGGGCGGTACCAAGGAAGGCGTCGCCGTCATGAGCGACAAGCGCCATGGGCAGGCTGGTGGAAGTGAAGTTCTCGTCCACCAGGCCCCTGATGAACGCGAGTTCATGGCCATCAGCGCGCCACCAGGCGTTCCAGATGCGGTCGGCGACTTCGCCGGCGAATTCGGGCCTGTCGCAAAGGTCGGAGATGGCATAGGTCTGGCTCTGGGCGTTCGTCATGATGCTTGCCGTTAGATTGGGACTTCTGATCAGCCGGCGACTGGTACAAGGTGAACAAGCAACTATCCAGCAGCCAACAGACTACATTCACGGAGCCAGACATGACCCTCGAATCCTGGCAGTTCTGGGCGGTGCTTTCGGCCGTCTTTGCCGCACTGACGGCGATCTTCGCCAAGGTTGGCGTCGAGAACGTCAATTCCGACTTCGCCACGCTGATCCGCACGGTGGTGATTTTGCTGGTGTTGGCCGCCATCGTGACGGCGACTGGCCAGATGCAGGCGCTCGGCACGATCTCGACCAAGACCTATACCTTCCTGATCCTGTCGGGGCTGGCCACCGGCGCATCGTGGCTGTGCTATTTCCGCGCGCTGAAGCTCGGCAATGCGGCGCAGGTGGCGCCGATCGACAAGCTAAGCGTCGTTCTTGTCGCGGTGTTTGGCGTCATTTTTCTTGGCGAGCGGCTGAGCGCGGCGAACTGGCTCGGAATCGCCCTGATCGCGGCCGGCGCGGTGCTGGTCGCCTACAAGGCGTGAGCGCGGAGCCGCCTTTGAAGCTGCGTCGAGGCGTGAAATGTAGGCGTCGAATCGATGAGGCATGGCGGGTACGAGTGCCCTTGTTTCGCGAATCTCTGTTCCGATCCGCAGCCGCGATTTCTGCCCTGCACTGTGGCAAAGCCAAGGCACGAACCATCACAAGTTTTGCAAGCCGGGCCGTGCCGTGCCAAACAGGGCGAAAGTCGTCCATCGCGTAACCGGACGGCGAGCGGGGTTCAGTGCAGAAAGACGAAAACAAGCGGGTCTATGTCATCGGCCAGACCGAGATCGCGGCGAGGCCGCTCGATCCGGCGCTGTATCTGGTGGCAACACCGATCGGCAATCTCGGCGACATCACGCTGAGGGCGCTCGAAACGCTCGCTGGGGCCGACCATGTCGCATGCGAGGACACGCGTGTTACCCGCGTGCTGCTCGACCGCTACGGCATCCGCCAGCGGCCGACCGCCTATCACGAGCACAATGCCAATGAGGCCGGACCGCGGCTGATCGAAGCGCTGGAGAACGGCCGCAGCGTAGCCCTGGTTTCGGACGCTGGCACGCCGCTGGTCTCCGACCCCGGTTTCCGGCTGGTCGGACAGGCGCAGGAGCGCGGCATCCGGGTCGTGCCGATCCCCGGCGCGTCGGCAGTGCTTGCAGCACTCACCGCCTCCGGCCTGCCGTCGGACGCCTTCTTCTTCGGCGGTTTCCTGCCGGTGAAGGACGGCCAGAAGCGGACGCGTCTGGACGAGCTGAGGGCCGTGCCCGGCACGCTGATCCTGTTCGAATCGCCGCGCCGGCTGGCCGACACGCTGGTCGCGATGGCTGACGTACTGGGCGCGCGGCCGGCGGCAATCGGGCGCGAGCTGACCAAGGCCTTCGAGGAGATCCGCACCGGCACGCTGGTGGAACTTGCGGCCCACTATGCCGAGGCCGACACGCCCAAGGGCGAGATCGTGATCTGTGTCGCACCGCCCGAGGAGCGGACCGACGCGCCCGAGGACGTCGACAAGCTTCTGCTGTCTCTGGCCAAGGAAATGCCGGCGTCGAAGGCTGCGGCCGAAGCCGCGCGCATGACCGGTCAGCCGAAGCCGGCGCTCTATCGCCGCCTGCTGGAGCTCAGGGAAGGGTCGGATGGCTGAGCCGCGCGACCGCCGCAAAGCCTATGCCCGCGGCCATCGCGGCGAATGGCTGGCGGCGCTGGCGTTGATGCTCAAGGGGTTCCGGATCGTCGCCCGACGCTACAAGACCAAGCTCGGCGAGATCGACCTGATCGCCCGGCGCGGCGATCTCGTGCTGATCGTCGAGGTCAAGGCGCGGAAGACGCTGGTCGAGGCGATGGAAGCGGTGGCCTACGGCTCGGAGCGGCGGATCGAGGCGGCCGCCGACCTATGGCTGGCAAGACAACCGGACTACGGCCGGCTGTCGGTGCGCTTCGACATGGTGGCGGTACTGCCGAGGCGATGGCCGGTGCATGTCGAGAATGCTTTCCAGGGGCGGAACTGAGGCCTTTACCCGGCCGGGCAATGCACTTATTTGCGTGCCCACGAAGCAAATGATGCACGTCCATGCCTAGCCGCATGTGCGCCTGAATTCCTGGAGACGACAATGACCCTTCCCGACCGGCTGAGCATCGACCCGCGCAGCCCCTTCTTCGACGGCGAGGTGCTGCAGCACGGCGTCGGCATCCTGTTCAACGGCAGCGAGCGCGAGGACGTCAGCGAATACTGCGTCAGCGAGGGCTGGATCCGCGTGCCGGCCGGCAAGTCCAAGGACCGCTTCGGCCAGCCGATCACTATCAAGCTCAAGGGCACGGTCGAGCCTTTTCCGAAGCCGTAAGGCGGCTGAAACGTACAGTTCGTTTCTGGAGACCTGTGTCAACCGGTGATGTTAAAGCCCACCGGCGCATCGGCCTGATCGACCGTCTCGGGAACGACGCTGCGGACATCGGCGCCGCGCGGTCCCTGCCAGAACGCATCCAGCATTGAGGCCACGGCCTCGTCCGAGCCTGAGATCAGGGCGGCGACGGAGCCGTCGCGCTCGTTGCGAACCCATCCGCACAGGCCGAGACGCAGGGCCGCGCGCTGCGCCCAGGCACGATAGCCGACGCCCTGGACGCGGCCTGATATGCGGACGAGAACTGTGCGAGAGATGTCGGTCATTGAGGCCTCCAACGGTCGCTGCACTAGCTACCTCACCGCCGTGTCACCCGCATCGGCAGGCCGCCCTGCGGCTGGGTGGTGAGCTTCTGCACCGGCCACGGCCTGGTTTCGGAAGTCACGTCGAAACGGAAGCGCGACAAGAGGATGGCGAGCGCGATGATCGCCTCCTGCATGGCGAAACTCGCGCCGATGCAGACACGCGGGCCGGCACCGAAGGGCAGATACTGGAAGCGGTCGATCTTGTCGCGGTTTTCGGGATGGAAGCGTTCGGGCATGAAGGCGTCGGGCCGGTCCCACAGCTTTCGGTGGCGATGGACCGTCCAGGGCATCACCAGCACCTGCGCCTTCAGCGGAATCTTCAGATCCTTGTAGCTGTCTTCAGCAATGGGCTCGCGGTTGATCGAGGGAGCCGGCGGATAGAGGCGCAGCGCCTCCTCGAAGGCGGCGCGGGTAAAGGGCATTGCGTCGAGCCATTTGACCGGGTCGGGTTCGCGCGCCAGCACCTCATCGATCTCGCGCTCGACACGGTCGCGCTCCCAGGTGGCTTCGGCGAGGCAGTAGATGGTCCAGCCGAGCGCCCGCGCCGTGGTCTCGTGGCCGGCGCCGATGAAGGTGATGATGTTGTCCTCGATCTCCTGGCGGGACAGCCCGTCCGGGCCCTCAGCGCGCAGCAGCAGGGTCAGAAAATCCTGCGGCGCGCCAGCGGGATCGCGGGCGAGCCTTTCGCTGCGCATCGCCACCGTGTCGGTGACGATCTGACGGAAATAGGCCATGGTCTTGCGGCCACGGAGGCGGGTGAAGCGGGGGATCCAGGCGGGTGCGCGCAACAGGTCGAACGGATCGACGCGGCCCATAGTCTCGAACAGCCGGTCGATCTCGTGGCCGAAACTGCCCGGCTCGCCCGCGATCTCGCCCGAAAACAGCGTTTCGGCGAGGATCTCGTAGGTCAGCATGGTCATGTCATGGGCGACATCGACCGGGGCGGTGACGCCGTCGTAGCGTTTGACGAAATCCAGCGTGCGGGCGAGCATCGGCTGGGCGAAGCCGAAGATATGGCGCGGCGTAAAGACCGGCGCCATGGCCTTGCGCGAGCGCTTCCAGACGTCACCCTCGGCGGTCAAGAGCCCGTCGCGCAGGATCGGCCTGAGGATCATCTGGCGGACAGTCGCCATCTTGTAGTTCTTGGCGTTGTCGACCAGGACATGGCGGATGAGGCCGGGATCGTTGGCGATGACCAGCGGGCCGCCAATGCCGGAGACCGAAATCCACGGCTCGTTGTAGGACGGCTCGCCCCACAGCTCGAGCGGGTTGCGGTAGACGATCCGCATCATCTCCAGCGTCGAAGGCGGCGTGGCCCGCGGCGTCGGCGCGGGCGGGACGAAAGGTTCTGGCCTGGTATCCATCAGTTGCTCTGCCTCACCCGCCATATGTAGGCGCAGGCGAGGCAGGCGTCCATCCGGGCGAAGGCCGCCGGCGGTTCGTCAGGCGGTCCAGCCGAGCTGGCGGGCCTGATGGCCGCTGTCGCGCACGCCCCAGCGTTGGGTGATGCGGCCGTCCCGGACGGTGAACCACTCGATCGCCGTCAACTCGAAGCTGTTGCCGGTGGCCGGCATGCCGCGAAACGGGGCTGTCGCCTTGCCGGTCTCACGGAAGCGGACGACGACATTTTCGCCCTCCTCGGCCATGTCCAGCACCGCGAGGCGCATGACCAGGCACTCGTGCAACTCGCGCCAGATCGGTAGGGCGAACTCAACCGTACCATGCCCAAGCACCCCATGGATGACGGCATCGGGCGCAAACAAAGAGGGCAAGGAAGCGAAATCGCCTGAATTCATAGCCTCGATATAGGCGCGGACGACGTTCTTGGCGGAGGTCTGGTTCAGCATGTTCTGGTCTCCATGGGCAGGATGGCATCACGGCCTCCGCGGTCGGGGATTGCGGTTCGGCCGGCGGTGTATCGCGACAGCCCGGCACGCGGCAGTTGCGCCACTTGCAGAACCATTCTGCATAAGTGCAGAATACTGAAATGTTCGACTGGAATGACCTTCGCTATCTGCTTGCCACCGCCCGCCACGGCTCGACGCTCAAGGCGGCGGGCGCACTCGGCGTCAACCAGACGACGGTTGCACGACGCATCAAGGCGCTGGAAGACGCGCTCGGCACGAAGCTCTTCCACCGCCGCCAATCGGGCTACAGCGTTACCGACGAGGGGCGCGACGTGCTCGAGCTTGCAAGCGCGGCCGAAGAGGTCGCAGCCAAGCTGGAGGCCCGTGTGCAGGCGCGGAAGCGCGCGCTGTCGGGCAAGGTGCGCATCACCGGGACGGAACTGACCGCGCGCCTGCTGCTGGCGCCCGCGGTGTCGCGGCTGCGCGCCGACTATCCCGAGATCGCCGCCGAAATCATCGTCACCGACCACAGGCTCGATCTCGGCAAGGGCGAGGCCGACATCGCGCTGCGCGCCGGCGGCGCCAATGAGCAGCCCGACATCGTGCGCCGGCGCCTGCCGGGCTCGGTGTGGGCAATCTACATCGCCAGGTCGCTTGCCGAGACCGCCGGACTGCCGGAGGACGAGGCGGCGATCGCCCGGTTCCCAGTCATCGCCGGCGAAGGCGCGATCGCGGCGGCCGGGCCCGTGGCGCTGCTGGAGCAACGCGCCGATCCGGCACGGATCGCGCTGCGCTCGAATTCGCTGCCCGGACTTCTTGCCGCCGCGGAAGCGGGACTTGGCCTCGCTGCCCTGCCCGCGATTGCCGTTCACGGCTCGAGCCAGCTGATACGCTGCGAGGCGTTGGGCAACTTTGCGAGCCCGTTCTGGCTGTGCTGGCACGAGAGCCGGCGCAACGACCCGTTGATCCGCACCGTGGGCGAGGTGCTCGCCGCAACGATCACGGAAAGACGGGCCTTGGTTACCGGAATGTGACCCGGTTACCAGGGGGTGCCTTCTTGTCACCGGAGGGTGCCGGGGGCTATCTCCGCCCAGTCACCATTGGATACCTGCCTACCAAGGACTGAAATTTTGAAACACCAGCTCAATATCGTCGTGGCCAGCACCCGCCCCGGCCGCGTCGGTCCCGTTTTCGCCCGCTGGCTCGAAGCCTATGCGCGCGAACACGGCAAATTCGAACCCGTGATCACCGACATCGAGGCGTTTGACCTGCCGATTTTCGACGAACCCAGGCACCCGCGCCTCGGACAGTACGAGAACGACCACACCAAGAAATGGTCCGAGGCGATCAAGCCCGCCGACGCCTTCGTGTTCGTGACGCCCGAATACAACTTCTTCGCGCCGCCGGCACTGGTCAACGCCGTCAACTATCTGTCGCGCGAATGGAACTACAAGCCGGCCGGTTTTCTCAGCTATGGCGGCGTGTCCGCCGGCCTGCGGGCCGTACAGTCGGAAAAAATGCTTCTGACAACGCTAAAGATCATGCCGATACCGGAAGCGGTGGCGATCCCGGCCTTTGCGCAGCACCTTGACGAGGATGGCGAGTTCAAGGCCAACGAACTGGTCAAGGACAGCGCCAGGACGATGCTCGACGAGTTGCACCGCTGGAGCGAAGCACTGAAGCCGCTCAGGGCTGCGTGACCGTCGGGGTACGGACCCCAGCGAGAAACTGCATCGTCGGCCGCTGTATCGGCCGGCGATGGCACTACCGAGCGACCGAAATTTTCCGGTTCTCGTGAACGGCCGGCCTTGCCGCCAGCCGCTTGGCGGCAAGGCTTGCAGCCCGCTTCGCGCGCCAGTGCCGATCCCCAGCCAAAAGCCCCGTAAAACTTGGAAAAACCACACTTAACCCCTATATCTCGATGACGAATGGACGTGCGATTCGGGGCCGATTTAGCTGCGTCCTCCTGCGGCAGTCAGACGAAAGTTTTTCATGAGCGACCAGTCCGAGAACCTTCCCGGCGCCGATGCCGAATACGGTGCAGATTCCATCAAGGTTTTGAAGGGCTTGGACGCCGTCCGCAAGCGCCCCGGCATGTATATCGGCGACACCGACGACGGCTCGGGCCTGCACCACATGGTCTACGAGGTGGTCGATAACGCCATCGACGAGGCGCTGGCCGGGCACGCGACGCTGGTGACTGTTTCGCTCAATCCGGACGGCTCGTGCACGGTGACCGACAACGGCCGCGGCATTCCGACCGACATCCACCCTTCCGAAGGCGTCTCGGCGGCAGAAGTCATCATGACGCAGCTGCATGCCGGCGGCAAGTTCGACCAGAATTCCTACAAGGTTTCGGGCGGTCTGCACGGCGTCGGCGTGTCGGTGGTCAATGCGCTGTCGGTGTGGCTCAAGCTCAGGATCCGCCGCAAGGGCCAGATCCATGAGATGACCTTCAACCACGGCAACGCCGTTGCGCCGCTGAAGGTAGTCGGCGACGCCGGTGACGAGACCGGCACGGAAGTGACCTTCCTGCCCTCGTCCGACACCTTCACCATGGTCGATTTCGACTACGGCACGCTCGAACACCGCCTGCGCGAACTCGCCTTCCTGAACTCGGGCGTGCGCATCGTGCTGTCGGACAAGCGCCATGCCGACGTCAAAGTGCAGGAACTGCTCTACGACGGCGGCTTGATCGAATTCGTCAGATACCTCGACCGCGCCAAGAAGCCGCTGATCGACAAGCCGATCGCCATCCGCGCCGAGCGCGACGGCATCACCGTCGAAGTGGCGATGTGGTGGAACGACAGTTACCACGAGAACGTGCTGGCCTTCACCAACAACATCCCCCAGCGCGACGGCGGCACGCACCTCGCCGGCTTCCGCGGCGCGCTGACGCGCCAGGTGACTGGCTATGCAGAAACGTCCGGCATCGCCAAGAAGGAAAAGGTTTCGATCACCGCCGACGACACCCGCGAGGGCCTGACGGCGGTGCTTTCGGTCAAGGTTCCCGATCCGAAATTCTCGTCGCAGACCAAGGACAAGCTGGTTTCCTCGGAAGTCCGCCCGGTGGTGGAAAGCCTGGTCAACGAGGCGCTCGGCACCTGGCTCGAGGAGCATCCGGCCGAAGGCAAGATGCTGGTCGGCAAGGTGGTGGAAGCGGCCGCCGCGCGCGAAGCAGCGCGCAAGGCGCGCGAACTGACCCGCCGCAAGGGCGTGCTCGACATCACCTCCCTGCCCGGCAAGCTCGCCGACTGCCAGGAGCGCGATCCGGCCAAGTCCGAAATCTTCATCGTCGAGGGTGACTCGGCAGGTGGCTCGGCCAAGAGCGGTCGGTCGCGCCAGAACCAGGCGATCCTGCCGCTGCGCGGCAAGATCCTCAACGTCGAGCGCGCGCGCTTCGACCGGATGCTGTCGTCGGACATGATCGGCACGCTGATCACCGCGCTCGGCACCTCGATCGGCAAGGACGAGTTCAACGCCGACAAGCTGCGCTACCACAAGATCATCATCATGACCGACGCCGACGTCGACGGCGCCCACATCCGCACGCTACTTTTGACCTTCTTCTTCCGGCAGATGCCGGTCCTGATCGAGCGCGGGCACCTCTATATCGCCCAGCCGCCGCTCTACAAGGTGACGCGCGGCAAGAGCTCGCAGTACCTCAAGGACGAAAGCGCCTTCGAGGAATATCTGATCGACGTCGGCACCGACGAGGCCTCGCTGACGCTGGCCTCCGGCGAGGTGCGCACCAGTCAGGACCTGCGCGCGGCGGTGACGGATGCGCTCGGCGTGCGCACGCTGGTCGACGGCCTGCACACGCGCTATTCGCGCACCGCGGTCGAGCAGGCGGCGATTGCCGGTGCGCTGAACCCCGACATCTTCGCCGATCTTGGCCGCGCCGACGCCATGGCACAGACTGTGGCCGCACGGCTCGACCTGATCTCGGAAGACATCGAGCGCGGCTGGACCGGCCAGGTCTCGACCTCGAACGAAGGACCGGGCGGCTATGTCTTCGAACGCACGGTGCGCGGCGTGAAGGAATATGTTCACCTCGACATGGGGCTCATCAACTCGGCAGACGCACGCGCGCTCGACCGCTTTGCCGGCCGGCTCGGCGAGGTCTATTCGCAGCCTCCGGTGCTGCGCCGCAAGGACGTCTCGGAGACCATCGCCGGGCCTCTGGCTTTGCTCAACGTCATCTTCGCCTCGGGCCGCAAGGGCCTGACGATGCAGCGCTACAAGGGCCTCGGCGAGATGAACGCCGAGCAGCTGTGGGAAACGACGCTCGATCCGAACGTGCGCTCGCTGCTGCAGGTCAAGGTCAACGACGCCACCGACGCCGACGCGCTGTTCTCGCGCCTGATGGGCGACGAGGTCGAGCCGCGTCGCGACTTCATCCAGGAAAACGCGCTCAGCGTGGCAAACCTGGACGTTTGAGGCAGGCTATCTGGGGCGCGCTCATAGGGAGTGCGTCCTTCGAGGCTCGCCCGCAGACCTTCGCGTCCAGTTCGGGAAGATTCTCGCGGGCTCGCACCTCAGGATGAGGGGCGTTTGCGGCCGACTTCCCTCATCCTGAGGTGCGAGCCCGCATCACGGCCACGAGTCAGCTCGAAGTCGAATGGGCGAGCCTCGAAGGACGCACCACGCCTACCCCATCAATCCGCCTCGCGCAGCCGGTAGCCGACGCCGGTTTCGGTGGTGATGTATTGCGGCTCGTCGGGGGTCTTTTCGATCTTCTGCCGCAACTGGCGGACATAGACGCGCAGATACTGCACGTCGGCCGAGCCTCCCCAGACGTGCTTGAGCAGGAAGCGGTGGGTCAGCACCTTGCCTGCATGCTGCACCAGCACGCGCAGGATGTCGTATTCCTTGGGCGAGAGTTTTATCTCGCGATCTCCGACCCTGACGATGCGCTTGACCAGGTCGACCGACAATTCGCCGGTCTGGAACACCGGCTTTTCGCCCTGCTGCTGCAGCCGATGCCGAAGTGCCGTGCGGATGCGCGCGGCAAGCTCGTTCATGCCGAAGGGTTTCGTCACGTAATCGTCCGCGCCGAGTTCGAGCGCCCCGACGATACCAGCCTCGTCGGTACGGCTAGACAGGATGATGACCGGCACTTGCATCCCCTCTTGTCGCCATGCGGCGAGCAGGTCGTGGCCGGCGACATCGGGCAGGCCAAGGTCGAGCAGGATCAGGTCCGGCCTGTCTTCCTTCACCAGCGCCATCGCCACCTTGCCGGAGGGTGCTTCGCTGATGGCGTAGCCTTGGGTGCCGAGCCCGACGCGCAACAGCTTGCGGATCGGGGGCTCGTCGTCGACGATGAGGATCTTTACCGCAGCGTTGGTCATGCAATTCCGTTCACATTGGGCCGCTCGGCCGGCAACGGCATCGTGATGGCAAACACCGCGCCCGACCTGTCGGCCCGGTTGGACGCGACAATGGTGCCGCCCATCGCCTCGACGAAGCCGCGGCAGATCGACAGGCCAAGCCCGGTGCCGGCGCGGACATGGTCGCCCTTGCGCACCCGGTAGAAGATATTGAAGATGCGCTCAAAATCGGCCGGCGGAATGCCCGGGCCCTCGTCCATGACCTGGATGACGACGCTATCGCGATCGGCCCACCCCCGAATGCGGATCGTGGAGCCTTCGGGCGCATATTTGGCGGCATTGTCGAGAAGATTGAACAAAACCTGCTCGAACAGCACGGGATCGAGCTTCAGCATCGGCAGATCGTTCGGGATACTGACTTCGGTCTTGTGGTGCATGGTGATCTTGGCAGCGCGACGCAGCGCGCTTCCGACGATGTCGCCGACGTAATGCAGGGCCGAGTTGGGTTCCATGGCACCAGACTCAATCTTCGTCATGTCGAGCAGATTGGCGATGAAGCGGTTGAGACGCTCGGATTCCTCGAGCACCGTCGAGACCAACTCTGCCCTCCCCTCGTCGGTCAACGAGACGCCCAGATCGTTGAGCGCACCGGCCGCACCCATGATGCCGGAGAGCGGCGTCTTGAGGTCGTGCGAGATCGACGTCAGCAGCGCCGAGCGTAGCCTGTCGGACTCGACGGCGAGCCGGGCGCGGTCGACATCGGCGACGAGCTGGATGCGCTCGATGGCAACGGCGGCCTGGTCGGCCAGGGCATCGAACAGACGCTGCTGTTCGGGCGTCAGAAGCGGACCCTGGCGATCATTGTCGAGGCCGACGACACCAACCGCCATGCGTCCGGTGCGCAGCGGCAGATAAAGGCGCTTGGCGCCCGGCAATGTATCGGCGCCGCGGCCAGCGGCGCGATTGTGCTCCCACGCCCAGCGCGCGGCGGCGATGTCGGCATCGACGAGCGTGTCGTCGGGCGGGTAGCCCGCCTTGACCGCAATGGTGCCATCCTCGGGCAGGAGCAGAACGACCCGGACCTTGAGCATCGAGGCGATCTGGAAGGCGGTTGCCCACAGGACATCGTCGAGCGTGCCGGTGCCGGCGAGCTTCTTGGCGAAGAGATAGAGGTCCTCGGTCATGCGCGCCCGATTGCGCGCGGCCTCCGCCTGGCGCTGGACGCGGCCGGTCAGGTTGGAGGCGATGACCGCAACGACAAGGAAGAACAGGAACGCGACGACGCTCTCAGGATCGGAAATGTCGAGCGTGTAGAGCGGCGGCAGAAAGAAGAAATTGTAGGCGAGCGCGCTGAGTACTGACGCAAACAGTGCCGGCCACAAGCCAAGCGTGACCGCCGAGGTCAACACCGCCATCAGGAAGACCAGCGCGATGGAGCGCACGTCGAGGAACTGGTTGAGGCCGAAGCCAACGACCAATGCGCCGAACACATGGAGCGTGGCCACCACATAGGGCCAAGGCTCGAAACCGCGGCGCGCCGGCGCGGTCTTCACCCCGTGCGAGGCGGGTGCCGCATCCTGCTCGGTGCCCGAAATGACATGAATGCTGATATTGCCGGCCTGGCGGATCAGGTCGTGGGTGACCGAACCTTCGAAATATTCGCGCCAGCGCGACTTGCCGGCCCGCCCGACGATGATGTGGGTGAAATTGTGCGAGGCGGCATGGCGCACGATATCCTCGGCCACCGACTGGCCGGGAATGGTGACCGCGTCGCCGCCGAGTTGCTCGGCAAGACGCATGGTGGCGGCGAGCCTGTCCTTGTCGGCGTCCGACATGTTGGCCGAGCGCGAGGTCTCAATGTGGATCGCCGCCCATGGCGCGCGCAGGCGATCGGCCTGGCGGCGAGCGTAGCGGACCAGTGCCGCCCCGCGAGAATGCTCGTCGACCGCCACCAGCACGCGGTCGCCCGCCGCCCACGGCCCCTCGATGGCGTGGGCCTGCATGTGCGTCAGCAGTTGCTCGTCAACCCGCTGGGCGGTGCGGCGCAGTGCCAGTTCGCGCAGGGCGGTCAGGTTGCCGGGCGAAAAATAGTTCTCGATCGCCCGCCGCGCGGTGCTGGGCACATAGACCTTGCCCTCATGCAGCCGCTTGATCAGGTCGTCGGGCGTGAGGTCGATGATCTCGACGTCGTCGGCGCGGTCGATGATCGAGTCCGGCACCGTCTCGCGGACGGTGATGCGGGTGATCTGGGCGACGATGTCGTTGAGGCTCTCGACATGCTGGATGTTGAGCGTGGTGTAGACGTCGATGCCCTGGCTCAAAAGCTCCTGGGCGTCGAGGTAGCGCTTGGGGTGGCGGCTGCCGGGCGCGTTCGTATGCGCCAGCTCGTCGACCAGGACCAGCGCGGGCCGCCTGAGAATGATGGCGTCGAGGTCCATCTCCTCGAGCTTGCGGCCCTTGTAGTCGATCACCTTGCGCGGGATGACCTCGAAGCCCTCGACCAGCGCCTGGGTTTCGCGGCGGCCGTGGGTCTCGACGACGCCGATGACAACATCGACGCCATCGGCGAGCCGCCCGCGCCCCGACATCAGCATCTCGTAGGTCTTGCCGACGCCGGGGGCAGCACCCAGGAAGATCTTCAGACGGCCGCGCCCTTCCCGCTCGGCGGTCTCGAGCAGCGCGTCGGGCGAAGGTCTGCCTTCCTGTTCGCGGATATCTTCTGGCATCTACTCTTGCATCGATGGAGGGCGCCGGGGTTCGCAACAGTGTTAGAACCCCGGCGCCGACTTGTCAGGGGGCAATCGCCGTGTCGAGCGCCATGTTCAATTTCAGCACGTTGACGACCGGCTCGCCCATGAAGCCGAGTTCGCGGCCCTCGACGTGCTGGTCGACGAGCTTGCGAACCGTGGCCTCGTCGGCGCCGCGCGCCTTGGCCACCCGCGCGACCTGGAAATAGGCGGCTTCCGGCGAAATGTGCGGATCGAGCCCGCTGCCGGAGGCGGTAACCAGTTCGACAGGCACCGGCGAGCCGGGGTCGGTCTGCCTGAGCTTTTCCGCCTCGGTCTTGACGCGGTCGATCAGCTTGGCGCTGGTCGGCCCGAGGTTCGAGCCACCGGAAGCGGCGGCATCGTAGCCACTGCCGGCCGCGGAAGGACGACCGTGGAAATAGCGTTCGCCGGTGAAGGCCTGGCCGATCAGCTCGGAGCCGACCACCTGACCGTCCTTGACGATCAGGCTGCCGTTTGCCTGTCTGGGGAACAGCGCCTGGGCGATGCCGGTCATGCCGAGCGGGTAGGCAAGGCCGGTGATGGCCGTCAGGGCGACGATCATGACCAGTGCGGGTCTGAGTTGCTTCAACATGGAGATAGTCCTTTACACGAGGCCGATGGCGTTGATCGCCATGTCGATGGCCTTGATGCCTAAGAAGGGCACAATGATGCCGCCGAGGCCGTAGATGAGCAGGTTCTGGCGCAGCAGCGCGCCGGCGCCGATCGGCCGGTATTTGACGCCTTTCAGCGACAGCGGGATCAACGCCACGATGATCAGCGCGTTGAAGATGATCGCCGACAGGATGGCACTCTCAGGCGTGGCAAGCCCCATGACGTTGAGCGCGCCAAGCTGCGGGTAGAAGGCCAGGAACATCGCCGGGATGATGGCGAAATACTTGGCGATGTCGTTGGCGATTGAGAAGGTGGTCAACGCACCGCGCGTCATCAGCAACTGCTTGCCGATCTCGACGATCTCGATGAGCTTGGTCGGGTCGCTGTCGAGATCAACCATGTTGCCGGCCTCGCGAGCGGCGACAGTGCCTGTGTTCATGGCCACGCCGACATCGGCTTGGGCGAGTGCCGGAGCATCATTGGTACCGTCGCCGCACATGGCGACCAGCTTGCCCTTGGCCTGCTCCTCGCGGATCAGGGTGAGCTTGTTCTCGGGCGTCGCCTGGGCGAGGAAGTCATCGACGCCGGCCTCGGCGGCGATGGCTGCCGCGGTCATCGGGTTGTCGCCTGTTATCATCACCGTGCGGATGCCCATGCGGCGCAGCTCGGTGAAACGCTCGCGGATGCCGCCCTTGATGATGTCCTTGAGGTAGATGACGCCGAGCAGCCGCCCGTCGCGGACGACGGCAAGCGGCGTGCCGCCAAGCCTGGCGATCTCGTCGGACATGGCCTGGACGTCGCGCACCGCTGCGACGTCGACGCGCGTGCCGGAGGCCGAGGATGAGCAGGCATTGACGTGGGCGATCACCGAATCCACCGCTCCCTTGCGGATCGAGGAGCCGTCGAAATCGACGCCACTCATCCGGCTCTGGGCGGTGAAGGGCACGAAATGGGCGTGCAGCGAGCCCATGTCGCGGGCGCGGATGCCGTAGCGTTCCTTGGCCAGCACGACGATGGAGCGTCCCTCAGGCGTCTCGTCGGCAAGCGAGGCAAGCTGGGCGGCATCGGCCAGTTCCTGCTCGGTGACACCCTTGACCGGACGGAACTCGGTGGCCTGGCGGTTACCGAGGGTGATGGTGCCGGTCTTGTCGAGCAGCAGCGTGTCGACGTCGCCGGCAGCTTCCACGGCACGACCCGACATGGCGAGCACGTTGAAACGCACCAGGCGGTCCATGCCGGCGATGCCGATGGCCGACAGCAGCGCGCCGATGGTGGTTGGGATCAGCGTGACGAACAGCGCGACCAGTACGATGACCGGGATGTAGCCGCCGGCATACGAGGCGAAGCTCGGGATCGTGGCGACGGCGAAGACGAAGATCAGCGTCATGCCGGCAAGCAGGATGTTGAGCGCGATCTCGTTCGGCGTCTTCTGCCGCTCGGCGCCCTCGACCAGCGAGATCATGCGGTCGAGGAAGGTCGAGCCGGCAGCGGCAGTGATGCGCACGCGGATCCAGTCGGACAGGACCTGCGTGCCGCCGGTGACGGCCGAGCGGTCGCCACCGGACTCGCGGATGACGGGCGCGGATTCGCCTGTGATCGCCGCCTCGTTGACCGAGGCGACGCCCTCGATGACCTCGCCGTCGGAAGGGATAATGTCACCGGCCTCGACCAGCACGATCTGGCCGACCTTGAGGCTGGTGCCTGGTACCAGCTTCCAGGCGGTGCGGCTGTCGCCCTCGAGCAGCTTGGCCTGGGTTTCGGTGCGCGCCTTGCGCAGCGAGTCGGCCTGGGCCTTGCCGCGGCCTTCGGCGACCGCCTCGGCGAAATTGGCGAACAGGACGGTGAACCACAGCCACAGGATGATCTGGAAGGAGAAGCCGAGGTTACCTGTGCCGGTGACGAGGTCCCTGACGAACAGGACCGAAGTCAGCAGCGAGACGACGGCGACGACGAACATCACCGGGTTCCTGGCCAGGCTGCGCGGGTCGAGCTTCTTGAACGCATCGCCTATGGCGGGGACGATGATGCGAGCGTCGAGCAGGCTCGCGGGTTTGTGGGTACTCATTCGAGAGACTCCAATTCGATTGTATTGCGGCGCTGCGTCAGAACGTCTGGCCGACGATCATCGCGAGGTGCTCGACGATCGGGCCGACGGCGAGGGCCGGGAAGAAGGTCAGGCCGCCGACGATCAGCACCACGCCGGCAAGCAGGCCGACGAACAGCGCACTATCGGTCGGGAAGGTGCCGGCGGATGCGGGAACCGTCTTCTTGGTGACCAGCGAACCGGCAATGGCAAGTGCCGGGATGATGACCAGGAAGCGGCCCATCAGCATGGCGAGGCCGATGGTGATGTTGTACCAGGGCGTATTGCCGGTGAGGCCGCCGAAGGCCGAGCCGTTGTTGGCCGTGCCCGAGGTATAGGCATAGAGGATCTCGGAGAAACCGTGCGGCCCAGGCGTGCCGACCGAAGCGACGGCCGAGGGCAGCAGCACCGCGATTGCCGTGAAGCCGAGCATCGACAGCGGAAGGCACAGGATGGCAAGCACGGCCATCTTGATCTCCTTGGCCTCGATCTTCTTGCCGAGATATTCCGGCGTGCGCCCGACCATCAGGCCAGCGACGAAGATAGCGATGACGACGAACATCAGGATGCCGTAGAAGCCGGCACCAACACCGCCGACGATGACCTCGCCAAGCTCCATGTTGATGAGCGGGATGAGCCCGCCGAGCGCGGTGAAGGAGCCATGCATGGCGTTGACCGCGCCGCAGGACGCCGCGGTGGTGATGACGGCGAAAAGCGAAGATAGGGTGATGCCGAAGCGCACTTCCTTGCCTTCCATGTTGCCGCCCTCGATGCCGAGCGCATGGAACAGCGGGTTACCGGCGGCCTCGGCCCAGTAGGTAACGGCGACGCCGGCAACGAACAGGATGCCCATGGTGGCGAAGATCGCCCAGCCCTGGCGCTGGTTGCCGACCATACGACCGAATACGTTGGTGAATGCTGCGCCGATGGCGAAGATCGAGACCATCTGGATGAAGTTCGCGATCGCATCGGGGTTCTCGAAGGGGTGCGCCGAATTGGCGTTGAAGAAGCCGCCGCCATTGGTGCCGAGCATCTTGATGGCGAGCTGCGAGGCGACCGGTCCAAGCGCGATCGTCTGATTGGCGCCTTCCACCGTGGTTGCCGTGACATATGCGCCGATGGTTTGCGGCACGCCGAGCCAGACATAGGCGAGCGTCAAAACGATGCAGAGAGGCAGCAGCACGTAGAGCGTGGAGCGCGTCAGGTCGACCCAGAAATTGCCGACCGCCTTGCCCGAGGCGCGGGCAAAGCCACGGATCAGTGCCATGCCGACCGCGATGCCGGTGGCGGCGGAGACGAAGTTCTGCACCGTCAGCCCGGCCATCTGGACGAGGTAGGACATGGTGCTTTCGCCGCCGTAGTTCTGCCAGTTGGTGTTGGTGACGAAGCTGACTGCGGTGTTGAACGAGAGTTCAGGCGGCACCGCCCCCATGTCCATGGGGTTGAAGGGCAGCGAACCCTGGACACGTTGCAGCAGATAGAGCAGCAGGAAGCCGGCGATGTTGAAGGCCAACATGGCCGCGGCATAGCCGGTCCAATGCTGGTCCTCGCGTTCGCTGGTGCCGGCAAGCGCGTAGAGCAGGCGCTCGACAGGCCCAAGCACAGGCGATAGCAACGTGCGTTCGCCGTTGAAGACGCGGGTCATGTAGCCGCCGAGCGGCTTCACGAGCAGAATGATGATCCCGCAGAAGACGAGGATCTGTATCCAGCCATTGATGGTCATTTGAAGAGCTTTCCGAGCGTGCGCTGGAGGTTCAGAACCGTTCCGGGCGAATGAGCGCGTAGGTCAGGTAGGCAAGCAGGAACACGGTCACTGCCCCGCCGAGGATGTAGTCGAACAGCATTTGGCGTTCCTTCAGAGGATGTCGCAGGCTTTGACGTAGGCAAAGCACATGGCGAAGAAGACGAGGCCTATCGCGAGAACGAAGATGTCCACCTTCGGAACTCCCTTTCCTGAGATTGTCCCGGCGCCTGGGCGCACCGAGATCATTGATGGCGCACGACAACAACGGCGCCTGCTATGCCGGCGACGTCGGTCGGGCTTTGATTTTCAGGAAAACTATGCTCGCGAACCGCATTAAGGTTCGAGTGAGCGGGGCAGTGAAAGAAATAGGAATTCCATAAAGAAACGGCCCGCAGGCGCTTGCATGCGGGCCGTCGAAAACTGCAATACCGGCAGCTCTACTGCCGAGGACAGGCTACCTGAAGATCAGGCGAGGCCTTCCGCGCGCAGCGCCTTCTGCACCGCCGGGCGGGTGGCCACGGTGCCGAGGTAGCGCTGGATGTTGACGAAGGACGACAGGTCGATGCCGACGTGCTTGGCCCAGCCGAGGATCGTCCAGAGATAGGCGTCAGCAGCGGTGAAGGCATCGCCCATCAGGTAGGAGCGGCCTTCGAGCTTGCCGTCGACATAGGCGAGGCGCTTGGCGAGGAGCTCGCGGTTGATCTCCTTGGTGGCCTCGGGCGTGTTGGGCTTGAAGAAGGCGCCGAAGACCTTGTGCAACTCGGTGGCGACGAAGGCGAGCCACTGCTGGACGCGGTAGCGGGCCATTTCGCCGGCCTTGGGCATCAGGCCGCTCTCAGGCTTCTGGTCGGCGAGATACTGAACCAGCACCGAGGCTTCGGTCATCAGTTCGCCGTCGGGCAGGACAAGTGCGGGTACATAGCCGTTGGGGTTGGTGGCGAGGAAATCCTGCTGGGCTTCGGTGGTCTTGGTCTTGCCGTCGACCTTGACGAGATCGAGATCGATGCCGACTTCGTTGGCGACGATGTGCGGGGCCAGCGAGCAGGCGCCGGGCATGTAGAAGAGCTTCATTTCCAGAAATGTCTCCGAATGAGTGGAGCTTGGATTTCGCACGCGCGCGCGAAGCGGCCAAGCACCCATTCGGTGAACACTATGTTACCTGCGTGACGCCGGTGCGGCCTCGAATGCCAGCGGCTCACACCGTGATTGTCTTGAGCTTCTCGGCAATGAGGCCTGCGAGCCGGGCAGCCACCTCTTCCTTGGGCAGGTCCGGCCATTCATCGACGCCGCTCTTGCTGACGATCCTGACGCGGTTGCGGTCGCCGCCCATGACGCCGCCCTCGTGGCTGACATCGTTGGCGACGATGAAATCGGCCCCCTTCTTGGCCAGCTTGGCCTGGGCGTTCTTCAGCACGTCCTGGGTCTCGGCGGCAAAGCCGACGACCAGAAAGGGCCGCTTGGCGTGATGCCCGACGCCGGCGAGGATGTCGGGGTTCTCGACCATCTGCAGTGCGGGAGGTCCCTCGCCCGCGACCTTCTTGATCTTCTCGCCAGAGGCATTGTCGGTGCGCCAGTCGGCCACGGCAGCGACGAAGACGGCGGCATCGGCGGGCAGAAGCTGCTCGACGGCATCGCGCATCTCTCGCGCGCTCTCGACGTGCAGCGTGTTCACCCCTGCCGGATCGGCGATATTGACCGGTCCGGAAACAAGGCGGACATCGGCGCCCAGCCTGGCCAGGGCGGCGGCGATGGCATGGCCCTGCTTGCCCGACGAGCGATTGGCAATGTAGCGCACCGGGTCGATCGGCTCATGCGTCGGCCCGGAGGTGATGATTATCTTTCTCCCGGCCAAAGGTTTTGGGCGGCTATCCAGCAGCGCCTCGATGGCGGCGACGATCTCCAGCGGCTCGGCCATGCGGCCCTCGCCCGCCTCGCCGCTTTCGGCCATCTCGCCCTTCATCGGACCGACGAAGGCAATGCCGTCCTTCTCCAGCGTCGCCCGGTTGCGCCGCGTCGCGGCGTGCGACCACATCCTGGGGTTCATGGCGGGTGCGATCAGCACCTTCTTGTCGGTGGCGAGCAGAACGGTCGAGGCAAGGTCGTTGGCATGGCCATTGGCGAGCTTGGCCATGAGGTCGGCGGTGGCGGGGGCGACGACCAGCAGGTCGGCCTCGCGCGACAGCCTGATGTGGCCGACGTCGTGCTCATCCTGGCGGTCGAACAGGTCGGAGAAGACATGGTCGGCCGTCAGCGCGCCGACCGACAGCGGGGTGACGAATTCCTGCGCGGCAGACGTCATGACCGCCCGCACAGATGCGCCGCGCTCGCGCAGCCGGCGGATCAGGTCAAGCGACTTGTAGGCCGCGATGCCGCCGCCGATGATGAGCAGAATGCGCTTGCCGGAAAGGATCATGCTGGGCCCTCAGGCCGGCTTCAGCGCCGGCTCGATGTCGGTATGGATGAAATCGTCGCCCTTGAAAAGCAGCGGCAGGTTCCGGGTCCTGGCGAGCGCGTAGGCGAAGCAGTCGCCGAAGTTGAGCTTCGCGGCGTGCCCGGAACCCCTGCTGTATCTTACCCGTGCCGCTATGGCAGCCTCGAGTTCCTGCTCGCCAAACGGGACCAGTGTTATCAGCGTGTCGGAAACCAGCCCTTGGAGAAACGACAGCCCTTTCGTCGGCGCAACTCCGGCCAGCACGAACGCGCATTCGAGGTAGGTCGGAGCAGCCATCAGCTTGCCGGGCGTCTGTTCCAACTTCCTGCTAAACGCCAGCGCCTCCGGCTCACGGCGGGCGATTGCCACGATGGCCGAGGTGTCAACGACCATCACAGACCCTCGAACTCGCCGCTGATCGCATCGCTCAATTCCTTCTGCGAGAAGAATTTGTAGCGACTGTCGGTCGGCTCATCTGCTTCGAGCTCTGCAGCCCGGCGCAAGATCTCATCGGCGCTGATGCGGGACGCGGGCATGTGCTGTTCCACCTCGTCCGACAGGAGCTGTCGGAGGGCTTCCTCCAGCGAGTTGCCGCTTTGCGCCGCTTTCACGCGTAGCGCCTGCTTCACATGATCGGGCACGTTCCTAATGGTGAGGGTGGCCATGGGCGCCTCCGTGCTGTCAATGACTGCAATGTAGTCATTGACAGCACTTGCGTCAAACGACGGTCAGAGCAGCTTCCAGGCGATGTAAACAAGCGTCAGCGCGATGACCCAGAGCGCGATGCGGCCGGAGCGCGTGTGGCGCGCCTCGGCCTTGCCGATGGCATGCGCCGTCGCATCGTCGAAACGCAGGCCGTTCTCGGCCATGGCGTCGATCTCGCGCGACAGGCGCTCGGCGCGGGCCGAAAGATCGGGCGCTTGGCGGGCTAGCGACAGCAAGGCGCCAAGGCCATCGCGTGCATCGACCAGCAGGCCGCGCGGGCCAAGATTGCCCGCGATCCAGTTGCCGACCACAGGCTCGGCGGTCTTCCACATGTTGAAGGCCGGATCGAGCGAGCGGGCGACGCCCTCGACGACGACCATGGTCTTCTGCAGCAGCACCAGTTCCGGCCGCGTCTCCATGTCGAACAGTTCGGTGACCTCGAATAGCAGGGTCAAAAGCTTGGCCATCGAGATGGTTTCGGCCGGCTGGCCATGGATCGGTTCGCCGATGGCGCGGATGGCCTGCGCGAAGGCCGCGACGTCGTGCTTGCGCGGCACGTAGCCGGCCTCAAAATGCACTTCGGCGACTCGGGTATAGTCGCGGGTGATGAAGCCGTAGAGGATCTCGGCGAGGAAGCGACGCTCCTTCTTGCCGAGACGGCCGGAGATGCCGAGGTCGACAGCGACGATGTCGCCCTTGGCGTCGACGAACATGTTGCCCGGATGCATGTCGGCATGGAAGAAACCGTCGCGCAACGTGTGGCGCAGGAACGACTGGATCAGGGTTGCGGCGATCGCCTTGAGATCGTGGCCGGCAGCGCGCAGGCCTTCGATGTCATTGAGCTTGACGCCGTCGATCCACTCCATGGTGAGCACGTCGCGGCCGGTGCGTTCCCAGTCGACTGATGGCACGCGGAAGCCGGGATCGTCCTTGGTGTTCTCGCCGAGCTCGGAATAGGCGGCCGCCTCGAGGCGGAAATCCATCTCGACCTTGGTGGTCTGCGCCAACGTCTCGGTGACCTGGACCGGGCGCAGGCGGCGGCTCGAGGGGATGTAGCGCTCCTGCAGCCGGGCGGCGAGGAAGTAGCTTTCGAGATCCTGGAAGAAGCGTTTGCGCACGCCGGGGCGGATGACCTTGACCGCGACCTTGCGAACGCCGTCCGGAGTCGCGACCTCGGCCGGATGAACCTGGGCGATGGACGCTGCCGCGACCGGATCGCCGAATTTGACATAGAGGTCGGAAACGCTGCGTCCGAGCGAGCCTTCGATCGCGTCGACGGCTTCGGACACCGGGAAGGTCGCCATCGAGTCTTGCAGCAGGGCCAGGTCGAGCGCGATCTCGTCGCCGACGACGTCGGGGCGGGTGGCCAGGAACTGGCCAAGCTTGACATAGGACGGCCCCAGCCGGGCAATCGCATTGGCAAGGCGGTCGCTGCGCTGCTTGGTCCGGGCGCGGCGGCGCGTGAAAATCTTGGCGACACGCCAGCCGAGTTTCGGCAGCCCGTCGAGCTGGTCGCCTGGCAGTGCCGCCACCACCCCCTCGCGCACCATGATCCAGCCGGCTCGGGCGAGCCGGAACGACGCTCCGATACTGCTCATCGCGCGCCTTCCGTCAAAGCTTCCAGCCCGAATGCAGGGCCGCGATGCCGCCCGAATAGTTGCGGAAGTTGACCCGTTCAAAACCGGCGCGCTCGATCATCGCCGCAAAATTCTTCTGGTTGGGGAATTTGCGGATCGATTCGACGAGATAGGCGTAAGGTTCGCCGTCGCCGGTGACGAGCTGACCGATGCGTGGAATCGCATTGAACGACCATGCCTCGTAAACGCGGTCGAGCAGCGGCATGTCGACCTCGGAGAATTCGAGAACGAGGAGGCGCCCCCCCGGCTTGAGGACGCGATAAGCCTCGGAAAGTGCGACATCGATGCGCGGCACGTTCCGGATGCCGAAGGCGATCGTGTATGCGTCGAAGGTTTCGTCGGCGAAGGGCAACTCCTCGGCATTGGCCTCGACGAAATCGGTCTTGTCGGCGAGGCCGCGCTTTTCGGCGCGTTCACGACCCACGCCGAGCATCGAGCCGTTGATGTCGAGAACAGTGGCATGGGCGTTGCCATGCGAGGCGTCGATGATTCGGAAGGAGATGTCGCCGGTGCCGCCGGCCACGTCGAGCACCTTCCAGCCGGGACGGCGCGGCGGGTTGAGGGCTGCGACCATGGCGTCCTTCCACAACCGGTGCAGGCCGCCGGACATCAGGTCGTTCATCAGGTCGTAGCGGTTGGCGACCTTGTGGAAGACCTCGTTGACCAAGCTCTGCTTGTCGCCCGCGCCGACATTGCGGAAACCATATGAAGTTTCCATGCCTCCGTCGGCGGTCGTCCGTTGTTCTGACATTTTCTTGTCCAATCAAATCCGGCGGGACCATAGCCGATCACACCAGCGGGCGCTATTGTTTGAAACGCGGTTTTCGGCCGCGCCTGTGCCGAGACGACGAGGAACATCGAATGCCTTTGAAAGCCGAGCTGCACTGCCACATCGAAGGTGCAGCAGCACCCGAACTCGTCATCCGCCAGGCAGACAAATACGGCAAGGACGCTTCGCCCTACATTCAGAATGGCTCCTTCGTCTGGAACGACTTCACCTCGTTCCTGGCTGCCTACGACTTCGCCGCCGACCTCTTCCGCACCGAGGAGGACTATGCGCGGCTCGCCGAGCACTACCTCACCAGCCTCGCGCGCGACGGCGCGATCTATTCGGAAGTGTTCACCTCGCCCGACCACGCCATCAAGGCCGGGCTGTCGCCGATGGCCTACACCCGCGCGCTCGGCGAGGGCATCGAACGGGCCAGGGCCAAGACCGGCATCGAGGGCCGGATGATCGTCACCGGCGTTCGCCATGTCGGGATAGAATCGATCGAGGCCGCCGCCCGCTTCGCCGCCAGATGCGACCACCCGCTGGTGACCGGCTTCGGCGTGGCCGGAGACGAGCGCATGGGCGACTTCGAGGACTATGTGCGCGCCTTCGAGATTGCGCGGGAGGCAGGCCTCGGCATCACCATCCATGCCGGCGAGCTGTTGGGCTGGGAAAGCGTGGCGGCTGCGCTCGACCACATCCGCCCCTCACGCATCGGCCATGGCGTGCGCGCCATCGAGAATCCCGACCTGGTCAAGCGCATCGCCGACGAGGGCGTGGTGCTGGAAGTCTGCCCCGGCTCGAACATCGCGCTGAAAGTGTTCAACAGTTTTGCCGAGCATCCCTTCCGCAGGCTGCGCGACGCCGGCTGCAAGGTGACGCTGAATTCCGACGACCCGCCCTATTTCTGGACCAATCTGAAGCGCGAATACGACATCGCCGCCGAGCATTTCGGGATGGACCAGAAGGCGCTTTTGGCAACCACGCGCATCGCGATCGAGGCGGCGTTCGTCGACAGGAAGACGAAAGCAGCGCTCCTTGCACGTCTCGACGGCCACAAACGCTGAAATTGTGCCGACAAAACTGTGGTTCAAGGCGGGCTGGTCGTTGGTTGGCGGCGCGCCAGCCGATAGAATGCCGTCAAACTTCCGAGTTCCAGGAGCGTAAGCCATGACCGTGACCGTCGTCGACCATCCGCTGGTGCAGCACAAGCTGACCATCATGCGGGACAAGGAAACCTCGACGGCCGGGTTCCGCCGTCTGCTGCGCGAGATCTCGCTGTTGCTCGGCTACGAGGTGACGCGCGACCTCGAACTGACCACCAAGACCATCGAAACGCCGATCGAAACGATGGTGGCGCCGACGCTCGAGGGCAAGAAACTGGTGTTCGCCTCGGTTCTGCGCGCCGGCAACGGCCTGCTGGAAGGCCTGCTCGACCTGGTGCCGGCGGCGCGCGTTGCCCATGTCGGGCTCTACCGCGACCACGAGACGCTCGAAGCGGTCGAGTATTTCTTCAAGGCGCCGAGCGACCTTGCCGACCGGCTGGTGATCGTCGTCGACCCGATGCTGGCCACCGCCAATTCGGCGATCGCAGCGATCGACAAGCTCAAGAGCCGCGGCGCCACCAACATCCGCTTCCTGTGCCTGCTGGCCTCGCCCGAGGGCATCGAGCGCTTCACCAAGGCGCATCCGGATGTACCGGTGTTCACCGCCTCGATCGACCGCGCGCTCAACGAGAAGGGCTACATCGTGCCGGGCCTCGGCGACGCCGGCGACCGCATGTACGGCACCAAATAGTCGGTTAACCCGGGGTTTACCGACTTTGCGGCGGGTTTGCGGCCGTTAAGGCTGCACTCACCACGGCCTGATATCGTGACGCCAAACAAGAGGCGTCACATGCTGCGCAAACTGATCATCTTCGGCGTTTGCGCCGGGGCCTCGGCCTCGGTGCCGACGCTCTACGAAAAGCACGGCGATACGCTGCAGGCCATGCTCGGCACCAGCACCGGCAGCGACGCGCCCACGCAGCGGCCGATCGAGATCGCTGCCGCCTCGACGCCAGCCAGCGGTCGCCGCGTAGTGATCGATGCCGACACGCGCGGGCATTTCACCGCACCGTTCAAGATCAACGGCCGCGCGGTCGACGCCATGGTCGACACTGGGGCCACGCTGGTGGCGATCAACCTTTCGACGGCGCGACGTGCCGGCGTGAAGGTGTCGGCCAGTGACTTCACCCGCGAAGCCAACACCGCCAACGGCATCGCCAAGGCTGCGCTGGCACGGATCGACCGACTGGAGATCGGCAGGATTACGGTCGAAGACGTGCCGGTGGCGGTGCTCGAGGACAAGGCGCTCTCCACCACGCTGGTCGGCATGAGCTTTCTGTCGCGGTTGAAGAAATACCAAGTCGAGAACGGGACACTGCTTCTGGTGCAGTAGCGCGTCCTTCGAGGCTCGCCCCAACACGCTCGCGCCCAGTTCAGGAAGATTTTGCGAGGGCTCGCTCCTCAGGATGAGGGAAGTCGGCGCAAACGCCCCTCATCCTGAGGAGCGAGCCCTCGCGACGGCGACGGGCCAGGGCGGATTGGAAAGGGCGAGCCTCGAAGGACGCACCTCAATCCTGCGGCACGATTCTTCGAACGACTGCCTTCTGCGCGACGGGCTTGGCCTCTCCGATGCCATAGGCGGCAAGCACGGCAGCTGCGGCGGCCTCGGCGTCCGAAGCGCTGCGTGCATGGACCAGAGCCAGCGGCTCGCCGGCCCGCACCTCAGCACCGACCGGCAGCAACCCCGAGAGGCCGACGGCGTGGTCGACCTTGTCATCCGGACGCGTCCGACCGCCGCCGAGCGCTACGACAGCCAGGCCGACATCACGGGTGGCAATGCCCTTGACGAAGCCGTCGCGCTTAGCCTTCACCGCGAACTCGACATCCGCCCTGGGTAGGTATTTCGCCGGATATGAGACGAAGTCGCTGGGGCCGCCCAGCGCAGCGACCATGCGACCGAAGACTTCGGCGGCGCGGCCATTATCGAGCACGGAGCGCGCACGCGCTGCGGCCTCGCGGTGCGAGCCGGCAAGCCCAGCGGACAGCAGCATCTCGGCGGCAAGCGCCAGCGTCACCTCTTCCAGCCTCGGGTCGCGAAAACGACCGGTGAGGAAGTCGACAGCGTTCGTCACCTCGACCGCATTGCCGGCGGCAGACGCCAGCGGCTGGCTCATGTCGGTGATTAGCGCCGTGGTCTTCAGGTCCGCGCCGTTGGCGACCTCGACCAAGCTGGTGGCGAGCGCTGCGGCATCTCGCGTCTTTTCCATGAAGGCGCCGTTGCCGAGCTTGACGTCGAGCACCAGCGAACCGAGGCCGGCGGCGAGCTTCTTCGACAGGATCGAGGCGGTGATCAGCGGCACGGATTCGACTGTCGCAGTGACATCGCGCACGGCATAAAAGCGCTTGTCGGCGGGAGCGAGATCGGCGGTCTGACCGATGATGGCGCAGCCGGTCTCGGCCACGGTGCGGCGGAACAGCTCGAGGCCGGGCTGGCTGACATAGCCGGGGATCGAATCCATCTTGTCGAGCGTGCCGCCGGTGTGGCCGAGGCCGCGACCGGAGATCATCGGCACATAGGCACCGCAGGCAGCGACGATGGGCGCCAGCATCAAGGAGACATTGTCGCCCACGCCGCCGGTGGAGTGCTTGTCGGTGACGGGACCAGGCAGGTCCGACCAGTCGAGCACGTCGCCCGAATCGCGCATGGCTGATGTCAGCGCCACCGCCTCGCTGCGGCTCATACCGTTGAAGAACACCGCCATTCCGAAGGCGGCGATCTGGCCCTCGGAGACCAAGCCGGTAGCGATGCCCTTGACGAAAGCGGCGATCTCGACGCCGCTCAGGCCCTTGCCGTCGCGCTTGCGGCGGATGATCTCCTGCGGGAGCATCTAGCGGCCGTCCGCCTCACGCATCGAACATGTCCTTTTCGAACATCTCGCGCAGCACCGCCGCGAGGCGAGCGCCGCCTATCGGGGCCATGTCCTTGGTATCGCTGTGGGAAAGTTCCAACCCGGTCATGCCGGCGGCGAGATTGGTGACGACCGAGCATGCCAGCACCTTGAGGCCGAGAAAACGAGCGATGATCGCTTCGGGCACGGTCGACATGCCCACAGCATTGGCGCCCAGAATGCGGGCCATGCGGATCTCGGCCGGCGTCTCGAAGGACGGGCCGGAGAACCACATATAGACGCCCTTGTGGAGGTCGATGCCGGCCTGGCCGGCCGCTGCCTCGAACGCCTTGCGAAGACGCGCATCGTAAGCCTCGGTCATGCCGACGAAACGGCGATCCGTCGGCTCGCCGAACAGCGGATTGGTGCCGGCGAAATTGATGTGGTCCTCGATCAGCATGATCGAGCCGGGCAGCATCTCGGTGTCGACGGAGCCGGCGGCGTTGGTGAGCACCAGGCGGGTGATCCCGATGCCAGCCAACGTCTCGAGCGCCGGACGCATCGCGGACGCGTCGCCGTGCTCGTAATAATGGGCGCGGCCGGCCAGCATGATCACCGGTTGGCCGGCGAACAGGCCGGCAACGATCTCGCCGGCGTGGCCGGTCACGCCACTGCGCGGAAAGCCGGGCAGATCGGCATAGGGAACGCGAACGGCGTTCTCGACCTCCTCGACAAGGCCGCCGAGACCGGAGCCGAGCACCAGCGCGGTTGTCGGCGCGAGCCCGTCGAGCCGCTCGACGAGCACGTCAATGGCTTCCTTCATTTCAGCGCCTCCGCTTCGAAGCCGTAGGGAAAGATGTCTTTCAGACGGACGGTCTCGACGACGCCGGTGTCGTCGCAGAGATGAAGCGGCGTGTCGGGGCTTGCAAACTCGGCCAGGCGCTGGCGGCAGCCGCCGCAAGGCGTACACTTGGCCTTTTTCTCGGCGATCACGGCGATCTCGGTGATGTTGCCGCCACCGGCCATGACGTAGTGGCCAAGTGCTGTGGTCTCGGCGCACCAGCCCTCCGGAAAGGAGATCACCTCGATATTGGCGCCAGCGAACACGCGGCCGTCGTCGCAGCGGATCGCCGCGCCCACGGGGAATTTCGAGTAGGGCGCATGGGCCTTGGCCATGGCGGACTTCGCCGCTTCGAAGAGATCGTGCGACATTTTCTAACGCTCCTTCACATAAGGCACTCCGCCGGCACGCGGCGGGATAGCCTTGCCAATGAAGCCGGCGAGCAGGATGACGGTGAGCACATAGGGCAGCGCCTGCATGAACTGGACCGGGACCTGGCCGATGACAGGCAGCGGCGAGCCCTGCAGGCGGATCGACAGGGCGTCGAGGAAGCCGAACAGCAGGCAGGCAAACATTGCCGGCACCGGCTTCCACTTGGCGAAGATCAACGCGGCCAGCGCGATGTAGCCGCGGCCGGCGGTCATGTCCTTGACGAATCCGGCATTCTGGGCGAGCGCCATGTAGGAGCCGGCGAGCCCGGTGAGGATGCCGGTGCAGATGAGGGCACGGTAGCGCAGCCAGGCCACCGAAATGCCGGCAGTGTCGACGGCAGCCGGATTTTCGCCGACGGCGCGCAGGCGCAGGCCGAAGCGGGTGCGGAACAGCACCCACCAAGTGAACGGCACGGCGAGGAAGGCGACGTAGGTCAAAAGCGAGTGGCCCGACAGCAGACCCGAATAGAGCTGGCCGATGACGGGCACGTCACGCAGCGCATCGGCGCCCGGCAAGTTGATTGCGCCGAAGCGGCCTTCCGGCGGCAGCGACGGCGTGCGGCCACCCTGCTGGAACCAGGCCTGGCCGAGGATGATGGTGGAGCCGGCGGCGATGAAGTTGATCGCCACGCCCGAGACGATCTGGTTGCCGCGATGAGTGATCGAGGCGAAGCCGTGGACCATCGACATTCCAACCGAAACGAGGATGGCGACAGCAAGGCCGATCCACGCCGAGGCGAATACGGCGGCTGCCGCGGCCCCGGCAAAGGCGCCGGCCAGCATCTTGCCTTCGAGGCCGATGTCGAAGACGCCCGAGCGTTCCGAATAAAGCCCGGCGAGACAGGCGAGCAGCAGCGGCACCGACAGGCGGACGGTGGAGTTCAACAGGTTGATGAGCGTGTCGACGAATTCCATGTCAGGCACGCTCCTCTTTGGCGGCGACAAGGCCGACCGATCGTGGGCTGAAGCTTGCGAAGAGGCCCTGGATGGCCGGACGGAACATGTGTTCGAGCGCGCCGGCAAACAGGATCACCAGACCCTGAATGATGACGATCATGTCGCGGCTGATGTTGGGCATCTCGAAGGCAAGCTCGGCGCCGCCCTGGTAGAGCATGCCGAACAGGATCGCCGCCGGGACGATGCCGGCAGGATGCGAACGGCCCATCAGCGCCACCGCGATGCCGACGAAACCGGCGCCGCCGACGAAGTCGAGCGGCACGTTGTGCTGGTCGCCCATCAGCGGGTTGAGCGCCATCATGCCGGCGAGCGCGCCCGAAATCAGCATGGTGACGATGATGATGCGGGATTCGGAAATGCCGGCGTAGCGCGCAGCCTTCGGGCTGAAGCCCATGGTGCGGATCTCGTAGCCAAGCCTGGTGCGCCAGATCAGCACCCAGACCACGAAGGCCATGACCAGCGCCAGAATGAACGAGATGTTGAGCGGAACCGAGGGGCGCACCTTCATGCCGAGCTCGGTCAGCAGCCAGCCGAGCTTGGGCAGTTGCGCGCCTTCGAGGAACTGGCGCGTCTGCGGTGCCATGGCGCCGACCGGCTTCAGCACGTTGACCAGCATGTAGACCATCGCGCTAGCGGCGATGAAGTTGAACATGATGGTGGTAATGACGATGTGCGATCCGCGCTTGGCCTGCAGATAGGCAGGGATCAGCGCCCACAAGGCACCAACCAATGCCGAAGCAATGATCGCCAGCGGAAAGACCACCCACCACGGCAGCACACTATCGAAGGTCAGTGCCACTGCAGCGACGCCAAGGCCGGCGATATAGGCCTGGCCCTCACCGCCGATGTTGAACAGGCCGCAATGGAAGGCGACCGCAACTGCAAGCCCGGTGAATATGAAGTTGGTGGCGTAAAACAGCGTGTAGGCGATGCCCTGCCCGCTGCCGAACGCACCTTCGACGAGGATGACGGCGGCGCGCAGTGGATTCTCGCCGACCAGCAGCACGACCAGGCCAGCCACGAAGAATGCGACCAGCAGGTTAACCAGCGGGATCAGCCCGTAATCGGCCCAGGCGGGGAGTTTTGCGTAAGGCGTGCTCATTCGGCGGCCTCCTTGTGTTCGACGCCAGCCATCAGGAGACCAAGCTCGCCTTCGCCGGTTTCGGGCCCGCGCTCGCCGACGACGCGGCCGGCGAACATCACCAGGATACGGTCGGACAGCGAGCGGATCTCGTCGAGCTCGACCGAGATCAAAAGCACCGCCTTGCCCTGGTCGCGCATGGCGATCAGCCGCTTGTGGATGAATTCGATGGCCCCGACATCAACGCCGCGCGTCGGCTGCCCGACGATCAGCACGCCGGGGTCTTGTTCAATTTCACGCGCGAGCACGATCTTCTGCTGGTTGCCGCCGGAGAAATTGGCAGTCTTGAGCCGCGGATTGGCCGGACGGATGTCGTATTTGGCGATCTTTTCCTGGGCGTCCTTCTGGATCGCGTCGAGGTTCAGCAAAGGGCCGTTCAGATATTGCGGCTTGTCGTGGTAGCCGAGGATCGAGTTCTCGCTTTCGTCAAAGGCGAGCACCAGCCCGACATGATGCCGGTCCTCCGGCACATGGGCGAGGCCGCGGTCGCGCAACTCGCCGGGGTCGACATTGCCGGTGACGTCGATCGGCCTGCCGTCGAGCAGCACGGTGCCCGACACCGCCTTGCGGATGCCGGAGACGGCCTCCATCAGTTCCGACTGGCCGTTGCCGGCAACCCCGGCGATGCCGACGATCTCGCCGGCACGGACGTCGAACGAGACGTTGTCGACCATGGTGACGCCACGGGAATCCTTGACGGTCAGGTTCTGGACCCGGAGCTTGACGTCGCCGGGCTGGGCCTCGCCCTTTTCGACGCGCAGCAGCACGCGGCGGCCGACCATCAATTCGGCCAGTTCCTCGACGGTGGTGTCCCTGGTCCTGCGGGTGGCAACCATCGTGCCCTGGCGCATGACAGAGACATTGTCGGTAATCGCCATGATCTCGCGCAGCTTGTGGGTGATCAGCACCACCGTCTTGCCCTGGTCCTTGAGCTGCTGGAGGATCCGGAACAGGTGGTCGGCCTCGGCCGGCGTCAGCACGCCGGTGGGTTCGTCGAGGATCAGGATCTCGGCGCCGCGGTAGAGCGCCTTGAGGATTTCGACGCGCTGCTGCAGCCCGACGGGCAGTTCCTCGATGATGGCATCAGGGTCGACCTCAAGGCCGTATTCCTGCTCGAGCCGCCGCAGTTCCGAACGCGCCTTGGCGATCGACTTGTTGAGCAGCGCTTCGCCTTCCGCTCCGAGGATGACGTTTTCCAGCACCGAGAAGTTCTCGACCAGCATGAAGTGCTGATGGACCATGCCGATGCCGGCGGCGATGGCGTCGTTCGGCGTCTTGATGGTTGCCGGTTTGCCGTTGACCTGGATTTCGCCACTGTCGGCGTGGTAGAAGCCGTAGAGGATCGACATCAGCGTCGACTTGCCCGCACCGTTCTCACCGATGATGCCGTGGATGGTGCCGCGCTGGATCTCGAGCGCGATGTCACGGTTGGCGCGCACCGCGCCGAAACTCTTGTTGATGCCGATCAGTTCGATTGCAGCTTCCGCCATGCCACCGTCCCACTCAGGTTCTTATGTTCTTGTTATGGCTTGCCGGAAGAGCTAGCACGCCGATCATGCCCTGCCAATCGGCTCGGTCGGCAGCTCTCGACAAACGACCGCGGCACGCCCAACTTCGCCAACACCTGCCATTTTCCGGACCGAAGAGGATAGAACATGAACAAGCCCGAGGACCGGCTGACGACGCTCGAAATCCGCGCCGCCGAACAGGAGCATGTGATCGAGGAGCTTTCCGCAGAGATCGCAGAGCAGTGGAAGACCATCGAGCGGATGCAGAAGAAACTCGAAGTGCTGACCGAACGCTTCCTGACCCTTGAGGAGCAGACCCTGCCGGACACGCCGGTGACCAAGCCGCCGCATTGGTAGGCGCCGATAAAGAAAACGCCGCCAGACCAGGGTCCGGCGGCGCTTCTTGTTCAGACAAGGATCAATAGGGGCACTTGTCGTCCGAGGTGTAGTCATGCACCTGGATGGTGCCAGCGATGATGTCGGCCTTGGCCTTCTCGACAGCGGCCTTCATCTCGTCGGTGACGAGCGCCTTGTTGTTGTCGTCCATGGCGTAGTCGACACCGCCTTCCTTGAGGCCGAGATTGTTGAAGCCAGGGGTGAACTTGTCGTTCTTGGTGTCCATGAAGGCGTTGTAGACGGCGACATCGACGCGCTTGAGCATCGAGGTCAGCACCTTGCCGGGCTGCAGGCCATTCTGGTTGGAATCGACGCCGATGCCGAGCTTGCCGGCGTCAGCCGCAGCCTGAAGCACGCCGACGCCGGTGCCGCCAGCGGCATGGTAAATAACGTCCGCGCCCTGCGAGATCTGGGTCTTGGCGATTTCGCCGCCCTTCGTCGGATCGTTCCAGGCCGCAGGCGTGTCGCCGGTCATGTTGTAAAGCACCTCGGTCGCGCCACCAGCCTTGGCGCCGCCAACGTAGCCGCAACCAAACTTGCGGATCAGCGGAACGTCCATGCCGCCGACAAAGCCGACCTTCTTGGACTTGGAGGCCATGGCTGCCAGCATGCCGACGATGTAGGAGCCTTCATTGTCCTTGAAGACCACCGAGCGGACGTTGGGCTTGTCGACGACCATGTCGATGATGGCGAACTTCAGGTCCGGATAGTCGGCCGCGACCTTTTCGAGCGCCTCGGACCACGAGAAGCCAGCCATGACGATCGGATTGCGGCCGTCTTCGGCGAAGCGGCGAAGCGCCTGCTCGCGCTGCGAAGCGTTGGAGACCTCGAATTCCACGTAAGGAATGCCGGTCTCGGCCTTGAACTTCTCGGCGCCATTGTACGACGCCTCATTGAACGACTTGTCGAACTTGCCGCCGAGGTCATAGAGCAGCGCCGGCTGGACATCGGCTGCAAGCGCCGGAAGGCACATGGCGGTGGCCGCCAGAAGGCCGAGAACGATACGTTTCATGTGATCCACACCCTGTCGGTTGTCTTTTCGCGATCACCGCACGTGCCGTTCTTGCGGACTGCGCGCGGCGCATGGCGGAGCCTTATCCCCCCGCGCATGGCCATATCTTGCACGGGCCAAAACAAAATTCACGTGGAATCTTGACCTCTTGGAAAAATGCTGTGGCCGGCACAGTGCGCAGTAGAAAGTGCGCTCAGGCTGGCGCCTGCCGCGGGATCGCGCAAGCAACGCCGGTTCCTTGCAACCCGCAATAACCATAGGGATTCTTGGCCAGATACTGCTGGTGATCCTCTTCGGCGAAATAGAACTCGGGCGCCGGCGCAATCTCGGTGGTGATCTTGTCGCGGCCGGCACCCTTCAACGCCGCCTGATAGGCATCGCGCGAGGCGATCGCTTCCACCTGCTGGGCATCGCCGAAGGTGTAGATTGCCGAACGGTAGGTGGTGCCGATGTCGTTGCCCTGGCGCATGCCTTGCGTCGGGTCATGCGCCTCCCAGAAGATCTTGAGCAGTTCCGCATAGGAGACCTGCGTGGGGTCGAACACGACCAGCACCACCTCGGCATGGCCGGTCAGGCCGGTGCAGGTCTCCTGATAGGTCGGGTTCGGCGTCAGGCCGCCGGCGTAGCCGACCGCCGTCACCCAGACACCCGGCACCTGCCAGAACAGCCGCTCGGCACCCCAGAAGCAACCGAGCCCGAACATCGCTTTTTCAAGCCCTTCGGGATACGGCCCCTTGAGCGGGCGCTTGGAGACGTGATGTTTCGATGCGGTGGGAATGGGCCGGTCGCGACCGGGCAGCGCCTCGCCGGGGGCCGGCATCTTCAGCTTCTTGTTCAGCATGTCGCTCAGGAAAAACATGTCTCTTCTCCCTTGTTCGCCGCGCCGCGGGCGGCGGCCGCGCCGTCAGACTTCGGCGGTGAAGCGGCCCGGACGCCGCCGGTGGCCGACCGCGTAGAGCAGGAAGGCGAGGACGGCAAAGACAGCAAAACCCGGCAGGTTCAGCACCGGCACGACGACGGTATCCCAGAACGCCGGGCTCGCCTTCTCCCGAACGAAGGCTTCGGTCGCGGCAAGTGTGCCGGGCGAGGCCGTCGACCAGCTCGTGTCGAGCGGAGTCAGCACGAGCCGCGACATCGCAACCGTGCGCGTGGCATCCAGCACCGCCATGATGACGGCCACCGAAAGTGCGATTGCTGCGGCGAGACGGAACACGAAGCGGATCATGAGAGGCCCTGAACCAGTATCGCAACGAGAGATAAGACGTGCGGCAGGCACGCGCAATCGCGGACACGGCGAATTGACAAGCGAATGTGTATCCGACCGCCCAGCGGCGCGTTGCGCGCCACATCGCAAGGATGCCACCGGCGCGGCATTTTTGCCCAGGCAACCGGGCACCTGGCGCGCAGCAAAACAAAAATCGCTGCCGGCATCGCTTCGCCAGGCAACATTTGCAACGTCAGCGCTTGGCAAGTGCGTCCGGATCGACTAGATGAGCCCCGCAGCCGGATGCATCTTAGGTGTTTCGGCGGCAGGCAGGGTGGGTGCAAGGCAGGTTGACTGCGCCCGATTGCCGGCTCCAGGAGCCGCAAGCCACGCCGAGGAGATGCGCGCACTCCCAACCTGCCCGGCGAAACCGGCCGGCGCAAGGCGCACATGTGGAGAGGTGGCCGAGTGGTTGAAGGCGCACGCCTGGAAAGTGTGTATACGGGGAACCGTATCGCGGGTTCGAATCCCGCTCTCTCCGCCAGATTCTTTTCCTAGCCCGTAAATCTGGGAAATATCGCAATATCAAAGGTTTGAACTTCCCGCTGCTCCACTCGATTGTTACATTGGAGTCATGGAAGATATGCCCAAGCACCCGCGACTGACACGACGTGGAACCACGTTCTGGCATCGTGCGGCGATACCCGTAGACATCCGGTCCACCTATCCCAAAAGCGAGGGGACCTTTTCGCTCCGCACCAAGGATCCTCGCGACGCCCTGATCCGCATTCGTAAGGCCGCTGCCGAAGTCGATGCGCGCTTTGAAGCGCACCGGAAGTTGCTTCGTCGCGCAGGTGAGCCCCCTGTTGCCGAACTCTCAAAAGCACAGCTTCAGTTCATGGAAGACCGGTATTACGCCCACCTCCTAGACGAGGACGATCAGTTGCGTCTGGACGGATTCTTCGAGCCCGAGGACCCAGCTCCTGCCTTCCCTATTCCCTCATTCGACGATTACGTCGAAACGTCCGAAGCCTTTGGTGAGGATGCGCGATTCTTGCTCGCCCGCGGCAAGATGGATCCGTTCATGCAGGCAGAAGTCGAAGAAGTCCTGAGCTGGGAGGGGCTGGGCGTACAGCTGGCACCCGACTCGCCAGACTGGAAACTCGCTGCAAAGGCCATCACCAAAGCCATCGTCCGCGCTCAGACTGACATCGCAAGCCGCAACAGGGGCGATGTTGTCGAGACGCCCGACGTGGAAATTCCTCGAGTTGCCGCTGTCACTGGCGCTCATTTGGCTTCCGTCGTCAGGCAAGAATGGATCGCGGAAAAATCGAAAACCGTCTGGGTTCCGAAAACCTGTCACGAGCATTCCGTTTGGTCCCAGCACTTCTTGGACCTCGTAGGGGACAAGGCAATCCACACCTATACCAAGGCCGACGCGAGAGCCTTCAAGCGGGCACTACAGGGCCTCCCGGCGAACTGGAATAAGCACAAGTCCCTGCGTGGCTTCAGATTCACAGAGGCGGCCAGCCGAGCCTCTGCGCTCGGGCTTGAGGCCATGTCGAACAAGAACATAAACAAAATCATGAACTTCGTAAGCTCGATGTGGCTATGGGCGGAGCGTCAGTACGACGAAGTCACAGGCAGCCCATTCAAGGCTCTCCAGATCGACATCAGGCAACGCGCGCGTGACGAGAGAAACCCTTTCACGGCGGAGCAACTCAAGTCGATCTTCAACGCCCCGATCTACAATGGATGTCACTCGACGCGAGCATGGCAAAAGGCCGGAACGCTCGTGCCGACAGATAGCGGTCGTTTCTGGGTTCCGCTTATCAGCCTGTTCTCGGGAGCGCGACTGGGTGAGATCGTCCAACTGCGCACGAGCGATGTGCGAGAGGAGCAAGGCATACTACAATTCGCGATGGTCGACGAAGGTGAGGACCAACGCCTCAAGAACGAGAACTCCCGGAGACGTATCCCGGTCCATCCCATGCTCATGGAGCTTGGCTTCGACAAGTTGTTGCAACGGCGGGTCGAGCAGGGTTCTACGCGTCTGTTTCCAGATCTGGCTATGGGCAAAGACGGTTACTATTCATCGCCGTTCTCGAAGCACTTCAGCCGGTTCCTGGGGTTGGTAGATGCCAAGACGGCCAAGACCTCCTTTCACAGCTTTCGACACAATTTTGAGGACGCTTGCCGCGAGGCCGGTGTTCCTGTTGATGTGATGAACGCCCTCCAAGGGCATGGCGAGGATGGTATGGCTGCCCGATACGGAAAGGGACACGTATTGCGGACCTTGGATGAATGGCTGCGGAAGGTATCCTACCCTGAAATTGACCTTTCGCATCTTCAACGGGCGCTAAAAGCATGATCTTTTTGGTCGCGATGTCTCTGTCGCCCGGCGAAGAAAAATGTGGGAAGGCACAAGGCGACGAAACCCTCTGCCTTCCCGGCAACGGTGCCAGCACACTGGCTTTGGTGGGCGCTCATCTTCCAGTATAGGGACCACCCACCATTTCCTTGACCAGCTAGCCGCCCGCGCCCCAGCCCGTCTTGCCATTGTGGTGGAACGTGATGCCCATTTCTGCAAGCGTTGCAGTACGCGCTCCTAAGGATGCGGAAGACGCTTGAGCGGCTCCGGCCGAGTACGCCTGATGGTTCGACATCAGGCTGCCGATCATCAAATCAGTATCGTAACCGCACGAAAAGCAGTGCGCGTCAGTAGAGTGCATCTCCCCATCCTCTTGGCGTGCTCAGACTTGAGGGCGCTCCGCCGCATCGGCAACTGGTCTGTCGTCGCCGACTACGCTCCAACTGCGCCGCCGACGGCACTACCCCCAAAACAAATTGTCGACCCTCAACAACGCTATTCGCGAGGCGCTTGCTTAATGCGGAGTGCGGCTTGGTAAAAAGCCTCAGCAATATCATCGCGTCTTTTCAGCCGGTCCGCGAACCCTTTTGGAGATTCGTCCCCGTCCGGCTGTTCAAGCACTAAAGATGCAATCAGATCCGGTAAACTTGTGAGGCCGCGAATTTCGATCTGAAGATCGCGATCCGATTGGGCGCTTGTCCTCAGTGTCATTCGGTCCGGATTGACAAAGCCGTCTGGGTCCCGAGAGACAAAGCCGTAGACTACGTCCCCACCACTGGCATGGTCTCAAGCGAGCGAGTAACGCACAGTGCCTCTTATCCCGACTTTTCCACCAACTATATCCATTTGCCCCCCAAAGAGATGTTGTAGCAGTTTCGCAACCCACTGCTCCAGCAAAGTACTAATTGTCATCCGGCATCAAGAAGCCGATGTCAAACAACGCAACGTTCGCAATAAAAGCAAGGCGCACCAGTTGGGCGGATCTCATTTTCCTGCGCCAAGGGTTACCCCCGCTTTAGACCGAAACGGTATAGGAGCGGTAGAGAGCGACCCAACAAAAAAATGTGGGGTCGGACACACGCACCAGATTACCTCACGCACTCCTGAGAATGCGGAAGACGCTTGACCGGCTCACCTCCAGTTGCTCAGCGATGGCGTCAGCGGACTTCCCTTGCGCCTTGAGGGCCAGAACGTCCGCTGCCTTCCGTTGTGCTGTGGGCGCTCTGCCCTCGTACTTGCCGTCGGCCTTGGCCTTGGCGATGCAAGAGTCAGCCAGAGCGAAGGCACGGTCACTGTCATTAATGACGACGAGAAAGTGCGGGAGCGCCTCGGCGGCGTACGACAATGACGCCTGGCTCGCCATCAGTCTGTCGGCGATCGCCCGCTGCGCATTAGCTTCGCTTGAGTAGGTCTCGCGGACGTAGGTCTCGGTAGGCTCGTCGCGGAATATGGCTCCATGAGGCGTGGGCTCCAGCATCGGCGCCAAGTCCGATGCGGCGGTGTTCACCTGAGATGCCGACCAGCCCAAAGCTCCCGCTAGGTCGTCAAGGGGAATGGGCGGTGGCAGAAGAGACAGCGCTACAAAGAACTCACGAACCTCGTTCTCGGGCCAACCGGCGATGTGTCGTTGACGATCTTCGCGCACTGCTGAGCGATAATCTCCCTGACGGTGGTCGGGGTGGAAGGCGCCGTGCTGGCAACGTTTGTGTCCCAAGTAATCACCAAATAGTCGAGCACGCGCGCGTTTCGGCCCGACCGGGAGAGCGCAGTCGCAAGCTCCACCTCCGAGATGTTCGATCGTCGTGCTTCCTGAAACTGACGCGCTTCGGGCTCGGTGAAGGGGCCCAGCTCGAATGGCTCCACCGTCGCGCGGTCAATCACGGTGTCCTTGCGGTGCGTGCGCGCCGTGAGCACCAACTTCACCCCATCAATCGGCTCATGGTCGAGCATCGACAAGAGCAGCTTGGGAAACGCGTCCTCATGCCGATAGTCAGCCTCGAGCTGGGCGTTGTCGGCAGCGTCAATGATGATGAGTAGTCCATGCTTCTTGGACTGAGTGACGATGGCGCTGGCGGCCTGGCTAAACCTCTTTCGAGCTGCTTTCAGAATCCCTCGGTTGTTGTTTTCCGAGGGAAGAAGGAGATCGCAGAGCCCTCTCGATGCGAGCTCGTTGACGATCTGAACGATCCCCACGCTCGGCAGATGGCGAGAGTGCTCTTCTGATCGGTAGGCGCCTCCGCCAAAGCAATCAAAGACAATCACCTCGAACTCGGTGCTCAGGCGGGCGGCGAGGCTCTGGACAAAGACCGTCTTCCCCACCCCTCCTTCAGCATGCACGAAGACGGGAACGGACAGCTGCGCGACCTTCTCGCCGACCGTGTCCAGTTCAGTCCGCTCGACCACCGCTCCGACATCGATGAAGCGGGTGTCAGCGGGGAACAGATCCTCCGGCTCGCAATCGAGCGCGTCGAGAACATCCTCGCGGCGGACCAGGTTCTTTCCCTGACCGCTGGGGCCGGCCTTCTTGAGGACGAGGTCTTGCAGATCGTGGAGGCGCAGTTTGGCCTGGGAGTCCGCACCGGCGGACCAATCCGTAAGCGTTCGGCGCAGAGCGTTGCTTTGAGCCACAAGGTTCTTCTCGGCCGCACGGAACTCCACGCGGGAGAACAAGCGCTTTGGATCGGGAACGCCACTCTTCGTACAGATTGCAGTAAGGTACTTTACCTGCCGAACTCCGCTGCGGCTTGGCGCAGGAACACCGCTCTGGAGAGAAAGCGCCTCCCACAGATCGGAGTCAAACGAGGCGTTTGTCACGAAGATGAAGGCAGCCTTGGCATCGACGTCCGCGGCCGTGAAGTCCTTCTCATAGCCGACGATCGTCGCGCAGAATTTCTCGATTGTTTTGCGGAGGAAGGAGGCGGTCACCTCATCGGGGCGCAGCTTGTACTTGAACTGCACCGTCTCAAGCCGATCGCTCGCGGTGAAGTTGTCGCCACTGCCGTAGTACAGCACGAGGTCCGCAACTTCCTCAGCCTTGTCGCCGGGCTTCGCGGTCTCGGTCGAGGAAAGACCCTCGACGGCTATCGCGAAAAGCTTGTCTTTGGGGAATACGAGTTGGAGTGCCCTTCGTGCCGCCCAACGCTCGTGAAATGCATGGCCAGCCCGCGAAGCCCGTACGGTGTCAATTTCATCACTATCATCAACTGTCGGCATGAACCACTACTGCTTGAGCCAGAATACTTTAGGCGCACCATAAAACACAAATCATAGGTCTGCCGGAGACGACTGCAACAGCATTGAGAAGATAGCCCACAGTCATCGGTTTGGATTGACTGAGCGCTCGCCGCCCCGTCGTTCCGGCTAGGCGGCGCTAGGCCGCTCCAGGCGAGCCAAGGCGGAATCGCGTGGAAGGCAAAGTCTTTCGACGACATTAGAGAACGAAGAAGCGGAATGTCAGTTTGTTCGCCGTAAGCCTCAAGGATACGGAAGGCGATACCGAGGTCGCGGTTCGCGAGGCCGCCGCCTCTTCACGCAAGCGAAAATCGTGAGTGCGAAGGCGCCTTTGCTTGAGGCGGGACCCTTAACTCGACCAGTGTCCGCTTTTTTAGCGCACAACCGTCAGGGAGGCGAACGTGACTAAATCGAGGGCCCGCTCTGCTCGCCGCCCAGCGATGGCGGCCACGCGCTACAGTTCAGATGTCCGCTTTCGGCAATGGCGATCGCGCGTGGAATGTCTCGAATGGGGCGCAAGGCTGACTGGCAGTTTGGGGGCCGATAGCGGACCGGCGGCTTTTGTGTCCAACTAAGCAAAAGCTGTCGTCAGGCAACGATTGCGTCAATGGTCGATGAGCCCCGTGGCCTACCCCTTAGCGCTGGAACAGCCGCAAGGCTGGTAGCTGCAGATCGTCAATCGGCGTCAGTGCCGATGTTCGACATTGCAGCCGTTCGCCTCATGTTCAGTCGGCCGCTGCAGGTTGACTAGCAAACACCCTCTCAGCGAGGCCGCTCCGAGCGGCCTCGCCGCAAGGTTAAATGCAAAACCAAAGTCAGAACTTGCCGACGACGTTGAGGAAGGCGCCCTTGTCGTCGAGGGTGAGGTCGCGCAGATCGTCGGAGAAGCGGCCGAAATTGTAGCCGACGCCGACCTTGAAGTTTTGGCCAACGTGGCGATAGACGGCAGCGAGCACGCCGAAGTCAGTCGTCTCCGCCGTGGGCATGTAGAGCGCCCGACCTTCGAGCAGCAGGTCCCATTCCTTGACGATGTGCAGATCGGCCCGGAGGATGCCGAGATGCGCCGACGAGCGTTGCCACCCGGCGAAGCTCTCGGAACCGTCGGTCACCCGTTGCTGGACGTCGCCGATGCGGAAGCCGTATTTGCCGCCGACCGACAGCCACGGGAACAGGTCGTAGATCAGGTCCGCCGACAGGATGTGGCTGCGCTGCTTGGGGGCAAACAGATCACCGTTGATGCCGACCTGGTCGATGCCCGGCAGGTCGTAGAGCCAGGTATATTTGAACAGCGCATTGAGCCTGTCGTTGTCGACCGGACGATAGGCATAGCCGAGCGATGCCTCGACATAGTCGCCGTCGTGGAACGCGCCGTTGCTGGAATCCGATAGCACCGCATCGACATTGGCGAGGAGCCGCCAGTCCTGGTTGGTCTTCCACGACAGGCCGGTGGCGAACAGATAGGACCGGGCGTCGCGGCTGCCGTCCTCGGAATCGTCGAAGCGTGCCTCAGCGCGAATGCGGGCGGTGATGCCGGCCTCCTCGTCATTGTAGCCGACCGACACGGATGCAGCCTTGCGGTCGAAGTCCGCCCGCTCCTTGCCGGTCGCCGGATCGACGGTGTGGTCGCGGACGGTGCCGACCTCGAGGCCGGTGTCGACCGTCCAAAGCGCATTGGGCGTGTAGACCACGCCATAGGTCTGGGTCAGCGACTGGCGCTGGCCGAACATGTCGTAGCTGTTTTCGGCGTAGGCGGATGCCGTCTCGCCGAGCTTGCGCCGGGTGCCGCCGACGATGGCGCCGCGATCGGTGCCGACAAGATCGTAGCTGCGGTCGAGATCGAAGGCGCGATCCGGATCGAGGCGATAGCCGACATAATAATGGTCGTCGGCGGTCGGGTCGTAGGTGACGGCGGCGAGCGCGCCGATACCGCCGGTGCCGTAGGAGACCTCGCCGGTGACGCCGACCTTGTCGGTCAGCTTCCGCTCGCCGCCGACGCCGGCGCGGTCGTTGCGCCGGATGTCGCCGGAGCGGCCGAGCGTGCCCTGGCCGAAGGCATAGGCGTTCCAGTCGTCGTTCGGCTCATATTCGAGGCGGACGCCGCCATCGAGCCGCGAGCCGTCATAGCCGCGCTTGCCCGAGGCGATGGCCCTGGGCGACATGATCTTGGTGTAGCTGACGCCGAAGGAGGCCTTGCAGTACTGGTCGAACTGGTAGCTCAGGCTGGCTGTTCCCTCGCGCTTGGCCTGGCCGTCATCGTCCTCGAAAGAGTCATAGACGAGCTTGACCTCGGTGCGGTCGGTGAGCTCGACATCGGCATGAGCGCCCCAGATGCGCTGGTCGACCAGGGTCTGCTCGGACAGCGTGGCAAAGCCCGCCTGCATTTCCTGGTAGTAGCCGCCGACCGTTCCCTTGGGCCCGGCCCTGGCAAGATCCTCGAGATCGACCTGGCCGCGCACGCGCCAGGCATTCGCCGCCTGGTCGCGGCGGCCGGCGCTGCCGACCTCGGTCATCGTCAGGCCGCCGTCATAGGAGCGCGCCGTGGAAAAGCCCGGCCCCTTGGAATGCGAGACCTCGGCCTCGAGGAAGGTTTTTTCGGAATGGCGCAGCTGGATGTCGGCGCCATAGGCACGCTGGTCGGCCTCGCCCGTGGTCTCGCTCATGCCGGTGACGCCGACACGGACCTTGTCGTTCAGCCATTGCTGGCCGCGGCCGCCATAGACGTAGCCGTCGACGTCGGTCACCACTGGAGTGTATTCGTACTGGGCGACGACATAGACCTTGTTGCCGCCGAGCGCGCCGTCGCGCACCGGCCCGTCGGTCCCGGTCGCCGACGGCAGCGGCCGCTTCAGGATCATCACGCCCTGCATGTGGTCGAACGAATAGTCCTCGCCATAGGCGAGCGTGCGCCGTTCGATGACGCGGCGGCTGACGGCGTCGCGGATCTCGATGGTCACCGTCTCGGAGCCGACGGTGATGTCCTGCCGCTTGAGGAAATAGGCCGAGCCGCCGGTGCCCAGGAACTCGTCACGCTGCGGCAGCGTGTCGGGCTGGGCGGCATAGAGGGTGACCTCGCTCCGGCGCTCGCCGAACGAGGTTGTCTCCTCCGAGCGATGGACCGCACTGGCGCCATAGAGCGCGCGATCGGAACGCATGAACTCGGTGCCGGTGATCTGGGTCTTGTAGTTGCCCCACATGACATGGCTGTCGCCGCGTTCGAGCCGGACGAAGAACTTGCCGTTGGTCGGCGCATCCTCGACCATCGTCGAATCGTCGCCATAGACCGGATAGTAGTCGTCGGGATCGAGACGCCGCAGCAATTGCCGCGGGTCCTTGGAATCGAGGCCGCGAAAAATGTTCTCGATCTTGTCCTCGCCGGTGTCGGCGGCGGCGGTGAGCAGATATTGGCCCTTGACCTTGCCCTTCACATAAAAGGCAAGGCGGCCGTTGGTATAGATGTCGTCATATTCGCCAGGGCGCACGCTATCGATGTCGGCGTCGCCCATACGCTTGCCCACCGTGAGATCGGCGAGCGCGACATAGAACCAGTCATTGTCGGGGATGTTGACCTGGCGGGTGAAGTCGAGCGCGCTCGCCTTGTCCAGCCCCTGGACGCCGACATCGACCGCGTGGTCGCCCGGCGGCAGGATGCGCTGCACGACGAAGGCGCGGTCGCCGTCGAGCGGGATGGTCTCGCCCAATGCGCTGACGCGGTGGCCTTCAGGCACGTTGCGGCCGTAGACGGTGACGGCGCCGCCGCTGATCGCAATGTTGCGCTTTGCCGTGCGGTCCTCGCCCATGCCGGGCGCGATCGCTTCCTTGCCGGCGGCCGGGGTGTATTCACGCGTCGTGCGCACGATCGTTAGCGGCACTGTCTCGTCGTAGCGGCCCTTGGAGTCATAGACGCGCAGCACATAGTTGAACTCGTCCCCGTACTCGCCTTCGACGTTGGCCGGCATCGTCCATGCCGCCTTGTCGTTGACCGCCACCGGGACCACGGCCACCGGGGTGTCAGTGTCCGGGCCCGCAGCCGGAGAGATGCGGATCTCGGCCCGCTCGATGAAGGCCGGGTAGTTGGAGGTCGCAAGAAACTCGACCGTGTCGCCGGCCCGGTAGCTGCGCTTGATCGGCATGGTCGAGACGTTGAGGATCGGCTTGGCTTCCAGCCCGTCGAACTTGACCTGGATGTCGACCGCGGCGAGGTCGACATCGGTCCTGCGCTGTCCGTCGACCGGCTTCTGCGTCTCGGCCCCGGACCGGCCGGCTTTACCGCTCCGCACACTTTCCGCTACCGCCTCGCCGTCGACGCTGATGGCGAACGGAACGCTCCTGGCGTCGGCGGGCGTCTCGCGCTCGGTGTTCTCGCCCGTCGCCACGATGCTGGATGCACTGTTGTCGAGCACCTTGCCGCGGATCTGTGTCCGGCAGTCGTCGGCGGTGCAGACGCCGGCCTCGGGCGAGGTCTGGGCCTGCGCCTCGCCCGCGGTCAGCATGACCAGGGCAAGGGCACTGCCCAACCGCAGGAAGTGATGTCGCGAAGTCGTCATGGCCGTTCCGCCTTGTTCGAGAAGGTTCGCCCGAGTGCTCATTGGCCGACCTCCACTCGCGTCTCGATTTCCAGCCGGTATTGCCCTTTCCGTTCGCGCCAGCGTTTCCTGATGAGATCGCTCACGTGGCGCAGCCTGTCATTCGCAAGCGCCCGGTCGGCGCCCGTATCGACGTAACTCAACCGCAGCACCGACTCCTCCTGGCGCAGCACGTCGACCAGCTGGTCGATCCCCTTGGACCAGCGCGGCTGCAGGGCCACATCGCCAGCCTCGAAGGCATCGTCGGTGAGGTCCAGACGCACGACACGGCCGATCGCAGCCCCGAAGTTGAGCTTGGTCATCTTGCCGGCGGTGAGCCGCACGACGCGCGGGTTCTCACTGGTCAGGCGGTAGCCGGTCGGCAGCGTGCGGGTGTCGAGCTTCATGATGAAGTTCGAGCCGATGCGCTGGTCGGGCAGGTCGGCGCAGGCGACGTGGAAGCGGCCATGCGCATCCGTGGTCACTAGCACACCGTTGACAGTGGCGACCCTGACGCCGGGGAGACCGGCTTCGCCCTCGTCCTGGTAGCCGTTGCGGTTCTTGTCGTCAAAAACCTTGCCGATGATCTCGCCGCAGTCGAAGACCGGCTCGGCGAGGATCTCGACCGTGGCCTTTGCATCGGGCGCGACCTTGTCGCCATCCTCATTGGTGGCTATCGCCGTGTTGACGTGCTTGCCCGGTCCGGCCGTGCTCAGGGCCGTCAGCTGCAGACGAATGACCATTGTACCGCCACCTGTCAGCGTCAGGTTGTCGAAGACGATGTTGCGGCCACCGACGGCTGGCGTCACCGCCACATCGTCGATCGTCGCCGAGCCCTCGACGAAGCGGAAACCTGCGGGCATCACATCGGTGACGGTCAGCCCGCGGATCCTGGCGACCGAATTGTTGGTCACGGTGATCGTGTAGGGCACCTTTTCGCCGATGCGGATGGCGCGCAGGCCGGCCTGCTTGGTCAGGCTGATATCCGACGGCGGCACCGCCGGCAGGTCAATCAGTGCATCGCTTGGATCGGCATCCACCCGGTTGGACGGAATCACGACACCGTCGCGGTAACCGTGTGCCTGGGCGGTGTTGCTTACGCCGCCCACAATACCGGCGGCATTGTCGATGTCGTCCTGGGTCAGCGGATAGGTGGCGGTGAAGGTCGCGGCCGCACCTGGCGCCAGCGTCAGCGCCGCCGGCGTCATCGCCGACAGGCTAGCCCCTGCAGGCAGGCCATTGAAGGTCGGGCCGGCATCGACCGGCTCGACGCTGTCGAGCGGGATGTTGCCGGTGTTGGTGACGACGAAGCTGTAGACAAGCCTGTCCCCGACAGTCGGGCTGCCGCTGCCGTCGGTATCGTCATAGGTTCCCGACTTGACGATTGCCAGCGCCGGCATCGGCGGCACCAGCGTCACGACGACTGACTCATCCGAATCGTCGGTCGGGCCCGAAAGATCCGACACCGGTACCGGTGTCGAGCCATCGGTATAGTTGCCGGTCACCGTCGCCTGGTTCTCGACCTTGCCGGCATCGATGTCGCTTTGAAGGATGTCGTATTCCGCCTCGAAGCTTTGCGAATCTCCCGGTGCCAGGTCGCCGACAACGAAGAACGATGGCGTGATACCGTCCAGCGGATCGTCGATCCTGACCCCGGTGAGGTCGAGATTGCCGGTGTTGGTCACCACGAAGGTATAGGTGATGGTCTGGCCTGGGATGGCCGGCTCGACGTGCTCCGTTGATGCCGTCTTGACCAGCGCAATCGAAGGCGACCGCTCGAGCGGCACGACGACCTGGTTTGATGGAACCGCTGGTTGCGGACCAACCGGATCGTTGAAGCTGACCGACGCCTTGTTGGTCACATCGCCCTTCTGGATATCGGACTGTTTGAGGATGTAGGTCCCGCTGAGGGTGACCGCGTTGGCAGCCCCGGGCAGCAGGGTCGCGATCGTCGTCGGCGTATTCATCACCAGATCAGCAAGCGGATCGGTGAACACCACATTGGTCAGCGTCGTATTGCCCGTATTGGTCACCACGAACGTGTAGTCGATCACATCGCCAACGGCCGAAGGCGAGGTCAGCGTCGGGCTGGCCGACTTCACCAGCGTCAGCGACGAGGTGCGGCCTACGGGCTGCGTAGCACTGGAGTTCGCGGTCACCGCGGTCGGCACGCCACCGGGACCCGCACCAGTGCCTTCAACCGTCGCGGTGTTCACGAAGGTTCCGGCATCGATATCGGCCTGCGTCAGAGCGTAGGTCGCCGTGAAAGCCGTCGAGTTGACAGCGTCCGGCAACAACGGGCCCGTCCAGTTGGTGTCGTTCTTGATCACGACGCCAGCGACCGCATCGGTCAGGGCGATATCGTTGAGCGTCACGTTGCCGGTATTGGTGATGACAAAACCATAGGTGATGACATCGCCAACCTGCGGCGGCGTGCTGAGCGCAACCGAGGTGATGGACTTGACCAGCCCGATGGCCGGCGCCTGAGCCAGCGGGGTATCGGTTGGATCGTCGGTTTCAAAGGTCGTGCCGCCGCGATCGGTAACTGTCGTGGCAGGATCGGGAACCGACTGGCCGGTAGTCACGGCAGTGTTGATGACGGAACCACGATCGATATCGACCGTCTTCAGCGCATAGGTGGCCCGGACGGTGATCTCGTTTTCGCTCGCCGGCACGGTGCCCGTCGCATTCTGCGGCTTGAGCACAGCGGCCTGCATCGCAAGAACGTCGGCCGGATTGAGCACGACGTCAGCCAGCAGGTCGGCCAGAGTGATGTTGTTCAGCGGGACGTTGCCGGTGTTGCGGATGACGATCGTATAGGTGATCACCTCGCCTGCTACGGGGTTCGTGCTCAGGCCGGAGACGTCACCGGTCTTCTTCAGCGCGATGGCGGGTGTCTGCGCCGGCATCGGCTCGTTGTGGGTTGCCGTCTTGGGCGGCTGCGGGCCGACAGGGTCGCGATAGTTGATCGTCGCAGTGTTATCGAGCTGGCCCCGGTCGATGTCAGCCTGTTGCAGGGGCGCCCTGACAGTGAAGTCGTAGCTCGCGCCCGGTGCAAGGCTTGCAAGCGACGCCGGGGTGACGACGGCGCCCGGATAGCCATCGGTGACGACAAGGGTGTTCAGGGTCACGTTGCCGGTATTGGTCGCGGTGACAGTCCATTCGACGGGCGTGCCCGCGCGCGGCACGGACGGAATGGCGCTGCTCAGCGCCTTGACCAGGGTCAGGCTCGGCGACCGATAGAGCGGGACAGCGACCGTGCTTGGCGGCGTGGTGATCGGCGAATTGACCGGACCATGCGTGGCGCTGGCGGTAGCACTATTGCTGACCGAACCCGCGTCGATATCGACCTGCTTGACCGGATAGTTGGCATAGACCGTCTTCGTCGCGCCCGGTGCAAGGGTGCCGATGACGAACGAACCCGCCGGATCGGCGGCAACGCCGCTCAGGGCGTCGGTCACCGTCACGTTGTTGAGCGTGGTATTGCCGGTATTGGTGACGACAAAGCGATACCGCGCAATGTCGCCCACCAAGGTCCGCGGATTGCCAATTCCAGCGGCCGATTCCAGCGTCTTGACAATGGTCAGGCCCGGCCGGCTGAGCGCGGGAACGGTAGCAGTGTCCGTATCGGTCACATTGACCGGCGTTGCGCCGTTGATGCCCCATTGACCGGTGACCGTTGCCGTATTGGGCAGCGAGCCGCGATCGATATCGGCCTGCGTCAGCGCATAGGTCGCCCTATAGGACGTGTTGTCCACCGCAGTCGGATTCAGCCGGGCGATGGGCGTGTTGGCAACCCAGATCAGACCGACCAGCGGGTCAGCCACCGTCACGTTGATCAGCGGCGTGTTGCCGGTATTGGTAACCGTAAACGTGTAGTCGATGATGTCGCCCGGGATGGCGTCGCCTGCCACTCGGCGGGGCGTTGCCGTCTTGACCACTGTTACGGCTGGCGAAGGCGTCGGCGTCACCGTGGTCGGCGTGTCATTGGCAGGCTCGTTGGCAATGCCGTTGCCGTCAGGATCGGGGTTGGCATTGTTGTGCGACTTATCGGTGGGCGTCTGGCCCGAATTCTGGCCGGTTCCCGTAACCGTTGCCTGGTTGGTATGGACAAGTGCCGGAACGACGCGCGGAACCACAGGGTTCACGTGAACGGTGAAGCTCACCGTGCCGGTTGCCCCGGCGGCCAGCGTTCCCGCCGACACAAGAGTGGTGTTGGTTGCCCCGTCGAAACCCGAATTGAGCGAGCCGAAATTCGAGGAAACCGAATTAACCCGGTACTGCCCCTCGGTCGGGGGCGTGCCGCCGCTGAAGGTGCCGAAATTCTGCGACGCCCCATTGAGGATGTCGATGACAGTGATGCCCGTCAGGGGCTCCAGGCTGAAATTCTTGACCGTCAGCGAGTAGTTGATGGTGTAGCTGCCATCGGCCAGGATAACCGGGGCTCCCGCCACCTTGCCAACGCCGATGCGCGCGGTCGGTACGCGGGTGAAGTCGTGCTTGGTGCCGCTGACGGCATTGGTGATGACGATGTTGTTGATCCGGTCGACGCCGCTTGCGGTCGCCGTTCCCGCGCTCAAGCCCGGCAATGCCTTGCCGTCGATCAGATGCTGTTCGGAAATGGTGCCGTAGTAGACACTATAGGTGCCGGGGGGCAGTTCATCGAAGCTGTAGTTGCCGTCCGCGTCGGTGACCATCGAGCGCGTGATCGAAGCGCCGTCGTGGAGCGCCGTGCCCTCCACATGGATGGTGATGCCGGCTATTCCGGTATCGACCGCATCCATGGCGTCGTCGGCGTCGAAATCGCGATAGAGCGTGCCTTTGATGCTGCTGCCCTGGACAAGATCCACTTTGCCGGTGCCGGTGTTGTTGGACGGGTCCTGGTCGAAGGACAAGGTGGTGGCCGCTGCCGAATTCTCCGCGGCCTGCGCCGACATCTTGGTGATCTTCGTCTTCAGGGTGACCGTCACCGTGTCGCCCTGGGCGATATCGCCCAGCTCACAACTGATGTTGCGCTGACCGATGGTGCCCGTGCAGGTGCCGGCCGTCGTTTCAGGCTCGTCAGTCAGTTCCATGCCGTCCGGCAGGACGTCGACCAGGGTGACCCATTCGGCCACATCGAGGCCCGGTCCCGACTTGTTGGTGACTGTGATGGTCCAGGAAAATTCCTTGCGCAGGTCGACGGTTGAGACGCTCGGAACCTTCTTGACTTCCAGGTCTGCCTTCACCCGCACCGTGGTGTCTTCATAGGACACGTTGTTGTCGGTCGGCGTTTCATAGCCGAGCGTCGTTTCGTCAGATGTGATGGAGACATTGTTGGTGTGTCGGCCCCGTGCGGTTCCCTTCATGTCAACCGTAAGGGTTGCCGTGCTGTTGGCGGGCAGATGGGGAATGTCGCAGGTGACAGTCCCTCCTGAAATGGTGGGGCTGGTGCCGTTCAGCGTGCAGGTGCCGCCGCCCGGCAATGCCACGATACGCGGGTCTGCCAACCCAGACAGGGGCAACGTGTCGACGATTTTGACATTCGTCGCATCCGACGGGCCGCTGTTGCGGACCGCGACCGTGTAACGCGTGTCGGTGCCGATGAGGACTGGATCAGGACCGTCGGTCTTGGTGACGATGAGGTCCAGTACGGGAGGCAGGATCAAGATCGTCAGTTCGGCGTTGTTGTTGCCGCTGTTGGTTTCAGGCGTCGTGGTCGAGACGGCGACTACGTTCTTGATCGACGTGTTGGTCAGCGGCGTCGTGGGAATGACGCGGACGGTCACGGTCTGCTGCGAGCCGTTGTTGATCTTGCCGAGGTTGCAGATCAGCGTCTGGTTGCCCGCTGCCGTAGTGGTGCCTGCTGCAGGTTTCGTCGAGCAAGCGCCGGAGCTTGGAGCGGCATCGATGAAACGCAAGCCAAGCGGGAGCGTATCGGTGAGGGTGACGTTGTCCGCATCGCTGAGGCCGTTGAGCGGAACGCTGGCGGTCAGCACGTAGACCAGTTCCTGGCCTGCGGCCGCACCTGCAGCCGAGGCAGGGCTGACCTTGGTGACCGTCACGTCGGTGCGCTGATCGACAGTGTAGTTGACGCTGCTGCTGTTGTTGGCGGTGTCGTTGTCCGGCACGGTCGTCGAGAAGGCGACTGCCGTGTTCTGCTTGGCGCCCTGGCTGCCGGGTCGGACCGTCACGGACACCACCGGGCAGTTGCCGCTGCCGGCCACGCAGACGGGCAGCGACGGCAGGATGCACTGGAGGTCGCGCGAGTAGCCGCTGCTGGTCGGGGTACTGCAGCTCATTCCTGCCGCAAATCCCTGGACAACGCTGATGCCGACATCGCCGGGTCCGGGCGTACCGCCGCCGGCTGCCGCGACGATGTCGTCGAGACGGTCGTCGAGCACGACATTGTCGGCGGTGGCGGGTCCGGCGTTCACGATTTCGATCTTGAAGGTAACCGGGTCGCCGGCAAAAATCTGGGCAGGGACAGGGTTGAGCGTCTTGATGACGCTGACATCGGCCCAATTGAGATCGTCGGCGCTCTTCACGCCTGACGTGGTCGTATTGTTGCCGGGCTCGACATCATCACCCTGATCGTATTTCGGGAACGATACGGTCATGCCGTTAGTGATCGTGCCGGGCGCCGTCACCTTCGTCTTCAACACGATGTTTTCTGTCCGCTGCGTCGAGCCGAGCGGCGCGCCTGGCGTATACTTGGAAGTGGTGCAGACGATATCTGCGGGGCCGGCGATCTGGACGGGCGAGCAAGTCCAGCCGGGCGGCGTCGTAATCGTGTCCACCGTCAGGCCAGCCGGCAGATGATCCGTGATCGTCAGCGGCCCGTGAAAGGGGGCATTGCCGTCATTGCGGGCGCTCAGGGTGAAGTCGTAGAAATTGTCGACCGTGACCAAGCCGCGGGGCGGTCCGGACTTCTGGGCGACGAGATCGATGGTCGGCTCGGCGATGAAGGCTGCACCGTCATTGCCGGTGTTGTTGGCGCTCGCGTCGGCGTTCTCGTTGGGTGAGCTGATCGTCGCGACGTTGGTGACGCCGACGCCGGCCGCCGTCGCGGCAATCGCGCGCGCCGTGATCGTGATCGGCTTGGCGTAGTCGGTCCCTGCGGCGGCGACGTAATTGCAGTCGACCGTCTGGCCAGACGCCGAGCAAGACCAGCCGCTGCCGGCAACGGCGTTGACGCCGACGAACTGGTAATTGGCCGGCAAGACATCGCTGATCGCCGCCTGCGTCGGCTTCACGCCGGCATGGCGCGGCTGCAGCGTGAAGGTGACCTCGTCGCCGACCAGGATCAGGCCCTGCGGCGCGCGAGTCTTGCCGATGCTGACATCGGTTCCCGGCTGGATCGTGATGTCGGCGGTGGCATCGTTGTTGGTATGGATCGGATCACGCGGCCCGTTGCTCGTGATCTGGGCGGCCACCGTGATCGTCGAGGCATTCTCCGTTGTCACCTGGCTTGCGAAATCGAGGACGATCGATGCGCCTGACGCGATCGGGCCAGCAATGTCGCAGCTGATATTGGGGGCGGTATAGGAACAGCCGGCCGGAAGCGTGACGTTGGACGACATACCGGTCGGCAGCGGAATGGTCAGCGTCGCGCCGCTCGCGGCATACGGACCGTTGTTGGTCACCGTGGCCTTGAAGCTGGCATTCGACCCCGCCTGCACGGTCGCCGGGTTGACCGCGAGCGCAACCGCGAGATCGGCGCCCTGCTCCACCGTGGTCATGCGGTTGAAGCTCGGCCCGGGATTGGGAATCTTGGCCGCAAGCGTCACGTTGCCCATTTGCATCGGGCGCAGATTGACGGTGGCGTTGAGGACGGCCCCCGGCGCCAGCGTGGTCATGCGGTTGAAGCTCGGCCCGGGATTGGGAATCTTGGCCGCAAGCGTCACGTTGCCCATTTGCATCGGGCGCAGATTGACGGTGGCGTTGAGGACGGCCCCCGGCGCCAGCGTGGGAACATCGCACGTCACCACCAGCGGCGCAGCCTGCTCGGCCCCAGTCGGCAGCGGCGAGCAGTTCTGCAATCCATCGACACCGACGAACACCGTGGTCGCCGGGATGGTGATATCGATCGTCGTCGCCGGGGTCGACACGTTGTCGTTGTTGTCGATCCGGACCGTATAGGGCAGCAGACCGCCTGCAGGCAGCGGGTTGTAGCCGGTATTGTCGAGATTCAACGTCCAGCCGCCATCGGTCTTGGCACTGGCCGCGGAAATAGCAAAAAGCGAGACGAGCGCGAAAGCGCTAGCTGCCCTGAACAGGCAGTTGACTGCAGCCTTGGAGATGGGGAGCACTTAAATTACCTAAAGCAACCACTGGAAATCTGAAATCCTAGACTCCAATGCGAAAGTGCTAATATTAGCACTTGGTAAGCTAGAAATAGTCTAGACGAATTTTCTAACTGGCAACACACCGCATTTGCGCGGAACTATTTCAAATCCAGTTCATGCCACTTCCAGAAATGCAATTTCTACATATCCGACTATGCACTACACGATTCGTCTCGACGTGAGAACGATGATCACCAGAATGTGAAGTGGCAAAATGCATCCCGTGCCACGGAATTAGCTTGCTCGCCACATCTACACCACCTGTTGGAACACGGCCCGTCGCGCGGCATATGAATGGGATCACCGTGATCTTCGTCTCGATGCGGCCAGCGAGCGCGAGTCGCGTTACACCCCAGCGTGCACTATCATTCCATGCGGATCGCCCTATGGGGCGAACCAGTGGCAGGTAGATATGGTTGCAGAGCGCATCGCCTGCTTCCGCAGGCGCATTCGCTTGACAGCACGTGGCTGCGTTGGTCGAGACGATCTGTCCGTCACCTGTATTGACGATTGAGGCGGGCGTTTGTGACAAACGTCGGGCAAACCGCAATGGCCTCGGGGTGCCAGATACTGTCTGCCAGCGATCGGCTACGCCTCGCACGGAGCGCATTGCTCGGTACGATGCGTGGCTTTCCCCAACCCACGCGAGATAGAGCCCACCGCCGTCACCATGTCGGCCCGGCTTCGACGCGCTTCTACACTTGGTGTCGTTCAGCTTGTTGAGCAGCCTCGCCATCATCCATCCCCAACTTCATCCCTAACTCAAGTTGGGGATTTAGCGAATGCCGGCGATCAATGATAGACAATGAGGCAATCAAACCCCTTGTAATTATTGTACTGTCTGGACGCCAGCGACCGTCGACGGACGCTAGTTTGGCGGACGCTCTCTCCGCCAGATTTTCTTCCACCCATCAACGCGTTGCTCGCAGCATGTCTCGTTGCGCCACGGAATTGCCCGGTGGGTCGCAGTTCTGCCGCCGATGCCCGATCGCCCTGCCCAATCAGGTGATCGCGTCGAGCGCCTGGCGCTGGCGGTGCATTTCCAGGAAGACGCGATAATCGCAGTCGAAACGGGTTCTCGCTGCGGGATTCGGGTGCCGGGCATGGCCGTGTTGGTGCATGGCGGAACACGCCGCGGCGAGGTTCGAATAGAGCCCGGCGGCCGCGGCGGCGACCATGGCGGTGCCCAGGAGCACGGCATCGCCGCCTGACGGCTCGATGACCGTGCAGCCGGTGGCGTCGGCGTAAAGCTCCATCAGCAGCGGGTTGCGGGTGTGGCCGCCAGTGACATGCAGCGTGTCGATGACATAGCCGTTGGCGTTGAGCGCATCGAGCACATGTCGAACGCCGAGCGCGATGGCGACTGCGGTGCGCCAGTAGAGCCGACACAGGCTGTCGAATGACGCATCCAGCGTCAGCCCGCTGATGACGCCGAGCGCGTGCGGGTCCGCCAGCGGTGAGCGGTTACCGTGGAAGTCGGGCAGCACATGCAGGCGCCCGGCAAGGTCGAGGCCCTCGGCGGCGCGCAGCTCAACAATCCGCTCGCAGATGCGCCGGTGCATCGCGGCATCCGGCTCGCCGCCGGCGCCATGCCAGCGGATGACGTGGTCGAGCAACGCGCCGGTGGCCGACTGGCCGCCCTCGCTCAGCCAGAGGCAGGGAAGGGCCGCGCCAAAATACGGCCCCCAGACGCCGGCAAAGGCGCGCGGCTCGGCCGACATGGCCATTACACAGCTCGACGTGCCGGCGATTAGGGCGAGATGGCGCTCGATGCCGCTAAGCCCACCGATAACGCCGAGCGCACCGGCAAAGGCGTCGATCAGACCGGCGCCGACGCGACAGCCGATGGTCAGGCCGAGGGCCTCGGCCGCAGCCGGGGTCAATGGACCAAGGTCGGTGCCGACCGGGCTGGCGCGCTGCGGCAGGGCGGCATGCTCGAAGATGTCGGCGAGCCCGACCCTGGCGAAGAAGTCGTGCCGCCAGCCCTCGCACTCATGGGCGAGATAGGTCCATTTCGCCGTCAGCGTGCATTGCGAGCGGGCGAGCGAACCGGATGCCCTGTGCGTGAGGTAGTCGGCGAGATCGAACAACTGGCCGGTGCGCGCCCAGCTTTCGGGCAGGTTGCGTTTGACCCACATCAGCTTGGGCGTCGCCATTTCCGGCGACATGACGCCACCGACATAGCCCAGCACCTCATGGCCGGTGGCCGAGCATTCGTCGGCCTCGGCGAGCGCGCGGTGATCGAGCCAGACGATGGTATCCCAGCGGTCGCCGCCGGCAGCCGAGATGCCGACCTGCTCGCCGCGACTGCTCCGGAAGACGGTGGAACAGGTGGCGTCGAAGCTGATACCGACGATGTCGCGGGCTACCGCGCCTGCGGCCTCACGTGCCGAACGCACGGCGCGGCACACCGCCCGCCAGATGTCCTCGGAATCGTGCTCGGCATGGTCAGGTGTCGCGCGGTTCATGGCGATGGCGCATTCGGCCCGGCCAAGCTGGCGGCCGGTGCGGTCGAAGATGCCGGCGCGGGCGCTGCTGGTGCCGACATCGACGGCGCAGAGCAGCGCCGCCATCAGCAGGGCCGCGCCCAGTGGAGCACGCCCAGAGGTGCGGCCGCCATCATGCAATGAGGCGTTGCCGCAGGACAATCAGTGGTCGCTGGGTAGACAGCTGTCGAAACCATGGCCCGCAATCTATACGCGTGCCCCAGGCAATTCCACCAGTCAGCGTCGGCTGAAAATTGGCTCAGAGCACTCCATCCAGATAGCGCACCAGCGTCTCCCTTGTGCCGACCTGCCACAGGACGGCCAGGCTGTGGCCGAAGGCCTCGGCAAACACCTGGGAGCGGCCGACCTCGCCATAGATATCCTCCATGGCGAGCCAGGCCTTCGGATCGTCCCGTGCGGTCATGGCGGTTTGCTGCAGCCGGTCCCAGTTCGGGTCGTTGGGCTCGATCACCGCGCCGGAATCGGTGATGCCGAAGCAGTAGCGGCACCACAAGGCGGATTCCAGCGCCAGGCCTTTGATGCCGGCCCCTGCCTCCAGCCGGTCGGCGATGGTGGGAATGATGAATTTCGGCTGGCGGTTGGAACCGTCGAGGCACAGGCGCCGCACCGTGTCGCCGATCTTCGGATTGGCGAACCGCCTCTCGATGAGCTGGCAATAATCCTCTAGCACCACGCCCGGCACCGGCGGCACGGTCGGCATGATCTCCTCGCGCTCCAGCCGGGCGAGAAAGGCTGCGACCAGCGGATCCTGCATCGCCTCATGGACGAAATGGACGTCCATCAGGCCGGCCGGATAAGCGATTGCGGCGTGCCCGCCATTGAGGATCCTGATCTTCATCAATTCGAAGGGAGCGACATCGGCGACGAACTGCGCGCCAACCCTTTCGAGCGCGGGCCGGCCCTGAGGAAAGCGTTCCTCCAGCACCCATTGCCGGAACGGCTCGCAAAACACCGGCCAGCTGTCCTCGACGCCGAATTGCTCGGCGAGGATGGCTCGCTCACGGTCGGTGGTGGCGGGCGTGATACGGTCGACCATGGAATTGGGAAAGGCGACGTTTTGGGTGACCCAATCAGCCAACTTGTCGTCGACCAGTCGCGCCAGCCCGACCACGGCGTCGGCGGTCACGCGGCCATTGTGGGGGATGTTGTCGCAGGACATGACCGTGAACGGCGCCATTCCCTCGTCGCGGCGGCGCAGCAGGCCGGCGAGGATGAGGCCGAAGACGGTCTTTGGCGCGGCGATGTTTTCAGCGTCCGCCTTCATCTCAGGGTGCGCCGGATTGAAGATGCCCGACGCAGGGTCGATGAAGTAGCCACCCTCGGTGATGGTCAGCGAGACGATGCGGATCGCCGGATCGGCCAGCCGCGCGATGATGGCTTCGGCGTCGCCCGGCTTGAGGAAATCGACCATGGCGCCAGTGACGCGGGCGCTCATGTGGCCGCTGTCCTGCTCGACGACGGTCGTCAGCCAGTCCTGCTCGGCCAGCTTCCGGCGGCCGGCCTCCTCGGCGGCAAAGACGCCGGCGCCGACGATGGCCCAGTCGTGGTCGCGCCCGGCATTGAACAGCTCGTCGAGATAGACCGCCTGGTGGGAGCGGTGGAAGTTGCCGACGCCGAAATGCAGGATGCCGGCCTTCAGCGCGCCGCGGTCATAGCTGGGGCGCGCGACATCAGCGGGAAGGTTTGGGAGACTGGTGAGCGAGAGTTTCGTGGTCATGGCGTTCCGCCCCTTCCGATTTCGCCCTTTGCAGTGGATTCCCCCTCACCGGTTCGCTTCGCGAACCACCTCTCCCCCACTTCGTGGGGGCGAGGAACCCAGGCTGGATTCACGGCGCCGCCATCGCGGCAGTGGTTCCTCTCCCACGGGCAGGGGGAGAGGTGGTCCGCAGGGCCGGTGAGGGGGTGCTTCAAATACAAGCCGACGCCCTCCATCCTCAGCTCATCCATTGGCCGCCGTCGACATTGTAGGTCTGGGCGACGATGTATTCGGCCTCATCGCTGGCGAGGAAGACCGCCATGCCGGTGAGGTCTTCGGGTCGGCCCATGCGCCCGTAAGGCACGCTTTCGCCGACGATCCGCTTCTTCTCACCAAGCGGCCGGTTCTCGTATCTGGCGAAAAGCGCATCGACCTGGTCCCAGTGCTCGCCCTCGACAACGCCGGGGGCGATGGCGTTGACGTTGATGCGGTGCTTGATCAGGTCGAGCCCGGCCGACTGGGTCAGACTGATGACGGCAGCCTTGGTGGCGCAGTAGACTGCGACCAGCGGCTCGCCACGACGGCCGGCCTGGCTCGCCATGTTGATGATCCTGCCGCCCTTACCCCTCGCGATCATCGACTTCGCGACGGCCTGAAGCGCGAACAGCGTGCCGGCGACATTGACGGCGAAAAGCCGGTCGAAGCTCGACCTGCTTATCTCGACGATCGGGGCGAGGTCGAGGAGAGCTGCGTTGTTGACGAGGATGTCGATACCGCCTGCCCTCGCCTCAACCGCCAGCACGGCAGCTTCGATCGAGGTTTGGTCGGTGACGTCGAGGCTGACCGCATAGGCGCCGGCGCCGATCTCGGACGCGGTCTGTTCGGCGGCCGCGAGATTGATGTCGCCGATGGCCACTGTCGCGCCCTCGCGCACATAGGCGGCGGCGAAGGCCCGGCCAATGCCCCTGGCGGCACCTGTGATCAGTGCCGACTTGCCCTCAAGCCGGCCGCTCATAGCGCCCTCCCGTCGGCGCCGAAGCGGTGCACCTTCGTCGGATCCGGCGTCAGATAGACGGTGTCGCCGTGATGAACATCGACCTCGCCGCCGGCCCGTACGTTGATGGTGCCGACATCGGTGTGGACATGCAGGAAAGTGTCGGCGCCCAAATGTTCGGCCACGCCCACCGTGCCTTTCCAGTCGCCGGCGCTGGTCGAAATGCGGACATGCTCGGGGCGGATGCCGATGGTCGCAGCACCATATCGGGCGGCCGTCTCGCCCTCGAGGAAATTCATCTTCGGCGAGCCGATGAAGCCGGCAACGAACAGGTTCTTCGGCGAGCGGTAGAGATCCAGCGGCGAGCCGACCTGCTCGATGTTGCCGGCATTCAGCACGACGATCTTGTCGGCCATGGTCATCGCCTCGATCTGGTCGTGGGTGACGTAGATCATCGTCGTCTTGAGCTGGTGGTGCAGTTCGCTGATCTCCAGCCGCATCGTGCCGCGCAGGGCAGCGTCGAGGTTGGACAGAGGCTCGTCGAACAGGAAGGCGGAGGGCTGGCGCACGATGGCGCGGCCGATGGCGACACGCTGGCGCTGTCCGCCCGACAGCTGGCCGGGGCGACGGTCGAGATAGTTGGTCAGGTTCAGGATGCGCGCGGCTTCGGTGACCTTGCGATCCATCACCACCTTGTCCTCGCCGGCCATCTTGAGCGGGAAAGCGATGTTGTTGCGCACCGTCATGTGCGGATAGAGCGCGTAAGACTGGAACACCATGGCCAGCTTGCGCTTGGCCGGGGCCTCGCCGGTGACGTCGCGGCCGTCGATGCGGATGGTGCCTGATGTGGTGTCCTCGAGCCCGGCGATCAGGCGCAGCAAGGTAGACTTGCCGCAGCCGGAGGGGCCGACGAAGACGACGAACTCGCCGTCTTCGATGTCGAGGTCGATCTGCGGGATGATCATCGTCGCCCCGAAGGACTTGCTGACCTTGTTGAGTGCTATCTTGCCCATCGTGTCCTCCCGGGATCGACTATTTGACGGCGCCGAAGGTCAGGCCGCGAACCAGCTGGCGCTGCGAGAACCAGCCCATGATGAGGATCGGCGCGATCGCCAGCGTCGACGCCGCCGAGAGCTTCGCCCAGAACAGCCCCTGCGGACTGGAGAAGGAAGCGATGAAGGCGGTGAGCGGGGCGGCGTTGGCGGCCGACAGTCGGATCGACCAGAACGACTCGTTCCAGGCGAGGATGATATTGAGCAGCATGGTCGAGGCGATGCCGGGCACGGCCATCGGCGTCAGTACGTAAACGATCTCCTTGAACAGCGAGGCGCCGTCCATCCGTGCCGCTTCGAGGATCTCGCCCGGGATCTCGCGGAAATAAGTGTAGAGCATCCAGATGACGATCGGCAGGTTGATCAGCGTCAAGATGATGGTCAGGCCAAGCCGGGTGTCGAGCAGGCCTGTGTCGCGGAAGATGAGATACATCGGCACCAGGACGCCGACGGCCGGCATCATCTTGGTCGACAGCATCCACATCAGCACGTCCTTGGTGCGCTTGGCGGGTGAAAACGCCATCGACCAGGCCGACGGAATGGCGATCAGCAGCGCGACCAGCGTCGATCCAACCGAGATCACCACCGAATTCATGAACGGCCTGAAATAATCGCGTTGCGTCTGCACCTCGACATAGTTCTCGAAGGTGCCCGACGGGACCAGGCTGATGCCGGCGATTGCCTCGGGCTCGGTCTTGAAGCTTGTGATGATGGTGTAGAGGATCGGGAAGAAGATCACGAAGGCGACGGCCCACGCCACGATGGTGAAGACTATTTTGCGCCTGGTGGAGACTGCGCGTGCCATGGTGCGCTCCTACTTGTCGAGGTTCTTGCCAACGGCGCGCATCAGGAAGACGGCGACGATGTTGGCGAGGATGACAGCGATGACGCCGCCGGCGGATGCGCCGCCGATGTCGTAGCCGAGCAGTGCCGTGCGGTAGATCAGGAAGGCCAGGTTTGTCGTGGCGTAGCCGGGACCGCCATTGGTGGTGACGAGGATCTCCGCGTAGACGCCGAGCAGGAAGATCGTCTGGATCAGGATGACGACGGTGATGGCGCGCGCGAGGTGCGGCAGCGTCAGATACCAGAAGCGGTTGAGGAAATTGGCGCCGTCCATCTCGGCGGCTTCCTTCTGCTCCTCGTCGAGCGACTGCAGCGCCGTAAGCAGGATCAGCGTCGCGAAGGGCAGCCACTGCCAAGCGACGATGATGACGATCGACAGCAACGGATATTGCGCGAACCAGTCGACCGGCCGTAGGCCGAAGAACTTGTTGATGTCGGCGAGCACGCCATAGCCGGGGTGCATGATCATGTTCTTCCAGACCAGTGCGGCCACCGGCGGCATGACGAAGAAGGGCGAGATCACCAGGATGCGCACGATGCCCTGGCCGAAGATCGGCTGGTCGATCAGCAATGCCAGCAGGACGCCGCCGACCACGGTGATGAGCAGCACGCCGCCGACGATGACCAGCGTGTTCCAGATCGACTTGATGAAGGCCGGGTCGGTCAGGAAGAACTTGTAGTTGAACAGGCCGGCGAAATTGACGTTGGCTGGATTCAGCAAATTGTAGTTCAGGAATGAGAACCAGAGCGTCATCGCCAGCGGCACGATCATCCAGATGAACAGCAGGATGACCGAGGGCGCCATCATCAGGCGGGCAAGCGTGCGGGTCTGTCGTGTGGCCATGTGAGCACCCCATCAGCCGAACGGATCGGAAAAGGCGGTCGCCCGACTGGGAACGGGCGACCGAGGCTCAGGGAGGTTCTGCTACTTGATATAGCCCGCGCGGGTCATTTCACGGACCGACACCTGCTGGGCCTGGGCCAGGGCATCGTCGACCGACATCTGGCCGGCGAGTGCCGCCGAAAACAGCTGGCCGACCGTCGTGCCGAGGCCCTGGAATTCGGGAATGGCGACGAACTGCACGCCGACATAAGGCACCGGCTTGACCGTCGGCTTGGTCGGGTCAGCAGAGTTGATCGAGTCCAGCGTCATCTTGGCGAAGGGTGCGGCCTTCTGGTACTCGGGATTGGCATAGAGCGAGGAGCGTGTGCCGGGCGGCACATTGGCCCAACCCTCCTTCGAAGCGACGAGATCGAGATAGCCCTTGCTCGTTGCCCAGGCGACGAACTTTTGCGCCGCCTCCGCCTTCTGCGTGCCGGCGGGGATGCCGAGCGACCAGGCCCACAGCCAGTTGCCGCGCTTGCCGAGCCCGTTGTCGGGCGCGAGCGCGTAGCCGACCTTGTCGGCGACCGTCGAGTTCTTCGGGTCGGAGACGAAGGAGGCGGCGACGGTGGCGTCGATCCACATGCCGCACTTGCCCTGCTGGAACAGCGCCAGGTTCTCGTTGAAGCCGTTGGACGAGGCACCCTGCGGGCCCGCGTCGGCCATCAGCTTGGTGTAGAAGTCGAGCGTCGCCTTCCATTCCGGCTGGTCGAACTGCGGCTGCCATTTTTCGTCGAACCAGCGCGCGCCGAACGAGTTCGACATGGCGGTCAGGAAGGCCATGTTCTCGCCCCAGCCGGCCTTGCCGCGCAGGCAGATGCCGTTGATGTCATTGGCGCGGTCGGTCATCTTGCGTGCCGCCTCGCCGATGAACTCCCAGGTCGGCGCCTCGGGCATGGTCAGCCCGGCCTTCTCCATCAGGTCCTTGCGGTACATGACGAAGGAGCTTTCGCCGTAGAAGGGCGCTGCGTACAGCTTGCCACCCTCGGACAGGCCGCCAGCAATGGCCGGGATGATGTCGGCCGCGTCGTAGTCGGCGCCGAGATGGTCGAGCGGCAGAAGCCACTGCTGCTTGGCCCAGATCGGAACCTCGTAGGTGCCGATGGTCATGACGTCGTACTGCCCGCCCTTGGTGGCGATATCGGTGGTGACGCGCTCGCGCAGCACGTTCTCTTCGAGCGTCACCCATTGCAGGTCGATGCCGGGGTTCTTGGCCTTGAAGTCATCCGTCAGCTTCTGCATCCGGATCATGTCGCCATTGTTCACGGTGGCGATGGTGATCGTCTCGGCATGGGCGGCGAACGCCAGCGCGCTCGCACCGCACAAGCCCAAAATGAGCGTGGTCAGTTTCATCGAATTCCTCCCATAAACCAAGGTGAGCATTTGCCTCAGTTGTGAGCAATTATTCACTCGACGTGATTTATGTCAAGCTGGATTCTGGACGCGATGAACAAGTGTCGGCCGGCGAGCAAAGCCGCCGACCGACACAAGAACGATCGAATGAGCCGCGAGTTCCTCGCCCCCGCGCACATGGCACGGGCAGATCACAACGAGTTGGGTTTTTTGCCTAGCCGGCGAGCAGAGCGGCGGCGGTGCGCTCGTCGGTGATGAGGCCGTTGACGAGGCGGCGGGTGACGGCCGCCAGGATGCCGGGCAGCTTGCGCTCGCCCATCGCAAGCGCCACCACCAGCGAGCGCTCGCGCGAAGGCAGGGGTGCCGAGGCGACCCGGTCATTGGTGATGCCGTCGATCAGTCGGCCGTCGCGATCGAACGCCCAGCCGACGATCTCGCCGACCGCACCGGCCTTCTGCAGCGCCTTGAGCTCGGCTTCGGAGATGAAACCGTCCTCGTAAAGCGGCGCATGGGGACCCATGTCGCCAACACCGACGAAGGTGACGTCGGCTTGTGCCGCAAGCGCCAGCGTCGGCTGGATCAGCGGCTGGCTGTGGAGCATTCGACGCTCCTCCGACGAGGAGGCAATTGCCGGCAAGGGCATGGGAAAGCTGCGCGCCTTGATGGTGTCGGCCATGGTAAAGATAACGTTGTAGAAGGCGGCCGAGCCGTCCGGCGAGATATTGCCCGTCAGCGAAACCACCTTGTGCTGCGGGCACTCCATCGGCGGCAGTTGCTCGATCGCCGCCTTCAGGGTGCGGCCGGTGCCGATCGCCATGACGATCGGTGCGGGCGAGCGCAACCATTTCTCTATCTCGGCGGCCGCCGCCTGGGCGATGCCGATCGTCGTCGACGACGAATCCGGGTCACTCGGCGTCACTTCGACCAGGTCGAGCGCGAAGCGGGACCTCAGCCTTGCTGCGAGGTCGAGGCAATTGGCGATCGGATGATCGACCCGCACCTTGATCAAGCCCTCGGACATGGCGAGCGACACGAGGCGCTGGGCCGTCTGGCGCGAAATGCCGAGCTTGCCTGCAATCTGGTCCTGGGTGTTGCCGGCAACGTAATAAAGCCAGCCCGCACGGGCGGCATCATCGAGCCTAGGGTTGCCGCTGTCCTGCCGGGCGCTCATGCGAATGTCTCACCTGCCATATGTGCGCCTAGTTTTGCAGCATTTGCGACGTCGCGCAATTGCTCACTCATATATCATTTATTCAGAGCCGATTTTGGCCATGGCACGGCCTGTCGGCCTGAAGCCAATTGGGCCGGAAATTGCCCGCCACTCTCATTTCATTCATCTACGCCCAGCCCTGGCCGCCAAAAATGCCGCGCTACCGCCCTCTGCGGCAAGTCACGGCCCCGCGAAATCGGACCGTTCGGAACCTTGCGCGTACTCCCCCCAGCTTCGCCTGCGGCAAATGTTTGCACGCAACACTCTGTGAGGGAACTTTGCCTGCCTAGGGAAGTTGAGAAGAAGGCAAAGAGCCGAGGTGGTCGGCCAACCGACTTCGGCGAAGTGAGGGTGCCATGCAAACGCGCGATAACGATGTCTTCAGTCTCTTCTCGGAAATCTACGGAAGTCAGACCACCGAGGAGATGAGCCTGCAGCAATACCTCCTGGCCTGTCGCGAGCAGCCGGCGATGTATGCGACGGCGGCCGAGCGGATGGTGGACGCCATCGGCGCCCCAACCCTGGTCGACACCAGCGCCGATGCCCGGCTCGGGCGCATCTTTGCCAACCGGACCATCAAGATCTATCCGGCCTTCGCCGAATTCTACGGCATGGAAGACACCATCGAGCGCATCGTCGGCTATTTCCGCTACGCCGCGCAGGGGCTGGAGGAACGCAAGCAGATCCTCTACCTGCTCGGTCCCGTCGGCGGCGGCAAGTCGTCGCTGGCCGAGCGGCTGAAGAAGCTGATGGAGGAACGGCCCATCTACACGCTCAAGGTGGGCGGCCAGATCAGTCCGATCTTCGAGTCGCCGCTGGGACTGTTCCAGCCCGAACGCATGGGCAGCCTGCTCGAAGACAAATACGGCATCGCCCGGCGAAGGCTTACCGGATTGATTTCGCCATGGGCGGCCAAGCGGCTTGAGGAGGTCGGCGGCGACGTCTCCAAGTTCAGCGTCGTCAAGCTGATGCCGTCGCGGCTGCGCCAGATCTGCATCTCCAAGACCGAACCCGGCGACGAGAACAACCAGGACGTTTCCGCCCTCGTCGGCAAGGTCGACATCCGCAAGCTCGAGAATTTCAGCCAGGCCGATCCCGATGCCTATTCCTACAGCGGCGGCCTCAACCGGACGACGCAAGGGCTGCTCGAATTCGTCGAAATGTTCAAGGCGCCGATCAAGGTGCTGCATCCGCTCCTGACCGCTACCCAGGAGGGCAATTACAACGGCACAGAGAGCTTTGGGGCCTTCCCCTATCAGGGCATCGTGCTGGCGCACTCCAACGAGTCGGAATGGCTGCAGTTCAAGAGCAACCGCAACAACGAGGCCTTCCTCGACCGCATCCTGGTCGTGAAGGTGCCCTATTGCCTGCGCGTCACCGAGGAGCGGCAGATCTACGAGAAGCTGCTGCGCGAGAGCGAGTTGGTGAACAACCCTTGCGCACCGGAGGTGCTCGACATCCTCAGCCGCTTCACCGTCTCGACCCGGCTGACCGAACACGAGAACTCGCCGCTCTACACCAAGATGCGCGTCTATGACGGCGAGAACCTGAAGGACGTCGACCCCAAGGCCAAGTCGATGCAGGAATATCGCGACGCCGCCGGCGTCGACGAGGGCATGACCGGTGTCAGCACGCGTTTTGCCTTCAAGGTGCTTTCGGAGACCTTCAACTACGACACCAAGGAGATCGCAGCCGACCCCGTGCATCTGATGTATGTGATGGAGCAGGCGATCAAGCGCGAGCAGTTCCCCAGCGAGATCGAGGCTTCCTATCTCGATTTCATCAAGTCGGAACTGGCCACGCGCTATGCCGAATTCATCGGCCACGAGATCCAGAAGGCCTATCTCGAATCCTACAGCGAATACGGCCAGAACCTGTTCGACCGCTACATCGCCTATGCCGACGCGTGGATCGAGGACCAGGACTACAAGGATCCCGACACCGGCCAGATCCTCAATCGGAACATCCTCGATTCCGAGTTGTCGCAGATCGAGAAGCCGGCCGGGATCGCCAACCCGAAGGACTTCCGCAACGAGGTGGTGAAGTTCACGCTGAGGGCCAGGGCCAAGAACCATGGCCGCAACCCGTCCTGGACCAGCTACGAAAAGCTGCGCGAGGTGATCGAGAAGCGCATGTTCGGCCAGGTCGAGGATCTGTTGCCGGTGATCAGCTTCGGGGCCAAGCGGGACAGCACGACCGAGAAGCAGCACGCCGAATTCGTCGAGCGCATGACCGAGCGCGGTTATACCCAACGGCAGGTGCGGCGTCTGGTCGACTGGTACATGCGCGTGAACAAGGCGGGCTGACCGGGCGGGAACCTCAATGCCGAATTTCATCGATCGGCGCCTCAATCCCAAGGACAAGAGCCTCGGAAACCGGCAGCGATTCCTGCGGCGCGCCCGCAGCGAGTTGAAACGAGCCATCAACGAGCGGGTCAAGTCCGGCAAGATCGAAACGGCTGATTCCGACCAGGTGATCGCAATCCCCAAGAAGGGCATCGGCGAGCCGACATTCCAGCGCGCGCCCCATGCCGGCCGCCGCGAGGAGGTCCTTCCCGGCAACAAGGTGTTCGGCTCGGGCGACCGCATTCCCAGGCCCGCAGCCGGCACGGGCAAGGGCTCCCAGCCGTCGGCGTCGGGCGAGAGCGAAGACGACTTCCAGTTCGCGCTGACCCGAGAGGAAGTGCTCGACCTGTTCTTCGAGGATCTCGAGCTTCCCGATCTGGTGAAGCTCAACCTCAAGGAGGTGGTGACGTTCCACCCGCGCCGGGCCGGCTATACGATGAGCGGCAACCCGACCAGCATCAGCGTTGCCCGCACGATGTTCAACAGTTTCGGCCGCCGCATCGCCCTGAAACGCCCGAAACAGTCCGAGATCGATGCCCTCAACGATGAGCTCAGGAAACTGGAGGGCGCGCGGCCGAATGCGGCCTCCTTGCGGCGCATCGAGCATCTGCGCGAAGAGCTGGCGGCACTCATGCGGCGACGGAAGTTCATTCCCTACATCGACCCGATCGATATCCGCTTCAAGCGCTTCGAGCCCCAGCCCGAGCCGAACGCCAACGCGGTGATGTTTTGCCTGATGGACGTATCCGGCTCGATGGGCGAACGCGAAAAGGACCTCGCCAAACGCTTCTTCGTGCTGCTGCACCTGTTCCTCAAGCGGCGCTATGAGCGGACGGATATCGTCTTCATCCGCCATACGCACGAGGCGTCGGAGGTCGATGAGGACACCTTCTTCTACAGCACCCAGAGCGGCGGCACCGTCGTGTCGACCGCGCTCGAGGAGATGCTGCGTGTCATTCGCGAGCGCTATCCCAGTAAGGAGTGGAACATCTACGCCGCGCAGGCCTCCGATGGCGACAACATACCCAACGATTCCGAACGCTGCGTTTCGATCCTCAACGACACGCTGATGCAGTTGTGCCAGTACTACGCCTATGTCGAGATCATCGACGAACGCGAAAGCGAGATGTTCCGCCATGCCGACAACGGCACCTCGCTGTGGAACGCCTACCGGCAGGTCAAGGAGGCGTGGCCCAACTTCGCGATGACCCGGATCGCCAAGCCGGCTGACATCTATCCCGTCTTTCACGAACTGTTTGCCAAGCAGCCGGGGCCGGCCAAGCGCCGCTGAGGGGACAAGATGGAAAAGACGTCGCCGCTGCTGTTCACCGGTTCCGACTGGAACTTCGACGATCTCGCACGTGTCTATGAAGCGATCAGGGAGATCGCGGTCAACGATCTCCGCCTCGACTTCTACCCCAACCAGATCGAGGTCATCTCTTCGGAACAGATGCTGGACGCCTATTCGTCGATCGGCATGCCGCTGATGTACCAGCACTGGTCCTTCGGCAAGCATTTCCTCCACGAAGCCAATCTCTATCGCCGGGGTCGGCTCGGCCTGGCCTATGAGCTGGTGATTAATTCCAACCCCTGCATCACCTATCTCATGGAAGAAAACACCATGGCGCTGCAGACGCTGGTGATCGCGCACGCCTCGTTCGGCCACAACCACTTCTTCAAGAACAACTACCTGTTCCAGCAATGGACGGATGCCGGCGCCATCCTTGCCTATATGGAGTTCGCCAAGAGCTACATCGCCCGCTGCGAGGAGCGCTATGGCCCGTCCGCGGTGGAGGCGGTGCTCGATGCCGCGCATGCATTGATGCCGCAGGCGGTGTTCCGCTATCGCCGCCGCCCCCGGCTATCGGTCGAACGCGAGCAGGCGCGCATCCGCGAGCGGCTGGAGCATGAGGAGCGCACCTTCTCCGACCTCTGGCGCACGCTGCCGCAAGCGGCGGAGACAAAAGCGCCGCGTGGCACCGAGAACGACCAGTCCGAGCGCCAACAGGCGATCGAATATCCGGAAGAGAACCTTCTGTATTTCCTTGAGAAATACAGCCCCGTGCTCAAATCCTGGCAGAGGGAGATCCTGCGCATCGTCCGGGTGATCGCGCAGTATTTCTACCCGCAGCGGCAGACCAAGGTGATGAACGAAGGCTGCGCCACCTTCGTCCACTACACGATCATGAACAGCCTCTACGACAAGGGGATGATCGGCGAGGGCTCGATGCTGGAAGTGCTTCAAAACCACTCCAACGTGGTGTTCCAGCCCGGCTACGACGACCCACGCTATAGCGGCCTCAACCCCTACACGCTCGGCTTCAACATGATGCGCGACATCCAGCGCATCTGTTCCCATCCGACTGCCGAGGACCGCGACTGGTTCCCGGATTTCGCCGGCAATGGCGACTGGCGCGGCACGTTGCTCGATGCCTGGGCCAATCACCGCGACGAATCCTTCATACGCCAGTTCCTGAGCCCTGCGCTGATCCGCGAGATGCGACTGTTTGCGCTGCGGGAGGATGCATCCGACCCATATTATGAAGTGACCGCCATCCATGACGAGCGCGGCTACGAGCGGATCAGGTCGCGCCTCGCCGACAGCTATGACGTCGGCGTCAACCAGCCCGACATCCAGGCGGTGGATGCCGATCTCAAGGGTGACCGCAAGCTCAGGCTGAGGCACACCGTCCGCAATGGCGGCACGCTGATCGAAGACAGCCGCGACCAGACCCTGCGCTATGTCCAGAGACTATGGGGCCACGAGGTCAGCCTGGCCGGCGTCGATGCCGTCACCGGGCGCACGCTCTACGAGGTCTCGACCAGGAATCTCAGCGACAAGCCCTGACAGTCCGGGCGAAACGGCGCCAGCGAGGTCCGCCTGACGCCGAGATGCCTCAGGCGTTGAGGCTGGGCCGCTGGTTGCCGGCGCCAGACAGCTCCGCGAACTCGATACGGTTGCGGCCACGTGCCTTGGCTTCCGTGAGGCGTTCGTCGGCGTTGCGAAACAGGTCATCGAATTCGAGCTGATTTTCGAACAGGACGGCGCCCACGCTGACCGACAGTGGGCAATTGCGCCCGCCCGGCTCGAGGATCGTTTCGGAGACCGTTCCGCGGATGCGCTCGGCAACAAGCTCGGCGTTCTCACGGCTGGTGCCGGGCAGGAAGATGCCGAATTCCTCGCCGCCGATACGGCCAACGAGATCGCCGGCGCGCACGGACGACTTGATCGTGCCGGCGACGATTTTCAGCACTTCGTCGCCCCAGGCATGGCCAAACTTCGCGTTGATGGCCCTGAAGTCGTCGATCTCGACGACCAGCAACGCGCCCTGTCTGCGGCCGCCGGCCGACGAGTTGCCGCGGAAGGCATCGATCAGATTGGCGAAAACCCCGCTATTGAGGCAGGAGGTCAAAGGGTCGGTCGAAGCAAGCCGGCTGACTTCGGACTTCAACGCAGCGAACTTGTGCCGTTCGCTGGCGACCAGAGCAAGCAGCGGAGCCGCAACCAGCGATGCAATGGCGCCGGCACCGATGACGCCGCTCCAGAAGATTCCGCCGGGCTGCCCCTGGAGCAGGATCGCCGCGTTCGCGGTCGCGACAGCAGCACAAGCGGCACTGCCGAGAAGCGCATAGCGGGCGACCGGCACCCAGTTGCGACCCGAATTTCCCGAAGCCCTGTTGTCCACGCCAGATCCCTCCGTGCCCTTTGACGATCTGATCTACAGCGCGAGAATGAAACATTCCTTGTGTGAATACGAACAGTTTGAGGAATTGCGCGAAAATCGCCGCAAGCCGGTGGTTGGCGTCGCCAAAGCAATGAACCAACCGCTCAGTCCGGCGGCCCGAAGATGCCCATCCCAGCCTTCCGCGCCACCTCTTCGGCCTTCTCGTAGCCTTCGCCGGGCCGCGCCAGGGCCCAGCCGTTCGAAACCAGCCAGGCGCCGATGTCCTGCTTGCCCAGCCGGCAGGCGGCTGCAACCGGCTGGGGCCCAGCAGGTGAAGACAGCCGGCACGAAGGCGCGCGCCAGCGCAGCCAGTATCTGAAAGCAAGCATGGCGCGCTCGCCGCAATTCCATTCCACGTCCCTGAAGCGGCAGTAGTCGCGGGGACCGACAGCCTCTGTGCCGGCTATCAATATGGTGTAGCCCATCGCCTCGAAAGAGGCCGAGGACGTGACGACCGGGCGGTAGAGCAGCCTGCCTGGCCAGTGCCCCTTGGCGGCGTAGTTCGGAGGCGGTGCCTGCCCAAGGTCGCCGAGCGGCGGCCGGGCTTCGACACGCTCCAATGTCTGTGCGGTAACATCCGGGGGCGCGACCACTTCCGGCGCGACGATCCGGGCCGGTGTGGCCGCCGATGCCGGCAGGGTTGCGGAGGTGGCATGAGATACTGCCGAGATAGCGGGAGAAGCGTCCGGACGGGCGGCGTCGAAGACCTGCTGCGAGGGAGCATGCACAGGGCCGGCCGCCATCACCACCAGCGCGACAGCACCGATCGCCGCAACCGCCCCGAGATTGACCAGAGCCGAACGCCGCATGTTCACCGACGCCACCACCTCAAATGTGCCCGGAACTTGCCACCGCTTAGAAACTAGGGTCGCGGCCAGGCCGCGCAAGTACAACAGAGACATCGATTGCCCGTCAGCGCTAGCCCCGGCATCGACGACGCCATGAAGTCAAAAATTGAATAAAATTCGATGCAAAGTATAGTTTTAAAGTTATACTTCGATTACCCGCGTTCGTTTCCGATAATTTGAGATGATGTTGCTAGGGTTCACCAAAATAGGTGGCCGGCATGAAAGCAACTTCGAACCATTTCTGGAAAGTCTGGCTGAAGAGCTTTGCGGCAACCGCATTGGTGGTTGCGGGCGTGCAGGGCGCAGGCGCCAGCGCAGCGACCAAAGCATCGGACACCACAGCCCGACAACTTCCTGCCGAACCGTTCCTCGGCGGCCTGAAGCTGGCAGACTTCCAGGAATATGCCCCCGCCGCAACGGTCTTCCAGTTCAACGGCAATTTGGACGGTTACGGTCTCGCCCTGCGGATTGCTTCCGAGGACAAGAGCGAAGCACCCGGCATCGATCCGATCAAGACGGCGGCAATCATTCCGGGTGTTTTCGGCTCGGTTGCCATTCCGATGCGCAATTTTCCGGTGGCCGGACGCTGGGCCGCGGTCTATGGCGAGCTCGGCGCCTGCAGCGGCGCGGCAGATTGCGGCAAGAACGGCAGCGCATTGGCGGAACTGACCGGGAGCGCACGCGACAAGAAGTTCCTCGACAAGCTCGACGCCGTCAACCGCACCGTCAACCGGCTGATCACCTACCGCAAGGACGAGGCGGTCTACGGCAACCTCGATTACTGGGCGAAGCCCGCGGAGATACTTACACGCGGCGTTGGCGACTGCGAAGACTTTGCCATTCTCAAGATGGCAGCGCTGATCGAGGTGGGCATACCGGCACAGAGCATGTCGCTGGTTGTGCTCCAGGATCGCAGCAGAAACGTCTTCCATGCCGTGCTGTCGGTCGCTACCCAGAGTGGCACCTTCATCCTCGACAATCTCAGCAACACGGTCGCGCGCGATGGCGCGTACCGGAGCTATGTGCCGCTCTACTCCTTCAGCACCGACCGTGCCTGGATCCATGGCGCACGATCAGGTTCACCTCAGATCGCCACTGCAAACGGCAATTTTGCCGCCATAGCGCCTGGCGAGGGACCGCTGCAGCAATAACAGGCACCGACGAACCGCGACTCATCCATATAAATGCTCGCAATGGTCGCAGCACATCGGGCGCAATCCGGAGCTGGCACGCGCGAACTGCCGTTTGGGCAGCCCAGTCTCCGCCGGACACAACCTGAAAGCACACGCAAAAGTAATTAAGCGCCCGAAAATGTAGCATTTTTGCTACAGTGCTTGAGTCAAATGAGACGAATCGATGTGAATCAAGACCATGGCAGTCAAAACACTGTCGATTTTCGTGCGCGACTGGATAATTGGACTTGGTGGACGCGATTGAATGTGTCCCATTTAGCGCGGGGGCGCTGGGACATGCAGGGGGGAGTAGCCATGGCGGTGAAATTCGGACGGCTGGCAAAGTATGCCGCTATCCTTTTGGCGGCGACCATGCTGTCGGCCAACAGTGCGAGCGCGATGTCGCTGAAGGAAGCGATGGCGGTGGCCGTCGAGTCCAACCCCGAGATCGGCCAAGCCATCCAGAACCGCGAAGCCATCGAATTCGAACTGCGCCAGGCCAAGGGCCTTTATCTGCCGAGCATCGACCTGGAGGGCTCAACCGGCGTGCGCAGGCTCGACACACCGTCGCGCCGCTTCAATGGCAGCGACGAGGAAGCCCTCTCTCCAAACGAAGCCGGCTTGGTGATTAGGCAGACGCTGTTCGACAACGGCGCCCGCCGCGCGGAAGTCGACCGTCAGGCGTCGCGCGTCGACGGCGCCTCGTTCCGGGTGCTCGAGCGCTCGGAATTCATCGGCTTGGCCGTGGTTCAGGACTATCTCGAATATATCCTGCAGGCGCAGATCGTCGTCGACGCCAAGAACAACGTGGCCTTCCACCAGTCGATTCTCGGCGACATCCGGGATGGCGTCCAGGGCGGCGCCCTGACCGACGCCGACCGCCTTCAGGCGGAAGAGCGGCTCTATGCCGCCAGGGCCCGTCTGCAGGAAGCAAACGAAGAGCTCGAAACCGCCAAGATCAGGTTCTACAAGACCGTCGGCAAGCCGCTCACCAGCCCATCCAAGCCGGCCTCCGTGGCCAAGGCCCTGCCGCGTTCGCTCGACGATGCGATCGGGCTTGCCCGCCGCAACAACCCGCGCGTCCACATGGCCAGCAGCGACATCGACGCGGCCGCCGCGCTGGTCGACGCTGCGCGCGCCAGCTACGGCCCTGAGGTCGTCGCCGAAGGTCGCGCCCGCGTCGGCCACGACATTGACGGCACCGAGGATCGGACCAGCGACCTGCAGGCCCGCCTGGTACTGCGCTGGAACCTCTATCGCGGCGGCATCGACCAGGCCAACGAGCAGGAGCAGATCCGGCGCGTCAGCGAGCAGCGGCTCGCCCTTCACCAGGTGCAGCGCGAGGTCGACGAGGCCGTGCGCATTTCGTGGGAACGCCGCTTCCGACAGGCCGAGATTGCCAAGACCCTCCGCCAGCAGGCGGCAGCGAGCGACCGCCTCGTTGTCACCTATCGCGAACAGTACAATGTCGGACAGCGCTCCCTGCTTGATGTGCTCGATGCGCAGAACACGCGCTTCAACACCGAAAACCTCGCCAACATCTCCGCCTTCGCGTCGCTGTTTGCCGAATATCGGCTGCTCGCCGCCACCGGCCAGTTGCTGAGCACGATGAACCTGACGCCGGCAAAACAGGCGACCGCCTATGCGCGCAGCGAGTTCAACGTGCCTCCGACGGCCGATACCGATACCTACGCGCGGATGCCGTCCGAGCAGGTCAACAACCTGCCCTTTGATCTGCTCGCGCCGGTCAGAAAGAACTAGGGTGTCTGCCTGAGGGCAGCCCCCGCCCGTCATGAACCAGCAGACACACATCCAGACCCCGGTCGAGGCGTTCAAGTCCTGTTTTTCCGCGGTGGCGGCCTATCTCGGCCGCCCCAGCGCGCAGACCGTGCTGTTTTCAGGCGTACCGATCTCGGAGACCCGGATCGAGATGCAGGAAATCCGGCATCTCGCCGAGCGCATCGGCCTCGAGACCCAGGGATTCGACCATCGCGATTTCGAGCGGGGGCGTTTCGACCTGCCGGCCATCGTCTTCCGCGCCAATCGCCTGCCGATCGCCATCCTGGGCGAGCAGCAGGACGGCGCCGAGTTTTTGACGGGGCCGCAGGAAGACGGCCGCACCTCGATTTCGCGCGCCGAGCTGATGGCCACCCCGATTTCCGGCGGTGTCGGATTCTCGATCACCTACGCCAACACCGCCGAAGGCATGAATGTCGGCCAGGCCGCGACCATCGAGCGGCCGCACTGGCTCTACGGGACGATTGGAGCATTCTGGCGCTCCTACTCGCGCGTCGCGCTGGCTGCCATCTTCATCAATCTGCTGGCCATCGCCTCGCCCATCTTCACGATGAACGTCTACGATCGCATCTTGCCCAACAAGTCGATCTCGTCGCTTTGGGTGCTGGCACTCGGCGTATCGACCGCGATCCTGTTCGACCTGCTGCTCAAGACCGCGCGCGCCGCGCTCATCGACCACGCCGGACGCAAGGCGGATCTCCGCATTTCCTACATGCTGTTCGAAAAGGTGCTGAATACCTCGCTCAGCGCGCGCCCGGCTTCGACAGGCGAATACGCGAACCGTGTCACGCAATATGAGTTCGTGCGCGAGTTCTTCACCTCGAACACCGTCAGCACATTCATCGACACCGCATTCGTCTTCGTCTTCCTGCTGGTGATCTATGCGATTTCGGGCTGGCTGGTGATCGTGCCCGTCATCGCTTTCCTCGCAGCCGTCGCTATCGGGTTCGTTGCGCAGCAACGTATCGGCAAGCGGGTTGCCGCGTCGTTGAACGAGGCGTCGCAGCGCCAGTCGCTGCTGGTCGAGTCGATTTCGACGGTCGAGACCATCAAGTCGCTCCGCGCAGAGGCCTTTCTGCTGCGCAAATGGCGCGAGCATTCGAAGAATGCGGCCAATACCTCCGAAAAGATCAAGGAGCTTTCCGCCGCCGCCGCCAACATGACCCAGTTCATCCAGCAACTGGTGACGGTGGCGCTGGTCGTGGCGGGTGCCTATGCATTCGACGCCGGCGCGGTCTCGACCGGCGCCATCATCGCCGCGGTCATGCTCTCGGGGCGCGCAGTTGCGCCGCTCGGCCAGCTGGCGATGACCATTTCGCGCTTCCGCCAGGCGATGCTGTCGCTGAAGGTGCTGAACTCCATCATGGAGCAGCCGGAAGACCGGCCCGACACCGTCGGTTTCGTCAATCGTCCGATCCGCGTCGGCGCGCTTGCCATGCGCAATGTCGGCTTTGTCTATCCTGGAACGGAAACCGAGGTCCTGACGGGCATCAACCTGTCGATCAATCCCGGCGAACGGGTTGGAATCATCGGCCGCATCGGCTCGGGCAAGACGACGTTCGGCCGGCTGGTCGGGCGCCTGTATCTGCCGACGACGGGCGAGCTGCTGCTCGACGGTATCGACGTTCGCCAGTACCACCCGTCCGAGGTCCGCGCCGCCGTCGGCATCGTCGCCCAGGCCGGCGACCTGTTCTCCGGCACGATCAAGGAAAACCTGCTGATGGCGCGGCCGGAAGCGAGCGACGAGGACATCGTCGCCGCCGCCAAGGCCGCCGGCGTCGACGACTTCGTGTCGCGCCATCCGCGCGGCTACGACATGAATGTCGGCGAACGCGGCACCAATCTTTCCGGCGGTCAGAGACAGGCAGTGGCAATCGCCCGGCTGTTGATGACGAAACCCAAGATCGTGTTTCTCGACGAGCCGTCGGGATCGATGGATCTGGCCTCCGAGCGCCAGCTCATCAAGCAGCTCAAGACGGCGTTCGACGACAAGACCACACTGATCATCTCGACCCACCGCTACAGCATGCTTGAGATTGTCGACCGACTTATTGTGGTCGAACAGGGGCGCATAGTTGCCGATGGGCCGAAGGAAAAAGTCATTCAGGCGCTGCAGAAGCCTAACGGCTGAGTGCAGCACCCGCAGAGGGAAATTATATTGAACGCGTTCAATATAATGGGGCAACGATGCTAGCTAAAGAAGATAGACCGCCGCTCTTCGCGTCGGCCGCCGTGCTGATCATCGGCGCACTTTTTGCGGCGTTCGTCGTCTGGGCATCGCTTGCCGAAGTCGATGAGATTGCGCGCGGCGAAGGCAAGGTGATCCCCGCCTCCAAGACCCAGATCGTGCAGGCGAGCGAGGCCGGAATCGTCGAGGACATCGCCGTCAAGATCGGTCAGACGGTCAAGAAGAACGATCTCATCATCCGGCTCGACGACACGCTCAACGAATCCAGCCTGGGCGAACAGCAGGCCAAGGCACGCACGCTCGGCGCCCGCATCGCCCGACTCAAGCAGGAGCAGGAAGGCCGGATTGGCGAACCGCTCACCTGCCCGGATGCGCTCATCGAGACGGCACCCCAGATCTGCGAGAACGAGCAGAAGCTGCTGGTGGCGCGTCGACAGAACTTCGACACCAAGCTGTCAGTCCTCAAGTCACGCCTCGACCAGCGCGAAAAGGAGCTCGAGGAAGCCAAGGTCAACGTCCAGCGGCTGACGGAGAGCCTTGCCGTCAGCGATCGGGAGACCGAACTCGTCACCTCCATGGTCAAGCGCAAGCTTATGGCCCAAACCGACCAGATCCGCGTCGATCGCGAACAGACCGAACTCAGGGGCCAACTCAATATGGCCCAGGAGACCATCAAGCGGACCGAGTCGGCGATCGTCGAGGCCAAGCTGCAGGTCGACGAGTTCGGGCTGCAATTGCAGCAGGAAGCGCTGGACGAACTGACCCAGGCGCTCGCCGAGTTGTCGGTCGTCGACGAAACCATCCGCGGCGCCAGCGACCGCGTCGCCCGCACCGACATACGCTCGCCGGTCGACGGCATCGTCAATACGCTCGACGTCAACACGCTGGGCGCCTTTGTCCAGCCTGGCACCGTCGTGGCGGGCATTGTCCCGACATCGGAGACGCTTCTGGTCGAGGCGCGCGTGTCGCCACGCGATGTCGCCTTCATCCGTCCGAACCAGAAGGCGCTGATCAAGGTTTCGGCCTATGATTTTTCGATCTACGGCGGCCTCGACGGCAAGGTCCAGAACATCACTGCAGACAGCCTGGTCGACCAGAACACCGGGGAGCCTTACTACCAGGTGCGCGTGTCCACCGACCGCTCGGCACTGGAGAAGGACGGCCAAACCTACTCGATCATCCCCGGCATGATCAGCACCGTGGAGATCATCACCGGCCGCAAGACCATCCTCAGCTATCTGCTCAAACCCATCAACAAGGCGCGGAACGAGGCATTGCGTGAGCGATAGCGCGACCTCACCAAACGACATCCAGATCGAGGTTTTCTCGCCTGACGATCTGACGACCGATTTTCGTGTCGTCGTGCGACAAGGCACACGCCGCGGCATCAGGCTGGAGCGGCTGTTCTGGTCGACGCTGAAGCAGATGGCCGAGCACCATCGATTGACGATCGGCGAGATGGTCGAGGAAATTGCGCGGACCAATGGCGAAACCAGCAATCTCGCCTCGGCGATCCGTGTCGCGTGCCTGCGCTGGATGGCCGATCAGAGGAACGCGCTTGGCAAACTCGCTTCGCTCCGCACCATCAACGCCATTCTCGGCGCCTGCCCGGCCCCGGCTTTCGCACTGTCGTCGGCCAAGAAGATCCTGACATTCAACCCGGCCTTCCAGCATCTCGTCAGGCGGCAATTGCCGGTCGGCTACGGCGAAACCACCCATCGCGACCTCAGGCTTTCGCTTGACCTCAATGTCGCCGACATATTTGCCCGCCTTGAGGTCAATGACGGGGTGCCCATCAGCAGCGGTTTCGTCATCGGCGCCGCCGAGCGGCGTTATAGGGGTCAACTCAACATCGTCCGCGCGCCGATCAAGGCACCGGAGTTGCTGTTGTCCTTCGTGGTCGGCGCGTAGCCAGGCGCCGGCCAGAATTTGCCCAGAAATGCGACCTGAACCGGGCGTCTCCCAAGATAGCGGGACGCCCGGCATATGCATTTCAGCGGAAAAGCAGACACTGTGCCGGTTCATTTGGGCACACGCACCTGAGTTCCAGCATTTGGACTCTCAGCACATAGCATCTTCAAGTCGCTCGTAGCACAGGATCAATGGTGGCCATGGCCGCCATGGCTATTACCACCGCCGCCGCCATGGTGGCCACCGCCGTGGTGCCCGCCGCCGGGATCACCATGATGGTGATGGCTATGATGTGCATTGGTGACGTTGCCGGTCTCGCCCCAACCTTCGTCCAGATACGACTGATTTATCGCTTCAGTCGTCCAAGGCGGGCATTGCTCGACCTGTCCTGGCGTCATGATCGACGACCTGTTCAAAGCGAGGCAGCAGCTCTGATAGTTGGAGCTGGTCAACCGGCCGCATTGCGCTCGGCTCATGTACATGCCGTTTTGCGCGCTGGCATAACCTGCCATATACAAGGTCGCCGACGATACAGAGAACGCGACCAACAGCGTTTTTGCCAGCGATTCCCTAAACCTAGTCATGCTCTGACTCCTTGGGAGGAATGCCGCATCCGGCCAATGAAACCGCCTCAAGGAATGTTAAATCAAGTTACAATTTGTTTACTAAAATGCTCCGGATTGGCCAAATCACAACATTTACAATCGCTTACCAACTATCCCTCGTCAGAAACACGCATTGGGGAAGCGCTCACCGCGCTATTGATGTCGCTTGGCTCCACGCTTCCCGGGCACGCTGGCATAGCCGTCATCGCCGCTCCTGCCACCGCCCTTGCGGAGGTCTGCGCGCTTGCACCTGTCGCATATAGCGCCTGTTTCCAGCCCATTTAGACACTCGCGACAGAGGCCCATAAACTGGACTTTCGGCGCGTAGCAATTTCAGGTTGCCAATCACCCAGAATCAATGGTGACCATGACCGCCACGGTTGCCACCGCCGTCGCCATGGCCGCCGCCGCTCCTGCCGCCGCCCTTGCCGCCACCGTCATGGCCGCCGCCCTTGCCGCCACCGTCATGGCCGCCGCCCTTGCCTCCGCCGCCCCAGCCCCCACCGTCATGCCCACCCCTGCTGCCGCCGCCGCCCCAGCCGCCGCCCTTGCCGCCGCTGCCCCAGCCGCCACCATCATGCCCACCCTTGCTGCCGCCATCACCGCCACCATGGTGACTGCCGCCGCTGTGATGGTTGCCGCCACCGTGGCCGCCCTTGCCGCCATGATGATGGTTGCCGCCGCCGTGGTGATCGCGGCCGCCATCATGGTGGTGATGACGATGGTTGTGATTGCCACGGAAGAAATTGTTGTTGTTGTCGTTGTTATCGTTCGTGAAGTCGTTCGAGAGGGCGTCCCTGATCGCTGCCGTCGTCCAGGGCGGACATTGGTCGATCTGTCCCGGCGACATGATCGACGACCTGTTCAGGGCAAGGCAGCAGCTTTGATAGTTGGAATTGGTCAACCGGCTGCACTGCGATGCTGCCATGTAGGTGGTGTTCTGCGCGCTTGCATTCCCTGTCGTATATAGGGCCGCAGAGGACACGGAGAACGCCACAAACAGCGTTTTTGCCAACGATTCCCTAAACGTAGTCATTGTATGACTCCTTGGGAGGAATGCCGCAACCGGCCTATGAAGCCGCCTCAAGGATTGTTTAAGCAAGTTACAATTTGTTAACTAAAACGCCCCGGGTTGGCCAAATCTCCATATTAGCAGACCCTTATTGACTATCACCGCCCACCGGCAGAACCACCCATCGGGGACCCTCAGTTTGAAACGTTTTGTTGCGCTCGCTGCGCTTTTGATGTCGTTCGGCTCCACGCTTCCCGGGCACGCTGGAACCACCATGGAAACCAGGGGCCCGGCCTTCGCCCCGCCCGCTTTCAGCCCTTTCTGCAGCCGTGAACCAGGCCTTTGCAGCACTTCCGGCCGCAGCAAGGTCGTCGCGCTGAACCCCAAGCGTGAGGCCGAACTGCAGCAGGTGAACCGCTCGGTCAACGCGCGGATCAAGGAAGTGAGTGACATGACCACCACCGGAAAGGCGGACGACTGGCGCGTTCCCACCACCGCTGGCGACTGCGAGGATTTCGCCATTCTCAAGAAGAAAGAGCTGATAAAGCGTGGCTGGCCCGCTTCGGCATTGCTTTTGACCGTCGTGCGCAACCGCGGCGAAGGTCACACGGTGCTGACCGTCCGCACCAGCAAGGGTGACCTCATTCTCGACAATCTGACCAGCACCGTACGCGACTGGTCGAAGACCCCCTATCAGTATTTCGCCCGCCAGGCCCAGGGCAGCGGAAAAAACTGGGAACGCATCGGCGGCGCCATGCCGGTCCAGGCAACCGCGTCGGAATACTGATGTCCTGCGCCGGGCCGAGCCTGCCGGCCAGCCCGGCGGAAATTCAGGGGCAGCGTTCGAGAAGGATCGTCGGCGCATCGTGATAGGTGGTGCGTCCGACCTCGCGATAGCCGTTCTTTGCGGCCACGCGAAGCGAAGCGCCATTGCCTGGATCGATGATGCAGACGGTGCGGGCGCCCAACCGGCGGTCGGCCCAGGCCACGAAAGCGCCGACAATCTCGGTCGCCAGCCCCTTGCCATGCGTTTCGGGGGCCAGTGCCCAGCCGGCTTCCGGGATGCCCTCGAGTGACGGCACGATCTGGCGCTTGAGGTCGTGGAAGCCGCCTTCGCCGATGAAGCGGCCCGTGGCCTTGTCCTCGATGGCCCAGAAGCCGTAGCCGATGAACGACCACAAGCCGGGATGGCGCAGAAAGCGCTGCCAGCTTTCCTCGCGACTGCGTGGCTTCCCGCCGATGAAACGGGTGACATCAGGATCAGCCCACATCTCGGCATAGGCGTCGAAATCGGTCAGCCTGTGCGGCCGCAGGATCGTGCGCTCGGTTTCGATCACCGGGATGTCGGCGAGGGAAAAGGCCGTCATGTTCCGCTCCGTGGTTTTCCTTGGCTGTGCTGTAACATCTCACGGATCGTGAGTGCAGACGAAATTGCATGTTCCACGGCAGCCATCCCTATCATGCGCTCCAGGCACCAAGATGCCGACGCCGCCGCGTTCTTCGCGACCCAACCGGCGCCCCCAACCCTGCTGACAGGAGCGGGGGCACGGCCATGTCGCTGGCGGCCGACCTTTGCTATGGTCACGCGAACCGCTCGCATGGGGGGGGGGGCAAATGATCGACCTCATCCTGACCGTCTTCCACCACCTGCTCGCCTTTTCGCTTGCGGGCGTCATCGCCGCGGAGGTCGTGCTGACACGCCCCGGCCTTGGCGGCCGGTCCCTTGCCCTGCTCGCCCGGATCGACGCGGCCTACGGGCTTCTTGCCGTCCTTCTGGTCGTCATCGGCGTTTCCCGCGTCTATCTCGGCCTCAAGGGCTGGGAGTTCTACGCCTACAATCCAACCTTCTGGGCCAAGATTGCTGCCTTCGCTGCAGTCGGGCTGCTGTCGATCGTGCCGACCATCCGACCTGCGCTGGCGGGCAGCGGGTGGCGACGTCGTGCCGGACGCCGAGATCCGGCACGTGCGCAGTTTCATCGTGGCGGAGGTGGCGGTCTTCGCGCTGATCCCGATTTTCGCGGCCGCAATGGCGCGCGGCTACTGAGCCGCGACCTCGGCCTCGGCGACCTCGATCGGATCGAGATCGTCCAGCGGGACCAGCGGCGCGGGCTCGCTTGTCGACTTTTCCGGCGATTTGCAGATGTCGGCGATGACACAGCGCCAGCAATCGGGCTTGCGCGCCTTGCAGACATAGCGGCCATGCAGGATCAGCCAGTGATGGGCGTGCAGCATGAACTCGTCGGGAATGATCTTCTCCAGGATCGCCTCGATCTGCTCAGGCGTCTTGCCGGGGGCAAGGCCGATCCGGTTGCCGATCCGCAGGATATGCGTATCGACGGCCATGGTGTGGTGACCAAACGCCATGTTGAGCACGACATTTGCGGTCTTGCGGCCGACGCCGGGCAGCTTGGTCAAGAGATCGCGATCGTCGGGCACCTCGCCGCCATGGTCGCGGATCAGCGCCTCGGACAGCGCAATCACGTTCTTGGCCTTGTTGCGCCACAGCCCGATGGTGCGGATGTGCTGGCCGACCACATCCTCGCCGAGGGCCAGCATCTTCTGCGGCGTGTCGGCGATGGCAAACAGCGCCCGCGTCGCCTTGTTGACGCCGGCATCCGTCGCCTGCGCGGACAGGACCACCGCGACCAGCAGCGTAAATGCGTTGACGTGCTCGAGTTCGCCCTTCGGTTCTGGCCGCTGCACGGCGAAGCGACGGAAGATTTCGCGCACTTCCTCCTGGGAATAGACCGAGCGGCGACGCACCGCGCGCGCTTTGGGCTTGGCGATTGCGTTGGCGATGCGGCCAGCCGGCGCGGCGTTGCCGGCATCTTTGGGCTTGGGGTTTTTCATGGCCTCTCTATAATTGACCGACATGAGCGAGACAAACGCCACCTTCGCCGCCGACGAGCCGTTCTTCAAGGCGCTGCTGTTGCCGCACCGCTCGCTCGGCCGCACCGGGTTCATGATCCTGATGGGCGCACTGCTGTTCGGCTGGATCGTGACAGGAGTGATATTTCTGAGCCACGGCGCCTGGCCGATCTTCGGCTTCTTCGGCCTCGACGTGATCGGCCTCTATGTTGCCTTCCGCCTGAACTACCGCGCTGCCCGCGCGCGCGAGGAAGTCAGCGTCTCGCGCACCAGCCTCGACATCTTGAAGACCGCCCCCTCTGGCAAATCGGAGCAATTCCATTTCAATCCGTTCTGGGCGCAGTTCTCGGTCGCGCGACATACTGAAATCGGCATCACCGGCATGGCAGTCATCTCACGGGACAAAAACGTGCCCCTCGGCAGCTTCCTGAACCCCGACGATCGCGAGAGTTTTGCCATCGCCTTCTCGCGGGCGCTGGCGACGGCCAAAGCCGGTTGAACAAGGCAGGAATCGGGTGGGAAACACAATCGGCGCAAGCGATATTGACGTTCAAGGAGATGCTGCCATGAACGCCCGGACAAAGAAGAGCCTTGCCGCCACTCTTGACCGCGACATTACGCCCGAAGGCTCGGAATACGAGATCGTGCGCCGGGTGATCGAGAAGATCAGCCTCGACTACCGCGACCAGCCCTCGCTCGAAACACTGGCAACAGAGGTCGGCGAAACGCCCACCGCCCTGCAGAAGCTGTTCAGCCGCTGGGCCGGGCTGTCGCCGAAGGCCTTCCTGCAGGCGGTGACGCTCGATCACGCGCGCAGGCTGCTCGACGACGGGTTGCCACTGCTCGAGACCTCCTTCGAACTCGGCATGTCCGGGCCGGGACGGCTGCACGACCTGTTCGTCACCCATGAGGCGATGTCGCCCGGCGATTACAAGACGCGGGGCGCTGGCCTGACCATCCGCTACGGCTACCATATCTCGCCCTTCGGCGTGGCGCTGGTCATGGTCACCGACCGCGGCCTGGCTGGCCTATCATTCAACGACGCCGGCGAGGAACGCGCGGCCTTTGCCGACATGTCGGGCCGCTGGCCCAACGCCACCTACGTCGAAGACATGAGCGCAACGGCGCCCTACGCCGCTCGCATCTTCGATCCGGGCCGCTGGCGCGCCGACCAGCCATTGCGCGTAGTGATGATCGGCACCGACTTCCAGGTTCGGGTCTGGGAGGCGCTGCTGAAGATCCCGCTTGGGCGGGCATGCACCTATTCGTCGATCGCCAGCGAGATCGGCGCCCCGAAAGCGAGCCGCGCCGTGGGGGCCGCCGTCGGCGCCAACCCACTGTCCTTCGTCGTGCCGTGCCATCGCGCGCTCGGCAAATCGGGAGCCCTCACCGGCTATCACTGGGGCCTGACGCGCAAGCGCGCCATCCTCGGTTGGGAAGCCGGGCAACTGGCCGCAAGGACGAACGGGTGATCGCCAGCCGCGAATGACCCGATGGCATCTGGCAAGTCCTGGCGACACAGGCTAGTTTCCGCCCAGTTTTCCAGGAGATTGCCGTGATCACCGTTGTCGGATCCATCAACCTCGACCTCATCGCCACCGTCGGACGCCTTCCCGGGCCCGGCGAGACGGTGCCTGGCGGCGACTTCAACTCGGCCCCCGGTGGCAAGGGCGCCAACCAGGCGCTTGCGGCCGCACGCGCGGGTGCCGAAGTGCGTATGGTCGGCGCCGTGGGCAAGGATGCCTTCGCCGGAGAGGCGATAGCCTATCTCAAGGATGGCGGCGTCGACCTCTCGGGCGTCGCGGAAGTCCATGCCGCAACCGGCATCGCGCTGATACTGGTCGGCAGCGACGGCGAGAACATGATCGCCGTGGTTCCGGGCGCCAACGGTTCGGTGGTGCCGGGCGACCTCGCCAAGGCCCGGTTTGCAAAGGGCGACGTCGTCCTCCTCCAGCACGAGATTCCGCTCGCCACGGTGGATGCAGCACTCGAGGCGGCGCGCAAGGCGGGCGCCGTGACCATGCTGAACACGGCTCCGTTCCGTGCCGAGGCCGCGCGCTTTCTCGGCAAGGCCGACTATGTCGTCGCCAACGAGACGGAGTTCGACCTCTACGCCGATGCACTGGCATTGCCCGTCGGCGAGCGGCCGGATCGCATGCGCGAATTCGCCCGCCGCACGCATGCCACCGTCATCGTGACGCTCGGGGCCGACGGGGTTCTGGCGGCGAAAGGCGGCGACCTGATCCATGTCGAGGCGCTCAAGATCAAGCCGGTCGACACCGTGGGTGCCGGCGATACCTTCTGCGGCTATCTGGCGGCGGGGCTGGCGGCGGGGCTCGATCTCAAGGAGGCGCTGAAGCGCGCAGCAGCCGCTGGTTCCCTCGCCTGCCTCAAGTCAGGAGCTCAGCCATCCATTCCGCTGGCTGCCGAAGTGGATGCGGCGCTTAAAGGCTGAGCGCCACCTGACATTTCTGGACAGGCCGCCGGTCGGCGTATCTCATGAACTGAACTCACTGCATAAAAACAGGGGCGGCACATAACCGCCCCTGTTTTCGTTGTCGCTACGGGAACGGCCTCACAGCCTGCCGAGACGCTCGACCAGCAGTTCGAAGAAGCCGTCATGGTCGATGTCGCGCATGACCGTTGCGTTTTTCTCGCGCTTGGTGACGCCCCACCAGTCGATCACCGTCATGCCCATGGTCAGTTCGGAGGAAATCTCGACGGCGACGTTGCAATGCCTGCCCTTGAACAGCTCCGGCTTGAGAAGGTAAGCAATGACGCACGGATCGTGCAGCGGACCGCCGTCGGTGCCGTACTTGCCTTCGTCGTAGCGCTCAAAGAACTCCAGCATCTGCGCAGTGGCGAGGCCGACCCTGGTGCCAAGCGCGCGGAAGGCCTCGATGCGCTTGGTCGTGGTCAGCGCCTTGTGGGTGACGTCGAGCGGCATCATGACGATCGGCACGCCGGAGCGGAGGACGACGTCCGCGGCATGCGGGTCGACATAGATGTTGAACTCGGCCGAAGGCGTGACATTGCCGCCTTCGAAGAAGCCGCCGCCCATCAGCACGATCTCCTTGATGCGCGGCGCGATCCTGGGCTCGCGGATCATGGCAAGCGCGATGTTGGTGAGCGGACCGAGCGGGCACAGCGTGATGGTGCCGGCTTCCTCACGCATCAGCGTCTCGACCAGATAGTCGACCGCATGCTGCTCCTCGAGCTTCATGGTGGGTTCTGGCAGGTCCGGACCGTTCAGTCCGGTCTTGCCGTGCACTTCCTCGGCTGTGACCAGTTCACGCACCATGGGGCGGATGGCGCCGGAATAAACCTTGATATCGGGACGCCCGGCCAGTTCACAGATCTTGCGAGCGTTCTTCTCGGTCAACTTCAGGGGAACGTTACCGGCAACGGCGGTGATCCCCAGGATTTCGAGTTCGGGACTTCCGAGCGCCAGCAATATGGCGACGGCATCGTCCTGACCGGGGTCGGTGTCGATGATAATCTTGCGCAGTTCGGGCATTTTCTTTCCTTGTTGGGCAGATTTTTGCAGTCTTGAAGTTGCCGAAGCGGCGGACCATATCAGCAACACACGGAAAAATGCCATCTGGGTTTTTCCGCTTTATGTCGCTCTCGGAGGACACGCTGTAACATGAGCCGTATGACGCCCTTCTCAAGCCCGCTTCTTCTGGGCTTCGACACGATGGAAAAGACGCTGGAGCGCCTTGCCAAGTCGGGCGACAGCTATCCGCCCTACAACATCGAACGCATCCGGGATGCCGACGAACGGGGCGAGAGGCTGCGGATCACGTTGGCGGTGGCCGGGTTCGCCGAATGCGATCTCGATGTCACCGTCGAAGAGAACCAACTCATCGTGCGTGGCCGACAGAGCGACGACAAGGAGCGCGAGTTCCTGCATCGCGGTATCGCCTCACGACAGTTTCAACGCTGCTTCGTACTGGCGGACGGAATGCGGGTGATCGCGGCCGAACTGAAGAACGGACTGCTCTCGATCGACCTCGACCGACCGGAAGCCGAACGACTGGTACGGAAAATAAACATATCGGTAGCAGACTAGGAATCGACTGAAAGCTCTCATGCAGGATGGCCACGTTTGGCATCCTGGCTAGAAGGAGGCTGAAATGCCCAATACGACCCAAAGACCCACCATGACGACTGGCGAACTCGCCCATCTCGGCGAAGGTAGCGTCGCCTATCTCAGGAAGGTGTCGAGCGACGACCTGCGCGGCCGCTTCCCCGGCCTGACACAGATCGATCCCGGTCTTGAGTTGTGGGCACTGTTTGCCGCCAATGGCGAGCCGATCCTGTTGTCCGATGCTCGTGACCGCGCCCTTGCCGGTGCGATGGAGAACGACCTGACAACCGTCGCGATCCACTAGCGCAAAGGCGAGCGTGTATTGCACGTCCGTTCGGATGCATGCGCTCAACGGATAGACGAAACGGAAAAGGGCCGCGCAGGCGGCCCTTCCCAAGCTCTTCCAAAAAATCCGATCAGGCCGCGTGCGAGGCCGACGTTTCCGACAGCAAGGCATGGATGGCAGTCGCGTCACGCGTACCGCGGATCTTGGCTACCGTGTCGGCGTCGCGCAGCACCCGTGCGATGCGCGAAAGCGCCTTGAGATGATCTGCGCCGGCCCCTTCAGGTGCCAGGAGCAGGAACACCAGATCGACCGGCTGGTCGTCCAGCGCTTCGAAGTCGACCGGCGTCTCCAGCCTGGCGAACACGCCCGTTATGCGCTTGACGCCGGCGATCTTTCCATGAGGGATCGCGATGCCGTTGCCGACACCCGTCGAGCCAAGACGCTCGCGCTGAAGGATGGTGTCGAACACCTCCCGCTCCGGGATCCCGGAAATCGCAGCGGCCCGTTCGGCGAGAAGTTGCAGAAGCTGCTTCTTCGAGTTCGCCTTCAAGGCCGGCATGATTGCCGGTACCTCGATCAGATCGTTCAGATCCATTCTAAAATATCCCTTGCTGTGCGCACCGCCGCATTGCCCTACTCCCCGCATGCGGCGGCGGCGACTATCCCTGGGTGACCTTTGCGGTCGAGGGATCTATCCAGCCGATGTTTCCATCCGGCCGGCGGTAGACGATATTGAGTTGCTCGTTACGAACGTTGCGGAAGACGACAACGGGACTTTCCTTGGTATCGAGCTCGATGACTGCGGAGGCGACGGACATGGTTTTCAGAACCATGCTCGATTCGGCGACGATGGCGGGAGCGAAGTCCGCCGGAACCTCTGCGTCGTCGTCGGCAAGTGCTGCGACCACGGAATAAGCGACATCCACGGCCTCGCCATTGCCGGCGCCCAAATTGTGCGACTTGAGACGGCTCTTGTAACGCCTCAAGCGACTTTCGAGCTTGTCGGCCGCCGCGTCGAACGCGGCAGTCGGTTCCTGGGCTTCACCGGTCGCCTGAAGCGACATGCCCGAGTCCAGCCTCACCATGCAATCGGCGGTGAAGCGCGACCCGGACTTCATCACGTTGACGTGTCCGGAGAACCCGCGATCGAAATACTTGTCGATCGCTTCGCCGATACGACCTTCGATGCGCGTACGAAACGCATCGCCGATGTCCATATGTTTTCCAGAAATGCGCAGGCTCATCTGAAAACTGACCTTTTCTGTTCAGACTTCAAACTGGTCCGAGTTTATACCCGTGGCCGGTGCAAACAAGCATTGCTCGCTTGGCACACCGAAATTAAGTCCGAACATACCGGTTGATCGCGGGGCCACCTCATGCACCCCATGGCGGGCATCCCTAGCCAGCCAAAACACACGTCATCCGTTCGCGGGTTGAGCCCCCTTCATGCGGGCGGGCTTCTAGACACTTCATTAAGGGTTGTCAATCAACGCGGCTATTGCGCCTTTAGGACTATCCGGCAATTCCGGCGATCGCCCGCTTCTCTCGCCGGCGCTGCACCGACGACGCGATGTTCATTCCTTCCCGGTATTTGGCGACCGTGCGGCGGGCGATGTCGACGCCGTCCTTCTTGAGGATATCCACAATGGCATCGTCGGAGAGCACGTCGGAGGGGCTCTCCTCGTCGATCATCTGGCGGATGCGATCACGGACGGCCTCCGAGGAGTGGGCGTCGCCTCCACCGGCCGAGGCGATTGCCGCGGTGAAGAAATAGCGCAGTTCGAAGACGCCGCGCGGCGTCAGTATGTATTTGTTGGCGGTGACGCGGCTGACGGTAGATTCGTGCATGCCGATGGCCTCGGCGACGGTGCGCAGATTGAGCGGCCTGAGATGGCGCACGCCGTGGACCAGGAAGGCATCCTGCTGACGCACGATCTCGGAGGCGACCTTGAGGATGGTCTTGGCGCGCTGGTCGAGGCTGCGCGTCAGCCAGTTGGCGTTCTGCAGGCACTCGGCGAGGAAGTTGCGCTCCGTCGCATCCTTGGCGCGTCCGGTCACCTGAGCGAAGTAGACCTGATCGACCAGCACGCGGGGCAAGGTCTCGGGGTTCAGTTCCACCGCCCAGCTACCGTCGGCCGCCTGGCGCACCTCGACATCGGGAACGATGGTGTCGGCACTACCGCCCGCAAAGGCACCACCCGGCCGCGGATCGAGCGCCCGGATCTCGGCCAGCATGGCCAGCAGATCCTCTTCGTCGACCCCGCAGATGCGCTTGAGGGTCTGAAAATCGCGCCGGGCAAGCAATTCGAGATTGTCCACCAGGGCCGCCATGGCGGGATCCAGGCGGTCAAGGCGGGCAAGCTGGATGCGCAGGCATTCGGCAAGGTCGCGGGCAAACAGGCCGGGCGGGTCGAACGTCTGGCAGCGGGAAAGCACATCTAGGACAAAGGAGGGATCGACGCCGAACCGCTCGGCGATGTCGCCCCCATCGCCCCGGAAATAGCCGGCCTCGTCGAGCCAGTCGGCCAGTTCCGCCGCCACCAGCCGTTCAACCGGGTCGGTGAAGGCAAAGGAAGCCTGCTCGCCGACATGATCGCGCAACGTGACGGCCGCCGCCGCCATGTCCTCCATGTCGAAGCCGTCGGAAGAGGTGCCCGAGCCCGAACCGGAGGCGGACTTCCACTGCATGGCAAGATCAGGGCCGATGCGCTCTATGGCGCCCGGATCGTCGGGAAACAGGTTTTCTAGCGAGGTGTCGAGCTTCTCGGATATCGCCTCCGCGCTCCAGCCAGCCTCGCCATCGAACCAGTCGTCGCTTGCGGATGGAGACGTATCGCCAGGCGTCTCGACCTTGGGGAACGGATCGCCCGGGCCGTCGTCGGACGCTTCCGCCCGCTCGAGCAGCGGATTGCGCTCGACTTCGTCGTCGATGAAGTGCTCAAGCTCAGTGTGGGTGAACTGCAGCAGCCTGATGGACTGCATCAGTTGCGGTGTCATCACCAGCGATTGCGACTGCCGTAGCTGTAATTTCGCCGACAGCGCCATTGCCGATTCTGACCCGATCCCGTTCCAGCGCGGCCGAAAACCGGCTCACATGCTCGCGCCGATAAAACTGGCCCGGCTTTTGCATGTCAAGCAGATTGGGGTTTTGGTCACCGAAGCCGCGCGCAAATTCGGCAACGCGGTGCGCAGGCCGCGTACTATCGATACAGCGCAGAACCGCTCAGAGGGTAAAACCCTCGCCGAGATAGAGGCGGCGCACATCGGGGTTTGCGACGACCTCTTCGGCGCGTCCATGGGTCAGCACCTCGCCGGCATGGATGATGTAGGCGCGGTCGATCAGGCCAAGCGTCTCGCGCACATTGTGGTCGGTGATCAGGACGCCGATGCCGCGCTTGGTCAGGTGCCTGACGAGCTGCTGGATATCGGCAACCGCAATCGGGTCGATGCCGGCAAAAGGCTCGTCGAGCAGCATGTAGTTAGGACGGCTGGCTAGTGCCCGGGCGATCTCGAGACGGCGGCGCTCACCGCCCGAAAGGGCGATCGACGGCGCCTTGCGCAGATGGCTGATGTGAAATTCCTCGAGCAGCGAATCAAGCGACTTCTCGCGCTCCTTGCGGCTCTTCTCGACCACCTCGAGAATGGCGCGGATGTTGTTTTCGACCGACAGCCCGCGGAAAATCGAAGCTTCCTGCGGCAGATAGCCGATGCCCAGACGAGCACGGCGATACATCGGCATTTGGGTGACGTCGAAGCCGTCGATCTCGATGGTGCCCTGGTCGACCGGCACCAGCCCTGTGACCATGTAGAAGCACGTCGTCTTGCCGGCGCCGTTGGGACCGAGCAGCCCGACCGCTTCGCCGGCGCGCACTCCGAGCGTCACGCCGCTGACCACCTGCCTGCCCTTGTAGCTCTTGGTCAGGCCCTTGGCGATCAGCGTGCCCTTGAACTTGCCGCTCTTGGCACCGGTAGCGACTGCAGGTGCAGCAGGCTTGCGCGCAGAACCCGGCGTCAGACGCGACAACAGCGAGGATGCATCGGACATTATTTCTTCTGCGAACCCGGCGTTATCGACATCATCACGCGGCCGTTGCCCTTGGTGCCCTTGCTGCAGCCATCGACCTGAGCCAGGCCGCTCTTCATCTGCACCGTCAGCTTGCAGCCAACCAAGACGTTGTCGCCCTCGGACAGCACAACTTCGTTGCCCGAGAGCACCAGCACCTCGGTCTTCATGTCGAAGGTGCCGCGATCGCCGGTGGCAACCTGCTTGTCGGACTTCACATAGACCTTGTCATCGACTTCGAGCCGATCGATCCCGGCCGAACCGGTGGCGGCCGAGCCCTTGCCGTCCTTGAGATAGAAGACCGTCATCTTGCCGGACTTCAATACCGTCGGCCCCTGGGTGACACTGACATTGCCGGTGAAGATCGCAAGGTTCTCGGCTTCGCGGACCTCGAGCTTGTCGCTCTCGATCTGGATCGGCTGGTCGCCGGAGAGCTTGAGACCCGAGAGCCGGCTCTGGCTGTCCTGGGCGAGTGCCCCGGTAGCGCAAAACGCCATCCCCATGCACGCTAGGGCGGCAAATGACCGCCAAGACCTAATTTGCCGCACTTTCGCCTCCGCTGCCCTTTTGCGACGCCTTCAAACGCGTCGGATCGATGTCGACGCGTACCCGATTCTCGAAGACCACGACCTTGCCGTTCTCGCGCATCGACATCGAATCCGACGTGATCTTCGAACCGTCAAGGCTAATTTCAATCGGCTCGCTGGTCTTCATCGTGCCGCTTCCCATATCGAGATACGCGGATTTGAGCCGTGCGACCATCCCGTCGCTGGTCTTTACGGTGACCTGTTCGGTCAGATTGAGCGTATTGCCCTCGCGATCGTAGACGCCCCGCCCAGCATCGACCTTGGCGACGTTGTCGGCGGTGATCGGCAGATTGGCGTCGATGCCCAGAAGTTCGACGACGCCCTGATTTGCCGGATCCTGGACGGCGCGGTCGGCGGTCATCGAATAGGACAGGTTTTCGCGGGTGAACCCGCTGAGCTGCGGCTTGGCCATGACCAGCTTGCCCTCGGAGAAGGCAGCGCCCTCCGCCTTGACCTGCAAGGCGGGCGGCGCAGCAAGATAAGTATAGCCGCCGAACAGCGCTGCAAGCGCTATGGCCGTCACGGGCAAGGCGAGCTTCAAGACGCGGACGAGCCGCGAGTGGCGTGCTGCCTGATCGAAGGCATGGGCGCGCGAGGACGCAAGCGCGATTGCGGATTCCACCGCAACGCCGCCACCGCCGCCACTCGTCTCGATTGGTCGCGCCAACGCCCAAAGCCCTTCTTCGAAATGCCGTACCGATTCCGATTCGTCCCGGTCAAGCGGATGAAAGCCACGAAAGTATGACCATAAGGTCAAGGAGTTGCAGCCCAATGCGCGAGCCCCCGCGCCATGCTGCCAAATTTCAACCTGTAATATGGCTATTTACCGCAGAATACCAAGTTCCCGCAACGGCAGCCGGATGAGGAAAGCGGTGGCTCTCGGCGAAGCCTTGCTTTAAAAGATTTGCCTCTGCAGCACTTGAGGCACGTCATGACCATGAGAGCCGACGATCTGATCGACCGACGCCGGTTGCGGCGTAAATTGACCTTCTGGCGTGTCGCAGCTTTCGTGATCGCCGCCCTTGCCGTGGTCGCCCTGTCGACGTGGCTTGCCGGAGAACGCATCCCCGGCATTGCCAGCGACCACATCGCCAGGATCAAGATCGATGGCACGATCACCGAAGACGAAGACCTGCTTCGTCGCCTCGACCAGGTCCGAAAGTCCAACGCAGTCAAGGGCGTGATCCTGTCGATCGATTCGCCCGGCGGCACGACCGCCGGCGGCGAAGCGATCTACGACGCCGTGCGCAAGCTCTCCGCCGCAAAGCCCGTCGTGGCGCAGGTCGGCACGCTTGCCGCTTCGGCCGGCTACATGATCGCCTCGGCCACCGACCATATCGTGGCGCGCAAGTCCTCGATCGTCGGCTCCATCGGCGTGCTGGTGCAATATCCCGACCTGACCGGACTGATGGACAAGCTCGGCATCAAGCTCGAGGAGGTGAAGTCGTCGCCGCTGAAAGCAGCACCTTCGCCGTTCAAGCCGACTACGGACGAAGAGCGCGCGATGGTGCGCAACATGATCATGGACAGCTACGACTGGTTCGTCGGCATCGTCGCCGAGCGCCGCGCAATGTCCAGGGCCGAAGCCACAGCGCTTGCCGACGGACGGGTGTTCACCGGCCGCCAGGCGCTCGCCAACAAGCTGATCGACGAGGTCGGCGGCGAGGATCAGGCCATCGCCTGGCTCGGCACCAAGGGGGTCGACGCGAAGCTGTCGGTGGTCGAGTGGAAGCCGGCCCGCGGCAGCGCTTTCTTCCTGCCGACATCCATGGCGATGGCACTCGGACGTGCGCTCGGCGTAGGCGACCTCTCGACGGACCTGATCAGGGAGCTGGGTGCCGAACGCTTGTTCCTTGACGGTATGCTGTCGCTCTGGCACCCTGAAAATGCCGTGTCAGGCGACTGAAAAACAAATAAAATCATCATCATCATCTCGACGGGGACCGCGCATGATCAAGTCCGAACTCGTGCAAATCATCGCCACACGCAATCCGCATCTGTTCCTGCGGGATGTCGAGAACATCGTCAGCGCCATATTCGACGAGATCACCGATGCGCTGGCCGACGGCAATCGCGTCGAACTGCGCGGCTTTGGCGCGTTTTCGGTCAAGAACCGCCCGGCACGCACTGGCCGCAACCCGCGCACCGGCGAATCGGTTGAGGTCGAAGAGAAGTGGGTTCCGTTCTTCAAGACCGGCAAGGAACTGCGCGAGCGGCTGAACGCGGCGAAGTAACCAGCGACCGGCCGCAGCGGAGCCTCAAACAGGGAAATACATGTTCAACCGCGTCATGCTCATCGTGGTCCTGGTGCCGCTGGCGATCATTTTGATCGCGCTCGCCGTGGCCAACCGCGCGCCGACCGCATTCACGCTCGATCCCTTCAATCCGGGCAATCCGGCGCTGACCGTGCAGGCTCCGCTGTTCGTGCTGCTGTTTCTGGCGCTCGGGCTCGGCTTGATCCTCGGCGGCGCCATCACATGGTTCAAGCAGGGACGCTATCGCAAGATCGCGCGCCAGCGCGGCCTCGAGGCCGAGAGCCTGCGCCAGGCGGCAAGCCAGCGCCCGCCGGCAGCACCACAAGGCCCTGCACTGCCGCGCCCGCATTGACCTTTTCGGGCCGACGATGCCCAGCAGGGAGACTGCAATGCTGCAATTTTCGGCCGCTGACATCGACCGGGCGCTGACCTTTTCCGACCTGATCGAAACCTTGCGGACCGCCTTCCGCGAGGGCGCGGTGCAGCCGGTGCGTCACCACCACACCATCGAACGCACTGAGGGCACCGATTCGACCCTGCTGCTGATGCCGGCCTGGACCGACTTCAAGGCGGCGGGGGCAAAAACCGAGGGCCATATCGGCGTCAAGATCGTCACCGTCTCGCCCGACAACAACGCCATCGCCAAGCCGGCCGTGGTCGGGCTCTACCTTTTGCTCGACGGCGTCACCGGCGAGCCGCAGGCGCTGATGGACGGGCCGCGCCTGACGCAATGGCGCACGGCCTGCGCGTCCGCGCTCGCCGCCTCCTATCTGGCGCGCCCCGATGCCTCGAAGCTCCTGGTGATCGGTGCCGGCGCGCAGTGCCAGTTCCTCGCACGCGCCCATGCCGCCGTGCGTCCGATCAAGGAAATCCGCATCTGGAATCGAACGGCTGCCAATGCGGAGGCACTTGCCGCCTCGCTGCGCACTGAGGGTTTCGCGGCCACCGCCGTTTCCGACCTCGACGCCGAACTCGGCTGGGCCGACATCGTAACAGCCGGCACGATTTCCACGACGCCGCTGGTGAGAGGGGAAAAAATCAAACCCGGCACCCATGTCGATCTCGTCGGTGGCTTCACGCCGGGAATGCGCGAGGCGGATGACGCGGCGATCACCAGGGCGCGTGTCTATGTAGACACGCGTGCAGGCGCGACCAAGGAAGCCGGCGACATCGTCCAGCCGATCGCCGCCGGCGTGCTGCGGGCCGATGACATCGTCGCCGACCTGCATGAACTCGCCCACGACCAGAAGCCGGGCCGCCAGTCGCCGGACGAGATCACGCTGTTCAAGTCGGTGGGCGCGGCACTCGAGGACCTCGCTGCCGGGATTGCCGTCTACGAGGCGCTCAAGCCGAAAGCCTGAATGCGGCTTCGACACCGACGCTTCGACGATCAGCGGCATCCCCTGCGGTTGCGGAGTGCGGGGCCGTATGTCAAAAGCGGCCAAACCGCCCGGAGACGAAGTTTCTTGAAGCACCCGCGTGACAAGCGCCGCGACAGCCGCCCCCAGCCGCCCCGCATGGGTGCCGCGGCACCCATGCCCGCGCGCGACCGCCAGGAGCGGCAACAAGAACGCCAGCCGGAGCAGCGCCCTGCCCCACGGCAGGAGCATCTCTCCGAGGCCAAAGCCGAACCGCGCAAGCTGGTCCGCCGCGAAGGCGCGCTTCCCGCCGAACGCCTACCGCTGATCCTTGAGGTCGCCCCCAATGACGACTACGCCCTGCTCGACAGCGGCGCTGGCCAGAAACTCGAACAATATGGCCCCTACCGCATCGTCCGGCCCGAGGGGCAGGCGATCTGGCAGCGGGCGCTGCCGGCCAGGGAATGGGAAAAGGCCGACGCCATATTCACCGGCGACACCGACGAGGAAGGCCTGGGCCGCTGGCGCTTCCCCAAGACGCCGCTCGGCGAGACCTGGCCAATGCGCCATGACGGGCTATCTTATCAGGGTCGCTTCACCTCGTTCCGCCATGTCGGCGTCTTTCCCGAACAGGCGACGCACTGGGACCACATGGCCAGCCTGATCGAGAACGCGAAGCGCCCGGTCAAGGTGCTCAACCTGTTCGGCTATACCGGCCTTGCCTCGCTGGTCGCAGCCCGCGCCGGCGCCGAGGTCACCCATGTCGACGCATCCAAGAAGGCGATTGGCTGGGCCCGCGAGAATCAGGAAATGGCCGGCCTCGCCAACAAGCCGATCCGCTGGATCTGCGAGGACGCGATGAAATTCGTCGAGCGCGAGGAACGTCGCGGCAGCCGCTACGACATCATCCTGTTCGACCCGCCGGCCTATGGCCGCGGCCCCAAGGGCGAGGTTTGGCAGTTGTTCGAGAGCCTGCCCGCCATGACCGACATCTGCCGCTCGATCCTGACGCCGAAGCCGCTCGCCGTGGTGCTGACCGCCTATTCGATCCGCGCCTCGTTCTTCGCCATCCACGCCCTGATGCGCGACACCTTCGCCGGCATGGGCGGCACCATCGAATCGGGCGAACTGGTAATCCGTGAGAAATCGGCTGGCCGGGCGCTTTCGACCTCCCTCTTCTCGCGCTGGATAGCCCAATGAGCGAACACCGCACCGGCGCCCCCGGCCGCGTCAAGGAAGTGACCAGCCTCGCCAATCCGCTGGTCAAGGATATCAAGGCGCTGGCGCAGAAGAAATTCCGCGACCAGCAGAATGCCTTCATCGCCGAAGGGCTGAAACTGGTCATCGACGCGCTCGACCTCGGCTGGACGATCAAGACGCTGATCTTCGCCAAATCCGGCCTCGGCAATCCGGCCATCGAGAAGGTCGCGGCGCGCACCAGAGCCTCTGGCGGCGACGTGCTCGAAGTCTCCGAGAAGGTGATCACCGCCATCACCCGGCGCGACAATCCGCAAGCCGTGGTCGGCGTATTCAGCCAGCGTTTCGTGCTGCTCAAGGACATCCGCCCGCGCGACGGCGACGTCTGGGTGGCGCTCGACCGGGTCCGCGACCCCGGCAATCTCGGCACCGTCATACGCACCGTCGACGCCGTCGGCGCCAAGGGGGTGATCCTGGTCGGCGAGACCACCGATCCGTTCTCGCTCGAAACCGTGCGCGCCACCATGGGTTCGATCTTCGCGGTGCCTGTCGCCAAGACCAATCCTGAAGCCTTCCTCGCCTGGCGCAAGGATTTTCACGGCATCGTCGCCGGCACTCACCTCAAGGGCGCGGTCGACTATCGCTCGGTAGATTTCGGCAGCCGTCCGGTCCTGCTGATGATGGGCAACGAGCAGCAGGGCCTGCCCGACAATCTGGCCAATGCCTGCGACCGTTTGCTGCGCATTCCGCAGGCTGGCCGCGCCGATTCGCTCAATCTTGCAGTCGCCACCGGCGTCATGCTGTTCGAGATCCGGCGCAACGCGCTGAAGCTTTAGAGGCCCCATGAAGCCAGCTGTATTCTATGGGCTCGTAACCGCCATTGCAGTCGCCCTCGACCAGTGGATCAAGTATCTGGTCGAGACGACGCTCGTAATGCACGAGAAGGTCGACGTGCTGCCCTTTCTGGCGCTCTACCGTACCTACAACACCGGCATTGCGTTTTCGATGTTCTCCAATGTCGGTGACACCGGCCTGATCGTGATGACTGCCGTCGTCGTGGCCTTCGTCGCCTATCTGGCCAGCCGCACGACACCGGCGCAGGCGATCTCGCGTTTCGGCTTCGCGCTGATCGTCGGCGGCGCGCTCGGCAATCTGATCGACCGGACGGTCCACGGCCACGTCATCGACTACATATTGTTCCACACGCCGGTGTGGTCGTTCGCCATCTTCAATCTCGCCGACGCGTTCATTTCGGTCGGAGCCGCACTGGTGGTGCTCGACGAGTTCCTCGCCTGGCGGCGCGGCGACAGTAAGGCCGGCAAGTCAGGCAACTGATCTCCGCCAACAGGTTAGCCATGGCTTACTCACCGATTTGTTTTTGCGGTTAACAAAGTTTTCGGAAAGGTCGCAATCGGGTCCAAGCTCTGCCACAATCAACCGTCAGATTGCGGCGGGTGGACGAGCCAACAAGGCACTATCTTATCTGTCGATCGGCGATGCGGCGAAGATCCGCGGGCTGAGACGACAGGCGGGGACGCTCGATTTTTCGAGCGAACGGGCCTGAGCGGAGAGTTGTTTGTGACTATGCCCTTCAAGTTGGGCGCTGCCAGCCGGCCGCGCCCCACGACGATGTTCATGAAGACGGGGACGGCATCCTGGTGCGAGCACGCGCCGAGTCGCGGTCTGGTCTTCGGTGTGGCGGCGATGACCGCGCTGATGAGCGTGACCGCCGTTTCCGCCCTGTTCGTCCTGCCCCATATGGGCAAGCACGAAATCGCCCAGGATGCGCGCCAAGCCGACGCGCAGCAGTTCGTCGAGCCGGCCAGGGACAAGATCACCACCATCACCGCCGAGCCTACCGGCAGAAAGAACCGGCTGGCGCCGTCAGCTGCGTCGATCCTGGTTTCCGAAGCCAATGCAGAGGAAGCCACCGAAACGCCCTTGGCGGCGGATCCACGCTGGTCCCAGGTCGTCGCGGCAAGCGCAAACAAGCCGCTGGAAGCGATACCTGCCGTTCCCGGGGCCGAAAAGGTAATCGCCACGGGCCCCATCGAGCCCGAGGTGCTGGCGCTCACCCAGACAGAAGAAGCCCAAACCGATCCGGCGGCGACGGCGGCCATCAAGGCTATGGACAGCAAGGCGAAAGCGGACGCACCGGACAAGGAGACGCGCGAGGCCACCATCAAGCGTTCGGTGAACATGCGCTCCAAGCCAAACGGCGCGGTACTGGCCGTCATTCCTGCCAAGACCGCCGTCGAACTGGTTTCCTGCACCAGCTGGTGCGAGGTGATCTACAAGGACAAACGCGGATATGTCGCCAAGAGCTACATCAAGTAGCCGGCGGACTGGGCCAACCGCTAAAATTCGAACGATCCGCCAAAATCTTCCCTAAGCTCTCGCTGCTAGGGTTCCGCCATGATGACGGAATCCGGGTTCACAACAAGGGAAGCAAGGCAACGCGCAGATGCCCGGAAGACCGATGCGCATTCGCTGCGGCGCATGGTCGCGCCACCGCCGATCGAACCGGAACTGCCGAAAGAGCCGCCGCACGGACTATACTTCGCCACCCTGGTAGCCGTGTTCGTGCTGGGCGGCCTCGCCCACCTTACCGGCGCGCCCATATTTATCAGCGTCGGCCTTTTGCTCACGGGCACAACCGGGCTCGTTCTGGCCGCCCGCAGCCTCAGCGAGCGCGAACGCGCAGCCAGCTCCATTACCGAAAGCGCCTCGCGTAGCCGTGCGGAGATGGAAACGCTCGCCGACCGCATGTGGGAGCTGCAGGAAAGCGAAGAGCGATTCCGCGGCCTCATCGACGCCCTCGGCGACCTGGTCGTGCATCGCGACCGCGACGGCCGGATCGTTTACGCCAACAAGGTGTTCGCCGACCTCATCGGCCAGGACCATCGCGACCTCGCCGGCCGAACCTTGGCGGAACTCGGCGTCGATGTCGGCGTCGTGCCCGATGCCGCCTTCTCCGATGGCGAATGCCTGAGCTCGACCGATGTCGGAATCCGCACGGCCGGCATGGTGCGCTGGTTCTCGTGGATCGAGCTTTCGGTCCGCGACAAGGAAAGCCAGGCAGTGTCCCACCGGGCCATCGCGCGCGACATCACCGCCCGCAAGCGTGCCGAAACAGCGCTCATCAACGCGCGAGAACGCGCCGAATATGCAAGCCAAGCCAAGTCGCGTTTCCTAGCAACCGTCAGCCACGAAATCCGTACGCCGATGAACGGCATCATGGGCATGGCCAAGCTGCTGCACGACACCGAGCTGTCGGCAGAGCAGCGCACCTATGTCGGTGCGATCTCGACCTCGGCGAGCGCACTGCTGGCGCTGATCGAAGACCTGCTCGACTATTCCAAGATCGAGGCCGGGCGCTTCGACCCCGAACCTCAGCCGATGTCGCCGCGCGAAATCGCCGACAATGTGGTGGAACTGCTCGCCTCGCGCGCCTTCGGCAAGGGCATCGGCCTCGGCTGCCATGTCGCCCCCGACGTCCCGCAGATGATATCAGCCGATCCCGGCCGCGTGCGCCAGGTGCTGCTCAACCTGATCGGCAACGCCGTCAAGTTCACCGACGCCGGTGGCGTACGGTTGACCGTCGAACGCATTGGTGACGAGGCCCCGGGCAAAATCCGCTTCACAGTAGCCGATACCGGACCTGGCCTGCATGCCGACGACATGCGGCGCATCTTCGACGAATTCGAGCAGGCCGACGGAACATCGACCCGTTCGCATGGCGGTGCCGGCCTCGGGCTGGCCATTTCCAGGCGTCTGGCCACATCGATGGGCGGGACCATCGATGTCGCGAGCACGCTGGGCCAAGGCTCTGAATTCTCTTTCGAGATCCCCGCCCATGGCGCGGCGGAAAATGCCGAGATCAGCAATGAGGTGCTCGCCGGTCGCCGCGCAGTGATCCTGTCAAGAAACGTCACCGAAGCGGCGGCGATTGCCGACACCATCCGCGCGCACGGCGGCCGCGCCGATATCGCCACCACGCCCGAGCAGGCCGCGGCCTATGGCGAAAAGTGCGATACGTTGCTGGTCGACGCGGCGATGGAAGAGAATGACGGGCGAGTGCTGAGGCAATTGCGCGAGAGCAGCTTTGCTGCGAGCGAGGCCGTGACACTGATTGCGCCGACAGATCGGGGGCTGCTGGGCGAATTGCGCGCCAGTGGCTACGCGACATTCCTTGCCCGGCCCGTGCGCGGCGAAACACTGCTGCGCGTGCTGCTGTCGGATCATGGCGGTGTGCTCGGACAGCCGCAGACGGCGAAGCGCAAGCCCGCAAAGCAGGATCCGGGTCGTCGCTTGTCGGGGCTCTCAGTGCTCATCGCCGAGGACAACGACATCAACGCCATGCTCGCGCGTAGTGCGCTGACCAAGGCCGGGCATCGGGTCGAGGTCGTCAGCAACGGCAAGGCCGCCGTCGAAGCGCTGACAAATGCCGCGAGCAGGCGACTGTATGACCTCGTCTTGATGGACATGCACATGCCGGTGATGGACGGGCTGGATGCCATTTCAGCCATCCGGCGCCACGAAGAACAGCATGGCCTCGCCGCGCTTCCAATCGTCGTCCTGTCGGCCGACAGCCAGGAAAAGACCCGCCATGCCGTGCTTGCGCATGGCGCAAGCGGCTTCGTGACCAAGCCGCTCGACCCCGACATCCTGATCAATCTGGTCGAACAGCGCGCCGCCGCCTGAACCCTGCAGCCTCGTGATTCCTGGGAGCTGGAATTGATTTTCGGAATGCACAATACGTAGATTCAAAGACTTAGATCGTCCCTTACGCGTCCGATTGGCCGCGCAGGTTGCCGATGCACCTACATTCCCTAGCCGGCTAGGGGCGCTGTTTGCCCGTCCTGCCTTGCCCGGACCGGTCGATCGCTATAGTGTCACAATCCTGTAGCACCGGTCCCGTATGCCGGCCTGGAGGGATGGCTTGAAGGAGAAACATCCGTGCATACAGCATTGCCGGATCGTGACACTCAGAATGCAAGTGGCGCCAAGGTGAGGTTGCCGTCCATGCCGTTGTTGTCGGAAATACCGCTCGGGCGGATCGGTTCTCTGGAAGTCCGCCTTGCTCGCAACGAGTCGGAGATCGCTGCCGCCCAGGAAGTACGCTACCGCGTATTCTTCAATGAACTGGGCGCCAGGAAGCAGGCGCTGCATTCCATCGATCAGCGCGATGCCGACAGTTTCGACGACATCTGCGACCATCTTCTGGTATTCGACACATCCCTTGACGGCCCCGAACACCGCCGCATCGTCGGCACATACCGGTTGCTGCGCCAGGAGCGTGCGACGGAAGCAGGCGGCTTCTATTCCGACGACGAATTCGAGCTCAAGAAGCTCATCGCCCGCCATCCGGGCCAGCGCTTCCTCGAACTCGGCCGCTCCTGTGTTCTGCCCGAATACCGCTCCAAGCGGACGATCGAGGCCTTGTGGCAGGGCATCTGGGCCTATCTCAACCGCTACGACATCGACGTCATGACCGGCTGCGCCTCGTTCCACGGTACGGTTCCGGCCGCCCATGCCGAGGCCCTGACCTATCTCGCCCATCATTGCCGCACCAGCGCCGACTGGGACGTACGTGCGGTGGCGGGACGCTATCGCCAGATGGACCTGATGCCGATCGAGGCGGTCAACCCCAAGGCGGCGATCGGGGCAATGCCGCCCCTGGTGAAAGGCTATCTGCGCGTCGGCGCCAGGATCGGCGACGGCTGCGTCATCGACGACAATTTCGGCACGGTTGACGTTTTCGTGGTCATGCCGGTCAAGGAGATCGGCGCCCGCTACATCAACTATTACGGCGGGGAAGCGCAGCGCTTCGCCGCCTGAAACGGCGAGCGCTGCTACCCACGACAGTTACATCCCTTGTCACGGAATATCCTCAGGCCGCCTGCCCGGTCGGCTGCGGTAAGCGGGAAATGTCCAGCCGAACTTTAGCGCCCCGCCGCGCACCATGAAGGCGGAAATGAAAGCGACGATGGCCGCGACCTCCGGCGGCAGGTCGGCAAACTCGGCGAGGGTGTAGACCCCGGCGCCCGTCATCGCCGCCGAGACATAGATTTCCGGCTTCAGCAGCACCGAAGGCTCGCCCGCGAGCAGATCCCGCAGGATGCCGCCGAACGTGGCGGTTAGCAGGCCCATGACGACGGCGACCGTCGGCGAGCCGGTGGCGGCAAGGCCCTTGGCGGCACCGAGCACCGCATAGGCCGACATCCCAAGTGCATCGAGCCAGAGCAGCAGTTTGTAGCGGGATTCAACCAGGTGAGCGGTGAAGAAGACGAGCACCGCAATGGCGGCGCAAACCAGGACATAATCAGGGTTGACCACCCAGAATACCGGCAGTCCAAGGACGACGTCGCGAACGGTGCCGCCGCCGATGCCAGTGAAACTGGCCAGGAACAGGAAGCCGATGACGTCAAGCTGCTTGCGCGAGGCGGCAAGCGCGCCCGTCGCGGCAAACACCGCCACGCCGGCATAGTCGAGATATTGCAAAGGATTCATGGAGCGAGCGAATAGGGAATAGTGAGTAGCGAATAGAGACGGAACATAGCAGCGTCCGGCGTCAAAGCCAGAGCAGCCAAATTTCTATTCCCTACTCGCTATCAGCTACTCCCTATTCGCTGTCATTCACCATTCGCTGCTCAGGCGTCCTTCTCAGCCTGCACGTTGACCGGGCCCGGCTCCGTGGGCGCATCGGCCACATGCTTGGGGCCGCCCTTGGCGACGCCGACCATGGCCGGGCGCAGGACGCGGTCGCCGATGGTGTAGCCGGACTGCACGACCTGCACGACGGTGTTGGCCGGAACATCGGGGTTCGGCACTTCGAACATGGCCTGATGGAAGTTCGGATCGAACTTTTCGCCCTGCGGCTCGAGCTTGCGCACGCCGTGGCGCTCGAGAGCCGTAAGCATCGCGCGCTCGGTTACCTCGACTCCTTCAAGGAGGCTTGCCAGCCCCGCGCCGCCCGCAGCCTTGGCCTCGTCGGTTACCGCCTCGATGGCGCGACGCAGATTGTCGGACACCGAAAGCATGTCGCGGGCGAAATTCGCCATCGAATAGGCGCGCGCATCCTGCACGTCGCGCGCGGTGCGGCGGCGGAGGTTTTCCATCTCGGCCGCAGCGCGCAAGGCGCGATCTTTCAGTTCTTCGTTTTCCTTCAGCAGCCGAACGAGGGCTTCATAGTCACCTTCGACGCCGCCTTCGATCTTTTCGGCCTGGGCCTCGACAGTCGCCGTCTCGTCGGGCGTGCGTTCGTCTTTTGCCTGGTCGCTCATCACAAATTCCCGTTGTTCTGTACGGTTTGAAGTTCCGTCCGATATCGAGGTTTGGGGTTCAAAAATCAAGGGGCGGCCGAATCCCTAGGGAAGTGGCAGCTTCCACCCCTGTCCTTATCCTGACTGCGGGCCACGGCTGCACGGCGACCTGGCGGAACCATCCCCGCGTGGCGAGCGTTTTTATGGGAAAGGATCCTCGACATGACGAGTCGAAACAAGCACAGGCCGATATCGGGCACGACCGCTGACGTCCAGCGCAAGCTCATGTCGGAAACCAACATGCGCCTGCTGCACGCGTTCCCGGCCTTTGGCGTCGAAAGCTCGCTACCCGATAAGCTGCTCAACCTGCTCGATCGGCTCGACGACAGCGAGCAGCCGTCGCAATCGCAAAAATCGAACTGACATTTACGCTCCCGCGGCACGCCGCCAAGCATATCTGGCGCCTCTGCCGTTGGACGCGGCAGCCTTTGCCGACGGCTGATAGTAGAGCGGCAAGCCACCCGCCTGCCCGGCCTCCAGGCGCTTCAGCAGGACCGGATGCGACACTTCGAACTCGTCGAAGCCGACGCGCAGCATGTGCGGCAGTTGGTCGACCAGGACCTGCCCCGTCGCCCTCACGGCACCGGTGAAACCGTGCCGGCTACGCAGTAGTTCAGCCTTGGAGAAGGATCGGCCATCGTTGAAAGCCGGGAAGGCGAGCGCCACCAGCGATAGCTGATCCAGCAGGCCTGTGATGGCATCGAGTTGGTCGCCCGGCTGCAGCAGCACGCCAAGGCGCTCGCGTGCCGACTTGCGCTGCTCGGGATCGAGTTCAAGGAAGGTATGCAACGGCAGGATGAAACGGCCGTTACCCGACAGTGCATCGGCGCTCTCGGCGTGCGTCCATTCGTCTTCGCTGAAACCTCCCGGTGTCCACAGGCGCACGGCTTTGTCGTTGGTCGCGTGGGTCATTTGCAAAATTCCTAGAGGGATGCGTCGGTCAGCGACTGCTCAAGGCCGGAAAGATGGATGCCGCATTCGGTCTTGGACTGCCCGGCCCAGCGACCGCTGCGGGCGTCCTCGCCCGGCTTGACGGCTTGCGTGCAGGGGAAACAGCCGATCGACAAGTAGCCGTAGGCCACCAGCGGGTTCTCCCGCAGGGCATGCCTGCGCATGTAGTCGGCGAGATCAGACGTCGTCCAGCGGGCGAGCGGATTGATGCGAAAGCGCGGGCCGACCTGCTCGAACACCGGCAAGGCGGCACGGGTCGCCGCCTGGAAGCGCTTGCGGCCGGTGAACCAGGCACGGAACGGCTCGACGCCACGGGCCATCGGTTCGACCTTGCGCACGTCGCAGCAGGCGTCGGTGTCGGTCTGGTGCAGGTCGCCCGACGGGTCGATCCGGGCGAGCGCAGCCTCGTTTGGCGCAATGACGCGGATGTTGGTCAAGCCGAAGTCGGCCGCCAGCGCATCCCGATAGTCAAGCGTCTCGCTGAAATGCTTGCCGGTGTCGAGAAAGATCACCGGCAGCTTGCCGTCGACCTTGGCGATCATGTGCAACAATACCGCCGAATCCGCGCCGAAAGAGGAGACAGCAGCAACTTCGCCTGCAAAGCGCTCGGTCGCCGCACGTGCAATGATCTCCTGAGGCGTCAGGTGCCCGTAGAGCGCATCGAGAGCGGCGGCCTCGGCCAGAACCTGCGCTTCGCCGTCAGCGTCAGGCTGCCTTGGCTTCGCTAGCATAGAGCGCCTCCTTGAACGGAGCGGGGCCGACGCGGCGATAAGCGTCGAGGAATTTCTCCGAAGGATCGCGCCTGATCTGCAGGTATGTCTCCACAATGGTCTCGATGGCGTCGGTGATCTCTTCCGGGCCGAAGCCGCGGCCGATGATCTCGCCGACCGAGGTGTGTTCGTCGGCCGAGCCGCCGAGCGTCACCTGGTATAGTTCGGCCCCCTTCTTCTCGACGCCGAGAATGCCGATGTGGCCGACATGGTGGTGGCCGCAGGCGTTGATGCAGCCGGAGATCTTGAGCTTGAGTTCGCCAATGTCGCGCTGGCGCTCGAGGGAGGCGAAGCGGTGCGAAATCTCCTGCGCCACCGAAATCGAACGGGCGTTGGCGAGCGCGCAGTAGTCAAGCCCCGGGCAGGCGATGATGTCTGATATCAGGTTGGAGTTGGCCGTCGCCAGATCGATCGCCACCAGCGCGTCGTAGACGGCCTTGAGGTCGGCGCGAGCGACATGCGGCAGGATCAGGTTCTGCTCGTGGCTGACCCGGATTTCGTCGAAGCCGTACTTTTCGGCGATGTCGGCCACGGCCTCCATCTGGCTGTCACTGGCGTCGCCCGGCGCCTCGCCGATGGCCTTGAGCGAGATCGTCACCGCCGCATAGTCAGGATTGCGATGGGTGAAGACGTTCTGGTCGAGCCATTCGCCGAAGCTCTTGGAATCGAGCCGCGCAAGCTTGAGGACCTCGTCGCCTTCCTGCCGGGCAGCGAGTGCAGGGGGCGCGAAATAGGCCTGGATCGCGGCGACATCGGCCCCCGGCAGCTTGAGCTCGCCGTCCTTCAGTGCCTGCCACTCGGCCTCGACCTGGCGGGCAATTTCCTCGACGCCAGTCTCGTGGACCAGAATCTTGATGCGCGCCTTGTACTTGTTGTCGCGGCGGCCATGGAGATTGTACACGCGCAGGATCGCCGTGGTGTAGGACAGCAGGTGCTCTTCCGGCAGGAAGTCGCGGATCTTCTTGGCGACCATCGGCGTGCGCCCCTGCCCGCCGCCGATATAGACGGCAAAGCCGAGCTCGCCCTTGTCGTTCTTCTTGAGATGCAGGCCGATGTCGTGGGTCTGGATGGCGGCGCGGTCACGCGCCGCACCGGTCACCGCGATCTTGAACTTGCGCGGCAAGTACGAAAACTCCGGATGCACCGACGACCACTGGCGCAGGATCTCGGCATAGGGCCTGGGGTCGGCGACCTCGTCGGCGGCAGCCCCGGCGAAATGGTCGGCCGTGACATTGCGGATGCAGTTGCCCGAGGTCTGGATGGCGTGCATCTCGACCGAGGCCAGGTCGGCGAGGATCGCCGGAATGTCCGACAGGGCCGGCCAGTTGAACTGGATGTTCTGGCGCGTGGTGAAGTGGCCGTAGCCCTTGTCGTATTTGCGGGCGATGTGGCCGAGCATGCGCAGCTGGCGCGAATTCAGCGTGCCGTAGGGCACGGCGATGCGCAGCATGTAGGCGTGCAGTTGCAGGTAGACGCCGTTCATCAGGCGCAGCGGGCGGAACTGGTCCTCGGTGATCTCGCCGGCAAGGCGGCGCTCCACCTGGTCGCTGAACTCGGCGACGCGGGCCTTCACGAAATCATGGTCGAACTCGTCGTAGCGGTACATGGTCGTCTTCCGGTCTGTCTTCAGGCGGCGCCGGCGGCAGGCCGGGCCTGCTTGCCGAGGTCGAGGCGGTTTGTCGGGCCGGCTGCGCGGATCACCTCGCGCAGACGCAACGGCTGGATGACGCCCCCGACGACGGCGACGTCGATCAGGTTGACGTCGACCACTTCGTTGTTGTCATGCGCGGCCTTGCCGATGGCTTCGAGCCGCGCCTCGCCGAGCTTGTCGGAGACGATGTCGGCGCCGTCGATGGTCTCGGCCCAGGTGCTGGCAGCGGAGAACCACACGGCCTCGCCGTCGATCAGCCGGTTGGCGGTCAGGATCTTCATGCCCCTTGTCCTTCCATGGCGGCGATCGCCGCCTCGTGATGCCTAAGCGCCGCAAGCGGCTCGGAAAGTTCGAAATTGGCCCCCGCCACCGCATCGCCGATGATCGTCATCACTGGGCCGGTCAGGTCGCCGCGCGCTTCGAGCGACGGCAGGTCAGCGAGCGTTCCATGGAAACGGCGGCGGTTTTTCAGGCTGGCGTTCTCGACGACGGCAACCGCCGTATCGGGCGAGAGCCCCGCATCGATGAGGCGACCAGCGACATCGGCGGCGACCGAACGGCCCATGTAGACGGCAACCGTCGCGCCCGAGATGGCAAGCCTGGCCCAGTCCGGTAGCGAGCCGCCCTTGAGGTCATGGCCTGTCGTGAAGACCATCGAAGAGCTCACGCCGCGCAACGTCAGCGGCAGCTCGAAATCGGCGGCGGCGGCAAAGGCGGAGGTCACGCCCGGCACTACTTCGTAGGAGACGCCGGCATCGCGCATCGCCTGCATCTCTTCGCCGGCACGGCCGAAGACCAGCGGGTCGCCCGACTTGAGGCGCACGACGCGCTTGCCGGCCTGCGCCAGTTGCACCAGCAGGTCATTGATCTCGGACTGCGTCTTGGAGTGGCAGCCCTTGCGCTTGCCGACCGACAGGCGCTTGGCGTCGCGGCGGCCCATTGATATGACCGCCTCGGGCACCAGTGCATCATGGACGATGACATCGGCTTCCATCAGCAGGCGATGGGCGCGCAGCGTCAAGAGATCCTCGGCACCGGGGCCGGCGCCGACCAGCGCGACGTGGCCCCTGACAGCGCCGCCGTTCAGCAGCAGCTCCGTCGCCGCATCATGCGCCTCGGCAAGCCGGCCTCTCGCCAGCGCACGTGCCGGAACACCCTCGAAAAATTCGCGCCAAAAGCCGCGGCGCACCTCGCCCCTGGGCAAGAGCCGCTCGACCGCACTGCGGAAGCTGGCGCTAAGCGTTGCCAATGCCCCAATCTGCGGCGACAGCATCTGATCGATGCGGGCGCGGATCATCTGGGCGAGCACCGGCCCCGCACCTTCGGTGCCGATGGCGACGGCCACCGGCGCACGGTTAACCAGTGCCGGGGTGAAGAAATCGCACAATTCGGGCCGGTCGACCGCGTTGACGGCGACGCTGAGCCGACGGGCGTCCCCGGCGATGCGGCGGTCGAGTTCTACGTCTCCAGTAGCGGCAAACACCAGCACCGCACCTTCGATCAACGATGCTTCATAGGCGGCATGGATGCGGACAGCACCATGAGCGGCGATCCAGTCGCGAAGCGCCGGTTCGGCATTATCGGCAATGATCCGTATTTCGGCACTCGATTGGCCGAGCAGGCGCGCCTTGGCGAGCGCTTCGTCGCCGCCGCCGACAATGGCCACGGCTTCGCCCTCGACCCGAAGGAAGATGGGAAAGGCGTTCAGCTTGGGCTGGGTATCGGTCATGGCACGCGGGCTCCGGAACACCCGCCATTTCTATCCCCCGTTGCCGCGCCTCAGAAGGAACGCACTCGCGCCGGCAAAGATGGCAGGCAATCGGTTTTCGCCTGGCTTTTGCGGCCAGGGAAAAATTTTCTTCCTCCGGCTCGAAACCACTTTTCCGCGCCGTTCGGGCCTTGCCTGAACGAGGACCTGCCAGATTGGACCCGGCACCACCCAGACATCATGAAATTCGCGGGCGAAAGCCAGTTAGGAAGTCCCGATCTCGGCAACCGATCCGAAGCGGGCAAGGGAGACCGCCGCCTGGTGCCCTGAGGGCCTTTCGCGACAACATTCTAATTTCTACTAATTTTATAGAAATTAAAGGAAACGCGGTTCCGGCTCATCCGGGAACAATCGGAGCACAGGCCGCGTTCTTCCATGTGCCGTCAGTCGGCGGCGACGCCAACCGGCCATGACAGGAGACCGAGATGACCGAGATCAGGCTGAAGCATGATATCTGGGTGATGGTGGCGGATGGCGAAAAGGCACTGTTCCTGAAGAACCAGGGCGACACCAAATTCCCCAACCTCGAGGTGGTGCGCGAACTGGAGCAGGAGAACCCGCCCACCCACGAACAGGGCACCGACCGGCCCGGCCGCTACGGCGAGGGCATGTCGGTCCGCCGTAGCGCAGTGGAGGAAACCGACTGGCACCGGATCGCCAAGGAGCGCTTTGCCGACGAGATCGCGGCACTTCTCTACAAATACGCCCACGCCGACGCGTTCAGCGAGCTCGTGCTCGTGGCGCCGCCGCTGGTGCTCGGCGAATTGCGCAAGAAGCTGCACAAGGAAGTCGACAGCAGGATTACTGCCGAAATTCCAAAGACGCTGACCAAACACACCATCTCCGAAATCGAAGAAATCCTGACTGCCGGCTGAACCGGCGGCAGCGTTCTCCATCAAGTGGCGCTGGAAGCGAAAAGCCCTACCTGCCCAGAATCACGTCGAGGATCGACGTTTCGCGTCGCTGGACCGGCCCGCCGACATCGGCCGGCGGCACCGGCCGGCGGATCGAGGCGGTCGGCGATTCCTGACGCGGTAAGACACCACCATTGCCCAGTGGGACGGCCGGGCGAGCCTGGCCGGCCGGCTGCGGTGCTTGGGGAAAGGCGTTCTCGCCGAGTGGCTGGTTTTCGACGGCAATTTCGGGTGCTGCGGGCTGCGACGTCCAGGAGCCGGGCAGTGCCGCCACCGGCACGCCCTCATGGGCTGCGACCATGAACTCGTGCCAGGCAAGTGCTGGCAGCGCACCGCCGGTGACCTTCTTCATCGGCTTGCCATCGTCGTTGCCGAACCACACGCCGGTGGTAAGGTTGGCAGTATAGCCGACGAACCATGCATCGCGCGAATTCTGGCTGGTGCCAGTCTTGCCGGCAGCCGGCCAGGCGAAAGCGGCTTTCTTGGCTGTGCCCTCCTCGACCGCGCCGGTCATCATGGCATTCATCATGCCGACGACTTCGGGGCTGATCACGCGCGGGCCGCCCCCGGCCGTGCTTTCGTAGAGCACCTTGCCATCAGCTGATGTCACCCGCCGGATCATGTGCACTTCGGGCCGGTAGCCGCCATTGGCGAAAGGCACATAGGCTGCCGTCAGTTCAAGCGGCGTCACCTCGGAGGTGCCGAGCGAGATGCTGACATTTGGCTGCAGATCGGACTCGATGCCCATGCGGTGCGCCGCCTCGACGACCGCATCGGGACCGACCTCCATGGCTAGCTGGGCCGCGACCGAGTTCAGCGACTTGGCCAGTGCGGTCTTGAGCGTGACACGGCCGAAATACTTGCCGTTGTAGTTCTCCGGTGTCCATTTGCCGATCTTGATCGGTGCGTCGTTGCGCATGCTATCGGGCGTGCGGCCCTGCTCCATGGCGGCCAGGAAGACGAAGGGCTTGAAGGCCGAGCCCGGCTGGCGCCGCGCCTCGGAGGCGCGGTCGAACTGGCTGGTCGAATAGTCGTAGCCGCCGACCATGGCACGTACCGCGCCTGAATTGTCGATCGACACCAGCGCGCCCTGGCTGACATTAAGCTTCTGGCCGTTCTCGTCGATCAGGCGACGGATCGACTTTTCGGCCAGGTCCTGCAAGGTCATGTCAACGGTCGTGTCGACGATGATGTCGGAGCGCACCTCGCCAATCAGGCCGGGCAGTTCCTCCATGACGCGGTCGGCGACGTAGTTTTCGGACCCGGTCCAGAAGGCGGCGGCGCGGGTCGCCGGCGCGCTCATCGCGCTCGCCAGTTCCTTCTCGCCGATCATGCCTTCCCCGCGCATGGCGCCGAGCACCAGCTGGGCGCGGGCCTCCGCCGCCTTGGGATCACGCGCCGGCGACAGCCGCGACGGCGCCTTGAGCAGACCCGCCAGCAGTGCCGCCTCGGCCAGTGAGACGTCGCGCGCGGACTTGCCGAAATAGCGTCTGGAGGCCGCTTCCACGCCGTAGGAGCCCGAGCCGAAATAGACCCGGTTGAGATACATTTCGAGGATCTGGTCCTTGGTGTGCTTCTGCTCCAGCCAGAAGGCCAAGAGCACTTCCTGCACCTTGCGCTCGAGCGTCCGGTCGGGCTTGAGGAACAGGTTCTTGGCGAGCTGCTGGGTCAGCGTCGAGCCGCCCTGGGTGAAGCGCCCGCTCAGCACGCGTTGCAACAGCGCGCGGGTGAGACCGATCGGATCGACGCCGAAATGCGAATAGAAGCGACGGTCCTCGATCGCCATGACCGCCTGGGGAATATAGGGCGACATCTCGTGCAGGCCGACTGCTTCGCCACCGGTCATGCCGCGATTGGCGATCAACCGGCCGTCGACGCCGACGACCTTGATGTTCGGCGAGCGGTCCGGGATTGCCCAGGTCGTGGCGCTCGGCATCTTGGCGCCGTAATAGATGACGATGCCGGCAGCGGCGATACCGCCCCAGATGGCCAGAACGAAGCACCAATAGACCAGCCGGCCGAACATGCCGAACATGCCGCGACGTTTCTTGCCCCGGCCCCGGCTGCGCTCCGGCGCGCGGGCCTTGGACGATTTGCGCTTCGCAGTCGATTTGCGGCGGCTGGGCACGACGCGATCTTCATCGCACACCGAAAAGACGTCGTCCTCCGCATGGTCCTGCGGTCCATCGAAACTGGGCTCGATGCGTCTGTCTCTCCGGTTCGCCATATCCGTCTGTCCGGCCCCCATGCCAATGGCGTTCCGGTTGGACAGTAAATGCGGCGATTTAAGGGGGCGTTAAGTGCAACCCTTTGTGTTCCCCGGTAAATCTGGAACAGAGTGCGATTGCAGAAGCCGCCGCCCGAAGCTCACGGCCCCATCGTCTTGCTGAGTTCGGTTGAAATGCGCGAGCGCAACATCTTGGCGATGTCGGTGTGCATGTGCAGGCGCACGCGCCCTCCGCGCACATCGACCAGTGTCAGCGCAACGCCATCCAGCTTGTCGTCGCGGGCCGGCTCGACCGCCGTGACCATGAATTCATGCGTATCTTTGTCGGATTTCTCGGCCATGGTCTCGCTCCCTGGCTAGAACCCCCGACAATACGCCCATTCCCGCGGATCGTCGCCGCCTGCAGCGCCGTTGGCGATCAAATCTGCAAATGTTGGAGGATCTCGCCTAGATGTGCCGTCTGGTTCATCATCGGCAGCATCAACCGCGCCGGCGTCGGCATGGTGCCTCCGGCCGCGGTGGCCCTGACGTCGCTCGGCGAGCAGCCGAACTCGTTGCGGAATGCCCGGCTGAAGGTCGCAGAATCGGAAAAGCACAGCCGTTCGGCAATCTGTCCGATGCTGCGCGCCATGGCCGGATCCGACAGTTCCTTGTGGGCGGCAAGAAGTCGCTGGCGCTGGATGTAACGCGCCACGCCGTGCAGGGGCTCGAACAGGACATACAGCCTGGAACGCGACAGCCCCAGCCGCCGGCAAATCATATCCGGCCCGAGTTCGGGGCAATAGAGTTCCTGATGGACCAACTGCCGCACGCGTTCGAGCATGGTCGCAGCGATCTGCCCCTGCGCCTCGGCGACACGATCGGAGGTCGGCGCCAGGCAGGCCGAGAGCATTGCCCGCATCGCCTCGACATAGCTCGGCATTTCGTCGGCCGAGACGGTCGACAGGCGCCGTTCGAATGAGATCAAAAAATCGGCAAGCAGGCCGCCCATGCCCGTCGGCTCCAGCGTGCCGGGATGCGCGTCGAGCACTCCGGCAATGGGGCGCAAGAGATCACGCGGAATGAACACCGTCGAAACGCTGGAATCGGCTGCTGCCCCTTCATAGGGGCGGCCAAGGGAGCGGATATGAACCTGACGCGGCGGAGCACCGGCGGCTTGCGCCGCATGCATGGCGCTTTCGGGTAGCACCAGGCACCAGTGGTCAAGCGGATCCTTGCGGATGTGCCGCCATTGGCGCGGCACCGGCCGTCCCGGCATGCGTGCCGACGTGAAGGCCAAGCTGCCGAGGTTCCACACCTTCTGCTCGAAGACGAAGCCCTGCCTGGCCTCCGGGCTCAGCGTGGCATCGAGCACCGAGGCGTGGAATGCTCGCCAGGCCTCGAACTGATGTTCGACCGGCAAGTCCCGGGTGTCGAACCGCAAGGATGGAATCGAGGTGGCGAGAGCTGCACTTTGCCCGAATCCGTCGCCCTTGACGGCCACTGCGCCAGCATAGTCCCGATCGCCCGCGCTCTCCAGATCCACCCTGCCCTCTCGGTCGGGACGGCCGGCCTCTGCGAAACGCTATGCCACGAATCAATCCGCCCTTCGTTGCACTCTAAGCCGACTTCTCGCGTAGATTGCAATTGTCCGTTGGGAGTATGTTGCGCTGCCGAAACGAGCCACAAAGCCCGCCGCCAACGCCATGTCGCCGGGCTATTCGTCCTCGTCGTCGTCATCGCCGGGGGCAGACCAGGAGTGCGGGTCGATGCGCTTCTGGGTGTCGCTGTCGACATAGGCCCACCAGCCCTCGTCGGTTTCGTCCCACTGCCCACCGGCCGCCTTGAGGCGCGCGAGCGAACGATATTGGGCGATCGACTCGTTTTCCTGCCCGTCACGATCAGTCCAGAAGACCATGACCTTGGAGCCGTCCTTCGGCGCGGTGGCGATGGGTCGCTTGGTAGCCATCCAGTTCCCCTATTGAGCTGCAAATACAGTCCGGCCCGACAGGCAACGCCGAACGGCGCAATCGGGTCAACGCCGGGCAATCAGGCTGACAAGCAGCCCCAGCAGCGCCACGCCGACAAGCGCAGTGGCGACCGGATTGTCGTGAGCGGCCTTGCGCGCGACACGCGCCTGCCTGCGCACAGCCGGCATCGCCTCTGCAATGCGGTCGTGAAATTCTTCGTAGAGTTCTGCAGCGCTTTCGCGCCCGTCGGCAAGTGCATTTGCGCTGCGCTTCGACATCGCCTTGGTCAGCGACGCCACCTGCCTGGTCAGATGGGCAACCTGATCTTCGAGTTCGGTTTTGATCTCATCGCGGGTCGAAGCCATCAGGTGCATCCTTTCTTCAAGCAATGCACCCAAAACGGCCAGCCGACCCTATCGTTCCATCATCAGGGCAAGGGCCAAGCCTCAGCTGTGGGCGAAAATGTCTTCTTCGTCCCAGCCCATCAGGTCAAGCTTGGCGCGCGTCGGCAGGAAGCGGAAGCAGGCTTCGGCCTCCCTGGTGCGACCCTCGCGTTCCAGCCGGCCGGCCAGAACGTCACGCAACCGATGCAGGTAGAGCACGTCGGAGGCCGCGTATTCGAGCTGCTCGGGAGACAGCGTTTCGGCGGCCCAGTCGGACGACTGCTGCTGCTTGGAAAGGCTGACGCCCAGAAGCTCGTTGCAGATGTCCTTGAGGCCGTGGCGGTCGGTGTAGGTGCGGGTCAGACGCGAGGCGATCTTGGTGCAGAACACCGGCTCAGCCATGACGCCAAAGGCGTTGTAGAGCACGGCGATGTCGAAGCGGCCGAAATGGAACAGCTTCGTCACCTTGCGGTTTTTCAGCAGAGCGGTGAGATTCGGCGCCTTCTTCTGCCCGGGCGCGATCTGGATGACATCGGCGGTGCCGTCGCCGGGTGAAATCTGGACGACGCAGAGCCGGTCGCGATGCGGGTTCAACCCGAGCGTCTCGGTGTCGATGGCAACGGCCTCGACATCATAGTGCTGGAGGTCGGGCAGGTCGTGCTTGTGGAAGCGGATGGTCATGGTCTTCTCCGATCGCGGCGTGCCTCTCACTCGCCGCGATCGGAGCAAAAATCAATAGAAACCTGACTATTTGCGGGTCAGGGCGTCGAGGATCCGCGCCCAGGAGCGCTGGCCCTTGTGGAACGAGGTGAGGTCATACTTCTCGTTCGGCGAATGGATGCGGTCGTCAGGCAGGGCAAAGCCGACCAGCAGCGATTCCATGCCGAGGAAGGTCTGGAAATCGCCGACGATCGGGATCGAGCCGCCCATGGCGAGCATCACGGCCTGCTTGCTCCACTCATCGGACAGCGCGTCCTTGGCCTTGGACAGGAACGGCGAGTCATAGGATAGCTGGATTGCCGGCGAGCCGCCATGCTCGTGGAATTCGACACTGCAGTCAGCCGGAATGCGCGCCTTGACGAACTCGCGGAAAGCGGCGCGGACCTTGTCCGGGTCCTGCTTGTGGACCAGGCGGAACGACACCTTCGCGGAAGCTTCCGCCGCAATCACCGTTTTGAAGCCCTGGCCGGTATAGCCGCCGATGATGCCGTTGAACTCGGCAGTCGGGCGCGCCCAGACCAGTTCGAGCACCGTGCGGCCCTTCTCGCCCGAGGGGATCGATAGGCCGATCTCGCCGAGGAAGTTTTCCGCCGTCTCGCCCAGCGCTTCCCACGACTTCAGGACCTGGGACGGGGTCTCCTCGACGCCGTCATAGAAGCCAGGAATGGTGACGCGGCCATTTTCGTCGTGGATGTCGGCGAGCACCTTGGCGAGGATGCGGACCGGATTGGCGGCCGCACCGCCATATTCGCCCGAATGCAGGTCGCGGCTGGCCGCCTTGACGGTGATTTCCTCGCCCACCAGCCCGCGCAGACCGACGCAGATGGCAGGCGTTTCGCGGTCCCACATGCCAGTATCGCAGACCATGGCGAAGTCGGCCTTGAGCTCTTCGGCATTGGCCTCGAGGAAGGGCTTGAGCGACGGCGAGCCGGACTCCTCCTCGCCCTCGAACAGCAGCGTGATCTCGCACGGCAGCGTGCCATGCACTTCCTTCCAGGCGCGGCACGCCTCGACGAACAGCATCAGCTGCCCCTTGTCGTCGGAGGAACCGCGGCCGGTGATGACCTTGCGGCCCGGCTCGATCTCCTTGATCTTGGGATCGAAGGGATCGTCTTCCCACAGGTTCAGCGGATCGACCGGCTGCACGTCGTAGTGGCCGTAAAACAGCACATGCGGCGTGCCGGCAGGCCCCTCGTGATGGGCGACGACCATCGGATGGCCCGGCGTGTCGCGGACGCTCGCCTCGAAGCCGATCGACTTGAGATCGGCGACCAGCCATTCGGCGGTCTTGCGGCAGTCGGCGGCGAAGGCCGGGTCGGTGGAGATCGACTTGATGCGGAGCAGGCCGAACAGGCGCTCCAGGGACTGGTCGAGATTCTTGTCGAGACGATCGAGAACGGGTGCAACAGCGGACATTTGGGTGCCTTTCGATTCTTCTGAGGCGCAAACTAGTGGCCGAAAGGCAAAACGAAAAGCCGGCAAGATTGGGCCAGCGGCCAACCCGAGGGTCCAGACAGCGATGCTGCCGACAAAAAAAGTGCCGCCGTGGTGGAGGGGTAGCCACGGCGGCACATCTTCAAACGGTGCGGCAGCCCGGAGAGGGGGATGAGGCTGCCGCAGGGTCCGGATAGGCGGGGGACGGGCCTGAGACCGGACTTCGGCAAAAACTGCCGATGACCGTTATTTGTAGCGGGGAACGTGGCGATTCAAGGGCACGAACATTACAGTTTTGTAACATGGGCGTGAACGGCTGGAATTGTCAGTTGGCTGGGGGCGAGCGGCCTCAAGCCGGACCTTCGCCATGGACAGTTTATCGGCTCCGCGCTACCCGTATCACCATGAAAAAAGGCGATCATCTCTTCCTTGTCGACGGCTCCGGCTACATCTTCCGCGCCTATCACGCGCTGCCGCCGCTGACCCGCAAATCAGACGGGCTGCCGACAAATGCCGTGCTCGGCTTCTGCAACATGGTGTGGAAGCTGATGCAGGACGCGCGCAACACCGATGTCGGGGTCACGCCCACCCATTTCGCTGTCATCTTCGACTATTCTTCGAAGACCTTCCGCAACGAGCTCTACCCCGAATACAAGGCCAACCGCTCGGCCCCGCCGGAGGACCTCGTCCCGCAGTTCGGGCTGATCCGCCATGCCACCAAGGCATTCGACCTCCCCTGCATCGAGATGGAAGGTTTTGAGGCCGACGACCTGATCGCCACCTATGCCCGCCTCGCCCGTGAGGCCGGCGCCGACACCACGATCATCTCGTCCGACAAGGACCTGATGCAGCTCGTCGGCGAGACCGTGTCGATGTACGACCCGATGAAGGACCGCGAGATCAACATTCCCGAGGTCATCGAAAAGTGGGGCGTGCCGCCCGAGAAGATGATCGACCTGCAGGCGCTGACCGGCGACTCGGTCGACAACGTGCCCGGCGTTCCCGGCATCGGGCCGAAGACGGCTGCGCAGTTGCTCGAACAGTTCGGCGATCTCGATACGCTGCTGGCACGGGCGTCCGAGATCAAGCAGGACAAGCGCCGCCAGACCATCATCGATAATGCCGACAAGGCGCGCATCTCGCGCGAGCTGGTACGGCTCAAGAACGACGTCGTGGTGGCGGAAGGCCTCGACCAGTTCGAGTTGCAGCCGCCGAACGGCCCCCGACTGATCTCCTTCCTCAAGGCGATGGAATTCACCACGCTGACGCGCCGCGTGGCCGAGGCAACCGGTACCGACGCCGGCGAGATTGAGCCGGCATCGGTGACCGTCGAACATGGCATCTTTGCCCATGGTCCTGATGTCGGCGCGGGTGCAGCTCCATCGGCGACGCCAGATGCTGCGGCGGCAGCAAAGACAGGCGCACAGGCAAGCGACGTCGCGGCAAGCGCGGTGGTAGCAGTGGCCGCGTCGGAAGGCGACACCCCCGCCGCCCTCGCCGCCCAGCGCGCCGAAGCGGCGGTGGCGGAGAAGATCGACACCAGCGCCTACATCGCCATCCGCGACCTCGCGACGCTGAAGGCCTGGGTGAATGAGGCCGCCGAGGCAGGCGTCGTTGCCTTCGACACCGAAACCACCTCGCTCGACCCGATGCAGGCCGAACTGGTCGGCTTCTCGCTCGCCACGGCGCCGGGCCGCGCCGCCTATGTGCCACTTGGCCACAAGAGCGGCCGCGACGACCTGCTCGGCGGCGGTCTGGTGGATAACCAGATCCCGGTGCGCGAGGCGATTGCCGCGCTCAAGCCGCTGCTCGAAGACGCCTCCGTGCTCAAGATCGCACAAAACCTGAAATACGACATGGTGGTGATGAACCGCTATGGCGTCGAGGTGAAGTCGTTCGACGACACCATGCTGTTGTCCTACGTGCTCGACGGCGGCACCAATGGCGGCCACGGCATGGATCCGCTGTCGGAGAAGTGGCTCAGCCACACGCCGATCGCCTTCAAGGACGTCGCCGGCTCCGGCAAGAATTTCGTCGGCTTCGACCAGGTCGATATCGACAGGGCCACCGCCTATGCCGCCGAAGATGCCGACGTGACGCTGAGGCTGTGGCGCGTGCTCAAGCCACGCCTCGCGGCAAAGGGCATGGTCTCCGTCTACGAGCGGCTGGAGCGGCCGCTTGTGCCGGTGCTCGCCCGCATGGAACAGCGCGGCATCTCCGTCGACCGGCAGATCCTTTCGCGTCTGTCGGGCGAGCTTGCCCAAGGTGCAGCCAGACTCGAGGACGAGATCAACACCCTGGCCGGCGAAAAATTCAACATCGGCTCGCCCAAGCAGCTCGGCGACATATTGTTCGGCCGCATGGGCCTGCCCGGCGGCACCAAGACCAAGACCGGACAGTGGTCGACCTCGGCGCAGGTGCTGGAAGACCTCGCAGCCGCCGGCCACGAACTGCCGCGCAAGATCGTCGACTGGCGTCAGCTGACCAAGCTCAAGTCCACCTATACCGACGCGCTGCCCGGCTTCATCAATCCGGAGACCAAGCGGGTCCACACCTCCTACGCGATGGCCGCCACCACCACCGGGCGGCTGTCGTCGTCCGACCCCAACCTGCAGAATATTCCGATCCGCACATCGGAAGGCCGCAAGATCCGCACCGCCTTCGTCGCCGACAAGGGCAACAAGCTGATCTCGGCCGACTACAGCCAGATCGAACTGCGCGTGCTTGCCCATGTCGCCGACATCGCCCAACTCAAGCAGGCCTTCGCCGATGGCGTGGACATTCACGCCATGACGGCGTCCGAGATGTTTTCGGTGCCGGTGGAAGGCATGCCGTCGGAGATACGCCGCCGCGCCAAGGCGATCAATTTCGGCATCATCTACGGCATCTCGGCCTTCGGGCTCGCCAACCAGCTGTCGATCCCGCGCGAGGAGGCCTCGGACTACATCAAGAAGTACCTCGAACGCTTCCCCGGCATCCGCGCCTATATGGAGGAGACCAAGGCGTTCTGCCGCGACAACGGCTACGTCGAGACCATCTTCGGCCGGCGCATCCACTATCCGGAGATCCGCTCGCCAAACGCGTCGGTGCGGGCCTTCAACGAACGCGCCTCGATCAATGCCCGCCTGCAGGGCACGGCCGCCGACATCATCCGCCGCGCCATGATCCGCATGGAGGGTGCACTCGCCGAGGCGAAGCTTTCGGCGCGCATGCTGCTGCAAGTCCACGACGAACTGATCTTCGAAACCGCAGAAAGCGAAGTCGAGGCGACCATTCCGGTCGTGCGCCACGTCATGGAGAATGCAGCGATGCCGGCGGTTTCGATGTCGGTGCCGCTACATGTCGATGCGCACGCCGCCGACAATTGGGACGAAGCGCACTGAAATGGAGCTGCCGACATCGTCGGACATGCCGGCGCTCATCACGTTTGCGTTCACCGCGCTGATCATCGAACTGACCCCGGGGCCGAACATGACCTATCTGGCCCTGGTATCGGCCGGCGAAGGCCGTCGCGCCGGCTTCGCCACGGTGGCCGGCATTGCGCTCGGCCTCGCCGTCCTGGGCGTGGTCGCAGCCCTCGGCGTCGCCGAACTGATCCAGGCCTCGGACCTGCTTTACGAACTCCTGCGCTGGGCCGGCGTGCTGTTCCTGCTGTTCCTTGCCTTCGAGGGCTGGAGGGGCGAAGCGGATGTTGCGGCCACGGCCAAGGATGCCGACCGCCGCTACTTCACGCGCGGGCTGCTGACGAACCTGCTCAATCCGAAGGCCGCGATCTTCTATGTCGCGGTGCTGCCGACCTTCGTCGTGACCGGCCAGCCCATGCTGCCGCAGACGACGGCGCTCACCGCCGTCTATGTGGCCGTGGCAACCGCCATCCACGCGCTGATCGTGGTGCTCGCCAGCCGGCTCGAACCGCTGCTCAACGACGCGCGCATCGAGAAGGTAACGCGGCGCGCGCTGTCGGCACTGCTGGCAGCGGTCGCGATCTGGTTCGCGTTCTCGACGGCGCGCTAGAGCGGCGGGCATTCTGACGAATGCAATTCCACCGCTCTACTCGTTTTCCTAGCCGCGTTTGTGCGACGCCAGACGATTCCGTCTGGCTGCAAAATGCTTTAGGCGGCGAGTGCTGAGCATTTCGCGCAGGTGCCGCGGAACTCGATGACCGCCTTCTTGGCGACGAAGCCGGTCGCGCCGACCCAGTCGTCGAGACGCTTGCCGATCAGCTCGTCGGAAATCTCAGTGACCTGGCCGCAGGTGTCGCAGATGGCGAATGCGGTCATGCGATGGTTGTGGTGGCTGTGGTCGTGCGGTTCGCAACAGGCAACGAAGGCGTTCAGGCTCTCGAGGCGGTGGACGAAACCATCCTTCATCAGTGCTTCGAGCGCGCGATAGACCTGCAGCGGCGCGCGAAAACCGTCGTCGCGCAGCTGGTCGAGCAGCATGTAGGCGCTGAGCGGCCCGCTCGCCGCTTCGAGTTTGTCCAGAACCTTCTGCTGGTTCTTTGTCAGCGTAGCCCGCGCCGCCATCCTTGCGCCTTCACCTTTCCCGCCAGAAGCCTCCGGCGATAGCACATCGCCTCAAGATGGCGATTGGCCCAGCGATTTGCTAGCGCGTACCGCCGACAAAGACAATGTCGGCGGTGGCCCGGCAGGAGCCCCCGGGATTGGGTCCTCTACCCCCACCCCTAACCCCTCCCCACAAGGGGGAGGGGGACGATTTCGCCGCCCAATTTCACTGAAGATCAGCGCCAGATGGCCCCGCCACTTTGGTCTCCCTCCCCCTTGTGGGGAGGGGTCAGGGGTGGGGGTATCCTGATCGACGGTTTCCCCGCTGCAAATGGGGAGCAGGCAACCGCCTACTTCTTCTGCCGTGCCGGACCCTCGCGCTCGGACGAGCGGGCCCAGAGGTTGATATCTGCGTCCCGGGCATGCTGATCGATCTCGGCCAGTTCGGCATCGCTAAAGGCGAGGTTCTTGATCGCGCCGACGCAATCCTCGACCTGCTCGGGACGGCTGGCACCGATCAGCGCCGAGGTGACGCGGCCGCCGCGCAGCACCCAGGCCAGCGCCATCTGGGCGAGCGTCTGGCCGCGCCGCTCGGCGATGGCGTTCAGCGCACGGATATTGGCGAGGTTCTTGTCGTTGAGGAAGGCCGGGCGCAGCGACTTGCCCTGCGACGCACGGCTACCTTCCGGCACGCCGCCGAGATACTTGCCGGTCAGCATGCCCTGGGCCAGCGGCGAGAAGACGATCGAGCCGATGCCGAGGCCGTCCAGCGCGTCGAGCAATCCGTCATCCTCGACCCAGCGATTGATCAGCGAATAGCTCGGCTGGTGGATCAGGCAGGGCGTGCCGAGCTGACGCAGGATGTCGGCTGCCTCACGCGTGCGCTGGGCGTTGTAGGAGGAAATGCCGGCATAGAGCGCCTTGCCGGAACGCACGGCGTGGTCGAGCGCGCCCATCGTCTCTTCCAGCGGCGTGTCGGGATCAAAGCGGTGCGAGTAGAAGATGTCGACATAGTCGAGCCCCATGCGCTTGAGGCTCTGGTCGAGGCTCGCCAGCACATATTTGCGGCTGCCCCACTCGCCATAGGGTCCGGGCCACATGTCGTAGCCGGCCTTGGTCGAAATGATCATCTCGTCGCGCAGGCCGGCGAAGTCGGTGCGCAGGATTTCACCGAAAGCCGTCTCGGCCGAGCCGGGCGGCGGGCCGTAGTTGTTGGCCAGATCGAAATGGGTGATGCCGAGGTCGAAAGCCCTTTGGCAGATGGCGCGCTTGGTCTTGTGCGGGGTGTCGTCGCCGAAATTGTGCCACAGGCCGAGCGAAATGGCTGGCAGCTTGAGGCCCGACCTGCCGCAGCGGTTGTAGACCATGTTTTCGTAACGGTTTGGGGCGGGCGCGTAAGACATATCAGGTCCTTCAGAATTAGGCGTGGCGCCGCCGCCGCATCACCCTCCCCCCTTGTGGGGAGGGTCGTGAAGCATGTCGCCACGCGACATGCAAAACGGGGTGGGGGTGCCCGGCAATGGTGCTTCGCCCCTCAATACTTGGTTGTACCATCACCTGTCACTACCCCTGCCGCGCTAGACCTTCGCCATCAGCCCCCTTGCGGCAGCGGGTCCCAGCGGCTCCGGCCGCTCGCAGGTGGTCTGCATTTCCACGAACTTCTTCGTCTCGCCCGACTTCAGGATGCCGGTCATGATGTCGATGACATGGTTGGCGAGTTCGAGCGAGCAGCGGTGCGGCCGGCCCTGCATGATCGCCAGCGCCATGTCGGCGAGGCCCGCCGTACGGTAGTTGGCCATCATGCCATGGCTGTGCTTCTCGTTGGGCACGCCGAAGGGGTGGTCCCATTTCGGCAGGCTCTTCACCGGCTTGTCGCCCTTGGTGTAGCGCAGCTCGCCGCCGAAGAAATTGGGATCGGGCATGTGCAGCGAACCGGCCTCGCCATAGAGCTCCATCGGCGCATGGTCATGGTCCCAGACGTCCCAGCTCGAATTGAAGGTGAAGACGGCACCGTTCTCGAACTCCATCAGCGCATGGATGGTGGTCGGCGTGGTCACCGGGATCTTTTCGCCGGCCCGCGGCTTGGACGAGATGGTGCGCTCCCTGGCCGGGATAGACGACAGCGCCGCCACGCGGGAAACCGGCCCGATCAGTTGCACCAGATTGGCGATGTAGTACGGTCCGAGATCGAGGATCGGCCCGCCACCCGGCTGGAAGAAGAAGTCGGGATTGGGGTGCCAGTGTTCCATGCCGTGGCTCATCACATGGCAGGTGCCCGAGGTGATCTTGCCGAGCTTGCCGCTGTCCACCAGGTGGCGCGCCAGCTGGTGCGAGCCACCGAGGAAGGTGTCGGGCGCCGAGCCGATGCGCAGGCCCTTCTTTTCGGCCCGCTTCTTGAGGTCGAGCCCGTCCTTGATCGCCAGCACGAAGGGCTTTTCCGAATAGACATGCTTGCCGGCGTCGATTGCCTGTTTCGACACCTCGTAGTGGACCGCCGGCACCGTCAGGTTGACGACGATGTCGATGTCCCTTGACGCCAGCAGCCCCTCGACCGTCTCGGCGCGGAGATTGAACTCCTTTGCCCGCCCCTTGGCCGCATCCATGTTGATGTCGGCGCAGGCGCGCATCTCGATGCCCTTGAACTCAGGCGCGCGGGCAAAATAGGTCTTCGAGATGTTGCCGCAGCCGATCACCCCGACTCCGAGTTTCCTTGCCATTTATTGCTCCTAGAAGGTCTTGGCGGCTGCGATCGAACGGCGCGCGAAGCGCTCGAAATCGGCGGGGTTGTCGTGTTCCATGATGAAATATTTGGCCGGCGTGCGCTTGCGCAGCGTAGCCACCAGCCCAGCCCAGTCGACCGTGCCGTGGCCGACATCCGACCAGCCGTCCTCGTTGGTCGCTTGCCCTTGCGGCGCGATATCCTTGACGTGGGCGGCCATGATGCGCGCCCCGAATTCATCGATCCAGGGCAGCGGATCGGCGCCGCCCCGGATCACCCAGGCGACGTCCATCTCCCAGCCGATATCGGGTGCAGCTTCCAGGATGAGACGCTGCGGCACCAGCCCGCCGGGAAGAGCCACGAACTCGAAATCGTGGTTGTGCCAGGCAAAATCAAAACCAGCCGCCTTTGCCTTTTCTCCGATCCGAGCGAGGCGTCGGCCGAAGGCGCGCCAGCCCTCGGCATCAACAGGACGATCCGCGGCTTCAAGGTAGGGGCATGCGATTAGCTTCATGCCCAGGGTGGCGGCAATGTCGGCGGCCTTCGGGAAATCGTTTTCAAGCAGGTCGATGCCGAAATGGCCGCTCGGCATGGAAAGACCGTTATGGTCGAGCAGGGCGCGAAACGCCTGCGGGTCCTCGTAGACCCCGCCATAGCCTTCGACCTCTTTGTAGCCGACACTGGCGAGCGCCTTCAGCACCTTGTCCCAGGGTTGGTAGTTGCGGGCACTGTAGAGTTGGAATGACCAGTCCATCTTTGTTGTCCGGTTTGGAGGAAGGAAAAAGTCAGATGCGGTTGCCGCTTTGGCCGTCGAACAGCGAGGCGCGCGCCGGATCGAAGCCGATGTAGAGCTGGTCGCCGGTGTGGAGATGGCGTTCGGCTTCGACGCGGAAGGCAAAGCTCTGACCGCCAAGTTTCGTCCAGACCAAAGTGTCCGAGCCCATCGGCTCGACGAGCTCGACGCTCGCATCGCACGAGAACGGCATGGCCTTGGCCGCTGCGCCAAGTGCAATGTGTTCGGGGCGGATGCCGAGCACGGCCTTGCCGTGGCCGGGGCTACTACCGAAGCCATAGCGGCCGAGCGGGATCGTTGCCCCCGTTGCCGCGAAAGCCGGCTCGGCGCCACCCTCGATCTCGCCATCCAGAAAGTTCATGCCGGGCGAGCCAAGGAAGCCGGCGACGAAGCGGTTGACCGGGCGGTTGTAGATGACCTGCGGCGCGTCGAGCTGCTGGATCACGCCGCCCTTCATCACCGCGATGCGGTCGGCCAGCGTCATCGCCTCGATCTGGTCGTGGGTGACATAGATCATCGTATTGGCGAGCTTCTGGTGCAGCCGCTTGATCTCGACGCGCAGTTCCGAGCGGAGCTTGGCGTCGAGATTGGACAACGGCTCATCGAACAGGAACACGTCGACGTCGCGCACCAGCGCCCGGCCGATTGCCACGCGCTGGCGCTGGCCGCCTGACAGTGCCGCCGGCTTGCGCTTGAGCAGCGGCTCGATCTGCAGGATCTCGGCGGCTCGCGCCACGCGCCTTGCGATCTCGTCGCGCGGCATGCCCGCCGTTCTCAGGCCGAAGGACAGGTTTCCTTCCACCGTCATCTGCGGGTAGAGCGCGTAGGACTGGAACACCATGCCGATGCCGCGGTCCTTCGGCTCCTCCCAGGTGACATTCTTGCCCTTGATCAATATCTGCCCTTCAGAGACATCGAGCAGGCCGGCGATGCAGTTGAGCAGGGTGGACTTGCCGCAGCCGGAGGGACCGAGCAAGACCAGAAACTCGCCTTCGGGCACGTCGAGATTGAGCTGCTTCAGAACGTCATAAACGCCGAAGCTGAGCGAGACGTCGCGGACAACAACACTGGTCATGACCCTATCCCTTCACCGCTCCGGCGGCTATGCCGCGGACGAAAAGCTTGCCGGAGACGAAGTAGACGACGAGCGGGACCAGCCCGGTCAGCAGCGTTGCCGCCATGTTGACGTTGTATTCCTTCACGCCCTGGACCGCGTTGACGATGTTGTTGAGCTGAACCGTCATCGGATAGGTGTCGGGCTTGGTGTAGACGACGCCGAACAGGAAATCGTTCCAGATGCCGGTCACCTGCAGGATGATGGCAACGACAAAGATCGGCAGCGACATCGGCAGCATGATGCGCAGATAGATCGTCCAGAAGCCGGCGCCGTCGACGCGCGCGGCCTTGAACAACTCCTCCGGCAACGAGGCGAAGTAGTTGCGGAACAGCAGCGTCAGGATCGGCATGCCGAAGATCGTGTGCACCAGCACCAGCCCCCACAGCGAGCCGTAGAGCCCGATCTCACGCAGCACGATGACGATCGGATAGAGCATCACCTGGTAGGGAATGAAGGCGCCGACGATGAGGATGGTGAAGAAGATCTCGGCGCCCTTGAAGCGCCAGTTGGCAAGCGCGTAGCCGTTGACCGAGGCAATGGCGATCGACAGGATCACCGAGGGCACAGTGATGCGCACCGAGTTCCAGAAGCCGCGCGACAGCCCATCGCAGTTGAGCCCGGTGCAGGCGCTGGACCAGGCCTTCACCCACGGTTCGAAGGTGATCTCGACCGGCGGCGAGAAGATGTTGCCGAGCCGGATTTCCGGCATGCCCTTCAGCGAGGTCACCACCATCACGTAGAGCGGCAGGAGATAGTAGACCGCGACCACGGCCAGCGTGCCGTAGATGAAGATGTTGCGGCGCGAGAAGGCGCGGCGTGGTTTCGGACCATGGGGGCCGACAAAGGCATCCACATGGCCTACCGAGGCAGGGCTGACGGACAGGTCGGGCATGGTACGCAGAAGATGCTCAGCCATGCCGGCGCCTCCTGCCGAATTCGAGATAGGCCCACGGCACGATGACGATGACCACCGACAGCAGCATCATGGTCGAGGCGGCAAAACCCTGACCCAGGTTCTGGGCGTGGAACATGTAGTCGTAGACGTATTTGGCCGGCACTTCCGAGGCGATGCCGGGGCCGCCGCTGGTCTGCGCCACGACCAGGTCGTAGACCTTGACGATGCTGGCGGCGATGATGACGAGGGTGGTGACGAAGACCGGCCGCATCATCGGGATGACGATGAACAGATAGGTCTTCCAGGTCGGGATGCCGTCGATGCGCGCCGCCTTCCAGATTTCGGCGTCGATGCCGCGCAGTCCGGCCAGCATGAGGCACATGACAAGGCCTGTCCCCTGCCAGAGGCTGGCGATCAGGATGCCGTAGATGACGATCTCGGCATTGTAGAGCGGATCGAACGAAAAACTCTCCCATCCGAGCCCGCGCACCACTGCCTGAACGCCGAAATCGGGATTGAGCAGCCACTGCCAGACCAGCCCCGTTACGATGAAGGACAGCGCGAAGGGGTAGAGAAAGATGGTGCGGAACGTGTCTTCGAAGCGGATCTTCTGATCCATGAGCGCGGCGAGCAGGAACCCGACCGCCAGCGAAAAGACGAGAGATAGCAGACCATAGATCGCAAGGTTTTCGACCGCAACCTGCCAGCGGGGCGCTGCCCAGAGCCTTTCGTACTGGCTGACACCGGCGAAGGTAAGGCGCGGCAGAAGCTTGGAATTGGTGAAGGAATAGAGGACGGTCCAGGCCGTCCCGCCAACGAAGATGACGACTGCGGTCAGGATCATCGGCACCGAGGCGAATTTTGCGCTCAGGTTCCGGAACAGCTGGCTCGGACGCTTTAGTTCGCTTGCGCTCATGGCGATCCCCTCGAACCCGGCTCAAGGGCGAGCCGGCCCGTCCATGACGAGGCCGGCCAGCACCTTCTGACGGATCGATCAGTCGGCTGTTGCGATGATCTCGGCGAAGCGCTTCTGGGCGTCCTCCAGTGTCAGGTTTGGATTGGCGAAGAATTCGGAGAACAGGTCTTCCTTCTGCTTCTGCGAATCCTGGGTCAGCAGCTGGTCGGTCCAGGGAACGATGTTGCCCTTGGCAAGGATGTCGAGACCCTTCTTCATGCAGTCGTTGGCCGTGTTGAGGTCGACATCGCCGCGGACCGGCAGCGAACCCTTCTTCAGGTTGAAGGCAACCTGGGTCTTCGGATCGAGCAGCGTCGTTGCGAGCGCTTCCTGCGCCTGGGACTTTTCGGCGTCCTTCAGCAGCGGGAAGTAGAAGGCATCGCCACCGGTGGCGATGGCCTCGTTGAGGCCGAGACCGGGCAGACAGCTGTAGTCCTTGCCGGCGACCTTGCCGGCGACCTGAAACTCGCCCTGCGCCCAATCGCCCATGATCTGGCCGCCGGCCTTGCCGGTGATGACCATGTTGGTCGCCTGGTTCCAGTCCTGCACATTGGTGTTCTTCGCCATCTTGCGGGCGTCATCGGCCGCCTTGAACACCTTGGCAACCTCCGGTCCGGCCGCGAATTCGGCGTTCTTGTCCTTGTAGACCTTCAGGAAAGTGTCGGTGCCGCCCACCGACAGCAGGAGCACGTCGAAAGCTCCGGATGTCTGCCAGGGCTGGCCGCCCACGGCGAGCGGAACGATGCCTTTCGCTTCCAGCGCCGGTGCGGCTGCGACGAACTCGTCCCAGTTCTTCGGCACGGCGACGCCGGCATCCTCAAATGCCTTGTTGGACAGCCAGAGCCATTGCCAGGAATGGATATTGACCGGTACGCAATAGATCTTGCCGTCCAGCGTGCAGCTGTCGAGCAGGCTCTTGGGGCGGACGATCTCGGTCCATTTTTCCTTGGCGGCGAGGTCGGTGAAATCTCGCATCAGACCGGCCTGCACAAGCTCCTCCGCCTGGCGGCCGTGGTTGAACTGGGTGGCAGCCATCGGGTCACCGCCGGTGATGCGGCTGATCATGATCGGCCGCGCAGTGCCTCCCGAACCGGCAATGGCGCCGTCGACCCATTTGTTACCGGTGGCGTCGAACGCCTTGGCAAGTTCGGCTACCGCCGCCGCCTCGCCACCGGAAGTCCACCAGTGCGTCACTTCGAGGTCGGTCGCCGAGGCCGGCGCGGCGGCCCCCAGTGCAACTCCCGCTGCGAACGCGGCAGTCATCAGCCTATAACGCATCGTGCTCCTCCCTGAATCTGAAACGTTACAGATTGAACGTTATGTGAAGGGCGAAGCTGGTGCAATGGGCGCACGGCAATTTTTTTGATCCCCGAACAAACGCAATCTGGCAGAAAATGGGGGTGTTTTCCCAATATTCCCGCTGCAATGCAGCATTATCGCGGAGAATTGCGTGGCAACTCAATGACAAGCGATCATGCTGCGGCGCAACGCTCCAGGCCGCAGCACCCCGCGGAGACCGCTTGAAGCTGCCCTGAACATTGGCAATCTGTAACGTTACAGCCTTTACAGGAAACACTTGCAAGGTCCAATATGCGAGTGCGATATGCACCCATCGGAAAGGATGGCGGCAACGACAATGAGCGACACGGTTCCGCCGGATGTGAATGCCGAGCAGGCTGCGGGCGACGGCACGCACCCGCCAACACTGAAGACCATCGCCTTCATGACCGGGCTTGGCGTGACGACCGTTTCTCGCGCACTGAAGGACGCGCCCGAAATCGGCGCCGAAACGAAGCGGCGCGTGCAACTCGTGGCACGCCAGATCGGCTACCGCCCTAACCGCGCCGGGGTGCGCCTGCGCACCGGCAAGACCAACGTCATCAGCCTGGTGCTCGACACCGAGGAGCAGATCGGCGGCTTCGTCTCCGATCTCATCTACGGCATCTCGGAAGCGCTGGCGCAGACGCCCTATCACCTCGTCGTCACGCCCTATTCGCGCAACAACGATCCGCTCGAGCCGGTGCGCTATGTCGTCGACACAGCATCCGCCGACGGCGTCATCATCTCGCGCACGGAGCCCGACGACAAGCGCGTGCGCTACATGAGCGAGCGCGGCTTTCCCTTCGCCACCCACGGCCGCACCCATATGGGCATCGACCATCCCTTCCACGACTTTGACAACTACGCCTATGCGACCGAGGCGGTGAAGAAGCTCGCGGCCCTCGGCCGCAGGCGGCTGGCGCTGCTCGCGCCGCCGTCAAACCTCAGCTACTACCACCACATGCGCGACGGATTTGCCGATGCGATCATGGAGCATGGACTGTCCGAAGTGCCCTTCCCCACCGCCACGGTGGACCACTCGATCGAAGACATCCGCAAGTTCACTTCGGACCTGATGCAACGGCCGAACCGGCCCGACGGCTTCGTCAGCGGCGCGGGTGCCGGCACCTTTGCGCTGGTCGCGGGCGTCGAGGACGCCGGTTTCACGCTCGGCCAGGACGTCGACATCGTGTCGAAGCAGGCGTCGAAGCTGCTGCACCTGCTCCGGCCGCAAATCTACGTCGTCAACGAGGACGTGCGGCTGGCCGGCCACGAACTGGCGACCGCCCTGCTCGGTCGCATCGCCGGGCGCGACATCGCCTCGCTGCAGAGCCTCAGCAAACCGAGCGCCGTCGAGGCCTACGAGGCTTAATCTCCGCCGCCCCACGGACCGTGATGCGCGCCCGGCGCATCGATGCGCTCGAACCCGTGCGCGCCGAAGAAGTCGCGCTGCGCCTGGATGAGGTCGGACGTGCCGCGCCCCTGGCGATAGCCATCGAAATAGGCGAGCGCCGACGACAGCGCCGGCACCGGCAGGCCGGCCTCCACGGCGCGCGCCACGGTGCGCCTGAGCGCCAGCTGCGACTTGCCCATCATCTCGACAAAGGCCGGCGCCATCAGGAGATTGGCCGGCGCATCGGCCTTGCCGAAGGCCTCGGCGATGGTGTCGAGGAACTGCGAGCGGATGATGCAGCCGGCGCGCCAGATTTTCGCGATCGTCGGCAAGGGCAGGTTCCAGTCGAACTGCTTCGACGCCGCCGCCATCACCGCGAAGCCCTGCGCATAGGCGGCGATCTTGCCGGCAAACAACGCCAGCTCCAGATCGCCGAGCACTTCATGCCTTGGGCCTGCAAATTTCAGCGGAATGGCGCCATAGGCCAATTCTGCTGCCAGCCGCTCGTCCCTCATCGACGACAGCACTCGCGCCGCAACCGCCGCCTCGATGGCGGTGGCCGGAATGCCCAGTTGCTGCGCCTCGATGACCGACCATTTGCCCGTGCCCTTCTGGCCGGCGCGGTCGAGGATGATATCGACCACCGGCCGCCCGGTCTTGGGGTCGTCGGCAGCAAGAACGGTTGCGGTGATTTCGATCAGGTAGGATTCGAGCCGGCCCCTGTTCCAGCCGGCAAAGACCGGCGCGATCTCCTTTGGGCCCATGCCGAGCCCGTCACGCAGGATGCCGTAGATCTCGGCGATCATCTGCATGTCGGCATATTCGATGCCGTTGTGGATGGTCTTGACGAAATGCCCAGCCCCGTCGGTGCCGAGCCAGGCGGCGCAAGGCTCGCCCTTGTATTTGGCTGAAATCGCGGTGAGCACGGCCTCGACGCGGGTCCAGGATTCCGGCGTGCCGCCGACCATGATCGAGGGGCCGTAGCGGGCCCCTTCCTCGCCGCCCGACACGCCCATGCCTATGAAAGTCAGCCCTGAACCCTCGAGTTCCTTGAACCGCCGCATGGTGTCGCGGAAGTTGGCATTGCCGGCGTCGATGACGATGTCATTGACCGCCAGCACCGGGCGCAACGCCGCGATCTGCTGATCGACGGGATCGCCCGCTACCACCATGATGATGATCGGCCGCGGCGGCCGAATCGCTGCCACCAGTTCCTCGATGGTGGCGCAGGGCACGATCATGTCCCTGAGGTCGCCGGCGGATTCGACGAAGGCCTGGGTGCGCGCCGGCGTCCGGTTGAAGACGGCGATGCGATGGCCCTTCTCGGCGATGTTCAGGGCCAGATTCGAGCCCATCACGCCTAGCCCGATCAGTCCGATTTCGGCTTGTTCCATGGCACCTGTCCCTGCTGATGACGAATACGGTTCGAAACGGATGATTGACCGCCCGTCCGCCGAGGTCAACTTGGCCGCAGCCACTCGTCCTGCCCGGAATAGCCCCGTCAACCGGAACGCCGGCGACCGTAGAGCTCCAGCCGGTGATGGACGATATCGTAACCGAGCTCGCGGGCGATTTCCTGCTGCAACTGCTCGATGCGGTCCGAGCGGAACTCGATCACATCGCCGGTATCGATGTCGATGAGATGGTCGTGATGATCGCCGCCGGCCTGCTCGAAACGCGACGGACCACCCTCGAAGGCATGGCGATGGATGGCCCCCATCTCCTCCAGAAGCTTCATCGTCCGGTAGACGGTGGACAATGAAATGCTCTTGTCGATGCTCTCGGCACGACGAAAGATCTCGAGCGCATCGGGATGGTCTTCCGTCTCGCCCAGGACACCAAGAATCACCTTGCGCGGCCGGGTGATGCGGATGCCCGCCTTTCGCAGCGCTTTTTCGTAGTCGGGCTTCTTGGGAGCCTGCCTGGATGTTGGCTTGGTCATGGCGCGACTATGTGCCAGATGACACTCAGTTGCAAAAGATTCCGCGCGCGCCAATCCCCAGATAAGCCATCCCACGGGGTCTCCAGGAGCCACAAACTAGCTCGGCTTGCCTTCTTCCTCGAATGTCACCGCGACATCGGCATTCGCCGACAGCCGCACCTTGTTGCCTTCCGTCTCGGCGACAAGGGCAGTTGGAATATAGTGGTTGTGACCCCTATGGCTGCCCTCGCCGCTGTCTTGTTTGGTCAGTTTGATGCGCCCGTTCTCGACTGCCTCGACCGTACCGATGTGAACGCCATCAGCACCGATGACTTCCATGCGCTCGCGAATTCCGCTGGTGCCTGCCACGATCGTTCTCCTTGGCTTGATTGGCAGTACCGACAACGCATCAGCCCCGGATTGGATGCACCGCACCCGCGCTCAAAGGGATTTGTTCCGCAACTTGCGGATGACCCACTTGCAAACGATTTGCAATTGCATTGACAAGCGTGCGACGGCCCATTAAGTCTGGCAGCATACGAGCCGCCCGTTCGGTGCGGCATATCGAACGGGATATCCATGACAGCCTTGCGCACCGCCTTCGTCGTCATTGCGATGCTGGGGGCCTTGCTTGGCCTATCGGCCTGCACCGAACAGAGCGACGCCGGCGGAAAGATGAAGGTGGTCACAACCTTCACCGTCATCGCCGACATCGCCCGCAACGTCGCAGGTGATGCGGCGGACGTGGACTCGATCACCAAGCCCAACGCCGAGATCCACAACTACCAGCCGACGCCGGGCGACATCATGCGCGCCCAGAAGGCCGACCTGATCCTGTGGAACGGCCTCAACCTCGAGCGCTGGTTCGAGAAGTTCTTCGAAAATCTCGACGGCGTGACCCAGGCGGTGGTGACCGACGGCGTCGCCCCCATGGGCATCGCCGAGGGACCCTACACCGGCAAGCCCAACCCGCATGCATGGATGTCGCCGCAGGCGGCGCTCATCTATGTCGAGAACATCCGCAAGGCCTTTGCCGAAAAGGACCCCAAGAACGCCGAAATCTACGCGAAAAACGCCGCCGCCTACTCGGAAAAGATCAAGGCAACCGTGGCCCCGATCCACGCGGCGATCGACGCCATTCCCGAGGAGCGCCGTTGGCTCGCCACCAGCGAAGGCGCGTTCTCCTACCTGGCACGCGACTTCGGCCTGAAGGAAGTCTATCTTTGGCCGATCAACGCCGACCAGCAAGGCACGCCCCAGCAGGTGCGCAAGGTGATCGACCTCGTCAACGCCCACCACATCCCGGCCGTGTTCAGCGAAAGCACGGTGTCGTCCAAGCCTGCCGAGCAGGTGGCTCGTGAGACCGGCGCCAAATATGGCGGCGTGCTCTACGTCGACTCCCTCAGCGACGAGGGCGGTCCGGTTCCGACCTATCTCGACCTTCTGCGCGTGACCACCGAAACCATCGTCAAGGGGCTCGCCCAATGACCCTGCCCCTGAAATCCAGGCATGCGGCGGCACTGGTCGACGAAGGTCTGCACGTCGACAACATCTCGGTGACCTATCGCAACGGCCACACCGCCCTGCGCAATGCCTCCTTCGCCATTCCACGCGGCACCATCACCGCACTGGTCGGTGTCAACGGCAGCGGCAAGTCGACGCTGTTCAAGTCGATCATGGGCTTCGTGCCGCTCGCCACTGGCAGTGTCTCAATCTTTGGCGAGCCCGCGCGGGAAGCCTTGAAGAAAAATCGCGTTGCCTATGTGCCGCAGAGCGAGGATGTCGACTGGAACTTCCCCGTTCTGGTCGAGGACGTCGTCATGATGGGCCGCTACGGCCATATGAACTTCCTGCGCATGACCCGCGCCATCGACCGCGAGGCGGTCGATGCGGCACTCGAGCGCGTCGGCATGGCCGATTTCCGCAAGCGCCAGATCGGCGAGCTTTCCGGCGGCCAGAAGAAGCGCGTGTTCCTCGCCCGGGCGCTGGCCCAGGAGGGCGAACTCATCCTGCTCGACGAGCCGTTCACCGGTGTCGACGTGCGCACCGAAGAAGCGATCATCGCGCTGCTGCAAGGCCTGCGCGACGAGGGCCGGGTGATGCTGGTGTCGACCCACAATCTCGGTTCGGTGCCACGCTTCTGCGACCGCGCCGTGCTGATCAACCGCACCATCCTTGCCGCCGGCCCGACGGCCGAGACCTTCACCAAAGCCAATCTCGAAAAGGCCTTCGGCGGCGTGCTGCGCCAGTTCATCCTCGGCGGCGCCGAACTGCACCAGGACGCCGACACGCGTCAGGTGACGGTGCTGACCGACGACGAGCGGCCTTTCGTCATTTACGACGAAGGCAACGGCAAGACCGGCAAGGGCAAGCGCAAGAAATGATCGCCACCCTCACCGAGCCGTTCGGCTACGGCTACATGATCAACGCCATGTGGGTGTCCGCACTCGTCGGCGGCGTCTGCGCCTTCCTCTCCGCCTATCTGATGCTCAAGGGCTGGTCGCTGATCGGCGACGCGCTCTCGCATTCCATCGTGCCGGGCGTCGCCGGCGCCTACATGCTGGGCCTGCCGTTCTCGCTCGGCGCCTTCCTGTCGGGCGGGCTGGCGGCGGGTGCGATGCTGTTCCTCAACCAGCGCACCAAGCTCAAGGAAGACGCCATCATCGGGCTGATCTTCACCTCCTTCTTCGGGCTCGGCCTGTTCATGATCTCGCTGTCGCCGGCCTCGGTGAACATCCAGACCATCGTGCTCGGAAACATCCTGGCGATCACGCCAGCCGACACGCTCCAGCTCGTCCTGATCGGCGGCATCTCGCTTGCCATCCTGCTCGCGAAGTGGAAGGACCTGATGGTCGCCTTCTTCGACGAGAACCATGCCCGTTCGATCGGCCTCAATCCTGATCTTCTCAAGGTGCTGTTTTTCACCCTGCTGAGCGCCTCGACAGTAGCGGCATTGCAGACCGTCGGCGCCTTCCTGGTCATCGCCATGGTGGTGACGCCGGGAGCAACGGCCTATCTGCTGACCGACCGTTTTCCGCGACTGATCGCCATCAGCGTCGCCATCGGCACGGTGACCAGCTTCGTCGGCGCCTATGCCAGCTATTTTCTCGACGGCGCGACGGGGGGCATCATCGTCGTTGCCCAGACCCTGATCTTCCTGCTCGCCTTCGTCTTCGCGCCCAAGCATGGAAAGCTTGCCGCGCGGCGGCGGGCACGCGAAGCGCTGGAGGCGGGGCTATGATCGAAACCCTCACCCTTCCCTTCGCCTTCCCGTTCATGCAGCAGGCATTCGCCATAGCACTTCTGGTGGCGGTGCCGATGGCGCTGCTGTCGTGCTTCCTGGTGCTCAAGGGCTGGTCGCTGATGGGCGACGCCATCAGCCATGCGGTGCTGCCTGGCGTCGTGCTTGCCTATATCGCCGGCCTGCCGCTCGCCGTCGGCGCCTTTGCCGCCGGCATGACCTGCGCGCTGGCGACCGGTTATCTCAAGGAAAACAGCCGGATCAAGGAAGACACCGTGATGGGCATCGTCTTCTCCGGCATGTTCGGCCTCGGTATCGTGCTCTACACCAAGATCGAGACCGACGTGCATCTCGACCATATCCTGTTCGGCGACATGCTGGGCGTGAGCTGGCGCGACGTTGCCGAAACCGGAGTGATCGCGCTGGTGGTCACCGGTGCGATCGGCCTGTTCCGCAGGGACCTTTTGCTGCATGCTTTCGACCCGCAGCACGCGCGAGCGATCGGCCTGCCGGTGAGACTGCTGCACTACGGGCTGCTGTCGATCCTGTCGCTGACCATCGTCGGCGCGCTGAAGGCGGTGGGCATCATCATCGCCATTGCCATGCTGATCGCGCCGGGGGCCATTGCCTACCTGCTCACCGACCGCTTCGAGCGGATGCTGATGGTCTCGGTCCTGGTGGCTGTGCTGGCGTCTTTCTTCGGCGTCTATCTCAGCTTCTTCATCGACAGCGCGCCGGCGCCGACCATCGTGCTCTTGATGACCCTGACCTTTGTCGCGGCCTTCTTCGTCTCGAAACGCCGGACGGAACTTCGAGAGCGGCAGGTGACGGTGGAGTGAGGCGCTATCACGTGCTGATGCCTCTTGGCATCGCGCTGACCTCATACCCCCACCCCTAACCCCTCCCCACAAGGGGGAGGGGGCCGCGTTCGTCGCTGCCACCAAAATCGTCAGAGGTCAGCGCTGGACGCGCGCATGCCACAAGGTCCCCCTCCCCCTTGTGGGGAGGGGTTAGGGGGTGGGGGTGCCATCAAACGCAATGACTGGAAAGGGTGCGCGCTACCTACGCCGCCACCGCCGTACGGCGGCGGGCGAAGGAGCGGCCGTTACCATCGAAGATATGCAGGTCGTCGGGACTGGCGGCGAGCCGAAGCGCCTTGCCGCGCTTGACCTCGACATTGCCGGGCAGCTTGGCTGTCAGCGGCTGGTCGGGCCGGCCGATGTCGACATAGACGAGCTGGACCTCGCCGAGCTGCTCGACATAGTCGACCAGCCCTTCGAACAGATAGTCAGCACCGGTGGCGACATAGAGATCCTCGGGCCGCACGCCGAAGCTCACCGGTTTGCCCTGCACCTCGGCCGGTGTCGCCACCGGCACCGGCGTCTTGCGCCCGCCGATGTGGGACACCAGGCTGGTCTCCCCCGTCCTGTCGATGGCGGCGGCGACGATGTTCATCGCTGGCGAGCCGATGAACTGGGCAACGAACAGATTGCCGGGGTGCTTGTACAGCTCCATCGGCGTGCCGACCTGCTCGATGCGGCCGTCCTTGAGCACGACGATGCGGTCGGCCAGCGTCATCGCCTCGACCTGGTCGTGGGTGACGTAGATCATCGTGGTCTCGGGCATCGATTCCTTGAGCTTGGCGATCTCGATGCGGGTGGCGACGCGAAGTGCTGCGTCAAGATTGGACAGCGGCTCGTCGAACAGGAAGACTTTTGGGTTGCGCACGATGGCGCGGCCGATGGCGACGCGCTGGCGCTGCCCGCCTGACATCGCCTTGGGCAGGCGGTCGAGATATTTGGTCAGTTGCAGGATCTCGGCTGCGGCGCGCACCCGCTTGTCGATCTCGGCCTTGCTTTCCTTGGCGATCTTCATGCCGAAGGCCATGTTGTCGTAGACGGTCATGTGCGGATAGAGCGCGTAGGACTGGAAGACCATGGCGATGCCGCGCTTGGATGGCGGCACGTCGTTGACCTTCTCGCCGGCGATCTCGAGCGTGCCGCCGGTAATCTCCTCGAGCCCGGCGATGGAGCGCAGGAGCGTCGACTTCCCACAACCCGACGGGCCGACGAAGACGATGAACTCGCCCGATTTGATGTCGAGGTCGATGCCGTGAAGGATGTTGACGTTGCCGTAGGATTTCTTGACGTCCCTGAGCGTTAAATCGGCCATGGTGTCCTCCTAGATTTTTATCTACGCCCGTCAGGCGAAGCGCCCGAACCAGGCGCCGTAACCACCGAGCCGCACGCCACCGACGTTTGCGTTCCCGTCGAGCCCATGCCCAGCCAGGGGCTGCAGAGCCCGCCCTCCGAGATCGAGCGTAGCCGCTGCGCTGCCGAGATTGAAGACGCAAATGATTTCCTCGTTGCCCTCACGCCGCGTAAACGCAACCACGTCGCCATCGGCCGCCAGGAACGAGATGTCGCCCTTGGCCAGCGCCGGATGCGCCCGGCGGAAGGCGAGGAAGCGGCGATAGTGCTCGAGCAGCGAGGCCGGGTCGCCTTCCTGCGTGTCGACGGCCTTGCCAAGATGCTCCGCCGGCACCGGAAGCCATGGCTTAGCCGGGGAAAAACCGCCATGGGCGGCATCCTTGCTCCACACCATCGGCGTGCGGCAGCCGTCGCGGCCCTTGAATTCCGGCCAGAAGCGAATGCCGTAGGGATCCTGCAGGTCCTCGAAGGTAAGGCTGGCCTCGGTAAGGCCGAGTTCCTCACCCTGGTAGATGCAGACCGAGCCGCGCAGCGACATCAGCAGCGCCGAGACGACCTTGAGATAGGCGGTGCGGTCGGCCTCGCCCATGCCCCAGCGAGAGGCGTGTCGGACGACGTCATGGTTGGAGAAGGCCCAGCAGGACCAGCCGTCGGCCGCCACCCTGCCGAAGTCTTCCAGCACCGAGCGGACCCTGGCGGCGGTTATCTTCTCAGGGGCAAGAAAATCGAAGGCGTAGCACATCTGCACCTTGTCGCCGCCGCCGGTGTAGGACGCAACGACCTCCAGGCCACGCTGCGAGTCGCCGACCTCGCCGACCGCAGCCGCCGCCGGATATTCGTCGAGCACGGCGCGGAAGCGGGCGAGGAATTCGAGGTTTTCGGGCCGGTTCTTGTCGTAGATGTGGTCCTGGAAATTGTAAGGGTTCACCGCCGGCGCAGTCTGGTCGTTGCGCTCTTCCGGCGGCAGCGCCGGATTGTCCTCGAGGCCGGCCGAGTGGAAGTAGAAATTGATCGTGTCGAGCCGGAAGCCGTCGACGCCGCGGTCGAGCCAGAAGCGGGTGACGTCGAGAAGCGCGTCCTGGACGTCGCGGTTGTGGAAGTTGAGGTCGGGCTGCTCGGCGAGGAAGTTGTGCAGATAGTACTGCATGCGCCTGGTGTCCCACTGCCAGGCCGAACCGCCGAAGATCGACAGCCAGTTGTTGGGCGGACTGCCGTCCGACCGAGCGTCGGCCCAGACATACCAGTCGGCCTTGGCATTGTCGCGGCTCGACCGGCTTTCCTTGAACCACGCATGCAGGTCGGAGGTGTGCGAGATGACGCCGTCGACCATCACCTTGAGGCCGAGGCGATGGGCTTCCGCGATCATGGCGTCGAAATCATCAAGCGTGCCGAACATCGGGTCGATGTCGAGGTAGTCGGAGATGTCGTAGCCGAAATCCTTCATCGGCGACTTGAAGAAGGGCGAGATCCAGACGGCATCGGCGCCGAGCGCCGCGATATGCGGCAGCCGCTCAATGATGCCCTGGAGGTCACCGACGCCGTCTCCGTTCGAATCCTGGAAGCTGCGCGGGTAGATCTGGTAGATCACAGCCCCGCGCCACCAGTCGCGGTCGACAGCGGTTTCAGGGTTTTCGATTCTGCGCATTGCGGCCTGCATCGAGCTAGCCTCCCTTGACTGAGCCCGCGAGCAGTCCGCGGACGAAATAACGTTGAAGCGAGAAGAACACGAACAGCGGCACCAGGATGGTGACGAAGGCCGATGTGGTGAGGATTTCCCAGTCGCCGCCGCGCGAGCCGAGCAGGGCATTGAGCTTGCCGGTCAGCACCAGCTGGTCGGAGCCGCTGCCGAGGAAGACCATCGCCACCAAAAGATCGTTCCAGACCCAGAGGAACTGGAAGATGGCGAAGGAGGCGAGCACCGGGAAGGACAGCGGCAGCACGATCTTGACGAAGATCTCGAAGTCGCTGGCGCCGTCGATGCGCGCCGACTCCATGATCTCGCGCGGCAGGCCGGCGATGTAGCTGCGCAGCAGGTAGATGGCGAAGGGCAGGCCGAATCCGGTATGCGCCAGCCAGATGCCGAGATAGGTCTTGGCCGGTACGCCGAAGAACAGGCCGACGCCATTGTAGAGCTTGAGCAGCGGGATCAGCGACATCTGCAGCGGCACGACCAGCAGCCCGATGACCACCGCAATCAGCAGCGCGCGGCCGGGAAAGCGCATCCAGGCGAGCGCATAGGCGGCATAGGCGGCGATCAGGATCGGGATGATGGTGGCCGGGATCGTCACCGTCAGCGAGTTGATGAAGGAACGGCCGATTCCTTCCGAAAACAGCACCGTGCGGTAGTTGTCCATGGTGAAGCGCGGTGGCATGGAGGCCGAGAAATAGATGCGCTGGCCGCGGCCGCCATCGAAGGCCTTGGGCGACGACAGCGTGTAGGAGCCGTCGTCATTGACCTGCAAGGTCAAGCCGTCGCCAAGATCGGCAACCGCACCCGCCTCGAATTGCGTCGGCTGCTGCGCCTTGGTGCCGAAGGCCGTGAGCGTGCGGGCATCGCCGGCCTCGAACAAATTGCCCATGATGTGGAATTTGCCGTCCTTCTCGACCTGGTTTTCGGCAGCGCCGGTGCGGCCGGCCTGGGTTCCGGAGGAAGTGGCTAGCGCCGTCCACCAGCCCGAGACGATGAGTTGCTCCTTGTCGCGCAACGAGCTGACCAGGATGCCGAGCGTCGGGATGGTCCAGATCGCGACGAAGACGAACACCGCGATGTGGACGCCGAAACGGCCGAGGAAGGACTTTCCGGTAGCGCTGGCCATGTCAGTGCCCTCCCCCGCCTTCGCGGTTGGCCTGGCGGATGTTCCAGATCATGATCGGCACCACCGCCAGCATGATGACCACGGCAATCGCCGCCCCCCGACCGAAGTCGCCGCCGCCGCGGAACATCCAGTCAAACATCAGATTGGCCAGCACCTGGCTGTTCCACTGGCCATTGGTCATGGTCAGCACGATGTCGAAGACCTTCAGTACCAGGATGGTGATGGTGGTCCAGACGACGGCGATGGTGCCCCAGATCTGCGGCACCATGATCTTCCAGAAGATCTGGAACGGATTGGCGCCGTCGATGACGGCCGCCTCGATGGTCTCCTCGGGAATACCGCGCAGCGCCGACGCCAGGATAACCATGGCAAAGCCCGTCTGGATCCAGATCAGGATGACCATCAGGAAAAAATTGTTCCAGAATGGCGTCGAGATCCATACCTGCGGATTGCCGCCGAGGTACTGCACCACGGCATTGAGGATGCCGATCTGGGTCTGGCCCTCGGCGCGGTATTCATAGACGAATTTCCAGATGACGCTGGCGCCGACAAACGAGATGGCGAGCGGCATGAAGACCAGGCTCTTGGCGATGTTGCCCCACCAGATCTTGTCGGTGAGCACGGCGATGACCAGGCCGAAGAAGGTGCAGGCGGCCGGCACCACGGCGAGCCAGAGCAAATTGTTGAAGATCGAGTTGCGGAACTCGCGGTCGCCGAAGGCCCAGCTGTAATTGGCAAGGCCGACGAAGTTCTCGCCGTTGCGATCCATCAGGGAGAGCCTGAGCGTGTCAATCACCGGATAGATCAGGTAGACGACCAGGATCAGCATCGCCGGGCCGACGAACAGCCACGGCCGGATCAGGCCCTGGCGGCGGAGATTGTCCACCACGGCAGTGCCCGAGACGCCGCGCGAGGGAAAGATCAAGTCGAGCAGCTTGTTGGCGCCCCAGAAATAGACGACGCAGCCGCCGACGCCGACAACGACCGTGAAGATTGCCGAGAATATCTGTGCCGCCATGGGATCAATCCCTTTGCAACGCTGGTTCGAGCTCGGGCTACCTCAAGGGATCAAGCCCCCTCATCCGGCCGCTACGCGGCCACCTTCTCCCCATTGGGGAGAAGAAGAAGGCGGTGCCCTCGACTGCCTCCTCTCCCCAACGGGGAGAGGGTGCCCGAGCGAAGCGGAGGGCGGGTGAGGGAGTGACCCCTCGAAGCCCGCCGCAACGCAACCGCTACTTGATCGCGTCCCAGCTCTTCTGGATGTCGCCTGCGACATCTGCCGGAGCCTTGCCGCCTACTAGATCGATCATGCCGGTCCAGAAGGCACCAGCGCCGATCTTGCCGGGCATCAGATCGGAGCCGTCGAAGCGGAAGGTCGAGGCGTTGACCAGGATGTCGCCCTGCTTCTTCAGAGCTTCATTGCCATAGGCCTTGTTGTTGGCCGTCTTCAGCGGAGTCAGGAAGCCCGACTGCGCCATCCAGACCTCATGGGCGAGCGGCATCTTCAAAAAGTCGATGAAGGCGCGCGCGGCCTTGGAGTCCTTGGTGATGGTGAACAGCGTGCCACCACCGAGCACGGGGTTGCCGAGTTCGGGCTTGGCGGCCATCGGCGGCAGGTAGAAGAAGTCGGCATCCTCGCCGAGCTTGGTGCCCTCGGGGAAGAACGACGAGATGAACGACGCCTGGCGGTGCATGTAGCACTTGGGCGGAACGGCAAACATGCCCTTGGGGCTGTCGCGGAAATCGGTCGCCGCCACCGCCGCCTTGCCGCCATCGACATATTTGTCGTTGGTGGCGATCTTGGCGAAGACGTCGAGCGCGCCAACGACCGCCGGATCATTGAACGGAATCTCGTTCTTGGTCCACTTGTCGTAGGTCTCGGGCGACTGCGTGCGCAGCATGATGTCTTCGACCCAGTCCGTGGCCGGCCAGCCGGTGGCGCCGCCGGAGCCAAGACCGATACACCACGGCACGCCGCCGTCAGCCACGATCTTGTCGGTCAGGGCCTGCAGCTCCTCCCAGGTCTTGGGAACTTCATAGCCGGCTTCTTCAAAATTCTCGGGCACGTACCAGACCAGCGACTTCAGGTCGGCCTTGAAGGGGAAGCCATAGAAGCCGGGCTTGCCTTCCTTGTCCTTGAAGGTGCCGAGATCGACCCATGACTGGCCAGCACCATAGTTCTCCTTGACGAAATTGGCAGCGGCATCGTCGAGCGGGCTGAGCAGGCCCTTCGAGGCAAGATCCTGGATCAGGCCGGGCTGCGGCAGGATGGCGATGTTCGGCGGGCTGCCCGCCTGCGTGTCGATGACGATCTGCTGCTCGTAGTTTTCGGACGAGGAGTATTTGACCTCGGCGCCGGTGGCTTCGCTGAAATAGTCGAGCACCGAGCGCGCCAAGGCTTCGTCCTCGCCGCGCCACGGTCCGAAGATCGTCAGCGTCTCGCCCTTGAGGTCGACCTTCTTGAGGTCGTCGAAATTGGACCAGGTAAAGCGGGCGTCCTCGCCCGGCTTGAACTTCAGTTCCGCCGACGCGGGCGCGCTCAGGGCGATGGCGCCAAGCGCCACGCCCAACAACAGGGTCTTCCTCATGGTTGTCCTCCCAGTGGATCAAAATCCCGGACGGAACCTCCATTCCGCCCGCCTGCACCGCCCCGAACTCTCCCCGGTATCGCGCAGCCTGCAATTCGCGTGATGCCACGGCATTTCAAAGCGCTTTGGCTTCAGCAATCACGCCATTGAACGCGAAAAGAGTCAAGAGCTTCGCCGGACTGGTCGAGTAAAGAACTCCATGAAATGTGCGTTGCAGCATGGTATTTGGCGGTGCAAAAGCAAATATTGCTTCAAAGGACGGCTGCGGCAGCCTATCTTGGCATCCTCCCCGGACACCGGCGCAGACCCGAGGGGGCGCCGATATTCAAAGCGCTTTGAGGATTTGAACGAGGTGAACCTCAAACAACTGTCATTGATGCTGGAGCTGTCGCAGACGACGGTGAGCCGCGCGCTGAACGGCTATCCGGAGGTCAGCGAGGATACGCGCCGCCGCGTCATGGACGCCGCCAAGCGCCATGGCTACCGACCCAACCCGAGCGCGCGGCGGCTGGCGACCGGCAAAGCCGGCATGATCGGCTACGTCATGCCGACGGGTGCCGCCGTCGACATCGACCCGCATTTCGTCGAGTTCCTGTCGGGCCTCGGCGACTATGCGCGCGGCCACGAGCTCGATCTGGTGCTGAGCCCGGCGGACGCCGCCGACGAGGAGACCACTTACCGGCGCATTGTCGCCAACAAGCAGGTCGACGCGCTCTATATCTCGGCGCCACGCAGTTCGGACAAACGCGTGGCACTTGCCCACCAGCTCGGCATCCCCTTCATCGTCCATGGCCGCAGCGAAGGGCTCGATTTCGACTATCCCTTCATCGACATCGACAATGAAGGCGCCTTCCACGACGCGACCCGGCTGCTCGTGCAACTCGGCCATCGCCGCATCGCCCTGATCAACGGCGAAGACACACAGACCTTCGCCATCTTCCGCGAGCGCGGCACCCGCCGAGCGCTGGCGGAAAGCGGGCTGATGCTGGAGCCCATGAACATCCGCTCGGAAATCATGACCGAGGAAAACGGCTATCGCGCCGCGCGCAGCCTGCTGGAGGCGTCCGATGCGCCGACGGCCATCGTCTGTTCGAGCCTGATCATGGCGCTCGGCGTGGTCAGGGCAGCGCGCGACCTCAACCTGACGATCCCCACCGACCTGTCGCTGGTCAGCCATGACGACGTCTTTCCCTGGCTGAAGCCGGAGCATTTTTCGGTGCCGCTGACGACGACCCGCTCCTCGATCCGGGCGGCTGGCGCGCGCGTCGCCGAGCGGCTGGCAGCACGCATTTCGGGGCTGGAAGATGGCGCGCGCGGCGAGGTCTGGCCGGTCGACCTCGTGGTGCGTGGGTCCATTGCCGGCGTGAAGCAATAGGCAGAAACGGCAGCGGCGGCGGGACCGGTAAGTCCGCCGCCGTCGAAGGGGCCGGGAATTGCTGCCGCCAGGCTTCCCGACCTGATGCTAGATCCGCTTACCGGTCTTGGTGTCGAAGGCGTGGACATCCTTCGGCGCGGCATGCAGGTGAATGGTGTCGCCGGGGCCGACATCGGTGCGGCCGCGGATCAGCACGCGGATCACCCTGCCGGCGAGGCGCGCGGTGATCTGGGTTTCGGAACCAGTCGGTTCGACCACCGACACGGTCGCCGGCCAGCCCTTGTCGGCAAGCAAAAAATGCTCTGGACGCACGCCGATGGTCACCGCCGTGCCGGCCGCATGGCCAAGCGCGGGAAGATCGAGCGCTTCACCGCTTTCGAGCGCCAGCTTGCCAGCACCGTCGATCTTGCCTTCGAGGAAGTTCATCGGCGGCGAGCCGATGAAGGCGGCGACAAACAGGCTCTGCGGGCGATCGTAGAGTTCGAGCGGCGGGCCGGACTGCTCGACGCGGCCGCCATTCATGACCACGACGCGGTCGGCCAGCGTCATCGCCTCGATCTGGTCGTGGGTGACATAGACCGTGGTGGTGCCCAGGCGCTGGTGCAGTTCCTTGAGTTCCGAGCGCATCTCGCCGCGCAGCTTGGCGTCGAGGTTGGACAGCGGCTCGTCGAACAAAAAGACGTTGGGGTTGCGGACGATGGCGCGACCCATGGCGACGCGCTGGCGCTGGCCGCCGGAAAGCGCGCGCGGCTTGCGGTCGAGCAACGCTTCGAGGCCGAGGATGCGGGCAGCCTCGTTGACGCGCTTTTCGATCTCGGCCTTGGGCGTGCGGCGCATGCGCAGTGCAAAGCCCATGTTCTCGCGCACCGTTTTGTGCGGATAGAGCGCATAGTTCTGGAACACCATGGCGATGTCGCGGTCCTTCGGCGCGACATCGTTGACGACACGGCCGCCAATGGCGATGTCGCCGTCGGTGATCTCCTCAAGACCGGCGATCATGCGCAGCAGGGTCGACTTGCCGCAGCCGGAGGGGCCGACGAGAGCGACGAACTCGCCATCGGGAATATCGATCGAGATGCCATGGATGACGGCATGGCCGGCATAGGCCTTGCGGATGTCCCTGATTTCAACGTTGCTCATGTCTGCTTCCTGGGATTCTTGTCACTGGCGCGGATGTTGCGGGGCTGTGCTACCAACGCCGCTTGACCTCTTCGGCCCAGCCGAAAATCTTCTCGACCTTGATGCGGCGGCCGTCCTCGCTGACCACGGTGCCGTCGTACCAGCCGAAGACCTGGTGCTCGCGCGACAGCACCACCAGGCGGTCGAAGCAGGAGTAGCGGTCGTAGACCGGGGTGAAGGTCAGGTCGACGCGGTCGCCCAGGATGCGCCACGGCGCCATCCAGTCGTTGCGGTCGTAGATCCATTCCAGTTCCTGGCTGATCTTCTGGATGCGGCCGTCGATGCGCAGGCAGTTCTCGGTCGAGGGCGTGCCGTCGGTCCACTTGGCGCCGAACTGCAGGCCGATGACCTCGCCCTCAGGAGTGCGGCCGCTGCCCGCGCCCCAGTTCCAGACGATCGAATAGGGCCAGCGGCCGCGACCGTGGTCGAGGGTCGCGAAGGCAGTGTCGGCTGACAGTTCGTAGCTCTTGCCGTCCGCCCTCACCCAGCCACTGGCCGGGATGCAATTGTCCTTGAGGGTGTACTGGAAGCGCTTGTTGTCCCAGGGAACCACGACGCCCATGGCCTCGTGCCCGGGCTCCTTGATGGCCGAGATCTCGAGGTCGAGGCGCTTGGTGGCGACGCGCAGCAACGTGCCGTTCTCCACCTCGAGCATCTCGATCTTCATGTCGTTGCCCTTGCCGACCAGCGAACCGTCGCCCGAGCGCTCCGGCATCGGCGTGACGCGGTCGCGCGGCAGCCAATGGATCTCGGCCTGGGAAAAGGTTTCCAGCGTCTTCATGTCGAGGAAGAAGGTGGCCAGCGTGACGCGGTAATCGGAGTGCGAGATGTTGATCGCCACCGTGAGATCGGGCGTGGTGATGCACCAATATTCGAAGCGCTTGTTGCGGCCCCAGCCCTTGAGGTTGGCCGTATGCAACGGCTGCCGGGTCCAGCCCACGGCGGCCGGGTTCAGCCGTCCGTTCGGCAAGCACAGATCGACCGGTTCGGTGATCTCGCGTTCAGTCTTCATTACGCCACCTACCATTTGCGGTGAACCTCCTCAGTCAGTTCGCGTTCTGCCGCGCAGCGGTCGCAACGCCCAATGGATCAAGCTTTGCCGTCACTTCGCAGCCTGCACGACCCGCGAGCGATCGAGCTCGACGATCAGCGCATCGCCGGCGGCGCGCTCATGCTGCCGGACCAGGTCCGCGGCCAGGGCAAAGTCGCGCTTGCCGAGCGCTTGCCTGATGACGCGGTGCTCATCGAGCGAGGCGCGCATGCGCTGCGGCACCGCCTCGAAGCCGCGATGCATGGCCATGGTCTGGGCCCGCAGGTTGACGAGCAGCTTGAGGCTCCACTGCGAGTGCGGCGTGTCGCAGAGCAGGACGTGGAAGTCGTGGTTCAGCCGCGCATAGAGGCCGGCGTCTCCGGATGAAACCGCGGCCTCGCTCTCGGCGATGTTGCGGTCGATCTCGGCCAGCCGCTCTTCCGTGTAGCTTGGCGCTCCAAGCTCGATGGCGAGCGCGCCGAGCGTGCCGCGCAGGGCATAAACCTCATGCACGTGTTCACTGTTGAAGGAGGCGACGACGACGCCGAGATGAGCGTGGAAATCGAGCCAGCCTTCGGCAGAAAGGCTGCGCAGCGCCTCGCGGATCGGCGTCTCGCTCATGCCGAGCGCTTCGGACATTTCACGCGTGGTGATGCGTGCACCGGCGCGCACCGCACCGGAGACGATCATCTCCTGGATGTACTGGCGCGCCAGTTCCGCCTTGGTCTGATAGACCGCCTTCGGTTTCATCGCTGTCCTCCCCGCCTTCGAATGTGCAAACAGGCCATTGGCGTCACCCCTTCGTCGCGCCGTCGGCCAGTCCCTGGATCAGCCATTTCTGGACGAGCAGGGCGAAGATGACCACAGGCACGACGGTCAGCGTACCGACCGCGGTGAGCGCTCCCCAGTTGGCCCCGTTGACCGAGTCGCCGGCGATGCCTGCGATCGACACCGGAATGGTCGAGGCGTTGCGGTTGGTGAGCACCAGGGCGAAAAGCAGCTCTTCCCAGGCAAGGATGACGCTGAAGATCATGGTAGACAGCAGGCCGGGCAGCGAGATCGGCACGATGATGCGGAAGAAGGCACCGAAGCGGGTGCAGCCATCGAGCATCGCCGACTCTTCCAGCTCCTTCGGCAGGGCCATGAAGAAGCCGCGCATCAGCCACATCACGTAAGGGATGAGGAAGGTGCAATAGGCGAGGATCAGCGTGATGTGTTTGTCGGTGAGGCCGAGGCTGCGGGCAACGAGGAACATCGGCACGGCAAGTGCGATCGGCGGCACGCCGCGCGACAAGAGGATCATGGCGCCGAGCATGCCGGCACCGCGCAAGCGGATGCGGGCCAACGCATAGCCGGCCATGGCGCCGGCGACGATCGAGACAAGGCCCGAACCGAAGGCGACGATGACGGTGTTGAGCATGCGGTGCGGAATGTCGGCACGCGACATGTAGCTGATGTAGGTCTCGAGCGTCGGCGTGAAGAACAGCGTCGGCGGCGTGGTGAAGATGTCGCGCGGCATCTTGAAGGAGGTCAGCACCATCCAGAACACCGGGAACAGGAACAGCGCGCACGCGACGACGCCGCTGGTGATACGGACATAGTGGCCGACCGGGATCTTGCGGCGGCGGGTGGAGACGGCGGCGCTCAATACATTTCCTCCAGCTTGCGGCTGCCGCGCAGGAACAGCGCCGTCAGCACCATGGTCAGCACCAGGATGACGACTGCCATCGCGGCCGACTCGGCGAATTTGAGCGAGCGGAACGCTTCTTCGTAGATGAACAGGTTGATGACCTTGGTCGCAGCACCCGGGCCACCATTGGTCGCGGCAAGTGCGATGTCGAACATCTTTACCGCGCCCAACCAGCGCACGACGAAGGTAGCGGCAATGATCGGGAGCAGAAGCGGCAGGGTGATCGACCAGAACATGGTCCACCAGTTGGCGCCGTCGATCTCGGCCGCCTCGAACACGTCCTTGGGCAGCGACATCAGGGCCGCGGTGGCGATCAGGGTGACGAAGGGGGTCCAGCGCCAGGTGTCGATGATGACGACGGTGAGCATGGCGAGGCTCGGGTTGCCAAGCCAGTCGAGCGGCTCGAAGCCGGCCAGGCCGATGACGTAGTTGGCGAGTCCCCAAAGCGGATCGAGGATCATGCGCCAGACACCGCCTGCAACGACGGGGGCGACTACCATGGGGATGATGAACAGGGCGCGGACGAGGACGCGGCCCTTCCAGTTCGCGTTGATGAGAAACGCGATGCCGAAGCCAAGGATCATCTGCAAGGGCAACGCCAGCACCAGATAGATGCCAGTGACCCTGAGCGATTCCCAGAAACGGGCGTCGTTGAGCACCTCGACGTAGTTATCCCAACCGACCCACTCCGTTGCGGTGAAGGTCGCGAGATCGAGCTCCGAGAACGAAATCTCGATCGTGTAGAGAATTGGGTAGGCAAGCATGGCCAGCAGGATGATGGTCGCGGGCGCCATGAACGCCCAGCGGCTCATCAAATCCGCCAGCTTTGCAGCGCCGCGCGAGCGGCTACGTCCCATAGTCGCCATATGCCAGGCGCTCCTCGATGCTCACGCACGACCCCCAGAATCGGATTCGATCCCCGGAATGGATCATGCACAGGTTTCAAAGTGCCACTGCGCCGCGCATCCTTTCGGACGCGCGGCGCCGCAGAGCCACATTACTTGAGCAGCTTCTCGATCTTCTCGGCAGCAGCCTGCAGGACTTCCTGCGGCGTTGCCTGACCGGCCATCGCGCGGGCGACCTCGTCGGCCAGAACCTGCTGGACAGCGTCCGACTTCGGATGGCGCGGGCGCCACATCTTGCCGGCCTCGGCAGCGTCGTAGCCCTGCTGCAGCGCGACGAACACCGGCTTCAGCCACTCATGCTCCGGGGTGCTCGCCAGCGTCGACTTGCGCGCCGGGAAGACGCCGAGCGCATTCGACTGCCAGACTTCGCCTTCCTTCGAGCTCAGCCACTGCAGCAGCGCCCAGGCGGCCTGCTTGTTCTCGCTCTTGTTGTTGATGGCGCCGCTCCAGATGCCGCGATGGGCGCCTGCACTCTTGGATCCCACCGGCATCACCTGGATGCCGACCTGTTCAGGCTTCAGCGTCGTGGTCTTCGGATCGACGGCCGTGCCCTTGAACACGCTGCCCCACATGAACATGTTCGCGGTCTGCCCCTGACGGAACGCCTGCAGCGACTCGTTGAAGCCATGGCTGACCGCACCGGTCGGGGCGTATTTCAGCAGATCCATGTGCATCTGCAGCGCCTTGACGCCAGCCTCATTGTTGAAGGCAGGCTTGTTGTTCTCGTCGAGCAGTGCGCCGCCGTTCGAGTTGAGGATGGTCTGCCAGATGGTCGGGGTCAGCGGCTCGCGCATGAAGTAGGTGTCGATCGCCCAGGCGTCGACCTTGCCGTCGCCATTCGTGTCCTGAACCAGCTTCTCGGCCTGCTGGAAGAACTGTTCCCAGGTCAGCTCCGGCGTCGGCGCAGGCAAGCCGGCCTTCTCGTAGAGAGCCTTGTTGGCAAACATCAACAGCATGTTGGAGCGCAGCGGCACGCCATACTGCACGCCGTTCCACTCACCGGCGGCGAGGGGGGCTGCATTGAAATCGGCCCAGTCGTAGTCAGCCGAGGTCCACTCGGCCGCGTCCTTCTTCAGGTCGAGCAGGACGCCGGTATTGGCGATCTGGGGAATCCAGTTGTCGTCGGCGATGATGATATCGTAGGTCGGCGTCGGACCGGTGGCATCGAGCAGGCTCTTGGCCAGCAGCTCGGTGTAGGGCACGCCGTCGATGGTCACCTTGATGTTCGGGAACACCTTGTTGAACTCGGGCACCATGCTGGTCTGCCACTGGTTGGCGAACGCCTCGTTGGCGATCATCCGGATCTCGACCGGCTGGTCGGCCGTGCCAACGCCCTCGGCATGGCTGGCGCCCGTGGCCAAGATGGAAATTGCGGCAACCGCCGACAGGCCGGCCGCGAAAACCGCGCGGCGCGACATGGAGAATTTGCCCGTACTCGTCTGCTTCACATAAGCCTCCCGTAATGGCCGCGGCCGACTGGGCGCATGACTTCAATGTCACGGAGCGACCCGACCGACGTGCCGATGCTATGTTCTACATTCTATAGAATGCAGGATGTGTCGTAGTGAAGTGACTTTCGAGAGTCAACGTCAGAAACGAAAGCACCCGAACCAAAATCGACACACAGACGAACGTTCGGCATTGCAGCAAACGACCGTGATTTGTGGTGCAGCGCACAATCCCCAAAGCAAAGCGAAGTGTTTCGGCGCGATCCAATCCGAAGACTGCGGCGCATACCTCCGAGGCTCGGTCCAAAGCTGGCAGGAGCCGCGCACGGACCGCCTGACGTCGACGGGGCGCACACGGCACGTCCAAGATCAGGCTCTTGCGTCAAATTCGATTTGGTATACAGTATTCTAAATTGACCGAACGCAGCGATTCCGCATGAAGGGAGCAATGAATGACTGTCGCGATGAATCCGGACGAATTCCGCACGGCGCTTGAAAACGCCATCAAGGGCAAGAGCGCCAACAAATCGCCGTTCAGTGTTGGCTGGGCGAGCGGCAAGCTGAGCCGTGCCCACCTCGCCCGCTGGGCCGAGAACCACTATCACTATGTCGGTCCGTTCGCCGACTATCTCGGCTACATCTATGCTCGCATGCCCGAACAGTATACCGAGGCCAAGGACTTCCTGCTCGCCAACATGTATGAGGAAGAGATTGGCGGCGACCGCCACACCGACCTCCTGATCCGTTTCGGCGAGGCCTGCGGCACCACGGGTGACCGCATGCGCGACCCCGACAACATGTCGCCGACGACCCGCGCCTTGCAGAGCTGGTGCTATGCGGTGGCGATGCGCGAGGACCCGATCGTTGCCGTCGCCGGCCTCGTCGTAGGCCTGGAATCGCAGGTGCCGTCGATCTACCGCAAGCAGACGCCGACGCTGCGCGACAAGTACGGCTTCACCGACGAAGAGGTCGAGTTCTTCGACCTGCACATCGTCTCCGACGAGATCCACGGCGAGCGCGGCTACCAGATCGTGCTGGAACATGCCCGCACCGTCGAGATGCAGCAGCGCTGCCTCAAGATCTGCGAGGTCGGCGCCCAGATGCGCCTGCTCTACACCACCGCGCTCTACCACGACTATGTCGCGCACGAGCTGCCGATCGAGGAACTGAACCTCGCCGCCTGAACGGGCCGCAGCCGCATTGGGGGAGCGCGCGGGGCGGGATTGCCCGCCTCGTGCGCTGCTCCGGCCAGTCAAACGCAAATCTTGTGTCGGACGGAAGACGTGAAACAGATTCTGAAGCTCGAAATCGAAGAAGCCCGCATCATGGTTGCGGCGGCCGTTGCCAAGGCCCAGGAACTCAACGTTCCCGAAACCGTCTGCATCGCCGATGACGGCGGCTACCCCATCGCCCTGGAACGGATGAACGGCGCTCGGGTGACCGGCCCGCAGATTGCCTGGAACAAGGCCTTCACCGCGGCCGGCCACAAGCGCTCGACCCATCTCTTCACCACCCCGCCGAACGGTCCCGCACTGCCGGGCAACGAGGCATTTGGCATCCAGCTCAGCTTTGAGGGCCGTTTTGCAGCCTTTGTCGGCGGCTTTCCCATTGTCGTAGACGGTGAAGTTATTGGCGGCGTCGGCCTCAGCGGCGGCAATGGCGAGCAGGACATCGCCTGCGGTGTTGCCGCACTCGCCGCCCTGCAGGCTTTGCTGGAGCCCAAGGGCCACAAGGTCATGGTCCAGGCCGACATCAAGAAGTGACGATGCGGGCGGCTCACGCCGCCTTATGCGAGTTCTTCAGTGGAGACATGAATGAGCCACGTCGTGCGTGTCCTCGAGACCGAGGACACATTCACCGTCGATTCCGAGGAATCCGTCCTGACGGCGGCGCTCCGGCAGGGGATCCCGCTGCCGCACGACTGCACCGAAGGTTGGTGCGGCACCTGCCGCGTCAAGTTGGTCGAAGGCTGCGTCAACTATGAGGAACATCCGCTGGCGCTGACGCCGGAGCTGGAGGAAGAGGGCTTTGCGCTCGCCTGCCAGGCGCGGCCGCAGGGCAACCTCGTCATCAGCACAGAAAGGCCGCTGGCGCCCTGCTCCGATCCTGAGCGGTATACGGCCGAGGTCGAGGCAGTCCGTCTGCTCGGCCGCGACGTCGTGCACCTGACGCTCGCGCTTCCCGGCGCCGATGGGCTGGTCTACCGTCCCGGACAATATCTCAACGTGCTTCTCGACGACGGCAACCGCCGCAGCTTCTCGATGGCCTCGGTGCCGAACGGGAAGAGCGTCGACCTGCATATCCGCCGCGTGCGCGGTGGCCACTTCACCGACGGACAGCTGACGCGCCTGCGGCCGGGCGACAAGCTCGACGTCGAACTGCCGCACGGCCTGTTCTGTTGCAGCAAAGAGGATTTCCGGCCGCTGCTGATGGTGGCGACCGGCACCGGGCTCGCGCCGATCAAGAGCATCCTGGAATCGCTGATGGACGACCCCGATTGCCCGCCCGTATCGCTCTACTGGGGCATGCGGACGGAAGCCGACCTCTACCTGCACGACGAGATCCTGTCGTGGGGCGAACGGCTTTGCGACTTCCAGTATGTGCCGGTGCTGTCACAGCCGAGCCCGTCATGGACCGGGCGGCAGGGCTATGTGCAGGAGGTCGCGACCGAGGACATCGGCGACTTCTCCGAGCACGCCATCTATATGTGCGGCTCGCCCAACATGATCGCCAGCGCCAGGAACCTGTTCGTCGAGCATGGCGCGAACCCGGGCTTCATCTATTCCGACGCCTTCAACTTCCAGCACACGCTGGCGCCCGCCTGAAACGAAAGATGGCTGGACCGGCGCCGCCTCTTGGCGCCGCCGCCAGGCGGCGGAACGCGGATGGTTGAGACGCGGATTGCATATTGTAATCCAAATGGCCGAAGCTATATCTTCGGCCACGAGGAATTGCTTCCGCAGGCCGATTCGCCCTCTCGTCAGGAACTGTAGGACAATGACCGTCGCACTTGGAGAAATCCACGCTCCGCTGACCAAGCTGATCACCGCCGCACTGCGCGAGCGGATCGTCAGCGGCGAGATCGCCGTCGGCGAGAGGCTGGTCGAGGGTCGCCTGTCCGAGGAGATGGGCGTGTCGCGCATGCCGGTTCGCGAGGCGCTGCGCGAACTCGCCGCCGAGGGCATCGTCACCATCGAGCCGCGCCGCGGCGCCTCTGTCACGGTTTTCACCGAGGACCAGAAGCGCGAGCTCGTCGAAGTGCGCGCCACCCTTGAAGCGCTGAACGCTAAACTTGCCGCCAAGCGTCATGACCCCGAACAGATCGCAGCACTGCAGCGCATCCTCGACGAGGGCGCCAAGCTCGCGGACTGCGAGGATCCTGTGCTCCTGTCGCGCCAGAATACCGAGTTCCACGAAGCACTTGCGACAGTCGCGGCGAATTCCGTGCTGCAGGACCTGATCCGCTCGCTACGCGACCGCACCGTGATGCTGTTTGCGCCGATCAGCCGGCGCAGGGGCAAGCAGAACTGGGAAGAACACGCCGCCATCCTGCGCGCCGTGATCGCTGGCGACAGCGAGCTCGCCGCCCTGCTCGCCGCCCGTCACGTCTACAATGCGGCCGAACTGCCACAGGACTAGGCGGCCAGGTCTCAGCATCGCTGCACCCGACCCGTAGAAAAGCTACCAAGCTGGCTCACTGCCGCTGGTGAAATTTGACAATTGCGGCCGCTTGGCCGACTACTGCGACCATGACCATTTCCTTTGCCTTCATCGTCATCTGCAAAGGTAGCCTTCTCATAGGCTAATTGCCTGGTGCCTCTACCTGCGAGAGCAAGAGCGGCACCAGGATAGGCACCCCATTCCCCATCAGAATCAGTCGCGGACCGGTTGGTGCGAGTGGCTGCGCTTGGTTTGCGCGCCCCGCAGGACTGGCCGCGTGCCATTGGATCGTACCGAAATGTCCTTCAAATACAGCTTCACCTTCCCCATCAGCGGCCCCAACAAGCTGCCACGTTTCAAGAACTGGGCCGCGCAGCACGCTGCGGACATAGAGGTTAGCCTGCCGCCTCAGGTTCCGGTCAAGAGCGAGGCCCTGACGATCCGTCTCAAGTCCGTCGACGATCGTAACGCGCTCCAGGCCAAACTGGCTGGTGCAGCTCTGTAAGAGCGAAGCCGCGGTGGCGGGCGACGCACGCCACCGCTCGCTCGAGACCTCTCCGTTCTTGCACGACCCCGCGTGGTGCAAGAACGGAAAACGCCTGAACCATCTTAGACTCTGCGCGTTCGATACAGGCTGCAGTAGCGCTCGAACACAAAGGCTCAAGCGATGACCAACAAGCGGCCAGTACCTCCCGACGATCAGGACGACGACGGCCCGACGGCTTATGAGACGGGGGCTCGCGCACCCGTGGCACGCACATGGCCGGACCCGATCGACGCATTTTCCCAGGACGCCGCCGGGAACAAGAAGCCGGCTGACAAATACGGGAATACCGGGCCGGTGGGCGAAGACGAGGAGAAGGTCCGCCACTCCGAAGGACAGAACCCTCCGGGAACGATCAGCGAGGAACCAAGCGAGCCCGGCGACAGTGCCGAACCCGGCTACCTCCTGAAACGGCATCCTGACGCTCGGCCAACCAGGCGCAAATAGCCCCTTGGCCTTGGCGATATTTACTCGACTGGACCGCGCCGGCGTGCCGAGATGATGGCGGCATCCCGCTCTTGACTGATGCCGGGGCAAAAGCTTCATGGCAGGTCGGAGGATGGGAATGCGGATCGCGGTAACTGGCACACATGGCAGCGGCAAGACAACGCTCGTCGAGGATTTCACCGGGGCGCATCAACACTACGTCCAGGAAGCGGAGCCCTATTGGGCTCTGGTGCAGCAGGGCACGCCGTTCGCGGATGCCCCGACGGTTGCCGACCTCGAGACACAACTCGAGGCGAGCTGCTCCATGTTCCTCGCCTCAGATCAGCCTGATGTCGTCTTTGACAGGTGCCCCCTCGATTTCATTGCCTATCTCGACGTCGTGAGTGCGGCGGAAGGTTTCGAATGGTCCCCGCACGCGAAGCTACTTCCACGCATCGAAAGGGCCATTCGCTCACTTGACCTGCTGGTTTTCCTTCCACTTTCCCGGCCGGACGAGATCGAAGTTACGATCGAATACCCGAAACTACGCGCTCGCGTGGATCAGCTATTGAAGTCGATCCTGAGAGACGACGAACTTGGGCTGTTCGGGGACAAGCCCCGGCTCATCGAGATCCGCGGTACGCGCGCCGAGCGCCTGGAGCGGCTGTCCGCAGCAGCCGGCCTGGACCGCTAGCAGCTATCCGCCAAAGATCCGCCGATAAGCCAGCCCCGCCAGGGCGATGTCCTGCAGGCCGACCCCGACCGACTTGTAGATCGTGATCTCGTCAGCGTCCGCGCGGCCCCTCGCCTTGCCCGCAAGTATCTCGCCCAGTTCGACGATCTTCTCCGCCGGCAAAGCAGCCGGATCGGCCAGGACCATGTCGCCTGCTTCTCGCAGGCTCTGCCGGCGCCACTCGACGGCAACGAGTGATGCTCGGGCCATGGCGGAATCGTCCAGTTCGCGCGTCGTCGGCAGGCTGGAGCCAACGGCGGCAACGAAGCTGCCCGGCCTGAGCAGATCGCCTGAGAACAGCGCGGTGGGCGAGCGCGAGGCCGTGACCACGATGTCGCCTTCCGCGGCTGCCTCCTCGGCGGTTGCCATTCTCGTCGACACGCCGCAGGCGGCCTCCAGTTCGGCGGCAAGCGCGGGATCCGAAGAGCGGCTGGCAAGCAGGACGCGCCTGATCGGAAAGGCCTCGGCCATCTGCACCGCATGGGCGCGGCCGAGCGGGCCGGAACCGAAGATCGACAGTGTCGCCGCATCGCTACGAGCGAGATGCCTGGCGGCGATCACCGAGCAGCCGGCCGTCCGAAGCTTGGTGATGGCACCGGCGTCGAAGGTCGCCAGCGCGCTTCCATCAACCGAGGAGAACAGCAAGATGATGAAGGAGAACTGGCCCTTGATCGTCGTGTAGACCTTCGCGCCGACGACCTCCTGGCCGGGGATGACCGCGCCCAGCGTCGACAGCTTGACGCCGCCCGCCTCGCTGCGGATGCGCTCCTGCATGGCTGCCTCGTCCTGGCCGAAGCTCCGAAAGGCGTCGGTCAGCACCTGCTGGGCGTCGACAGGGCTGACGGCGGCTTCGACCATCTCATCGGTAATATGTATCATCACTGCACCAGCGTCCGGGCCAGAATTCCGAGGGCACCAAGCCCCGACATGGTCAGCAGCATTACACGCACACCGTGCGCCGAGAAATAGCGGTTGAGACGGTTGGAAACGAAGAAGCCGCCGATCATCAGCGGAAACAGCAGGATGCCGAGCCACAACTGCGGCAGCGTGAAGCGGTCGACATAGGCCAGCATCAACAGCGACAGGATGGCGCCGGCAAAGAAGACGCAGCCGATCGTCGCCCGCATCTGACGCGGCGGCACATATTGCATGACGATGGCGAATGGCGGCGCGCCGGACGAGGTGATCGTGCCCATCAGCCCCGAGGCGAAGCCGGCAACCGCCATGTTGGGATGCGAGGCCTCGACCTTCCAGCCGGCGAAGCTCAGCCCGACACCGATCAGGATCAGCACGGCAAAGATGATCGAGAAGGCATTGGTGGGAAGGGCCGCGAGCGTGGCGCCGGCGAGCAGCGTGCCGCCTACCCGGCCGGCCATCAGCGTGGTGACGGAGGCCCAGTCGACGGCGTCGAAGTCGCGCAGCAGCCCCATCAGGGCAAGCCCCGCGCCGAGCACCAGCAGCGGCCCCGGCGCCATCTCCGGAAAGAACAGCACCGCGATTGGCGCCGAGAACATAGCAAAGCCGAGCCCGCCGATGCCCTGGAGAAGGGCTGCGACAAAGACCATCAGCCCCATGCCAAGCAGATTCCCGGGCACGAACTCGCCAGGCATCAGCGACATGAGGCTCTCCAGCATGTCATGCCCCAAGGTAGATGCTCTTGATGCGGCTGTAGAAGTCCATCACGTTGGCGCCGCCCTGCTCCTTGGCCGCCTGGTTGCTCGAATGCTTGAGGCCGCCGAACGGCGCGTTGAGCGAAACACCAGTGGTCGGGCTGTTGACCTTGACGATGCCGTGCTGGGTTTCGCGGGCAAAGCGCAGCACCGCGCCCAGGTCGCCGGTGACCAGCGAGACGGCGAGGCCGTATTCGGTGTCGTCAGCCAGTGCAATGGCCTCGTCGAGGCTGTCGATCGGGCGAATGGCGACCACCGGCCCAAAAATTTCCTCGCGCCACAGCCGGCTGTTGTCAGGCAGATCGGAGACCACGGCTGGCCGGACGAAATAGCCATGCGCCAGCGCGTCATTGCTCTCGCGCAGCGCTTCGCCGCCGACGACCTTGCCGCCTTCCTCACGGGCGATGCCGACATAGGCGAGCACCTTGTCATACTGCGCGCGCGTGGCGAGCGGCCCCATCTGCACGCCGTCCGAGGTGCCCGGGCCGACCTTGATCGCGCTGGCGGATTTTTCGAGACGAGCCACAAGCTCGGCGTAAAGCGGGCGGGCGACCAACACGCGGGAAGTACCGGTGCAGGCCTGGCCGGTGAGGCCGAAGGCGCCGCGCTCGATTGTTGCGACAGCCTTGTCGAGGCTGGCGTCACCGAGAACCACTGTCGCGTTCTTGCCACCCATTTCAAGCTGGACGCGTGTGTCGGTGGAAAGCGAGGCGGCGATCTGCTTGCCCACACTGTAGGAGCCGGTGAAGGTCAGCGCGTCGACGCCGCGGGTCGAAGTGATCGCCTGACCGACCTTGGCGCCCTTGCCCTGCACCAGCGCGACGAGCTTGGGCGGCAGGCCGGCATCGAGCAGCACCTCGACGAGGCGCTGGCCCATCAGCGGGGTGATTTCGGACGGCTTGAAGACGACGCCATTGCCGGCGGCAAGGGCTGGCCCAAGCTTGCGCGCCGCCATCGACAGCGGAAAGTTCCACGGCGTGATAACGGCGACCACGCCGACCGGCTGGCGCACCGAAAGCACCAGCTGGGCGCTGTCGCTCGGATAGGTCTCGCCGTTGAGCCGCAAGGCTTCGCCGGCATAGAGGCGGAAATTGGCGGCGATGCGCCTTGCCTCGTTGCGCGCCTCGGTCAGCGTCTTGCCTTCTTCACGGGTGAGTTCGGCGGCAATGGAATCGGCGCGCTGCGACATCAGGTCGGCGGCCTTGAACAGCACGTCGGCCCGCACCTCGGGCGACTGCGCCGCCCAGGCCGGCCAGGCCTGGGCAACGCTGGCGACCGCGTCAGCGACATCGGCCGCGTCGGAGTCCGGAAACAGCCCGATAAGGTCGCGCTCGTCGGCCGGATTGCGGTCCTCGAAGGTCGCGCCGCTGCGTGCGGGCTGCCATTCACCGGCGATGTAGTTCAGGTGTCGTTCTGTCATCGGTCCGTTCTGCTTGCTTGGGTGCTTCGGGATGCCGTGCGCTCAGCGCGCCTTCGGCACCCAGGAGACGCTGATGTCGCCGAGCACGAAGGTCTGGCAGGCCATGCGGAAGCCGGCAGCCAGATCCTCTGCTGTCAGGTGGTTGCGTTCCTTCGGCTTGACGGCGTCGGTATTCTCGATGCCCGTCTCGATCTTGCACCGGCACGTGCCACAGAGCCCGCCGCCGCACTTGAAGGGAATGCCCCCCTTCTCGCGCAGCGACACGCGCAGCAGGTTGCTGTTGTCGGGCGCGGTCGCCTGCTTGCCGTCATTGGTGATGAAAGTGATGGTGATCATCGGTGCATTCGACACAGTGTTGAAAATCGACCGGCCGACAGCGCGTCAGACGCGCTTCAGCTGGATGTCCATGCTGCCGTAGGAGGTCAGCGACTTGAGCTCGTGACGTGCGTCCTCGACCGACGAGAACTTCTCGAACAGCTTGCACGGCACGTTGTTTTCGATCTGCGGCGGCTCGTCCTCGACGATGCGGATCCGAGCCTGCTCGTCATCGGCCAGCTTGGCAATGGTGAAGCTGGCGCGCTTGCGACCATAGAAGATGTAATCATAGGTCTCGACCGGCTGCACGCCGGGGCTCATTTCGGTCCGGAACTCGCCCGGCTTGGTCGTCAGAACGACATACATTGCGTCACCTCATTCCTGATTCTTGCTCGGTCGGCCGAATGCTTCGCGGCCGTTGTTGCTGATCGCGCCGCCACTCCCGGGCGGCACGGCATTGTTCTCACCGACAAGGCACCTAAGCCTGCGGCACCGTCACCTTTTCCTGGCGAAGCTCGATGTCGTGCTTGATCCAGAGCTGGCAGACCAGGCGGAAGCCCTCGTCCAGCTTGTCGCCGAGCACCTTCTTCTCCTTCCAGTTGGGCGGAGGCAGATTCTCGGCGCCGGCGAGGATGCGGCTGGCGCAGGTGCCGCATTTGCCCATCCCGCATTTGTAGGCCAGATGCGGGAAGGGAAACTGCCTGATACCGGCGCGGACGACGAGATTGGTGTCCTCCTTGACCTCGCCGGTATAGGCCTCGCCGTTTTTATGAATGACGACTGTCGGCATGGATCATCTTTCGCTGTGCAATTTCAGACGCCGCCGATGCCAGCGAGTTCCGGCTCCATCGCCGGGACCTTGCCCAGCTTGACGTCACCAGCGACATAGTCGTTGTAGAGTGCGGTGGTGTAGAGCAGGCGCATCTGGGCGCCGATCTCGCAGATCTTCAGGCAGCGCTGCTGCATCTCCACCGTGCGCGCATGTTCCAGCACGATCTGGTAGCCACGCTCGCCGTGGATCTCATCGGAGACGATGTGCAGGTCGAAGAACTCGACCTCCTCGTCAGTGAAGTGATAGACTTCGCGCAGGGTCGGCGTCTGCTTGCGGTAGATCGACGGCACCTGCGATTCCAGGCCGACGACGAGGCCGGCAACGGCGACGATCGGGTCCTCGCGCATCGCCACCGAATAGCACCAGCTCTGCAGGCCGCGCGTCGTCGCCGACATGTTTTCGGGGTCGCGCATGCGATCACCCGTGGTGCCGCAGGCCTCGCCGAAACGGATCAGAAGGTCGGTGTGGCGGTCGCCGCCGATCTCTTCCTCGTACATGTTGGCGAGCAGGAAGTCCTTCGCCTCGGTGTATTGCTCGGGCATGCGGGAATAGATGTAGCCGAGATAGTCGGCGAACGGCCCGACATAGTGATAATGGTTTTCGGCCCAGCGCGAGAGATGATCGCGGCTCAGCTTGCCGCCTGCCCAAGCGAGGCTGAAGGGCGACTTGTTGGCACTCTTGCCCTTTATGGCGTTCTCAAGCGCAGTACGGAATTCGTCCGGATTCATAGGCGCAGTCATCTGGGTTCCCCTATCGGCTCAACGCATTCTCAAAACTCATTTTGGAATACTGTATACCAAATTGACATTGACGCAAGCCGCATTCTACTGTCACCGAAGTGGACGACTACGAACCGCGCATACAGTATGTCACAGTGACGAAGACCACGGGTAACGAGGGGACGACGGCGATGAACATCTCCAGTGGGAGCGCGGGCGTTCGCAGTGCGACGGCGATGGTTGCCACCGGCCATCCGCTGGCCGCACGGTCCGCACAGGACATGCTGGCCGCCGGCGGTTCGGCGATCGATGCGGCGATTGCCGCCGACGCCATTCTCGGCGTGGTCGAGCCGATGGCGACCGGCATCGGCGGCGACGTGCTGGCCATGCTGGTCGAGCCCGACGGTACGGCACGAAGCTACAACGGCACCGGCCGCGCGCCATCGGCACTTCACGTCGAAATCGTGGAGAAGCTGCCCAACCGGCGCATCCCCGAGCGGCATCCGCTCGCCGCCACCGTGCCCGGTGCGGTGCGCGGCTGGTTCGACCTGCACGCCCGCTACGGCCGCCTGCCTTTCAGCCAACTGCTTGCACCGGCGATTGCGCTGGCCGCCGAGGGCTTTGCCGTCGCACCGGTTGCGGCGCGCGAATGGGCGCTGTTCGAGCCGGTGATCAAGGTCGATCCCGCTTGCGCCAAACTCTACCGCGCCGGCAATGTGCCGCAGGACGGCGAGCGCTTCGCCAATCCCGAACTGGCGGCAGTGCTGCGCGCGATCGCAGCCGAAGGGCCCGACGCATTTTATCTGGGCGGACCTGCCCAGCAGGCTTCCGCTGCCAACCAGGCCCGAGGCGGCGTTCTGGCCGCAGAAGACTTCGCCGCCCACCGCGGCGACTTCGCCGAACCGCTGCGGCGAAACTTCCGTGGCCTGACCGTGCTCGAATGTCCGCCCAACACGCACGGGGTCGCCGTGCTCGATGCGCTGGAAGAACTGGACGCGCTCGCACTCGACCGCGACGACCCCAAGACGACGATTGCGATGGTCGAGGCCATCGGGCGGGCGCTGGCGCGGGCCAAGGAAACTGTCGCCGATCCCGCCGGCAACACGGTCTGCACGGTGGTCGTCGACTCCGACGGCCTGGCGGTGACCCTGATGAGCAGCATCTTCAAGCGCTTCGGCTCCGGCATTGCGGTACCCGGCTGCGGCTTCGTGCTGCAGAACCGCGGCTTCGGCTTTGCCGAGCCGGGCCATATCAACGGCCCTGGGCCGGCCAAGCGTGCCTATCACACGGTCGTGCCGGCAGCGGCGCTCAAGGATGGTCGATTCCACGCCGGCTTCGGCGTCGTCGGCGGCGCGATGCAGCCGCAAGGCCACGTGCAGATGCTCGTCCGCCTCGCCGCGTGGGGCGAAGAACTGCAGGCTGCCATCGACGCGCCGCGCTGGCGGCTGGAGGGCGCCAAGGCGCTGGCCATCGAACCCGGCACGCCGGATTTCATATCCAAGGCATTGCGGGAAGCCGGCTACACCGACCCGGTCGGCGCCGGCGAACTGGGCGGCCGCAGCGATTTCGGCGGAGCGCAATTCGTCCTGCGCGACAAATCGGGCGGCCTCATCGGCGCCTCGGACAAACGCAAGGACGGACTGGCGCTGGGCGCCTGAGCCGTCAGGCAATCAATTTCATGCAGAAAATGGGGACCTTATCTTGACCAAGACATTTGATCGCATCGTGCTCATCACTGGTGCCGGCAGCGGCATCGGCGCCGAAGCGGCGCGGCGGCTGGCAGCCCCCGGAACCGCCCTGGTGCTGCACACGCGCAAGAACGCCGACGGGTTGAAGGGAGTGGCGGACGTCTGCGAAGCCTCCGGTGCAGCGACCGAGATCGTGCTCGGCGATCTCGCCGATCCGGCGGTGCCGCAAGCGATGATCGAAGCGGCGCGGCAGCGCTTCGGCCGCGTCGACCAGATCGTCAGCAATGCGGCGCAAGCGGCACGTTCGACGCTCGGCGAGTTGCGGCCGGAAGATCTCGGCCAGGCCTTCGACACCATGCCGACGGCCCTGCTTAGGCTCGTCGACGCGGCAATGTCCGACCTCGTCGCTTCAAGCTGGGGCCGCGTGGTGGTGGTGAGCTCCTTCGTCGCCCATATCTTCGGCACGGCCGGCATTCATTTTCCCGCCACCTCCGCCGCCAAGGGCGCACTCGAGGCGCTGGCGAAGTCGATGGCTGTTCAGCTTGCCCCGCAAGGTGTGACGGTCAACTGCGTCGTCCCCGGCTTCACCCGCAAGGATCCGACCGGGCATTTCGCAGCCACCACCTCGGCGCTGGAAAAGGCAATTGCCGTGACGCCCACCGGCAGGCTGACCCTGCCCGCCGATGTCGCCGCCGCGATCCAGTTCCTGCTGTCGCGTGATGCCAGCCAGATCACTGGCCAGTCGCTGCATGTCGATGGCGGCCTGACCCTGCCGTGAGAGCGCCAGCCGCCAGCTACCGCTCAGCCGCCGAAGCGCTGCGGCGCGAAGGCTGCGATCGGCACCGGTGGCTGTTCGCCCATGAGCAGGCTCGCCACGGCGGCACCTGTGACCGGGCCGTTGGCGAAGCCGATGTGACCGTGGCCGAAGGCGAAGATGAGATGTGGGTGACGGGCCGCGCGCCCGATCACCGGCATACCGTCCGGCGTCGAGGGACGGCTGCCCATCCACGGCTTGTCCTCGACAGGTGCGGTGAAGCCAAGCGTCTTGCGCGCATCGGGTTCGACGCCTTCGATCTGGGCGGTATCGGGCGCATCGTCGGGCCGCGCCAGCTCGACTCCAGAGAGCAGCCTGACCTTGCCGTTCATCGGCGACAACACATAGCCGCCGGCGGCATCGTAGACCGGGCGGCGCAGCTCGACGCCGTCGGCGAGTTCGAAATGGCGATGGTAGCCGCGCTCGGCGGCGAGCGGAAAACGATAACCGAGAGGCTTGGCGAGCTTTGCCGAATGGGCGCCGGCGGCGAGCACGACATGGCGACCCTCGATCCGGCGTCCGGCAGACATCACCGCCATGCCATCGGCAGCGGCGACAATGGCGTCGGCCGTGCCCGTCACGAATGTCGCTCCCCTGCCCTCGGCGGCGATCCGGTAGAGCTCAACCAGTTCGCCCGGGCTTTCGACCGAGCCCGTATCGGGAAAGAAGATGCCATGGCTGAAACGATGGGCGAGATGCGGCTCGAGCTGGCGGATCTCATCCTCGCCGAGGCAGTCGATGCGGACGCCATTCTCCTGAAGCACCGAGCGCTCCAGCACGCTGCCGGCAAAGGCCTCGCCGCTACGATAGAGCCGCAGCCAGCCGTTACGCCTGATCAGGTGCCGACCGCCGACCAGTTCGGCCATGGCAACATGATGGTCGAATGCCGCGGCCACCATGGGATTGAGTGCCGCCGCCGCCCGGCGCCACGCGCCCTCCTCCGCAGCCATCAGGAAGCGCCTCACCCAAGGCAGCAGGAAGGGCAAAGAACCCATGCGCACGCGCACCGAAATATCCCGGCCAAGCGCATAGCGCGGCAGGCGGGAGCGGATGCCGGGGGCAGCCATCGGGAAGATCGAGCCGCGGCTGAGCACACCGGCATTTCCGAACGAGGCGCGCGCCTGCACCATGCCGGGATCGACAACGGCAACCGAAAGCCCACGCCTCTGCGCCTCCAGCGCGGTCGAGAGCCCCACGATGCCACCCCCGACCACGACCACGTCGAAGCGGTTTTCGATTCTTGTCATAGGCTCCACCCGAATATTTACCGATTCCAACAATGCATAACAGACGTATACTGATCAAATTCAAACTTGCGACTATCGTGGAGAGACCATGCGCGAAGTGACCCCACCCACGCCGATCCGCCCCGCCGTCGTCTTGCCGCCAGAGGCCAGCGCAGAAGAGGTCGCCGATTTCACGCGTGGCGTCGCAATCCTCGAAAGACTTGCAAGGCGGACGGCCGAGCTTGCCAGCGAAAATGGCAAGGAAACCGACCAATGACCGCGCTCGAACAGCTTTCTGTCTCGGAACTCGCCGAGACAATTGCCCACCGCGACATCGCGGTAGTGGAGGTTACAGGCTACTTCCTTGACCGTATCGAACGCTTCGACGGCGAACTGTCGGGCTACGCCCATGTCGCCATCGACGCTGCGATGACGCAAGCACGCACGCTCGACCAGCGCCTCGCGGCAGGCGAGGCAATCGGCCCGCTCGGCGGCGTACCAACCTCGGTCAAGGATATCGTCGAAGTCGCCGGCATGCCGAACACCGGCGCCTCCTATTCGCGGGTCGGCAGGATGCCCGGCAGGCACGCGCCTGTCGTGAGCCGGCTTGTCGAGGCAGGTGCCGTCATTCTCGGCAAGGCCAATTGCCATGAGCTTGCCTTTGGCGGGCCATCCTTCGACCTGCCATTTCCGCCGGCGCGCAATCCCTGGAACCCGGAGATGTTTCCCGGCGGCTCGTCGAGCGGTTCCGGCGTCACCGTCGCTGCAGGCCTGTGCAAGGGCTCGGTGGCGACCGACACGGCGGGCTCGATCCGGCTGCCAGCAACCATGTGCGGCATGGTCGGCCTGAAGCCCGGCTTCGGCGTCGTATCGCTGGATGGGGTGGATCCGCTTGCCCGCTCGATGGACCATTGCGGGCCGATCGCCGCAACTGTTGGGGACTGCCGGCAGTTCTTCGCTGCCATGACTGGCACGACTGCCATGCGCGCTCCCGACCCGTCATCCTTCGCCGGCATGCGGCTTGGCGTCTCCGCCTGCGGCTGGGGGCTTGGGGATCGGCTGAACCCCAAAATGGCCTCAGCCATGCGCGCTGCGCTCGATCTGTTCGAAAACAATGGCGGCACCATCGTCGAACTCGACCTGCCGCCGCTGGAGACGTTCCACGCACCGGGGGCGGTGGTGATGATGGCCGAAGTCGCCGCGCAATATGGCAGCGAGGTACGCGGCAATTTTTCTGCCTTCGGCGAGATATTCCGCAGTCGCGCGCTGGTGGGCGAATGCCTGGAAGCGGCCGATCTAGCCAGCGCCGAAAAGCTGCGCATCGCGCTCAGGCAGCAGGTCGACAAAGCGCTCTTGTCTGTCGACGCCATCATCTTGCCCGGAGCGCTGGCTTCGGCCGGACCGCTCCGGACCGTCGACAAGTTCTACTTCCTCGAGGACCCGATCCCCAACATCCTCGCCAACCTCACCGGCCACCCCTCGCTCGCCTTTCCCTTCGGCAAGGCCACCAGCGGCATGCCGCTCGGCCTGCAGATCCTGGGTGCCAGCGGCTCGGAGAACCGGCTGTTCGACATGGCGTCGGTGTTCGAGCAGCTCAACACCGACCCGTTGCGGCTGCCGCAGCGCTATTGCGGTTAAGCGAGACGCGGCGGCGGCAAGGCAGCCTCGAAGGCGCTTGCCGCTGCCAGCAGCGCGAAGTCGCCGTGCCAAGGGGCGACGAGCTGGACACCGAGCGGCACGCCATCATCGGTCAGCCCCGCCGGCATGGCGATGGCCGGATGACCCGACAGGTCGAAGAGCGACAGGTAGGGCACCCATTCGCTGCGCAGATTGCCGAGTTCGACGCCATCGATCACCAGCGGCTCGTCGATCCCGTGCAAGGCGGCGACGGGACGCGCCGAGAAGGCGGGCGTCAGGATGAAATCAGCACGATCCAGAAACACCGACTGTACCTCGCGGAAAATCGCGGTTCGCCGGATCAGCGCCCGCTGCAGATCGACGGCCGAGGCTGCGAGGCCACGATCGATGCCGGCGCGAAGCGTCGGCGAGATCCTGGTGCGCTCCTCTTCGCTGAGATTGGCGAAGCGCGCCGCCCAGTTCGCCTGCTGCAAGGTGATCCAGGTCGGATCCGGATTTGGCAGCGGACACGCCTCTGGTATCACGGTCGCCCCCAATCCGCGCAACGCCGCGACAGACCTTTCCAGCGCGGCGTCGACCTCGCCGGAAACCATGCGGTTGCCGACCGTGCGCCACCGAACGACGCGAGTTCCTTCGAGCACGTTGCCCGTCGGTCGAACCGGTTCGGCGCGGCCCAGGCCCTGCGGGTCGGCGGGATGGGCGCCGGCAACGATCGGCAGGGTCTGCGCCAACTCGCCGACCGTCCGCGCAAGCAGGCCAAGATGGATGAAATTGCCGAAGGCTTCCGGAACGCGCTCATGCGGGATGAGCCCAAGCGTCGGCTTGAGCCCGAAGGTTGCAGTGCAGGCGGCAGGCAGCCGGGTCGAGCAACCCGCATCCGTCGCCAGCGCAATCGGCGTCGCCCCCGTCGCCACCGCCACGCCGGCACCTGACGACGAACCGCCAGCGGTAACATCCTCATTCCAGGGATTTTTGGTCAGCCCCGTCAACGGCGAATAGCCGAGCGGCGCGTGGGCGAACTCGGTGGTCGTGGTCTTGGCGAGCACGACCGCCCCGGCCTGCCGCAGCCGGGCAACAGCCGCAAGGTCGGCCTTTGCCGGCGCTGCGTTACGGAACAGCTCGGAACCCCATCGCGTCGGCAGGCCAGCGACGTCGAGAATATCCTTGACCGACACCGCCACGCCGGCCAGTGGCCCTGAAGCCGTTCCGCCAGCACCCGCAGCATCGAGTTGCCGAGCCGTGGCCCGTGCGCCCTCGACATCGATTTCCGAGAAGGCATTGAAGCGGGCCTGCACCTCTGTCGCTGCCGCAATGACGAGGTCGGTGCGCTTGGCATGCGTCAGATCCCCGCTTGACGCCCAATCGCCCATGGCGGGTGAGCGGATCACCGTGCCCGATCGGCCGTCTTTCGGAACGTCTTGTCTGTCGTTTTCAATCCCGGTCATCACGAATTCGCCATTCCGCCGCTAATTGATCTGTATACTGATTAAAATTCAGGATCTGGTCAATCAATCAGCGTTCCCGGCAGTACGGGCAGCCAGAGAGGCGCGATCCGGTCCAGGGGACTGCATGGCAACCCCCGATCAACTGGTAGTTGATCTGGAATTCTTGCCGTATTCACTCAAGCGTATATTCCCCTCAGTGAATTCGTGCTTGAATGCACCTCGCCTGACTCAAGTCGTCACGTTGGCGATTTGAGAAAATATTCGACACTCAAAGCGCGAAACTCTTGAGCGTCAGGTAGTTAGACTGGAAAACACTGTAGTCAGCCAGTGCGGGCCAATGCCAAAGGCATAGGCTCGGCACTTCCAACCCTGATGCATTTCGGTATACAATATTCAAGAAATAGCCAGAGACCAGTCATGCCTCGCTCGAGGCGCGTGCATTCATGAACGCGATTTCAGCAATCACGCTGCAAAATCTGTTTATTTTCAATGCTTTATGTGCCTATTTTTTCATCACCCGTGCAACGCGGGCGCCCTAGGTACAAAGTTGATAAACTATCACTTGACACTCAATTGCATACAATCCACTCTTCCGATCGAGGGATGTGGCGGCCCGCGATACCAGCGCAGCATCAAGACTGCGCACGCACGCTTGTTTTTGTTGTCATGGCTAATGGGTGGACCGATGAACTTACTGACGAAACTGGCAGGTAGCGCCGCGATTGCGGCAATCATGGCTCTTTCGCCGCTTGCGGCGGAGGCGGCGGACATCACGATCGCGATCGGCTCCGAGCCCTCGACGCTCGACCCGCAGGTACGCGACGACGGCGGCGAGCGCGCGATCAACGACAACGTCTATGAGACGCTGATGGCGCGCACTCCAGACGGCGAGCTTGTGCCGGGGCTGGCGGCCGCGGCACCGACCCAGGTCGATGCGAAGACCTGGGAATTCAAACTGCGGCCGGGTGTCAAGTTCCACAATGGCGAGGCCTTCAATGCCGACGCAGTGGTCGGCAGCGTCAAGCGTGTCATCGACCCGGCGTTGAAATCCGAGCAGGCAGCCTATTTCGGCACCATCACCGGCGCAGAGAAGGTCGACGACCTGACCGTGCGCATCAATACTTCGGGTCCGGATCCGATCCTGCCGTCGCGCATGTACTGGATGAAGATGATCCCGGCATCCTATTCGGCCGACGCCAAGTTCGCCGAAGCCCCCGTCGGGACCGGTCCTTACAAGTTCGCGAGCTGGAATCGCGGCCAGGACATCGTGCTGGAGAAGAACGCCGACTATTGGGGCGACGCTGCGTCGATCGACAAGGTGACCTATCGCTTCGTCGGTGAATCCGGCACGCGCCTTTCAGGCCTAATGGCAGGCGAACTCGACGTCATCACCAACCTGTTGCCGGAGTTTGCCGAGCAGGCGCCGAAATTCGCGGCCGTCAGCGGCATGGAAACGACCCTCATGATCGTTTCGACCGACAACGAGGTGACCAAGGATCCGCGTGTCCGCGAGGCCATGAACCTGTCGGTCGACCGCAAGGCGCTGGCAGAGAGCCTGTTTGGGGGCTACGCCACGCCGGCCAAGGGGCAGGTCGTCAACCCCAAGGCCTACGGCTACAACAAGGCGCTGCCCGACTACGTGTTCGACCTCGACAAGGCGAAGGCCCTGATCAAGGAAGCGGGCGCCGAGGGCAAGACCATCAAGCTCGTCGGCGAGGCCGGCCGCTGGCTCAAGGACCGCGAACTGATCGAGGCCGTCGGCGCCTACTGGAAGGACGCAGGCCTCAATGTCGACATCAAGATCGAGGACTTCGGCGAATACCTGAACCAGCTGTTCGACAAGAACACGCGGCCGGATGCGGTCTTCCTCTCGAACTCCAACGAACTGCTCGACGCCGACCGCGAAATGACCGCCGTGCTGCAGAGCAAGGCGAGTTCCGCGTCCAACAGCGACCAGGAAATGTCGGACCAGATCAGCGCCGCCAGGACCGAGACCGACGTCGAGAAGCGCCAGGCCATGTATGACGCTATCACGAAGAAGTCGTACGACCTGTCGTACCTCGTCCCGCTGCTCAACCAGCAGGACATCTACGGCTTCTCCAAGCGTCTGGAATGGCAGCCCCGCGTCGACTCCAAGCTGCTCGTCAAGGAGATGAAGGTCACGGAATGATCGTTCCGGACATCGGGTTCGCAACAAGCGACTGAACGAACCCCAAACGATCTGAAGCCGGCTCGAAAAAGGGGAGCCGGCTTCAGGCAATGGAGAGGTACATGGGTGGTTTTCTGCTCCGCCGCATCGGACAAGGCCTTCTTGTCGTCATCGGTGTGACTCTGATCGTTTTCATTGCCACCCGGATGGTCGGCGACCCGGTGAATGTCATGTTGCCGCTTTCGGCAACCGACGCGCAGCGCGCGGCCTTCGCCCACCAGGTCGGCCTTGACCGGCCCATCGGCACGCAATTTGTCAACTTCCTCGGCGACCTGGTCAGGCTCGATTTCGGCGAGAGCCTGTGGCAGCGCCGGCCGGCACTCGACGTCGTGCTCGAACGCTTGCCCAATACGCTGAAGCTGATCGGCGCCGGACTGGGGCTGGCAATCGTGCTTGCCTTGCCGCTTGGCGCCATCGCTGCGCTCAGGCCCGGTGGCTGGGTCGATCGGACGACGGTGTTTGTCGGGCTGTTCGGCCTCTCGTTGCCGCAATTCTGGTTCGGCCTGCTGCTGATCGTGTTCTTCGCCGTCACGCTCAGGTGGCTGCCGACATCGGGGATGGGCGGATGGGCCTACTTCATCCTTCCGGCGATCACGCTCGCCATGCCGTCGCTCGCCCGATTGATCATGCTTGTGCGATCATCGATGATCGACGAGCTCAACCAGCAATATGTGCGCACCGCCCGCGCCAAGGGCCTGCGCTTCCCGCGCGTGGTGATGGTGCATGCCATGCGCAATACGCTCGTGCCATTCGTCACACTGGCTGGGTGGGAACTGATCAGCGCGCTGGCCGGCTACACGGTGGTGGTCGAGAGCGTCTTCGCCTGGCCCGGCCTTGGCCTGACGGCAATGCAGGCGATCCAGAAGAGCGATCTGTTCCTGCTCCAGGCCATCGTCTTCACGGTGGCGATCCTGATCGTGGTTATCAATGTCGGTCTCGACGTCATCTACAAGCTCATCGACCCGCGGATAAGGTTGTCTTGATATGGCTGTTCCCATGCCTGTGACGACACCGGCAGCGCCCTCGCAAAGCGCCAGGCGCGGCCCCTCGCTCCTCGCCAAGCTCGACGAACTCGGTCGCGAGCTCTGGCAGGACAAGCTTGGCACGCTCGGCTTCGTGGTCATCGTGGCGCTGGTGCTGATGGCAATCTTCGCGCCGCTGCTGGCGCCCTATGACCCCGCAGCACAGTCGGTCGTTTCGCGGCTGAAGCCCCCGGCATGGCTGCCCAAGGGGACGTGGGAGCATCTGCTCGGCACCGATCACCTCGGCCGCGACGTGCTCTCGCGCGTCATCTATGGTGCGCGTGCCTCGCTTTTGGTCGGCGTCGTCGTCGTTTTGGCCGCTGGCACCTTCGGCGTGGTCATCGGCCTATGGGCCGGCTTCAAGGGCGGCCGCACCGATGCCATCCTGATGCGCATCGTCGACGTCCAGGTCGCCTTCCCCGGGCTGCTGCTGATCCTGCTCGTCATCTCGGTGATCGGGCCGAGCATGACCACCATGATCATCGTCCTGGTGATCACCAACTGGATGGTCTATGCGCGCGTCGTGCGCGGCATCGTGCTGTCGGTCAGGCAGACGCCCTATGTCGAAGCCGCCGAGATGATCGGCTGCCGCACTTCACGAGTCGTCTTCAGACACATCCTGCCTAACCTGATCTCGCCGCTTCTGACGCTCGGCATCCTCGAGTTCACCAACATCGTGCTGGCGGAAGCCGCGCTGTCGTTCCTCGGGCTGGGCGTGCAGCCTCCCGCGACGAGCTGGGGCCTCGATGTCGCCAACGGCCGCGATTACATCTTCGTCGCCTGGTGGCTGATCACCTTCCCCGGCCTGTCGATTGCAACCACAGTGCTGTCGGTGAACCTGTTCGCCAGCTGGGTGCGCGTCACCACCGACCCGCAGGAACGCGAAAAGCGTTTCGCCTACCAGCGCGCCAAGGCCGCGGCGCGCCGCGGCACCCGCCAGACGACACCTGCAACACCTGTCCGCAGCCATGGAGGCCAGCCATGAGCATCAGTGCCATGAGTTCCAAGGAGCCGCTGCTCGAAATCGAGCAGCTCAAGGTCGAATTCGACACCAGGCGGGGGCTGGTGCACGGCCTGCGCGGCGTGAGCTTGTCGATCGGACGCGGCGAAACGCTCGGCGTGGTCGGCGAATCCGGTTCGGGCAAGAGCGTGACGGCGCAGGCCGTGATGGGCCTCATCGACCTGCCCGGCCGCATTGCCTCGGGCGACATCCGCTGGAAGGGTCGCTCCCTTTTCGGCCGCGAAGGCGAACGCTACGCCAACGACATCCGCGGCAAAGAAGTGGCGATGGTCTTCCAGGACCCGATGACCTCGCTCAATCCGGTGCTCAAGATCGGCACGCAGATCGGCGAGGTTTTGGAGCGCCATCTCGGCATGACGCGCAAGCAGGCGCTAAACCGCGCCGAAGAACTGCTCGCCGCCGTCGGCATCAGCGCCCCGCGCCGCCGTCTCGACCAGCATCCGCACGAATTTTCCGGCGGCATGCGCCAACGCGTGATGATCGCGATGGCGATCGCCTGCGAGCCGCAACTGCTGATCGCCGACGAGCCGACGACAGCACTCGATGTCACCATCCAGGCGCAGATCCTCGAGCTTTTGGCCGAGCTGCAGCAGTCACTTGGCCTGTCGGTGGTGCTGATCACCCACGATCTCGGTGTCGTCGCCGGCCTCTGCCACCGTGTGGCGGTAATGTATGCCGGCCAGATCATCGAGACGGGGCTTGCCGAAGACGTCTTCGAGCGGCCCGCGCACCCCTACACGCAGGGGCTGCTGCGCTCGACGCCGCGGCTCGACGAGGTCTCGGACCGGCTGATCTCGATCGAAGGCATGCCGCCCAATCTGGTCACTCCGCCCGAAGGCTGCTCGTTCCAGCAACGCTGTCCGCTTTCGGGCGAAGCCTGCAAGAAGGCGCCGCAGCTCGCCAATATCCGCCCCGATGCCGAGGCCGCGTGCTGGCAGCCGTCGGTGCCGGCCTGGGCCACGCCGCTGCATACTCCTTCGATCTCCGCCTAGGACTCCGCCATGCTCAATCCTGTACCAGCGCCTCCGCTTCTCAGCGTGCGGGACCTCGACGTCACCTACGAGACCGGCGCCCAGGGTTTTTGGGGCAAGCCAAAGGCGTTCAAGGCACTCGAGGCGATCTCCTTCGATCTCAGGCCGGGCGAGACCCTGGGCCTCGTCGGTGAATCCGGCTCGGGCAAGACCACCACCGGCCGCGCCATCCTCCGGCGCATCAAGACCTCCGGCGGCAAGATCCTGTTCAAGGGCAACGACATCACCCACGTCAAGGGCGAGGCACTGCGCAAGCTCCGGCGCAACATGCAGCTTGTGTTCCAGGACCCCTATGCCAGCCTCAACCCGCGCATGCGGGTCATCGACATCGTCGCCGAGCCGCTTCTGGTGCATGGGCTGATCCGCCATATCGACGAGGCGCGCGACCGCATCACCGACCTCTTGCGCCTCGTCGGCCTGCCGGCCGACGCACACGACCGCTTTCCCCACGCCTTCTCGGGCGGCCAGCGCCAGCGTATCGGCATCGCCCGCGCGCTCGCCCTGCAGCCCGAATTCATTGTCGCCGACGAGCCCGTCTCGGCGCTCGACGTCTCGGTGCGCGCACAGGTGGTCAACCTGATGCAGGACCTGCAGCGGGAACTTGGCCTCAGCTATTTGTTCATCGCCCACGACCTGTCGGTGGTCCGGCACATCTCGCATCGCGTGGCGATCCTCTATGCCGGGCGCATGGTTGAGATCGCCAATCGCGACGAGCTCTACGACCATCCCATTCATCCCTATACCGAGGCGCTGCTTTCGGCCGTTCCGGTGCCCGATCCGCGGACGCAGCGGCAGCGCAAGCGCATCATCTATGGCGGCGAGATCCCCGATCTCGTCAACCCGCCGCCCGGCTGCCGCTTTTCCACCCGCTGCCCGCTGGCGACCGCGCAATGCCGGCAGGAAGCACCCAAGCTGACCGTGCGGACGCCCGGCCACCTCGTCGCCTGCTGGAACAGGTAGGCCTATTCCAGGACAGGAAATCGGTCAGTCGCCGAATTTCGACGTGGCGAGTGCGGCGCGGCCATATTTGTTGTTGGCCTCGAGCAGCTTGAGCAGCGTCGCCAGGAAGGCATCGCGCTCCTCGGCGTCGAGCGTGTCGAGCAGCCGCTCCTGGGCGCGGCTCATCGCCGGGTGCATGGCTGCGACCAGCCTTTCACCTTCTGATGTCAAGCGGGCGAGCACCATGCGCTTGTCCTCGGTGCTGCGCGTGCGGTCGATCAGGCCGCGCTGGGCCAGTCGCGACAGCACGTCGGCGACATTGGTGCGGTCGATGCCCAGCGCCTGGGCCAGCGAGATCTGGTCTGAATCCGGATTGCCGGAGAGGATGGTCAGCAGCCCGTACTGCACCGGCGTGATGCCGAACTCGTGGCACTCCTCGAAGAACAGCGCGTAGTGGACCTGATGCAGCCGGCGGATCAGATAGCCCGGCCGCTTCCACAACGGCAGCCGCTCGATCAGTTGCTGCAGTTCCGGATTGACGACCTTGTCCGCGGGCGCTTCGGCCGCGGCCCGGACCTTCTTCCCGGTCTTTGGCTTGCTCGCCGCTTCCACCTTCGGTGCCCTGGCCATGCCCGTTTCCCCGCAATCGTTCGCCTTTTCTCTAGCGCCTCGGGCCGCCACAAGAAAGGGCGGTACCGCCTCATATTTCTGGCCACCTGTCTGGCCGGGCCAAGGCTGGAAGGAACCTGAAAGCCATGGAGCCAAAGGTCGTTTCGCGTTGCGGACGGATAAAAACGCGGTATACTGACGAATATCGGGGACCTAAAGAAGGGGAGAAAATCATGGCCCAGGAACCTCTGGCGACAAAAGGCAACTTTCTGCACATCTACGACTTCCGCGTCGAAACCGGGCGCGAAGACGAGTTCGTCCGCCTGTTCGAGGAATTCGACTATTCGGACGGCAATCCGATGCACAAGTCCTGGGCCCAGGTGAAGGACGGCGTGCTGTGCCGTGACACCGAGGACCCGCAGCGCTTCTTCCTGATCGCCGAATGGTCCGACATCGTCGAGCACGCCAAGATCCGCAAGGTGCTGGCCGAAGAGATCAAGCCGGCCTTCGTCGGCCTGATCGAGGGGAAGAAATTCGTGCCCAAATATGTCGAGGTCGTCTCCTCGACGCCCGACGAGATCCTCAACGCCGCCGCCCAGTGAGGCCTAGCGATGCGCACGCTCTACACATTCTTCAGGTCGTCGACCTCCTATCGCCTGCGCATCGCCCTGGCCCTCAAGGGGCTCGACTGGCAGCCCCACCATGTCAGCCTGCCCCGCATGGAGCATCGGGCGGCCGACTACATGGCGCTCAGTCCGCAAGGGCTGGTGCCCGCACTGGTCGAGGACGGCCAGGTATTCGCCCAGAGCCTCGCCGTCCTTGAATATCTCGACGAAACCTATCCGGAACCGCCGCTTCTGCCCAAGACGGCGGCCGACCGCGCCTATGTGCGCGCCCTGGCGCAGGTCATCGGCTGCGACATCCATCCGCTCAACAATGTCAGGGTGCTGAAATACCTGAAGTCGCGCTGGAACCTCACCGACGACGACACCAACGAATGGTACCGTCACTGGATCGCCGAAGGTTTTCGCTCCTTCGAAGAGACGCTGAAGATCTCGGGCCGCCACGCCCGCTACTGCCTGGGCGACACCGTCACCATCGCCGACATCTGCCTCGTGCCGCAGGTCGCAAATGCCCGGCGCTTCGACTGCGATCTTTCGGCATTTCCGCTGTCGGTTGAGATCTCTGACCGTGCCGCCGCCCTGCCCGCCTTCGAGGCGGCGCACCCCAGCCTGCAGGCGGACGCGTTCTAGCGGCATCAAGCGCTACTGCAGGGGCTCCGCCACCGGGGCTAGAGCCGAAAGAACGGGAGTGTCAGGTAGACACAGGCGACAATCGCCAGCACCGGCATCACGCAAATCCATGCCGGTCCAAAAAACCGCGTCGATCGGTCGGGAAGCGCCATTGCAAGGAGGCCTATGATGAGCGCGCCAGTCGCCGCCGTAGCGGTCCAGCCGTACCAGTAGATTGCCAGCGCCAGGAAACCGACGGCAGGATCGGCGATATCCCGGGAATGGCGGGTGCCGAAAAGGACGATGCCAAGCGACGGGTATACCGTGAACAACGCCACGTCTTTTGCCAGCGCGATCACGTAAAGGACCGGGAACGCCGTTCCAAAGGCCAGGACGAAGCGGCGAAAGGCAAGGCCAGACGTCATTGGCCGAAGCCCATGATGTTGTTTACCACATGGCCGATCAGAAACGCCCACCAGACGATGAAAGCAAGGATCGCAGTCAGGATGGCACGCATTCGGCGGGGTTCTTCCGGGGCTGGCCGCCGCCAGAGGACCCAATAGGCTGGCAGCACTCCCAATCCGATCGAAATGAAGTGCTCCTTGAGGTCGAACAACCCGAGCGCCTGCCAATGCCCGCTTCGCTCCAGAGCTGGCCTGACATCGACACGGAAATACAGATACAGGCTCGCTCCCAGTAAAGCGGAGCCAAGGTACAAAGCGACGATGGCATTGGCGAAGGACGCGGGAGCGATGGAGCGGAAGCGCGCAAAAAAGGATTTTCGGCGAGGGACCGCCGGAGCCCAGGCCGCCAGCGTCTGGTGCGTGACCGCCCCCAGCAGCGCCACCGCCACCAGGCCATGGATGATCATCAGTGCGATCGCCACCTGCACCTCCACTCGTGAAGTCACTTGCTATGTAAACAGATCCACGGTGGCGAACGGTTCTGCAGCCCACGGTCGGAAGCGATTGAGCGTGAATTTGGTCTTCTGCCCGGGCTCAACATCGACCAGGACGTAGTTGTATTCCTCCTTGGGTGGCTGGCCTTTCCAATAGAGGTCGAGAGGATAGTCCGCCGGCACCTTGATACTCGTCCGCCCCGGCAGGATCGGGTCCTGCTCCGCGCCACCACCGCCAAGCATCAGGTATTTCACCCCGTCGACCTCGTACAGTTCGGTCGTGTGGACATGCCCGTTGAACACGACCAGTTCGATATCCTTGGCGTATGACGCGATGACCTTATGGGGATTGTCGGGCTCCGGAATGGGGCCCAGGCCCGCGCGCGCGAAGACCGGGTAGTGGAAGACGATGAATGCCTTGCGGATACCTTTGGCCTTGGCGTCGTCCAGCCACTGCTGGAGTTGGGTCATCTGCTCGGCATATTTCGGCCGATCAGCATCCCAGAGCGAGGGAGAGCGATAGTCGTACTTTCCGCTCCACAGGAAGATGAAGCGAACATCCTTGAAATCGAACTTGTAGATGAGCCGATCCGGCGTCACGCCCAGTTTTTGCAGATAGGGCATGGCGGACAGGACGCCTGCAATCTCAGGATCGCCCCACACTTCATGATTGCCCACGCTGATGAACCAGCGCCCATCGAGACCCGCCGCGCGCATCTCATCATCAGGCGGCGGCAATTGCCGTAGCATCGTATCGTTGACCCGCTGCCAATAGGGGCTCTGCTCGAGCGTCAGCCCCTGGTTTCCCCACCAGACAACGTCGCCGCTGTTGATCACGAATCGCGCGCGCCCTGATTGAACGTCCTTTACAATCTCGCGGCTGACCCAGTCGCCGCCACTCAGCCGGAACATCGTCCGATGCACGCCGGGAAGCAGCTTGACGTCTTCGACCGACGCTTCCGTGACCCAGCCTTGATCGACGCTCAGCGTCATGACCTCGCTGCGGCTTTCAAAAGGCATGACGACCTGGATGAGCTTGCCGGTCACCGGGTCGAAGGTCATCTTCACATCCCGCTTGACCACGGCTTCCGCGACTTTTTCAGGCATGACCAGGCCGAACATCTCGACGAACAGCCTCACGAGGTCCGGCTGGCCATCCTTGTCCGGCAGGTACATCATCGGTCGAGTGTCGCCGACCGTAGCAAATGAAAACCCCTCTCCCGTTGCCGCGCCTTGTGCGCTGGCCATAGTGGCTAGCAGCGTCCCCGGCAGGACAGGCATCATTCCCAGGCCTGCCAACACCACTCTTCGGTCTATTTGGAGCTTGCGATCGTGATCCTGACTGTCGGAAAGCTGAGCTTCTTGCATGGCCTGCCTCCATCACAGATGTTAGCGCCCCGGCAAATCATGCCCGGCAAACATGTGTTGGCAGCGCGTGCGCCATGTACGTTTGACATGGGAACACGCGGCTAACCACAGAACTCAGGCAAGACCCAAGGATGGGACGGCGCTACTGTGCGCACCGTTTGGCGGGTCAATGCTCCGGGCACCTTGGCACCGTCCAAGCTTAGTTGAATTTTGCGACATTGTCCTGAGGCGCCATCAGGTCCGGACGCGAAATTGCGCCGGACCAAGGTGTCAAAGGTTCGTGAGGGGCCGCCAACGCCCGCTGCTTCGACTGCGATCTTTCGCCATTCCCGCGGTCGGGGGCAAGTGCCGACGCACCGACGCCCTGCCCGCCTTCGAAGCGGCGCATCCCAGTCGACAGGCGGACGCGTTTTAGAGGGCGCAGGACTGCGGGCTCACGAGTGTCGGCTTCCGACCCATTTCAGACATCGAAGCGCTAAGCCGCCCGGCTGAAAGCTGCCACGCGCGAAGTCACGACACCGAGGCTGATGACCCGGCTCAGCGCTCCGTGAGCGACAAACCGTTATTTGCCCCGCTGCAATGGTGCTTGACCTACTGTGACCAGAAGATCATTGCCTGCGACCGATGTGGGGCCGGTGAACGAATCCGCTGCGGGGGAGTGCTGGGAAACGGGGACACACCTTGGTCGAATCAACGATCGAGGCCGCCGCAGGCAGGCCTTAAGCCTTTCGGGGTTCGGCTCCTCCTTCGAAGAGCTTTGCGTAACCGGAAGCCCCGCCCGTCTCTCCTGCTCGTCAGGCTGCTGACGAACTCGACAAGCAGGCTTGCCACAGTGCAGCTAGAGATGAAAATCACCGGACGATTCCGGTTGGTAGATCACCCTTTCGATCAGGATACGTTGCGTACGATCTGTAACCCTCCAGTCGATGGCATCGCCTTCCTGATAGCCCAGGATCGCGGCGCCGACGTCGGAAAGGACCGATAGTTTACCAGAGCGTTCGTCGGCGTCTTGCGGATAGACAAGAGCCACTTCCTTTTGTTCATCGTCAAGCTGCAGCACGACCCTGGAATTCATTGTCACGACATCGCGCGCGACGTGCTGAGGATCAACGACAATGGCTCTCTCGATCTCGTGTTCAAGCTCGACAATTGCCACCCCTTGCTCGAACTCAATCAGGCTCTGGAGCCGTGCTTTGTCGATCTCCGTGACGTAGATGTCGGTAGATTTTGCCATGGCGCCTTCGCGCAGGAGTTGGAGATACCGGCCAGAGGTCATGGACAGGGAATTGAGCGTTGGTGTTTCGAGTTTGAGAAGAAAACCGCAGCGTTCAAAACCCTTCAGCGAGCGCGTATTGTTCGGGTGAATTTTGGCGATGACGCTCTCGGCTCGCATGTCGAGGAAGGCGAGCTTCAAACCTTCGCGGATGGTGCTGGCGCCAAGTCCGCGCCCCCAGTTGTCATGGTCTCCGACGACCAGGACTATTTCACACTCAGCGCCTGTCTTGACCAGACGGACGAAGCCGACCGGGATATCGTTTCGGTCGTAAGCCATAAAGAAGCGGCCGCCCTGATTGAACAGATGTGTCAGGATCGGCATCTGAGTTCGGTCGACGGCCTGTGCGATGAATCGAGACACACTGCGGGAATCGCTCAGGTAGCGAGTGACGCGTTCATCTTCTAACCAATCCATCAGGATCAGTGCGTGTGTCCGAGTGATTTCTGGACGCAACGAAACAAAAGGCTTGTTCATCTTCGCTACCTTGGTCGCAAGAATGAAAGCCTGTCACGGTCGCTGCCGTGCTGGTTCTTTCGGATCAACGTTGAAATTCAGAAGGCCGATCTAGCAAAGATCCAGCGGTGAAGGCCAGCGGAGAAGCGCCTCCGTATGAGTGAGGGGGTGCCGCAGTCTAAGTGGGGCGGCCCCCTGAGAGGGTTTCTGAACGGGACGGGCAGGAAACCATCCATTGCGGTCATTCAAAGCCCATGGCTAAGTGCGTCTATGACATCCGGCCGAAGACTGACCGAGGAAGAGTTCCAAGACTGCTTTGCTCATCCGATGATCGACATAACGGAACATGCAGAGGCAGTCGTAGACATCTGGCCGTATGTTGATGCGCTCGACCTGCATGAACTTGGCATTCCCTATGTCAACGACGTTCATTATGTTTACCGCGACGCTCACGATCGCTTCGATCAGATTCTTTTAGGAACTGGCCGCTTCAACGCCCTTCTCGTGATCGTCGTTGAATTAGGGGCAAGTGCTGTCTTCGGTCACTTTCTTCTCGATCTCAACGAAGAGCATGGCGCAAGCGGCGGCCTCCTGCGAAGCGTCTGCTAACCACCCATGGGCGACCTCGAAGCGCCCCCATCGCCTCACGCCCTCCGCTTGGCCGCCACACTCGCCTTGTCGTAGCCCGCCACCTTCTTGTAGCTGTTCGACATGGCGGCGAGCTCGTCCTGGCTGATGACGTCGTCGAGGCGGGCGAAGGGGCGGTCGCCGGTGCGCTCATAGACTTCCTTGAGGATGACGTCGGGCGGCGTCGTGCGGTTGGTGCGCACCACGTTGGCCGTCGCTTCGAGCCGCTTGTCCTCGTAGGCCGTGAGGATGGCCGCGACGTCGCCGCCGGCGGCAAAACTGTCGGCCAGCGCGCGCGCGTCGAGGATCGCCTGGCCGGCCCCGTTCGAGCCGCGCGGATACATCGGATGCGCCGCATCGCCCAGCATGGTGATGCGCCCAAAGCTCCAGCGCTCGAGCGGATCCTTGTCGACCATCGGATATTCGAGGATGCTTTCTGCGCCGCGGATCAGGCCGGGCACGTCGAGGAAGTCGAAGGTCCAGTCGGCGAAGGCGCCGATGAAGTCGTCGAGCTTGCCGCGGCGGTTCCAGTCCTGCTGGTGGTAGTGCGGCGTCTCGATCTCAGCGACCCAGTTGATGAGCTGGCGCCCCTCGCCGTCGAGCTTCTTGCGGATCGGGTAGATCACCATCTTGCCATGGGTCAGCCAGCCGGCGCGGACGTAGGATGCGCCGGTGAGATAGGGCTTCCACCAGGTCGTGCCGCGCCACATGTTGACGCCGGAATAGATCGGCCCGCCATCATCGGGCACCAGCTGGTGCCGCACCACGGAATGGATGCCGTCGCAGCCGACGATGGCCGCGCCGCGCTGGGGCGGCCTGTCCTCGCCGGTACGGCTGTCGACGAAATGGGCGATTGCCGCGTCGTCGGTCTGCTCGACGCGGGTGCATTTCCAGCCGGTGACGACGCAGTCCGGCCCGGCCCGCTCGATGAGCGTACGATAAAGGATCTGCTGCAGGTCGCCGCGATGGATCTGGAACTGCGCATAGTCGTAGCCGGCAAAGGTGCCCACCGGCTCCTTGTAGACCAGTTGGCCGAAGCGGTTGAAGAAGCACGATTCCTGCGCCGTGACTGCGACTTCGGCCAGCGCGTCCTGCAGCCCAAGCTCGGTCAGCTGCTGGCTGGCATGCGGCAGCACGGAAATGCCGACGCCGATCGGCCTGATCTCCTGCGCACTCTCGTAGACGCGGAACGGAACGCCCGCTTTGTTCAGCATCAGAGCAAGTGTCAGCCCGCCGATGCCAGCCCCGATGATCATCACGTCCATATGCCCCTCCATACAATATAGGAAGTATACTGATTATTTTTGCGGTCGAATAGGCTATTCTGTGGCGTCGCGCAGAAATGCTTAGACGGCTTCCCGGAACGGCAGCTCGAACTCCTGGCGCGCATTGCGGTCAAGGATTTCCTTGGCAAGGGCGGCTGCAACCCCCGTCGGCTCGCTTGCGGCGCTGGTGAGGATGAACTCGACCTCCTCGAGCTGCGGCAACTGCGGGCCGGTCGGCAACACGACAAGCCCCGACGAGACCATGCTGCGCGGCTGGACCATGACGCCGAGTCCGGCCCTGGCTGCCGCCTGCAGTCCACTCAGGCTGCCGCTGGTGCAGACGATGCGCCAGGGAATGCCCTTGCGGTCGAGCGCCTCGATCGCTGCCACGCGGGTGATGCCGGGCCGCGAGAACAAAATGAGCGGAAGCGGCTTGCCCTGCTCGACGACCGAAGGTTCCCGCGCCGCCCAGACCAGCCGCTCGGTGCGAACGGCAACGCCGGTGCGCGCTTCCCGCTGCTGGTTCAGGCCGACGCGCCGCTTGGCGATGACGAGATCGAGCGCGCCCTCGTCGAGCAGGTCGAACAAGGTGCTGCTCAGCGCAACGGTCAGTTCAAGCTCGACGGAAGGATGCCGCTCGGTGAATTTGTGCAGAACATCGGCCAGCCGCGTGGTGACGAAGTCCTCCGACGCGCCGAACCTGATGCGCCCGCTCAGCCTCGCCCCCTGCAGGTAGCTGCGCGCCCGATCGTTGGCGTCGAGGATGGAGCGGGCAAATCCCAGCATCGCCTCGCCATCGGGCGTCAGCATCACCGAGTGGGTGTCGCGGACCAGCAGCCGCCTGCCGGTGCTGACCTCGAGCCGCCGGACGTGCTGGCTCACCGTCGACTGGCCGATGCGCAGATGGACGGCGGCGCCTGTGAAGCTGCGTGCGGTGGCGACCGCTACGAACGTCTTGAGGAGTATCGGATCGAACATGCCCCCTCCGGGTGTTCACGAAACGAAATGAGCATCATTCCTGTATGCACCATTCACAATACCAAAGGCATTTGGCATACTGTATACCAATTTAGCTCCATGCCAAGGGATCAAGCGCTTGTTCTCCCGATTTCGTCCTGACACTTTCATCCTGCTGATGATCGCCTGCGTCGTGCTGGCCTCGCTGCTGCCGGCCCAAGGCAGCTTCGCCGGTTATTTCGGCACCGCGACCAACCTTGCGATCGCACTGCTGTTTTTCCTGCACGGCGCACGTTTGTCCCGCGCGACGGTGCTTGCCGGCATGACCCATTGGCGCCTGCATCTTGTGGTCTTTTCGTCGACCTTCGTGCTGTTCCCGATCATCGGCCTGTTGCTCGGCTTCCTGGTGCCCAGCGTGCTGCCGGCGGCACTCTATGCCGGCGTTTTGTTCCTGTGCGTGCTGCCCTCGACGGTGCAGTCGTCGATCGCCTTCACCGCACTCGCCGGCGGCAATGTCCCGGCGGCCGTCTGCTCGGCCTCGGCCTCCAACATCATCGGCATGTTCCTGACGCCGCTGCTGGTTGGGCTGCTGTTCACCAATGCCGGCAGCGGCGGGGTGTCGCTTTCGGCGATCGAAGGCATCATGCTGCAGCTGCTGGCGCCCTTCATTGCCGGCCAGATCGTCCAGCCATGGCTGGCCGGCTGGCTCGGCCGGCACAAGTGGCTTATGACCACGGTCGACCGCGGCTCGATCCTGATGGTGATCTATCTCGCCTTCTCCAAGGCGATGGTCGCAGGGCTCTGGCAGCAACTGCCGGCGCAATCGCTGCTGGTCCTGCTGCTCATTGCAGCCTTCCTGCTCTCAAGCGTGCTCGCCATCACCATCTTCGCCAGCCGCTTCTTCGGCTTCTCCAGGCAGGACGAGATCACCGTCGCCTTTTGCGGCTCGCACAAGAGCCTGGCCTCCGGCGTGCCGATGGCCAATGTCATCTTCGCCGGCCAGGAGATCGGCGCCATCGTTTTGCCGCTGATGCTCTATCACCAGATGCAGCTGATGGTCTGCGCCTGGATGGCGCGGCGCTACGCCGAACGCACCGCAGCCGAGCGCGCGCTGCTGGCCGAAACACAAGGGGCGGCGGAATAGGGCGAGGCGCTCACTCCCTGGTCAAGACCGGGACTTGGCCTGAAGCTCCTTGTAGTGAGCGAACACCTGGTCGGCCATCGCGCGCAGCGAGCGGCCGATATTGGCGTATTCATATTCGTTGAGGTTCGCCAGCGACGCGCGGCCCGCCGGCTGCAGAGTGCCAAATCCGCTCCCCGGTAGAAGCACGATCCCTGTGTCGTTGGCGATCCGGAACAACAGTTCCGTCGGCGCGATGTTCTTCTTCACCCAGGCGGCGAAATCAATGCCGTAGAGCCGGCGGGCGATGTCTTCCATGTCGAGCAAGGTGTAGTAGTCGACTTCGTTTTCGCCCGACTGCGGCGGCAGGCCCAGTTCGCGATAGAGTGCGGCCTCGCGGCGACGCACAAGTTTCTTCAATTCGGCCTTGTAGCCGTCGTGTTCGTCCATCAGCGCAAACAGCGAAAACAGGACCATCTGCACCTGCTGCGGCGTCGACAGCCCAGCGGTGTGGTTGAGCGCGACCGTGCGGCTGTCGGCCACCAGCCGGTCGAGGAACTTCAGCTTGGAAACATCGGGAACGAGGGACTGATATCGCTCATCCATCTCCTTCTTGTCTGCCTTGGGCAGGCCTTCGAGCTTCCGATCGAAGATGTTGTTGTCCCTTTGCGTGGCAACCACGCCGAGGCGCCAGCCGGTCGCCCCGAAATATTTGGAGAACGAGTACACGAGCAGCGTATTGGCAGGGCAGGTGGCGAAAAGCGACCGGAAACGGTCGGCGAAAGTGCCATAAACGTCGTCGGTAAGGATCATCAAATCGGGCCGTTTGTCCACGACGATTTTGGTGATCCTGTCGAGGCTGCGGTTGTCCATCTTCACCGAGGGCGGATTGCTCGGGTTGATGCAGAAGAAGATCTTGACCTCCTTGTCGAGCAGCTTGTCCAGTTCCTTGTCCGGATATTGCCAGCCGGCTGCCGGGTCGGCTTCGACATGCACCTGCTTGAGGCGATAGTTGTTGAGCTCGGGGATCTCGATATAGGGCGTGAACGCCGGCATGCCGATGGCGACAGTATCGCCAGCCGCGATCAGCTTGTTCTGCTTCAGCGTATCGAAAATATAGGTCATCGCGGCTGTACCGCCTTCCACCGCAAAGAGATCGATGTTGCTGGTGGTCATGAAGCCGCCGCCCATCTCCTTGACGATGTAGTGCTTAACGATCTCCTCGCTGATCTGCAGCATGCGTGGCGGGACCGGGTAGTTGCAGCCCAGAATGGCCTCGACTGATTCATGCAGGAAATCGGACGCGGACAGGCCAAGCTGGTCGCGGACATAGCTCAACGCGCGGCCGAGAAACTCGACGCCCGGATGTTCGCGCTGCTCGGCGACGAAGCGCTCGAAGCGCCCCTCGATGCCCTCGATTTTCGGCAGACCGCCGATGCCGCTTTGCATGTAGGAAAAGGACAACTCGGCTTCCGCCACTGCAAACAGCCCCAGCCGGAAGAATGCCCGGCGCGGCAGGGTTGCGAGGAAATTCGGATTGCCGCGCCCGGCGTTAAGGATCAGCCGGTTTTCCCTGCTCGATGCGACCTTGATCAGCGCATCCTTGAGTTCGAACGGGCTCAGCTTGGCGTATTGACTGTAGTCAATGCGGGTCATGACCTTCTCCTCAAGCGAACGCAACGACCAAAGGGCCGAGCAGCGTCAGGAACACGTTGGCAAGCGCATAGGTGATGGCAAAGGGCGTGGTCGGGATGGAGTTGCCGGCCTTGTCGAGAACTTCGCCAAAGGCCGGGTTGGCGCTGCGCGAACCGGCAAGCGCGCCGGCGAAAATGGCCGAATTGTCATATTTGAGGACATAGCGGCCAAACAGCATGGTGATGAGCAGCGGCAGGATGGTGACGACCACGCCGATGAGGAAGATAGACAGGCCGCTGGTGGCAATCGTCTGCACAGCCTGCAGACCCGACTGCAGCCCGACGACGGCGACGAAGCCGGCAAGGCCAAGGTCGCGCAGCAGGGTCGAGGCAGCAGTCGGCATGTTGCCGATGGCCAGGTTGCGGCTGCGGTACCAGCCGAACAGCAGGCCGGAGAGCAGCGCGCCGCCACCGCTTCCCAGCGTCAGCGGGATCGAGCCGATGCGCACCACGATCAGGCCGATCAGCAGGCCGAGAACCAGGCCGAGCCCGTGAAATACGAAATCGGTTTTGTCGCTAGGCACGATCACGGTGCCGATCGATTTGGCGGCACGCTGCAGATCCTGATCCGTGCCGTAGAGGGTTACGACGTCGCCCGCCTCGATCACGGTGTCGAGCGCAAGCGGCAACGGCTTGTCGGCGCGCTTGATGCCGACGACATAGATGCCGTGGCGCAGGTCGGCACCCGCGCTTGCCTTGATCTCAGCCACCATCTTGCCGGTGAATTCCGGACTGTTGATGGTCACGTCACGGGTCACGACCACCACATCCATGCCAGCGGAGGATTGCATCTCCGTGCCGATGCTCCCCGCTGCGGCGACGACCCCGGCACGCCTGCCGACCAGCAGGACGGTGTCGCCGTCCCTGAGTTTCAGTTGCGGCTGCACGCCAATCAGCTTGCCGGCCCGCTTGACCCGCTCGATGGTGAAGGCGCTGCCTTCGGATGCCGTCTGTTCGATCTCTGCGACCGTGCGTCCGGCAGCGGCGCCGACACGATAGATTCGCCCGACCAGATCCGGTGCCGCCGGGTGCTGGCCGGGACCATAGACCTGCACGCCGGCAAGCATTTCCGCCTCGGCCTTGATCGCGTCGTCCCTGATGCTGCGGCCCATGAATTTCGGCAGCAGGTTGACGCAGACAATAATCGCGCCAAACGAACCGAAGATGTAGGTGACGGCATAGCCGACCGCGACGTTGCCCTGCAGCCGCTGCACCTCGTCGGCGGCAAGGCCGAGCTTGCCCAGGGCGGCGCTCGCGGTTCCGATTATGGCCGATTGGGTAAGCCCGCCGGCAGCGATGCCGGCGGCCAGCCCCTTGTCGAGGCCGAACATGCGCGCCAGCACCACGACGGTAAGCAGGCCGCTGACGGCGAGGACCACGGCCATGGCGATCTCGCGAAGCGAGTGGCGCCCCAGCGAGCGGAAAAACTGCGGCCCGCTTTCAAAGCCGACGGCATAGATGAACAGGGCGAAGAGGACCGATTTCACGCCATTGTCGATCGACACGCCAACCTGGCTGATCAGAACCGCAACCAGCAGCGATCCGGCCACGCCGCCGAGCTGGAATTTGCCGAACTGGATCTTGCCGATGGCATAGCCGCCAGCCAGCGAAAGAAAGAGTGCGATTTCGGGAGATTGTCGGAAAATTTCGTGGAGCAGGTTCATCAAACCCTCCAACGCGATCTCTGTGAGAGAACGGCGAATGAGCGGAACTGCCGAAAACGAAGCTGAGTTATAGGGCGCGCCGGTGCCCGTTCCAGATGCAGCCGCCATATTGGCCGGGCGGCAAGCCGCGCCTCGGCCTTTGCACGACAGCGCTACTCCATTTCACCGTCGGGGCCCGTGGACACATTGGTCGCGAAGCCCTCCGTTCGAAACCACCCTTGACGCTGAGCGATGCGCGGGGGACCGCGGCGCTGATTTTCGCACAGGCCGATAATATGACTTGAATTATCATGTTTATGGTTTATCCCGGCCTACATCCGCGAACCAAACCAGAAGATCAATGCAGCTTCCCCGCCCAATCCTGACGATTGCCGTTTTCGCGGCAGTGCTCGGCCTTTGGTGGGCAGCGAGCACGTTCGGCTGGGTCAACGCATTTCTTCTTCCTTCTCCCAGCAAGGTCTTCAATACGCTGATCGACCTGGCGCAATCAGGCGCGCTGGCGCGCCATGCGCTGATCAGCCTGCAGCGTGTCGGCCTCGGCTACGCGCTTGCGGTGATGGCCGCGATCCTGCTCGCGGTCACCTTCTCCAGAAGTGCTGCGCTCCGGAACCTTCTCGACCCGCTGCTTGAATTCATGCGGCAAATTCCGCCGCTCGCACTCATGCCGCTCCTGATGCTGTGGCTCGGGATCGGCGAACTGCAGAAGGTCGGCATCATCGTGCTTGCCTGCTTCTTTCCGATCTTTCTCGGCATGCGCGGCGGGATTGCACAGGTCGACCACAAGCTGATCGAAGTCGGCAAGGTATGCGGACTGAGCCACGGAGAAATCATGTGGCGCATCGTCTTGCCGTCGTCGCTGCCCTCGATCGTCGTGGGTCTCAGGATCGGGCTCGGCTACAGCTGGCGCGCACTCGTCGGTGCAGAGCTGATCGCCTCGTCTGCCGGCCTCGGCTATCTGATCGTGGACGCCGAAAACCTGGCGCGCACCGACATCGTGCTTGCCGGCATCCTTGTGATCGGTGTGATCGGCCTTGTCGCCGACCAGTTGCTGAAATGGGGCATCGCGCGGGCAGCACCCTGGCTCGCATCCGACCTGGAGATGGCCCGTGCTTGAACTCAGCAACATCGGCCGCCGCTATCGGGTGGCCGAGCGCGAAGTCGTGGCGCTCGAGGACATCAGCGTGACCTTGCCACAGGGCAGCTTCACCACCGTCGTAGGCCGCAGCGGCTGCGGCAAGACCACGCTCTTGCGCATTCTTGCCGGCCTGACGACACCGAGCGAAGGCACGCTCGACTACGGTGCCAACGCGTCGCCCCGGATCGGCGTGGTGTTTCAGGACGCGCGCCTGATGCCGTGGCTTTCTGTTTCCGACAATGTCGGCTTCGGGCTCAAGGGCCGGTTCGAGCAGGGCGTCGTAGAGACGCGCTGTCTCGAGGTACTCGAACTCGTTGGCCTGGAAAACTTCCACGCCGCGATGCCGTCGCAGCTTTCAGGGGGCATGGCACAGCGCGTGGCGATAGCCCGTGCGCTTGTCATGGAACCGGACCTGCTTTTGCTGGACGAACCCTTCGCGGCGCTCGACGCCTTCACTCGACGCGCCATGCAGAACGAGCTGATCGACATCTGGCAAAAGCGGCGGCCGACTATCGTCTTCGTCACCCATGATGTCGAGGAGGCGGTGCTGCTCGGCCAGCACGTTCTCGAGCTCGACCAAGGGCGGCTTGTCGGGCAGGAGCCGATCGAAAGCGCCTATCCGCGCGATCCCACCGACCCAGCAGTTGCACGGCATCGCCGGGACATCCTGGCCCGCCTGCTTGGCCCCCAGGCTTCGCCGACTTCATCCCTCTCAACCTTGACCAAGGAAACACTATGAGAACCCTCGCCACCCTCGCCCTCGCCCTTTCACTGGTCGCCGCCCCAGCACTCGCGGCCGACAAGCCCGACACCGTGCGCATCACCTATGTGTCGGCGCCGTTCAACGTTCCCTCGATCGTCATGCGCGAGAAGGGCTATCTGGACGAAGCCTTCGCGGCTCATGGCATCAAGGTGGAAAGCCCCGAGATCACCTCGGGTGCGCAGCAGACCCAGGCGATCGCCGCCGGCGAGATCGACATCGCCAGCGTTCTTGGCGGCACCTCGGCCATTCTCGCCAGGGCGAACGGCGTCGACCTCAAGGTGATCTCAGCCTATGCGCGCTCGCCCAAGGCCTATTTCCTGATGACGCGAGCCGATGGTCCCGCAGCCATTGCCGATCTCAAGGGCAAGAAGATCGCCGGACCGAAGGGAACGGTGCTGAACCAGCTTCTGTTGGCGGCCCTCGCCTCGCAGGGGCTGACGCTCGACGACGTCGAATACATCAACATGGACTTGCCGACCGCGCGTGCAGCGCTTCTCGCAGGCCAGGTCGACGTCGCCACGCTTGCTGGAAACAATGCGGTGATGGTCGAGCAGGCCGGCGGCAAGGTTCTCACCGGCGGTGAAGGCTTTATCAAGCCGACTAATGTTATCGCTGCCCGCGCGAAGTTCCTGGAAGAACATCCCGACCTCGTCGAAGCGTATTTCGCTGCGCATCGCAAGGCACTCGGCTTCATCGCCGAGCATCCGCAGGAAGCGCTGGAGATCGCAGCCAAGGAACAGAAGATCTCCGTCGAAGAGGCCGCCAGGCAGATGCCGCTCTACGATTTCGCGCCCGCAATGACCGATGCCGACATCGCCAATCTCGGCGCCGACCAGACCTTCATGGTCGAATCCGGCATGATGCCCAAGGACAACGTCATCGACATCAAGGCAGACCTGGTCGCCCCTTCCGCCTTCACGATCAAGTAGATCACCTCACGCAAGCAATACATCAGGGGGCGTGCCAGGCACGCCCCCTCAGCGGACAGTGCGATGAAACTTTCGATCCTCGATCCGGTCCAGATCACCGTCGGCCAGACCTCTGGCGATTCCATGCGCGCATCCATCGTGCTGGCGCAGGCAGCCGAGAGGCTCGGCTATCATCGCTACTGGCTGGTGGAGCATCACGACGTTGCCTACGAGGCCAACCCCGCGCCGGAAGTTCTGGCGACAGCACTGGCTGGCGCCACCTCAACGATCCGGATCGGGGTCGGCGGCCTGCTGCTAAACCACTACAGCCCCTACAAGTCGGCCGAGGCCATGAGAACGCTCGGCGCACTGTTTCCCGGCCGCATCGATGTCGGAATCGGCCGCGCCACGGCGGGCCCGAAGGCAGACACGGCACTGAAGCGGCTTCGCGACATCCCAACGCCAGACGACCACGACCCCCAGACGGAAGAATTTCTGGGCTGGCTGGGCAACGACCTGCCGGCAGATTCGCCATTCCATGGCATCGCGATCATGCCGGACGAACCGGCGGGGCCGTTGCCCTGGGTGCTTGCCGCAACGCAAGGGAGCGCGCTGCGCGCCGCTCGGCTCGGGCTGCCCTTGGCCTGTAGCGCCTTCCACGTTCCGGAAAACGCGCCCGGAGCCTGGAAGGCCTATCACGAGAATTTCCAGCCCTCGCGTTTTGCCGCCGGCGTCGACAAGCCGACCGCCTTTCTTGCGGTCCGCCTCATCATCGGCGAAACCCAGGAGGAAGCCGAGCGGCTTGCCATGCCCATGCGCACGCTGTTCAAGCTGCGGCGCAAGGACAATCTGATGCTCGACAAGATGCCGACGCCCGACGAAGCCATTGCGATGATGGGCGGTCTTCTGCCGACGGAAGACGCCACCTGGCCCGCCTATGTCGTGGGTTCGCCCGAACGGGTGAAATCGGCACTGCAGCGGATGGCCGAGATCACCGGCACCGACGAAATCATGGTTCAGGACGTGCTCCACGACGCGGAATCGCGCCTGCGCAACTATGAGCTCCTGGCGAGAACCTTCGACTTGTGCGGATCATAGAGCGGCACCGGCACACATTGTGCCGCTCCATCGACGCGATCAACTCGGCACGAACGCGACACCTGCAGGCGTTGGTCGCAACTCGACATACCGCAACCAGCACTCCGACCATGATACAGCCCTGCGCATCTTGCGCGGCTCTTCACACGTGGCTTTTCTCACCCCGTGCAATGATCGATCGGCAGCAGGCCACCGCTGTTTTCCGCGTGGCTGAATTCATGATAGATGGCCGCCATGAATTCGTTGTCAGATGCCTTTCCGGTCTATAGTCCGCCGCTGGAACCCTACGTCTCGATCCTACATCGGGACGAGGATCTTCTCGTGCTCGACAAGCCGAGCGGCCTTCTTTCCGTGCCCGGACACCACCCTGCGCTCACTGACAGCCTGGCGACGCGCGTCCAGCGAAAATTCCCCCGAGCCCTGATCATTCATCGACTGGACAAGGACACGTCCGGCCTTGTGCTGATGTCGCTCAACCGCAAGGCTCATGCGGCGGTGGCGAGGCAGTTCGAGGCGCGCACCGCCAGAAAATCCTATGTGGCCGAGGTCTGGGGTAGGGTCCAGGATGAGGAAGGACTGGTCGACCTGCCTCTGGCCATCGACCCCGACAACAAGCCCCGGCATCGCGTCGACCACGAGCACGGCAAGCCCGCGCAGACGCGCTGGCGCGTTCTCGGATATGGCGAGAACACCACGCGCCTGCGCCTTTTTCCGCTGACCGGACGCACACACCAGTTGCGCGTGCACATGAAGGCGTTGGGCCACGTGATCCTCGGCGACGAATTCTATGCTGACGGCGCGGCCTTGAAGGGCGCAGACCGCCTGCTTCTCCACGCCGAAGAACTGAGCTTTCGTCATCCTGGTGGCTCGGACGTCACCTTCACCGCCCCCGTACCCTTCTGAGAGCGGCGATGGCGCAAGACCTCGACACATCTTCCCTGGTCGTCGATTTCGTCGGTGGCGCGGTCGGTCACCGTTTTCGCTCTGGCGAGGGACGCGGCCAGGCTCTGGCGAAAGCCGTGGGGTTTTCGCGCGGCATTGTGCCGGAAATCGTGGACGCCACTGCCGGCCTCGGCCGCGATGCGTTTTTCCTTGCATCGCTTGGCGCACGCGTCACCCTCATCGAGCGCTCGGCGACGATGCATGACCTCCTTGCCGAAGGGCTCGAGCGCGCCCGGGCGGAGGGAGGCAAATATGCCGAAACGGTTGCGCTGATGACGCTGATCCATGGCGACTCAAGCGCGCTTCTGCCTCAATTGAAGCCGCAAGTGGTGTTGGTCGATCCAATGCACCCGCCACGTAACAACACGGCCCTGGTGAAGAAGGAGATGCGGCTGATCCGCGAGATCGTCGGCACCGATCCCGATGCAGCCCAACTGATGCAGGTCGCCTTGGAGACTGCGCGCAACCGCGTGGTATTGAAGTGGCCCCTGCGTGCGGAGCCGATGTCAGTCCTGCCCAAACCGTCCCATCAGATCCTGGGAAAGAGCACTCGCTACGACGTCTTCGTCAAAGCCAGGATCGCAGAAACAACCTCATCGGTTCAAACGGCGTAACGTCGAGCGCGTTCCGATGAGCAAAGACGCGAACATCGCCGATGTTTTGCAGAAGACACTCCCCGCTCACGGCGTCCTAGCCTCGCAATTCAAAACGATAAGGCACTGCGCCATCGTGAGGGGGAGCGCATCGCGACTTTCTGGTGATGCGAGCAAACTTGATGGTCGATGCCGCTATCCGCCTCGCTGCCGTGTGCGTGTTGCTACGCCACTCGCCGTCAGCGACGAGGCCGTCACCCGAAACCTGTGACCTCTGCCTTCGCAGGTCAGCGCAACTCCATTTCCCCCGTTGAAGCTTGCCGCCGCATCAGCTATGAACGCGCGTCGTCCGGTGCGCCGGGCGTGGTTCGCGGCCTGCCCGCGGACAGGCACCCGTAGCTCAGCTGGATAGAGCGCTGCCCTCCGAAGCGTCCGTAACGCAAATGACGCCCAAAACCGGGGACCTTTGTCTGGTAGGGTGTCCGCGATAACCTCGCGATTCCACAACCTCTGCGCCGCGCTTACACGGCACGATCCCGCCACTCTGGCGTGCTCAGTCAAAATCCGAAATTCGAAAACCGCATTTGCTAAATGCAAATAGCCACCGGTCTACTTTCTGCGGCTCCCATCCCGTCGCAGTCGATAGTTCGTCGACTCTTTGCATGTATCGTTCGAAATGATCTCTGGTGAAAACTGTTGGCACCTCCGGCCACCCATCAAATTCCCTCAGGGTGCTCCACGTATGAACGTCTATGACCGCCCATTTGGACGGAAGGCACCAGGCCAAAACGGCTGAAGCAAGCGGGACGCGAATACCTCTCAACGTCAGGAGATTTTCTACCGCGAGGGCGGGATTGTCTTGTTGAAACGCCGACGCCGAAGCCACGTAAATTGCTTCCTCGGTATTACCTCTTATCAGGGCTTCGATTCGGTTCACACCGCCACTTCCGGCCACCTTAATGCGAGCGATCTGTGTCAGCTCGTCAGCTGTTACAAAGCCTCGGCTTCTGACGCCAGCGAGTTCAGCGATGAGTTTGGTGGGAGAGTTCCGATCCCGCTGGAATGCTTGTGCCAGCCACGGTTTAGCTACCATCTGTTTGGCCAGCATTAACTCTCCCTCGTCATGACCACTGAAGCTAGGTGCAAGAAGCCCTCGCAGATATCACGAGCGAACATCGGGCCCACCATCGTCGAGCATTGTTCCAGCATCAAGCTTCTATCGCCTCCAATGCTTGCTAGCGCAAATCTAGATCAAGAAGACACCGGAATTCAGCCTCTTTCTCGAAGCGGATTCGGTCAGCTTCGTTCAACTGATCAGCTTGTTCTTTCAACCAGTCTCTGTTTTGCAATTCCCAGTCAGCCATCCGCTGATCGTCGAGGTCACGCAGTATCTCCCACACCTCGGCGCGTTTAGCCTGCGCGTTGGACGTCTCATCCTCGATCTGCGCGGGCGTGAATGGCTCCACTTTGAGATGGTCGACGATCCGGTCGAGATAGTCGTGTTGGAGATCCAGTTTGGGAGACGAGACATCTCGCAACCACCGAAGGCCACCCTTGAAATCCGCCACCCGGAACCACTTGGAAACGGTAGGCGGAACGTCGGAAAGCCCGATTGTGACAGGCCTCGTGAAAAGGGCGAGACCGCTAATGTGCGTCACATCGTTTGCATCACTCCAACCCACAGTGCTTTCTAGCCAATTCATCATGCCGCGCTTGTAGACGCGAACCTGCTCGAAGGGATTGCGGTAGGATCCACCCTTTACCGTCACACCGCCGTCCGTGACCCAAGTGCCATTTTCACAGGCCGTGATTGTCCCACCGTAATCTTTGAAGTCGATGATCGTGATCGCTCTCTCGCTCATTACGACCGCGTCGATCTCGTAACCGCCGCACCGGACGTTGCCGAGGATGCGCACGTCGCCTTTGTCACGGAGGTGCCTATCCCCGAGAAGGCAGAGTTTCTCGAAAGCCTCATTCTCCTGCGTGTGGAGATAAGGGGCAGCCCTATAAAGTTTGACTGGCATCGCTAACCCTTATCGGCTGGTAGCCTATTGCCTATGACATCGTTGTTTAGACTATCAACAAGTTGTGCGTGCACCATCTGATTGACAGGATTGCTAGTCGACATCCTTGGTTCCATCGCATTTATGGCCCTTACCCTACCCCCTACAACAGGCTGGACTGAGGAAATCGAATGCATGAGCTAACCGAGGAAGACCGCGATGCTATCATGCGCGTGGCGAAGGCACTCTGCCGGGACGAACGCTTTCAGAATCTTGTCATAGAAAGTATCAGCCGAGCCCTAACCGACGAGGAGATCATCGAGACTCTTTTCGATAATGGCTCTTCGGGCGGTTACACTTATACCCCATGAGCCTTTACTAGACGCTCGGCCTCGCGACCGGCTAAGCGTGCGGTCGAGGGAGGAGCTCCAAAGGATCAAATACCAGCGGATGAGCCGGACGCAGCGGAAAATACGCTGGCCGCCCAGCTCACTGCGGGTCACGTGACTTGCCCCCTGGAGCGTTTGCTCATTGCTGCCGTAACAATGCAGCGCTCTTCCAGATCTAAAGACGCCCGGAAGTCCTTGATCCTTATGGTGTCCACCAGCGCCCGCAGCAGCCCCACATAGCGCCCCTGAGTGCCGCGGCACAATCTGATCACACTGGACGGGGAAAGCTCCTTGGCCCCTCTCCGGGGGCGTCCTACGAGTCATGAGGCACAGAACAAGGAGGTGCTTCATGGCGACGATCCGCCGATTGCGGGGCAGATGGCAAGCTCAGGTCAGACGTAAAGGAATTGCCCCGCGTGCCAAGTCCTTCGATCAGAAGGCCGACGCCGAAAAGTGGGCGCGCAACCTCGAAGCCGAGCTCGATCGCTGCGGCAATCTCCCAGACACGCGCCCAGCCGAGCAGATGACCATCCAGTTGATGTTCGAGCGCTACCTACGCGAGATCACGCCAGAGAAACGCTCGGCGTCGAGCGAGACGTATCGTATCAAGGCAATGATGAAGCGGTCGATCGCTCACCGGACGCTAGCGATGCTCACGCCGCAGCACGTCGCTGAATATAGGGATGAGCGGTTGGCTGTCGTCTCATCCTCGACAGTCATCCGGGAGCTCAACTCACTGGGTCACGCGATCGACATCGCGCGCAAGGAGTGGGGCGTGCACCTACCGCAGAATCCCTGTCGTCTTATTCGTCGTCCAAAGCCACCTCGTGGACGAGACCGTCGTCTAGCTTTGGGTGAAGAGCAGAAGCTGCTCGATGCTGCTGACAGCGGTCGAACGCCTTGGATGCGTCCGCTGATCATTCTCGCCATTGAGACCGCAATGCGACAGGGCGAGCTCCTGAGCCTCACCTGGTCGAATGTCGACCTCGAAAAGCGCATCGCGCATCTGCCGCTGACGAAGAACGGTGATGCTCGTAACGTGCCGTTGTCCAGTCGCGCAATCGCGGTGCTGAGGGAGCTCAAGGTGGACAGCGCCGGTGATCAGGTGATCGCGACGACCAAAAGCGCCGTCGGACAAGCCTGGTTGCATCTACGGGACCGAGCGAGATCCGCTGATCTAAATTTTCATGATTTGCGACACGAAGCTGTCACCCGCCTGCTGGAGCGGGGATGGAACGTCATCGAAGTGGCGACCGTCTCCGGTCACAAGGAGTTGAGGATGCTACAGCGCTACAGCCACCTCCGGGCTGAGGATCTAGTCGAACGTCTGGGTTGAACATGATCGAGGTCAGCAGTATCTCGGGTCACAAAGAGCCTCCGGATGCTCAAGCCATACACACTTGAGCGCTGACAGCCCAACTGGCGCCCTGGATAGATCAATCTACGATTTCGACGGATTGCGCAGCCCTGTGCGACCTTTACCTTTTCCCGGTAAGAGCGCAAGTTTTGTCAGGTTTGCAGGCGAAATCCTTGACAGATACCAATCTGTGGTTGTGCTCGCCATTGCATTTTCGTTGGCAATGAACGCCAAAACCTGACAAACGTTTACGCTAGCTTGCGTTTTCTTGACAAAACTGCGCGATTTCGACGTTTTGCCCAAAGTGTCAAGGTTTGGAAGCCCGCGTTGGTTGTATCTCCGTTTGCGCTTAGGCTAAGCACTACCCCGTAGAATTGAACACCAGGCGCCATTGTCTACGGTGCGGCATTTTCCTGACCTGAGTTCGCTCTCAAACTCTTGATCCCCAACGTCGAAAACATATTCGCTCGCCACCAAATATACTCGGTAGATCCATCTACCGTAGAGCAGCGCATGTTCATTCCTTAGACTGGATAGGGTTGAGTCGCGCCAGGCTGCGCCATGCCGGGCAATAGACAAGCTTACTGCCGACGATTGCCCGCAGCGCGCCGCCCTTCTATTCGCTGCCGCCCGGTGCCTTGGAGCCTCCCGTGCCACTCTCACGTTGAACCACGGAGCGTGGCGACCAGGAGAGCGAAGTCCTAGGGAAGTGCAAGCTGAGCGATGGGAGTGCCTTCCGTGCTGGCGACAGCCCGAGGCTCAAACCTCCTGTGCCGGAAATAGACAAGGAAGCGCACGGGCACGAGCGAACTTCGAAGAACACTTTCCATACATTTTACGCCACAGACCGCGCCAGCGTGAATCCTCGAGTCAGCGGCGTGCAACTGGTCTGAAACTTTCCCTTGCGTTACATGCACTCCGAACCGCGGATTGCTATATCTCGGTCAGCAAGCGCTTGCACATCTTCAACATCATCATCGAGCGGACGACTTTGTCGCCCGCATGGAGCACCCATGTCATTTTTCATGAGTTCGTCAGCCCAGTGGCTCGACGATACCCTGGACACCATGTGTTTGGTCATGCCGGACGTTCTAGAACGCGAACGCGAGATTGCGGAAAAGAAGTGGTTTGCATATCGCTTCATGACGCCGCTTGCTGCAACGAAGCAGTTCGCGGAGTTGTATACCAAGGGGTTCAAGGCCTACATTCGGTTTAACCGGGATCGCGACGAGGCCGAGCTTCGGCAGGGGCTGGGACAAAAGATCTTCCACAAGCCCAACCGCTCCCTGACTGAACTTTGGCATGCTCGTCAGCGTGCAGATGAACTCGGTCTTCCCTACGATCTGCTCATCGAGTTTGGCTTTGAATTCGCCCGCAAGGGGGGCTGGAAGAACGCGCCCAGGCCGATGCAGCTCTTCGGCTCCGTCGAATCCGATATCGCCTGGCCGATTGAGATCGAAAGGTTTCTGGATGATCGGCTGCCCCTGTTTGTAGATAAGTTTGCAGGTCTTCCGCAGTATCGGGTCGAGAATTACCGCAACCTGCCGGTTCAGGACGCGTTCCGCACCTACCTCGCTGATCATATTGCGGTCTCCACCAAGCCGTGGGCATCGAGGCTAGCCGGTCCGTGCATCGAAAAGCGCCACCTCCCGCTTCTCAAGGCCATCAAGCTGGTGCCGAAGGACCAGAGGTGGCGGGTCACGACCGAACTTCGTGCCGAACGGGATAGCGAACTGCTGGTCGAGGCGCCGAGGGAGGCGCTGCCCGAGATCGCGTTTGTGTCCGCCTGCTTTGGGCTGACGGCTGCCCATGACGCAGACTCCTCGCCCTGCACTTCGTGTCCGTTCGGTGCGAAGTGCCTGCATATGGCGAAGATCGCATCGGCTGAGATGATTAAGCGCCACGGTAGTGTGTCGCGCCTAAAGGACGAGCGTGACGAGAAGCGGAAGGCGGGGCAGCGGCGCCGGACCGCTAGGTGCCGTGCGAGGAAGAAGGCAGCGCCTTTGAAGTCATCGCCCGCAGCGATTTGACCGCCCGGGACGTCAGCAGTGTAACGGTCGACCAAATATGTCTTATATCTTAATTAGATATAATAACTATTTGGCGGGGCGTTACACTTCTTCCCCAAGTCCTACCTCCGGGTGGTCGCTACGCACCTCCATTTCTTCATCTCGATGGGCAGCGCGCCCAGCGCGCTGACCTCTCCCTATTCTTTCCGAGGCAACCATGAATTTTGAAATCATCGATATCCGCCGGTTCTTCCGCAACCGCTTCGAATACTACATGGACAACAAGGACAGTCACGGCACGGGCGTGCACGGCGGCGCGCCTCTGACGCTTCGGGATCTGTGCCGGATCCTGGCTAACGACCTCGAGCCGTTTCCGCCTCGCTACGACCCTGACATGAAGAAGCTCTGCGGGCACGAATACCTGACCTGGTTCCGGGAAGAGCGCACCTATGGCAACGTGGCTCGTCTGCTGAGCAGGTTGCTCGCAGCGGAGGATGGCCATCTGCCGCCTGTCGGCGGGCGATGGGTGCATGCCACTTTGAAGGAGCGCCCTGCGGCCTGAATGGGTCGCCTCTGTGGCATCTCCGCCATTGCACCTCACCTGCACCTGTCCAAAGAGCGTCGCGAAGGCCCGGCATTTCGCCGGGTCTGTCGACGACAAAGGTGCAACGCGACGATGTCTTCCCCATCAAAACTCATTCCTGCAGCTCGCCACTGCGGAAAACTCAGAACTGCATACGGTCTTTTCCTGAGCCTGCTGCTCGCGGCGCCTTTGCCTGCCCGGGCGGAGGATGAGCTACAAACATCCGTCAGTGTTCTGGCGTCGATCGCCGGTCGGATCCGCGTGATTTCCGAAAACTGCAGGTTCCCCGTCGACCCAATGCTGGAGGGGCGTATCCTAGAAGCACTTGGGCCGTTGCCGGAGATCTCCATGAGCGACGTCGTTACCCTGCTGGTTCGCAGCCATCAGATCGAACTGCACGCCCGAGGACGTGAGTGCCACGCCGACCAGGATGCGGAGCATCTGAAAGCGCTCAAGAGCATCTACCAAATGAGCATAGCGAACCTGAAAGAGCTCGTTGCTGCTCGACAAGCGGATTGAAGGACAACATCGCGAACACTTCACACAGAGGTGTTTGCGGCAAGCCACTTTTGTAGGGCGAGGATTACGTCGAACTGAAGACGCGTTCCTCGAGCCAATGCCATTCCAACCGATGGGTTGAGCGAAGGATATCCTAGCTCAATCATAAGATCTCCCATCGCCAAGCGTCGTTTCGACATGATCAGCTCGATCCGTCGGCTAGCTTCTGGCGTCAATCGCTGATCGATTGCAATGCCAGTGGTGCCGGTGCTGGTTGTCGAGGTGGGCGGACTCGTCGACAGGGCGCCCGACGCCATCAACCACTTCAAAAAATCGGCTCGCTCGGCAGCATCTGCCTTTGCCCAGGCGTTCTTCAGTTCGAGTAGGCGCGTTCTCACTTTCTTCAGCCCGGCGGCTATAGCGGCGTCTGTCACCGTGCGGTGCCTTCCGGCTTTGAGATCAGCATAGATCGACGGATGGTCCCGTCTTAGCCGCTCCTCGTAATACGCGTTGTCGCGTGCCTGCTTCTTCGCCATTTCGATGCCCGGTCAAGCACTGTCGCCCAAATCGACTAGGGAGACTGCCTGGCGCGTTTGGCATGTCGGACGCTGTGAGGCAACGTTGGATCGCGCGGTGCGAGCTGGTGAGCGGCTGAGAGTCAACCAGCCGGATGCGTGGCGACAGGCGTCTCTTGCTTGCGAATGCCGCCGATCGAGTTGAAGTTGCGCAGCGAGCGCAAGGGCGCTCACCAGCGCTGTCCGCTCGCAGGACGCACTTTTCCTCATCGGCGATGCTGGAGCTCGCCAGCGAGCGCCTCTGAGTCAACCAGCAGCGCTTGTAGCCGGCTCGAGACCTGAATGCGTCGATGACGCAGACCTACGGGACCGCGTCGTTGCTCATAGACGTCGTCGTAGCGTCCGCGACATAGGGGCGGCGGACGTCAGCACTTCCAGAGCCGGACGGGGTTCTGAGCGTGCCTGAGCTCAGGGTCGGTCACGCGCTTCCCGCGTTCGCCGACATAAAGCGACCACATCTCGCCGGGCGCCTCCTCCCCCGGTCGCGATTCCGACGGCATGACGGTAATTCCTGGAACATGCATCAGCAACGTATCGGCAACATGGATTTCTAGCCCGCACAGAGTGGACAGTGCTGTCGCCGATACAGTAGCTGCCCTGTGACCAGCATGCACCGGTTCGCGCATTCGATCCGCTCATGTAGGTCATATCGCCAAACCACTGAACGGTGTAGGTGTTTCCGCTGTCGTCACAGCAGGTTTGAAGACTTAAGTTTCCAATACAAGCGGCTTCAGCAGCGGTGGAAAAAAGGCAATTGTAACAGTTACAAGAAATATTCTCATCACGAGCCCCCCTTATTGCAGAAAGATATCAACTCTGGTTGAGCCATTCCAGCGCCTCGTCATTCCGCGGCAATTCTGCCGTCCATGCAGCCAGAAGGCTCAAACGTGCAATCACACGGAAGAAACAGGAGACAAATGTGTCGTTAATTAGAGCCAAATGCCCAAGATGCGAAACTATTAACTCAACATTCGATGTGAGCGCACAAAACTCAAGGGGAATTGTTAGTTCAGGCTGGGTCGAGCGCTTTGAACTATTTTCAATTTGCAGGCACTGCCACCGAAGCACAATATTCTATTGCGACAATAGCAAGTATGAAATGAGCTCAAAACTAAATGAGACAAATAGTCTTGTAAAATATACTGGATACGTAAATGACTTTATGACGCTGCAGGGCTATGTGACTCTAAAAGATTCTGATCCTAAGCCAGCTCCCGAATTCATTCCAGAGGAAATTGCCGCCGCTTTTCTGGAGGCGACTACCTGTGTTTCAGTAAGGTGCTGGAATGCCGCTGGCGCAATGTTCCGATCGGCAATAGATCTTGCTACTAAGTCCCTTCTTCCGTCCGATGGAGAGCCAGCGATACGTGTGCGTCGTTCACTCGGGCTACGCCTTGAATGGTTGTTCGACAATGGCCGGCTACCCGCCGATTTGCGGCAGCTAGCGGACGCGGTTCAGCAGGACGGCAATGACGGCGTGCATGACGCTTCGCTGACTGAACACGACGCGCTCGACTTGCTCGACTTCACTTACGAACTCCTTGAGCGAATATACACCGAGCCCGGCAAGATCGAGGCTGCAAAGAAACGTCGTGAGGCCCGGCGCGATCAAGCTCGAGGCTGACACCGGCGCACTTAAGGCGCAGCGCCACAGCCTCGGCACTCCCGACAGGCTTCGAACCTGTGACCTCTGCCTTCGCAGGTCAGCACATCTCCATTTCCCCCGTTGATGCGCGGCCCTGCTTCGGCTATGACGGCTGCGTCGTCCGGTGCGCCGGGCGTGGTCGGCGAGCAGTCGCCGACGAGCACCCGTAGCTCAGCTGGATAGAGTGCTGCCCTCCGAAGGCAGAGGTCACAGGTTCGAATCCTGTCGGGTGCGCCAGCTTACTCCCTTGATAACACGGTCTTCGCGCGGCCATCCGGCCATCGGAAATGCTCGTTCCATCAGCCGGTCCCAAGCAGGTCCCACTGAGAGGTGGCACGCCCATGGCATCCGTAAATGCAACACCGGCCAAACTGCCCCACCGTGCCCAACCGGCGGTCGGTCGTGACCGGAGGTGCGAAACGGTTAACTCCTCGCTGTTAGGACCGCGCGCAGTTGATCAGCCAGGTTTGGGCGCCCGCCAACCGGCCCTTTTGCCCCTCGACAGGAGAGGGCTTCTGGATGCCTTCGTGCGTCAACAAAGAAGAAGAACAATGCTGGGCAAGAGGCGCAGATGAATAGCGTTATTCTACCTCCATTCCCATCAGAAATGGAGTTCATTCGATATGCACTGGACAGCGCGGCAATCGTTGCCATGACTGACGTTCGCGGAACCATCACTTTCGTCAACAACAAGTTCTGCGAGATATCAGGATACTCTCGCGGTGAGCTTCTCGGCGCCAATCACCGGATGCTGCACTCTGGGGCCCACGACACGCTGTTCTTCCGGCAGATGTATCGCCGAATCGCGGCTGGAAAGGTGTGGCACGGAGAGATCTGCAATCGCAGAAAGGACGGCTCGCACTATTGGGTGGACACCACGATCGTTCCCCACATCAACGATTCCGGGAAGGTCGACAGCTACACCGCCATCCGATTCGACATCAGCGCACGCCACGAGGCCGAAGAGAAGCTTCGCGACATCGTCAATGTCGACGCGCTTACCGGCATCGCCAACCGCCGACGCTTCCAGGAGCACCTGGAAGACGTCCTGGGGCAGCACGACACCGATCCCAGCAGCGTGCATCTCGCCCTTCTCGATATCGACGCGTTCAAGGAAATCAACGACTCGTTCGGGCACGATGTCGGGGATCGCCTTCTGAAGGTTATCAGCGAGCGGCTCTGCACGCTGGTGACGGCCAGCATATTCGTCGCACGCCTGGGCGGCGATGAGTTCGGCATCGTCATGACCGATATGACGGACGCCCAGGTGCTCGATCTTACCAGTCAGATGCTGTCCAGCCTCAGGCAGCCGGTGGAACTCGGCTCTTTCACCCGCAGGTGCTCAGCAAGCATCGGGGTGGCCTCGTTCCCCCGGCAGGCAGTTACGCTCGATGAATTGTTCAAGGCCGCTGATCTGGCACTTTACCATGCAAAGGGGTTGGGGCGCGATCGCGTGAAGTTCTTCATCCCCCGTCTGCGGGAGCTCGCGCTGCGCAAGAGCGAATTGATTCATGCCGTGGAAGTTGGCCTGGATCATGGCCAGTTTCGACTTCTCTATCAGCCGATCGTACCAACAAATCAGCGCCAGTCGCCGTCGCTGGAGGGGCTCTTGCGATGGGACCATCCCGAACAAGGGCATATCGCCCCGGGCGCCTTCCTGACGGACATGAATGATCCGGGCCTCCAGGCCGCCATTGGCATGTTCGTTCTTCAACGCGCCTTCGGCGACATGAAGACGATCAGGGAGATGGCGTTGCAGGTAGGACGCATCGCAATCAACGTGACGAACGCAGACTTCCGATCCGATGCATTCGTCAACAGATTCTTCGATCTGTGCCGGGAAACGGACCTGACGCCTGACCATTTCTGCATTGAGGTTACCGAGGGTGTGTTCCTCGGCCGTGACTATCAACAACTAGAAGGTCGCATTCGCCGGCTGCATGATGCCGGAGTCGAGATCGCCCTGGACGATTTCGGCACAGGCTTCGCCTCGCTTACGCATCTGCGGCGCATGCCCATCGATCGCATCAAGATTGATCGGAGCTTCGTGTCGAACCTGACGACCAGCGCGCAAGACCTTGCCATCGTCCGAGGCGTGATCGACATCGCTCACGGCATGGGCAAGGTGGTGACCGCCGAAGGGGTAGAGACGCCCGAGCAGATCGAGCTGCTTTGCGATCTCGGATGCGATTACCTGCAGGGATGGCACTTCGCCAAAGCCTGCAACATTGCGCATCTTCCCTATGTCCTCTCGCACATGCCGCCTGTCCCCAAGGGATCAGGCGCCGTGTCTTACGCGGCTGCCGGCTAGCGCATCGGCCCGAACCGAAGGTCCGCGAAGCGAATATCGGAATCGATTTCCGGAAAGCACGATGCGCAGATTCAAGAACTTGGAGCGTCCATTGTGCGCCCATTCGGACGCACGGCGCTCTAGCGTCAGCATCGGGCTACCGTAGCCGTACGATTGTCGAGGATGGCGGTCACATACCATCCTCGACTATCGAAGTCAGGCGATGCTTGCGGTCGCGGCTTTGCCACCCGGCCGAAACGCGTGCGGCGCAACTTTCTTCAGTTCGCGGCGCAGGGTATCGTTTCCATTCACTCGACGAACCTCGAATTGGCCGATCAGTTCCGCCAACTGCACGGTCTCATGCGACAGCGAATGAGCGGCGGCCGTCGTTTCCTCGACCATCGCCGCATTTTGCTGGGTCGCCTGATCCATCAGGTTGATCGCGGTATTGACCTGGTCCAGACCCGTGGCCTGTTCCTGTGCCCCCGAGGCGATCGCGGCGACGACATTGTTGATGTCGGCCACCTGGACCAGGATCCTTTCAAGCGACTTGCCGGTTTCGACCACGAGTTCGACGCCACCTTCCACGCGCGTCGTCGAAGCCGAAATCAGGCTCTTGATCTCCTTGGCCGCATCGGCTGAGCGCTGTGCCAGCGCGCGCACTTCGGAGGCGACGACCGCAAATCCCCGGCCTGCATCGCCGGCCCGCGCTGCCTCGACGCCCGCGTTCAGGGCGAGAAGATTGGTCTGGAAGGCGATTTCGTCGATGACCCCGATGATCTGGCCGATCTGCCGCGCCGAATTCATGATCGCGTCCATCGCCTCGACCGCCTGGCGCACGATAAGCGCGCTCTGCTTGGCATCCTCATCGGCGGCAACGACGACTTGGCGTGCGTGGGTCGCCCCCTCGGCCGATTTCTTGACTGTCGCCGTGATCTGGTCGAGTGCCGCAGCCGTCTCTTCGAGGCTTGCGGCCTGCTGTTCGGTGCGGCGCGACAGATCGTCCGCCGCCACCGCCATTTCCTGCGTTCCCGACTGGATTGCATTCGTGCCGCCGGCAACGCTCTGCATCGCCCCTTCAAGCTGCTCGATGGCCGCGTTGAAATCGCTCTGCAGCTTGCGGTAGGCCTCGGGCAACTCCTCTTCCATCCGATAGGTCAAGTCCTTGGCCGCCAGTTTGGCCAAGCCGACGCCAATCGAATTGGCAACAAGCGCCCGCTCCTGCTTGATAGCCTCCTGCCCGGCTTCCTCGGCTTGTCGGCGCTGCACCTCGAGGGTGTCCAGGTAAACCGAGATGGCGAGATCCATGTCCAGCATGGCCGCCTTGACCAGGCACGACAACGCCTCCGCCATCCCTTCGGGGCGCCGCTTGGCCATCCGCATGAGGCGCGGCCACTGCTCCTTCACGATGACGTGGATCAACTGCTCCATGACCAGCGCGTAGCCGCCGATATACCATCGCGGCTCCAGGCCAATTCGCGCGTGGGTTTGCCCGATCTTCAGTACCGCGCTCACATAGTCGTCGTTGTAGTCGGCGGCGGCAATGATGCCCCAATGCTGCTCCTGGCGGCCCTTTGCGCTTGCAATGTGCTTGTCGTCGCCGAAGAATTTGCGCGTCTCAGGGGTGGCTTTCACCTTGTCGTAGAAGGCCGCCAGGGCTGGTCCAAGCGATTGACTGAGGAGCGGCTGCAGCTCGCTCAGCGTCGCGCGCGCCTTGTGATCGATGCCAATAAAGTCGAGACGGTCATTCAAAGAGACCTGGCCGCGTATCGAATCTGCCTTCACGATATTCCCCCTTAGCTGCGTCCACCGGTCATGACGTGGACACGCCAAGAACGTCGGCAAACAATAATGCTTGAATTGAAGAAGTATTTCGTAGTTCCCGTTTCAATGAAGAAGCTCACTGAACGGCGTCATCGCTAGATATTTCGATAAACTTCAAATACTTAGGCGGCCGTCGTGTGCGGGCTCTCCAGCGAAATCGCGCTGAGCGTGCTGATTTCCACCCGCATCTGCTTGGCCTTGCTGCCTAGCTGTCAAAGTCGACCGCTGAAGCAGACCACTCCGGCAGCGCATCGACCCGAACCACAGGTCCGCGAAGCGAAAATCGGAATCGAGTTTCGCAAAAGCACGATGCGCAGTTTCGACTATTTGGAACGTCCCTTGTGCGTCCTTGTGGGCGCTTGGCACCCTAGTGTCCGCCCCCTTCGAACACCGTAGGCTCCTGACGCAATATCGCGCCCTCCCCTTCAGGTCGCCGCCCCCCAGCCACGACCGCCCCATTCACCATTGGCCGTGCGCGAAGCGCCTGCGCCTCTTCACAACCCGTGTGCAAACCGAACCAGCCTGACTGTGTCTTGCGGCGCGCCGCAATGGTTCAGACTATCTGTCAGTCCGAACCGGCAATGTCGTCAGAATGTGTACGGTGCCGAATGAACTATACCGTACACAACTAAAGGTTAATTGATATTTAAAGGCATTTGTGCCTGCAAAATAAACCCTAGGCCGCGACAGCACATCGCGATCGCAGACTATCGGTCAATGATCTGGGGCTACTTTCGCCAAGCTCAAATCTCTGCTTCGAAAGACCGCAAACCTTGCGATCCATCACCTGGTGCAGGCTATTTTCGAAGCTAATCCGTGCCAACGCCCGACGACTGCCGACACTACTGTGTAGCCTCAGGTTCGGCATCATTCACAAGGCAAAAGACTGACGGGTCACTCGCGCACCGTTAGCGAACAGTCGTCACCAAAGCGGGTACCGCCGCCACGTTGATATGCGTCTCCCACGACAATGCCATCAACACAGCAACGTCGCGGGATATACTGGCAAGCCGGCAATCGAAGCACGTTGCTGCCCTGATCACCCCAGCAAAGATGCGTCCAGCACCCGCCGATAGCATTCACAGGTGCGGCCCTGCAACGCGCTGCGGTCGCGAATGGCGATGTGACCGCGGTGGTAATTGACGATGCCGTCCATGAACAGTTCTGAGCAGATGCCGCTCACGGTGGCACGGCGCAGTCCCAGTACCTGCGAAACGGTTTCCTGCGTCAGTATGAACGTGTCGCCGCGCACGCGATCATGGGTCTGCAGCAACCAGCGTGTCACGCGCTGCTCGGCGGTGTGCAGGCTGTTGCAGGCAACAGATTCCATGAGCTGCACGATCAAGGATTTGGAGTATCGCAGCATGGCTTCGCGGACGCACACGAAGCGTTCGTGCGCGGCATTGAGATCGTCGATCGAGAGCCATGAAGCATCGCCGGCCACCTGGACCACGGTTCTTCCAACCGCATTGCCGCCACCCATGACCAACGGCACGCCGACAAACCCCTCAAAGCCTATCGACGCCTTTTCAACGCTTCGCCCATCTTCCATCTCGGCCATGTAGGAAATCACGCCGTCGTTCGGGAATACCGCATGAGTAACGGGGGCGCCGTCCGCGAAGATGACGTCGCCAACGGCAATAGGCTTTCTGACCAAGCGCTCTTGCAAGAAAACCTGCGCTTCCGGCCGTAGGGACAGAAGCACCTTGTTGCGCGTCTCTCCGGAAAATCCAGCATGCGGGGCCGACTGGACTCTATTTCCCGCTGCGGTGTCGAATGTATTTTGCGTAGCCAATTGCCCTTAAACTCCAATTAACCTCTCGCTGTGTACGTTATAGTTCATTCGTTACCGTACACATGATGACCTTTCCGGTTCGGACGGACAGACATGCTGCACCCCAAGGGCGTCCAGCAACTGACCGCCAGGCTTGGTTTATTTTGCGCCGGGGATTTGAAGAGGCGCAACCGTCTCATGCATGGGTAGTGGTGGATGGGCTGGCCGCGGAGGGGGGAAGCTGCGGCCTGAAGGGGGGAAGCATGTCATTGCATCAGCAACCTACGTCATTGGGGGGCGTGGGGCGAACAGTTGCGGAACCGTCAGCCGGGGCTGTCGGAATAGACCTTGATCTTGACAGGGCCGGCAGCAAGGTCAAGCAGATACAGGCGGAGTTCGGCGCCTATAAAGCGGCTCTCGATCAGCATGCCATTGTGGCGATGACCGATCGCAGCGGCACCATAGCCTATGTCAATGACTTGTTTTGCCAGATCAGCGGGTATCGCCGCAGCGAGTTGGTCGGGCGAAAGCACAATGTGGTCAACTCCGGCCTGCACCCAAGGCACTTCTTTGCCGACATGTGGCGCACGATCGCAGGTGGCGGGTTGTGGCACGGGGAAATCTGCAATCGCTCCAAGGGTGGAGCGTTGTATTGGGTCGACACCACCATCGTGCCGCTGTTGGCGCCATCAGGAAAAATCCAAAGCTACGTCTCGATCCGCTACGACATTACCCGGCGCAAAGCAGCCGAGGCAGCGCTGAGCGCTGAGAACGAGAAGCGGCGCGAGGCGGAGGCTCTGCTGCGCGACATCATCGAGGCCATTCCCGATGCGGTGGCGGCCTTCGATGCAAACGATCGCCTGGTTTTGTTCAATGAAACCTTCAAACGCTACTACAGCGCTTCCGCGCCAATCATAGAACTGGGCATCTCCTTCGAAAGCATTCTGCGCTTCGGTGTCGAGATCGGGCAATTCAATATCGCCAGGAAGACGCCCGATGCTCGCGAGGCCTGGATCGCGGCGCGCATGCGCGAACATCGCAACCCGGGCAAGCGGGTGCTTCAGCAGTTGAGCGACGGACGCTGGCTGCAGATGCGCGAGCGGCAGTCGCGTACCGGCCATGTGGTGGGCGTTCGCACCGACATCACCGATCTGAAGCAGGCCGAACTGGTCATCAAGCGCCAGGCAGAGCAGGATCCGCTGACCGGCCTGCTCAACCGGGCCGTGTTGCTCGACCGCCTGACCGATGCCATTGCGGCGAGCGAACGCTCCGGCCGCGAAGGGGCGCTGTTGCTGGTCGATCTTGATGATTTCAAGAGCGTCAACGATACCCTCGGGCATGACGCGGGCGACGTGCTGCTGCTCACGATTGCACAACGCTTTCGCGAAGTCCTGCGCAAATCCGATACGATCGCCAGGCTCGGCGGTGATGAATTTGCCATCATCGTCCCCAACCTGGCGGGGGCCGAGGACGCAATCAGAGTGGCCGAAAAGATCCTCGCTTGCGTCGAGCGGCCAACCGATATCGAGCATCGCACCCTCAATCCGCGTTGCAGCATCGGCGTTGCCATGTTTCCGAGCGATGGCGACACGCCCAAGGAACTGCTCAAACACGCAGACATCGCGCTCTATCAGGCCAAGGCGCACGGGCGTGGCATGTCATGCTTCTTCGATCCGGTTCTGCGCGAAGGGGTGGAAAGGCGACAGGCAACGGGCGACGCTCTCAGGGCTGCGTTGGCTGCTGGCGAGATCGACATTGCGCTCCAGCCGCAGGTGCGCCTTGATGATCGAACCCATGTCGGCTTCGAGGCCTTGGCGCGCTGGAATCTGAACGGCCACCCCATCGCGCCGAGCGAATTCATCCCCGTTGCCGAAGAAACCGGGCTGATCGTACCGCTTGGGCTCTATGTGCTGGAAAAATCCATGGCAACGTCGCGCTTGCTTCGCGATCGCGGCTATGATCCGGGACCGATTGCCGTCAATGTCGCCGCAGCCCAGCTCAAGCAGGACGACTTTGCCAGAACTGTCCTGTCGATGCTCGCCCAGTTCGGCCTGCAGCCTTCGGCGCTGGAAATCGAACTGACAGAGAACGTGCTGCTCGACCGCGCCAGCGACCGGATATCTGTGGCGCTGCACGACCTGCATCAAGCCGGCGTGGTCATTGCCCTCGACGATTTCGGCACCGGCTATGCTTCGCTATCGCACCTCAAGCGCTATCCGGTAAGCCGGCTGAAAATCGACCAGTCATTCGTTCGGGAGATCCAGTCCGACTTCGATGACGCAATCATCGCGCGAACGATCATCAATCTCGCCCAGAATCTGAAAATGAGCGTGGTTGCCGAGGGCGTCGAGACCGAGCAGCAATTCGAGTTTCTCAAGGCTCACGGCTGTGGTTGTGCACAAGGTTATCTCATCTCCAGGCCGATCGAACGGGCGGAGGTCGAGAGTTACCTTTCCATTACCAGTGTGCCGTATGGGTAACCGGCTCCAGGATGTAGCGATCCTGCTTTTGAAGGGAGCAGCCCTCGGGTTTCCAGGGGAATTTTATATTGCACCATGCATTCCTGGCGGCGGCGGATGCCGCCGGGGAAGGCAACCAGATCCAGTTATTATACGGCAAGGAAACACCCCATGAGTTCTACCTTCACCGCAGCATCCAGATCCGCTTCCAGCGCGCCGCCGCAGGGACGGGGTTTTTCGCTCGCCAATCTGAGCATCGTGCGCAAGCTGGCACTCAGCTTCTCGGCGATCATGGTGGTCAGCGTCGTCGTCGCCGTGCTGCTGATGGAGGCGCTCAGCACGATGAAGACCACGTCCGAGGAACTTGAGACGGCGAGCGAGGTGCTGAACACGCTCGGCAAGGCCGAGGCGCTGCATCTCGACCGCTCCAATATCGCCCGTGCCTACGTTATCAATCCCCGCGAAAGCGTTGCCAAGCGCTACCACCAGACGTCGCAGAACGTCGCCGAGACCATCGGCGCGGCCAGGAACCTGGTCGCCGACAATACGCGCGTGATCGCTGCGATCGACAAATTCGAGACGGCGGCCAACAATTTCCGCGACGAGATCACCAATCCTGCCGTCGAACTCGGCAACGTACCCGAGACCTACGGCAAGGCGCGCGAGATTGCCGCCGGGGATCGTGCTTCGGAGCTGATGGCTGCCGTGCGCACGGCGGTCGCCGAGATGCGGGAGGAGATTTCCGGCTGGCAGCAGGAGGTCACCGCGCGCAAGGACGACGCCATTGCCACGGCGCAGTACGTGCAGCTTGGCAGCGCGGGCTTGACGATCGCCATTCTGATGCTGATCGCCTGGTGGCTTTCGAACCAGATTGCCAAGCCGGTGAACCGGATGACGCAGGCGATGCGCGATCTCGCGGCGGGCGACCACAACGTGGCGATCCCGGCGGTCGGGCGTCGGGACGAGGTCGGCCAGATGGCGAGCGCCGTGCAGACCTTCAAGGACGCGGCGATCGAGAAGATCCGGCTCGAGGCCGAGGCCGAGGCGACGCGCCAGCACATCGAGGACGAGCGCGCTGCCCAGGCCGCGCGCAAGGCCGAAGAGGACCGCCAGGACCAGCTCGTCATCGCCGCCCTCGCCGAGGGCCTCGACAAGCTGTCGCAGGGCGACCTGATGTACCGCATCGACATCGCCTTCCCCGACAAGGTGGCCAAGCTGCGCACCGACTTCAACGCGGCGGTGGAAAAGCTGCAGGAGACGATGCTGTCGATCACCTCGAGCGTGCGGGCGATCCATGCCGGCACCGGCGAGATCTCGACGGCGGCCGACGACCTGTCGCGCCGCACCGAGCAGCAGGCGGCGAGCCTGGAAGAGACGGCGGCCGCGCTTGACCAGATCACGGCGACGGTGAAGAAGACGGCGGAAGGCGCCATCCATGCCCGCGAGGTCGTCTCGGAGGCCAAGGGCGACGCCGAAAACTCCGGTGTCGTGGTGCGCAAGGCGATGGACGCCATGGGCACGATCGAAAAGTCGTCCGACCAGATCAGCCGGATCATCGGGGTGATCGACGAGATCGCCTTCCAGACCAACCTTCTGGCGCTGAACGCAGGCGTCGAGGCGGCACGGGCTGGCGATGCGGGACGCGGCTTTGCCGTGGTCGCCTCCGAGGTCAGGGCGCTGGCCCAGCGCTCGGCGGAAGCGGCGCGCGAGATCAAGAGCCTGATCTCGACCTCGACGACCCAGGTCGGCGAAGGTGTCAAGCTGGTCGCCGAGACCGGCAAGGCGCTGGAGCGCATCGTCACCCAGGTGGCCGAGATCAACGCTGTCGTCACCAACATCGCCGCCAGTGCGCAAGAGCAGTCGACCGGCCTCGACCAGGTCAACACCGCGGTCAACCAGATGGACCAGGTGACCCAGCAGAACGCCGCCATGGTCGAGGAATCGACGGCCGCCAGCCATTCGCTGTCGCAAGAGACCGACGAGTTGTCGCGCCAGATCAGCACCTTCAGGCTCGGCAAGCTCGCCGCGGTCGATCACGGCCGCCCGGCAAGTGCCAGGCCTGCGGCTGCCAAGCCTGCGGCCCGCGCAGCGCGGCCCGAGCTGAAGGTCACGGCGTCGAGCTACGGCACTTCCGCCGTGCGCGCCGCCGCACCGGCCGCCGACGACTGGCAGGAGTTCTGAGGCAGCCATGACACCCCAGTCCGATCCATCGCAACGGATATTCGAACTGCCCGCGGTTCTCGACTTCAGGGCGGCGACGCCCCTGGCCGAAGCCTTGCTCGCCTTGCGCGGAACCGCGCTGACCATCGATGCCTCGCGCGTGGAGCGGATCGGCGGCCAATGCCTGCAGGTTCTGCTGTCGGCGCAAAAAACCTGGAGCGCGGATGATGCCGCGCTCTCCTTTACCAACCTGACGCCGGCCCTGGTCGAGGGCTTGCGGCTGATGGGCATTGCCGAAGCCGACCTCGCAAGGGAGGAGATGGCCCAATGAGCACGACCATTTTGACCGTCGACGATTCACGGACCATGCGCGAGATGCTCAAGATGGCACTGAGCCAGGCCGGTTACCGGGTGGTCCAGGCCGAGGACGGGGTGCACGGGCTCGAAGTGCTGAGGCAAGAGACCCCGCAGGTCATCGTCACCGACATCAACATGCCCCGGATGGACGGCTTCGGCTTCATCGAGCAGGTGCGTGCCGACGACGCCTATCGCGGCATTCCGATCCTGGTGCTGACGACCGAGAGCGATGCGGTCAAGAAGGACCGGGCCAGGCGGGCCGGAGCGACGGGCTGGATCGTCAAGCCCTTCGACCCGACCAAGCTGATCGACGCGATCCGCCGCGTGGCGGCGTGAACTGATTAAGGGGAACAGACCCGTGGACGCAATGGCAACGGTCAAGCAGACTTTCTTCCAGGAATGCGAGGAGCAACTCGCAGAACTGGAAGCGGGCCTCCTCGCAATCGAACGCGGGGAAGCCGAACCCGACACCGTCAACGCGGTGTTCCGCGCGGTGCATTCGATCAAGGGCGGCGCCGGCGCCTTCAGCCTCGACGATCTGGTGCGCTTCGCCCATGTCTTTGAAACCACCCTCGACCATCTGCGCACCGGAACGCTGGCGCCGTCGGCCGACGTGCTGATGGTCATGCTGCGCGCCGCCGACCTTCTGGCCGATCTGGTGGCGGCCGCCCGCGACGGCATCGCCGTCGATGGCGAGCGCAGCGACGTTCTGGTCAACGAGCTGAACGCGCTGAACCCCGAAGGGGCGGAAATAGCCGATGACGCCGAAGACGACATGAGCGACTTCGAGTTCACCCCGATCGCCGTCTCGTTCGACTTTCTCGAGGACGCGGACGCCGGCCCGGCTCAGCGCGTCTTTGTCATCTCCTTCAAGCCCAGGGCCGAACTCTATGCCAAGGGCAACGAGACAGCACTGGTGCTGCGCGAACTCGAGCGCCTCGGCCAGGTCGAGGTCAGCTGCGATACAAGCGAGCTGCCGCTTTTGGGCGAGCTCGATCCTGATGGCGCCCATCTCGCCTGGACGATCAGGCTGACGACCGACAAGGACAAGGACGCAGTGCGCGAGGTCTTCGAGTTCGTCGAATGGGATTGCGCCCTGGAGATCGAAGCCGAGGATGCAGCAGCTTCCGACGACGATGTCCTTGCCCTGATCCGGGCGATCCAGGCCGACGACGAGGCGGCCGCCTTTGCCGCCCCCGAAGCGGTCGCGCCCCCCTCCCCCGCGGACGCCGAGATCCAGGCGGACACGGCGGCGGCGTCGCCCAAGGCGGGGGCACAGCGCGGCGAGGCGGCGGCGAGCGCAGGTGCGGCCCCCCAGACGATCCGCGCCGACCTCGAGCGGGTCGACCGGCTGATCGATCTCGTCGGCGAGCTGGTCATCAACCAGGCGATGCTGTCGCAGCGCGTGCAGGAGGCGGGCCATGTGCCGGGCTCGGCGGTGGCCATCGGCCTCGACGAGCTCGAGCATCTGACCCGCGAAATCCAGGAATGCGTCATGGCGATCCGCGCCCAGGCGGTGAAGTCGGTGTTCCAGCGCATGCCGCGCCTGGTGCGCGAAGTCGCCGGCATGACCGGCAAGCAGGTGCGCCTGATCACCGATGGCGAGGGCACCGAGGTCGACAAGACGGTGATCGACCGGCTGACCGATCCTTTGACCCACATGATCCGCAATGCGATCGACCACGGGCTGGAAAAGCCGGAGGTCCGCGTGGCCAACGGCAAGCCGGCCGAAGGCGTGGTGCGCCTGTCGGCGATGCACCGTTCGGGCCGCATCGTCATCGAGGTCGCCGACGATGGTGCTGGCATCAACCGGGCGCGCGTCAAGGCGATCGCCGCCGAAAAGGGGCTGATTGCGGCGGATGCGGCACTGTCCGACGAGGAGATCGACAATCTGATCTTCCTGCCGGGCTTCTCCACCGCCTCGGAAGTCTCCAACATCTCCGGCCGCGGCGTCGGCATGGACGTCGTCAAGCGCTCGATCCAGGGCCTGGGCGGCCGGCTGTCGATCACCTCGCGGCCGGGCAAGGGCTCGACCTTCACCATGAGCCTGCCGCTGACGCTTGCGGTGCTCGACGGCATGGTGGTGACGGTTGCCGAGCAGACGCTGGTGGTGCCGCTGACGGCGATCATCGAGACGCTGCAGCCCAAGGCGGCCGACGTGCACGGCCTTGGCGGCTCCGCCCGCGTCATCGCCATCCGCGACGCGTTTACCCCGCTGATCGACATCGGCCGCGAGCTCGGCTTCCGCGGCCAGCCGACCGATCCGATGGCCGCCGTCGCCATCCTGGTGGAGACCGAGGGCGGCCGGCGCTCGGCCCTGCTCGTCGATACGATCCTGGGCCAGCGCCAGATCGTCATCAAGAGCCTGGAATCGAATTACCGCCACGTGCCCGGCATCGCCGCCGCCACGATCCTCGGCGACGGCCGCGTCGCCCTGATCCTCGACGTCGATGCGGTGATCGCCAACTCGCAATTAGATGCAACCAATCTTGAACCCGTTCTTGCAGCAGCAGGGTAAGACCATGACCGAGACCTTGAGACACGACAACTCCACCCGCGAGCTCATCGCGTTCCGCGTCGGCGAGCAGGAATTCTGCGTCGACATCATGTCGGTGCGCGAGATCCGCGGCTGGACGCCGGCGACCGTGCTGCCGAAGTCGCCGCCCTTCGTGCGCGGCGTCATCAATTTGCGCGGCGCCATCTTGCCGATCGTCGATCTCGCCGCCCGCCTCGGCTTCACCCCGCCGGAGCCGACCGTGCGCCATGTCATCATGGTGGCCCAGGTCGGCCCCCAGGTGGTCGGGCTTCTGGTCGACGCGGTCTCCGACATCCTGTCGGTGACCGACGACGCGATCCAGCCGACCCCCGATGTCGCCTCCGACGTCGCCAAGACCTTCGTGCGCGGCGTTCTCGCCATCGAGGGCCGCATGATCAGCCTGATCGCGCTCGACGCCGTCCTGCCCACGCTCGAGCCGATCGCAGCATGAGCGAGCTGCCGAACAGCGGAGCGGGGCGAGGCCAGCGCCAGAGCCTGGTGGCGGGCGAGTTCGTGCTCACCGGCGATGATCTGCGCCAGATCGCGGCGATCATCCATGCCGATGCCGGCATCCACCTGACCGAGGCGAAGGCAGCACTGGTCTATTCCAGGCTGTCCAAGCGCCTGCGCGCGCTCGGGCTCGAGAGCTTCCGCGACTACTGCGCCCTCATCGCCTCGCGCGAGGGGCTCGACGAACGCCAGAAGATGCTGGCCGCACTGACCACCAACGTCACCAACTTCTTCCGCGAACAGCATCACTTCGACCATCTGGCCAAGCAGGTGCTGCCGCCGCTGCTCGACGAGGCGCGCCGCGGCGGCCGCATCCGGATCTGGTCGGCGGCCTGCTCCAACGGTGCTGAGCCCTATTCGATCGCACTCACCATCCTGTCGTTGATGCCGGACGCTGCCAACTACGACATCAAGGTGCTGGCCACCGACATCGATCCCAACATGATCGCCTTCGGCCGCGAGGGCGTCTATTCCGGCACCGCCCTGCACCCGGTGCCGCCGGAACTCAGGCGGCGCTGGTTCACGCCGCTGCGTTCGGACGACAACTCCAGCTTCGGCGCCGGCAACGAGCTGCGCGAGATCGTCGCCTTCCGCGAGCTCAACCTGATCGGCGCCTGGCCGATGAAGGGCCGCTTCCAGGCGATCTTCTGCCGCAACGTCGTCATCTACTTCGACGAGCCGACCCAGGCGCGCATCTGGAGCCGTTTCGTGCCGCTGCTGACGTCGCAGGGCCACCTCTATATCGGCCATTCCGAACGGGTCTCGGGGCCGGCGACGGAGAGCTTCCAGCCCGAGGGCATCACCACCTACAAGCTGCGCGCGGGGGCTGCATCATGAAGCAGGTCCGTGTCCTGATCGTCGACGATTCGGCAACCATGCGCTCGCTGCTGTCGGCGGTGCTGCGGCTTGATCCGGCCATCGAGGTCGTCGGCCATGCCGCCGACCCGCTCGAGGCGCGCGAGAAGATCAAGGTGCTCGACCCCGACGTCATCACCCTTGACGTCGAGATGCCCAACATGAACGGCCTCGACTTCCTCGAAAAGATCATGCGGCTGAGGCCGATGCCTGTGATCATGGTGTCGAGCCTGACCAACCGGGATGCCGCAGCCACCATCACAGCCCTCGAGATCGGCGCCTTCGACTGCATCTCCAAGGCCTCGTTCGCCGACGAGGGGGCCTACGCCGCCTTGCAGGCGACGGTGAAGGCCGCCGCCCGCGCCCAGATCCGGCCGCTCGCCGGCACCGCGCACCAGGCGAGCGGGCATCGCGAGCAGCCGGCGGCCAATGCCGACTATGTCGCCAATGGCTCCATCCTTGCGATCGGCTCGTCGACCGGCGGCGTCGAGGCGCTGATCAAGGTGCTGGCGCAGCTGCCCGAGAACTGTCCGCCGACCGTGATCACCCAGCACATGCCGGGCGCCTTCACCAAGAGCTTCGCCGAGCGCCTCAACCGGATGAGCCGGCCGCGGGTCAGCGAGGCCGTCGACGGCGCGCCGCTGGCCACCGGGCAGATCTACCTCGCCCCCGGCGGCGCCACCCATCTCGAGATCGCGGGGCCGGGCCAGCTGCGCTGCCGGCTGCGCCCCACCGATCCGGTCAACGGCCACCGCCCTTCCGTCGACGTGCTGTTTGCCTCGGTCGCCAAGGCCGTCGGCTCCAGGGCCGTCGGCGTCATCCTGACCGGCATGGGCCGCGATGGCGCGGCAGGACTTTTGCAAATGCGGCAGGCGGGTGCCCGCACGCTTGGGCAGGACGAGGCCACCAGCCTCGTCTATGGCATGCCCAAGGCTGCCTTCGAGACGGGTGCGGTCGAACGCCAGCTGCCGCTGGACAAGATCGCCGCCCATATCGTTGCCCTCACCCGCTCAAATTCCAATGGAGTAAAAAATGGCCTTCCTCGAACACTTTAAGGTCCTCGTCGTCGACGACACCACGACCAGCCGCATGCTGATCACCGACGCGCTGCAGGAGATGGGCATCCGCAAGCTGGCCATCGCCAAGGACGGCGAGCAGGCGCTGCGCATGATGATGGACCAGCCCGCGCATCTGGTCATCTCCGACTTCAACATGCCCAAGCTCGACGGGCTGCAGCTGCTCAAGGCCATCCGCTCCTATGGCCCGACCCGCACGACGCCGTTCATCCTGTTGACCGGCAAGGGCGACCGCGAGCTGTTGCAGCGCGCCATCTCGCTCGGCGTCAACAACTTCATCACCAAGCCGTTCGCCCCAGCCCAGCTGAAGAAGGCCATCGAGGCGATCGTCGGGGTCCTTAAGTGACGCAGGCCCCGCCCAGCCAGCGCATCACCGTCATGCGCGGCGAATATCACGTCGTCCATGAGGGCGACGTCGTGCTGACAACCATTTTGGGCTCCTGCGTCGCCGCCTGCATCCGCGACCCCTATGCCCAGACCGGCGGCATGAACCACTTCCTGCTGCCGGGCGCCAACGGCCCCTCCTCGCTCGATGCGCAGAGCTATGGCGTCCATCTGATGGAGCTGCTCGTCAACGGGCTTTTGCAGCGCGGCGCCCATCGCCACCGGCTCGAGGCCAAGCTGTTCGGCGGCGCGCGCACCATCGACGGGCTGTCCGACATCGGCGCGATGAACGGCGCCTTCGCCGAGACCTTCCTGCGCAACGAGGGCATCACCATCGTCGGCGGCGATCTCGGCGGCGACCGCGGCCGCCGCGTCGAATACTGGCCGCTGAGCGGCCGCGCCCGCCAGTTCCTGCTCTCCGGTGACAAGGCCCTTGCCGCCCCGCCGCCGCCCAAGCTGCCACCGGTGCCGGCAGGCGGTTCCGTCGAATTCTTCTGATCCCCAAAGGGCGCCCCACCATGCAGCCGCAGGCCAGCCAACATCTGAACCTCACCCCGCTCGCCGCCCTGCTCGGGCGCGTCGGCGCCGAACTCACAGACCTCGCCGCAGCCGTCGAGCAACTGCATCCCCTCGTCAGCGCCCACGCCCAGCAGGCCGCCCCAGCCACACCGACCGCCGGCGCGCCCGCCCCGAAGAACCTCACCCCGGACGACATCCAGGCGCTGCAGGGCATCGACCACATCGAACAGAAACTGCGCGCCCTTGCCGGCTTCCTCGCCGACCTCGCCCACGCCGCGACCCCCGACTGGCAGCTCGACGCCCAACCAGCCCTTGCCGCCATCACCCTCTCCGACCTCGCCTCCCGCCTCGCCGGCAACACAACTCTGACACCAGCGCAAGACGCCGCGGCAGGCGACTGCGAGTTGTTTTAGGACCTGCTCCGAGCCTCTCCCCCGACTATGGCATTGCGGTTCGCGCCCAGCTGGCGCTGCCTATGGCTCCGATCATTGCTTCCACGGCGGCAGCCGAGGTCAGGCCGCTTTCGCGCACCAGCGTCCGCCAGGTGAAGAAGCTCAGCGCCAGTAGCAAGACCGCACGCTGGCTTTCGCTCAAGGTCGCGCCGAGCACATCGCGACAGGCCGCCATGGGCTGGCCGTAGCGCATCTCGACGACCTCCCTGGTGAGCGCATGGTGCTCGGCGTCGCGCAGCACGCAAGCCGCAAGGTCCGCGTTGCGCTCGTACCAGCCATAGAGCGCCGCAAGGCCGGTACGCAGGCGCTCGTCGCGATCCGCGATCGCGCGCCACGCATCGGCGTCCGGCAGCGGATCGCGCTCGATGTGCAGCCCTGAGCAGGCAAGGCTCAGGCTGCGCTCGTCGGGGAAATGGGCATAGAGCGTGTGGCGCTGAACGCCGGCGCGCTCCGCCACCATGGTGAAGGTCGTCTGCGCCGGGCCGATGCTGCCATGCAGCTCGATCGCGGCCTCGACGATGCGGAGCCGGGTTTCTGCCTGCTGCTCGGCGCGGCGCTTGAGGGTGTAGGTTCGGGTCATCTGAATTTGACTACACAATGATGTACACCCATTATTGACATTCGCGCCAAATTTCAATACACAAATGCGTACCATGAAATAACGACTGCCGTCCATCGTCCGCCGCGGCCAGCGGCGACCGAGCCCTCACCCCCACGAGCGCAAGGAGAAGTCCATGGAAACGAAGATCAGCGAAATCGCCGACGGCATCTACCGGCTCTCGACCTATGTGCCCGACATAGCACCTCCCGCCGGCTTCACCTTCAACCAGTTTCTCGTCCTCGGCGACGAGCCGCTGATGTTCCACACCGGCCTGAGGAAGATGTTTGCGCTCAACCACGAGGCGCTCGGCCGCATCATTGCGCCCGAGCGCCTGCGCTGGATCGCCTTCGGCCATTTCGAGGCCGACGAATGCGGGGCGATGAACGAATGGCTGGCGGCCGCGCCACAGGCAACGCCCGCGCATGGCCAGACCGGCTGCATGGTCTCGCTCAACGACTTCGCCGACCGCGCGCCGCGCCCACTGAACGACGGCGAAGTGGTCGACCTCGGCGGCGGCAAGCGCGTCCGCTTCATCGACACCCCGCATACGCCGCATGGCTGGGATGCGGGGGTGCTCTATGAGGAACAGACCGGCACGCTGCTGTGCGGCGACCTGTTCACCCAACTCGGCAACGAGCGGGCGCTGACCGACGGCGATGTCGTCGGACCGGCGATCGCCGCGGAAGACCTGTTCAGATATTCGAGCCTCAATCCCACCATGGGCACGACGCTCCGCGGCCTTTCGGAGCTTGCACCGCGCACGCTGGCGCTGATGCATGGGCCATCCTTTACCGGCGACGGCGGTGCCGCGCTGCGCGCCCTGGCGGATGAATACGACCGCCGCGTGACCGGCCAGTTGCGCGAAGTGTTGCATAGTGCTGCGGCCTGAGCCGAAACTTGAGGGCGTCTGATCGAAGCGGGATTGCGGGCGGCAGCGCAGCAGGGTCATATGGCCGGCCATGCAGATGTTCACCCTCGCCCGCACCGAAACCTTCGCCCAGGAAGTCAAGCGCAGCCGTTTCCTCGCCATCGCCGGTCCGGTGGCGAGCCCGGAGGCCGCCAAGGAATTCGTCGCCACGCATTCCGACGCCAATGCCAACCACAATTGCTGGGCGTGGCGCATCGGCCAGGCCTATCGCTTCAGCGACGACGGCGAGCCCAGCGGCACGGCGGGCAAGCCGATCCTGCAGGCGCTCGACGGCCAGGCGTTCGACAATGTCACCATCGTCGTCACGCGCTGGTTCGGCGGGGTGCTGTTGGGCACGGGAGGCCTCGTCCGGGCCTATGGCGGCACGGCCGCCGCCTGCCTGCGTGCCGCCGAGAAGACCGAGTTGCTCGCCACGACCGAGGCCAGGCTCGGCTGCGGCTTTGCCGACCTCGCCATCGTCAAGGCGCGGCTTGCCGCCCTGCCCGGCGTGCGGATCGACAGCGAGAGCTTCAATGAGAGCGGCGCCGATCTGGTCGTGTCGCTGCCCGAGGCAGAGGCAGCAAACATCGCGCGGCTGGTCGCGGACCTCACCAGCGGCCGCACCGAGCTCGTTTTTCCAGACTGACCTCACTTGCAAGACCTCGGCGCGGGGTGACAGCGCCTGCCATTCGTGGGCAAACTGCTCAAGCTACCGGCCGCTGCCGGAAGGAGAAAAAAGATGGAAATCAAGCGTTGCGGATCGCGCCCCTCGGCGACGCCGTCGCCAGACTATTTCACCGGCGCCGTCCGCCAGGATCCGGTGATCGAGGCGCCGGCGCCAGCGCGCATCCGCGCCGTCACCGTGACCTTCGAACCGGGCGCGCGGACGGCATGGCATACCCACCCGCTCGGCCAGACGCTTGTCGTCACGTCCGGCTGCGGCTGGGCGCAGGTCTGGGGCGAGAAAGCACAGGAAATCCGGGCCGGCGACGTCGTGTGGTTCGCGCCCGAAGAGAAGCACTGGCATGGCGCCACCGCCACGACCGCCATGTCGCACATCGCCATCCAGGAAGCGCTCGACGGCCGCGCGGTGGACTGGCTCGAGCACGTCACGGACGCGCAGTACCTGGCAACGGCATAGCCGCCGGGGATTTGACGCCCGCGACGGCGACAGTTCGTCAGCGGACCTCGGCCATCGGCGTCGGCGCCTCGGCGGCGTCAGCCATCGGCTCAGGCTGCGCGGCCATCGCCATTGGCGCTGCCTGAGCGGCCGGCGCGCTCTGGAACAGGGACGATGCCATGCCGCCGCCCGATGCCTGCGGCAGATAGCGCGCGATCAGTTCCTCGACATGGTCGTTGCGCTTGCGCGCGGTGTCGCCACCCATCACCACCACGACCAGCTTGCGGCCATCGGCATTGACCGAGGTGACGATGTTGAAGCCGGACGCCCTGATATAGCCGGTCTTGATGCCGTCAACGCCGTTGACGCGGCCGAGCAAGTCGTTGTGGCCGCGAATGCGCTTGCCGCGGAAGCTGAAATCGGTGGCCGAGAAATAGTAGTAATGCTCAGGAAAATGCTTGCGCAGCGCCATGCCGAGCACGGCCATGTCGCGCGCGGTGGTGCGCTGCTCGGCATCGGGCAAGCCCGAAGCGTTGCGGAAGACCGTCGACGTCATGCCGAGCTGGCGCGCCTTGGCCGTCATCATCCGGGCAAAGCCGTCCTCGGAGCCGCCGAGATATTCGCCCACCGCCGCAGCGACGTCATTGGCCGACTTGGTGGCCAGAGCCCGGATGGCTGTTTCGGCCTCGATCTGCTCGCCGCGCCTGAAGCCAAGCTTGGATGGGGGCTGCGAAGCGGCATGCGCCGAAACCGGGATCGGCGTCGCCTGTGTCACGCGGCCCTGCTGCATGGCCTCGAACAGCATATACAGCGTCATCATCTTGGTCAGTGACGCGGGATAGCGCGGCGCCGTCGCATAGGCCTGGTAGAGCGTCCGCCCGTTGCTCGCATCGACAACGATCGCGGCATATTTGTCCGACGCCGGAGCCGGGGCCTGGACCGTGTTCAGCGCCTCGGTCGTGGTGCAGCCGGCAAGGACGACCGCCATGAGCACAGCGACCAGGCCACGAAACAGCCCGGCGCGCCGGAACCGGCCAAAAGGCAGCGACGATGAAAAGACTTGGGCAAACAAAGGAAAACCTGTCGTTGGTCGCCAAATATCTGGCTGAATCACCTGCCGGTCGATAGCAGCAGCCGAAGAGCTACAAAAGGCGCGCTACGTCGTCCATTTGCCGCAGCACAACTTGCACATCTAACGCCGGCAGTGTTGAACAATGGTTACACTATCGAAATTGCGCCTCGGGCATGGACTGGTTCTCCCTCGCCCAAAACCAAGCGGGTGATGTGGCAATGGCCGAACACAGCCTCCGGGCGGAGGGAATTTCCGCAACGCTTGACCTCGCGGTCGGGCACATCGCCGACCTGACCATCGCGCTCGATGGCCGGACATTGCAGCCGCTGCACCGCGCACCCTGGATCGACACGCCGGATCTGCCGGCCGGACTGCCGGCAGGCCAAGCGCGGCTGTCGGGCGATTTCCTCTGCGCGCCGTTTTCGAGCAGCGACGTCGAGGAAGCGCCGCTTCACGGCTGGCCGGCCAACAGCGCCTGGGAGCTTTTGTCGGACGAGCCGTTTGACGGCGGCCGGCGCGCGAGCTTCCGACTGCAGCGCAAGGTCATGGGTGCCACGGTTAAAAAGACGCTTGTCCTGCGCGACGGCCACCCGTTCCTCTACCAGGAGCATTCATTCACAGGCGGGGCGGGCGCGATCTCGGCGGCGCATCACCCCATCACCGAAATGCGCGACGGCGGCCGACTGGCATTCTCGCCGAAGCGCCTTGCCGCAACGCCTGATGGCGCGCCCGAGCCCGATCCGGTACGCGGCGAAAGCCTGCTGGCCTATCCGGCGCGGTCGACAGATCTCACCCGGTTCCCGACCGCCAACGGCAGAACAATCGACCTGACCTGCTACAGCGCCTCTCTGCGGCACGAGGATTTCGTCACGCTCGTCGAAGCTTTCCACGGCGGCATGGGTTGGACCGCTGTCGCGCGGGCCGCCGAACAGGACGTCGTGCTGGTGCTCAAGAACCCCAGCGAGTTTCCGGTCACCATGCTGTGGATCAGCAACGGCGGCCGCTACTACGCGCCGTGGAACGGTCGTAGCGGCGTGCTCGGCATCGAGGACGGTCGCACAGTGCTCGGCCATGCCGCCTCGCTCGGCGACAACTGGCTGAAGCGCGAAGGCGTCGAGACAACTTTTCCACTGGGCGGCACGGTGACCTTCCGCCAGATCATCGGAGCGCTGCCCTCGGAAAGCGGCGAGGCGCCGAGCCTGGTCGCCGGCGCCGAGGGCAAGCTCCGGCTGTCGTTTGCCGATGGCACCAGCCGCATGGTTCCCTTCGATGACGGGTTCCTGCGAATCGGAACATCGACTTGACCTGACGCTGCGGCCGCCTCAATTTTGACCGATGATGCGGCAGGATGCTTACGCGTAGTCGACCTTCATGGATCGGGAGGGGCCCATGTCAGAGATAGCCCATGTCGCCGCCACGCTGTTCAAGCGCGCTCACCATGCGCATCGCTTCCTTGTCGCCATTGCCGGGCCGCCCGGCGCCGGCAAGTCCACGCTTGCTGCGGAACTGCACGACATCCTGCCCGAAGGCGCGTCCGCCGTGGTATCGATGGACGGCTTCCACTTCGACAATGCGGTGCTTGAGCAGCGCGGCCTGAGCGCTCGCAAGGGCGCGCCCGAAACCTTCGACTTCGCCGGCTTCGAGGCGCTGCTGAAACGGATCCGCGCCGGGGAACCCGATGTCGCGATTCCCGTCTTCGACCGCAGCATCGAGCTGTCGCGGGCGGCGGCGGCCATTGTCGAAGCGGACGTGAAGTTCATCCTGGTCGAAGGCAACTACCTGCTGCTCGACGAAGATCCCTGGCGGCGGCTCGAACTGCTGTTCGACTTTACCATCTTCGTCGACGCCCCGCGCGAGGAACTCGAGCGGCGGCTGGTCGAGCGCTGGCGCGAGCATGGCCGCTCGGACGACGACGCCCGCAACTGGATCGACACCAACGACATGCCAAACATAGACCGCGTGCTGCATTCGCGGCGCAAGGCCGACCTGGTGATCTGACGTTCCAGTCAAAGCCGGAGCCGGCCTAAGGCTCCGGCATGAATGGGCCGCTCAGGGCCGCGGTGGGATGTTCAACCCCTTCTGCACCGCGGGCCGCGCAAGCCCACGCTCCAGCCATGCCGCGACATTGCCGAAGGTGTCGAAACCGACCAGGTCGCGCGCCTCGTAGAAGCCGATCAGGTTGCGCACCCAGCCGAGCAACGAGATGTCGGCGATGGTGTAGTCGTCGCCCATGATCCACTTGCGGCCGGCAAGCCGCTGGTCGAGCACGCCGAGCAGACGGCGCGACTCGTCGCGATAGCGCTCGAGCGGGCGCTTGTCGGCGATCTCGCGGCCGGCGAATTTGTGGAAGAAACCGAGCTGGCCGAACATCGGCCCGACCGAGGCCATCTGGAAGAACACCCACTGCACGGTCTCGTAGTAACGTGTCCTGTCGCTCGGGATCAGGCGCCCGGTCTTGTCGGCGAGATAGAGCAGGATCGCCCCGGATTCGAACAGCGCGATCGGCTTGCCGCCGGGACCGTTGGGGTCGATGATCGCCGGAATCTTGCCATTGGGGTTGAGCGCGAGGAATTCCGGCGTCCAACTCTCGTTCTTGCCGATGTTGATGGCATGGGCCTCATAGGGCAGGTCGAGTTCCTCGAGCGCGATCGACACCTTCACCCCGTTCGGCGTCGGGAACGAATAGAGCTGGATGCGGTCGGGGTACTGGGCCGGCCAGCGCGCAGCAACGGGAAACGGGGTGAGATCGCTCATCAGGCATTCCTTGGGATGAGGCCGCGCGGAAACGTCAGCCGAAAGCTAGGCACCCATGACTTAGGCATCGCCGCGCGGTGCATCAATATGCCAGCGCGATGTTGGGGATGGGTATGCTCGCCGGCTGAAAGGCGGCCCGGTCAGGCCGCCTTGACCGCCACCACGGCATTGGTGCCGCCGAAGGCAAAGCCGTTGCTGATCGCCACGCGGACCTCGCGCTTCTTCGCCACGTTGGGCGTGACGTCGAGGTCGCAGTCGGCATCGGCCTCGCGATAGTTCGCGGTCGGCGGAACCAGCCCCTCGCGCACCGCCATGACGCAGGCGATCATCTCCAGCGCGCCTGACGCCCCAAGGCAATGGGCATGCATCGACTTGGTCGAGGACACCGAAAGCTTGTAGGCATGGGCGCCGAACACACGCCGTATGGCCGCCGTCTCGATCTGGTCGTTGGCCTTGGTGCCGGTGCCATGGGCGTTGATGTAGTCGACCTCTTCCGGCGCAAGGCCCGCGTCGAGCAGGCATGCGCGCATCGCAGCCGTCGGCCCTTCAACAGTTGGCGCCACGATGTCGGAGGCGTCGCCGGACATGCCGGCGCCGGCCAGTTCGGCAAGAATCGTCGCGCCACGCGCAACTGCATGCTCATAGGTTTCAAGCACCGCCATACCGGCGCCCTCGCCGAGCACAAGGCCCTGGCGGTCGGCCGAAAACGGCCGGCAGGTGTCGGGTGCGAGCACGCGCAGCGCTTCCCACGCCTTGACGACACCCCAGACCAGCGGTGCGTCGGTGCCGCCGGCGACCATGACGTCGGCGCGGCCCGAGCGAAGCTGGTCCATGGCCGATGCAAATGCGTGATTAGACGACGAACAGGCCGAGGTGACGCCAAACACCGGGCCGCGCAAGCCGAGGCTCATGCTGACCTGGCCGGCTGCCGCACCGGGCATGACCTTGGGCACGGTGAAGATGCCGGCGCGGTTCTTGCCGTGCAGCAAAAGGGCGCGATAGTTCTCCTCGATCGCCTCCCAGCCGCAGACACCGACGCCCACCACCGTTCCCATCCGGTAGGTGTTGGTCTCGTCGGACACGAGGCCTGCCTGGCGCATCGCCTCGCGCGCCGCAATCACTGCGAGCAGGCTGAAGCGATCCATCGAGACGAGCTGCTTGCGGTCGATGCCGTGCTCGGGCAGTTCCCCGATCTCCGCCCCGTTGCGGGTCTTGAGATCGTGCAGCGGCGCGTGGACCAGCGTGCCGATGGCGGAGCGGCCATTGCGCATGGCATCCCAGATGGCGGGGGCATCGGAGCCGAGCGCGCACAGCCCGCCTATGCCGGTGATGACAATACGCTTGCGATTCATGTCAGACTTTTTGCGCAATCAGGCCGCGAACGGCTTCGACCATATCGCCGACATTCTTGAGATTGGCCCAGGCATCGACCGTGTTCATCTCGATCTCGATGCCGAATTCCTCTTCCAGGTCGAAGATGATTTCGGTGAGTTCCAGCGAATGGATGCCGAGCGCGGTCAGCTCCGTGTCGAGCGTGATCTCGTCGCCGCCTGTTTCGGCATGCGCCTTGATCTTGTTGATGATTTCCGTTGCCAGCTGATCAGCCATCGGTACCCTTCCCCAGAACTCTTGCATTTGTCGGGCACGTGTCGCGCGATTCTTCTGGCGGGCCGTGCTGCAGGCCCAAATGCACTGTCCGCCCCCGAAGTGAGCCAAAATGGCTTCCCTTCTATAGAAACCGAAATGCCGACAGGCAACAAGCTATATATCGACAAACATGCAGGCCGGTCCAGGCGGCGGGCACCCTCGCCACCGGTGCATCCCTGCCCACGTCTCGATCCCGACGGCGCAGCCGAGCCGTTTTCACCCCCATATTCGGCGGCAGGAACAGACGCTCGACGACCCTCAACGTGGCGATGCCGCTGATGGAGGTCGATCCCCAAAATGGGAGACGCCGGCGAACACCTGGCCTGCGAGGCGGCAACCTATTTGTCCATGCGCAGCGCTCTTTTCCGCTTCGACGCCGGGACCGTTCCCGCGACCTGATGCCACGGGGGGCCGCGCTGGACACCCCACGGCCAATGCCTATCTTGCCGTTGCTAGCTAAAAATTCTGCAGGACTTCCCGCGTCCAGGATCGCGGTCTCCTGTCATCTTGGAAATGGAGCAATACATGATTGGGAAGAAAGTTCCGTCCGTCACCTTCCGTACGCGCGTGCGCGACGAGGCCGTCGGCGGTCCCAACCCCTTCCGTTGGGAAGACAAGACCTCGGCCGACTTTTTCGACGGCAAGCGCGTGATCCTGTTCTCGCTGCCGGGCGCCTTCACGCCGACCTGCTCGACCTACCAACTGCCCGACTTCGAGAAGCTGCACGGCGAATTCCAGGCCCAGGGCATCGACGAAATCTACTGCATCTCGGTCAACGACGCCTTCGTCATGAACGCTTGGGGCAAGTCGCAGAACCTCGAGAACGTCAAGCTCATCCCCGATGGCTCGGGCGAGTTCACCCGCAAGATGGGCATGCTCGTCGCCAAGGAGAACCTCGGCTTCGGCATGCGCTCGTGGCGCTACGCCGCCGTCATCAACAACGGCCGCGTCGAGAAGTGGTTCGAGGAGGAAGGCTTCTCCGACAATTGCGACAGCGATCCCTACGGCGTCTCGTCGCCGCAGAACATTCTTGAAGCACTCAAGAACGACGTCGCCGAAGCCGCCTAAGGCATCCGCGTCGCGCTGATCGAAAACCCCGGCCGCACCCGCGCGCCGGGGTTTTTTCATGCGTGAAACAGGAAACCCGCGCTCGTGGAGGACGGCTCAGGCTGGACCAGCGGAAATCCGCCGGACCAGCGATTGCCGTACAGGCCCCGGCGCGGCATTCTCGGCCACCTGGAGGGAGAAACCCGATGAGCGTCACCCAACTCAAGCAGACCAACCTGCCCCACTATGAGGAGCGCGTCGACCTCGCCTGCGCCTTCCGCTGGACCGCACGGCTCAACATGCACGAGGCGGTGGCCAACCACTTCTCGCTCGCCGTCAACGACGACGGCTCGAAATTCCTGATGAACCCCAACCAGGTGCACTTCTCGCGCATCAAGGCGAGCGACCTTTTGCTGATCGACGCCAACGATCCCGATACGATGAACGGGCCGAACGCACCCGATCCGACCGCCTGGGGCCTGCACGGGGCGATCCACCGAAATTGCGCCCATGCGCGCTGCGTCATGCATGTGCATTCGATCCACGCCACCGTGCTCGCCTCGCTGGCCGACTCGACGCTGCCGCCGATCGACCAGAACACGGCGATCTTCTTTCGCCGCCATGTCGTCGACAGCCACTATGGCGGACTTGCCTTCGAGGAAGAGGGCGAGCGCTGCTCGCAACTGCTCCACGACCCCAAGGTCAAGGTGATGGTGATGGGCAATCACGGTGTGTTGGTCATCGGCGACAGCGTAGCCGACACTTTCAACCGGCTTTACTATTTCGAGCGCGCCGCCGAGACCTACATCAAGGCGCTATGGACAGGGCGGCCGCTGCGCACACTCTCCGACGAAATCGCCGAAAAGGCAGCACTCGAGCAGGAAGACTATCCCGGACAGGCCGAGCGGCACCTCGCCGAACTCAAGGCCATCCTCGACGAGCAGGAACCCGTCTACCGGAACTGAGGCTGAGCCTCAGTCGAACTTGAGAAACTCACGCACGTCGTCGGCACTGCGGGCCACAAGGGCGCCCGCGGGCCCTTCCAGGTCATCCTGCGGCCAGAAGATGGTCCGCATGCCCGCCGCAAGCCCGGCCATGGCGCCCGTGACGCTATCTTCCATCACCACCGTGTCTGCCGGGTCGATGCCGGTCAGATACGCCGCACGCAGATAGGGCTCGGGATCGGGCTTGCCGTTGCGCACGTCATTGCGGCTGATCGTCTTCATCGTCGGCTCGTGGATGCCGACGGCGCGCAGGTTGACGTCGACCACCATGCGGTCGGAGTTCGACACGATCGCCTGGACCACGCGGCGCGCCCTGAGACCATGAAAGATTTCCATGGCACCATCGCGCGGCAAAAGGCTCGGCGCGTGGCTCATGTAATAGTCGTATTTGAGGGTGATCCACTCGTCGAATTCGAGACCAAGCCCGAACTGGTCGCGCAGCACCTCGTAGACCGGCCTCGCTGCCTGGCCGACGACGCGGGAATGCAGATCCGCGGGCGGCTCGATGCCGGCATTGCGCAATGCCGCCACCAGCGACCTCTCGTGCAGCGGCTCGCTGTCGATCAGCGTGCCGTCCATATCCCAGTAGACTGCCTTCGGAGCCATCAAACCGACCTTTCCTCGCTGCCTCGGTCATAGGACCTTTGGCGGTGAAAATGAACCGGTCAGATGGTGGGCCACGGTGGCCATGCCGAGTTGAAAGCTCAGGGGCACCGGCCGTAGGGGCGTTTGCCGTCGAGAAAGCCCATGTCGCGCTTGAGGTGGTCGGGCAGGTCTCTGATATCGAGCACACGCTTGCGCGAGCGCAGACCGAATGCTGAAGCCAACCGGGACGCAAGCGAAACAGGTTCGCTGTGCGTGAAACTTGCCTGTGCAGCATTCATGATCGTCAACCTCCGTGAGCGCATCAGGCAAAGCATCGCTCGCGCAGCCGAATAGCCGCGCGCCGGTCTGATGCTTGAAACCTGCTGATGTGTTGACGTAGATACTGGCCTGAGAAACTAAGAAATTCCAATCGAACGTCGATCACGACCCATAAGGACACCTTATGCGCATGGCGCCCGCGAGATGAGCCTGCAACTGCCGCCGCTGACCGCGATGCGGGTATTCGAAGCTGCCGCCCGGCTCTCGAGCTTCACCAAGGCGGCTGCCGAACTCGGCATGACGCAGGCAGCCGTGAGCTACCAGATCAAGCTTCTGGAGGAGCGGGTCGGCGCGCCGCTTTTCCTCAGAAAGCCTCGGCAGGTCGTGCTGACCGAGACAGGCCTGCGGCTGGCACCCAAGGTGAGCGAGGCCTTCGGCCTGCTCCGCGACGCCTATGCCTCGGCGCGGGCCGGTTCGGACAGTGCGCTCTGCATTTCGACCATGCTGACTTTCGCGTCGAACTGGCTGGCGCGCCACATCGGATCGTTCCAGCTTCGCCATCCGGGCATCGCGGTGCGCCTTGACACGTCGAGCGACCTGGTCGATTTCGCCCGGCAGGACGTCGATGTCGCTATCCGCTCCGGCGAGGGCAAATGGCCGGGGCTGGTCAGCCACCTGCTGTTCCGCAACGAATACACGCCGATGCTGAACCCTCGGCTGGCCGACAGCATAGGCGGAATTCGCGAGCCGGCGGATCTGCTCAAGCTGCGTGTCCTCGACCCGACCGATCCATGGTGGCGGCGCTGGTTCGCTCTGGCGAATGTGCCCGCCGACAGCCTGGAAGGCCGGCCAGACACCAACATGGGCTCCCAGGCCTATGAGGCAAACGCAGCGATAGCAGGTCAGGGCGTGGCCATCCTCACCCGCGCATTCTTCACCACCGACCTCGCCGAAGGCCGGCTGATCCAGCCTTTCGACCTGATGGGCTATGACGGCCAAGGCTACTGGCTTGTCTATCCGGAATCGCGCCGCAACGCGCCTAACATCAGGGCCTTCCGCAACTGGATCCTGGCTGAACTGGGCTGCACGGAGGCCTGAACGGCATTGTCAGGAGTGCCGCCCGATGCGCTTCCTGGCTCAATGTTTGGCGTCCGTGTCGCCTTGCCAGTCCCGACGCTTTGCTGCAAAACCCTGCAACGGCGAGGCAAATCGACGGATTTTGCGGCCGAGTTCACCGATATCAGCGCCAATTCTAGCGATATCGGCACCGAAAGACGGAAAAAATGTCTGCGATCGAGACCGGCGCGCAATCACCGGCAAGCCCTTGGCGTCACGAAATTCGGGCGATGCTGGCGCTCGCCTGGCCGATGATCCTGACCAATCTGGCGCAGACGGCTATGACCGCCACCGACGTGATTTTCATCGGCCGGCTGGGCCCGGATGCGCTTGCCGCGGGGGCGCTTGGCTCGAACCTCTATTTCGCGCCGCTGATCTTCGGCCTTGGCTTCATGTATGCCACCTCGCCGATGATGGCCGCCGAACTCGGCCGCAAGGCCCATTCGGTGCGCGACGTCCGCCGCACGGTGCGCCAGGGCCTGTGGCTCGCCGCCATCGTCGCCGTCCCGATCTGGATCGTCTTGTGGAACGCCGAAGCGATCCTGCTCGCCATGGGCCAGGAGCCCAAGCTTTCCGAACAGGCCGGCATCTATGTGCGCCACCTGCAATGGGCGGTGCTGCCTTTCTACGGCTACATCGTGCTGCGCTCGTTCATCTCGGCGCTCGAGCGGCCTGGCTGGGCGCTGGCCATCATGGTCGTCGCCGTCGCGGCCAATGCGTTCGGCAACTGGCTGTTGGTCTTCGGCAAATGGGGTTTCCCTCAGATGGGCATTGCGGGCTCTGGCCTGGCCACCAGCGTCGCCAGCTGGATGATGTTTTTCGGCATGGCCGCAGTCGTGATGTTTGAGAAGAAGTTCCGCCGCTACCGTCTGTTCGGTCGCTTCTGGCGGCCCGACTGGCCGCGCTTCAAGACGCTGCTTTGGCTCGGCGCGCCGATCTCCGGCATCCTCGCCTTCGAAGTCACCATTTTCAACGCCGCAGCCTTCCTGATGGGACTGATCAACTCGGCCTCGCTTGCCGCGCACGCCATTGCCATCCAGATCTGCTCGGTCACCTTCATGATCCCGCTCGGGCTCGGCCAGGCCGCAACCGTACGCGTCGGCCTCGCCTATGGTGCGAAGGACCATGACGGTATCACCCGCGCCGGCTGGACGGCCTATGTGCTCGGCGTAACCTTCATGGCACTGATGGCGCTGGTGATGGTGTTCTGGCCGCGCCTGTTGATCAGTGCCTTCATCGACATCAGCGACCAGGCCAATGCCGAGGTCATCGGGCTTGCCGCCACATTCCTGCTTTTCGCCGCGCTGTTCCAGGTCGTCGACGGAGCGCAAGCGGTCTCGGCGGGCATGCTGCGCGGGCTTCAGGACACGACCATCCCGATGATCTATGCGGCAATCGGCTACTGGGGCATCGGCCTGCCGCTCGGCGCGGCTCTCGCCTTCCATTTCGGCTTCGAAGGCCGCGGCATCTGGCTTGGGCTGTTCTCCGGCCTCGCCACCGTCTCGATGCTGCTGCTGTGGCGCTGGCTCAGGCGCGAAAAGCTCGGCCTGATGGACCGTCCGGTGATCTGACGTTCGAGGAGCGGGCACGTCCCGCTCCTCCCATCTCTCCAACGGCGATGTCCCCGAACCTGACAACCAGGCCACGGCAACGGGCGACGATCAACCTGCGTTGCCCTTCACGAAGGGGCTGAACACCATCAGGCTCAGGATCTCGAACAGCACCTGCGCACCCGCATGGGCCGTGTTGGTGGTCGAGTCGTATTGCGGCGCGACCTCCACGACATCGCCTCCGACGAGGTTGAGACCCTTCAGCCCGCGAAGGATCTCGAGAACCTCGCGTGTGGTCAGCCCGCCGACCTCGGGCGTGCCGGTCCCCGGTGCGAAGGCCGGATCCAGGCTGTCGATGTCGAAGGACAGGTAGGTCGGGCCGTCGCCGACGATCTTCCTGGCCTTCTCGATGACAACGGGGATGCCTAGGCCGGTGATCTCCTCGGCATGGATGACGGTCATGCCGGACTCGTAAGAGAACTCCCACAGATACTCGGCCGAGCCGCGAATGCCGATCTGGATGACGCGTGTGGGATCGAGCACGCCGTCGAGCACCGCATTGCGGAACGGCCCGCCATGGTGGAACTTGGTCAGGTCGTAGGCCCCGCCGGTGTCGCAATGGGCGTCGATGTGGATCATCCCCACGGGCCGCTTCTTGCCCACGGCCTTCAGGATCGGGTGGGTGATCGAGTGGTCGCCGCCAACCGACAGCGGCACCACGCCGGCGTCGACGATCTGGCCGACACGACGCTCGATGTCCTCATGGCTGAGCTCGAGCCGGTAGCGGCTGCGGAACGGCACGTCGCCGATGTCGGCGACCCTGAGCTCCTGCACCGGGGCGCAGTCGAGGACATGGTTGTAGGGTCCGATCCGCTCGATGGTGCGCAGCGCGCGCGGACCGAAGCGCGAACCGGGGCGGTTGGTGACGCCGAGATCCATCGGAACCCCGACCATCGCCACCTGCAGGTCGCCGAAATCCGGATTGTCGCTGTCGACCTGCATGTAGGGCGCGGTCAGGAAGGTGGGCACGCCCGAATAGGGAGCGAGCCGCGTGCCGCTCTCGTTGAAGATCTTTTCGGCGACGCGGCGGAATTTTGGGTCGAACAGGTCGCCGCCATGACCCTCGCCATATTTGCTGCGCAGTTCGTCGAGCTTCTTTGCGTCAAACCCCATGATGGCCTCCTCATGCGCCCGACAGCAATCCGGGGACAGCCGCCAGCGGTTGATTGCCTTTTCGGCGTGCCTCGATGCTTCTCGTTCCCCGTATGCTGTAGTTGTTTTGGTGGCAGTGTCCGGCAGCGCCGTTGAAATAGCAATTGTTTCCGCAGCCCGGACATCTGCCTGCTCTATGGCGACAGCAACTGGGCCGAATGCTGGCTGGTCAGAACAGGGCGCTACCGGCCAGATCAGCATCCGCAAGCGCCGCACGCACAAAGCTGCGGTTTGCGGCTGAGCGGCCGCGCCTACCTCATCCAGCCGATGCAACCATGAGGCCAGAGCCTGCTTTTTTATCGCCAGCGCTTGATCGTGCGGGCGCTATATCTAAAAGCTAGGAGTGCGGTCCGTGCCTGCGCGGCAGGATGGCGCGAGGAGGACTAAAGCGGAATGCCCAGGACCGATATTGCAAGGCGGGTGTACAACCACACCTGGAAGCTCGATCCGATCGTGCGGTCCCTGCTCGACACCGATTTCTACAAGCTTCTGATGCTGCAGATGATCTGGGGCATGCATCCCAAGGTCGACGCCACCTTCTCGCTGATCAACCGGGCGACCTCGGTCCGGCTGGCCGACGAGATCGACGAAGGCGAGTTGCGCGAACAGCTCGACCATGCGCGTTCGCTGCGCTTCTCCAAGAAGGAGATGATCTGGCTGGCCGGCAATAACTTCTATGGCCGCAAGCAGATCTTCGCCCCCGAGTTCCTTGCCTGGCTCGAGAAGTTCCAGCTCCCGGAGTACCACCTCGAGAAGCGCGACGGCCAGTATGAGCTGACCTTCGCCGGGCCGTGGATGGAAACGTCGATGTGGGAAATCCCCGCACTTGCCATCATCAACGAGCTACGCTCGCGCTCGGCGATGAAGGCCTTCGGCCCGTTCGCGCTCGACGTGCTCTATGCCCGCGCCAAGGCCAAGATGTGGGACAAGACCGAGCGGCTGAAGAAGCTGCCCGGCATCAAGATCTCCGACTTCGGCACGCGGCGCCGTCATTCCTTCCTGTGGCAGCGCTGGTGCGTCGAAGCGCTCAAGGAAGGCATCGGCGAAGCCTTCACCGGCACCTCCAACGTGCTTTTGGCCATGGATACCGATCTGGAAGCGCTCGGCACCAACGCCCACGAACTGCCGATGGTCTATGCGGCGCTGGCCAACAGCGAGGAAGAACTGCGCCAGTCGCCCTACAAGGTGCTGCGCGACTGGCAGCGCTATTATGGCGGCAACCTGCTGATCGTCCTGCCCGACGCCTTCGGCACCGCCGCCTTCCTGCGCGATGCGCCGGACTGGGTGGCCGACTGGACCGGCTTCCGGCCCGACAGCGCCCCGCCGATCGAAGGCGGCGAAAAGATCATCGACTGGTGGCGCAAGAAGGACCAGGATCCGAGGTCGAAGCTCCTGATCTTCTCCGACGGGCTCGACGTCGACACCATCATCGACACCTACAGGCATTTCGAGGGCAAGGTGCGCATGTCCTTCGGCTGGGGCACGAACTTGACCAACGACTTCGAAGGCTGCGCGCCCAAGGAGACCGACCGGCTCAACGCGATTTCGCTGGTCTGCAAGGTCACCGAGGCAAACGGCCGCCCAGTGGTCAAGCTGTCCGACAACCCGGCCAAGGCCACCGGCGACGAGAAGGAAATCGCGCGCTATCTGCGTCTCTTCGGCGAAAAGGATCGCGTCGCACAGCTGGTGAAGGTTTAGGCGACGGCTCCGGCACGAGGTAGGGCCATGTCCACGGTCTCATTCCTTGGCGCCCCCCTCTGTCCTGCCGGACATCTCCCCCACAAGGGGGGAGATTGGCAGCTTCGCTCGCCCCATTCTTCCCGCATACGTTGCCGATTTGCGAAAGCGGACGTGAAGGCTGATCTCCCCACCTGTGGGGGAGATGGCCGGCAGGCCAGAGGGGGGCGCGAAGAAACGCTACCTAAGCCCGGCACTCCCACGCAGGGACATCGAACCAGCATCGGAAAAGCCATGTGGCGCAAGGCGACGACAGTAGCCACGGCGGGTGGCATGTCCGCATGGGATACAGTCCCCGCCCTCGCCCATGCCTCCGACCGTGGCCATGTGCTTTTGCTGCCAACGGGTCACTATCTCGCCGGCGCTGCCTTTGCCGTAGCCGCCAGTTTCCTGGTGCTGGCGGTCCTTTCGCCAGAACGGCTGGTGGCCATCTGGCGCATACGGCTGCCGATCGGGTCTATCCCCGATCTCAGATTCCCGGTCAGCCTGCTTTCCTTCCTTGTCCTGGCCACGTTGGTCGCCGCCGGCTTTACCGGCAGCCGCGATCCGCTCTCCAACCCCTTGCCGCTGACGGTCTGGACGCTTGTCTGGGTCGGATTGACGATCGTGCAGGGTCTGTTCGGCAATCTCTGGCGCTGGCTCAATCCATGGTATGGGCCCTACCGATTGTTCCGGCGGATTTCTGGTCATGACAACGACCCGCCGCTGCAACTGCCGCCATGGCTCGGCCACTGGCCGGCACTCGTGCTGTTCTTCGCCTTCGCCTGGTTCGAGCTGATCGATCCCGCGCCCGACGATCCGGCGCGACTGGCTGCGGCCGCAGGCGTCTACTGGCTGTTCTCCTTCATTGCCATGCTGGCCTTCGGCTTCGACCGCTGGAGCCGCCAGGGCGAATTTTTCTCCCTGTTCTACGCCATGATCGCGCGGTTCGGGGTAGTCGAGGGCAAGACCGGCAGGAACCATCTGCATCTCGCGCTGTGCCTGCCCGGCGCCAAGCTGAACGAGGTCGAGCCGCTGCCGCCCTCGGGCGCGCTGTTCCTCACCGCCACGCTGGCCTCAGTCAGCTTCGACGGCTTTTCCAAGACCTTCTTCTGGCTCGGCCTCAACGGCATCAACCCGCTCGAGTTCCCCGGCCGTTCGGCGCTGATGGGCATCAACAGCGCCGGCCTGGCCGCCATGTTCGCGCTGCTCGCCGGCATCGGGCTGCTGGCGGTGTTCGCCGGCGAAAAACTGGTGCGCAGCACCCTGCCCTTGCATCATGCGGCTGGCCTGATGGTCTGGTCGATCGTGCCGATCGCGCTCGCCTATCATTTTTCGCACTACCTGACCGCGTTGCTGGTCAATGGCCAATATGCGCTGGTCGCCCTATCCGACCCGTTTTCGCGCGGCTGGAACCTGTTCGGCACCGCCCACATGCCGGTCGAGGCAGGTATCGCCATGGGCGCGGGTTCGGCCTGGCTGATCTGGAACCTGCAGGCTGTGGCAATCGTAGCCGGCCATGTGCTGGCGGTGCTCGTCGCGCACCTGCTCGCCTTCCGGCTCCACCCTTCGGCGTCCGGCGCTTCGCTCAGTCAGTTGCCGCTCACGCTTTTGATGATCGGCTATACGGTATTCGGGCTTTGGCTGCTCTCGACACCCACGGCGGGATAGTGCAAATGCGGGTGGTATTGACCCTGGGGAAGGCGCTATTGCGACTCTGCGGGATTGATGATCTAGCTTGTGCGATTGCATTTCCGCCCCAGCGGACGGGTCTTCAGTCCGCACGAAAGTCGGTCAAAACGCGCGACAAAGGGACAGGGCATGACTGATAACAAAGGTTTCTTCGACCTCGGCAAGGGCCGCATCACGCGGCGCAGCGCGCTCAAGGGCCTGGCGGCAGGTGCGGGCCTGATGGCAGCGCCCGGCTTCGTGCGCTACTCGCAGGCGCAGTCTTCGGCACCGATCAAGATCGGCTTCCAGGCCCATCGCACCGGCATCGGCGCCGCCTACGGCCGCTGGTACGAAAAGACCACCAACGCGGCGGTCAAGCTCATCAACGAAGCCGGCGGCATCAACGGCAGGCCGGTCGAGATCATCGTCGAGGACGACGGCACCGATCCCAAGCGCGGCGCTGAAGTCGTCGGCAAGTTCGCCAGCCAGCACAAGACCGACATCGTCTTCGGCACGCTGTTCAGCCATGTCGTGGTCGGCTCGGCGCCGACCGCCGGCGAGCTCAAGATTCCCTACTATGTGGTCAGCGAGGGCTATCACGTCGCTTCCGGCAAGATGAACCGCTACGTCTTCCAGCCCGGCATCACCGACGTGCGCGCCCAGGTCACCTCGGTGGCGCCGTGGATCGCCGGCAACCTCGGCAAGAAGGTGACGATGATCTATCCGGACTATGCCTTCGGACACGACCATCGCGACTATTTCGCGCCTGCCATCAAGGCGCAGGGCGGCGATGTCATCGCCCAGATCCCGATCCCGCCGACCGAGAGCTCGTTCACCAAATACCTGCCGCAGATCCCCTCCGACACGGAAGTCCTTTACCACGTCATGGTCGGCCCCGGCGTGCTGACCTTCGTCAAGGAGCTCGGCGAGTTCTACGGCTCGAACAAGCCGCAGCTGTTCGGCTTCATCGACTCGCTCGAGGCGGTGGACATCAACAGCCCCGGCCTCGAATTCCTCGACGGCACCCATTTCTGGGAAGGCTCGCCGCGCTATGCGCAGGACAACGACAGCGAGGCCCAGAAAGCCTATCGCAAGGCCGTCGGCATCGACGACAACGGCGCCTCGGTGAGCGACCCCAAGGATGTGTCGACCGCAGCCCACATGTTCGGCTGCTGGGAGACGCTCTACGTCATCAAGAAGGCGATGGAAGATTCAGGCTACAAGGGCCCCGAGGACCGCGCCAAGCTGGTCGAGGCGACCGAGGCGCTGACTACCTTCAAGGAAGGCCCCGAGCACCCGCAGGGCGACAAGATCTTCAACGGCAAGCTCCACCAGGTCTTCGGCCACCAGAACATCTCCAAGGTCGAAGGCGGCAAGCTCAAGGTCATCCACCGCACCTCGATCGAGGACGGCATGTACAAGCCCGAGGCCGACTATACGACGCAGCCGCTGTGAGGGCTCAGCAATAGAATCGGTCTCCGTGCACTCCACGTTGCCCCCCTCTGTCCTGCCGGACATCTCCCCCACAAGGGGGGAGATTGGCAGCTTGGCCCCCTTGCCAGCCCTGCAACGTCGGCGATCGGGGGGAGCGTTGATGAAATCTGATCTCCCCCCTTGTGGGGGAGATGGCCGGCAGGCCAGAGGGGGGCGCGACAAATTGCGACCTCCCACGGAAAGCCGCCGCTAGATGCCCTTCCTCCCCCATCTCCTGCTTGCCACCCTCGAAGGGCTGGTCACCTCGGCAGTGCTGGCGCTGACGGCACTTGGCCTGTCGCTGGTGTTCGGCGTCATGCGCATCGTCAATGTCGCGCATGGCGAGTTCTTCATGCTCGGCGCGGTGCTGGCCTGGGCGATCACGACAACTGTCACCGGCCATCCGGCGCTCGGCTTCATGGCCGCACTGGTGCTGTCACCGCTGATCGTCGGCGCCATTGCCTGGATTTCCGAGCGCCTCGTGCTCCGACGGCTCGAATACGATCCGGAAGCCACGATCGTGGCGACCATTGGCCTGCTCTACATCATCCAGCAGCTGGCGCTGACCTTCTACGGCCCGGAAGCCCGGCCGGTGTCTCCGCCCTTCAGCTACCGCATCTCGCTGCCCTGGTTCGGCTATTCCGGCTACAAGCTGTCGATCATCGCAGCGTCGGCGCTGCTTTTGCTTGCCACCTGGTTCGTGCTGACCCGCACCAGGATCGGGCTGGTGATGCGCGCGACGCAATATGATCGCGAGACCGCCCAGGCCTTCGGCATCCCGGTCGGCCGCGTCTATGGCGCGGTGTTCGCGCTCGGCGCGATGCTGGCAGCGGTCGCTGCGGTGCTCATCGTGCCGATCCAGCAGGCCCACTATCTGATGGGGCTCGACCCGCTGCTCCTGTCCTTCATCGTCGTCATCATCGGCGGCCTCGGCTCGCTGCGCGGCACCGTCGTCGCCGCCCTGCTGATCGGCGTTTCGGACGGCATCATCTCGATGTTCTTCTCGCCGACGCTGGCCAAGATCATCGCCACCCTCGTTGTTGCCATGGTGCTGGTGTTCCGCCCGCAAGGCCTGTTCGGAACGGTTGCGAAATGACCGAGGGCGGGACGACGGCAAAGGTTTACGTGCTCCACGCGGCCGTGGTGGCCCTGCTCGTCGGGCTCAACTTCGTGCTGCCAGAATACCACCATGCGGTGCTGGCGCGCGTGCTGGTGCTCGCCGTCTTCGCCATGGGCTACAACATGCTCTACGGCTATGTCGGGCTGCTCAGCCTCGGCCATGCGATGTTCTTCGCTGCGGGGCTCTACGGCGCCGGCCTGCCGCTCTACCATCTCGGCTGGGGCGTGCCCGCGGCCTTTGGCGCTGGCATCGCGTCAGGGCTCGTCGTGTCGCTTGCCATCGGGTTCCTGGCGCTCCGGACATCTGGCGTCGCCTTCATGATCGTCACCATGATGTTCGCCCAGGTCTTTTATCTCACCACGCTCTATTTCGGCGAATGGACCCGTGGCGACGAGGGGCTTGTGCTGCCGCAGCAGGCAAGGCAGATGGTTGTCGGCGACTGGCAACTTGACCTGACCGATCCGTCGACGCGTTACCTTTTGGCAGTCGCCCTGTTTACCGCAGCACTGTTCGCCACCGTCGCCATCGTCAGGTCGCGCCATGGCCGCGTGCTCGTCGCCATCCGCGAGAACGAGGAGCGCACCCGGATGCTCGGCTACGACACCTTCGCCAACAAGCTTGCCGCGGTGGTGACGTCGGGCCTGATCTGCGCTGCGGCGGGTGCGGCCTATGCGCTGCTGTTCGGCTATGTCGGCTCGACCTTCGCCTCGGTACAATATTCGATCCTGCCGCTGCTATGGGTACTGCTCGGCGGTGCGGCGACGACGCTCGGGCCGCTTCTGGGCACGCTGTTCATGTATTATGTCGTCGACATCACCAGCGGCTACACGTCAGCCTACATGCTGATCGTCGGCGCAGCACTGATCCTTTTGGTGCTCTATTTCCGCAAGGGCGTGGTCGGGACAATTCGCGACCGCTGGGCGAGGTGGCTGCCATGACGCCGCTTCTGACCACGCAAGGCCTGTCGCGCCATTTCGGCGGCCTGCGCGCCGTCGACAATGTCGACTTTTCGCTCGACCCCGGCGAGATCAGGGCGGTAATCGGCCCCAACGGCGCCGGCAAGACCACCTTCGTCAGCCTCGTCTGCGGGCGTTTTGCACCGACCTCAGGCAGCATCCGCTTCGACGGGCAGGACATCACGGCGATGCCGGCGCATCTCCGCGTCCGGCTCGGCATCGCCTACACCTTCCAGATCACCAGCGTCTTCGCCAAGCTCTCGGTCTACGACAATGTCGCGCTGCCGGTGCAGCGCACGCTGACCGACGGCCGATCGCGCGGGGCGGTGTGCCACGGCGCCATGGAAGCGCTGGAGCGCGTCGGACTTGCGAACCGCGCCGATGTGCCGGCCGGCGCGCTCGCCTACGGCCACCAGCGCCTGCTCGAAGTGGCGATGGGGCTGGCGCTGAAGCCGCGGCTCCTGATCCTGGACGAACCGACGCAAGGGCTGTCGGACGGCGAGATCGACAATTTCATCGGCCTAGTGCGCGAGATCGCGCGCGATGCGACGGTGCTGCTGATCGAGCACAACATGCCTGTCGTCATGGACCTTGCCCATCGCATCACCGTTTTCGATGCCGGCAGGATCCTTGCCGAGGGCAGCCCGGCCGAAATCCGCGCAAATGTCGCGGTGCAGGACGCCTATCTCGGCACTACCCATGGAGCCGGGGCATGAGCGCGGCGCTGACCATCTCGCAGCTCGATTGCTTCTATGGCGAAGTGCAGGTGCTGCACGGCCTCGACCTCGAACTGAGGCAGGGCGAGGTGCTGTGCCTGCTCGGGCGCAACGGCGCAGGCAAGACAACGACGCTAAAGGCAATCATGGGACTGGTGCCGGCGCGCAACGGCTCGATCCGGCTCGGCGGGCGGGAACTCACCGCCTTGCCGCCGCATGAAGTACCGAAAACGGGCGTCGCCTATGTGCCGCAGGGCCGCCGGCTGTTTGCCGAACTGACGGTGGCGGAGAACATCGAGATCGGGCTGATGGCGCGCAACAAGGGGCATGCCGTGCGCGAGGCCGTGCTCGACCTGTTCCCACTATTGCGCGCCCGCCTGAAGCAGCGCTCGGGCACGCTGTCGGGCGGCGAGCAGCAGATGCTGGCCATGGCGCGGGCGCTGTGCCTGGAACCGCAAGTGCTGTTGCTCGACGAGCCGACGGAAGGGCTGATGCCGTCGATGATCGCGAAGATCCGCGAGACGGTGGCCGGCCTGCGCGAGCGCGGCGTCTCCACCATCCTGGTCGAGCAGCGCGTCGACGCGGTTCTGCCGGTGGCCGATCGCGTCGCCTTCATCGAAAACGGCCGCAACCGCGAGACCGTGGAGGTCGCGCGGCTGCGGGATGATCCGGCGCTGGTTCGCCGCTACGTCGGCGTGGGGTAGCCCCCCCTGCCTCCGCTTCGCTCGGCAGACCTCTCCCCGATAGAAAGAGGAAGCGTGAGACGTCGCCGCCGACCTCTTCTCCCCAACGGGGAGAAGGTGGCCGCGAAGCGGCCGGATGAGGGGGAACCACCCCTCAACCGAAGAAGAGGAACCCGGCGATCAGGAAGGTCGGGATCAGCACCGCCCCCGACCACAGCATGTAACCGAAGAAGCCTGGCATCTTGACGCCGGCGCCGCGGGCAATGGCGTAGACCATGAAGTTGGGCGCGTTGCCGATATAGGTGTTGGCGCCCATAAACACCGCACCCGCCGATATCGCCGCCAGCGTCGAAGCGTAGGTGGTCATCAGTTCCTTGGGATCGCCGCCGGCCAGCTCGAAAAACACGAGATAGGTCGGCGCGTTGTCGAGGAAGGACGACAGCAGGCCGGTGAGCCAGAAATAGGCGAGGTCGTTGGGCGCGCCCGATGGCGTGGTGACCAGAGACACCAGCGGCGCCAAAGCGCCATCGAGCCCGGCGTGCAGCATGGCGATGACCGGCACGATGCAGATGAAGATGCCGGCAAAGAGCTTGGCCACTTCGAGGATTGGGGCCCAGTTGAAGCCGTTGGCGGTGCGGTACTCCTTGCGGGTGATGCGCAGCGAGACGAGCGCGAGCACCACGATGATGGCGTCGCGAACGAGGTTCTGCAGTTCGACCTGGACGCCCTGGATAGTGAAGGCGACGCCCGGCTTCCACGAGGCCGACAAAAGGATGGCGCCGATGACGCCCCCCAGCAGGAAGATGTTGGCAACCCCACGGATGCGGACCTTGGAATGCGGCGTCGGATCCTTGATCTTCGGTTGGCCCTGCTCGCGGATGTGCAGGAACCAGTCGAGGGCAAGGAAAGTGGCGAGCACGATGCCGCCGACGAACAGCGTCTCGCGCCACAGATTGGCCGTGGTCCAGAAGAAGTCGACGCCGCGCAGGAAGCCGACGAACAGCGGCGGGTCGCCGAGCGGTGTCAGCGAACCGCCGATGTTGGACACCAGGAAAATGAAGAAGACGACGACATGGGCGTTGAACGGCCTGTTGTCGTTGGCGCGGATGATCGGGCGGATCAGGATCATCGACGCACCGGTCGTGCCGACCACCGAGGCAAGGGCTGCGCCGATCAAAAGCAGCGCGCCATTGACCAGTGGCGTGCCCTGGATGTTGCCGGCGACCAGGATGCCTCCGGCGATGGTGAACAGGCCGAACAGCAGGATGATGAAGGACATGTATTCGAGCAGCAGCGCATGCAGCACGGCCTCTACGGAGACGGACGAGCCGAACGCAATCGCCATCGGCACGACGGCGAGCGCCGCCCAGCCGGCGGTGATCTTGCCGTAGTGATGTTCCCACAGGTGCGGATAGAGCAGCGGCCCGGTTGCGATGCAGAGCAGCAGCCCGGCAAAGGGCAGCACCCACCACAGCGACATGGTGGCGCCCGGCAGTCCCTCGGCGGCCAATGCCGGGTCAAGCGCCAGCCCGATCAGGGCAATCGTCATCGCCAGAATTCTCAAAACCTGCACCTTGTCCCTCGCAAACGTTACATACAATCGGGAAAGACACCGGAGTCGCCGGTGTCGCTTGTCAATTCCTGGTCCGGAAAGCGCGTCCGTGGCGGCCCGTTCAGACGAGCTTCACGCCGGCCTCGCGCATCTTGGCGATCATCGTGTCCAGCGAGCCGCCGAGATCGATGGCCCGGCAGGCATCGAGCCGCACGGTGACGTCGAAGCCCTGCGCTACGGCATCGAGCGCCGAATAGGCGACGCAGAAGTCGGTCGCCAAGCCGACGAGCGTGATCGAGTTGATGCCGCGCTCGCGCAGAAAGCCGGCCAGGCCGGTCGATGTCACGCGGTCGTTCTCGAAAAAGGCGGAATAGCTGTCGATACCGGCGCGAAAGCCCTTGCGGATGACGAGTTCGGCCTTGTGCCAGGCCAAGCCTGGGTGGAAGTCCGCGCCCTTGCTGCCCTGGATGCAGTGATCCGGCCACAAGGTCTGCGGGCCATAGGGCATGTCGATCGCCTCGAAAGCCTGCCTGCCGGTATGGCTGGAGGCGAAGCTGGAATGGCCGGCCGGGTGCCAGTCCTGCGTCAGAATCACATGCTCGGTGTTACGGATGAGATCGTTGACCAGTGGTATGATCTCGTCGCCGCCTGTAACGGCGAGCGCGCCGCCCGGGCAAAAGTCGTTCTGCAGGTCGATGACGATGAGCGCGTCCGCGGCCATTTAGCCTCCTGGTGTGATTGTCTGGGCCGCCGAAACTGGGTCAGTTGGGTGGCTGCGTCAACCATTTTCGGAATTCTCGCGCGTACCTGTTTATCTACGAAGCCGCCTTTGACAAAAGGTCGCAGGCGGCTATCATTTGCATGCGAATGATTTTGACCGGCTCCGCCGGGAGGCATTGCGTGACCCGTTACGCGAAACCCGAAACGCTCGATGAGGCCCTCGCCCTGCTAGGCGACGGCGCCTGGCGCATCGTTGCGGGGGCGACGGATTTCTATCCAGCGCTCGGAAACAGGCCGCTGCGGGACGATGTGCTCGACATTAACGCCATTGGCGAACTGCGCGGCATTACTCAAACCGAAACGCATTTCGTCCTCGGTGCCCGCACGACATGGACCGATGTGGTCAGGGCGGAACTGCCATCGGCCTTCGATGTCGTGAAGCAGGCCGCCCGAGAAGTCGGCTCCGTACAGATCCAGAACGTCGCAACGGTGGCGGGCAATCTGTGCAACGCCTCGCCGGCGGCCGATGGCGTGCCAGCGCTGCTGGTGCTCGATGCCGAGGTGGAACTGCGCTCGCAAAATGGAACGCGATTTCTGAAGCTCGGCGAATTCATCGTCGGCAACCGCAGAACCACGCGCCGCCCCGATGAACTGATGACTGCAGTGCGCATTCCCAAGACATTGTCGGCGGGACGCTCGGCCTTCGTCAAGCTCGGAGCACGGCGCTATCTCGTCATCTCGATTGCCATGGCGGCGGCACGCCTGGTGCTCTCCCTCGATGGCCGCATCGCGGAGGCAGCCATTGCCGTCGGCGCCTGCTCGCCGGTGGCGCGGCGGCTCGGCGGGCTCGAGGCCGCACTCGCAGGCCAGCGACCGGACGACATCGGGCAGATCGTGCGGGACACGGCCTTCGAGGAATTGTCGCCCATCGATGACATCAGAGGCAGCGCCGCCTACCGCCACGAGGCCGCGCGAGAGATCGTCGCCCGCGCCATGCTCCAGGCGGCCGGCGATCCACAGGGGCGGGCCGCCGCATGAGACCCGACCGCGCGCCGATCAGCTTCATCGTCAACGGCGCGCCGGCATCGGTCTCGGTCGCGCCGATGCGCCGGCTGTCGTCGGTCCTGCGTGACGAACTCGGCTTGACCGGCACCAAGGTCGGCTGTGACGCCGGCGATTGCGGCGCCTGCACGGTCCTGCTTGGCGGCGAACCTGTGTGCGCCTGCCTGACGCCGGCGGCATCGGTCGAAGGCGCCGACATCCGGACCGTCGAGGGGCTCGGCGATGGCCAGCTTTCTGCGCTGCAGGCTTCGTTCCTGGCGCATGGCGCCGCCCAGTGCGGCATCTGCACGCCGGGCATGCTGGTCGCAGCGACGGCTCTCATCGAACGCACCCCGCGCCCGGGCGAGCAAGAGGTGCAAGACGCGCTCGGCGGCGTGCTGTGCCGCTGCACGGGCTACCGCAAGATCATCGATGCGGTGGTGGCGGCGCATCGCTTTTCCCAGTCACTGACCGGTCTGCCGACCATCCCGCCGGAAGGAAAAGGCTCCACGCGTCAGGACTTCAGCCTCCCGCCCGTAGGCCAGGCCGTCGGCGCCTCGCCCGTCAGGCTCGACGGCGTGCCCAAGGTGACGGGCACCGAAATGTTCGGCGGCGATGCATTTCCGGCGGATGCGCTCAGCGTGCTGGTCGTGCGCTCGCCGCATCACCGGGCCGCCTTCAGCTTCGGCGATCTCGGCGCCTATGTCGTCGACAACGCCGGTGTGGTTGCCGTTTTCACCGCGGCCGACGTTCCCGGCATCAACCGCTTCGGCGTGATCCCGCCCTTTGCCGACCAGCCGGCGCTGGCCGAAGGCGAGGTGCGCTTCCGTGGCGAGGCGGTGGCGCTGGTCGCCTGCGAGGGCTGGGCGGCGCGCGAGCTCGACCTCGCCGACTTCCCGGTGCGATGGACCGAACTGCCTGCGGCGCTGGGGGCCCGGCAGGCGCAGGCCGAGGGTGCCGCCCTTGTCCATGCCGGCAGGCCCGGCAACCTTCTGGTGCGCGGCTTCGTCGAACGCGGCGACCCGGACGCGGCCATGCGGGAGGCTTCGGTCGTTGCCTCGGGCCGCCTCGAAACATCCTATGTCGAGCACGCCTATATCGAGCCGGAAGCCGGTCATGCCTTCGTCGATGTCGACACGCTGACCATCGTCGCCTGCACCCAGGCGCCGCACATGGACCGCGACGACACCGCCGCCATCCTTGGCCTCGCGCCGGAGAAAGTCCGCATCGTGCCCACCGCGACCGGCGGCGGCTTCGGCTCGAAGATCGACATCTCACTGCAGCCGCTGATCGGCCTGGTCGCGCTGAAGACCGGCCGTCCGGCGGCGCTCGCCTATACGCGCAGCGAATCCATGTCCTCGACCACCAAGCGCCATCCTGCCTCGATGCAAGCGATCATTGCCGCCGACACCGACGGCAAGGTGCTCGGCATGGTCTTCGACGGCGAGTTCAACACCGGCGCCTATGCGAGCTTCGGCCCGACGGTCGCCAACCGCGTGCCGGTGCATGCCTCGGGACCGTATGTCACGCCGAACTACCGGGCCACCAGCCGCGCCATCCACACCAACGGGCCGGTCTCGGGTGCCTTCCGCGGCTTCGGCGTGCCGCAGGCGACGCTGATGCAGGAGACCCTCTATGACGAACTGGCGGACCGGCTCGGCATCGACCGCCTCCGGTTCCGACGGCAAAACATGCTTCGAAACGGCTCCGAAACGGTCACTGGCCAGCATCTCGCCGAGGGCGTCGGCATCGGCGAGTGCCTTGCGCGGCTGGAGCCACGTTGGACGCGGGCGCTGGCCGACGCCGACGCATTCAACGCCGCCAATGCGGACAAGAAACGCGGCGTCGGCATCGCCTCGTGCTGGTATGGCTGCGGCAACACTTCGCTGCCCAACCCCTCGACCATCAAGCTCGGTCTGTCGCCCGCGGGCAAGGTGGTGCTGCATCAGGGCGCGGTCGACATCGGCCAGGGCTCGAACACGGTCATCGCCCAGATCGCCGCCGACGCGCTCGGCCTGCCGCTTTCGGATTTCGTCTTGAGAAGTGCCGATACCTCGATCACGCCCGACGCCGGAAAAACCTCGGCCTCGCGCCAGACTTTTGTCAGCGGCAACGCGGCCCAGAAAGCAGCCTGCGCCTTGCGTGGAAAAATCCTGCGTTTCGCCAATGTCTCGACCGAAGCGCGGCTGCGTCTCGAGGGTGGCGTGCTGGCCGTCTGGGAAGGCGATATCAGACGGCACATCGACTTGGCGAAGCTCGAGGCCGACGGCGACGGCCTGGTGTTCACCGCCGAGGAAAGCTACGATCCGCCGACCTCGCCGCTCGACGCCAAGGGCCAGGGAAAGCCCTATGCCGTCTATGGCTACGGCGCGCAGATCGCCGAACTGGAGGTCGATCTCGGGCTTGGCACCGTGCAACTGATAAAGATCACCGCGGCGCACGACGTCGGCAAGGCGATCAATCCGCTGCTCGCCGAGGGCCAGATCGAAGGCGGAATCGCCCAGGGCATCGGCATGGCGCTGATGGAGGAGTACATCCCCGGCCGCACCGAGAATTTGCACGACTACCTGATCCCGACGATCGGCGACGTGCCGCCGATCGAGACGATACTGGTGGAAGTTCCGGACCCGGAAGGCCCCTTTGGTGCCAAGGGGTTGGGCGAGCATGTGCTGATCCCGACCGCGCCCGCCATCCTCAACGCCATCCGCCACGCGACAGGGATTACTGTGCGCAAGGTGCCGGCGACGCCGACGCGGATACTGGCCGCAATCCGCGAGGGCCGCGACCGATGAGCGAACTCTCCGAACGTTTTGAAACGCATGAGGCCGGCGACAAGAAGACCGGCGAAAAGCTGCGCTGCGATGCCTGCCCGGTCATGTGCTACATCGCCGAGGGCCGCACCGGCGCCTGCGACCGCTACGGCAATTTCGGTGGCAGGATCGTGCGCTGCGACCCGGTGCGCGTGCTCGACTATGCGGTGGAAGGCGGCAGCGCCGTCGTGCCGTTCGAAGGCGAGGCCTGGAACGGCGAGTTGGTCAATACCACCAAGCGTTTCGTCACCGCCATCGGCGCGGGCACCACCTATCCCGACTTCAAACCCGCCCCCTTCATCGTAAGCCAGGAGGTCGAGGGCGTCGACCTCGTCACCGTGGTCACCGAGGGCATCTTTTCCTATTGCGGCGTCAAGGTGAAGATCGACACCGACCGCCATCTCGGCCCCGAAGCGGCTGTGGTGCGCGCCGAGGGCGAGGCGGTCGGCCATGTGACCACGGGCGAATACGGTTCGCAGATGCTGTCGCTGGGCGGCGTGCATCACCTGACCGGCGGCTCGAAATCGGAAGGCCGGGTGACCTGCGATACGCTGCTCAAGCTCTGCAACCGCCAGCCGGTGGAGCTTGCCATCGACGGTGGTGCTGTCGTCATCGTCGAAGCGGGCCGCCCGCCCGTCATCGACGGCAAGCTGGAGAACCGCATGCGCGTCGGCTGCGGCTCGGCCACCATCGGCATGTTCGCGGCCCAGTGGCGCGGGCTGGTCGACGAGGTGGTGGTGGTCGACGATCACATCACCGGCGTCGTGTCCGAGCACCAGGCCGGCAAGGTGTTGGGCTGGGAGGATACCGGGATAAAAATCCTCGGCCGGCGCTCGACGCCGGGGCGCTATTTCAAGGTCTCGGAGCCCGGCCTCGGCTGGGGCGGCACGACCATTGCCGATCCGCTCGACATCCTCGGCGAGTGGAACCCGAAAAAGGGTGCGCGCCCCGGCCTGACGCTCCTGATGGTCTCCACCACGGGCGAGCAGTTCGCCTATTATGAGCTCGACGAGGCGCTGCGGCCCGTGGAAAAACCGTTTCCCGACCGGCTCAGGAAGTCGGTCGGCCTGATCGAGGAGAACTGCGAGCCGGCTTTGTGCACCGTGCTGTTCGTCGGAGGTGCGGGCGGCAGCTTGCGCGCCGGCGTGACCGAGAACCCTGTTAACCTCACCCGCTCGGTGCAGCGCCTGCAAACCTATGTCACCGTCGGCGGCGCGCCCGTCTATGTCTGGCCGGGCGGCGGCATCACGCTGATGGTCGACGTGACACGCGTGCCCGACAACGCCTTCGGCTACGTGCCGACCCCGGCGCTTGTGGCGCCTATCGAATTCACCCTGCGCCGCGACCACTATCTGGCACTCGGCGGCTACGAAGCCGAGATCAGGACCGTCGACGACGTGCTTGCGCGCGGCGGCGAATATTTCAACGACCGGGCTACCGGGCCGGCCGGGACGGACAACCCGTGGCCGCCACTGGCGCAATTGCGCCGCGCCCAGCAGGATTTTCGGCGATGAACGGGCCGCAGGCCAACTGGCTGCCGGCCGGCCGGCGGCTGCACCTCAACCATGGGCCAATCGACCTGATCGTCGAGGCTTTTGGCACTCCGGACGAAGTGCAGGCTGCCTACCGGCAGTGCGTGGCGCGGTTCCAGACCATGCTGCCGGAACTGGTCGAAGAACTCGCCGCGCTGCGCCAGCCAGCCGGCACGACGCCGAGGACCTTCGCGGGCCCGACCGCGCGGCGCATGGAGGCGGCAGTCGTTCCGCTGGCGGAAAAGTTCATTACGCCGATGGCCGCCGTCGCCGGTTCCGTCGCCGACGAGGTGATGGCGGCGTTGGTTGCAGGGCGCCGGCTCGACCGCGCCTACATCAACAATGGCGGCGACATCACGCTGCACATCTCTCCCAACCACCGGCTCGACGTGGCGATTGCCGGCACGGGCCATGGCTTGGCGGACCGACTAACCATTCGCGCCGAGGATCCGGTGCGCGGCGTCGCCACCAGCGGCTGGCGCGGCCGCAGTTTTTCGCTCGGCATCGCCGACGCGGTCACCGTGCTGGCGACAAGCGCTGCGGCGGCAGACGCAGCGGCGACGCTGATCGCCAATGCCGTCGACCTGCCCGGCCGCCCGGCCATCCAGCGCCGGCGGGCGTGCGAACTCGCCCCCGACAGCGACCTCGGCGACCGGCTGGTGACGGTGGCCGTCGGAGCGCTTCGCCCCGATGAGGTGACTGCTGCCCTCGACGCCGGGCTGGCGGTCGCGGAAAACTATCGCCGACGCGGTTTGATCCATTCCGCGGCGTTGTTCCTCAACGACGAAGCACGCGTCTCGGGGCCATTGCCCCCTCACCCGACCATATCGATCCCAACCAAGGAATTTGCCCATGCCTGAATTTCCGATCCGCAAGGTCGCGGTGACGGTCGAGGAGATCTTTCATGACGGCGGCCCGGCGACAGACAGGCCGCGGCGGCGCGCGGCAGCGCTTGCGGTGGTGAAAAACCCCTTCGCTGGGCGCTATGTCGAGGACCTGCAGCCCGCCATGGAGGACCTCAAGCCGCTCGGCCTGCTGCTGTCGGATCGGCTGATCGCCGCACTCGGCGGCGACATCAAGGCCATCGACGGCTACGGCAAGGGCGCCATCGTGGGTGCCGCGGGCGAGCTCGAGCATGGCGCGCTGTGGCATGTGCCGGGTGGCTATGCGATGCGCGAGCGCCTTGGCGAGGCTAAGGCGATCGTGCCCTCGGCCAAGAAGCTGGGCGGTTTCGGCGCCCGGCTCGACGTGCCGATCGGCCACATCAACGCCGCCTATGTGCGCAGCCATTTCGATGCGATGGAGGTCGGTATGCCCGACGGCCCGCGCCCCGACGAGATCGTCTTTGCGCTGGTGATGACCTCAGGCCCGCGCATCCATGACCGCATGGGCGGACTAAGGGCAGACGACATCAAGGCATGGGACGGGCTGCGGTGAACGCCGGCGCTGGCCCTGTGGCAGACGACGGCTACCGGCTGCAAGAGCAGATCGGCTTCATCCTGCGCAAGGCGCACCAGCGCCATGTGGCGATCTTCGCCTCCCGCATCGCCGACCTGACGCCGCCGCAGTTCGCGGCACTCGTCAAGCTGCGCGACATCGGCGAAACCTCGCAGAACCAGCTCGGCGCACTGGTCGCCATGGACGCGGCGACCATCAAGGGCGTCATCGACAGACTGCATGCGCGCGGGATGGTGCAACTGGCCAAGCATGAGGTCGACAAGCGGAGGCTGCTGGTCAGCCTGACCGAGGAAGGCCGGCGCACGGTGGAAGCACTTGTGCCGCTGGCGCAGGCAATCAGCGAAGAGACCCTGTCCCCGCTCTCACCCAGGGAAGCGGCGACCCTGCTGGCGCTGCTGGCGAAGATAAGTTGAGGGCAGTAGGGAATAGCCTAAGGCGAAGAAGTCTACTGCCTACTGCCTTATTCCCCTACTCCCCTAATCCCCGTACGGCACCCAGACGTTCTTGATCTCGACGGCACGGCGCAGGAAGGGCTCACCCTCAGCACTCGCCCAGTCGAGGCTGCGGCCATGCCCGGTCCACACACGCTTGAGGTTGCCTGTGGATTCCGCTTCCGCCATGGCGCAGGTCTCGGCCTCGGCGACCACCCAAAGCCCATCGACATCGTCATGCCTGGCAAGCACCGCCGTAAGCTCCGCGCGCTTGCCGGTGACGATGTTGATCGCGCCCGCCGGCAGGTCGGAATACTCGATCACCTGGTAGAGATCGGTGGCGACGAGCGGCGCCGTCTCGGACGGGATGGCAACCACCGTGTTGCCCATGGCAAGTGCGGGGGCAATCAGCGAGATCAGGCCAAGCAGCGGCGCATCGTCGGGTGCCACGATGCCGACCACGCCGACCGGCTCGTGCAGGGCAAGCGTCACCGTCCGCACTGGCGGCTGGTGCACCAGGCCCTCGAACTTGTCGGCCATGCCGGCATAGTAGAACAGCCGCTCGATCGACTGCTCGACCTCGGCCTTCGCCGCCTTGTGACTGGCGCCGGTGAGCTCGACGAGCCGGCTGGCGAATTCTTCCGTCCGGCCCGAGAGATTTTCCGCAAGGTAGTAAAGAACCTGGGCACGGTTGTAGGCGGTAGCGTCGGGCCAGGCCTTGCAGGCGCGGGCGGCCGAGACCGCGTCGCGAATGTCCTTGCGGCTGCCAAGACCGACTTCGCCTGCCAGCTTGCCCTTCGGCGTCAGCACGGGAAGGGAATAGTTGCCGTCGGGGCGAACCTGCTTGCCGCCGATGAACAGCTTTGCCGTGCGGTCGATGGCGTGGCCCTCGCCGTTGTCGCGCGCGGCTGGCCTCGGTGCCGCCGGCTTGATGACCGGGCCGTGCGGTTCGCTCGGCGCTAGATATTCTTCCAGCCCTTCCCGGCCGCCCTCGCGGCCAAAACCGCTCTCGCGATAGCCGCCGAAGCCGCAGGCGGCGTCGAACATGTTGGTGCCGTTGATCCAAACCACGCCGGCCTTGAGCTGCGGGGCGACATGCAGCGCCAGGTTGACGTTCTCGCTCCACACTGAGGCGGCAAGGCCGTAGCGGGTGTTGTTGGCGAGTTCGACCGCCTCCTCGTTGGTGCGGAAGCTCATGGTGGCGAGCACCGGACCGAACACCTCTTCCTGGGCGAGGATGTTGGCGGGTGCAACACCGGTCGCCAGTGTCGGCAGGTGATAGTAGCCGATCGTTGGCACGTCGCAGTCCGGCTGCCAGCAGACTGCGCCCTGCCTCGCACCCTCCTCGACCAGGCGCTTCACGCGGTCGAGCTGGGTCCGGTCCACTAGCGGGCCGATGTCGGTGTTCTTGTCCAGGGGCGCGCCGACACGCAGCCGGCTCATACGCACCTTGACCTTGGCGATGAAGGCGTCGGCCACGCTTTCCTGGACCAGCAGGCGCGAACCCGCGCAGCAGACCTGGCCCTGGTTGAACCAGATGCCGTCGACCAGCCCTTCCACCGCGCTGTCGAGATCGGCATCCTCGAAGACGATGAAGGCCGACTTGCCGCCGAGCTCCAGCGACAGTTTTTTGCCACTTCCCGCGGTCGCCTTGCGGATGATTTTTCCCACTTCCGACGAGCCGGTGAAGGCAATCTTGTCGATGCCGGAATGGTTGACGATCGCCGCTCCCGCCTCGGGGCCGCCATGGACGATGTTGACGACGCCCTTGGGCACGCCCGCGCGCTCGCAGATCTCGGCAAAAAGAATGGCCGTCAGCGGCGTGAACTCGGCCGGCTTCAGCACCACCGTGCAGCCAGTGGCGAGCGCCGGCGCCACCTTCCAGGCCAGCATCAGCAGCGGAAAATTCCACGGGATGATCTGGCCGACGACGCCGGCGGCCTTGCGGCCGGGGAATTCCCTGTCGAGCGACTGGGTCCAGCCGGCATGGTGGATGAAGTGGCGGATCGCCAAGGGCACGTCGATGTCGCGGCTCTCGCGGATCGGCTTGCCGTTGTCGAGGCTTTCCAGCACGGCAAACAGGCGCTGGTGGCGCTGCATGGCGCGGCCGACGGCATAGAGCACTTTTGCGCGCTCATAGCCCGAGGCGGCGCTCCATTTCGGCAGCGCCTTGCGTGCGGCGGCAACCGCCGCGTCGATGTCGGCAGCACCCGCCTCGGACACTTTTGCCAGCAACTTGCCATCAGAGGGATCTTCAGTGTCGAAGGTCCTTGCGTCGATGCCAGCGCGCCAGTCGCCCGCGATGAACAGCGACTTCGAAAAATCGCGAGCCGCGAGCCAGGCATCGGCCTCGCTGCGGGCTTCGGGAGCGGTGGCGTAATCCATGGCTTGGTATCGTTCGAGGATGGTCATGAGAGGCTCTCCCTTACCCTCCCCCTTGTGGGGAGGGCGGCCCGCAGGGCCGGGTGGGGGTCGTTGACGAGGCCCGAAGTTGGAGTGGGGAGCGCGCTACGTTGCCCCCCTCTGGCCTGCCGGCCATCTCCCCCACAAGGGGGGAGATCAGCGGTCATCGCGGCCTTCGCCAAATTGAGATGCAGTCGGTTCAGATTTATCAGGATCGGCGTTGCCGAGTGGCCGCCGACTGCCGAACTGCCGATCTCCCCCCTTGTGGGGGAGATGGCCGGCAGGCCAGAGGGGGGCGCGAAAAAACTCGGCGTGTCCAAGATTCACCTCACGCCATCGCGTGGCGGTGGTTGGCCGAGTAGCGGCCGCTGACATGGTGCTCGAGCTGGCGCTCGATGTCGGTCAGCAGGCTCGAGGCGCCGAAGCGGAACAGCTCGGGTTCCAGCCACGGCCGGCCGAGCTCTTCCTTCATCAGCACCAGCCAGTCGAGCGCGACTTTCGCCGTCGAGATGCCGCCCGCCGGCTTGAAGCCGATGAGATATCCCGTCTGCTCGTGATAGGCGCGGATCGCCCTGACCATGGCAAGGCCTACAGGCAGCGTCGCGTTGACGCTCTCCTTGCCGGTCGAGGTCTTGATGAAGTCAGCACCCGCCATCATCGCCACCATCGAGGCCAGCGTCACGTTGCGCAGCGTCGCCAGGTCGCCAGTGCCCAAAATGACCTTGAGATGGGCCTCGCCGCAGGCGGCGCGGAACGCCTTGATCTCGTCATAGAGCTCCTGCCACCTCGCCCCGAACACTAGGCCGCGCGGAATGACGACGTCGATCTCGTCGGCGCCGTCGGCGACCGACGCCTCGATCTCGGCGATGCGGGTGCTGAGCGGTGCCAGCCCATGCGGGAAGGCGGTAGACACAGCCGCGACATGGATGCCGGTGCCCTTCACCGCCTCTACGGCGGTCGCAACAAACGGATGGTAGACGCAGACAGCGGCCGGGCGGATCACCGTATCGCCGAGTCCCAGCGCCGCGACCAGATCGGCGCGCAGCGGGTTGATCGCCTTAGCGCAAAGCCGGCGCACGCGCTCGTCGGTGTCGTTGGAATTGAGCGTTGTCAGGTCCATCAGCGAGATGGCCCTGAGCAGCCACGCCGCCTGGTTGTCGCCCTTGATCGAGCGCCGCTTGGTCAGCGTGCCGGTGCGGCGCTCCAGTGCCGAGCGGTTGACGTTGCGCATCGATTCCAGGAAGCCGATATCGAGCGCCATGCCGGGATTGCGGACGATGCCGTGCGGCTCGGCGGCATTGGCCGGCTGGCGCGAGGCGAGCGGCGTGATCGTCGCTGGAGAATGATTTTCGGCTTCGCGCAACTTGCCCGCCATGTGACCGCCCTTCCTCCCGACGCCTTGTCTTCGGCGTTGCAACTCAGGCGCCAGCGAAAACTCGTCCGCAGCGCACCAAAGAATAGCTCGCGGCGGAAGATAGACGAAAATTCGGGGCGGCGCAGCGTTATTTTGACCGGGCGGTCAAAGACCCTGGTGGCGCAACTGAGTTCCCACCCATTGCGCGCCCAAATCCATCTAAAACACGGACATAAGAACCGAAACAAACCCGACTAGATACATCAGAATTTGCCAATACCTAGCCCGCCCAATTGTCATCGGCTTGTAAATATTAGAAAGTTCTTCCGCAAATAAGACACCACCCCTTTCATTGTAAGGAGTTTTGTTCTTATCATATTTAAGCTCACGAATAAAATTGTATACGGAAATCTTGAAAGTAAGCAATAATATTACTATTTTGATCAAAAGTATTTCATCAAAATTAGTCACTGCGTCACCGCCTCAAATTTCCGTTCTATAGTTACCGCCAACGGCGCAGGTACGGCCCACATGTTTCGGAACCCACTGCAATGAGATATGTAACCGTCAATCATTTCCCCTTCGCCGGGAAGATACTCACCGGAAGATAACCATGCCACCCCAAATATCTTTTTCTTCGTAGTCCGGAGATTGATCCGCTGAATCCACCGGCTCAAACGGCGAGCGATAGTTCGGCCGAAATTCAGCCGACGAAAGCGCGCTCGACGACGAAGCTGCCGGGCTCGTTGAGCGAGCCTTCCTCGAAGCCGAGGCTTTCGGCGAGTTCCTTGACGTCTTTCAGCATGTGCATCGAGCCGCAGATCATGATGCGGTCGGTTGCAGGATCGAGCTTGTCGATGCCGAGGTCGGAATAGAACTTGCCCGACGAGATCAGCGCCGTGATGCGGCCCATGCGCCCGGACTCTTCGCGCGTCGTCGAATTGTAGAGCGTGACTCGGCCGTGGGTCAGTTCGCCGATCAGCGGATCGTTTTCGAGATTGGCGACGAGCTCCTGGCCATAGGCCAGTTCGGCGACGTCGCGGCAGGTGTGGGTGAGGACGACCTGCTCGTAGCGCTCATAGGTGTCGGGATCGCGCAGCAGGCTGGCGAAGGGCGCAATGCCGGTGCCGGTCGAGATCATGAACAGGCGCTTGCCGGGGGTCAGCGCGTCGAGCACCAGAGTTCCGGTTGCCTTCTGGCGCATCAGCACCGTGTCGCCCGGCTCGATCTTCTGCAGGTGCGAGGTCAGCGGGCCGTCGGGCACCTTGATCGAGAAAAATTCCAGCTCTTCGTCCCAGGACGGGCTCGCCACCGAATAGGCGCGAAAAACCGGCTTTTCGGCGTTGGGCAGGCCGATCATGACAAATTCGCCCGAGCGGAAGCGCAGCGTCTGCGGCCTGGTGATGCGGAAGGCGAACAGCCGGTCGGTGTAGTGCTTCACCGACACCACGGTCTCGGCATAGACATTGGCCGGGATGGGGAACTGAAGCGGCTTGGTTTCGGCCGTGTTCAGCGCTGCTTGGGTGTTCATCGTTCAAACCTCTCGCCAGCGGCGGCAGTCATAGGCCCCGGCACAGCGGCGAATTCTGGTCCGGCACGCTGCGGAAAACAGGCAAATTGTGAGGCCTTGTAGGCCACATTAATTAGTATACAAATGATATCAGCGTCAAGATTGCGGCGCAAAACGCCTTTCCAAACTGAGACATGAACGTAGTCCGCGCGTATCGGGTTTAGTCCATGATCGAGAATATTCCCGCCAGGCGGGGAGACGTGGTGGCAGGTATCGACGTCGGCGGGACGTTCACCGACCTGCTTTTGCTCGACGGCGCGGATGGCGGATCGGTCCGCATCGCCAAGACGCCGACGACGGTCGAAAACCAGGCGCATGGCGTGATCGCAGCACTTGCCGACACCGGTTTTGCGATCGGCGACATCGATCTCATCGTGCATGGCACCACCACCACCACAAATGCCGTTCTGGAGCGCAGGCTCGCCAGAACGGGCATGATCACCACGCGCGGCTTCCGCGACATCATCGAACTTGGCCGTCGCACGCGGCCGCAGCCCTATGGCATGACCGGCACCTTCGTGCCCGTCATTCCGCGCAATCTCAGGCTGGAGGTCACCGAGCGCGTCGAGGCGTCGGGCCGCGTGCGCGAGCCGCTCGACGAGGACGGGATGCGCCAGGCGCTGCGCGAACTGATCGCTGCAGGTTGCGAAGCGCTCGTCATCCATTTCCTGCATTCCTACGCCAACCCGGCGCATGAACGCCGCGCGGCCGAGATCGCGGCCGAACTCTGGCCAAACGGGTACATCACGACCGGACACTCGCTGTTGTCTGAAGCGCGCGAGTTCGAGCGCGGGGTGACGGCCTCGGTCAACGCCGCGGTGCAACCGATCCTCGAACGCTACGTCGCCAGGCTGCGCGAGGAACTGGCCCGGCGCGGCTACGCCCGCGACTTCCTGATGATGAACGGCAATGGCGGCATGATCTCGGCGCGTTTCGTCACCCGCGAGGCGGCCAAGACGGTGATGTCGGGCCCGGCTTCGGGGGTGATTGCCGCCGCCTATACCGGCCGGCGCGCCGGCTTCGAAAACCTCGTCACCTACGACATGGGCGGCACCTCGACCGACGTGGCGCTGATCCTCGATGCCCAGCCGGCAGTGTCGAACGAGATCGAGATCGAATATGCGATGCCGATCCATGTTCCGATGGTCTCGGTGCACACGGTGGGTGCCGGCGGCGGCTCGATCGCCCGTGTCGATGCCTCCGGGCTGATCCAGGTCGGGCCGGAAAGTGCCGGGGCCAATCCCGGGCCGATCTGCTACGGCCGCGGCGGCACAGAGCCGACCATCACCGACGCCAACCTGGTGCTCGGCCGGCTTGCGCCGAAGAAGCTGCTGGCGGTCGACCATCCGGTGACCGTCGAGGCCGTGCGCAAGATCTTTCAGGACAAGATCGGCGCGGCTACGGGCCTTGACGGCACTGCTGCGGCCGGTGCGGTGCTGCGCCTCGGCAACATCAGGATGGCCGGCGCCATCCGCATGGTCTCGGTGGCGCGCGGCCACGACCCGCGCGATTTCACGTTGTTCGCCTTTGGCGGCGCCGGCCCGCTGCACGCCTCGGCCCTGGCGCGCGAACTCGGCCTGCCGCGGGTGCTGGTACCGGCGCGGCCGGGCATCACCAATGCGCTGGGCTGCGTGGTCGCCGACCTGCGCCACGACTTCGTCAACACCATCAACCAGCCGGTGGCGACGCTGGACGAAAACAATGCCCGCGAGGTTCTGGCCCGGCACAAGGCGGAGGGCGAGGCGCTGATCGCCATGGAGGCGATCCGCCCCGAGAGCATCCGCGTCAGCCATTCCGCCGACATGCAGTTTGTCGGACAGACGCACATCATCAACGTGCCGCTGCCTTCGCCCGAAATCGACCGCACCACGCTGGAGGGGCTGTTCGAAAAGGCCTATTTCGCCCGCTTCAAGGTCCAACTTCCGGAGATCAGGGCCAACCTCGTCAATCTCAACACCTCGGTGACCGGCGTCCGTCCCGACATCGACCTTTCCCGGCTGATCGACCCGGCGGGGCGAGCAGCGACGCTCGAACAGGCCATGACGGAAATCCGGCCGGTCTGGTTCGACGGCACCTGGCACGACACACCGGTCTATGCGCGCGAAAAACTGCCGCTCGACGCCACGCTCGAGGGCCCTGCCATCCTCGAGCAGATGGACGCCACCACCGTGCTCGAACCCAGCGATCGCGCGCGGAGCGATGCCGACGGCAACATCATCATCGAGGTGGGGAGATGAACAAGGCGCCGACGTCCCCCTCCCCCTTGAGGGGAGGGTGGCCGGGCAAGGCCCGGCCGCGTGGGGTAACCTCTGCAGCGCGGTACGCCCGTAGGAACGTCGAGCCCGGCCTTTGCGACCCCACCCTGCCATCCGCCTTTGGCGGCTGGCTTCCCTCCCCTCAAGGGGGAGGGAGAGGAGCCGCACCATGAGCCTCGACGCCATCACCCTCTCCGTCATCCAGGCCGCGCTGCAGCAAGCCTGCGACGAGATGGACCTGACCTTCTCGCGCGCCGCCTTTTCGCCCGTGATCGCCGAGGCCAACGACCGCTCGGACGGCATCTACTCCGCCGTCGACGGCGCGCTGATCGCGCAAGGCTCGCAAGGCCTGCCGGTCTTCGTCGGCGTCATGCAGCATTCGACCAGGACGATCATCGAGATGATCGCGGATGGCCGCTGCCTGTCGCCCGAGCCAGGCGACATCTACATCGTCAACGACCCCTATCTCGGCGGCACGCATCTGATGGACGTGCGCTTCGCCATGCCGGTGTGGCGGGATGGCAAAATCTTCTGCTGGCTCTCCAACACCGGCCACTGGCCCGACATCGGCGGCGCTGTGCCGGGTGGCTTTTCCGCCTCGGCGACAGCGGTCGAGCAGGAAGGCTTGCGGCTGCCCCCGGTCAAACTTTTCAAGAAAGGGGTGATGGACCCCGAGATCTACGCCATCATCTGCTCGAACATCCGTGTCGCCGACCAGCGCATCGGCGACATCCGCGCCCAGGCGGCGGCACTGCAGGTCGGGCAGGACCGGCTGTTCCAGATCCTGGATCGTTACGGAGACGAAACCGTCGTCGCCGCGATTGCCGAGCTGCGCCGGCGGGCGGCCGAGCAGATGCGGGCGCATATCGCCGCCCTGCCCGACGGCGTCTATCGCTCGCGGGCCTTCGTCGATTCCGACGGCGTCGTCGACGAACCGCTGACGATCGCGCTGTCGGTGGAGAAGGCAGGAGATACACTGACCTTCGATTTTTCCGGTTCGTCAAAACCCTGCGCCGGGCCGATGAACAGCGTGCTGGCGACGACGCTCTCGGCCGTCTACCTCGCCATGCGCCACATCTTTCCCGACGTGCCTATCAGTGCAGGGGCCTTCGAGCCGCTGATGGTCCGGCGACCGGAAGGCACCTTCCTCGACGCAAAATACCCGCGACCCGTCTCGGGCTGCGCCGCAGAGGTGTCGCAGCGCATCGCCGAAGCCGTGTTTGCCGCGATGGTGCAGGCTGCACCCGACAAGGTGACGGCGGCACCCGCCGGCTCGAGCGGCAATTTCGCGCTCGGCGGCAACGATCCGGTGCGCGGCCGCGACTACGTCATGTACCAGATCTCCGGCGGCGGCTATGGCGGCAACGCCGGCCATGACGGGCTCTCCAACGGCTGCTCGACCATCGGCATCTCGAAATCGCCGCCGGTCGAGATCATGGAGCAGGCGTTTCCGGTGCTCTACCGCCAATATGCGTTACGCGAGGGCTCAGGCGGGGCAGGAAAACAGCGCGGCGGTTTTGGGCTCGCCTACGAGATCGAGCTTTTGCGCGGCGAGGCCCGCGCCTCCTTCGTCATGGACCACGGCCGCTTCGGCCCGCAAGGCGCGCTCGGCGGCCGCGACGGCGCGGTCAACTCGGTGACCGTCTTCCGCGACGGGCAACCGCACGTGCCACCGCATCTGTCGAAGGAACAGGACATCCCGCTGAAGGCCGGCGACCGGGTGCTGGTCGGCACACCGGGCGGCGGCGGCTATGGCGACCCGCTTTTACGCGATCCGCAACTGGTGCTGCGCGATGTTTCTCTGGGCTATTATTCACGCGAGCAGGCGGCGGAGTTGTTCGGCGTGGTCATTGGAGATGGTGGGGTGGATGCGATTGCCACCTCGCAGCTGAGGAAGAAATGACCCCCTCACCCGGCCTCCGCTTCGCTCGGCCGACCTCTCCCCAAGGGGAGAGGAGATTTGGGGCGTCGCCGCTTTCCTCTTCTCCCCCACGGGGAGAAGGTGGTCGCGAAGCGGCCGGATGAGGGGGCAGTTCCGTTGCCGTGTTACTGCAGAATTCGCCCATCCTCGCCGAAGCGGTAGGTGCGCGCCGGATCGGGCGTCGCAAAAAGCGTCGCACCCGGCCCGGTCTGGTATTCGCCGAACAAACGGATGGTGATCAGTCCGGCCTTTTCCGTCTCCAGGAAAACGTTGGTGTCGGCGCCAAGGTGCTCGGCATGGATGACCGTGCCCTTCCAGGCGCCCGCGGTGTCGCTGACCGAGATGTGCTCGGGCCGCACGCCGACGGTTTTTGCGCTTTCGCCGAGCCGGGCTCCATCGATGAAATTCATCTTGGGCGAGCCGATAAAGCCGGCAACGAAAAGATTAGCCGGCTTGTTGTAGAGCTCCATCGGCGCGCCGACCTGCTCGACCTTGCCGCCGTTCAGCACCACAATGCGGTCGGCCAGCGTCATCGCCTCGACCTGGTCGTGGGTGACATAGACCATTGTCGCCTTCAGCCGGTGATGCAGTTGGGCGATCTCGAGTCTTGTATTGACGCGCAGTGCCGCGTCGAGGTTCGACAACGGCTCGTCGAAAAGAAAAAGCTTCGGCTCGCGCACCAGCGCACGGCCGATGGCGACGCGCTGGCGCTGGCCGCCGGAGAGTTCAGCCGGACGACGCTTCAGATAGGGCTCCAGCGACAGCATCGCCGACGAGGCGGCGATGCGCTTGTCGATCTCGGCGGCCGGCGCACCAGCCTGCTTGAGGCCGAGGCCCATATTGTCGCGCACCGTCAGATGCGGATAGAGCGCATAGGTCTGGAACACCATGGCGATGCCGCGCTTGGCCGGCGGCGCATTGGTGACCCTTTGGCCGTCGATCAGCACATTGCCCGAGCTCGCGTCCTCAAGGCCGGCGATGATGCGCAGAAGCGTCGACTTTCCGCAGCCGGACGGTCCGACGAAAACGACGAATTCGCCGTCCTTGACGTCGAGATCAATGCCCTTGAGCACCTCGACCGGGCCGAAGGACTTCTTGACGTTTTCGATCTTGAGAGATCCCACAGGCTCTTCCCCTTCGATTTCATTGACGCACGATCCTGGCCGGAAAGTCCGCGACCTTCCGGGATCATGCTCCTAGAGCTTGACGGCGCGGCCAGTGCGGACGCTTTCGTCGGCGGCCAGGCATACGCGCAGCGACTTGACGGCATCCGCCATGTGGCGGCCGAGGTCGATGTCCTCGCGGATCGCCTTCAGCACGAAGGCCTGCTCGCGGTCGCAGAGGTCCTGATGGCCGGGCTCATCCTTCATCGACAGATCCTCGTCGGCGTGAAGGAAATTGCCGTCGGCCCCGGTATCGGCGCGGTGGACGCGGATCATGTTGGTCTTGGTGTGGGCATCGACGTCGTCGGATTTGGTCGCCGCCTCGTTGACGACGATCGACACGCTGCCCCTGGGCGAAATCACGTCCTTCACGAAGAAGGCGGTCTCCGACATCATCGGGCCCCAGCCGGCCTCGTACCAGCCAACCGATCCGTCGGCGAACAGCACCTGCAGGTGCCCGTAATTGTACATCGCCGGGTCGATCTCGTCGGAGAGCCGCAAGCCCATGCCGCGCACCTCGACCGGCTCGGCGTCCGTGATCTGGCACATCACGTCGAGATAATGCACGCCGCAGTCGACGATCGGCGAGGTCGTCTTCATCAGTTGCTTGTGCGTCTCCCACTTGTGGCCCGACGACTGCTGGTTGAGGTTCATGCGGAAGACGTAAGGCCCGCCGAGTGCGCGAGACTCGCCGATCAGCCTGATCCAGGACGGGTGATGGCGCAGGATGTAGCCGATCACCAGCTTGCGGCCGTTGGCCTTGGCGCAGGCGACGACGCGCTCGGCGTCCGCCACCGTGGTCGCCAGCGGCTTTTCGAGGAAGACGTGGCAACCGGCCTCCATCGCCATCACCGCAAAGTCGGCATGGCTGTCGGAATAGGTATTGATCGAGGCGACGTCGGGCTTGAGCTCGCGGATTGCGTCCTCGAACGAGCGTCCGATGCCGTAGCCGCCGAGTTCCGCCGGCAGCGGCACGTCGGAGCGGTTGACGAGGGCCGCGATCTCGAAGCCGGGATTGTTGTGATAGGCCAGCGCATGGCTGCGGCCCATGTTGCCGAGACCGGCGACGACGACGCGAAGGGGCTTTTCAGTGGTCACTTGACTGCTCCGGAAGTGATGCCGCGGATGAGCTGCCGCGAGAAGAAGAGATAGAGGACCAGAACCGGCAGGATGGCGAGCGAAAGCGCTGCCAGCACCGCGTTCCAGTTGGTGACGAACTGGCCGATGAACACCTGGGCGCCGAGCGTCACCGTCTTGGTCTGTTCCGACGGCGCAAGGATGAGAGGGAACCACAAGTCGTTCCAGATCGGGATCATGGTGAACACCGCAACCGTGGCCATGGCCGGGCGGACCAGCGGCAGCACCAGGCGGAAGAAGATGCGGTATTCCGAGAGCCCGTCGATGCGGCCGGCGTTCTTGAGGTCGTCCGACACCTGCTTCATGAATTCGGACAGGATGAAGACCGCCAGCGGCAGGCCCTGCGCGGTGTAGACCAGGATCAGTGCCGTCAGCGTGTTGACCAGCCCCGACGCCACCATCAGCTGCAGGATGGCAACGGTGCCCAGGCGGATCGGGATCATGATGCCGAGCGCCAGGTAGAGCCCCATCATGGTGTTGCCCTTGAAGCGGTACTCCGACAGCGCAAACGCCGCCATGGCGCCGAACAGCAACACCAGAAACAGCGAGACGACGGTGACGGTCAGGCTGTTCTGGAAATACTGGATGAAGTCGCCCTGGGCCATGACCGTCTTGTAGCCGATGAGATCGAAGGTCTCGGCCGTCGGCAGCGCAAGCGGCGAACGGAAGATGGCGTTGCGCGACTTGAACGAGTTGACGACGATCAGGATCACCGGAAACAGCGCGATGACCGTATAGGTCAGAAGCACCGCATGGGCGGCGATGCTGCGCGGCAGGGAGGAGGCGGCCTTGCTCATGACACCCTCAGTACTGGTAGCGGCGCAGCCGCGTCTGGATCAGGAACAGGTAGACGCAGACGCCGGCGAGGATGATGAAGAACATCATCGAGGCGATGGTGGCGCCCATGTTGGGATCGCCGATCTGCAGCTGGAAGCCGAAGAAGGTGCGATAGAGGAACGTGCCCAGGATGTCGGTGGCGTAGTTGGGGCCGGCTAGCGCGCCTTGCGCCGAATAGATCAGGTCGAAGGCGTTGAAGTTGCCGACGAAGGTGAGGACCGAAATGATGCCGATCGACGGCAGGATCAGCGGCAGCTTGATCTTCCAGAACTGCGACATGCCGGTCACCCCGTCGCATTCGGCCGCCTCGATGACCTCGTCGGGGATCGACAGCATCGCCGCATAGATCAGCATCATCGGAATGCCGACGAACTGCCAGACCGAGATCAGGCCGAGCGTGGTCAGCGCATATTCCTCCTTGCCGAGCCAGGGCACGAACAGGCTTTTCAGCCCGACAAGGTCGAGCAGGTTGGGCGCAACACCCCAGAGCGGGCTCAGGATCAGTTTCCAGGCGAAGCCGACGATGACGAAGGACAGGATGGTCGGAATGAAGATCGCCGTGCGGTAGAACGCGCTGAAACGCAGCTTGGGGCTCGACAGCAGCGCGGCCAGCAGGATGCCGATGGGGTTCTGCACCAGCATGTGGATGATGAAGAACCAGGTGTTGTTGCCGAGCGCGTTCCAGAACGACGCCGCCCAGCGCGGATCACCGAACAGCGTGCGGAAATTATCGAAGCCGGAGAACACCTGCACGTTTTCGACGCTGCGGAACAGCGACAGCTGCAGCGTGCCGAACAGCGGCAGGATCATCACTGCGGTGTAGACCAAGAGTGCCGGCGCCAGGAAAACGGCGATGTGCCAGCGCGTCGGTCTCTTGTCGTCGGTCTCAGCGGTCATGGTCGCGACCTTCTTTTCTGTTTGACGTCGGCTTGTCGGTGCTTGTCGGAATAGCCGCGCACGCGACCACTGCAGCCGGTTTCGCAAGCCGCAAGGCCATGCCGCAAGGTGACGGAACATCGCCGGGTAGTCAAAGGGCGGCGGATCGGCCGCAACAGCCGATCCGCCGCCCTTTGTCAGGTCTTAGTTAGCCGGCTTGAACCAGCTGTCGAGGCCCTTCTGCAGCTCGGCCGCAGCGGCTTCCGGCGTCTCCGTGCCGTTGATCACGTTGGCCGACTTGACCCAGGTCTCGTTTTCGAGGTTCGGCGTGCCGCGCGACAGGATCTGGTAGGTCGAGCGGATCGTCGGCTTGCACTTCTCGCGCCAGGAGACGAACTCCTGCGCCAGCGGATCTTCCATCTTCACCGCAGCCGAGTTCAGGCTGAAGAAGCCCGGCAGCGCGTTGGCGTAGATGGAGGCGAACTCGGGCGAAGCCACCCAGGTCAGGAAGGTCTTGGCGGCCTCGGGGTTCTTGCTCTTGGCATTGAGGCCGATGCCGATGTCGTTGTGGTCGGAGATGTAGCAGGTATCGCCGGCCTTCTGCACCGGCGGCGGGAAGGCGCCCATCTTGAACTGGGCCTGGGTGTTGAACACCGAGATTTCCCACGAACCGGCCGGGAAGATCGCCGCACGGCCGAGCGTGAACAGGTTCTGGCTGTCCGGATAGCTCTGCGCCTCGAAGCCGTCGCCGAGATAAGGCTTCCACTTGGCGAGTGTGGCGAACGGGGCAACCCAGTCGGCATCGGTCAGCTTCTGCGCGCCCTTGATCAGCGCCAGACGGCCTTCCTCGCCCTTCCAGTAGGTCGGCCCGATGTTCTGGTAACCCATGGTCGCGGCTTCCCAGAGGTCCTTGGTGCCCATCGCCATCGGGATGTAGGTGCCGTCGGCCTTGATCTTGTCGAGGGCGGTGAAGAACTCCTCTTCGGTCGCCGGCGGCGTGATGCTGAGCTTTTCGAAGGCTTCCTTGTTGTAGATGAAGCCATGGATGACGGAAGCCATCGGCACGCAGAAATTGGCCTTGCCGTCGTCGGTCGTCCAGGCCGACTTGGCGACGTCGGAGAAGTTCTCCATGCCGGAAAGGCTGGTCAGGTCGGCGAGCTGGCCCTTCTTGTAGAGCTCAAGCGAGGCGTCGAACGGACGGCAGGTGATGAGGTCGCCGGCCGAGCCTGCGTCGAGCTTGGCGTTGAGCGCGGCGTTGTATTCGGTCGGCGCCGACGGCGAGAACACCACCTTGATGCCGGGGTGCTTGGCTTCGAACGCCGGGATCAGCTTTTCCTGCCAGATGGCGAGATCGTCGTTGCGCCAGCTCTCGATGGTGAGCGTGGCGTCCTGGGCGAACGCGATGCCGGCGGTGCCGAGCATGCTGGACGCCATCAGAAGTCCAGTAAGCAACCTGTGTTTCATTTCCATTCTCCCTGTTGACCTTCTCGGGCCTCTACTGACGAGAGCCTCTGCTCCCCTCGAGCTTCGAAAGGGCCGGCCGCAATTTCTGGCCGGCCTCTTCTAGAAGTTCATTTGCCGCCGCCGGGCTCGCTGCGCCTGCAGCCAAAAGGATCGCCACCTTCACTGCGCCGCCGCACTTTTCGAGCAGCTCCTCGGCGGTCGCCGCATCGCAGCCGGCGATGGCCGAGACGATGCGCGCGGCGCGGTCGCGCAGCTTGATGTTGTCGGCGAAAAGATTGACCATGTAGCCGTCATGGACATGGCCGAGATGGATCGCGGCCATGGTCGTCATCATGTTGAGCGCGATCTTCTGCGCAGTGCCGGCACCCATGCGCGTCGAGCCGGCAACCACCTCCGGCGGCGTCGCCAGCAGCACCGAAGTATCGGCGATATCGAACATCGGCGCACCCGCATTGTTGGCAATCGCAATGGTGGCAGCGCCCCGGCGCCTGGCTTCTTCCAATGCACCCATGGCAAAGGGCGTCGAGCCGCTGGCGGAAATCGCGATCAGGCAATCACCAGCGCCGAGCCCGGCAGCCTGGACATCGCGCACAGCCTGGCCGGCATCGTCCTCCGGCGCACCGGCCAGATTGACCAGGGCCTCGGCACCGCCCGCCAGCATGATATGCACCCGCTCGCGTGGAATGCCGTAGGTTCCGGGAAGTTCGAGCGCGTCGGCCAGCGCCATCAGGCCGGAACTGCCGGCTGCGGCGTAGGCGAGGCGCCCACCCGCGGCGAGACAGGCAGCAATCGTCTCAGCGGCTTCGGCTATTTCGGGGATGGCGGCATGGACGGCACCGGCGGCCTCGACCTGGGCGTCGGCAAGTAGGCGCAAAACGGATTCCGGCGCCCTGGCATCAATGCCCTGGGCATCCTCGTGCACCGCTTCAGTTCGCCTAGGCGCCATTCCATCTCTCCCTGTTTTGACGATACCAAAAAAATACCACTTGTCTAGCGCCGTTAACAAATTCCTCTACCGCAACGCAAGATGCTGCGAAAAATCCTTAAAATTCAACTCAACGAGCACGCAATACCAGTGGCCGGAATTTAACACTTGGCTATTGGTATTTTATTGGTATTATCGCCGCCGAGGAGAAAACGTCGTGGATCTTGTGCTCGGGATAGATGGCGGCGGCACTGGTTGCCGGGCCGCAGTGGCAACCGCTACCGGCGCGATACTGGGCCGCGGCCGTGGCGGACCGGCCAACATCCGCACCGATCTTGCCGGCGCAAGCGAGAACATTGTCGAGGCGGCTCGCCTTGCCTTTATCGATGCCGGCCACGACCCAACCCTGATGGCATCGACGCCCGCTGTGCTGGGCCTCGCGGGTGCAAATGTCGGCGACTACAAGCAGCGCCTGGAAGCCACCCTGCCTTTCGCCCGGAGCGAAGTCGAAAACGATTCTCTGATCTCGCTCGAAGGCGCGCTCGGCGAGCATGACGGCGCCATCGCCGCCCTCGGCACAGGCTCCGTCTATCTGGCGCGGCGGCAGGGGCAATTGCGGCACATCGGCGGCTGGGGCTTCCAGATCGGCGATCTCGGCAGCGGCGCGCGCATCGGGCGCGACCTGCTCCAGGAAACGCTGCTCGTCTACGACAAGATCCACACCGGCTCGCCGCTTGCCGGTATCATGCTGGAACGCTTCAACGGCAACCCAGGCGAGATGGTCGAGTTCACCACCACCGCCAAGCCGGCCGACTACGGTGCCTTCGCCCCTCTGGTCTTCGAGCACGCGGCGAGAGGCGATGCGGTAGCCAGGAGGATCGTCGACCGGGCGGTTGCCGATGTCGAGGAAACGCTTGGCGTTTTCGACCTGGCGGCGACAGAGTGGCTGTGCCTGCTCGGCGGACTTTCTGGCCTCTACGCCCCGCTGCTTTCCGAGCGTTATCGGACAATCATCCACGCCCCGCTGCAAGACGCGCTCGGCGGCGCGGTGATGATGGCGGCGAAGCGGTTCGGCAAGGCGGGCGGCGATGAGTGACCCCGCCAGCGCCATTTTCGAGACGCTGCGCGACGTCACGCCGACCGGCGCGCCGCTCTATCTCCAGCTCAAGAAGAACATCGAGGAAGCGGTCCGGCGCGGCCTGATCGGCCCCGGCGACGCCCTGCCGTCCGAGCGCGAGATCGCCGCTCGCGCCGATATCTCGCGCGTCACCGTGCGCAAGGCCGTACAGGACCTGGTCAAATCGGGCGTGCTGGTGCAGCGGCACGGCTCGGGCACCTTCGTTGCGCCGCGCCGCGAACGCGTCGAGCAATCCTTGTCGCGCTTGACCTCGTTTACCGAAGACATGGCGCGGCGCGGCATGGCGGCCCGTTCGCAATGGCTCGACCGCGGCATCTACACCGCCTCCCCCGACGAAATGATGGCCCTCGGGCTGTCCTCGAGCGAACTCGTCTCGCGGTTGAGCCGCCTGCGCATCGCCGACGACACGCCGCTGGCCATCGAGCGCGCGACAATTTCGGCTTCCGTGCTGCCCGACCCTCGCGAAGTCACCTCGTCGCTCTATATGGCCTTGAGCGAGACCGGCCACCGGCCGGTGCGGGCCGTGCAGCGCATCTCCGCCATCAATCCCGGCGAGGCGGACGCCCGGCTGCTCGAGGTGCCGCTCGGCACGGCCTGCCTGCAGATCGAGCGCATCTCGTACCTCGCCACTGGCAAGGTGATCGAGTTCACCAAGTCGATCTATCGCGGCGACGCCTATGACTTCGTCGCCGAACTCAGACTACCCGGCCCGGACGGGCAAGAAGGAGAGAATACTTGAACGCGACTACCCATATGCGGCGCGAAATCGCCGAAATCCCCGAAGCCGCGGCGCGCCTGCTCGAAGGCTCGGCCAAGGAACTGGCCGAGACCGGCCTGCATCTCAAGCGCGCTGCCCCGCGTTTCGTCACCACCGTCGCCCGCGGCTCCTCCGACCACGCCGCCTCCTTCCTCAAATATGCGATCGAACTGACGGCCGGGCTTCCGGTGGCCTCCATCGGCCCGTCGATCTCATCGATCTACGGCGCCAAGCTGAAGCTCGCCGATTCCGCCTGCCTCGCCATCTCGCAGTCAGGCAAGAGCCCCGACATCGTCGCCATGGCCGAGGGCGCGCGATCAGGCGGCGCGCTGACGATTGCGCTGACCAACACCGCCGGCTCGCCGCTGGCGGTCGCCTCAGACCACGCCATCGACATCCTGGCCGGCGCGGAGAAGAGCGTCGCCGCCACCAAGACCTTCGTCAACTCGGCGGTGGCCGGCCTTGCCGTGCTTGGCCACTGGACCGGCGACGACCAGCTGCTCGACGCGCTCAAGGCGCTGCCCGGTCATTTCGCCAAGGCGGTCGACTGCGACTGGATGGGCATTGCCGACAGTCTGACCGACGGCAACTCGCTGTTCATCCTCGGCCGTGGCCCCTCCTTCGCCATCGCCAACGAGGCCGCGCTGAAGTTCAAGGAAACCTGCGCCATGCACGCGGAATCCTATAGCGCTGCCGAAGTCATGCACGGGCCCCTGGCGCTGGTGCGGCCCGGCTTCCCGGTGCTGGCCCTTGCCGCCCGCGACGCTTCCGAGCCCTCAATCGCAGAGGCCGCCGACGGCCTGGCCGAGCGCGGTGCGGCGATCCACATCACCTCGGCACTGGCCAAGAAAGCCAAGATGCTTCCGCATGTCGCCACCGGCCATCCGCTGACCGACCCGCTGATGCTGATCGCCTCCTTCTACGGCTTCGTTGAGGCCTTCGCCCGCCACCGAGGGCTCAACCCCGACAGCCCGCCCAACCTGCGCAAAGTGACCGAAACGATATGAGCGACCGTCTTGCCATAGCCGCCACGCTGATCTTCGACGGGGATGCGTGGCACGAGGATTCAGCCCTTCTCGTCGCCGATGGGCTGGTCGAGGGCATCGTTGCGCGCAAGGCGGTGCCGGCCGGCGTCAGCCTCTCCGATGGCGGCGGCATCCTGGCCCCCGGCTTCATCGACCTGCAGGTCAATGGCGGCGGCGGTCTGATGCTCAACGACAAACCGGATGTGGAGACGCTGGAAACGATCTGCCGGGCGCAGATGCCGTTCGGCACCACCGCCGTGCTGCCGACGCTGATCACCGACACGCGCGAGATCACCCACGCCACCATCGCCGCCGGCGCCGAGGCTGCGAAGCGGAAGGTTCCGGGCTTCCTCGGCCTGCATCTCGAGGGGCCGCATCTCGCGCTCGCCCGCAAGGGCGCGCACGACCCCAAGCTGATCCGGCCGATGGACGACGCCGACGAGGCGGCGCTGATCGAAGCCCGCAAGGCGATGCCGGTGCTTTTGACGACGGTGGCGACGGAATCTGTCACCCCGGCCCAGGTCCGCAAGCTTTCGGAAGCCGGCATCGTGGTCAGCCTTGGCCACACCGACGCCAGCTATCGTGTGGCGCGCGAATATGCCGAGGCCGGCGCGTCGATGGCGACCCACCTGTTCAATGCCATGAGCCAGATAGGCAACCGCGAACCGGGGCTGGCGGGTGCTGCCGTCGACACCAGCTCGCTATGGGCCGGGCTGATCGCCGACGGCATCCATGTCGACCCGGCAACGATGGCGATCGCGCTCAGGGCCAAGACCGGACCGGCGCGCATCTTCCTCGTCACCGACGCCATGGCGACGATCGGCACCGACCTCAAGTCGTTCCAGCTCAACGGACGCACGATCAGGCGCGAGAACGGCCGGCTGACGCTGGAGGACGGCACGCTCGCCGGCGCCGATCTCGACATGATCTCGGCGGTGCGCTTCATGCACGAGAAGATCGGGCTGGAGCTCGCCGAGGCGCTACGCATGGCCTCGCTCTATCCTGCCGAAGCCGTCGGCCAGGACCATCGCCTCGGCCGCCTGCAAAAGGGCGCCGTCGCCAACATCGTCCAGCTCACGGACAAGCTCGACGTTTCAGGCGTCTGGATCGACGGCAACAGGGTGTTTTCCGCTTAGCCCGCTATGGGGCAGGCCCAGGGCTCAACCAGCTTTGCACCCCCACCCCTTACCCCTCCCCACAAGGGGGAGGGGGACGATTTCCCCGTCGTTGCCACCAAAATCGTCGAAGATCGGCGCTGGGCGACAGCGCTACAAAGTCCCCCTCCCCCTTGTGGGGAGGGGTTAGGGGTGGGGGTGCTTTCTCTCTAGATCAGATCGCAGCCTTGTCGGCAGCAGCCCGGATCGCTGCGATGTTGGCGGCGTAGGCCGACGGTCCGCCCTTGAACACGGCATTGCCGGCGACCAGCACATTGGCACCGGCCGCGGTGACCAGCGGGGCCGTCTCGGGCGTCACACCGCCGTCGATCTCGATGTCGATCGGACGATTGCCGATCATCGCCTTGACGCGCTTCACCTTCTCGATGACAGCCGGGATGAAGGCCTGGCCGCCGAAGCCGGGGTTGACGGTCATCAACAGCACCAGGTCGAGACGGTCGAGCACATATTCGATCACCGATTCCGGCGTCGACGGGTTGAGCGACACACCGGCCTTCTTGCCAAGGTTCCGGATCGTCTGCAGCGAGCGGTCGAGATGCGGGCCGGCCTCGGCATGCACGGTGATGATGTCGCAGCCGGCATCTGCAAACGCCTGGAGATACGGATCGGCGGGCTCGATCATCAGGTGGCAGTCGAACACCTTGTCGGTGCGGTCGCGGATCGCCTTGATGACAGGCGGGCCGAAGGTGATGTTGGGGACGAAATGGCCGTCCATGACGTCGAGATGGATCCAGTCGGCGCCGGCAGCGACGATGGCCTCGACCTCCTCGCCGAGCTTCGAGAAATCCGACGACAGGACCGACGGGGCGATCAGGGTTTTGGTGCTCACGTTCAGGCCTTTCAACAGGGGCAGCGCGATTTTCCGGCCTGCCTAATCTGCAGCGTCCCGATTGTCGAGAAGCTTCACGCCGCAGGCCCTATCGGGGACCTCATCTTGACGTGTTCCGGTGTTGCGCAACCCCTTGAAAAATCCGGATTGAAATCGATTACATCTTCTGCCTATCATCAGTTGCAGCAGTTTTTGCATCGGGAGGAATTCATGAGGAAGTTTACAGCATTGGCGCTCACCACCGTCGCGGCGCTCGCCGTGTCGGCGTTCTCGACCCAGGCGGCCGACTACAAGATCGGCCTGTCCAACGGTTGGGTCGGCTCGGAGTGGCGCACGCAGATGATCGAGCAGGCGCAGGCCGCAGCGGCAGCCTGGAAGGACAAGGGCGTCAATGTCGAGGTCGTGGTGCAGAGCGCCAATGTCGACGTGCCCGGCCAGATCGCGCATGTCCGCAACTTCATCAATGAAGGCGTCAACGCCATCATCATCAATCCCAACAGCCCGACCGCCTTCGATCCAGTCTTCGCCCAGGCCAAGGAAGCCGGCATCCTGGTGATCTCCACCGACGCCGAGGTGTCCTCGCCCGACGCCACCTATGTCGGTATCGACCAGAAGGCATGGGGTGCGGCAGGCGCCAAGTGGCTGGCCGAGACGCTCGGCGGCAAGGGCAATGTCGTTGCCATCAACGGCGTCGCCGGCCATCCGGCCAACGAGATGCGCGTCGCCGGCTACAAGGAAGTGTTCGGCCAGTATCCCGACATCAAGATCGTCAACGAAGTCAACGCCAACTGGGATCAGGCCCAGGGCCAGCAGGCAATGCAGAACCTGCTGGCCACCAACCCCGACATCAGCGGCGTATGGGTGCAGGACGGCATGGCAGCCGGCGCCTGGAAGTCGATCATCGACGCCAAGAAGCAGTCGTCGATCGCCGCCACCGGCGAAATCCGCAAGGACTTCATCGACATCTGGGTCAAGGACAAGCTGAACTCGGGCGCTTCGGTGAACCCCCCCGGCGTCATGGCCTCGGCCCTCAACGTCGCCGTTCTGATGCTTGAGGGCAAGGAACTGAAGGAGCCGGCAACGGCGGGCCAGTACAAGAACGCCATGTACCTGCCGATCCCCTTCATCGACTCCAAGAACGTCGATCAGGTCGCCAAGGAACTGGACGGCAAGCCGGGCTACTTCTCCTACACCAGCCAGCTTTCCATCGAAGACGCCCAGAAGCTCTTCAAGTAAGCTTCTTCCCAAGCCGGGGGCGTGCCGAACCAGGCCGCGCCCCCGGACCGACCTAGTCCAGGGAAGCCATCGCCATGTCGAAAATTGAGCTCCGCGGCGTAAGCAAGGCTTACGGCGCCACCCTAGCGCTACGCCGCGGCGACCTCTCGTTCGACGCCGGCGAGGTGCATGTGCTGATCGGCTCGAACGGGTCGGGCAAGAGCACGCTGTGCAAGATCCTGGCAGGCTCCGTCCGCCCTGATGGCGGCGAGATATTGATCGACGGCAAGCCCGTCACCATTACCGGACCGCGCTCGGCCCGCGACCATGGCATCGGCATCTTCTACCAGGAACTCAGCCTCGCCGGACACCGCACGGTGGCCGAAAACATCTGCCTGCCCGATATGCCGGTGACGCGCGGCGGCTTCGTCGACCGCCAGGCGCTGGAGCGCCATGCGACGCGCTATATCTCCCTGTTCGACAAGGTTGCCGGCGAAGGCTTTTCGGGCGACACCACGGTCGAGAACCTGCGCGCCGACCAGCGCCAGCTGGTCGAGATCATGAAGGCGCTGGCCACCGAGGCGCCGGTGATCATCTTCGACGAGCCGACCTCGGCACTCGACCGGGCGCAGGTCGACCGCTTCTTCGAAATTCTCCGCGACCTCAAGGCCGAGGGCCGCAGCATCATCTTCATCTCGCACCGCATGGACGAGATCTTTGCCATCGGCGACCGCGTCACCGTCATCCGCGACGGCGAGACGGTCGGCACCAGGCGCATCACCGACACCGATCCCGCCGCCGTCATCCGGCTGATGGTCGGCGGACAGGACGAGCTTGCTGGCCCCTCCAGCGCGCCGCCGCTCGCTGCGACCGGCGCCCGGGCCGCCGTGCTCACGGTCGACAGGCTCTCCGGCAAGGGTTTCGCCAATGTCGGTTTCGAGGTCGCCAAGGGCGAGATCCTCGGTTTCGGCGGCCTGCACGGACAGGGCCAGTCGGCGGTGCTGCGCGCCATCTTCGGCGTCAATCCGCTCGCCTCGGGCGCGATCACCCTCAACGGAAAACCCTTCGCTGCCCAAAACCCGCGCGCAGCAATCCGCCACGGACTTGCCTATGTCTCGGGCGACCGCGGCCGCGACGGCGTCATCTCCGGCCGTCCGATCCTCGAGAACGTCACCCCGATCCACTATCTCAGGCAGAAGCTGTTTCTGGCGCGCCCGTCCGCATTGGCTGAACGCGTGAAGCCCGCGCTCGAGGCGCTGCACACCAAATTCGCCGGGCTTGCCCATCCGATCAACTCGCTGTCGGGCGGCAACCAGCAGAAGATCGTGATCGCGCGCTGGCTGATCGACCGTCCCGATGTGCTGTTGCTCGACGACCCGACCAAGGGCATCGATCTCTCGGCCAAGGCCGACCTCTTCGCGCTGATCCGCAAGCTCGCCGCCGAGGGCATGGGCATCGTGCTCTATTCCTCGGAAGACGTCGAACTGCTCAACAATGCCGACCGCATCCTCGTCTTCAACGGCGGTTCGGTGCGGCGCGAACTCACTGGCGCGGACCGAACGCGCTACAATCTCTACCAGGCAGCATACGAGGCCGCGTGATGAGTGCCGCGACCCTTTCCACCCCTAAGCCCGGCGGGCTGAAGCGCCTCGTCGAGCGCTATCCGTTCCTGCCGGCACTTGTCATCGCGCTGATCCTGCTTGCGCTCAACGGCTTCTACCAGCCGCGCAGCGTAAGCTTCGTCGGCATCACTGGCCTGGTGAAGACCTATCTCGCGCTGATGCTGCTCGCCATCGCCCAGACCTATGTCGTCTATGCCGGCGACATCGACCTGTCGGCCGGCACCATCGTGTCGCTGGTCAATGTCGTCATCGTCGTGATGATGGAGAAGATGGGCGGCACCGGCTTCTCGGTCGTGGCCGCACTCGGCGTCGGCCTGCTCACCGGCCTTGCCTGCGGCATCGTCAACGGCGTCGTGGTCGCGGCACTGAGGCTGCAGGCGATCGTGGCGACCTTTGCCACCAGCATCTTCTTCACCGGGGTTGCGCTCTACGTCATGCCGGTCGCCGGCACGCCGGCGCCCGCCACCTTCTGGCGCACCTATGGCGGCCGCTTTTTCGAAATCCCCTTCGTCTTCTATGCAGCCGTCTTGCTCGCCATCGTGCTCTACCTCATCTCCCGTATCAGGCTTTCCACGCAACTGCTCGCCGTCGGCGACGACGCCCAGGCAGCGTTCCAGAGCGGGCTCCCAGTGACAAAAATCCGCATCCAGGGCTATGCGCTGTGCGGCTTGTTTGCCGCCCTTGCCGCCTTCTGCATCACCGGCGACACGGCCAGCGGCGACCCACTCGTCGGCGGCAAGATGACCCTGTTCTCCATTGCCGCGGTGGTCCTCGGCGGCAGCGCACTGTCGGGCGGGTTCGGCACCGTGGTCGGCTCGGTCATCGGCGCGCTGATCATCGGCCTCATCAACTCGCTCGTCTTCTTCGTCGGCACGCCGTCGGAATGGCAGAACCTGGTCCAGGGCCTCGCCATCCTGGTGGCGCTCATGGCCGGCGTCCTGGTCGGACGGAGGGCCCGCGCATGACCGCCACGACACAGACGCCGGCAACCCCCGCCGCCCCCTCGCCCCTGCTCGCCTTCCTCAAGCAGCCGCTGGTGGTGGCGCTGATCCTGATCGTTGCGCTGCTGCTGCTCGGCGAGGCGCTGTCGCCGGGCTTCGCCTCGGCCCAGCAGATCCTCAGGCTGCTGATCGTCGCCGCCCTGCTCGGCATCGTCGCCGCAGGCCAGAACCTCGTCATCCTTGGCGGCCGCGAGGGCATCGACCTGTCGGTCGGCGGCGTGATCTCGCTGTCGGCGATCATCGCCGGCAACGTCATGAACGGCGCCGACGGCGGCATCCTGCCCGCCATCCTCGCCAGCATGGCGGCGGGTGCCTTGATCGGCCTGTTCAACGGCCTCGGCGTCACGCTTCTGCGCATCCCGCCGCTGGTGATGACACTCGGCATGCTCGGCGTGCTGCAGGGCCTTCTTGTGGTAGTGCGCAACGGCATTCCCTCGGGCTTCGCCGCCCCCGCCCTGTCGCGCTTCGTCACCCAGCCCTTCCTGTTCGGCCTGCCCGGCATCATCTGGCTGTGGGTGGCGATCGGCCTGCTCATGGCCTTCATGCTCCGCCGCACCGTATTCGGTCACCGCATCTACGCCATCGGCTCCAACGAGCAGGCCGCCTACATGGCCGGCGTACCGGTGAGGCGCATGCGCATCTCGCTGTTCATGCTGTCGGGCGTCTTCGCGTCGATCACCGGCATCTGCCTGCTCGGCTATTCCGGCTCGTCCTTCGCCAATGTCGGCGAGCAATACATGCTGGCCTCGATCATCGCCGTGGTGTTCGGCGGCACGCCGCTGTCGGGCGGCAAGGGCGGCTACACCGGCACCATGGCGGGTGCTTTGCTGCTGGTCATCCTGCAGGGCATCCTGACCACCGTCCATATCGACGAGTCCGGGCGGCAGATGGTGTTCGGCGCCACGCTGCTGTTGCTGATGCTGTTCTACGGCCGCGGACGGGCGATGCGCGGATGAACGAGCGTCCCAAGATCAAGGACATCGCCGAGCGGTTGGGCGTTTCGGCGGCCACGGTATCGCGCGCGCTCAGCGACAGCGGGCTGGTGGCCGAGCCGACGCTGAGCCGCATCCGCGAGGTGGCGCGCGAACTGAACTACCGGCCCAATGTCAGCGCCCGGAACCTGCGCACCAAACGCGCCATGGCCGTGCTGATGGTCGTCCGCGACGTCGGCAACCCGTTCTATCTCGAGGTCCTCAAGGGCGTCGAAGCCACCGCCCGCGCCGCCGGCTACTCGGTGCTGATGGGCAACACCGAAAACGACTCCGACCGCGAGGTCGAGTATTTCGACATGCTGCGCGACGGCCATGCCGACGGCATGATCCTGATGACCGGCAAGCTGCCCGAGCGCGAGGGCTTCCTCGCCTCCATCGCCGGCGGCGCGCCGATCGTGGTCGCGCTGGAGGAGATCGAGAATGCCGGCTTCCCGCATGTCATGATCGACAACGAGGGGGCTGCGCGCAATGCCATCGAGCACCTGATCAGTCTCGGCCACAGCCGCATCGCCCACATCTCCGGCCCGGTGCCCGAGATCATGAGCATCCATCGCCGTGAAGGTTATCGCAAGGCGATGGCCGCTGCCGGTCTCGCCATTCCCGACGGCTACGAGCAGACCGGTGACTATTTGCTGCGCACCGGCCAGCGCCTGTGCCAGGCACTGTTCGCACTGCCCGAACCACCGACCGCGATCTTCTGCGCCAACGACGAGATGGCCTTCGGCGTGATCCATGAACTGCGCCGGCTCGGCCTCGACGTGCCGGGCCAGGTCTCGGTGGTCGGCTTCGACGACCTGTTTCTCAGCGAGGCCTTCTACCCGCCGCTGACCACCGTCAGCCAGCCGCGCACAGACATCGGCCGCGCCGCCATGAACATGCTGCTCGACATGATGTCGGGCGGGCTCACGCCGCGCCAGCCGGTGATGATGCCGACGACGCTCAAGGTTCGCGGCACAACCGCACCAGCGCCGAAATAACTTCAAGACTAAGAGAGAGGGATCGACCATGACCGGATTGCCCAAACAGCGGCTGCGCGTCGGCTTCGTCGGAAGCGGCTTCATCGCGGAATTTCACCTCAAGGGCATGCTCGGCGTGCGAAACGTCGACGTCACGGGCGTCTATAGCCGGAAAGCCGAAAACCGCGCCCGCTTTGCCACGCGCGTTGCCGAGTTCGAACTCGGCCAATGCACCAGCCACGACAGCCTGGAATCGCTCGTCAACGCCGACGATGTCGACGCGATCTGGATTCTTTCGCCCAACTACACCCGCCTCGACGTGATGCGCACCATCCATGCCGAAGTGAAGGCCGGGCGCAGCAAGGTAATCGCGGTCGCCTGCGAAAAGCCGCTTGCCCGCACCATCGCCGAGGCGCGCGAGATGCTGAGCCTCGCCGAGGACGCCGGGCTCAACCACGGCTATCTCGAAAACCAGGTGTTCTGCACGCCCGTCATCCGCGGCAAGGACATCATCTGGCGCCGTGCCGCCTCGACCACCGGCCGGCCCTATCTGGCACGCGCGGCGGAAGAGCATTCGGGCCCGCACGAGCCGTGGTTCTGGCAGGGCGACAAGCAGGGTGGCGGCGTGCTCTCCGACATGATGTGCCACAGCGTCGAGGTAGCGCGCCACCTTTTGACCAAGCCAGGTGCGGCCCGCAAGTCACTGACCGTCAAGCAGGTCAACGGCACGGTCGCCAACCTCAAATGGACGCGGCCCCACTATGCCGACCAATTGAAGAAGCGCTTCGGCGCCGAGGTCGACTACCGCAACCGTCCGTCAGAGGATTTTGCCCGCGGCACCGTGCTGCTGGAGGACGAGGACGGCAACGAGCTGATGATCGAGGCCACCACCTCCTGGGCCTATGTCGGTGCGGGCCTGCGCATCCAGCTCGAACTGCTCGGGCCGGAATATTCGATGGAGTTCAACTCGCTGAACTCCGGCCTCAAGATCTTCATGTCGCGCGAGGTCAAGGGCGAGGAAGGCGAAGATCTGGTCGAGAAGCAGAATGCCGAACAAGGTCTGATGCCGGTTCTTGAAGACGAAGCCGGCGTCTACGGCTATACCGACGAGAATCGTCACATGGTGGAGTGCTTCCGCAAGGGGGAACGTCCGCTCGAGACTTTCGACGACGGGCTTGCGGTGGTCGAGATCCTGATGGGGCTCTATCGCTCGGCCGAGATCAACGGCACGGTCAGCTTCCCGGCGCCGGAACTCGAGAACTATGTGCCGGTGGTCGCGCGCGTCAGCGCCTGATACAGCGCCGCGCGTCCTTTTGGACGCGCTAAGGACGCTGTAACACTTTGACTTTGTGCATGATCCTTTCCGAAAATCGATTTCCGATTTTCGGGGGCATGCACTAGAGACTGACAAGCAGCCGCTTCGATCGTCGCAGCGGCTGCCATTGTATAGGCAGAATTCATGACCGTTCCGACACTGCTCGTCCTCGGCAACGTCAATGTCGACCTCGTACTCGGCGAAGTCGATGGCTGGCCGGCCGTCGGCACCGAAGTTGTCGTCGACCGTTCCGAAATGCGGCCCGGCGGCTCGGCCGGCAACACCGCGCTGGCGCTGACCGGCATGGGCGTGCCCCACCGCATGATCGCCTCGGTCGGCAACGACCCGAACGGCGCATGGCTGAGCGGGCAGTTCGACGCGGGTTCCAGCGAATGGATCGTCGAGCCCTGCGACACGACGCTGACCGTCGGCATTGTGCACAAGGGTGGCGACCGCGTCTTCTTCACCACCCCCGGCCATCTGCAGAAGGCCAGCCTCGAAGACCTGGTCGAACGCCTGCCGGCGGCGCCCGGCGACAACGCCTTCGCCCTCGTCTCGGGCGGGCATCTGCTGCCTCGCATCGAAGCCGGAACGGTGAAGCTGCTAAAAACCCTGTCGGCGAAGGGCTGGCGCACCGCCATCGATCCCGGCTGGCCTCCGGTCGGCTGGACCGACGACAACAAGCGCCAGATGTTCGAATGGCTTGGTGCCGCCGACATCTCGCTGATCAATGCCGAGGAGGCCCGCGGCCTCGCCGGCACCGACGATCTCGAGGCCGCCATCGCCCTGCTGGTCGAGCGCGTCGGCTCTGACCATACGCTGGTGGTCAAGGACGGGGCGCAGGGCGCGCATGCCTACACCGCCGACAAGCACTTCCACGCCTCCTCGCCGAAGGTCGAGGTGATCGACACCGTCGGCGCCGGCGACACCTTCAACGCAGCCTTCCTGGCCGCCCTGGTCCAGGGCGGAACGCTCGGCGGCGCCCTGTCGCGCGGTGCGGTCACCGCCGCCCGGGCGATCTCGACTTTTCCGCGGCGTTATTCCGACTGATCAGGCCGACAATCCGCTGCGCGCGGCGCCCTCGCCGCCGAGCCGGTCGAGATGCATGCGGATATGCGGCGCTTCGCGACGGGCAAGGCCACAGTGTTCGACGACTTTGCGTGGGCCCCCGAACACATTCGGCAGGGTCGTCAAATCGCTCGAAGCACGTTATATTTGGCGTGGTGAAGGTCGCGGTTTTGGCGTGACCACTCATGCCAAGCCCGGACCGCGACCCACTCCAAAGGAGGAGAGGTCATGGCAAGCTTCCATGTGTACGCAGGCGCCACCAATACGCTCGAGCATCCCGCCATCCGCCGGATAACGGTCGCGGATGTGTTTGACGCCCTGCGACGTGGCTTCGACGATTTTTGGGACAAGCCGTCGCATTACGTTTTCCTGTGCCTGATCTACCCGATCGTGGGGGTGTTTCTGATAACATGGACTTCGGGCGGCAACGCCCTGCAGCTCATTTTCCCGCTGATGTCCGGCTTTGCCCTGCTAGGGCCATTCGCCGGCATCGGCCTGTACGAGATCAGCCGACGGCGCGAGCAAAACCTCGACACGTCCTGGAGGCATGCCTTCGATGTCAGGCATTCGCCGGCCATTCCGGCAATGGTGGCCATCGGCATCATGCTGCTCGTGCTTTTCGTCGCCTGGCTCCTCGTCGCGCAGGCGCTTTACACCTCGCTTTACGGGCCGGGCGCCCCGCAGTCGACGGCAGCGTTCTTCGGCGATCTCTTCACCACCCAGCGCGGCTGGACGCTGATTGTGCTCGGCAATCTGATCGGATTCCTGTTCGCCCTGGTGGTGCTCTGCACCACTGTCGTCGCCTTTCCACTGCTGCTCGACTGCGATGTCGGTGCCTATGCCGCAATCGAGACCTCGGTGCGGGCAGTACGCAGCAACCCGGTGCCGATGCTGCTGTGGGGCCTGATCGTCGCGATCGCGCTGCTGATCGGGTCGCTGCCGTTCCTGGCGGGCCTCGCCATCGTCATCCCGGTGCTCGGCCACGCGACGTGGCACCTCTATCGCAAGGTCGTCGACGTGCCGGCCGACAAGAAGACGCCCCTGCCGCCTTCTACCGGCGAGGGGGACGATCGACACTTCCCATATTGGCTTCGCTGGTAGCAGACAAAGCCAAACCGAACCTTTCCGCGGCGTTGCTCGGACTGAGAGCAGCTAAGCCGAAAGGCCGCTGCGCTCGCCGCCGAGCCGGTCGAGATGCATCCGGATATGGGCCGCCTCGGCCGCCGTGTTGGCGAGCGCAATCGCCCGGCCGAAGGCTTCGCGCGCCTCCTCGTCGCGGCCGAGTTGCATCAGGAGGCCACCCTTGACGCCGAAGAAGTGGAAATAGCCCGCGAGCTTCGGCGCAAGCGGCTCGATCAGCTTGAGTGCGGCTTCCGGCCCGCGCAGCTTGGCGAAGGCGACGGCGCGGTTGAGGGTGACCACCGGCGACGGCGTCATCGATTCCAGCACCGAATAAAGCAGGTCGATCTCGGCCCAGTCGGTATCCTCGGGACGGGCGGCACGGGCATGGAGGGCGGCGATCGCCGCCTGGATCTGGTAAGGACCGGGCTGGCGATGGCGCATCGCCTTGTCGATCAGCGCCAGCCCTTCCGCAATCAGCGGCTGGCTCCACAGGCTGCGGTCCTGATCCTCCATCAGCACGATCTCGCCTAAGGCATCGAAGCGGGCGGCGGCGCGGGCATGCTGGAGCAGCAGCAGTGCGGCCAGCCCCATCACCTCCGGCTCGGTCTGGAACAGGCGCAGCAAGAGCCGCGCCAGCCGGATCGCCTCCTCGCACAATGGCGCGCGGTTCAATATCTCCTTCGCACCTGCCGAATAGCCCTCGTTGAAGACGAGATACACCATGGCCAGCACCGCGGCGAGCCGTTCGGACCGCTCGACTGGGCCCGGCGTCTCGAACGGCACGTCGGCGTTGGCGATGCGCGCCTTGGCGCGGGTGATGCGCTGTTCCATGGCGCTTTCGCCGACCAGGAAGGCCCGCGCGATCTGCTTGACCGGGATGCCCGAGACGATGCGCAGTGCAAGTGCGATCTGCTGGGTCGCCGGCAGGTCGGGGTGGCAGCAGATGAACAGCAGCCTGAGGATATCGTCGCGGTAGTGCGCGCCGTCGAGCCGCTCGGCGACCTCGCTCTCGATATCCTCGAGATCGGAAACCATTTCCTCCGGCGGCATCGGCGCCTGCTTAGCCCGGCGGCGGGCGACATCGATGCCGGAATTGCGGCCGACAAAGATCAGCCAGGCGGCCGGATCACGCGGCGGTCCGTTCTTCGGCCAGCTGCGCAGCGCCCGCAGGCAGGCCTCCTGGAAGGCTTCTTCCGCCGTATCGAGGTCGCGGAAATAGCGCAACAGGGCCGCCACGGCCTGAGGCCGTGCCGAAGATAGTGCCGTGTTCATCCAGGCCGGGTCGGTCATCCAACTTCTCGCGACGGAAAATAGGCGCCGATCGGGCGCAATTCGTAGGAACCGCCACCGGGATTGGCCTCGGCCAGCTCTTTGGCGACATTGACCGCGTCGTCGAGCGAGGCGCAGTCGACGACATAGAAACCGAGAAACTGCTCCTTGGTTTCGGCGAAGGGGCCGTCGATGACCAGCGGCTCGTCCTTGCTCTTGCGCAAGGTGGTGGCCGCCGTCGTCGGCAGCAGGCGGGCGACCGGACCGAGGCGGCCCTGCTTGGCAAGCTTGTCGGTGACCACGGCAAGACGCGCCATCACCTCGTCGTCCTGCTCCTTGGACCAGGCGCAGACCACGTCTTCGTTGTTGTAGCAAAGGATCGCATAGAGCATCGGTCGTTTCCTTCATGACTAGGACGAGCAGATATGTGCATCCCCGACACGCGACCGCAATTTTTTTGTCGCGTTCCGAGGACCAAAGCCTGCGACGCTACTGACAGCTTGTGAAATGGCTCGGGAGGTGCAGAGATTAAGCAACGGCGGCGCCAGGTCCCGGCCTGCCCAACAGGAGGAGCACCGATGAAGAACACTGAACTCTCACAGCGCAAGATGCACGCCATCGCCCGCGGCGTCGGCATGACGACGCAGGTCTATGCCGAGCGGGCCGAAAATTCCGAGATCTGGGACGTCGAGGGCAAGCGCTATATCGACTTCTCCTCCGGCATCGCGGTCGTCAACACCGGCCATCGCCACCCCCGCGTCATCGAGGCGGTGAAGGCCCAGCTCGACCGCTTCACCCACACCTGCCACCAGGTGGTGCCCTACGAGAGCTATGTCCGGCTCGGCGAACGGCTCAATGCGATTGCGCCGATGAAGGGCGAGAAGCGCACGATCTTCGTCACGACAGGCGCCGAGGCGGTCGAAAACGCCATCAAGATCGCCCGCCACGCCACCGGCCGCCAGGCGGTGATCGCCTTTGCCGGCGGCTTCCACGGCCGCACCTTCATGGGCATGGCGCTGACCGGCAAGGTCCAGCCCTACAAGGCGGGCTTCGGCGCGATGCCGGGCGACGTGTTCCACGCCCCCTTCCCGGTGCCGCTGCATGGCGTGAGCACCGCCGATGCGCTGGCCGCCCTCGACCGACTGTTCAAGGCCGATGTCGACCCGGCGCGGGTTGCGGCGATCATCATCGAGCCGGTGCAGGGCGAAGGCGGCTTCTACGAGGTGCCGCGCGACTTCATGACAGCGCTGCGCAAGATCTGCGACCAGCACGGCATCCTGCTCGTCGCCGACGAGGTGCAGACCGGCTTTGCCCGCACCGGCAAGATGTTTGCCATGGACCACCACGACGCCGCACCCGACCTGATCACCATGGCCAAGAGCCTCGCCGGCGGCTTCCCGCTGGCCGCCGTCACTGGCCGCGCCGAGATCATGGATGCGCCCAATCCCGGCGGCCTCGGCGGCACCTATGGCGGCAGCCCGATCGGCGTGGCGGCGGCGCACGCCGTGCTCGACGTCATCGAGGACGAAAAACTGTGCGACCGCGCCAACCAGCTAGGCGCCCGGCTCAAGCAGCGGCTGGAATCGCTGCGCGACGACGTGCCGGAGATATCAGACATCCGCGGCCCCGGCTTCATGAACGCGGTCGAGTTCAACGATGCCAAGACCCACGCGCCGTCGGCGGACTTCGCCAATGCCGTGCGGCTCAAGGCGCTGGACAAGGGCCTGATCCTGCTCACCTGCGGCGTCTACGGCAACGTCATCCGCTTCCTGGCGCCGATCACCATCCAGGACAGCGTCATGACCGAGGCGCTCGACATCCTCGAGGCCTCGATCCGCGAAGCGCGAGCGGCTTAAGCCGCCGGCAGGGCGGCCAGCGCCGCCTTCAGCGCCTCGGCGCCGCCGGCGACCTGCTCCGGCGTCGGCGAGAAGCCGAGGCCGAGCATCTTGCGGCCGAGCATGTGGTCGGCGGGGCGATTGACGGATTCGATCGCCACCAGCCGCTCGCCGATGAAGTGATAGACCGAGAAGCGGTTGTCAGCAGGGTCGCCAGACAGCATCTGGCGGTCGCTGCCGGCAGTGAGGCCTACCATCTGCAGCTTCATGTCGCCGATATCGGACCAGAACCACGGCACCGCGCCATAATCGCTGCCACGACCGACAATGGTGCGGGCGGCGAGCTTGGCCTGGTCGGTGGCGTTCTGAACCGATTCCAGCCTGACGTCGCCGCCGGTCTGCCAATGGCGGTAGCTGGCGTTGTCGCCGATGGCGAAGATTTCCGCCGCCGAGCTGCGCATCTGCTGGTCGACGCGGATGCCGTTGGCGATGGCGAGGTCAGCGGCTTGCGCCAGCTCGACATTGGGCACCACGCCGATGCCGATGATGACCATCTTCGCCGGCAGCCTTTCGCCCGCAGACGTCAGCGCGCCGGAGACGTGGCCGTTGTCCCCCTCGATGCGCTCGATCGTCGTCTTGAGCAGGATGCGGATGCCCGACGCCTCCAGGCGCTTGCGCACATGTTCGGCGATCAGCGGCGCCACTGCGCGCCCGAGAAGCCGGTCGAGTGCCTCGACCACCGTCACGCGCCGGCCGCCCGCTGCGAGCGTGGCGGCGATCTCCAGGCCAATGAAGCCGCCACCGATGACCACCACATCCTCGCACCCTGCACTATGCTCGCGGATGGCGCGCGCGTCGGCTACTGAACGCAGCGACAGCACGCCAGCCAGATCCGTGCCCGGCAGCGGCAGGATGCGCGGGCGCGAGCCGGTGGCGAGGATCAGGTGGTCGTAGGCGAGGTCTTCGCCGCCGGCCAGCGCCAGGCGCCGGGCCGGCACGTCGATGCTCTCGACCAGCGAGCCCGGGCGGAAGTCGATCGAATGGCCGGTGTAGAAGGTTTCGCCGCGCAGCGGCTGTGGCTGGGCGGCGACGTCCTTGATGAAGGTCTTGGACAGCGGCGGCTTGTGATAGGGCAGTTCCTTCTCGTCGCCGAGCAGGATGACCGGGCCGTCATAGCCTTCCTCGCGCAGGCTGGCTGCCGCCTGCACCCCGGCGTGCCCCGCGCCGACAATCACCACACCGTTCTTCATGCCCGCCTCGCTGTTGGAAAGTGTTTGGGAAATGGCCGCTGGTCCGTTCGGCCACAAGGGGCCAAGGCCGGATTTTTGGGTGACAGCCGGCGGCCGGCCTGTCAAGCGTGCCGGGAAAGCGCAGGTCGTTGGGTGACGCAGCTTGTCGCAGCCCGATGGCGCGACCTGCCGGCGATGTCCTGAACGCCCCTCGACAAATCAACGGCTTGGCCGGAATCGCGCGACTTAAACTGGACAAAACTAGTTTAGAATAGTTCTAAACTATTGATCCCGCTACGTTTTTGACTCGAAATGCGTTGACTTTTCGGATCGCACCGCTTTTATGACCCGTGCTTCACAGCGCCTGTCTTTGATGTCGGGGCCTTTAACCCTTTCGATTGGAGCCTACCGGGTGCCTGCCTTTGCCAAGCCGCGCCACGGTGCGGACAATCGCAAAATCTTCGCTTCGGGCCGCAAATGGCTCGGCAAGACGCGCATGCGCGGTGGCCAGGCCTCGACGATCCTTCATTCGATCCTATGCCGCTGGCCCGGAAAATCCTTTACGGCGCACATGCTTTCGGCGCGGCCATGCCGCCTATCAACCCACTGAGGGGACGATCAATGCCTGCATCCATCTCGCTTACCCGGCACAGGCTTGCCGCCATCGCCGCCACGACGGCGCTGACCGCAGCGGCCTTCGTGCTGCCGGCCAAGGCCGAGACCGACGCCAAGGCGGTGATCTACACCTATGCCGACATCGCACTCGCCAAATATGAAGACTCGCTGACGACGGCCAAGGCGCTCGACGCGGCGGTCGAGGCGTTGCTTGCCAAGCCGTCGGCGGAAACGCTTGCTGCCGCCCGCGAAGCCTGGAAGGCTGCCCGCATCCCTTACCAGCAGACCGAAGTCTACCGCTTCGGCAATTCCATCGTCGATGACTGGGAAGGCCGCGTGAATGCCTGGCCGCTCGACGAAGGCCTGATCGACTATGTCGACAAAAGCTACGGCACGGAATCCGACGAGAACGCGCTCTACACGGCCAACGTGATCGCCAACCCCTCGATCGAGATCAACGGCCAGAAGGTCGATGCCTCGAAGATCACCCCCGAGTTCCTGTCAGGCACCCTGCAGGAGGCTGGCGGCATCGAGGCGAACGTCGCCACCGGCTACCATGCGATCGAATTCCTGCTCTGGGGCCAGGACCTCAACGGCACCGGACCGGGCGCCGGCAACCGCCCCTACACCGACTACGACACCGCCAACTGCACCGGCGGCAATTGCGACCGCCGCGGGCAGTATCTCAATGCGGCAACCGACCTGCTGGTCGCCGACCTCGAGGAGATGGTCAACAACTGGAAGGCGGACGGCGCCGCTCGCAAGGCATTGGTCGACGGTGATCCCAAGACCGGCATCTCGACCATCCTCACCGGCATGGGCTCGCTGTCTTACGGCGAACTGGCCGGCGAGCGCATGAAGCTCGGCCTTTTGCTGCACGATCCGGAAGAGGAGCATGACTGCTTCTCGGACAACACCCACAGCTCGCACCTCAATGACGCGGTCGGCATCCGCAACGCCTATCGCGGCAGCTACAAGCGCATCGACGGTTCGACCGTCGAAGGCCCGTCGGTGTCGGATCTGGTCAAGGAAACGGACGCGGCGCTCGACACCGAGCTTTCCGGCAAACTGGACGCGACAGTCGCCAGGCTGGAGGCGATCCAGGCGCGCGCGCTCGGCGGCGAAGCCTATGACCAGCAGATCGGCGAGGGCAATGCCGAAGGCAACGCCGCCATCCAGGCTGCCATCGATGCGCTGGTCGACCAGACCAAGTCGATCGAGCGTGTCGTTACCGCGCTCAAGCTCGACGCCATCGCCTTCGAAGGCTCGGACAGTCTCGATTCACCCGACAAAGTCTTCCAGTAAGGGTGCGCCGCACCTAGATATTCTCAGCCACGCGGCGCGGGCAACGCGCCGCCAGCCACCTCTGAGCCAACTATGCTGATCTGCCACTGCAATTTGATTACCCAAAAGGAGATCGAGGACACGATCATCGAACTCCTCGACCGGGATCCATGGTCATTGATCGTGCCGGCAAAGGTCTATCATACGCTTCAAAAGCGCGGGCGCTGTTGCGGCTGCTTCCCAAATGTGGTCGAAACGATCATTCGGGTTACCGAAGCCTATCACGCTCGTTCGGAGGCGAGCGAAGCCGATCTCGTTTCACACTTGGACCGTGTCAAGGAATTGCGAATCCAATTCGGGAGCAAATTCAATGAAAGGCGAAAAGCAGGTCATCGAGCGGCTTAACGAAGCCCTCTTCCTCGAACTCGGCGCGGTCAACCAGTATTGGCTGCACTATCGCCTTCTCGAGGATTGGGGCTACGGCAAGCTTGCCAGCAAGGAACGCGAAGAATCGATCGAGGAAATGCGCCACGCCGACAAGCTGGTGGCGCGCATCATCTTCCTCGAAGGCCATCCCAACCTGCAGTCGCTGGCCCCGCTGCGCATCGGCCAGAACGTCAAGGAAGTGCTGGAAAGCGATCTCGCCGGCGAGTATGACGCGCGCACTTCCTACAAGAAGTCGCGCGAGGTCTGCCAGCAGCACGGCGACTACGTATCCATGAAGCTCTTCGAGGAATTGCTTGCCGACGAGGAAGGCCATATCGACTTCCTCGAGACGCAGCTTCAATTGCTCGCAGAGATCGGCGACGAGAAATACGGCCAGCTCAACGCCGAAGCAGCCGACAAGGCCGAATAGGACATGCCGGAATGCGGCGCACCATTTTTCTGACGCGCCGCGCCCTGGCGGGTAGGCCCGCCCTCGATACCCCAGGCAAACCATCGCGAAGCGCCATGGCGCTTCGCGCACTTCTTCTGGCAAATCTCGCGCTGTTCGCCATGGCCGGCCCGTCCGCGGCCAACGATGCGCCTGCGCTGCCCACCGAGCGCACCGACCTCATCCCCAAGGACAAGGCGCGCGTCGAAAGGATCGTCAAGCCGACCGCCGATTTCAGCAAGCCCGAGCAGTTCGAACTGATGCAGGGCGGCGCCGGAACCTCGGAGAAGCGCGTCAACCAGGATGCGTTCTCGCAATCCTCGGCCAACATCACCTTCGAAGAAGAAGGCACCTTCAAGCTCGGCAACGGCATGTTCCGCAAGCTGTGGGTGTCATCGCCGTCCTCGACCCAGGCCTCCGACGGGCTTGGCCCGCTGTTCAACGCCCGAGCCTGCCAGAGCTGCCATCTCAAGGACGGCCGCGGCCATCCGCCGGAAGGCAATGCCGACGCAACCTCGATGTTCCTCAGGCTCGCGCGCCCGGCCGAAACCGACGAGGAAAAGGCAGCACTTGCCGACCGCAAAGTGCTGAATTTCCCCGACCCCGTCTATGGCAGCCAGTTCCAGGATCTCGCCGTGCCCGGCCTCAGGGGCGAGGGCCGGATGGTCATTTCCTACCAGCAGGTTCCCGTCAAGCTGGCCGATGGAACCGGCATGGTGCTGCGCTGGCCATCCTATTCGGTGGCCGACCTTGGCTACGGCCCGATGGACCCGAAGATGACGCTGTCGCCGCGGGTCACGCCGCCGATGATCGGCCTCGGCCTGGTCGAGCAGATCCATCCCGCCGACATCCTCGCCAACGCCGACCCCGACGACAAGAACGGCGACGGCATTTCGGGCAAGGCTTCGATCGTGCGCGACGCCAAGACCGGCGAACTCACCCTCGGCCGCTTCGGCTGGAAGGCCCAGACGCCCTCGATCCGCCAGCAGTCGGCCGACGCCTTTGCCGGCGACATCGGCATCTCGACGCCCGACGTGCCGCACCACTGGGGCGATTGCACCAAGGCGCAGGGCGACTGTCTCGCCATGCCCAACGGCGTGCAGGAGCGGCTCGGACCGGTCGAGGCGCCCGATCCGATCATGGATCTCGTCACCTTCTACTCGCAGAACCTCGCCGTGCCCGCCCGCCGCGACATCGATGACCCGCAAGTACTGCACGGCAAGCAGATGTTCTATGAAGCCGGCTGCGCGTTCTGCCACACGCCGAAATTCGTCACCCGCCGCGACGCGCCCAACAAGGCGCAGGCCTTCCAGTTGATCTGGCCCTACTCCGACTTCCTGCTACACGACATGGGCGAGGAACTGGCCGACGGCCAGCAGGTCGGCGACGCCACCGGCCGTGAATGGCGTACGCCGCCGCTCTGGGGCATAGGCCTGACCCAGACCGTCAACGGCCACACCTTCTTCCTGCATGACGGCCGCGCGCGCAACCTGACCGAGGCCATCCTGTGGCACGGCGGCGAAGCGCTGGCCGCGCGTGACCGCTTCGCAGCGCTGCCAGCTTCCGACCGCGATGCTTTGATCAAATTCCTGGAGTCGCTCTGATGACCAGAACCGTGCTTGCGGCATCTCTCGCGCTTTTCATGGCCCTGCCCGCATCGGCGGCCTCGGCCAACGAGGCTTCGGACAAGGTCATCGCCAACGCCATCGACGGTTTCATCCGCCCAGCCTACCGCCAGATGGTCGAGATATCTGGCGAGATGGGCGAAGCGATGGACCAACTCTGCGCTGCCCCGTCGACGGAGCATCTCGAAGCCGCTCGCGAGGCATTTGCGAAAACAACCAGGGCATGGTCCGAGGTCGAGATCATCCGCTTTGGGCCGATCACCGAGCACAACCGGCTGGAGCGCATGCTGTTTTGGCCAGACCGAAAGGGCACGGGCCTGAAGCAGGTGCAGGCGGCCATCGCCGACGAGGACGCGACGGCCACCGATGCGACGAAGCTCGCCGAAAAGAGCGTCGCCATGCAAGGGCTGGGCGCCCTGGAGTTCGTGCTGTTTGGTGCCGGCGCCGACGAACTCGCAGACGCCTCGGCCACCTATCGCTGCGCCTATGGCAAGGCAATCTCCGGCAACATCGGCATCATCGCCGCTGAGGTCGATGCGGCGTGGCATAGCGACAAGGGCTTTGCGGAACAGTGGAAGCATCCCGGCTCGCAGAACCCGCTCTACCGCAATGCCACCGAAGCGGTAACCGAACTGCTGGAAGTCTATGTCAACGGGCTCGAATTGGTGCGTGATGTCCGCGTCAACGGCTTCCTCGGCAAGGAAGCCGCCTCCGACAAGCCCAAGCAGGCTCTCTACTGGCGTTCAAAGGACACAGCCGCCTCGCTCGCCGGCAACATTGCGGGCATGAAGGCGCTGTTCGACGCCTCGCATTTCGGCTCCCTGCTGCCGGCCGATTCCGAGTGGATCGCCCAGTCGATCGACTTCGAATTCGCCAACGCGCTGAACACCGCAAATGCGATCACCGGCCCGATCGACGTCGCGCTGGCCGACGCCGACAAGCGCGGCAAGCTCTCCTATTTTGGCGTCGTCACGTCGAGCCTGTCGGAACTGTTCGGCACACGGCTCGCCGGCGCGCTCGGCCTGACCGCCGGTTTTTCGTCTTTGGACGGCGACTGAGGGCCCGGCCATGCGCACGCCGCTTTTCGACCGCCGCGATTTCCTCAAGGCCGCGGGTGCTGCCTTCCTGATGCAGCTTGCGCCAGCCAAACGCGCGTTGGCGCTCGACACCGACGCAATGTTCGCTACCGCTTACCAATTGCGCACGGGCGAATATGGCGTGGCGGTGCTGTCCGAAGCGGGAAAGATCCTGCACAGCGTGGCATTGCCCGAGCGCGGCCACGACGTCACCTTCGATCCCAACACACGCAAGTCGGTGGTGTTCGCCCGCCAGCCCGGCACCTTCATGCTGGTCTTCGATCACACCGGCAGGGACGCGCCGCTCACCATCCCGAGCATCGCCGGGCGGCACTATTACGGCCATGGCGTCTTCTCGCCCGACGGGACGCTGCTCTATACGACCGAGAACGATTTCGACAATGCCGCCGGCATGGTCGGCATCTATGACGCCCGCGACGGCTTTCGCCGTGTGGGCGAGTTTCCGACGCACGGCGTCGGCCCACACGAACTGATCCTGCTCGGCGACGGCAGAACGCTGGCCATCTGCAATGGCGGTATCGAAACCCACCCGGATTTCGGCCGCGCCAAGCTCAATCTGCCGACCATGAAGCCGTCCTTCGTGCTGGTCGACCGCGTTTCCGGCGATCTGATCGAAAAGCACGAACTGCCGGAAAAATTGCACCAGCTGTCGATCCGGCACATGGATATCGACGCCCAGGGAACCGTCTGGTTCGGCTGCCAGCACGAAGGTCCGGCGACGGAAAAGCCGCTGCTCGTCGGCCGTGCGGCGCGCGGCAAAGAGCTCGAACTGCTCGACATGCCCGAAGACATCCTCGGCGGCTTCCGCAACTATATCGGGTCAGTGGCAGCCAACCGCGATGCCGGGCTGGTCGCCGTCTCCTCGCCGCAAGGCAACGCCTGGGCGATGATCGAGGCGAAGAGCGGCAAGGTGGTAGCCAGGAACGAACTGGTCGAGGTCTGCGGGCTTGCACCCGACCATAGCGGCTTTCTCGCCTCCACTGGCGCCGGCCGCATCGTCGTACCCAACGGCACAGCAACCGAAGATGCCCAGCATGTCTGGGACAACCACATGCTGCGCATCATCCCGACAAGAGCGTAAGCAACCGCTTACGAGGCAAGATCAAACAAGGCCGGAGACGTCCGAATAGGCAATCGCCTTGCGGATGACGGACAGAAAGCGCTCGCCGGCAACCTCCGCATCCCCGCTATTGTCGATGACGACATGGCCGGGACCGCTGAGCGCCTGCGGCGCAGTGCGCGCCAACCGCGCCAGCACCTCGCCGCGCGATTCCCGGCCGCGCGCCGCAAGCCGGGTGGCAAGAATCTCGGGCGCCGCGGTGATTTCGACCACGGCGACATTGGCATAACGCTCGCGCAGTGCGGGAATGACGCCGCGCGACGTGTTGGCAACGACGACATGGCCGTTCGAAATGGCGTCGTCGACGGCGGCAGGAATACCATAGCGCAGCCCATGCGCCTCCCATGACAGTGCAAAGGCACCGGCAGCTTCGGCCTCGACAAAGGCCGCGTCGGCGAGCGTGTCATGGTCCTCGGTAGCGCCGTCGCTGGTTCGCGTGATGACGCGGCGAGCGAACTCGACATGCTCGCCAGCGCCGAGGCGTTCGCGAACGTAAGCGATCAGCGTGTCCTTGCCGGCGCCGCTCGGGCCAACCACGGCGACGAACACGCCGTTGCGGACGGGGGAGCCGGTCAGGGTCAATTCACGCTCAATCAATGCTGAAACCATCATGCGTCGTCATTTCCTCAATAGCAGAGGCTAGAGCGCCGTGCGTCCGAATGGACGCACGAAGGACGCTCCAACTTCTTGAATCTGCGCATCATGCCTACCGAAAATCGATTCCGATTTTCGGGTCGATGCGCAAGGCCCCGGCAGCCGCCACCGGGACGCAAATAAACGATTTGCATGACGGAATGACGAAACGAAAACGGCGAAGCGGCGTCACCCGGTCCGCATAGGCTTGCGACAGCTGCAAGACGTGGCCATCAAGTGGGCTGTGGTTTCGCGCCTTTACTCGTTGCATTCATGGATTGCTCCTCGGCAGTGCCTTCTTGACGCCGGCGCATATCCGCCTCGAACTGCTGGGCCGTGATGATCCCTTCATTGACCCACGCGCGCAACCAAATCTCCTCCACCTCTGCCAGTGGAAGGGTGCCCCTGCTTTCCAATTCCGCCCGTCGCCTCCACCGCCGCAAGTATTTCCACTACGGCGAACTGAAGGCCGCAAATCGATTCTCGCGCTACAATGCACAGTCGTTCCCCCAAAAGGGCTAGGCATGTTTCGCGCGAATTGCAACCAACGAATGTAAGAAACGAGTTGTCAGCAATGGACGTTGTACTGCCGCGCCATGCCGCCATCGGCACCGAAGGCCGGCGCAGAATCCGGCCGCGCCGCATGCAACTACGGCGGCCGCACGGCCTTTTCTTTTGGACGCGCCAGGAACGCTGCAGCACTTGGTATTCGTGCATGTCCCTTTCCGAAAATCGTTTCCGATTTTCGCCACGCGGACCTTCGGTTCGGGGTCATGCACGAACTCGCCAGCTCCATGCCGGCGAGTTGCTGGTCCGTCGGCAGCAAAGGCGCTGCCACAGTGTCGCGTCGGGCTGCTAGGCGGCCTTGTCGCGGACCTGATAGTCCTTGATCGCGGCGAAACGGATCATCTTCCAGCGCTCAGCCTCGTAGTTCAGCGAGAACTCGTGCTGGGCGAGGAACACCGGGTCGTTGTCGAGATCGCGGGCAATGTCGCCGCGATGGCTCTCGACGAAGCGTTGCAGGTCGGCCTTGTCGTCTGCATCGATCCAGCGGCAGACCGAGAAGCGTGACATCTCGAAATCGACCGGGAGCGTGTATTCGACTGACAGACGCTCCTTGAGCACGTCGATCTGCAGTGCGCCGACAACGCCGACGATCGCCGGCGAGCCGTCTTCCGGTTGGAACAGCTGGACCACGCCCTCTTCGGCCATCTGGTGCAGGGCCTCTTTCAGCTTCTTGGCCTTCATCGCATCGCCGAGGCGGACGCGGCGCAGGATTTCCGGCGCGAAATTGGGCACGCCGCGGAACAGGATCTCCTCGCCCTCGGTCAGCGTGTCGCCAATGCGCAGCGTGCCGTGGTTGGGGATGCCGACCACGTCGCCGGCAAAGGCCTCGTCGGCAGTGATGCGCGAGCGGGCGAAGAAGAACTGCGGCGCCGACAGGCTCATCGGCTTGCCGGTGCGCACGAGCTTCACCTTCATGCCGCGCTCGAGCTTGCCCGAACAGACGCGGACGAAGGCGATTCGGTCGCGGTGGTTGGGGTCCATGTTGGCCTGGATCTTGAAGACGAACGACGTCATCTTCTCTTCCGTCGCCTCGACCTTGCGGGTGTCCGCTTCCTGGGCGCGCGGCGCCGGACCGAAATCGCCCAGCGCCTCGATCAGGTCGCGTACACCAAAGTTCCGCAGCGCCGAGCCGAAATAGACCGGCGTGAGATGCCCTTCGCGGAACGCTTCGAGATCGAAGGGCCGGCAGGCCTCGCGCGCCAGCTCCAGCTCCTCGATGAAGGTCGGCCGGTCGTTGTCGGGCAAAAGACCCGCAGCGCGGTTGGAGTCGGGACCGTGGACCGGCGTGCGCTCCTTTTCCGCATCGCCTTGGCGCACGGCGTTCTGGGCGAGGTGATAGGTGCCGGCAAATGTCTTGCCCTGGCCGATCGGCCAGGTCATCGGAGCCGTGTCGAGCGCCAGCTTCTGCTCGATCTCGTCGAGGATGTCGAAGGTGTTGCGGGCCTCGCGGTCCATCTTGTTGACGAAGGTGATGATCGGGATGTCGCGCAGGCGGCAGACCTCGAACAGCTTCAGTGTGCGCGGCTCGATACCCTTGGCGGCGTCGATGACCATGACGGCGGCGTCGACCGCCGACAGCGTCCGATAGGTGTCGTCGGCAAAGTCCTCGTGACCAGGCGTATCGAGCAGGTTGAAGACGTTGTCGCCATATTCGAAGGTCATCACCGAGGTGACGACCGAGATGCCGCGCTCGCGCTCGATCTTCATCCAGTCGGAGCGCGTCTGGATCTTGTCCTTCTTGGCCTTGACCTCGCCGGCAAGCTGGATCGCGCCGCCGAACAACAGCAGCTTTTCGGTCAGCGTCGTCTTGCCGGCGTCAGGGTGCGCGATGATCGCGAAGGTACGGCGGCGCGCCACCGCCTCGGGGATCGTCTCGGTCATGGAGGAATTCCTATTGATGGCGGGCTTCTAACAGCCGACGCCGCGCCTGTCGAGGAATTGGAGAGGCTGAGCGCCCGGCTACCCCCGCAACTCGAACCCGCCTCCGGCCAAGGTCTCGCCATTAACGATAAGTTCGATCTGGTGATGGCCGGGATAGTGCTTGCGGGTGGTGAAGTCGCGCACCACCTGGCTGATCGAAAGCTCCTTCTGACCGCCGGGCGGCAAAGTGATCTCCTTGAGCTTGAAGACTTTCTTCGACGTGCCACCGGCCTTCTTGACGTAGTGAACGGCGTAGTCGACCACCAGCTTTTGCGACGCTTCGGCGGTGGAGACGATGCTCGCCTTGAGCGTGATTTGGCCGCCGAGGACTATGGCTGCCGGCGTCACGGCAAAGGCTTCGACACGCACCAACGGTTTTCCGGTCGTGCCGATCAGCCCGAGCGCGCTTGCATCGCCCTTCTTGATCAGGGTCCGCAGCGCATGCCTGACGATCCAGGCAGTGTATTTGTCGTCGAGGTTCCAGGATGACATGCGGTCGACCACCTTTTCGGGATGGTCCTTGGAAATGTCGTTCAGGTGGTTGGCCACCGACTTGCGCACATAAAGACTCGGATCGTTCCGAAGCGCCTCGAGGATCGGGGCCGTCGGTGTGGGATCGAAGATCAGTTGCTTCATCTGGAACGACCATGGCAGACGCGGGCGCGAGCCCTCGCTCGCCAGCCGCCGCACATGCTCGTTGTCGTCATGTGCCCAGCTGCGCATCACACCGAGCGTGCGCTCGAAATCCTCGACCAGGAAATGGCGGATGGCGAATTCCGCCGAGCCGTAGCGGGTGAAGAACTTCAGCGCCTGCATCGACAGCTCGAAGTGCGCCTTGCCATAGAGCGCGACGAATTCCGGCAGCACGATCGAGGCGAAGCCATGGCCAATGCGCGGGGCGAGCTCATACAGCGCCTCGATCGCCTTCTCGAAGTTTTCGGGCAGCGCGCCGTGCAGGCTCACCGCCGTCTGGCGCAGACGCTGCATGATGCCGAGATCATCGAGGTTTCCGGCGGCAAGCGCCATGAACCGCCCAGCATCGAAGGCAGGCGAGATCGCCGCCATCTCGGTGGCGATGTGCTGTAGCCGGGCCCTGTCGAAAATCTCCTTGAGCGCCGGTGCGGCCTGCGTGGCCATGTCGTTCATGTCGTCCGTCCTCGTCTCGTGCCCGCCGCATGTCCGACGATTCGAGGCGGCAGACTACTCCTGCCTTCTGACAACGGTCTGTCAGGAGCAAGGCCGTAGCTTGTCGTTGACGGTCGGGCGGGACGCGCCGAAAATATTGGTGAATGCTGCGGACCGCGCGCCAGGGAGGTCACCATGGCCATTCACCAGCAAGTGCATCTCAAGGGCACGCCCAAGGACATCTACGACCTGCTGCTCAACGCGGCGCGTTTTCAGGCCATGACGGGCGGACGCTCGGCCCATATCGCGCCGCATGAAGGCGGCGAGGCGTCGCTGTTCGGCGGCGACATCGAGGCCCGCATCGTCGAGCTGGTGCCGAACCGCCGCATCGTCCAGGCATGGCGGGCGCGCAGCTGGCCGGCCGGCATCTACTCGATTGTCCGGTTCGAACTGGAAGCCGACGGCACCGGCACCCGGCTCAGCTTCGACCAGCACGGCCATCCGAAATCAGCCCAGGCCGATCTCGAGGCCGGCTGGCCAAAAATGTATTGGGAGCCAATGAACCAGGCGCTCGCCCATCACTGAAATCATGCCCGCGCCACCGCCGGACGCAATTCGGCCACCGATACCGCCTTGTGCAGATGCACCATCATCGCCGCGGCGAAGAGCGGGGTCAGAAGGTTGAGGATCGGCACGGCGAGGAAGGCGGCAATGACCAGCCCGGCGAGGAAGACCGTACCGGCATTGCGGCGGCGCAAATCCTTCGCCGCCTGTTCTGAGCGGAAGCGCATGGCGGCGAATTCGAAGAACTCGCGGCCGAGCAGATAGCCGTTGACCAGGAAGAAGGCGGCGATGTTGACGCCCGGCACCAAAAGCAAAAACAGCGCCAAAAGGTTGCCCAGGATCACGATGCCGAAGAATTTTATGGCCAAAACGATCGCGCGCAGCACCGGCACCGGCTTTCCCGGCTCGTCATGGGGATAGCCGGTCTTTTCGACCACCTCGGCGACGTCGTCCAGAAACAGGCCGGCGACGATGGCCGTGGCCGGCGCGATCAGCAAGGCAAGCCCAAGCGCCAGGCCGACGCCGGCGACGATGGCCGCAATCAGGCCGAGCCAGCCGGTCCAGGCCGGCAGGCCGGGCAGCATAGCGTCGATCCACGGCATGGCCAGCCAGTCGAAGACCTCGCGGATGCCGAACCACAGGGCGATCAACGCAAGCAGCGTCAGCCCGAGCGTTTTCAGGAACACCGTCCGGAACTCGGGCGAAAAGAGCTGGCTTGCGGCGGCGCGAGCGGCGTCGATGATCATCTTTTTCCCATCCTGTTCGACCCAAGAGATAAGCAGCGCGCAACGCGGCCTCAAGCGGAGGGCCAGACAAATTGCCGGGTTTGCAAATGCCGCGCGAGCCGCTACAGCGAAACGGTTTTGCCGCCCCCACCGGCACCAGTAACGGCAATGCGCCGCGGAGACCCTGATGAGCCAATATGACGTGCTGTGCATCGGCAACGCCATCGTCGACATCATCGCGCAATGCGATGAAGCCTTCTTGACCGACAACGGCATCATCAAGGGCGCGATGAACCTGATCGACGCCGAGCGCGCCGAGCTGCTCTATTCGCGCATGGGCCCGGCGATCGAGGCCTCCGGCGGCTCGGCCGGCAACACGGCGGCGGGCATCGCCTCCTTCGGCGGCCGTGCGGCCTATTTCGGCAAGGTTTCCAGCGACCAGCTTGGCAAAATCTTCACCCACGACATCCGCGCGCAAGGTGTCGCCTTCGACACGAAGCCGCTCGAAAGCACCCCGCCGACGGCGCGCTCGATGATCTTCGTCACCCCCGACGGCGAGCGCTCGATGAACACCTATCTCGGCGCCTGCGTCGAGCTAGGGCCCGACGACGTCGAAGCCGACAAGGCGAGCGGCGCCAAGGTCACCTATTTCGAGGGCTATCTGTGGGACCCGCCGCTGGCCAAGGAAGCCATTCGGCTTACGGCTTCCCATGCTCATGCCGCCGGTCGCGAAGTGTCGATGACGCTGTCGGACTCGTTCTGCGTCGACCGCTACCGCGCCGAATTCCTCGAGCTGATGCGCTCGGGCACGGTCGACATCGTCTTTGCCAACAGCCACGAGATCAAGTCGCTCTACGAAACCTCGTCATTCGACGAGGCGCTGGCCCAGATCCGCAGGGATTGCAAGCTCGCCGCCGTCACCCGCTCGGAAAAGGGGTCCGTCATCGTGCGCGGCGACGAGACCGTGGTGATCGAGGCGACGGCGATAACCGAGCTGGTCGACACCACCGGTGCCGGCGACCTCTACGCCGCCGGTTTTCTCTTCGGCTACACGCAGGGGCGCTCCCTCAAGGAGTGCGGCGACCTCGGCTCGCTGGCGGCAGGCCTCGTGATCCAGCAGATCGGCCCGCGCCCGCGCCAGAACCTGCGCCGCGAGGCCGAGCAGGCGGGGTTGCTGTAAGCGGCGTCCCACCTCCCCCTTGAGGGGAGGTCGCGCCGAAGGCGCGGGTGGGGTCGATGCGGCAGCGCTCGACCTGCCCTTCTCGCGAGGGAAAACTGCGCGCTTCTCCATCGCCACGCTCCGTTTCCGGCCTGGCCATTGTGGTGAAAAAATCCGGGAAGCGGGGCGCGAGGCCGTGCCTTCCGATAGTCTTTTAGTGGCGCGACGTTCGCGCCCCGCCCGGCTGCTTGCCCCGCTCAGTCGCCTCGGCATTTCCGCCGCCAGCCGCCGCAAGGCCCGGGCTTGGGGGTGAAACACCCAGCAGGAGAACCGACCTCCCGCCAGCCCGGCACCGGCGCTTCCCCCCGATGCCCGGTGCGCAGCCGGGGTCCCGTGGAAGATCGCGAGGATGATGATACGGGAGGTTTGGGAAGCGTGGAAAAACGGGGCGGTTTCTCCACGCGGATTGCTGACAGATGGTGACATAGGCGCTGTGAGGTTGGGCACGAAAGCTTGCATATTTGAATATTTCACTTGTCAGGCCTCAAACTGAGGCGGTGCGCAATAATTTCTTCCCCTCACAGCTACAGCACTTGCAACTATCCTTACTGACATCCATATGGCTGTGAGCTGGCGGTAGGAACACCTTGAGGCCCCTTATGGGATCTTGCGGGACCTTATGTTTCGGCACCTTGGGGCAACCCTGGGGATCGACTTAGAAGACGACTTGCACGCAAGTGAAGGGCCGTCAGCTATGTAATGGAGGCGCCAATGCTTACCACTTACGTTCTTCGCCTCATTCGCAAGATTGGGCCGGCTGTTTACTGGATCATCATGATTTCGTACGCTGTCCTGAAATTTGCGAATGAGGTCCTCTTCTACCCATGGCGACTCACAACTACGAATATCGCTACGAACTAAAGCCAGATCGGTTCGTCTATATTCAAACGAAGAATTCGGCAATTCGCGGCAAAGCCATAATCAAGCAAGTACTTAAGAAGTACAACCCGCATCAGATATTCTATCATTTGGAGCGTAGAGGCGGCCACGTAGCCGCGTTAAGGCTTCACCAAAAAAGCAAATATTTCTCGCGATTCGACATTACCAATTTCTTTGGTCAAGTGTCTCGAACTCGCGTCGCGCGCAGCTTGCGGAGTGTGGGCTTCAAAGCGCCACGGGCATTCAACATCGCAATGGAATCGGTGGTGGTTGAGGGAAACGCAGGTAAAGTGCTCCCGTACGGCTTCTGCCAGTCCCCCGTACTTGCCACGCTCTCACTTGAGCAGTCACATCTCGGCAGCGAACTGAAAAGGCTCAATGGTGCGGGGTTTCTTGTGTCCGTCTATATGGATGACATCCTGATCTCAGCCGAACATAAGGATGTCCTAGAAGAGGCGTCGGAAGCCATAATGCAGTCCGCCAACATAGCATTGTTTCCGTTATCTCCAAATAAGATCGCGATTGCCACTGCCGGAGTTGACACCTTCAATTGCCACATCGAAGCAAACACAATAACGATTCTAGACGAGCGGATGGAAAGCTTCATTTTGCAGCATGGTTTGACCACCGATGATGGAAAGCAGGCGATCGAGAAATACATCGGCGCAGTTTCGATTGACGAATTAGATCGTTTCCTTAAAATGATGTGAAGTCAGATAGGCTTCATCTTAGGAACTGCGGCTAAGCTCCGAGGTGTCCGTCGCCCCACCGCATTCCCGCGCCATGCGCCGCCGTCGAGCTCCTGCAGCATCTTTGTCGCGATCGCGGCCGGCATGACCTGTCCTGCCGCCCCCCACCAGTGGAGATGAGCAGCTTCGGCGCTACGCCAAATCCTGCACATAGCAGACAGGCGCCGCCCTTCGTCATCCCGGAAGGCGAGCGGAGTGAAGCCTATCCGGGATCCATTGACTGGCGCGGCCGGGGTCCGGGTTCGCAAGGCATCGATGAAGCGCGCCGAGGCGAGGACCCGGCCGCGCCTGACGATTTTCCGACCAATGGGTCCGGGATAACCTGCGCTGCGCTCCGGTTTCCGGGATGACGCGCGGGAGCGGGTGCGCTCATTGGAGGGGCCGGAGGCGTCTCATTCCTTCCCACCCCCCTCTGCCCTGCCGGGCATCTCCCCCACAAGGGGGAGATCAGCAGCTTCGGCGCTTTCGCCTAGCCGACTCCCGAAGCGAGGGCAGCGCTATGCCCTCCGCTATGGCTCCGGGCCTTGAGCAGCTTCAATCGACAAATCGTTGTCGATTGATCGGCCCTTCGACAAGCTCGAGGCCGACCGCTTCTCAAGTCCCCGCGTTATACGCCGCGATTGCCGCCATGTTGACGATGTCGGAGTCCTTGGCGTTGAGCGGCACGATCTGCACCGACTTGTTGAGGCCGACGAGGAGGGGCCCGATGACGTTGGAGCCGCCGAGTTCCTGCAGCATCTTTGTCGCGATCGAGGCCGAGTGGAAGGCCGGCATGACCAGCACGTTGGCCGGGCCGGTGAGGCGGCAGAACGGGTAGCGCGCCATCAACTTGGGGTTGAGGGCGACGTCGGCCGCCATCTCGCCGTCATACTCGAAATCGACACGGCGCTTGTCGAGGATTTTCACCGCTTCCTGGACACGCTCGGAGCGCTCGCCGGCCGGGTGGCCGAAGGTCGAGTAGGCGAGCATGGCCACGCGCGGCTCGTAGCCCATGCGGCGGGCATAGCCTGCGGCCTCCTCGGCGATGTCGGCGATCTGCTCGGCGTTCGGCATGTCGTGGACGGCGGTGTCGGCGACAATCACGGTGCGGCCGCGCGACAGCACGATCGACACGCCGATGACGCGGTGGCCGGGCTTGGCGTCGATGACGCGGCGGACGTCTTCGAGTGCTGTGGAATAGTTGCGGGTGACGCCCGTGACCATGCCGTCGGCGTCGCCGAGTGCCACCATGCAGCCGGCGAAGTGGTTGCGGTCGTTGTTGATCAGGCGCTGGCAGTCGCGCTGGAGGAAGCCCTGGCGCTGCAGCCGCTCGTAGAGATAGTCGGCATAGATCGCGTTGCGGCGCGACAGGCGCGCATTGATGATCTCGATGCCCGGCTTGTTGAGGTCGACGCCGGCGTTGCGGGCGGTCTCCTTGATCTGCTCCTCGCGGCCGAGCAGGATGGCGGTGCCGAGCTTCTGGTTGACGTAGGAGACGGCGGCGCGCATGACCTGCTCCTCCTCGCCCTCGGCGAAGACGATGCGCTTGGGCTGGCGCCGCACGCGATCGGAAATGCGCTGGAGCGTGGACGCCAGCGGGTCGCGTCGCGCCGACAGCTCGTTGGCGTATTTGTCGAGATCGAGGATCGGCTTGCGAGCGACGCCGCTCTCCATCGCGGCCTTGGCCACCGCGATCGGGATCGCCGCGATCAGGCGCGGGTCGAACGGCACCGGGATGATGTAGTTGGGGCCGAATTTCGGCCGGTTGCCCTGGTAGGCGGCGGCGACGTCGTCGGGCACGTCCTGGCGGGCGAGATCGGCCAGCGCGTGGGCGGCGGCGATCTTCATGTCGTCATTGATGGTTGTCGCCCTGACGTCCAGCGCCCCGCGAAAAATGTAGGGGAAGCCGAGCACGTTGTTGACCTGGTTCGGATAGTCCGAACGGCCGGTCGCCATGATGGCGTCGGTGCGGATCTCCGCGACCTCCTCCGGCGTGATCTCCGGATCGGGATTGGCCATGGCGAAGATGATCGGGTTCTTGGCCATCGACTGGACCATGGCGGGTGTCAGCGCACCCTTGGCGGAGAGGCCGAAGAAGACGTCGGCACCTTCCATCGCGTCGGCGAGGCTGCGGGCGTCGGTCTTGACGGCGTGCGCCGACTTCCACTGGTTCATGCCCTCGGTGCGGCCCTGCCAGACCACGCCCTTGGTGTCGCACAGGGTGACGTTCTCGGGCGAAAAACCCATCGCCTTGATCAGCTCGATGCAGGCGATGCCGGCCGAGCCCGCGCCGTTGCAGACGAGCTTGGTCGTCTTCATGTCGCGGCCGGTGATTTCAAGCGCGTTAATGAGGCCGGCGGCGGCGATGATGGCGGTGCCGTGCTGGTCGTCGTGGAAGACGGGGATGTCCATCAGCTCGCGCAGCTTCTGCTCGATGATGAAACATTCGGGCGCCTTGATGTCCTCGAGATTGATGCCGCCGAAGGAGGGGCCCAGGAAGCGCACGCAGTTGATGAACTCGTCGGCGTCCTCGGTGTCGACCTCGAGGTCGATGGAATCGACGTCGGCGAAGCGCTTGAACAGCACCGCCTTGCCTTCCATGACGGGCTTGGAGGCGAGCGCGCCGAGATTGCCCAAGCCGAGGATCGCGGTGCCGTTGGAGATGACGGCGACCATGTTGCCGCGCGTGGTGTAGTCGAAGGCGCGGGAAGGATCCTCGGCGATGGCCAGCACGGGGACGGCGACGCCGGGCGAATAGGCAAGCGACAGGTCGCGCTGGGTGGCCATCGGCTTGGTCGGTGTGATCTCGAGCTTGCCCGGGCGGCCCATGGCGTGGAAGTCGAGTGCTTCCTCGGCGCTGACGGAGGGGCCGGTGCTGTCGGTTTTCTTGTTCGAGGCCATGATGAGAAGCGTTCCTGCCCTATCAGAATTTCTTTTTGTGGAGCGTTTTGGATTAAGGCTACACATCGGCGCTGTAAACCGCCAAGCAGGGGTGAAACACTTTTTAGCGGAAGAGCCTGTGAACGACGAAACCCCTCGCAGCGCCGCCGTTGCCATGGCCGGCATGGCCGCGCCGACGCCGATGATGGAGCAGTATATCGAGATCAAGGCGGCGAACCCGGATTCGCTGCTGTTCTACCGCATGGGCGACTTCTACGAGCTGTTCTTCGACGACGCCGAGATCGCCAGCCGCGCGCTCGGCATCGTGCTGACCAAGCGCGGCAAGCATCAGGGCCAGGACATCCCGATGTGCGGCGTGCCGATCCATGCGGCCGACGACTATCTGCAGAAGCTGATCGGCCTCGGCCATCGGGTCGCGGTGTGCGAGCAGATCGAGGATCCGGCGGAGGCCAAGAAGCGCGGCTCGAAATCGGTGGTCAAGCGCGACGTGGTGCGCCTCGTCACCCCCGGCACGATCACCGAAGACAAGCTGCTGGCGCCGCAGGAATCGAATTTTCTGATGGCGCTGGGCCGGGTCAAGGGCGCGGGCGAAGCGACCCTGGCACTCGCCTGGATCGAGATCTCGACCGGCGTGTTCCGGGTGGCGGAAACTTCGCCCGAGCGGCTTGCCGCCGACATCTTCCGCATCGACCCGCGCGAGCTGATCGTCGCCGAACCGGCCTTCCATGACGAGGAGCTCAGGCCGACCTTCGACCTGGTCGGCCGCATCGTCAGCCCGCAGCCGCCTTCCCTGTTCGACTCGACCGCAGCCCCGCAGCGCATCGCCCGGTTCTACGAGGTGGCGACGCCGGACAGTTTTGGCGCGTTTTCCCGCGCCGAGCTGTCGGCGATTTCGGGGGCGATTGCCTATGTCGAAAAGACCCAGAAGGCCGAGCGGCCGCCGCTGGCCCATCCCGAGCGCGAGCAGGAAGGGGCGACGCTGTTCATCGACCCGGCGACGCGCGCCAATCTCGAACTTTTGCGCACGCTCTCGGGTAGCCGCGACGGCTCGCTGTTCCGCGCCATCGACCGCACGGTGACCGGCGGCGGCGCGCGCCTGCTCGCCGACCGGCTGATGTCGCCGCTGACCGACCCGGAGGCGATTGCCAACCGGCTCGACGCGGTGTCGTTCTTCCAGAGCGAGACAAGGCTGACCGAGGCGCTCAGGCTCAGTCTCAAGGGCGTCGCCGACATGCCGCGGGCGCTTTCGCGGCTGGCGCTCAACCGCGGCGGACCGCGCGACTTGGGTGCGCTGCGCTCGGGCTTTGCCGCCGCGCGGACCATTGCAGGGCTGTTTGGCGGGGCGGCGCTGCCCAGGGAACTGGGTGCCGCCATGGCGGCGATCGCTGCGCTACCTGCCGACTTCGCCGACCATCTCGACACAGCACTCGGGGAAGAACTGCCGCTGCTCAAGCGCGACGGCGGTTTTGTCCGAACGGGCTACCATGGCGAGCTCGACGAGATGCGGGCGCTGCGCGACCAGTCACGCCGGGTGATCGCCGGCATGGAACGGGATCTCATCGAGGAGACGGGCATCCGCTCGCTCAAGATCCGCCACAACAACGTGCTCGGCTACTACATCGAGGTGACGGCCAACCACCAGGCGGTGCTGAACGGCACCGACGAGGCCAAGGCGCGCTTCATCCATCGCCAGACCATGGCGAGCGCGATGCGCTTCACCACCACCGAACTCGCAGGCCTCGAGACCAAGATCGCCAACGCCGCCGATCGGGCGCTGACCATCGAACTGTCAGCCTTCGAAGCCCTGGTGGCGGAGGCGGTCAGCCATGCCCAGGCGATCCGTGCGGGAGCGGACGCGCTGTCGGTGCTCGACGTGTCGGCAGCACTTAGCGTGCTGGCCCAGAACGAGGCCTGGTGCCGGCCTGAGGTCGACGCCAGCCTCGCCTTCGAGATTTCGGGAGGCCGCCACCCCGTTGTCGAGCAGGCGCTGCGGCGCGCGGCGGCCGCGCCCTTCGTCGCCAACGACTGCGACCTGTCGCCCGACGGCAACGACAAGAACGGCGCGATCTGGCTTCTGACCGGCCCCAACATGGGCGGTAAGTCGACCTTCCTGCGCCAGAACGCGCTGATTGCGATCCTCGCCCAGATGGGTTCTTTCGTACCGGCCCAAAGTGCCCATATCGGCGTGGTCGACCGGTTGTTCTCCCGCGTCGGCGCTTCCGACGACCTCGCCCGCGGGCGCTCGACCTTCATGGTCGAGATGGTCGAGACCGCCGCCATCCTCAACCAGGCGGGCGAACGGACGCTGGTCATCCTCGACGAGATCGGCCGCGGCACCGCGACCTTCGACGGCCTGTCGATCGCCTGGGCGGCGGTCGAATATCTGCACGAGAAAAACCGCTGCCGGGCGATTTTTGCCACCCACTTCCACGAGCTCACTGCGCTATCAGGAAAGCTCGGCCGGCTGCACAACGTGACGATGCGGGTCAAGGAGTGGGAAGGCGAAGTGGTGTTTTTGCACGAGGTCGGCAAGGGTGCCGCCGACCGCTCCTATGGCGTGCAGGTGGCCCGCCTCGCCGGCCTGCCGGACGCCGTGGTGGCGCGCGCGAAGGAAGTGCTGCACCAACTGGAAGAAAGCGAGACCTCGGGCAAGGCCGACCGGCTGGTCGACGACCTGCCGCTGTTTTCGATCGCGGTGAAGCGCGAGGCCGAAAAGCCCGTGGCCAACGACGCGCTGGCCAAGGCGCTGGCGGGGCTCAGCCCCGACGAGATGAGCCCGCGCGAGGCGCTCGACGCGCTCTACCGGCTGAAGGGGCTGGCCGGCGGCTGAGGCGTTCGCCCGCCCGCAACGGGCGGCAAGACTGACGCGCGCGCGGGGAGGGCGCCGGGCTTGACCAGCAACGCAAAAGAAGGGGCAGGTCACAACTGCGCCCACCTCTCCTCACGTGAAAAAACGCGAACGATCCGGAAGGGCGACAACCTGTCCGGGAAAACCCCGCAAGTATCTTTGTTCCAGCGCGAGCGGCTCGGCCAAACACCGCTCCGACTACTTGCGGACTGCTCAAGAGCGAGTCAGAAATCGCTGCAGAATCAGTACAGCATGCAATTGGGACTACCGTTCCCCGTGGTGCTTAGGGGGAACGATGTATTCCATTCTCGACGGCTTTTGGCTCGCGTACCGTGGCGCGGGTGAGGCGGCTGCCAGGCTGCGCGCTTGCTACGGGGCAACAAGTACCCTCCTGGTCTTGTGCGCGATTGTTACTCTCGGATCACTATTGCAAACCCAGCCGGCACTGGCGCAATCCCCGGGGTGCAGCGCAATCAATGCAACGTGGGGCGGCAGCGTCACGCTGACGGATGGCGACGAGTTGTGGAACCAGTTTCGCTATACCGCCCCTGCCCCTGACACTCCTTTCGACGGCATCAGTGTTCAGGCCGGTGAGAAAATCACCTACACGGTTACTACGTCTGGCGCCGGCGCCCCCAACCCCAACGACAACTCGGGCTTCGCAATCTACAAAAACAATGGCGCCAACTATCCCAGTGACATCATACTGGAAGAAAAGGCTGTGCCGGGGGATGAACTGAGCCTCAGTGGCTCGCATGTCGTATCCGCGGATGACGACGGCTACGTCATCTACGCCTGGAGCGGTTCAACTGGCGGAACCGTGCACGCTACCGTCACCTGCACGGCCACCGCCACGCCCCCCTCGATCACCGCGCAGCCATCGAATTCCACGACAGCCGCCGGCGCCAACACCACCTTCAGCGTGACGGCCTCGAACGCCACCAGCTACCAGTGGCAGGTGAATACCGGCTCCGGCTTCATCGACATCAGCAACGGCGCCCCCTATTCCGGCGCGACCACGGCAACCCTGACCATCACTGGCGCCACCGCCGGCATGAACGGCTATCTGTACCGCGTCGTCGCAACCGGCTTAGTTACACCCAACGCCACGTCGAATTCGGCAGCGCTGACGGTCAATGCCGCGCTATCGAGTGACGCCACGCTTTCCAACATCTGGGTCGGAGTTGGCACACTGACGCCAACCTTTGACAAGCAGACAACCGAGTATTCCGTTTCTGTTCCCTCTGGGACAAACGTCATCTGGATGAACGCCGACACTTCGGATCCTGATGCGACCTATCATGCTGGCGGCGTGGGGGGACGCAAAAGCGGCTCATCGTGGAGCACCTCTCTCAATTTCGGCGACAACACGGTCACCATCATCGGAAAGGCCGCAGACGGTGTGACGACCAAAACCTATACGGTGACGGTGACCCGCGCGGCGGCTGCGCCGACGCTCACGTCCGCCGCCCCGAACTCGGGCAATGCCGCCGGCGGTACGACAGTCACGCTCTCGGGGTCGAACCTGACAGGCGCTAGTGCAGTCCGTTTTGGCGGAACGTCGGCGAGCAGCTTCACCGTTGTCAACGACACGACCATCACCGCCACGATTCCCGCCCATGCCGCCGGAAGTGTCGATGTCAGCGTGAACACCCCCGGAGGCAGTGCAACGCTGACGTCCGGCTTCACCTATACGCTGGCAAGCGACGCAACGCTTGCCAATCTTACGATAAGCAGCGGCACGCTGTCGCCTGGTTTTGCAGCCGGCACGACAAGCTACACGGCTGCGGTGGCAAGCAACGTGACCAGCATCGACGTCAGGCCGACAATAAATGACGCCAGCGCGACGATGACGGTGAACGGCGCTGCAGTCACGTCCGGCAACGCCAGCACGATCTCCTTGAATGTCGGCGCCAACACGATCGTGATCGCCGTGACCGCCCAGGACGGCACCACCATCAGGATCTATACGCTGACAGTCACCCGCGCCGCGCCGCTGCCGCCGGTGGCCAACGATGTCTCGGCGACGGTGGCGGCGAACTCGTCAGCCAACGCGATCACGCTCAACATCTCCGGAGGGACGCCGACCTGGGTCGCGGTCGCCAGCGCCGCCGGCCATGGCGCTACGGTGTTGTCGGGCATGGCAATCACCTATACCCCGAATCCCGGCTATTCCGGCTCCGACAGCTTCACCTACACCGCGACCAATGGTGGCGGCACATCGGCCCCCGCCACGGTGACAATCACCGTCTCGCCGCCGCCGCCGTCAATCACCGCACAGCCGTCCTCCTCGACCATTGCCGCCGGCGGCACCGCCAGCTTCAGCGTGACGGCCGAAAACGCCACCGGCTACCAGTGGCAGGTCGACCAAGGCGCCGGCTTCATCAACATCAGTGACGGCGCCCTCTATTCCGGCGCGACCAGCGCGACGCTGAGCATCACCGGCGCGACCATCGAATTGAACGGTTATCAGTACCGCGTCGTCGTGTATCGTGTCGGAACCGGCTTGCCTACGTCCAGCGCCGTCTCGGACGCGGCCGCGCTGACAGTCAACAGCCCGCCGATGATCAATGCAATCCATCCGCATATGGGGCCGGCCGCAGGCGGAACAGTCGTCACGATCGGGGGCACCAACTTCACGGGCGCGACGGCGGTGCAGTTCGGCAGCGAGCCCGCGAGCGGCGTGATCGTCAACAGCGATACCTCCATCACCGCCACCACGCCGGCCGGCTTGGCCGGCGCGGTCGGCGTCAGCGTGACCACCAGCGGAGGCACCACAACGGTGTCGGCCGGCTACCGCTATGTTGACGGCACGCTTTCCAACCTCACCATAAGCAGCGGCACGCTGTCGCCAGCCTTCGCCCCCGGAACGCTCGCCTATACGACTTCCGTCGCAAACACCGTTGCCGCCATCGTTGTCGTGCCGACACTAAGTGACGCCAGCGCGACGATCACGGTGAACGGGTCTGCTACTGCTTCCGGTGTCGGGGGATCGATCTCGCTCGCTGTCGGCGCCAACACGATATGGGTCGTCGTGACCGCCCAGGACGGCAGCACCAGAACCTATCAGCTAACGATCACCCGCGCCGCGCCTGCTCTGACGCTGTCGCCTGTAGCGGGCGCGCTGGCCGGTGGCACGACAGGTGTCATCTATCCCGGCGTGACGGTCTCCACCTCCGGCGGCACCGCGCCCTACAGCTACGCCGTGACCGGCACGCTTCCGGCAGGCCTGTCGCTGAATACCGCGACGGGTGCAATTTCCGGCACGCCGACGACGGTCGAAAGCGCCAGCTTCACCATCACCGCCACCGACGCCAATAACGATACGGTGGCTGCAGGCTACACGCTGGCGGTGACGGCCGGGCAAGCCGTGGTGCCGGACCAGGAAATCGAGGCCGACGGCGGAATGACGCCGGCCCCCGTGCGGCTCGACGCCGGCGCCTCTGGCGGGCCGTTCGATGATGCCGAGCTGGTTTCGGTGGAGCCGGTCAATGCCGGCCGGGCCGAGATCACCCAGGGCGACTATGCCGCCGCCGGACCGGTCGCCCCGGTCGGTTGGTATCTGAAGTTCACGCCCGACCCGGCCTATTTCGGGCAGGTCCGTGTCCGGTTCCGCCTGATCAACGCCGCGGGCAGCAGCACCGGCGCCGTCACCTACACGTTCGGCCCCGCCAGGGTGGCCCACGACGCCGACAGCCTGGTGCGCGGCTTCGTGCAATCGCGCCAGAACATGATCGCCTCGACCATCGCGCTGCCCAGCCTCAAGGAACGCCGCCGCATGGCGACGTCCGCCGCGCCCGCCAGCGCCCGGCTGACGCCGTCGGCCGACGGGCTGACGCTTGGCTACGCCACCAGCCTGGTGCAGATGCAGGCGGCCCGCGACAAGTCGGGCGACGCGAGCGCAGCCGCTTCGCCCTTCAACATCTGGGTCGACGGCGCGTTTCTGGCGCATCGCCGCGACGACAGCGACGGCAAGTGGGGCAGCTTCGGCATGGTCTCGGTCGGCGCCGACTATCTGGTCTCCGAAAAGGCGCTGGTCGGCCTGTCCTTCCACTATGACCGCATGACCGACCCGACCGACGCGGACGGCGAGCTGACCGGCAATGGCTGGCTGGTCGGCCCCTACGCCTCGTTCGAGCTCGGTAGGCACGTGTTCTGGGACACCAGCCTGCTCTACGGCGGCTCTGCCAACGACATCGGCACGCCATTCTGGGACGGCAGCTTCGACACCAGGCGCTTACTCTTCGACACCGCGATCACCGGGCAATGGCAGCTCGACGACGTTACCGTGCTGACGCCAAGGCTGCGGGCGGTCTACTTCGCCGAGAAGGTCGAGGACTACGCGGTCGAGAACGACGCCGGCGACCGGATCGAGCTCGACGGCTTCGCGCAGGAGCAGCTGCGCGTCAGCCTGGGCGCCGAGATCGCCCGGTCGTTCACGCTGGAAAGCGGCTCGACACTCACGCCAAAGCTGGGCGCAACCGCCGGCTTCTCCGGCCTCGACGGCGCGGGCCTGTTCGGCTCGGTGTCGAGCGGCCTGTCGCTGCAGGCCGTCAATGGCTGGGCGATCGACGCGGCGCTGCTCTTCAACCTCGAGGGCGAGGGCGGCAAGTCGGTCGGGGCGAAGCTGGGCGCAAGCCAGCGCTTCTGAGGCGAGACCGCAAAGCTGGGAGCCGCTTCGCTACAGCGCTGCGCGTCCTTTTGGACGCGCAGCGCTGTAGCACTTTGAATTGGTGCATGATCCTTTCCGAAAATCGGTTCTGATTTTCGGGGTCATGCACTAGCGCTCAGGTCGTCTCCAGCGGGCGTTTGCGCGCTGGCGGCGGGAAGAGGCGGTCGAGTTCGGCGAGGTCTTCCGGAGCGAGGCGGATGTCGCACGCGGCGGCATTCTGGCGGACATGCTCCAGGCTGGTGGCCTTGGGGATGGCGATGACACCACGCTGGGCCAGCACCCAGGCGAGCGCGATTTGCGCCGGCGTGGCATCGTGGCGCGCGGCGATGGCGGCGAGGCCCTTGTGGCTGGACAACGCCCCCTGCTCGACCGGCGAATAGGCCATGACCGGCATGCCTCGCGCCCGGCACCAGGGCAAAAGGTCGAACTCGATGCCGCGGCGGGTGAGATTGTAGAGCACCTGGTTGGCCTGGCAGGCAGCGCCGGCCGGCAGGGCAGCGAGCTCGTCCATGTCGTCGGTGTCGAAATTGCTGACGCCCCAATGGCGGATCTTGCCGGCCTGGCGGAGCTCCTCGAAGGCGGCGATGGTTTCGGCGAGGGGCACACTGCTGCGCCAATGCAGCAGATAGAGGTCGATGCGGTCGGTGCGCAGCCGTCTCAGGCTCGCCTCGCAGGCGCGGAGAACGCCGCTGCGCGTAGCGTTGGTGGGCAGCACCTTGGAGACCAAAAAAACCTCGTCGCGACGCCCAGTGATGGCCTCGGCCACCACCTGCTCGGCGCCGCCGTCGCCATACATTTCGGCGGTGTCGATCAGGCTGACGCCAAGATCGAGACCGAGCCGGAGGGCGGCGACCTCGTCGGCCGCACGCCTGATATCCTCGCCCATCATCCAGGTGCCCTGCCCGAGCACCGGAACGGCTTCGCCTGAGGGAAGCGTGGTCGTTGCGGGCGATGCGGCCATGGTTTTCTCCCTGACGGCTGTTTGTCTCACTTCGCCGGATGGGCGGCGAGCCAGGCTTCCATCTGGTTGATCTCGGCTTCCTGGGCAGCGATCACGTCCTCGGCCAGCTTGCGCATTTCCGGATCCTTGCCGTGCTTGAGCACGATTTTGGCCATGTCGACGGCGGCCTGGTGATGCGGGATCATGCCGCGGGCGAAGTCGATGTCGGCGTCGCCGGAATATTCCACCGTCATCATCGCCTGATGCATCTTGTCCATCGCCGCCTTGTTGGCCTCGACCGAGGCGCTGGCTGCCGGTGCCGGCATGGTGTGGGCGCTGTGGTCGGTCTGGGCCGGGGCGGTTTCGAGCAGCACGGCGACGAGCATGCCCGCCGCCATCAGGGCCAGCACGGTCTTTTTCATCAGGTTCATCCAGATACTCCTAGTCTCGTGCTCCGGCTCAGAGCTTGATGGTCCTGAGCCGCAGCGCATTGGCAATGACCGACACCGACGACAGGCTCATCGCGGCGGCGGCAATCATCGGCGACAACAGCGTGCCGAGGACCGGATATAGGATGCCCGCTGCCACCGGAACACCCAGCGCGTTGTAGACGAAGGCGAAAAACAGGTTCTCCTTGATGTTGCGCATGGTCCCCTGGGCGAGCTTGCGGGCACGCACGATGCCGGTGAGGTCACCCTTGAGCAGGGTGATGCCGGCACTTTCCATGGCGACGTCAGCGCCGGTGCCCATGGCGATGCCGACATCGGCGGCGGCAAGGGCGGGCGCGTCGTTGACGCCGTCGCCGGCCATGGCAACACCCTCGCCCCGGGCGCGGAGCTCGTCGATCAGCATCTTCTTGCTCTCGGGCTGCATATCGGCGCGGACCTCGTCGATGCCGAGCTTCTGGGCGACGGCACGCGCGGTGCGCTCGTTGTCGCCGGTCGCCATGACGATGCGCAGGCCATGCGCGTGCAGCTCGCGGATCGCCTCGGCAGCGTTAGCCTTGATCGGGTCGGCGACGGCGACAAGGCCAGCCGGCTTGCCGTCGACGGCGACGAACATCGCCGTCTTCCCGTCGGTGCGCAGTGCGTCGGCGCGGGTGGAAAGCTCTGCGATGTCGAGGCCGAGGTCGACCATCATGGCGGCGTTGCCGAGCGCCACCTTGCGCCCCGATACAGTGCCGGCGACGCCCTTGCCGGTGACGGCCTCGAAATCGCCGACCTCGGGCACGGTCACGCCACGGGCGGCGGCACCTTCGACGATTGCCTCGGCCAGCGGATGCTCCGAGCCCCTTTCGAGGCCGGCGGCGAGCGCCAGCAGCTCGTTCTCGGCGATGCCTTCGGCGGTGACCACGTCGGTCAGCTTCGGCCGGCCCTCGGTCAGGGTGCCGGTCTTGTCGACGATCAGGGTGCCGACCTTGGAAAATCGCTCAAGCGCCTCGGCATCCTTGATCAGCACGCCGGCCTGGGCACCGCGGCCGGTGGCGGTCATGATCGACATCGGGGTGGCGAGGCCGAGCGCGCAGGGACAGGCGATGATCAGCACCGACACCGCCGAGACGATGGCAAAGACCATGCTCGGCTCGGGGCCGACCAGCGCCCAGACGATGAAGGCGACAATGGCGACCAGCACCACCGCCGGCACGAAATAGAACGAGACGCGGTCAGCGAGGCCCTGGATCGGCGCGCGGCTGCGCTGGGCCCTGGCGACCATGTCGACGATCTGCGACAGCACGGTGTCAGCGCCCACCCTTTCGGCGCGCATGACGAGCGTGCCGTTCTTGTTGAGCGTGCCGCCGGTAAGCTTGTCGCCCTGGGTCTTTTCGACCGGCACCGGCTCGCCTGTGATCAGCGATTCATCGACCGAAGAGCGGCCGTCTTCGACGATGCCATCAACCGGCACGGCGTCGCCCGGACGGATACGCAGGCGGTCGCCGGCGATCACACTCTCCAGCGGCACTTCGCTCTCCGACCCGTCGGCGGCAATGCGGCGCGCGGTTTTTGGCGCGAGGTCGAGCAGCGCGCGGATGGCCGAGCCGGTGCGCTCGCGGGCGCGCAGTTCCAATACCTGGCCGAGGAAGACGAGCGCCACGATGACCGCTGCCGCTTCGAAGTAGACCGGCACAGAACCGCCATGCCCCCGAAACTGGTGTGGAAACAGATGCGGGAACAGCGTGGCGACGACGGAGTAGAGATAGGCCGCGCCGACGCCGAGCGAGATCAGCGTCCACATGTTGGGGCTGCGGTTGAGGACCGACTCCCAGCCACGGCGGAAAAACGGTAGCGCCGCCCACAGCACGACGGGCGTGGCGAGCACAAGTTCGAGCCAGACGGCGGTGCGCTCGCCGATCCACTCGCGTACCGGCAAACCAAACATCGGCCCCATGGTGAGGACCAGCAGCGGAACGGACAGGACGGCGCTGACCCAGAAGCGCCTGACAAAATCGACCAGTTCGGGGCTGGGGCCTTCCTCGCCGGTCGGCATCATCGGTTCGAGCGCCATGCCGCAGATCGGGCATGAACCCGGCTGATCGCGGATGATCTCGGGATGCATCGGGCAGGTGTATTGCGTGCCCTTGGGCGCAGGTTTTTCCGCGGGCCTGTCGCCCAGGTACTTTTCCGGATCCGCCTTGAACTTGTCACGGCAAGAGGCACTGCAGAAATGGAACAGGCGGCCGCCATGTTCGAACCGCGGCTTGCCGGCGGCGGGATCGACCGTCATGCCGCAGACGGGGTCGCGCTCCATGGCATCGGGCGGGGTGGCGGTGTGGTGATGGGCGTGGGGATCGTGCGGGTCATTCATCGGCCGGATCCAGCAATTGCATGATCGGCCGAGCTTAGGGGTTCCAGTACATGGAAGGTCAATAGCCTGGAAAATCGCGGATTTTACATCGCAAACGCCACCAACGACTGCTGCTGATCCACCGACATCACCGCATATCCACTTCCTGGCTTTTCAGAAAGCCGCCTCGACGGAACCGGCAGCGCGGCCAATCAATCTGCAATGGCGTCGATCTGCGGTATCTTTGATAACCAGCTCGAACTGATCCGGGACAGCAGTTGGAAGCGACACTGCGATTTCAGCTCCGTTGTCCCAGAAGGCCCGAATGGTGCAGTCGTACACCGACCTGCCATTGTCGAAGATGATCTGACCCGCCTGAAGTACCCTGCGTCGGTTGATCTTTATGGGAACCGCCGGGCCGTCAGAGCGGCATGTGCGATCGCGGCCCGTTCGTTTGGCTTCATAGAGTGCCTTGTCTGCCCTCGCCACAAGACTCTCCACATCGTCGCCTTGATTGTAGCTGGCGACACCTAGGGAGATGGTGACTTTTATGGGAAGATCGCTCCCTGGAAACTGGAGCGCCTTGATGCGCTGACGGAGTTTCTCGGCGACCAGAACAGCAGTTGTCGGGTCCGTTTGCGGCAGCAGCACGGCAAACTCCTCGCCACCTACTCGGCCCACAAAGTCGCTCTGCCGCAATTCGTCTTTGAGCCCGCGAACGATGCCGGTCAGCACCTGATCTCCGGCCGCATGTCCATAGGTATCGTTGATGCGCTTGAAGTGATCTACATCCAAGGCGATGCAACTCAAGGGCATGCCGTCGCGGCTCACGAGCGCAAGAAGTTTGTTGGCTTCATCCTTGAACGCCTTCCGGCTGCCCGCCCCGGTTAGTGTGTCAGTGGCCGTTTCCTGACGCAGTTCAAGTTCGCGCATCACCAGAGCAGCCAAATGGACGAGGATTGCTTCTTCTCGTGGCCCAAACTCACGGACCCTCCCATCGACCGCGCAAATCGTGCCAATGACCTCGCCGGTGTTTGTGATTATTGGCGCACCTGCATAAAACCGAATACGCGGTCCGTCGGTAACATGAGGGTTGTCGCAGAATCGGGGATCCTTGGCAGCGTCGGGCACGATCACGGGGCGGCCAAGCTGCAGGGTGTAGCGACAAAACGTTCCGTCCAGCGACGCTTCACTAGTCGGCAAACCGACCACCGACTTGTACCATTGCCGGTGCGCATCGATCATGGACACGATGCCTATTTCGACATCGAAAATGAGCTTGATCAGCTCCGATATGCGATCGAAAGCCAGTTCGCGCGGCGTATCGAGAATGTCGAACTCCCGAAGCGCGGCGAGTCGGCCTATATCGGCGATCACCTGTTCGATCACGTCTTGTTGCAACTGCATAGGCGCCTCGCTTACCGGCATGCTGGGGGAGTAGTGACCGCTAACGCGGAGGCACCGACCGTTACAGCGCCGCGCGTCCTTTTGGACGCGCAAAGGACGCTGTAACACTTTGGATTTGTGCATGATCCTTTCCGAAAAGCGATTCTGATTTTCGGGGTCATGCACTATGCCGCTGCTGACCTGTGCGGCCTGCCGCATCCAGGTCAACTTGCCTGCGGCACCATGCAGTGCGCGGACAAGCCAGAGGCTCGCAGTCCTTTATAGAGGGTGGCTGCTTCTGGCCAGAGGCAGCCAGCATTGTGGGTACACCGGATCGAGACTCGAACACGCTGCATCAGCGTCAACTCGGGCAACGCGCGGCCATACCCACGGCCAATTTTTCGCGCTATAGACGCGTCCTCAAGGGCGAGGCCGACCGAGGCACATGAACAGCGTTCCACTCAAACTCGACATGCTGATCGACGCAGACGAACTGCGCCGCGAACTGACGGCACTGACCGGAGACACCGGCGACGGCTCCAACCCGGAAATCCGCGCCAAGGCGCTGCAGTTGTTCAAGGAACGCATCGCCGCCGGCAAGAAGATCGCCGAGAAAATGCTGATGGAGGACGAGGGCGGCACGGCCTGCGCCACCCGGATTTCGCACCTGATGGACGAGATCATCCGGGTCCTCTACGACTTCGCCGTCACCCACGTCTATCGGGCCAAGAACCCCTCGCAGGCCGAGCGTATGGCGGTCGTGGCCGTCGGCGGCTATGGCCGCGGCACGCTGGCGCCGGGCTCTGACATCGACCTTCTGTTCCTGCTTCCCTACAAGCAGACGCCCTGGGGCGAGCAAATCGTCGAATACATGCTCTACATGCTGTGGGACATGGGGCTGAAGGTCGGCCACGCCACCCGCAACATCGATGAGTGCCTGAGGCTGTCGCGCACCGACATCACCATCCGCACGGCGATCCTCGAGGCGCGCTTCATCTGGGGCGAGCAGACGCTGTGCGACGAACTGATCGAGCGCTTCGACAACGAGCTGGTGAAGGACACCGGGCCCGAATATGTCCACGCCAAGCTGGCCGAGCGCGACGCCCGCCACGCCAAATCGGGCGAGAGCCGCTATCTGGTCGAGCCCAACATCAAGGACGGCAAGGGCGGCCTGCGCGACCTGCACACGCTGTTCTGGATCGCCAAGTACTATTACCGGGTGCGCACCGGCGCCGAGCTGATCGACAAGGGCGTGTTCACCGAGGGTGAATACGGCCAGTTCGTCGAGGCCGAGGACTTCTTGTGGGCAGTGCGCTGCCACATGCATTTCCTGACTGGAAAGCCAGAGGAGCGGCTGCATTTCGACATCCAGCGCGAAATCGCCGAGCGGCTGGGCTACACTACCCAGCCCGGGCTTTCGGCGGTCGAGCGCTTCATGAAGGACTACTTCCTGGTCGCCAAGGAAGTCGGCGACCTGACCCGCATCTTCTGTGCAGCACTTGAAGAGGAACAGGCCAAGGACGCGCCAGGCTTCCACGGGCTGCTGCAGGGCTTTTCGCGGCGCAAGCGCAAGCTTGCCGGCACCAGCGACTTCATCATCGACAACCAGCGCATCAACGTCGCCGATGACAAGGTGTTCGAGCGCGATCCGGTGAACATGCTGCGCTTCTTCTGGTTCGCCGACCTGCACGGGCTGGAGCTGCACCCCAATGCATTGAAGCTTTTGACCCGCTCGCTCGGCCTGGTCGACAAGGGCCTGCGCCGCAACCAGGAAGCCAACCGGCTGTTCCTCGACATCCTGACCTCGGACCGCGATCCCGAACTCAACATGCGGCGCATGAACGAGGCCGGGCTTCTCGGCCGGCTCATCCCCGACTTCGGCAAGATCGTCGCCATGATGCAGTTCTCGATGTACCACCACTATACGGTGGACGAGCACCTGCTTCGGTGCATCGGCGTATTGTCCGAGATCGAGCATGGCGACGGCGAGAAGATCCATCCTCTCAGCCACTCGCTGATCGGGAGCCTGAAGAAGCAGCGCGAGGTGCTCTATGTCGCGGTGCTGCTGCACGATATCGCCAAGGGGCGTCCGGAGGACCATTCGGTAGCGGGCGCCAAGATCGCGCGCCGCATCTGCCCGCATATGGGGCTCTCGCCGGCCGATACCGAAACCGTCGCCTGGCTGGTGGAAAACCATCTGGTCATGTCGATGACGGCGCAGACGCGCGACCTCAACGACCGCAAGACCATCGACGACTTTGCCGACGTGGTGCAATCGGTCGAACGGCTGAAGCTTCTGCTGATCCTGACGGTCTGCGACACGCGCGGCGTGGGGCCGGGCGTCTGGAACGGCTGGAAGGGCCAGTTGCTACGCACGCTCTACTTCGAGACCGAGCTGCTGCTGACCGGCGGCTTCTCGGAACTGTCGCGCGCCGAGCGCACGGCGGTGGCCCGCGAGACGCTTGTCGCGGCACTTTCGAGCTGGCCGGAGGCGGCGCGCAGCCAGTACGTCAAGCTGCATTATGACAATTACCTGCTGACCGTCGATCTCGACGACCAGAAGCGCCATGCCGAATTCATCCGTGCCGCGGACGAGGCCCAAAAGCCATTGGCGACGATGGTGCGCACCCGCGAGTTCGAGGCGGTGACCGAGATCACCGTGCTGGCGCAGGACCACCCGCGGCTGCTGTCGGTGATCGCCGGCGCATGTGCCGCGGCCGGCGGCAACATCGTCGACGCCCAGATCTTCACCACCTCCGACGGGCGGGCGCTGGACATCATCCTGATCGGCCGCGAATTCGACCGCGACGAGGATGAGCGCCGGCGGGCCGAACGCGTCGGCGGGCTGATCGAGGACGTGCTGTCGGGGCGGAGCTGGCTGCCGGAAATGATCGCCAAGCGCACCAAACCCAAGCGTGGCCAAAAGACCTTCCGCATTCCGCCGCGCGCCGAAATCCGCAATACGCTGTCCAACCGCTTCTCGGTGGTCGAGGTCAAGGGCCTCGACCGGCCAGGCCTGCTGTCGGAGATCACCGGCGCGCTTTCGGATCTTTCGCTCGACATCGCCTCGGCGCATATCACCACCTTTGGCGAGAAGGTCATCGATACGTTCTACGTGACCGACCTGACCGGCCAGAAGATCGAAAACCCCACCCGGCTCGACAGCATCCGCACCCGGCTGATCGCCACGCTCGAAGGCCCCGTCCCCGAGCGCGGCAAGGCCAAGGCGGCGGCAGCGGAATGAGCCCGACCATCATCTCGTCCCAATCGCCAAGGCATTGTCGCGCCCCATGTCACTGATCAAGAAATTCGCGACGGTCGCGTCGGGCACGCTGATGAGCCGGGTGCTGGGCTTTGCCCGCGAGATGCTGATGGCCGCAGCCCTCGGCACCGGTCCGATCGCCGACGCCTTCTATGCGGCGTTCCAGTTTCCCAACACCTTCCGCCGGCTGTTCGCCGAAGGCGCGTTCAACGCCGCCTTCGTGCCGCTGTTTGCCAAGGAGATCGAAGCGAACGGCGTCGAAGGCGCCAAGCGCTTTTCGGAAGAGGTTTTCGGCGTCCTGTTCACCGCGCTTTTGGCGCTGACCATCGTCATGGAACTGGCGATGCCGCTGATCGTGCGCTTCGTGGTGGCACCGGGCTTTGCCGCCGATCCCGAGAAATTCGACCTGACCGTGGCGCTCGCCACCATCATGTTCCCCTACCTGATCTGCATGTCGCTGGCCGCGATGATGAGCGGCATGCTCAACTCGCTGCGCCGCTATTTTGCGGCTGCGATCGCGCCCGTGTTCCTCAACATCATCCTGGTCGCAGTGCTCGCCAATGCCTGGTACCGTGGCCATGACGGGCTGGCGGTGGGCTATGCGCTGGCCTGGGGCGTGCTGGCCGCGGGGCTGGTGCAGCTCGGCATCGTCTGGATCGCGGTGCGCCACGCCGGCATTGCGATCGGCTTCCGCCGGCCGAAGCTTACGCCCAACGTCAAGCGACTTTTGTGGCTGGCCCTGCCCGCGGCGATCACCGGCGGCATCACCCAGATCAACACGCTGATCGGCACGGCCATCGCCTCGGGCCAGGCAAGTGCCGTCTCCTCGCTCAACCTGGCCGACCGCATCTACCAGCTGCCGCTGGGCGTGGTGGGCGTCGCGGTCGCCATCGTGCTGCTGCCCGAACTGTCGCGGGCGCTGAAGTCCGGCAACCTGATCGAGGCCGCCAATTTGCAGAACCGCTCGGTCGAGTTCACGCTGTTTTTGACACTGCCGGCAGCGGCCGCCCTGCTCGTCATCTCGGAGCCGATCATCCGCGTGCTCTATGAGCGCGGCGCGTTCACGGCTGACAGCACTGTGGTCGTCGCCTCCATTCTGTCGATCTTCGGCCTTGGCCTGCCGGCCTTCGTGCTGATCAAGGCGTTTACCCCTGGCTTCTTCGCCCGCGAGGACACGCGCACGCCGATGTATTTTGCGGCAGCCTCGGTGGCGGTCAACATCACGGTGGCGCTAACGCTGTTTCCCTCGATGGGCGCGCCCGGCATTGCCACCGCTTCGGCGATCGCCGGCTGGATCAACGCAGCCCTGCTTTTGGGAACGCTGATCCGGCGCGGCCACTGGGACCGCGACGCCGGGCTGCTCAAGCGCACGCCGCGACTGGTGATCGCCTCCGCCGTGATGGCCGGCGGGCTGTGGTTCGCCGCAGCCAAGGCCGAGCCCTGGCTCGGCTCGGCGGCCCCCTTCTACACCCAGGCAGCAGCACTTGCCGTGCTGGTGAGCGGTGCGGTGGTCGTCTATTTCGCCGTCGCCTTCGCTATCGGAGGCGCCGACATCGGCATGATCAGGCGCAACATCAGGCGGAAAGGCACGCCGATGCCGGTCGAGGAGTGATCAGGCCGCGCGCGGAACGATCTTGTTCAGTTCATCGCCCAATACACGCTTGCGCTCGAGCAGCTCGAAATCCATCTGGAGACCGAGGAAAAAGCCCTCCGACACGCCGAAATAGCGCGCCAGCCGCAGGTCCGTGTCGGCGGTGATGGCGCGCTTGCCGAGCACGATCTCGTTGATGCGCCGCGGCGACACGCCGATGGCACGCGCCAAGGCGTTCTGGCTCAATCCAAGCGGCTCCATGAACTCAGAGGCCATGATCTCACCCGCATGCGGGTTGTGAAGTTCTTCAGTGGTAATCTGTAATTTCGACATCGGTTGCCGCTCCGTCGGACCAGCGGAAAAAAATGCGCCACTGGTCGTTGATCCTGATCGAGAATTGCCCCTTCCGCTCTCCCTTCAATGCCTCCAGCCGGTTGCCGGGCGGAACCTTCAGGTCGTCAAGCTTGCGTGCGCTGTTGAGCATACGCAGCTTGACGAGGCATTTGTCCTGGATATCGGACGGCAGCTTGCGACTTCGCTGGCCGTGCCAAATCTTCTCGGTCTCGGCATCGGCGAAGCCCAGGATCATGGCCAACGTATAACGCAGAGCGTTATAGGGTTCAATGAGGGGCCGGCAAAAGGTGCCTTTCATTGGCTCTTGCGACGATCCGCGGCCTCGTTCATAAGCGCCTCTCGCATTTCGCCGCGCGCGAAACGGCCCTCCACAAGCCACGGGATCAATCATGACCGCCTTCAAGCCTCTCGTCTTCTCCGGCGTCCAGCCGACCGGCAATCTCCACCTCGGCAACTATCTCGGCGCCATCCGCAAGTTCGTCGCCCTGCAGGAAACCAACGAATGCATCTATTGCGTCGTCGACCTGCATTCGCTGACAGCCCAGCTCGTCCATGACGACCTCGAGGGCCAGACGCGCTCGATCACCGCAACCTTCCTGGCGGCCGGCATCGATCCCAAGAAGCACATCGTCTTCAACCAGGCCCGCGTGCTGCAGCATGCCGAGCTGGCCTGGATCTTCAACTGCGTGGCGCGCATCGGCTGGATGAACCGCATGACGCAGTTCAAGGACAAGGCCGGCAAGGACCGCGAGAACGCTTCGCTGGGCCTGCTTGCCTATCCGAGCCTGATGGCGGCCGACATCCTGCTCTACCGCGCCACCCATGTGCCCGTCGGCGACGACCAGAAGCAGCATCTGGAACTGACGCGCGACATTGCCCAGAAGTTCAACAACGACTTTTCCGCCCGCATCGCCGATCTCGGCATCGGCGTGGAGATGCAGGTGGGCGAGGAAACGGTCAACGGCTATTTCCCGATCACCGAGCCGCTGATCGGCGGGCCGGCGGCGCGCATCATGAGCCTGCGCGACGGCTCGAAGAAGATGTCGAAGTCGGATCCATCCGACCTGTCGCGCATCAACCTGACCGACGACGCCGACACGATCTCGAAGAAGATCCGCAAGGCAAAGACCGATCCGGCGCCGCTGCCGAGCGAACTCGACGGCCTCGCGGAGCGTCCCGAGGCGGAAAACCTCGTCGGCATCTATGCCGGCCTCGCCGACATCACCAAGGAAGAGGTGCTGCGCCAGTTCGCCGGCCAGCAGTTCTCGGTGTTCAAGCCGGCCCTTGCCGATCTCGCGGTCGACAAGCTCGCGCCGATCGCCGGCGAGATGCGCCGCCTGATGGCCGATCCCGGCTACATCGACAGCGTGCTGCGCGACGGCGGCGACCGGGCCCGTACCATTGCCGAGGGCACGATGAAGGACGTGCGCAACATCATCGGCCTGCTGGGCGACTGAACTGGAGCGCGACTGCCCCTTGCACCGGCGCATGATGGCTTCGCCAAAGTCATTGCCTTTGGCGAATCTTGCGCCGGCTTCGCTACCGGCCTGCTTGCAGGCGGCAAGCGGCGGTGGCAAATTGCAGACTGAAATGCCACACGCACCAGGGTAGGAAATGGTCTCCAAACGCCTCAGCAAGGAAGCCGGGCACCGGCGCAAGTTCCTGGCGATCATCGACGAAACGCCCGAATGCGAGCGGGCCGTCGCCTATGCCTCGAAGCGCGCCAAGTCGACCAATGGCGTGCTGGTGCTGCTCTACGTCATCGAGCCCGACGACTTCCAGCACTGGCTCGGCGTCGAGAAGATCATGCGCGAGGAAGCCACCGCAACTGCCAATGCCGCGCTCGACACCCAGGCGACCAAGGTGCGCGAGACGCTCGGCATCGAGCCGGAGCTGGTGGTGCGCGAGGGCCGGCCTGCCGACCAGATCCACAAACTGATCGAAGACGACCAGGACATCGCCATCCTGGTGCTGGCCGCAGGCGCCGGCAAGGAGGGCCCCGGCCCGCTGGTCGCCTCGATCGCCGGCAAGGCAGCAGCTTTCCCGATCCCGGTGACGGTGGTGCCGCAGAACCTGTCCGACGAGGACATCGCCAGCCTGGCCTGAGAAAATTCATTCGCCAGGCGGACTGCGGGAAGCGGGCTTTCGCTTGAATGTACCCGAAATTGAGCCTACTTAGAATTATTCCAATCTATCCGCCCGCCTTGAACGGGCGCGGAGACATGCCATGTTCATCCAGACCGAAGCGACCCCCAATCCGGCGACGCTGAAATTCCTCCCCGGCAAGGAAGTCCTGCGGGAAGGCACCGCCGATTTCCGCGACGCCGACAGCGCGCGTACTGCCTCGCCGCTGGCCGGCCGGCTGTTCGACATTCCCGGCGTGACCGGCGTGTTCTTCGGCTACGACTTCATCACCGTGTCCAAGGACGGCCCGGACTGGCAGCACCTCAAGCCGGCGATTCTCGGCTCGATCATGGAACATTTCATGTCGGGTGCGCCCGTCATGGCGGCCGAAGGCAAGGGCTCGGAAGGCCATCATGACGACGCCGACGAGTTCTACGACCAGGCCGACGCCGAAATCGTCGTGACGATCAAGGAACTGCTCGACACGCGCGTTCGTCCCGCCGTTGCCCAGGACGGCGGCGACATCACCTTCCGCGGCTACGAGAACGGCACGGTGTTCCTGCACATGAAGGGCGCCTGCGCCGGCTGCCCGTCGTCGACGGCGACGCTGAAGCACGGCATCCAGAACCTTTTGCGCCATTTCGTGCCCGAAGTGCAGCAGGTCGAACAGGTTTCCTGAGGCTCTTCGCGGGCTCTACACCGACGACCACCTGACGCGGCTTTCCGCTTCATAGTCGGACTAAAAAAACAAAAAACCGGGCCAAAGCGCCCGGTTTTTTGTTTGCGACGTCCGTGTTGCCTGGACGGTTCGCGCAGATTCAATGGTTAGAGCGTCCTTTGTGCGTCCATTCGGACGCACGGCGCTCTATTGGACGATGACCTTGGCGCCGACTTCGACGCGGTTGTACAGATCGACGATGTCCTGGTTCATCAGCCGGATGCAGCCGGACGACATGGCCTTGCCGATGGAGTTCCATTCCGGCGTGCCGTGCAGGCGATAGCCCGAGTCGCCGCCCTTGTTGAACAGATAGAGGGCGCGGGCGCCGAGCGGGTTGGTCAGACCCGGTTCCATGCCCTTGGCATATTTGGCGAGCTCGGGCTGCCGCTTGATCATTTCGCCCGGAGGCGTCCAGGTCGGCCACTCGCGCTTGAGCGCGACGCGCGCCGTGCCCTGCCACTCGAAGCCCTCGCGGCCGACGCCGATGCCGTAGCGCATCGCCTTGCCCTCGGGCTCGACGAGATAGAGGAACTTTTCCTTGGTATCGACGACGATCGTGCCCGGCTTCTCGCTGGTCTCGTAGCGGACCAGCTGCCGGTGGTACTTGCGCGGGACCTTGCTGATCGGAATGGTCGGAAGCTGGTAACCGGCATCGGCGCGGGTGCCGTAGTCGTTGGAGAACATGCGCGACACGCCGTCCGTCGAGCAGCCCGCCAGTGCGGTGGTGAGCGCCAGCGCGGCGACGATGGCATAGGACTTCAAGCGCATGAGATGTTCCCGAGCAAGAGCGACGTCCGGGCCGATTCGGCCTCATTTTCGCCACCATGTTTACGGGTCGGCCATTTTGCTTGCCAAGGGGCGGGGCGACGCAAAGCCGGCCTCGGGCCACATAGGCTGGTGGGTATGGCATTTTGGCAACACGCATCGCGGGAAAGGCGACAAAGCTCAACGCGGAGAGGTGGCGCGAGGGCCGCCTGGAATAATGCCAGATTGCGGGTTCAAAACGTGAACAAATGATGCAATGATTGGTCCATGCCGATCATTTCACCTGTTCAATCCAATCCGCTCGTCGACGGTCGCCAGTCCGATCGCGCCATGATGGTGCGGCGCGGGGTGCAGCGCCTGCTGATGCAGATGGGCGCCCATGTTCTGCCCGAACTGTCGCTGGCGACGGGGCGCCGGGCCGACCTCGTGGCGCTGACGCGGCAGGGCGACATCTGGATCATCGAGATCAAGTCGTCGATCGAGGATTTTCGCGTCGACCGCAAATGGCCTGACTACCGGCTGCATTCGGACCGCTTTTTCTTTGCAACGCACCCGGAGGTTCCCGCCGAAATCTTCCCAGAGGAATGCGGCTTCATCCTTTCGGACGGCTATGGCGCGGAGATCATGCGCGAGGCGCCGGAGCACCGGATGGCAGCGGCGACGCGCAAGGCACTGATGCTGCGCATCGCGCGTGCGGGTGCGGCCCGCCTGCTGGCGGCTGAACTGGCCGGCGTTTCGGTGCCGGCGCTGGAGGGGGAGAGTGAGTAAGGGAATAGGGAATAGGGAATAGGGAATAGGGAATAGGGAATAGGGAATAGGGAATAGGGAATAGTAGAAAGAGAAACGGCGCCTGAAGATCAAGCGCCGCCCACTATTCGCTACTCACTACTCGCTATTCGCTTATCTCGGCGCCCGCTTGGCGAGGATGCGCTGCAGCGTGCGGCGGTGCATGTTGAGGCGACGCGCGGTCTCCGACACGTTGCGCTCGCACATCTCGTAGACGCGCTGGATATGCTCCCAGCGGACGCGATCGGCCGACATCGGGTTTTCCGGGGGTGCTGCGCGCTCGCCGGTCGAGTTGGTGAGGGCGGCATAGACGTCGTCGGCGTCGGCGGGCTTGGACAGATAGTCGATGGCGCCGAGCTTCACTGCGGTAACGGCGGTGGCGATGTTGCCGTAGCCGGTGAGGATGACGGTGCGGGTATCTTCGCGGTGCTCGCGGATGGCCAAGACGACATCGAGGCCATTGCCGTCGCCAAGGCGCATGTCGACCACGGCGTAGGCGGGCGGATTGGCACGCACCTTGGCGACGGCCTCCTCGACGCTCTCGGCGGTATCGACGACGAAACCGCGGGTTTCCATGGCCCGCGCAAGGCGCGTCAGGAACGGCTTGTCATCATCGACGAGCAGCAGTGAGTGGTCTTCGCCAGGCAGCCCGCCTGCCATGTCCTGGGTGGTCATCGTTCGATCCTTTTTATCGTTGAGCCCAGCGTTCTTGTGGTTTTCCAAGCAGATATAGGTGCTCGGCGGCGATGTCCAATGGCGCAAGCGTGGGCACGCCGTTCAATTGTTCATGCCGTGTCGAACATCGTCGTGCCGCTGGGCACCGGATTGAGGAAGATGGCGCGCGGCCAAGTGATCTCGACGACGGCGCCCTCGCCCGGTCCGCTGGCATTGCTGAAGCTGATCTCGGCGCCGGAGCGCTCGAGCAGCGTCTTGGCGATGAACAGGCCAAGGCCCAGACCACCACCCGGCTCGGCGCCCTGCCGTGTAGACATATAGGGCTCGCCGATGCGGTCGAGGATATCGGCTGGGAAGCCGGGACCATCGTCGAGCACGCTGAAGGCGACGGTTTCGTCGTCCCAGCTCCAGCGGACGGAGACGCTGCTGCGGGCGAAGTCGACGGCGTTCTCGACGAGGTTGCCGAGACCGTAGATGACGCCCGGATTGCGGTGGCCGACCGGCTCGGGGCCGATGCGCACGCCCGGATCCAGCTTGATGGAAATGCCGAAATCGCGATGGGGCGCGACGACCTCCTCGATCAGCGAGGTCAGCGGCAGGCGGGCGAGATGCTCCTCGCCTTCCGACGATAGGCTGGTGAGACGCTTGAGGATCTCGCGGCAGCGTTCGCTCTGGCTGCGCAGCAAGGTGACATCCTCGCCGAATCTGGGATCGCTGCCCAGCGCCCGCTCCATCTCCTTGGCGACCAGGGTGATGGTGGCGAGTGGCGTGCCGAGCTCATGGGCGGCCGCGGCGGCAAGGCCGTCGAGCGCCGACAAATGCTGCTCGCGCTGCAGCACCAGCTCGGTGGCTGCGAGCGCGTTGGCGAGCAGCCGCGCCTCGTCGGCGACACGGAAGGCATACATGGCGGTGAACGCGATTGAGCAGCATACCGCGATCCAGATGCCCGATGTGTAGATGAACGGCATCGCCAGCGCCATGCCCTTGTACCAGGGAAGCGGCAGGTGGAAGAAGGCAAGCAGGCTGACCATGACGATGACCAGGCCGGCGAGCAGCGCGGTGAGCCGCAAGGGCAGCGAGGTGGCCGAGATGACAACGGGAACTGTCATCAGCAGCGAGAACGGATTGGTGAGCCCGCCGGTCATGAACAACAGTCCGGCAAGCTGCAGGCTGTCGAAGGTGAGGATGCCGAAGGCGGCGAAGGGATTGAGCCGGTGGGTGGCCGGATAGCGGAAGGCAAGGAACAGGTTGAGCCAGGCCGAACTGGCGATCAGCGCGAAACACACGCCGACCGGCATCGGGAACTCCAGCCAGTAGGCGACCACGACCACCGAGATGCTCTGGCCGACGATGGCCAGCCAGCGCAGGCGGATCAGCGTGTTGAGACGAAGCCGGTGGCTGTGCTGGAGGTCGGGCATGCGCATCGAGGAGGTCATTTTCGCTATATGCGCCGCAAGCGGCGCTGCGCCAAGCGTTAAGTGCCGCGCGGCTTGGCGCGGGCGGTGGCCTGGGCTTCCAGCGGATTGTCGGGCCAGACATGCCGGGGGTAGCGGCCGCGCATGTCGGAGCGCACGTCGGCCCAAGAACCGCGCCAGAAACCGGGCAGGTCGCGCGTGGTCTGGATCGGCCGGTGCGCCGGCGACAGCAATTCGAGGGTGAGCGGCACGGTGCCACCGGCAATGGACGGATGCTTGTCCATGCCGAACAGCTCCTGCACGCGGACCGCCAGCACCGGCCATTCGCCGTCGTAGCGGATCGGTACATGGCTGCCGGAGGGTGCCGTGAAATGTGTCGGCGCAAGCGAGCCGATCTTGCGTTGCAGGTCGTGCGGCACCAGCGACATCAGGCCATCGTGGAGCACACCATTGTCGATGCGGGCGAAGGACGCCTCGCCGCGCAGGAACGGCAACAGCCAGTCCTCTAGGTGGGCGAGCAAGGCCTCGTCGGACATGTCGGGCCAGGGCTCGCCCAGGCCGCGATGCAGCCAAGTGAGCCGCTGGCGCAGCGTCTCCGCCTCCTTGCCCCAGTCGAGCAGGCCGAGTCCATGGGCGCGCAGTGCTTCGATGATGGCGCGGTCGGCCTCGTCGCCCTTCGGCGCCGGCAGCATGCGCTCGGACAGGGTGATGGCACCAAGCCGGACGGTTTCGCGCACGCGCACCGAGCGCTTTTCCCTGTCGAAGCTCGCTTCGGTCCGGCGCTCGAGGTGGCTTGCGAGAGCAGTGCGGATATCGGCCTCCGAGACTGCGGCGGCGGACGCGATGCGGGCGCTCTGCGCCTTGCCCTGCAGGTCGGCCACAACGAGAAACGGTTCGCCGGCGAGCGGATCGGCGGCGTCGAGTGCTGCCCCGCTGCCATTGGCCAGCACGAAACGGCCACGCTCGCCGCGCGCCTTGGCGACACGGTCGGGCCAGGCGAGAAGCAGCAGCGCGCCGGGGGTGGCCGGGTCGGCCTCGGCTTGCCTGCCGTTGCTGGCTTGCCGCGCCAGCCTCTCGGCCAGTTGCCGCGCCGCAGTGGCACGCGGCGAGCGCTCCGAGCGGAAGCGCTGCAGCCGGCGTTCGAGGTCGGCGCTGTCGCCGCCGAGACCGCGCTCGGTCATCAGCACGGCGAGCTGCGCTGCCTCAAGTGCCGCCCCCTGCCGCGCGGCTTCCGCGACCATGTGGGCGAGACGGACCGGCAGCGCGAGCTTGCGCATCGCCTGACCGGAGGGGGTCAGGCGGCCGTCGGCATCGATGGCGTCGAGTTCAACGAGAAGTGCTTTCGCCTCGGCCAGAGCCGGTGCGGGCGGCGGGTCGAGGAAGGCAAGCGTGGTCGGGTCGGCAACGCCGAAGGCGGCGCAGTCGAGCACGAAGCCGGACAGGTCGGCCTCTGTTATCTCGGGCGGCGAGAATGCGGGAAGGGCTGCCGTCTGCTCGGCGCGCCACAGGCGGACGGCTACGCCGGGGCTGGTGCGGCCGGCACGGCCGGCGCGCTGGTCGGCGGCGGCGCGCGAGGCGCGCACCGTCTCCAGCCGGGTCAACCCGCTCGCCGGCTCGTACCTGGGCTGCCGCGACAGGCCGGAATCGATGACGACGCGGACGCCGTCGATGGTGATCGAGGTCTCGGCGATGGAGGTGGCCAGCACGACCTTGCGGCGGCCTGATGGCGCCGGCTTGATCGCGGCGTCCTGCGCCTTGCCGTCGAGCATGCCGTAAAGCGGCACGATGTCGGTATCTGCACCAACGCGCCCGTCGAGGCGCTCGGCGGTGCGCTCGATCTCGCGCTGGCCGGGCAGGAAGGCCAGCACGCTGCCGGTTTCGTCGGCAAGGGCTGCGCGGATCGCCCTGGCCATGGCATCCTCGATGGCAATGCCGGCCGGGCGTTCGTCATAGCGGATGTCGACGGGGAAGCTGCGGCCTTGGCTTTCGATGACTTCAGCCCCGTCGAGCAGTTTTGCGACGCGCGCGCCGTCGAGCGTCGCCGACATCACCACGAGCCGCAGATCCGGGCGCAACGCGCCCTGCACGTCGAGCGCCAGCGCCAGCCCAAAGTCGCCGTCGAGCGAGCGTTCATGGAACTCGTCGAACAGCACGGCAGCGACGCCGGGCAGTTCGGGGTCGTCGAGGATCATGCGGGCCAGCACGCCCTCGGTGACGACGAGGATTTTTGTCCGCGCGCTGACCTTGTTTTCCATGCGCATGGCATAGCCGACGACACCGCCCGGCTCCTCGCCGAGCAGGGACGCCATGCGGCGGGCAGCGGCGCGGGCGGCAAGCCTACGCGGCTCGAGCAGGATGATCCTGCCGTCGCCGCGCCATGGTGCGTCGAGCAGGGCCAGCGGCACCAGCGTCGTCTTGCCGGCACCGGGCGGGGCGACCAGCACGGCGCTGTTGCCCGACATGAGGGTCTCGGCGAGTCGCGGCAGGACCGCCGTCACCGGCAGGTCGGGAAGCTTGGTCATCAGGTCGTTCCGGGCCTTTTCCGCCGCGGGGGCGGCCCGGCCGCAATATCAGGCGCGGCCGGGCCGAGGCAATATCGATGCTGGGCTGCACGCTATCACGGCGGCAGCCCGGCCGGTCAGGCCGCGCTCTGGTCGCGACCTGACCTAGCCTTGGTCCTTTTCTCGTCGATGTCGTTGAGCAGGGCGCAGGCGATCGATGCCTCGGGCTTGGTCAGGCCCATGAGCGGGGCAAAACCGAGCATGGCCGGTTCCTCGGTCTTGCTATCCCAGACAGTCCACAGATCGGACGGGTCCAGGACCAGTTCGTAACGCTTTTCCATCATACGCCTCCTCGCGAATCATGAGTGGTGGGGCATGAATCAGCGTGAAGAGGGGCAGTGAAGGAAAGATAAGTATTAACAATAAGATAAGATTAAAATTGGAACGATTTGCCGGCGAAATGGCGCGAGCCATGACCGCCGGCACAGAGCTTCCGGGTCAGGCGTTCTAGAACCTGACGTTCAGCCCGATGGTGCCGGTCGTGAAATCGGCATCGACGGTGTGAGCCAGCACGTTGGCCACATGCGGGAAGGTCTGCGGCTCAAGTACAAAGTGGCGGACTTCGAAGCTGATCGAGGCCTTTTCCGCGAACGCATATTCCGCGCCGCCGCCGATGGCATAACCGGAGTGCGTGCGGCGGGGGTAGGAGACGTCAAGGGACGAGCCCGAGTCGTAGTCATGCTGGATACCGACCAGCGCCCCGCCGGCAGTGCCGTAGACCAGCGCACGACCGAACGCCAATCCGAGCTGGGCGTTGGCGGTTGCCAGCCAATCCACATTGAACAGGCCGCGATTGAAGCCGCTCGTCATACCCTTGACGTTGCCCAAGGCTCCGTCGACCGACACGCCCACGACCGCCGCGCCGTACTGGTAGCGATAGCCGGCTTTCAGGCCAGCAAGGCCGCCGTCGATTGCGCCCACATCGGGAACGCCAACGGGGACGTTGGTATATGTCGCATCGCCATTGGCGCCACCAGCAAAGGCGCCGACATAAGCGCCAGACCAGTCGACAGCGGCCTGCCTTGCGTCCTGCGCAAAAGCCGACCCGGCAGCCAAGACCATGACAGCCGAGGCAACGGCAAGATGTTCCATGTTTTCCCCTCAGACGAAAGCAAGTCGAATCTGTTTAGTTGGACTGGATACAGCTGCGATCTCAGGTGTCAACAAGTAGTACAGTTCAGCTTGCACCTGCCGCAATTGAATGAAGCTTCCTGTCACATTCGGTCGCCAAGTGCGAGCATCTCGGCCCTTGCTTCGCCGGAATGAAGCTTAACGTGATGCTTCCTTGGCGGTTTTGCGACAGGAGGGGTCCATGGAAAAATTTGCGCATCCGGCGTTCACCGACGCAGCGACAGAGCCGCGCCAGCGCGATCGGCTCCGCACGCGACCCCTACCTCACCCTCACCCACTTCTGTTCCGCAAACGATCTTGCCATCGCATGCACGGTGCGCTCGATCTCGAGGCCCTCATCGAAGTCGATGACGCGGGCGGGCGCGCCGGCGATGCGGGCGAGCAGTTCCCGGCACTCGATGGTCTTGAGGTCGTTGAAGCCCAGCCCGTGGCCGGGTGCGGGGATGAATTTTTCGTAAGGGCTGTGATGGGGCGCGGCCAAAATGGTGCGAAAGCCCTGTTCGGTCGGCCGGTCGGAGGTGACGTAAAGCTGGATTTCGTTGAAGCGTTCCTGGTCGAAGACGATGGAGCCCTTGGAGCCGAAGATCTGGACCTGGATGCGGCCCTTGCGGCCCCAGGCCGAGCGGTTGACCAGAAGCGTGCCGGAGACGCCGTTTTCGAGGCGGATGAGGCTCGAGGCGATGTCCCAGGTCTCGACCGCGCGGCGGCCGCCGCCCGTTACCTGCCGGTCGGCATAGGGCTTTGCCATGTCGCACATGACACTCTCGACGCGGCCGAACAGGGCGGAAATCATCGACAGCGGGTGGACCGCGAAATCGTCGAGCGCGCCGTAGCCCGACGTCGTCTCGTGCTTCCAGAAGAAGGGGGCGTCGGGATCGGCCATGAAGTCCTCGTCCATCTCGACACGGAGATGGTTGACCTCGCCGATGATCTTTTCGTCGAGCAACTGGCGGATATGGCGGATCGCCGGGCTCTGGATGTAGTTGTAGCCGAGCACCGCGACCTTGCCCGACCGGCTCGCCGCAGCCGCCATGGCTTCCGCCTCGGCGAGCGTCGGCGCCATCGGCTTTTCGCACCACAGGTGTTTTCCCGCCTCGAGGATGGCAATCGCCATCTCCGGATGGAACTGGTTGGGCGTGGTCAGCGAGACGATCTCGACCTCGGGGTCGGCGACAACAGCACGCCAGTCGCCCGACGCCTTCTCGAAGCCGAGTTCCGATGCGCGCTGCGCGGCCAAATCGGCATTGGCTTCGCCAAGATGGACGAGACGCGGCCGCGGCACATCGCCGAACACCGTGGCGACGGAGTTCCAGGCGAGCGCATGGCACTTGCCCATGAAACCGGTTCCGATAAGTCCCACACCTGTCACTTCACGCTCTCCCGGTTTATATAAGCCGCACCATCGCAGACGGACTGAATAGTCGAATTTTCACGAGAATGGAACATTCAGTTCATTTTATTTGGACAGGCGGGCGCGGCAGCGATATGTTGCATCAGGCGGAGACGGAATGAACCAGATGGCAGAGACGATGTCGGAGGACTTGCCGCGCGACTTCGAGGCCTTGCGGGCGTTGATCCTCGATCGCCGCCAAAGCCTGCCCAAGCGCATCGCGCAGGTCGCCGCCTATGCGCTCGACAATCCCGACGAGATCGCCTTCGGCACCGCCGCCAGCATAGCGACGTCGGCCGGAGTGCAGCCTTCGACGCTGATCCGCTTTGCCCAGCATCTCGGCTATGACGGCTTCACCAGCCTGCAACAGGTGTTCCGCGAACGGCTCAGGGAGCGCACGACCTCCTATGAGGAGCGGCTGACGGTGGTGCGCGGCGATGGCGAGGAAGGCACCAGCAACCGGCGCATTGTCGACGGCTTCCTGGCCGCCGCCAGCAAGTCGCTGGACGTGATGTCGCGCAATCTCGACGACGGGACACTCGACAGGGCGGTCGAACTGCTCAATGGCGCCGAGACGATCTATATCCTTGCCCGCCGCCGCTCCTATCCGGTCGCCAGCTACATCGCCTATGCGCTGGGCAAGCTCGGCGTGCGCAGCCAGTTGATCGAATCCGCCTCGGGGCTGAGTCCGGAGATCATCTCCTTTGCCACGCCGAAGGACGCCGTCATCGCCATCAGCTTTTCGCCCTATGCCTCGGCGACGGTCGAGGAGGCGCGGGTACTTTCGGCAAACAACGTCCCGGTCGTCGCCATCACCGACAGCGCGTTTTCGCCCCTGGCGCAGTTCGCCAAGGTCTGGTTCGAGGTGGCGGAAGCGGATTTCGGCGGTTTCCGTTCGCTCTCAGCCACCATGGCTCTGGCTATGGGGCTGACGGTCGGCGTCGCCGAACTCAGGCGCGGGCGCAAGACCAGGAAAGCCGCAAGCTCCAAGGGCTAGGAAGGTGCTTGCGCTGCGTTCAGCGCATGGCAGGCTTCCCTAAACGGCATGCCAGCCGGCCACTGGGGCGAAAAATGGTTGACGCAAGGGCGATAGTGGCTCAATCCCTGACCGAGCCATCTGCCTAGCCATCTATCGTATGAGAGAGCCGCCATGCCTGCTTATCGTTCGCGCACCACCACCCACGGCCGCAACATGGCGGGCGCGCGTGGCCTTTGGCGCGCCACCGGCATGAAGGACACCGACTTCGGCAAGCCGATCATCGCCGTGGTCAACTCCTTCACCCAGTTCGTGCCCGGACACGTCCATCTCAAGGATCTCGGCCAGCTGGTCGCCCGCGAGATCGAGGCGGCCGGCGGCGTGGCCAAGGAGTTCAACACCATCGCCGTCGACGACGGCATCGCCATGGGCCATGACGGCATGCTCTATTCGCTGCCGAGCCGCGAGATCATCGCCGACAGCGTCGAGTACATGGTCAACGCGCACTGCGCCGACGCCATGGTCTGCATCTCCAACTGCGACAAGATCACGCCCGGCATGCTGATGGCCGCGATGCGCCTCAACATCCCCGCGGTGTTCGTCTCGGGCGGCCCGATGGAAGCCGGCAAGGTGGTGCTCGGCGGCAAGAACGTCGCCCTCGACCTGGTCGACGCCATGGTGGCGGCGGCCGACGACAAGGTTTCGGACGAGGACGTCAAGATCATCGAGCGCTCGGCCTGCCCGACCTGCGGCTCGTGCTCGGGCATGTTCACCGCCAACTCGATGAACTGCCTGACCGAGGCGCTCGGCCTGTCGCTGCCCGGCAACGGCTCGACGCTGGCGACCCACGCCGACCGCAAGCGGCTGTTCGTGGAGGCCGGCCATCTCATCGTCGACCTCGCCCAGCGTTACTACGAGCAGGACGACGAAAGCGTTCTGCCGCGCAACATCGCCAGCAAGGGGGCGTTCGAGAACGCTATGGCGCTCGATATCGCCATGGGCGGGTCGACCAACACCGTGCTGCACATCCTGGCCTCCGCCCATGAAGGCGAGATCGACTTCGACCAGGACGACATCGACGCGCTGTCGCGCAAGGTGCCGGTGCTGTGCAAGGTGGCGCCCGCCAAGGCCGACGTGCACATGGAAGACGTGCACCGCGCCGGCGGCATCTTTGCAATCCTCGGCCAGCTCGACAAGGCCGGCCTGCTCAACCGCGACCTGCCCACCGTGCACACCGCAACGCTCGGCGAAGCGCTCGACCATTGGGACATCTCGCGCACCAAGAGCCAGACCGTGCGCGACTTCTTCCTCGCAGCCCCCGGCGGCGTGCCGACGCAGGTTGCCTTCAGCCAGGACCGGCGCTGGGACGAACTCGACCTCGACCGCGAAAAGGGCGTCATCCGCTCGGCCGAGCACCCCTTCTCCAAGGACGGCGGCCTTGCCGTGCTCAAGGGCAACATCGCACTCGACGGCTGCGTGGTGAAGACCGCCGGCGTCGACGAGTCGATCCTGAAGTTCTCCGGTCCGGCCAAGGTGTTCGAGAGCCAGGACGCCTCGGTGAAGGCGATCCTCGCCAACGAGGTGAAGGCCGGCGACGTGGTGGTGATCCGCTATGAGGGCCCCAAGGGCGGCCCCGGCATGCAGGAAATGCTCTATCCGACCAGCTACCTGAAGTCGAAGGGTCTGGGCAAGGCCTGCGCGCTGCTGACCGACGGCCGCTTCTCGGGCGGCACCTCGGGCCTGTCGATCGGCCACGTTTCGCCGGAAGCGGCGAATGGCGGCACGATCGGGCTGGTGCGCGATGGCGACATCATCGACATCGACATCCCCAACCGCACGATCAGCCTGCGCGTCGACGAGGCCGAACTGGCCACGCGCCGTGCAGAACAGGACGCCAAGGGCTGGAAGCCAGCCGAACTGCGCAAGCGCAAGGTGACCAAGGCGCTGAAGGCCTATGCGGCGTTTGCCACCTCGGCTGACCGCGGCGCTGTGCGCGACCTCGGCGACTTCGAATAACGCGACATCGCGCGGCGACGCCCGCGCCCGCCATTGCAAAGAATTGCCGCCCGCCGGATCCGCCGATCCGGCGGGCGGAACCATTTTATGCGTCCGGGAATTTCCTTCCTGTGTCATCGCCCCAATTGGAACGCCCGTGCTTGGTTCGGGCGGCTCGCCGCCGGTAAATGCCGCGACGATGGCCAGCCGCCCCCGGCTGGCCGCTGGAATGAGCAGGCAGGTGCCTGTTCCTCCGTCATGGGATATGCTCGCTGACAGCGAAGGGAGACGCCGCCATGGCCCGCCTCAACCCGCCCTTCAAATCGATGCTCGACCTGATCGGCGAAACGCCCGTCGTCGAGCTGACCAAGTTCGACACCGGGCCGTGCCGACTGTTCATCAAGCTGGAGAGCCAGAATCCCGGTGGCTCGATCAAGGACCGCATCGCGTTGTCGATGATCGCGGCGGCCGAGCGCGACGGCAAGCTCAAGCTGGGCGGCACCATCGTCGAGGCGACTGCCGGCAACACCGGGCTCGGCCTGGCCCAGGTCGGTATCCCCAAGGGCTACCACATCATTCTGGTGGTGCCCGACAAGATGTCGCGCGAGAAGATCCAGCATCTTCGCGCGCTGGGCGCGGAGGTGAGGCTGACGCGCTCCGACGTCGGCAAGGGCCACCCCGAATACTATCAGGACATGGCCGAGCGGATCGCCAACGAAGTCCCCGGTTCGTTCTACGCCAACCAGTTCGCCAATCCGGCCAACCCCGCCGCACACGAGATGACGACCGGGCCGGAGATCTGGGAGCAGCTTGGTGGCGACGTCGATGCCGTGGTGGTGGGCGTCGGCTCGGGCGGGACGCTGACCGGACTGGGGCGCTTCTTCGCCAGGGTCTCGCCGAAGACCGAGATGGTGCTGGCCGATCCGGTCGGCTCGGTGCTGGCGCCGCTGGTCAAGACCGGCAAGATGGAAGAGGCCGGAAGCTGGACCGTTGAAGGCATCGGCGAGGACTTCGTGCCGCCGAATTGCGACCTGTCGCTGGTCAAGAAGGCCTATTCGGTCAACGACAAGGCGAGCATGCTGGCGGTGCGCGATCTCCTCGCCAAGGAAGGCATCCTTGCCGGATCCTCGTCAGGCACGCTGCTTTCGGCCGCACTGCGCTACTGCCGCGAGCAGAAGGTGCCGAAGCGGGTCGTGACCTTCGTCTGCGACAGCGGCAACAAGTACCTGTCAAAAGTGTTCGACGACTACTGGCTGGCCGAACAGGGGCTGGCCGAGAAGGAGCAGCACGGCGACCTGAGCGACCTTGTGGCGCGCTCGCACCGCGAAGGCGCGACCGTGTTCGTCGGGCCCGGCGACAGCCTGCTCACCGCCTATGGCCGGATGCGGCGCGGGGACCTGTCGCAGCTGCCGGTGCTCGACCAGGGCAGGCTGGTCGGCATCGTCGACGAAAGCGACATCCTGGCCGTTGTCGAAGGGCCCTATGACGGGCGCTGGGAGCGCTTCAACGCACCGGTGGCCACAGCCATGGCCAGGGACCTGCACACGCTGCAGGCCAGCCAGACGCTCGACGCGCTCCTGCCGGTCTTCGAGCGCAACGAGGTGGCGATCATCTTCGACGGCGACGAGTTCATCGGGCTGATCACCCGTGTCGACCTCATCAACCACCTGAGAAGGGCAAGATGACCAATACCTCCCCGAACCGGCTGGCATTTTCGACGCGCACCATCCATGGCGGCCAGAGCCTCGACCCGACGACCGGGGCCGTGATGGTGCCGATCTACGCCACCTCGACCTACGGCCAGCAGAGCCCAGGCGTCCACAAGGGCTTTGAATATGCCCGCAGCCAGAACCCGACGCGCTTTGCCTTCGAGCGAGCCATCGCCGACCTCGAAAGCGGCTCCGCCGGCTTCGCCTTCGCCTCGGGGCTGGCGGCGATCGCAACCGTGTTCGAACTGCTCGACGCCGGCGCCCATATCGTCGCCACCGACGACATCTATGGCGGCACGTTTCGGCTGCTCGAGCGGGTACGCAAGCGCTCGGCTGGGCTCCACGTGACATTCGTCGACTTCACCGATCTCGCGGCCGTCGAAGCGGCGATCCGGCCCGAGACCAGGATGCTGTGGGTCGAGTCACCGACCAACCCGCTGCTGCGGGTCGTCGATCTCGCAGCCGTGGCAGCCCTTGCCCAGCGCAAGGGCATCCTTTCTGTCGCCGACAACACCTTCTGCAGCCCGTATATCCAGCGGCCGCTGGAACTTGGCATCGACCTCGTCGTGCATTCGACGACCAAGTACCTCAACGGCCACTCGGACATGGTGGGGGGTTGCGTGGTGGTCGGCGACGACAAGGATCTCGCCGACCGACTGAAGTTCCTGCAGAACGCCATCGGCGCGATATCAGGGCCGTTCGACAGCTTTTTGGCCCTGCGCGGGCTGAAAACGCTGGCCCTCAGGATGGAGCGGCATTCGCAGAACGGCTTGAAGATCGCGCGCTGGCTGGAGGCGCGCAAGGATGTGCTGCGGGTGATCTATCCCGGGTTGGAAAGCCATCCGCAGCATGCCATTGCCAAGGCGCAGATGCATGCCTTCGGCGGCATGATTTCAGTCGAACTCGACCGCGACCTCGCCGGCACCAAACGCTTCCTCGAGCGGACGCAGCTGTTCACGCTGGCCGAGAGCCTTGGCGGCGTCGAAAGCCTGATCGAGCATCCGGCACTGATGACGCATGGCTCGATCCCGCCGGCCAAGCGGACGTCGATCGGCATCTCGGACGCGCTGGTGCGGCTGTCGGCCGGCATCGAGGACGGCGACGACCTGATCGCCGATCTCGAACAGGCGCTGGCGGGGTAGTGACGCGACATCAGCCAGGGTAAGGATCGGGAAAAATCAGCTGGCCAGGATGCCGATCTCGTCGGCGGCGGCGATCAATGCCTTGCGCGCCGCATCGGCCGAACGGGTGCCGGCAAGGGCTGCGGAAACGACGCTGACGGCCTCGCGATATAGCGGCCCGCTGCGCTTGGCATGCGGCCAGTCGACCAGCGCCTCATATGCGCCCTTGACCGAAGTGACCTCGCGCTTGGTGCTTCCGGCACCAAGGCGGATCATGACTGCAGTATCAAAAGGCATGCGTTCCATGGTGTCCTCCCAACTGTGACCACCATAGACAACGCATGGGAATCGGACAGGTTCCCTGACCGACAACGCATGGCACGCCCAAGGCGGAGCTCCTAACTGCTTGATGTCACGCGTCTATGCAGGCCCGTTGGGAAAGTGGTCAGGCCCGGTCACGCGAACGTGTCGCCGCGTGACCGGGCGGCCTCAGTGCAGGCCGCCAACTCCGAGCAGTTTTTCGACCACATCAGGTTGGGCAGAAAGCTCCGCAGGCGTGCCCGACCAGGCAATGCGGCCGCGTTCGAGGATGATCGCATGGTCGGCGAAATCGAGCGCGCTCTGGATGCGCTGCTCGACCAGCACGACGGTCATCTCGCCGCCCGAGGCGAGCCTGGAGAACACCTCCATCAGCTCTTCGCAAATCACAGGCGCCAGCCCCTCCAACGGCTCGTCGAGCAAAAGCACGGTCGGCTTGCCCAAAATGGTGCGCGCGGTTGACAGCATCTGCTGTTCGCCGCCCGAGAGCTGCGAACCCAGATTCTTCCGGCGCTCCTTGAGGCGCGGGAACATGTCGTAGGCTTCCTCGATCGCCGCGCGGTCGCGGTCCTTGAGGCCGACGAAGAGGTTTTCCTCGACCGTCAGCGAAGGAAAGATGCAGCGCGCCTGCGGCACGTAACCGAGGCCGCTGCGTGCGCGCGACGAGCTTTCCATGCTGCTCATGTCGGTGCCGCCGAGGCGGATCGAACCGCCATAGCGCTTGGTCTGGCCGGCGATGGTGGCGAGCAGCGTCGTCTTGCCCATGCCGTTGCGGCCAAGCACGGCGAGGCGCGAGCCGGCGGGCACGGAGAGCGAGACGTTCTCCAGCACGCGCGTCGGCCCGTAGCCGGCGCTCAGGTCGGAGATTTCAAGCGGCGCTGCGGTCATTGGCGTAGCTTCCGAGATAGGCTTCACGCACACGCGCGTCCTTGGTGACATCGGCAGGCGAGCCGTCGAAGATGATGGCGCCTGCGGCGAGCACGATGACGCGCTTGGCGAAGCGGAAAACGAGATCCATGTCGTGCTCGATCATCAGCACGGCGAGGTCGGATGGCAGGCCGGCAAGGGCCGCCTCGATGCGCGGGGTATCGCTCTGCGGCACGCCGGCCGCCGGCTCGTCGAGCAGCAGCACTTTCGGCTTCAGCGCCAACGCAAGCGCGATCTCCAGCAGGCGCTGCTGGCCATAGGCGATCTCCGAGACCTTGCGCGTAGCGATATGGTCGAGGCCGAGCGTGTGCATGAGCTCGGCCACCTCGGCCATGACGTCGGGCATCGCCTGGTAGTGGCCGAAGATGCGGCCGGTGCGGCCGGTGCGCTGCATGACGGCCAGCGCCAGATGCTCTTCCGGCGTCATGTCGGGGAACAGCCGCGTCACCTGGAACGAGCGGACCAGCCCCTGGCGGACGCGCGGCGTCGGCCCAAGCGCGGTGACGTCGTTGCCGCCGAGAATGACCTTGCCGGAATCCGGCTCGAGATGGCCGGTGACCAGATTGACGAAGGTGGTCTTGCCGGCGCCATTCGGCCCGATCAGGGCGACGCGGTCGCCCGGGCTCATGGTGATCGACACGTCCTGCGTGACGGCGAGGCCGCCGAAAGATTTTTTGAGGTTTTCGACCTGGAAGACCGCGCTCATTTGCCGGCACCCTTGAAACGATCGAGAAGCACAAGCGCCGTGCCGTAGAGGCCGCGCGGGGCAAACAGCACAACGGCGATCAGCAGCGCACCGACGATGGTTAGCCAATGGAACGGATTGGCCGCCGAAACGAAGTCCTCGAACCACATGAAGCTGACGGTACCGATGAGGGCGCCGTAGAGCGAACCCGTGCCGCCGAGGACGAGCATGACCAGCGACTCGGCCGAAAGCGTGAAGCTGAGCGAGTCGAGGCCGACGACCTGGGTCGAGATGGCGTTGAGCGCACCACCGACGCCGGCGACCGCACCCGAGATGACATACATCTTGAGCAGCGTGCCCTGCACCGAAGCCCCCATGGCGCGGATGCGGATGGGGTCTTCCTTGATGCCGCGGCACAGCATGCCAAAGGGCGAGCGGGTGAGCAGGCGCAAAAGGATGAAGACGACCACGATCAGCGCCACGGCAAAGCCGTAGGCGGTGCGGCCCCACAGGTCGAAGGCAAAGATGCCGAAGATCGGATCGGGCGAGATGCCCGACAGACCATCGCTGCCGCCGGTATAAGCTGAAGCCTTGTTGGCCGCCTCGTGGAACAGGTGGACGACGGCAATGGACAGCACCAGCTGGGCAAGCCCGTGGCCGCGCAGGATGACGGCGCCCGAGACGATGCCGGCGACGGCGCCGCCGACCGCACCGATGACGACCATCAGCAGCGGATCTGTGATGCCGAAGTGGACGGCCGCGATGCCGGCCGCATAGGCGCCAGCGCCGAACAGTGCCGCATGGCCGAGCGTGGCTATGCCGCAGAAGCCGGTCACGAGGTCGATCGACAGCACCAGAAGGGCTACGCCGAGGATGCGCGTCAGCAGCGCCAGGTTGTTGGGAAACAGGAAGTAGCCGATTGCCGCGACCGCCAGGATCGCAACGAGGCCGATCAGGTCGCGCATGAGCCAGTTGGGGCGCGCGGTCGCCGGCCTGGCGACGGAGGTGTGTTCGATGGCAGCCATCTACTTGCTCCTGCCCAGGAGGCCGCGCGGGAAGACGCAGACGATTGCGATGACGGCGAGGTAGAAGAAGAACTCGCCATATTCCGGCAACAGGTAGCGGCCAGTGGTGTCGATGGCGCCGAGCAGCAGGCAGGCGAGCAGCGCGCCGGGGATGGAGCCCGCCCCGCCGACCGAGACGACGACCAGGAAGGTGACCATGTAGCGCAGTGCGTAATAAGGCTCGATCGGCAGCAGTTCCGCGCCGACGATGCCGCCGAACGCGGCAAGGCCGACAGCAACCGCAAAGCTCACCGCATAGACGATCTTGGTGCGCACGCCGAGCGAGGCGGCCATGGCGGCATTGTCGACCGAGGCGCGCAGCTTGACGCCGAACGAGGTCTTTTCGATCAGGTACCAGAGCGCTCCGGCAACGACGACACCGCAGGCGATGGCAAACAGCTTGTGGGCGGCGATCGAGCGGAAGCCGAGATCGACCGGGCCGCGAAGCGTATCGGGCAGCGGGATAGTCTTCAGCGTCGGGCCAAATACATAGTTGGCGATGCCGATAACGCAGAAGGTGATGCCGATGGTCATCAGTACCTGCGTCAGCTCCGGCGCGCCATAGATGCGGCGGTAGAGGAAACGCTCGACCGGAATGGCGATCAGGATGGTGCCGACGACCGCGACCAGCACGGCAACGGCATAGCCGAGGCCAAGCGTCTGCGCGGCATAGGAGGCGATATAGCCGCCGATCATGGCGAAGGCGCCATGGGCGAGGTTGACCACGCGCATCAGGCCCATGGTCACCGAAAGGCCGATCGAGATGACGAACAGCACCATGCCGTAGGCAAGCGCGTCGATCCCAACACTGAGAACGGTTTGCATCGTTTTATCCAGCAGTTGCCCGGATGCCTTGCGGCATCCGGGCTCTGTCGTTGGCGTAGCGCTGTTACTTCACTGCGGCAAGGCCGGGGTCGCCCTGCTTCTCGAAGGTAGCGATTTCCTTGTTGTAGTAGGCGCCATCAGCGGCCTTTGCGACCTCGCGCAGATAGATGTTCTGCGTCATGTGGCGGCTTTCGGCATCGATGGACACGGGACCGCGCGGGCTTTCCCAGGCAAGGCCCTTGACCGCATCGACCGCCTTCTGCGCGTCCTGCTTGCCGCCGGTCGCCTCGATCATCTTGTAGATGACGTGCATGCCATCATAGGCGCCGACCGAGGGGAAGGACAGTTCGGCCGGGTTGCCGATCGCCTTCTGCGCAGCCTCGACGAACTTCTTGTTCTCGGCCGAGTCGTGCGAGACGGCATAGTGGAACGTCGTCAGCAGGCCTTCGGCCGCCTGGCCGAGTGCGGGCAGGTCGGATTCCTGGGTCAGATCGCCGGGCGCCAGGAACTGGACGCCTGCTTTGGCCAGGCCGTTGTCGTTGTAGGCCTTGACGAAGCCCAGCGTCGTCGGGCCGGACGGCAGGAAGGCGAAGACGGCATCGGCGCCGGAATCCTTGACGCGCTGCATGATCGGGCTGAAGTCGTTGGTCGACAGCGGCATGCGGATGGAATCGACGACCTCGCCGCCTTCGGCTGCGAAGGTGGTCTTGAAGGCGTTCTCGGAATCGACGCCCGGACCATAGTCGGAGACCACGGTGATGACCTTCTTGATGCCGCGCTCCTTGGCGACCTTGGCCATCGGGGCCGACGTCTGCCAGGTGGTGAAGGAGGTGCGCACGACCAGCGGGCTCTTGGTGACGATGGCCGAGGTGGCGGCGTTCATGACGACCAGCGGCACGTTGGCCTGCTCGAGCAGCGGGGTGACGGCCATCGCGTCGGGGGTGAAGTAGAAGCCGGCGAGATACTGCACGCCTTCCTTGACCACCAGTTCCTGGGCCAGCGCCTTGGACTGGGCCGGATCGGCCTGCGGCACGTCGCGGTAGACGATCTCGATGTCGCTGTCGCCGACCTTCGAGCCGTTCAGCGCCATCCACGCGTCGATGCCGGCCTTGAAATTCTTGCCCTGGATGGCGAACGGGCCGGAGAACGGGCCGACGACGCCGACCTTGATGGTATCGGCAAGGGCCGTTCCGGACAGTGCGAGCACCGCAAGCGCGGTCAAAAGGGACTTCTTCATGTTTCCTCCGTGTGGCCGAACCGGCGCGGCAAAAGCGCGTCGGTCTATCGGTATTGTGCCAAGTGTCATGCCCGAAACGGTAATGTAAAATGAAAAGAATCGCGCAATCTATAACCAAGCGGATATGCGCCTTGCGCGATTGTTACCTGATCAATAGGACAACCCGACGTAATTCTCTGCCAGCGAGGCCGATGCCGCCTCGGAGTGGACGAGATAGTCGAGTTCGGCCTCCTGGATGCGCTGGCCGAAATCGTCGGTGTCGGGGAAGCGGTGCAGCATGGTGGTCATCCACCACGAGAACCGCACCGCCTTCCAGACGCGCGAAAGGGCGCGCGCCGAATAAGCATCGATGCCGACCCTGGACTTGTCCTGGTAGAACTCGCGCAGGCCCCAGAACAGATAGCGCACGTCGCTGGCGGCAAGATTGAGACCCTTGGCGCCGGTGGGCGGCACGATGTGGGCGGCGTCGCCGACAAGGAACATGCGGCCGAAGCGCATCGGTTCGGCGACGAAGGAGCGCAACGGCGCGATCGACTTTTCGAAGGACGGACCGGTGACGACCCGTGCGGCGGCCTCCGGCGGCAGGCGGCGGCGCAACTCATCCCAGAAGCGCTCGTCGCTCCAGTCCTCGACCTTGTCGTCGAGCGGGCACTGCACGTAGTAGCGGCTGCGATGGGTCGAGCGCATCGAGCACAGTGCGAAGCCGCGGGGGTGGTTGGCGTAGATCAGCTCGTGATCGGCCGGCGGCACCTCGGCGAGGATGCCGAGCCAGCCGAAGGGATAGGCGCGCTCATAGGTCTTGATCGCGCCCTCGGGCACGGACTTGCGGCTGACGCCATGGAAACCGTCGCAACCGGCGATGAAGTCACAATCGATGCGATGGGCAATGCCGTCCTTCTCGTAGGTGACATAGGGCGCGTCACGGTCGAAGCCGTGCGGCTGTACATTCTTGGCCTCGTAGACGGTGGTCAGGCCGGCCGCCTGGCGCTTGTCCATCAGGTCGTGCGTGACTTCGGTCTGGCCGTAGACCATGACGCGCTTGCCGCCGGTCAGGGCCGCAAGATCGATGCGGTGAAGACGACCGTCGAAGGCGAGCGAAATGCCTTCATGCGGCAGGCCCTCGGCATGCATGCGGGCGCCGGCGCCGGCTTCATCGAGAAGGTCGACCATGCCCTGCTCAAGCACGCCGGCGCGGACGCGGCCAAGCACGTAGTCGCGGTCGACACGTTCGAGGATGACGTTGTCGATGCCGTTGTTGGCGAGCAACTGCCCGAGCAGCAGGCCCGAGGGGCCGGAGCCGATGATGACCACTTGCGTGCGCATTTCTTATCCTTCTTGGCGCGATACCCATACGTCGTCGCGCGGCCATCCCTGGCCGGCAATCAGTCTGGACACCTGGTTGTCTGCGCTCGGGCTAGAGGCCTGGTCGAGCGCCTATGCTTGCGATCTGGGCGGCAAGCGCGTTCGCCTGCCTGAGTGATGCCGCTGCCGCCACCGCCATTTGCGGCAGCAACAGCCATTCGAGCGTCCAGGCCGAGCCCGAACGTTCCTGTTCGTGGACCAGCGCCTGGTGCATTCCCGAGAGTTGCGTGGCGTTGAAGCGCGCCAGCGTGACCAGCACTTCGGCCGCCACCGGGTTCTGCTTGTGCGGCATGGCCGACGAACCGCCACCGCCGGCGAGCGCGATCTCGGAGCCGTCCTGCGCCATCAGTGCCACGTCCTGGCCGAACTTTCCGAGGCTGCCGGTAATCAGCGAAAGCAGGCTGGCGAAGTCGGCGAGCCGGTCGCGCTGGCTCTGCCATTGTGGTGCGTCGCCCAAACCGAGCTTTTCAGCCAACGCGCTACGCACGCTTGCCGCCTTGTCGTCCAGCTTTTCCAGCGTTCCGGCCGCACCGCCGAACTGCACGACCAGAAGCTCGGGCCGCAGCACGGCAAGGCGGGCGCGGTGCCGTTCGAGCGGTCCGCGCCAGGCGCAGATGCGATCGGCGACGGTGATTTCGATGGCCGCCTGCATACGTGTGCGGCCCATCAGAGGATTGGCGCCGAAGCGGTCTTCGAGACCGGCCAGTGCTGCGACCAACTGTGCCAGCAGCACGTCGAGCCGGTCGAGGACGGGCCTCAGCCGCAGCACCAGCGCCGTGTCGATGACGTCCTGGCTGGTGGCACCGAAATGCACGGCCCCGCCATGTAGCGCGCCGACGGCGGCACGCAGCTGGCGCACCAGTTCCGGCACGACGACGCCGTCGCGCGCGACCCCCGCCGCGAGTGCGGCCATGTCGGGCTCAAACGAGGTCAGTACCGCAGCGATGGCCCGTGCCGCGTCGACAGCGATCACGCCCTCGTCCGCCTCGGCCTCGGCGAGCGCGCACTCGAAGGCAAGCATCGCCGCCACTTCCGCCTCGACGGAAAACTGGCGCGCGGTCTCCTCGTCACCGAGCAGGACTGACAGATAAGGGTGATCGAATGGCGAAACTGTCATGGCTCAGATGTCAAAAAACACCGTTTCGTTTTCACCCTGGAGGTGGATGTCGAAGAGGTAGGTGCCATCCCCCCTGGCTTCGGCGATCAGGGTCGGCACGCGCAGGCGGTGCTCGATGCGGGCGAGCACCGGATCCTCGGCATTGGCCTGTTCCTCGTCGCCGAAATACATGCGGGTCTGCAGGCCGAGGTTGATGCCGCGCGCGACGATCCAGAAGGTGATGTGCGGCGCCATCAGCCGGCCGTCCTTGAACGGCGCGCGGCCCGGCTTGATCGTCTCGAAGACGCATTCGCCCGAAACCATGTCGGTCGGCTTGCGCCCCCAGCCGGTGAAGTTGGGGTCTGCGGTACCGCGCAGTTCCGACGGCGAATTGTAGAGCCCGTCGCTATCTGCCTGCCAGATCTCGATCAGCGCGTCCTTGAGCGGCGTGCCGGTGCCGTCGAGCACCCGGGCCTTGACGGTGATGCGCTGGCCCTTGGTCTTGTCGTTGACCATTTCCGTGCCGAGATCCCGGTCGTAGACGCCGGGGATGCCGCAGAAATTGGGCGTAAGGCCGATATGGACGTAGGGGCCCGCGGTCTGCGATGGGCTTTCCTTGAGGCGGTTCAGGGACTGGACCATCAGTTGCCCTCCATGCGGTTTTCGAACAGCGACGAGCGGCGGCCACGCAGCACGATGTCGAACTTGTAGGCGAGCGAATCCATCGGGATCGTCGAATGCATGTCGAGGGCCGCAACCAGCGTCTCGACGGCCGCCCTGTCGGGGATGGTCTTGACGATCGGGCACTTCCAGATCAGCGGGTCGCCCTCGAAATACATCTGGGTAATCAGCCGCTGGGCGAAGCCGTGGCCGAAGACCGAGAAGTGAATATGGGCGGGGCGCCAGTCATTGACGCCGTTCGGCCAGGGATAGGGGCCCGGCTTGATGGTGCGGAAGGCATAATTGCCGTCCTCGTCGGTGATCGTGCGGCCGCAGCCACCGAAATTCGGGTCGAGGGCGGCGATGTAGCCTTCCTTCTTGTGGCGGTAGCGACCGCCGGCATTGGCCTGCCAGAATTCGAGCAGTGCGCCCGACACGCCCTTGCCGCGCTCGTCGAGAACACGGCCGTAGACAATGATGCGCTCGCCGATAGCGCTCTCGCCCGGCTTGGCGAAATTGTGGATCAGGTCGTTGTCGAGCTCGCCCAGCATGTTGTGGCCGAAGACCGGGCCGGTGATCTCGGAGATCGTGTTGTCGAGCGACAGCAGCGCCTTCTGCGGCGAGCGCAGCACCGAGGTCTTGTAGGTCGGCGTAAATGCCGGCGGATGCCAGTCGCGGTCGCGCTGGAAGAAGGCGCCGGTCTCGGGCTTGCGGTTGAAAAGATCAGCGGGCATCGGACTTGCTTGCCTCCTCGTCCATTTGCGCAAAGACCTGCTTGGCAATCTTGATGGCCTGGTTGGCCGCCGGCACGCCGGCATAGATCGCCACATGCAGGAAGGCCTCGCAGATGTCCTCCCGCGTTGCCCCTGTATTGGCGGTGGCGCGCACATGCATCGCCACCTCCTCGTCGTGGCCGAGAGCGGCCAGAAGCGCCAGCGTCACCATCGAGCGCTCGCGCTTGGTCCAGCCCGGACGCGCCCACACCGTGCCCCAGGCGGCTTCGGTGATCAGCTCCTGGAACGGCTGGTCGAAATCGGTGGAGGCGCCCTGCGCACGGTCGACATGAGCGTCGCCGAGCACGGAGCGCCGGACGGCGAGACCTTCGCGATACCGGGACGAGGCTGGCGCCGATGCATTCATGTCAGTTCACTCCAGATGGAAGGCGGGCAATGAAGCGCCTGATAAGTTCGACCAGCGCTTCGGGCTGCTCGACGCAAGGGATATGGCCGGCGCCGTCGATGATCTTGAAACGCGAGCCGGGGATGAGGTCGGCCATGGAACGCACCAGCGCCAGCGGGGTCGAGCCGTCCTGGTCGCCGACGACGCAAAGCGTGGGGACCGCGATTGCCTTCGCCGCCTCGGTATAGTCGGCGTCGCGTAGGGCAGCACAGGTGCCGGCGTAACCTTCGACCGGCTGGCGCGCGAGCATGTTGCGATAGCCGGCGAGATCGGTCCCGCGCTTGGCGTGGAATTCGGGCGTGAACCACAGCTTGAGAACGCCGTCGGCAATCGAGGCGATGCCATCCTTCTCGACGGTGGCGATGCGGGCATTCCAGGATTCCGTCGTGCCGATTTTGTGGGCGGTGTCGCAAAGGATGAGCCCGCGCACCAGATCGGGACGCCTGGCATAGAGCCCCTGCGCGATCAGCCCACCAACCGACAGGCCACAGACGATGGCGTTCTTGACCTTGAGATGGTCGAGCAGCCCTTCGAGATCGCCGACATGGTCGTCCATCGAATAGGGTGCCGCGCCCACGTCCGACAGGCCGTGACCGCGCTTGTCGTAGGTCACGACGGGAAAATCGCCGGCAAGCCGGACGATCACGTCGCGCCAGATGCGGAAATCGGTGCCGAGGGAATTGGCGAAGACGATGACCGGCTTGTCTGCGGGGCCGCCGATAAGCTGGTAGTGCAGCGTGACGCCGCCGATGTCGATGAACTGCACTGTGTTTCTCCTCGATGTCAGAGTGGAATAGATGTTTGGTTTGGTAAAATGATATTTTGTGGCTTTCTCTTAACTGCTGGGTTATGAGAAAGCATGATCGAAAGCCGCGTCCGGTTCCGCCATCTTCAGACTTTCCTAGAAGTCGCGCGCCAGAAAAGCGTGGTCAAGGCGGCCGGGCTTTTGAACGTCAGCCAGCCGGCGGTGACCAAGACGATCCGCGAGCTGGAAGAAGCACTCGGCGTCACCGTGTTCGAACGCGACGGACGCGGCATCAAGATCACGCGTTCGGGCGAAATCTTCATGCAGCATGCCGGCATGGCGATCACCGCACTCCGCCAAGGCATCGACTCGGTCGCCAATGCGCGCGCCGAAAGCGGGCCGCCGATCCGCATCGGGGCGCTGCCGACGGTTTCAGCACATATCATGCCACGCGCCATGGGCCTGTTTCTCGAAGAGGACACCGGCAGCACGATCAAGATCGTCACCGGCGAGAACGCCGTTCTGCTCGAACAGTTGCGCTTGGGTGAACTCGACCTCGTCGTCGGCCGACTCGCCGCACCTGAGAAGATGACCGGATTCTTCTTCGAGCATCTCTATTCCGAGCAGGTCGTTTTCGTGGTGCGACCAGGCCACCCGCTGCTCGGGGCGCAAGAGGACGTGTTCGAACGGCTGAGCGAATTTCCGCTGCTCATGCCGACGCGCGGCTCGATCATCCGGCCCTTCGTCGAGCGCTTCTTCATCACCAACGGCGTGGCCTCGATCCCGACCGAGATCGAGACCGTTTCGGATTCCTTCGGCCGCGCCTTTGTGCGCCAGAGCGATGCGGTGTGGATCATCTCGCATGGCGTGGTCAGCGACGAGATTGCGGCCGGCACGCTGAAGATGTTGCCGATCGACACCAGCGACACGCGCGGGCCGGTGGGGCTGACGATGCGTACCGACACGCAGCCTTCGGCGCCGTTCTCGATCCTGCTCAAGACCATCCGCGAGGCAGCATCCGAGCGCGGCTGAGCGCCGGAGCCATTCGTCGCGCCCCCTCGCAATGGGAGGAGGCATCCGCTACATACGGGTCAACCCGAGCGAGGATCCGATGGCCGACAATAACGAACCGCGAAAGACTATCGTGCTGACCGGCGCGAGCCGGGGCATCGGCCATGCGACCGTCAAGCGCTTCTCGCGCGAGGGCTGGCGCGTCATCACCTGCTCGCGCCAGGCCTTCTCCGACGATTGCCCCTGGCCCGCCGGCCCCGAGGATCACATCAAGGTCGACCTCGCCGACCAGGGCGACGTCGGCAGCGCCGTCTCGGAAATCCGCCAGCGCCTGGAAAAGGACGGCGGCATGCTGCATGCGCTGGTCAACAATGCCGGCATTTCGCCCAAGCACCAGGGCGGCGGCCGCATGAACTCGATCGACACGCCGATGCATGTGTGGCGCGACGTGTTCCAGGTCAATTTCCTCGCCCCGATCATGTTGGCGCGCGGCCTGTTCAAGGAACTGGCGGCGGCAAAGGGCTCGGTGGTCAACGTTACCTCGATCGCCGGTACCCGCGTCCATCCCTTCGCCGGCACGGCCTATGCCACCTCAAAGGCGGCACTCGGCGCGCTGACGCGCGAGATGGCGGCCGACTTCGGGCCGCACGGCATCCGCGTCAACGCCATTGCCCCCGGCGAGATCGACACGGCGATCCTGTCGCCGGGCACCGACAAGATCGTCGAGCAGATCCCGATGCGCCGGCTGGGATCGACGTCAGAGGTCGCCGACATCATCTATTTCCTGTGCTCGGGCCAGGCGTCCTACGTCACCGGCGCCGAGATCCACATCAATGGCGGCCAGCACGTCTGAGCTGACATTCCGGGCCCGAACAGACTGACAACGCAAGAAGGGGCGCTCGGTGGCGCCCCTTCTGCCGTCCCCATCCCCTATCCAGGTTCAGCCGAGCTGCATCCGCTCCATGCGCAACGCCGCCGCGCGCCGGTGCCCCTCAAGACCTTCGCTGGCGCTCTGACGGATCGCCGGCGGGGCGACCGCCTCGACGCCGGCACGTTCGAGCCACTGGTGGGTGCAGACCTTGACGTATGAGCCGACCCACAGCCCGCCGGTGTAGCGGCCAGCCCCCATGGTCGGCAAAGTGTGGTTGGTGCCGCAGCATTTGTCGGAATAGACCACGCTCGCCATGGTGCCGATGAACAGCGAGCCATAGTTGCGCAGCTTCCTGGCCGTTGCCTGCGGGTCGACGGTGTGGACCTGCAGATGCTCGGCGGCGATGAAGTCGGAATAGGCGATCATCGCCTCTTCATCCACGCAGACGACGATCTGGCCATAGTCGCGCCAGGCGGGAGCGGCGACATTGGCGGTGGGCAGGCCGGCGAGCTGGCGCTCGATCTCGACCAGGGTGTCATGGGCGAGTTTTGCGTCGGTGGTGATCAGGCCGACGCGGGTGCGCACGTCGTGCTCGGCCTGGGCGAGCAGATCGGTGGCGATCATCGCGGCATCGCCGGAAGAATCCGCAACGACGAAGATCTCGCTTGGACCTGCGAGCTGGTCGATGCCAACAGGGCCGAACACCTGGCGCTTGGCCTCGTTGACATAGGCATTTCCGGGCCCAACGATCTTGTCCACGGCGGGGATGGTCTCGGTGCCATAAGCCATGGCGGCAATCGCCTGGGCGCCGCCGACACGGAAAATGCGGTCGGCACCCGAGAGATGGCAGCCGGCGATCATCGCCTGATGGGCATTCGGCGGCAGGCAGGCAATGACCTCGTCGCAGCCGGCGACCTTGGCTGGCACGATGGTCATGACCGGGGCCGACAGCAGCGGATAGCGCCCGCCCGGCACATAGGCGCCGATGCGGGCAATGGGGATGACGCGGTGGCCGAGATGCAGGCCCGGCAGAGGCTCGACCTCGAGCGGCAGCATCGTCGCCAGCTGCGCCTCGGCGAAGGCACGCACCCGCTCGATGGCAAAACGCGTGTCGGCGGCGGTCTGCGGGTCGAGTGCGGCGACTGCGGCTTCTCGCTCGGCCATGGAGACCTCGAAGTTTTCGACCTCGGCGCGGTCGAACATGCGGCTGTATTCGCGCAGCGCTTCGTCGCCGCAGTCGCGCACGCCGGCGAGAACATCCTTGACCGTGCGTTCGATCTCTCCGGTGTCGGCGACGGCGGCGGGGCTCGGCGCCTTGAGGTGATGGATGCGCGCGGCGAGTTCGGGGGAAAGGGTCATCTTGCTTCCGCTTTAAATGATGGATTCCAGCTGAGAGTGGCGGAGTGCGCTGCCCCAGACAATCAAAGCGGCAGGGCCTGTCTAGTATTCTAACCAGCGAGTGCTACCATCCCCACCGAAAGGGAGCCATAATGTCGCAAATCGGAGAACATCTTCGCGAACTCCGCCGCCGCCGCCATCTCGGCATCAGGGAACTGGCGGCGCGGTCGGGCATCTCGCATTCGACCATTTCGCTGATCGAGCGCGACCGCATCAGCCCCTCCGTCGACACGCTGAGCGCCATCCTCGACGCGCTCGGCACGACGCTGACCGGCTTCTTCTCCGGGCTCACGTCGCTGGTGCCATCGTCGCCCTTCTACACGGCGCGCGACTGCATCGAGATCGGCAACTACGACTCGATTTCCTACCGGATGCTGGGCGTCAACTTCCCCAACCGCACCATCCTGATGCTGCACGAGACCTATGCCCCGGGCGCCGACACCGGCGAGGCCTTCAGCCACCAGGCACAGGAGGCGGGCTTCGTCATGTCGGGCGCCGTCGAGATCACGGTCGGCGACGAACGCCGCGTGCTCAAGCCCGGCGACGGCTACTATTTCGACAGCCGCGCTCCGCATCGCTTCCGAAGCGTCAGCGACGAGCCGAGCCAGATCATCAGCGCGGTGACGCCGCCGACCTACTGAGCGCGCCGCTCGGCCGTGACAGGCTGGTCGATATATTAACCGCCGCCTGCCCCAACGGCATCACCCCTGTTGCCCCAACCTCAGTTGTGCTCTTCTAATCCGGTCCAGAGGTGGAACAAGGAATAAGAACATGACTTTCAAGAGGACAATCAGCACACTCGGCGCAGCGGGTCTGGCGCTCTCGCTGGCAGTGGGAACGGCTGCGGCGCGCGACCTGACCGTCGTTTCCTGGGGCGGCAACTACCAGGACGCACAGAAGAAAATCTATTTCGAGCCCTTCGCCAAGAAGCTGGGCAAGCCGGTGCTCGACGAGAGCTGGGACGGCGGCATCGGCGTGATCGCGGCCAAGGTGAAGGCCGGCGAACCGAACTGGGACGTCGTCCAGGTCGAGACGGAGGAGTTGGAACTCGGCTGCACCGATGGCTTCTACGAGAAGATCGACTGGGACAAGCTCGGCGGCAAGGACAAGTTCCTGGCGGCGGGCGCGCATGACTGCGGCGTCGGCGCCATCGTCTGGTCGACGATGCTGAGCTATGACGGCGACAAGCTGAAGGACACCGTGCCGACATCCTGGGCCGATTTCTGGGACACCCAGAAATTCCCCGGCAAGCGCGGCCTGCGCCGCGGCCCGAAATATTCGCTCGAATTCGCGCTGATGGCCGACGGCGTCAAGCCGGCCGAAGTCTACAACGTGCTGCGCACGCCCGAGGGCGTCGACCGCGCCTTCAAGAAGCTCGACGAGATCAAGAAGGACGTCGTCTGGTGGGAAGCCGGCGCCCAGCCGCTACAACTGCTCGCCTCGGGCGAAGTGGTGATGACGACCGCCTATAACGGCCGCATCTCCGGCATCAACAAGTCCGAAGGCAAGCACTTCAAGGTGGTCTGGCCGGGCAGCATCTACGCCATCGACAGCTGGGTGGTGCTGCGCAACAGCCCCAACAAAGCCGACGCGATGGACTTCATCGCCTTTGCCAGCGCGCCCGAGAACCAGTCGAAGCTGCCGGAATACATAGCCTACGGCCTGCCGCAGAAGGAAGCCGCAGCGGCGGTGCCCGCCAACCTCGCCGCCGACCTGCCGACGTCGGAAGCCAATATGGTGGACACGGTCGCGCTCGACGGCGCATTCTGGGTCGACAATATCGAGGAACTGACCGGCCGGTTCAACGCCTGGCTGGCGCAGTAATCCGTCAAGCGGGGGCCCGCGTAGCCGTGGGCTCCCGCAACACCCGCACCACCGATCCGACGGCGACTATCGGTCGAGGCCTGCGGCATGATTGCCGCCAAAAACCCGGTGCCCATTGTTCCGGATCGTGCTTTAGTGCGTCCCGGCTTCCGCCGATGGAAGGGTCAACGCCTGCCGCGAGGGACATTTGTCTGCTTTCATCAATCTCGAACGCATCTCGAAATCCTTTGGCCTGCTGAAGGTCGTCGACGAACTCGATCTCATCATCGAAAAGGGCGAGTTCATGAGCCTGCTCGGCCCGTCGGGATCGGGCAAGACCACGATCCTGATGATGCTGGCCGGCTTCATCGAGCCGACCAGCGGCGCAATCAAGCTCGAAGGCAAGCGCATCGACCACCTGCCCGCGCATCGGCGCAACATGGGCGTGGTGTTCCAGAACTACGCGCTGTTTCCGCACATGACGGTGGCCGAGAACGTCGCCTTTCCGCTGGCGATGCGCGGCGTGCCGAAGGCCGATGTAGCCGAGCGGGTGAAGCGTGCCCTCGACATGGTCAAGCTCGCCCAGATCAAGGACCGCAAGCCGGCGCAGCTGTCGGGCGGCCAGCAGCAGCGCGTGGCGCTGACGCGCGCTTTGGTGTTCGAGCCCAGCGTGGTGCTGATGGACGAGCCGCTCGGCGCGCTCGACAAGCAGTTGCGCGAGCACATGCAGTTCGAGCTACGCGAACTCCACCGCCGGCTCGGCCTGACCATCGTCTTCGTCACCCACGACCAGGGCGAGGCGCTGACGATGTCGAACCGCATCGCCGTGTTCAATGCCGGCCGGATCGAGCAGCTGGCGGCGCCCGAGGCGATCTATGACCAGCCGAAGACGCGCTTCGTCGCCGAGTTCATCGGCGAAACCAACCTGTTTGCCGGCAAGGTGGAGTCCCGCGACGGGGCCAGGGCGAAGGTCAAGCTCGCCCACGGGCCGATCGTCGAAGCCAGCGCGCCGGCCGAATTCGCCGCCGGCGACGATGTACTGGCCTCCGTGCGCCCCGAGCGCGTGCGGCTCACCGACACCGGCGATGCGGCGAATGCCATTCCGGTCAAGGTGCTCGACACGGTCTACCAGGGCGACCATCTGCGCGTGCGCCTCTCCGGCAGCGGCGTCGACATGGTCGCCAAGCTTGAGCGCAGGACGCGTGCCTGGCCGGTGGGGACGGAAGCGTTTGCCGCCTTCGAACCCGACGAATGCATGGTGATGGAGCCATGATGTCCTCGGCCCTGCGCGCAAGACTGACCGCCCTCGGGCTGATCACGCCGCTGGTCGCCTTCCTGGTCATCTTCTTCTTCTGGCCGCTGGCAACGATGATGATGGCATCGGTGACCGACGGCACGGTGCGCGGCGTCATGCCCGAGACGGCGGCCGCAGTGGCCCATTGGGACGGGGCGAGCCCGCCGACCCCGGAGATGCAGGCGGCACTGGTCGCCGACCTGCGCCAGCCGGTCGACCAGCTTGCCTTCGGCGACGCAGTGCGGCGGCTCAACAGCGAATTGTCCGGCTTCCGCTCGCTGATGTCGCGCACGGCAAACGCCGTCAAGGCGGCGCCCGAGGGCCAGCCGGTGGAACTCGCGGCCATCGACCCGCGCTGGGGCGAGGCCAGATACTGGCAGGCGATGAAGGCGGCGATGCCGCTCTACACCGACCGCTACCTGCTTGCCGCCGCCGACCTCGAGCGCGACGCCAAGGGCGAGATCGCCGCCGTCGACGCCTCCGCCTCGGCCAACCGCCAGATCATGCTGCGCACCTTCATGATCGCAGCCTCGGTGACGATCCTGTGCGCGGCGATCGGCCTGCCCTATGCGCTGATCGCCGCCTCGGCCTCGGGCTGGGTGCGCGCGATGCTGCTGATTGCGGTGCTGCTGCCCTTGTGGACGTCGCTGCTGGTGCGCACCGCCGCCTGGTTCATCCTGTTGCAGAACGAGGGCCTGATCAACGAGGCGCTGCAGCGGATCGGCCTGATCAGTCAGCCGCTGCCGCTGATCTTCAACCGCACCGGCGTGGTGATCGCCATGACCCACGTGCTTTTGCCGTTCATGGTCCTGCCGATCTACAGCGGGTTGCTGACCATTCCGGCCAATTTGATGCCGGCAGCGGCTTCGCTCGGCGCCTCGCGGCTCAAGGCGTTCCGCCACGTGCTGCTGCCGCTCGCCTTCCCCGGCCTGATGTCGGGCTCGCTGCTGGTCTTCATGGTAGCGCTTGGCTACTACATCACGCCCGCACTGGTGGGCGGTCCGAACGACCAGATGATCAGCTCGGTCATCGCCTTCTTCGCCACCGGCACGGCGAACTGGGGCATGGCCGGCGCGCTCGGCCTGATTCTGCTCGCCGTCACCACCGTGCTCTATCTCGTCTACGGCAGGCTTTCGCGGTCGCCGACCATGGTGTCGACATGAGCAGCCGCCCCAGCCCTGCCCTGCGCACCGCCCAGATCGTCTTCGGGGCTGCGGTGGTGTTCTTCCTGCTGGCGCCGATCGCAGCGATCCTGCCGCTCGCCTTCAATTCGAGCATCTTCCTCAACTACCCGATCGAATCCTTCTCCTCGCGCTGGTTCAGCGAGTTGCAGACCAACGAGGTCTGGCGGCGCTCGATCATCAACAGCCTGATCATCGGCTCGGGTGCGACCATCATCGCCACCGTGCTCGGCACGCTGGCGGCACTGGGACTGCGCAACAGCCAGTTGCCCTTCGGCAACGCCATCCGCACCACCTTCCTGATGCCGATGGTGGTGCCGGCGGTGGTGCTCGGCGTCGGCATGCAGATGCTCTACGGCCGGATCGGCCTCGCCAATTCCTATCTCGGCGTGATGGTCGCCCATTCGGTGCTGTGCATTCCCTTCGTCATCGTCAGCGTCTCGGGCTCGCTCGCCGCCATGGATCCATGGCTGGAAAGGGCGGCCAGCAGCCTGGGGGCAACGCCGACCCGGGTATTCCGCCGCGTGACCCTGCCGATCATCATGCCGGGCATGCTGACGGGCGCGGTGTTCGCCTTCGCCACCTCGCTCGACGAGGTGGTGCTGACGCTGTTCGTCGCCGGGCCGAACCAGCGCACGCTGGCGCGGCAGATGTTTGCCTCGATCCGCGAGAACATTTCCCCGGCGGTCGCCGCCGCCGCTTTCCTGATGATCGTCGGCACGCTCTGCATCGCAGGGCTGGTCGGTTTCATGCGCTGGCGCAGCCAACGAGCGCTGAAGCCGGCCTGAGCGCCAATCAAGTCGCTCTATCTGGTCGTCGAAGCATGATCTTTTCCGAAAAGCGGCATCCACTTTGCGGGATCATGCTTTGGGCCGGCGCGCCTGAAGCACGTTGCGGATCGAAAAGCTCGAATGGATGCGGGCAAGGCCCGGCAGCGCCGACAGGATATCCTTGTGGACGCGCTCGAAATCGGCGGCACTTTCGACCTCGACGCGCAGGAAATAGTCCGAGCCGCCGGTCATCAGGTAGCATTCCTTGATTTCCGGGTGGCGCCGCACCGCCAGTTCGAAGCGGTTGAAATATTCCTCGGTCTGCCGCTCCAGCGTGATCTGGACGATGACGGCGATGCCCTCATCGGCAACCGCGCTGCCGACGATCGCCGTGTAGCCCCTGATGACGCCCTGCTGCTCGAGCAATTGCACCCGCCGCAGACAGGCCGAAGGCGACAGCCCGACCTCTGCCGCCAGCTTGGCATTGCTGACGCGGGCATTGGCGCGCAGGGCGCGGACGATGGCACGATCGATTGCGTCCAGGGCGGACATCGCACATCCTTCCAAAATGTCGTTCAAAATTCTGCCAACTTGCCGTTGTTCGCACGAACTACCGAAGATTGGCAAGATTTTCGTCAATCGTTGCGATATCTTCAGGGAATTGGCAAGGACGGGTCCTGAACATGGGCGTTAACGTGCGAAACGAGATCGAAAGCCGCGTGGCTTGCGGGACGCTCACCATCGATCTTGTGGCCCTCGTCGCCAATTACGAACAGCTGTGCCAGCGGACCGCCCCGGCCAAGGCGGCCGCGGTGGTCAAGGCCGACGCCTACGGCCTCGGTGCCGCACAGGTGGCGCCCGCACTCTATGACGCCGGATGCCGCGATTTCTTCGTCGCACATTTCATCGAGGCGATCCGGCTCAGGCCGCACCTTGGCGCCGACGCGCGCATCTTCGTGCTCAACGGCTTGCTGCCCGGCAGCGAGGCAGACTGCGCCGAGCTCGGCGTCGTCCCGGTGCTGAATTCGCTGGAACAGGTCGCCAACTGGTCGGCAACCGCCAAGGCGCGCAACGCCACGCTGCCGGCGGCAATCCAGTTCGACACCGGCATGTCGCGCCTGGGCCTGCAGCCTGAGGACATCGACACGTTGCTGGCCGAGCCGGATCGGCTGACCGGCGTCCATGTCGACATTGTCATGAGCCACCTCGCCTGCGGCGACGAGCCGGAGCATGCGGCCAACGAACGCCAGCTGGAGCGGATGGTCGCCATCCGCGAGCGCTTCGCCGACGCCAAGCTGTCATTCGCCAATTCCGCCGGGATCTTTCTCGGCGAGGAGTATCGCGGCGATCTGGCACGGCCGGGTATCGCGCTCTATGGCGGCGCGCCGCTGGCCGACGGCGACAACCCGATGCAGGCAGTGGTCAAGCTCGAGGTCGGCGTAGTGCAGACCCGCACCGTGCCGGCTGGCGCCGAGATCGGATATGGCGCAAGCTTTGTCGCCCCGCAGGAGATGCGGCTTGCCACCATCGCCGCCGGCTATGCCGACGGGCTGCCGCGCCATCTCAGCAATTCGGGCGCGGCCTGGTTCGGCGGCGTGCGCCTGCCGATCGTCGGCCGCGTATCGATGGACAGCATCATCCTCGACGTCAGCGCCCTGCCCGCCGACGCGCTCAAGCTCGGCAGCATGGTCGAGCTGATCGGCCCGCACCAGACGCTTGAAACGATCGCGGCCGACGCCGGCACGATCTCCTACGAAATCCTGACGAGCCTCGGTCGGCGCTACAATCGCCAGTACCGCCGCCCCGAAGCCGCAGCACGCAATTCCTGACAGAGGCCATCATGCGCATAGTCATTCTCGGTGCCGGCGTCATCGGCGTCACTTCCGCCTACTACCTGGCCAAGGCCGGCCACAAGGTCACCGTGCTCGACCGCCAGTCGGGGCCGGCACTGGAGACCAGCTACGCCAATGCCGGCGAGATCTCGCCCGGCTATGCCTCGCCCTGGGCCGCACCCGGCATCCCGCAGAAGGCGATGAAGTGGGTGTTCATGAAGCACGCGCCCCTCATCATCCAGCCGATGCTCGACATCGCGACCTGGCGCTGGGTGGCGTCGATGCTGCGCAACTGCACCTCGGCGCGCTATGCGCTGAACAAGAGCCGCATGGTGCGGCTCGCCGAATACAGCCGCGACTGCCTGATTTCGCTGCGCGACGACACCGGCATCCAGTACGACCACCGCACGCAAGGCACGCTGCAGCTGTTCCGCTACCAGAAGCAGCTCGACGGCATGGCCAAGGACATCGAGGTGCTGCAGAGCGACGGCGTGGCCTATGAAGTGCTCGACGCTGCCGGCTGCATCGCTGCCGAGCCCGGCCTGGCGCCGGTGCGCGAGAAGATCGCGGGCGGCCTGCGCCTGCCCAATGACGAGACCGGCGACTGCTTCAAGTTCACCAACGAACTGGCAAAGCTCGCCGAGGGCCTGGGCGTCGAGTTCCGCTTCGGGGTCAAGCTCGAAGGCCTGCGCCAGGAAGGCAAGCGCATCGTCGCCGTCCGCACCTCGCAAGGCGAGGTCGAGGCCGACATCTTCGTCGGCGCGCTCGGCAGCTTCATGCCTGAATTCGTCAAGCCGCTCGGTCTGAAGGTGCCGGTCTACCCGGTCAAGGGCTACTCGATCACCGTGCCGATCGTCGACGAGACGCGCGCGCCGGTCTCCACCATCATGGACGACACCTACAAGATCGCCATCACCCGCCTCGGCGACCGCATCCGTGTCGGTGGCATGGCCGAGATCGCCGGCTTCAGCACCGCCCTACCGGAATCGCGCAAGGCAACGCTGCAATTCTCCGTCGAGGACCTGTTCGGCGGAGCCGCCGACCACAGCCGGGCGACGTTCTGGAGCGGACTGCGTCCGATGACGCCGGATGGCACGCCGGTGGTCGGCCGCGCCAACTTCGACAACTTCTATCTCAACACCGGACACGGCACGCTGGGCTGGACCATGGCCTGCGGCTCGGGCCGCGTGCTGGCCGACATGATCGGCGGCACCCGCCCGGAGATCGACGTCGCCGACCTCGCGCTGTCGCGCTACGCCTAGGCACCATGTCGCCGGAACCTTCGGGTCATTCGGCGGCCTTCTTCACGACCTCGAGCTTGCGCCCGCCCTCGGCGGGCGCTTTTTCGTTCTTGCGGCGGCCGAAAAACAGCCGCCGCAGGCCTGCACCCAGCCGATCCAGATAGATATAGAGCACGGGCGTGATGAACAGCGTCAGCGTCTGTGACACCACAAGCCCGCCGACGACTGCGATACCCAATGGCTGGCGCAGCTCGGCGCTGGCGCCCGATCCGAGCGCGATCGGCAAGGCGCTCATCAGGGCTGCCAAGGTCGTCATCATGATCGGGCGGAAGCGCATGAGACAGGCCTTGTGGATCGCCTGTGCCGGGGCCATGCCGTCGCGCTGCAGCGTCAACGCCACGTCGATCATCATGATGGCATTCTTCTTGACGATGCCGATCAGCATCAGAAGCCCGATGACGGCGATGACCGACAGGTCGAAGCCGAGCAGCGACAGTGCCAGAAGTGCGCCTACCGCCGCCGCCGGCAGGCCCGAGAGGATCGTCAGCGGGTGGATGAGGCTCTCATAGAGCATGCCGAGCACGACATATATGGTCAGGATGGCGGCCAGGATCAGCAGACCCTGGTTGGCGGCAGCGTCCTGGAAGGTCTTGGCCGTGCCGTAGAACCTGGTTGAAATGTTTGCAGGCATGCCGATCTCGGCCTTGAGCCTGTCGATCTGGGTGATGGTGTCGCCAAGCGCCACACCGGCCGGCAAATTGTAGGAAATCGTCACCGACGGCAGCTGGCCGAGCTGGTTGACGGTGAGCGCGCCGACATTCCTTTCCACATGGGCAAACGCGCCCAGCGGGATCAGCGCGCCGTTGGCCCCAGCAACCTGGATCCGCGCCAGGCGCTCCGGCGTCCAGTCGATGTTGGGGTCGAGCTCCATGATCACTTCGTAGCTGTCGCTCGGCGTGAAGATGGTCGAGACCTGCTGGGTGCCGAAGCCGCCATAAAGCGTGGCGCGCAGCACGTCGGCGGTGACGCCTAGCGATGCCGCCTTGTCGCGGTCGACGACGAGGTTCGCCTGCTGGGCGTTGATCTGCAGGTCGGTGCTGACGTCGGTGAAATAGGCCTTGTCCGCGGACATGGCCTCGTACAGCTTCTGCGCCCACTGGTTCATTTCGCCTTCGTTGAGACCCTGGACGACCAGCTGGTATTGGCTGGCCGACCCGCGGGCGCCGACCGTCAGGTTCTGGACCGGAGCCATGAAGGTTTGGATGCCGGCGACAGCGGCCAGTTGCGGCCGCAGCTCCGCCAGAACCTGCTGCAGGGGCGGCCTCGCGGTCTTGGGTTTCAGCTCGACGAAGAGACGAGCCGAGTTCATGGCGCTCGATCCGCCGCCGCCGCTGCCCACCGTGCTCGCGACATGGGCGACATAGGGCGACCTGGCGAAAACATCAGCGACCTTGGCCTGCAAACCGACCATCGCGTCGTAGGAAATGTCCTGGCGGGCCAGCGTGGTCACCTGCAGCTGGCCGATATCCTCGAGCGGGAAGAAGCCCTTGGGCATGGTGCTGAGCTGGTAGGCGGTCAGGGCGATCGAGCCCAGGAAGATCGCGAAGATCACCGCATGGAAGCGGAAGCATAGCCGGAGCAGCCGGTCATAGCCCCGAAGCACCGCGTCAAAGCCGCGCTCGAGTGTGCGGCCCATAGCGCCCTCGGCTTGCGAGCCGATCGGAAGCCGCGAGGCGAGCATCGGCGTCAGCGTCAGCGACACGAAGGTAGACGCCAGGATGGCGACGACCACGACCACGGCGAACTCGTAGAAAATCTTGCCGATCACGCCGCCCATGAGCAGCACGGGAATGAAGACTGCGACCAGCGACAACGAAATCGCAATGATGGTGAAGCCGATCTCGCGCGAGCCCTTGAGTGCCGCCTCGAACGGGCTCAGGCCGTCCTCCTCGATATGACGAACGATGTTCTCGAGCATGACGATGGCGTCGTCGACCACCAGGCCGACAGACAGGGTCAGCGCCATCAGCGAGATGTTGTCGATGGAAAAGCCAAGCAGATACATGACACCGAAGGTGGCGATCAGCGAGATCGGCACGGCCAGCCCCGGAATCACCGTCGCCCACACACGGCGCAGGAAGAGGAAGATCACCAGGATGACGAGCGCGATCGTCAGGGCGAGGGTGACCTGCACATCATGCAGGGCCGAGCGGACCGAGGCGGCGCGATCGTTGAGCGTCTCAAGCGACGCCGCGGCCGGCAGGGCGCTGCGGAAAGTCGGCAGCATTGCCTGCACCCGGTCGACCACGGCGACCGTGTTGGCGTCGGGCTGACGCTGGATCGCGAGGATGATGGCGCGCGCGCCGTCATACCAACTCGCCGTCTGCAGGTTGACGACCGAATCGATGACCCGCGTGACGTCGCCGAGCCGGACCGGCTTGCCGCCCTTGCTGGAGATGATGAGCTTGGAGAAGTCGGCGGCGTTGTTCAGCTGGGTATTGGCGACGATGGTCAACTGCTGCTGATTGCCCTGCAGGGTGCCCACCGGCGAATTGGCGTTGGCGCCGGCAATCGCATCGGCGAGCTGGCCGGTCGAAATGCCCTTCGCTGCCAGCGCATCGGCGTCGATCTGGATGCGCACGGCAAATTGCTGGGTGCCGAAGATCATCACCTGGGCGACACCGTCGAGCGTCGACAGCGACGGTGAGATGACCTGCTGGGCAAAGGCGTCGAGGTCGGTCATCGGCACAATGTCGCTTTTCAGCGCCAGCAGCAGGATCGGTGCATCGGCCGGGTTGACCTTGCGATAGCTCGGCGGCGACGGCAGGTCGTTGGGCAAGGCGCGCGCCGAGCGTGCGATCGCCGCCTGCACGTCTGCGGCAGCGGCGTCGATGTTGCGGTCGAGCGCAAACTGGATCGAGATCGAGGTGGTGCCAAGCGAGTTGGTGGTGGCGATGCTGTCGATGCCCGAGATGGTGGCGAACTGCTTGATCAGCGGGGTGGCGACGGAGGTGGCCATCGTGTCGGGCGATGCACCGGGCAAGGACGCCGAAACGGTGATGACGGGAAAATCGGCGCGCGGCAGTGCCGCCACCGGCAAGCGGCTGTAGGCGAAGAGCCCGGCGATGACCAACGACAGCGACATCAATAGCGTTGCGATGGGCCGGCGGATGCAGAATTCCGAGATGTTCATCGCCGTTGTCCTGCTATGGTCCGGTCTTCTCCACGGAACTTCCAGGCATGTTCAGGGAAGGCGGTTGCGATGCTGAGGCTGCCTGCGCGTCCGAACCGGCCAGGGTTGGCCTTACCGCGATACCGGGCTTGAGCTGCAGCTGTCCTTCGGTGACCACGCGATCTCCGGGCTCCAGCCCCTCGGCAATGGCCGCGTTGGCACCCTCGGTCATGGCTACCTTCACCGGACGCGCCTCGATCGTATTGTCCGCTCGAACCAGATAGACGAACTGACCGGCCTGACCCGGCTGCAGCGCGACGGTGGGAATGATGGCAGCACCATTCAACGGGCTCTGCTCGATCTCGACGTCGACATATTGCCCCGGCCACAGGACGAGCGCGCTGTTGGCAAAGGTGGCGCGCATGGCGATCGTGCCGGAAGTCGTGTCGACGGTGGAATCGATGAAGCTGAGCACCCCGGTGGCCAGTACCTCGGCGGTCGAGCTGTTCAGTGCCCTCACCGTCGGCGGTTTTCCGGTGTCGAGCAAGCGCTTGAAGATGGGAAGGTCCGCCTCGGGCAGCCGGAAGACCACGTCGATGGGATCGACCTGGGTGATCGAAACCAGGCTGTTTGCGGAGCCCGCAACAAAGGCGGAACCGCCGACGAGGTCGCCGACAGCGACCTGCACCGCACCCAGCCGGCCCGAGATGGGGGCTGCGATCTGGGTGAAACCGAGTTGCACCTCGTCGGCTTCGATGGTCGCCTTGTCGCCTTCGACTGTAGCCTCCGCCCCCTGCATGGCGGCAAGTGCTGCGTCATAGGCCTGGCGTGTGCCGGCCTGCTTGGTGACCAAGTCCCTGGCGCGATTGAGATCCGCAGTCGTGCTGACAACCAAGGCGCTGTCCTTGGCCAGGATCGCCTGGTCACGGGCCAGCTGGGCGCGCAGGGCCCGGTCGTCAAGCGAAATCAACAGATCGCCTGCCTGCACCATCTGGCCGTCATTGACGTGGACGGACGTGACCTGGCTGGAGATGCGCGCACCGACCTGGACCACCGCCGGGGACAGGACGTTGCCGAAAATACGGGTGATCACCGGGAAAGAGCCGCTCTGCACCGTCGCCACGGACACTGCAATCGGCACTGCTGCAGGTCTTTGGCCGGCACCCGAACGGCGGCTCGTGCCGGGCGTAGCCCCGACATTTGCCATCGCCTCGGTGACCTCGCGCCGGACCCGGTCGCCGAGGCCCGGAGCCAAAAACAGCACGGCTCCCGCGACAAGCGCGACTGGAACCAATATAGCGGGCCGGAACGTCCTCATGCGGCTGCTCCATGTCGAGACCGGGACGGACTTTTTGCCCGCCGTGCTACGCAACAAGACGTCGCCGCGTAACCACCACCGTTCGACCCCGGCGGCAAAATGGCTTCATGCCGAGCGACGCCAACGACCGGCACCGCTTCTGAGCGCCCGCAGCGCGCGGCATTCACCCGTCTTCGGGCGCCCCGTCGAACAAGACACAAGCGACCCATATGGACATGTAGGGAAACCGAGCGCCGAGGACGAGACGGACGAAGCCGGGTTACCAAGCTTTAATTCGGCGCATGAGGGCGAATTCGCCGCCATGGCAGCTCAATGTCCCTTGTTGCTGGCGGCTGAAGTGGCCGGATTCGCAGCCGTGCCCGTGTGCCCAAAGCTCAAGCAGCCCGTCGGCATTTCTGCCGACGGGCTGTTTTTGTATTTGTTTGGGTGGGCCAGGCTTTGGCTTTTTTGTCCGGCTTTTTCGGCTTGGGCTGCTTGGGGGCGGCGACTGGGGATCGAGGTGCAGCGCCAGCGGTCGGCCGATAGCCCAAACGGTCGGCGGAAACGCAAAAGGCCCGCTTGCTGCGGGCCTTTTGTTGATTTGGTTGCGGGGACAGGATTTGAACCTGTGACCTTCAGGTTATGAGCCTGACGAGCTACCGGGCTGCTCCACCCCGCGCCACCGATGTGCAGGTTTTGGCCTGCGAAGTCTGCCGGCTTTCGCCTGCTTTGATGTAGGCATTTGCCCACATGATTGCGAGGTTTTCGCCAATTGAAAGAGCCGCCCAATCTTTGACGAGACTGGCGGCCCACAAACCCGCTGGCGGGCCTTGTTTCGTTCCGAGAAGATTTTCAACGTGCGCTTGGCAGACCTGGCAGCGACTTACTCTCCCGCGTCTTGAGACGAAGTACCATCAGCGCTGGAGCGTTTCACGGCCGAGTTCGGAATGGGATCGGGTGCAGCCGCTCCGCCATAACCACCAGGTCGGCAAAACGCACGTTGTTTCGAGAAGCTTTCTTGAGCGAATAGGGAATAGAGAGTAGCGAATAGGGATCTATTCGGGGCCTCTCGGGCCATTCGCTGGTCTTTGTCTGTGCCGTTCACTTGCGACGATCCTTGCGGATCGCGCTGCGATGAACATTAGGAATGAGAACGATCAAGCCTATCGAACTATTAGTACCGGTAAGCTTCACACATTGCTGCGCTTCCACACCCGGCCTATCAACGTGGTCGTCTTCCACGGTTCTCAGGGAATACTCGTTTTAAGGTGGGTTTCCCGCTTAGATGCCTTCAGCGGTTATCCCGTCCGGATATAGCTACCCTGCTATGCGGCTGGCGCCACAACAGGTCCACCAGAGATCCGTCCATCCCGGTCCTCTCGTACTAGGGACAGATCCTTTCAATATTCCTACACCCACGGCAGATAGGGACCGAACTGTCTCACGACGTTCTGAACCCAACTCACGTACCGCTTTAAATGGCGAACAGCCATACCCTTGGGACCTGCTCCAGCCCCAGGATGCGATGAGTCGACATCGAGGTGCCAAACAACCCCGTCGATATGGACTCTTGGGGGTCATCAGCCTGTTATCCCCGGCGTACCTTTTATCCGTTGAGCGATGGCCCTTCCACACGGGACCACCGGATCACTATGACCGACTTTCGTCTCTGCTCGACTTGTCAGTCTCGCAGTCAGGCAGGCTTATGCCATTGCACTCAGCGAACGATTTCCGACCGTTCTGAGCCCACCATCGCGCGCCTCCGTTACTCTTTAGGAGGCGACCGCCCCAGTCAAACTACCCACCATACATTGTCCCGGACCCGGATAACGGGCCGCGGTTAGACATCCATAGAGATAAGGGTGGTATTTCAAGGGTGGCTCCACCAAGGCTGGCGCCCTGGCTTCAAAGCCTACCACCTATCC